>CAVWCU010000001.1:0-2045680 GCA_963753585.1 uncultured Solirubrobacterales bacterium | reverse complement strand
GTGCCGGAGAGCCTGCGCGACCGCCGCGTGATCGCCCTCGACATCGGCTCGCTGCTGGCCGGCTCGAAATACCGCGGCGAGTTCGAGGAGCGGCTGAAAGCGGTCCTGACCGAGGTGCAGGAGGCGGCGGGCCAGATCGTCCTCTTCCTCGACGAGCTGCACACGATCGTCGGCGCCGGCGCGGCCGAAGGCGCGGTCGACGCGGCCAACCTGCTGAAGCCGATGCTGGCCCGGGGCGAGCTGCGCGCGGTCGGCGCCACGACGCTCGACGAGTACCGCAAGCACATCGAGAAGGACGCAGCGCTGGAGCGGCGCTTCCAGCCGGTGCTCGTCGGCGAGCCCGACATCAACGACACGATCGCGATCCTGCGCGGGCTGAAGGAGCGCTACGAGGACCATCACGGGGTGCGGATCGCCGACTCGGCGATCGTCGCCGCGGCGACCCTCTCGGAGCGCTACATCGCCGACCGCTTCCTGCCCGACAAGGCGATCGACCTGATCGACGAGGCCGCCTCGCGGCTGAAGATCGAGATCGACTCGATGCCGACCGAGATCGACGAGGTCAAGCGCCGCATCCAGCAGCTCGAGATCGAGCGCGCAGCGATGAAGAAGGAGACCGACGATGCCTCGAAGGCGCGGCTGGAGACGCTCGAGGCCGAGCTCGCCGAGCTGAACGAGAGCTACAACGAGATGAACGCCCGCTGGCAGAACGAGAAGGGCGCGATCGACTCGATCAACGAGGCCAAGGCGCAGCTGGAGGAGGCCGGGCGCGAGGCCGAGCGAGCCGAGCGCGAGGCCGACCTCGAGCGAGCGGCGAAGCTGCGCTACGGCGAGATCCCCGAGCTGGAGAAGACGGTCGCCGAGCAGAGAGGCGCGGATCGCCGAGCTGCACGCCGGCGGCGGCACCATGCTGGCCGACGAGGTGACCGAGTACGACGTCGCCGAGGTGGTCGCCAAATGGACCGGCATCCCGGTCAGCCGCCTGATGGAGGGCGAGGTGGAGAAGCTGATCCAGATGGAGGAACGACTGCACGAGCGGGTGATCGGCCAGGACGAGGCGATCGCCGCGGTCTCCAACGCGCTGCGCCGCTCGCGCGCCGGCCTCTCCGACCCCAACCGGCCGATCGGCAGCTTCCTCTTCCTCGGCCCGACCGGGGTCGGCAAGACCGAGCTGGCGAAGACGCTTGACCGAGCTGATGTTCGACTCCGAGCAGGCGATCGTCCGCCTCGACATGTCCGAGTACATGGAGAAGCACACGGTGGCGCGGCTGATCGGCGCCCCGCCCGGCTACGTCGGCTACGAGGAGGGCGGGCAGCTGACCGAGGCGGTGCGGCGGCGCCCCTACGCGGTGGTCCTGCTCGACGAGATCGAGAAGGCCCACCCCGACGTCTTCAACACCCTGCTGCAGATCATGGACGACGGCCGGCTCACCGACGGCCAGGGACGCACGGTGAGCTTCACCAACACGGTGCTGATCATGACCTCCAACGTCGGCAGCGACCGGATCGTCGCCGAGTCGGTCGACGAGAGGATCCGCGAGCAGATCGAAGAGGTGCTGGCCGCGACCTTCAAGCCCGAGTTCCTCAACCGGATCGACGACACCGTGATCTTCCACCGCCTCTCCAAGGAGGACATCGGCCGCATCGTCGAGCTACAGGTGGACCAGCTGATCGGCCGCGTGCGCGAGCGCGGGATCGAGGTCGAGCTGACGGACGACGCGAAGACGCTGCTCGGCAACCTCGGCTACGACCCCACCTACGGCGCCCGGCCGCTGAAGCGGGTGATCCAGAAGCAGCTGGTCGACAAGCTGGCGCTGAAGCTGCTCGAGGGCGAGTTCCGCGAAGGAGACGCTGTGCGCGTCGACGCCGAGGGCGGCGCGCTGAGCTTCGCCAGAGCGCCTGAGCCGGCAGGCGTGAGCAGCTCTTAGTTCGCTGCCGTGGACCCCACGTCGCCGCATCGACGCGTTTACAAAACGGTTAACAAAGTGCCTCACAATTCTGCTGGGATGGACAGGAGACTTAGCTGGGAATCGCAATCCAGGGCGCCGGATTTCAGGATTCGGAGCGAGATTCCGACGTAAGCTGTGGAAGCTTCAACTTGATGACGCGACGACCCAAGATCAATGCTGGGCGCAGCATGCCGCGGGCGCGGGCGCTCGGCGCTGCCGTCAGGTCGCGCGGGCGACGCCGGCGGGGCGATCCAGGAGCGGGTCGCCTGGCCTGTCTCCGACTTCCTGCGGGCCTCTTCGACATCGTCAGGTGGCCTTTCGAGCGGGTCGTCTGGGCCGTCGAGCGAGTGATCGTCTGGCCGCTCGGCGAGCGGACCGCCAGATGGGGCGTGCCCGGTCGGGCCGCCGTTTTGGGCGGCGTGGCCCTGCTCGCGGTGGGCGCCGCTTTCCTTCGGCGCGATCAGGGCCGGCGACCGGAACGGCGAAGAGCCGGCCGTAGTCGTCGCACCCGTCAAGGCTCCCGTCGAGAGCAAGGCCGAGCCAGAACCGGCGGCCCCTGTCCTCCAGGGCGCCGTCCCCGACTTCGTGCCGGAGGGTGGCGACACCGCGACGACGAAGGTTGCCGAAGCCGACACGGTGATCAGCAGCGATCCCGACACCGCGGCCGACCCTCCCGACGACCCCGCCGGAGCGACGCTCTCGAGCACCGGCGGCGAGGCAGAGGATCCGGGTCCCGCGGCGATCGACGTCGCGCGCCGCTTCTCCGACGCCTTCGTCCTCTATGAGACCGGTCGCAACGACGCCAAGGTTCGGGCGGCCCTCGACGCGACGGCGAGCCCGCGCCTGACCCAGGCTCTGCTCCGCCGCCCGCCGCGCCTTCCCGCCAACGTCAAGGTGCCCAAGGCAAAGGTGCTGAACGTGGTGCCGGGCCCACGCAGCGGCGACACCTTCACGCTCAGCGCCTCGCTGCTGCGCGTCGGCGTCACCAGCGAGCTGCGCATCGACGTCCAGCGCGACAAGGGCTCCGGCCAATGGCAGGTCACGGACGTGCTCGGCTGATGGGAAGGCTCCGCAACATCCTGCTTGTGGCGGCGATCGCGGCCGCACTGACGGCATCGAGCGCCGCGGCCGAAGAAGCTCCAGGTGCACTCGACGCCCAGACCGAAGCGCCCGCAAGCGAAACGGCGGCACCGGCGCCGACCCCCGCACCCCCCGTTTCCAGCGGGCCGGCGGTCGAACAGGGCGACACGCTGGCGCCATCCGTCGCGGAGCCGAAGCCCGGCCCCACCGGCGGCACCACTCCGGGTAGGACGCCGAAACCCGCCGGAGACCGACCCGACCCCTTCACCCGAGTCCGACGGCGCCTTGACCGCGCCCGCCACTCCCGGCGAGGTGTTCGCCATCCCCTCGATCCCCAGCTCGAGCTGCGCCGCCTCGGGCGTGCCGCCGGTGCTGATCCCGATCTACCAGCGGGCCGCCGCGACCTACGGGCTCGGCCCCCAGGGCGCTGCGGTCCTGGCCGGGATCAACGAGATCGAGACCGCCTTCGGCACGAACCTCAACATCTCCTCGGCCGGGGCGATGGGCTGGATGCAGTTCATCCCCTCGAGCTGGGATGCCTACGGCGTCGACGCCAATGGCGACGGGGTCGCCGACCCCTACAACCCCGAAGACGCGATCTTCGCCGCCGCCAACTACCTGAGCGCGGCGGGGATGCCCGAGGACACCTACGACGCGATCTTCGCCTACAACCACGCCGACTGGTACGTCGCCGAGGTGCTCGCCAACGCCGCCTGTTACGGCGGCATCGGCAACGCCGGTGCCTTCTCGCTGCAGCCCCAGCTGCAGGAACTGGACTGCCAGCTGCCCGCGGCCTGGCGCGAGAAGGTCCCCGAGAGCTACCTGCGTGCTTTCGAGGACGCCGCCGCCCGCTACGGCCTCGGCCGCCGCGGCGTCTGGGCGCTGGCCGCGATCGCCCGGCTCGAGTCGAACTTCGGCGCGCGGCATGGACGCCGAGCAGCTGAGCAGCGTCGGCCCGCTGGGCCTCGACTCGACCGAGTGGCAGCGCTACGCCGTCGACGGCAACGAAGACGGGCGCGTCGTCCGCGCCAGCGCGGCCGACTCAGCCGCGACGATGGCGCGGCTGATCTGGTCGCGCGGCGACCTGCGGGCGGGCGTCTTCACCCACAACCAGGCAGCGTGGTACGTCGCAGGCCGTCATCGCCGAGGCCGAAGTCCTGGAAGGCGAGTGCAGTCGTCACCCCGGTCGAGTGGACGCTGGCGCTGCCCAATGCGGTGATCGCGCCAATCAACTGGAGCAACCTCACCCTCTCCAACGACCTCGAGCTGCACGACCTGACCAGCGGCGCGATCGACCCCCGCATCGTCGGCCTGATCGGGGCGATCACCCAGGACCACCAGCTGACGATCTCCTCGCTGCGCTCCGACCACTCGCAGTACACGATCGAAGGCGGGATCTCCAACCACTACTACGGGCGGGCGATGGACATCGCCGCCGTCGACGGCGTTTCCTGCACCGACACCTCCCCCGCAGCTCCCTGCGCGGAGCTCGCCAGCACGCTCGCCTACCTACCGGCGCCGGCCCACCCGACCGAGCTCATCTACTGCTTCGACGTGGACGGTCCCGGAGCGGCTTTCGCGCGTTCGGACCATTGCGACCACGTGCACGCGGGCTACGACGGTTAAGGCCGGGTAACGTAGGACTACCCGTCCCCGAGAGGAGATCGCCATGCCGACCTACGTGATGCTTACGAATCTCACTGCTGAGGGCATAAGGACGCTGAAGAACAACCCCGGCCGGGTCGCCGAGGTAAACAAGGAGGTCGAGCAGATCGGCGCCAAAGTGGTGGCTCAGTACGCAACGCTCGGCCAGTACGACTTCGTGACTGTGATCGAGGCGCCTGACGAGCAGACGATGACCAAGGTCTCGGTCGAGCTCGGCTCGCGCGGGACGATGACCAGCCAGACGCTGGCCGCGATGCCCGCCGACGAACTGGCCGGCTCGCTCTAGGACGGTTTGAAGATTCTGGTTGTCGGCGGAGGTGGGCGCGAGCACGCGATCGTGCGGGCGCTGGGGCGCTCCGCGCACGCGCCCGAGCTGCTCTGCGCGCCCGGCAACGCCGGGATCGCGGCCGATGCGGAGTGCCTGCCCGGGGTGGCGGCCGACGACGTCGAGGCGATCGTCGCGGCGGCGAGCGAGCGCAGCGTCGACCTGGTCGTGGTCGGGCCGGAGGCGGCGCTGGTCGCGGGCGTCGTCGACGCGCTCGAGGACGCCGGGGTGCCGGCCT
Source organism: uncultured Solirubrobacterales bacterium (assembly GCA_963753585.1). Lineage (GTDB taxonomy): Bacteria > Actinomycetota > Thermoleophilia > Solirubrobacterales > 70-9 > VRUE01. Next base: position 2,040,423 of record CAVWCU010000001.1, on the reverse strand, counting down.
TCGGGCCCAGCGCGGTGGCCGCGGAGCTGGAGGGGTCAAAGGCCTTCGCCAAGGAGCTGATGAAGGAGGCGGACGTGCCGACCGCTTCGCACACGCTGCTGCGCAGCAGCAACGAGGCGGTCGCGCAGCTGGCCCGCGCCTCCTACCCGGCGGTCCTGAAGGCCGACGGCCTGGCGGCGGGCAAGGGGGTGATCATCTGCGCCGGCGAGGCCGAGGCGCGCGAGGCTGTCGACGTCTTCTTCACCGAGCGACGCTTCGGCGAGACGGCGGTCGTGCTGGAGGAGTTCCTCGAGGGCGAGGAGCTCTCGCTGCTGGCGCTCTGCGACGGCGAGAACGTCGTGCCGCTGGCGCCGGCCCAGGACTACAAGCGGATCTTCGACGGCGACGAGGGGCCCAACACCGGCGGCATGGGCAGCTACTCGCCGGTGCCCGGCTTCGGCCCGGCCGAGGTCGAGGAGATCGTCGACGCGGTCCACCGCCCGATCGTCGCCGCGATGGCACGCCGGGGACGGCCCTTCCACGGCGTCCTCTACGCGGGCCTGATGATCGGGCCGAACGGCCCCAAGGTGCTCGAGTTCAACACCCGCTTCGGCGACCCCGAGACCCAGGCGGTGCTGCCGCGGCTGCGCTCGGACCTGGTCGACCTCTGCCTCGCCGCACGCGAGCCGGGCGGTCTGGCTGGGGCCGAGGCGGAGTTCTCCGAAGACTGGGCTGTGACGCTGGTGCTCGCCTCGGCGGGCTATCCCGAGTCGTCCTCGAAGGGCGACGCGATCCGCGGCCTCGACGCCGCGGCCGAGCTGGCCGAGATCGCACACGCGGGGACCGCCGCGCGCGGTGGCGAGATCGTCACCGCGGGCGGGCGCGTGCTCAACGTGACCGCACTGGCGCCGACGCCGGCCGAGGCCCGCGATCGTGCATACGATGCCGCCAGACGGATCGAGTTCGACGGGATGCAGATGCGCTCCGACATCGCCGCCCGAGCGGTCGACCGCGTCGCCAGCTAGCCCCCAGTCATAGAGAGGATCAGATGAGCGAGATCTCAGAGGAGCCCCAGCCCACCGAGCCGACCCCGTCGCCCGAGGTCGAAGAGGCCTTCGAGGAGATCGACGTCGACGCGCCGCTGGTCGGGATCATCATGGGCTCGAAGAACGACATGCCCAAGATGGAAGCCGCCGGCGCTGCCCTCGACGAGGTCGGGATCAGCTACGAGATGCGTGTGATGAGCGCCCACCGCGACCCCGAGCTGGTCCGCGAGTACTGCACCAACGCGCGGATGCGCGGCCTGAAGGTGATCATCGCCGGTGCCGGGATGTCGGCGGCGCTGCCCGGCGTCGCTGCCGCGCACAGCGACCTGCCGGTGATCGGCGTGCCGATCCTGGGCAAGAGCCTCGGGGGCCTCGACGCCCTGCTTTCGGCGGTGCAGATGCCGCCGGGGATTCCCGTTGCCTGCGTGGCGATCGACGGGGCCAAGAACGCCGGCATCCTCGCGGCGCGGATAATCAACGCGTGATTCCTCGATACACGCGGGCAGAGATCGGCGAGGTTTGGTCACCGCAGCGGAAGCTGGAGTGCTGGCTGGAGGTCGAGCTGGCGGCGACGGAAGCCTGGGCCGAGGAGGGTGTCGTTCCCAGGGAAGCTGCGGAAGCCTGCCGAGCCGGCGCGGCGTTCACCGTCGAGGCCGTCAACGAGCGGGAGAAGGTGACCGACCATGACGTGGCGGCGTTCGTGGACGTGGTGGCCGAGTCGGTTGGTGAGCATGGGCGCTGGATCCACTATGGGCTGACCTCTTCCGACGTGCTCGACACGGCGTTGGCGTTGCAGTTGCGCGAGGCCGGGGAGGTGGTGCTGAAGGGTGCGCGCGCCTATCGCGATGCGCTGGTGGAGCGGGCGATGGAGCATCGGGACACCCTCTGCGTCGGCCGCACCCACGGCGTCCACGCCGAGCCGACCACCTTCGGCCTGCGCCTTGCCGGCTTCGCCTTCGAGGCCGACCGCAACCTGGCGCGGCTCACCGACGCCTTCGAGCAGCTCTCCTTCGGCAAGCTCTCCGGCGCAGTCGGCACCTACGCATCGGTGTCGCCCGCGGTCGAGGCGCGGGTGATGGAGCGGCTCGGGCTCGGGCGCGAGGACGTGGCGACACAGGTGATCCCCCGCGACCGCCACGCCGTCCTCACCTCGCGCATGCGCGATCGCCGGCGCCGGTCTGGAGCGCTTCGCGACCGAGGTGCGCAACCTGCAGCGCACAGAGGTGCGCGAGGTCGAGGAGCCGTTCGCCTCCGGCAAGCAGAAGGGCTCCTCGGCGATGCCGCACAAGCGCAACCCGATCCGCACCGAGCGGATCACCGGCCTCGCCCGCGTCCTGCGCGGCTACGCCCAGACCGGTCTGGAGAACGTCGCGCTCTGGCACGAGCGCGACATCTCCCACTCCGGCGCCGAGCGGGTGATCCTCCCCGACGCGACGATCTGCCTCGACTACATGCAGGACCTGGCGACCAAGGTCGCCACCGGGATGACGGTCCGCACCGACCGCATGCTCGAGAACCTCGACCTCACCCACGGCGCCCTCTTCAGCCAGCGTGCCCTGACGGCGCTGGTCGAGTCCGGCATGACTCGCGACGACGCTTACCGGGTCGTCCAGGAGAACGCCCAGAAGGCGTGGGACACGGGCACCGAGTTCCGCGACCTGCTCGCCGAGGCGGCTCCCGACCTGGACCTCGATGCCGTCTTCGACTACGGCGCCTACCTCACCCACATTCCCGAGATCTTCGAGCGGCTGGAAGCGCTGCGCTGAACGGATAAGGTGGCCGGCAATGATTCTCTACACCTGCGGGCAGAAGAAACTGGGGCCTGGATTTGCCGCATCCCTGCGCCAAGGCGGGCAAGGCGCTCGACGCGGCCGGGTACGACTACGAGATCAAGACCGTCGGCGGCTACCGGATGGCTTTCTGGACCTGGGGCAGCCGCGGGGACGACCGGACCGAGGTGCGGGAGCTGAGCGGCACCAACGAGGTGCCGATCCTCGTGCTCGACGACGGCGAGGTCATCTCCGGCTCGGGCCCGATCGCGCGCTGGGCTCGTGAGCACCCGGCGGCCCAGGCTGCTGCGCAGAAGGACTAGGCGGCGACCAGATCGCGCTCGCGCGCCGGGTGGCGGGCGGTGAGGACGACCGGGGTGCCGCCGCGCGGCGAGAGGGTGATGCTGCGGCGGCCGATCTTCTCCGGTGCCGGGTCGGCCTTGTGCAGCTCGCAGCGGGTCAGCACCTCGCGCAGGACGATCCGCATCTCGAACTCGGAGAAGGCGGCGCCGATGCAGCGACGCACGCCGCCACCGAAGGGAACCCAGGCGTAGGTGTCCGGCCCCTCCTCGAGGAAGCGCTCGGGGCGGAAGGCGAAGGGCTCGGGGTAGACGTCGGCGCGGGTGTGGGTGAGCCAGATCGCCGGCGTCACGTCGGTGCCGGCGGGCAGGGTGAGGCCGTCGACGCTGAGCTCGGCATTGAGGCGGCGGCCGGCCAGCGGCACCACGGGGCGCAGGCGCAGGGCCTCGGTGATCGTCGCCCGCATGTACTCGTCCTCGCCCGCCTCGATCGAGTCGCGCAGGCGCCGCAGTGGCTCGGGGTGGCGGAGCAAGAGGTCGAAGGTCCAGGCCAGCGCGGTCGCCGTCGTCTCGTGGCCGGCGAGCAGCAGCGTGAGCAGTTGGTCGCGCAGGTCGACGTCGGCCAGCCCCTCGCCGTCCTCGAAACGGGCCGCCATCAGGATCGAGAGGATGTCGTCGCGCTCCTCGAAGCTTTCCTCGGCGCGTCGCTCGGAGATCTCGGCGTAGAGCAGCTCGTCGACCGCCCGCAGCTGTCCCTCGAACTGGGCGCAGGGCCCGCGTTTGGTGAAGCGCCTCGTCGCCAGCGCCACCAGCTGGGTGAACGGGGACGCGGTCTCCTCCAGCACGTCGGTGAGCAGGCGGCGGAGCTTCTCCAGGCGGGGGCCCTCGGCGACGCCGAAGACGACGCGCAGGATGATGTCCAGGGTGATCGCCTGCATCTGGGGATGAATGCGGAATTCCTCCCCCAGCGGCCAGGAGTCGATGCTGGCGTCGACGATCTCTTCCATGATCGGCTCGTACGAACGCATCCGCTCGCCGTGGAAGGCGGGCAGCATCAGCTTGCGGTGGGCGAGGTGGTCGGCGCCTTCGAGCAGCAGCAGCGAGCGCGAGCCGAGCACCGGCTCGAGGAAGACCTCGCGGCCCGGCGGCAGGCCGTGGGCGCGCTCCGTGTAGAGGGCCTTGATCGCGGCCGGGTCGGAGATCATCACCATCGGCCGCTCGAAGCCGAGGAACTTGACGCTGAAGTTCTCGCCGATCCGCTCGCGGCACTCCTGCATGAAAGGGCAGTGGCCGGAAGGCCCAGCGGAGGGTCTGGACGACGGGCGGACTCGATGGTTCCGGGGGAAGCATCGAGAAGAAGGATCGCACGTAATGGCGCGCGGGTCCTGTCATGGCGCGAGAAGCGGCTCCGACCCTCGGGAGCTAGCATCGAGTCCGTGCCGCCGGTCCAAGATTTGAAGCTTCATTCGTCGGGGAAGGTCCGCGAGATCTACGAGTGGGAGGACGACCTGCTGATGGTCGCCTCCGACCGGATCTCGATCTACGACGTGGTGATGCCGACGCCGATCCCCGACAAGGGAAAGGTGCTGAACCGGATCTCGGAATTCTGGTTCGAGCTGACCGCCGACATCGTCCCCAACCACTTCGTCTCCGCCGACGTGCCCGAAGAGGTGGCCGAACGGGCGATGCGGGTGCGGCGGCTGGAGATGTACCCGGTCGAGTGCGTCGTGCGCGGCTATCTCTCCGGCTCGGGCTGGAAGGAATACAAGCGCGACGGAACGGTCTGCGGGATCGAGCTGCCGGCCGGCCTGCTCGAGTCCGACAAGCTGCCCGGAACCGATCTTCACCCCGGCGACGAAGGCCGAGATCGGCGACCACGACGAGAACGTCGACTTCGACCGCGCCGCCGAGATCGTCGGCGACCGGGCGCTGATGGAGGAGCTGCGGCGCATATCGATCGAGGTCTACGTGCGCGGTGCCGAGCACGCGGCCGAGCGAGGGATCGTCCTCGCCGACACCAAGTTCGAGCTGGGTCGCCACGCCGGTGCCGAGATCGTCCTCGCCGACGAGGTCCTCACCCCCGACTCCTCGCGCTTCTGGCCGGCCGACCGTTACGAGCCGGGCAAGACACAACCTTCCTTCGACAAGCAGTTCGTGCGCGACTGGGCCGACGCGAAAGGGCTGGGACCACACGCCGCCCGCCCCGGAGCTGCCGCCCGACGTGGTCGAGCAGACACGGGCGAAGTACGTCGAGGCCTACGAGCGGATCACGGAGCGCTCCTTCTGAAGGCGCGGGTGCTTATCCGTCCCAAGGAGGGGATCCTCGACCCCCAGGGCAAGGCGGTCGAGCGGGCCCTGCCGGCGCTCGGCTTCGAGGGGATCGAGCACGTGCGGGTCGGGCGGATGGTCGAGCTCGAGGCCGACGACCCCGAGCAGCTGGGCGAGCTCTGCGAGAAGCTGCTCGCCAACCCGTTGATCGAGGACTACGAGATCGAGCGCCTCGACGGCGCCGCCTGATGCACTGGGGAGTGCTCCAGTTCCCCGGCTCCTGCGACGAGCGGGACGCCCTGCACGCCTGCTCGCTGCTCGGAGAGGCACGCCTGGTCTGGCACGAGGAGCGCGACCTGGAGGGGATAGACGCGGTCGTCGTCCCCGGTGGCTTCTCCTACGGCGACTACCTGCGCGCCGGCGCGATCGCCCGTTTCTCCCCGGCGATGGAGGCGGTTGCGGAGTTCGCCGCGACGGGCGGCCCGGTGCTGGGCATCTGCAACGGCTTCCAGGTCCTCTGCGAGGCGGGCCTGCTCCCCGGCGCTCTCCTCCTCAACGAGAGCCTCCGCTTCACCTGCCGCCAGGTCGAAATCACCGCCGATGGGCCTGAAAGCGAAGATATAGATCGCTTTGAGGCCCATCGGCCCACGTTGTCGATTCCGGCTAAGCATGGGGAAGGGCGCTACTACGCGCCAGATGAGGTGCTGGACGGGCTCGAGGAGAACGGGCAGGTCGCCTACCGCTACGCGCCGGGGCAGAACCCGAACGGGTCGACGCGGGACATCGCCGGGGTGCGCAACGAGGCTGGGAACGTCGTCGGGCTGATGCCGCATCCCGAGCACGCGGTCGACCCGCTGACGGGATCGACCGACGGGCTGCGCGTCTTCGAAGCCGTCGCGGCGACCGGGATCCCGGCATGACGGTCGAGACCGCCAAGCACCGCGAGCTGGGGCTTACCGACTCGGAGTTCGAGCTGATCGTCGAAAAGCTGGGGCGGGAGCCGAACGACGTCGAGCTGGCGATGTTCAGCCTGCTCTGGTCCGAGCACTGCGCCTACAAGCACTCGCGCAAGCTGCTGCGCCGGCTGCCGACCGAGGGCGAGCGGGTGGTGATGGGGCCGGGCGAGAACGCCGGCGCGGTCGACATTGGCAGCGGCTACGCGATCGCCTTCAAGGTCGAGTCCCACAACCACCCGAGCGCGGTCGAGCCCTTCCAGGGCGCGGCCACCGGGGTCGGCGGGATCCTGCGCGACGTCTTCGCCCTCGGCGCGCGTCCGATCGCGATCCTCGACTCGCTGCGCTTCGGCGAGCTGGACTCGGTGCGCTCGCGCCACCTGCTCGACGGCGCTGTGCGCGGCATCGGCCACTACGGCAACTCGATCGGGGTGGCGAACGTCGGCGGCGAGATCTACTTCGAGGCCCCCTACGAGCACAACTGCCTGGTCAACGCGATGTGCGTGGGGATCGCCAAGCAGGCGGACATGGTGCGCGCGGCCGCCGCAGGGGTCGGCAACGCCGTCGTCCTGATGGGGGCGTCGACCGGCCGCGACGGGATCGGTGGCGCTTCGGTGCTGGCCTCGGCCGAGCTCGGCGAGGGCGACGAGGCGAAGCGCCCGACCGTGCAGATCGGCGACCCTTTCGAGGAGTCCAAGGTCCTGGAGTGCTGCCTGGAGCTGCTGGAGAAGGGGCTGCTGGTCTCGCTGCAGGATCTGGGTGCCGCGGGCCTGACCTCCTCGGCCGCGGAGATGGCCTCGGCCGGCGGCGTCGGCATCGACCTCGACGTGGCGCGGGTGCCGCTGCGCGAGGCCGACATGGAGCCCTTCGAGATCATGGTCTCCGAGTCCCAGGAGCGGATGCTCGGCGTGGTCGAGCCGGAGAAGGTGGGTGAGGTACTCGCCGTCTGCGAGAAATGGCAGACCGGTGCGGCGGAGATAGGCGTGGTCACCGACAGCGGGCTGGTGCGGATACTCCGCGGTGACGATGTCGTCGGCGAGATGCCGGTCGAGGCCCTGGTCGAGGGCTGCCCGCTCTACGACCTCAGCCCGGCCGAGCCGGAGGGGTGGATCTACGGAAACCGGGCGACGCTAGACCCCGGCGCCCCTGCCGAGGAGACGCTGCTGGCGCTGCTCGCCTCCCCCAGCGTCGCCTCGAAGCGCTGGGCATTCGAGCAGTACGACTCGGTGGTTGGCTCGCGGACGGTGCAGCGGCCCGAGTCGGCCGACGCCGCCGTGTTGCAGATCCCCGAGGCGGGCAACGCGATCGCCGTCTCGATCGACGGCAACGGGCGGCGGGTCGCCTGCGACCCCTACGCGGGCACGGTCGAGGCGGTGCTCGAGTGCGCCCAGAACCTCGCCTGCGTCGGCGCCGAGCCGCTTGGCCTGACCAACTGCCTCAACTTCGGCAATCCCGAGAAACCGGCCCCCGCCTGGCAGCTCGACCGAGCGGTCAGCGGCCTCGCCGACACCTGCAACGCGCTCGGCGTTCCCGTCGTCGGCGGCAACGTCTCCCTCTACAACGAGGGACCGGAAGGCCCGATCTACCCGACCCCGGTGGTCGGCATGGTCGGCGAGCTTCCCGATCCGGCCCGCGCCGGCGGCAGCGCCTTCGTCAAGGAGGGCGACGCGATCGCCCTGCTCGGGCCTTTCGCCCCCTCCCTCGCCGGCTCCGAGCTGGCGAAGCTGCGCGGCGAGCTGGAGATGGGCCTTCCCCAACCCGAGGTCGCCTCCGTCGCCGCAGCCTGCACCACGGTCCGCGAGGCCGTCCGCGCCGGCAAGCTCTCCTCGGCGCACGATGTCAGCGACGGCGGCCTCGCCTGCGCTCTGGCCGAGTGTGCGATCGCTTCCGGGCTCGGCTTCAGCGTCGACCTGTCCCCTCTCCTGGACCGCGGCCTCTCCCCGGAGGAGGCGCTCTTCGGCGAAGGGACGGGCGGCTTCGTCCTCAGCGGGGATCGCGCGGCGCTCGAAGCGCTGTCAACCGAGTCATCGCTCCTCCTCCTCCTCGGAGAGGCCTCCGGCGAAGCGCTCAATCTCGCGGCGGGAGAACTCGGGGTCTCGATCCCTCTCGAAGCGGCCGAGAGGGCATGGAGCTCGCTGAAGAATCGTGCAGAGCCTACGCGCTAGCGCGTAGGCTCTGCACTCGATCTCCAGCAAGCTTTTTGATCGTCCCTCGAGACGAAAGGAAGACGGATGGCAAAGCGAAGCCTCCTCGCAATTCTCGGACTTACGGCAGCGTTGGCACTACTCGCCGCACAACCGGCAGTGGCATCCACTGAAGTGGGCAACCAGTGCCTTGGCAATGCCTCGACCCTAAACGTCACGTATCTCTCAGCGGCAAATGCTCCCGGCAGTCCACTCCCGGCACAGGTGCCCAGCGCAGGGGTGATAACCCGCTGGACCTTCAATATCGTGCCGATATCGCCCGGCATCCTGACTCAATCGCTCAAGATCTTCCGCCCCACGGGAGCACCTAATCAGTTCAAAGTGGTGGGGGAAAGCTCACCAGCCCCGATCACGACCGGACTGAACACGTTCGGTGCGAGGATTCCGGTTCAAGCCGGCGACTTCCTGGGGACCTCCGGGGCAGCGTCGGGCATGGTGGTGACCGTGTTTTGCAACACAGGCAACCCAGGCGATCGCGTGGCGGTCTTCACCGGCAACGTGACCTCAGGCTCGACCGCTACCAGCCTCGGGGAAGAAGCCGGGCGCCAGAACCCGATTACCGCTGTGGTTGAGCCCGACGCCGACAACGACGGCTTCGGCGACGAGACCCAAGACAAATGCCCGCAGAGCGCAGCAACGCAGGGCGACTGCCCGACCGTCGCGGTCGACGCCTCTTCGATAATCAAGCGAAAAGGCTCCGTCGTAGTCCTGGTCACAACCACCAACAGTGCGCCCGTGACCGTCACCGGTGTCGCCAAGCTGGGCAAAGGGAAAAAAGCCAAATTGAGCGGTGGGACGAAAACGGTGACGCCGGGCAAAATCACCCGCTTCACGCTCAAATTCCCGAAAAAGCTGAAGGAGAAGCTCGGCGACCTGGCCAAGAGCCGGGCCCTGCAACTGAAGGTCACTGCCAGGGCGACTGACCTGATCGGGCGGGTCAGCAAGGACACGCTCAAGACCAGGCTGAAGGGCCAAGGCTAGGCCCGCATAACCCTTTCTCCGGAGGCCGCCGGCCCGGCGGCCTCCGGGTTTGATGCTGTTTAGCCACGGGCCGATCCGGGCATCTCCATCGGTGCGCCCCCGCCACGCGCGGGGGCGTAGATGGAGGGACGGAATTGACAGCTCGGGTGGCAACCAAGACGGTGCTGTGCTTGGGCATATCGGTTCTGGCAATCGCCGGGCTCACCTCTTGCGGCGATAGCTCCGAGGGCTCGGGCGAGCGCACGCTGACCTTCTTCGTCGCGATCCAGCCCGGCGGCTCGATCGAGGAAGTCTCGAAACGCTGCTCGGAAGAATCGAACGGCCGCTACACGGTCGAACCGGAATTCCTCCCCACCGACGCCAGCCAGCAACGCGAACAGCTGGTCCGGCGGCTCGGCGCCGAGGACTCCTCGATCGACATCGTCGGCATGGACGTGATCTGGACCGGCGAGTTCGCCAACGCCGGCTGGGTCGATGAGTGGACCGGCAAGCGCAAGCGGGAAGTGACCGAAAGGGTTTTCCCTGGCGTGATCGAGACGGCGTCGTTCGAGGGCAAGCTCTATGCCGCCCCGTTCAACACCAACACCCAGTTGCTCTGGTACCGCAAAGACCTGGTGAAAAAAGCGCCGCGCACCTGGGACCAGATGATCGACCAGGCCGAAGGGTTGGGACGCGATAACGCCGGCACGATCCAGGTCCAGGCCAACCGCTACGAGGGCTTCACGGTCTGGGCCAACGCGCTGATCGAGAGCGCCGGGACGCAGCTCCTCTCCGGGCCGGAAACGGTCGAGCTCGCCGAGGGCCCGACGACGCGGGCGCTCGAGGTGATGGGTCGCTTCGCCAACTCTTCCGCGGCGCCGCCCAGTCTCTCCACCTCCAACGAGGACACCGCGCGGATCGCCTTCGAGAGCGGCGAGTCGGCGTTCATGACCAACTACACCTTCGCCTACGCGAGCGCCACCGAAGAAGCGCCTGAGATCGCCAAGAAGATGGGCTTCGCCCGCTTCCCGGGGATCGACGCCGACCGGCCCAGCAAGCCCCCGCTCGGCGGCTTCAACCTCGCGGTCAGCTCTTTCTCGGAGAACAAGGACGTCGCCTTCGACGCGGCAGCCTGCCTCGCCGGTCGCCAGAGCCAGATGACGGCGGTCGAACTCGACGGCCTTCCTCCCTCGCGCTCGGACCTCTACTCGACCAAAACCGTGACCGAGGCGTACCCCGGCTTCGCCGAGCTGGTCAAGGAATCGATCGAAGGGGCGGGGCCGCGGCCGGCCAGCGCCGCCTACCAGGACGTCAGCCTCGCTGTGCAGCGCTCGCTGCACCCACCCGACAAGATCGACCCAGAGGACCCGACCCCGACATATGACGAGCTGCGCTCCAACCTCGAAGACGCGGTCAAGCGGGAAGGGCTGCTCTGATGGAGGCGCACGTGCCGAGACACCCCGCAGCCAGCGAGCGGACCCGCTCCGAGCACCGGCTGGCCTGGCTCCTCTGCGCACCGGCGGTGATCGCGATGCTCGCCGTCACCGCCTATCCGATTGGCTACGCGATCGTCCTCTCGGTCCAGCAGATCGACCTGCGCTTCCCCGACGAGGGCGGCTTCGTCGGCTTCGACAACTACACCTCGGTGCTGAGCTCGCAGCTCTGGTGGACCGACCTCTTCAACACCGTCTTCCTCACCGTGGTCACGGTCTCGATCGAGCTGGTGCTGGGGATGGTGATCGCCCTTGTCATGCACCGCGCGATCTTCGGACGCGGCGTGGTCCGCACCGCCGTCCTCATCCCCTACGGGATCATCACCGTGGTCGCCGCCTTCTCCTGGCAGTTCGCCTTCGCGCCCGACAGTGGCTTCGTCAACAACCTGCCGCTGATCTCCGACGAAATGGACTGGTTCGGCGACCGCTTCAGCTCCTTCGCCGTGATCATCATGGCCGAGGTCTGGAAGACGACGCCCTTCATGGCGCTGCTGCTGCTCGCCGGGCTGGTGACGATCGACGGCCAGCTCTACGAGGCGGCGAAGGTCGACGGAGCCAGCGCCTGGCAACGCTTCGTCCGCATCACCCTGCCGCTGATGAAGCCGGCGATCCTCGTCGCGCTGCTCTTCCGCACCCTCGACGCCTTCCGCGTCTTCGACACGATCTACATCATGACCGCCGGTGCCCAGGACACCGAATCGGTCTCGATCCTCGGTTTCAACCAGCTGATCTCGCGCCTCAACCTGGGTCTGGGCTCCGCCGTATCGGTGCTGATCTTCATCTGCGTGCTGGCGATCGCCACGCTCTACGTGAAGGTGCTCGGCACCCGGGTCGAGGAAGGAAGGCCGGTGAAGTAGATGGAACGGGGAAGCCGCGAGTACGTCCTCTGGAGCATCGGCATCACGGTGGTGCTGATCTTCGCCCTGATCCCGGTGCTATGGCTGATCTCGATCTCGCTGAAGCCACCGGAAGCGATCGCCGACGGTCGCTTCATCCCCAGCGAGGTCTCCTTCGACAACTACAAGAGCCTCTTCGAAGGTGGGGTCGACGACAGCCCCTTCATCAAGCCGCTGATCAACTCAATCCTGATCGCGCTCTCGACGACCGTGATCTCGATCGTGCTCGCCTCCTTCGCCGCCTACGCGATCGCCCGGCTCGAATTCCCCGGCAAGCGGGTGATCCTCGCCGGGGCGCTGGCGATCGCGATGTTCCCGCCGATCTCGACGATCGGGCCGCTCTTCGACATGTGGCGGGCGCTGGGGATCTACGACACCTATCCCGGCCTGATCATCCCCTACCTCACCTTCTCGCTGCCGCTGGCGATCTACTGCCTCGTCGCCTTCTTCCGCGAGATCCCCTGGGAGCTGGAGCAGGCGGCCCAGGTCGACGGGGCAACCCCGTTCCAGGCCTTCCGCAAGGTGATCGTGCCGCTCGCCGCACCGGGCATGTTCACCGCCGCGATCCTCGTCTTCATCTTTGCCTGGAACGACTTCCTCTTCGCGATCTCTCTCACCTCTTCGGACGCGTCGCGGACGGTGCCCGCAGCGCTCGCCTTCTTCACCGGCGAGTCTTCGTTCACCGAACCGACTGGCAGCATCGCCGCCGCGGCGGTCGTCGTCACCGTGCCGATCATCGTCTTCGTCCTCTTCTTCCAGCGCCGCATCGTCTCCGGCCTCACCGCCGGGGCCGTCAAGGGATAAGGAGCCCGCAATGTCAGAGATAACCCTCGATGGAGTCACCAAGGTCTTCGCCGACGGCCAGGAAGCCGTCAAGGACATGAGCCTGGAGGTCGGCGACGGCGAGTTCATGATCCTCGTCGGGCCCTCGGGCTGCGGCAAGTCGACGGCGCTGCGGATGATCGCCGGGCTCGAGGACATCTCCAGCGGCGAGGTGAAGATCGGCGGAGAGGTGGTCAACGACCGCGCGCCCAAGGACCGCGACATCGCGATGGTCTTCCAGAACTACGCGCTCTACCCGCACATGACCGTGCGCGAGAACATGGGCTTCGCGCTGCGGCTCGCCAGGGTCGACCGAGAGGAGATCGACCGCAAGGTCGAGGAGGCGGCAAAGACGCTGGACCTGACTCAGCACCTCGACCGCCGGCCGGCCAACCTCTCCGGCGGCCAGCGCCAGCGGGTGGCGATGGGGCGGGCGATCGTCCGTGACCCGAAGGCATTCCTGATGGACGAGCCGCTCTCCAACCTCGACGCGAAGCTGCGCGTGCAGATGCGGACCGAGGTTGCGAGGCTGCAGTCGCGGCTGGAGACGACGACGGTCTACGTCACCCACGACCAGGTCGAGGCGATGACCCTCGGCGACCGGGTCGCGGTGATGCGGGCAGGCGAGCTGCAGCAGGTGGGATCGCCGGCCGAGCTCTACGAGGAACCGGTCAACCTCTTCGTCGCCGGCTTCATCGGCTCGCCGGCGATGAACTTCATGCCGGCGGAGCTGGGTGGTGGGAAGGTGAAGCTGCCGATCGGCGAGGCGGACGCGCCCAAGAGCGCGGGCAGCGCCCGCGACGGCCAAGTGATCGCCGGCCTGCGACCGGAGAGCTTCGAGGACGCTTCGATGGTCGGCGACCTGCGCGACGAGCGCGGCCTCGTCTTCGAGGCCGAGATCGACCTGGTCGAGTCGCTCGGCTCGGACCTCTATGCCTACTTCCACGTCGAGTCGGGCGCGGTCGAGTCCGACCAGCTCGCCGACCTGGTCGAGGAACGCCTCGAGGAGACCGGTGTGCCCGAGGTCCGCGAGGGCCAGGAGCAGATCGTCGCCCGCCTCGACCCGGCGAGCAAGATCAAGCGCCGCGACCGGGTCGAGCTCTGGGCCGACACCGCGAAGCTGCACCTATTCGACGCGGAGAATGGCGAGCGGTTGGCCGCGGCGGCGCATAGCTGAGCCGCTCTCTGGTCAACTCGTCTGCCCGAATGCGGCTAGTCTGCCGAGTCGTGTCAGATCGATGACAGCGAGCGCGGCATAAGGAGGAAGCGGTGAAGAAGCGGCTTGGAGGAATGCTTGTAGCGATGGTGACGATACTTGTCGGTGCCTCGTCAGCGACGGCGGCGACCGAGGTGGGCAGCGACTGCCAGGGGACCAACCCGGCGGTCGGTTATACCTTTGTCCAGCTGAAAAAGGTGTCCGGCTCGCCGCCGATTGCTGCGCCTTCAGGAGGTGTAGTCACGAAGTGGAAGGTTAATTCGGGGTTTCCGACGCCGGTTGGCCAGAAGCTGCAGATCCTCCGGGCGACCGGTGGTGCGAACCAGTTCCAGGTCGTTGCCGAGAGCACGCCCGGCACGGTTTCTCAGGGCCTGAACTCCTTTGACACGCGGCTTCCGATCCAGGCAGGCGACCGGCCGGCCGTTGCTGGCGCGACTGGCGGCGCGGGCCCGGCTCCCCTGTATTGCGCCACCGGCAATCCGGAAGACGAAATGGGGGCCCTTACGCCTGTAGCGACGCTCGGGTCTACCAACACCTTCCCACCCGCACCGGGACTGGTAGCTGCAATCTCCGCTGTAGTCGAGCCCGACGCCGACGGCGACGGATTCGGCGACGAGACGCAGGACCAGTGCCCGCAGAGCGCTTCCCTGCAGACACCCTGCCCGGTGGCCGCGCTGAGCGTCTCTTCGGTCGTCAGGAAAGGCTTTGTGAGGGTCCTGGTGACGAGCAACACCCAGGCCTCGGTGAGGGTTGCCGGCACGGTCAAGCTGGGCAAAGGGAAAAAAGCCAAACTGAGCGGCAGCACGCAGGTCGTCGTGCCCGGGACGATCGCCAAGTTCACGCTCATCTTCCCGGCGGGGCTGAAGTCGAAGCTCAAAGAACTGAGCCGCAAACAGTCGCTTCAGCTCGTCCTCAAGGCGACTGCGCCGAACGTGGCCGCCGCGCCGACCGTCAGAACGCTGAAAGCGAAAGTGAAAGGCCAGAAAAAACCCCTCCGCAAAGGTAAAAGGGGCTGAGCCCACTCGTCGCATAGGCATTGCCGAGCCCGGCGGGATCGCAGAAGCGGTCTCGTCGGGCTCTTGTCGTTTTAGAGCCCGACTGAGCCGGGCGGCGGCCGGTCCAATCCCCGCCCGCTGCTACCCTGCCGGGGTAGGCAGTCCGCCTGCGCGTCACGTCCTTCCAACCGCGAGGAAAGCACGCGCTTGACTCCCCAGGGGCAGCAGATAGACCGCGACGGCCCGCGCGAGGAATGCGGGGTGTTCGGCGTATACGCACCCGGGCACGACGTCGCCCGCCTCGCCTACTTCAGCCTCTACGCGCTGCAGCACCGCGGCCAGGAGTCGGCCGGGATCGCCACCTGCGAGGGCGGTCACATCACGACGCTGCGCGACTCGGGCCTCGTCTCCCAGGTCTTCGACGAGGAGAAGCTGCGGGCGCTGGAGGGCGATATGGCGATCGGCCACGTCCGCTACTCGACCACCGGCGGTGGGTCCTGGGAGAACGCGCAGCCGGTCTGGCGCGACGACGGCCGCGAGCTGGCGCTCGCCCACAACGGCAATCTGACCAACGCGGTCGAGCTCTGGGCCGAGCTGAAGGAGCGCGGCATCGCCTTCCGCGGCACCTCCGACTCGGAGATCATCGCGGCGTTGCTCTCCTCCAACGAGGGCAAGTTGATCGAGGACGCGGTGACGGACGTGATGCCGCGCCTGGAGGGCGCCTACTCGACCGTGGTGATGACCAAGCGCGCGATCGTCGCCTTCCGCGACCCGCACGGGGTGCGGCCGCTCTCGCTGGGCAAGCTCGACGACCGCTTTGTCGTCGCCTCGGAGAGCTGCGCCTTCGACATCATCGGCGCCAAGCTGATGCGCGAAGTGCACCCGGGCGAGATGGTCTCGCTGACCGAGCGCGGCCTCGAGACCCGCCAGGTCGTCAAGGCCGAGCGGCCGGCGATGTGCGTCTTCGAGCACATCTACTTCTCCCGTCCCGACAGCCGCCTGGAGGGCAAGGTGCTGCAGCAGGTGCGCGGGCGAATGGGCGAGATCCTCTGGCGCGAGGCGCCGGTCGAGGCCGATTTGGTGATCTCAGTGCCGGACTCCGGCAACCCGGCCGCCGCCGGGTTCGCGCGCGCCTCGGGGCTGCCGCGCGACGACGGCCTGATCAAGAACCGCTACGTGGCGCGGACCTTCATCCAGCCGGGGCAGGAGCTGCGCAAGCACGGCCTGCGGCTCAAGTTCAACCCGCTGCCGGAGATCGTCTCCGGCCAGCGCATCGTCGTCGTCGACGACTCGATCGTGCGCGGCAACACGACGCGGCAGATCGTCGGCATGCTGCGCGACGCCGGCGCGAGGGAGGTCCACCTGCGGATCTCGGCACCGCCGATCCGCAACCCCTGCCACTACGGGGTCGACATGTCGACCCGCGAGGAGATGATCGCCCACAAGCGCACCGTGCAGGAGATCGCCGACGAGCTCGACGCCGACTCCCTCGCCTACCTCTCCCTCGACGGCGTCTACGAGGCTATCGGCACCCCGCCCGAGGACCACTGCGACGCCTGCTTCAGCGGGAGCTACCCGCTGGGCGATCCCGAGGACGCGAACGGGAAGTTCGCGCTCGAGGACGTGGCCGTCGTCCCGGCGTCGTCCTAAGAGTCCCTCCTAAGGCGTAAGCGCGGCGACGATCTCGGCCGCTGGGCGCACGTCGCCGATACGGGCCACCGTCTCGCCCGCGTAGAGGGGGCCGGCGTCGAGAAGGTTGCCGGGGCCGTCGTCGGTTGGTCCCAGCGGGGTGAGCAGCCTGCCGTGCGGTCGCTGGGCACGCACCATTCGTGCCTGGAGGGAAGATGGCATGTAGCGGCCGGTCGGCCCGGTTAGGCGGTTCAGCACCTTGTTCAGGGTCGACCCGCGGGGATCGTCTCCGAGCCAGTGCTCGGTTGCTGCGTTGGCGACGACGCGGTGCGGCGCCGGCCAGCCGACGCCGAAGAGCTCGGTGAGGATCGTCTCCTCGGCGACCAGCAGGCGGCGCCGGTACTCGGGATGCGCCCGGCTCTCCTGGCTGAGCAGGAAGCGGGTGCCTGCCACGGCGCCGGCTGCGCCGGCTTCGAGCGCCCGCCCCACGTCGTCCCGATCGGCGATACCACCTGCGAGAAACAGTGGGAAGTCGCGCGGCAATGCGGCTCGAACCTGCGCGAGCAGGTCGAGGGCCGGCGTCCGGCCTCTCACGTGGCCACCCGCCTCGACGCCCTGGACGATCACCGCATCGGCGCCCGCGGCATGGGTCGCTCGGGCCTCGCCCACGGATCCGCACTGATGGATCCAGACGCCGGGGGTCCGGCGCTTCGGGGCGCCCCAGAAGGTGACGACGACATCGGCCTTCGCCGCAGCGGCGAACCAGTCGCGGCGCGCGAAGGGCAGCAAGACGTTGACCGCGATGGGCCGCTCTGTCAAAGCCCGTGCGGCGGCCAGCTCGCGCTCGATCGCCGCGGCGCCGTTGACCGCGATCGTCCCCAGTCCCCCGGCCTCCGAGACCGACGCGGCGAGCTCGTGACGGCTGAGGCCGCCGCCCATGCCGGCCTGGACTATCGGCTTGTCGAGGCCGAGACGATCGAACAGCGTCACGAAGCGATAATGCCATGGGCGTGGATCCTCTAAGTCATTCGAGACGAAACGTGGTCAAGCAGATCAAGGATGCAGGGAGCGTGGCGTGCTCTGCACGCGAGCGACCGAGGACGTAGAGATGCGCCGTGCCACGTTTCGTCTCGTCGTCCTCGCCTCCGGCAGCGGCACCAACCTGCAGGCGATCCTCGACCAGCTGCATGGCAACGAGGGGATCGAGGTCGTCGGGGTCGGCTCGGACAAGCTGGACGCGCGGGCTCTGGAGCGGGCCCGAGCGGCCGATGTCGAGACGGCCTCCTTCCCGCGCGACGGCTACGCCGACCGCGAGGCGCGAGACACCGCGATGGGCGACTGGATCGAGGCCCGTGGCGCCGACCTCGTCGCCCTCGCCGGATACATGCAGCTGCTGAGCGAAGGGTTCATCGCCCGCTTCCGGCACCGGATCGTCAACGTCCACCCTGCCCTGCTGCCGGCCTTTCCTGGCCTCGACGCGATCGGCCAGGCGCTCGAGGCGGGGGTCGAGACAACCGGCGTCACCGTCCACTTCGTCGACGAGGGTGTAGACACCGGGCCGGTGCTGCTCCAGCGCGAGGTGCCGGTGCCGGCCGGCCGCGACCGGACGGCGCTCGAGGGGACGATCCACGCCACCGAGCACGAGCTTTACCCGGAGGCGATCCGCATGATCGCGGCGGGCAGAGTTAGGATCGACGCGAGCGACCCAAGCGTCGTCATTCTCGATGAGTGAAGCCCGTGCAGACACCCGATCGGAAGCCGTGAGCGACGGTGCGATCGTGGTGCGCCGTGCGCTCGTCTCGGTCTCCGACAAGACCGGCGTCGCCGACTTCGCCCGCGGGCTCGCAGCGCTGGGCGTGCAGATCCTCTCCACGGGCGGCACGGCGGCGGCGCTGCGCGAGGCGGGGCTCGAGGTGACCGACGTCTCCGAGTTCACCGGCCAGGAAGAGATCCTCGGCGGGCGGGTCAAGACCCTGCACCCGCGGCTGCACGCGGCCCTGCTGGCGCGGCGTGACCACCCCGAGCACATGGCGACGCTGGAGCGCGAGGGGATCGAGCCGATCGACCTGGTCTGCGTCAACCTCTACCCCTTCGAGGAGACGGTGGCCGCGCGCGACGTCGCGCCCGAGGCCGCGGTCGAGAACATCGACATCGGCGGGCCGACGATGATTCGGGCCGCCGCCAAGAACCACGACGGGGTCGCCGTCGTCGTCAAGCCCGAGTCCTACGACGCGGTGCTGGCAGAGCTCGAGGAGTCCGGCGGCGAGGTTTCGGCCTCGACCCGGCACTGGCTCGCCAACGAGGCCTTCGCCCAGACCGCCCGCTACGACGCCGCGATCAGCCGCTGGTTCTCGACCGAGTACGAGGACTACCCCGAACACCTGGCGGTCGCCTACGAGAAGGTTCTCGACCTCGCCTACGGCGAGAACCCCCACCAACGGGCGGCGCTGTACTCCGAAGCCGGCGCCCGCAGCCATGTCCTCGCGCGCGTCGCCAAGCTGCACGGCCGCGCCCTCTCCTTCAACAACGTGCTCGACCTCGACTCGGCGCGGCGGCTGGTCGAGGACTTCGAGCAGCCCGCCTGCACGATCGTCAAGCACAACAACCCCTGCGGGGTGGCGGTCGGCACCGACTCCCTGGAGGCCTACAAAAAGGCGCTGGCCTGCGACCCGATGTCGGCCTTCGGCGGCGTGATCGCCTTCAACCAGCCGGTTTCAGAGGCGCTCGCAGAGGAGCTCCACAAGAACTTCGTCGAGGTGCTGATCGCACCCCACTACGAGCACGGGGCGCTGGCTGTTCTCCAGCAGAAGGAGGCGATTCGCATCCTCTGCGAGGAGGAGCGCCGCCAGCGCGATTCGGGCGAACGCGACGTCAAACGGGTGCTGGGCGGGCTGCTGATCCAGGACCGCGACGGTGACCCCGAGCCGCGCGAGCTGATGGAGGTGGTGACGAAGGCCGGGGTGAGCGAGGAGCAGTGGCGCGACATGCTCTTCGCCTGGACCGTCGTCCGTCACGTCCGCTCCAACGCGATCGTGATCGCCAAGGACGGCGCCACGATCGGCATCGGTGCCGGTCAGATGAGCCGGGTCGACTCGGTCCGCCTCGCGGTCGAGAAGTGCCGCGACGCTCGCGAGGATGCCAATACCCTCCTAGCCGGCTCCGCCGTCGCCTCCGACGCTTTCTTCCCCTTTGCCGACGGGCCTCAGCTGGCAATCGAAGCCGGCTCCACCACCGTGATCCAGCCCGGCGGCTCCAAGCGCGACGCCGAGGTGATCGAGGCCTGCGAGGCCGCCGGCGTGACGATGGTCTTCACCAAGCACCGGCATTTCCGTCACTAGCGGCGCGCGTCTCGAGATGGTGTGTGATTCGCTCGATTTGCAGCGCAATACGTGCGTTCGTGCGGGATAGCGTCGGCCGGGCCGCTAGAGCGGTGACGGCCCGGCCGCCGGACGCGGACCCCGCCATCACGAAGCGGGGGTTGGCGGGTTCGACTCCCGCCCCGGGCGCTAAGATAGGCATTCGTGATGGCGGGGTCGTTGGAGTAATTCGGCGGCAACCCTCTTCGCAATCGGCCCGCTTCGGCGGGCCGATTGCGTTCTCCGGGAAACCAACGAGGATTGGCTTAGTACCCCCGCCGGGATTCGAACCCGGGCCGCGCGGCTTAAAAGGCCGCCGCTCTAACCAACTGAGCTACGGGGGCGCGGTGGCCCATGGTAGAGGGCGGCGGGTCGTTGGGGACCGTCAGGAGAGCTCGGGGAGGCCTTGCTCGGGGGTCGAGGCCTCGGCGTGAGTGCGGCGGGGGATGCGGCCGGCGGCGTGGGCGGCGTGGCCGGCCTCGACTCCGAGTCGCAGGGCGGTCGCCATCGCGACCGGGTCGGCGGCGCCGAAGATTGAGCTGGCGGCCATCACCGCGTCGCAGCCCAGCTCCATCGCCAGGGCGGCGTCGGAGGCGGTGCCGATGCCGGCGTCGAGGATGACCGGGACCGAGGCGCGCTCGGCGATGATCGCGATGTTGTACGGGTTGCGGATGCCGGCGCCGGAGCCGATCGGCGAGCCCAGCGGCATCACCGCGGCGCAACCGGCCTCCTCGAGGCGGCGGGCGAGAATCGGGTCGTCGTTGGTGTACGGGAGGACCGTGAAGCCCTCGCCGACGAGGGTCTCGGCGGCGTCGAGGAGCTCGACCGCGTCGGGGAAGAGGGTGCGGTCGTCGCCGATCACCTCGAGCTTGATCCACTCGGTCTCGAAGGCCTCGCGGGCGAGCCGCGCGGTGCGGACGGCGTCGCGGGCGGTGTAGCAGCCGGCGGTGTTGGGGAGGGCGAAGAGGCCGAGGCGGTCGAGCACGTCGAGGACCGAGCCCTTCGCGTCGGGATCGATGCGACGCAGGGCGACGGTAACGATCTCCGCGCCCGAGGCCTC
Source organism: uncultured Solirubrobacterales bacterium (assembly GCA_963753585.1). Taxonomy (GTDB): domain Bacteria; phylum Actinomycetota; class Thermoleophilia; order Solirubrobacterales; family 70-9; genus VRUE01. The sequence goes on along the minus strand of CAVWCU010000001.1, from coordinate 2,019,478 downwards.
CAGCGCCCGCTCCATCTGCTCCAGCGAGCGGAAGCCGCCGGTGCCCGCGATCAGGCGCGAGGTCCAGGCCCGGCCGCCCAGCTCCCAACCCTCTGCCCCACCCTGGATCGCCGCCAGCACCTCGACCTTGCTGCCCTCGACCAGCGGCGTCGAGACCCACTCGGCGCGAGGCGCGACCTCGCCATCGAGGGCGATGGCGACGCCTCGGGCCTCCTCGGCCCCAGCCGCCCGTGCGGCGTCGGCGAGCGTCGCCCCCTCGGGCAGCTCGTGCGTCTCGCCGTTCAGCTCAATCCTCATCCGGCCACCTCCACGCCGGCGAGTTCGGCGGCGACTGCTTCGCCGGCCAGCGGCGCCAGGAGGATGCCGTTGCGGTAGTGGCCGCAGGCGAGGACGAGGCCCTCGAGCGCTCCCGGGCCGACCAGCGGCAGGTTGTCGGGAGTGCCCGGGCGCAGTCCCGCCATCGCTTCGACCAGCTCCATCTCGGCGACGTCGGGCAGCAGACGATATGCCTCGCGCAGCAGCTCGTGTACGCCGCCCGCGGTGACGGTGGTGTCGAAGCCGCGCTCCTCGGCACTCGCCCCGGCGATCAGGCGGCCGTCGGGACGGGGGACCAGGTAGATCCGCTCGGAGGCGACGATCCGCTCGCAGGGCGGCTCTCCGTCCGGCGCACGCAGCTCGAGGATCTGTCCCTTGACCGGGCGGACGGGAGGGCGGGCGCGCTCGGGCAGCCAGTCGGCGGCGCCTGCCCAGGCGCCGGTGGCGAGCACCACTGCGTCCGCGCGCAGCTCCTCACCGGCCGCCGTGCGCACGCCCTCGATCCGCTCGCCGTCGAGGATCGCCTCGGTGACCTCACACCCGGCCCTGACCTCGACCCCTTCGCCCGCCAGGGCCGCGAGCAGAGCGTCCGTCATCAGCCGCGGGTCGACCGCCGCCTCGGCAGGCGCGTGCACACCGCCGTTGAAGGAAGGCGTCAGGCCGGGCTCCAGCTCGCGACAACGTCGCGGCGGCAGCCACTCCGCGCCGAGGCCGAGGGAGCGCTGCAGCTCGTGGACGCGGCGCAGCTCCGCCGCCTCGTCGCGGTCGAGCGCGACGTGCAGGGCGCCACAGCACTCGTAGCCGCTGCCCATCCCACTCGCCGCCTCCAGCTCGGCGATGAAGCCCGGGAAGGCCTCGGCGGCCGCGAGGGTCATCCGCAGCAGCTCCGGCTCGCCGAAGGCCAGCTCGCCGACGGGCGCAAGCATGCCCGGCGGCGACGCGGGTCGCCCCGGCCGGGGGCACAGCGCGGTCGAGAACGACGACGCGCGCTCCGCGTCGTGAGAGGCGCCAGGCGCAGCAGAGCCCGATCGCGCCGCCGCCGACCACCACCGCGTCATAGCTACCTCTGTCGCTCAATCTTGCCTCCGCCGGCATTACCCGGATCAGGTCCAGACGGTCGGTGGCCTCGCTGCCACCCTCTCAGCCTCGTGGGCTCCCGTACCCCACCGATGCTACCGAGCGATAATCAGGGGGTGAGCCTCGCCACCCCCGACGCCAAGGGCCCGCTGCGCCGCGAGCGGCTGCGCACGGCGCGCCTCTACCTCTGCTGCGACGCTCACCCCCACGGCGAAGACCCCGAGCCGCTGCTGCGGGCGGCGCTGAACGGCGGCGTCGACATCGTCCAGCTGCGCGAGAAGTCGCTGCCACGGCGCGAGGTGGAGCTCGCCGCCCTCACCTTCCGCCGGCTCTGCGACACCTACAGCGCCCTCTTCGTCGTCAACGACGATCCCGACCTGGCCCGCGCCTGCAACGCCGACGGCGTCCACGTGGGACAGGACGACATGCCGGCATCCGAGGCCCGCGCGGCGCTTGGGCCCGACGCGATCGTCGGCCTCTCGACCCACTCCGAGGAGCAGCTCGCCGCAACGGCCGGAGCGCCCGTCGACTACGTGAGCGTCGGTCCTATCTGGGAGACGCCGACGAAGGAGGGCCGCCCCGCGGTCGGGCTCGACCTGATCCGCCACGCGGCCGCCAGTGCCCCCCATCCCTTCTTCGCGATCGGCGGCATCGACGCGGGCAACGCGGCGGAGGTGGTCGACGCCGGGGCGCGGCGGATCTGCGTCGTGCGGGCGATCCGCGACGCCGGGGACCCAGCCGCAGCCGCGGAGAAGCTGCGAGGGGCATTTGCGCCGCTGGGGGAGGCGGCGCCCGGTGCCTGACCCGGCAGCCGAGCCGCGAAAGCGCAAGCAACGCGGTGCCTCCCCCACCCCGCGCGAGCGGATGGAGCGCGGCTACGCAAAGGCGGAGGAACGCAACCAGGCCGCCCGCGAGGCGCTCGAGCCGCTGGGCGAGGGCGAGCGGCCGCTGGTGGTGACGATCGGCGCCGTCGTCTCCGCCCTGATCTCAATCTCGGTCGTGATCGGCTATGTCTCCGGCACCGAGGTCGACGGGGAGAAACCGCGATTCGTGCAGGCGCTGGCGCCGGCCCTGCTGACCGCGATGATGGCCTGGGGCATGTGGCGCGCCCGCTACTGGGCGGTGCTCGGCTTCCAGCTGATCCTGGTCTTCATCCTCTTCAGCGCCTTCTTCGGCCTCCTGGTCGCGGCCACCTCGCTCGCCCAGATCGCCGGCACCCTCGCCCTGCTCGCGGTCGCCGGGACGTTCTTCTTCTTCATGGTCAAGGCGATGGCCCGGATCCAGATGCCGACCAGAAGACCCGATTAGCGAGCGCGATCTTTCGTTCTATAGGCTCAGGGCAGTGGCTGATTCCTACGACGTGATCGTCATCGGCGGGGGCCCGGGGGGCTACGTGGCCGCGATCCGGGCCGCCCAGCTCGGCAAGAAGACCGCTGTGGTCGAGCGCGACAAGCCGGGCGGGCGCTGCCTCAACTACGCCTGCATCCCGGCCAAGACCGTGCTGCGCACGGCCGAGATCTACACCCAGGCGCGCGAGAGCGCCGAGCTCGGCGTCGTCGCCAAGGACGTCTCGATCGACTGGGATGCGCTTGGCAAGCGCCGCGCCGACGTCTCGGAGTCGCTCTCCAGCGGCGTCAAGATGCTCTGGGACAAGAACAAGGTCACCCTGATCGAGGGCGAGGGCTCGCTCACCTCCGGCGGCGGCGTCAAGGTCGGCGACGAGGTCTACGAGGCCGGCGCGGTCGTGCTCGCCACCGGCTCGGCGGCGCTGCCGATCCCGGGGGTCGAGTTCGGCGGCCGTGTCGTCGACACCTGGGGCGCCTGGTCTCTCCCCGAGCAGCCGAAGAAGATCGCCGTGGCCGGCGCCGGCGCCTCGGGCTGTGAGATCGCCTCCGCCTACGGCCGCTTCGGCACCGAGGTAGTGCTGATCGAGATGCTCGACCAGATCCTCCCGGCCGAGGACAAGGACATGGCCCGCGTGGTCGAGCGCGCCTTCAAGAAGCAGAACGTGACGATCTCCACCGGCACGCCGGTCGAGAACGTCGAGGCCGGCGAGAGCTCGGTCAAGCTCAGCTACGGCGGGGAGTCGATCGAGGTTGACTACCTCTGCATCGCCGGCGGCCGCTCGGCCGACGTCGAGGGGCTCGGCCTCTCCGAAGCCGGCGTCACGCTGACCGAGAACGGCAAGGTCGAGGTCGACGAGTACGGGCGCACCTCGAACCCCAAGGTCTACGCGATAGGCGACCTCACGGGCGCCAAGGCGCTCGCCCACAAGGCCTCCGAGGAGGGCGTCGTCGCGGTCGAGCACGCGGCCGGCGAGCCGACCCATCCGGTCGACCAGAACCTCGTCGCCGGGGCGACCTTCTGCCACCCGCAGGTGGCGAGCGTCGGCCTCACCGAGGCGGCCGCCAAGGAGGCCGGTCACGACGTCAAGGTCGGCAAGCAGAAGCTCGGCGGCGTCGGCGGTGCCACCGTCTACGACGACAAAGACGGCCTGGTCAAGCTCGTCGTCGACTCGAAGTACGGCGAGATACTCGGCGCCCACGTGGTCGGCAACCGGGCCTGCGACATGATCGCGGAGCTGGTCGCGACGATGGCGCTGGAGGGCGGCTACCAGGAGCTGGCCCGGATCGTCCACCCCCACCCGACGATCTCCGAGGCGATCCTCGACGCGGCACGAGCGGTAGATGGCTGGGCCATCCACGCCTAGGGCGACCTTCTACTTCGATCTGGGCTCGCCGTACGCGTACCTGACCGCGGAGCGGGTCAGCGGGCTCTTCACCGAGGCGGAGCTGGAGCAGCCCGAGTGGCAGCCGATCCTGCTCGGCGCGCTGTTCAAGCACTTCGGGCGGGACTCGTGGGGCAACGGGTCCGAGCGGGACGAGGGGGTCGCCGAGGTCGAGCGGCGGGCCGCGGGGTACGGGCTGCCGCCGCTGTCCTGGCCCGACCCCTGGCCCGGCAACATGCTCTTCGCGATGCGCGCCGCCACCTTCGCCAAGCAGACCGGCCGCACCGTCTCCTTCGCCCTCGCCGCCTTCCGCCAGGCCTTCGCCGCCGGCCGCGACCTCTCGGTGCCCGACAACGTGCTGATCGCGGCCGCGGCCTGCGAGCTGCACCCGCGGGCGCTGCTGAAGGCAGTGGAGACCGAGGTGGTCAAGGGCGCTCTGCGCGAGGAGACCGACCGGGCTGCCGAGCTGGGGGTCACCGGCGTCCCTTCCCTCCTCGTCGGCGGCAAGATCTTTTGGGGCGACGACAGAGTCGAGGAGGCGGTCAGCGCCGCGAGCGGATGATGGACGGCGCGACCGCGTGCGCCTGGGGGCACGCGTGGCCGAGCAGATCAAGGACGCAGGGAGGCCGAATAGCAGCGCTATTCGGCCGACTGAGGACGCAGAGATGCGAAGTGCCACGCGTGCAATCCAGGCGTGCGAGGCCGCGGTGTCCATCATCTAGGCTCAGGCGGATGGCCGATCTCCCTGACGCCTCCACCTGTTACGCGCTGCTCGCGCGGATGGCGCTGATCCGCCGCTTCGAGGAAGAGGCAGGGCGCCAGTACCAGCGGGCAAAGGCGGGGGGGTTCCTGCATCTGGGGATCGGCGAGGAGGCGACCATCGTCGGCGTCTCCGCGGCGATGCGCGAGGAGGACTACCTGATCGGCACCTACCGCACGCACGGTCACGCGATCGCTCGCGGCACCGACCCCAAGCGCGTGATGGCCGAGCTCTTCGGCCGGGTCGACGGGACCAGCGGCGGCCGCGGCGGGTCGATGCACATCTTCGACGCCGAGCGCCGCTTCATGGGCGGCTACGGGATCGTCGGCGGAAACCTGCCGATCGCGGCCGGCCTCGCCCTCGCCTCCGAGTACAAGGGGGAGGACGCGGTCACGGTCTGCATGTTCGGCGACGGCGCCTCCAACGCCGGCAACTTCGGCGAGACGATGAACCTGGCGGCGCTCTGGAGCCTTCCCGTCCTCTTCCTGGTCGAGAACAACCTCTACGGGATGGGCACCTCGGTCGAGCGGCACTCGGCCCAGACCGACCTCTCCAAGAAGGCGGAGGGCTACGGGATCACGGGGCAGCGGATCGACGGGATGGACGTGCTGGCGGTGCGCGAGGCGGTCGCCGAGGGGATCCGGCTCGCCCGCGAGGAGCGCCGGCCGACGATGCTCGAGGCCTTCACCTACCGCTTCCGCGGCCACTCCGCCGCCGACCCCGAGGTCTACCGCGAGCGCGAGGAGGTCGAGGCGTGGCAGGCCAAGGACCCGATCGAGCTCTTCGCGCGGCGCTGCGTCGAGGCGGGGGTGCTGGGGGAGCGGGAGGTGCAGGAGGTGCGCGACAAGGCCACCGAGACGGTGCTCGCCGCGGTCGAGTTCGCCGACTCCTCCCCCGAGCCGGCCCTCGACACCCTCTACGAGAGCCTCTACGTGCTCGACAGCGACGCCGGCTGGTACGCGGTAGACGAGCGCAGCCCCGAGCCGCACCGCGGAGAGGACGAGCACCACATGCCCGAGGCGGCGCGCGAGCTGGCCGAGGCCGGCGCCGCCTACGCGGGTCAGCCCGACGGACCGCGGCCGAACCCCGCCCAGAGCGGGGACGCCCAAGAGGGCGTCGAGCCCGAGGTCGCAGAGGAGGGTGCTGACTTGCCGGTCGCCGAGGAGGTCGAGGAGCGATGACCGAGCTGCGGATGCGCGAGGCACTGCGCGACGCGATGGCGGAGGAGATGCGGCGCGACGAGGCGGTCTTCGTGATGGGCGAGGACGTCGGGGTCTTCCAGGGCGCCTTCAAGGTGACCGAAGGGCTGCTCGAGGAGTTCGGCGAGCGGCGCGTGCGCGACACGCCGATCTCCGAGAACACGATCGTCGGCACCGGGGTGGGCGCGGCGATGGCGGGGCTGCGGCCGGTGGTCGAGTTGATGACGGTCAACTTCGCGCTGCTGGCACTCGACCAGATCGTCAACCACGCCGCCGCGATCCCCTACATGTTCAACGGCCAGGCTCGGGTGCCGATGGTGGTGCGGATGCCGGGCGGGGGCGGGCACCAGCTCGGGCCCACCCACTCGCACAGCTTCGAGGCCCTCTTCCTGCAGGTGCCCGGGCTGCTGGTCGCCTGCCCGTCCACACCCGCCGACGGCAAGGCGCTGCTGAAGGCCGCCATCCGCGACGACAACCCGGTCGTCTTCATCGAGCACGAGAGCCTCTACGGGCGGCGAGGGGAGGTCAGCGAAGACGAGGAGGAGGTCCTGCGCTTCGGCCAGGCCGCGGTGCGGCGCGAGGGCTCTGACGTGACGATCATCGGCATCCTCAAGATGGCTCACGTCGCCGAGGACGCGGCGCGGACGCTCGCGCACGAGCAGGGGGTCGAGGCCGAGGTGATCGACCCCCGCACGCTGCGCCCGCTCGACCTCGACACGATCCTCGCCTCGGTGCGCAAGACCAACCGCGCCGTGATCGTCGAGGAGGGCTGGCCGCACGGCGGCGTCGGCGCCAACCTGGCGACGCTGATCACCGAGCAGGCCTTCGACGACCTCGACGCGCCGGTGCAGCGGGTGACCGGGGCTGACGTCCACATGCCTTATTCGAGGCGGCTGGAGCAGGCGGCGATTCCCCACGAGGAGCACGTTGTGAAGGCGGCGCTGGCCACGCTGGAGGGGTCGATCTGATGGCCGACGTGGTGATGCCGAGGCTGTCCGACTCGATGGAAGAGGGAACGATCCTGCAGTGGCTGAAGCAGGTCGGGGACGAGGTCGCGGTCGGGGACGAGCTGGTGGAGATCGAGACGGACAAGGCGAATATGGCTTATGAAAGCGACGTCGCCGGGACGCTGACGGAGATCCTCGTGCAGGAGGGCGAGACGGTTGCTATCGGAACGCCGATCGCTCGGGTGGGCGGTGAAGGTCCGGATGGCTCGGCCGAGTTGGCCGCGGGTCCTGTCGCGGGGGAAGGGGGGGCGCTGCGGGCGGGCGCACAGCGCCCGTCCTCGACCCCCCCAACCCCCACGCCACCCGCGGGAGAGACGGCGATCAATGCACCCCAAGCTTCAGCCGGAAATGGTCGAACCAAGGCGTCCCCGGTTGCTCGTCGCATTGCCAAGGAGCGCGGCCTCGATTTGGGGGAGCTTCAGGGATCTGGGCCGGGTGGGCGCATCGTCAAGGCAGATGTGGAGCAAGCCGCTTCTTCCGCGGGTGGCGTGGACGCGGGGGGGCCGAGAACGGAGGCGAAGCCCCCGCCCGCAGGCCCCCCCGCGGCCGCGACGGGCCCCGCGGCTGAGACGCCTAGCCCTGAAACGGCCAAGGGTCAGGTCGCCTACGAAGACCTCTCCAAGCTTCAGTCGACCATCGCCCGCAGGATGGCGGAGTCGAAGGCTACGGCGCCGCACTTCTACCTCGAGGCTGAGATCGATATGAGCCGGCTGGTCGCGGCGCGGGCTCAGATCAAGGCGGGTGCCAAGGAGGGCGACGTGGTGCCGTCTTTCAACGACATGGTGGTCAAGGCCTGTGCGCTGGCGCTGCGGGAGCATCCGCGGGCCAACGGGGCGTATCGGGACGGAAGGTTCGAGCTGTACTCGCGGGTGAACGTGGGGGTCGCGGTGGCTACGGACGACGGGCTGGTTGTTCCCACGGTCTTCGACGCCGACCGCAAGAGCCTGCGTCAGATCGCTTCGGAGGCACGGACGCTGGCGCAGCGGGTGCGAGACGGGCAGATCACACCGCCGGAGCTCTCCGGAGCGACATTCACCGTCTCCAACCTGGGGATGCTCGGGATCGACGTCTTCGCCGCGGTGATCAACCCGCCACAAGCCGCGATCCTCGCCGTGGGCGCGATTTCCGAGCGCCCCGTCGTCCGCGACGGCGAGATCGCCACCGCCCACCTGATGTGGGTCAACCTCGCCTGCGACCACCGCATTCTCTACGGAGCCCCAGCAGCGGAATTCCTAGCGCGGATTCGTTCCCTTTTGGAAGAGCCACTTTCCCTAGCTCTTTGATGCTGACTGATCTTTTGACCCCCCCTATAGATGGGTCAAAAGATCAGTCAGCAGGTCTTCTTGGCGCCAGTTACCGCGTTCCAGGCGCGGCCTAGGGAGAAGTCGGCGGCAACTCGGAATACACCGGGATGGGACGCATGGACCACGGTCCAGTCGCCGTGGCGCAGGATGCAGCCGGCGCCGCGGGAGATCGACCAGTAGGGGGTGAACTTGACCCGGACGAGGAAGTCGCCGGGGCGGTTGACGTCGAGGGCGAAGCCCTGGCGGCCAGCCCAGAGGACTTGGGCCGCGGCCCCGGCCATCGGCTCCACCAGGGGCTTTGAGTTGCGCACCGCGTAGATCCGCCAGTGCTCCGAGGTCCAGCGCAGATCCAGGTACGGCGGGGCGCTGAGGATCAGGCGACGCTCCGCGATCGAGGAATAGTCGAGCGCGGCGTCGGGGAGCGCCACGTATGAGATCGCGTTCTGGCGCAACCAGCGCCCGTAGGCGGGCGCGGTCAGCGGGTCCTCGCCGTAGAAGATGTCGTCCCGGGTGGTGTCCAGCTGGCGCAGCCACCCTCGCGCCAGCTCGAAGTGGGTGGCGAGGTAAGCCGACTCCCAGTGGTTGGCCGTGGGCGGGACCTCGATCCGCACCGTCCCGCCGCCGTGCTCGCGCAGCCATTGCGCCGGCGGCTGGAAGTAGCTGCGCGAGGTCGAGGGGTCGCCGACGCTGCGAACGATCTGGCTGACGCTGGCGGTCACCTGCCAGTAGAGGCCGCCGGCGATGAAGAGGGCCAGGAACCAGGGAGAGACCCGCGGCCGCCGCGCCAGCACCACCGCTGCCAGCACCGGCCCGCCGAAGAGGGCGCCGAGCCGGACCGCGTTGCCACCCATCGCGTTGGGCACGAGCCAGATGGCCGTCGAGGCGAGCAGGTAGGCGGCGATCGTCCAGCGCAGCTGTCGCTCCTCCTCGTGCAGACCGCGCGTCACGTAGAGGGCCGAGCAGCACCAGAGGGGGATCGCGATGAACGACGAGAACGCGAAGGGGAACTCGCCGGCGTCGGGGAAGACCAGGTTGGGGATGAGGATCAGCGCGAGGGCAACGAAGGCCGCCCAGAGGGTTCGGCCGCGGGGCCCGTCACGGCCATGGGGGGGCCTGCGGGCGGGGGCTTCGCCTCCGTTCTCGGCCCCCCCATGTCCGCGCCACCCGCGGAGAGCCGCGCTCCAGTCCACGGTCGAAGCCGAAGCGCAGATCAAGACTCCCCCGAGGAAAGCTGCCGCGACCGGGCTGGAGAGGGCGCAAGCTGCCGAGGTGAGGAGCGCCAGGGACGAGTGACGGGTCTGCAAGGCTCGCATTGAGGCGAGGCCGAAGGCGACGCCTAGGGCGAAGGTGAGCTGGCCGTCGGCGAGCAGGGTCACCACGCCGGCGGCGAACCAGAGCGTGGCCCAGCGCGCCTCCTCGCCCCAGCGGTCGCGGACGAGGCGGTCGAAGAGGTAGGAGGAGGCGATGACCGAGACGGTCCCGACCAGCTGCGGCCCCAGCAGCGAGGCCAGTGGCGGGAAGAGGACGCTGTAGGTCAGCGTGTAGTGGCCGCCGTACCAGCTGCCGTTCCAGATCGCCAGGCCGGCCTGCTGGAAGAGGTGGGTGCGGAAGACCTGGGCCGCGAGGTCGCCGACCTGCGGGTTCCAGGCCAGCATCAGAGCGGCGAGCGCGGCACTCAGGGCGACGGCCGGAAGCCAGTCGGGTCGGAGGGACTTTGACTGGACCATGGGGACGGCGCAAAGGATAGGGGGGCGCCGTGCAACGATTTCGTTAGTGAGCACTGAAGTCCTCGTTGTCCGCTGCGGCCTGGTCCCCTATGAAGAGGGGGCGGTCGCACAACGCTGGCTGCGCGCCGCCCGTCAGGAGGGCGCCATTCCCGACGTGCTGTTGCTGCTCGAGCACCCGCCCGTCTACACCCGCGGGCGCCGCTCCAGCGAGGAGGAACTGCCGATGGCGCGGGAGTGGTACGAGATGCAGGGGATCGAAGTCCACGAGACCGATCGCGGCGGCCGCGTCACCTACCACGGGCCCGGCCAGCTGGTCGCCTACCCGATCGTCGACCTGAAGCCCTACGGCGACGACGTCCACGAGTACGTGCGGCGCTTGGAGCGGGTGGCGATCGGGGCGATCGGCGACCACGGCGTCGCCGTCGACACGATCGAGGGACTGACCGGGGTCTGGACCGAGGGCGAACCGCCCGGCCTCCCCCGCCAACCGGCCGCGAGGCTCGACGGCTCCCCGCTCTTCGGCCCCCCGGCGCGGAAGGAAGCGCGCAAGATCGGGTCGATCGGGGTGCACGTCAGCCGCGGGGTCACCATCCATGGGCTCGCGGTGAACGTCAACAACGACCTGCAGCCCTTCGAGTGGGTCGTGCCCTGCGGGATCGAGGGCTGCCAGGTGACCTCGCTGAGCCGCGAGCTGGGGGGCGAGCAGGACCTCGACGCCTTTGCCGGCGCCCTCGCCGCCCGCTTCGCCGAGGTCTACGAGCGCACCCCGGTGACGGCCACCCCCACCGACCTGGGCCTCGACAACGCTAGGCTCGGCGTCGCATGAGCGAGACGACCGCCGACCGCGTCCACGTCACCCGCTCGCGCGCCAAGCCGGGCGGGACGGCGGCGGCGAGCGAGGACACCGTCCCCTTCCGCCGTGCCCGCAAGCCGCCATGGCTGAAGGTGCCGGCGCCGGGCGGGCCGACCTACCGCCGTCTCAAGGCAATGATCGGCGCCGACAACCTGCACACCGTCTGCGAGGAGGCCAACTGCCCCAACGTCGGCGAGTGCTGGGAGCGCGGCACCGCGACCTTCATGATCCTCGGCGACGTCTGCACCCGGCGCTGCGGCTTCTGCAACGTGAAGACGGGGGTGCCGACCTGGAACGACCCGCTGGAGCCGCTGCGCGTCGCCAACCAGGTGAAGAAGATGGGCCTGCGCCACGCCGTCGTCACCTCGGTCGACCGCGACGACCTGCCCGACTACGGGGCGAGCGCCTTCGTCGGCGTGATCCGCTCGATCCGGATGCAGGCGCCGGGCTGCAAGGTCGAGATCCTCACGCCCGACTTCCGCGGCCAGGAGATGCCGCTGGCGAAGGTGATCCACGAGCGTCCCGACGTCTTCAACCACAACGTGGAGACGGTCCCGCGCCTGTACCCGGTGGCGCGGCGGGGCTCGAAGTTCCTGCGCTCGGCCCGGGTGCTGAAGATGGCGAAGGAGATGGGCGGCGAGCGCGTCGTCACCAAGTCCGGGCTGATGGTCGGCCTCGGCGAGTCCTTCGAGGAGATGGTCGAGGCGTTCGGGATCCTGCGCGAGCACCGGGTCCAGGTGCTGACCGTGGGCCAGTACCTGCGGCCGACCGAGAACCACCTACCGGTGGTCCGCTACTGGCACCCGGAGGAGTTCGAGGCGCTGGAGAAGGCCGCCTACGAGCTCGGCTTCGAGTCGGTTGCCTCAGGCCCGCTGGTTCGGTCGAGCTATCACGCCGATCAAAACCTGCCTGAGCCGCTCACCGGCTAAGAAGCCGCGAGCAGTTCGCGCCGCGCCATCTCGCGTGCGAATGCGATTACGTCGTCAAGGGCGCGCGACTCGGCGATCTCGAAGCGCCCGGCGAGGCCGCGGGCAAGCTCAGCCACGCCGCGCGGCTCGTCGAGCTGGTCCCAGATCCATGTGCCGGTCGCGTTCAGCCGCACGGCGATGCCGGAATCGACGTCGAGCAGGACCGACTCTTCGGGCAGATCGCCGTGGACCGCGCGCTCCGTGCGCCGCAGCGTGGTCTCGGTTCCGATCTGCGCTTCAGCCACGATCCATACCCTAAGACCGCGAATGGGCAGCCTCTACGGATTCGAGGTTAAGACCGAGTTGCCGCTGCGGCGCCTGAATGCGGCGGCGGGGACGCGCGGCGAGCTGACGATCGACGCGGTCACCGGGCCGCTCGCGGTACAGCGCGGGGAGCCCGTCAGCACGCTGGTCGGCGACGACGGGCGTCGCTTCTACGCCTCATACGAGCTCGGAGACCGCTGCCTCCTGGAGCTGCCGCCCAGCGGCGAGTTCCTGCTCGATCCCGGGGCCGCCCGGGTGACGGTGCGCGTCGGCGACGGTGACGAGGCCCTGCGCGAGCATCGCATCGTCTCCTCAGCCGTGTGCACGCTGCTGGCAATGCGCAGCGACCTCGTCCTCCATGCCTCGGCAGTGACGGTCGAGGGGCGGGCAGTTCTCTTCTGCGGCCCGACCGGCCGGGGGAAGTCGACGCTCGCGCTAACCCTCGGCGAAGCGGGCCACGCGGTGCTGGGGGAGGACGGGGTGGCGATCTCGATGGGCACTGAGGGCCCGATCGCTTTCCCCGGCGCCCGCGGGGTCAGGGTGCGCAGCTTGGACCCCGACGGGAGCCGGCGCACCGACCTCGTTCCGGATCCGGCGCCCCACGAGCCCCCGCCCTGTCCGGTCGCGGCGATCGTGCTGCTCGGGGAGCGGGGGGAGGCGCTCGCGGTCGAGCCGCTAGAGGCAGCGCGAGCCCTGGCGCTGCTCACCCCCAACCTCACCCACAGCGGCGGCCACGAGGCGATCGCCGCGGCCTTCGGCCGCCTCGCCCGGCTGCTCCACACCGTGCCCGTCGTCCGCGCCTCCCTTCCAGAGGACCTCGACTCCCTGCCGAGCGCCGCCGCCGACCTGCTCGACGGGGTTGCAAGTCGCGGCTAGACTGCTCCGCACAGGGTTCTGCACCAGTTCAGACCGAGGAGGAAAGATGAGCGACCAGCCAGCCCCCTACGAGCCGCCCAGCGTCGAGCAGGTCGACACGGACGGCGAGCCGATCTCGACCGCTGCCGGCAACAGCCAGCTCGGCTAGGTGGCGGCGATGAAGAATGACGTCCCCACTCCCTACGAGCCCCCCAGCATCGAGCAGATCGACACGGACGGGGAGCCGATCCACACCTCACCAGGGCAGGTCGGCAGCTAGGCGCGTCGCTGCACCGCGCCGCCGGGGATGACCGGGATTGCTGACCCGTAGGCGCGAGGAGAGCTTCGCCTGGGGCCGGCTGCTCTGGCGCGTCGGGCGCCGGCCCGCCCGGGCGCTGGTCGAGTGCCCGGAGCGGCCGATCGGCGCCAAGCTGGAGCTGACCTACGCCTGCAACCTGCGCTGCGGCTTCTGCTACACGGACTCGCCGCGGCGCACCCTGCAGCGGACGCCCGAGCTGAGCGACGACGAGTGGCGGCGGGTGGTCCACGAAGCGCTCGAGCTGGGCATCGTCGAGGCCGTCGTCACCGGCGGCGAGCCGTTCCTGCGGCGTGAGCTGACGCTGGAGGTCATCGAGGCGCTGGCCACGGCCGGCGTCGGTGTCGCCCTCAACACCAACGGCTGGTTCGTCGATGAGGAGATCGCCGCGCGACTGGGGGCCCTTCGGGGTGTCACCGCCCACGTCTCCGTCGACGGCGCGCAGGCCAGTCTGCACGACTCCTCGCGTGGTGTCCCCGGCAGCTGGCGGCGGGCGATCGAGGGGATCGACCATCTGCTCAGCGCCGGAGTCGGCGTCTGTGCGGTCCACGTCGTCACCCCCGGCAACGCCGACGCCGTCGGGGGCTTCCTCGAGCAGATGTGGACGCTGGGCGTGCCCTGGGTGAGAGTGACGCCGGTGGTGGTGAACGGGGCGGCGGCGCGGGGCGGCGAGTGGAAGGTCTCGCGGGAGGCCTTGCGCAGAACCGCGGCGGAGTTCGAAGAGCGACGTGGGACAGCGATGCGGATCACCGTTCAGGCGGCGACCGGGGGGACCCTCAGCCTGCAGGGCCGGGCCGCCCCCGGCAGCTTCCTGGTCCGCCCCAACGGCGACGTGCGGCCGGACTCGCTGCGGCCGTTCACCTTCGGCAACGCGGTTCGCGACGGGGTGAGCGCCTGCTGGACGGCACTGCGCGAAGGCTGGGACGACGAGCGGATCAACCGCTGGGCCGAGGCGATGAAGGGGCCGGGAGACCTGGCCAAGTCCGACCTCGTCCCATACCTGGATGACGAGATCCCCGTGGCGGGAGGGCAGAGTGACAGCCGTCCCTCCAGCGCTCGCGAGGCGCCGGTGCCAGAGCCGACGCCAGTCAAGCCAGTCGACCCGGCCGTGGAGCTGGAGCAAGCGATGGCAAAGGTGCGGGACCTGGCCTCAGCTCGCCGTTACAGGCACTCGTCGCTGCGCTGGAGCGGCAGCCCCCGACAGCGCTTCGTGCGACTTGCCGGAGACGGCAGCTACCTGCGGCTGAACGAGTCGGGCGGCGTCGTCATGGACGCCCTCGACGGCGGCACGATCGCCGACGCGGCAAGCGCGCTGCGCGAGCGCTACGGCCTGGACGAAGCGCGCGCCGGCGAGGACGCCGTCGCCGCAGCCCGGGACCTGCAGAAGCGCGGGGTCGTGATGGCCGCCTCGGCGATCGGCTCCTTCCCGGCCGAGCCGGGCACGACGGACCTGCCGGGGCTGGAGCCGACGGGCTAGCTGGCACACTTTCGTCACGAACAGGTCTTGAGGCGTTACAGCTTCGGCTCTACGGTCGGACCTGATGCCGACCGCCACGCTTGACCTACCTCTCAATCTCAAGGCGAAGGGCGATCTTGCAGAGCTGACGGTCGCCGTCGATCTCCTGCGGCGCGGTTACAAGATTGCGATCCCGTATGGAGAGGATTGCGACTTCGACCTGATCCTGATCAGAGAGGATCGGCTCGAGCGGGTGCAGGTCAAACACACGCGTTCCGACGGCCGCGTGGTCGGGGTCAGATGCAGGTCGCACTCGCTGACCAACGGGAAGATCCGGCGCACGAAGCACTACACAGCCGAGACGATCGACCTTCTCGCGGTGTACGACGCCACTTCGAATCGCTGCTACTACGTGCCTGCGTCGGAGCTCGGTTCGGGCCGCTCGATCCTTCACCTCCGCCTGAAGCCCGCTCGCAATGGCCAGCTGGCCGGCACGCGTCCAGCCGAGCGCTACCTGGACCCTTGAGGATGGAGCCAGCCGGATTCGAACCGGCGACCTTTCGGATGCAAACCGAACGCTCTGCCAGCTGAGCTATGGCCCCGTCAGACGAAGTGTAGGCGGGTTCAGGACAGTAGCGAGACGCCAGCTGCCCTAGTCGTCGAAGTCGAAGTCCTTTGGCGGCTTCTGCTCGAACCAGAGCTGGTCGTCCTCGGGGGTCTCCTCGAGGAAGTCGGGTGTGTCCTCGAGCACGTCCTCGTGGCGCTGGGTGTCGGGCTCCGGGCCGCGAGCCGGCTCGAGCTCGTCGTCCTCGATCTCGGCGACGCGCGGCGCGGCGGGCGCTTCCTCGGACTCGGGCTCCTCGGCCAGCTCGGGCTCGTCGTCCCGCGGCGCCTCCAGGGCCTGATCGAGTTCGTCGGACAGGCGCTGCTCATTCCAGAAGGCGTCGTCCTCGTCCTCAAGCTCGTCGTGGTCGTCGGGTGCCGGGCCCTGGACGCTGACCTCAGCATCCTCGTCGTCGTCGAAGTCGGCAAGCGGGTCGGCCGGGGCGAGGCGAGGCTCGGCAATCTCCTCTTCGACCAGCTCCTCGTCGGTGGGCCTGGGCGACTCCGCGGCGAGCTCCTCCTCGATGTCGTGCAGCTCGGTCGGCTGCTCGGCGATCGCCTGGCGCTCCTCGGTCGTGGAACCTGCGGGCTCGATGTCGGATGCGGGCGAATCCG
The DNA here is from genome assembly GCA_963753585.1 of uncultured Solirubrobacterales bacterium. Lineage (GTDB taxonomy): Bacteria > Actinomycetota > Thermoleophilia > Solirubrobacterales > 70-9 > VRUE01. The sequence goes on along the minus strand of CAVWCU010000001.1, from coordinate 2,003,431 downwards.
GCTCCTCCTCGGCAGCAGGCGCGGGCTCCTCGGCGGGCGGAGGCGGCGGCTCCTGCAGATCCGCGATCGTGGGCGGCTCGCGGCGGCCGGAGGGCTCCGCGGGCGTCTCGGGCTGCGCCATGAACTCGGTCGGCGCCTCCGCAGCGGCATCCGAGGGAGCCTCGTCCCCGGGCCGCTCGGCCTGGCCGAACGCCTCGTCCTCGAGCTGCTGCAGCTCGGAATCGCCCGCGCCGTGCTGGCGCTTCAGCTCCAAATGCTCTCTGATTGCCTCGTCGAGAATGCCCATGATCGGCGTACGTCGGGGAAACTAAAGCCTATGGGGTTATCCTTCGCCTTGCGAGGGCCCTGGGACGATCCTCCCAGCCGCGCACTCGGGGCTATAGCTCAGCTGGCAGAGCGCCTGGATCGCACCCAGGAGGTCGGCGGTTCGAATCCGCCTAGCTCCATCGACTTCTCCCTGTAAATCAGGGATTTTCGTTTCGCACCCCGCTGGTTTCGCTGGCAAGCTTCGGGCACAGAGTGCCCGAAATCGCCGAATTGGGACCCCTCTCCGGTCGAATGCTCGGCTTCTCTCGAAGCACATACCCCTCATTTGCAGGCCTTTTCAGAGCTCAAACAGACGAGCGCTTGGACGTTGTCCAGGAGGTCGGCGGTTCGAGACGCCGACCACGAATTCGGCGCCGCAGCAGCATCGCGGCGGGTTCTTCTCGGATCCGATCGCTACCCCGTCGACTCTTCCGTGATCGCCGTCGGTCAGGGCACCCAGCCGCTCGCGCTCTCCGGCGTCTCGGCTCATCGAGTGGGCGTACGCCCGGAGGGTGAAGGCCGGATCGGTATGGCCGAGTTGCCTCATCACCGAGACGGGGTCCTCGCCGATTGCGAAAAGGAGGGAAGTGAAGGTGTGGCGGAACGAGTGCGGGGTGATCCCCGGCGGCAACGACGATAAACCGCGCGCCTCGAGCAGCTCCTCGGCACGGACCAGGACCGGCAGGAGGATCCGCAGACGGACGTTATCCTTGGTCCGCGGTCCTCCCCTCGTCGTCCTGAAGACCAGCTCGCGCGAGCCGGGACGGCCGCGTCGGTCGCGGTAAAGGATGAGGTTGCCTCGCAGGGCCGGGCACATCATGACCTCACGGATTCCCGCCGGCGTCTTCGAGTGCCGGACGTGGATCGTCGAGGTCGCGAAGTCGAAGTCTCCCCAGTGGAGGGCAGCGAGCTCATGGACGCGCAGGCCGCAGAAGACGAGCGTGGCGATGACAGGGAGACGGTCGTCGATCAGCCAGCCCGGGTCGGCGTCGAGCTCGGCGGCCGCGTCGAGCACCGCGGCGATCTGCCCTGCCGACTCGAGATGCGGTGCCGGAGATCTCTCGATCTTGATCCGGCGGCGGCTTCCCACCGCCGGGTTGTCGTCGATCCACCCGTATTCGACTGCGAAGGAGAGGAGCCAACGGAGCACCTCAATGGTCTTGTTGATCGAAGTGGCCGAGAGCGGTCGAAGAGGGCGACCGAGCGGGTCGGGGCGCGGCCTGCCTTCGGCGAGGCGACGGCGGCGGTCATCGGATTCCTTGAGCTTGTGGAGCCGGTAGGCGTCGACGGCCCGGATGTCGATCTTCGTCAGCGGCCAGTCCGCGAAGAAGGGGAGCAGATGTCCGAGTGCCCAATCCCAATACTCGGAGGTCGCAGGCCTGACTTCGCTTCGGCGCTCCTTGATCTGCGATGCGGCGAACGATCCGAACGGCGCGGCGTCATCACCGCGATTGCGGTCACCGAAGGCCGCCCGGTGTCGCGGCGGTGGCGGCACCCAGGTACCGCGCTCGACTTCTGCGCGGATCACGTCCATCTCTTCTTCGCCGCGCCTTCGCGTCCAGCCCTCATCCGGAGTGCCCAGCGTCAGATATCGCCGCCTACCGTAAGCGCGGAACCTCAGGGCGAACACCTTCGAACCGCCATGCGGCCGCTCGAGGACATGGTTTTCGCACCTTTCTCTCAAAGATCGGCCCGTTCCCGGTTGAACCACCGCCTTGGCAGGGAATTGCGTTAGACCAATACGCTCTAAGCCAAATGGTATACGGCCATTACGCTCTGGTCCAATCGGTCGGTAGCCGCAACGCTCTCCCGGTGGCCGTTCCTATCTATGAGAATCCCGACCGCGCCAGCAAAGCCTTCGGTCAGCGGGTCCGTGAGCTGCGCGCCAGGGAAGGCCTCTCGCAGGACGGTCTGGCCCACACCTCCGGGATCCACTTGACCAGCATCGGGCGGATCGAGCGAGGGGGACGCGAGCCGCGGCTGACGACGATCCAGAAACTGGCGAAGGGCCTCGGGGTCGAACCCGGCGAGCTCACGAACGGCCTGGGCGACGGGCACTGACCTCGGAACGCTTCGGGGTCCTACCCCTCCTCTCCCTCTTCACCGATCTCCCTTGATTCATCGAAAGGCGCCCGCTCTCCTTATCAGCGCGTCACGGTTTCCACCTGCGCCGGACGACGCCTAAGAGATCAGATGATCGCGAGCCTTGGGGATAAGTTTTGGACTCTGGCGTTCCCGTTCGCGACTTATAGGATTTGCGTCAGCCAGATCGACCGCTAGGTTCTTTTCGTTCCGGTTTGGGACCGACAATCCGCTCCAGAAAGCGGACTTACTCTTCCTGTACCGAAATCTGTCGGCGCGGTGATTAACATACTGGTTAATTTGAATGCCCCGCATCTTCAAATATCGGAACTTCGGCGTCTACGTCGCCGACGCTCGCGGCGAGCCGCATCAGCTGCCTCATGCCCACATCAAGGATCGTGGTTCGGGTGTCTGCAGCGTCAATCTGTTCGACCTGGAACCGCTGCAGCAGGGGATCAAGCTCGACGCCGGGCTGCTCGCGGAACTGAAGAGTCATCAGCTGGAGATGCTCGCCGAATGGGGAAGGCTGAATCCCGATGAGCCCCGATAGGCGCTTCTGGGAAGAGCCCGCCTACGGCGAGATCGTCGAGATCGAGGAACGCCCCGACACGCTCGTCGTCACGTTCGCCGACGGCGACCGGATCGACGCGACGTTCGCCTCGTTGGGGGCGGACGCCGAGACCACGTTCAGGCTCGACGGGGAGGGTTCGCTTCACGCGGTGAACACGGAGGGCGAGCGCGAAATCGACTGGATGGGCCTGCGAGCGCGAAGCGACCCGGCCTTCGCAGCCGAGCTGCGAGAGCGCGATGCCGAAGAGTCGCGGCGGATCGGCCGCCGGCTGCGTGCGTTGCGGGAAGACGGTGGCATGTCCCAGAAGACGGTCGCCGAGACGGCCGGCATGGCCCCGCCGCAACTGGCGAAGATCGAGAAGGGCGAGAGCGACCTGCGGATCTCCACCATGAGCGCGGTCCTGCGAGCATTGAACGCCGACTTCGGCGACATCGCGGGTCCCGACGTGCCGGAGGTCTCGATGAAGAAGGTGAGGCTGAACGCGCAGAAGTCCGGCGCACCTAGCGCCGCGCTCAAAGATCTCGCGAGCCGTCTTGGTCCGCGAAGGTTCGCGACCGTGATCGCCCACGGGTTCGGGTGGGATGTCGACGGTCTCCTCGCCGGGCCTCCGACCTCGGGCAACCTCGGGGTGGCGGTCAACTTCAAGTCCCGCGACCCCGAGAGGGCGCGGTCCTCCCCGCTGATCAGACTGGCGCGGACGATCTCGGAGGCGAGCGCCGCCGTCTATGAGGCGCCAGTCGAGAGCCTGCCGGCCGACCCGGGGAAGATCAGGTCACAGCTCGAGGCCCAGGGGGGCGTCACACTCGAGACGTTGACGGGGTGGGCCTGGGATCGGGGTGTGGTCGTGGTCCCGACGCCGTGGAGTCAGAACTTCAACGGGGCGGCCTGGTATGTAGGCCCCCGCCCCGTCGTCGTCCTGAGCTCCTCACAACGCTCGCCCGCCTTCTGGCTCTTCGATCTCGCCCACGAGATCGGACACCTGGCCCTCGGGCACCTGGCCTCGGAAGGGGTCGTCGAGATCGACAAACCGGGCAAGGAGATCGACGACCGCCAGGAGGAGGAAGCGAACCGCTTCGCCCTCGATCTGCTGGTCCCTGACAGCGCCCGCCTCTTCGCCGAGATCCGTCGGCGCAGCGCCGGATCGCTCGACTTCCAGAAACGGAACTTCAAGTTCAAGGCGATCGAGGTCGCCGAGGAGGAGGGCCTGGATCCGGCCGTCGTGGCGACCACGGCGGCGAATGCGCTGACCGATGTCGCCGAAGAGGTCGATCGCTGGGGCTCGGCCCAGAACATCGCCAAGGAACAAGGAGAGGCGATGCCGATCATGCAGGCGGCCTTCGCCGAGCGGATCGAAGTCGACTCGATGCCCGAGTTGGACGCCGCCCTGGTCCGGGTGGTGGTGTTCGAGTGAGCCCGCTAGCCGTCCCGGTCGAGGCCGATCCGCACGGCGAGCGCCGCGTGATCGGAAAGACGTCGGTCGCGCGGACCGTGCAGGTAGCGGCAGCTCTCGAGCCGTGCGCCAATGTCGCTGCCGAGGTGCGCGTAGTCGTAGAGATAGCCGAGGCCGGTCCGTCCGATCCAGCTATGGGGCTGGCGCGGACCGTAGGGGCGGAGCTCGTGCGCCGGGGAGAGTGCCAGCTCGCGCAGCCGCTCGTGGAAGTCGTACTCGTAGGGGAAGAAGCCCGGCAGCGCGGGGACGTGGTCGCGGGCGACCGCGTTGTAGTCGCCGAGCAGGAGGAGGCTCTCGCGCGTCTTCTTCGGCAGCGCGTCGAGGGCGCCGAGAAGCGAGGTGATGAAGAGCTCCTTGCGGGCCACCTTCTCGGGGCTGCGGTCGCGCGAGGGGACGTAGACCCCGAGGACGGCGAGGCGGGGCGAGGTGTCGAGGACGACGCCGTGGGCACGCGCGGGCACGGTGACCGCTCCGACCGCGAGCGGGCGGGCAACTGGGAGACGCGTGGCGATCATCACGCCGCGCTCGCGGCCCTCGACGCTGCCGAAGGTCGCGTACCCGTCGTCTTCGAGGCCGGCCCGGATCAGCTCGGTCCCGGCACCTGCGCTGATCTCGCTGAGGACGACCACCTCGTCCCCCCTGCCGCGGAGCCAGCGGAGGATGCGCTCCGCGCGCGGCTCGGCGGCCACCGAGATGTTGAAGGTGAGGATGCTCGCGCCCGTCCGAGTCGGGCGACGCGGGGCACCCCCGCCGGATCTCCGGCGCGGCGTCGGCTTCGTCGGGATGAGGACGTTCTGTGGCATCGATCGCGGACGGGAGGGCGACGAGGTGCGCCTGCTCCCTGGGGCAACTTCTACAGCCGTCCGCAGTCCCCTTTGACGTGCGGTCCACGATGAGCCGGCGGGCGATCGCCGGCGGCGGTGCCGCCTCGGCCTGCTATTTCCGCACTTCCACCGCGGCCGACGACCGGAAGGCGCTGATCCAGATCACCGAGCGTTGCAACCTCCACTGCGCTCACTGCTTCGTCTCCGCGACCCGGGAGGGCGACGACATGGACCTCGCCCGGATCGAGGCCGAGCTCCTGCCGCGCCTAGCCGAGGCGCGGGTGTCGAGGGTGACGCTCACCGGCGGGGAGCCCTTCGCCCACCCGCGCCTCCTGGAGATCGTCGAGGCATGCCGATCGCAAAGGATGACGGTGACGATCTGCACCAACGGGACGCTCGTCTCGGGCGAGGCGGCAGAGAATCTCGCGAGCCTCGGCGGTGTGAAACTGAATGTCAGCCTCGATGGCTTCTCCGCCTCGAGCCACGGGAAGTTCCGCGGCTCGCCGGACTCCTTTGCGACGACGGTGGAGACGATGCGGGCGCTTGGCGAGGCGGGCCTCCTGAAGGGCGTCCTCGTCACCCCCAACCGGCTCGCCGCCGCCGGGGAGTACGACGACCTCTGCCGTTTCGCCGCGGAGTGCGGGGCCGAGTACGTGCTGATGAACCCGCTCTCCTCACTCGGGCGTGGCGTCGGCGGCGTCCGCCGGCTCGGCGCCTCCGAGGAGCTGATGCGGGCGATCGCCCTCGACACGGCGGCCTGCGAGGAGGAGGTCGAGCTGGTGCGAATCCGCTTCCCGAACGACTCACGGCCTCTTTCGGCCTGCGAGGCGGGACGGATCCTGTACGTCTTCGCCGACGGCTCGCTGACCGTCTGCCCCTACCTCGTGTTCGCCGCCCGCACGCGAGGCTCGCGCCACGACCCTGACGAGTTCATCGTCGGCAACGCCTTCACCGATCCCGACATCGCCGCCCGCCTCGAGTGCTATCCCCTTGAGCAGCGGGTGACGGTGCGAAGCGACCCTGTCTGTGGGTCGTGCGATCTCGCAGAGGGATGTGGAAGGGGCTGCCCGGCGGCGGTCATCGCCGCCGGCGGGCGGGTCGGGGAACGCGACCGCGAGCAGTGCCCGGTAGTGGACGCGGCATGAGCGAAAAGCTCTTCAGGTCCGCCTCCAACAGGCCGGGGATGCTGGTGACGATCGACGGGCCGAACGGCTCAGGCAAGACCTCCTTGACCGAGGTGGTGGCGGCGGAGCTGCAGGCCCGAGGTGCGCCGGTCTACAGCACCCATCAGCCCTCCGCCGGGCTCCTCGGGCAGTTCGCCCGGGACTCGGAGGCGGGGCTCCGCGGTCGAGGCCTCGCCTGCCTCGTCGCCGCCGACCGCCACCAGCAGGTCGAGGGCGAGGTGGCCGATCATCTCGCCGCCGGAGAGATTGTGCTCTGCGACCGCTACATCGAGTCCTCGCTCGTCCTCCAGCGTCTCGACGGGGTCGAGGTCGAGTTCATCGTCGCCGTCAACGCCGGCATCCCGCGACCCGACCTGCGGATCCGCCTGCGGGCCGAGGCGGCGACGATCCATCAGCGCCTGTCGGCCCGCGAGCCCGACCCCGCGCGGCGCTTCGAGCAGACGGCCGGCGGCGAGCGCGAGCTGGCCCTCTACAAGGAGGCCGACCGCTTCCTGGAGGACGCCTACGGCCTGCCCGCGCTGGTCCTCGACACGACCGAGACCGACGCTGTGGAGCTGGGCGCGGAGGTCGCCTCGTTGATCGAGGGTGAGAGGGGTCGGGCAGATGGCTGAGCCGGGGCTCTCGGTCCTGACCCTAAACGTCTGCAGTCCCTCGCTCGCGCGGGCCAAACGCCAGCTCGAATGGCTCGACGCCCGTCCCGAGCAGGTCTTCGTCCTGACCGAGATCGGCGTGGGCGCGGGAAGCGAGCTGCTCGCCGAGCGGTTTCGCGGGTCGGGCTGGGCGCTCCGCACCCGCCGTCCGGGCGAGGGCGAGCGTGGGGTCCTCATCGCCTCGAGGGTCGCGCTCGGCACGGAGGCGCCAGTCGAGTCCTATCTTCCCGAGCGGATCGCCCAGGGGTCGGTCGGAGCCCTGGAAATCATCGGCGTCTATGCCCCCTCGCGTGACGACTCGGCCGAGCGGATCGCGCGCAAGCGTCGTTTCCTGGCCGAGCTGCTGACCCTGGTGGGCGCGCGCGAGCCGCGCTCGAGCGTCCTGATCGGCGACCTGAACATCGTCGAGCGGAGCGGTCGCGGCTCTGAGCGGGGCTTCCAGGAGTGGGAGTACGAGCTATACGAGGCGCTGCCCCGGGTCGGATGGCTCGACGCCTACCGTGCCCTTCACCCCGACCGTATCGAGGTCAGCTGGGCCGACACCGAAGGCCGCGGCCATCGCTTCGATCACTGCCTGATCACCGCCGATCTTCGCCCGGCCCTGCGGCGCTGCGAGTACCTCCACGAGACCCGCGAGACGGATCTGAGCGACCACTCGGCCCTGGTGATGGAGCTCGCGTCGGTCGCAGGCGAGCGGTTGTCCGTCGACCCGACCCTGGCGCCGGGACCGGCGTCGCTCTTCTGAGGCATGGCCCAGATCGCATCGGACCCCGGACGATGGCGGCTCCTCGCGCTGTCGGCCATCTACGCCGTCCTGATCGCCACGGCGACGCTTCTGGCCTCCTCGCTGATCCATGACGGGCATGGGATGCTCGGCATCAGCTCCGCGGTGAGCGTGGGCATCGTCATCGGTGTCGCCGGCGGCCTCGTCGTGGCCCTCTTCGGCGCGATCCGATCGCTGACCGAGCCGGTCGGTCCTTCCGCCAGCGCCGCCGGCTCCGACGTGAGCGGGGGGAGCTCACGGCGCAAGTGCGACCTGGAGTTCGAGGAGTGGTTCGCCTTCCTCGAAGAGGCAGAGAAGGAATTCTACGTCGCCGGGCACACGATGGGCAAGTGGTGTGACCCGAGCCGCAGGGGCGCCTTCGTGGCCCAGATCCGCCGCCTCCTCGGCGCCGGAGGCACCGTGACCCTGGTGATGCTGGGCCCCGACAGCCCCCAGGTCCCGATCCTCTTCGATGCCACGGGCAAGAACTACAGCGGCCGGATCGCCGACACGAGCGCCGCCCTCGCCGAGCTTCGCGGCTCATTGGATCCCGCCCATCGGGCGAGGCTACGGGTCAAGCAGCTGGACGACCACGGAGCGATCCCCTACATGGTGGTCGGTAACGAGACGCGGCTCGTCACCGCGACGTACCTGGCGCGGACCGACAGTGACGACATGCCATGCATCGAGCTCGACCGCGGCGACGAGGCGGCGAGGGCCATCTACGACGACCTCCACAAGCTGGCGGGCGTGGGCGCCGCGGGCCCGACGGATCCCGATCGACCCACGGGTCGCGGGGCCCGTCTCCTCGGACGGGCGCGACGGCGCTAGGCGCCCCGGGGATCCCCCTCCTCGCCGCCGTATGCCGCCCGCACCGCCTCGACGAGGTCCTGGAGTTTTCTCCGGCCGATGAACCGGGCGATCTCGACGTCTCGCCCCTCCGGCGCAGGGATGGTCATCGTCTGTGAGCTGAAGATGTGGAAGGGCGAAGTCGTATGGCGGATCTGGCCCTCCTCGAGCTTGTACTGGATCGCCGTCTCTCCGAAGGCCTTGTGCGGGAGCGGCCGGGCTGCGCCGGGATTGTGGAAGACGACCAGGCCCTCGCTCCAGCGCTCGGTCCGGTCGCCGACCTCCTCGACAAAGAAATTCGGCGCCGCTGCGTCGGGGTCGTTGTCGGCGACCATCCCGAAGCGGCCCATCCAGATGCGGTCGCGCCCGATGCCCTCCTGGTAGCCCATGCGGCTGAACTTGCCGATCGTGCCGCTGTTGGAGAAGAGGACCGCCGAGATCTCCTCGGCTCCCGGCTGGGCGAAGAAGCCCGAAGGGATCACCTTTCCGCCCACCCGATGCTCGGTGATCGGCTCGTAGGAGATCGTGAGATGGCCGCCGTCGTCGAATTCGGGCGAGGACTGGAGGCCGTACAGGTAGGAGCCGAGCGGCGACTCCGAGGGGAACATCGCATCCGGCGACACGAAGGACTCGAGCGCGAGGACGAAAGGGATCTCCCGCAGCTCCGGCGCGGCGGTGTAGTCGGCACTCAACTTGGTGAAGAGCGGGCTGCCGAGGCGGATCGGCAGCTCCTGGCTCAAGAAGTCGAGGAGGTCTCCCTCGCTTGCCACCTTGGGTTTCTGCTCGCCGTCGCGGAGGTTCGCCGTCGTCGCCTCCACCGCGAACCGGAGGGCGTCGCGGGCCACCAGGAAGTCGGGCGCCGGATCGGGCAGGTGGACGTCGAGCCCGGCATCCTCGAAGGCGGCATAGAGGTACAGCTCCCAGACCCGGCTGTCGAAGCCGGTGCTCTGAAACTGCTCGCGGAAGCCGCCGTCACGCTCGCCCATACGGGCGTAGACCTCGTCAAGCGAGCGGCGGGCGGGCTCGCGGGGCCCATCGTCGCGAAGGGCCACGAAGCTCGGGTGAAGACGCTCCTCGGGGACGACCCGGGCGAAGAGGCCGTCGTCTGTCTCGTTGTTTTTCACTTCGGACGGCATTTGGCGCGCTGCCCATACAAGCTGCCTTTCGGAGCACTATCTCATGAGTGACCGTGGGGTTAACTTCAATCGAGAGAAGCTCAGATAGCTTTGGTTAATGGACCTTCATCGCTGGTGGCAGGCCGATCCCCTAGAGCGCTACTGGATGGAGATCACCGGACGGCCAGACCTCGGAGCTGATCTGCATGCGCCGCGCCTTGACGACAGCGGCGAGGAAAACCCGACCTACGCGCTAGTCCGAGAAGTGCAGGACGGAGACATCGTTCTTCACTACGAGAAGAGGGATGTCTCGGCGATCACCGCGTGGTCGATAGCCCAGGGTGGATTTTGGGAAGAAGAGACCGTCTGGGGGACGCCTCGCTCAACGGGACCCAGCGGTGCACCGGTCGAGCCGTATCCACGAGAAGGGCTCTGGCACGGGCTTCATGGTCCCTTCTACCTGGACGAGCCTCTGACCCTTGCCGAAATTCGCGGTTTGGAATCCCGAGTCGTCGACGTTCACGCCGAGCTGGAAGCAAAACACGGCAGGCCCCTCTACTTCCCGTTTCAGCTTCGAGGCGATGGGCTCCGAGCGGCCCAGGGCTACTTGATGAAGATGCCGCTCGATCTAGTGGACACGCTCCCAAGCCTGCCCGACCTCCTCGATGACGTGCCGGTTGCCTTTCCGGTCTCCCCGGCATCCCCGGCCAACAGCGAACCAGGCGAGGACTACATACCCGTTGACGTAGCCGTTTCGCAGGTCGAGCGGGATCCGTTCTCCGTCGACCCGGCGGCGGTCGAACGGGGCTTGCGTAGCCACCGGGAACTGCAAAACATGCTCGCGGAGAAGGTTGCCGAGATCGGCTGCAAACCCCGACGACCGCAGCCCCTAGACCCACCTTGGGATCTTCTTTGGCTCAACGGCGAGGAGGCTTGGGTAGCCGAGGTCAAGAGCCTCACCACGACTAACGAAGAGCGACAGCTACGCCTCGGCCTAGGCCAAGTCCTCATCTACCGCCAGCGTCTCAAGCAAACGCACAGCTCCGTCAAGGCAGCGCTGATGGTCGAGTGGAAACCCCTAGACCCCGATTGGCATGCGCTTTGCGACAGCCTTGACGTCCAACTGCTCTGGCCGGATGCACTCGCCGTTTGGGACTAGTGCGAGGCTAGTCCGCCATCGATCACCGATAAGCACGACCTCGAGGCCGAATCGCCAGGACGTCAATCACCTTCTCGCTGGCTCGACGATCAAAAATGATGCGCCACTCGCCGACGCGCAGTCGCCAGAGACGCTCAGGGCCTCGGAGGTGTTTGACGTCGCCATCGGGGAGGCTGTCAATTGCGGCGCTGATGCGCTCGCGGTCCTTTCGCCCCAGCTTTCGAAGGGACTTCAGGACAGCGGGGCGGATCTCGATCCGCCATCCGCTTGGATCAGCCAGCGTTCAGCTCCGCCTCGGCGTCTGACCAAGAGATGCCGGGTTCGCTCCGTGCCTCCTTGACGACCCGCAGATCCTCGTCGGTCAGCTCCTCGTCGTCGTAAGGAGCGGCATCCAGCTTGGCCGCAACAGGGTCCTGGGCACGGCGAAGCAAAATCGCTGCGGCGGGCAGCGATTCATCGGGGAGCGCATCCACAAGCTGATGTAGCTCGGTCTTAGTCATCAGGCATCAAACGGTACCACCCGTCTATCCCAAGGTTTGGGCGTTTTCCTTGGGATAGAAGGGCCACAACCAAAGCTTCCTTTGGGGTGAAAACCCGTTCCAACCGCCCTGCGCAGATTTCGGGCACTTCTCGCCAGGAGTGCCCGACTCCCTGCATATCGCCGCATATCCCTGCGTATCCGCTGCGAAAATGCCGACGCGCCGAGTGGTCGCGGAGTACGGCTAATTCCCTGCTAGTCGCGGACTTCTGAAGCTACCGCTCCGATTTCGCCCCGTTGGATCGCACCCAGGAGGTCGGCGGTTCGAATCCGCCTAGCTCCATCGCTCGATGTCCCTGCACGTCGGGGGCTTCGCTTTTTAGAGCCGCTTCCAACCGCCGCTAAATCTGCGCTCCATTTCGGGCACTAGTGCCCGAAATGGCGGCGATGCGAAGGGATTAGCAGCGATTGCTCTAGTTCCGACTTGCATTTCAGCGACAGCAGAGCCAGCAGAAGGACACAAGGTAGCCCGAGTCTGGACTCAGGCTGACAGCGCCTTGCAGCCACATGTGTGCTTGCCTGCCTTATCACCCTGCGCCCAAGCAGGATCGCCGCACTTCTCGCACTTGAAGAGTGAGCGGACCTCCTCGAGATCCTTGACCAGTTGGTCGAAGTCGGCGGTTTCCGCTCCGCCCAGGTTTGGCTGGTCGTGGGCGGTGAGGTTAATCACGAAGCTGTCGGCTTCGAGTCGAGTAAAGACATCCTCCTCGGCGATCGATGACTTGGCCTCTTTCAGTCCCCGGCGCAGGGCGATCAAGTACTCCATGCCGGTGTAGCGACCGTTCGAGTGGTACTCAATCGCGTACATGAGCTTCTCAAGCAGCCGCGAGAGCTCCGACTCGAAAGCCTGCCGGGCGACTCCACCGAGCTCATCGGGGCCCTTGCCTTCAGCGAGCCGCTTGCGCAGAAGTTTTAGCGGGTCGCCGGTAACGAGGACGGGGCCTCCTTTTGGCGACCAGCCGTCAATCCGCTGGTGGTTCCAGCCCGACCCAAGTCGCGCGAGTGCGTGGCGGGCGAAGGTACGGTCGTGGGTCATGAGGATGATCTGCCAATCCGAGAACTCGGCCTCGAGCAGGTCGAGCAGACCTCGTCGGTGTATGCCGCCAAATGAGCCAACAACGTCGTCGAGGACAATGGTGCGCCATTGGCCGCCCTCAACCTTGGTGCGAGCTAGGAAAAACGCTAGAGCCAGCGCATTGAGCTGCCCGTTGCTCATGATCCGCTGAGGCGGTGAAAAATCCTCGCGGTTGTCGTAGCGAATGGAGAACTCGGTCCCGCCAGCGCGGTGAGTGCTGTCGTACTCGAGTCTTACGTTGGAGTAGAGCTTGCTGCCGCTCACCTTCAGGTAATAGTCCGCGACGAGGCCACCGAGGCCGCTGATCGCCTCTGTTATAGCCGCCCCGACATTTCTTTCAGCGATCTCAAGCAGGACATCTGCGCTCTTCTCAGCGGCTACGGCGGCGGCCAACTTGGCAGAGGCTTCGTCAACCCGCTCCTGCTGCTCCTTGAGCAACGCGAGGCTGGTCTGCGCGGCCTGCTCGGGGCTTGCGCCGGTGCTTGCCTCGCTGCGCATCGAGTCCAGCTCTCCGGAAAGCGTGAGCGTCGGCGAGGGCGGCGCGGCGGAGAGATCCCGGGAAGCTGCCTCGAGGGCATCGGCATGATCACTCGCTGCGGCTTGGGCGGCCTCGAGGGAGTCGCTGTTAGACCAATCTCCCTCCGGAGCGACCCGCGTAACCGCTTCGATCGCTCCTTTCAGCGTTCGCCACATGGCGATCGAAGCGACAAGCGGCGCCTCAGCGTCCGAGAAGCGCTCCTCAATGTCAGCGAGCTCTGCGATTCGCTCCTCAAGCTCGGTGGCAAGGCGCTCGCCCGGGTATTCCTGGAGGCACAGCGGGCACGACTCCTCCCGCCACTGCGGAAGAACGCTTCGCCCCTCGCGGACGAGCGTCGCAACCGCCTTGCGAGTCACCGACTCCTGGTCGGCGATCAAATCGTTCCAAGGCTGGAGGTCGACCTTGAGCGCGTCTTCGAGCGCCCGTGTGAGTTTCTCGACCTCACCCGGCCTATCCGGAGTCATCGCCGCGGGGGTAGTCTGGAGATCGAGATTACGGAGCTCATCGAGACCCGTGATCGAGTTCGGCAGCTTCGCCTCCACCCGCAGTTTCTCGGCGACTTCAATTGTGTCGCGTCCAAAGGTCTTATCCGAGAGTCTGTCCTCCTCCGCCACGGTCGTCCTCTCGGCTTCCTCCCTGGCCCTTTTGCTTTCCGATTTGGCGGTGCGTATTGCGTCGCGGAAGTCGTTCAGCCCCTCGAGGCCGACGAGGGCGAGGATCTCGCGTTTCTTGTCGCCGGGTGACTTCTCGATGAAGTCGCGGACCGTCTCGTGGCGAAGCAGGGGAAGGCCGAGTGCGTGGCTCGGGTCTCCGCTGTTGTCGAGGGCCTCCGGATCCGAAACGCTCGTCCCTCGCAGAGTGCGCTTCAGCGGACCGGAGCCCTCCGGCTGGACCTCGATAGTCGCCTGGGTAGTGTCGACGTGAATTGCCGCGTCGAGGCCGCACTTCTCGCGGCGGAAGGTCTGCAACTTTCCGGTTGACCAGAGCTCGAGCGCGTCGGCGATCGTCGACTTCCCACGGCCGTTCTCGCCATATATGAAGAAGCTCTTCTCGTTGAGCTCTATCGGAAGGGGAGGTAGCGCCCCTCGAAAGCCGGTGATCTCAACCCTGGTTAGCCTCATCGGCCCCCGCCGTCCTGATCGTCTCGACGATCTTCGGGCCCTCCCAGGCCCCTTCTGAGTACAGCTGGCGCAGATCCTCGGCCGCCGCGCCGCAGCGCTCGTCCTCGCGGGCCGCGGCGAAGATTGCTGTGATGACCGAGTCGGCATCAGCCATCGCGGGCCGCTTTCTTTTTCGAAAGTCGGGCGAGGAGTTTCGGGACGGACGCGCCGGGCGCGTGCGGGGCACGGGCGAAGCGCTCGAGGATGGCAATCTCGCGGTCCTTTTCGTGGCGCTTGGAGTAGAGGATCGCCAGCTGTTCGTAGTACCAAGGGGCGACTCCCCAGTTCATCGCCTTCGCCTCAGCCTCGGTCGCGGCGATCAGCTCGAGCAGCAACTCCTCCGCCTCGTCGGTGAGGCCCGAGCGACGCAGCTCCTTCACCTGGTCGGTGTACTCGGTGTAGTGATTGCCGCGAAGGTAGCCGGGCCCTGTCCCGGTCGAGGGGCTCGATGGATCGATGCTCACCCCTGGGCTTGCCCGCCGACGGCCTGAACTGCTCGCGGTTTCTTTGCCCTCGTCGTCATAGGGCGGCCAGGAAACAAGCCCGCCCTCGTCGCGCTGCAAGATTTCCGGACCCGGAGAGAGTCGGCGGCTGAGCCAGACGTGAATGCCGATGTTAGGGGCGTCTACTGAGCCCCCGCGGAGGATGCCGCAGACCTCAAAGCGACCACAGCCGGCGGCATCGAGCGGGTCGGCGAGCTGGGCGGCGATGTGGCGCGCGAGGTAGCCGATGTGATGGCCGTCGACCTCTGCGCGGAAGGCATTGGGGTCGTAGGCGTTGGTTGGCTCACGAACGATCGCCACCTTTACGGGAATCAGGTACCCCTCGTGGCGGGGTGGGCCGGCCAGTGCCGTCAGAGCCGCTTTGTAGTGACTCTCCCCCGAGATGAAGTTGCCCGGGGCGTCCCATCCGCGCCACTCCTCGGTACCAGTCCAACTGGCACCAACATTGACCGGCGCCAGCTCGGTCGGCGTCGTTCTGAAGCGGTCGAGGATTCCCATGGTGAGAATCCTAAGCGGGCGGACATACACTGATCACGAGGCAGGCTTAAAGAGTCGGCCAGTGCGGGCGCTTTAAGGAGATCACCCCAGTTACCAGGCTTGAAGTTGGCAGCTTTAAGGTGCCGAACTCATCCTCGGTCAGTAGCCGGGTAGTGACGACCGGCGGAGCGGAGCAAGGCAACGCCTCCCCCGATCAGACCAAACGGGGCAATCTCCGCGGCCGCTGTCTGGGCGGCGGCAAACGCCACGAGGATGCCAGCGAAGATCAGCAAGGTTCCGAGGACGAGGCTGAGTTCTAGAGCGCGCAGTCCGAGCGATGCCTGGCGCAGCTCCAGTTCGGAAACGCGTTGCTTCGAGGAGGAGGGTGGCGTCCTCACCGAGTCGACATCGGCAGCAACCCGGTGGCGCCGCAGCGCCGAGGGCGGGCTGGTGGCGTTCAATCGAAAACCTTGGCGAAGCTCGGGGTGACGATTTCAGCCGAATCGAAGCGGACCCCTTCAAGAATATGCTGCAATTCGGCTGACTGCTGGCGGGCCCTCCGGCGGCGCTCTCGGCGGTAAGGCTGGGTGCGGAAGTCTGGACGCTGCGCGGCCAACAACGTCTTCTTCGCCCAGTCCGCTAGTGGGTGGCTTGGCCCGAGATCGGCGAATAGATCTTGGAGCTGGGCATCAAAGCGCCGCCATTGCTCGAACTGACGGCGGTATAGAAAGGAGCCATAGGACGGTGGCCCCTGACGACGCCAACGCTCCAGGGTGGCGGAGATCCGCGCGGCGGTGAGGATCTGCAGAGGCGTTAGCCCGGTCGCCTCTTTGACGATCACGCGTAGGTGATCGGGCGAGAGAACCGTACGCTCAGCGGCTACCCAGACCCGGCGGCCGGCGGTGAGATGGGCGAGGGCAAGGCGGACCTGGACTTCCTTGCGCAGCGTCGTGAAATCGGTCCCTGCGTCAGCAAGTAGGCGTTGCAGAGTGCTGGAAGAGACGCAGAGGATCTGCGCGACGTCGACGAGAGTGCGGCGGCCGCGATCAAGGGCCTCGGCAATTGCCGTGCGCACTTCTGGAAGGGTTGGTCGCGAACTGCTCACCGACCCGGTTTAGCGGAAGCGACCGGGGTTGCGCAAGGGGCCCACCCGAGTGCCTAACCGCCAGGCTTCCTAGGCCTCACTCCGCTGTCGCTTCGGCTCCTTCTAGGAATCCTGGCATGTAGAAGGCGAGATCTGGCATCAGATTCGGTTCCGACCGGGGCGATTGCCGCACAATGCGTGCCCCACCTCAAGCCCCGATAAGTCATCGTTCTTCGCCCTCGGAAGACCACAATTAGCGCGCCGCGCCCCCGACGAGCAGCGCTCCAACCGCCCTGAGCCGTTTCGGGCACTTCTCGCCAGAAGTGCCCGACTCGCCGCATATCCCTGCGTATCCGCCGCGAAACGCCGGGGTGCAACGCTGCCCTCGGATAGCAGCTAATTCCCTGCTGATCGCGAACTTTGAAGCCACATATCTACTGGCGGCCCCGTTGGATCGCACCCAGGAGGCCGGCGGTTCGAATCCGCCTAGCTCAAAGGAAGAAAGCCACTGCACGTCGGGGCTTATGTATTCGGGCCTTCTTGCACCGCCTCCGAATAGCATTGCCCACATGCAAAAGAGCTGCATCGCCTTTCTTGTTGCGCTGTGCGCGTTGGCTTTCACCCCCACGGCGGGAGGTCAGTTCGGCGACGAGCGCGTGGCGGCGGCGGACGTGTACTGGCTCGGTCCATACTTCGCCGGGTTGCGCTTGACCGAAGTGAGGTACCAGTCGTTCGAATATGGGGAGTGCGAGTTCCCCGAGGGGGAGGGCGGGTGCACGCCACAGGTCCAGGTGGAAAACGCGACCAGCTGCGTCGTCAACCCGCTCCGGGTCGGCTCCCCCGGGGGAAAAGTGTTTCTCGTGCGCGGCGGCGGGCTCGCGGTGGCAGGTGAACTTGAACCGGGAGTGGTAGAAGTGGGAACGGGGCGGCAGACGGTGAGTGTGCGCGTCTCAGAACCGGAGATCCTCGGAGCGGTGCTGCGGGACGTTCGGCGGCGATCGGAGGTGGGGCCGGAGCCGCTCACCCCGCCCGTGTATCCGCTGCCGGTCCTGCGCGAGCTGAAGCGGGTGACCGTGGCCGAGGCACGGTTCGACGGAATCGCGGCGATCGCCAAGGCAACCGAACTGCACCCAGACGAGGTGAGGCTGCGATTGCGGATCGCCGAGCTGCTGGGGCCGGATGCCCTCGCCGGTGTCCCCGCCCCGACGATGTCGGTTGCCACCGTGGAGCATTTGCGGGACCTGGCCTCCGGGGTGCAGACCCACAACCTCGCCCACACCGCCGAACGCCACAAGATGTCGGTGGCCGTTCTGCGAAAGCAGATCCGCCGGGTGCGGGGGCTCGCCGGCAGCTGCTGAGCGGTCCGCAACGCGGACGAGGCCGCTACTCGTGGTCGAGGTGATCTTCGGGATAGAGGATCGCCCCGGAGCCAGGGCCGAAAAGGCTGACGGAACCGACTCCTAGCAGCGGCCCTCGGATCGTGCTTCGCCAGAGGTCGCGACCATGGGGGCGGTCCCTGAAGGACGCGTGGCCGCTGAATGGCGGCGGGGGGTGCACGGTCGCGGTGCCCGCCGCATGGTCGAAGTCGAAGGCGGTAGGGCCCCCCTTGGCCTGGGTTGCGCGAATGATCTCCATCCCTTCGTGGCGCTCTTCTTGCACCAGGTAGAAGAGGCTCCGCCCTCCCCTGTAGCGGCGGTGAACGGCGGCGGCAAACAGACAGGAGCAACGACGGCTGGCGGCGTACAGCGTTGCCGCTTCCCTTTTCTTTCGAGAGCTCAACGCCAAGGGCCCTGAAGCGCCCGCGAAGGGCATCGGCTCTTCGATGTTGGGGCATTGCCATTCCGGGATCACGCTCATCGACCCCTCGGCCTGCCCCTCGATCCGCACGTATTCCCGCTCGCCGGTGAAGTCGATCGTCCCGGTGAAGACGCCTTCGCGCAGCGTCCGCGGCGCACCTGTGCACCCTTCCGACGGCTCGGTCGAGCTCAGCGTCCTGGTGGGCGTGAAGGCGACGTCGATCATTCCCAGGTGCCCGAATCGGGCCTTCAATCCCGCCTCGGTGACCTCACCCTGCACCTCGTAGGAGACCCCGGACGCACCGGATGACCCGCGGACCTTACGCCCGATCCCGAGAGTCACCATCTCGTCGTCGGAAGTCTTGAGTTTCGCCTGTAGACCGTTACTCGCCTGCAGCTCGAGTTCGACGGTGACGGTCGTTCCCGTCTCCGGGCTCGCGGCGAGGGCTGGGACGGCCGACGGCAAGAAAGCGACAGCGGCTACCGAAACGAAAAGTGGCAGGCGGGACATGCGGTCAGAATACGCCGGGGGTGCGCTAGAGGTAACGCTGGTTACCTACGAGACCGCCTCCGCCGCGCTCGCGTGGACGGGGGCGTATTTCTCCCCGTCCGTGGTGAACTCGGGATTGCCGTAGGTCGCCAGGCGGCGTTTCAGGACGCTGATCGTGAAGGCGTCGACGGTGTCGCGCAGGGGGCCGGCGTGGTCGTCTGCCGTCTTGACCAGCAGGAACCGTCCGATCACGAACGGGGCCGTGGCGGCGATGCGCGCGACATCTCCGGGGCTGAGTGAGACGCCCATCGCTGCCGCGGCCTTGCGGTCGCCGTTGACGAAGGCGCGGATGAAGAAGGCCTTGCTGAAGCTCCTCTCGACGGCGTCGGCGACACGGTCGAAGGGGCTGTCGTTGGCGGGCAGGTACGCGTCCATCGTCGCGCGGACGAGCTCGCCGCACGTCGCGTCGTCGAATCCATCGCGGAGCAGTGCCGCGCGAGTGTGCATGACGTGCAAGGTCTCCTCAACGGTGGCCGGCAGGAGCTCCTCGGGCAGCCCGAGCAGGAAGCAGCGGTAGCGCCCGAACTCGACGAGCGCGCGCTCGGAGGCCGTGAACTCGGAGCGGCCCTCGCGGACGGCTTTCGCGGCGAGCAGGTAGATGTTGATCAGGCCGGCGGGCATCTGGTCGACCTGCGGAATGGGGATGCCGTAGACGTCGAGGTCCCAGCGGTCGGAGCGCTTGAGCGCGTTGTAGCGGACCATCGAGTGCATGAGGCGGACCATCGCGGCCGCCTCGAAGCCGAGCCCGTAGCGCTCCAGCGCGCCGGGCAGCGTGGTGACGGCGAAGAAGTTCGAGGTCTCGTTGACGCGGCGCGCCGCCTTGCCGCCGCCGAGCGCGCCGGTGAGCGCCATCGGCAGCGCGGCGTAGGTGTTCATGAACGTCGCCACGAACACGCCGCGCGTGAGGAACGGCGCCAGGAACGCCGCCGGGATCCGCGCCTGACGCGCGCCCTCCTCGACCAGGTCCATGTCGCACCAGTCCGGCGTGGCCTCCATCGACGCGATGAACGGGCCCAGCTCGGGTGGCGCATCCGGCACGGCCTCGATTCCCTCCCTGCACGCGAGCACGAGCATCTCGATCAGCTCCTTGAACGGCCGCTCTGCCATCAACGCGGCGTAGGGATCGGCGGCGACGTCGCCCAGCATCGTCCCCGTGCTGATCAGCTCGACCGTACGCGCGTCCTCGAGCAGCGGGGCACGGTCGGCGACCCATTCGGGCAGCGAGGACTCGTCCTCGGGCGCGGTCGCGAGCCGGTACGGCTGGGCGCCGAAGTCGACCTCGCCGTAGAGCAGCGGCTGCAGGCTCTTCTGGCTGCGGACGCGCTCGGCGAGGGCGGGGTAGTGAAGGGTGTCGGGCACCGGGGTCTCCAGGTCGAACTCCGTAACTTGCACGTTGTAAGTTACTAACTTACGCGTTATAAGTTCTGGTGCCGAGCAATGACCGAGCAGATCCGACGACACCGCATGACGGCCAAGAGCCGGCGTGAGCAGATTCTCGACGTGACCCACGCGATCGTCGACACCGAGGGCTTCCACGCCGCAACGCTCGGGCGGATCGCCACGGAGGCCGGCATCACCCGCACGGTCCTCTACCAGCAGTTCGGCGATCTGCCCGGCCTGTTCGTCGCGCTTGTGGATCGCGAGGCCGAGCGCGCGGGCGCTCAGTTCGCCTCTGCTGTCGCCGCATCCGGCGAGCCCGACGAGGACGACGGCACCTTCAGCGACGCCTTCGCCGGCTTCCTGCGCGCAGTGGACACGCACCCCGCAACCTGGCGGCTGTTCCTCTTCCCGCCGGAGGGCGCGCCGCCCGAGCTGCACGAACGGCTCGCGCACGCGCAGGCGGTGGTGCACCAGTACATCGCGGACGTCCTGCTCGAGATCAACCCGCAGATCTCGGACATCGAGTACACCGCGCGCATCCTCCACGTCGCCGGCCGCGAGCTGCTGCGCCTTCGCCTCACCGAGCCCGAGGCCGCCACCCACGAGCGCCTGCTGGCCCACGTCCAGCGACTGACGCCCGCGCTGCTGCGTCAAGCGCCGCGTAGGTAGCGCAGCTCCGGCCGAGCGCGCTCAAAGAACCGCGAGGCCATCGCCGAGGAGCTTGGCGCCGAGCAGGAGCAGGACGACCATCATGATCACGGCGTTGTTCTCAGCCATGAACCGCTTGACCGCGTCCAGCGGCCCCCCGGCCCGGTCGCTGTCGAGGAGATAGAAGAGCACCGCGCCTGCAACCGTGGCAGATCCGACGGCGATGAAGACCACGGTGGCGATCGCCGTGTCGGCCGAGTCGAGCCCCGCCTCGGCGATCGAGGCGGCAGCGGTGAGGGTGAGTGCCAGGTTCTTCGGATTCGCTCCCGACAGCGCTGCGCCGAGCAGGGCCGCCCGGGCCGGCGTGGCGCTGTCGACGGTGGCCATCCAGCTCGGTTCCACGGGCTCCTCGCCGCGCCGCGGCCGCTTCGCCCACTGCTTGGCGGCCATGGCTAGGAACAGGGCTCCGATCGCGACCTTCAGCCAGTCGAGGCCCGGGTCGTCGCCGTCGGAGTCGGCCCCGCTCCCGACGAGGAGCAACACCACGACGCTGACGGCGAGCAGGCCGGCGATCCAACCCAGCGCGAACGCGGGCCCAGAGGTGCGGGCCCTGGGGGCGCCGAGGACGAGGACGACAGCGACGATCGGGATCGGGCTGAGCGCGACCGCGAACGCCGAAGGGAGCAGGTCGCCGATGGCCTCGTTCAGCACGGCGTCAGCCCGCCTCGTTCTCGAGGTACTCCTTGGCGAGTCGTTTTGGAGCCCTGCAGAGCCAGGCTTCGACGATCAGCTCGCTCAGCTCCGCGGCTGAGATCCGGTCGAGGCGGATGAGGACGGCGGCGTAGCCGTCGAAGTGCGGGGTGGTGAAGAAGGTCTCGGGGTCGTCTTGGAGCAGCGCCTCCTTCACGCCCAGGTCCATGACCCGGACCGCCAGGATCGGGCCCGATGGCGCGCGCTCGCCGAGGTCGCTTGCTTCCTTGGGGCGGAGGGGGCGTTCCCAGACGAAGATCTTGTCCCGGACGCGCCAGGCGGTGTTCCCGTATGCCGGGCGCTCACCGGTCTCGGGCAGGGCCAGGGCGATCTGCCGCACGTCGTCCCACTCGGCCACGAGACGACGGTACAGCTTCGCTTCAGCCAGGCCGATCGAGGAATCGGCGTTCGATGCCGTCGAGGACGGTTTGCAGGCCGAGTTCGAAGCGGTCGATCGAGGAGCGGTTGCGGAGAACCGCCGGAGAAAGAGCTCTCAGCTCTCCTTCGCCAACCGGTCGAGGTGGCGTTTGCCGACCTCGTTGGTGAGGCGGAGGAACTCGGTGATCCGGGCCAGCTCGGCGGCGGTGAAGTGGCTGGCCAGGGAGGCCTCCCACTCTGCCGCCAGGGGGGCCCAGATTTGCTTGGCGCGGGCGTAGAACTTGGGGGTCACCTCGATTTTGACGCGGCGGCGGTCGGCGGGGTCGGGGACGCGGCGGGCGAAGCCGGCGCGCTCTAGGCGGTCGACGACGCCGGTCACCGCGCCGCTGGTCAGCCCCGCCTCGGCCGCCAGCTGCCCGGCGCTGAGGCCGCCGGCGTTCTCGATCGCATTCAGGCAGTGCAGGTCGGTGCGGTTGACCCCGAGCCGATCGGCAGCGAGGTTTTCGAAGGCGCTGTCCTGGTTGCCGCCGGCGCGAAAGGCGGTGATCAGCTCCTCGATCAGCTGTCGCTTCTGACTTGCAGGCATATCTCTTAGTTGCTAAGATATTTGTTAGATAAGGAACTTACCAGGCGAGAGAATCATAGGACGCTTGGACGACGAAGGGAGTGCAAATGGCGGACGCGGGAAACACGGCATCGAAGATCGAGTGGCGACTGGAGCTGGTGCAGGTACCGGTCTCCGACGTCGACCGGGCCAAGGCCTTCTACGTCGACCGGGTCGGCTTCCTCGCCGAACACGACCACCAGGTGAGCGAGGAGCTGCGCTTCGTGCAGCTGACCCCGCCCGGCTCGGCCTGCTCGATCGCGCTGATCACCGACGCGCACCAGATGCAGCCGGGGAGCCTCTCGGGCCTGCAGATGGTCGTCGAGAGCGCCGATGCGGCCAGGGCGGAGCTGGTGGAGCGCGGGGTCGAGGCGAGCGAGGTGCAGGAGTTCCCCTGGGGCCGCTTCGTGTTCTTCGCCGACCCGGACGGCAACGGCTGGGCCGTCCAGGAGATCGTCCAACCTCAGGACTGAGCCGGTAGAGGCGCCCTACGGCTAGACAGGTCTCAGCGACTCGGGAGGCGGCGAGACCGCCGCCTCCCCAAAGAGCATTTCAGCTGTTGACGGCCTTCTTCAGTTCCGCTCCGGGGCTGAACTTCGCCGCCGTTTTCGCGGCGATCTGCATTGATTCTCCGGTCTGCGGATTGCGGCCTTCCCGAGCCGGTCGGGCGACAGTCGAGAATTTGCCGAAGCCGGTGAATTTGACCTCGTTGCCGGCCGCAAGTTGAGCGGTGATCTCCTCAATCGTCGCCTCCACGGCGAGCTTCGCCTGGCCCATCTCGAGGCCAGTCCGCGCAGCAACCTGCCTTGCCAACTCATCCTTGGTCGTAACCGACATTCTCGTCTCCTTGAGTAGGGCGCAAGGCCCCGGTCAGGCCTGCTGTCCACAGGCTTTCTACAGGCCCAGGCGGGCGTCTCCGCTCATGTCCCTCGAATTCCTTGGATGGCGACGACGTTAGAGGGGTTAGGCGTTCAGACGGCGACCGCGGTCCCGACCCCCATCGGCAGCCACCGGATCCGCTCTTGGATGTCCTCCGGGGCGCAGGCGAGCTCGCGCTCGATCTCTTCTCGCCCTTGGCGGAAGTGCTTCCAGCCCTCGTAGTGGATCGGGATCGCGGTCTGGGGCTGGATGAGCCCGCACAGCTCGACGGCTTCCTTGGCGTTCATCGTGTAGCGCAGGGGGCCGGAGATCGGGAAGCGGACGCCTCCGAGGTGCAGAAGGGCGGTGCCGACCTGGAGGCGGTCGGCGACCTGGCGGACGCCGTCGTAGAGCACCGTGTCGCCTGAGATCCAGAGGACGCCGTTCTCCTGACCGTCCCACCTGAGCGCGAACCCGACTACGTCGCCGACAATCGGGCGGCTCAGCGGGGGGCCGTGGCGGCAGGGCGTGGCGCTGATCTCGATCGTCGGCCGCGCCGGATCCTCGAGCCGGGTGCTCGCCCATGGTGCGAGGCCGCGGGCGTGACCGCCCAGGCGCTTCGCGCCCGGGACCGTGGTGACGACGGCTCCGGCCGAGGGCAAAAATGCCCGGCCGGCGGCGTCGAGATTGTCGTCGTGGTGATCGTGGCTGAGCAGGACGGCGTCGATCCGCCCGAGATCGGCTGCGGCGATCGCCGGGCCGGCCAGCTTGCGCGACCCGGTGCCCCAGCCGAACCGGTAATCCTGGCCCGGAGGATCGAACGTCGGGTCGGTCAGCAGGCGCCAGCCCCCGACCTCGATCAGGACGGTGGGACCGCCGATGTGGGTTATCTCGACGTTCACGTGCAGGCGACATATTGACCCAGGCCCCGGGCGAGACAACCCGCCCCTGTCGATTTCGGCGATCCCCGTTCGTCGTAGTGGGTAGAGGCGGGAATATCGGGCACACCGAGCTTCCGCAAGACGACCGAAAGGACCCCAAGATGAGAGTGATGGCGATCGTGAAGGCAAGCAAGGACTCCGAGGCCGGCGTGATGCCGAGCGAGGAGCTGCTCGGCGCGATGGGCGAGTTCAACGAGGAGATGGTCAAGGCCGGAGTGATGCTCGCCGGCGAGGGCCTGCACCCCTCCTCCAAGGGCGCCCGCGTCAGCTTCGGCGGCGCCAGCGAGCGGACCGTGACCGACGGCCCCTTCGCCGAGACCAAGGAGCTGATCGCCGGCTACTGGCTGATGCAGGTGGACTCCTTCGAGGAGGCGGTGGAGTGGATCAAGCGCTGCCCCAACCCGCACGACGAGCCCGGCGAGATCGAGATCCGGCAGGTCTTCGAGGCCGACGACTTCGGCGAGGAGTTCACGCCGGAGCTGCGCGAGCAGGAGGACCGGATCCGGGCGCAGGCCGAGCTGAACCAGTAAACGCGCTCAGGGCAGCGCCCGCCGGCGCGGTACACACGCCCGGCTGGTGCTGCCCTGGTTCGGGCCGTCTCCTTAACCGAAATCGAGGACGCGGAAGCGGGTCGAGTCGATGGTGGAGTCCGGTGTGCAGGCTCCGTTGGAGGCGGTTTGGACGCTCAGCTGGTTGGTGGTTGGAACGACCGGGTCGATCTGGGGCTGGGCGCCGACGTTCTGTTCGACCTGTTGGAGCGTGGTCGAGCTGGTCGAGACTTCGCCGCCGCCGACCTGCTGGCCATTGAGGTTGATTTCGAAGAACACACGGCAGGAGCCCGGGCCGGAGTCGTCGTAGGCGAGCGTCGCCGCGGCCGCGCCGAAGACGACGTCGATCTCGCCGGGCTTTTGGACCCAAGTGCTGTCGGCCAGCGGGTATGGCTCGGGCCCTGCGGTCACAGGCGCCGAACCGCCAGTGGGGCTGGCAACGAAGGAAACCGGGAACTGGAGGTTCGAGGGAGCGACCGCGCCGGCCCCGATCTGCTTCGAGCCGACCGCGCCGTCGGCGATCTGGTTGCTCCGCACCGCGCCCACCGCAATCTTGCCGCTGACGATCGCTCTCTTGAAGACGTCGGAGGTGCGAACAGCCCCCGGGGCGATGTCGCCTGAGCGGATCTTGTCCGCCGCGTAGGCAGCGCTGCTCCCGAGGACGAGGAAGAGAGCCAGGGTCGAGACGATGTTTGCGTAGGTGAGGCGCGGTTTATCTTGCATGCGGTCCATTTCGGGACCCGGCGTGGCGCGCCCCCCACCCCAAAGACATTCGAGCGGAGCGGATTTCGGGCCGCCTTTGTCCAATCTGGAAGGCGGCCTGCCTGAACCGCCCGGAACGCTCTTCGGAGGGCGGCGGGCTAACCTCACCGAGGTTCCAGATGCCCTCCGCCGCTGAGCCCCGCTACATCCCCGCCACCCGCTGGCGGGTCTTCACGCGACTCTACGACCCGGTGCTGGCACTGGCCGTGCGCGAGCGCCGCTTCCGCGAGCTGATGCGACAGCGGGTAAGCGCAGACCTGCCCGAAGGCGGAACGGCCGTCGACGTCGGCTGCGGCACGGGGACGTTCGCCATCGGCCTCGCCGCGGAACGAGGGGACGCGAAGACGATCGGCGTCGACGGCGACTCCGAAATCCTCGCCGTGGCGCGGGAAAAGCCCGGCGCCGACGCGGTCGAGTGGGCCGAGGGGATGGCGCAGGAGATTCCGCTGGCCGACGGGAGCGCCGACGTCGTCACGATGTCGCTGGTGCTGCACCACCTCCTGCCGGAGGACAAGCGCACGGCCCTGGCCGAGGCGAAGCGCATCGTCAAGCCCGGCGGGCACCTGCACATCGCCGATTTTGGCCGGCCGCGCGATCCCCTGATCGGCGCGCTGTTCTTCGTCAGCCAGGCGATCGACGGCTTCGACCGGACCGCCGATCACCGCGCCGGCCGGCTGCCGCAGTTCATCTCCGAGGCCGGGTTCGGCCCGGTGGAGCGTTACGGGTGCTTCCGCACGGCGGCCGGCAGCCTCGACCTCTTGACGGCCCGGACGGAGTCCTAGGGCAGCACCAGCCGGGCGTGGATCGCCCGGTGGTCGCTGCCGGGAAGGCCGTCGACTCCGTACTCGGCGACCGCGAGTCGGCGGTCGGCGAGGACGTGGTCGATCGTCATCAGCCCCCAGGGGAACACCTCGCTGCTCGGCCAGGTGGGTTGCAGGCCCTTGCCGGTCGCTGCGCCCGCGTCGCGGTAGCCGCGGTCGACGAGGTCGCGGAACTCGGCCTGGTCGAAGGTCGCGTTGAAGTCCCCGGCCAGGAGCCACGGGGGCCCGGAGCCGGGGGCCGGCAGGCTCCCGAGCGCTTCCCGCCAGCGCTCGACGCCCATGTTGGGGGGGAAGGGATGCACCGCGACCAGGCGCAGGCGCCTACCGTCTGCAAGGACCATCGAGGCGCGTGGCATACGAGCCGGGAACTGCGTCTGGTGCGGGAGCGGGGTCAGCGGGTGGCGTGCGTAGAGGCCGCCGCCGCGGCCTCTCGGCTGTGCCATCAGCACCGAGTGCGGGAGCCGGCGGGCGATGCCGGCCCGGCGCAGGCGGCGGGCGAACGAGGGGGTCAGCTCCTGGACGCTGAGCAGGTCGGGGCGGTAGCGGTCGACCAGCGCGACCAGGGCACTCGGGTCGGCGGCGCCGAGGTAGACGTTGGCCGAGAGCACCGTGAGCGTCTCGCGGCCCTCCGCCCGCACGGCTTCGCTGCCGATCGCCCGCGGCAGGACCGCCGCCGCGAGGAAGATCGTCGTCGTCGCGGCGAGGGCCGCGGCTGCCCAGTTACGCCACGCGACGGCGACACCCGCGACCAGCAGCGCCGCGACCGCCGCGAAGGGCGTGAACCACATCAGCGAGGTCAGCCGGTCCCCGCCCTCCAGCCCGAGGGCGCGGACGATCGCCCAGAGGGCGAGCGGGACCGTCGCCGCCCAGATCGGCCAGTAACGCCTCGCGCCAGTCTTCTCGAGTGCCCCGGTGCTCAGGCCGAGATCTTCGACTATTTGCGGGCGGGCTTCCTTGTGGGTGCCCGACTAACCGTTGCTGCCGAACAGCTCGTTCTTCGGCCGCTGCTGGTCGACCAAGGCCTCGGCTTGCTCGGAACCCGCCACCGGGAGTCCGCTTGGGTCGAGAAGGCCTGCCTGGACCAGGACGCTGGCCTGGTCCCAGTAGATGTGCTCGTGGTTGACCTTGCCGTCGTCGAAGCCGACCACGACCACCACGGGGATGGAGATGCGGCGGCCCGTGGGTGGGATTCCGGGGAGCATGATGTCGAGCCGGCGGTCGTGGGTGAAAGTCATCAGCAGCTCGTCGACCACCCGGGTCTCGCCAACGGTGCGGGAGAGCTGACGGGTTTCGGTGTCGTCGGGCCACTGGCCGATGAAGTGGTTGCCGTAGAAGTGGCGGACGCCCGCGGCGCCGTTGCCGCCCGTGACCGTGGGGACGTGGTGGACGTAGGGGTCCTCGCCCATAGTGGCCATGGTCGCCTCGAGGTCGAGATCTTGGAACTCCGCCGCAACGTGGGCATCGAAGACGGCGGCGAGATCGGTCATGGGCTGCTCGATTCGCCAGAGGCGTCCCCACCCCTTCCCGGCTCCGAGATCACCAGCCGCAGCGACCCGTCGAAGCTCTCCTGCCCGCGCAGGTGACCGTGCTCGGCGTCCCAGGCGCCGGACCGCAGGGCCTCGGCCAGGCGCTTGACGATGCGCTTCTCGACCGCGGGGTCGAGCAGCGCCCACATCGACTGGGAGGCGCGGATGGCGGGATCGAGGAGCGCCTCGGGACGGGCCCAGAAGGCCTCGAAGAAGCCGTCGGCGCAGTCCGCCGGGGTGGGGACGCGCTCGACCCGTGTCCGGCCGCCGAGGGCGCGCTCGACCTCCGCGATCGCCGGGAAGCGGGGGAGCTCCAGCTCGATGCCCTCGGCGAGGTACTCCAGCTGCCAGGCGGGCAGGTGCTCGAGGTCGAAGGTGAAGACGACGACCGGGCCACGGGCGACGCGGCGCAGCTCGGCGAGGCCGGCTTCCGGCGGCTCCCAGTGGTGGATGGTCACGCAGGCCATCGCAGCGTCGAAGCTGCCCTCGTCGAAGGGGAGGAACTCGGCGCGGGCGGCGATCGCCGGCGCCGCGCCCACCGGTCGCTGGGCGCGCATCGTCGCGCTCGGCTCGACCGCGAGCACGGAGCGATCCGAGGGCTCATACGAGCCGCTGCCGGCACCGACGTTGAGCACCGTGTGGGCATCGCCGAGGGCAGCGTGGATCCGTGCCTCGATCCGCGGGTCCGCCCTGCGGTTGCGCGCATAGGTCAGCCCGTGCCGCTCGTAGTCGACGCGCGGACGTGCCACGGCACCGAACCCTAGATGGTTGGTCGGGATCAGCTGCCGGTCGCCGAGAAGTGCTGGTAGTCCTTGGGCGAGGACCAGTTGCCTGCCCACTCCCAGCCGGCCGAGGCGAACGCCTCCACCACCGGGCCGTGGCGGTGGATCAATCCCCTTGCGGTGGTGCGAGCGGTTGGCGTAGGGGTGCCGGCGGGAGGCGAGACGTAGCCGGAAGCGGTGACGTAGGGGTTCTCGATCGGGTTGACGTCGATCGCCCGGCCATAGGCATGTTCGGACCAGACCCCAGGGCTGCCGGCGACGAAGCGGCAGTTGAACGCAGAGGTGTTGTCGGCGGCCATGCTGCGCCGATCGTCGGCGTCGTAGGCGTCGACGAGTCGCATCCGGCGGATCGGGAAGCGCAGCCGGTAGAGCCTGCGCATCGTGCCCAGCATCGCCGCGGCGGCGTCGCGGTTTACGACCAGGCGGCCGCGGTGGGGCCTGCCGTCGAAGCCCCAGTGCCTCACCGTGAGCAGACGCAGGTCCGCGAACCCGACCGGGCAGCCGCGGTGCCAGGAGACGCCCGTCATCCGCGCTCGGGTCTCGGCGTCGATCGCCTCTATGCGCCCGTGGAACGCGTGGCCTGGGTGGGGTCGTGCCGCAGGCGCAGGGTCCGGGCCGACTACGAACACGATCAGGGCGGCAAGGACCAGGGACCATCCTGGGACCACCGATTTCCCGTCGCGCCCGTCGATGCCGGTGACGATAGCTCGCTGTCCCCCATGCGCCCTCCGGGCCCAGGCGGCTACGCTGCCATCCGTGACGGAGCAACCCCAGACGGTCCTGGTAACCGGGGGCACCGGCTTCCTCGGCAGCTGGTGCGCAATCGAGCTGCTGCGGCGAGGGCACCGGGTGCGGACCACCGTGCGCGACCTCGCGCGCGAGTCCGACGTCCGTGCCGCGGTCGCCTCGCAGGTCGACGCCGGCGAGCAGCTCTCGGTCTTCGCAGCGGACCTCACCGGCGACGCCGGCTGGGCGCAGGCGGTCGAGGGCTGCGACAGCGTGCTGCACGTCGCCTCGCCGTTCCCGCCGGTGCAGCCGAAGGACCCCGACGAGCTGATCGTCCCCGCCCGCGAGGGCACCCTGCGGGTGCTGCGCGCCTCGATGGACGCGGGGGTCGAGCGAGTCGTCGTCACCTCCTCGGTGGCCGCGGTCGCCGGCGGCGCCAGGCCCGGGGGCAAACCGCTGACCGAGCAGGACTGGACCGACCCCGACAAGCCGGGCCTCTCGCCTTACGTGCGGTCGAAGACGATCGCCGAGCGGGCGGCGTGGGACTTCATGGGCGAGGCGGGCGCCACCGACCGGCTCGCCGTCGTCAACCCGGGCGCGATCCTCGGCCCTGCCCTGAGCGACGAGGGCTCCTTCTCGCTGCAGGCGATCGAGCGGCTGCTGAAAGGGATGCCCGGCATACCGCGGATCGGCTTCAGCTTCGTCGACGTGCGCGACGTGGCGGACCTGCACCTGCGGGCGATGACCGCGCCGGAGGCCGGTGGCGAGCGCTTCATCGCCGCCGGGCCGTTCTTCTGGATGTCCGAAGTGGCCGCCGTGCTGCGCGATCGCCTCGGCGAAGCCGCGGCGAAGGTGCCGAAGCGGAACCTCCCCGACCTGCTCGTGCGCGCGGCGGGCAGGTTTGACCCCGGCATCCGCTCGATCGTCAACCAGCTGGGCACGCGGTACGAGTACTCCAGCGAGAAGGCCGAGTCGCGCCTCGGCTGGTCCCAGCGCCCCGCCGAGGAGATGTTCGTCGACTGCGCGAGGAGCCTGGCCGCTGCCTGAGCCGCGGACCACCGTTCGCCGGGCCGGGGCAGGCGACGTCCACGACGTGGCACGCCTCCTGCACGACTTCAACGCGGAGTTCGAAGAAGAGACTCCCGAGGTGGCGGTCCTCGCCGGGCGCGTGGCGGATTTCATCGAGAAGGACGAGGCGGTCTTCCTGCTGATCGGAGACGGTCCCGACGGGATCGCGCAGATGCGCTTCTTCCCCTCGCTCTGGAGCGGCGAGCTCGACGCCTACCTGGAGGAGCTCTACGTCGTTCCGGACCTGCGCGGGCGAGGGATCGGCCGGACGCTGCTGGAAGGCGCGATGGAGACGGCCCGCGCCGGGGGCGCGACGCGCATGGACCTCAACACGGGCGAGACCGACACCGCCGCCCGTGGCCTGTACGAGAGCATCGGCTTCACCAACCGCGAAGGGCGCGAGGACGGACCCTCGATGCTCTACTACGAGCGCGAGCTCTAGGCAGTCTCGGCGGAGAAGGTCAGGGTGACCGCCGTGCCGTGCAGCTCCTCCACCGTCGCGCGCTGGCGCTCGGCCCGCTCGGCGAGCCGGCGGAAGTCGAACCCGCCCCACTCGGCTCCCAGCGCCTGCTCGAGCGCACGCCACAGCTCGATCTTGCCGGAGATCCCCAGGCACAGCCCCTCCAGCTCGACCACCCGGCTGAGAGGGGAGTGGCCGCGCAGCCGGCCGTTGAGCTTGAGGCGCCCGAGCTTCTCCAGCAGCCAGCCGGCCGCGGGCTTCACCGTGCTGCGACGGACATCCAGGCTCTCCATCGCCCGTTCGAGCGTCTCGCGGTCGGCCTCTATCTCCGCGCAGACCCGCTCCAGCGGCTCACGCAGCTCCGGGTTGTCGCGGTTGCCCGCCACCATCCGCCGAGCCAGCTCGACGCCCGCGGCGGCCCCGGCGAGGTGGTCGTTGAGGTAGATGGACAGGTAGCGATCCTGCCCCATGGCCTCAGGTCTTGCGCTCGAGGTCGGAGACTTCCGCGGAGCGCTGCTCGACCTTCTCCTCGGCGCGGTCGAGCTGCTCCTTCTTCTCGCCCTTCTCCTCCTCGCGCCTGCCCTCTCTGCGCAGGGAGCTGTCCCCGGCGAGGTCGCCCGCCGCCTTCTTCGCCCTTCCGGTGAGCTTGTCGAGAATGCTCATGACTGGTTCCTTTCGTCGACTTATCCGACTTGTCGGGTACCCCGGTGCCGACGATCCCCAAACCGGGACTCCCGGGATCCCGGCGCTCTATATGTAGGGTGAGCGCCGTGGAGCTTCCGGCCGTCGAAGGCGTCACGCACCGCTGGATCGAAGCGCGGGGACTGCGCTTCCACGTCGCCGAAGCCGGCTCGGGGGACGACCCGGTACTGCTCCTGCACGGCTGGCCCCAGCACTGGTACGAGTGGCGTGACCTGATGCCGGCGGTGGCCGAGCGCCACCGGGTGCTGGCAATGGACCTGCGCGGGTTCGGCTGGTCCGATGCGCCCCGCCGCGGCTATGAGAAGGAGAACCTGGCCACCGACGTGCTCGCCGTCCTCGACGAGCTGGGGCTGGAGCGGGTGAAGCTCGTCGGCCACGACTGGGGCGGCTGGATCGGCTTCCTGCTCTGCCTGCGCGCGCCGGAGCGCTTCGACCGCTACCTGGCGCTGAACATCCCCACCCCCTGGATCCAGATGCGCAAGACCCTGCCGCACTCCTGGCGCCTGATCTACCAGCAGGTCATCCTCGCCCCCTGGATCGGGTACTTCGCTCACCGCGGCAGGCGGTTCGTGCGGATGGCGCTGCGCACCGGCGCCGCCGACCCCCGCTTCTGGGACGAGCGGACGCTCTCGATCTTCGCCGACAACCTCGCCGAACCGGCTCGGGCCAAGGCCGCGGTTCAGATGTACAGGGTCTTCAACCTGCGCGAGATCGTGCCGATCCTGCGCGGCCGCTACGCCGAGCGGCGCCTCACCGTCCCGACCCGGATGCTCTTCGGCACCGAGGACGCCGCGATCCACCCCGACCTGCTGGCGGGCTACGAGGCCCATGTCGACGACATGGAGATCGAGTTCGTGCCCGGCTGCGGCCACTTCATCGCCGACGAGCGCCCCGAGCTGGTCGCCGAACGCGCGCGGGCGTTCTTTTCCGACGACACCGGGTAGCTCAATCACCGTGAAGGTGCTGTTCGCTCCGATCGGGATACTCGCCGGCCTCGCCGCCGGATTCGCTGCCCAGAAGGGCTTCGACCGGATCTGGGCCGCCTTCGACGACCACGAGGCGCCCGAGCCCGAGGACCGCGAAGTCTCCTACCCGAAGCTGGCAGCGGCGCTCATGCTCGAGGGCGCCATCTTCCGCCTGGTCAAAGGCATGGCCGAGCGCGGCGCCCGTGCGAGCTTCGCCTCCGTAACCGGCAGCTGGCCGGGCGAGGAAGACGACTCGCGTTAGAGGTTGCAGCTGGCGAGCGCCGTGACGAGCTCCGCGAACGCCTGATGTTCAAGCGCAGCCTGCTCGTATCCGTTTGCTTCGTCGGTGGCCTTTGCCAGTCCGGCAACGTACTGGCGCACTGCCTCGTTGTCGGGGAAGGCCTCACTCTGGGTGAGTCCGGCCAACAGCGCTTCATACATGCCCAGCTTGCGGGCGGCCTCCTCGGGGTCGGGACTGCCTTTCCCACCCTCTCCCATCTGGTTTTCGAGGTCAGTGCGTAGGTCGGTGAACATCTCGACCAGAAATGCTCTCGACTGCGGAGCGATCAACGCCAAGCGGTCTCCCTGCTCGTCACACGCTGTCACAGGCCCGCCGAGGTCGCGGCAATGTACGAGCGCTGCCCATGATCCCCGTCCTCGACCTGCACGATCAGGTCGGCGTCATGCAAAACCGACAGGTGGTATTTCACCGTGGGAGCAGTCAGGTCGAGCACCTTGCCTAGCTCCGCCTCGTCCGCCCCACCCTTCTGTGTGAGATAACCGAGAATCTCAACTCGCTTGGGGTGCCACAATGCTCGCCTAAGTACGGGTTCTGCCTGGTTGGGTTGTTTGCCTTGGTCTTGCATGTGGATATCTTCTGTGCCAGAACCCCGGACGGGGAAGGCCTTTACCCGCCCGGAGTGCTGGAACAGATCTGCCGACCAAGTGAGACTCATCACTCGCAATTCGTCGGAGCGATGAACAGTTGCAGTTAGGTACGTGCGTGGCAACCCAAATTCGGTTACCGCTCACCTTTTGGTGATTGGCACCCGCAGCGACCCCTCAGAAATTGGCGGCCTCCCACGCTCGAAGGCCAGCAACGCTACTACTACCGTCGTGCCGGTCTCTCCTGACTCAACCATGCGGTTAGCTGCTCTTCCGGCGATCTCTTGAACGCCTTTCAATGCGTCGAGAGCGTCCTCGGATTCGCCCGTCCAACAGGCGGCTAGGAAGTTATGGAGTTCGAGCTTGCCCTCGGAATCAAGGTTTGGTTCGTCCGAGACCACACACACAGTCTCATCACCTGCCATCTTTTTGTTCCGGTAGGATGTGAGGCCCTCGGAAAAGATCCATTGAAGGTGTACCCCAAGGGCCTCATGTCGTTCCTTTAGCGACATTGCGCGGTACTCCTCGCCACTCGTGAATGGTCGAGCGACTGCGCGGTAGACGGCTTTCCTGAGGTTGCCCTTTCCTCTGTACCCCACGAATTCGATGCAGCCAGCGTCGTAGAGGTCGCGGAGGTGATTGGTGACGATCTTCACATCCTCGCCAAGCATTTTGGCAATGTCTCCCGCGCTGAACTCTCCCTCGTGGAGGATGATGAGAGATTCGAGCCGGATGCGGTGACCAGCAGGGTAAGAAGGAGCGTCCTCCGGCAGGCGCGTTCGCTCCTTAAGCGGCTTCCGTCCAGGCTCTAGCGCTCCGCGCGTCATGCCCACTCCTCCGATCAGGTCTGTTGAGGGTTGTCAGTAATGCCCGAGCATAAGTCCTAGCCGACTCCCAGGCGCCGTGAGCGCTCACTAAAAACCCGACGCTCAGCAATTTCTTACCCTCTCTACGGCCCGGCAGCCCGCCGGGTGCGGACGAGCGGGAGGGGGTGAGCAAGGGATGAAGATCGCATACGTCGATTCGGTCGCGCCGCTTCTGAGCGTCATGAAGACGAAGTAGGCACACCGAAATAGGGGCCGGTCTCCGGCCGCTCGCACAGGACCGGGGATCGGCCTGGTCGTCAGCGCAGCAGATCGCTCGGAGGGACCCCGACAGCCTTTGCCAGCCGTTCCACCGTCGAGACCTTCGGGTCGCGCTTGCTGCCCTCGATCCTCGAGACCTCGGTGGCGTGGACGCCGCTGCGTTCGGCGACTTCCTCCTGAGTCATCTTGGCCCGCTCGCGGGCACGCCGAAGATTCCTGCCTAGATTGCCGCCCACGCAGGGGATCGTCCGTGCTGGCGACGCAGATCACCATAGGAAAGTTCACAAGTCGTGAACTTACCGCTCTTGCGGCCGACAGTCGTTCTGGGTCGCTGACCGGTTAGACGTCGGGGCAAACGGGGTATCGGCCTGTAGTCCGCCACGGCCCAGAGGAGGAGAGAGATGTTCCAGTGCGAGAGGTGCGGCAGCCGCTACAGCGAGGTGCATGCGGCTGCCCTCGAAAATTGCCCCCGCTGCCAGAACCGCGACCGCGTCTCCGCGCCGCTGACCTTCAAGTTGTTCCGCCTCCCTCCTGGCGCGGAGAAGCCCGAATCGCTTCGGCTTGACCGTGAGAACGTGGAGGCCATCCAGAGCCGGAGCCTCGGCGCGGCCTAGGATCAGCCCGCTTCGACCACCTCGACGGTGCCTTTCATCTGCGGATGGATCTCGCAGAAGTACGCGTAGGTGCCGGGAGTCTTGAACGACTCGGACTTGAGCTTGCCTTCGGCCAGGGCGCCGGTGGTGAAGCTGCCGCCGTCGAGGGTCGCGGTGTGCTCGGCCGAGTCCTCGTTCTGCCAGGTCACCTTGCCGCCGGCCTGGATGGTCACGGTTTCGGGGTCGTACTGGAAGTCGGAGATCGCGACTTTTCCGGAGCGGACGGCCTCGCCGCTGGGGGCGGGAGCGTTTTCGCCCGCCGGGGGTTCACCCTCGGTCGAAGGGGCGGGGCTTTCTTCAGTAGTGGGAACCGGGCTTTCGCCGGTCGTCTCGGAGTCGGAGTCGCCGCAGGCGGCAAGGAAGAGGGCGGGCAGGGTCATCGATAGCGCTGCTATTCGTCGCAGGTTCATGCCTGAGTGCTACCCCTCTGTCTGAGGCGGAACCTTGTCTGGCGCGAAAGTCGGACATATCCCGACTTTCGCGCCAGCCCCCTAACCGGCGGCCTGCGCGTAGCGCAGCGAGCCCGGAGTCGTCAGCACCTCACCGGTCTCCAGCAGCGTCTTGAGGCCGGAGAGAATCATCGGCCAACCGCCGAAGAGTTCGTCGTTGGCGCCCTCTCGCAGCTGGTCGTGGGTGACCGTCAGCCGGCAGGAATCCTCGACCTGCTCGATCTCCCAGGTCACCCGTGAGGTCCCTTCGCTCTTCACCTGCTCGCCCCAGAGCGCGTTGAAGCTCTGCACCAGCCGGCGCGGCGGGTCCACCTCGAGGTTCTCGCCCTCGGCGATCGCAATCCCGGCACCGGGGTGGAACCCCTCATAGCCAGAGCCCGGCGTCCAGTCCGAGCGCACGCCGACGCCGAAGTTGTAGCGCCGGCGCATCTCGTCGTCGGTGATCGCCTCCCAGAGTCGCTCCGGGGTCGTCTTGATGTAGATCTCGAAAACCTTCTCCATCGTCCTCTCCTCCAGTTCGTGCTTGAGGCCGGTCAGGGCCGCGGCCCATGGCTCGGCGTACTTGCTCACCCAGCGGTCGTGGACGAGCCGGATCGGGACGGGGTTGAGGAAGTGCAGCTTCTCGCGGCCGCGCTTGCGGGTCGTGATCAGCCCGGCCTCCTCGAGCACCCGCAGGTGCTTCATCACGCCGAAGCGCGTCATCGGCAGGCGCGCCTCGAGCGCGCTCAGCGACTGGCCGTCCTGCTCGAACAGCTCGTCGAGCAGGCTGCGGCGGGTCGGGTCGGCGAGCGCCTTGAACACCTCGTCCATGACCCGGAACTATAGGTGACTATTTAGTCACCTGTCAAGACACACGCGGCGAACAAGGCCGAAGCGGGGCGCGCTCAGTACCACTTCCCCCTGGCGAAGCCGCCGAAGGCGATCAGGCCGACCAGGGCCACGATCAGGCCGACCCAGAAGCTCCAGACGATCATCAGGACGATGCCGACGATGACGAGGATCCCGCCGAGCGAGATGCCGGCTCCACCCGAGCTTCTCTCCGTAGCCATCTTCTCTCCTCCTTGATTCGGTGCGTGTGGGTGAGCTACCCGCTCTGCAGAGCGCCGAATCCGTGCGGATCCCGAGCAGCGGAGCTACGACGCGATCGTCGCCGGTGCCCCGGCATGCGCTCGGCGGGGTGCAGACTTGACGCGGCGCCGCTCTTCGCAGAGGATCACCCCGCGAAGTTCGTAGATCAATCGAGGAGCGGATAAATGGAGGCGAGTACCCAGAGTAGTGACGGCCAGGCGCCGGGAGGGACCCCGAAGAGCTCCGGCGAGCCCGTCGCACCGGATCGCAAAGCGGCCGCTGAAGCAGCGAAACTCGAGGCGGAAGCGAAGAAAGCGGCGGTCGACGCGGAAAAAGCCGAGCGTGACCTGAAGTTCCCTGCGCCGACGAGCAAGCCGCTCGAAGGGAAACTCGAGGTCGCCGACGGCACCGGCCTGATCGCCGACCTGCTCACCCACGCCCTCGTCGACGAGGGCGCGCGCGAAACCGCGGGCGAGATCAACGAGGCGCTCGGCAATTGCGCCCGCGTCCTGCTCGTGTCCGATCCGGAGCTTGCCCTCAGCGACTGGTCGCACGGGTCCGTTCGCCTCTCGCTGGACGCCTATGGAGCTGCCTTCCTGGAGGCGAGGAACGCTCTCGACGAGGCGCTTGGCGAGCCCGTTGTGGTGCGCGAGAGAGACGTCGTGGAGGTGTTCGGAGAAAGCGCGAAGCTCTCATTGCTGGGCCGGCCCTTCGCGCCGGCGGTCGGGCCCGCCATCGCCGCGGCCTCGGCGATCGTCGGCGGCGTCGCCGACGTCACTGCCTGGTTCCAAGCCGATTACTCGGTCAAGAAACGTGACGTCACCGTCGGCGAGACGCCCCTGCTGAGCGCGCTCGCCGGCCGCCTGGCCAGCGCCGATCGTTCGATCGAGGTC
Source organism: uncultured Solirubrobacterales bacterium (assembly GCA_963753585.1). Taxonomy (GTDB): domain Bacteria; phylum Actinomycetota; class Thermoleophilia; order Solirubrobacterales; family 70-9; genus VRUE01. Next base: position 1,965,805 of record CAVWCU010000001.1, on the reverse strand, counting down.
GACGGCTTCAGCCTGCTCGCGGACTCGCCCCTGCTCGAGAGCTTCGCCGCCGCGATCAAGGCTCGCAACGAGCTCGAGGCGCGCAGCGCGGCGGCCAAAGCCCGCATCGTCGACCCGGTCGCGCGGGAACGCGAGATCGAGAGCGCGGCGCGCAAAGAGAACGCGAGCGCCATCGCCAAGGCGCTCGGCGGGAAAAAGGACGATTCCCAACACGAGCTGCTCTCGACACGCGAAACGGAACTGGTGGACTCGCTGGAAGAGCTCGACGCGAACGGCGCCGCGGCGTCGGCCGCGACCGCGACCGCCGACGCGGCGATCACTGCCTTCGACAAGCTGGCGACGACCCTCACCGCGGCGGGGAAGAATGGGGCCTACCCGCCGCTGCTGGCAGCGGCGCTGCGCGAGAGGCTGCACTCCAAGGAGGACCCCCACACCTACGTCCTCTACGCGGGCCTCGAGTCGGTCGGCGGCGAGACGATCGCCAAGCGCTCGCTCTTTACCGGCGCCAGCATCCGCTACGTCGGCGGCGCCCAACTCTCCTACATGCTGCTCGACGTCAAGACCAACACGGTCGTGGCGGCCAAAACCCGGCCGCTCCTGGCGACGACGAAGCTCAGCCTTCGCTTTGGCTCCCGAGGTCGCTTCACCCGGATCAGGTTTCGCCGGCAGGCCCAGTGGGGTCTCGGGTAGGTCCGGGCCAATCGCCGTCCTTGACGCCTCTCGTTTAGTCAAATAACTTCTTTCTATGGCGGAGTCGCGGGGAAAGAGGATCACGGTCGTAACCCTCGGCCCCGAGGGCACCTGCCACGAGCGGGCGGTGGAGGCGTACCTGCGCTTCCAGGGAGTCGAGGACTACGAGATCGAGCTGACGACCGATTTCTTCTGGGGGCTCGATCAGGTGCGTGAGCGTCCCAACACCTTCCTCGTCCAGTGCAGCGCCCACCCGAAGGTCCACGAGATCACCGAGAAGTACTGGACCGAGGTCTTCGTGATCGACACCTTCATCTACCCGACCAAGCACCTCGTCTTGCTCAGCCGCCGCGACGTCGAGAAGCCCCGCTCGCTGGGGATCGTCCCCGCCACCAAGGGGTACGTCGACCTCTCGCAGTGGGAGGAGATCATCGACGTCGCCTCCAAGCCGATCGTCGGCGAAGGGCTGCTGCGAGGCGACTACGACTCCGGCCTCACCCACATGGAGCACGTCGAAGAGCACGCCGACGAGCTACGGCTCGACCTCGACATCGGCGAAATCGACACCACCTGGGTCGTCTACGGGCGCCAGAAGCGCTTCGAAGGCGAGGTCATCGGCATCCCTTCCACGCACCTGTTCCTCAGCGCCACCCCCGCAGCGGCGTAGTCGGGGCCGAGCGAACCCCTCAGCTAGCCTGCCGGACGATGGCTGCCGAGCGGGGACCGGGCGATACCGGCATCGAGGTCGAAGGGCTCGTGCGCGAGTTCAAGAACGGGCCGCGGGCGGTCGACGGGATCGACCTGCGGGTCGAGGCGGGCGAGATCTACGGGTTCCTCGGCCCCAACGGCGCCGGCAAGTCGACCACGGTGCTGATGCTGACCACGCTGCTGCCGCCGACCGCGGGGACGGCGCGCGTCGCGGGCTTCGACATCGTCAAGGAGGGCCCGCGGGTGCGGGCCTCGATCGGGGCGGCGCTGCAGGAGGCCGCGCTCGACCCCCTGCTGACGGGGCGCGAGCACATGCGTCTGCAGACCGCCCTGCACGGCCTGGGCAAGGCCGAGCGCCAGGTGCGCGGGCAGGAGTTGCTGGAGCGGGTCGGCCTGGCCCAAGCCGCCGACCGCAAAGTGGGGGGCTACTCGGGCGGAATGAAACGACGACTCGACCTGGCGCTGGCGCTGGCGCACCGGCCGCGCATCCTCTTCCTCGACGAGCCGACCACCGGCCTCGACATCCAGAGCCGCACGGCGCTCTGGGAGGAGGTGGCCCGTCTCGCGGTCGAGGAGGGGGTCACGGTCTTCCTCACCACCCAGTACCTGGAGGAGGCCGACGCGCTGGCAGCCCGGGTCGGGATCATCGACCACGGCCACATCGTCGCCGAGGGGACCCCGGCCGAGCTGAAGGCGGAGATTGGGCGGCCCACGGTCGAAGCCGTGCCGCAGGAGGCGGCCGAGCTCGGGCAGCTTGCTGCCGTGCTGGAGCGCTTCGGCCCCGGCGCGGGCGCCTCGCCACGGGCCGCCGCGGCGCGGCTGGAGGGCGGCGAGGCCCAGCTCGCCGAGGTGGTGCGGGCGCTCGACTCGGAGGGCATCGCGATCGAGACCCTGCAGCTGCACGCGCCCTCGCTCGATGACGTCTTCCTCGCCAAGACCGGCCGCTCGCTGGAGGGCGCGGGCGAGGCCGAGGAGCCGGAGGCCGAGGCGGTCGGCACGGCGTGAGCGGCGGCCTTCGCACGCAGGTCGGGCAACTCGCGCGGCGCTCGGTCCTGCGCACCCTGCGCCAGCCGGCCCAGATCGTGCCGGCGCTGGTCTTCCCGCTCTTCCTGCTCGCGGTCAACTCGGGTGGGCTCCAAGACGCCACCGACCTGCCGGGCTTCCCCACCGACTCCTACCTCACCTTCGCCCTCGCCGTGCCCTTCATCCAGGGGGCGCTCTTCTCGGTGATGAACACGGGCACCGACCTCGCCCGCGACATCGAGACCGGCTTCCTCAACCGCTTGGCCCTGACCCCGCTGCGCGGCACGGCGCTGCTCAGCGGCCTGCTCGCCGGCGCCGTCGTCCTCGGCCTGCTGCAGGCGGCGGCCTATCTGACCGTGGGCCTGGTCGCCGGCGCCGAACTGGTGACCGGGGTCGCCGGGGCACTGACGATCGTCGCGCTCTCGGTTCTGATCACCGTCGGCTTCGGCACGATCGGGCTCTTCGCCGCCCTGCGCAGCGGCTCCGGCGAGGCGGTGCAGAGCCTCTTCCCGGTCTTCTTCGTCTTCCTCTTCATCTCCTCGATGGCGCTGCCGCTCGACCTGATCCAGTCGGACTGGTTCCACGACGTCGCCTCGGCCAACCCGGTCTCCTACCTGCTGGCGGCGTTTCGCTCGCTGCTGATCGAAGGCTGGGACGCGGACGCGCTGGCGCTGGGGTTCGGCATCGCGCTGGCGATCCTGGCGGCCGGCATGCTCGCGGCGAGCAGCGCCCTGAGGACCCGGCTGGTGCGAACGTGAGCGGGGCAGGCGACAGCCACCGGCCGGCCGGCTTCCGCGCGATCGCCCTCGCGGTCGCCTGGCGCAGCATCCACAACTTCCTCTCCAACCCTGCCTTCTTCATCCCGGCGATCGCCTTCCCGCTCTTCTTCTTCGTCGCCTTCGCCGGCGGCCTCTCGGCGATCTCTGGCGTCCCCGGCTTCGACTTCCCCAGCGGCTACACGGCGTTCCAGTTCGTCTTCGTCCTGCTCCAGTCAGCGGCGTTCGGCGGCGTCTTCACCGGCTTCGGGATCGCCCGCGACTTCGAGACCGGCTTCTCCCGCCGCTACCTGCTCGCCGCCGCCAACCGCAACGGGATCATCGCCGGCTACGCGATCTCCGCCCTCACCCGCGCCCTGCTCACCTGGGCCATCCTGACCGCGATCGCGCTGATCGCCGGGATGCAAGTCGGCGGCAGCGGCGTCGACCTCTTCGGCCTCTTCGGCCTCGCCGTGCTGACCAACCTGACGGCGACGATGTGGGCGGTCGGGGTGGCGATGCGCGTGCGCTCGATCCAGGGCGGCCCGCTGATGCAGTTCCCCGTCTTCCTGACCCTCTTCCTGGCGCCGGTGTACGTGCCGCTCAGCCTGCTCAGCGGCTGGATCCACGCGGTCGCCTCGGTCAACCCGGTCACCGCCCTGCTCGAGGCCGGCCGCGGCTTCATCTCCGGCGAACCAGTCGTCGTCGCGCTCGCCTTCGCGATCGCCGTCACCCTCCCGGTCATCTTCGCCCTCTGGGCCCGCGGCGGCCTGCGCCGCGCCGAAGCAGCCGGCTGAGAGATCATGCCGGGCATGGGAGAGGGTCGCTGAGATGGCACTGACCGAGCGGGTGCGCCGCTGGCAGGAGCGGGGCGAGACCACCGAGTTCCGCGACCGCTCGATCCACACCTTCCGCCAAGAGGGAGACGGCCCGCTGCTGGTCCTCCTGCACGGCTTCCCCTCCAGCTCCTACGACTGGCGGTTGCTGCTCGAGGAGCTGCCGGGGCGCAACGTGCTCGCCTTCGACTTCCTCGGCTTCGGCCTCTCCGACAAGCCCCGCGCGCACGACTACAGCCTCTTCTGGCAGGCCGACCTGACCGAGGAGCTGGTGCGCCGGCACGCCGGCGGCCGGCCGGTGTTCCTCGTCGCCCACGACATGGGTACCTCTGTCGCCAACGAGCTGATGGCGCGCGACCTGGAGGGCAAGCTGGAGATGGACGTCGCCGGCATCCTGCTCTTCAACGGCAGCATGGTGCTCGAACGGGCCAGCCCGATCCTCGGCCAGCGGATCCTGCGCAGCCGCTTCGGCCCCCTCCTTGCCCGGCTCTCCAGCGAGCGCGTCTTCCGCCAGCAGTTCGGTTCGGTCTTCTCGGAGGCGCACCCGCTCAGCGACGCGGAGGCTGCCGACCAGTGGTCGCTCGTTTGCCACCACGGCGGCCGCACCATCAGCCACCGCCTGATCTCCTACATGGACCAGCGCGAAGAGCACGCCGGCCGCTGGCACGGCGCGATCCGCGAGTGGCCCGGCGACCTCAGCCTCGCCTGGGGCCTGCTCGACCCGGTGGCGACGACCGAAGTGCTGGCAGCGATGCGCGAGCTCCGCCCCACCGTCCCCGTGACCGAGCTCCCCGAGCTCGCCCACTACCCCCAGGTCGAAGACCCGCCCCAGATCGCCAACGCTCTGCGCACCGCCCTCGACGCCTGAAATCGCTGACTTCGCGGGGTGTCGATCTGGGCGGTTCCGGTTCGTCGTTAGGGTGAGAGCGGCGGCTGGCGCTGCTCACTAGCCAGGAGGAAGACGATGCAATTCATGCTTGCTTTGATCAGTGAGGAGCGCAGCTGGGAGGACGTCACCCCCGAGGAGGTGAAGCGCAACCTCTCCGAGATGGGACAGTTCAACGCCGAGCTGACCGAGGCCGGCGCAATGGTCACCGGCGCCGGCCTGCAGGAGCGCGCCACCGGCACGACCGTGCACTACGGCGATGGCAAGCCGCTCGTCACCGACGGCCCCTTCGCCGAGACCAAGGAGCAGCTGGCGGGCTTCTGGATGATCGACGTCAAGAGCCTCGACGAGGCGCTCGCCTGGGCGAAGAAGGTCCCGCTCAAGAGCGGCCACGTCGAAATCCGCCCGATGGTCAGCGGCGGCGAGGAACTGCTGGAAAAGGCGGAACGCTCGTAGCCGCGGCCCGCGACAGCGTCGTCGACCGCACCTTCCGGCACGAGTCGGGGCGCGCGGTCGCGACGCTGATCCGCGTCACCGGCGACTTCGACCTCGCCGAAGAGGTCGTGCAGGAGGCCTTCGTCGTCGCCCTCGAGCGCTGGCCGGCGGAGGGGGTGCCGGACAATCCCGGCGCCTGGATCACCCAGGTCGCCCGCAACCGGGCGATCGACCGTCTGCGCCGCACGGGCGTTCTGCGTGACAAGGTGGCGGCGCTGGGGCGGCTGGAAGCGCTCCACGCCGAGCCCGAGCCGGCACCCGGCGAGCCGGCGGGAGAGATCGAGGACGACCGCCTGCGGCTGATCTTCACATGCTGCCACCCGGCCCTGGCGATCGAGGCGCGGGTCGCGCTCACCCTGCGCAGTCTCGGTGGCCTCACTACGGCCGAGATCGCCCGTGCCTTCCTCACCGGGGAGAGCGCGATGGCGCAGCGCCTCGTCCGCGCCAAGCGCAAGATCGCCGCCAACAAGATCCCCTACGAGGTGCCCGAGCCCCAGCAGATGCCCGAGCGGCTGCCGGCGGTTCTGGCGACGCTCTACCTGGTCTTCAACGAGGGCTACCTGGCGTCGAGCAGCGAGGAGCTGGTCCGGGTCGAGCTGAGCGAGGAGGCGATCCGCCTCGGCCGCGTCCTGGTTGCGATGCTGCCGCGCGAGCCCGAGGCGCGGGGGCTGCTGGCGCTGATGCTGCTCACCGACGCGCGGCGGGAGGCGCGGGTCGACGAGCGCGGCGAAGCGGTACTGCTCGAGGACCAGGACCGCTCGCTCTGGAACCGCGAACGGATCGCCGAGGGTACGGAGCTCTCGCGTGAGGCGGCGGAGGCCGGGCCCGGCGGCCCGTACACGCTCCAGGCCCGGATCGCGGCCGTGCACGCCGAAGCGGCCAGCGCGGCGGAGACGGACTGGGCGCTGATCGCCCGCCTCTACGCCTGGCACATGGAGATCGCGCCCAGCCCCGTGGTCGAGCTCAACCGCGCCGTCGCCGTGGCAATGGACGAGGGGCCCGAGCAGGGCCTGGAGCTGATCGAGGCGATCGAAGGCCTCGACGGCTACCAGCCGCTGCACGCCGCTCGCGCTGACCTGCTGCGCCGGCTCGGGCGTCTCGGTGAGGCAGCGGAGTCCTACCGCCTCGCGCTCGAGCTGACCGCCAACCCGGTCGAGCGCCGCTTCATCGAGCGCCGCCTGGCTCAGGCCTCCGAGTAGGCGGGCTCGCGCTCGCCCGACCGCTCTGGCTCCATCGCCGCCATCTCCTCGGGGGAAGGCATCGGCACCGGCTTCAGCACCGTCACCGCGATCACGGTGGCGATCGCGACCAGGATCGCGCCGACGACGTAGGCGAGGTGGTAGCCGGAGTTGAGCGCCGCCAGCTGCCCGGCGCCGTCTGCAAGCTGGGCGTCGGTGCGCTCGGTTGCCAGCGTCGCCAGTACCGCCAGTCCGATCGCGCCGCCCACCTGCATGCTGGTGTTGACCAGGCCGGAGGCGAGGCCGGAGTCCTCCGGCGTCGCGCCGGACATCGCCAGCGTCATCAGCGCGGGGAAGGCGGTGCCGACACCGAGGCCGACCATCAGCATTGGCGCCAGCAGGTCGGCCAGGTAGTCGCCCTCGACCGGCGTGCGGGCGAAGAGCAGCAGCCCGATTCCGACCATGATCACACCGGGGATCAGGGTCGTCTTCGGCCCGAAGCGCATGATCAGTTTTTCCGAGAAGCCGAGCGAGAGCGTCCCCATCACGATCGTCGCCGGCAGGAAGGCGAGGCCGACCTCGAGCGCGTCGTAGCCGAGGATCCGCTGCAGGTAGAGGGCGCCGAGGAAGAACATGCCGAACATGCCAGCGACCAGCAGCGCCTGGATCGTGTTGGCCCCGGCGACGTTGCGCGAGCGGAAGAGTCGCAGCGGCATCAGCGGGTTCTCGATCCGCGCCTGGCGGGCGACGAAGGCGGCACCGAGGACGAACGAGATCGCGCTCAAGATCAGGGTCTGGGCGGAGCCCCAGCCGTGCTCGCTGATGCCGAGGATCGTGTAGACGCCGAGCATCAGCGAGCTGGTGATCAGCGCGGCGCCGGGGATGTCGGCGCCGGCCTTGAACCCGATCCCGGGCTTCCCCTCGACCAGGCGCAGGGCGCCGTAGGCGGTGGCGATGCCGATCGGCAGGTTGATGATGAAGATCCAGTGCCAGTTGATCGCCTGGGTCAGGGCGCCGCCGAGGAGCAGCCCGATCGAGCCGCCGGCCGAGGCGACGAAGCCGTAGACGCCGATCGCTTTCGCCTGCTCGCGCGGCTCCGGGAACAGGGTCACGATCATGCCGAGGATCACGGCCGAGGCGATCGCGCCGCCTACTCCGGCGAGGAAGCGGCCGCCGATCAGCATCGCCTGGTTCTCGGCCGCAGCGCACAGAAGCGAAGCGGCGGTGAAGACACCGAGGCCGATCAGGAACATGCGCCGCTGCCCGAGCAGGTCGCCGAGCCGGCCGGCCAGCAGCAGCAGGCCGCCGAAGGGGATCAGGTAGGCGTTGACGACCCAGGCGAGGCCGCTCTGGGAGAAGCCGAGGCTGTCCTGGATCGTCGGCAGGGCGACGTTGACGATGGTCACGTCGAGGACGATCATCAGCATCCCCGCGCAGAGCACGTAGAGGGCGAGCCAGCGCTTGCGGTCGTCGACCCCCTCTATTGGTGCGCTGCTGGTTGCGGTCTCGGCGGTCATCGCGCGACCTCCTTCGTCATCGGCTTGCTCGGCTCGTCGCACCCTAGCAAATAGTTCAGAAAAACAACTATCTAGTTGCAAATTTGTATCACTGCGCTTAACATTCGCCCATGGCCGGCAAGCGCACATACGGCGAGGCCTGCCGCTTCGCCCACGCCCTGGACGTCGTCGGAGAGCGCTGGTCGCTGCTGGTCGTACGTGAGCTCCTGCTCGGCCCGAAGCGCTTCACGGACCTGCGTACCGGCCTGCCACGCGCCAGTCCCAACATCCTGACAGAGCGCCTCCGCGACCTCGAGCAGGCGGCAGTCGTGCGTAAGCGCAAGCTTCCCCCACCCTACGGCTCGACCGTCTACGAACTGACCGAGTGGGGGCGCGAGCTGGAGCCGATCGTGACCGAGCTGGGGGCCTGGGGGGCCCGCTCCCCGCTTCCATCTGAGGCGCGCGAGATCGGCACCGACTCGATCGTCCTCGCCCTGCGCTCCCTCTTCGATCCTGAGGCGGCCGCCGGCCTGGAGGCGACTTACGAGCTGCGGATCGGAGAGGAGAGCTTCCGCGTCAACGTCAGCGAAGGGGAGCTCGACCTGGCACGCGGACCAGCCGAGGACCCGGAGGGCACGATCGCCGTCCCGGACGCCGCCACCCTCGCCGCGGTCCTCACCGGCCGGCTGCCCCTCGACGAGGCCCTCGCCACCAGCGCGCTCGAGATCAAGGGCGGCAGGCAACCGGTCAAGCGATTCCTCCGCTTCTTCCCGATGCCGGAGCCGTGTGAGCTCGTCAGCTAAGCGGCGTCCAGCCGGTCGAGCACGCTCAGGACCGCGCGCGTGTTTGCCTGGATCTGCTTGGTCCCTTCCTCCAGCTGCTTCGTGCTCTTCTCCATTTCGGCGATCACGGACTTGTAGACCTTCTCGTTGCGGAGGAGGATCTCGCGGTTGAACTCCCGCATCTCCTCATCCCGCCGCCGGAACTCTGCCTTCATCTCTTCGTCCCGCCGGAGGAACTCCTTGCGGAACTCCTCACCCCGCTCCTCCAGGTAGAGCATGAACTCCCTGTGCTGGGTGCGGATCAGCTCGCGCAGGGAGTTGTTGCGGAGATCGAACATGAAACCTATTGTCGCAGGAGCTTCCGCGCCTGTGGTGCGTGAATCGTCACCGAAGAGACAATCTTGACGCGCGCAGGGCGCGCCCGGCCAAGCTCAGTCCTTCTCGTGAGCGATCTTGGTGGCTTCCTTGCTGCCCAGGTAGGGCGTGAGGGTGAACTCGACCAAGTCGGGGAGGAGCTCTTCCAGTTCCTCCGTCCTGCCGGCGATGATGCGTCGGGAGATAAGCGAGACCATCCCACCTACCAAAGCCTCCTCGGTGGTCGGCGAGAGGCGGGCGAGGACCTCGGGCGGACGGCCCTCGCGACCGCTCTGGAAGTAAGGGACGAAGCTCTTGATCGCGGCGTCGTAGCGCTCGACCACCACCGGGCCGGCGACCAGCGCCTCGACCATGCAGAGGCGGGCGAGGTCCGGCTCGGCGGCCAAGAAGGCGAGCATCGCCGCGATCCCGGCGCGCACGGCGTGCGGCCAGTCATCGGCCTCCTCGAAGCCATCCGAGACACGCTCGATCAGCTCTGCCATCACCGTGTCGTAGGCGGCGACGAAGCACTCGTCCTTGCTGGAGAAATGCTCGTAGAAGGTGCGGCGGGAAACAGCGGCGTGCCTGGTGATGTGGGCGATCGTCGTGCCGGAGTAGCCGTTTTCGGCAATCGCCTCTGCGAGGCCCGCGACCAACCGCTCGCGCTGGTTGTGGACGACGAACTCCCGTGGCAGGCCGTGTCGCCCCGGCGGCAGGCGCGAGAGCTCGGGTGGGTACCCCTCGGCGCCCGGAGCGCCGTCGGATTTGGGGAGGAGGTGCGCTTGGCCACGTCCCGACGATATCGCGCCGGAGGGTCGAACCCACGGCTAAGCTCGGCCAGCGCCGCCTCGAGCCCAAGGTAGGGCATCACCGCCGCCGACATCAGCTGCGGCACCAGCGCCGGCAGCTCGTCGGCACGGCCCTGCACGACCCTCGAGTAGACCTGGCCGTAGGCAGACCCGGCCAGCGCCTCCGCGGTCGTGTGGGGAACGGACTCGGGGTCCTCCATCTCGTTGCGACCGGCGTCGATCAGGGAGGCGATCACCCGCATGGTCATGTCGCGCCGGGCGCGGGCGGCGTCGCCGGCGGCCAGCACCTCGACCGAGAAGGTGGCGCGGCTGAGGTCGCCGCGCAGCGATTCGACCACCTCGCAGGCGACGGCGCGCAGCCTGTCGGGCCACCGCTCGTGACTGTTGTAGGCCTGGAGCATCTCCTGCATGCAGGACTCGTTGATCTCCTGCCAGGCGGAGAGGAAACAGTCGTACTTGCCGCGGAAATGACGGTCGAAGGCGGGGCGGTCGAGGCCGGCGCGCTGGAGGATCATCTCGACCGTGGTCTCCACGTAGCCATGCTCGGCGGCAACCGCGATCCCCGCGTTGAGGATGCGCTTGCGCTCGGAGCCGGCCGTGCGCTCGCGTGTCTCTACGTCGAGCACTAGGTCACGGGGCCCCCGATCCCTGCCCTTGACTCAGCCCGTTGAGGGCGCTTCGACGGAGGTCCGCTTGGCCGCCTCGGCGCCGAGGTAAGGGGTGAGCGAGAACTCCACCAGCTCCGGCAGCAGGTCCTCGATCTTCTCGGCCTGCCCCATGATGATGCGCTGGTAGAGGATCCAGAAGATTCCGCCGACGATCGTCTCCTCGAGCGTGTCCGGCAGCTCCTCGCCCTTCGGCGAGACCTTGCGGCCCATGCGGAACAGCGGCACGAAAGCCTGGATCGAGCGCTCGTAGCGCTCGACCGCGGCGGGCCCCGCAGAGAGCGCCTCGACGATGCAGGTGCGGGCGAGCGCCGGCTCGCCCGCGACGTAGTGGAGGAAGGCCGCGAGGCCGACGTTCACCCGGGCCGGCCAGGTGTCGACCTTGCTGGCGGCGTCGACGACCCGCCGCAGGGCCTCGGTGACCGCGTACTCCGAGGCGGCGAGGAAGCAGTCCTCCTTCGAGGAGAAGTTCTCGTAGAAAGTGTTGCGGGCGATCCCCGCCCGGCTCACGATGTCGGCGACGGTGACAGCCCGGTAGCCCTTCTCGACGGTCTCCTCGGCGAGGGCAGCGATGATCCGGGCGCGTTGGTGCTGGGTGATGAACTCCCGCGACAGCGGGTGCCGTCCCGGTGGCATTCTGGTCGCCTGAGGAGCGCGTTCAGCCACGAAAGCCAGGGTACCCACAGCAGTTCCTTATGCCAAGCTGGACGTATCGGCCGAATACCGTTACAGTACCGAGGTCCAGACAAGCGGTTCCCTTGATCGAGAAGAGGAAGGATCGGAATGGGAGAGCAGGCCGCAACCAAGGTCCTGGCAGGGGCTGAGGAGGCCGGCGCGATGGGGTCAACGTTTCCCCACGCTTCCACACTCAAGCTGGTGATTTCACCCAAGCGCGAAAGGATCCTGGAGGGGATGCTCCACTCGGTCGGGTCGAACGGCTACGACGTGACGTCCGTACGCACGGTCCTCGACTCGACCGGCCTCTACAGGCAGGCCTTCTACGACCTCTTCCCGGACAAGGACGCCTGCTACCTGGAGGCGTTCGACTTCGGCGTGGCGCGGCTGGAAGAACAGGTGCAGGCAGCCGCGGCCCCCGAGAAGACCTGGCAGGGGAAGTTGCGCGCAGGCCTTGGTGCCCTGCTGCAGGCACTCGACGGCGAGCCCGATCTCGGCCGCGCCCTGATCGTCGAGGTCCATGCGGCAGGGCCCAAGGCGCTCGAGAAGCGCTCGAAGGCGATGAAACGGATCACCGACTTCATCGACTCGGCGCGGGCGTCGACGGGCGGGGAGTCGCCGCCGCCGATCGCGCCGGAGGGCATCGTCGCCGGGATCCACGCGGTCGTCCACGCTCGGCTGGCTACGGGGGCGAACGAGGGCTTCCGCGAGCTGCTGCCCGAGTTCATGTACTTCGCGGTGCTGCCCTACTTCGGTGCCGATGTCGCCGAGCAGGAGATGCAGGCAGCTAAAGCTTGACCCAGGTTCAGGCCTCTACAGCCTGACCAGGTTCTCCGCTTCGACCCCCCGGGTTACGCCGCGGAAATCGACCACCAGCGAGGCGGTGGACACCACGTCCTCGTAGTCGAGGCCGGGGTGGGCCGTGACTATGGCGGCCAGGTCGGAGGCGGCGAGCCCCTCGGCCAGGTCGACCGAGTCGAGGCCGAGGTCGGCGAGGTGGGGGACGTGCGGATCGTGGTAGGAGACGTCGGCGCCGAGGGTGAGGAGGCGCTTGGCGATCGTCAGCGCCGGCGACTCGCGGATGTCGCCGACCCCGGCCTTGTAGCTGACGCCGAGGAGGAGGACCTTCGAGTCCTTGACCGGCTTGCCCGCCTCGTTGAGGGCGCGGGCGATCCGCTCCACGCAGAAGGCCGGCTGGGTCTGGTTGACCTTGCCCGCCAGCTCGATGAACTCCGGGTAGAAGTCGTGCTCGCGCGCCTTGAAGGCGAGGTAGAACGGGTCGACCGGAAGGCAGTGCCCGCCCATCCCCGGGCCGGGATCGAAGCGCATGAAGCCGAAGGGCTTGGTCGAGGCCGCGTCGATCACCTCCCAGACGTCGATCCCGAGCCGGTCGCAGAGCTGCGCCAGCTCGTTGACGAGAGCGATGTTGACCGAGCGGAAGATGTTCTCCAGCAGCTTCGAGAGCTCCGCCGCCTCCGGCGTCGTCAGGACCACGACCTCGTCGCAGATTCGCGAGTAGAGAGCCTCGGCGCGAGTCGAGCACGCAGGTGTGAGACCGCCGACCAGCTTCGGCGTGGTGCGGACGGTGTAGTCGGTGCGACCGGGGTCGATCCGCTCCGGAGAGAAGGCGAGGTGGAAGTCCCGGCCGGCGGAGAGCCCAGACTCCTCGAGGATCGGCAGCAGCCGCTCGCGAGTGGTGCCGGGGTAGGTCGTCGACTCGAGCACGACCAGCTGCTCTGGCTGGAGCACCCCCGACAGCGCCGTCGCCGATTCGAGCATGTAGGTGAGGTCGGGCTCGCGCGAGCCCGTCAGCGGCGTGGGGACACAGATCACGATCGCTTCGCAGGACGCCAGGTCTGCCTGGTTCTGAGTCGCCTGCAGGCGCTCTCGTAGCGGCACGAGGGAGGCATCGGAGACGTCCTCGACGTGGCTGCGGCCGGCGTTCAGGCCCTCGATCTTGCGCGGGTCGGTGTCGAACCCGACGACCTCGTCCCCGGCCTCGGCAAAGGCCACGGCCAGCGGCAGGCCGACGTATCCGAGGCCGACTATCCCGATCTTCATTTCCGCAGTGTAGGCATTGGGAGGGGCCGGTTGGACGTTTCGGAGGGGGCTGGGCGATTGGCTGCCAAGACGTTGGACACTCCGCCGCCGCTGCCCTACGCTGACTGCATGGATTCGTCATCGACTTCGAATCCAGAGCGCTTGCCGAGTGGTCGTCATGGCTTGCCCCGCGCCTACGTGGTTCGCTCCCAGCGCGAGCGGCTGCTCGAGGCGATGGTTCGCGTCGCCGCGGCCAAGGGCTACGAGGCGACCACGGTCACCGACGTGATCGAGGTCGCCGGCGTCTCCAGGGCCACCTTCTACGAGACGTTCGACGACAAGGCGGCCTGCTTCCTCGAGGCCTACGACGCCGTGATCGACGTCCTGATCGCCCACGTCACCAGTGCCTTCGAGTCGGCCGCCGGCGAGCCCTGGCCCGAGCGGATCGCCGCCGGCCTGGGTGCCTTGGTCGAACTGCTCGCCGCTGAGGCCGACATCGCGCGGATGGCGATGGTCGAGGTGACCGCCGCCGGTGACGGTGCGCGAGCGCGCTACCGGGCCGCGCTCGCCCGCTTCACCCCGTTCCTCGAAGAGGGTCGTGAGTACTCCAGCCAGGACGAGGAGCTGCCGGCCGACACCGCCCGCTTCGCGATCGGCGGTGCGACCTCGATGATCTTCGACGAGATCCGCGCCGGGCGCGGGCCCGAGCTGCAGCGGATCCTCCCCGACCTCGTCTTCGCCGTGCTGATGCCCTACCTCGGACCGGAGGAAGCGGAGGACGAGATGCGCCGCGTCACGAAGCCCCGGGACGGCTAGCCAGAAGGGTCGCGCTGGGAGATAAAGCTTGGGAGAGCTCAGAACTCGCCGTGGCGGCCGGCGCCGTCGGCGAATTTCTTTGCGCCGCGGACGGCGACGTCGAGGACCTCGTTGCCGAGGCGGCGCTCCAGGTCGAGGCCGTCGGCGAGGGGCTGGCCGAAGCCTTCGATCGCTCCGCGGCGGTCGGCCAGCATCGTCTCCTGGGGGAAGCCGGCTATGCGCTCGGCCAGCTCCAGAGCTCGGTCAAGATGCTTGCCGGGCTCGACGACCTCGTTGACCAGGCCGATCCGGTGCGCCTCCTCGGCCTCCACGGGGCGGCCGGTGAGGATCAGCTCCAGTGCCCGGCCCATACCGACGATGCGGGGCAGCCGCTGGGTGCCGCCGTCGAGGAGAGGCACACCCCAACGACGCTCGAAGAGGCCGAAAGTCGATTGCGGCGTGGCGATGCGCATGTCGCACCAGAGCGCCAGCTCCACTCCACCGGCAAGGCACCAACCGTCAACCGCGGCGATCGCCGGCTTGGAGGGCGTCAGGCGGGTCGGACCCATCGGCCCGCTGGGGTGGGTGACGTCGAGGTTCATCGCCTTCAGGTCGGCTCCGGCACAAAAGGCAGCGCCGCCGGCGCCGGTGAGGATTAGGACGCGCGCGCCCTCGTCAGCCTCGAAATCGTCCAGGCCCTGGCGGAACAGCTCCGCTGCCGCAGCGTCGATCGCGTTGCGGCGCTCCGGCCGGTCGATGGTGAGCACGGCCACTGCCCCCACCCGCTCGTAGCGAAGCTCCCCGCTCATCGAGCACAGGGTATGGGAGTGGGCGGGCTAGTTGTTGGACTCACTCACGGGGCACCAACAACGCCGACTCCCAGCACTGCGTCCCGGCACGCCGGTCGACGAGGGCAGGAGCTCGACAACCAAGTTCAACATAGGAATCTCCTCAGACAGATTCCCCGCGTTGTCTGAGGGGGGCTGGGTGTGTGACTGGCGAGCGCCGGACCAAGCCAGGCAAGGACGCAGCCGGCGCCGCGTGGCAGCGCCACGCAAGCCGGCGAGGACGCCGCATGGCGCCGGTCCGGCGCCGCCAGACGCGCGCCCAGCCCTCCGAAGCCAACGCACAACAAAAGCGACCGGGGACGGCGCTCGGTTGCCTGCCGGCGCGTAGCCTTCGCGCCTGAAGCTCGTTGCGCCACCTTCGAGACGGTGTCCGCTTGGCTTCCGCGGATCCTGTCTCTCCCAGTCGCAGACCGAACTTAGCGCGCACCTCTTCCCAGCACCAGGGGGGCGACGAATACGTTCCCGCAAACTCCGGAGAATGGCCCGTCCGGAAACGCCTATACGGTCGCGCCGAATGACCGACGGGCTCGAGGCGTCCCGGAGGAGGGCGCGGCGCAATGTCGTGTTGACGGCAGCGATCGCCGGGCTCGGCGGCCTGCTCTTCGGCTACGACACCGGCGTCATCGCCGGAGCGCTCCTCTTCATCAAGACCGACTTCGACCTCAGCAGCTTCGCCCAGGGCTTGGTGGTCGCCGCCGTGCCGATCGGGGCCGTGGTCGGGGCGGCGATCGCCGGGCCGGCGGCCGATCGCTACGGACGACGCTCGATGATCCTGCTCGCGGCCGCGATCTTCATCGTCGGTGCGCTCGCCAGCGCCGCGGCGCCGGGAGTCGAGGTCCTGGTCATCGCCCGCATCGTGATCGGGGTCGCGATCGGCCTCGCCTCCGCCGCCGCCCCCGTCTACATCTCCGAGGTCGCTCCGCCGGAGAGCCGCGGGCGGCTGGTCAGCTTCTTCCAGCTCGCGGTCACGATCGGCATCCTCGTTGCCTATCTGGTCGGCCTCGCCTTCGACCACGTCGAAGGCTGGCGCTGGATGCTCGGGCTCGGCTGCGTGCCGGCGCTGGCGCTGGCGATCGGCATGGTGCGGATGCCGCAGAGCCCGCGCTGGCTGGTGATGAGCGGTGACGACTTCGCGGCGCGGGCGGCGCTGGCGAAGATCCGCGTCGACGACCCCGACACGATCGACCGCGAGCTGGACGAGATCAAGGGCAGCCTCGACGAGAAGCCCGGCGCCTGGAGCGAGCTGTTGCAACCGGTCGTCAAAGCTGCGCTTGTGGTCGGAGTCGGCCTGGCGATCCTGCAGCAGGTCACCGGCATCAACACGGTCATCTACTACGCGCCGACGATCATCGAATTCACCGGGGTCGACTCCTCCGCGGGATCGATCCTGGCCGCGGTCGGGGTCGGCATCATCAACGTCGGCATGACGGTCGTCGCCCTGCGACTGCTCGACCGGGCGGGGCGGCGAACGCTGCTCTTCGTCGGCGTATCGGGCATGTCGATCTCCCTCTTCGCGCTCGGCGGCGCCTTCGTCGGCGGTGGCGGCAGCACGCTCTCCTCGGTCGTGGCGATCGTCAGCCTGATGACCTACGTCGCCTCCTTCGCGATCAGCCTCGGGCCGATCTTCTGGCTGCTCAACGCCGAGATCTACCCGCTCAGCGTGCGCAGCAAGGCAGCCGGGGTGGGGACGATGGCCAACTGGACCTTCAACTTCATCGTCTCGCTCACCTTCCTGCTGCTGATCGAAGCGCTGGGCCGGCCGGGGGCCTTTTGGCTCTACGGCGGGATCGGACTCCTCACCCTTGCCTTCTGCTGGAAGTTCGTCCCCGAGACCAAGGGCAAGCGGCTGGAGGACATTCAGGCTTTCTTCCAGGCGAGGGTGGAGCGGCACGGCGGCTAACCTCCGCCTCGTGCGTATCGACGAGATCATCGCCTCGGAGGGACCGACCTTCTCGGTCGAGCTCTTTCCGCCGAAGACGGCGGAGGCGACCGCGGCGCTGTTCGACACCGCCCGGTCGCTGCGCGAGCTCGCTCCCGATTTCGTCTCCGTCACCTACGGAGCCGGTGGCTCGACGCGCGAGGGGACCGTTGAGATCACCCGCGCCCTCAAGGAGGAACTGGGCTTCGAGACCATGGCGCACCTCAGCTGCGTCGGCGAGACGCGTGAGGGCCTGGCGGCGACGCTGGGCCGGATCGCCGAGGCGGGGATCGAGAACGTCTTCGCGCTGCGCGGCGACCCGCCCCGGGGGCAAGAAGACTTCGTCCAGCCCGATGGTGGGCTGGGGAGCGCGGCCGAGCTGGCCGCCTTCATCTCAGAGGGGTGGGACTTCACGGTCGGCGGTGCCTGCTTCCCCGAGGTGCATCCCGAGGCGCCCGACCTCGAGACCGACCTCGCCTACCTGAAGACGAAGGTGCAGTCCGGGGCGTCGTTCCTGATCACCCAGCTCTTCTTCGACAACCAGGTCTACTTCGACTTCGTCGCCGCCGCGCGGGCGGCAGGGATCGAGGTCCCGATCCTGGCCGGGGTGATTCCGGTGGCGAGCTTCGCGCAGACGAAGCGGATCTGCGAGCTCTGCGACGCCTCGATCCCTCCTCGCCTGGAGGAGGCCTTCCACGCTGCCGGAGGCGACGGGCAGGCGGAGTTCGAGCTCGGCGTCGCCTACGCCGCCCAGCAGTGCGCAGAGCTGCTCGTTGCGGGTGCTCCCGGCATCCA
Organism: uncultured Solirubrobacterales bacterium; assembly: GCA_963753585.1. Taxonomy (GTDB): domain Bacteria; phylum Actinomycetota; class Thermoleophilia; order Solirubrobacterales; family 70-9; genus VRUE01. Next base: position 1,948,057 of record CAVWCU010000001.1, on the reverse strand, counting down.
CTTCTACGCGCTCAACCGGGCGCCGGCGACGCGGGCGGTGCTCGCGGCGGTGCTCGCGGCACGCCCTTGGGAGAGGCGTCGAGGCGAGACGGGCGACTTGGCGAAGTCTCTCTGACTAAAATAGGTCGGCCTCATGGCAAATCGCAGGGAGGAAGAGAGAGAGGCGCTCCGCCAGGCCCGGCAGGAACGCGAGAAGAATCAGGCCTCGTCGGAGCGACGGCGCCTGATGGCGGGCTACGGCGTGGCCGGCGTAATCGGCTTGGTCGTCCTCATCGGCATCGTCTTCGCCATCGCCTCCTCTGCCGGCAATAACGACGGCGGCGAGGCGCATATCGACGTCGGCACCGGTGAGACGTTCGGCGTCCAGCCGGACCAACGCACCGGCACCGAGGTTGCCGTCGCCGAGGTCACCGACGTCAAAAAGGCGGCAAAGATGGCCGACTGCGACCTGCGGCTGCTCCTCAAAGACGAGGGCCACGAACACATCCCGCCGACCGCCACGGGGCCGACGTACGGGACGAACCCTGCGACCTCCGGTACCCACTCCGAAACCGCCCAGGCTGACGGCGCCTACAGCCAAATGCCGAAGGAAACCGCCGTGGTCCACTCGCTCGAGCACGGGCGGTTGACGATCCAGTACAGCCCCGACCTGTCCGAGGGAGACCAGGAGGAACTGATCGGCCTCTACGAAACGATGTGGGGCGGGACGCTGCTCTTCCCGAACGAGGACATTCCCTACGAGGTTGCGGCGGCGACCTGGACGAACGTGCTCGGGTGCAACGAGTACAAAGGCGCGATCACGCTCGACGCGATCCGGGCCTTCGCCAAAGAGACCTGGGGCAAATACGGCGGCGAGCCGGTCAACACGTTCAACCCGGCCGCGCCGACCCCGCTGGAACCGACGATCAACTAGCTGGGACCAACGCGGTAGGCGGGGAAGAAGCCGGCGGGGTCATGGCCGGCGGAAAGGCGCGCGTAGGCAGCCGCGTCGCAGACGATCTCCGAGGTGCGCCACGGCTGCTCGCGGTTGGCGAAGCCCCGCTTGAACTCCTCCAGCCTGTCGCCGCGGGCGATGCCGCCGCCGAGGTTGAGTGGCAGGCCCTGTTCGGTCGTGAGCTCGACCAGGCCGGCGAGGACGTTCTTCATCGGCGAGTCGCGCAGGTGGGAGTCGGCGCTGCCGCTGAGGTAGTAGTGGAGGAAGCCATCGCTGCGGACGGCGAGGGAGGCGGCGGCGGTCTCTCCGCCGGGAGCGTGGGCGAGTGCGAGCCAGGTGCAGTCGGACTCGAGGATGCGGTCGAAGTAGGCCGCGGGGAAGAAGTAGCGCTCGGCGGCGCCGGTGCGGCGCATCGTCTGCTCGTAGGCGGCGAGGAAACCGGCGCGGTCACCGGGGGTCGTCTCGGGGCCGGGGACGATGCGGAGCTCATAACCCCGGCGGAGATTCTTGTTGATCTGGTTGCGGTCACTCGGGCGGCTCTTCGGCGGCAAGCCGGGATCGGCGATCTGGACGACGTTGCGCTCGCTCGCGCCGCGGAGCGGGACCTCGGCGAGCGCATGGCGGATGAAGATCGTGACGAGACCCGTGTCGGAGAAGTCGGCCCCGGCGGGGTCGAGCGGCTGCGCAGCGCCGGCCATGCCGGGGTAGCCGTAGGGGGAGATCGCGTCGCGCTCGGGGCCGTCGCCGATCGACCGCACGATCAGCGGCGCCAGCAGCTTCGCGCCGGCGGTCTCGATTCGCAGGGTGTGGGTGACGCCTTCCGCGTCGAGGAACGGGCGCGAGCGGAAGAAGTCCCCCTTGCTCACGGCCTCCGCGCCGCGATCCCCGAGCAGTTCCGCCCGGCCCTTCAAAACAAGTCCGCCGTAGCCTTGCGAAAGTCCTCGGGCAGGACCGCCCAGACCTCGAGCTCGAAAGTCTCGCCGTCCCGCTTACCGCGATCGGGAAGCGTTTCCACGTAGTGCCAGCCGAGGCCGGCGACCGTCCGCTTCGCCGCTTCGTTGAAGGCGGGGATCTCCCCGTAAACCCGGTGGGCGCCGAGCTCGTCGAAGGCCTTGGCGATGGTCAGTGCCTCGGCGCGGCGGCCGACCCCGCGGCGGCGCACCTCGTCCCCGATCAGAGCTCCCAGCTCCGGCCCAGTGTCACGCGTGAGCCCGTAGAGCGCCGTGAACCCGACCGGCTCGGCGTGATCCTCGACCAGGATCGCGTACTTTCGGTCCTCCCCCGAGACGTCCATCGCCCTGCGGACCCAGGCCTGGGCTTCACCGGGTGAGAAGGACTCGCGCTGCACGACCAGGGTCCTGGTCGCCTCATGGTTGTTGAACCAGCGGTGGACAGCCGCGGCATCGCCGGGTTCGAACGGGCGCAGGCTGACCTTTGGGGGGGTGCTCATGGCTCGGCTCCTCAGCGCCGAAGCCTAATCCGGCGCCAGCCCGTGGCCGGTTACGAGGAGCCAGGAGGTCTTGGCGAGGATTCGGGCGTCGAGGGCGACGCTGCGGCGCTCGACGTACTCGACGTCGAGCTCGATCCGCTCCTCCCAGGGAATGCCGGCGCGGCCCTGGACCTGGGCCCAGCCGGTGATCCCGGGGCGGACCTCGTGACGGCGGTGCTGGCGCGGCGTGTAGTCCTTCACCTGGGCGGGGATGGTGGGGCGGGGACCGACGATCGCCATCTCGCCACGGAGGACGTTGACCAGGTTGGGGATCTCGTCGAGCGAGGTCCGGCGCAAGATGCGCCCCGCCCCGGTGACGCGGGGGTCCTCGCGGGTGACGATGGTGCCGACGCCGACCGGGTCGGAGCCCTCGACCATCGTGCGCAGCTTCAGCATCTCGAACTCGCGGTCGCCGAGCCCGACCCGACGCTGGCGGTAGATGACCGGGCCCCGGCTGCCCAGCTTGATCGCGACCGCGGCGACGAGGAGAACGGGCGAGAGCAGAAGCAGCGCGAGAGTTGCGATCAGGATGTCGAGGGCGCGCGGCATCTAGCGCGTCCCAGGTGCCTTGTCCCACTTCGCCGGAGGCCCTTGGCGCATGCGGTCCCAAAGACCGGCGGCGATCGAGAGCGTGGTCATCGCGTAGTAGCGGGCGATGCGGAGCGGAGCGATGCGGAACTGGCCGCCGAGGATCGCGGCCGCGATCGCGGCCAGCTGGACCCCGTAGGCGACGACGTAGACCCAGCCCTGGTCCAACAGCAGGAGGTTGGCGAGGAAGGCGAACAGATGCAGGAACGGAGTGAGGTAGCGCAGCAGCCGGTGCGAGAAGAGCTCGAAGGCGTAGAGGGGCTTGTAGCCGCGCGGGGAGATCATCCGCTCGCCGACGACGATGTCCCAGAGGCCGACCATCATCCGCCGTTTGCGGGCGAACTCGCCCTCCATGGTCGGCACCATCTTCTCCTCGGCACGCGCCCAGGGGACGTAGAGGGAGCGCTTTCCCTTCTTCGCCAGCCGGAAGGGGAACGAGAGGTCGTGGCTCCCCGAAGGTGCGAGCGGGACGTATGCGCCCGCCCGCACGGCGTAGATCGCGCCGTTGCCGGCGGTGACGCCGGCAAGAGCGGACTCCATCTCCCGAACCTTCATCTCATAGCGCCAGTAGGCGCCCTCGAGGTTGTCGCCGGAGGAGTCGAGGAACCGGACCTGGCCGCAGGCGTAGCCGATCGCCGGGTCGGCGAAGGGCTCGAGCAGGTGGCGCAGGGAGTCCGACTGCCAGACGCTGTTCGCGTCCGAGAAGGCGAAGATCTCACCCGAGGCGCGCTCGGCGGCGGCGTTCTGGGCGGCGATCTTGCCGCCGCGGGGGAGCTCGAGCACCAGGTCGGCGCCCGCCGCACGGGCGCGCTCGGCCGTCGCGTCGGTCGAGCCGTCCGAGGCGACGATCAGCTCCAGCAGCTCGCGCGGGTAGTCGAGGGCGAGCGCGTTGGCGACCTTGGCCTCGATCACCTCCGCCTCGTCGTAGGCGGCGACGATCAGCGAGACGCGGGGCAGCTCCTCCCAGGTGCCGGGCTCGAGCGTCGGCCGGCGGCGCAGGGCGAGCAGCGCTCGCAGCGCGAGCGGGTAGCCGAGGTGCGTGTAGACGATCAGCCCGGCACTGAGCCAAAAGAGGACGGCGAGCGCGGTCATCCCCTGGACTCCAGCAGTTCCCCGTACAGCGCGAGGGTCTGGGCGGCGACCGCGTCCCAGGAGTAGGGACCGGCCGCGGCTTCGCTCGCGGACTGAGCCAGGCGCTCGCGGGCGGCGGGGTCCGCGACGAGCTCGTTCAGCGCCTCCGCCAGCGCGGCGGGATCCTCGGGCTGCACGAGGCGGGCGGCGCCTGTTGCCGCGACCTCGGGAAAGCCGCCGACGGCGCTGAGCACCATCGGCTTGCCGAAGGCGAGGCCGGTGTAGAGCACGCCGGAGTGCTCGACGTCGCGGTAGGGGAGGACGACGACGTCGGCACGGCGGAAGATCGCCGGGATCTCGGCGTCCTCGACGAAGCGGGTGACGAAGCGGACGGGGCCGGGGCACTCGGCGGCGAGACGGCGCAGCGGCTCCGGGTCCATGCGCGGGTTGCCGACGATCCAGAGCTCGGCGCCTCGAACCTCGCGGAAGGCCTCGAGCAGGGTCTCGATGCCCTTGTAGGGACGCAGTAGGCCGAAGAAGAGGATCACCGGGCCCTCGGCACCCTGGAGCTCAGCCGCCAGCGGCTTCTCCTCCGGCAGCCGGGTGAGGTAGTCGAAGGCGCCGTGGGGGATGACGCGGACCCGACCGGGGTCCAGGCCGACCTCGTCTCTCAGCCGCGCCGCGCCGTGCTCGGAGTGGGCGACGACCGCGTCCATGCGTCCGAACATCCGGCGTGCGGTCGCCAGATCGCGGCGGCTCGGTTGCGGGGGCAATACGTAGTGGGCGGTGAGCACGCGCGGCCGGGCCGGTGGCAGCAGGCGCGCGTCGAGGGGCGGCATCGTCAGCCACTGGTAGTGGACGACGTCGGCGTCGAGGGTGCGGCGCAGCTGCAACATGTCGGGCAGGTGCTCCGCTGCCTTGAGGACGCGGCGTCCGGGGGCATCGAGGGCACGCGGCGAAGTGCGGCGGTAGAAGCACTCGCGCACCCGATAGCCCTCGGCCGGGGGCACCGGGCCGTAGAGGAAGCGGCTGGTCAGCAGCTCGACGTCGACGTCGGCGCGGGCGAGTGCCGCGGCCAGGGCGCGATCGTACGGCGGCGTGAAGGCCGAGGGGTCGACTAGCTGCACGCGCATCAGGCGCGATTATGGTGGCCCCTTGGCCCCCACGCTCTCCTACTGCGTCGTGAACACGAATGGCCGCGAGTACCTGCTCGCCTGCCTCGACGCGATCGAGCGCACCCACCCGGCCGGGGTCGAGCGCGAGATCCTCGTCCTCGACAACGCCTCCGACGACGGCTCGGTCGAGGCGGCGAGGGAACAGGGCGGCGACGTGCAGCTGATCGCGCTGGAGCGGCGGACGGGCAAGGCCGAGAACGACTCGACCCTGATGCGCGAGGCGAGCGGTCGCTACTGCCTTCTGCTCAACGAGGACTCCGAGCTGAGGCCCGGTGCGGCGGCGGCGCTGGTCGCGGCGCTGGAGGCCGATCCGCGCGCGGCGGCCGCAGGCGCCCGGCTCCTCGACTCCAGCGGGGCGCCGGTGCCCTGCGCCTGGCGCTTCCCCGGCGTCGGCACCGCCCTCGCCGGTGCCCTGTTCCTGCACCGCCGGCTGACCGTGCAGAGCAGAGGCAGTGCCACCCGCCGGGTCGACTGGGCGCAGTCGAGCGCCCTGCTCGTGCGGCGCGAGACGGCTGCCGAGGTCGGCTACATGGACCCCGCCTTCTTCGTCTACTACGACGAGTGCGACTTCGCCAAGCGCCTGGGCGAGGCCGGATGGCACAGCCTCTTCGTCCCCGGTGCCGAGGCCGTCCACCATGACCAGCTCTCCACCGACCTGGCCAAGGGCCTCCCCCGCATCGTCGAATTCCACCGCAACCGAGACCTCTACATGCGCAAGCACCACGGCCGCGTCGCCGCCTTGGCCGTCCGCGTCCTCACCGCCTGGTCCTACGCGTTGCGGGCCCTCGCTGCTACCGCCCTCCCTCGCCACCCCGCCAGGATCTACTGGGCTCACGCCCGCCAGGCGCTCTTCCCCGCTCGCGGCGACGGGATCAGAGAGAGCGCGAGTCGTCGTCGATGAGCTCCGCCTCGTAGACCTCCGGAACCGAGCCGTCCACGGTGGGTTGAGCCTGGCGGAGCGACCGGAGCTGGCGAGCCAGCTCACCTGGGTGACGAAGCCTCGCCAACCACACCCGCTCCCCGGGCGTGAAGAAGCCGATCGCGAGCAGGGCGAGCGGGTAGGTGAGCCAGAGGGCCGTGCGGGAGAGGAGGCCGACGAAGCCGTCGGTCGGGAGCAGCAGCTCGCCCGCCGCGACGAGCACGGCGGAGACCAGGACGACCCGGGCCAGCCGGCCCCATTCGTAGGGGACCGGGAAGAGGCGCTGGGTGAAGCCGTACATCAGGGCCAGCACGACCAAGTAGGAGGCGACGAGGGCAAGGCCGGCTCCGACGATGCCGAACGGCGGCACGAGGACGAGGTTGAGGGCGACGTTGGTGACGAGGGCCGCACCCGTCGCGGGGAAGTTGAACTCGGTGCGGCCCGTGCGGCCGAGGATCACGACGAGCACCATGTAGAGGGCGTAGAGGGTGACCCCGGCCGCGATCAGGCCGATCGCTTCGTAGGCATCGAAGAACTCCGGCGCCGCCAGGGCGCGCACGATCCAGCGCGAGAGCAGCCACATGCCGGAGACGACGAAGGCGCCACCGACCACGAACCAGGTGACCACCGCGGCATAGGCGCGGCGGGCGTCGTCGTCGTCGCGGATCGAGTAGGCAAGTGGCGGCCAGGCAAGCTGGAAGCCGCGCACCAGGACGTTGACCGCCTGGGCGAACTTGACCGCCAGCGAGTAGAGGCCCGCCTCGGCGAGGCCGAGAGTGCGGACGATGATGATGCGGTCGACGAAATTGAGCGCGTAGAGCGAGAGCTCGGCCGGCATCGTCGGGGTGCCGAAGCGCAGCATCCGCCGCAGCAGGCCCCTGTCGATCCAGAGCGAGAGCCGGCGCCGGTGGTAGACGATCAGGCCGAGCACGAAGGCGGCGCCGCTGACGTAGCTGCCGAGCAGCAGGCCGCGGGCCCCCTCGTCGGCGCCGACGACGAGGACGACGGTGAGCCCGATCGCGGCCACCACGTTCAGCATCGTCGTCACGAAGAAAGCGCGGGCGCGCTCCTCAAGCCGGAAGATCGTCAGCAGGTACTCGTGCAACGTCAGCACCCAGAGGCCGGCGATCGAGATCCGCGCCAGGTCCGCAGCGTCGCCCGGCCAGGCGACTGCCTCGCGGGGGTCGAGGCCGGCCGGTTCGGGGAGCAGCGCTTCGGAGATCGGCCCGGCGAAGGGCAGGGCGATCAGCGCCGCGACGGTGGAGAACCAGAAGAGCGCGGCGAAGGAGGTCGAGAGGACCCGGTCGGGGTCCTCTCCATCCTTGTAATAGAAGCGCAACAGCGCCTCGATCACGCCGAGCCGGACGACGATGCTGGCCGAGACGACGGCGGCGAACATCACCTCGGCGGCGCCGTAGTCTTCCGGCGTCAGGTAGCGCGTGTAGAGCGGCAGCAGCGCAACCGCGATGAGCTTCGAGAAAATGCTCGCCGCCGTGTAGGCGGCACCGGTGGTCGCTAGGCGGCGGAGGTATCCGGACACGCGGCGAGCCTACGTTGCTCGGCGGCTGCGAGCGAGGCGCCGACGGCCAGGAGGACCCAGGTGATCGGGTCCTCGAAGAAGCCCGCGTAGGCCATCGTGTGGACTAGTAGGGCTGTGAAGGTTGCGAGGACTGCTGCTCGGGCTATTGCGATGTGGCGCGCGGGTACGCGGGACAGCAAGTGGCTCAAGCCCGAAGCCATAGTCCACAGGGCTGTGAGGAGTAGAGCTGCGTAGAGGAGTAGACCGGCCAGGCCCTGCTCTGCGGCGACCGTGATCGGCTCGGTGTGGGAGACGGAGACGGGAGCGTTGTCGGTGTCTATGTGCTGGCGGTAGGCCTTGGAGAAGCTGCCTGAGCCGTAGCCGTAGACGGGTCGCTGGGCGAAGAGGTGAAGGCCGCCGGAGACGAGGTTGGCGCGGCCGCCGGTGTCGACGTTGAGCCGGTCGGGGCTGAGCTTCGAGACGCCGCCCGCCATCAGCACGACCAGGAGGCCCGCGACTGCGCAGATACCCACGGCGGCGAGGGTCCAGCGCAAGCTCCACTTGAGAGCAGCGAGTACAGCCATGCCCCCCAGGAGCGCCGCGAAGCTCGATTGCGAGAAGGTCGGGAAAAGTCCGATCCAGAGAACCCCGACAAGCGCCGTCAGCAAGGCAAGGTCCCGCCGCTCCCGGGCCCACATCAGCGCCGACATCGCCAGCACCGCCACCAGCGCCAGATACCGCCCGTAGATGTTCGGGTCCCAGAACACCGAGTTGACCCTGAAGTAGGTGTGGAATTCGTTCGACCGGATCACCTGGTCGTTCCAGAACAAGCTCCGGCTCAGGTACTCGGTGGAGCCGACAACGACGAAAGCCACTGCCTCGATGGCAACCACCCACAAGGCGAGTGTCAGAAGCTTTTTATTCCAGTTGACATCCCGCAGCAACCCGTACACCAAGCTGAACGGGACGAAGAAGAAGCAAACGTCCTGCAGCCCTTTTGAGAAGTCCTCGGAGTACAGAACCTGCACCGCGTACAACGCCACCACCGCAGCGAGGATCCTCGGCAGCCAGACCAGCGCCCATCCGGCGGGTGGCGGTGTAGGGGGGACCGCCCCTGAGGACGCTTTAGCGACCGGAAGGGGCGGTGGGTCCCCTGCAGCGACAGGACCCGCCGGCGAGCGGCGCCAGTCCCTGACCGCCGAGGCCAACACCCCGCCCGCGATGACCAGGTACAGCGGCACAAGGAGGTTGGCGGTGTCGCCTCCTGCGTGGAGAGGAACGCGGAAGGGCAGCGCCGCGACGATCGCCAGCGGCAGAAGGATCGGCCAGCTCCGAAAGGCAAGGGCAAGAGCCACGGTCGCCCCTGCTGCCAGCACCCCAAGCGCGACCATGCGGCCGGTGCTGTCGCGCAGGTCGACGATCGCGCGGGAGTGCCACTGGTCGCCGAGGATCAGGATCGGGAAGAGCGCCAGGGCGAGGAGCATCGCGACAGCCCGGAGACGGCCGGGCGGGAGCAGGATCGCGCCCGCTGCCGCTCCGGCGGCGACCAGGACGCCCGCGCCCGCAAGGAACTGGCTCAACCCTCGCTCCGATCTACCCCAAGGCACCGACCAACCGGCCGGCTGTCAGCTTTGTGCAGGCGCATCGCCCCAGGCGGCACCAGGACGCGGTCCTGGTCGAGCAGCTTGACCCGCAGCTTGTAGCGACCCGGTGGGGCAACTCCGTCATTGCGTTCGCGGCCGTCCCAGTAGAAGGTGTGGAACTTGTAGCGCTTGAGAAAGCGGTCGCGGGCGAGCGTGAGGACCAGCTTGCCGCCGGGCTTGACCACCTGCACCGTCGCCTGGTCGGAGACGGTCGTGCGAAAGCGGATACGGATGCGGTCGAAGCGGCAGTCGCGGTTGGGTGTGAACGACCGGCTCGCCGGCGTGCCGAAGGTGACCCGGTCGAGCACTAGTGGGTCGCGCTTCAATCGCTGCGACCAGGCGAAGGCGGCGAGAGTTGCGAGGACGAGGAGCGCGAAGACGAGCGCGGCCCAGGCGTCAGCCTTCGGTCGCTGCATTGTCCTCGCCGACGATCACCGAGACTGGCGCGCCGCCTGAGACGGCGTCGACGTCGGCGCTCATCAAGCGCACCTCCGAGATCCCCAGGGCAGCCGCGACCCGGCGCGCCTCCGGAGCATGGCCCCGTTCGAACATGACGACGCTGTCGACGAAGCTGGTGGCGCTGTTGGTGACCGCGCCGAGCTGGAAGCCCTTGCGCTCGACCTTGTCGCCGTAGGTGGCGGCGAGACCGGCGACAGCGGTTCCGTTCAGCACGGTCACCTCGATTTCGGCCGGCTTCACCTGCGCCGCGGCCTTGCCTTGCCCGCCCTTACCACCGGCGCCGCTGTCGGAGTCCTGGGTCACCAGGTAGACGGCTCCGGCGGCGACGGCAACCAGGACGACGAAAGCGACCGCGAGGTAGCGAGGTTTGGCGAGATGAGCGCCAAAGGCCGACAGGGCACCCCGCAGGCGTTCGACGGGGGTCTGCTCCGGCAGCCCGGCCTCGCGACGGCGCCGCCGCTCCTGGCGCTCCTCCACCGCCGCCTGCTCGGCTGTGCGCGCCTCATCGAGGGCTCGCAGCTCCTCCGCTCGCTTTGCCGCAACTGCCGAGGTCGTCTCTTTGCGCTCGCTGTCGCGCTCGGGCGCGGAGCCCGCCCACTCACGCAGACGCCGCAGATCGCGTCCCTGGGAGAAGACGAGCATCGCCAGCACGGTGAGCCCGAGGAACGCAGCCAAGCCTGCAAAGGCGCCGATTTCCTTGATCAGCTCCAATTGGGGGCGAGAGGCTACTCGTCGTAGGCGAGCGCCGCTGCGTCCCCGCCCGGTGCGGTGATCATCTCGACGACTCGCTGCGCCAGATTAGCCTCGTCACCGGCCAGCACCAGGTCCTCGAGCGAGTTGAGCGTCGCCTCGATCCAATCGGGGTCGAGAGGCGTCTCGCGCACGGCCCGCTGGATCCGCCTCGCCGCCGTCGGCTGGCCGCTCTCGGCCAGGCCGAAGAGCTCCTCGTGCAGCTTCTCCCCCGGTCGCGGCTTGGTGAACTCGATCGCGATGTCGGTTTCCGGCTCGTAGCCGGCGAGGCGGATCATGTTCTGTGCGAGGTCGACGATGCGGACCGGTTCGCCCATGTCGAGGACGAAGACCTCTCCCTTGCCGGCGCCGATGTCGCCGGAGCGGATCACCATCTGCACCGCCTCGGGGATGGTCATGAAGTAGCGCGTCATCTCCGGGTGGGTGACGGTGACCGGCCCGCCGCGCTCGATCTGGCTGCGGAAGATCGGCACGACGCTGCCCGAGGAGGCCAGCACGTTGCCGAAGCGGACGCTGGCAAAGCGCGTGCCGGGGTGTTTGCGACCGGCCGACTCGACGATCCACTCGGCCATCGCCTTGGAAGCGCCCATCACGGTCTTCGGGTTGACCGCCTTGTCGGTCGAGATCAGGACGAAGCGCTCGACGTCGGAGGCGGCGGCGGCCTCGGCGGTGATCCGCGTCGCGATCGCGTTGTTGCGGACGGCCTCCAGCGGGTTGGCCTCCATCAGCGGCACGTGCTTGTAAGCGGCGGCATGGAAGACGACGCTCGGCTTGAAGCGCTGCATCGTCTCCAGCATCCGGCCCGCCTCCTTGCAGTCGGCGAGCACCGCCTCGACGTTCGTGCAGTGGCGCTCCTCGACCATCTCGCGGTCGATCTGGAAGAGGTTGTCCTCGGCGTGGTCGAGCATCACCAGCAGGCGCGGCTTGACCTGGGCGATCTGCCGGCAGAGCTCGGAGCCAATCGAGCCGCCGGCGCCGGTGACGAGGACGATGCGGTCGCGCAGGTAGGCGCCGACCCGGTCGAGCTCGCGGACGATCGGGTCGCGGCCGAGCACGTCCTCGACCCGCACCTCGCGCAGCTGCTTGTTGAGCTGGACGCCGCCTCGCAGCAGCTCGAAGACCGTGGGCAGGGTGCGCACGCGAATCTCGCGCTCGCGGCAGGCGGCGACGACATTGGCACGGAGCGTCCCCGGCGCCGAGGGGATCGCAATCACGACCTCGTCGGGGTGGGTCTCGTCGAGGATCGTCGCGATCTTCTCGGTTGAGCCCAGAACCTTGAGACCGAGCATGCGCATGCCGCGCTTGCGCGGGTCGTCGTCGACGAAGCCGATCGCGGTGGCACCCAGGTCGGGGTTGAGCTGCAGCTCGCGCACGACCATCTGGCCGCCGGAGCCGGCGCCGATGACCAGCACCTCGTGCTTGGGGAGGCGGCCGGAGCGCGAGGGTCGCTCGACGATCAGCCGCACCGCGAGCCGCGCCCCGGTGATCAGCATCAGCGTCAGCAGGAAGTCCATCACCGCGACCGAGCGCGGCAGGCTGTGGGCGAAGGGCTGGATCACCGTGAAGGCGACGACGAGGATCGCGCTGGAGACGGCGACCGCGCGGACGATCAGGAGGAAGTCGCGGCCGCTGACGTAGCGCCACCACTTCTGGTAGAGCCCGAAGGCGGCAAAGACCGAGAGCTTGACGGCGATGACGAAGCCGACGGCCTGCAGGAACAGCGTCCAGTAGCGGTCGGGCAGGCCCTGCGGATCGTCGAGGAAGCGCAGGCGGAAGGCCAGGTAGAAGGCCAGCGCGACGAGGGCGCCGTCGGCAGCCAACTGGAGGACCCGGTTGCGGTAGACGGGGTGGTTCAACCGGCGCATGGAACCTGGCCAGTTTAGTTGCTGTTCGGTCGCGTCCCTACAATCCCCGCTTCTCGCATGCTCCTGCTCGCCAGCGTCACAGACTTCTTCCTCGACCCGATCGTCAACGCGGGGACCGACTTCATCAGCTCCACCGGGCTGCTGGCGGTCTTCATCCTGATGGCGCTGGAGTCCGCCTGCCTGCCGGTGCCGAGCGAGGCGATCATGCTCTTCGCCGGCTCCAGCGTCGCCGCCGGCGAGCTGACGATGTTCGGGGTCGTCGCCGCGGGTGTGCTCGGCAACCTCGTCGGCTCCTGGGCCGCTTACGCGGTCGGCTACTACGGTCGCATCGACCTGCTCGAGAAGAACAAGCTGATCCACCTGCCGCCGAAGTACCTGAAATGGGCCGACGACTGGTTCGCGCGCTACGGCGACGCGACCGTCTTCTTCTCGCGCATGCTGCCGATCATCCGCACCTTCATCTCGCTGCCGGCCGGGGTGGCGAAAATGCCCTTCTGGCGCTTCACGGTGCTGACGCTGCTCGGATGCATCCCCTGGGTCTTGATGCTGGCCCTGATCGGTGAGAGCGTTGGCAACAACTGGGAGGAGTGGCGCGACCATCTGCATTACCTCGACTACGCGGTGCTGGCCGCGGCGATCGCCCTCGTCGCCTATCTGCTGTTGAGGCGGCGGGGTGGTGGTGGCAAGAGCGACGAGGAGCCCGCCGCGGAGCCGGAGCCGGAGCCCGCGGGCTCGCGCGGAGCTTGAGCGGCCCCGCCGACGGCAGCATTCCCGACCGGCGCGCCCTCGCGCTCGGCGTGGTCCAGGGTCCGGCGGAGCTGCTTCCGGTCTCCAGCTCGGCGCACATCGTGCTCGTGCCCTGGCTTGCCGGCTGGGAGTGGGAGGCGATCGACCCCGAGGTGCGCAAGAGCTTCGAGGTCGCGCTGCACGCCGGCGCGGCGGGGGCGCTACTGATCGGCCAGCGCCGCCTGATCGCCGAAGAGCTGCGTGAGTTCGACCTGCGCGGCGCGACGGTCCTCGTCCTCTCCTTCCTCCCCGCTGCGCTCGTCGGCTACAAGCTCGAGCGGCGGATCGAGCGACACCTCGGCGGCCCGCGCGCGACCGCGATCGGGCTGCTCGCCGGGGCGGCGGCGATGCTCGCCGGCGACACCCGGCCCCAGCTGCGCGGCCGGGGGGAGGCCGGCGCCGCCGACGGGCTCGCGCTCGGCGTGGCTCAGACCGCAGCGCTCGCGCCCGGCGTCTCGCGCAACGGCATCACGCTGGCAGCGGCGCGCTGGCGGGGCTTCTCCCGCGACCAGGCGAACCTGCTCTCGCGCACCGTTGCGCTGCCGATCATCGTCGGCGCCAGCCTGCTGAAGGGTGTTCGCCTCAGCCGCCGCGGAGCCTCGCCCGGACTGCGCCGATCGATGGCGCTCGGCGTCGGCGCCTCCTTCGCTTCCACCCTCGCCTCCCAGCGCCTGATCAAGCTGGTCGAGCGCGACCGGGCGCTGTGGCCTTACGCCGCGTACCGGGTAGGACTGGCAGGGTGGGTACTGGGCAAGCTCCTTCGAGAAAGCACACGGACACTGGAGGACCGATGATCACCAAGGCAGACTTCATAGGGATCCCCTCGCAAGACGCCGAGCGCTCGCGGCGGTTCTACGTCGAGACGCTTGGGTTGCACCCGGACGCGAATGCCCAGTTCGAGTTCTGGGCCGGCGACACGTGCTTCGGCATCTGGGAGCCGGAGAAATTCGGGATGGAGTTCGCGCCGCAGAAGAACGCGCACCCGGCGCTGCACGTGGACGACGTCGCAGTGGCGCGAGCTGAGCTCGAGGCCAAGGGGGTGGAGTTCGCCGGCGAGATCATGGACACAGGGGTCTGCCACATGGCCTTCTTCACCGACCCCGACGGCAACGACCTGATGCTCCACAACCGCTACGCGCCGCAGGGCAGCTGAGCGGCAGGCCGGGCTGAAAGAATCGCTGCATGAGCGGCGACGCGTACGCAAGGGCGGGGGTCGACCAGGGGGCAGCCGACGCCGCCGTCGCCGGGCTGGTGCGCGCCCTGGGCACGATCGAGCTCGGCCGACCCTCGCGCGCGGTGCCGCTGCCCGGCCACTACGCGAGCGTGATCCGGATCAACGAGCGGACGGGGGTTGCGCTCTCCACCGACGGGGTCGGCACGAAGCTGCTGGTCGCCGAGCAGATGGGTCGCTTCGACACCGTCGGGATCGACTGCGTGGCGATGAACGTCAACGACGTGATCTGCGTCGGTGCCGAGCCGCTCGCGATGCTCGACTACATCGCGATCGAGCGGGCCGACCCCGCGGTCTGCGAGCAGATCGGCGTCGGCCTCGCGCGCGGTGCCGAGCTGGCGGGCGTCGAGATCCCCGGCGGCGAGCTCGCGCAGCTGGGGGACATGGTGCGCGGCTTCGACGTCGCCGGCGCCTGCTTCGGCACCGTGGAGCTGGAGGAGATCGTCGACGGAGCGGCCGTGCGGCCCGGTGACCCGGTGATCGGCCTCCCCTCCTCCGGCCTGCACTCCAACGGCTACACGCTCGCGCGCTCGGCGCTCGACGGGCTGCCCCTCGACGAGGACCCCGAAGGGCGGCTCGGGGAGCCGCTCGGCGAGGTGCTGCTCGAGCCGACCGAGATCTACGTCAAGCCGGTCCTCGAGCTGCTGCGCTCCGAGGTCGAGGTGCGCGGCCTCGCCCACATCACCTCGGGCGGCCTCGGCAACCTGCTCCGCCTCGCGGCAGACGTCGGCTACGAGATCGACGACCCCCTTCCGGTCCCGCCGATCTTCGAGCTGATCGCCGAGCGCTCCGCCACCTCCGGCGAGGAGATGCACGACGTCTTCAACATGGGCTGTGGCTTCTGCTGCGCCGTCGCGGCCGCGGACGAGGCGGCTGCGCTCGACCTCCTGCGCCCCCACTACCCTGGGGCGAAGCGGATCGGATCGGCGCTCGAGGGGTCGCGCGAGATCCGTCGCCACTGAATGGACACTCGCCCTAGCAGCGCGATGATCGGGACCGTGCTCTCCGGTCGCTACCGGCTGGAGGCGAAGCTGGGCAGCGGCGGGATGTCGACCGTCTACCTGGCCCGCGACCAGACCCTCGACCGGCCGGTCGCGGTCAAGGTCATGCACCGCGAGATGTCCGAGCAGGCCGACCAGCTCGAGCGCTTCCGCCAGGAGGCGCGCTCGGTCGCCAAGATCTCCCACCCCAACGTGGTCTCGGTGATCGACGCCGGCGAGGACGGCGGCCACCCGTACATCGTCTTCGAGTACGTCGAGGGGGAAACGCTGAAGCAGCGGATAACCCGGGACGGCGCCCTCGTGCCGCAGGAGGCGATCGCCTACGCGATCGAGGTAGCGCGCGGTCTCTCGGTCGCGCACGCGCGCAACATGGTCCATCGCGACATCAAGCCCCAGAACGTCCTGATCGACGCCGAGGGACGGGCGAAGCTGACCGACTTCGGCATTTCGCGCCAGCTCGAGCAGGACGGGATGACAGCGACCGGCCGGGTGCTGGGCACTACCGACTACGTCGCGCCCGAGCAGGCGATGGGACGCAAAGTCGACCCCCGCTCCGACGTCTACTCGCTTGGCGTGGTCCTCTACGAGATGCTGGTGGGGCAGGTTCCCTTCCAGGCCGAGAGCCAGGTCGGCGTGGCGATGAAGCACGTCAACGAGGAGCTGCCCGACGTGCAGCGCCGCAGGCCGGAGGTCTCCGCCGCCGTGGCGCTCGTGGTCGAGCGGTCGACTGCCAAGGACCCGAACCAGCGCTACCAGCACGTCGGCGAGATGATCGACGATCTCTCAACCGCGCTTGAGGTCGAGGCGGCGAGGGCGGGGTCGACGACGGGAGAGGCAACCAGCGTGCTCGAGGCCGTGCCTCCACCCAAGCGCGAGCTGTCGGGGCGGGCGCGCTGGAGCTGGGCGGCGATCCTCGGCCTGCTCCTCGTCGCCGGTGCCGTCCTGCTCGCGGTGCAGTTGATCTCCAGCGGCCTCGGCGGTGGCGGAGCCAACGACGGCAAAGGCAAGCCGGTGTCGCTCAGCTCGGCGACCGACTACGACCCGCAGGGAGACGAAGAAGAGATCGGCAGCAAGATCGAACTCGCCGTCGACGGCGACCCGACCGGGACGGCGTGGGAAACCGAGCACTACGACTCCGACGACTTCGCCGGGACCAAGACCGGCCCCAACGCGGGGGTCGGCGTCTACGTGACGGCGAGCTCGCTCGTCAGGCCGAGGAAGATGATCGTTCGCACCCCGACCCCCGGCTGGGACGCCCAGGTCTTCGCCGCAGCCTCCGGACCACCGGGCGAAGTGTCCGAATGGGGCGAACCGGTGGGCATTGCGGTCGACGCCTCCTCGGTCGAGGAGATCGACCTCACCGTCGCGGAACCCTCGCGCTACTTCCTACTCTGGTTCAACAAGGCCTCCGAAGCCCGCGACCAGGCCGGTCGCTACCAGGTCGAGATCACCGACATCGAGCTGCTGCGCTGAGATGAGCGCCTGGCGCCAAGCTCGGGCGATCGTGCTGCTGCCCGGCATGGTCACAGTGCTGGTACCGGCCGGGGTCCTCCTCGCCACCGGCACGGACGTCGGCTGGGGCTTCGGCGGGCTCTTGGCCACCCTGCCCGTTCTCCTCGGCCTCGCCCTGATCGTTGCCGGGTTCGCGCTCTGGCTTTGGACGGTGCGGCTGTTCGCGCGGATCGGCAAGGGGACGCTCGCGCCCTGGGACCCGACGCAGAAGCTGGTCGTGGAGGGGCCCTACCGTCACCTGCGCAACCCGATGATCACTGCCGTGCTCGCGGTGCTGGCGGGCGAGGCGGCGCTGTTCGGCTCGCTGCCGCTGCTGATCTGGTTCGCCGCATTCTTCGCAACCAACAACATCTTCTTCTCGCTGTACGAGGAGCCCGGCCTCGAACGCCGCTTCGGCGAGGACTACCGCGCCTACAAGCGCAACGTCCCGCGCTGGCTGCCGCGGCGAACCGCCTGGGCCCCGCCGGTGCCGACTCAGAACTCGTAGGAGCGCGCCTTGGCGTGGCGCTCCAGCGCCAGCTCCACCAGCCGGTCGCAGAGCTCTGGGTACGCGACTCCGCTGGCCTCCCAGAGCTTGGCGTAGACGCTGGTCTGGGTGAAGCCGGGCATGGTGTTGATCTCGTTGACCAGGACGGCACCGTCGGGCTCGACGAAGAAGTCGCAGCGGGCGAGGCCGGCGCAGCCGGCCAGCTCGAAGGCGGTGGCGGCGAGGTCGCGGACGCGAGCCAGCTGCTCGTCGCCGATCGGAGCCGGGACGGCCAGCTCCATGCCGCCGTCGCGGTACTTGGTCTCGTAGTCGTACCACTCGCCATTGGCGACGACCTCGCCCGGCGTTGAGGCCTCGACGCCCTCGTTGCCGAGCAGGGAGCACTCGACCTCGCGGCCCCGGGCATGAGCCTCGACGATTACCCGGGGGTCGTGGCGACGGGCGAGCGTGACCGCGTCGTCCAGCTCTCCCCCCGTCCCCTCGACCCGGCTGATCCCCACGCTGGAGCCGAGACGGGAGGGCTTGACCCAGAGCGGCGAGCCCATCGACTCGCAGCGCTCGCGCCAGCCCGGCTCACCGGCGGAGACGAACGCGACCTGCGGGATCCCCGCCTGGGCGAAGAGCCGCTTCAGCGTCAGCTTGTCCATGCAGATCGCCGAGGAGAGCACGTCGGAGCCGACGTAGGGCAGCTCGAGCCACTCGAGCAGGCCCTGGACGCTGCCGTCCTCGCCGAAGGGACCATGCAGGGCCGGGAAGGCGACCTCGGTGCCGAGCAGGCCCTCGCCGGGCGTCAACGCGACCGGCGAGCCGTCGCAGCTCCAGGCCCCCTCGCGCGAGATCGTCACCCGCAGCGGCTCATGACCGGCCTCTTCGAGGCCGCGCGCCACCGCCTCGCCGGAGCGCAGCGAGACGTCGTGCTCGGAGGAGCGGCCGCCGCTGAGGACCGCGACCCTCATTCGAGTTCGCCCGCTTCGGGTTCGGTGGCGCCGGCGGCAGCGGTGCCGACCACCAGGCTCACGGTGTCGCCGGGCTTCAGCTCGGATCCCGGCGGCGGGAACTGGTCGGTGACGCGGCCGACCTGCGAGGGGACTTCGGTCGGTTGTTCGGACACGGTCGGCTTCAGGCCCGCGGCCCGCACGGCTTCCACCGCTTCGGAGCGCAGCTTGCCGATCACGTTCGGGGCGGTCGACGTCTCTTCACCCTTGGAGACGACGATCGAGACGGTCGACCCGGCGGGCAGCTTCGAGCCGGCGCTCGGGGCCTGGCTGATCACCTCGCCGGCCGGCGTCGAGCTCTCCCGTTCTTCGACGCTGGGCACGAGGCCGCGGCCGCGGATCTGCTGCACCGCAACTGAGCGCTGGGTGCCTACGAGCACCGGCACGGCGGCCAGCTTCGGGCCGGACGAGACCCTCAGGATGACTTCGCTTCCCTTGGTCGCCGTCGAGCCGCCGGAGGGCAGCGAGTTGACCACCAGCCCCTGTTCGACCTTTTCGGAGATCGTCTTTTCGATCCGCGGGTCGAAGCCCGCTTCTTCGACCTCGGCTTCGGCCGCGCCCGCCGTCAGCCCGGCGGTCGAGGGGACCCTGGCGGTGCCGGGGCCGGCGCTCACCGTGAGCACGACCTTCGGCTTCGAGCAGAAGAAGGAGAGGAAGGCGCAGTCGAGCGAGGCCTCGCTCGCCGGAGGCGAGGCGAGCGGGTCCTGCTCGAGCACCGTGTTCGCCGGGGCTTCCCGCTCGACCCGCTTCACCTCCCCGACCTCGAAGCCGTTCTGCTGGAGCAGCGCGATCGCCACGTTGAGCTCGTTGTCCTTCACGTTGGGTACCTCGGTCGTCGTGTCGCGCGTCAGTGCGAAGCCGACCAGGGCCCCGATCAGGACAGCGGCTGCGACCAGCAGCCAGCGGCGTCGCCTGCGCCTGCGCTCCTCTGCCTCCTCGTCGTACCCCTCCGCCACCGGCTCGGAGGGAGTGGCCACCACCGGCGGCAGGGGTGCGAAGGCTGCCGTGCCTTCGGCGCCGCCGGCGGGATCCCGCAGGGCCGCGTCGAGGGCGGCGATGAAAGCGTCGGCGTTCTGGAAGCGCTGACCAGGCTCCTTCTCCAGCGCCCTCATCACGACCGCGTCGAGGGCGGGTGAGACCTTCGGGTTGATCGAGCTCGGCCGCTGCGGCGCCTGGGAGACCTGCTTCATCGCAACCGCGACGGCGGACTCGGCCTCGAACGGCACCCGGCCGGCCAGGGCCTCGTAGAGCATCACGCCGATCGAGTAGAGGTCGGAGACGGCGGTGACGTCCTGGCCCTGGGCCTGCTCGGGCGAGAGATAGTGCGGCGTGCCCATCACCGAGCCGGTCTGGGTGATCTCCGAGACCCCCGCTCGGGCGATGCCGAAGTCGGTCACCGTCGCCTTGCCGTCGGCGTCGACGATCACGTTCTGGGGCTTGAGGTCACGGTGGACGACGCCGTTGCGGTGAGCGAAGCGGGCGCCCTCGAGCACCTGGCGGATCAGGCCGGCCGCCTGCTCGGGAGTGAGGCCCGCGTCGATCAGCTGCTTCAGCGAGCGCCCCTCCAGGTACTGCATCGCGATGTAGTAGGTGCCGTCGACGTCGCCGCGGTCGAAGACCGAGACCACGTTGGGGTGCTGGAGGCCGGCGGCGGACTCGGCCTCGCGGCGGAAGCGCTCGACGAACTCGCGGTCCTGGACGAAGCGTGCGTGCAGAACCTTGAGCGCGACCTGGCGCTGCAGGTGCGTGTCCTCGGCCAGCCAGACGTCGGCCATCCCGCCCGAGCCGATCCGGCGCAGGATCCGGTAGCGCCCGTCGACAACGGCCCCCTCCCCCACCTCAGCCAAGCTCGGAGCCTCCGGCAAGGATCGTTTCGGCAACGTCGCGGAAGATCGGCGCGGCGACGTCGTTGCCGAACTGGGTCGTGCACTCGACCGTTGCCGCGATCGCGATCTTGGGATCCTCGGCAGGGGCGAAGCCGATGAACCAGGCCTGGTTCTCGTCGATCCCGCCGCCGCAGGATTCGTTGAAGGGGGTTTCCGCCGTGCCGGTCTTGCCGGCCACCGTGACGCCCGGGATCGCGGCGTTGGTGCCGGTGCCTTCGGTGACGACCCCCTGCATCGCGGTGTTCAGCTCCGCCGCCGTCTCCTCGCTGATCGGCTGACTGTACTCGGAGGGGTCGAGGCGATCGGTGACCCGGCCGTCGGGGTCGACGACGCGGCTCCAGATCTGCGGCTTCATCTGACGGCCGCCGTTGGCGATCGCCGCTGCCACCTCGGCCATCTGCAGCGGTGTGACCAGCAGGCGCTCCTGGCCGATCGCCGTGCGGGCGAGGTCGATCGGGTCGTCGCGGGTGAGCAGGTCGCCTTCGTCGAACCGAGGCCGCTGACCGAGAGCTGGTCGGCGGGCAGGTCGATCGGCGGCTTGGTGTTGAAGCCGAAGCGGTCCATGTATTCGAAGAGCGTGTCCTGGCCGATGTCCTGGCCGAGCTGGCCGAACCAGGTGTTGACCGAGTTGGTCAGCGCCGTGTCGAGGGTCGCGCCGAAGAAGTCCTCGCCGAAGTCGTTTTCAAGCGGCTGACCTTCGACCTCGAGCGAGCCCGGCGCGTCGATCGTCGTCTCCGGCGTGATCTTGCCGCTGTCGAGTCCGGCCGCCGCGGTCACCACCTTGAAGGTCGACCCAGGCGGATAGCTGACCCTGGGTGGCGCGGTTGAAGAGCGGCGTTTCCAGCGTGTTTTCGTTCAGCTCGGTGAGTTCGGAGGGAATGCGGTTGGGGTCGTAGGGCGGGTTCGAGGCGAGCACCCGGACCCGACCGCTCTGCGGCTCGATCGCAACCACCGCGCCGAAGCCAGTCGCGGTCAGGCCTTCGAGCGCCACTGCCTGGGCAGCCGGGTCGAGGTTTGTGACGACGTCGTTGCCTTCCTGGTTGCGCCCGCGCAGCTCGTCGAGGATCGAGGTGAATTCCGAGTCGTTGCCGACGAGCTCGTCGTTGTGGAACTGCTCGAACTCGGTGTCGCCCTCTTCGACGAAGCTGTAGCCAATCGGGTGCCCGTAGAGCGAGCCCTCCAGGTAGCGACGCACGTAGCGCAGCGACTCGCCCTCTCCCCTTCGGAACCGAACGGGCGATCACCGTGCCGTCGGCGGCGAGGATCCGGCCGCGCTTGATCTGCTGCTGCTCGAACAGAGGCCGCGTGTTGGCGTCCTCTTCCTTCAGCGCCTCGGCGTCGAACACGGACCAGTACGAGGTGAACCCGATCAGCACCGAGAAGAGGGCGACGATAAAGGCGAAGAGCTTGACGATCTGGCGTGTTCACCGGCCCTCCAGGGCGAGGCCGCCGAGGTGGGCTTCGGCGGCAGCTTCGCGGCGGGCCCGGTCGGAGACGAGCAGGAGCAAGGCCAGCAGGACGAAGTTGGCGACGATCGAGCTGCCGCCGTAGCTGATGAAGGGCAGGGTGACGCCGGTCAGCGGGATCACCCGGGTGACGCCGCCGATGATCACGAAGGCCTGGATCGAGAAGACCGCGGTCAGGCCGGTCGCCAGCAGCTTCGAGAAACCGTCGTCGGAGATCAGGGCGATCTTGAAGCCCCGCGCCGCGATCAACAGGTAGATCATCACCACCCCGCAGGCGCCGAAGAGGCCGAGCTCGTTGACGATCAGCGAGTAGATCGTGTCGGTCTGGGCAGCCGGCAGCAGCGCGTTGTCGGTGCCCGGGATCGTGATCAGCGCCTGTCCGAACCCTTTGCCGAAGAGGCCGCCGTCGGCCTGGGCGAAGATCGATTGGAGGATTTGGTACCCGCTGCCCTGCGGGTGGGCGTAGGGGTCGAGCCAGATCTCGACCCGGTCGTGCACGTGCGGCACGGTCGAGGCGAAGAACCAGGCGCCAACGAGAAACATCACCATGCCGATCGCGACGAAGGAAAAGCGGCCGGTCGCCACGTAGAGCAGGGCGAGGAAGGCGGCGAAGAACATCAGCGAGCTGCCGAGGTCGCGGATGAAGACGAGCATGAACATCGACGCCCCCCAGACCACCAGCATCGGGCCGAAGTGCTTGAGCGGTGGCAGCGTCACCCCGAGAACCCGTCGGGCGCCGACGATCAGCACCTCGCGGTGCTCACGCAGGTAGCTGGCGAGGAAGACGACGAGGCAGATCTTCGAGAACTCGGCCGGCTGAAAGGCAAGGGGCCCGATCTTGACCCCCAGGAAGGCGCCGTTGACCTGCTGTCCGATCCCCGGCAGCCGCGGCGCCAGCAGCAGCAGCAGCCCGACCACGGCGATCGTGTAGCGGTAGCGCTCGAGCACGTCGTAGTCGCGCAGAAACTGGATCGTGAGAGCGAAGAGGGCGAGGCCGAGGACGAACCAGTTGGCCTGGTCGCGAGCCAGGTCGGGGTCGATCCGGTAGATCATCACCAGGCCGAAGGCGGTCAGCAGCGCGACCAGCGGGAAGAGGTAGGGGTCGGCGTCGGGAAGCCGGACGCGCAGATAGAGGTGGGCGGCCAGGCAGACGACGAGGAAGTAGGCGCCGTAGACGAGGCTGACGTCGTCGATCCGGGCGCTCTCCTGAGCGAAGACCGCGGCGAAGCCGGCGGTGAGCAACAGGGCGACGGGGACGAGCGCGGTCAGC
The DNA here is from genome assembly GCA_963753585.1 of uncultured Solirubrobacterales bacterium. GTDB lineage: Bacteria > Actinomycetota > Thermoleophilia > Solirubrobacterales > 70-9 > VRUE01. The sequence goes on along the minus strand of CAVWCU010000001.1, from coordinate 1,925,011 downwards.
TCGCGGTTACGTGCGCTCATCGAGCCCCTTGGGATTTTTCGATGTCTTCGACCAGCGAGACCGCGTCGGCGCGCGAGCGCAGGTCGTGCCCCGTGACGGCATCTCGGCGGCGCGGCGGCAGCGACTCAGTCTGGACCGGGCTCGCGTAGCGCTCGTCGTAGAGCGAGATCCCGAGGGGGAGCTCATAAGGCAGGCCGCGGTAGAGGGCAACGCGCCCACCGTCGTCGGTGCCGAGGAACCAGACCTGGCGGTTTCCGTACCAGGCACCGAAGGCCAGCGCTGCCAGGACCACCAGGACGGCCAGCGCCGTGGCGGCGCGGCGAAGGCGACGGGGTGGCTTGGCTGCCAAGGCCTCGCGGCGATCTTGGGCCGCTGCGGCGGCGGCTCGGCGGCGCACCTCGGTCGCGGTGAGGCCCGCCTCCTCCGCGCTCGACCCGATCAGCGTCGCGTCCTCGGGCCGGCGTTGCGGTGTGGCGGCATCTTCGAGTCGGAAGGCGAGGGCGGTGATGTTGTCGCGGCCCCCCGCACGGTTGGCTTCGTCGATGAGGGCGCGCACTGCCGCCTGCATCGTCGTCGCGCCGGCGAGCAGCTTCGCGATCTGGCCCTCCGCCAGCATCGTCGTCAACCCGTCCGAGCAGATCAGGAAGACGTCGCCCGGGCCGGCGGACACGGTGTGCACATCGGGCTCGACCTCCGGCTCGGGCCCGAGGGCGCGGGTGATGATCGAGCGCTGCGGGTGATCCTCGGCCTGCGCGTCGGTGAGCTGGCCCTTGCGGCGCATCTCCTCGACCAGGGAGTGGTCGCGGGTGAGCTGCTCGAGGCGACCGGCGCGCAAGCGGTAAGCGCGGCTGTCGCCGACGTGCCCGATCGCCACCTCCTCGCGCTCGGCGTTGACGATCGCCGCGGTCAGGGTCGTCCCCATCCCGGCCCGCGAGGGATCCTCGCGGGCGAGGTCGTGGATGCGCCGGTTGGCCGCGAGGATCGTCTCGCGCAGGACCTGCTCGGCCGGGCCCTCCGGAAGGTCGATGTCGAAGGCGTCGGCGGCGGCTCGGGAGGCGACCTCGCCGGCCTGGGCACCGCCCATCCCGTCGGCCACGACGAAGATCGGCGGCCGGACGAAGAAGGAGTCCTCGTTGGCGTTGCGCTGGCGGCCGGTGTCGGTGCGGAAGGCCTGGTCGTCGATGCGCAGCATCAGGCACACCCGGTTCCGCGCATGCTCCGCGCCCGAAGAGTCAGATATGCACCGTCGCTACGCATGCGCGTCACTTGCCTCGAACCTGAGCTCGGTGTCGCCGATCCTGACCACGTCACCGTCGATCAGCTCCGCCTCGCCGCTGAGGGTCGCGTCGTTGAGCTGGGTCCCGTTGGTCGAGTTCATGTCCTCGATGTAGGTACGGCCATCGCGGCTGAAGATCCTGGCGTGCACGCCGGAGGCATAGCGGTCGTCGATCCGCACGTCCGCCTCGGCCGAGCGGCCGATCGAGAGCCCGCCGATCAGGTCGAAGCGCTCGCCGGACTCGAGGCCGCCGCCGCGCTCGGCGACCAGCCAGACGTCGGGGCCCGGCTGCGGTGCGAGGGCGGCAACCTGGTGGAACCCGGTGGCGTCGGAAGCGGGCGTCGCCGTGCGCCGCACGTCCTTGAGCGCGTTGCGGGCAACCCAGAGCAGGAAGAGGTAGAGAACGGCGAGGAAGCCGAACTTGAGCGCAACCGAGATCGGGTCGTAGTCCACGCGGCCTACTGCTCGATGTCGAACAGGAAGGTCGTGGTCCCGATGGTGACCTGGTCGCCCGGGCTGAGGCGGGCCGAGGACACCCGCCGCCCGTTCACCTTGATGCCGTTGGTGGACCCCAGGTCGGCAATCGTCCAGTCGCCCGTCTGCGAGCGGCGCAGCTCGGCGTGGCGCCGTGACACGTTGGGGTCGGCGAGCACGCACTCGGCCTCCTTCGAGCGGCCGATCGTGGCGCGCGGGCCGTCCAGCACATAGCGACGGTCCTCCAGGGAGACGACGGCACGGGTCGCCACCAGCGCCTGGGCTCGCTGCTCAGGGCTCTTCGCCGGGGCGGCCTCCTGCTTCACCGCCGAGTAGACCATCGTGTGGCCCTCCTCTCCCTGCCGGGGGGCCTCCCCCTCGCGGGCGGGTGGCTTGACCAGCCGCGTCTGGATCCCGAACTCGCCCAGTCGCAAGCGCTCGTCGGTCTTGAACTCGACCGCCGGCCGGGTCAGCAGGTCATAGCTGCGCCGCCGGGCGTGCTCCAGCAGGTAGCCGGAGAGCTCCTGCTCCAGGGAGCGCTCGTAGCCCTCCAGCTTGGTCCGGTCCTTGCCGGAGAGGAAGACGGTGTACTCGTTCGGCACGTAGACGCGGGCGACTCCGGCCGTCTTGTGGGAGTCCATCTCCTTCGCCAGCTTGCGGGCCAGCTCGACCGGCTGCACCTCGGAGCTGAAAGCACGGCTGAACACCCCCTCGACGAGGCCTTCGATCCGACTCTCAAGGTTGCGTAGAACGCTGATCGGTAGCTCCTTCTCGCGGGCGAGGCCAGCACCCGGGGTCGGGAAAATCCGGCTCGAATCCTACGGCAGCAGGACGCCGTGACCGGCGGCGAGCCAGGCTCCCAGAACCGCGGCGGCGGCGAGGGCCGCAAGGCGCAGGTGTAGCGAGTGCTCGCGGCGGGGAGGTCGCTCGGCGAGGCGGTCCAGCGACCCCTCGATCGCCTCTCCCAGCTCCTCCAGCGAAAGTCGCCGTGCCGGGGCGGGCTTCCAGGCAGGCGTCGACGGCGTCGGTCAGCTCGCGGGGGAGGTCCGGGCGCAGCCGGCGCAGGGGGCGGTGGCGGGCGCCGATTGCGCGGGCGGTGGCGGCAGGGGTGGAGCGTCGGTTGGGGTTCTCGCCGCTCCAGCACTCGTACAGCATCAGCGCCAGCGAGTAGACGTCGGCCTCCGGGCCGACGTCGCGCCCCTCGGCCTGCTCGGGCGCCATGTAGGCGAGGGTGCCGACCACGTCGCCCGGCGCGGTCAGGGCGGTGGCGTCGGCGAGGCGGGCGACGCCGAAGTCCATCAGCTTTGCGCGAGGCTCCCCGTCCTCGGTGACGAGGACGTTCTGGGGCTTGATGTCGCGGTGGACGACGGAGCGGCAGTGGGCGTGGTCGAGCGCCTCGCAGAGATCGGCGCCGATCTCCCCGACCTCGCGGTCGCTGAGCTCTCCGTCGCGGCTGAGCTGGGCCAGCGTCGAGCCGTCGACCAGCTCGGTGACGAGCAGCGCGTTGCCGTCCTCCTCGCCCAGCTCGTAGAGGGTGACGATGCCCGGGTGGTTCAACCTCGCCGCCGCCTGCGCCTCGCGCAGCACGCGCTGGGAGCCTCGGCGGGCCGGCCGATTCGATCGCCTTGACCGCGACCGGGCGCTCGAGCCGGCCGTCCCAGGCCTCGTAGACCGTGCCGAAGCCGCCGCTGCCGATGCGGCGCTCGATCAGAAAGCGGTTGAGGACGAGTGAGCCGACCACGTCACTCCCCGGTTCGTCGCGCAGGACAGCACTCCTGCGCGACGAAGAAACGGGGGACGGCGTCAGGGAAACGCGGCGTTTGCTGCGCTTCTTGGCGCGACGACCACGGCAGCGTTCATACTCCCGCCCCAGCCAACCCAGCTTTGGAGAGCCAAATTCCCTTGGAGGATTCCCCCGCAAACCGACCGGGACGCCGGCCGCGGCCACAGCGCCGGCCCGAACGGCAGCAGATCCTGATCCGCCGTGGCCTGGCCCTCGGTGGCGGTCTGCTGGTTCTGATCCTGCTGGTCCTCGGTGTCAAGGGCTGTCTCGATGCCCGCAAGGACCGGGCGCTGAGCGACTACGCGCGCGACGTCACCCAGATCGTCGACGAGACCGATCAGACCAGCAAGGCACTTTTCGACAAGCTCGACGACCCGGGGAGCCTCTCGGTCACCGACTTCGTCGCCGAGGTCAATGCCGACCGCAGCGCGATGGACAACTACGCGAGCCGGGTCGACGACCTGGACGCCCCGGGCGACATGGGCGACGCCCAGGGCACGCTCGAGCTGGTCTACGTGCTCCGCAGCAGCGCGATGAACGAAATCGCCGACCAGATCAGCACCGCTCTCGGCGACGTCGGCTCGGAGAGGGCGATGGCGATCATCGCCAAGCAGATGCAGACGCTGGCTGCAAGCGACGTCCTCTACGCGGCGGTCGTGCGCCCGGAAATCAACGCCGTCCTCGCCGACAACGGGATCGGGGGAAGCGACGTGCCGAAGAGCGTCTTCGTCCCCGACGGGACGGTCTGGCTCGACGAAGAGGAAGTGAGCGCCGCGCTCGGCTCGGTCAGCGGAGCGACCGGGGCGGCGACCTCGGGGGTGCATGGCCTCGGCCTCCTCGGCACCAGCGTCAACGGGACCGAACTCTCGGCCGAATCGACCAGCTCCGTCGTCAGCGAAGGAGCCCCCGAAGTCGAAGTCCAGGTGCAAAACCAGGGCGAATCGGCCGAGAACGGGATCGACGTCTCGGTCACCGTCAGCGGCGGCACGACGCTCTCGGGAACGATCGACAGCATCGAAGCGGGGGAAACGGGGAGCGTCTCGATCCCACTGACGCCGGCTCCGAAGGGAGAAACGACGCTGGAAGTCAAGGTCGACACCGTGCCCGGCGAGCGGGTCTCCGAAAACAACGAAGCCAGCTACTCGGTCACCTTCGAATAGGAGGCCCAGTGCGGATCGCCTACCTGGGGCCGGCGGGGACCTTCACCGAGGACGCCCTGCGCGAGGCGCTCGGGCCGGACGGCCGAGTGCGAGCCGCTGCGAACGGCGACCGTGCACGACGCGATCCTCGCCGTCGAGCGTGGCGAGCGGACCGGGCCCTCGTCCCGTTCGAGAACTCGATCGAGGGCTCGGTGCGCAGCACCCTCGACGCGCTCGCCTTCGACACCGAGGGGGTGACGATCGTCGGCGAGCACGACTTCGCGGTGCGGGCGCAGCTGATCGCCCGGGAGGAGATCGAGCTCGAAGAGATAACGGCGGTGCTCTCCCACCCCCAGCCGCTCGCCCAGTGCGCCCGCTTCCTGCGCGAGAGTCTTCAGGATGCCGAGCGGCGCAGCGTCAGCAGCACGGCCGAGGCGGTGCGCCAGGTCGCCGAGTCGAACGAGCCCTGGGCGGCGATCGGAGCGCGGTCCGCGGCCGAACTCTACGGCTGCACGATCCTCGCGCGAGAACGATCGAGGACGAGAGCAACAACGTCACCCGCTTCGTCTGGATCGCCCCGGCCGGCACCGAGGTCGGGCCGGGGAGCGCCTGGAAGACCTCCCTCGTCTTCTCCGAGCTCGGAGAAGACCACCCCGGCGCTCTGGTCGAGGCGCTGCAGGAGTTCTCCTCCCGCGGCGTCAACCTGACCCGCATCGAGTCCCGCCCCCTGCGCCAGCGGCCTGGGCCGCTACATGTTCTTCTGCGACCTCGAAGGCGCCGAGGACAGTCAAGCTGTGGCGGAGGCCATAGCTGCGCTGCGCACCAAGGCCGAATCGGTCCGAGTGCTCGGGTCCTACCCGGTCGATTAGAGCCCGAGAGGACATCCCTCGAACGGGCGGATACTCAAAATGCCACGCTCATTAGCGTGGCATTTGTCCGAGCGAGGGATGTCCTCTCGGGCTCCAGGCACTTCCTGCGTAGAATTCCCGAGCAAGATGGCACGAGTGCTCGTACTCAACGCAACGTATGAGCCGATCAACGTCTGCACGTTGAGACGAGCCGCTGTGCTGCTTGCTGAAGGAAAAGGCTGAGCTTTTGGAGCGGCGCGAGGGCGCCATCCACTCCGAGCACATGACGATGGAGCGCCCCGACGTGATCCGCCTCGTCAACTACGTGCGGATCCCGCGCGAAGCGCACAGGAGGAAGATCACCCGCCGCGCGGTCCTCGCGCGAGACTCGTGGACCTGCCAGTACTGCGGCTCGCGCAAGTCGGGCCTGACGGTCGACCACGTGATCCCCCGCAGCCGCGGCGGCAAATCGGTCTGGGAGAACATCGTCGCCGCCTGCGCCAGCTGCAACCGCCGCAAGGGCAACCGCCTCCCTCGCGAGATCCACATGCACCCCCAGACCACCCCCAAGGCACCGGGCCCGACGGTCTTCATCCAGGTAGCCAGCCCCTCCATTCCGGAAGCCTGGCAGCAGTATTTGCCTGCGGCGGCGTAGGGCCCGGAGGGGTGGGTGTCCTCCGCTCTGACAAGTGCCGAGCTAATTAGCTCGGCACTTTGAGTATCCGCCAGCTCGGAGGACACCCACCCCTCCGGGCCTTTCCAAGCTCAAATAGCTGCAGGCTTCCTCGTCGGGGCAGCTTGGGGAATCTGATGAGCTTCCGGTCCTCCAGCGCCGCTCGACGATGGGCGGAGGAAAGAAGAGGGTCGGGTGTCCCTCTCCAAAACACTCAAGCGCGGCTCCTGCCGCGCGTTTTGGAGAGGGACACCCGACCCTCCCCACCCCTTGCTACTCCGTCAGCTGCTCCTGGCTGCTGGGTTCGTCGGCTTCTGAGTCGTCGTCGACGACGAGGGCGACAGCGCTGACGTTGTCGTCGTCCTTCATGTTCATCACTTTGACCCCTTGTGTCGGGCGGCCCATCTGCGAAATCCCTCCGGCTGGGGTTCTTTGGACCATGCCGTTTTGGGAGATGAAGAGCAGGTCCTGGTGCTCGCGGACGATCAGGGCGCCGGCCAGGCCGCCCTTCTTCGCGGTCAGCTTCGCGGTCAGCACGCCCTTGGTGCCGCGTCCCTTGACCGGGTACTCGGAGACCGAGGTGCGCTTGCCGTAGCCGTTCTCGGTGACGACGAAGAGCTCGGAGTCGTCGCGGGCGACGTCCATCGCCAGGACCCGGTTTGCCTTGCCGTTGACCTTGGCCGAGACGTTCATGCCCTTGACGCCGCTCGTGTCGCGGCCCATCGGCCGCACGGCCTCCTCGGAGAAGCGCGAGGCATGGCCTGACTTGGAGACCAGCAGGATGTCATCGTCGCCCGAGGTCAGGCGCACCTGAACCAGCTCGTCGCCGTCGCGGATCTTGATCGCGATGATCCCGTCGGCCCGGATCGGCGTGTTGTAGGCCTTGAACTCGGTCTTCTTGACGAGGCCCTTCGCGGTGGCGAAGACCAGGTATTTGTTCTCGCTGAAGTCGCGGGTCGGGATCACCGCCGTTACCTTCTCGCCGTCGCGCAGCGGCAGCACGTTGACCAGGGCGCGGCCTTTCGCCGTGCGAGCTCCCTCGGGCAGCTCGTAGACCTTGAGCCGGTAGACCTTGCCGCGGTTGGTGAAGAAGAGCAGGAAGTCGTGCGTCGAGCAGATGTGCAGGTGCTCGATGTAGTCGTCGTCCTTCATGTCCATGCCCATCACCCCGCGACCGCCTCGATGCTGCTGGCGGTAAGTGGCGAGCGGCAGCCGCTTGGCATAGCCGGAGTGGGTGATCGAGATCACCATCTGCTGGTCGGCGATCATGTCCTCGATGTTCATGTCGCCCTCGAAGTGGGTGACTTCGGTGCGGCGCTCGTCGCCGAAGCGCTTGTCGACCTCGTCGAGCTCCTCGACGATCACCGCGTCGATCCGGGCCGGGTCGCCGAGGATCGAGCGCAGCTCGGCGATCCGCTTGGAGAGCTCGTCGTGCTCCTCGCGAAGCTTGTCGGACTCCAGCGCGGTGAGGCGGGCGAGGCGCATGTCGAGGATCGCCTGCGCCTGCGCCTCGGAGAGCTCGAAGCGCTCGACCAAGCCCGCCTTCGCCGTCTCGGTGTCGGCCGAGCCGCGGATCAGCTCGATCACCGCGTCGAGGTTGTCGAGGGCGATCAGCAGCCCCTCGAGGATGTGGGCGCGTGCCTCGGCACGGCGCAGCTCGTGCTGGGTGCGGCGGATGACGACCTCGCGCTGGTGGCTGACGTAGTGCTCGATCAGCTCCCTGAGGCCGAGCGTGCGCGGTACCCCGTCGACCAGCGCGACCATGTTGATCCCGAAGGTGCTCTGCATCGCCGTGCGCTTGTAGAGCTGGTTGAGCACCACCTCGGGCGGGTCGCCGCCGCGCTTGGTCTCGATCACCAGCCGCATGCCGGAGCGGTCCGACTCGTCGCGAAGGTCGGAGATGCCGGTGATCTTCTTCTCGCGGACGAGATCGGCGATCTTCGTGATCAGCCCGCCGTCGCCACCCTTCTTCACCATGAAGGGCAGCTCGGTGACGACGATCGCGTCGCGGCCTCCCTTGATCGGCTCGACGTGCGCGCGAGCCCGGATCCGGACGGAGGCGCGGCCGGAGGCGTAGGCCTCGGCGATCCCTTCGGCGCTCATGATCCCGCCGCCGGGAAAGTCCGGGCCCTTGACGTGCTCCATCAGCCCGGCCAGGTCGATCCCCGGGTTCGCGATGTAGGCCTTGACCGCGCGCGATCGACTCGCTGAGGTTGTGCGGCGGGATGTTCGTCGCCATCCCCACCGCGATTCCCGAGGACCCGTTGACGAGGAGGTTCGGGAAGCGCGCGGGTAGGACCAGCGGCTCTTGCTGTGATTCGTCGTAGTTGGGCCCCCACTCCACCGTCTCGGCGTCGATGTCGCGCAGCATCTCCGTCGAGAGGCGCGCCAGGCGCGCCTCGGTGTACCTCATCGCGGCCGGCGGGTCGTCGTCGATCGAGCCGAAGTTGCCCTGGCCGTCGACCAGCATGTAGCGCAGCGAGAAGTCCTGCGCCATCCGGGCCAGCGTGTCGTAGATCGCGCTGTCGCCGTGCGGGTGGTACTTGCCCATCACCTCGCCGACGATGAAGGCCGACTTGCGGTAGGGCCGGTTGGGCTGCAGGGCGAGGTCGTGCATCGCGTAGAGCACCCGCCGGTGCACGGGCTTGAGCCCGTCGCGGACGTCCGGCAGGGCGCGGCCGACGATCACGCTCATCGCGTAGTCGAGGTACGACGAGCGCATCTCGTTGGTCAGCTCGCGCTCCTCGATCCGCCCTCCGGTAAGAGCGTCGGCACCCTCCATCTAGACCCCCTCCCAATCCAGAACGCGCCTCTTACACATCGATGAACCTGACCTCTTTGGCATGCCTCTCGATGAAGGCCTTGCGCGGCTCGACCTTGTCGCCCATCAGGTCGGCGAAGACCTTCTCCGCCAGCGCCGCGTCGTCGATGCGGACCCGCTCGAGCGTGCGGCTTGCCGGGTCCATCGTGGTCTCGCGCAACTGTTCGGCGTTCATCTCGCCCAGTCCCTTGAACCGCTGCATGGTGACTCCCTGGCGGGCCAGCTCCAGCACCATGCGGCGGAGCTCGGCGAAGGACTCGGCGGTGCGCTCTTTCTGGTCCAGGGTGAGCTTGAAGGGCGGGCGGCCCACCTGCTTGAGCAGCTCGGCGTGCGACTCGATCAAGCGCCGGTAGTCGTGCGACTCGAAGAGGCCGGCGGAAAGCTCGAAGGCCTTGGCCAGCCCGTCGCGGCGGTGGACCGCGCGAACGAGGATCTCGTCGCCGGATTCGGCGACGATCTCGGTGTCGAAGGGCTCGACCTCTCCGGCGTCGCCGTTCAACACCTCCTTCACCTCGGCCAAGGAGGTGACCCCCCGGTCGAGGATTTCGGACTCGCTGAGGAAACGCACCAACTCATGGCCGAAATCAGCCTGCAGCGAGTCGCCCCAGCCCTCGTGCTCCTTGAGGCGCCGGTTGAAGCGCTGCCAGCGCGAGGCCGTCAGCTTGTGGTCGGCGCCCTCCGCGTCGGTCAGCTCGACCTGCTCCAGCTTGTCGCGCAGCAGCAGCTCCTCCAGCTCCGACTCTTTCTCGACGTAGGTCTCCTGCTTGCCGTTCTTCAGCTTGTAGAGCGGTGGCTTGGCGATGTAGACGTAGCCGGCCTCGATCAGCTCCGGCATCTCGCGGTAGAGGAAGGTGAGCACCAGGGTGCGGATGTGTGCGCCGTCGACGTCGGCGTCGGTCATCAGCACGACCTTGTGGTAGCGGGCGTCTTTGACGTCGAACTCCTCGCGGATGCCGGTGCCGACGGCCGTGATCAGCGCCTGGATCTCCTGGTTGGAGAGGACCTTGTCGATCCGCGCCTTCTCGACGTTGATGATCTTGCCGCGCAGCGGCAGGACCGCCTGGGTGTTGCGGTCGCGGCCCTGCTTCGCCGAGCCGCCGGCGGAGTCACCCTCGACGATGAACAGCTCGGCCAGGGCCGGGTCGCGGACGGTGCAGTCGGCGAGCTTGCCCGGCAGGGTCGAGTTCTCCAGCGCCGACTTGCGCCGCGTCAGGTCGCGGGCTTTGCGAGCCGCCTGGCGCGCACGGGCCGCGTCGACCGCCTTGCCGACGATCCGTTTGGCCTCGCCGGGGTTCTCCTCGAAGAACTCGCCGAGCTTGCGGTTGACCGTCTCCTTGACCAGTCCCTCGACCGGCGGGTTGCCCAGCTTGGTCTTGGTCTGCCCCTCGAACTGCGGATCGGCGAGCTTGACCGAGATCACCGCGGTCAGCCCCTCGCGGACGTCGTCGCCGGTGAGGTTCTCGTCTTTCTCTTTGAGCAGGCCTTTGCTGCGCGCGTAGGCGTTGAGCGTGCGGGTCAGCGCCGAGCGGAAGCCGGAGAGGTGGGAACCGCCCTCGTGGGTGTTGATGTTGTTGGCGAAGCTGAAGACCGATTCCTGGTAGGAGGAGTTCCACTGCATCGCGATCTCGACCTGGCCGTCCTCGGTCTCGCCCTCGAAGTAGACGGTCTTGCGATGCAGGGCGTCCTTGTTCTCGTTGAGGTGGGCGACGAAGTCGACGATGCCGCCCTCGTAGTGGAAGGTGTCGCTCTGACCGGCCGCGCGCTCGTCGACCAGGTCGATCTTGAGGCCGCGGGTGAGGAAGGCTGTCTCGCGCAGCCGCTCGGCGAGGGTCGCGTAGTCGAACTCGAGCTCGTCGAAGATCTCGGCGTCCGGATGGAAGGTGATCGAGGTGCCGGTCGCCTTGGTCGCAGCGCCGGCGGTGAGGTCGCCCTGCGGCTTGCCGCGCTCGTAGTCCTGGGTGAAGACCGATCCGTCGCGGCTGATTTCGAGGTGGAGGCGCTCGGAGAGGGCGTTGACGACGGAGATGCCGACGCCGTGCAGGCCGCCGGAGACCTTGTAGCCCCCGCCGTCGCCGAACTTGCCGCCGGCGTGCAGCGTCGTCAGCACGACCTCGGCTGCCGGTCGCTTCTCTTTCTTCAGTTCGTCGACCGGGATGCCGCGGCCGTTGTCGGTGACCGTGCAGCCGTTGTCGGGGTGCAGGACGACGCGGACTTCGTCGCAGTGGCCGGCCAGCGCCTCGTCGACCGAGTTGTCGACGACCTCGTAGACCAGGTGATGGAGTCCGCGAGGGCCGGTTGACCCGATGTACATGCCGGGCCGCTTGCGGACAGCTTCCAGGCCCTCGAGGACGGTGATGTCCTTGGCGCCATAGGAGGCTGGGCCGTCTTTTTTCGCCGCGGCAGGCTTTGTCGTGTCAGGCAATTAGTCCCTTCCCGCTCTCATAGAAAACCCCGACCTGTGGGCGCGCGCCGCACATGGTCGGGGCAGAAACGCAAGTTGACATAAGGATACCAGTTCGAGCCCCTAGAAGGCGGCGCGAGTTCAGGCGAAAGTCCTGCAAATCACCGTAATTTAAATTACTTTCGGTCATCTTCCACACGGAACCGCAAACTCCGGGGCGCCTGCTCTCCGAGGCGCTCCCGAAGACGCTCCAAGAGCTGTCCTTGCATCAAATCCAACTCCTGCGCCCAGACGGAATCCGAGCAGCCCACCAAGGCCTCCCCCGCACGCTCTGAGACAGGGGTGGCGACGGCGGCGATCTGCTCCCCCACGGTCTCCGCCCAGGCGGCCTGGAGGGCGGCAAGCGGGGTCTTCGGTGCCGCTTGATCGAGAGCGGCACGCAGCGCCGTCGCAGCCGGCCGGGGCGCTCTGCGCCGGCTCATGCCGCCGCAGCCTCACTGACGACGAGTGGCATCCGCACGACGGAGCCGCTTGCGCGGTGCGGCAGGGAGTCCATCGACGCAGCCGTGATCAGCGCCTGCCCGCCGTCCGCGAGCCGCTCGACCAGTCGCTCCCGGCGCCCTGGGTCCAGCTCGCTCATGACGTCGTCGAGCAACAGCAGCGGCACGATCTGGCGGGCCCGTAGGAGCGCGTCGCGCTCGGCGAAGAGAAGGGCGAGAAGCGCCGCTCGTTGCTGGCCCTGCGAACCGTAGCGTCGCAGCGAGCGGCGCTCGCGCTCGATCTTCAGCTCGTCCAGGTGAGGGCCCCAGGAACTTCGACCGAGGCGGATGTCGGCCTCGCGGCGCTCGCCCAGGCCGGTGCGGATCTCCTCCGCCGACCCCGCGGCGCGAGGTGCGTACTCGATCGTCGCGGGCCCCTCCATCCCGAGCTCCTCCGCCGCGCTCGCAAAAGGCCCCGCCAGCTCGGCGACCGCATCCGCCCGGGCGGCGATCAGCTCTGCGGCCGCCGCGGCCATCGTCTCGTCCCATGCGTCGAGATCGCCTGGCGTTCCGCGGCCCGAGGCGATGCGCGCAACCAGGGCATTGCGCTGCGCGAGCACCTGTCCGAACCGCTTGCGCAGATCGGCGCGGGCGGGCCAGCGGGCGGCGAGGAAACCGTCGAGGTGAGCCCGGCGTTCCGCCGGCGGGCCCTTGATCAGGGCCAACCGGTCGGGGGCGAAGACGGCCACCGGAGGACGGCTGTGGGAGATCGTGGCCGGATCGGCGGGGCTGCCGTCGAGCAGGTGCCGGCGACCTTCGGCCCGGCTCACCGAGGCGAGTAGCCGCCGCTCGATGCCGTCGTCGTCGCGGACCGTCGCTTCGACGCGGGCGAAGGACTCGCCGAACGGGATCAGGTCGCGCCGGTCGCCGGTTCGGAAGGAACGGCCGGTGAGGGCGAAGTAGAGAGCCTCGAGTAGGTTCGTCTTGCCGATTCCGTTGGGGCCGACGAGGCTGACGATTCCCGGGCCGAGCTCGACCCGCGCCTGAGCCAGGCTCCTCAGCGGCCTCGCTTCGACGGCCGTGACCAGCACCCGGCCAACCTCAGACGTTGAGGCGGATCGGCATCACCAGGTAGCGGAAGTCTTCGTTGTCGACCGGCTGAAGCAGTCCCGGCCGCAGCGGTGAGATCAGGCGAAGCATCACCTCGTCGCCCTCGACGCTTTCGATGCCCTCGCGCAGGAAATCGGGGTTGAAGCCGATCTCCAGCGGCTCGCCCTCGAATGCCGCCGGCATCGTCTCTTCGGCATCGCCGACGTCGGGGGTCGAAGCCGCCACGGTCAGCTCGCCCGGGGAGAACGACAGTCTCAGCGGAGCGTTGCGCTGGGCAAGCTGGCTGACGCGCCGGGTCACGTCGAGCAGCTCTGGCCGTGGCAATCTGACGTCGTGCTCGTAGGACTCCGGCAGGAGCTGTCGAAAGTTGGGGAACTGGCCGTCGATCAGCCTCGTGTTGAGGAGGATCCCCCCTGCCTTGAAGACAGCCTGGTTACGGAGAAGGGCCACCGAGACCGTCCCGACGCCGTCGCTGGAGACGATGCGCCCGAGCTCGCGCAGCGCGCGGGCGGGGATGTTGGCCTGCAGCTCGCCGCCGATCTCCTGCTCGAGCTCGGTGCGCTTGACCGCGAGCCGGTAGGAGTCGGTTGCGACCATGGTCATCTCGGAGCCGCTGGCGCTGACCAGGACCCCCGTCAGCACCGGCCGCATGTCGTCCCGGGATGCGGCGCCTGCAACCAGGTCGACGGCGGCGGCCAGTGCCGGTGCCGGGATCGTCAAGGGCTCGCCCTCCTCGTCCGGCAGCTTGGGGAAGTCCTCGCTGGGGAGGGTCCGCAGGTGGAAGCTGGAGCCGCCGCTGCGAATCTCGACGTCGCGCTCGGCCTCGCGCAGCTCGATCTCCACCGTCGGGTCGCCGAGGGAACGCGCGAGCTCGGCCAGGAGGCGGCCGGGGAGGAGAACCGAGCCGGTGCCGTCCGCCTCCGCCTCGAGATCGGTCTTCAGCCCCATCTCGAGATCGGTTGCGCAGAGGCTGACGCCGCTCTCCTCGACCCCGACCAGGATTCCCGAAAGCGATTGGGTCGCGGCGCGGGTCGAGACAGCGCGGGAAACGACCGAGAGCTTTGCGACCAGCTCATCGCGTTTGGTTGTCAGCTTCAAGTGATGAATGCCTTCTTGAGTTGGATTAGGGCTTGTTGAAAAGCGCGAGAGCGAGGGCCATGCCGCTTCGGCAATGGCTTCGCGGGTTGTGGGCTGCTCTGTGGAAGGGCACTGATTCTTACACCGGCGTCGGCTGTCAGGCGGAGTCTGTGGAGCTGTTGTGGATTGCAGAACGGAGCTGCTCGACCCGGGTGGCGAGCTGGGTGTCCTCGCCGCATCGAGCTTCGACCCGGCGGATCGAGTTGAGCACTGTCGAGTGATCTCGTCCGCCGTAGAGCCGGCCGATCTGGGGAAGCGAGAGGTCGGTCAGCTCGCGAGTGAGATAGATCGCGACCTGGCGCGCGCGCAGGGGGGTCGCGGCCCGGGTCGAGCCGACGAGCTCGGCCCGGGAGATGCCAAAGGCGACCGAGACACGGTGCTGGATCTCCTCGACCTGGTCGGGTTCGCGGGAGCGCGAGGTTTTCGGAATGACGGCGTCGACCAACTCGGTGCTGACCGGCTTCGCGGTGAGCGAGGCGTGGGCGATCACGCGGGTGAGCGCCCCGTGGAGCTGGCGCACGTTGGCGTCGATCCGTTGCGCCAGCTCGGTAAGGACGTCGCCTTCGGTGTCGACTCCGGCCTCGCGAACGAGGCGGCGCAGGACGGTGAGGCGCGTCGCCAGGTTGGGGGGCTCGACAGCGACCGTCAGGCCCCACTCGAAACGATCGCGCAGCCGCGTCTCGAGGGTCGAGAGGTCGCTCGGAATGCGGTCCGCGGAGAGGACTATCTGGCTGCCGCCCTCGTAGAGCGCGTTGAAGGTGTGGAAGAACTCGTCCTCGGTATGGCGTTTGCCCTCGAGGAACTGGACGTCGTCGACGAGCAGCACGTCGAGATCTCGGTATCGACGCTTGAACTCCTCGGCGCCCTGCGTGCGCAGAGCCGCGACGAACTCGTTGGTGAAGCGCTCAGCGGTGGCGTAGCGGACCCCGAGGGTCGGGGCGGAAGCGCCGAGGTAGTTGGCGATCGCGACCAGGAGATGCGTCTTGCCGAGGCCCGGTGGGCCGTGGAGGAAGAGCGGGTTGTAGGCCTCCGACGGCGCCTCCGCGACGGCGAGGGCGGCGCCGTGGGCAACGCGGTTGCCGTCGCCGATCACAAACCGGTCGAAGGTGTAGTTGACGTTCAGGTCGAGATTGGCACCGGCTCCGATCAGGCTGTCGTTCCCGCTCTCGGCAAAGCTGACGTCGGTCAGCTCGGAGTCGCTTGCCCGCAGCGCCTCGCGAATAAGCCCGGTGTACCGGCGCTCGGCCCAGGCACGGATGTTGTCGGGCGCCGAGAGATAGAGGACGCCCGCCCGTGCCCCCGAGGCCTTTAGCGGCTCGAGCCAGAGCTGGAAAGTGGACGGCGGCACAGACGCGCGCAGCCGCTCCTGGACTTGCCTCCAGGTACGGTCAAGCTCGGATTTCGCCGCGCGATCGTCCACGGTGGCGACCATAGCGACGGGTGTCGGCAGCGAAATCGGCCCGCCCGCAAATCCCGAAGAAAGCCTGTGGCGCCGCCGCCGCGCAGGTTGAAATGCGATCCGTATACTGCGACGGCCGATGAAGCGGACTTATCAGCCGAAGAAGCGGAAGCGGGCGAAGACCCACGGGTTCCGGGCGCGCATGAGCACCAGGGGCGGCCGGGCGATTCTCAAGCGCCGACGCCGCAAAGGCCGGAAGCGCCTCACTCCCTAGATGGCGCCGCCGAGACGTCGCCGGCTCTCGCGCAGCGGCGAGTTCGACCGCGTCTACCGCGACGGATCCTCACATGCGACCCGCTACCTCGTCCTCTACAGGTTCCCCCGCAAGAGCGAAGAGGCCGACGAAGTGAGGCTCGGTGTCTCGGTGAGCCGCAAGATCGGCGGTGCCGTCGATCGCAACCGGGTCAAGCGGGTTCTGCGCGAGGCCTTTTGGGGCCTGTCCGATCAGCTCCCCGCCGGTCACGACTTCGTCCTCGTCGCTCGGCCTGAGATTGGCGACCTGATCGAGCGCGACGGAGCTGCAGGAGTGCGGGGAAGCATCGAAGAGGCGCTGCTCGGCGGCAAGGGGGGGCGTTCCACGTGAAACGGCCACTCCTAGCCTTGATCGCTGCCTACCAGCGCTGGATCTCCCCCTCGATGCCGCGTCGCTGTCGCTACGAGCCGACCTGCTCCGCCTACACCGCCGAAGCCGTGCAGCGCTTTGGCGCCCTGCGCGGCGCCCTTCTCGGCGCCTGGCGCCTGCTGCGCTGCAACCCCTTCAGCCATGGCGGCTTCGACCCGGTCCCCAAGCGCTTCACGCTGCGAGTCGGCCCGGTCGACCCCGCCACCCATCACGGTGAGGTGCACACATGATCCCGGCGAACATCCTCCAGCCGCTGATCGACATCGCCAACGAAGTCCTCAAGTTCTTCCACGACAGCGTCGGCCTCAGCTGGGGTGGCGCGATCATCGCGCTGACGATCGTGACGCGGACGCTGCTGATCCCGCTGACCTACAAACAGCTGAAGGGGATGCGCGCCCTGCAGGCGCTGCAGCCGCAGATCAAAGAGATCCAGGCGAAATACAAAAACGACCGCCAGCGCATGCAGCAGGAGATGATGCGCTTCTACCAGGAGAACAAAGTCAACCCCTTTGCCTCCTGCATCCCGCTGCTGGCGCAGCTGCCGGTCTTCATCACGCTCTTCTACCTGCTGCAGAACGAGCTTCCCGACGACATCGGGTGCAAGGCCGGCGAGTGCGGCTCGGAAGCCTCCTTCCTCTTCATCAGCGACCTGACGGCCAAGGCCGCCGGTGGCGAACTGATCGCCCTGCTCATCCTCTACGTCGGTACGCAGCTGATCTCCGGGATGGTGATGGCGATCACCGCCGACAAAAGCCAGCGGATAATGATGTTCGTCCTGCCACTGATCTTCGTCCCCTTCGTGATCAACTTCCCAGCCGGCCTCGTCCTCTACTGGATCACCACCAACGTCTGGACGATCGGCCAGCAGTACACGATCCAGAAACTGATCCCGGCTCCCCAAGTGGCTACGCCGGCGGAGATTCAGGCAGCGAAACCGCCCCCACCCTCGCCGCGGAAAAAGAAGAAGAGACGGTAGTTAGACCGGCGGGGAGGGGTTTGGGGACCCCATTGCACCGCCTGGCGGCGGTGCAACCTTGAGCCGCTTCGCGGCTGAGAATCACCTTGCCGGGGGCCGCTTCGCGAGGATCCCCCAACCCCTCCCCGCCGGTCTTTCAGGCACCCCAAGCTTTCTCGTCCCAGCCCTGGTCGAGCTCCAGGCCGAGAAGCTCAGTACCGAGGCGCATTCAGAAAGCCCGCCACGGACTGTCTCTTTGTGAGCTTTCTCGCGGGGGGTGGCGTCGTAGGGGGAACCGCCCCCGAGGACGCTTTAGCGACCGCAGGGGGTGGTGGGTCCCCTACGGCGACAGGACCCGCCGCGCCAACACCTCCTCGCTAATAGACTCACCGCCATGGGTGAGATCGCAGACTGGCCTGCGGAGCCGGCAGAGCGCGTTCGGGAGCTCGTCGAGGGCGTCCTGGACGAGCTGGACTTGGATGGGGACGTCGAGATCGTCGAGGACGACGACCGGATTACGGCCTCGGTCGAGGGCGGCGACGACTACGGCCTCTTGATCGGCAAACGGGGGCAGACGATCGACGCGCTTCAGCTGCTCGCCTATCAGGCCGCCTTCCGCGGCCTCCGGGACCGCAAACGGGTCGTGGTCGACGCGGCCGGCTACCGGGAGCGGCGCCGGGAGACGCTGACGGCTCGCGCGGACCGGGCTGCGGAGCAGGCCCTGAACGACGGTCGCTCGGTGGAGATGGATCCGATGAGCGCGCAGGAGCGCCGCGTCGTCCACGAGCATCTCAAGGACCGCGCCGGCGTCGAGACCTACAGCGAAGGCGACGACCCCCACCGCTGCGTCGTGGTTGCACCGCTCGTCACAGAGTGAGCGCGGACCCGACGCCGCAGCTCGACCCTGCGGCGCGAGCTGCGCTGGAGGCCGTGCTCCACCTGCTCGCCGAGGAGCGGGCGTCGGTGAGCTCGGTCACCGACCCTGCCCGCGCCTGGAAGGTCCACGTCGCCGACAGCCTCACCGGGCTGGAGATCCCCGACCTTCGAGACGCTCCGAGGATCGCCGATATTGGCTCTGGAGCTGGGTTTCCGGGACTGGTGCTGGCTGCAGCCCTGCCTTTCTCCCGGCTCGACCTGATCGAGTCGGTCGGCCGCAAGTGTGAGTTCATCCAGCGCGCGATCGACACCGCGGGAATCGGCAACGCCCAGGTCCTGAACGTCCGCTCGGAGGAGCTTGCGCAGGACGAGGGGCGAGAGGCCTACGCGGCGGTCACGGCCCGCGCCGTGGGCAGGCTCTCCACCCTGGCCGAGCTGGCCTCGCCTCTGCTCGCAGAAAACGGCGTCCTCGTCGCCTGGAAGGGCAGAGCGCGACCCCGAGGAGGAGGCACAGCTCTCCCGCGCCGCCGAGGGTCTGGCCATGCACCCCGAGCAGATCCTCCACGTCGGTCCCTACGCAGGCAGCGAGCACCGCCACCTGCACGTCCTGCGCAAGACCGGCCCCACCCCTGCTGGATTGCCGCGCCGAGCGGGAATGGCCAAGAAGCGCCCCCGCGGGTAGGGCTAGTCTGCGGCCGGATGGGCGTCGTCTACGCGATCTCGAACCAGAAGGGCGGCGTCGGCAAGACGACGACCGCGGTCAACGTCGCCGCCTGCGTGGCGGGGACGGGAGCCCAGACCCTGCTCGTCGACCTCGATCCGCAATGCAACGCGACCGTCGCGCTCGGCGGCGAGCGCGACATGCACCCCTCCTCCTACGACTGCCTGATCGGCGAGGTCTCGGTGGCGGAGGCCGCACGCCCCGCCGGCCCGGACAACCTCTGGCTGGTCCCAGCCAACCGCGACCTCGCCGGCGCCGCCGTCGAGCTGCCGCGGATCGAGGGCTCCGAGACACGGTTGCGCGAGCGACTGGGGCCGGTGCGCGAGCGTTTCGCCTACACGCTGCTCGACTGCCCGCCCTCGCTGGGGCCGGTCAGCGTCAACGCGCTCGCCGCCGCCGACCGGGTCGTGGTCCCGGTCCAGGCGGAGTACCTGGCGCTCGAGGGCCTCGTCCAGTTCCTCGACACCCTGGCGACGATCCGGCGCGAGCTCAACCCGCGCGCTGGAGGTGTCGGGTCTCTTGGTCACCATGCACGACGAGCGCACCCGCTTGGCGCAGGACGTGGAGCGGGAACTGCGCCAGCACTTCCCCGAGATGGTCTTCGAGACGGTCATCCCACGAAGCGTCAGGGTCGCCGAGGCCCCGAGCTATGGTCTGCCCGTGACCGAGCACTCGCCCCGATCTCGCGGCTCCGATGCCTACCGCGCCCTCGCCCAGGAGCTTGCGGCCCGTGGCTAAGCCCGCCCGCCGCGGCCTCGGGAGCGGTCTCTCCGCGATCCTCCCGGAGGCGACGGCCGCGGACGCCGGCGAGCTGCGCGAGCTGCCGGTCGAGCTGATCAAGCCGAACCCGAACCAGCCGCGGACGAAGATCGACCCCGAGGCCCTCGCCGGGCTCTCCTCCTCGATCGAGGCCAACGGAGTCGTGCAGCCGCTGCTCGTCCGCCCCCTGCCCGATGGCAGCTATGAGCTGATCGCCGGCGAGCGGCGCTGGCGCGCCGCGCAGGCTGCGGGCCTGGGCAAGGTTCCTGCGGTCGTCCGCGATCAGGAGCTGGCCGAGCGCCTCCAGGTGGCCCTGATCGAGAACATGGTCCGCGAGGACCTCAACCCGGTTGACGAGGCACGGGCCTGTGCCGCTCTAGTCGACGACCTCGGCCTCTCCAAGGAGGAGCTGGCCCGCCGCGTCGGCCGCAGCCGCCCCGCCGTCTCCAATCTGATCCGTTTGCTCGACCTCCCCGACGAGGCTCTCGACCTGCTCGAGTCGGGCGAGCTCAGCGAAGGTCACGGCAAGGCGATCCTCGTCGCGGAGGGAAACGACGTGCGGCGCCAGCTCGCCCGCGACGCCGCGCGCGGCGGTTGGTCGGTCCGCGAGACCGAGAATCGGGCCAAGCTGGCTGGCCAGCCAAAAAAGAAGAGCGGTTCCCGAGCGATGCTGTCGGTCGAGGAGGCCGCCGCGATCCGCGATGCGGCCGACGAGCTCGAGTCGGCATTCGGCCACGAGGTCAGGGTGCGACCGAGGGGAGGAGGAGTCGCGGTCGAGATCCGCTTCGGCAGCCTCGAAGAGGCCCTGGCGCTCGCCCGCGAGCTCGCCCGCAACGGTCGCTGAGGCCCCGCCGTCAGGCCTCGATCACCCCGCTATCCTTCGGCTTGGCTCCGGGCGATTAGCTCAGTTGGTTAGAGCGCGTCTCTGATAAGGACGAGGTCCCTGGTTCGAATCCAGGATCGCCCACTCGTGCAGCAGATGCAGATCTACGGCGTCAGCTTTGACATGGTCGGCAAGCAGCCGATTGTCTTGCTGAAGACGGTCGACGGCAACAAGTTCCTGCCGATCTGGATCGGCCATCCCGAGGCGGCAGCGATCCTGATGAAGCTCCAGGGCGCCTCGACCCCGCGGCCGATGACCCACGACCTGCTCTCCGACCTGCTCGACCAGCTCGACGCCAAATGCGAGCGGGTTTCTGTGACCGAACTGCGCGACAACACCTTCTACGCCTCGATCACGGTCTCGGTCAACGGGTCGGAGATGGAGATCGACTCGCGACCCTCCGACGCCCTCGCCCTCGCCGTCCGCGTCTCAGCGCCGATCTTCGCCGACGAGGGCGTGATCGAGGAGTCGGCGATCGAGTTCGAGCATGACGTCGAGGACACCGAGGAGGTCGTCGACAAGTTCAAAGAGTTCCTCGACGAGGTCACACCCGATGACTTCGCCAAGGGCGAGGATTCGTAGACAGCCTCCAGCCGGCGTATCTCGGAGTCTTCGGTCGGCTTCCTCGGGTCACGCACCAACTAGTGCGCTCCCCTCGTCAGCCTCCCTGCATCCTCCGACCTACTTGACTGGAGGCTGTCTACAGCGAGCTCCAAAATCCGCTCCACCAGCTGCTCGAAGGACATCCCCGCCGCCTCGGCGGCCTGGGGGAGGAGGCTGGTGTCGGTGAGGCCGGGGATGGCGTTGACCTCGAGCACCTGCGGCCCCTCCTCGCCGAGGATCAGGTCGACACGCGAAAAGCCTGCGCAACCGAGTGTCTCGTAGGCGGCCAGGGCGGCGTCGGTGACCGCGGCCGTCTCGCCCTCGCCGAGCTGGGCGGGGCAGATGAAGGACGTGCGGCCAATCTCGTAGCGCGCTTCAAAGTCGTAGCTGTGACCGGACCGAGGGATCGCCTCGACCACCGGCAGGGCCTCGCCGCCGAGCACGCTGACCGCCAGCTCGCGACCGCTGACGAAGCGCTCCAGCAGCACCCGGTCGTCGTAGCTGAAGGCGGAGACGAGGGCGCTGGGAACCTCGGAGCCGCTCTCGGCGAACTTCACTCCCAGCGCCGAGCCGCCGCGACTTGGCTTGACCACGAGCGGGAAGCCAAGCCGCTCCTCCAGGCTCCCGAGGGCGTCGGCGGCGCCGAGCTCGCGAAACGCGGTCTCGTTGAATGCGAACCAGTCGGGGGTGGGGATCCCAGCAGCTCGCAGCTCGTGCTTGGCCAGGACCTTGTCGATGCAGCGCACGCAGGCGGCGACTCCCGGTCCGGTGAAGGGAATGCCGAGGATCTCCAGCAGCTCCTGGGCGGTGCCGTCCTCTCCGCCCATGCCGTGCATGGCGACGAAGGCGACGTCGGGCCGCTCGTCGCTCAGCAGCTCGACCAGCTCCCCGCCGGCCTCCAGCGCGAGCACCTCGTGGCCGAGTCTGCCGAGTGCGTCTTCGACCCGAGCTCCGGAGCGCAGCGAGACGCTCCGCTCCAGCGACCGGCCGCCTTTGAGGACCGCGACCTTCACGCGCCCTCTGCCTTGCGAAACGGCACCACGGTCGAGTCGGCCTCCTCACCCTCACCCGCTTCGCCTGCGGGCATATGCGGGTCAGTCCCAGATCCAGTCAGAGCGCTGTAGAGCTCGACCTGTTCGCCAATTACCTTGCCGATCCGGCGGATGCCCTCGCGGATCTCGTCCTCGTCTCCGGCGGAGAAATTGAGCCGCATCGAGCTGTGCCCGCTGCCGTCGACGTAGGCGGCTTGGCCGGGAACGAAAGCGACGTCCTCGCGCAACGCCTTTGCCAAGAGGTCGCTGGTGTCGATGTAGGGGGGGAGGGTCGCCCAGATGAAGATCCCGCCTTCGGGCTCGGTCCAGCTCGCCTGCGGCGGGAAGTATCGGCGCAGTGCCTCCACCATCGCGTCGCGGCGGGAGCGGTAGATCTCGGCAAGGCTCTCGACGTACTGTCCCCAGCCGCCACCGCGGAAGTACTCGCGGACGAAGTACTGGGTAAGGGTCGAAGTGCAGAGGTCGGCGGCCTGCTTGCCCAACACGATCTTGTCCATCACCGGCGGCGGCGCCACCGCCCAGCCGAGGCGGATCCCGGGCGAGAGGATCTTCGAGAAGGTGCCGACGTAGATGACGAAGTCTCCGCCGTCGAGCTGGTAGAGCGGCGGCACCGGCTCGCCGCCGAAGCGCAGCAGGCCGTAGGGGTTGTCCTCGACGACGAGCAGTTCGCGCGACCGTGCCAGCTCGACCAGTCGCCGCCGGCGTTCCAGCGACATCGTCACGCCGGCGGGGTTTTGGAAGGTCGGCACCGAGTAGACGAACTTCGGTCGCCGCCCTTCGCCGTCGAGTCGTCCGAGCACAGCCTCCAGCTCGTCGATCCGCATCCCCTCCGCGTCGCACTCGACCTGAATCGTGTCGGCCTCGTAGCTACAGAAGACCGGGATCGCGCCTGGGTAGGTGGGCGCCTCGCAGATCACCGCGTCGCCGGGATCGACCAGCGTCTTGCAGATCAGGTCGATCGCCTGCTGGCCGCCTGTCGTGACGATCACGTCCTCGGGGTCGGGAAGCATCCCCTCGGCTCCCATCACCTCGATGATGCAGTCGACGGTCTCGCGGAAGCCCTCCGTGGGGCCGTACTGAAGCGCCTCGGCGGCGGACTCCTGGGCGATCCGCGTCATCTGCGCGGCGAAGGTCTGCGGCGGGAAGGTCGAGGTGTCGGGAAGGCCCCCGGCAAGCGAGATCACTTCCGGCCGTGCGGTCACCGCCATCAGGTCGCGCATCGCCGAGGATCGCATCACCTGCGTCCGCGCCGCGAAGAGGCCGGCATACCGCTCCAGATCGCTGCTGCGGGTGTGGGCGCGACGCCGGTGGGGCGGCTCTGGCATTGAGACAGTGTGCCGAATTGGCGCCGTCTCGCCCGGGGAGCTAGGTTTCCCGCGTGGGATCTTTCTCGGGAATCTGCCTGGAGCTCGGCATCGGCATCGCGATCGGGATGCTGGCCGGCACCACCGGCACGCACGGCTCGGCCCGCGGCCGGATGACGATCCTGGCCGGGGTGATCGCCCTCGCCATCGGCGCCCTGCTCGCCGGCACTGCCGACGTCAGCACCGTGGCCGGCGCCCTGTTTTGCCTGATCGGGGCCGTCTTTGCCTGCCTCATCGTCAGCGACGTCGTCAGCGGTGCGGGGCGAAGAGAGGGCAGCGGCTCAGGTGCGCTCGCCTTCCTCGTGTCGCTCGCCGCCCTGGTTGTCGTGGCGATCGCGCTCTTGCTCAAGCCGGCCGTCCTGTTGGTGGTCGCCGCCCTCACCTGGCTCGGCATCTCACGCCGCCGCCGCGCCCAGCGCAAACACGCCGGCCTGCGCGTCCTGCGCTGAGAATGCTTGAGACCGGGTAGCGGTCCGACGATGGCCGATAATCTGATCCCCCTGCAGCCGCGCACCCAAGAGACCTCTATGGACATGAATTCCATGTCTGGCTCCCATGCCCCTCCGCTTCCGGCTCGCGGATACCCCGCTCCTAAACCGCAGTCTGGCTGGAGCGTTGACCGACCCGTGCACAGAGTCATTCGGCAGTGGCATGCAAACGCCCTCAGCCTTCTCGGCGCCGGCCTCTGCATCGCTGCCGGCGTGAGCCTTGCCGTGGGGGCGCCCGTCGTCCTCTCCGCCATTCTCTTCCCACTTGGCGGGCTATGCGACCTCGCGGACGGCATGGTGGCGCGGGCGGCTGCCGACCGGCCTTCGTCAAGCAACAGCGCCTTCCTCGACTCGATCTGTGACAAGATCGGGGAAGCGAGCCTGTACGCAGGCGTCGCCTTTTACGCCGAGAACGAAACGGTCACCTTGGCTGTGCTCACCGCTGTTCTCCTCGGCTCACTGACTTCTTACACAACGTCTGCCGCTTGTCAGCACCGCCTCGACATCAGTTGGCCCGAAGCACGAATCTTCGGTCGCGCGGGACGCGTGATCCTGCTTTCGGGGACGCTCCTCGCGTTGACCCTCGACGGTGGAAGCAATACCGCCCTCGTCGTCGGCTTCGTCGTGCTGGCTGCGTTCAACGGTGCTTCGTTCATTTGGCGGCTGGGGCGAATCGCGTGGAGACTGGTCCCGCCGATGGCGAGTCGTTAGATACGCTCCCGCCCCGTGGTGCAGGACATAGAGCCGAATTGGTACAGCGCGGTGCTCGAGGAGTACAAATCGCTGCGGTCGGAGGCCGTGACAGCTCGGGATGCACAGTTGGCGACCCTCCGCATCGCCGTGCCTCTGCTTGCCGCGCTAATAGGCTTGGGGGCAACGCTGAGAGATCAGAGCTTCGTCGGCGGCCTTGTGCTCAGCGTCGCCGTACCACTGGTGGTTTTCCTCACGTCCGAGATGTTGATCGGGGAGATCAACCGCTCGCTCCGCGCCGGCGCCGCCGTGGCTGCGATAGAGCAGCGTCTGGATGATCTCTTCAGAGGGTATGAGCCGGGGCCGCCGATGGGGTGGGAGCGTTGGCTGCGCCGCCGAGCTGAGCCCACCTGGGGAATCAGGCGACGATTGTCTCAACAGGAACGTGAGTCCGTGGTTCGCGCCCTCGTCATCTCGGCGTTCCTGCTGCTGGTCGCGCTTGGCAGCTACATAGTGGGTTTGCACTTCATGTGGCACAACGACTGCCGAACCGCCATGTACATCACGGGAGCCTCGCTCGGGGCCCTCTTCATTGCCTACGGGATTCGCGCCTTCGTTGGAGTTCGCAATATTCGAGATCGCCACGAAGTTCCACCTGTGGGAGAGATTTGGCCTATTCGAGCTGATCAAGACGATCAAGTGCTTGCGTGATCGGATCGGACGCAACGTTTAAAAGTCCGGCCGATTTCTGTGCCCGGTCTATATTCGAGGTCGATTTCGTCGCTCTCGCTCGTCTTGGAGTAAGGGGAGTACTTCTCGATGTGGATAACACTCTCGTTCCGCCTGGGGGAGATGAGATCAACAACGACTTGACGGAGCACCTGCGCCGGGAAAGGGTGAGGTCCGGCATTGGGAGGTGGGCCCTAGCCAGCAATTCCCGCCGTGACCTCTCGAACCTCGCCTCCGTGATCGGCGCGGACGTCGCCGACGCTGGGTGGCTCATCGCCAAGCCGCGCGCTCGCTATTACCTCCGGGCGCTCGCTTGCCTGGGGGTTGATGCATGCGAAGCGGTGATGATCGGGGACAAGGTTCTTCACGATGTAGCACCGGCAGCGCGCCTCGGGTTGCGCACAGTTCTGGTCCAGCCGCAGTGGCCAGACCAGTTCATCGATCGCCTGCTCCTGCGCCGCCGCCGCGAAGCAAGGCAGCCATGGGCGCGGCTTGCCTGGACCATTTGAGGTCGCGTTCCACGATCATGACGAGGTGCCCGCTAAGAAGCTGGTCCTCACCTACGTCGACTCGCTGCGCACGGACATGCTGCTTCGCGCCGTCGCCGAGGACCGCGCGCCCACCTTCGGCGCCCTGATCGAACGCGGCGTCCTGGTCGAGGACTGCGTCTCCAGCTTCCCTTCGGTGACCCCGGTCGCCTGCGCCGAGATGGTCACCGGCCAGGGTGCGAACGGCCACTGGATCAGTGGCATGGACTGGTACCACCGCCTCGAGCGCCGCTACGTCGAGTACGGCTCCTCGCTCGAGGCGAGCCGGGCGTTCGGTGTCTTCCGCGCCCTCTACGACCTGGTCTACAACATGAACCTGGCGCATCTCAACCCCGCCACCGAGACGCTGTTCGAGCGCCTCGACGACGCCGGCGTGCGCACTGCCTGCACCCCGTTCCTGATCTACCGCGGGCGGCACCGCCACCAGGTCTCACTCGAGGGACTCCTGCGCCGGGCGGTCGACGCGACGCAGCTGAAGTTCCGCCACCACACCTGGGGTCCCGCGGAGCTCTTCTACGGCGACCTCTACGCGAGCAGCGAGGTGCCCTGCAAATCGACCTCGATCCCCGGCGCCCGCGACGGGTACTCGGCCTGCTGCGCCGCCGAGCTGGCGAGGAGCGACGGCTTCGACTTCCTGCTCTTCTCCCTTCCCGACAACGACAACTACTCCCACCGCCACGGACCGGAGGCGAGCGTCGAGTCGATCTCCAAGGCCGACCGCTCCTTCGCGAAACTGGTCGAGGCCGCCGGCGACCTCGACGGTTTCCTTGCCGACCACGCGGTCGTCCTCCTCGCCGACCACGCGCAGACGCCGGTGCACCGCGGGCTGCCGCTGGCGGAGCTGCTCGGCCACGAGTGGTCGGTTTTGAGGCCGTCGGAGTCAGAGCCCGATCGAGCCCAACTGGCGGTCAGCCCGACCGGTCGCGCCGCCCACGTTTACCTGCTCCCGAGCGCGGGGGAGCGGGCCGACCCGGAGGCGGTGCGGGCGAGGTTGAACGTGCTCGAAGGGATCGACCTCGTCTGCCGCCTCGAGTCCGCTGACGGCAAGCCGCTGGTTCGAGAGGAGCCGGGCGCCCCCGCAGATGGCGCGACGGCGACGGTCGAACGTGGAGAGGCAAAGCTGCGCTTCGGCCCTGGCGATGCTGTCGTCGACCAGCGCGGCACGCGCTGGGACTTCGAGGGCGACCTCGGCGCGATCGCGGCGACAGTCGAGGACGGGCGGCTGCTCAGCCGGGACTACCCCGACCCCCTCGCCCGTGTCTGGTCCGCGCTCACGGCTCCACACGCGGGCGACTTCCTGCTCTCGCTGGCGCCGGGCTACGAGGCTGTGGACTGGGGCGGCGTCACCCACGCCGGCGGTGGCAGCCACGGATCGCTGCACGCCGGCGACTCGCTCGGGCCGCTGCTCTTCGTCGGTTGCGGGCCCGAGAGCGCGGACGAGCGGGAACAGTGGGCGCTGCGCGACGTCGCGCCGGTCGTGTTGGACCACTTCGGGCTATGAGGCGGATCCCCGCGGCACTGGTTGCCGTCGCCCTCCTCCTTCCTGCCACAGCAAGCGCGGACGTGGGCGCCTCCAGCGCGACTCGCAGCGCCGCCCAGGACTCCAAGGTGGTGGATGAGCGCAAGGAGAACGGGGGCCTTACGCACACGGCCACCAAGGTCGACGGCAACTGGGAGGTCTCCTGGTTCGCCGGTGACGAGCAGGTGGCGCTGGTCATCGTCGACCCGGCAACCGGCCTCGTGCGCGAGTCCTGGACCGGGTACCAGGTCGCCTGGAAGATGGCGCGCGGCTACTCGGGCGCCTTCGGCCACAAGCTCAACGCCCCCTACGTCTTCCTGCCGCTCTGCGCGATCTTCCTCCTCGGCCTCCTCGACTGGAGGCGCCTGCGCCGCATCGCCAACCTCGACCTCCTCTTCCTGATCGGCTTCGGCGCCTCGCACCTCTTCTTCAACCGGGGCGACGTCGGCGTCTCGGTTCCGCTCCAATACGTCCCGCTCGCCTACCTCTGCGGCCGCGCGCTGTGGATCGGCCTGCGAGGAGATAACGGGGGTGGCATACGTCCGGTCTGGCCGGCCAGGTGGCTGCTCGTCGCGGCCCTCTTCCTGATCGGCTTCCGGCTCGGCTTGAACGTCGCCGACTCCGGCGCGATCGACGTCGGCTACGCCGGCGTGGTTGGCGCCGACCGGATCACCCATGGGGAGCCTGTCTACGACAACTTCCCCGAGGACGTCTCCCAAGGAGACACCTACGGCCCGGTCAACTACCTCGTTTACGTTCCCTTCGAGGCGATCTGGCCCTGGTCGGGAAGCTGGGACGACCTCCCCGCCGCCCACGGCGCCGCCGTTGTCTTCGACCTCACGACCCTCGCCCTGCTGATCCTGCTCGGCCGCCGTGTGCGCCCTGGGCCAGAGGGCAACAAGCTCGCTGCGACCCTCGCCTTCGGCTGGGCGGCATATCCCTACACCGCCTTTGCGCTTCTCTCCAACTCAAACGACACGTTGGTGGCGATGCTGCTCGCCGCAACGCTGTTGGTCCTCGCCCGTCCGGTCGCGAGAGGCGCAGTGGCGGCTCTCGCCGTGTTTGCCAAGTTCGCTCCCCTGGTGCTGATCCCGATGCTTTTCACCTATGACCGGAAGCGCTGGCGGTTCCTCTTCGCCTTCGCTGCCGTAGCAACCGCCGTAGTGCTCTGGCCCGCGATAGATCCAGGCCTGCACACCGTCTACGACCGCACGATCGCTTACCAGGGGGGAAGGGATTCGCCGTTCAGCATCTGGGGTCAGGTAGCTGGACTGGAGCCGCTGCGGATAGCGATTCTCGCCTCGGTCGGGCTGCTCGCGATTGCGTTTGCCTTCCGCCCCAGGCGCAAGAAGCTCATCCAAGTCAGTGCCCTGGGCGCCGCCCTCCTGATCGGCCTCCAGCTCACCATGCAGCACTGGTTCTACCTCTACATCGTCTGGTTCTACCCCCTGCTGCTGGTGGCATTGGCGGTCAGGACCCCCTTTGGCGGACACTCAAGCGCGGCTCCTGCCGCGCGTCCGACAAAGGGGGTCCTGACCGCCCCCGCTACGAATCAGTAGGAGCGGGCACCATCACCTGCTCGATCGAGTCGGCCAACCCGCGGTCGTTGACGTCGACGACCGCTCCCATCACCCAGACGTCCTCGGTGGCCGTCTCGAACTTGACCGGCATCTGGGTGATCATGGTCTCCAGGATCAGCTCCGGCTTTACCCCGAGCACGCTGGTCCGCGACCCGGTCATCCCGACGTCGCAGATGAACGCCGTTCCCTGTGGCAGCACCCTCGCGTCGGCCGTCGGCACATGGGTGTGGGTGCCGAGCACGGCGGCAACACGGCCGTCGAGGTGCCAGCCCATTGCCACCTTCTCGCTGGTCACCTCGGCATGGAAGTCGACGATCGCGAAGTCGCACTCGATCTTCTCGAGAATGCTGTCGGCCTCGTGGAACGGGGAACGGGCGACGGTGAGGCCGATCGCCCCGCTGAGGTTGATCACGCCGACCCGCTTCCCCGCGACCTCGACGACGGTGTAGCCGCGACCGGGGTTGGCGTAGGGATAGTTGGCGGGACGCACGACGCGGTCGCTGCGGTTGAGGTAGTCGTAGGCCTCGCGATGGCGGTAGACGTGGTTGCCGGTGGTGATCGCGTCGGCGCCGGCGTCGAAGAGCGCTTTGGCGGTCTTCTCGGTGATCCCCATCCCCCCGGCGGAGTTCTCGCCGTTGACGATCACCATGTCCGGGGCGTACCGCTCGCGCAGCCCGGGCATCGCGGCATGCAGCCCGCGCCGCCCAGGCCCGCCCACCACGTCGCCGATGAAGAGCACCTTCATGGTCGCCTGACCCTAGTGGGGACTAGCGAAACCCGCGTTTGCGGACTGGCGAGCGCCGGACCAAGCGGAGCAAGGACGCAGGGAGGCCGAATAGCAGCGCTATTCGGCCGACTGAGGACGCAGCACCGCGCCGTGTCCGCCGCCGCCAGGCGCGGCGGGGGTTTCGCTAGTCCCCACTAACTGCGAAATGCGCAAGGGTGTAGGCGTGAGCGAGGACAGCGAGATCCTGGAGCGCGCGATGCGCTATCCGTATGCGGTGCCGGCACGCCCGTTCGTGCAGCAGGGGCACCGCACTCTCGACCCGGCAGAGGTCGAGATCGACCGAGAGCAGCGCTCGCGGCTTCTCGTCTACGGGTCCAACGCATCGCCCGAAGTGCTGGCCCGAAAGCTCGCTCTCAGCGCCGACCCGGTGCTGGTCGAGCCGGCCTGGCTGCACGATTTCGACGTCGTCTACTCGGCCCACTTCGCGGCTTACGGAGCCGTGCCGGCGACGCTCCAGCGCAGCCCCGGCACCAAGGCGAGGGTGGCGATCATCCACCTGACCGCCGAGCAGCTGCGGCTGGTCTCGGCGACCGAGCCCAACTACGAGCTGACCGCCCTCGACACGGCGACCTGCGAGTTGTACAGCGGCGACGCGGTCACGCAGCTCTCCGCCTACGTCAGCCGCCACGGCTGCCTGCTGGCCGACGGAAACGAGGTCGCCCTTGTGGCCGTCCCCGCCCGCGAGCGGCGCTTCGCCGAGCTGAGCGAGCCCCAGGTGCTCGAGCGCCTGCGCCTGCAGCTCTGCCCGGAGGAGAGCATCGACGCCTTCGTCCTCAGCGGCGTCACCGACCCGGACCTGGCGCAGGCTCGCTCGGCACAGCTTCCACGGCGAGCGCTAAACCGCGGCGAACCGGCGTAGCGCGAAGCGGGCGAGCAGGCCGTAGGCGGCGATCAGGGCCGCCAGGTGCAGCAGGGCGACGCCAAGATCGGGGCCGGCGGGGTCGAGCGCTGCCGTCATCGCGTCGAGGGCGGGCTTGAAGGGGAAGAGGGCTGTGACGACCTCGATCACGTCGGAGAGCGCCGGGCCGACGGCGCCGGAGGGGATCAGGGAGAGGAAGGCGACCGGCAGGGTGACCATGAAGGCGAGCAGGGAGACGGCGCGAACCTCCCGAGCTACGGCACCGAGGGCGGCCCCGGCCGCACCGAGGGCGCCGCCGCCGGCGAGGATCGCGACCAGCCAGAGGCCGAAGCGGCTCCAGTGCAGGGGTACGAAGAGGGCGAGGCCGGCCAGCATCAGCAGCGTCACCGCCAACCCGACGGTTACGCCCAGCACCACCTTCTCGGCCAGCAGGCCCGAGTGCGAGACCAGCCCGCGGGTGAGCCGGGGAAAGGCGTTCTCCTCACGCTCCAGCGCCAGCGACCCGGCGACGAGCAGGACGACGACGAAGGCGAGCGTGAAGGTCGCGGCAACGGCGATCGCGAAGGATTCGAGCGGGGGGAGGAGCCGTCGACGACTTCCTTGTCGACGGCGATCGGCTGCGCGAGCCGGGTCAGCAGCGGAGCCCCCGTGGAGAGGTTGTTGCGGGCCAACCTGGTGAACCGGATCACCCGGTCGACCGAGTCGCGAAGGTCGCCCGGAGGCAGCGACGGTCGAAGGGATTCGACGATGCGGGCGCTGTTGCGCAAGCCGAGGATCTCGATCGTCTGGCCGATCACCCGGATGTCGCCGCCGTCGAGGACGAGGTCGAGGAATTTGCCGCCCTCGCCCGCGATGCGCCGCGCGATCACGAGGTTTGCCTGCGCGATCAGCGCGTCGATCCGGTCGTTCACCAGGCGCGCCTTCACCGGGTCCTCCTCGCTGACGACCACCTCTATCTCGGGGGTTTTGGGAAACGGCGTCGAGAGGGAGTTGATCCGGCTCACCAGGTTGGCGGGGAGGATCAGGGCCGCGAGGACGTCGCCCGAGCGGACCTCCTCGATCGCTTCGTCACGGCTCTTGACGCGAACGCACTCGACGCGGCCGCAGATGCGGTCGTTGACGCCGATGTTCGGCAGCTCCGTGGCGCCGACGCTGACCCGCGAATCAGCCGGGACGTCGTTGAGGAAGGCGACCCTGGGCTTCTCCGGCGATCGCGAGATCGCGAAGCCGACCAGGACGGCGATCAGCACCGGGTAGGCGACCAGCAGGACCGCCTGCAGCGGCGATCGCCGCAGGATCTGGAGGTCCTTGAGCAGGAGCCATCTCATCAGTGGCCCCTGTGGTGGAGGAAGGCGACGAAAGCGGTCTCGAAGTCCTGATCGGCTGCCTCAGGTGCCTCACGCCGCACTGCCTCCAGGAGCCCGTCGGGGGAGCCGTCGAAGAGCGCCTCGCCGTCGGCGAGCACGAGCAGCCGCCCCCCGTAGCGCTCGGCCTCCTGGATGTCGTGAGTGGAGAAGATCACCGTGGTGCCGTTCGTCTCCGCCAGCGCCGAGACGAACTCCCACAGCCGCGCCCGCTGGCGCGGGTCGAGGCCGACGCTGGGCTCGTCGAGCAGCAACACCGACGGCCGCGCCAGCAGCCCGATCGCGATGTTGATCCGCTGCTGGTTGCCACCCGACAGCCGAGCGACCACCTCACCCCGCCGCTCGGCCAACCCCGTCAGCTCCAGCATCCCCTCCACCGAAGCTCCCGGATCCGCGTGCCCCTCCAGTCGCGCAAAAAGCAACAAGTTCTCCTCGACCGTCAACCGCCGGTAGAGGGCCGCCTGCTGCGGTACCCAGCCCACCTCCCCCTCCGGCACATGCACCTCCCCACCATCCGCCCGAGAGATCCCAGCAAGGATCGAGAGCAGTGTGGTCTTCCCAGCCCCGTTAGGCCCAATAACAGCCACAAGCTCCCCAGCAGCGGCCTCGAAGTCCACTCCCCGCAAAGCTTCACGCTCCCCGAAGCGCTTGACCAGCTTCCGAGCCTCGATCACGGCCGTACCTGTTCCGATCCCCGCCTCCACAGGGGGAACGCTATCCGGCCAGCCGGCTTTCGGTTGTTATGCACCGCTTGAGCCTGAGCGGT
Source organism: uncultured Solirubrobacterales bacterium (assembly GCA_963753585.1). Taxonomy (GTDB): domain Bacteria; phylum Actinomycetota; class Thermoleophilia; order Solirubrobacterales; family 70-9; genus VRUE01. The sequence goes on along the minus strand of CAVWCU010000001.1, from coordinate 1,892,246 downwards.
TAGCGAAGCCTGTGGCGGGGGGACGGGGAGGCCCTATCCCAGACACTCAAGCGCGGCTCCTGCCGCGCGTCTGGGATAGGGCCTCCCCGTCCCCTACCCCAAGCCCTTCCCTAAACTCGCCCCAGTGCCATTCCCCGCAACACGCCTGCGCCGCCTGCGCCGCACCGAGCCCCTGCGCGCCCTGGTCCGCGAGACGAACCTCTCGCCCGCCGACCTGATCCAGCCCCTCTTCGTCGTAGCCGGCGAGGGCGTGCGCGAGGAGGTTCCCTCGATGCCGGGCATCGAGCGGTTCTCGATCTCCGAGCTGGTCGGCGAGGGGACCGAGATCGCGAGCGCGGGAATCGGAGCGGTTCTGCTTTTCGGGATTCCGGCCGCCAAGGACGAGTCCGGCACCGGCGCCTATGACGACGAGGGCGTCCTGCAGATGGCGGTGCGGGCGCTGAAGGAGGCGCACCCGGACCTGACGGTTATCACCGACGTCTGCCTCTGCGAGTACACCTCGCACGGACATTGCGGCTTCGTCCGCGAGGGTGAGGTCGACAACGACATTACGGTCGAGCTGCTGGCGAAAACGGCGATCTCCCACGCCGAGGCCGGCGCCGACGCTGTCGCTCCCAGCGACATGATGGACGGGCGCATCGGCACGATCCGCCACCAGCTCGACGAAGAGGGCCACTCCGGCGTCCCGATCGTCGCCTACAGCGCCAAGTACGCCTCCGCCTTCTATGGACCCTTCCGCGACGCGGCCTCCTCGACCCCAGAGTTCGGCGACCGCCGTGGCTACCAGATGGACCCCGCCAACGCCGCCGAGGCCGTGCGCGAGGCCGAGCTCGACCTCGAAGAGGGCGCCGACATGCTGATGGTCAAGCCGGCCACGGCCTACCTGGACGTGGTGCGGCAGGTCAAGGACGCGACAGGGGCGCCCCTTGCGGCGTACCACGTCTCGGGCGAGTACTCGATGCTGAAGGCCGCTGCCGAGCAGGGCTGGATCGACGAGCGCAGCGCGGTGCTGGAGACACTGACCTCGATCCGCCGCGCCGGTGCCGACGCGATCGTCACCTACTACGCAAAGGAGGCGGCGGCATGGCTCTAGCGACCCGAACGAGGGAGCATCCATATCTGATTCTTTGCGACCGACTGAGTGGGAGCGCGATATGTCAGTGAAGTTGCCGCAGTCCAAGGCCCGCTCCCGCAAGGACGGCGCCGCGATCCCGCTCGACGAGACCGACAAGCGGCTGATGAACCTGCTGCAGTCGAGCTTCCCGCTCGACCCAGAGCCGTTCGCGCTCGTCGCCTCCGAGGCCGAGCTCGAGCTGGACGAGGTGCTGGACCGCACCCGTCGCCTGCTCGACGAGCGGATCATCCGCGAGATCACGCCGATCTTCGATACCCGCGCGCTCGGCTACGAGTCGATGCTGGTCGCGGCAAAGGTTGACTCCGAGCACCCCCAGCGGGCCGCTCAGATCGTCAACTCCCATCCGGGCGTCTCCCACAACTACCTGCGCACCCACGACTTCAACCTCTGGTTCACGATCGCCACCCCGCCCGACTCCGAGCTCGGACTTGCCGGCACTCTCGAGGTGCTGATGCGGGAGACTGGCGCCGAGTCGATGCGGGAGCTGCCGACCCTGACCCTGTTCAAGATCAACATGAACCTGGAGATGGAGAAGGGCACCGACGCCCTCGCCGCCGCCGTCGAGGCGGCCCCGCCCCGTGAGCTGGAAGCCCAGCCCTACGACGAGCGGGACATCGCCGTGATTCGCGCTCTCCAGGGTCCGATGCAGCCGGTCGAGCGCCCTTACGACGCGGCCGCGGCGGAGGTGGGGATGACGACCCCGCAGCTGCTCGAGCACCTGGGGGGCATGGTCGACCGCAAGCTGCTTCGCCGTGTCGCGGCGATCCTCTTCCACCGCCGCGCCGGCTTCTCGGCGAACGGCATGGGTGTCTGGAAGGTGCCCGAGGACGAGATCATGGAGACGGGGGGGCGGATGGCCTCCTTCCGCGGCATCTCCCACTGCTACCAGCGCCCGACCTATGAGGACTGGCCCTACAGCGTCTTCACCATGGCCCACGGCCGCTCCAAGGAGGAGTGCGACGCGATCCTCGACTCGATCGCCGAGGAGTGCGGGATGGGCCCCGACGACCGCGCCACCCTCTACTCCTCGACCGAGTACAAGAAGATCCGCCTGCACTACTTCACCGACGACTACGCCCGGTGGGAAGCTGAACACGCGTAGCGGCGAGCTCTACGAGCGTGCGCAGCGCGTCCTTCCCGGCGGCGTCAACTCGCCGGTGCGGGCGATGCGGCAGATCGGTCGCGAGCCGATCTTCGTCGAGCGTGGCGAGGGTTGCGAGCTCCTCGACGTCGACGGCAACCGCTATCTCGACTGGGTCGGTTCCTGGGGGCCGCTGATCCTCGGCCACGCCGACCCTGAAGTGGTCGCTGCCGTAAGCGAAGTCGCCGAGGGCGGCACCAGCTACGGCGCCGCCACTGCCGCCGAGGTCGAGCTCGCCGAGGAGGTCGTCTCTCGCGTGCCCTCGGTCGAGATGGTGCGCATGACCAGCTCCGGCACCGAGGCGGCGATGAGCGCCGTGCGGCTCGCCCGCGCCGTGACCGGCCGCGAGGTCGTCGTCAAGTTCGCCGGCGCCTACCACGGGCACTCCGACGGCCTGCTCGCCGACGCCGGCTCGGGGCTGGCGACGCTGGCGATCCCGGCGACGCCCGGGGTCACCGCGGCGCAGACCGCCGGCACCGTCGTCGTGCCCTGGAACGACCGCGAGGCGGTCGAGCGAGCCCTGGCCGACCACGCGGTCGCCGCGGTCCTGGCCGAGCCGATCGCCGCCAACATGGGCGTGGTGCCGCCCGCCGAGGGATTCCTCGAGTTCCTCCGCTCGGCCACCGCGGAGGCAGGCGCGCTGCTGGTCTTCGACGAGGTGATCACCGGCTTCCGCGTCGCCCGCGGCGGCGCCCAGGAGCTGTACGGGGTCGAGCCCGACCTGACCGTGCTCGGCAAGGTGCTCGGCGGTGGCTTGCCCGCCGCGGCCTACGCCGGCCCGCGCGAGCTGATGGAGCGGGTCGCTCCCGCCGGCGACGTCTACCAGGCAGGCACGTTGTCGGGCAACCCGCTCGCGGTCGCTGCCGGCCTGATCACCCTGCGTCGCCTCGACGACCACGCCTATGAGCGCCTCCGCGACTTGACCGAGCGTGTCGTCGATGGGTTCATGGCCCTCGCGCAGGAGCGCCCCCTGCAGGTCGCGAGCGCGCCGGGCCTTCTCACCCTCTTCTTCAGCGCCGAGCCGGTCACCGACTTCGCGACCGCATCGGCCTGCGACCTCGACGCCCACGCCCGCTTCTGCCGCGCGATGCTCGACCGTGGCGTCTACCCGCCCCCGTCGCAGTTCGAGGCCTGGTTCGTCTCGCTCGCCCACGACGAGGACTCGATCGACCGCACCCTCGAAGCGGCCGCCGAGGCGCTCGATGCCTGAGCCCGGCCAGGCACTGGCCGTGCTCGCCGAGCGCCTGCGCTCCGAGGAGACGCCGATCTCTCCGCATGTGGTCGAGGCCGCCGAGGAGCCGGTCTTTGGCCTGCTCGCCGCCGCCGGCCCCCGCGCCGCATCGGCCCCCGCCGAGTACGCGCTCGTCGTCGAGTCGGTGCGCGAGGGCTACCTGCTGCACTACGGCGAGCCTCGCCTGCTGCGCGGCCACGACGAGGATCTCGCCCTGCTCGCAGGCGACTACCTCTACGCACTCGGGATCGAAGGGCTCGCGACCCTCGGCGATCCGGAGGCGGTGGCAGTGCTCGCCGAGCTGATCGCCCGCTGTGCCCAGCTCCATGCCGAGGAGCGTGAGGACGAGGTGCCGGAGCTGTGGCGCGCCTCGACCGCCGCGGTCGGCGGCGAGCATGCGACCGCCGGCGCGAGTCAATAGACTCCGTGCTTCCTGAGGTGAGTTTTTGAGCGACGGAGCGGACAAGCAAAACGGAGCCGAGGCGGCCGGTCGGCCGGAGCGGCCGCAACCGAAACCCCCCGGTTATTTCGAGGGCGAGTCGATGACGCGCCGGCGTGCCTTCACGGTCGCCGCCCAGGGTCTCGGCGGCGTCGCCGGCGCGGCGATCATCCTGCCCGCGGTCGGCTTCGCGGTTGCGCCGATCTTCCACCGCGGCAAGGAGCGCTGGGAGGCGTGTCGGCCCGGTCAGCGACTTCGTCGAGGACACCTATCGCCAGGTCGTCTTCACCGAGACCGAGGGGATCGGCGACGCCGGAAAGACCACCGCCTACGTCCGCAAGAGCTCAAAGGACCTGGGCGAGGAGGCCGGCCTGGTCATCGCGGTCTCCAATCGCTGCGTCCACCTCGGCTGCCCGGTCCGCTACGTCGAGGCCGCCGGGAACTTCATCTGCCCCTGCCACGGCGGCGTCTACGACTTCCAGGGCAAGCGGATCGGCGGCCCGCCGGTGCGTCCCGCTCGACCAGTTCCAGACGCGCATCCGCGGCGGCCAGGTCGAGGTCGGCCCGCGCTTCAGCGTCACCTCTCAGCTGGAGCCGGTCCGCGCCCGCGACCCCGGCGAGTTCACCGGCGGCATCTGGGAGTATCTGTACCCACCCCGCCCGTCCACCTTCCCGCCACCGAGCAGCTGAGGCCTAGCCGGCGATGAAGCTCGACTCACTGATCCCCGCACCGCTCCGCAAACCGGCCAAGCCGGGCGAGGGCAACGGTGCCAAGGGCGCCGCTCCGGCGGACCTGAAGACGGCCCCGCCCGAGCGTCCCTCCGAGACGAAGCAGCTCACCGACCGCGCCGTCGAAGCGCCTGTCGACGCGCTCGCCTGGGTCGACCAGCGCACGGCCGCCTCCGGCTTCCTCACCGGGATGCTCTACCGCAAGGTGCCGAAGGGGACCAACTGGTTCTACACGCTCGGCTCGGCGACGCTCTTCGCCTTCATCGTGCAGGCGATCACGGGCGTCTTCCTGGCGATGTTCTACACGCCCTCGACGACCCAGGCCTACGCCTCGATCTCGCACATCAACAACGAGGTCTTCCTCGGCGCCTTCGTGCACGGGATGCACAAGTGGGGCTCGAGCGTGATGGTGATCCTGATCTTCCTCCACATGGGCCGGACCTTCTTCTTCGGCGCCTACAAGTACCCGCGCGAGCTCAACTGGGTGATCGGCGTCGTGCTGCTGATCCTGACGATGACGATGGCCTTCACCGGCTACCTGCTGCCCTTCGACCAGCGTTCCTTCTGGGCCTCGGTGGTCGGCATCAACATCAACGGCACCGGCCCGGTCGTCGGCCCCTACCTAAGTGACTTCCTGCGCGCCGGGCCCGAGCTCGGGGCGACGACGCTCTCGCGCTTCTACGCGATCCACATGCTGCTCGTCCCCGGCGCGATCATCGCCTTGATCGGAGCTCACCTGTATCTCGTGGTCAAGCTCGGCACGACCGCGCCGCCCTGGCTCAAGGCCGATAAGCCCAAGGCCGCCACACCGACCTCCCAGCTGAACGCCGGCGCCAACGGGGACGCCAGATGATCGGCGATCAGGCGTGAAGCCAGCCGACAAGCAGGCATACCTCGAGGAGTACGAGCTGCTGAAGAAGAAGGGCAAGCCCTTCTTCCCCTACGCGGTGATGAAGGACTCGGCGATGATGCTGCTGGTCGTCGCCGTGATCATCGCGATGTCGATCGTGCTCGGCGCCGAGCAGGGCCCGAAGGCGGACCCGACCTCGACCACCTACGTGCCCCGCCCGGAGTGGTACTTCTTCTTCCTCTTCGAGCTCCTGCGCGTGATCAAGCCGCCGGAGCTGGTCCCGATCGCGACGATCGGGATCCCGACGATCTGCATGGTCCTGCTCCTCCTGTTGCCGTTCTACGACCGTGGCCCGGAGCGCAACCCGATCCGCCGCCCGATCGCGACGACGGCCGGCGTGATGACGATCGTCGCGATGGCCTACCTCACCTTCCTCGGCGCCACCGGCGGCTCGCCGACCGAGATCGAGATGGAGGTCGCGCCGCGCTACGAGGCCGGCAAGGAGATCGTCGCCGGCGCCGGCTGCCTTGCCTGCCACAAGATCGGCGAGAACGGCAACACGGCATCGGCCCCGAACTCACCCACATCGCCCAACGGGTACCACGCGCGGCGATCGTTCGCTCGGTGGAAATTGGCCCCGGCATCATGCCGTCCTATCCGCGACCTGCCGCCGAAGAAGCTCAACGAGCTAGCCGATTTCCTCTCTTCGCTCGACTAAGCTGACAGACTGGTACGCGATGGCTAACACCGCTCAGCCGCAGCGGGAATCCACCCAGTTCGCGGAGCAGGTCAATCGCATGTTCGATCGGGTCGCCGGACGCTACGACCTGCTGAACTCGGTGATGACCGCGGGTCTGCATCATCGCTGGAGAGAGAAGAGCGGCTGATCGCGCCGAGCTCTCCCCGGGGGACTCCGTCCTCGACGTCTGCTGTGGCACCGGCGATCTCGCCCTCGAGCTGGCAGGCAGGGTCGCGCCCGGAGGGCATGTCGTCGGTTGCGACTTCTCCGAGCCGATGCTGGACCTGGCGCGGGAGAAGGCGAGTGCGCGCGAGGCCTCCGGCGTGCGCTTCGAGTGGGCGGACGCCCTCAGCCTTCCCTACGACGCGGGCCGCTTCGATGCCGTCACGGTCGGTTTCGGCGTTCGCAACCTCGCCGACCTCGACCGCGGCCTGCGCGAGATGACGCGCGTGCTGCGCGCCCGGGGGCCGGCTGGTGGTGCTCGAGATCACCCAGCCGACCCGGCCGCCGCTCTCGACCTTCTACTCGCTCTGGTTCGACCGCGCCGTGCCGCTGCTCGGCGCCTTCTCCGGCGACGCGGAGGCCTACTCCTACCTGCCGGAATCGGTGCGCAGCTTCCCGCCGCCCCTCCGCCTGGCGGAGATGATGGACGCCGCCGGGCTGCAGCGCATCCGCTGGACCGTTCTCGCCGGGGGGATCATCGCGATCCACAGCGGCGTCCTCGGGTGACCCGTCCCTCTGCCGTCCCGCCTCCCGTCACGGCGGTCCTCGATGCGTCGAGTCGCTGGCTGCCGTCCCGCCTCGGCCAGGTGGAGGATCTGCTGCGCGAGCAGGGTCGCGACCACGGCGAGCGCTTGGGGGCCGAGGCCGCCGCGACGCTTGCTGCTGGAGGCAAGCGCCTGCGGCCGCTCCTCGTCCTGCTCTGTGCCGGGGCCAATGGGGCCGAGGCCGCCGTGCGCGCCGCCGCGGCGATCGAGCTCGTCCACATGGCGACGCTCGTTCACGACGACGTCCTCGACGACGCGCCGTTGCGCCGGGGCCTGCCCACCGTCGCCGCAACCTCTGGGCGCGACCGTGCCGTGGCGGTCGGGGACCTGCTCTTCTCCCGTGCCTTCGCCCTCCTTGCCACCCACGGCGACGCTCGTGCGATCGCCCTGCTGGCCCAGGCTTCCGTCGCCCTCGCCTGGGGGGAGCTCGCCCAGCGCCAGGACGCATTCGACACCGGGGTGCCGGAGCAGCGCTACCTCGACCGCTGCCGGCTGAAGACCGGGGCGCTGTTCGAGTGCGCCTGCCTGCTCGGCCACGACGCCGAGGCGCTGGGCGCCTTCGGCGCCCAGATCGGGCTCGCGTTCCAGCTCCTCGACGACGTGCTCGACGTGTCCGGCCCCCCCGAGCGCACCGGCAAGGCCCGCGGAACCGACCTGCTCGACGGCACGGTCACGCTGCCCCTGATCGCCGCCGCCGAGTCGGACCCGTCCCTCCGCGATGTCGACCTGCGCACCTTGGACGCAGCTTCCGCCGAGTCCCTCTGCGACCGCATAACTGCCACCGGCGCCCTGGACCAAGTCCGCACCCGAGCCCTCTCGATGGTCACGGACGCCAAAAAGAAGCTAAACGAGGGAAAGTTCGGCGACGAGCAGAAGCACCTCCTCGAGCTCGTCGCCGATGGCGTAGTCCAGCGTTACTCGTGAGGCGCCCCTAACTGAAGTCGTCAGCCGTAATCAGGTCGGCGTCGAGCGCGGCCGCAAAGGTGTCGGCGACGTACTGCATGTTCTCGTGCTCAAGCGCCTTCAGGACCTTGGCCAGGTCGCGGGTGCCGTTGTCGAGCTCTTCGTCGAAGGCGTCGATCTCCGCTTCTCCGTGGACCTCGTCCCGCTGCCATTCGCACTCGGGGCAGCGACGCCAGAGGCGCCAGTGCCCGCGGTCGCCCGCCTGCTCCCAGCAGGTCGGCTGCACCAGTGGCGAAGAGCAACGCGGGCAGACGTGAAGCCCCAGTGCGGTTTTCGTCTGTCCGGTGCCCGCGTGTCTCATCTCTGCCTTATCGAACCCGCGAGAGGCCGAGTCAATCCGCACTTTTCACGGAGAACGAAGAAAACCCCATTTTCGGGTAGGCCACTGGCCCAATTCACCGTGATCCGATCGCGGACGCCGACCGTTACCATGGGTCGATGCCAAACGTTGGACCTCTCGAGCTTGCGATCGTCCTGATCATCGCCCTCGTCGTCTTCGGCCCGAAGCGCCTGCCGGAGCTCGGTCGTTCCCTGGGCCGCGGGATCCGCGAGTTCCGTGGCTCCGTCAGCGGGGACAGTCGCGACGAGCCGGAGAGCCGCGAGGCGATCGAGCCGCCGCAGCCGGCTGCCGAGGCGGCCGCCGAGGACGAGACGGTCGCGCACGACCGTCGCTGAGGCTCCGCGATGGCCCGGATGAGGCCGGTTTCGCACGAGGACCGGCTGACGCTGGTCGAGCACCTGGACGAGCTGCGCACCCGCGTGATCGTCTGCGTGATCGTCTTCGGCGTCGCCCTGGGGCTCTGCTTCTGGCAGAACGAGATGCTGCTGGAAATCGCCTCCGGGCCGCTCCCCAGCGACCACGAGAAGCTGCTCACCTTCGGCGTCGCCGAGCCGTTCACGACGACCCTCACGGTCGCCACCTACGGCGCCCTGATCCTCTCTCTTCCGATCCTGCTGTACCAGGCCTATGCCTATGTGCTGCCGGCATTCAGCGACCGCGAGCGCCGCGTCGTGCTGCCGTTTCTGATCTTCGTCCCGATCCTCTTTGCGATCGGGGTCCTCTTCGCCTACTTCGTGGTCATGCCGGCCGCGGTCAAGTTCCTGCTCGGCTTCAACGACACCCAGTTCAACGTCCAGGTACGCGCTCGCGACTACTACAGCTTCTTCTCCACCACGATGCTCGTCGGCGGCCTCGTCTTCCAGCTGCCACTGGGCATTCTCGCCGTGACCAGGCTCGGAATCGTCAGCGTCGACCAGCTCTCTGGCAACCGCCGCTACGCCTATCTCGCAATCGCCCTGCTCGCCGCCGCCCTGCCTGGCGTCGACCCGGTCTCGATGCTGATCGAGATGGTGCCGCTCCTTCTGCTCTACGAGTTGAGTATCTTGATCGCTCGCGCCTTTGGCACGCCAAAGGCGGCGGGAGGAATGGCAAGGCCCTCAACACAGGAGCGCTGAATCGAGTGGCAGATGGCGAGCGAAGGATGCTCTTCGACATCCGGGGACGGCGTAAGCGCGTCGTCCAGGTCGTCTACGCGATTCTCGCCCTGCTGATGGGCGCCAGCCTCTTCCTCGTCGTCGGCCCGGTCAACGTCGGCAGCCTCTTCGGCACCGGCGGCAGCTCCGAAGCGAGCAAGATCCTCGACGAACAGGCCGAACAGGCGGAAGCGAGGCTGAGCCGCGACCAGGACAACCCGAACCTGCTGCTCGCCGCCGCTCGCGCCCGAGTCGGAGCCGGAAACGCTGAGGTCGAAGTCGACCCCCAGACCGGCGGGCCGGTGCTCAACATCGAGAGTCGACGGGACTTCGAACAGGCGGCCCGGTTCTGGGGCCTCTACCTCGAAGAGACTGACGAAGTGAACCCGTCCGGCGCGCTGCTGATGGCAAACACCTTCTTCACGCTCGCCGAAGCGGCGTTCAGCGTTGAAGAAATCGTGACCAACATCGAGGAAGCGGCGACCGCGCAGCGCCTGGCCACCGAGGCCCGTCCCGCCACCGGCTTCCTCACCACCCTCGCGTCCTATGAGTACCTTGCCGGCGACTTCAAGGCCGGCGACGCAGCCGGCGAGAAAGCCAAAGGCAAGGCCATCGCGCAGGAAAAGAAACAGATCGAAGAACAGCTCGCCGAATCCCGCCGGCGCGGCAAGCAGTGGCAAACCGAAAAGAAGCGCTTCGCCAAAACAGAAAAAGAACAAGGCAAAGAAGCCCTGCAGAACCCCTTCGGCGGCCTCGGCGGCAGCACCGGCGGCCTCGGCGAATAGGACGAGGAGATGGGCCGTGAAGGGCTCGAACCTTCGACCTTGAGATTAAGAGTCTCCTGCTCTACCAACTGAGCTAACGGCCCCGGGCGGGAAGTATAGGAAGGCCGGCGTCTCTAGCGGAAGGTGCAGCCCCGGTCGATGCTGCCGTCGATCACCAGGCCGTCGGCGAAGGTCAGCCGGCCGTGCGTGCGCAGGACGTTGTCGCTGCAGCGGGCCGAGACGTAACTGCGCTTGGAGCCTCCGGAGCGGTAGCGGCGGCCGACCGTTGCGTCGATGTGCGTGAGCGAGCCCAAGCCGGCGGCGATCGGCGGCACGTCGATGGTGGCGCGGTAGCGGAATTCGCCGGGCCGGCGTTCGATCGGGACCGTGATGACGAAGGTCTGCACCGCTGGGACCGTGGTGCGCGCGTGGAGGACCGCCGTCGGGTGGCCCGCCTGGCGCGGGCCGTTGAAGATCGTCAGCGGGGAGCCGGCCATGATCGGCCCCCCGCTGAGGCCGATCATGGCGGTGACCCGACCGCTGCCGACGATCGCATTCGAGCACCTGGCGCGCGCTTCGGCGGGCGTCGATTCCACCAGCACCGCCGGGTTGCAGACGGGAAGCCCGGCGATGCTGAGGCGCCCGTCGCGGTCGAAGTCGAGCACGATCTGCCGCACCGCGACCGGCTGCCCGCCATCGACGGCTCTCAGATTCGCGTGCCCCTCGAACGAGATCGGGGCGAAGGAGTGCCGGGGCAGGAGGCGGGGAGTGAAGCCGCCGTCAGCCGTGAAGATCAGGTTCTCGACCCGGATGAAGGCAGCGTGTGCTGTACCCGTGCACAGCACACAGGCCACAAGCGCTCCGATGCCCAGTAACCGCTTCAAATCGCCTCCGGCATCCAGGCTAGCGCGTCCCTTGCGCGGCAGGCCCCTATCAGCTCCTTAACAGACTCTTCCGCATCTTTTGCCCCGCTCCGGCGCCTGGACCGGCAAACTACAGGCGTGCCCGTGAGGAGGAGCAGGGGGCGGAGCGACGGCGATCGCGGAAGTCGCGAGGGCAAAGCCCGTCCCCCAGTGTCGTTGCGGCATCCGCGCCGCGCGCTGGCGGTCGCCCTGATCCTGATCGCGGCTCTTTCCGCCTTCGGCTTCAGCCTCGAGGAGAGGCTCAGCCCCAGCTCGCTGGACATCCCCGGGACCGAGACGGAACGGTCCAACAAGCTGCTGCGCGATCACTTCGGCGACACGGCGATCTTCGCGATCCTCCTGCAAGGGCCGGCGGACGCGATCGACCGCCAGGGCCCAGACCTGGTCCGGGCCCTGCGGAGAGACCCGACGGTGACGACGGTATCGCCCTGGGACCGCGGCTCGGTCGACGAGCTGCGCCCCAGCCCCCGTAAGGCGCTGATCATCGCCGACTTCCACGTCGACGAAAAGGAGGCGGTCAAGGACAAGGTGCCGCTGGTCGAGGACATCCTCGCGGCGGAGGTCCACCCGCCCGTCAAGGCAACGCAGACCGGCCAGCCCACGCTGACGCGGACTATCCAGGACGACTCGATCCACGCGGCGGAGCAGGGCGAGCTGATCGCGATGCCGATCCTCCTGATCGTCCTCCTGCTGGTCTTCCGCTCTCCGGTCGCCGCCGCGATCCCACTCGCCTTCGGCGCTGTGGCCGTCCTCACCTCTCGGGGCCTGCTCTCGCTGCTGACCAACTTCTTCGACGTCGGTGCCTTGGCGCTGGTCGTCTGCTCGATGATGGGCCTCGCCCTCGGTGTCGACTACGCGCTGCTGCTGGTCTCGCGCTTCCGCGAAGAGCTTGCCGAGGGAGCCGATCCGGTCGACGCCGCCTGGACGACCCGGCGGACGGCCGGCCGCACGACGATCTTCGCCGGCAGCACCCTGATCCTCTCGATGGTCGTGGCGATGTTCGTCGTCCCCGGCGCCCTGCTCGCTTCGCTTGCCGGGACCTTGGCCCTGGTCGTGCTGCTCACCGTCCTTGTCGCCACGCTCGTCGGCCCGCCGATCCTGGTCCTGCTCGGTCCCAACGTCGACCGCTGGCGCATCGGCGCGGCGCCCAACGGCGAGCGCTCGCGGCTGATGACCGTCGTCACCGCCGCTCTCAGCCGCCCGGTCCCGGTCTCGCTCGCGATCGGCGCCGTCGTACTGGTCCTCGCCGCACCGGCGCTTGCGCTGAAGACCGGCCCCTTCACCGTCGGCGAACTCCCGCACGACTCCCCGGCCCGCCTCGACGCCGAACGGGTCCAGGACTCGGTCGGCGCCGGTTTCGACGCTCCGTTCGTAGTGGTCGCGGTTGCCAAAGACGGACCGATCACCGAACCCGACCGGCTCTCGACCCTGAGTCGCTGGCAACGCCAGATTGCGGAGCTCGACGGCGTACAGAGCGTGATCGGCCCGGGCCAGATCTCGAGATCGGTCGAACCGCTCAGGCGAAGGGGAGCGGCCCTGATCTCCTCCGACGACGACGAGGCCGGGCCGCTGGCGAACCTCAACCGGCTGGGAGAGGCGCTGGGCAGGGCGACAAATGGGGTTGCGCTGCTGCGCAGGGGAGTTTCGCGAGCGACCTACGGGGCGGGCCTGATCGCCGATGGATCCGGCCAGGCCGAGGACGGCGCGCAGGCGCTTGCCGAAGGCCTTGGCCAAGCTGCGGTGGGGGGCGAAAGAGCCGTTGACGCGATCAGCCTCTTCGCCAAAGGCTCGCGGCAGCTTGCCGAAGCGCAGGAAGAAGCGGCGACGGCCAGCCTCGCGCTCAAGTTCGGCACCCACGACCTCGTTCCCAACCTCAACGTCAACGTGCTGCCGGACTCCCGCCGGCTTACCAGGTCGCTCCAGCAGGACTCGAAGAGCACGGTGCCGGGGCTGCAGGCTTCGGCGCAGGCGGCCGACGACCAGCTGAAGGCCGCCCTGCAGCAGCTCGAAGGCATGACCGTCGGCAAAACAGACCCGAACTACGACGCCGCCCTGGCGGCGGTCCGCCAGGCATCGGCGATCTCCAGCGCCCTGCCCGCCGAACTCGGCGCCCTGACCGAAAGGCTCGACCAAAACGCCGACGACGCGAAATCGATCAAGTTCTGGCTGCAGAGCACGTTGAGCAACCTCAGGGGGCTCAACGACGGCGCGACCCGGCTCTCCGACGGCCTCTTCAAACTCGCCCGCGGCGGCGACAAACTCGCCGACGGCGCAGAGCGGCTCGACCGGGAATTCCAGAAATCCGCCGGGCGCCTCGAGGAAGCCAGCTCCGGCGCGAGCCTGCTTGCCAATGGCCTGACCCAGCTCGCCGACGGCACGGCGGTGCTCGAACGCAGGCTCGGAGAGCTCTACAGCCGCTCCTATCCCCTGCAGTCGGGTCTGCGTCGCGCCACGGTTCGCATCGTTTCCCAGAACGAGACGCTGAACCGCCAGGTCGACAACCTGCGGCGCACCACGCCTGGCATCTTCGACTCGGGCTACTTCGTCCTCTCCGTCCTCGACGGGACGCGCGGGCAGCTGCGCGAGGCTGCCACGGGGGCCGTCGACCTGGAACGCGGCGGCCAGGCGGCGCGCTACCTCGTCACCACTCGCTACGACTTCGCCTCCGACGGGTCGGTCGATTTCAACAAGCGCCTGGAAGAGGACGCGGCGGAGCTGAGCCAGAAAGCCGACGTCGAAGCCGGGGTCGCCGGCGGCACCGCGACCCTCAACACCTACAGCCGCGTGGCCAGGGAGCGGATGCCCTGGGTGGTCGCGGCGATCACGATCGCCACCTTCCTCGTCCTCATCCTCGTCCTGCGCTCGCTGCCCCTGGCGGCGATCGCGGTCGGGCTCAACCTGCTCACCGTCGGCGTCGCCTTCGGCATCCTCACCCTGCTCACCAACGTGCCCGAGGGCTGGCCCCTCGGCGGCAACACCTACATCAACGCGGTCGGCGCGACGATGATCTTCGGCGTCGTCTTCGGCCTCTCGATCGACTACGCGGTCTTCCTCCTGGTGCGGATGCGCGAGCACTACGACGAGCACGGCGACAACGCGGCGGCGATCCACTTCGGCCTGGAAAAGACGGCCCGGGTGATCACCGGCGCCGCGGTGATCATGATGGCCGTCTTCATCGCCTTCGCCGGGGCGCCGGTGCAGACGGTCAGCCAGCTCGGGATCGGGCTGACCGTCGCGGTGCTTCTCGACGCCACCGTCGTTCGCATCGTCCTGCTGCCGGCGCTGATGCTGATGATCGGCGATCGGGTCTGGTGGCTGCCGCGCCCGCTGGAGCGGGCGCTGCCACGCCTCAACGTCTGACCGACGTCGCTATTTCTTCTGGGTGCACTTCCCCTTCACGCTGGGTGTCAGGGATTCGCCGTCTTTGAAGACGAACTCCCCCCGTGCCTTCCAGCTCTTGGTCGGGCAGGTGGCGTTGATGTAGCTGCGCTTCTTTCCTTTGAAGGAGTAGGTCTTGAAGACCTTGATCTTGACGCCGGTGACCGCTCCCTGACCGCCCGCGATCAGCGGGATCGCGACGTCGAGGCGCGGGCCGAAGCCCTGCTTGTTGAAGTTCTTGACCACGCCGACGAGCACGACGGTGGTCTGGACCGGCGTCTGGCTGTAGAGGTGCAGCAGGATCACCGGCTTGCCACCGCTGGGAACGCCGTTGAAGACGGTCATTCCGGCGGTGACGGGGAAGACTTTTTCGCCGACGACGAGGTCGAGCGTTCCTTCTCCGTTGCCGATTTTCGCTCGTTTGCATTCTTCGAGCGCCTTTTCGGTGGAGGTGTTCTGGAGGACGGCGGGGTCGCAGGTCGGGTAGCCCTTGCTGTAGATCGTCACGCCTTTGGGGAAGTCGACGATCGCCTGCACGGCCGGGATCGGAACGCCGTTCGGGGTGGTCGCGTTGTCGGTGGCCGTGGTGACTTCGAGCGTCGCCGGGCCGGGCTTCGTCGCAGAACGCTTCTTCGGCGTGATGTTCACGCCGATGCTCTGGGTGTTTCCGTCGGCGCCGACGAGCACCGGGGACTGCACAGCCGAGGCTGCGCCGGCGACCGTGACGGCTACACCAACCGCCATGGCAACGGCAATGGTCAGACGTTTGCGCATTGGCTTTCTAGCTCCTTTTCGGTTTTGCCCCTGCGCCTCCCGTTCCCTTAACCCGCCGCAGTTCCAGAGTAGCGCGTTGAATTCCAGTTAAGTACCTGCACGCCCCGCGCTTGGCAGCGGGCCGCTCGGATACGATTCTGCAGCCGTTTCCCCCGGATCGGAGGCCGGGGAACCGCAAGCGACGATCCGTGGCTGCCAAACCCTCAGGCGAGGACAAGAGCGCGGCGCAAGGCCGGGGGGTCACCCCCGCGCGAATCGCGGCGATCGCGGTGCTGGCGGTTGCGGTGATCGCGCTCGGCGTCGTCATCCTCGGCGGCAGCGGCGATCACCGTTACCGGCTGCTCTTCCAGAACGCCAGCCAGCTCGTCCCCGACAACCAGGTCCTGATCGGCGGCCAGCCGGTCGGCTCGGTCGAAAGCATCGACCTCACCGACGACAACCTGGCCGAGGTCGAGGTCAGCGTCGAACAGGAGCTGCACGAGGGCACCACGGCGATCATCCGCGCGACCTCGCTCTCGGGCGTCGCCAACCACTACGTCTCGATCAGCCCCGGCCCCAACAGCAACCCGCCGCTGGGCGACGACGCGACCCTGGGCCTCGCCTCGACCACCACCCCGGTCGACATCGACCAGTTCTTCAACACGTTCCCGACGCCGGTTCGCCGCGCCCTCGGCCAGTTCATCCGCGGCAACGCAACCTGGTACGCCGGGCGTGGGGAGGACGGCAACGACTCGATCAAGTACTTCGGCGTCGGCCTCAACCGGGCCGGTGCGCTCTTCCGCGAGCTGACCGCCGACGAACGGCTCTTCTCGCGGTTCCTGGTCAGCTCCAGCCGGCTCGGCACGGCAGTATCCGAACGCAGCGAGGAGCTCTCCAGCGCGATCTCCAACGCCAGCACGGCATTCGGCGCGATCGCCGAGGAGAACGTCGCCCTCGGCCGCAGCCTCGCGCTCCTGCCCCCCACCTTCCGCCAGGCGAACACGACGTTCGTCAACCTGCGAGCGGCCCTCGACGACCTCGAACCGCTGATCGAAGCTTCGGCAACCGCCACCAAGGGCCTCGCCCCCTTCTTGGGCGAACTGCGCCCGGTGCTCTCGAAAGCGGTGCCGGTCTTCAAGAACCTCCGCCTCACCGTGGCGCGCCCGGGCTTCGCCAACGACGCAAACGAACTGCTGGCGGCGCTGCCGACGGTGCAGCAGCGGGCCTCCAGGACCTTCCCCCACGCCGAAGGCGCGATCTCCGACTTCCAGCCGAACCTCAATTTCTTCCGCGCCTACGCGCCCGACCTCTTCAACGGGTTCGCCAAGCTGGGCCAGGTCACGGCGCCCTACGACGGCAACGGGCACTACGCCCGGGTCAGCTTCTCCGACCTCAACATCTTCAAATATGCCGGCAGCGGCAGCGCTCTGGAGCCGATCTCGCCGAGCGAACAGTACGACGTGTTCGGCAGCGCGGCAGGGGTCACGCGCCGCTGTCCGGGCGGTGCCAGCCAGCCCGCGGCCGACGGCTCCAGCCCCTTCGTCGAACCGCCCTTCTCCGGCTCGGGCGTGACCACCTCCGACTGCAACCCCGACGACGCACCTCCGGGACCATGAAGCGACCGCTTGCCATAGGCGCGGTGGTGGCGGCGATCGTCGTCGCGATCGTCCTGCTCGTCTCCGGGGGCAGCGGCGACGGCGGCTACGTGGTGCGGGCGATCTTCGACAACGGCGGCTTCATGGTCAAGGGCGAGCAGGTCCGCGTCGCCGGCGCCAACGTCGGCGAGATCGAGTCCGTGGACGTGACCCGGCTGGGCGAGGTCGCCAGCTACGAGGGCGGCGAGCCGCAGAAGGTGCCGGGCAAGGCCGTGATCGTGATGACGATCACCGATCCCGGCTTCCAGGACTTCCGCAGCGATGCCAGCTGCCACATCCGCCCCCAGTCGCTGATCGGCGAGAAGTTCGTCGACTGCCGGCCGACCCTGCCGCGCGCCCCGGGCACTCCGCCCGCACCGCCGCTGAGGGAGATTCCCGACGACCAGCCCGGCGCCGGCCAGTACCTGCTGCCGCTGGAGAACAACAGCACCAGCGTCGACCCGGACCTGATCAACAACATCAGCAAACTGCCTTACGCCCAGCGCTTCCGCCTGATCTTCAACGAACTCGGGGCGGGCCTGGCCTCTCGCGGGTCCGACATCGAGGCCGCCGTGAAGCGCGCCAACCCGGTCCTGCGCGACGTCGACCGCTTGATCGGGGAATTGAACGACCAGCGCGACCGGCTCACCCAGCTGGCAGCCGACTCCGAGCAGATCCTCGAGCCGCTCTCGCGTGAGCGCGCCCACGTCGCCGGCTTCTTCGCCAACTCCGGTGCGGCGGCCGAAGCCAGCTCCGAACGCGGGGCCGACCTGGAAGCCTCACTGCGCAAGCTCCCTGCCTTCCTGCGCGAGTTCCGCGCGACCATGGCCAGCCTCGGGGGATTCTCCGACACCGCCACGCCGGTCTTCGCCGACCTGGGCGAGGCTGCACCCTCGTTCGCCGAAGCCACCCGCCTGCTGACCCCCTTCTCGGCCGCCTCGACGGTGGCCCTTAAGTCGCTCGGGGCGACGGGCGAAGAGGCCGGGCCGACCCTGCTCGCCGCCGACCCGATCGTGCGCAAGACGCGCGACCTGGCCAAGGCGGGCGCCAACCCGACGACGAAGCTCGCCGAATTCTTCGGCAGCGTGCGGGAAACGGGGGGCTGGAGCAACCTCGTCGACCTGATCTACAACGGCACCGCGACGACCAACGGCTTCGACGAATACGGGCACTTCCTGCGCAGCATCGTGACGCTGACGAACTGCATCGAATACGTGACCGCATCGGAGAGCGGTTGCTCGGCCAAATTCACCGGCTTCGGCGCCGGCAGCTCGTCGATCGGCAGCGCCGGCCTGGCCGGCCTCCTCGAAGAGGCGGAAGCGAGCCGCGCCGGCGGGACCCTTGCCCGGCCCGGTACTCCCGGCGCCGGCCTCGCGCCCTCGGTGCCGACCGGCCCCGCGACCCCCGGCCTCGGCGACGGGCGTGAGCTCGGCGCCGCCCGCCCACTCCCGGCGCCTCGCGAACGCGTCCTCCTCGACTACCTCCTGGGACGATGAGGAACCGCAGCGGCATACAGGGGGTGGCGAGCAGCCCGGTGATCGTCGGCGCTGTGACCGTGCTGGTCGTGATCGTCGCCGTCTTCCTCGCCTACAACGCCAACAACGGCCTTCCCTTCGTCTCCACCTACAACCTCACCGCCCGCGTGCCCAACGCCAACGCCCTGGTCAAGGGCAACGAGGTGCGGATCGGCGGCGCCCGCGTAGGCGTCGTCAAGAAGGTGGTTCCCGTGCAGACGGGGGGCGGTGGGGTCGCGGCCGACCTCAGCCTCAGCCTCGACAAGAGCGTGCAGCCGCTGCCGGCCAACTCGACGATGATCATCCGGCCCAAATCCCCGCTCGGCCTCAAGTACCTGCAGATCGTGCCCGGCGATTCCGACGAGGGCCTCGCCGCCGGCGAAACGATCCCGCTCTCGGCGGCACGTCCCGAACCGGTCGACATCGACCAGTTCTTCGACATGTTCGACGAGAAGACCAGGCTCTCGATCCAGCGCGGCCTGGCCGGATTCGGCAACGCCTTCGCCGCCCGCGGCCCCCAGCTCAACGCCTTCTTCGCCGTGCTGCGCGAAGCCCTCGAAAGCGGCCAGCCGGCCCTCGCCAACCTGGTCGCCCCCAGCACCAACTTCGGCGGCTTCTGGCGGGCGCTGGAGAACTTCTCCGCCACCCTGGCCCCGGTGGCGGCCGAGCAGGCGAGCATGTTCGTCGCACTCGACCGCACCTTCGCCGCCTTCGCCCGCGTCTCCCGCCCCTACATCCAGGAAACGATCTCCAAGGGCCCCGAGACGCTCGACGTGGCGACCGAGACCCTGCCCGCCCTGCGGCCTTTCCTCCGCGACTCCGAGCGCTTCTTCGCCGCCCTGCGGCCCGGCGCCAAGGCGCTCGCCGAAACCTCGCCGACGATCGCGGCGGCGCTCCGTGCCGGCATTCCCGCGCTGAACGAATCGCCGAAGCTGAACGCCCAGCTGCCACCGACGGCGGACGCGCTGCTCGCCTTCCAGGAAGCGCCAGGCGTCTTCAACGGCCTCGACCTGCTGATCGACACCAACGACCTGCTCGGGCCGGCGATCCGCTTCATCGGCCCCGCTCAGACCACCTGCAACTACCTGACGATCGCCTTCCGCAACCTCGCCAATGCCTCCAGCGAAGGCAACTCGCTGGGCGGCTGGGTCAACGCGATCGCCTTCGAGGCGCCCGAAGGGCCGAACTCGGAGTCCGGCCCTGCCTCTGCGCCGGCCAACGGCGGAGGCCCGAACAACAAGAACCACCTCCACTCCAACCCCTATCCGAACACCGCCTCCCCCGGACAGCCCAAAGAGTGCGAGGCGGGGAACGAGCTCTACGAAGCGGGCAAGACGAGGATCGGCAACACGCCCCGCAACGACGGCTTCAAGACCACCGGTCAGTCCAAGAGACAGCTGGGTGAAGGCTGATGGGACGCCTGCCTGAGCGCGACACCAGGGCCGGGGCGACCAACAGCCGCTTCAAGTGGCGGCCCAGCAATGCCCTGATCGCGGTGATCTTCCTCCTCATCTTCACGATCGGGCCCTATCTCGCCTTCACCGGCCACGTGCCCTTCACCAGCTACGGGTATCAGCTCGAGGCGACCTTCTCCAACGGCGTCAACATCGCGACCAACTCGCCGGTGCGGATCGCCGGGGTCGACGTCGGCCGCGTGATCGGGGTCGAGCGCGACGGCGACGCGACCAAGGTCACCTTCACCGTCGAAGGCAAGGGCCGCCCGATCCACGACGACGCCTTCGCCGCGATCCGACCGCGGATCTTCCTCGAGGGCAACTTCTTCGTCGACCTCGCGCCCGGCAGCCCGAGCGCACCGGAGCTCGCCAGCGGCGACACGATCGGGGTCAGCCACACCTCCACCTGGGTCCAGATCGACGAGGTGCTGACCGCCCTGCAGGCGCCCGTGCGGGCCGACCTCAGCCGCCTGCTGCAGAGCTACGGCACGGCGCTCACGCACGAGCCGACCGGGGCGGAAGACGAGACCCAGCTCCCCGAGGTGCAGGGCAAGAGCGGTGCCGAGGCCCTCAACGGCGTCCTCCGTTACGGCGGCGACGCGGGGCGCTACAGCGCCCAGGTCACCAACGCGCTGCTCGGCACCCAGCCGCGCGACCTCTCCCGCCTCGTCGCCGGCGCCGGCCGTGCCTTCGGCGCCCTCGCTCGCAACGAGGAGGACCTCAAGGGGCTGATCGTCAACTTCGACGTCTTCACCGGCGCCCTCGCCGCGCAGTCGACCAACCTCACCGCGACGATCCAGCGCCTGGCGCCCTTCCTCGACGAGTTCCACGGCTCGCTGGTCAGCCTCAACAAGACCCTGCCGCCGCTGCGGGCCTGGGCGATCGAGCTGACCCCGGCGGTCGAAGAGCTTCCCGGCTGGATCGCCGCCGGGAAGCCCTGGATCAAGCAGGCCCGCCCGCTGCTCTCGGGCAGGGAGGGCGGCGGCACCGCCAAGCTCCTGGCCGAAGCCACCCCCGGCTTCGCAGGCGCGGCCCAGGCGGGCAAGGCGATCGCGCTGCCCCAGCTCAACCGGATCAGCCTCTGCACGTCCAGGGTCATGGTCCCGACCTTCAACCAGACGCTCGGCGACCGGTTCAGCACCGGCGGCCCCAACTACCGCGAGTTCCTCTACACGCTGGCCAACTTCTCCGGCTGGGGCCAGACCTTCGACGGCAACGGCCCCTTCGTGCGCCTGCAGCCCGGCGGCGGCGACGTGCTCGCGGAAGCCCCCGCACCCGGCGGAAACCTGGCAACCGACAAACAGGTTTTCTCACACACGATCGCCCCGCCGATCGGAACCCAGCCCCAGCTCGCGGGTCGTCCGCCGAAGAAGCCCGACGTGCGCTGCGACTCCAACCCCGTACCCGACCTCAATGGCCCGCTCGGCCAGGTCGGCGCACCCACACCGGCGGCGGTGAGCCCATGAGCCGCTGGTCGCACTTCCGCGCCTCCCTTTCCCGCCAGTCGCGCGGGCGCAGCAAGGACACGATCGCGATCGCCGTCCTCGCCACGGTCGGCATCGTGATGACGCTCTGGATCTTCACCCAGCAGAAAGCCTCGCTGCCCTCCTGGATCCCCGCCGTCGGCGAAGAGTTCGCCCACGTGACCGGGGAGTTCACCACGGCCCAGGCGGTGACCCCGGGCCAGGGCCAGGCCGTCGTCATCGCCGGCATCCAGATCGGCAAGGTGTCCTCGGTCGAGCTCGAAGACGGCCACGCCGTCGTCGGCATGGACATCGAGCCCCAGTACATGGAGCTGATCCATCCCGACGCGACCCTGCTGCTGCGGCCGAAAACCAACCTCAACGACATGACCGTCGAGGTCGACCCGGGGCAGGCCGACGGTCAGATCGAGGACGGCTACAACTTCCCGCTCTCGCGGACCGAACCCAACGTCAACCTCGACGCCTTCCTCGCCACCCTCGACGCCGACACCCGCCAGTACATCCAGCTCCTCGTCGCCGGCGGCGCCCAGGGGATCGGCGGCCGCGGCCGCCAGCTCTCCGGCGCCCTGCGGCGCTTCCAGCCCTTCGTCCACTACACCGCGGACCTCAACCGGGCGGTTGCGAGGCGTCGCGTCGCGATCGCCAGGGCGATCCACGGCTTCAGCCTGCTGACGACCGAGCTCGGTCGTCACGACAGGGAGCTGGAACGCTTCGTCAGCTCTTCCAAGGCCGCCCTGGGCAACTTCGCCAACCAGCAGCAGGCGATTCAGGAGACGCTGACGGAGCTCCCCTCCACCCTGGGCACCGCGGAGGCCACCTTCGCCAGCGTCAACCGGTTCTCCAACGCCGCCCGCCCGGCGCTGATCGACCTGATCCCGCAGGCGCAGGCGCTCGGCCCGGCGCTGAGGGCCAACGAGCGGCTCTTCGAGCAGACGACCGTGCCGATCCGCGACCAGATCCGCCCCTTCACCCGTGAAGTCCGCCCCGTGCTCACCCACGCCAAGCAGGGTGCCGCCGACTTCGAGAAGTCGGTTCGTGGCTTCGGCCAGTCGCTCGAAGGCTTCAACGGGTTCCTCAACGAACTCGCCTTCAAGCCGAAGGGCTCGCGGCAGAGCTACCTCTTCTACCTGCCCTGGCTCAACCACAACTTCAACGCCACCTTCAACCTCGAGGACCCTGCCGGCCCGATCCAGCGCAGCCAGGTCCTGATCTCCTGCAACGGGACCGACCTGGCCTACGGCCTCACCAGCAACAAACCGTATCTCCTGACCCTTCTCCAAGGCGCAAGGTTCCCGCGCAAAGGCGAACTGCCGCCGGTCGCCGCCGACCCCGCCGAACCCACTCGAAGCTGCGGGCCCGGAACAGAATGAGCAAGCGCGCCCCCAGCACAACCCAGCTCCTCGTCATCGCCGGCTTCGCGCTGTCGTGCTTCGGCATCCTGCTCTTCCTCTGGATCACCTTCGGCGGCCCGACCCCGTTCAAGGCCAAGACCTACGAGATCAAGATTCCCTTCAAGGAGGCGACCCAGCTCGCCCAGCAGTCCGACGTGCGGATCTCCGGGGTCTCGGTTGGCAAGGTCCAGGACATCGTCCTCGCCCCGGACGGCAAGAAGGCGCTGGCCCAGGTCGCGATCCAGGACAAGTACGGCCCGATCCCCCGCGACACGCGGGCGATCCTGCGCACGAAGACGCTGCTCGCCGAGACCTACATCGAGCTCACGCCCGGCGACCGTGAGGGCCCGCCGCTGCCCGACGGCGGCACGCTGGCGCCGGCCCAGGTCGCCGAATCGGTCCAGCTCGACGAGATCTTCCGCACCTTCGACCCACAGACGCGGGCCGCCTTCCAGAGCTGGCAGCAGGAAGCCGCGGTCGCGATCGAGGGCCGCGGCCAGGACCTCTCCTACGCCTTCGGCGAACTCGAACCGACCTTCACCCAGGCCGACCGCCTCTTCCGCATCCTCGACAGCCAGAAGCTCGCCGTCAACCGGCTCTTCCGCAACGGCGCGATCTCCCTCGAGGCGCTGCGCGGCCGCCAGGGCGAGCTGGCGGGGTTGATCCGCAACTCCAACGTCGTCTTCAGCACCGCCGCCGAGCGCGACCGGGACATCGAAGCGCTCTTCCGGGCCTTCCCGACCTTCCAGGACGAGTCGCGGCTGACCCTGGAACGGTTCAAATCGTTCGCGGTGATGGCCGACCCGGTGATGCGCCAGCTCGTCCCCGTCGCCGAAGAGCTCTCGCCGACCCTCGTCGCCTTCTCCAACCTGGCGCCCCAGGCCCAGGGCTTCTTCGAAGGCCTGCGACCGGTGATAAAACGCGCCTCCACCGGCTTCCCGGCGGTGCGCAAGCTCTTCCGCGACGAGTTCCCGCCGCTGCTGCGCGCGGTCGACCCGTTCCTGCGCAATCTCAACCCGGTCCTCACCGGCCTCGACCTCTACAAGCGCGAGCTGGCAGGGACGGCGGCCAACGTGGCGGCGATGACCAATGCCACGCTGACTACCGAAAACGCGAAGGGTGAAAAGATCCACTACATAAGGGCGATGGGCCCGTTCAGCCCGGAGTCGCTGGCCACCTTCCCCAACCGCCTGACGAGCAACCGCAACAGCGCCTACAGCCAGCCGCTGGCGATGAAAGGGCTCGCCTCGGGCCTGCCCAGCTTCGAGACCCGCCAGTGCAGCTCGGGCGTCACGGCGACGCTCAACCCGGAAACGCCCAGCAGCGAAGTCTTCCAAGCGCGGGTGAAAAGGAACAGGGCCATCCCGGAAACCCCCGAGACGCTGCTCAAAAACGCAGAAAGCTTCTTCAACCGCCTGAAGACGTACGCCTACGGCGGACAGACCGACTCCGCAGCGGTCCCGGCCCCCGGCTGCGTCCAGCAGGGCCCGTTCGCTCCGGTTGGCCGGTCCGGTTCGCCGACGACCTACCAGCATTTCTTCGAACAGGCTGAATAAGAGGCGAGTGGCGGGCGGGTCCTGTCGCGGCGGCCCTCCCCCACATGCTCGGACGCCGCCTGCGCGGCGCCCTCCGCTGCGGGGGACCCCCGCCACCGCGCCACCGCCCGAGAAGCCGATTCAGCTAGCGCTCCTGTCCCGAGCCTCCACCATAGCTCGGCCGCTTGTTAGAAGAGCGTCAATTCTTTCGCCCGTATTTGCACGGGAGGCGCACGTAAGGGGACGGGGCGTCTGGTTTGCTTGAGCTTCGGGGCGGTTCCGCCGCTTCGGGTCCTTAACTAGATCGAATGGCATCCGCTCCCACAGCCCACGTTCCGCCGCAGAACATCGAGGCGGAGGAATCGGTCCTGGGGGCGATGCTGGTCGCCGAGCCGACGCTGACGCGGGTGATCGACGAGGTGAAGCTGAACGCCGGCGACTTCTACCTGGAGAAGCACGCGGCGATCTTCACCGCGATCCACGATCTCTACGCGGCCTCCAAGCCGGTCGACGAGCTCAGCGTCGCCGAGGCGCTTACCCAGCGCAACCAGATCGAGGAGGCGGGGGGCAAGCACTACGTCTCGGAGCTGGCGGCCAAGGTGCCGGCAGCCGGCAACGCCAAGCACTACGCCGAGATCGTCCAGCAGAACTCGCTGCTGCGCCGCCTGCTCGGCGCCGGCCAGCAGATCCAGGGCTGGGTCCATGAGCGCGACGGCGAACCGCGCGAGCTCTCCGAGCGAGCCGAGAAGCTGCTCTTCGACGTCGCCCACAAAGAGCAGGCAAGCGACTTCAAGCTGCTCTCGGAGATCCTCCACGACGAGGTCGACCGCCTCGAGAAGCTCTCCACCGGCGAGCTCGAGCTGACCGGCACCCCCTCGGGCTTCCGCGACATCGACGCGATCACGGGCGGGTTCCAGCCGGGGAATCTGATCATCGTGGCTGCGAGACCGGCCATGGGCAAGTCGGCGATCGTCGCCAACATCGCCGAAAACGTGGCGGTCAAGCGCAACCTGCCGGTTGCCTTCTTCTCGCTGGAGATGTCCGAGGTCGAGCTCGCCCAGCGCTTCATCGCCTGCCGGGCGCGGATCTCCGGCGACAAGCTGCGCAAGGGCCAGGTCTCCCAGAAGGACTGGCCGAAGGTGGTCCGCGCCTGCAACGAGCTCGAGGAGGCACCGCTCTGGTTCGACGACTCCTCCGACCTCGGCGTCCTCGACCTGCGGGCGAAGGCCCGCCGGCTGCACGCCCAGGAGCAGGACAAGGGCGGGTTGGGGCTGATCATCGTCGACTACCTGCAGCTGATGCGCTCCGACGACCCGCGCGCCAACCGGGTCGAGCAGGTGGGGCAGATGAGCCGCGGGTTGAAGATCCTCGCCCGCGAGCTGGAGGTCCCGGTGCTGGCGATCTCCCAGCTCTCGCGCGCCCCCGAGCAGCGCCATCCGCCGAAGCCGATGCTCTCGGACCTGAGGGAAAGCGGCAACCTCGAGCAGGACGCCGACGTCGTCGCCTTCCTCTTCCGCGAGGACTACTACCGCGATCCCGACGAGGAGCCGGACGGCCTCGCCGACCTGATCATCGCCAAGCATAGGAACGGGCCGATCGGCACGCCGAAGCTCGTCTTCCTCGACCGCTTCCCGAAGTTCGCCGACTTCGCCGGCCAGGAGCGGCCGATCGAGCAGCCGGCCGGCGAGGGGCCGCCGCTGGAGGACCTCGCCGCGTCGGGGCCTGAGTTCTGATGCCGGCGATCGCCCGCAGCGAACCCTTCCGCGAGCAGGCCTGCACCGTCGGGGTCTGCGACGGCTCCGGCTGGATCCTCGGCCCCGAAGACGTCGCCCGCGAATGCGAGTGCAGGGCGCAGCGGCTGAAGCGGGGTCGCACCAAAGGCGTCGCCTCGGTCATACCCCCCCGCTACCGCGGCGTCTCCTTCGACCGGCCGCCGGTCTCCGACATGGCGCGCGATCTAGGGACGAGAATCATCGTAGAACGAGTCCGCGCTTTTGTCGACGAGCTAGACGATCGACTGAGTGCGGGCCAAGGCCTTTGGCTCACGGGCGGTACGGGAACGGGCAAGACGACCCTGGCAATGCTCGCCTCGAAAGCGGCGTTGGAGGCCGGTCACTCGGTTGCCATTTATTCCCTTCCCAAGCTCCTTGCTCACATAAGGCGCACGTATGACTCCGCGCCGGGCGGTGACTCGTATTCGGTCTTCTTCGAACGACTTACATCAGTCGATCTGCTGCATATCGATGACCTCGGAGCTGAGAAAAGATCCGACTGGGTCTTGGAGCAGCTCTATGCGCTGGTCAACGAGCGCTACGAGGAGAACCGGTCGATCGTGATTACGAGCAACTTCGACGGAGTCGAATTGGAGGAACAGATCGGCCCCCGCATTGTCTCGCGGTTGACCGAGATGACCGAGCCGCTTCCTCTGGATGGCGAGGACAACCGTAAGGAGCATTGGGAGGCTGCTTAGCCAGCTGGAGCCGGCCAGGGTCAAGCAGATCAAGGACGCAGGGAGCGTGGCGTGCTCCCGCACGCGAGCGACCGAGGACGCCGATATGCACCGACCCTGTCCGGCTCCAGCCGTCACAATGCTCCGGCTATGCCAGGGCTAGTCATAGTCGGTGCCCAGTGGGGCGACGAGGGCAAGGGCAAGGTCACGGACTTGCTCGCCGAGCGTGCCGACGCGATCGTGCGCTTCCAGGGGGGCAACAACGCCGGCCACACGATCGTCCGCGACGGCGAGGAGTTCAAGTTCCACCTGATCCCCTCGGGGATCCTCTATCCCGACAAGGCCTGCGTGATCGGCAACGGTGTGGTCCTCGACCCGCGCATCCTGCTCGGCGAGATCGACGGTCTGCGCCGCCGCGGCGTCGACATGAGCAACTTGAAGATCTCCGCCAACGCGCACCTGATCATGCCCTACCACGTGCTGCTCGACACGGCGGGGGAGGTGAAGCTGGGCAAGCTCTCGCTCGGCACCACCCGCCGCGGAATCGGCCCCTGCTACGCCGACAAGGCCCTGCGCCTGGGCATCCGCGTCCAGGATCTGCTCGACGAGAAGATCCTCCGCACCAAGATCCGGGTGGCGCTGGAGCCCAAGCAGCAGGCGCTGCGCGAACTCGGCGTGCAGCGCCGCAAGCTGCGCAAGGAAGCGGGCGAGGGCGACCGCGAGGCCGCGGAGCAGGCGATCGAGGACGCTCCGGACCCCCGCCTCGACCTGCACACGATGACCGAGGAGCACGTCAACTACGGGCACCGCCTCGAGCCCCACATCGCCGACACCTCCCGGCTCTGCTGGGACGTGCTCGACGCCGGCCGCACGGTGATCTTCGAGGGGGCGCAGGCGACCCTGCTCGACCTCGACCACGGCACCTATCCCTTTGTCACCTCCTCCAACCCGATCGCCGGTGCGGCGACGATCGGCGCCGGCATCAGCCCGGCCGACATCGACGAGGTCTGGGGCGTGGCGAAGGCCTACGCGACCCGGGTCGGAGCAGGCCCCTTCCCGACCGAGCTCTCCGACGACCAGGGGCGCCACATGCTGGAGCGGGGTCACGAGTACGGCACGACGACGGGTCGCGAGCGACGCTGCGGCTGGATGGACCTGGTCGCCCTGCGCTATGCCGCGCGGCTGAACGGGATGAGTGCGCTGGCGATCACCAAGCTCGACGTGCTCAGCGGGATCGGCCCACTCAAGGTCGCGGTGCGCTACCGCTCGCGCGAGGGCGCTCTGCTGGACCGCTTCCCCTACCACCAGTCGATCCTGCACGGCGCCCAGCCCGAGTACGAAGAGTTGCCGGGCTTCGACGACGAGATCGAGGAGTGCCGCAGCGAGGCCGACCTGCCGGTCGAGGCTCGCGCGTACCTCGACTACATCGCCGACTTCGTCGGGGTCCCGATCCGCCTCGTCGGCGTCGGCCCTGGTCGCGAGCAGGTCGTCTGGCTCGACTGAGCCGGTTCAGTAAAGACGCGTGGCTTCGAACCCGTGGATGTTCCAGACGTCGCCTTCCGGCCGCATCAGCATCGCGTAGACGTCTCCGTAGGCGTCGTCGTAGATGAGGAAGGCCCGTTTGCCGTTCCGGCTCAGGCGAACGCTTTTCGGGTCGATTTCCCCCGCTTCTTCGACTTCGGAGAGGGAGCTCAGCGCCGCCAGGTTCTCGACGCCGGCGACGCAGCCACTTTTACCGGGCTGATCGGATTCCACTGAGATCATTTCGATCAAGCGCCTCGACATGTAGGAGCACGCGGCGGCGGAGTCTTCGTTGGATCGTGCGGCGAGGTAGCCGCTTACGACCTTGCCCGCCGCTTCGACTTCCGCCTCGTTGCCCTTTTCGCCGAAGGAAAGGATACCTGGGCGGAGTTGCTCGTTGACCTGGTTCCATGCGTTTGGATCTGCGCCTGACGCGGGTGGGCCCCCCGGGTCGGCCGATCCGGCGCTCGTCGTCCCGGCCGTGCCCGAGTCGCCGCCACAAGCACTCAGCAGCAGCGCAACCAGGAACGCCGCGAACGCGATGGTGGCTCCAGTCCTCTTCCCCTGCATCGAAAAAATACTATCGATTAATACGTTCTTGGGAGGCGCCGGCAAGGGCCGGTCTCGGTGGAGGCTCAGAGAATCGGTGTGGCCGCGAGCGCCCCGACCTTCCAGTCGCCGTCTTCCTCTGCCATCAAGACCGCGTATCCGGCGTCTTTTGCGCCGCGGTAGATGAGGAAGGCCTGCTCGCCTTCGAGTCGCAGGCTGCCTGCATCGACGACTGTGGATTCGTGCCGCACCGTCGCGGGCAGAGGTGGCGTCAGCGTTTCGAGGATCCCGGCGCAGTCCTTGCCCTCGAGATTGCCGGATTGAGACGCGAGCACGTCGAGCTGGTCGGTGACGGTCCTCGCAAGGTGGGCGCAGGCAGCTGGCCAGTCTTCGCCGGCGCGTGCGACGAGATAGGCATGCAGCGCCTCGGCAGCTTCCTCCAGGTCCGCTTCGTCGCCCTCCTCGCCGAAGCTTTGGATGCTGTTGTCGCCCCCCTGGGTGCGGTACTGGTCCGCGCCGCCGCCCGAAACCTTCAGCGGAGCGGCGTCGACGCTCGACGGTGAGCTGCTCGATTCGTCACCCTGTGGCTGCGGCTGCGATCCGCCGTCTCGCGAAGCCTCGGACTCGCTCTCCTGGCCCGAATCCGGCTTCGCTTCCTTCGCAGGCACTGGGGTCGTGGTCGAGCCCGAATCGGAATCTCCGCAGGCCACAAGGGCGCTTGCCACGAAGACTGCGGCGAAAAGCGCTGCGATGCGGCGTATCCCCTCCCTGGTCACCGACAGCAATTGTATTGATCGCGCTCTGGAAGCTGAAATCACAGAGGAGACGCGCGGGTACAGAAAGTCGCGATCGGACCTCTTCTGTTCTACAGTTTCGGGGTGGCCTCCGGTAGACGCACAGCTAGGTTGAGTGAGCGCCTGCCGAGGGGGCGGCACGGGTTGCCGCGGGAGACCGTGACGGAATCCCAGCGCAATCGAATCCTGCAGGCGATGATCGAGGTCGTCTCAGAGCGGGGCTACCCCGAGACGCGGGTGGTTGACGTAATCGGCGTGGCCGGGGTATCGAGGAAGACGTTCTATGAGCTCTTCGCCAGTAAGGAGGACTGCTTCCTCGCTGCCTATGACGTGCTGCTGGCCAATCTGCTCGGGGACACCGCGAGGGGATTCGAATCCAGGCCCGGCGCTCCCTGGGCCGAGCGGGTCGCCACCGGCCTCGGCGAGCTGTTGAAAGACCTTGCCGAGCACCCCGACGAGGCGCGCTTTGCGATCGTCGAGGTGCTTGCCGCGGGCCCGAAGGCCCTGGCCCGCCGCGACGCGGCGCTGCGCCAGTTCACCGGTTTTCTCGATGCGGGCCGGGCCGAGACCTCGGTTGAGCTTCCTGGGATCACGTCGCTCTCGCTTGCCGGGGGCATCAACGAGCTGCTCTACAGCGAGATCCTCCACGGTGCCGCTTCCCGCCTCCCAAGCCGGTTGCCCGACCTGATGTTCTGGATCACGCTGCCGTTCCTGGGTCCCGAGGGAGCAGCGGAGGAGCGCGAGCGCACGCGCCTCTCGATGATCGAAGACTGAAAACCTCTGTGTTAAGACGCTCTTTTCTGTGAATGCCGGGGTTTATCTAATTTGCGATGTTGGTAATTTGGGCTGCTGGAGGGATAGACCAGGCTTTCTATGGCCGAGGCTGAAACGGCCAGGCCGCTAAGGAGAGAGGTAGACGAATGCGCAAGCGCTTGATTTGGACACTCGCCGTGGGAGCGGCCCTCGCCGTCGCGCTGGCGGGCATCGCGACGGGGGCGGAGAAACCCGTCGTCGTCCAGCAGGGGAACCTGAAAATCACCATCGACGGCGGCTTCACCCCGAAGAAGCTGCCCAAGAGCACGATGGCCGGGATCAAACTCAACGTCAGCGGCAAAGTCGAGACCACCGACGGCAGCCACCCGCCGGCTCTGAGGGAATTCATCGTCGAAACCGACAAGAACGGCACGATCAACGCCAAGGGCCTGCCGGCCTGCAGCGCGGCCAAGCTCAATTCGCAGGACACCACGAACGCCAAAAAAGCGTGCCCAGACGCGATTGTCGGCGAAGGTAAGACCGACGTCGAGATCGAATTTGCCGAACAGCCACCGATCATCGCCAAGAGCAAGCTCCTCGCCTTCAACGGCGGCGTCAAGGGCGGCGTGACGACGGTCTACATCCACGCCTTCCTCACCGTTCCGGTGCCGGCGGCGGTCGTCACGACCGTGAAGGTCTCGAAAATCAAAAACGGTCGCTACGGCACGAAATCCGTAGGCAAGATCCCCGTGATCGCCGGTGGCGCGGGCTCACCGGTGTTCTTCGAACTCAACATCGACCGCAAATTCACCTACAAGGGCAAGAAACAGAGCTACCTGCTCGCCAAATGCCCTGACGGCCACCTCAACGCGAAAGGGACCGGCATCTTCGACGACGGCACCCGGCTGACCGGCAGCGTGGTCCGCTCCTGCACCCCGAAGGGCTAGCGAACGCTTTCGACTCAGGACGAATAGGGAAAGAAAGGGCGGCCGGTCGGGCCGCCCTTTCTTTTGCCACGCTTAGGGCCTATCCCGCTAGGTGATCGCACCCCTGGATACGGCCCAGGACGCGGCACGGATTCGGCCCCGTCGCGAATCCCACATGGCGCCGCGCCGTGACCGCCCCGCTTGGCCCTGAACCGTCCCAGGGGCACGCCCCTAACGGGATAGGCCCCTAGTCCCGTGGGTCGATTCGGTCGACCGGGGCAGGCGGGATCAGGCCCTCGGCCTCCTGGTGGCGCTCACCCCGGCGCAGTATCCGCTGGGTGAGGATGGCGATGCTGAGGATCGCTGTCGCGCCAAGGCTGAGCTGGACGCTGAGCAGCCCCTGACGCGTCCAGTAGACGTCGCGCAGGTCGAGCAGCAGGGCAGCCTCGTCGAAGGTAAGCCCCATACCTACGCCGGCGCTCACCGCGAGGCGCTCTTCCAGCGTCTCGTCGTTGGTCAGGAGCGCCGTCGTCCCGGAGGCGAAGGCGATCACGATGCCCGGCACGAAGTGGTGGATGTGGCGCCCGCCGAGGCTGACGTTGCGAAACGGCCACCATTCGTCGCGGATGCCCCAGGTAGAGAGTCGCACCAGCGCGAAAGAGCCAAGGAAGCCGGCCAGCAGGTTGAAGAGGACGGTTTCGCTACGCGGGGCGTCGGCGTAGCCGCTGACCGCTACCCCGACCGTGTCGCGCGCGGCGACCGGGGCTGCTTCGACCAGGCCATCGCCATCGTTCTCGCGAGCACGTCGCTGCAGCATGCGGCCGTACTGGCCGGCGAGCACCGCGCCGGCGGCGGCCAAGGACACGGTGGCGAGCGCCACGGTGGCGCGCTCGGAGCGGGCCCAGCCGAAGCGGGTCCTCGCTTTGGCGCGACGGCTGATGCGGGTTGGCAGGCGGCGCGAGGTCACGCCTCGCAAGCCTAACCGCCGCCCGAGCGGCGCTAACGCTCCTCGGTGATGATCGTCTTCACCGTCGCGATCGCGCCGTCGGCGACCTCGATCTCGACCATGTGGGTGCCGATCTCGCGGATCGGCTGATCGAGGCGGACGTTGCGGCGGTCGATACGCAGGTCGCGTGCGTCGCGGATCGCCTCGACGATCTCCTTGGCCCCGACCGAACCGAAGAGCTTGCCGTCCTCGCCTGCCCGCTGGTGGATCGTGAGCACGGTCTTGGAGAGCAGCGAGGCCGCCTGCTCTTCGCGCTCGGCGCGTGCCTTTTCAGCCTTTTCAGCCTCGACCCGCCGCCGCTGGGCCTGCTCCAGCGCACCCGGAGTGGCCGGTGCGGCCAGCTTGCGCGGGATCAGGTAGTTGCGCAGGTAGCCGGGGGAGACGTCGACCGGGTCGCCGCGATGGCCGAGGTCGTCGACGTCCTCGAGCAGGATGGCCTGGGTCATCAGCGCTCTCCGACGTAGGGCAGGAGCGCGATCTCGCGTGCCCGCTTCACTGCCACCGAGAGCTGTCGCTGGTGCTTGCGCGAGAGGCCGGTCACCCGCCTTCCGCGCGTCTTCCCCTTGTCGGAGAGGAAGCGCCGCAGGAGGCTGAGGTCCTTGTAGTCGACCGCCTCGGAGTTGATCCGCGTGTACTTGCGGGGACGTGCGCGGTCCGGCGCTCGCCTTCCCCGGCGGGGCGGTGCTGCTCCTGAATCCATCCTGGCCATACGGACCGGTGATCCTACAGAAGCAGCACCTGGCGGCGCTGGACGCAGCGCGCTGCGGCGTCCTCAGTCGCTCACGTGCAGAAGAGCACGCTTCGCTCCCTGCGTCCTTGCATCGCTTGGTCCGGCGCCGCCAGGCGGACCTAAAATGGGATGTCGTCGTCTCCGCCCCCGCCGGCTGCAGCGCCGGCGAAGTCGGAGGAGTCAGCCGGCACGTCGCTGCTCGGGGTGAAGCCGCCGTTGCCGCCGCCGCCCCCGTCGCGCGAACCGAGGAACTGGACCGATTTGGCGACGATCTGGACCTTCTGCCGTTTGCCGCTGCCGTCTTTGGCCTCCCACTCGCTCCAGTCGAGCCGACCCTCGACCGCAACCGGGCGGCCCTTGGAGAGGTAGTTGGCGCAGTTCTCGCCCTGCGCTCCCCAGACGACCACGTCGAAGTAGTTCGCCTTGTCCTCCCACTGGCCGGTCTGCCCGTTCTTGCGGCTGCTGTTCACCGCCACCCGCAACTCGCAGACCGAAGTCCCGCCACCGGTGCTGCGCAGCTCGGGATCCTTGGTCAAGTTCCCGGTTATGACCACCACGTTGATGTTCGAAGCCGCCACGGCTCTCAACTCCTCTAATCGCTTGCCTGAACTCCAGTCTAAGAGCGCAGGCGGCGCGTCTCTCCCCCCTGGCCCCGCAATCTCCGCACAAATCCAGGCCGGTGGGCCTGAATCGTCCGATATGTGGACGTTTGCGGCCCGTCGACGATTACTCGGCGGCGGCGGGCGCTGCGGGCTCGTCGGGTGCCGTGGCGGCGACCTCGACCTCGGCGGCGGGCTCTGCGGGAGCGCCGTCCTCGTCACCTCGGTGGGCACCTGGGGCGCCCCGGTCCCGCGACGCCCCGGGGGCGGGTGCGCCGACTGCCGGTGGCACCATCACGGGGGAGCTGGCGTCGACTTTGAAGATGCGGAAGCGCAGCACGCCGTCGGCGATCTTCAGGTTGTGGTTGAGGTCGTCGAGCAACTCCGACGGGCCCTCGAAGCGGAACCAGCGGTAGTCGGCCTCGTTGCGCTGCTCGATCTCGTAGGCCATCTTGCGCAGCCCCCACTTGTTCTCGTGCTTCAGCGTCCCGGCAGCCTCGATCCGGCCACGGGCGTCCTGAGCCAGCGCGTCGCGCGCAGGCTCGTCCTGCCCGGGGTCCAGCATGAGGACCAGCTCGTATTCGCGTGGGGAAGCCAAAAGCGGCGAGGGACTATAGCGGGGTGGGGGCGAGGGTCGGGTACCACTCCCCGCTCAACTTTTCCGCATGCAGGCAGGGCGGTAGCCAAGAGGGGTCGAGGGCGGAAAAGTACAAGCCGCGGGGAGCGGTACCCGACCCTCGCCATCGGACCCCGGGGGGAGAGCCCGACCGGTCTCAGCCTTAGGAAGCCATGAAGCTAAGGGTCCGTTGGTCGCAGGCCGGGGCAGGCGTGCTTGCTTTTGCTCTCATGCTTGTGGCTCTCCGAATCGGTCCCGAGCTATTCATGCCCTCCGATCCACCCAAGCTCCCCCCAGACGTCGGCCTGCCGCGGGTTGTGGAGACGGTCTCGCGGCTGCCTGAGCCGCCCCGGGCTCGACCGCATCTCGGGCGGGTGGCGCGGGGTGGGGGTGTCCGGCGCCGCGCGAAGGCTGCTGAGGGCGGGTCTTCGAAATCAGTTACGCACCGTCCCTCTGCCCGAAGCAGCGCGCAGCGCAAGCCGGACACCCCCACCCCGCGACAGGACCCGACCGCCAATCCGGCCCAGCCCTTGGCCGTCCCGCTAGCACTACCCGAGGTTCCTTCGTCACCCCCACCCGCCCCGCCAGACGATGGCTCAGTGGAGTTTGCGCCGCATTGACATCGAAGGTCGGGCCTCGGGGTAGGGTGGACAACGTGGCCGACGGCGACCCGCTGATAATCGTCTCCAACCGAGGCCCGGCCCAGTTTGAGCTTGACGAGCGGGGAGAGCGCACCGTGCGCCGCGGCGGCGGCGGGTTGGTCACGGCGCTGTCCGGCCTGGTCTCCCACCGCGACGCGCTCTGGATCGCCTCTGCGATGACCGACGAGGACGTGGCCGTCTCCGAGGAACGCGGCGGCCCCGTCGAGCTCTCGATCGACGGCATCGACTACCGCGTGCTGCTGGTCGGCAGCGACGCCGAGGCCTACGACCGCTTCTACAACGTGATCGCCAACCCGATCCTCTGGTTCATCCAGCACTACCTCTGGGACCTCTCCAACGCGCCGGACATCCGCCAGGAGGAGCTCGACGCCTGGGACTTCGGCTACCAGGCCGTCAACCGAAGACATCGCGGCTGCCGTGCTGGGCCAGATCGAGGGCCGCGAGCGGCCGCTGGTGATGCTGCACGACTACCACCTCTACACAGCACCGGCGATGATCCGCGCCGAGCGCCCCGACGTCTTCCTCCACCACTTCGTCCACATCCCCTGGTCCCAGCCCGACAGCTGGCGGATCCTGCCGGGCCGGATCCGCGAGGCGCTCTTCCGCGGCATGCTCGCCAACGACATCATCGGCTTCCACACGGGCCACTACTGCATCAACTTCCTGCGCTGCTGCGACGAACTGCTCGAGGCCGACGTCGACTACGACCTCGGGCTCGTCCGCCATGCCGGCGGTCAGACCGCCGCCCGCGCCTACCCACTCTCGATCGACGCCGAGCGGTTGCGCCGTGTGTCCGAGTCGCCCGAGGTCGCCACCGCCGAGCGCGAGGTGCTGGAACGTCGCCGCAAGCACCTGATCATCCGCGTCGACCGGGCCGACCTCTCCAAGAACGTGCTGCGCGGCTTCACCGCCTTCGACACCTTTCTCAGCCAGCACCCCGAGTTCCGCGAACAGGTGACCTTCATCGCCCACCTGCAGCCCTCGCGCCAGGACGTCCCCGAGTAC
Source organism: uncultured Solirubrobacterales bacterium (assembly GCA_963753585.1). Classification (GTDB taxonomy): domain Bacteria; phylum Actinomycetota; class Thermoleophilia; order Solirubrobacterales; family 70-9; genus VRUE01. The sequence goes on along the minus strand of CAVWCU010000001.1, from coordinate 1,856,339 downwards.
GCCGAGTACCTGGAGCGGATCGAGGCCCTGGTCGCGGTCGTCAACCACCGCCACGGCACCACCGACTGGATGCCGATCGACCTCAAGATCTACGAGAACTTCCACGACGCCGTAGCCCGCTACAAGCACTTCGACCTGTTGATGGTCAACTCGCTCTTCGACGGGATGAACCTGGTCGCCAAGGAGGCGCCGGCTGTCAACACCCGCGATGGCGTGCTGATGCTCTCTGAGAACACCGGCTCCCACGAGGAGCTCGCCGACTGCGTGCTCTCGGTCAACCCCTTCGACATCCAGGAGCAGGCCGACGCGATCTACCGGGCGCTGACGATGGACCCGGAGGAGCGCCGCCTCCGGGCACAGCACCTCAAGGAGCTCGTCTTCTCCCGAAACCCGGGCGACTGGGTCGACGAGCAGCTAGCCGACATCGCCGAGCTGCGCGAGCCCGTGCGGTAGGGCACCTGCTTTTGAAGATCGGTCGTTCGGTGGGGTGGGGTAGGGGGAGCCTGGCCGTCCTCCAGTCGAATTGAGCACCGCGCGTAGGCGCGGTGCAACCGGGAGCGCGGCCTAGCGGCCGCGCAATAGACAGATTGCATAGGCCGCTTCGCGACATTCGCCTGGAGGACGGCCAGGCTCCCCCTCAACACGTCACCGAGTGACGCCCGGTCTCCGAAGCCGGCGTCAGGGTCCACAAGCTTTTAGAAAGAGCCTGGGTGGCCGAGACGGCGCTTCGAGTCGTGGGCTCTCGAACCTTGTGTGCTTCCGAGGGATGGCGGGGGCCCCTCCCCAAAACACTCAAGCGCGGCTCCTGCCGCGCGTTTTGGGGAGGGGCCCCCGCCATCCCTTAACCCCACGTGCAAAGCCTGCCCGGGGACGACCGTCTAAGTGCCCAGCTCCGACAGCAGCTCGCATCCAGTCGCGCAAGCAGGCGCGGCGAGAGGAACTCCTGGCGGGCGTGTTCCTTGCCGGCGCGGCCGAGGCGCTTGCCCAGCTCGGGGTCGGCGAGGATCTCCAGGCAGCGCTGCGCGCACTCCTCGGAAGAGTCGACCAGGAAGCCACTCTCGCCGTTCTTGATCTGCAGCGGAATGCCGCCGACGTTTCCGGCGACGGTGGGGCGCCCCTTCCAGAGCGCCTCGGTAACGGTCAGGCCGAAGCCCTCGCGGATCGACTTCTGCAGGCAGACGTCGGACTGCGACTGGAAGGCGTTGACCTCGATCGCACCGACGTTGTTGAGGTTGTTGAGGATCTTGATGTCGTCGTCGCCGTCGGCGTACTCGAAGGTGTGCTGGAAGAACTCCCAGCCCTCGGGGTCGTCGGTCGCCATCGAGCCAACCAGCGCGAGCTGCACCTCGGGCATCTGCTCGTGGACGATGCGGTAGGCGTCGATCACGCCCATCGGGTCCTTCCAGGGGTCGAAGCGGGAGACCTGGGTCAGCAGCGGCCGGTCCACGTCGATCCCGAACTGGCGGCAGACGAATGCGGCGTCGTCGGGCGAGAAGGCCATGTTCTTCGGCGAGAGCGGGTCGATCGCCGGCGGGATGATCTTCACCCCGTTGTGACCGTCGACGCCCTGCGGCACGTAGGTGGGCAGATGCCAGACCGTCGCGTCGTATTCCTCGATCATCGGCAGCAGGCGGGCTATCGGCTCCGGGTTGGGCTCGGAGAGGTCGATGTGGCAGCGCCAGATCCAGTTGCGGCTCTTCTCCCCGGCGCCGCGCCTCAGGCCGATCGGCTGCGGGTCGTGGACGATGATCGTGTCCCACTCGCCCTGCAGGCCCTCGGCGTTGATCGCGTTGATCTCGTCGAAGATCTCCCACTGCTCGGCGCTCAGCGTCTCCTCGGCGCCCTGGAGCGAGTTGTGCAGGAGCTTGGTCGCGTTGAAGAACTCCTCTTTGCCGAAGATCACGTGCCAGTGGGCGTCGATGCCGACGTCGCGCATCAGCGGCACGATCGTGTAGAGGATCTCCGAGACGCCGCCTCCGAAGGCGGTGGCGCTGACGTGCAGCACGCGATGGCCCTTCATCGGCTCCGCCAGCTCGCGGATGCGCTCGATCGTCTCCTTGCCGGCGATGTGGGTGTAGTCGGCGAGGGACTTGTTGCCGAGGGAGACTTCCTGAAGCATCCGCGAGTTCTACAGCAGCAGGGCGACGGTGTCGCTCAGCCGCCCGGGCGGCTGCCGAGCGTGACGGCGACCGTTTCCCGCTCGCCGCCGTGGAGTACGAGGAGCTCCACTTCGTCGCCCGGCTCGAAAGCGGAGACGAGGCGGGCGAGGTCTTCGGGACCGGTGACCGGGTGGTCCTCGAAGGAGAGGATCACGTCGCCACCCGCGCGGTAGGCGGCCGCCTGGAAGCGGACGCGGTCCTTGCCCCCCTCCAGCCCCGCATCGTCGGCGGGCGCCCCGGGAACGACTTCGTCGAGCAGCCCTCCGTAGTCGGTGTCGAGGCCGAGCTTGCGCGCCAGCTGCGGGTAGAGCGCCTGGCTGGAGACGCCGAGGTAGGCGTACTCGGCCTCGCCGTTCTCTTCGAGCTGGGCGAGAGAGCGCTTGACGGTCGAGATCGGCACGGCGAACCCGACCCCGTCGTTGGCGCCGGATTCGGTCTCGATCTGCTGGTTGACGCCGATCACCCGGGCGCCGGCGTCGAGCAGCGGGCCACCCGAGTTGCCGGGGTTGATCGAGGCGTCGGTCTGGATCGCCCCCTCGATCTGGAACTTGGTCAGGGATTCGACCGAGCGGTCGGTTGCCGAGACGACCCCGACCGAGAGCGACTGTTGCTCGCCGAAGGGGCTGCCGATGGCCGCCACCGGCTGCCCGACGATGAGGCTCGCGTCGTCGCCGAGCTCGAGCGGACGCAGGGCGAAGCCGTCGGGCTCGACCGACAGCAGGGCGACGTCGGCGAAGGGGTCGACGCCGACGATCTCCGCCGGCACGACGTTGCGATCCGGGAACTCGACATAGACGGCCTGGGCCGGCTCGCGGTCGCCGCCGGATTCGTCGGTGACGACGTGGGCGTTGGTGACGATTCGGCCGCTGTCGTCGAGGACGAAGCCCGAGCCCTCGGCCGCCCCCCTGCCGTCGCCGAAGACCGAGCGGATCGTGACCACCCCGGGGGACGCCTCGCGGAAGACCTCGACGGCGTCAAAGCCCCGCACGGCGGCCTGCACCGCTACCTGCCGTTCGGTCACGGTCCCTTGACGAACCCCCGAGGTCTCCACATTCTCCGAGCCGCCGCACCCGGAGAGCATCAGCGCCAGCACAAGCGGCGCCACAAACTTGGAGCCGCCGCTCACGCGGCTGCCTTGGCGGTGACGCTTGGGGTGGGCGGGACCGCCGCCGTGCGCGAGTGGGGCAGGTCGAGCGTGAAGGCGGTGAAGCGCTTGCTGGAGGCGATCCCGACGCGGCCCTGCATCCGCTGCGCCAGCTCGCGGGCGATCGCCAGCCCCAGGCCCGATCCGCCGGCCGAGTCCGCGGTGTAGAAGCGCTCGAAGATCCGGCTCTGCACGCTGCGCGGAATGCCCGGACCGTCGTCGGAGACGGTCAGCTCGGCGCGGCGGTTGGCGGAGTAGGTGGTCACGGTCACCTTGGTGCCCTCAGGCGTGTGGGTGAGGGCGTTGTCGAGGAGGATACGGATCACCTGTCGCACCCGGTCGGGGTCGGCGCTGGCGATAACCGGGATGGCGGGGGTGCGCAGCTCCAGCCGCGATCCGTGGCGGTCGGCACGCGGCCCGATCTCACGCGCCACTTCGCGGGCGATCGTGCCGAGGTCCACGTCGCCGCTCTTGATCGCGACGGCGCCGGCGTCGAGCTGGGAGAGGTCGAGCAGGTCGGCGGTCAGCTTGGTCAGTCGCTCGATCTGCTGGCGCATCGTTCGCACGAACTCGGCCTGCTCTTCGGGGCTTGGGTCCTCTTCCTCGAGCAGCTCGACGAAGCCGCCGAGGCTGAAGATCGGGGTGCGCAGCTCGTGCGAGGCGTTGGCGATGAACTGCTTGCGAGCGCTGTCGAGCTCGGCGAGCCGGCGCTGCATCTCGTTGAAGGTGCGGGCGAGCTGTCCGAGCTGCCCGGCCGAGGAGATCGGGATCGGCGTCTCGAAGTTGCCGTCGGCGACCTTGCGCGCAGCCTCCTGGAGGTTGCGGATGCTGCCGGCCGCCACCCGGGCGAAGTAGATCCCGACGCCCAGCGTGGCGACGATCGCGATCAGGCCGCCGACGAGGATCTGGGCTTTGACGGCGCCCAGGCCGCTGGCTGCGCCGCCGACGGCGACGGTGTAGACGTAGACGACCAGGACCGTGCCCACCGCGATCGCCACCGCGGTCACGGTGATCCGGTTGCCGAGGCTGGACGACCTGAACCGCGGCATGGGGCGCCTACTCCTTGAACCGGTAGCCGACGCCGCGAACCGTGAAGAGGAACTCAGGCTCCTTGGGATCGCTCTCGAGCTTCTCGCGCAGGTGGCGGATGTGGACGTCGACCGTGCGCGGGTCGCGGTACTCGGAGTCGCCCCAGACGTGCTCCAGCAACGTCTCGCGGCTGAGCACCCGGCCCGGCGAGCGAGCCAGCGCGCCGAGGATCTCGAACTCGACGTAGGTGACGCGGATCTCCTCCTCGCGCAGGGTGACCATGCGGCGACCGAAGTCGATCTTCAGCTCGCCGTGGTCGATCTCCTCTTCCTCGGGCGGCTTGCCCGCCATCCGCGAGCGGCGCAGCGCGGCCTTGACCCGGCTGCGGAACTCGCGCATCGAGAACGGCTTGGTGATGTAGTCGTCGGCGCCGACCTCCAGCCCGGCGACCTTGTCGGTCTCGCTTCCCTTCGCGGTCAGCATGATGATCGGAACCTGGCTGCGGGAGCGCAGTTCGCGGCAGACTTCGACGCCGTCGAGCTTGGGCAGCATCAGGTCGAGGATGACGAGGTCGAAGCGTCCCTCCTCGAAGCGCTGGAGGGCTTCGCGGCCATCCTGGGCGGAGGTGACGTGGTAGCCGTCCTTGCGCAGGGGGTAGCTGAGCAGGGTCTGGATCGACTGCTCGTCGTCGACGAGGAGGATGCGTGTCGATCCGTTGGGCATGGACAAAGCGTATCTCTGGCCGGGTTGGACAGATGTGCGAGTACCAAGTACTAAGGTTGCCGGGTAGAAAGCCGATATGAAGCGCACGATGCAACCCCGACAGCTGAAGAGCCTGGTCGAGACCGGCCACTACAAGCCTGAGCCGGCACTGATCGCCGATGCGATGCTGCAGCGCCGCGGTGTGCGAGAGCTGCTCACCAGCGATAGCTTCATGCAAGCTGGTCGAATCCGCCCGGCTCCACAAGCCGGCCGCCGGGCAGCCTGATCTCGACCCCGGATCCGGCGAGGACCTCGCCGATCTTCGTCAGCGCGATCCCTTCCGCGACGCGAACCGCTTCGCTTGCCGCCTCGAGCTGCTCGGGCGGAAGGCTGGCCAGCAGCTCGTAGTCCTCGCCGCCGCCGAGCAGCTCCCACGGGTCTCGTCCCGCAGCCACCATCGAATCTTCGCTCCCCGGCGCGAACGGGATCGCCCCGGCGTCGATTCGGAGGCCGGCGCCGCTGCTCTCGGCGAGGTGCCGGGCGTCTCCACTGAGCCCGTCGCTGAGGTCGATCATCGCCGTCGCGCCCGCATGCGCGAGCGCGCGACCGCCACCGAGGCGCGGTTGGGGTTCGAGCTGACGCGCGCGCAGGGTCGCCGCAGCGGGGACCTGCGCCTCGAAGTCCGGGTTCTCGAGCAGCGCCAGGCCGCCGGCCGCGCCCCCGATCTCGCCGGTCAGGACGAGAGCGTCGCCGGGCTTTGCGCCGGCGCGGCTGACGAACGAGGCCGGGGCCTCGGCGTGACCGACGACGGTGACCGCCAGGAAGAGCTCTCCGGCACGGGTGACGTCGCCACCGGCGAGGCTCGTCCCGGTGGCGCCGGCAAGGGCGAGGATGCCGTCGAGGAGCTCGATGCAGCCATCCTCGTCGAGGTCGGGGGGGATGCCGAGCACGACATAGGACTCACCCGGCTCGGCCCCCATCGCGGCCAGGTCCGAGAGCGCGGTGGCGAGTGCCTTATGGCCGATCTGGGCGAGGGTCGCGTGCTCGCGGCGGAAGTGGACGCCCTCGACGAGGGCGTCCACCGAGGTCGCGGTGGCACCCGGGGGGGCGGTCACCGCGGCGTCGTCTCCAGAGCCGAGGTGCAGCTGTTTCCCCGCGGCGGGCAGCCGCTCCCGGATTCGCGCGAGCAACTCGAACTCACCCATTCGGTGACTATCCCATCTAAGGTGCGGCGCGGTGGGTCAGCGCAGCCAGCCATTCCTGCACCGCATCGGCGAGGCCGGGGCGCGGATCGGCTCGCGGCCTCCTCGCAGCAAGCGCGTCCGCCTGGCGATTCAGCTCGGGATCGCGATCCTCGTCTTCGGCTTCCTCGTCCTCACCGTCGTCAGCCAGTGGGCCGAGATCAAGGACAAGGGGGTCCACTTCCACGTCGTCTGGTTGATCCCGGCGTTCGTGATCCTGCCGACCTTCTACGCGCTCAACGCCGTCGGCTGGGACCTGATCCTGCGCTTCCTCGGCTACCGGCTCGGAGCGGGACGGGCGCAGGTCGCCTGGGGCCAGCCGCTGCTGGCGCGCTACGTGCCCGGCAGCGTCCTCTACGTCCTCGGCCGCGTCCTGCTCTCCGAGCGGGCGGGGGTGCCACGGCGGCTGACGGTCGCCAGCATCGTCTACGAACAGGCGCTGCAGGCGACCTCGGCGATCGTCGTCGCCTCCTACTTCCTGATCAGCCATCCCGACCTCGAAGGGCAGCCGCTGCGCTGGGCGGTGCTGCTGCTCATCCCGCTGCTGATCGGGCTGCTTCACCCGCGCGTCTTCGGGCCGCTCGCCGACCGGGTGCTGCGCGCCTTCGGCCGCGATCCGCTGCCGGAGGTGATGTCGCTGCGGGGGGTGGTCGCCGTCCTCTCCTTCTACACGCTCAACTGGGGCGTGATCGCGGTCGGCCTCTACTGCGTCGCGCGCTCGGTAAGCGACATCTCGGCCGGCGACATCCTCGTCGTCGGCTCGGCGCAGGCGTTCGGCTACCTGGCGGCACTGGCGACCCTCGTCGCGCCGGCCGGCCTGGGCATCCGCGACGCGGCCTTTGCCTGGGCGGTGAAGGTGGCGACGCCGGGCAGCAGCTTTGCCGTCGCGTCGCTGATCGCGATCGTCGTGCGGGGGGTGCTGACGGTTGTAGAGGTGCTCTATGTCGCGGTCGTGACGGCGTTGGGGCGGCGGGAGGGGTGGTCGATTCACACGGGCGTGCTGCATCCGAGTCCTGAGGAGGAAGCTGCGGAGAGCGCCGGGGAGCAGGTGCCCCTCGCCCCGACAAGTCGCCGCGCTAATTAGCGCGGCGACTTTGAGTATCCGCCGGTTCGAGGGGCACCTGCTCCCCGGCTTTCGGGTTCCCAGCGGAAGTCGGGCTGCTTTCGCCGCAGCCAAGCTCACCCCCTATGCCGCGGTGCCGTCACAGCATTCGCTCCATTCGAGCTGGCTTTCGGCTACAGCGGAATCCTTGCTCCCAGCTGGTAGGCGGTCAGACCCAGGAGCAAGAGCTTTAGGGGTTTGTCGCGGGAAAGGGCTGCCAGCGGCAATGGCCAGAGGAGGTACCAGGGGAGGAGCCAGGCGGTGGCCAGGAGGAGGCCGGTGGTTGCCCAGGCGGCAGCGCGGAGCCAGTCGTTTCCTCGGTAGGTCCAGACGAGGAGGTAGGCGACGAGGGCCGCGTAGAGGGCCAAGGCGGCTATGCGGACCGCGTCGGGGTCGAGGCCAGTGAGGCGGGCAGTCGTGATCGGGATGCTCATGTAGCTGGCGCGGCCCTGGTTCTCGCCGGCAAGGGCGAAAGCGTCTAGCCAGTTCCAGCCGAAGGCGAGATACGCGCCAGCCCCAATCGCGGCGATCACCACCCCAGCCCCGACCAAAAATCCGCCGACGGGCCTCAAAGCGATCCATATCTTCGCTTTTAGGCCCGTCGGCGGAAGCGAGGCGAGGAGGGCGAACGGAAGGGTCACGAACGCTGAGGCCTTGATGGCAACTGAGGCCGCGAAGGCGGCGCCGGCGGAGGTCTCGCGGGCACTCAGCAGGCCGGCGACGCCGAGGGTCATCAGCAGGACCGCCAGGGCGTCGTTGTGGGCGCCGCCGACTACGTGGACCAGCACGAGGGGGTTGAGGGCGACGAAGGCTGCTGCGCGGAGGGGGTCGACCCCCCGTGCAGGGGCGAGGCGGGCGACGAGGACCGCGATCGCGAGGACCGCGGCGGCAGAGGCCGCCTTCAGGGCGTAGACGGCGGCGTCGACCGGCAGCTTCGCGAGGGGGTAGGTCGCGAGGGTGAAGAGCGGACCGTAGGCGCTGGTCGTGTCGGTCCACTCGACCTCGGCGAAGGCGGGGTCGGCGGGCACCGCGGCCGGTGGGTGGGCGTAGGGGTCGAGGCTGTGCAGGGCGCCGAGGCGGGCGTAGTCGACGTAGCTATAGACGTCGTGGGAGAGCAGCGGCGGCAGACAGGCGAAGGCGAGGAGGAGCATGACGATCGCCGCCCAGACGACCCGCCGCCCGAGCCGTGGGGCCCAGACGAGCCCGCCGACATAGGCGGCGAAGCCGGCCCAGACCAGGCCGAAGGCAACCCCCGGCGCGAGGCTCAGCTACTCGCTCCCGGTTTCTGGGGCGGCACCTCCGCCGCCCACCCCGGCGGTAGGCGGTGGAGGCACCGGAGTCGGCTCCTGCCCCGCCCCGGGGGCGTAGGCGTCGGGGTCGTAGCCCCCCGGGTCATAACCACCGGTCGCTTCTTCGCCGAGCCGCTTCGCTTCGGGGTCGAGCTCGTCGTCCTCGCCGGTCGCGGCGGAGTCGCCGCTGCGCGGCGCTGACGTCGTGAACCGGCCGAAGTAGGGCGACCAGCTGATCGGCGCCTTCGGCTCCTCGAATTCCTCGCAGGGGACTTCGCCGCCTTCGTAGAGCGCATGCCAGATCTCGGCCGGGAAGGTGCCGCCGTAGACGGTGATCCCGTGGACGCTGGTCATCTCGATCGCGTTGGACTGCGGGTAGCCGACCCAGACGACCGTGGCCAGGTTCGGCTGGTAGCCGGCGAACCAGGCGTCGGTCGTGCGGTCGGTGGTCCCCGTCTTGCCGGCCTGGCCGGGGCAACCGGTGTAGGCGGCGGTGCCGGTGCCGCCGGTGATGTTGTCGTGCAACAGCCGCGTCACCTCGTAGGCGACGGCTTCGGAGACGACCCGACGCGGCTTCTCGCGCCGCGGTCGCTCGACCCGGCCGCCGGGGAAGACGACGCGCCGGATCGCCACCGGGTCGTGGCGGACGCCGCCGGCGGCCAGCGTGGCGTAGGCGCTTGCCATCTCCAGCGGCGAGACGCCCACCCGCAGGCCGCCGATCCCCTCGGCGGGGATCCCGTCGAGCGGGCTGACGATCCCCAGCGCGCGTGCGGTCTCCGCAACCCGAGCCGGGCCGACGTCGAGGTCGAGCTGGGCGAAGACCGTGTTGTCGGAGGCGACCGTCGCCTGCTGCAGGTTGATCGTCCCCTGATAGCCCTCGTCGGCGGTGTGCACCTCCCAGTGCCCCCACTTGCGGCAGGTCCAGGGCCAGCGGCTTGGAGGTGTAGTAGGTCGAGTAGGGGTCGACGCCCTGCCTGATCGCCGTCGCCAGGACGAAGGTCTTGAAGGTGGAGCCCGGCTGGCGATGGCCCTGGGCGGCGAGGTTGAACTGGCTGGCGTCGTAGTCGGAGCTGGAGGCCATCGCCTCGATCTCGCCGTCGCCCGGGTCGATCGAGACCAGCGCCGAGGAGGGGTCGGTGGAGTAGGGGAGGGCAGAGCGCATCGCCTCCAGGCCGACCTCCTGGAGCTTCGGGTCGATCGTCGTGTAGACCCGCAGGCCGCCGTTTCGCACCGCGTCGACCCCGTAGCGGTCGAGCAGCTGGTCTTCGACGTAGTCGAAGAAGAAGGGCTCGCGATGCGCGAAGTAGGAGCCGGAGACGTCGAGGCCGAGGCCGTGCCGCCGCGCCGCGCGGGCGCGCGCCGGGGCGACGTAGCCCAGCTCGGCCATCTTGGTCAGCACGGCGTTGCGCCGCTGCCGGGCCTGGCCGGGGTGCAGGATCGGGTTGTAGTCGGTGGGCGCCTGCGGCAGGCCGGCGAGCAGCGCCGCCTGCTCCAGGCTCAGCTCCCAGACCGGCTTGGAGAAGTAGATCTTCGAAGCGGCCTGGACCCCGACCGCTGTCGCTCCCTCCACCGTCCCGTAGGAGGCGGTGTTGAGGTACTGGCCGAGAATCTCCCGCCGCGAGTGGCGCTTGGCGTACTCGTCGGCCAGCTTCGCCTCGATGATCTTGCGCTCGAGATCCCGCTCGGGATTGCGGATGCAGAGGTTGCGCACGAGCTGCTGGGTGATCGTCGACCCTCCCTCGACCACCTCTCCCGCCTCCAGGTTCTTCAGCGCCGCGCGGCCGATGCTCTCGTAGTCGATCCCGCCGTGCTCGTAGAAGCGCTCGTCCTCGATCGCCACGGTAGCCAGCTGCAGGCGCTTGGGCACGCGGTCGATCGCGACCGGCTGCCGAGCTTCGTCGGAGTCGATGAGGCCCAGCTTGCTGCCGTCCCCGGCGTAGAGGACCGTGTTGCCGCCGCGGTCGATCTTCTTGCAGGCGGCGAGCGAGGGCGCCTCGGCGGCGACGTCGAGCACCCAGGAGGCCACCGCCACCGCGCCCAGGCCGACCGCCACGACGATCCCGGCGGCGAGGAAGAGCACCTTGCTGGCGGCGCCACCGCGCCGCCGCTGACGTCGACGGTTGCGCTGCGTCATCGTTTAGAGGGTACTTCCGCCGCGGTCCCCGCTCAGGCCTGCGTGTCCTCGGTCGAGAGGTTGTGGACGACGCCCTCGACCAGCAGTTGGTTCGGGATCACGACCGAGGTGCCGTCACCGGGGTTGACGTAGGTGTAGGAGAGGGTGATGTCGGTGACGCGGCCGTTCGACCTCTTCGAAGGAGATGAGGTCGCCGATCTTGATCGGCTGGGAGACCGCGAGCTGAACGCCGGCGACCATGTTGCCGATCGTGTGCTGGGCGGCGAAGCCGACGATCGCCGCCAGTACCGCGGTCGAGGCGAGGATCCCGGTCGCCAGCCGCTTCAGCTCGGTGAACTGGGCGAGCGCCAGGGCGACGAGGACGAGGAAGGCGATCAGGATCAGCAGGCGGCGGAGGAAGCGCAGGCGGGTCTTGGTGGACCGCGAGACCTGTGAGACTGCCGGCGTCATGGATGCCACGGTATCCACAAAGCCAGCGGTTCCAAAGCCAGCCTTCCCCTATTCCAACTGGGGTCCAGGGGCCGCGGTCCTGGGAGTGGTCCTGGCGATCGGGGCAGGGATCCTGCTCGGGGTCCCGGCGATCATCGTCGACCGCCCGGAGGAAGGGGAAGACCTCGGCGCCACAGCGCTGGCGATCGTCCAGCTGGCGACGGCGCTGGGCTTCGCGATGGTGCCGATGGCGATCGCCACCCGGCGCGGCGCCGACTTCCGCGAGGCGCTGCGACGGCTCGGCGTGCGGGCGTTTCGCGTGGCCTCGGCGGTGAAGTGGATGTTCGCCGCGGTCGGCGCCTACCTTCTCTTCGCGATCGTCTACACGGCGATCTTCGGCGCCCCCGAACAGGAGGACATCGCCGAGAGCTTCGGCTCGGTGCCGGTGCAGATCCTCCTGATCGTCATCGCTGCTCCGATCAGCGAGGAGATCTGCTTCCGCGGGATGCTCTACGGCGGCCTGCGCGAGCGCTGGCCGAAGATCGCCGCCGCCCTCCTCGCCGGCCTCGTCTTCGGCGCCCTGCACGCTCTCACCGGGCTCAGCGCTGTCCCCCCGCTGGTCGCATTCGGCTTCGTGCTCTGCCTGCTCTACGAGAAGACCGGCTCGATCGTGCCAGGGATCGTCCTGCACATGCTGAACAACTCTGTCGCCCTGCTTGCGCAGTAGCATCCGCGCCGTGAAGCGCCGTCTCGCCCTCATCGCCACACTCGCTGCATGCGCGCTGCCGTCGAGCGCCAACGCCGCTTCACCGCCGAAGCAGCCTGTCGGGCCCGCGGAGGCGACCGTGAAGATCGTCCACATCGGCCACCTGCATGGAGGCAAGGCGCAGATCATGAGCACGGTGCCGGCGATCGGCACCGTGACGCCCTTCGTCGCCGGCGTGAAGGTCGAGGTCAGCTTCTTCCTCAACGGCAAGCGAATCGAGCGCAAGACCGTGTCCGTGCAGAAGGGCAAGGGCGGCGATGGCAGCTTCCGGGCGAAGATCCGCATCGAGGAGGCGGGCAAGTACGCGGTCAGCGCACGCCACGTCGCGACCACGGCGCTGGGCGGCGACAGCACCGTGCGCAAGAGCTGGCGGGTCAGCTTCCCGGCTCTGCACGAAGGTCAGTGCGGCGACGTCGTCGTCGGCTTCAAGAAGGCGATGCGGAAGATGGGGTACATCGCCAACGACGGCCGCTGCTTCGGCGGCAAGACCGCGCGGGGCGTGCTCGCCTACCGCAAAGTGAACGGGATGACGCGCAGCTTCCGCGCCGGCGCCGGGCTGGTCAAGCGCGCGTTCGCCGGCCGCGGCGAATACGAGGTGCGCCACCCGGGTGCGGGGACGCACGTCGAGGCCCCGCTCTCCAAGCAGGTCCTGGTCTTCGCCGAGGGCGACGAGCCGGTCGCCGTCTACCCGATCTCCTCCGGCAAGTCCTCGACCCCGACCGTCACCGGTCACTTCAGCTTCATCCGCACCGAACCGGGCTACAACTCGCACGGCATGTACTACTCCTTCTACTTCTACGGCGGCTACGCGGTGCACGGCTACGAATCGGTGCCCGACTACCCGGCCAGCCACGGCTGCATCCGCACCTTCATCGCCGACCAGCCCGAGATCTACGACCGGATCAACTTCGGCGAAGACATTTTCGTCTTCTGAGGCGGCGTGTGACGCGGCGCATATCGGCGTCCTCGGTCGCTCGCGTGCAGAAGCACGCTACGCTCCCTGCGTCCTTGATCTGCTTGGTCACACGCCGCCTCAGTGACTGAGAAATCTCTAAAAGCGGTCCTTGTCTTCGTGGCCGTCTACCACGTCGCGCTGGGGGCTATGCAGCTGTTCGCTCCCGGCACCTTCTTCGAGGAGATCGGCAACTACGGGGTCGAGAACCTCCACTACGTGGGGGACGTGGGCTCCTTCACGCTCGCCTTCGGCGTCGCTCTCGCGATCGCGGTCGTGCGGCCGGCATGGCGGGCACCGCTGCTCTGGCTGGGGGCGCTCTGGTACGGCTTCCACGCGATCAACCACGCCTTCGACACGGGCGAAGCGAAGAGCGAGGCGCGGGGCTGGAGCGACACGCTGCTGATCGCCTTCGGGGCCCTGGCCTCGGCCTGGCTGGCGCGAGTGTCGGAACGGCTTTACGCTGAAGACCTCGACCGGGAGGTGTAGCGATGAGGGTCTTCGTAGCGGGAGCGAGCGGGGCGATCGGCCGGCCGCTGGTGCGCCAGCTGCTCGCCGCCGGACACGAGGTGACGGGGATGACCCGGCGCGAGGAGCGCGCGGAGGAGATCCGGGCGGCCGGCGCCAGGGCCGCCGTCTGCGACGCCCTCGACGCGACTTCGCTGGAGATCGCCGTGCGCGGTGCGGCGCCCGAGGTCGTCGTCCACGAGCTGACCGCGCTGCCGCCGCGCCTCGACTACAAAGCCAAGGACGACCCGCTGGCGGCGACCAACCGCCTGCGCCGCGAAGGCACCCGCAACCTCGTCGCGGCAGCCAAGGCGGCAGGCGCGCGCCGCCTGATCGCAGAGAGTGTCGCCTTCTTCTACGCGCCCGAAGGCGATTGGGTAAAGGACGAGGAGGAGCCACTCTTCCTCGACGCGCCCGCGCCGTTTGGGAACGCCGCCGCCGCCCTGGCCGACCTCGAGCAGCAGGTGCTCGGTGCCGAGGGAATCGAGGGCATCGTCCTGCGCTACGGATGGCTCTACGGCCCGGGCACCTACTACGCCCGCGACGGCTCGCTGACCGAGGACGCCCTGAAGCGCCGTGCGCCGATCGTCGGCAAGGGCACCGGGACCTTCTCCTTCGTCCATGTCGAGGACGCCGCCTCGGCGACGGTGGCCGCGCTCGACCACGGCTCTTCCGGTGCCTACAACGTCGTCGACGACGACCCGGCCCCGATGCGCGAATGGGCGCCCGCATTCGCCGAGGTCGTCGGCGCGAAGAAGCCCCTCCGCGTCCCGGTCTGGCTCGCACGCCTCGTCGCCGGCGCCGGTGCGGCCTCGATGGCGACCCGGCTGCGCGGGGCCTCCAACGCCAAGGCCAAGCGCGAGCTCGGCTGGCAGCCCCGCTACTCCAGCTGGCGGGAAGGCTTCCGCGACGCCGAGGCGCGCGGGTAGGCGACTCGTTTCTCGCACAGAAACGGCCCGCCGAAGCGGGCCGTTGAAAGCGGACGGGGCAAACTGTCCCTACCCGGCTGACACCCGATCTAGAAGCTAGCACGCGGATTGCGGAGGGGGAGGGACTCGAACCCCATCCAGGCTTGAACCCGGACTCCCGGGTGTCAGCCGGGTAGCCACACCTCGTGGCTTCCCCCTCCGCTGGCGCGACCATAGCCTTGAAATGACGCAGTTCGGACCACCCTCACTCATTTCACAGTCTCGCCTCACAATTGGCACATCTCGTCCAGACCTACATAGGATCTTGCCCGGATGCCCGACCTCGACGCCGCCAAGCAGACGCTGCTCGCCGAGCTTCGCGAGCACTCGCTTGTGATCGGCGAGGTGACGCTTTCGAGCGGGGCGACGGCGCAGTACTACGTCGACGCGCGCCGGGCGCTGCTGCGCCCGGCCGGGTTCCTCGCCGCGGGCGAGCTGATCGCCGCCGTGGCGGTCGAGGTGGGGGCGACAGCGGTCGGCGGGCCGGCGACGGCGGCGATCCCGCCTTCGTGCGCGGCGCTGGCGGTCCCCACCGGGTCGGGGCTGGTCGGCTTCTTCGTCCGCGGCGAGCGCAAGCAGCACGGCCTGCAGCGCTGGGTCGAGGGCCCCGTCGAGCCGGGCGCCCGCTGCCTCGTGGTCGAGGACACGGTGACCACAGGCGGCTCGACCGCCGGCGCGATGGAGCGGATCGCCGAGCAGGACCTCGAGGTGGTCGGCGTCGTCGGCGTCGTCGACCGGCTGGCAGGAGGGGCTGAGAAGATCGAAGCGGCCGCCGCTGCCCCCTACCGTGCCCTCGTCACCATCGACGAGATCTATCCCGACCGCCCCGACCGAGGTTGACGCGGTGGAGCCCGACGCCGTAGAGATCCGGGTGCTCGGCTGCCTGGTCGAGAAGCAGCACACCACGCCCGACGCCTACCCACTCTCGCTCAACGGCCTGCGGCTCGCCTGCAACCAGTCGACCAACCGCGACCCGGTGGTCGACTACGACGAGGAGACCGTGGTCGAGGCCCTGCGCCGGCTCGCCCTGCGCGGCTGGACCCGCCTCGCCAGCGGCGCCGGCAGCCGCGCCCGCAAGTACCGCCACCTGCTCGGCGACGCCTTCGGCCTCGAGGACGCCGAAGCCTCCCTGCTCGCCGTCCTCATGCTGCGCGGCCCGCAGACGCCAGGCGAGCTCAAGCAGCGCGGCCAGCGCCTGCACGACTTTGCCGACCTCGCCGCGATTCAGGAGACCCTCGACCGCCTCGTCGAGCGCGGGCACGTGGCCCGCCACGAGCGCCGTCCGGGGCAGAAGGAGGATCGCTACGAGCAGCTGCTCGGGGGCGAACCGGCCGGGGCGTCCGGCGAGGTCGCCGCGGAGCCTGCGCAGCTGACACCCGCCGAGGACCGGCTCACCCGCCTCGAGCGCGAGGTCGCCGAGCTTCGCTCTGAGCTGGCCGCTTTTCGCTCCGAGCTCGGCGGCTGACCGAGCGCGACTTCCGGTACACGGGCGGAACAACCCGGGCCCGCAGCTGTTGAGTAGAGTGAAACTGGAACGTTGCGGGTCGAAAGCGCCCGCAATCGACCTGGACGCGAAGCAGGGCTCAGGAAAGGGACGAGCGGAATGGGGACACTACGTGGCGTAATCGTTGCCGCCCTGGTCGGCTCGGCCGCCTTGCTCTCGCCCCTCGCCTCGGCCGAGACCAAAGAAGAACACGGGGTCCGCGTTTCGGTGGACGGCAGGCTCCTGCCAAAGAAGCTTCCGCGCCACGGCACCGCTCCGGTCTCGGTCAGCGTCTCGGGTCGGATCGGCTCGAAGGCATCGAGCCCCCCGCCGCAGCTGGAGAAGCTGACTATTGCGATCAACCGCCACGGGCACCTCTCCTCGCGCGGGCTGCCGCGCTGCCGGATCGGCCACATCGACCCCTCGACGACCAGCGAAGCGATGGCGGCCTGCGGCCCGGCCCTCGTGGGTGACGGCACCTTCTCGGCCAACGTGAGGCTGCCGGAGCAGTCGCCTTTCCCTTCCGACGGAAAGGTGCTCGCCTTCAACGGAAAGCTGGGTGGCCGCCCGGCGATCTTCGCCCACATCTACGGGACCGATCCCGTACCCACTTCATACGTGCTGCCCTTCTTCATCAAGAGCTCCGGAGGTACCTTCGGCACCGTCCTCGAAACGTCCCTGCCCCGGGTCACCGGCGAATGGGGCTTCGTGACCGGGATCTCGATGACGCTCGATCGCCGCTTCACCGTCGGTGGCAAGCAGCGCAGCTTCCTCAGCGCGGGTTGCCCGGCGCCGGACGGGCTCGGCCTCGCCGTCTTCCCGCTGCTCCGCACGAGCTTTGGCTTCGAGGGGGGCGTCAAGGTGACCAGCACGGTCAACCGCGTCTGCAAGGCGGGCGGGTGAGGTAGCGATGCGCCGGCCGAAGCTCACCTACGCAAACGTCGTCTCCACCCTGGCGCTGTTCGTAGCGCTCAGCGGCGCCGGCGCGTATGCCGCCAGTCAGCTTCCGCCGAAGTCGGTGGGGGAGCCCGCGCTGCGACCCGGCGCCGTCACCGCCGAAAAGCTGCGCAAGAACGCCGTGATCGCGCCGAAGATAAAGGCGCTCGCCGTGAAGCAGGGCAAGATCGCAAACGGGGCGGTGAGCGGGGCCAAGCTGGCTGACGGCGCGGTCGGTGGCGAGAAGCTGGCCGAAGGGGCGGTGACCACGAGCAAGCTGGCGAACGGCGCCGTCACCGGCGAGAAGGTCGACGAGTCGAGCCTGAGCAAGGTCCCGAGCGCGGCGAAAGCCGACTTCGCCACCGATGCCGAGTCTGCGAACCCGGTTGCCTTCGCCCGGGTGGAAGCCAGCGGGAAAGTCGACGCCTCGCTGTCCAAGGGGATCGCCGAAGCGAACGTGACGAGGAAAGCAGCGGGTATCTATTGCGTTGGGGTTTCTAGCTTCAGCCCTCGGGGCGCCCAGGTGACCGGGGAGGTAAATGCCAGCGACATCATCGTCGCAGAGGCCAAGGTCAACCCTGTCTCCAACTGCGCGGCTCCGCAGGTGGAAATATTGACCTACAAAAACGGAAGCCTCGGAGACGAGCCCTTCTACATCGTCCTCTACCGCTGAGGCGACGCCCCGAGCAGGATTCGAACCTGCGGCCTACTCCTTAGGAGGGAGTCGCTCTATCCAGCTGAGCTATCGGGGCTGGCAGGGCCAATCGTAGAGCTAATGGCCAGCTGCATCGAGGTCTTCGAGGTCGACGGAATCACGTGGCCTTCCTGCCGCGCGCTTCATCTGTCTTAGGTCGTCGATCGAGCAAACGGCGACCTTGACGTCGAGGATCTCGGTTTCAGTGGCGGAGAAGCGCAACTCATCGTAAGACGGAACACCATCGAGCCCCTGAACGACATCCAGTAGGCCGAGTTCGGTCTCAATCGCAACCCGCTCTCCACTCGCAAGCTGCGCGGCTATCGAGAATGGCGTGCTAAGGAATGACTCTCCCGTTTGGACATGACCACGGGCCTCCACTGCGACCTCGGCAATCCGTTTGAGATTCTCGGGATCCGACGCAACCACGACGTCAACGTCCTTTGTTCCTCGGACTACTCCCCAGGCATTGACCGCCAGGCCGCCGATTAGAACGAACTTGACATCAGCCTCCGAGAGTCGGCGCAGAAGCTGATCGAAGGCCGGCTCGGTCAACTGGAGCGGGCAGCGCCGGTGAATCGCATCAACTGGTGGCTGAGGGCGATGCCCTCGGCCAGGTTCACGCTCATTGGACGCCGGGCGTCCTCGCGCAGGCGGTCCAATCGGACCGCCTCGGCCTTGGCCGCGGCGTCTTGGGCCGCTTGGCCAGCGGGATCGCCTGATGCCATGGGCACACCGTAGCGGAGCAAATAGGGTCAGATCTGCTTTGGGATTGATCACGGGACGATTGCGCAGGCGAGCGGAAGGCCATTTCGCCGGGCTGACGTTGCTGCGCAAGGACGACGCCAACAGCTTCGGGGTCGAGTCGGCTGGCGTGTGGCAGGTGCGTGGCAACGGAGACCTGGCGCTGACCAAACACGAGCTGCTCTTCGCGCAGTGGGTCCCGAACCGCTTGCTTCGCATACCCCGCAAGGCGATCGTCGAGGTGACGAAGACCAGGTCGCACCTGGGCAAGACGATCGGGCGGGATCTGCTGAAGGTCTCCTGGACGACCGACCTCGGCACGCAGGACTCGATTGCGCTCTGGGTGGGAGACCTCGACGGCTGGCTCGAGGCGCTCGGGACGTGATCCCGGACGGCTAGGCGTAGAGGCTCTCCGAGGCCAGCTCTACCGCGCGGCGGCTCCAGAGCTTGACCTCGAGGTAGATCTCGTCGCCGTAGCCCTCGAGGGCGTCGAGGGCTACGAGGGTGAAGCGGTCGTTGGAGACGATCTCCTGGTCGACGGTCTCCAGCTCCAGTTCCGCCGTGGCGGCGACCGCACCCTGGACCAGGGGGCGGCCCCAGACGAGGGTGACGGCGCCGGCGCGGCCGTTCTCGCCTCGCCAGCGGCCGATCACCTCGTCGTTGAGGTCGATCCTCCAGTCTGGGTTGTCCTCGGCGAGGACGTCGGTGAAGTCGGCCTCGGCCCGGAAGTCGGACGGCTCGCCCTCCGCGGCTTGGACGTAGGAAACGTGGCCGAAGAGCTCCAGCGCGCTCTCGGGCCCGTCGACCCGGGCGGTGCAGGGCACCCAGACGCGCCCGCCCCAGGCCCGCTCGGGGAACCAGTCGAGCTCGGCCGGTGGCTCGACGCCCTCGGGTAGGTCGTCGATCTCCGCACACGCCTCGCGGAACGCCTCGGTCAGCCGCTCCGCGAAACGCCCGTGCGGGATCCCCTCCTGGGTCGAGTCGGCGATGAAGTGGGGGATCGGCCTCGGGTTGGGCGGCATCAGAGGCACTCTCTCAGGTCCGCCGCGGCACGCTCCGGCGGGTAGATGTTGATGTCCACTCCGGTGGCGAACTCGAAAGCCGCCTTGACGCTGAGCCGCGGGGCGACGTCGACGTGCCAGTGGAAGTGCTCGGTTCCCCGCGGTGCCGTGCGGACCCAGAGGTTGAGTTCGGGTGAGCCGTCGAAGCGCTTCGCCAGCAGGCGCAGGGCGGTGTGGATCATCGCCGCCCCCGCGGCGTCCTCAGCGAAGCTCGCCGCCGCGGTGCGGGGCACCACGCGCAGCTCGAAGGGGGAGCGCGAAGCCCAGGGGCAGATCAGCGCCGCCTCCTCGTCGATCGCCACCAGCCGCTCGCGGCGGCGCACCTCCTCGACCAGGATGTCGCTGAGCAGGCTGCCGCCCGTGGTCCGTTCCGCGTAGGCGCCCGCCCGCTCCCGCTCGCGCGCGACGGCGGCCGGGACGAAGTCGAGCGCGTAGAGCTGGGCATGTGTGTGCTCCAGGGACGCCCCGGCGCCGCCGCCCTCGTTGACGATCAGCTGCACGTAGGCGGCCTCGCCGTGGGCGCGCATCCGCTCGCGCCAGGTCTGCACCGCGGCTGCGACCTGGGCCTCGTCCAGCTCCGCCATCGCGGTGGCGTGCTGCGGTGCGTTGACGATCACCTCGTGGACGCCGGTGGCCGGCCGCGAGGCGAAGAGGTCGGCCTCGCCGGCGCGGCGCGAGGCCAGCAGCGGGTCGCCGGCGCTGGCGAAGGCCCCGGCCTCGCCACTGGTCGAGCTCACACCTTCCTCCGCCCCCTCGCCCAGCGCCGGGTAGAGGTTCGGCACCACCCGCGTCGTCCAGCCGGGGCTGTCCGCCGCTCCACCCCCCGGCCGCGTCGCGTAGACCTCCGGCGGCGTCCTGTCCTCCCGCCCCTCACAGAAAGGGCAGTTGTCGGGACCCTTCGGCTCGCTCGCCCTCGTCTGGAAGCTGTCGGGCCGGTCCGCCCGCCCCGGCGCCAGGATCGCCGGCAGCCCGGTGAGCTGGTCGATGCGGAGCTCGGGCGCGCTCAACTGGTGGGCGGCTGAGAAGGCCCCTCGCCCCCGGCGGCACGCAGGAACGGCTCGATCACGTCCATCGGCAGCGGGAAGACGATCGTCGTGTTCTGGTTGCTGCCGATCTCCAGCAGGGTCTGCAGGTAGCGCAGCTGCAGCGAGGCGGGGTTGGTGCTGATGATGTCGGCCGCGTCGGTGAGCTTCTGCGCCGCCTGGTACTCGCCCTCGGAGTTGATGATCTTGGCTCGCCGCTCGCGCTCGGCCTCGGCCTGGCGCGCCATCGCCCGCTGCATCTGCTCGGGGATCTCGACGTCCTTGATCTCGACCGCGGTCACCTTCACGCCCCAGGGCTCGGTCGACTCGTCGATGATCTTCTGCAGCTCTTCGTTGAGCCGCTCGCGCTCGGAGAGCAGCTGGTCGAGCTCGGCCTTGCCGAGCACCGAGCGCAGCGCCGTCTGCGCGATCTGTGACGTCGCCAGCAGGAAGTTCTCGACCTCGACGATCGATCGGTTGGCGTCGACGACGCGGAAGTAGGCGACGGCGTTGACGCTGGAGGGGACGTTGTCGCGGGTGATCACCTCCTGCGGCGGGATGTTGAGCGTCACCGTGCGCAGGTCGACCTTGACTATGCGGTCGACGAAGGGGATCAGCAGGATCAGGCCCGGGCCCTTGGTCGCGATCAGGCGACCGAGGCGGAAGATGACGCCGCGTTCGTACTCGCGCAGCACCTTGACCGAGGCACCGAGGGCGATCAGGACGAAGATCGCCAGGACGACCAGCACTCCGAGTGCGACTTCCATCAGCTTGCTCCTTCGTCGGCCTGGCCGGGGGGCGACGCGGGACGGACGACAAGGGTCAGACCTTCGACCGCGTCGACGCGGACTCTATCTCCAAGGCGGACCGGCCCATCGCCATCTCCCACGCGAGCCCGCCAGAGCGCACCCTCGATCCAGACCTGGCCCTCGGGATCGAGCGTGCTGCGCGCCTCGGCGAGCGCCCCGACGAGCTCCTCGGAGCCGGTGCGCACGGGCTCGTCGCGGTGCGCCTCGAGCACTTTGCGGGCGACGACGAAGAAGGTGATGAGCGAGAGCAGGCCGAGCGCGATCAGGGCCGGCCCGATGAAGTCGGCGTTGTCGGTGTCGGAGGAGAGCGCCACCACCCCGCCGGCCACCAGGCCCGCCGCGCCGAGGACCGCCAGCACGCCGCCGGTTGGCAGCAGCAGCTCGGTCAGCAGCAGCGCGACTCCGATCAGGGCGAGGACGATGAAGAAGTCCATGCTTCGATTATCCGCCTTCCGGCCGCGGCTGATCGATTGACCACCGCATGTGTGGGTGAATCGATCAGCCGGTGGGTTCGCCGAGCGCGTGGCGCTCGATGTCGGCCCGCAGCTCGTCGTGATCGGAGTAGGGCCCCGCTTGAGGTAGACCAGCTCGCCCTCACGGTCGTAGAAGGCGGTGTCGGGGAGGCCGAGCGTGGCGCCGATCTCCGCGCCGATCTCCTCGTCGGGATCGGTGTAGCTGGGATAGGGGACCGGGTTGTCGCGCAGGAACGTCGTCGCCGCGTCGTCGGAGTCCTGGCTGTTGACCCCGAGGAAGGCGACCCGCTTGCCGTACTTGGCGGAGAGGCGCTGCAGGGTCGGGAACTCGAAGCGGCAGGGCCCGCACCACGAGGCCCAGACGTTGACCACGACCGGGTAGCCCTCGAGCGAGGCGATGCGGCGCTGGAAGGCATCGGCCCCGCCGGGCAGCAGCTCGTTCCCCTGTTTGTGCAGGGCGGCAAGGGGGGCCGGCGAGCCCGCCAGCGCGGTCGCGTAGTCGGGGTGCTCGCCGCCGTAGTCGCCACCCTGTTCGGCCCCGCAGCCTGCGGTCAGGAGCGCCGCCGCAGCCAGCGCAAGGCCGATCGCAAGCTTTCGTCCCATTTTCTCCAATTCCGTGATTACAATACGTACGTTCGGTTCGCATCTGCGATGCAAGCCGCTGAGAGCGCTGGGGGGAGCGGAATGCAGACTCCCGGCATCCTCGTCCTAGTGCCCCCGCCCATCGTGAGTTGCGGCGGGGACGGAATCCGAAAGCCTTCATGGCCAAGACCAGCGAAGTTGCCGCGCGGGCGGCAGTTCCATCGAGTGCCGACATAGAGCGGGCGGCTAAGTTCGTCCGCGAGCCCTTCCTGCTCGACGGCGAGGGGCCCGAGGCGCTCGCTCCGGGCACGGCGCGCCGCCGTGCGCTGGACGCTGCCCTGAAAGAGCTGGACGCAGGGGCGGAGGACCCGTCGATCCAGTGGCGGCGGGACTTCTCGCTGCTGCTCGGTCTGGAGAGACTGCTGGCCGACGAACCGCCGAAACTGCGCGACGGGGCGGAACTGAACCCGCACCAGGTTGACGCTCTCTCGGGCACGCTGACCGAGCTGATGGCCGAGCAGCAGGTCGCGATCGCCGACGAGGCCAACGGCAACGGCGTGGTCGAGGTGGCCGAGAAGGCGCCCAGCCGCGGCTGGGGACGAGGACGGCGAGGAGGCCCTGGAGGACGAGGAGCTCGCCCCCGACGAGGAGCCGCAGGACTGGGAGGAGGCACCGGCCGACGACGAGGAGGAGACGATCGAGGAGGCGCCGGAGGACCCGGGCGCCGAGCGGCGCTTCTGGTTCGAGCACGCGACCGGCGCCGGCAAGACGGTCGCCGCGGTCGGCTTCATCGACGCCTCGCGCACCGGCGGCGTGCTGATCCTCACCCACCGCCGCAACCTCGTTGACCAGTTCATTGGCGAGATCTCCGACCGCGGCTACAAGGAGCGCCTGCGCCCGCCGCTGCTCGGCGACCGCGACGATCCCGACGGCCCGGTCACGGTCGAGACCTACCAGTGGTTCGTGCGCAACCACAAGAAAATCTCCGACGCCTACTCGATCGTGATCTGCGACGAGGCGCACACCGCGCTGGGCGAGAAAACGAGCGCCTGCATCCGCGCCTGGGTCGGCCCCGTCTTCATCGGGATGACCGCGACCGGCGCCCTGATCGCCCGCCACGTCACCGACCTCTTCCCGACCCAGACCTCCCGCTTCGACCTGATCCAGGCGGCCCGTCGCGGCGTGATCTCGCCGCTGCGCTGTATGCGGATCCCGCCCGGGCCGGGGGTGCGGACGATCGCCAAGGTGCCGCTGCGAAAAGGCGAGGTCGACCAGGACTTCGACCAGGAGGAGCTGGCCGCGCTGCTGGACCAAGAGCCCTTCAACGTGGCGATCGCCGACCTATACAAAACGCGCTTCGCCGGGATGCCGGGAGTCCTCTACACGGCCGGCGTGCAGCACGCGAAGAACGTCGCCCGGGCGCTGCAGAACGCCGGCATCGCCGCCCGCGCCGTCTCTGGCGAGACGCCGAAGCGCGAACTGGCCGAGATCCTCGCCGGCTTCGAGCGGGGCGAGGTTGATGTGCTCTGCAACGCGATGCTGCTTGCCGAGGGCTGGAACTCGCCGCGGGCGACGCTCTGCATGCACCTGGCGCCGACCGCCTCGCGGCGCATCTACCAGCAGCGGGTCGGCCGCGTGACGCGGCGTGCGCCGGGCAAGGAGGCCGGCCTGGTGATCGACTTCGTCCACCCGGCGACGACCCACGACGAGGCGATCGTCACCCTGCACAGCCTGCTCGACCGCGACGTCTACCGCGGCGGCGCGATCGTGATCGGCCCCGTGCGGCGCGCGCGCGGGCGGCGGATCCGGGTCGAGCGGCGGATCGTCCCCGTCTCCGACAACGAGGAACGCCGCATGCAGGTGCTCGAACGCGAGATGTGGCGGATCGCCGTCGACAACCTCGACCACGCCGAGCAGCATGCCTGGGCGGCCCTGGCCGGAGCGCGGGTCAACCCGCAGGGATGGCGCCGGGCGCGAGCGATCCTCCAGGCCTCGCGCTCGACCGAGCTGCGCCGGCGCTTCCTGCTCACCTGCGTGCAGCGCAACCGCAACTCGCAGCTGAAACTGAAAGCGCTGAGCGAGATCGCCGACCTCGGCGACCCCGAGGCCTTCGACGACGCGATCGACATCGTCGGCACCTGGACCCGCGACGACCGCCGCGCGGGGACGAAAACGCTGCTGCAGGCGCTGGTCGACAAACGGATCGGCCGCCGCGACCAAGCACAGGCTTGGGTTTGGCGCCTCGCCTCCTACACCCGCGAGCTGCACGAAGAGTATGCGGTGCAACGCTGGCCGGAGACCAAGCGACTGCTGGGCTTGCTCGTCAACTCCTCCGGCCGCGCGCACGGCCGCAACGCGCGGCGGCTGGTCCACGCCGCGCGCAAACAGGACCGGCGCCTGGCAGTGGCCCTGCTTGCCGCCTCGGTGTCGCACACGCCGGAGGGCGAAGAGGTCCTGCGCGGCGCCCGCATGCGGATGGCCCGCAAACCCTCGGCGATCGCGCGCGAGCTGCTGCGCAACTTCCCCAAGGGCGGCAAACGGCGCAAGCGCCCGAACAAGAAACGCTCGGCCAAGAAGGGCGGCGAGGCGAGGCGAGGCGGCGCGAAGAAGGACTCGGGTCGCGACCGGGACGCCGGGTCGAACGGGAGCTCAGATGCGGAGCTGGACCTCTCCCGCTCCGAGGCTGACGCGACCCCCTCCGGCAACGGTGACGACGAGGTTGCCGCGGTCGTCGATGCCGTCGGCGACTCCTGAGCCGTCCTCCCAGGCGACCTCGCGGCCGCGCAGCGCGTCGCGCCCTCGCCACTCGCGGAGGATCGCCTCCTCCTTCGCATAGGCCCAACGGTCGAGCTGGGTGTCGAGCTCGGTGCGAGCCTGCTCGGCCGTGACGCCACCTCCGAGCGAGGTTGCCGGCTGGCGCAGGTCGTCGGGAAACTCGTGCGGAGCGATCGAGAGATTGAGGCCGATACCGATCACGGCCCAGCCGTCTTGTGGCCTCGCCTCGATCAGGATTCCGGAGAGCTTGCGCTGTTCGAGCCAGATGTCGTTCGGCCACTTGACCTGGCACTCGGTGCCGGGGCGGAGCGCCTCGGCCGCGGCGCAGACCGCCAGCGGCACGGACAGCGGCAGCAGCAGGTGGCGCTCGTCGAGGGGACGGAGGATCGCCGAGTAGAGCAGCGCCTTGCCCTCGGGCGCGGTCCAGACCCGGCCCTGGCGGCCCCTGCCTGCGGTCTGTTCGCCGGCGGTGACCAAGGTTCCGCCGGGACCGCCCGCCTCGGCAAGCTCGCGAGCGCGCGTGTTGGTCGAGTCGGTGACGCGGAAGTGCCGGTGGGGGGTGCCGAAGGTCATCGGCTCGATTCTGCCCGAATGGCTACGGTGAGCCCGTGTACCGCACGATCGTCCGCCGCCGTACCGTCGAGATGTTCGGGCGGCTCAGCCGCGGGGAATGGGAGTCGGTCGTTGCGGCTCTCGACGAGGACGTCCTGCACACGTTCCCCGGCGAGCATCCGCTGGGCGGGAGCCGCAACGGCCGGGAGGACGTGCTGCTGTGGTTCGAGCGTCTCGGTCGCCTCTTCCCAGGGCACTCCTTCGAGGTGCAGCGTGTGCTCGTGCGCGGCGGGCCTTGGAGCACTTGGGTGGCGGTTCAGTGGAGCGCCGAGCTCCGGCCCGCCGCGGGCGAGCCCTACGAGAACCACGGGACCCACTGGATCCAGCTTCGCTGGGGAAGGGTGAAGAGCTTTCACGGCTATCTCGATACGCAGCGCATCGCCGCGGCCTGCGATGAGATGGCCGCTGCCGGGATCGCCGAGGCGGCCGCTGCGCCGATCGGCAACGCGTAGCTCTCAGGCGGCCGCGTCCCGCAGCAGCGCCTCGAGGAGGCCGCCCACGTCGTGGCGCTCGGCTTCGGCGTGGACCTGGAGCCCGGCGGTGCGGACCGCCTCGCTGGTGACAGGACCGATCGAGACGACCCGGGCGCTGCCCGGGAAGCGATCGCCGAGCGCCTCGAGGAGGTTGCGCACCGTGGAGGAGGAGGTGAAGGTGACGTAGTCGGCATCCTGGGCTGCCTCGACCGCTTCGTCGGATGGCTGCTCTCGAACCGTCTCGTAGAGGGAGACGACGTCGACCTCGGCACCGCGCTCGCGCAGGGCGTCGGGGAGGACGTCGCGGGCCTCGGCGGCGCGGGCGACCAGGACCTTGCGCCCGGTTACGTCGACCTCGGCAAGGGTTTCCACCAGTGCCTCGGCGACGAACTTCTCCGGGACGACGTCGGCCATGATTCCGTTCGCGGCGAGCGCTCTCGCGGTGCCGGGTCCGATCGCCGCGACCGTCGTGCCGGCGAGGACGCGTGCGTCGAGGCCGGCCGCGCGCATCGCTTCGAACAGCAGCCGCACACCGTTGGGACTGGTGAGGCAGACGAGGGCGTAGTCGCGGATCGAGGCAACGGCGCTGCGCACCTCTTCACTTTCGATCCGTGGCTCGATCCGGATCGCCGGCAGCTCGACGACCCCGGCGCCGAGACCGCGCAGCGTCGCCGCCAGCCCACTCGCCTGCGCCCGGGCGCGGGTGACGACGACCCGGCGGCCGTGCAGGGGGCGACGCTCGAGCCAGGCAAGCGCCTCCCGTCGCCGAACCACCGGCCCGACAACGATCAGGGCGGGCGCCTTGACGCCCTCCCGCTCGATCGCCTCGGCGAGCGTGCCGAGCGTGGCGACGACGGTGCGCTGCCCGTCCATCGTGCCGCGCTCGACCACGGCGGCGGGCTCGCCGGCATCTCGCCCCGCCGCGATCAGCGCGGCCGCGTTGGCGGCGAGGCGCTTGACGCCCATATAGAAGACGAGGGTGCCGGGGAAGCGGGCGAGGGCGTCCCAGTCGAGCGCGCTCTCCTCCTTTTCGGGGTCCTCGTGACCGGTGACGAAGGCGACTGCCGAGGCGTCGTCCCGGTGGGTGACCGGGATGCCCGCGTAGGCGGTGGCGGCCACTCCGGCCGTCACGCCCGGAACCACCTCGAACTCGATCCCGGCCTCACGCAGCGCTTCGCCCTCCTCACCGCCCCGGCCGAAGACGAACGGGTCGCCGCCCTTCAGCCGCACGACGCTCTTGCCGGACCGCGCCGCCTCGATCAGCCTCGCGCCGATCTCCTCCTGCGACATCGAGGAACGGCCCGGCGCCTTGCCGACGAAGACGAGCTCGGCGTCATCGCGCGCCCCGTCGAGCGCCCCCGGTGGGATCAGCCGGTCGTAGTAGATCGCGTCCGCCGCGTCGATCAGCTCCAGCGCCCGCGCCGTAATCAGCCCGGGGTCGCCGGGTCCGGCACCGACCAGGTAGACGACCCCGGGCCTCATGCCATCGTCTCCGCCCGGTCGAGGAGGTCGCGGGCGCCGGTGGCGAGCAGGCGCTGGGCCAGTTCGGCCCCGAGGGCGGCGGGCTCGGCCGCGTCGCCCTCCACCCGGTCGCGGATCCACTCGCTGCCGTCGGGCAGGCCGACGAAGGCGTCGATGCTCATCGCCCCGGAAGCGACCGCCGCTCGGACGCCGATCGGCGTCGCGCAGGTCGCCTCCAGCAGCGAGACGACGGCTCGCTCGGCGGTCAGCTCACGCAGGGCGGTCTCCTCGTTGAGCGCGGATACGGCCGCCGCGGCCTTCTCGCCGCCGTTTCGGATCTGCAGCACCAGCGAGCCCTGGCCGGCGGCGGGGATCATCGTGTCGGCCGGGATCGTGAAAGAGATCTCACCGTCGCGTCCCAGCCGCCGCAGCCCGGCAACGGCCAGCACGATCGCGTCGAGCTCTCCCTCGGCAAGCTTGCGCAGCCGGGTGTCGACGTTGCCGTGCAGCTCGTGAACCTCCAGGTCCGGCCTGACGGCCAGCAACTGGGCGCGGCGGCGCAGGCTGGCGGTGCCGACCTTGGCGCCCTCGGGAACGTCGTCGAGCGAGCTGCCGGTACCGATCCACGCGTCGGCGGGGTCCTCGCGCGCAGGCACCGCGCCGATCGCGAGGCCCTCGGGCAGCTCCGCCGGCAAATCCTTCGCCGAGTGGACGCCCACGTCCGCCTCGCCGTCGAGCAGCGCCTGCTCGACTCCGCGCACGAAACGGGCCTTGTCGCCCGGCTCTCCATCCGAGGAGACCTCGACCAGCTCGGCGCCTCCCAGCATCTCGGCGACTTGCCCGGCCTGGGCGAGCGCCAGGGCGCTGCCGCGGGTGGCGATCCGCAGGCTCAAGTGGATTTGCGGCGGCGCAGCTCGGTCACGTTGGACGCGTCGCCACCCTCGGCCTCCGGCTCCGTATCTACGTCGAGACCGAACAACTCGCGAAGGGCGCTGACGTATAGGTAGGCCTCGTCGCTCCCGGCCGAGCGCTTCATCCGCAGGGTCGGCTCGTGCAGGAGCCGCGAGGCGACCGCCTTCGCCATCGCGCTCACTCGCTCGCGGTCGGCCTCGCCGAGGCTCTCCCAGCGGGGGTCGTTCTCGGCGAGGACTCGGCGCACGATCTCGTCGGCGCGCTCGCGCAGTGCCGCGATCGTCGGCACCACCTCGAGCGAGGAGAGCCAGCGCTCGAAGCGGTCCTGCTCGGCGTCGAGCAGCCGCTCCGCCCGCTTCGCCTCGGCCTCGCGGCCGCCGGCGTTGCGGGCGACTATCTGCTGGACGTCGTCGATGTCGTGAAGGCTGACGCCGGCGATCTCGCGGCAGGCCGGCTCGATGTCGCGCGGCACCGCGATGTCGACCAGCAGCAGCGCCCGCCCCTCGCGCGTCCTCATCACCTGTTCGAGCTCATCACGCTCGACGATGTGGTGGGGCGAGTTGGTCGCGGAGACGACGATGTCGGCCTGCTCGAGCTGCTCGGGCAGCTCCTCGAAGCGGACCGCGTTGCCCTGGAAGCGCTGGGCGAGCCCGATCGCCCGGTCGTAGTGGCGGTTGGCGACGAAGACGGCGCCGACGCCGCGCCGGACCAGTGCGCGGGCGAGGAGCTCAGCCGTCTCGCCGGCCCCGATCACCAGCACGCGCCGCTCGGCGAGATCGCCGAGGGTGCGCCGCGCCAGGTCGACCGCGACCGAGGGGATCGAGACGTTCTTCTCGCTGATCCCGGTCTCCTCGCGAGCGCGTCCCCCAGCTGCCAGGGCACCGCGGAAGAGGCGGTTGAGGATCGGGCCGGTGGCGCCCTCGACCAGGGCCAGCTCGTAGGCGCGCTTGACCTGGCCCTGGATCTCGGCCTCGCCGACGATCATCGAGTCGAGCCCGGCGGTGACGCGGAAGAGATGGCGGACGGCCTCGCCGGAGCGCAGCGAGTAGAGGTGGCCGAGAAGCTCGGTGGGGCGGAGCTCGGCCTGGCGGGTGAGCACGCCCAGCGCCGTGGACTCGGCCTCGACCGGGTCGGAGACGACGAGGTAGAGCTCGGTGCGGTTGCAGGTCGAGATCGCCGCCGCCTCGTGGATGCCGGCGACCTCGGTCAGCTCGCGCAGCGCCCCCGCCGCGCGACCCTCGGTCAGCGAGAGGCGCTCGCGCAGGTCGAGCGGAGCGGTCTTGTGCGAGACGCCGAGGGCGAGCAGCTCGCTCATCAGGCGCTCACCTCCTCGCGCTCGGGTGCCGACGCCTCGCCGTTGGCGCGATTTTCCGCAAAGCCCGCCAGCTCCCGCAGCTCCCGCTCGATCCGCTGCAGTTTCGCCGCCATGATCGAGACGTAGACGATGAGGAGAAGGAGGAAGACGACGTAGGCGCCGGCGACGTAGCGGCCGGCCTCGTCGAGCGGCAGGGCGGGAGCGGCGAGTGGCAGGAAGTCCACCTAGCTCACCTCCGGGGCGATCCGCGAGCCCGCGCCGGCGGCCGGCGCGTCGAGGGCGCGGCGCAGGCGCTTCAGCTGCCCGGAGGCGCTCTTCGCGGTCAGCTCCAGCTTCACCAGGGTCACCCAGAGCAACGCCATCGCCAGCAGGCAGACGAGGAAGGTGAACATCATCGAGCCGGGCAGGCCGCCGTTGGTCGTGGCGAAGACACGCGGGTGAACGAGGCTCTCGGCCAGCCGCACCGCCATGAAGTTGAGCGGCACGAAGGCGCCCGCGGTGACGGCGAAGACCGAGGCGTAGCGGGCCTGCCGCTCGGGATCTTCGATTGCGTAGCGGAAGGGGTAGTAGGTCGCGTACATGAGGAAGACGATCAGGAAGCTGACCAGGGTCGGCTCGTCCCACACCCACCAGTGGCCCCAGGAGGCCTTGGCCCAGATCGCGCCGGTGATCAGCACCGCGACGCCGAAGATCACCGACATGTGGATCGAGACGTAGGAGTAGGCGTCCCAGCGACGGTCGCCGCTGCGCAGGTGCGCGATCGCGAAGACGGCGCCGACGACGAAGCCGATCAGCGCCACGATCGCCAGCGGGACGTGCAGGTAGAAGATCTTCTGGACGAAGCCCTGGTCGGCGTCGAGCGGGGCGTAGAAGAAGACCAGCGAGAAGGCGGCGGCGATCGCCACGACGGTCGCGATCGAGAGGGGTCTCAGTCCTTTGCCATACATACGTTTCTCGCGGTGGAAGGGGGCCTGCGCGCTAGTCCTCCAGGAGGAAATCGAAGACGGCCCAGCCGACCAGGAGGAAGATCAGATCGTATAGGGAGAGCACCGCCAGCCAGGTTCCGAAGCGGTGGTAACCGGGACCGCCCAAAGCCAGCAGCGGCTCGCTGGCGCCCGTCGCGGCGATCATCAGCGGCACGATCAGGGGCAGGAGGACGAGCGGGCCGAGCAGGTCGCGGGCGCGCGAATGGACCGCCATCGAGGAGATCAGCGTGCCGGTCGCGGCGATGCCGAGGTCGGCGAGCAGGAGGACGAGGGCGAGGGGCGCCAGCGGCGCCGCGGAGTCGAGGAAGAAGAGGGCGAAGATCGGCACCACGACCAGCTCCAGCACCACCAGGTAGGCGAACAGCGCCGCCGCCTTGGCGGCGAAGAGGGCGCTGCGGTCGATCGGGGCGAGGCGGATCGCGTCGAAGCCGCCCTCCTCGCGCTCGGCGACGAAGAGGCGGTTGACCCCGAGCAGGGCGGCGAAGAGCAATGTCGCCCAGAGCACGCCCGCGGCGAGGCTGCCGGAGAGGCTGGTGCGGTCGAGGCCGAAGCGGAAGATGACGAAGGTGGTGGTGGCGAAGAGCGCCATCGCCGGCAGCGACTGCAGGGTGCGCAGCTCGGCGCGCAGGTCCTTGGCGAGGATCGCGGCGAAGGCCGCGCGGGAAGGAGTCATGCGGCCACCGGCCTTCCCCCCGCCTCGATACGCAGCACCTGATCGGCCTCGGCTTCGAAGCGCTCGGGGTCGTGGCTGACGATGACGCGGACGCGATCGTCCCCCTGCCCGATCAGTCCGCGTGCCAGCTCCCGCCCCCCGGCGTCGAGGTTGGAGTCCGGCTCGTCGAGCAGCAGCAGCTCGGGCTCGTGCAGGACGCAGCGGCAGATCGCCAGGCGCTGGCGCATCCCGGCCGAGAGCTCGGCGACGCGCCCCTCCGCCCGCCGCTCCATCCCCACGGCGGCGAGCAGCTCGGTGATCCTCGTCTCCGCCGGCTCCCCCCGTAGCCCGTGCAGCTGGGCGTGGAAGCGCAGGTTCTCACGGCCGCTGAGGTCGCGGTAGAGCAGCGGCTCGTGGCCGAGAAAGCCGATCCGCCCGCGCAGCTTCCAGGCCTCCTCGGGGACCCTGCAGCCCAGCGCCCGCACCTCGCCGCCGCTCGGTCGCAGCAGCGTGGCGAGGATGCGCAGCAGGGTCGTCTTGCCGGCGCCGTTGGGCCCCAGCACGAGCAGTGTCTCGCCTCGCGCCAGCTCGAAGTCGACGCCGTCGAGGGCCGTCCGTTCGCCGTAGTCGCGGCGCAGGCCGGCGACGGAGACCGCCGCTTCGCTCAACGGCGCTTGCGCAGGGTGCGGCGGCCGACCTCGAGCAGGGGGCGGGCGCCTTCGCGCAGCGCCTTGGTCCGGGTTGCGCCCTTGCCGTAGAGCAGCTTCGCCGAGGCCTGCACCGCTTCACCGAGGGTGCGGTCGTAGGGGTGCCACCAGAAGTCACGCGTCAGCCCCGGCTCCCAAGCGTTCATCTTCACGTTGACGCACTCATAGAAGCCGAATTTGGAATGCGAGCGGCCGACGCCGGAGTCCTTGACACCGCCCCAGGCGCACTGGCAGGCGCCGTGGCTGAAGGAGTGGTCGTTGACCCAGACCATGCCCGACTCGATCCGCCGCGCGATCCGCTCGCCCTTCTGGCGGTCCTTGGTCCAGACCGAGGCGCCGAGGCCGAACTCGGAGTCGTTGGCGAGCTCGATCGCCTCCTGCTCGGAGTCGACGACGACGATCGGCAGCACCGGGCCGAAGATCTCCTCCCGCATGATCCGCATCTCGTGCGTGACCCCGGTCAGCACGGTGGGGGCGACGAACTTGCCCGAGAGGCCCGGGACCTCGGTCGGGCCGCCGCATAGCTTGGTCGCGCCGGAGGCGACCGCGTCGGCGATCAGGTCGACGACGATCTCGTACTGGCCCTCGGAGGTCATCGGGCCGATCTCGGTCTCCCACTGCATCGGGTCGCCGAGGCGCAGCCTCTCGGTCTCGCGGGCGACGCCCTCGACGAAGCGGTCGGCGACCTCCTTGACGACGTAGACCCGCTCGATCCCCGAGCAGGTCTGGCCGGCGTTTGCGAAGCCTCCCCAGACGGCTCCGGAGATCGCGTTGGGCAGGTCGGCGTCGGCGCAGACGATCATCGGGTCCTTGCCGCCCAGCTCCAGGACCGAGCCCTTCAGCATTTGCGCACAATTGGCGCCGACCTTGCGGCCGACCTCGACCGAGCCGGTGAAAAAGATCTTCCCCGCGCTGGAGCGGGCCAGCGCGTCGCCGACCGCGCCGCCGCCGTGGACGACGCGGATCAGACCCTCGGGCAGGCCGCCCTTCTCGAAGATCCGCCGGATCGCCTCGCCCAAGAGTGGCGTCAGGCTGGCGGGCTTGAGGACCACGCCGTTGCCGGCCATCAGCGCGATCGCAACCTCGCCGAAGGGGATCGACCAGGGGTAGTTCCAGGGCGCGATCACTCCTACGACCCCGATCGGCTCGTAGGAGAAGCGACTTTTCTTCGTCGCCAGGAAGGCCTGGCTCATCCGCACCTTCTCGTCGGCGAGGATCTTCGGGCCGGCCTTGGCGCACCAGTGCAGCGCGTCGACCGTCGGCAGCAGCTCCATCGTGTAGGCCTCGGCGCGGGGCTTGCCCTGCTCCTGGACGAGCAACTCCGCGATCTCGTCGATCTCATCGAGCAGCGTCGCCGCGGCTCGCTTCATGTACCGGGCGCGGTCCTGGGTCGACAGCTCCGCCCAGGCGGGCTGGATGCGGGCGACGTCGTCGACGACTCCCTGCACCTGCTCCGGCGTGATCGTCGCGACCGAGCCGACCAGCTCACCGGTGGCGGGGTTGAACGACTCGAGGGTGGACTGGACCGTTGGGCTCTGCGTAGCGCTCTCCATGGCCGTCGATTGTAGGCCGATACAGCCCCGCGAGTGAGGGGAGATGGGAACGCTCAGGCCCCGCTGCCGCGATCGCCGCCCCCGGCGCGCTGGCGGGCGATGTCCACGGCGCTCTCGGCCGTGGCGACGAAAAGAGCTACGCAGTCGTCGATCAGTTGCTCCCGCTCCATCTCGACCTCCCCCTGCAGCCAGGTGATCAGCAGCTCCGCCAGGCCGCCCGCCAGCAGTCTGGCGGTCAGGTCCACGAGAGGGTCTTCGCTGGCGGGCGGCTCGAAGGAGGCCCGCGCCTGCGCGGCGATCAGCTGGGCGAAGGTGTTCATCGTCGCCAGCCGTCGCTCGAGCAGGGCCTCGCTGCCAAGCGCCTCGACAAAGGTGATGCGCGCCTTGCGCGGATCGTCGGTGAGCACGCGCACGAATGTGTCGATCGCGGCGCGCGCCTGCGCCTGCGGCTTGTCGGCGGGGGCGGCGGCGACCGCCTCGACCACCTGGGCGGTGGCGTCTTCGACGACCTCGTCGAAGACCGCCACGGCGAGGGCGTCGAGGTCCTCGAAGCTCTCGTAGAAGAAGCGGGAGGTCAGCTTGGCGCGCGAGCACACTCCGCGCACCGTCGTTGCCGCCCAGCCCTGGGTCCCGATCAGGTCGAGCCCGGCTTCGAGCAGCTGCGCCCTGCGCTCGCTGCGCCGCTGCTCAGCCGACTGCCCTCCGTATACGCCGGTCGCGGCTCTGCTCACCCCTCCAGTCTGGCAGTGCGGCGACGGCGACATCTGCCCGGGCATGGACACAGTCGCCGCCGTCTGGCATACAATCAGGATACGTTCATGTCCTCTTTCCCCACGCTTTCACCGGAGCTGATGCGACTGGTTGACGGGGCCAAGCGCGATCACGACCCCGAGCTGGTCGACCGCCTCGCCGGCGGGGTGTTCGAAGGCGACCCGATCGCCGACCGGCTCGTCACCTCTTTCAAGTCGTTGCCGGGCGGCGAGGGCTGGCGGATGCTCGACGAGGCGCTGGAGCACGGGCCCGAGCGGGTCGAGGGCGCTCCCCCGGAGTTGGCCGAGCTGCTCGAGCCCTCCCTCCGTCCCCCAAATTGGGTCGACCTCGACCTGGTCGACGCGGGCGCCAACGCCTATTGGCGCAGCGGCGGCTTCAACCTCGGCCTGGCGCTTACCTGCGGTTCGCTCGCCTACGGCTACCAGAGCGCCCGCCTCACCCGTCCGCTCGCCGCCACCGGGCGGCTCGAGAAGATGGCGCCGCGCCGGCTGCAGGAGACCTCGCGCTGGGTCGCCGTCGCGACCAGGCCCGGGTCGCTCCGTCCGGGCGCCGAGGGAACACGAGCGACCGTGCGGCTGCGCATGGTCCACGCCCTCATCCGCGCCCACCTGCTCGACACGAACGAGTGGGACATCGGCGAGTGGGGGGTCCCGATCAGCGCCAGCGACTCGCTGGTTACGGCGA
Organism: uncultured Solirubrobacterales bacterium; assembly: GCA_963753585.1. Classification (GTDB taxonomy): domain Bacteria; phylum Actinomycetota; class Thermoleophilia; order Solirubrobacterales; family 70-9; genus VRUE01. The sequence continues at coordinate 1,821,212 of CAVWCU010000001.1, read as the reverse complement.
TCGGCGGCTTCATGTCGATGCCGATCAAAGCGCTGAAAGACCTCGGCGTGCGGTTCTCGCCGGCGGAGCTGGAGGCGATGACCCACCAGTGGGCCTGGATCGGCTCGCTGATGGGGACTCCGGACGAGCTCATACCGCGCTCTTACGCCGAAGCCTGCACGACGATGGACGCCGCGCTGGCGCTCAACGACGGGCCGAACGAAGACTCGCCGAAGCTGATGCAGGCGCTGCTCTACTACGGAACCGAGTTCCCGCTCGAAAGCAGGCTGCCACGGCTCGCCAAGCGGCCGGCGCGGGCGATGAAGGCGCGGTTCATCGGCAGCTTCGCGCGGCGCTGGATGGATGACGAGATGGCCGACCGCCTCGGTGTTCCGAACACGCCGCTGACCCGCCTGACGCCGCTGCTGCGACCGCTCACGCTCACCCGGGAACTGGCCCGCGCCAGCCACCTGCTCGGCTCCGACGAGCGCATCGCCCGCATGGAGCTGGCCTTCCTGGAGTGGGTCTCGACGGCCAGGGGTGGGTCGGCGGAGACGATCGATCCTCACTCCGCAGAGCGCGAGCCGGTGCTCTCGGCGGCCTAGGCAGGTGCCTTCCTCACAGCCCTATTCCGAGAGGCTGGAAGCGCGGATCGCGGCCGCGAAGCGCGAGCACGACCCCGATGTGGTCGACCGGATCGCCCGCGGTGCGTTCGAAGGCGACCCGCTGGCCGACCAGCTCGTCACCTCTTTCAAGTCGCTGCCGGGTGGCGGCGGCTGGCGGATGCTCGACGAGGCGCTGGAGCACGGGCCCGAGCGGGTCGAGAGCGCTCCCCCGGAGCTGGCCGAGCTGCTCGAGCCCTCCCTCCGTCCCCCCGATTGGGTCGACCTCGACCTGGTCGACGCGGGCGCCAACGCCTACTGGCGCAGCGGCGGCCTCAACCTTGGCATCGCTCTGATCTGCGGCTCGCTCGCCTACGGTTACAAAAGCGGCCGCCTAACCCGGCCGCTCGCCGCCACCGGGCGGCTCGAGAAGATGGCGCCGCGCCGGATCCAGGAGACCTCGCGTTGGGTTGCGGTCGGCACCAAGCCGGGCGCCCTGCACCCGGGCGCGGACGGCATGCGCGCAACCGTGCGGCTGCGCATGGTCCACGCTCTGGTCCGCCAGCATCTCGCTGCCGACCCGAGCTGGGACATGCCGGAATGGGGGATCCCGATCAGCGCCAGCGACTCGCTGGTCACCGCGGTTGGCGGCTTCATGACGATCCCGGTGCAGGCGCTCGAGGACCTCGGCGTGCGGTTCTCGCCGGCGGAGCTGGAGGCGATGACCCACCAGTGGGCCTGGATCGGCTCGCTGATGGGGACGCCCGACTACCTGATCCCGCGTTCCTACCGGGAGGCCCGCACCACCATGGACGCGGCCCTGGCGCTCGACGACGATCCCAACGAGGACTCGCCGAAGCTGATGCGCGCGCTGCTCTACGACGGGGTCGAGTTCCCGCTGGAAAAGAAGCTGCCGCGGTTGATCAGGAGACCGGTCGTCGCCCTCAAGGCGCGCTACCTGGGCGGCTTCGTTCGTCGCTGGATGGATGACGAGATGGCCGACACGCTCGGCGTGCCCCGCTCGCGGCTGGCCGGCCTGGCGATGGCGCTGATGCTGCGGCCGCTGACGCTGATCCGCGAACTCGCTCGTGCCAGCCACCTGCTCGGCTCCGACGAGCGCATCGCCCGCATGGAGCTGGCCTTCGTCGACCGCGTCTCCGCCGCCCGCTTCGGTCCGGTCGAGACGATCGAGCCGGACGAGGCGGCACGCGAGCCGGTGCTTTCGGCGGCGGCTTAGCTCTCGAGGATCGGTGCCAGCAGCTGCTGCGCCAGGCCGCGCACACGGTCCTCGTCGTCGAGGGGCAGGGCGCTCTCGGGGATCAGCACGAAGCTAACCGCGAGGCGGACCAGGAGCTCAGCTGCCTCCTCGACCTCGACGTCGCCGAGGACCCCGGCCCGTTGCGACTCCCGTAGGCGCTCGGCCAAGTAGGCGCGGGCGAGGCCGAACAGCGCCCCGCCGTCCTCGGTGAGGGCGTCGAGCACCGTCCCCGGCTCGAGCCGGGCGAGCCGGCTCAGCAGAGGGTGCTCGCGGGCGAGCCGGAGGCTGGTGGCGAAGCCGGCCGCGACCTGCTCGGCGATCGGCGCGTCGGGCCGCGCCGCGGCGTCGAGCTCAGCCAGGCAACGCCGGCCCTCACGTGCTCCGAGGGCCGCGACCAGGGCCTGCTTGTCGCCGAAGCGGCGGTAGACCGTCATCCGCCCGACGCGGGCGCGCTGGGCGACGGCGTCCATGGTCAGGTGCTGCACGCCCGAGGCGGCGGCCAGGTCGAGAGCGGCGTTGAGTATGCGCGTGCTGGTCGCGTCGCCGGGGGGCTCGGCGTCCGCGCCGACCGCGTGGGTGAGCAGGGTGAGCGGCTCGACGGCCATCCGGCGGCCTACGCGGCGACCGGGACGCGCGAGGGCGAGGCCGCGTCGCCGCGGGCGATCGCCTCCCGTCGCCAGCGCAGGTAGCTCGGGCCGACGTTTCGCAGCCTGCCGGGCATCAGTGGCGTCGCGGCCCGCGAGGCGGCGGAGAGGACCTGCAGCTGGCGCTGCTTGGAGGGAGTCCACTCGACCCCGTAGAGATCGCGCAGACGGGGGGAAAGAAGGCCGCCGGTTACCAGGGTGATCTGGTGCGCGGCCGGGATGCGGGCAACTCGCCAGGCGGCCTCCGGGAGGAACGGCAGGTCGGGCCGGGTCGGCGCGGCCAGCGATTCGAGGACTTCGTCGACCGCGGCGGTGCGCTCGAGCCGCTCGGCCACCATGCCCTCGAAGTAGTCGCCGAACTCGCCCCAGGTCTCCGGCAGGTCGCGCTCGCGGACGCCGATCAAGCGCCCGCCTCGCCGCCATTCCGCGTAGAACACGTCGATCTCGTCGGCCGGGATCGGGGTTCCCATCAGCTCGTGGGTGCGCACGATCGAGTGGGCGAGGGTGGCGTGGACCCAGGCGTAGGCCTCGGGCTCGAGCGCGCTATAGCGCTCGCCGTCGGGCTTCACGCCCTTGATGTGTTTGTGCATCTCCCGGATGCGCCTGCCCATATCGCCGGCCAGGGCCGGCCCGCCGTAGGTCATCGCGTATGAGTAGTCGAGGGTGCGCAGCAGGCGACCCCAGGGGTCGCCGCGGAAGTCCGAGTGCTCGCTGACTCCGGCGCCGACCGTCGGGTGGCCGACCTGGAGCAGGATCGCGTAGGCCCCGGCTCCGAGGAGGCGCGCATCGCCCCCGTAGCGCCAGAGGACGGATCCCGGCTTCGCCACGAGCGCGGGGAATTCGTCGGGTGTCGGGAGGACGGTCGACAAGGTGCCGGTAATGATACAGCAAGACGAATACCGTCCCAATCATCCCAGACGTGTCTAAGTTTCCGCCAAATAAGGTGGGCAAAATCAGACACACCCTCGGGGCTGGCTGGGGGCCCTGGCAAGATCGAGGCGTGGAGCGATTGTTCGACAGCGGCGACGAGCCCGACGCGGGGGCGGTCCCGGTAGCCGATGCGCCGCTGGCGGTGCGGATGCGGCCTCGAAGCCTTGGCGAGCTGGTCGGGCAGGAGCACGTGCTGGGTGAGCGCTCGGCACTGCGCACGGCGATCGAGAGCGGGCACCCGCACAGCGCGATCCTCTACGGACCGCCGGGGGCCGGCAAGACGACCCTGGCACGGATCGCGGCGGCGGGCGCCGAGGGCGCGTTCGAGGAGGAGTCGGCGGTAAACGCGGGCCGGGCCGAGATCCGCGCCGTGATCGAGCGGGCGCGCGAGCGCCGCGCCGGCAGCGGTCGCCCGACCGTCCTCTTCCTCGACGAGATCCACCGCTTCAACAAGGCCCAGCAGGACGCGCTGCTCCCAGCGGTGGAGGAAGGGCTGCTGACCCTGATCGGCGCCACCACCGAGAACCCCTACTTCGAGGTCAACTCCGCCCTGCTCTCGCGCTGCCAGATATACGAGCTGCGCCCGCTCGAGCCCGGGGAGGTGGAAGAGCTGCTGCGCCGCGCGCTTGCCGACCGCGAGCGCGGGCTGGCCGAGCCCCCGCCGATCGAGGACGCGGCGCTTGAGATGCTCGCCCATCGCAGCGGCGGCGATGCCCGTGTGGCGCTCTCAGCGCTGGAGCGCGCGGCCGAGCGTTCGGGCGGGACCACGGTCGACGTCGCCGCGATCGAGGACGCGCTGCAGCGCAAGGCGCTCGATTACGACCGCCAGGGCGACCGCCACTACGACTTCGTCTCGGCCTGGATCAAGGCGACACGGGGTTCCGACGTCGACGCCTCGCTCTACTACCTGGCGGTGATGCTGGAGGGTGGCGAGGACCCACGCTTCATCGCCCGCCGCATGGTCATCCTCGCCTCCGAGGACGTCGGCAACGCCGATCCGCAGGCGCTGCTCCTCGCCGACGCCGCGGCGCGGGCGGTCGACCGGGTCGGTCTGCCCGAGTGCGCTCTAAACCTCGCCCAGGCCGCCGTCTACCTCGCACTGGCCCCCAAGTCCAATGCCTCCTACAAAGCTCTCGGCGCGGCACGGGCCGAGGTCCGCGCGAACGGCGCCAAGACGCCGCCGGACTATCTGCGCGACGCCCACTACCCGGGGGCGAAGGCGCTGGGCCGTGGCGAGGGCTATCGCTACGCCCACGACGAGCCGGGTGCCGTCAGCGATCAGCCGCTGCTGCCCGAGGACCTCGAGGACCGTCGCTTCTACGAGCCCACCGACCGCGGCTTCGAGGCGGAGCTGAGCAGGCGCCTGGATGCCCTGCGCAAGAAGCTCGGCAGCGCCTGACCAGGCGCAACTTCCCGGGGGTGTTCGTGTTTCAGAGGTCGGCTTTCCAAGCTAGAGCCAGGGAGAGCCGACACACCGGCCGGAGGCCTGGACTGGGGGCCTCCGGCCGGGACCTAAACGGGACATACAGGGGGAAACGGTGACCGCGCCTGGGGGGCGCGGCCGCCGCGTTGGGAGCGCTAGCCGACGATCGCCTGGACGGCGAGTGAGAGCCCGGCGACGACGAGGATGACGGCGATCGCCTTCAGCAGGGCGTCGTCGTCGAGCCGGCCGGTCAGGTGGGCTCCCAGGTAGGCGCCCGGGACCGCACCGGCGCAGCCCGCGGCGAGCAGGCTCCACTCGACGCCGCCGGCGAGGTGGCCGATCAGCCCGCCGATGCCGACCACGACTCCCGTCGCCGCGTTCGTCCCCACCGCCGCCTTCGGCGCGGTCCCCAGCCACTTGACCATCGCGGGCAGCCGCAGCGTGCCGAGGATCAGGCCGACCAGGCCGCCGAGGACGCCGACCGCGAAGGCGATCGAGATCGCCACCCAGCGACCCCCGGGTGGAGGCTCGCTGGGTTTGGTGCGGCGCCGATGGCGGGTCAGCTCGGCCGCGCCGTAGAGGACGACGAGCGCGATCAGCGCCAGCTGGAGGCGCTGGGGCAGCAGTCCCGAGACGAGCCCGCCGGCGATGCCGCCGAGCAGCGAGGGAGGCGCCATCAACCAGAAGAGCCGCCAATCGACCCGTCCCCCGCGCCAGTGGGCGATCGACGCGGTGAAGGCCGAGGCGGCGCTGATCGCGACGTTGGCGCCGGCGCCGGCGGCCGCGCTGGACGAGAACTGGAGCACGACGGGCAGGCGCAGGTTGCCGAGCACGAGGCCGGCGATCCCGCCGGCGACGGCGACGGCGAACGACCAGAGCGCGACGACGAGCAGATCCACGTCGCGGCACTCTAGGTCCCCTTCTCTATGGTGGTGTTATGAGCTCGGAGCGGATGCGACTCGGCGGGATGGCGCTGCGCAACGGCCTGCTGATCCAGGGGCCGACCCACTGGGCCGCCGCGGTCCGTGGGCCCGACGGAATCGTGCGGGTCGCTTCGGACTCGAAGCCGGAGCTGGCACCCGCGCTCGCGGCCCGGCTCCCCGGCCTGCGCGGCCCGCTGAAACTTGCCGAGGCGCTGGCGGTGCTGCCGCTGGTCCGGCGTCGGCTGCCGGCGGCGCGGCTTCCGTTCGAGGATGTGCGCGTCGTCGCCGCGATCGGGGCGACGCTGGTCGCGACGGGGGCTCTGCGCAAGCGCTTCGGCAGCTCGACCCTTCGCGAGGGGGTCGTGCAGGCGATCGGCGCCGTTCCTGCCCTCGTGGCCCTCCTCGACCGCGATCTCGCTGCCTACCACGGGGTCGAGCACAAGGCGATCGCCGCCTATGAGCAGGGCATCGACGATCCGACCGGCGTCCCCAAGGAGCACGACCGCTGCGGCTCCAACCTGCTCGCGCCGATGATGCTGCTCTCGGCCGGGGGCACGGTCCTGCTCGAGCGGGTGGTCGAACGTCCCGGCCCGGTTGCCCGCGCGGCCGTAGGGCTCGCCGGCGCCTCGGTCGCGGTCGAGATGTTCGCCTGGAGCGACCGCCACCACGGCGACCCCCTGGCCGAGGCATTCCACACGCCGGGGCGGGAGATCCAGCGCCTGATCGCGACCAAGGAGCCCACCCCCGAGCAGCTCCAGGTCGGCATCGCCGCCCTGGCCGAGATCCTCCGCGCCGAGAACGCCGCGTAGACTGCCGCTCCGTGTTCGGACGCATTGACCACATCGGCGTCGCCGTCGAGGATCTCGATGCCGGGATCGCGCTCTACGAGAAGAGCTTCGAGATGGAGCTCGCGCACCGCGAGACGGTCGAGGAGCAGGGCGTCGAGGCGGTCCTGCTCGACGTCGGCGAGGGCCACGTCGAGCTGCTGGCGCCGCTCGGTCCCGACACCCCCGTCGGCAAGTACCTTGCCCGCAAGGGCCCGGGCCTGCACCACGTCGCCTACGCCGTCGACGACATCGACGCGACGTTGAAGGGCTTGACCGCCGCCGGGATCGAGCTGATCGACAGCGAGGCGCGGGTGGGGATCCGCGACAGCCGCGTGGCCTTCCTGCACCCGCGCTCGACCGGCGGCGTGCTTACAGAGATCGTCGAACCCCCAGAAGGAGGGCATTGATGGCGGACACGCCGCAAAAGGTGGAGATCGGCTTCGAGGGGGGCCAGGTGATCTCGGTTCGCCTCAACGAGGACGAGCTGACGGACCTTCGCAAGCAGGTCGAGAAGGGCGGCTGGCACGACGTCAAGACCGAGGACGGGATCCTCGCGATCTACGTCGGAAAGGTTTCCTTCCTGCGCATCGACTCGGGCGAGCACAAGGTCGGCTTTTCGCTCAACCGCCCGGACTGATGCGCGCGGGCAGGCTGCTCGGCGCTGCCGCTCTGGCGACGCTGGGCGCGGCGCTCTGGTGGCGCAAGAACCCGTCGGCCTGCCCCTATGGCCAGCGCTTCTGGGTCGAAGCCCCGCACCCGATCGTCACCCCAGAGAGGTTGCGCTCGGTCCTGCGTCCCGAACCGGGGGAGCGGCTGCTGGAGATCGGCCCGGGGACCGGCTACTACACCCTCGACATGGCCGAGTGGGTCGGTCCCGAGGGCATCGTCGAGATCTTCGACCTCCAGCAGGAGTTCCTCGACCACACGATGCACCGCGCCGCCAAACGCGGCCTCGCCAACCTCGTCCCGACCCAGGGCGACGCCACCGCCCTCCCCTACGAGGACGACTCGATGGACGCCGTCGTGCTCACCGCGGTCCTCGGCGAGATCCCCGATCCGGCGGCGGCCCTGCGCGAGATCGCCCGTGTCCTCAAGCCGTCGGGCCGCCTCATAGTCGGCGAGCTCTTCGGCGACCCCCACTTCACCACCCAGGCCAGCCTCCGGCGCCAGACCTCGGAGGCCGGCCTCGCCTGGGAGACCCACTCCGGCAACTGGTTCGCCTACTTCGCTCGGCTCTCGCCCGGCTGAGAAGACATGACAGAGGCGACCCCCGGCGGCCGAAAGGCCGCCGGGGGTCGTCCTGTACCGAAGGCGTGCCGCCTTCGACTGTCCACTACCAGCGCGAACCTCCCAGCCCGCTGATGTTGGACTGGATCACCTTCACCTCGTTCGAGGCATCGGCGTCGCCACCGTCGGCATCGGCGTCTCCGCCGTCACCACCGTAGGCGTCACCGCTGGTCGCCTCGGTGTCTCCACCCTCGGCGTCCGCGTCGTTGCTGTGGCCGCGCTCACTGCCGTGGTCGCAACCGCAGGAGGACCTGTGCTCGAACGGCACTTTCTCTTTCTCCTGTGGCTCTGACTTGGCCTTTGCGTTGCCGTTGTACTCCTGCGTGTTGCCGGTATTGGCATTGCCGCCATTACCGCCCGTGGCGTCGGCGTTGCCGCCGGTCGCCGTGGGGTCACCCTGTTTGACGTCCGACTTATTGCTCTGTCGCGAGCTCGATCCGTCCTTTGAGCGACTCTTGCAGCCGCAATCCCCGTGATGGGAGTCGCGGGACTTGCCGGAGGACGACTCGTTGGTCTGCTTGACCACCGCCTCGTTCTCGGCATCGGCGTCGCCACCGTCAGCGTCGGCGTCTCCACCGTCACCACCGTAGGCGTCACCGCTTCTCGCCTCGGTGTCTCCACCCTCGGCGTCCGCGTCACCGCCGACCGAGATGGCAATCGCGTTGCCGTTCCCGATCTGCGTGTTGCCGGTGTTGGCGTCGCCGCCCTTACCGCCGGTTGCGGTGGCGTCGCCGCCATACGCGCTCGGGTTGCCTTGCTCGATTTTCGAGCCGTTGCTCTGTGGCGAGCTCGAGCCGTCCGTCGAGTTACTCTTGCAGCCGCAATCCCCGTGATGGGAGTCGCGGGACTTGCCGGAGGACGACTCGTTGGTCTGCTTGACCACCGCCTCGTTCTCGGCATCGGCGTCTCCACCGTCAGCGTCGGCGTCTCCACCGTCACCTCCGCGGGCGTCGCCGCTTCTCGCCGTGGTGTCTCCACCCTCGGCGTTTGCGTCGTTGTCGCTGTGGCTTCCGCCGCGGTGGCCGCAGCCGCAGGAGTTGCTCTCCTTCTGCTCCTGTGGCTCTGACTTGGCGTAGGCGTTGCCGTTGTATTCCTGCGTGTTGCCGGTGTTGGCGTTGCCGCCGTCACCGCCCGTGGCGTCGGCGTTGCCGCCGGTCGCTTCCGGACTTCCCTGATGGACGCCCGACTCGTTGCTCTGCGAGCCGGAGCCGTCCGTCGAGTGACTCTGGTTACACCGGCAGTCCTCGTGCGAGGAGGTGCCGGACCCGCTCGACTCGTTGGCCTGCTTGACCACCGCGTCGTTTGACGCGTCGGCGTCGCCACCGTCAGCGTCGGCGTCTCCACCGTCACCACCGTAGGCGTCACCGCTTCTCGCCTCGGTGTCTCCACCCTCGGCGTCCGCGTCACCGCCGACCGAGATGGCAATCGCGTTGCCGTTCCCGATCTGCGTGTTGCCGGTGTTGGCGTCGCCGCCCTTACCGCCGGTTGCGGTGGCTTCGCCACCTGTTGCGCTCGGGTCGCCCTGGGTCACGCTGCTGCTGTTGCTCTGCCCGGAGGAGGGCACCGGCAGCGGCACGGAGGCGGCGGCGGGCGCCGCTCCGATCGCCATGGCGACCACGGCTGCGATTACAGCCGTTGGATATCGCATTGGGTAATCCTTTCCATGCTCGAGTTGTCTTTCGCCGGGGAATTGGCTGGAGGGGCTCCCGGCGCAGCCCTGGGTCTGGGTCGCCAGGACCTAGCCAGGGCGCTCGAGCGCGCAGACGAACGGGACGGGCGGCCGCGAGGCCGGCACCTCCCCGAGCCTGCGGAGAGTCGCCGGTGCCACCAGCGCGAGCAACGCGAGCAGCGCGGCGAGGGGGACGAAGAACGAGCCGGTCGAGCCAGCGGCGGCTGCCGAAGACCCGGGGGCCGGCGCTGGGCCGTCAAGGGGGGCAGGGTCGTTTGAGCCGGCGCCGGTCGTACGGCTCATCGGCGTCGACTGGACCCCGTCGAGACTCTCGAGTGCCCCGAGCCATGACCCGGCACCTGGGAATCCGCGGTATCTGGATGAGCTGCCTACCCCGCCGACGTGCACGCGTGGGAGTACGCCGACTGGTTGGGCGGCGCCGGCGCCATGGGTATTCAGGGCGTTTTCGCGGAAGACAGGGCTCTCAGAGACAGGACTCTCGCCCGGGGAGGAGAGCACTCCACTCGACGGCGCCCCGGTGGGTTGCAACAGCCCCTCGGTCCGGGGTGGATTCCCAAATCCAGCTGCGCCGGCGACCGTCGCCCCGGCTTCCTCGGATAGCCCAGAGAGCTGCTGGGCTTGATCATCGACCGATGCGACCGTCTTTGCGGCGACCTGACCGACCTCGCCGACGAGTTTCGATGCACGGTCGCCGGTGGCGGTGACGACGGTCGTGCCCAGCCCCGTCTTCGCTGAGTTGATGACATTGCTGACGGCGCCGGTTGCCTTGCGGGCAGTCTCTGACGTTGCGCCCGTTGCGTCCCGGACAGTCTCGGACGCAGCCCGCACCGGCGAGGGGGCGGTCGCGTTGCTTTCGACCGCCGTGCCGGCCGTCTCGACCACGGTGCCAACCGCGTCGATCGCACCCTCGGGTTCCGGGGTCTCCGCCAGTGCTTCAACAGGGGGAGTCGGTGCGGGGGCCTGTTCGACCACGTCTTCCGCCGCCGAGGTCAGAGGCGCCACCGCGCCGTCGATCGTTTCGCCCTGGGCGCAAGCGGTGGTGAGCAGCAGGAAAATCGCGGAGATCGCCGCAGCCACGAGGACGAGTCGGACGAGTCGGTTGACTGGTGCTTTGCTTGCCGAGACCTTCACGAACTCCTTAGGCTACCCAATATTCGTCTAATTTCACCCCTTTTTTTAAAGGTTTCGACTACCTCGATATGAGGTCCAGACTCAGCCTGCGCGGAAAACGCCTGCACATAAACGCAAGCCCCAAAGGGCGAAGGGGACCCAAGAGGCGAATGTTAAGAACCGAGAGATCGCCCCGCAGCGCTGCTTGCGTCAGTACCGCGGCGGCGGCTCGCGAGGATCGCGCGGTTCTTCCGCCATGGCTTCCCGGCGACGGACGCGATCGGACCAGATCGCCTCTTGGAAGAACGAGAGGACAAGACCGGCGACGCCGGCGATCATCAGGATCAGGCCGACGGTGTCGATGCTGACGCCCTCGACGTGGAGGTTCGTCGCGTAGCGGAGGATCGCCCCGACGGCGATCAAGAAAATTGCTCCGGCGATGGTCATGACGCCCAGCTACCCGTAGGCGTGGAGGAGAAAACCGCCGAGGATCTAGCCACGGATCGCCTTTCCGGCAATGTTCTTCAGGCGGGTCCGGTCTCGCTGCGGGAGGGTGTTGGGGCGTCCCTTCGACTTCTTCACGAGCCGCAAGAGCTCCTGCTGTTCGCGCTTGGTGAGGTTGGACTCAACTCGCTCCCGGCCCTTCTGGGCGAGCCAGACCGCAACGAGCCAGACCATCTTCCAGGGAATCCGCTTCCAGACGCGTCGCGCGATCCACATAGGCATGGCCAGCCTCTACCCGTCGGGGGAAGATGGCAACCGGGGCCGGAGGCGGGTGGCCTGGCAAAGGGGGCACCAGTAGGTGGTCTGGTTGGCATCGCCACGGTTCAGGCCAGGGCGCTCCAGAGCCGGTTCTCGGCCTCGGCGACCTGCTTGGCCGCGACGTCGACGTTGCGCCAGAGGGAGGGGTCGGGGTCGTCGCTCTCGCTGGCGGCATGGAACGTGCCGGCGAGGTCGGTCCAGCGGGCGGCTGCCTCGGCGGCCAGGGGCGCCTCGGGTCTGCCTGCCTCCTCGAGGAAGCGCGAGTACATGAGGCGGAAGGCGCCGCCGCCGGTGCCGCGACGCTCGATCACCTGGTAGCCAAAGCGGGCGCACCATTGCCAGTCCTCGGTCACCTCGGGCCAGCTGCCGGCCTCGTTGGCGAGGCGCTCGACCGCGCCGATGCCGGAGAACTCGCCGAACTCCGAGGCGAGCATCGCCTGGGTCGCGCGCTCGATCGCCGCGGGGATCGCGGCGCGCAGTTGCTCCTGGGTGACCGAGCCAGACGCGGTGAACATGTGGCCGGCGAGGGGGTAGGCCGGGTGGCTGCTGTGGCGTGCCCGGTCGAGGTCCTCCAGCCGGGTCGTCGTCTGCAGCTCCTCGAAGCCGGTGTCGGAGAGGTGGGCGAACTCCTCGTCGTAGCCGGCGAGGACCACCGCGTGGCCGGGGAAGTGGGCGGAGTTGCCGTAGTGGTCGAGGTAGTAGAGGTCTGTGAGCAGCAGCACCGGCTGACCGGCGTCGACTTCGGCCCGGGCCGCCTCCCAGGCTCCGTCGTCGCCGTCCTCGAAGGTGCGCAGCTCCAGCGCCGCCCCCGTCAGCTCGCCGAAGGTCTCCTCCAGCCGCGCCGTGCGGCCGTTGAACCAGCGTGTCGGCGAGGCGTCCTCCAGGGCCACGTAGTAGAAGCAGGCGCCGGCACCGAGGCCGAACGCCATCTCCTCGCTGATCTCGGCGCCGTGGAACCCCAGCAGGTTGCGCAGGGCCGTGGAGCCGCAGTGGTGGCCTGGCGTGTGGACGTAGTTTGGGACGGTGGCGGTTGGCATTGCGGGATGGATATTGACTGACCTCTCTGGCGGGTGGGTCCTGTCATCAGGAGGGGGCCTGCGGGCGGGCGCGGGGCGTCCGTTCTCGGCCCCCTCCCGATGCCACCCACCCGAGTAGCGCCTATCCTGCTCCGCCGGATGCCCAATGCCGACGAAAAGCTCCTGCGCGCCATGCGTACTCGCGGGCACTCGCCCTTGCTTGAGAGAGCTGCGAAGGGGTTGGGGAAGGCTGGGAACAACGGGGCGATCTGGTTTGGGATCGGGGTTTTGTTGGCGATCTTCGATTCTGCGAATCGAGAGGCATGGTTGATCTGCGCGGTGCTCGGGCCCGTGGCGATCGGGCTCAACTACGTGGTGAAGCTGGTCGTGAAGAGGCCGCGGCCGGTTTTGGAGGGGTTGCCGCCGCTCGGGGGGGCGCCGAGCTCGCTGAGCTTTCCTTCGGCGCACGCGACCTCTTCGTTTGCGGTGGCGACTGCGATGGCGCGGGTCGAGCCGCTGGCGGCGCTTGCCTTCGTGCTGGCGTTCGCGCTTGCGCTCGGGCGTCCCTACCTCGGGATGCACTACCCGTCCGACGTCCTTGCCGGCGCCCTGCTCGGCGTCGCCCTGGGCCTGATCGTCCCGCTCTCGCTATGAAGGTCGGGATCGTGGGGCTGCCCAACGCGGGCAAGTCGACCCTCTTCAACGCGCTGACCAGGGGCGGGGCGCAGACCGGCGACTACCCGTTCACGACGATCGAGCCCAACGTCGCGATCGCCCCGGTTGCCGACGAGCGGCTGGAGCGGATCGCCGAGACGGTTCGCAGCTCGAAGCTGGAACCGGCGACGATCGCCTTCCACGACATCGCCGGCCTGGTCAAGGGCGCCTCGGAGGGAGAGGGGCTCGGCAACCAGTTCCTCGCCTCGATCCGCGAGACCGACGCGATCTGCCACGTCGTCCGCTGCCACGCCGACTCCGGCGTGCCGCATCCCGACGGCCGCGTCGACCCGCTCGCCGACATCGAGACGATCGAGACCGAGCTGGTGCTCTCCGACTACGAGCAGGCCGAGCGCCGCCTCGACCGCGTGCAGAAGGGGGCCAAGTCGGGCGACGCCGAGGCGATCGCCGAGCGCGACTGGCTGGAGAAGGTCGTCGCGGCGCTTGCCGAAGGCAAGCCGGCCCGCTCGGTCCCGGTCCCCGACGCCGCCGCCCACGGGCCGCGCAACCTGCAGGCGCTCACCTCGAAGCCGATCCTCTACGTCGCCAACGTCGACGAGGGCGACGCCGAGGCGCCCGAGACGGTGGCCGCCCACGCGGCGGCGGTCGGCGCCGGCGTCGTCGCGGTCAGCGCCCGGATCGAGGGCGAGCTGGCCGAGCTCGACCCCGCCGAGGCCGAGGAGATGCGCGAGTCCTACGGGGTCGAGGGCTCCGGCCTGACACGCCTTGTCCGCGCCGCCTACGACCTGCTCGAGCTGATCACCTTCTTCACCGCCGGCGAGGACAAGGAGGCCGTTGCCCGCCCGCTTGCCCGCGGCTCGACCGCCTGGGAGGCGGCCGGGACGATCCACACCGAGATCCAGGACGCCTTCGTCAAGGCCGAGGCGATCGGCTGGCAGGAGCTGGTCGAGTGCGGCGGCTACGCCGCGGGCCGCGACAGGGGCCTGCTCCGCATCGAGGGCCGCGACTACGTCGTCCGCGACGGCGACGTGATCACCATTAAGGTCTGACCATGGACCAGGGAGGGCGTTTCCCGAAGGTGGCCGCGAAGGCCGGCCACTACGAGAGCTTCTACATCAAGGCCTGCCGCCCCGGCGGTGGCCAGGGGATCTGGATCCGCCACACGGTCCACAAGCGCCCGGGCGAGGAGCCCAATGCCTCGATCTGGTTCGTCTTATTCGACCGCGAGGCAGGCGGGCCGCGGGCGACCAAGGTGACCGTCCCCGCGGCGGACCTCTCAGCGCCGGTCGGATCCTGGATCCGCATCGACAAGGCGGAGATCGGGCCCGGCCGCGCCAGCGGCTCGATCGCCACCGATGCCCTTGCCGCCTCCTGGGACCTGACCTTCTCCGGCGACGCCGAGCCCTGCAAGTACCTGCCGGCCGACTGGCTCTACGAGGCGCCGCTGCCGCGCACCAAGTTCGTCGCCCCGTTCCCGATCGCCCGCTTCGGCGGCCGGCTGGAGGTCGACGGGGAGGAGATCGAGCTCGGTGGCTGGCCGGGCATGATCGGCCACAACTGGGGCAGCGAGCACGCCGAGCGCTGGGTCTGGCTCGAGGGGACGGGCTTCGGGGACGACCCCGACGCCTTCTTCGACGCCGGCGCCGCCCGGATCAAGATGGGTCGCAGGACGACCCCCTGGCTGCCCTCGGGGATGCTCTCGCTGGAAGGCGAGACCCACCGTCTGGGCGGCTTCGGCAAGATCCGCTCCGCTTCGATCGTCGCCGAGCCGACCGCCTGCGAGTTCGTCCTGCCGGGCAAGGGCGTCGTCGTCCGCGGCAGGGTCTCGGCGCCGAAGAAGGACTTCGTCGGCTGGGTCTACGCCGACCCCAAGGGGCCCGAGCACCACACGCTCAACTGCTCGGTGTCGGACCTCGAGCTGAACGTCGAGCGCCCGGGCCGGCCGGACCGAAAGCTGACGCTGGCCGGCGGCGCCGCCTACGAGTTCGGGATGCGCGAGACCGACCACGGCATCCCGATCCAGCCGTACCCGGACGGCTGAGCGTCCGACTCCTTCATTCGACCACCTTGCGGAAGCTCATCCAGCGGTCGTAGGCGCCGAGGGCGGCTGCGAGCTGGTCGCCGCGGATTGCGCTCATGCCGCCGGTGCCGTAGAGGCTCGCCCAGACGATCCGCGGCGAGGTGCCGCGCTGGGTGACGACGACCTTCTCCAGTCGCCCGTCGAGGTAGTCGCCGAGCCGCTCGCTGATCTCCGGCCCGGAGAACTTCAGCGTCCAGGTGTGCAGTGGGCAGTAGTGGTCGTAGGGGTCGGGGACGCCGACCAGGTAGGGGACGGCCGGGCCGAAGAAGACGTTCTGGACGCTCTCGGTGTGGCCGCCGGAACAGGCCGAGAAGTAGGTCTCGGCGATCTTGTCCGCCGTAGGTCACCACCTGCCCCCTGGTCGCGGCGGTGGCGACGTTGGTCGAGGCGGTCTCGCTTTGGAGTCCGCCGTAGACCTGGCTGCGGGTGTCGTTGTAGAGGTCGAAGCCGTTGCCGCCGACGCCGGCGGTGAGAGCGAAGGAGCGCGCAGCAACGGCCTGCGCGCGCAGGGCGGCCCCTGGCCAGGAGGGCGGCGACTCGTTGGCGACCACGCCCTTCACGTACTGGTCGACCGGCAGGGCGTTGATCGTGTTGAGCGAGCCGGCGTCGCTGGCGGTGGGCACGACCTCGAGCGCCCCGCGGTAGGTGCCGACGTCCGCGATCTCGATCGTCCCGTCCCCGGCGGCGCGCAGCCGCCGCCCGCAGGCGGCCAGCGGCCGGCCGGTGGAGCTGCGCAGCTTCACGCTCGCCCCGGCCCGGTGCGCCTCGTAGCTGCGGCTCGGGTCGAGGGCCCTCCCGCAGGCGCTGCTGGCGCCGCTGAAGCCGACGTCGCTCGGGTGAGATCTCGAGCAGGACGCGGACGATCCGCGGCTCGTTCAACCGCGCGATCCGCGTCCCGGAGTAGTAGTGGCCGAGGATGAAGCGGTAGCCCTTGCCGTGCTTGGCGTAGCCGTAGGCGCCGTACTGGCTCATCCCGACTCCGTGCCCGAAGCCCCGGCCTTCGACCACCCAGGAGACGCTCGCCGAGGCGGGGGAGGCCAGCAGCCCGAAGAGCAGGATCGTGACGAGGCGAGTGCGCATCTCTGGGACAACAGGTTCGCGATGGAGGAGTCTCGGCCTGCACTACGCTGTTGCAATGGCGACGCAGGCGGTGCGGGCAGCCGACCACAAGCTCCTCGCCGCGGGCGAGTGGCTGCAGACCGGCGAGTGGGGCGAGGTGCGCAGCCCCTATGACGGCACCGTCGTCGGCCGGGTCGCCGAAGGCGACGCCGCGCTGGTCGACCGCGCGGCCAAGGCCGCGCAGGAGGCCTTCGAGTCGGCCGACTTTCCCCAGCACGAGCGGGCCGCGGCGCTCGACCG
Source organism: uncultured Solirubrobacterales bacterium (assembly GCA_963753585.1). Lineage (GTDB taxonomy): Bacteria > Actinomycetota > Thermoleophilia > Solirubrobacterales > 70-9 > VRUE01. Next base: position 1,804,647 of record CAVWCU010000001.1, on the reverse strand, counting down.
CGCCGCGCAGCTGGTCGGCGAGCGGGTCGACGACCTCGCCCTGACGATCGCCGCCGAGGCCGGCAAGCCGCTGAAGACCGCCCGGGTCGAGGCCGCCCGCTGCGTCGACACCCTCACCTTCTCGGCGACCGAGGCGCGCAAGCTGACCGGCGGCACGGTGCCGATGGAGGCCTCCTCGGCGGGCGCCGGCAAGCTCGGCGTGATGCTGCGCGTCCCCTACGGCGTGGTCGGCGCGATCAGCCCCTTCAACTTCCCGCTCAACCTGGTCGCCCACAAGCTCGGCCCGGCTATCGCCGCCGGCAACGCGGTCGTCCTCAAGCCGGCCGGGCAGACGCCGATCTCGGCGCTGAAGCTGGCCGAGGTGCTGCTCGAGGCGGGCCTTCCGCGAGGGCTGGCTCAGCGTCATCCCCGGCCCCGGCTCCGAGGTCGGCAACGCGATCGTCGAGCACGAGCTGACCCGGGCACTCACCTTCACCGGCTCCGCCGGGGTCGGCTGGGGCATCCGCAGCCGCGTCCCGCACAAGAAGGTCAACCTGGAGCTGGGCTCGAACGCGCCGCTGATCGTCCACTCCGACGGCGACTGGGAGATGGCGGCCGACAAGGCCAAGCTGCACGCCTTCTCGCACGCCGGCCAGAGCTGCATCTCGATCCAGCGGGTGCTCGTACACGAGGACGTCGCCGACGCCTTCACGGCGCGCCTCGTCGCCAACGCCGAGGCGCTGCGGGTCGGCGATCCGCTCGACCCCGAGACCGACGTCGGGCCGCTGATCTCCCCCGGCGACCGCGACCGGGTCAAGGAGTGGATCGACGAGGCGGTCGCGGCCGGGGCCGAGCTGCTCACCGGCGGCGAGCTCGTCGACGAGGGCCGCTGCCTCGCCCCGACGCTGCTCGGCTCGCCGCCGCGCGAGGCCAAGGTCTGGTGCGAGGAGATCTTCGGCCCGGTGGCGACGATCCACCGCTACGGCGAGTTCGGCGAGGCGCTGCAGATGGCCAACGACTCCAAGTTCGGCCTCCAGGCCGGCGTCTTCACCCGCGACGTCGGCCGCGGCCTCGAGGCCGCCGGCACCCTCGAGTTCGGCGGCGTCCTGATCAACGAGGTCCCCACCTTCCGCGCCGACCAGATGCCCTACGGCGGCGTCAAGGACTCCGGCAACACCCGCGAGGGCCCCGCCTTCGCAGTGATGGAGCTGACCGAGGAGCGCTTCGTCACTCTGCAGGGGTAGATTTGCCTACCGCATATTTGGTAGCCTCCTTATCGCTTAACAGTCCTTGAGCGAACGAAGGGAGCGTCATGCGGCAAGCGTTGAGGTCCCGGTTGGTCGTCCTTGCAACTGGACTCGTTACGGTGGGGCTGGCCTCGACGGCCGCCGCCGCGGTTTCCGACACCGAAGGCCAGAGCACGGTGCAGCAGCGGGTCGTCCCCGCCGCTCCGGGCGCCTACCGCTTCCTGCAGCTCGGCGCCGGCGAGCCCTACACGGTGCGCCAGGACCTCGGCACGGCGGTGGCCGGCAGGGAGGAGACCCGCACCTCGCTCGTCTACTTCGGCCAGCTCTCCGACTTCCAGCTCGCCGACGAGGAGTCGCCGGCACGGGTCGAGGTCGTCGACCCGCTCGCCACTCCCACCTTCCCATCGGCGCGGCCTGGCGCCCCTGGGAGGCGCTCGAGCCGCAGATCGACGAGGCGGCGATCCGCCAGGTCAACCAATTCACGGCGGCCAGCCCCGTCGCAGACGGCAGTGAAGCGCACCGTGCCATGGACTTCACGATCGACACCGGCGACTCCGCCGACAGCCAGCAGCTCAACGAGACCCTCTGGGTCCGCACCCTGCTCGAGGGCGGCACGCTTAACCCGAACAGCGGCGTCAACAAAGCGAGCTACTCGCATCCCCTCTGCCCGAACCTGCTGGTGCCGGGCGGCGCCGAGGCCGCCCGCTACACCGGGGTCCAGGACTACGACGACTACTTCGAGGGCACCTTCCCCGAGTTCTACGACCCCGACAGCCCCGCCGGCCCGCACGCCGCCTGGCCCAAATACCCGGGTCTGATGGACAAGGCGCAGAAATCGTTCACGGCGACCGGGCTGGGCGTTCCCTCCTACGTCGCCTTCGGCAACCACGACGCGCTGGTGCAGGGCAACGCGGCTGCGAACGCCGCCTTCGAGCAGGTCGCCACCGGCTGCCTGAAGCCGATCGGACCGGTCCCCAACCCGAACAACGCTGGCGACGCTGTTCTCCTCCCTGCTCAACCCGGCGAAACTCCTGAGCACCTTGGCCACGAATCCGCAGAACCTGATCTTCGTGCCCGGCGACCCGAAACGGCAGTTCGTCTCCAAGAAGCAGTACAAGGACATCTTCAAGGAAGGCTCGCAGGCAGACGGCCACGGCTTCGACTTCGTCGACTCAGCCGAGGAGACGGGGTCGAAAGGCGCCGCCGGCTACTACTCGTGGAACCCGACGCCGGGGACGCGCTTCATCGCCCTCGACACCGTCGCCGAGGCCGGCACGATCCTCACGCCGACCGGCCACTTCACCGCGGACGGCAACATCGACGACCCCCAGTTCAAATGGCTGAGAGGTCAGCTGGAAGCCGCGACCGCGGCGGAACAGCTCGTGGTGCTCTTCAGCCACCACGCCCCCGAGAGCCTCGTCGCCGACGCCGCCGACGAGCTGGCGCCGCCCTGCCCGTCTTCCTGCCGGCGCACGGGCACGACGTCAACCCCGGTTGCGACCTCGACCCGCGCAACTCGCAGCCGATCCACCTCGAGGCCGACGCCGTCGCCCTCCTGCACGAATTCCCGAACGCGATCGCCTGGGTCGCGGGGCACTCGCACGACAACATCGTCAACCCGTTCCCGAACCCGAGCGGGCCCGGTGGCTTCTGGAGCATCCGAGTCGCCGCCGAGGCCGACTGGCCACAGCAGAGCCGCCTGCTCGAGGTCTTCGACAACGAGGACGGGACGCTCTCGATCTTCGGCACGATTCTCGACCACGTCGGGCAGTCGGCCGCGCCCTCGCCCGGCACCTCCGCTACCGGCATGGACCTCAACGACCTCGCCTCGGCCGGCCGGACGATGTCGTTCAACGACTTCCAGTCCGGCGCGCCGATCGGCGAAGGCCAGGCGGACGACCGCAACGTCGAGCTGCTGCTTCCCGACCCGCGCTAGTCGAGCGCAGCCGACTTTCACCCACCCCAGTGGGGTCGATGTCGGATGCGACGCCGAGCTACTCGTGCGGCCGCGCCATGCGGCGGTGGTCCAGGGCCTCCTCGAGGACCGAGGGCTCGACGCCCTGCTCGAGGGCGACCTCGCGAAGGGAGCGTCCGGACTCGGCGGCGGCCTTGACGATGTCGGCGGCGCGGTCGTAGCCGATGTGGGGATTGAGCGCGGTGGCCGTGGCCAGGGTGGCCTCGGCGTGGCGCTCGGTCATCTCCTCGTTTGCCTTGATGCCGGCGACGCACTTCTCGTTCAGCAGGCGCGAGGCGGAGGCGAGCAGCTTGATCGAGTCGAGCAGGTTGCGGGCGATCAGCGGCACCCGCACGTTGAGCTCGAACTGGCCCTGGCTGCCGGCGACGGTGATCGCGGCGTCGTTGCCGATCACCTGGGCGGCGACCTGGATCACGACCTCGGGGATCACCGGGTTGACCTTGCCCGGCATGATCGAGGAGCCCTTCTGCAGCTCGGGCAGGCGCAGCTCGGCGAGGCCGGCGCGCGGCCCGGAGCCCATCAGCGCCAGGTCGTTGGCGATCTTGTTGAGCGAGACCGCGTAGACCTTGAGCGCGCCGGAGAGCTCGACCAGGGAGTCGCGGTTGCCCTGCGCCTCGAAGGGGTCGAGCGGGGCGGAGATCTCCAGGCCCGTCTCGGCGGCGAGCTTCTCGCGCACCTTGGCGGCGAACTCGGGGTGGGTGTTGAGGCCGGTGCCGGTGGCGGTACCGCCGAGCGGGATCTGGCCGACCCGGCGCAGCGTCCCCTCGACCCGCTGCACGCCGAGCCGCACCTGTGCGGCGTAGCCGCCGAACTCCTGGCCGAGGGTGACCGGGACAGCGTCCATCAGGTGGGTGCGCCCCGCCTTGACCACGTCGGCGAACTGCTTGGCCTTGGCCTCCAGCGCCGCCTCCAGGCCGCCCATCGCCGGCAGCAGGTCGTGGGTCACCTCGCCCAGTGCCGCCAGGTGGACGGCGGAGGGGAAGACGTCGTTGGAGGACTGGCCCATGTTGACGTGGTCGTTGGCGTGCGCCCCGTCACCGGCGAGGTTGGCGAGCACCTCGTTGGCGTTCATGTTGGAGGAGGTGCCCGAGCCGGTCTGGAAGACGTCGACCGGGAACTGGTCGTCGTGTTCGCCGGCGGCGACGGCGTCGCCGGCGGCGGCGATGCGCTCTGCCAGGGCGGGGTCGAGCCCGCCCGAGCTCGCCGTTGACCAGAGCGGCAGCGGCCTTCAGCTGCCCCAGCCAGCGCACCACGGGCACCGGCACCCGCTCGCCCGACACCGGGAAGTTGTCCACCGCCTTGGTGGTCTCGCCACCCCAGAGCTGCTCAGTCAACGTCCATGCCTCCATCGAAGTCGTTGTCGGCGCAGCGTATTGGAGCCCCGGGGCAAGGGCGGGGCCGGCGGGCGATCCCCGAGACGCAATCGCCTGCCGGCCCGATGCCGGGCTCAGCGGCGCTTGGCCTTGCCCTTCTTCACGCCGCAACGGATCCGCGCCTTGCCGGATCGCTTGCCGCGATGCGCCCGGCAGGTGATGTGAGCGTTGCGGCCGGGTTTGCCTTTCGGACCGCGCCTGCCGCGTGGTCCCCGATTTCCCGCCTTCCCGGCCGGACCGGCAACGCCGGCCCCGTCCTGAGTGCTCGGGCGCTCGCCGAGCCGCAGCGAGATGACGTCGCCGAACCCGACCGATTGCTCGCCGGCGGCGGCCGCGGAGCCACGGTCGAGCCGCAGCAGCCAGGCCTCATCCTGATTGTCCGGAGCGAACCCGTTGATCGAGCTCACCTCGCCACCGGCAACCGTGAACGAGGTCACGCAACCGGAGGGATGGGAGCCGGCCTGAGCCGCGCTCAGCACGTTGGTGAGCGACGCACCGACGGGCGCCGTCACCTTGCACATCCTCACGTTGCCCGGCGCCGCTCCGATGACCAGAACGTGTGGAGCCGGTGTGCCGGCGGCCACCTCAGGCGTTGGCCTGCGGCTCAACGGCTCGGCGGTGAACACACCCCCGGCGATCGCCCTCAGCGCGTCCTGGGTCGAGTAGAGATTGGCTTCGCTCGTGTTGTCGTAGCCGAACCCTCCCGCTTCCGGCCCAGACGGCACCTGCAGCGAGAGAAGGTGGTCGATCGGGGTCTTGCCCGCGGCGGTCGTCCAGTCCGGCGACTGCGGGTCGATCCCACAGGCGTTGAGGCCGCTGATGACCCAGGCGGTGGCGTCCGAGTTGTCGCCGAACGCGTAGTGGACGGCACCGGTCGCGTTGACAAGCAACCCCTGCAGATAGTCGAGCGCGTCGACGACGTCGGGGTCGTAGGCGGGGACCCCGGCCTCGCAGAGGGCGGCGACCGCGGCGCCGGTCATGTCGGTTTCACTCGGTTCGGCCTGGGCGGCGGGGGTGGTGGCGGTGCCGAAGGTCCAGCCACCGTCGTCGTGCTGATTGCGGCGCAGGTAGGAGACCACCGGTTCGAGCCCCCAGGCCGGCACCGGAGACGTCTTCATCGCCAGGATCCCGAACGCCGTGCTGAAGCTGCTCGGTTCGCCGAAGCTGCCGGCACCGGGGTTCCAGCGCCCGGCCAGCTGTGCCAAGAGGTTTGAGTCGGCGGAAAGACGGGCTGGGTCGAGCCCGGCGGCGTGGGAGACGAGGATCGCTCGCTCGTAGTCGGTGGCGGGGAGCGGCGGTTCCTCGGCCCAGAATTCCGAGTCGTATTCCCCGAGCAGGTAGTCCTGCAAGCTAGGTCCGCCGGAGCTGCTGACCGCAGCCGTGTCGATGTCGGCGGCAGCCAGTGAGGTGGCTATCCAGTCGCCGCCGAAGCCGGGAATGGCGCCGGTTGCGGCTTCCTGCTGGGGGAGGACGTACTCGACCGCATTATCGATCGCGGCGTCGATTTCAGCCTGACTCGACGTGGCCGAGGCGGTCGCCGGAAATGCGGCGAGAGTGAGAAGCGAAGCGCAGAGCGCGAAGGTACGTCGAACGGTTACCGGTTGCATCCGTGAACCCCTTTCCTCGAGGGCTTGAAGGAGGATCGGAGGGAGGTCTCCTGGCTTCCGAGCCATTCCCATCGCGCCTTCCCGACCTGTTGGGTCAGTGGCTGCCGCGTGGCGTGCGACGGGCGTTTCGCTCGGTCACAGTGGCGGGCCCGCGCCGGATTTACACCGGCTTCCCCGTCCACCGATCCGGTGGTTATGTGGCGGGCAACCTACTGGAGATCCGGCTGGCATGACTGTTCGCCGGAGGCTGTTCCACTGGGGTAAAGCGCTTTTCACCCGCTGTCATGGCGTGACCCGAGTGTGGGCTAGACTGGCGCCGAACAAGAGGATCGGTGGATAAGGGAAGCCGGTGAGAGACCGGCGCGGGCCCGCCACTGTGACCGAGGAAGCCCGTTGCACGCACGCGGTGCAGCCACTGGCGAGAGCTGGGAAGGCGCAACGGGAAGCTCGGAAGCCAGGAGACCTCCCTCCGATCCCCAACCGTCTACCGCCCTCGCGGAAAGGGGCCAAGGCATGCGAACGACCATCGCGGCGCTCGGCGTCGCCCTTCTCACCCTCACCCTCGCTGCATCCACAGTGTCAGCTGCGCCGACCGAGGTCAACGTGCGGATCGAGGGCCGCGGCGAAACCCTCTTCGAGGGGCCGATCCTGACCGACGGCCGCAACATCAGGGCCGTCTCGGATGCGAAAGCCCCCGAAGCGGGGCGGCGCTGCAACGGGCTCAACAACGGTGCGAATCCCGCACCCGGCCCGACCCCCACCGCGGCCTCGGTCGACGCGATGAGCATCCTCGGCGAAGACTTCGACGGGCTCTGGTACGAGGAGCCGTTCGAGGACTACTTCATCAAGCGCTGGGGCCCCGACGCGCAGGACGAAGGCAAAGGCGAGTACTGGGGCGTCGCCGTCAACAACGTCTACACCAGCGTCGGCGGCTGCCAGTACCAGCTCGACGGGGGCGACGAGGTGCTGTGGGTCTACGACGCATTCAGCGGCAGACCACGGCTGGGCCTCTATCCCGCCGACTACTCGGGTGGTGCCCGGCTGCTGACGGCGACCGCCGAGCTGAACGTGCCGTTCGAGCTCGAGGTGGTCGCCTGGGATGGCTTCAACGAGGGCGACCCGCCGGCCTCACCCCAGCGGACCGGGTCGGACCCCTTCGAGGGGGCCGAAGTGGCGCCGGTCTCGACCAACGCCAAAGGGTTCGAGCTGATCGAGACCGAGAGCGCGGACACGGTCGTTACCGACGAGAACGGCGAGGCGAGCATCAGCTTCGACGAGCCGGGCTGGCACCGGATCAAGGCGACCTCGACCGACCCATCCGGTGAGGAGACCGTGATCCGCTCGAATCGCCTCGACGTCTGCGTGCCCGAGCCGCCGGCGAGCGACTGCGGAGCGCCACCGGCGGAAGACCAGGTGCGCATCCCACCGCCGGCCGAAATCGAGGAGCCCAAGCCGGAAACGGAAAAACCGGCGAGCGGCGCGGGGCAGCCGGGATCCAGCTCCGGCCCGGTTTCTCCAGCGGACGCCACGCCGCTGCGCCTGCAGCTACGGCGGCTGGATCGCAGCCGCATCGACCAGGGCTTGGTCAAGGCGAGCTGGCGGGTGCTCGATGCCGGGGTGGGGATCGAGGGGTGGACGATCTCCTCGCAGGCGCTCGGGCGCAAGCCGGCTCGCTACGTGAACAGGGCGCGGGGCACGAGCGCCACCTCGACGACGCTTGCGCCTGCCCCGGGGAGCGACCTACCGCCTGCGGATGACTGTCGTCGACGCTCTGGGGCGCAGCTCGAGCGCCGCGATCGGCAGGGTCCGGGTGCCCGCCTAGATCGTGCGCCGCCTCGCACGCCGCCATCGCGCTGTGCTCGCTGATCGCCACCGCCTCGGCGCTGGCAGGCCCTCCCAATGCGGAGAACAAGGCGCGGCTCGACAGCACGGTCCGCTACCTGCAGAACGTGCAGCAGCGGCGGTGGCGGCTTTGCCAAGGCGGGGGAACCGAGCCAGATCGCCAGCGCCTGGACCGCGCTGGCGCTGGCCGCCGCCGGGATCAACCCGCAGGACCAGGCAAGGCCGGGCGGCGTCGATGCCTTCACCTTCCTCGTCTCGCACTTCCAGGAAGGGGTCGCGGAAGAGCTCTGCGCGCCGCAGGTCTGCACGACGACCTTCGAGCGAGAACTGATGGTGGTCAACGCCGCCGGCGCCGCGCCCCACGACTTCGGCGGCGTCGACCTGGTCGGGGAGCTGCTCGCGCGCAAGCGCCCGGATGGCTCCTTCCCGCACGTGCCGGGCGGCCAGGCGGGGGTCAACGACACGATCTTCGCCATCCTCGCCCTCGCCCCGGTCGAGGATCCCGCCGCCCAGGCCCCGATCCAGCGCGCCGCCGACTGGGTCGAAGCCGCAGCAGCGTGACGACGGCGGCTGGTCCTGGAAGGACCGCGAGGCGCCGGGACGAAGTCGACATGACCGGCGCCGCGATCCAGGCGCTGGTCGCGGCCGGCCGGCGCGGCTCGGGTGCGGTGGACAGGGGGCTCGACTACCTGCGCGACGCCCAGGCCCCTGACGGCGGCTTCCCCGCCCTGCCGGGCGAATCCGAATCGAATGCCGCCTCCACCGCCTGGGCGGTCCAGGCGATCTGGGCCGTCGGCGAGAACCCGGAAACCTGGCTGACTGGTGGTGGCGGGGAGAGCGAAGAGCCACTCGACTACATGGCGTCGCTGCAGGAGCCCGACGGCCACATTCGCTGGAAGCGCAGCGACGACATAAACGGCGTCTGGATGACCGCCTTCGTCGCCCCCGCCTTCGCCGGTCAGACCTGGCCGATCCCGGCGGCGCCGCGAGCGCTCAAATCTCCGCCTGGCAAGCAGCCCGGCAGCGGCGGCGCAGGAGCGCAGCGGGGAGACGGGGTGATCGCCGGCGGCGGTGGAGCCGGGGCGCCGCTCTTCAGCCGTCCCAAACCGCAGAGCAAGGGGAGGACGCCGGGGGGTGCCCGGGTGGTGCGCAACGCCGCGCGCCGCGCGCAACCACAGCGAGTCCAGGCGGGGCGGCAACGCCGTCCAGCCAACCGTGACGGCAACGGCCGAATCCAGCGGAGGGCACGGCGGCAGCGGCTTCTCCGCGGGCAGCAACGACGTCGCCGGCGCCGCCAGCGCCTCGTCCGGCGGGGCAGCACCGGGAGCGGGGTTCGGCAAAAGCGGCTCCCCGGAGCCGCGGACTCCGTCCGCGCCTGGCCGCGGGGAAGGCGACGGCAGCGGGCGTGAAGTCACTGGGACGCTCGTTGGGGCCAGCGCCGGCAGTCCCAGGGAGGGGCTACTCCTGGGGGCGCCCGGGCTGCACGGCGCCGGGGCGGACCCCCCCGGCACGCCGTGGGCGGCGATCGCGATCGGAGCCCTCGCTCTCTTGCTCGGTCTCGCCGGAGCGCAGCGAGAGCGCCGCCATGGAGGTGCGTTCGCGTGAGCGCGGCGATCGATCTCGGCGACGCGCTGGCGGATATCGCGACGGCGCTGCAGGTCCCGGTGCTGATCGCCGCGGTGCTCGCCCTCCTGCTCTGCGCCGTCGAGTTGGGCCGCTTCGGGGCGGAGCTCTGGCGGCGTCGGGTGCGGGCCCGCCAGGTCGACCTGGTCGAGCTGACCGCGCGCGCGATCGCCGACCCTGGCCATACCGCGCTCTATGCCTACAGAGCCCCCGGAATGCTCTCTGCCACGACACTCGCCGAGGTCGCGGCTGCCGCTCAGGCCGCCAACCGGCCCGCGGAGACAGAGCGCGCCCTGGCTCGCTACGAGCTCGCCGCCCAGCGGCGACTCGACCGCACCCGCCTGCTCGTCCGCGCGGGGCCGGCGATCGGGTTGATGGGCACCTTGATCCCGCTCGCCCCGGGTCTGGCCGCTCTGGGGCAGGGCGACGTCGCCTCGCTCGCCGAGAACCTTCGCGACGCCTTCGGCGCGACCGTGGTCGGCCTCCTCGTCGGCACCGTCGCCTTTGCCCTGACCCTGGCTCGCACCCGGATGTACACCGAAGACCTGGCGGCGCTGGAGCAGGCGGTCGAGGCCCCGCCGCCCGCTCCGTCGGCCCCTGCCGCCCAGGGCCAGGCTCTGATCCAGGATTGGAGCCGGGGAGCATGAGCAGGATCGGCCTCGGGCGTCACGGCAAGATCGCCGAGAACGCGGGCGATCCGCTCGACGGCCTCGTCAACCTCTTCGACATCGGCATCGTCCTCGCCGTCGCCTTCCTGATCGCCGGGCTGACGCTCACGGTGAATCCGAAGACCGGCCAAGTCCAGCGTCGCCCCAGCGCGAGCGATGCCCAGGTCCGCGTCCTGCCGGAGCCGGCCGGCGCCCAGCGGGCGCGTGGCAGAGGTGAGCCGGTCGGCACCGCCTACCGCCTCGCCGACGGCCGCCTGGTGATCGTCTCTCCCCGCAAGTAGCGCCGGCCGGAGGTCAGCCCTGGGCGCGACCCGCGTCGAAGCCCCGCTGGTAAGCGTCGAGGAACGTTGCCGGCAGCGGCCGGTTGTCGGGGCTGTAGCGGGCAGCAGCAGCGAGCCTGCGCAGCAGCTCCGCGTGGATGCCCTGGGTTCCATCGGCGCCCCGCTGCGCGGCGCCGATCAGGTAGCCGAGCTGGAGGTTCTCGGCGCCACCCGGATCCCGGCGAGCCTCGGCATTTAGCTCGGTCGCCGCCGTCACCATCGCCGTGCCCACGGTCGCGAGCGCTCCGCCGGCCTGGTTCTCCGCCAGGCAAGAGCTGATCGGCGTGTCGCCTCGGATCAGCACCGTCCCCGGCGCGTCCTCAAGCGCCCGCAGGTAGGTGTCGGCCCCTTCCAAGCAAGCGACCGGCGTCGAGCCGTCTGTCGACCCGCAGCCGGCGACCGCGAGGGCCGAGAGCGCGATGGCGATCCGGACACGCATCAGCCGGCATCCTAGAAGCGCCCCTTGCCTAAAAGCTTTCCGCCAGAAGCGCCGCGCGGCTAGTGCTGCAAGCGCATCGCTTGCGCAAGGGCCTCCGGGGGTCCCTCCCCAGGAACTCCCGCGAAGCGGCCTGGGGAGGGACCCCCCGAAGGCCCCGTACCAAGGCGCGCGGCTCGCCGGCCTCAGTCGCCGCGCGGCGAGACGCCGCCGGAGTGGACGGTTGAGATCCCGCCCGAGGGACCCGGCGGCGGAGCCGGAGGCGTCTTGGGACGTTTGTGACGCGGCTGGCGCTGCTTGCGGCCGGTCTGGGCGCCGACGGGGAAGACTTCGACCCATTCGGCGATCTCGAACTGCGGCACCGCGGCGTGTTCCCAGGAGAGGTGGAGGTGGTGGCCGCAGCCGTGACCGGCATCGCCGTCGTAGCCGACCCAGCGGAAGGGCGGCGCCGGATGGTTCTGCTCAGGCTCGGCCCAGAGCGCCAGGCGGGTGATCCCGCGCCAGTTGGCGTCGCATTTGTCGCTCCAGTTCAGCGGCGAGATGTCGACGGCGAGGCCGTTGTGGTGGTCTGAGTTCTTGACGTGGCAGCCGTGACAGCCGGCGTGTTCGCCGTTTGGCAGCGGCCCCGAGTAGCCGTCGCTGACGTAGATCGGGAATCGCTGGGCGATCCAGCGCAGGTTGGGCAGGATGCGGCGGTCGACCATGTCGCCTTCTTCGTGCGGGATCGCGGCGGGGATCGGGACGATTTCGCCGACCCCGTAGGCGAGGCGCGTGGAGATCGGACCGGCGCCCGCAGCAGCGGTCCATATGCCGCTTATCGAGAGGGCCACGGCTACGACGAGAAGGGCCCTGCGCGTAGAGGTGAACGGTCCCACGATTGCGGTATCGGCCGCAGCAGGGGTACCCCTTGAGAATCGCAATTCACATATAGGGTTTCGCTCGGTATGCCAACGGTCCGCGAAGCCAGCTTCGACCTCTTTCGCGAGCGCGGGATGACGACGATGTTCGGCAACCCCGGTTCGACCGAGCTGCCGATGCTCGCCGACTTCCCCTCCGACTTCCGCTACGTGCTCGGCCTGCAGGAGGCGGTCGTGGTCGGGATGGCCGACGGCTTCGCCCAGGCTTCCGGCCAGACGACGGTCGCCAACCTGCACACCGCCCCCGGCCTCGGCAACGCGATGGGGGCGATCTTCAACGCCCAGGCCAACCACTCGCCGGTGCTGGTCACCGCCGGACAACAGGCCCGGGCGCAGATCACCCTGCAGGCGAACCTGACCAACCGCGACGCGATCCGCATGCCCCACCCTCTGGTCAAGTGGTCCTATGAGCCGGCCCGGGCGGAGGACGTGCCGCTGGCCCTCGCCCACGGCGCCCACCTCGCTTCGCTGCCGCCGCAGGGCCCCGTCTTCGTCTCGCTGCCGATGGACGACTGGTACGCCGAGGTCGACGAGGCCGACGCGCGCGAGGCGATCGGGCGGCAGGTCACCGGCCGTGCCGCCGCCGACCCCGCCGCGGTCCGCGTCCTCGCCGACCGGCTCGACGCTGCGTCCAATCCGGTCATGGTCGCCGGCCCCGACATCGACGCCTCCGGCGCCTGGGAGCTCGCCGTTGCCCTCGCCGAGCGCCAGCGCCTGCCGGTCTGGGCGACGCCCGCGACCGGCGGCGGCCGGCTCGGCTTCCCGGAGAACCACCCGAACTACCGCGGCGTGCTGCCGCCGGCGATCGGCCCGATTAGCCAGACGCTCGAGGGCCACGACCTGGTCCTCGTCCTCGGCAGTTCCGTCTTCCCCTACTACCCCTACATCCCCGGCCCGCTGCTGCCCGAGGGAGCGAAGCTGGTCGCGATCACCAGCGATCCCGACGAGGCCGCCCGGGCGCCGATGGGGGACGCCATCGTCGCCGACGTGAAGCTGACCCTGGCGGCGCTGCTCGAGGACCTGCCCGAGTCCTCGCGGCCGGCACCGGAACCGAACCCCGGCCCGCAGGAAATCCCGCCCAGCGACCCGCTCAACTCCTCGACCGTCCACACGGCGCTCGCCGAGGTCTTCCCCGAGGACGGCATCGTCGTGCTCGAGTCGCCTTCCAGCACCCTCGCGCTGCGCAACCAGATGCGACTCTCGCGCCCGGGCAGCTACTACTTCGCTGCCGGGGGTGGCCTCGGCTTCGGCCTCGCCGCCTCGATCGGCGTGCAGCTGGCCCAGCCCGACCGCCCGGTCGTCTGCGTGATCGGCGAGGGCTCGGTCCAGTACGCGGTCAGCGCCTTCTGGACCGCCGTCGCCTACAAGGTCCCGGTCACCTTCCTCGTCCTTCGCAACGAGGAGTACGCGATCCTCAAGTGGTTCGCCGAGGTCGAGCAGGTTGCCGGTGCGCCCGGGCTCGACCTGCCCGCCCTCGACGTCGCCGCGGTCGCCGAGGGCTACGGCGTAAAGGCGCACCGCGCCAAGGACCGCGACGAAGTGCGCGACGCGCTGGCCAAGGCGCTCGCCTCCCCGCACCCCGAGCTGGTCGAAGTCCCGGTCGCCCCCGGGATGTCGCTCTTCTAAAGTCCAGCCATGGCGCTGCTCGAGCGGAAGATCTCCACGCTCGCGCCGCAACCGTCCGAGCCGGCATCCGACCGCGCTCCTGACAGCCTCGCCGCCGGCGCTGCCCAGCCGCTGCGCCGCGACCTGGAGGAGCTGCTCGGCGCCGACCGCGTCCTCGGCCGCGCCAGCGACATCGTCCGCTACGCCTCCGACGCCAGCCCCTACCGGCTCTTTCCGCAGGCGGTCGTCATGGCCCACGACGCCGGCGACGTCGCCAAGGTCCTCGGCTACGGCCGCCGCAGCGGCGTCCCGGTCACCTTCCGCGCCGGCGGCACCAGCCTCAACGGCCAGGGCCAGACCGACGGGATCCTGGTCGACGTGCGCCGCCACTTCGGCGGCGTCGCGGTGGAGGAGGGAGGGGCTCGCGCCCGGGTCAAGCCGGGCACACTGCTCGGCCACGCCAACCGCGTCCTCGCGCCGCACGGGCGCAAGCTCGGCCCCGACCCGGCCAGCACCGACATCGCCACGGTCGGCGGCGTGATCGCCAACAACTCGGGCGGGATGCGCTGCGGCGTCACCTATGACTCCTACTCGACCGTGCGCTCGATGACTCTGGTGCTCGCCTCGGGCACGAAGATCGACACCGCCGAGCCCGGTGCCGGCGAGCGCTTCGCCGCTGAGGAGCCCGAGCTGGCCGCGGGGCTCGCCGCGATCCGAGACGAGATCCGCGCCGACGCCGAGCTGAGCGATCGCATCCGCCGCAAGTTCGCGATCAAGAACACGACCGGGTACCGGCTCTGCGCCTTCCTCGACGCCGACGAGCCGCTGGAGATCTTCCGCCGGCTCGTCGTCGGCTCGGAGGGCACGCTCGCCTTCGTCGCCGAGGCCGTCTTCGAGACCGTGCCGCTGCCGGCCCGCACGACCACGTCCTGGGTCCATTTCCCCGGCATCGACGAGGCGATCGCGCCGGTCCGCGACCTGGTCGAGAGCGGGGCGACCGCGGTCGAGCTGATGGTCGCCCCGGCGCTGATCACCGCCGCCTGGAACATGGTCGGGGCGCCGGAGGAGTGGAAAGAGCTGCCGCCGGAGTCGGCGGTGCTGCTGGTCGAGTACGGCGCGGCGAACGACGTAGAGCTCGACGCCCACGTCGCCGGGGCCGAGGAGATCTTCGTCGGCCACGAGACGATCAAGCCGTTCGAGTTCACCCGCGACGCCGAGGAGATCGAGCTGGCCTGGCGCGTGCGCGAGGGCCTGCACGGGCTGATCGGCCGCGTGCGCATGCCCGGCACGGCGCTGATCGTCGAGGACGTCTGCGTGCCGCCCGAGCGGATCGCGGAGGGCGCCCGCGACCTGCAGGCGCTGCTCGGCGAGCACGGCTTCCTGCCCGGCGTCGCCGGCCACGCCTCCGCCGGCAACCTGCACTTCATGCTGACCCCCGACTTCGCCAAGCAGGAGGACCTGGAGCGCTATGAGGCCTTCATGGGCAAGCTGGTCGAGCTGATCGTCGGCAAGTACGACGGCTCGCTCAAGGCCGAGCACGGCACCGGCATCAACATGGCCCCCTACGTCGAGCGCGAGTGGGGTGAGAGGGCGACCGAGCTGATGTGGCGGGTGAAGCGGCTCGCCGACCCCGATGGCGTGCTCAACCCCGGCGTGGTGCTGAACCGCGACCCCGGCGTTCACCTCCGCAACCTGAAAACCACGCCGGCGATCGAGGAGTCCGCTACGACCTGCGTCGAGTGCGGCTTCTGCGAGCCGGTCTGCCCCAGCCGCAACCTGACGACGACGCCGCGCCAGCGAATCGTCCTGCGGCGGGAGATGGCACGCCAGCCGACCGGATCGCCCCTCCAGCGCACTCTGCTGGAGGAGTTCGAGTACGACTCGATGGAGACCTGCGCCGCCGACGGCTCCTGCCAGCTCGCCTGCCCGGTCGGGATCGACACCGGCCTCCTCGTCAAGGAAATGCGCAAGGAGCGCCACACGCCCGCGGGTCGAACGAGCCGCCCTGGCGACGGCGAAGCGCTGGGGCGCGGTCGAAAAGGCCTCGCGCGCCGGCCTGCGACTCGGCGGCCCGCTGGCGCGCCGGACGAAGCGCGGCAAGGCCCTGCCCGGTCCCGCGCCGGCCCAACTGCCGCCGACCGAGCGCAAGGGCGCGGCGGCCGTCTACGTCCCCTCCTGCACCAACCGCATCTTCGGCGGCTCGCCGGTCGAGGCGCTGGTCGAGGTCTCGCGCCGGGCCGGGTTGCCAGTCTGGGTCCCGGCCGAGGTCGCCGGCAGTTGCTGTGGGCTGCCGTGGAGCTCCAAAGGCTTCGGCGAGGCCCACCGCCACAAGGCGAACGAGATGGTCGAGCGCCTCTGGGAGTGGAGCGGGGAGGGGGCGCTGCCGGTCGTGATCGACGCCGCCTCCTGCACGCAGGGCGTGACCGAACCAGGCGAGGGCGTGCTCACCGAGCGCAGTGCCGAGCGGCTCGCCGCGCTGGAGATCCTCGACTCGGTCGCCTGGGCCAATGACCGCCTGCTGCCCCAGCTCGAGATCGCCGGCAAGGTCGGTTCCGCCACGGTCCACCCGACCTGCGCCACCCGCCATATGGGCCTGGCACCGCGCCTGCGCGCCCTTGCAGGTGCTCTCGCCGAGGACGTCTACGTCGCCCCCTCGGCGACCTGCTGCGGCTTCGCCGGCGACCGCGGCATCTCACATCCCGAGCTGACCGCCGCCGCGACCCAGCCCCAGGCAGAGGAGCTCTCCGGTCGCCAGTTCGACGCCCACCTCTCCAGCAACCGCACCTGCGAGATCGGCCTCAGCCGCGCCACGGGCGAGCCCTACGAGTCGGTCGTCGTCCTGCTCGAGCGGCTAACGCGAAGCGGCTGAGGCGTCGCCGGCGGCGCTGGCCTCCGAGAGCGCCTCGGCACTCTGGACGGCCTCGCGCACGCGCTTGTCGCTGTCTGCGCGCTTATCGAAGAGCGGGTTGATCAGGCCGCGCAGAGCGGAGATGTAGCGCCAGTACTTCGGCGCGAAGGTGCGGGGTGCACGCTCTTCGATCCCGCGAACGACCGAGGCGCCGGCCTCGGCAGGTGTGATCCGCTTCAGCAGGAAGGCCGGGACGGTCTCCTCGAGCCGCGACGTCGCCGGCTTGGCGAAGGCGTCTTGGACCAGCTTCGTGTCGACGAAGCCGAAGTAGGCGACTCCCGCGCTTGCTCCGAGCGGCGCCAGCTCAGACCGCAGCGAACGGCCGAAGGCCTCGACTCCCGACTTCGCCACCGCGTAGGCGCTGCTGAGCATGCCGTTTGCGATCGCGTAGGCGGAGGAGACGACGACGATGTGTCCCTGGCGCTCGGCGACCTGCGGCAGGACGGCCCGCACCGTGTTCCAGACGCCGAGCAGGTTGATGTCGATCACGCGCTCCCACTCCTCGGCGGAGACCATGCGGATCGTGGTCGTGGTCGGCGGGGCTATGCCGGCGTTGGCCATCGCGATGTCTACCCCGCCGAAGCGCTCGACCGTCTCGGCGACCGCGGCGCGCAGCGACCCGGCGTCGGTGACGTCGGCGGTGATCCCGATCGCCCGCTCGCCGAGCCGCTCGGCGGCGTCGCGGACCTCGTCGACGTCGACGTCGAGCAGGGCCACGGACGCCCCGCGCTGGTGCAGCTGGCGCGCCGTCTCGAAGCCGATCCCGCGGGCGCCGCCGGTGACGAGCGCCACCTTTCCGTTCACGTCGTAGACGGGCATGCGGCGCCGGGCTCTAGCTCTGGGAGGCCGCGGTCGGTGCGTCGCCCGCCTGTCGCGACTCCGCCTCGCGGATCGCGGCGGCGATGCGCGGGTCGCGCTCGCTGCGGCGGTCGAGCAGCGGGTTGAGCAGGCCGCGCAGGGCCGAGAGGTAGCGCCACCAGCGGGGG
Organism: uncultured Solirubrobacterales bacterium; assembly: GCA_963753585.1. Taxonomy (GTDB): domain Bacteria; phylum Actinomycetota; class Thermoleophilia; order Solirubrobacterales; family 70-9; genus VRUE01. The sequence continues at coordinate 1,787,161 of CAVWCU010000001.1, read as the reverse complement.
GCGAAGATCCGCGGCGCCCGCTCTTCGATTCCCCTGACGACGGCGGCACCCGCCTGTTCGGGAGTGATCCGCTTCATCAGGAAGTCGGGGGCGATTTCCTCCAGCACGCTGGCGCCTGGCCTGTCGAAGGTGTCCTGGACCATCCGCGTGTCGACCCAGCCGAAGTAGGCGACGCTGGCGCCGGCGCCGAACGGCATCAGCTCGGTCCGCAGGGCGCGGCCAATCTGCTCGGCCGCGGCCTTGGAGACCATGTAGGAGCTGCCCAGCATCCCGTTGGCGAAGGCGGCCACCGAGGCGACGACGACGATGTGGCCTTTGCGCTCGGAGACCTGCGGCAGGGCCGCTCGCAGCGTGTGCCAGACGCCGAAGAGGTTGACCTCGACCACGCGCTCCCACTCCTCGGCGGAGACCGAGCGCATCGTGGCGATCGAGGGCGGGGCGAGGCCGGCGTTGGCCATCGCGACGTCGAGCCCGCCGAAGCGCTCGACCGTCTCCGCCACCGCCGCTCGCATCGCCCCGGCGTCGGTGACGTCGGCGGCGATCCCGATCGTGCGCTCGCCGATCCGCTCGGCCGCCTCGCCCGCCTCCGCGGCGTCGAGGTCGACGACCGCAACCGAGGCGCCGCGCATGTGCATCTGGCGGGCGGTCTCGAAGCCGATCCCGCGGGCGGCGCCGGTGACGAGCGCCACCTTTCCGTTCAGGTCGTAAGCGGGCACGCGGGAAGACTATTGCGTACCGGGATTGACCGTCATGGGGTGCGGGAGTACCCGCTCCTAGAATCATCCGTCATGCCCGGCTTCCGACCCGTCGACGCCAAGCAGTCCTTCCCCGAGCTGGAGGAGCGCGTGCTCGAGCGCTGGCGCGAGCGCGACGTCTTCCACCGCTCGCTCGCCCAGCGCGAGGGGGCGGAGATCTGGAGCTTCTACGAGGGCCCGCCAACGGCCAACGGCCGTCCCGGTTCTCACCACGTCTTCTCCCGCGTCTTCAAGGACATCTACCCGCGCTACAAGGCGATGTGCGGGTACCGGGTCCCGCGCAAGGCCGGCTGGGACTGCCACGGCCTGCCGGTCGAGCTCGAGGTCGAGAAGCAGCTCGGCATCTCCTCCAAGCAGGAGATAGAGGAGTTCGGCATCGCCGAGTTCAACGCGCGCTGCCGCGAGTCGGTCTTCGAGTACGTCGAGGAGTGGAACCGGCTGACCGAGCGGATCGGCTTTTGGGTCGACCTCGACGACCCCTACGTCACCCTCGAGGACTCCTACATCGAGTCGGTCTGGTGGTCGCTGAAGCGGCTCTGGGACGAGGGCCGGCTCTACGAGGGACACAAGGTCGTGCCCTACTGCCCGCGCTGCGGTACCGCGCTCTCCTCGCACGAGGTGGCGCTGGGATACAAAGACGTCGAGGACCCCTCCATATACGTGCGCTTCCCGCTGCTCGGCGAGGACGGGAGCGAGAGCGGCGCGTCGCTGCTGGTCTGGACGACGACGCCGTGGACGCTGCCGGGGAACGTCGCGGTCGCGGTCGCCCCGGATGTCACCTACGTGCGGGCCCGGGTCGGCGAGGAGACGCTGATCCTCGCCGAGTCGCTGGTAGAGAAGGTGCTTGGCGAGGGCGTCGAGGTGCTCGACCGCCTGTCCGGGTCAGAACTGGTCGGCCGCCACTACAAGGGGCCGGTCTTCGACCTCAACGACCGCGAGACCGGTGGCTTCCCGGTAGTTGCCGGCGACTTCGTCACCACCGAGGACGGCACCGGCCTGGTCCACATCGCCCCGGCCTTCGGCGAGGACGACTACGCGGTTGCGGCCGAGAATGGGATCTTCGACCCGACCAGCAACGGCACGCTCTACAACCCGGTCGGGCTCGACGGGAAGTTCGACGGCCGAGTCGTGGGCTTCGAGGGCAAGTTCGTCAAGGACCCCGAGGTCACCCGGGCCCTGATCGCCGACCTCGACCGCCGCGGCCTGCTCTTCCGCGAGCAGGTCTACGAGCATGCCTACCCGCACTGCTGGCGCTGCGGCACGCCGCTCCTCTACTACGCCAAGTCGAGCTGGTACGTCGCAACCTCGCAGGTCCGCGATCGCCTGCTCGCCAGCAACGAGACGATTGGGTGGCACCCCGAGCACATCAAGACCGGGCGCTTCGGCAAGTGGCTCGAGAACAACGTCGACTGGGCACTCTCGCGCGACCGCTACTGGGGGACGCCGTTGCCGATCTGGGAGTGCACGGGCGCCGACTGCGACGGCCGCTTCTGCGCCGGCTCGCTCGCCGAGCTGCGCGAGCGCGCCAGGGGAGAGGTGCCAGAGGATCTGCACCGCCCCCACATCGACGAGGTGACGCTCGATTGCGAGGACTGCGGCGGTGAGATGCGCCGGGTCGAGTCGGTGATCGACACCTGGTACGACAGCGGCGCGATGCCCTTCGCGCAGTTCCACTACCCATTCGAGAACGAGGAGCTGTTCGAGGAGCGCTTCCCCGCCGACTTCATCTGCGAGGCGATCGACCAGACGCGGGGCTGGTTCTACACGCTCCTGGCCGAGTCGACGCTCCTCTTCGACACCTCCAGCTACCGCAACTGCGTCTGCCTCGGCCTCATCCTCGACTCCGAGGGCCAGAAGATGTCGAAGAGCAGGGGCAACGTGGTCGAGCCCTGGGAGGTGATCGACGCCCACGGCGCCGACGCCTTCCGCTGGTACTACCTGACCGCGCAGCAGCCCTGGTCGGGCTACCGCTTCTCGGTCGACACCGTCGGCGAATCGGTGCGCCAGTTCCTGCTCACCCTCTGGAACACCTACTCCTTCTGGGTCCTCTACGCCAACGCCGAGAACCTCACCCCCGCCGACTTCCCGCTGAGTTCGTCTTTCTTGTCGAATAGCGACCACAAAGGCGAAGTCAGCGAGATGGAGGACCTCGACCGCTGGGCCCTCTCCAAGCTCCAGTCCACGATCGCCACCGTGCGCGAGCGCATGGACGAGTTCGACTGCACCGCGGCGGGGCGGGCGATCGCCGAGTACGTCGAGGAGCTCTCCAACTGGTACGTGAGGCTCTCGCGGCGCCGCTTCTGGGAGGGCGACCGGGCCGCCTTCGCCACCCTGCGCCACTGCCTGCTGGAGACGGCGGCCATGCTGGCGCCCTTTGTCCCCTTCCTCGCCGACGAGATCCACCTCAACCTGGCGGGCGGCGAGGGCGAAGAGCTGGGCGAGTTGCCCGACTCGGTCCACCTTCGCGACTTCCCGCTGCCCGACCCGGCCCTCGCCGACCCCGAGCTCGAGGCCGCGATGGAGGCGGTGCGACTCACCGTCGAGCTCGGCCGCGCCGCCCGTGCCCAGGCCAAGGCCAAGGTGCGCCAGCCGCTGCGCCGGGCAGTGATCGTCGCCAACGACGCCGAGCGCGAGGCGATCGAGGCCCGCGCCGACCTGGTCACCGCCGAGCTCAACGTCAAGGAGCTCGACTTCGTCTCCGAAGAGGCCGACCTGGTCAGCTACGCGGTCAAGCCCAACTACCGGGCGCTCGGCCCGCGGTTCGGCAAGCGCATGCCGCAGGTCGCCGCTGCGGTCGAGTCGCTCGACCCCGTCCACGTTGCCAAGGTGATGGCCGACGGCGGCGAGGTCGGCATCAACGTCGACGGCGACGAGCACACGATCGGTCCCGACGAGGTCACCCTCGCCTTGCAGCCGCTGGACGGCTACGAGGTCGAGGCCGAGGCCGGCCACGCGGTCGCCCTGCAGCTCGAGCTCGACGACGAGCTGCGCCGCGAGGGCCTCGCCCGCGAGATCGTCCACGCGGTCCAAAACGCCCGCAAGGCCGCCGGCCTCGACATCTCCGACCGCATCGAGCTCAGCCTCGGCGGCGACGACGATCTCATCGCCGCCGCCCGCGCCCACGAGCCCTACATCGCCGGTGAGGTCCTGGCCACCTCCATTTCTTACAAAGCTTCCGACGGCCCTGTTGTCCGGGTCGATGGTCGCGACCTGAACATCGCCGTTACGCGTGCTCAGGGCCAGTCTCAGTAGGTCGGAGCGTCTTGTACTTTTTCGCGTTTCTCAGGCGCGGCCGATAGGCCGCGTCCTCGCGAAAAAGTTAAGCGGAGGCCTACTGAGACTGGCCCTCCGCCTCACCGATGATGAAGTCGGTCTTCTTCGTATCGGAGAACTTCACCCAGCAGTGCTCGGGGGCAGCGCCGGCCACCTCGACCAGCGCCGCTTCGATCCGCTTGGCGATCTCCGCCTTCTGCTCGTCGGATCGTCCCTCGAACCAGTGGACTTGAACGAAGGGCATCGGAACCGCTCTCCGCTCGCCCGCTAGGCGAGCGCCGGCTCGAGCTCGGCCTCGAGGCGCCGCTTTGGCATCGCGCCGACGACTTTCTTCGCAATCGCCCCGTCCTTGAAGAGGAGCAGGGTCGGGATCGAGAGGACCTCGTACTGAGCGGCCGTCTGCTGGTTCTCGTCGACGTTGACGCTAACGATCTTCAGGTCGTCGCGCTCGGCGTCCATCTCCTCCAGCACTGGGTGGACGACGCGGCACGGCCCGCACCAGGGGGCCCAGAAGTCGACGAGGACGGGCCCGTCGGCCTCGAGGACCTCGGACTTGAAGGTGGCGTCGGTCACGTCGTGGAGCTTGCCTGTCACTGGAATCGGTCTCCTGGGGATCGTGGTTCAGCGCTCAATACTTCAGAAAGTATAGCGACGTCCGTCTGACGCGGGCGCTCGCTAGCTTGCAGGGGTGACCAACGCTGAGATCGCCGCCGCCCTCGACGAGCTGGGCACCCTCTACGAGCTTGACGGAGCGGTCAAATACAGGGTCCTCGCCTACGGCGCGGCAGCGAAGGCAATCCGCGAAAGTCCGGTCTCGGTCGCCGACCTCGCCGCCGCCGGACGGGCGACGGAGGTCCCTGGCGTCGGCAAGACGCTTGCCGAAAAGATCGACGCGCTGATCGAGACCGGCGAGATCCCCGCGGCGGTGAAGCTAAAGGCGAAGTACCCGCCCTCGCTGGTCGAGGTGACGCGGGTGCAGGGACTGGGGGCGAAGACCGCGCGGCGCCTCTTCGAGGAGCTCGGCGTCGCCACGCTCGACGATCTCAGAAAGGCGGCCGAGGAACAGCGCATCCGCGAGCTCAAGGGTCTGGGGGAGAAGGTGGAGGAGAACGTTCTCGCCGGGCTCGAGCGCCTCGGCGAGCCCGGCGAGGGCAGCGGCCGGGTGCTGCTCTCGATGGCGCGCCCGATCGCCGAGGAGTTGGCGCGGTCGCTGCGCGAGCATTCGGCCGCCGACCAAGTCGAGGTCGCCGGCTCGGTGCGGCGCTGGGCCGACACCTGCAAGGACATCGACCTGATCGCGACCGCGAAGGAGCCGCAGGCCCTGGCCGAGCACCTGCTCGCCAGCCCGCTGGTCGCCGCGGCGGGGAAACCCGGGCCGAACGGGGTGCGGGCGCAGACCCAGAACGGGGTCTCCGTCGACCTGCGCATCGTCGCGCCGGAGGCCTTCGGCAACCTGCTCCAGCACTTCACCGGGTCCGCCGCCCACAACGTCCAGCTGCGCGAGGAGGCGGTGGCACGCGGCCTCTCGGTCTCCGAGCACGGGATCGCCGAGGTCGAGAGCGGCGAGGTCGAGCTCTGCTCGACCGAGGAGGCCGTCTACGAGCGTCTCGGCTACGCCTACGTCGAGCCCGAGCTGCGCGAGGGCAGGGGGGAGCTGAAGGCGGCGCGGGAGGGAAAGCTCCCCGACCTCGTCTCGCTCGACGACATTCGTGGCGACCTTCACTCGCACACGACCCTCTCCGATGGCCGCAACACGCTCGAGGAGATGGCCGAGGCCGGGCGCGACCGCGGCTACGCGTACATGGCGATCACCGACCACTCCGCCAGCCACGGCTTCGGCGACCACGTCACCGCCGAGCGGCTCTGGGAGCGGATCGCCGAGATCGAGGCCTGGAACGAGGGCAAGCGCGGCTTCCGCCTGCTCGCCGGCTCGGAGGTCAACATCGACCTCGACGGCGCCCTCGACTACCCCGACGACCTGCTCGACGCGCTCGACTGGGTGGTGGCCAGCATCCACACCTCATTCGCGATCTCCGAGAAGGAGATGACCGCCCGCGTGCTGGCAGCGATCGAGAACCCCCACGTTGACTGCATCGGCCACCTCACCGGTCGCCTGCTCGGCCGCCGCGAGCCCTACGGCATCGACGTCGAAGCCGTGGTCGAGGCCGCTGCCCGCACCGGCACGATGCTGGAGATCAACGGCAACCCCAACCGCCGCGACCTCTCCGAGCACCACGCCCGCCTCGCCGCGGAAGCCGGGGTGACGATCATCCTCAACACCGACGCCCATGGGGTCGAGACGCTGAACAACATGGCCTACGCGGTGGCTACCGCCCGGAGGGCGTGGCTGACTCCCCAGGACGTCGCGAATACTCGTGGGTGGCGGGAGTTCAAGAAGCTGACCAAGGGGTAGGCGCAGCGACCCGCGAGCAGTGCTTATTCCAGCGCGAAGATGACGCGAACGGTGGCGGTTACCGTCGAGGCGCCGGGCTTGGCGGGCGGAGCCGGCGCTGTGGATTGAGGTCCCTTGGCATCGGCGCGCTCCGTGGGTACGACTTCGGTGGCTTCTTCGATGCTGATCGCTGGTCCGAGGGTGGCTCCGGCTCGCGCGGCTAGGGCAGCCGCCTTGCCCTTCGCCTGGTCAAAGGCCGCCAGCAGGGTGTTGTTGTAGGCGAGGTCGGGATTGCCGGCGAAGAAGTTGGGGCCCCGCGTTCCGGTTGCACCTGCCGCGACCGCGGCGCTGACGAGCTCTCCGGCCCGCTCGGGCTGGTGCAGGATCACCCCGATCCCCTCCGATGCGCGGTAGATCGTGAGTTTGCCCCTGGTCACCTTGCGCACCGAGATCGGGCCGGTGGTGACGTCGCCGGGGTCGATGCCGGGAGTTGCCTGAACCACCGCGATCACGGCCCGCAGGCGCACGGCCACGATCCGCAGAGCCGCCTGCCGGGTCTTCCGTTCCTTGCTTACGGAGAAGCCGAGGGAGGCGGTGTCGTTCGGCACCTTCTGCGTCGCCGAGCCCCTGACGGAGATCGTGCCCTGGGCTGAAGCAGAGACGGGAAGGAGCAGCAGGGTGACGAGGACGGTTGCGAGCGGTGCAAGCGAGCGGCGGTTCATCGAGATCACGCTACCCCTTAGGCGCAAAACCCAGTCAGCCATGTCGCCGGCTGCTGCGCAGGCCAGGGGTTCGCACCAGCTGTATCGGGCGGAAGGCCGAGTTGGGGACCACGTAAAACCGGACCCCGTCGCGCTGCTCTATCGCCAGCACCGCGGCCTCTCGGGTGTGCCAGGCGAGGGAGACCAGCAGGGCGTAGCCGGCGCCTACGGCGGCGACTCCGGGGAAGAAGATGCCGAGGGCTCCGGCGGCGATCGCGGTCAGGGCGATCGGCCAGAGGCGCGTGAAGGCGATCCTTGCCGGGGTCTCGGGAGGGAGGGAGGTTGCGGTGCGGGCCTGGGCGAGGGCGTCGCGGAGGGCGTCGGTGGCGCGGGCGGGCCGACCCAGGTAGAGCCCGACGAGGAGGGCCAGGAGCCACCAGGTGCCGGCGACGATCAGGGTCGTGGCGTCGCTGTCGCGATTGGTGGCGACGGCGGTTACAGCGGCCAGGGCGGTGGCCTCGGCGCCGGTGAGCAGGACGGTGACTCTCAACAGGTCCGTGTAGGGCATCGCTACTCGGCCAGTTCCTCGAGAAGGGCGATCCAGCCAGCGGGGCCGTCGACCGTGAGGTCGGACTCCTCGGCCAGCTCCGGCGGAGCCTCGGGGGAGATGACGCCGATGCAGAGCGCCGTCGCCAGCCGGTCTTCGTCGCACAGCTCGCGCAGGCGGCGGAAGGCGTCGAGGTCGGTGCGGTCGTCTCCCGCGTAGACCGCGACGGCGATGTCGCGGTCGGCAAGCAACGCGGCCACCGCCGCGTCCTTGCCGCCCCCTCCGACTGGGCGCAGCTCCAGGACCTTGCGGCCCCAGCGCGGTTCCAGCCCCTGCCGGCCGGCCTCGGCCGCGATCTCGTGGGCACGGGCCTCGGCCGCCGGCTCATCCCCGGCGCCACGCCAGTGCAGCGCCTGGATCGGGCCCTTGTCCTCGCGGCGCAGGCCGGCCACGTCCAGTTCCTCCCCTCGCAGCGCCGGCGAGGAACTCGGCGGCGTCCCGCTCCCGCCCAGCCACGGCCGGGTCGAGCTGCGGCTCGGCCTCGCCCGGCATCAGCAGCTCGAAGCCGTGGTTGCCGGCGTAGGCGATGCCCTCGACCCCAACCAGGCGGCGAGCCTCCAGCGCCTGGCGCCCGGAGATGCAGCCGAGGAGACCAAAGCGGCCGCTCAGGGCCTCCAGCAGCTCGCTCGCTCGCGCCGGCACCGCCGCTTGCTCCGGTCGCTCGACGATCGGAGCCAGGGTTCCGTCGACGTCGGTGAGGATCGCCGTCCGCTCCGGGCTCGACTCGCAGCGACTCCAGTGCGGAGCGCCATGCGCCGGCCCCTGTCTCGGCTTCGGCGGACACGGCATCTAGTATCGCGGCACGATGGCCCCGGACCCCGCGCTGCCCCCCCACCGCCTGCTCAAGCTCGCCGCGATCGGCACCCTGGCGGGGATCTTCAGCGGCCTCTTCGGCGTCGGCGGCGGCACGGTCATCGTGCCCCTGCTGATCTTCTGGTTCGCCTACGGAGAGCGCCTCGCCACCGGCACCAGCCTCGCCGCGATCGTCCTGATCGGCCTGCTCGGGGCGCTCGCCCAGGGTGGGATCTACGGCAACGTCCACGTCCTCACCGGTCTCTGGCTCTCGATCCCCGCGGTGATCGGGGTCATCGCCGGGACGGCTATCCAGCAGCGCATCCCCCAGCGGGCGATCTCGCTGCTCTTCGCCGGCCTCCTGGTCGCGATCGCGATCGAGCTGATCTTCTTCTGATGGACGAGCTCTTCGCGATCCTGATCGCGCTCGCCGGCGGCCTCGCCGGCGGGCTGGTCGGCGTCGGCGGCGGCGTCCTCTTCGTGCCGGCGCTGACGCTCTTCCTCGGTCTCTCGCAGATCGAGGGCGAGTCGACGTCGCTGCTGATGATCGTCATCGTTGCCCTGGTCGGGACCTACCGTCAGCGCTCCTACGGCAACGTCAACCTGCGCGACGCCGCCGTGATCGGCGCCCTCTCCCCGCTCGGCGTGCTGATCGGCGTCGCGGTGGCGAACGAGCTTTCCCAGCGAGCGCTGGAACTCTCCTTCGCCGCCCTCGCCCTCTTCATCGCCTACGGCCTCGTCCGCCGCGCGCTGGCACCTCAAGGCGACTGAACGTTTGACCCACCTATGGGGTGGTCAAACATTCAGTCGCCGGCCTACGCGCCGACGGCGCGCCGACAGAAGGCCGAGATCGCGGCGATGGTCTTCTCGGTGGAGACCCGCTCGTCGCGCACGGGTGAGAGCGGGCCGACCAGGGCCTCGCTGATCGCGCCGATCAGCGAGGCCGCCGTCAGCTCGGCGTCCTGCGCGGGCAGCTCGCCCGCCTCGATGCCGCGCCGCAGCAGTTCGGCGAGCCGCTCGCGGTAGGTCTGGCGGTAGGCGAGCCGCTCGGCGTCGACGAGCGGGTCGACCGGCTCGTACCCGAGCGCCCAGGCGAGCCGCGGCTGGCTCAGCGAGCTACTGGTGAACTCGCGCACGATCGCGTCGAGCTTGTCGGCCGCCTTGCCGGGAACCGCGCTCGCCTCGCGGAGGTGGACCAGCGCGTCCTCCGCCATCGTGCGGAAGACCTCGACGAACAGCTCCGCCTTCGAGGGGAAGTGCCTGTACAGAGCGCCGGCGGCGACGCCGGCGCGCTCGGTGATCGCCGCCACCGAGGCGGCCGCGTATCCGCCCTCCTCAAGCAGCTCGACCGCGGCGTTCAGCAGGCGCTCGCGGGTGCCCTCGCCGCGGCTGCGCCTTTCGGCCGGTTTGGGTCGCGCGGAGGGCATTCGCGTCTACTCGTAGGAAAGCGCATCGGCGAGAGGGGCGCGTGCCGTCAGCCAGGCGGGCAGCGCCGCGGCCAGCGTTCCGACCAGCACTGCCGCGGCCGCGGTTGCGGCGACCGCGCCGAGCTGGAGCTCGTTGCCGATCACGTATCCCTGCGCCTCGAGGAAGCCCAGGGTCGGCCCCCGGTAGCTGACGATGCCGCCGATCGCGCCGCAGGCGGCACCGAGGCTCACCACCAGCAGGGTCTCCAGGGCAAGGGCGCCGAGCAGGCCGGCGTTGCCGATCCCCATCGCCCGCAGCACTGCCCACTCGCGCCGCCGCGCGAAGACCGAGGTGGTGATGATCCCGCCGACCGCGACCAGCGCCGCGATCAGGGTGAGCGCGCGCATCGCCAGCATCCCCTGCGTGCTCTTTTCCATCTGTGCATCGATGCGGTCCTTGAACTCGGCACCGGTGATCACGTGCAGCGGTGCCAGCTTCCGCAGCGCCGCTATGTCGACCTTCCGCTTGCGGTCGACGGCGAGGGCGCTGACAGCATTTGTGCGGTAGAGCCGCCTGTACCGATCCATGCTCATGTAGACGGTGCCCGAGGGCCAGGCGAAGTCCTCGACCTCGCCGAGGACGCGCAGCTTGCGCGGGCCGCTCGCGGTAGGCAGCATCGATGCTCTCGCCGGTCTCGACGCCGAGGCCGGCGGTCATCACCTTGGAGACCAGCACGCCGCGCGGGTGCTGGCGCAGCAACGGGTACTGCTGGGGAAGGCCGGTGCCACGCCGGATCAGCCCGCCCCGGGTGCTCGGCACCAGCCCCCGCACCTCGATTTTGCGCCCTTCGTAGGGGACGAAGGCGAAGGCAACTGGCCGTGCCACAGTCGCGCGGGTCGCGCAGCGCCCGCCGTCCGTAGGAGAGGTCGACGGGGACGCTGGCGAAGGCGTCGTCGGAAGCGAGCAGGTCCTGTGCCCCGGGGCGGATCACCTGGTTGAGGCGGTCGATCCGGTCCAGGAGCGCGTGTTCGGCGAGCTGCGGGGGCACGACCGCGGCGACCCCGAGCGCCATGATCGCCGCGGCCAGAGCCGCCCGGCGGGGATTTGCCTCGATTGCGCCGCGGGCGACGAGCTCCACCTTGGAGCCCCCGTGCTCGCGGCGACCGAGCGCGATCGCGACCAGGCCGACGAGCCCGGGTGTTACGAGCGCAAGGCCGAGCAGGACCGTCACCGCGGCCGGCGGGAAGAGTCCGGCATCGGCGAGCAGCAGGCCGATCGCGAGGCAGGCGACCCCGCCCGCCGAGCAGCGCCAGCGCCGTCCGCAGCGAGATCGTCGAGGTCGACGGTCGCCCCGGCCTGGGGGGAGCGACCGAGCTGGTCGGCGATCGAGCCGCGGGCCGAGGCGAGCGCTCCGATCGTCGCCGCGATCCCGACCACGAGGGCGACCGCCGCCGCCGCGGCGACGACGTCGGGACGGATCGTGACCTGCATGTTGAAGCCGAAGACGTCGGTCAGGTACGTCGGCACCTGCGAGGAGAGGTAGCTGGCGATCGGCATCCCGATCAGGACCCCGGGCCCGATCGCGGCGACGAGCAGGCCGACGAGGATCAGGCTCTCGGCGAGGATCAGCGGCACCCGCCGCGAGCCGAGCGCGCGCAGCAGGCCGAGGTCCTCCTGGCGCTCCAGCATCCGCATCAGTTGGAGCACGTAGATCAGCAGCCCCGCGATCGCCAGCACGACCAGGCCGAAGACGAAGGTCGGCGCCCGCACGGTGAAGTCGAGCACGTGGTTCAGCTCTGCCTGACTCGTGTCGCGGCGTGGTCAGGACGGCGTTCGTCGGGAGAGCATTCCCTCGGCGCGACGTTCGAAGGCGTCGAGTCCCATCCGGGGCCCGAACTTCACGTAGATGACCGTCGGCCGGCCGGGGGTTCCGCGCATCGCCTCGAGCCGGTCGCGAGGCAGGGTGATCACGTCCTCGATCGCCGGGCTGACGTCGACCACCCGCGCAACCCGCAACCGCGGCGAGCGCCGGTAGGCGAAGATCCTCAGCTTGTCGCCGCGCCGCACGCCGAGCTCGTCGGCGAGGCCGCTCGGCAGCGCCAGCCCCGGCTTCGCCGAGCGCCCGCCGGGCAGCTTCAGGTCGCGCTGCACGGCGCTGCGCAGGCGCCGGGCGGAGCGGTCGACGCCGATCGCGGTCGCGACGACGTCCTCCGTGCCGGCTTCGAGCGTGACCCGCTGCTGGGTCATCGGGATCGCGTAGCGGGTCCCACCGATCCGGTCCAGTCGCTTTGCCAGCCCCGCCGGCAGCGAGGAGGCGCCGATCGCTTCGACCTGCACGTCGGAGACCCCGCCCACCGCCTCGCCGCGCTCGCGGTAGGAGTCTTCGATGCTGGTCATGAAGGCGAGCAGACCGACGCCGATTCCCAGTGCCAGGGCGAGCGCGGCCCAGAGCACGACGGCGCGCGCCCGCTGGCGGCGCATCGTGTGCAGCAGGTGGCGCGTCAGCAGGGCGGTCAGGTGCGCCTGCGAGCGGATCCGGCTCATCTTCGGATCAGGGAGCCCAGGCCCGCCAGGTCGGCCAGCCCTGCCAGGCCGGCGATGAGACCCTGGCTGTTGTCGCCGTTCGGCCCCGAGTGGTCGAGGTCGGCGACGCGACCGTCCACCAGCGAGATGATCTGGTCCGCGTAGCGCTCGGCCAGATCGTGGTCGTGGGTCACCATCACCACCGAGCGCTCGCTCGTCGGTCTGCTGGCGCAGCAGCTCGAGGATCCCGTGGGCGTTGCGCTGGTCGAGGTTGCCGGTCGGCTCGTCGGCCAGGATCAGCCGCGGCTCGTTGACCAGCGCCCGGGCGATCGCCACCCGCTGCATCTGACCGCCGCTGAGGTTGCGGGCCGGCGCCTCGGTCTTCTCGCCGAGGCCGACGCGGTCGAGCAGCTCGCCGGCCCGCGGCGCGAGCCCTTTGCTTCTCGCCGCCGGCGATCGCCGCCGCCAGCTCGACGTTCTGGCGCGCCGTGAGCCCCGGCAGGAGGTTGAAGAACTGGAAGATGAAGCCGAGGTTGGCGGCCCGGAAGCGCGAACGCTCCTTCTGGCCGAGGCTGCCGATCTCGCGGCCGTCGAAGCGCAGGCTGCCGCCGCTGGGGACGTCCAGAGTGCCGATCAGGTTGAGCAGCGTGCTCTTGCCGCTGCCGGAGGGCCCGACGATCGCGACCAGCTTGCCGGGCTCGATCTCCAGCGAGACGCCGTGGAGGACCTCGACCATCTCTCCCCCCTGGGGATAGGACTTCTCGATCTCGCGCAGCTCGAGCACGGGCCGGAGGATAGTGAATCGTGATTCACATCGTCGCCGTCTGTAGTCTCAGAGGGGTGGACTCACTGACTTGGGAAGGCGAGTGCCCGCAGCTGCGCAGCCCGATCCTGGTCTGCTCGTTTCGCGGCTGGAACGATGCCGCCGGGGCCGCCTCGACGGCGCTCGGCGCCGTAGCCGACGCCTTCGACTCTGAGCTGATCGCCCAGGTCGACCCGGAGGACTACTTCGACTTCCAGGCCACCCGGCCGACGATCGTGCTCACCGAGGGTGAGGTACGCCGCATCGAGTGGCCGCAGAACAACCTGATCGCCGCTCGCGTTCCCGCCGCCGAGCGCGACCTGGTGCTGCTCGACGGGACCGAGCCCAACCTGCGCTGGCGCACCTTCGCAGAGACGATCTCGACCGCCGCCGACGCGCTCGGCGTGGAGATGGTGATCACCCTCGGTGCCCTGATCGCCGAGGTCTCCCACACCCTGCCGGTGCCGATCACCGGCCTCGCCTCCGACGAGAAGCTGGTCGAGGAGCTCGACCTGCAGCGCTCCTCCTACGAGGGCCCGACCGGCATCGTCGGCGTCGTCCACGACTGCTGCCGCCAGATGGGGATGAGCTCCGCCTCGCTCTGGGCGGCGGTGCCCCACTACATAGCCGCCGTCCCCAACCCCAAGGCCGCCCTCGCTCTCCTGCGCCGCTTCGAGGGGGTCACCGGCATCGCCGTCGAGGCGACCGAGCTGGAGGAAGAGGCGACCAGCTACGAAGATCAGATCAACCGCGCCATAGCCGCCAACCCTGAGATCGAGGAGCTCGTCGACCGAATAGAGGCCGAGCAGGTAGACCAGCTGGAGAACCCCGAGGACCTACCGTCAGCGGACTCGATCGCGAGAGACTTCCAGCAGTTCCTGCGCCAGCAGGGCAACCAGTAGCCGGGCGTCAGCTCTCGGCCGCCGGACAGATCAGCCGGTAGTCGCACCAGCTGCACGTCGTCGGCGCCGGGCGCGGCTCGAAGTCCTGGCTCAGGACTCCCTCACCGACCTCGAGCACGGTTCGCTCGACCCGCTCGGCGTCGTCGGGCTTGGTCGGGGCGGCGACCTTGTCGGCGTCGAGCACGTAGTAGTAGCTGCCGGTGGCGGCATCGATGTCCCAGGCCTCGCGGGCGGCGAGGCGGTAGAGCGCCAGCTGCAGGTCGCTCTCCAGGTCGGCCTCGCTCTTGCGTTCGCCGGTCTTGTAGTCGATCAGCTCATGGCTGCCGTCGGGGAGGCGGTCGACGCGGTCGACGCGGCCGCGCACGTGGTGCGGACCGATCTTGATGTCGAACTTCCGCTCCAGCCAGACCGGCTCGCCCTCCGCCTCGCGCTCGCGCTCCCAGTAGAGGTTCATCGCCGCGCGGGCCTTGTCGCGGAACTGCAGCTCGTCGTCGCTGGAGCCGAACCCCGAGCGGCGCCAGCCGGCCTCGAAGAGGTCCATCAGGCGCTCGTGCCCGTCCTCGCCGGGCCCGTCCTTGTGGAAGCGCTCGAGGACGTTGTGGATGAGGATCCCGAATCGCTGGTTGATCGTCGGCTCCTGGGGGATGCCGAAGACCCGGGTGAACTTGTACTTCAGCGGGCAGGTCAGGTAGAGGTCGAGGTCGGAGGCGGAGAGACTGAGGGAGCCGTCGCCGCGGCGGGGGAGGAAGCCTTCCAGCGAGGGCTCGTGGCGGGCCGCGATCAGCCGTTGCCGCCCGTCGCGCTCGCGCTCGGAGTCGAGCAGGTAGGCGTCGAGGGGCGAGGCGTCGAGCTCGGCCTGTTGCTCGGGGGTGGCGACCTGGCGCAGCAGCCCGTTGACCGCCTCGACCGCCTCGGCGGTCGCCTCCTCTCCCGGCCGCTGGGCGAGAGCCGCCAGCTTCAGCAGCTCGAGGTGGCGGGCGATCGCCCGGTTGACGTCGACGACCGTGTCGAGTCGGGGCTCGGATAGCTCCCGTCCCGCCCTCCACGAGGCCTCCAGCACCTCCTCGCGCAGCTTGCGGTAGGTGGCGTGCAGGCCCTCGGCGGGGCCGAAGAGCTCCTCCTCGTGGAGCTCCTCGCCCTCGCCACCCTCCTCCTCGCGGCCGATCCGCGAGAGGACCAGGCTCGAGCGCGCCTGTACCGCGTCCGGGGCGCCGCCGAGCGCGAAGACGTGGTCGAACTCGGTCCCCTTGGCAGCGCGCCGGCCCAGGCCGCAGACGGTGCCGGGTGACCTCGGCTCCTCGCCGCCGACGGGCTCAACGCCCGCCTCGGCCACGACGCTGAGGAAGCGGACGAAGTCGCGGGTGGATCCGTGAGGCTCGCGCCTGGCCCAGGTGGCGGCGAGCTCCGCCAAGCGCGAAAAGCCAAGCAGCCGCTCCGCCACCTCCGGCTCGGCGGCGAAGAGACGCTGCCGCCGCAGCCCCACCCGCTCGATCAGGCGCCGTACGAAGACGTCGGCGCGGCGTTCCTCCAGCGCCACCGAGGCTTCGCCGTAGAGCTTGAGGAACGACTGGATCCGCTCCCTTCCCTCGGGGGGGATCTGCGGGCTTTCGAGCGCCGCCTCGCAGGCGGAGACCATGTCGACCTTGCGCCGCCGCGCGATCGTGGTCAGCCGTGCCAGATCGGCCGAGGCCAGCTCGGTCGGCGGCCGGGTCAGGGCCCGGGCGACGGCGGCGGAGTCTTCGGGATCCGCCAGCGCCCGCAGCCAGGCGATCGCGTCGCGCACCTCGGGCCGCTGGAACAGTGCCGCCGGCCCGGCCAGGTGGAACGGGATCCCCCGCTCCTCCATCGCCGCTGCGACCGCCCCCCCGTCAGCCGCGGGGTCTCCAACAAGCGCACAAATCTCTTCCGGCGCCGTCCCGCCCGCAAGCAGGTGCTCCACCTCTCGGGCTACGGCTTGCGCCTGAGCGCGCTCGTTGGTGCAGACCCACCGTCGCATCACCGGCCGGCGGAATACCTCTCCGAGCTCGATGACCCCGCTGTCCGGAGCAAGCTGAACAAGCGTCTCCGGCTGCGGGTCCTGTCGCGGGTGAGGGGGGGCACTGCGGGCGGGCGGCGCCGTCCTCGACCCCCCCTCACCCACGCCACCCGCAGAGGAGAGTTCTTCCGCGTAGAGGTGGTTTGGGTTCGAGTCGGCAAGCTGCCTGAGGATCGCGCGTTGCGCCGAGGTTGTGTCCTCGTACTCGTCGACCATGACGTGGACGAAGCGGGCTGCGATCTCGGCGCAGACATCCTGGTGTTCGTGCAAGAGCTTGTTGAGGAGGAGGAAGACGTCGCCGCGGTCGAGGTTGCCGGACTCGGCCAGGATGCGGTCGTGAGCGGCGCAGAACTCGGCTAGGTCGGGCTCGGGGGGCTCGGATCCGGCCTTG
Source organism: uncultured Solirubrobacterales bacterium (assembly GCA_963753585.1). Classification (GTDB taxonomy): domain Bacteria; phylum Actinomycetota; class Thermoleophilia; order Solirubrobacterales; family 70-9; genus VRUE01. Next base: position 1,770,581 of record CAVWCU010000001.1, on the reverse strand, counting down.
AGGTCATCTACCTGCTCGAGGAGCCGGGCGAGAAGCCCAGTGGCGTTGCCCCGGATCTCCCGGTTGCGGAGGGGAAGGTCGTCGAGACGGTCGAGCAGGATCGCCAGGCGCTCGGCGGGGCCGAGGACGTCGAAGAAGGGGTCGAGGCCCGCGGCCGTGGACTGCTCGCGGAGCAGGCGCTCGGCCAGCTCGCCCCAGGTGCCGATCCAAAGTTCCTCATAGGGGGTCTCCAGGAGCGTCTCGACGCGTCGCCGGAGCCGAGCGGCGGTTGCCTGCGTCGAAGTGAAGACCAAGATCTGGGCAGGGTCGAGCCCGTCGACGACGAGTCGGGCGAACCTTCGCGCAAGGGCCTCGGACTTGCCGGTCCCGGCGGCACCGAGCAGGAGCAGGGGCCCGTCTTCGTGCTCGACGGCGTGCTGCTGTGCCTCGGCGAGGGCGAGCATGCTCCAAAGCTAGCGAGTGCGCGGCGTCCATAGGATGGCCTGGTGCCTTACGTCGACGCCGTTTCCGCAGACTGGTCGGGAATCTGCCGCCGCGTGGTCGCGGCGCAGCGGGCGATCTTCGACGATGTGCGCGGGGCGGAGGCCCGCACCGTCTACGAGGGAGTGGGCGAGGGCGGCGATCGGACCCTGGTCATCGACCGCCGCTGCGAGGACGCGGTCTTCGCCGAGCTCGAGGCTCTGGCGACGCAGGGAGCCTCGTTCCTCGCCGTCTCCGAGGAGCGCGGCGAGGTGAAGTTCGGGTCCGGCGGCCCGGCCCGCGTCGTGATCGACCCGATCGACGGATCGCTCAACGCCCGCCGCACGCTTCCCTCGCACAGCCTCAGCATCGCCGTGGCGTCCGGGGACTCGATGGCCGAGGTCGAGTTCGGCTACGTCTTCGACTTCGGCGCGGGGGAGGAGTTCGCCGCCCGGCTTGGTGAGGGCGCGACGCTCGGCGACGAGCCGATCCAGGTCGCCGCCGACCGCGACAAGCTGGAGCTGCTCGGCCTCGAGGCGGCGGAGCCGGCGCGCGCCCTCGCGGCCCTGGAGGCCGTCTCCGGCCGGGTCTACCGCCTGCGCGTCGTCGGCTCGATCGCGATCACGGCGGCCTACGTCGCCGCCGGGCGCCTCGACGCGATGCTCAGCCTGCGCCCCTGCCGCTCGGTCGATGCCGCCGCGGCCCAGCTGATCGTGCGCGAGGCCGGCGGCCGGGTCGCCTTCGGCAACCTCGCCCCGGAGGAGGCGAGCCTCGGGCTCGATGCTCGCTACCCGATCGCGGCCGCAGCCGGGGAGCGCGGGTTGGCGATCGCGCGCTCGGCCGAGTAACCGGACGCGGGCGGGCGGTTAAGAACAGGTGTTCGCGGAGAACATACGTTCGCTACACTCGCGAACTTCTGGCAGGAAACCCGCATACCGAAGGGATCCATCTTTCATGGCAACGCAGAGCAAGAGCAGCAAGACCAACTCGACCGGCCCGACCCCGAAAGCCTCGACGAAACGTGCCACGACCCCGGCCCTCGACCTCCCGGTCGGCGCCGTCCTCACCATGACCGACCGCGTCGGCGAGCTGGTCGAGCCGTTCAGCGGCCGCAAAGCGGCTGAGAAACAGCTCAAGACCTACCGTACCCAGCTCCGCCGCGAGGTCAAGCGCGCCGAACGCCGCGGTGCGACCGCCCGCAAGCAGGCCACCAGCGCCCTCAAGCGCAACCGCGACGAGCTCGAGCAGCGCGTGCGGAAGGCAGTGGACCTCCTTCCCGTCGGCTAACGCCCGACGACCAGCACCGGCGCCGAGCCGGCTGGCTTGAACGGCCAGCCGGCTTGGGCCGGGGCGTAGGCGCGGAACTGGAAGCGCACGCTGCGGCTGTCGTCGTCGGCGAAGCGGTAGGCGTAGCGGAAGCGACCGTGCCCGTCGGTGCGGACCGTGCGGAACTCGCTCCACGGCAGGCCGGGCAGGCGGAACTGGAGCTCGATGGCCTTGCCGCCGGCCGGTATCTCGGCGCCGCGCGAGAGGGCCCTACCGTGAAAGACGACCGGGCGTCCGCCGATCTCGGCAACGGCTGAGGAGACGCTCATCCCCAGGCCGGCGCGGACTCCCAGCCTCAGGGGCTTGCTGCTTGCGCCGCGCAGGGTCGCCGTCGGTGCCGCGAGCGCCACGACTTCGCGACCCGGGCCCGGGGCGAGGCGAACGCCGAAATCGCCGCGGGCGCTGGTCCGCACCGTCGTCACCCGTTCCTGCATTCCGGACACGCCTGCGAACCGCTCGATCACGCGCACCGATGCACCTGAAAGCGGCGTCCGCCGCCCCGCGAGCAGCTGGCCGCTGTAGAGGACGCTCCGCCCGTAGCGGACGGTCCGCTGCGATTCGACGCCCTGGCGGCCGAAGCCGGCACGGAGCGTCGTCAAGACCTTGAGCGGGGCGGTGAGGCGCATCGGCGCACCGTTGCCGCGGCTCGAGGACGAGGTCTCGTTGCCGGCCCGGTCGTAGGCGGTGGCGCGGAACTCGTACTCGCCTGGCGGATAGGCGCCGGAGTCCCAGCGGGCGCGCAGGACGGCGCCGTCGACGTGGGTTGGGAGGGCAGTGAAGCGCTCGCCCGACCCGAGTGGGCGGACCGAGATCCGCCCGCGGCTCGGGTCGATGCCGGAGAGCGAGTCGGCGACGCGGGCCTCGATCCGCTCCGGGTCACCGGGATCCTGGGAGTTGGCGAAGGCGAGCCGCGGCGCCTCACGGTCGATGCGAGCCACAGCTGTCTCCGGATCGTGATTGTGGCGGCCGTTGAGCTTGCCGCCATCGGCCACGTTGCCCGCCGCGTCGCGGGCGTAGAAGGCGATCGAGTGGACGCCGGACTCGATCGCGGTGGCGGTGACGGACTCGCCGGCCGCGACGATCGGCGGTCCTCCGTCGATCCGGATCGCCGTGAAAGGTCCTCCGGTACCGCTGGGCAGCATCCCCGACTCTTCGTCGCTCGCTCTCGCGGTCAGCGTCAGCGGCCGGTTCGACCAGCCGTCGGGAATGCCGAAGAGACTCGTCCGCGGGTCGGTCTTGTCGACGCGCAGCACCGCGGAGCCGGCCTCCGTCGAGTGCATCCCGGACCCCGAGACGGCGACCGCGTGGACGTAGCTCGTCCCCTCGGGCAGCTCTTCGATCGGCAGCGCGTCTTCGCCGGCCCCGCCGCGCAGGTCGGTCTCGGCCTCGCTGCAGGCATAACGGTCGACGCAGGGGCTTGCGCCGGGTGCCCGGTCGATCGAGACCGCATAGCCCCGGATGCCGGAGAGCGGCTCAGGCCCGGCGGGCCGGCCGAGGTGGAGAACGATGGGCAGGCCGTTGCGGGATATCCAGCCGGGAACCGGCTGGGGGTCGACACGCCCCGGCGCGTCGTTGTCGAAGCGCAGCGTGGCCACGGCCGGGGGCCCCTCGTTCCGCGACGCATCCTCGAGCCACACTTCCGCGCGGTAGGCACCGGGGACCGCGGGGACTGCCAGGGACTGGATCGAAGTGGCCGCCCAGTCGATCTCCCCTTCGGCCAGGGTATGGCCGTCGGGGGCGAGGAGCCGGTGGTGGACGGCGGCAACAGGCGAGCCATCGCTCGGTGGCGGGTTGCTCCAGCGCAGGGCAAAGCTCGTCTCGGCATGCCAGTTTTCCTCGCCGCCGTCGACACGCAGGTCGAGCGGCTGCAGGAGCGAGGCAACTGCCGCGCTAGGCGAGCCGACCGCGAGCGCGACCAGTACCGAGGCCACCGCCAGGAAGGTGCAACGTTTTTTGGTCCCCTGAGAGCCGAAAGACGTTGCACCTTGCCCGAAGCGGTGCCTCACGGGCCGAACTCCCCGGCGGCGGAGCCGCTCGACGGGGCGGCGCTTTCGGTGGACGGCGGCGGCTCGACCGTCGGCGGGGCCTCCACCGGTGGTGGCGCTTCGTACTGCACCGCACCTGTGGGAGTCGCGCCGGCGCTCACGTCCTCGGCCTCGTCCTTCTGCTCCCGCTTGGGCTGGGGGTTTGGCTCGGGCGGCGGCGCGGGCTCGTATTCGACCGCCGCGGCCTCCGGGTGGTCAGCCCCCCGTTCGACTGCCGGGCGCGGTGGCCGCTCGCCCCCGGCCAGGGGGTCTGGGAGCACTCCGGTGGCGACGCAGGCCGCGGCTCCACCGGCGACACCTGCGCAAACCGCCAGAAGCTTGACTGCCGCAGCCACGCCGACGCCGTGGGTGCCTCCCGCGGCGGCCATCTGGGCGGCGGAGTCCGCGCCTCTGCCCATGCCTGGCAGGCGCGCGGACAGCCCGGCGAAGGCCTCATGCGCTCGTTCGAGTAGGGAGCGAGAGGGCGGAAACGCCGGTGCCAGCGCGGCGGCGATCCGCGGGGCCGCCCGGTAGGCACGCATGGTCGAGCGACAGTGTGCGCAGGCCCGCAGGTGCTCGCGCACCGTCGCGGCGTCGCCCGGGCTCGCCTCGCCGTCGCAGAAGGCGGAGAGCAGCAGCCCCAGTTCGCGGCAGCGGCTGCCATCCTCGCTACTGGAGAGCAGGGTGCGAAACCTGTTGCGCCCCTCGACCAGGACCCGGTTGATCTTCGTCTGGCTGAAGCCGGTGATCTCGCCGATCTCGGCGTAGGAGTAGCCGCTGGCCAGCAGGCTCAAGGCCCGCAGCTCCGCTGGCTTCAGCGCCCGCAGCGCCTCGCGAGTGCGGGCGACGGTCTCGCGTCGCTCGGCCTGCTCGCCGGGGCCCTCCCGCTCGGACGGGATCGAGGCCAGCGGATCCAGGGCGCCCTCGCGGCGGCTGGGGGAGCCAAGCAGCCTTTCGCGGCTCTCGCGCACCGCGAGCGCCTCGTGCCTGGTCACCGTCTGGGTCCAGCGAATCAGTTCCCGCGCGTCTGTCGTCGGCGCTTTGGTGAGGACGATCTCCAGGGCGCGCTGATAGGCGTCGTCGGCGTCTTCGGCATCGAGCGAGAAGCGCCGGGCGGTTCGTTTCAGCGTGTGCTCGTGGCGGGCGATCATCTCCACCGCCGCACGCTTGCGGGCCGCATCCGTCTCCCCTCGCTCGAGGTCGCCACGCTCCAGTCGCGCTCCCCGCGTCGCAGTCGACTCCCGCTCTTTCAATCCACTGAGCTCCTCTGCACCGGTCAGATCCGTCATCCGAACATGCCAACCGAAGGCGGCCGATATCGCGAGTTCTCCCCCCTCCTGGACGGGTGATCGGCCAAGTAACTCGCAAATTGCGGATCGCAGCTCGACGACCGCTCAGGGGGACGGCCGATAGCATCAGGCTCGATGAGCACCTGCGTGGTCACCGGCGGTGCCGGCTTTCTCGGCTCCCACCTCTGCGATTACCTGCTCGGCCAGGGTCACCGGGTGATCTGCGTCGACAACCTCGAGACCGGCTCGCTGCAGAACATCGAGCACATCCGCGACGCGGCCTTCGAGTTCCGCAACATCGACATCACCGAGCACGTCGACATCCCCGAGGACGTCGACTTCGTCTACCACCTGGCCTCGCCGGCGAGCCCGATCGACTACCTGCGGTTGCCGCTGCACACGCTCAAAGTCGGCTCCCACGGGACCCATCACATGCTCGGGGTGGCCAAGTTCAAGCGCGCCCGCTTCCTGCTCGCCTCGACCAGCGAGGTCTACGGCGACCCCGAGGTCCATCCCCAGACCGAGGATTACTGGGGGCACGTCAACCCGATCGGCCCGCGCGGGGTCTACGACGAGGCGAAGCGCTACGCCGAGGCGCTGACGATGGCCTACCACCGCCAGCAGGGGGTCGACACCTCGATCGTCCGCATCTTCAACACCTACGGGCCGCGCATGCGCGCGCACGACGGGCGGGCGATCCCGACCTTCATGCGCCAGGCGCTCGAGGACCGGCCGCTGACCGTCTTCGGCGAGGGCGAGCAGACCCGCAGCTTCTGTTACGTCGACGACCTGATTCGCGGCATCGTCGCCCTGGCGGAGTCCGACGTGCACTCGCCGGTCAACATCGGCAACCCGAACGAATTCACCCTGCTCGAACTTGCCAAGAAGGTGATCGAGGTGACCGAGTCGCGCTCGGAGATCGTCTTCGAGCCGCTGCCGGTTGACGATCCGCAGCAGCGCCGCCCCGACATCGCCCGCGCCCGCGACCTGCTCGGCTGGGAGCCGGCCGTCGAGCTGCTCGACGGCCTGCGGATGACGATCGAGCGGTCGGGCGTCGACCGGCTGGCCGGGGCTTCGGACTGACACCAAAAGAAGAGGGCGGCCCGTAGGCCGCCCTCGCCGCGAGTGCTGTGACTCGGGTTGCCGCTACTGCGTCGTCGCCGTGAAGGAGAAGCTTCCCAGCGGGTCGCCGGCGGCGAACTTTTCCTGTGGTTCCCCAGTTGCTTTTTCGATCGGCGTGATGAACACCGAGTTCAGGGTCTCCGCGGTCACGGCCTGCAGGGTCGCGGACGCGTTGAGGACGCTGATCGTGTGGGTAGCCGGGTCGGAGGTGACCACCGCTCCGGTCAGGATGATGTCGGCGATCGAGGACCTCCCCAGGTTGCCGAGGTTGGCTTCCGGGGTTTTCGGATTTTCGATCGAGACTTCCACCGTGGCGACCTTCGTGCTCATGTCGACCCAGATGTCTTTCATCGTCAGCGTCGTAACGCCTTTGGTGCCGGGGGGCGGAGCAGCTTCCAGGCTCTGGGTCAGCGTCACGCCACCCAGGGTCTGAAGCGTTCCGGCTGTTGCCGTCGGCGACATCGTGCCGCCGCCGATCGGGAAGGCCAGCGTCGGCGGAGGACCGGCGTCAATGACGCTGGTCGGCGCCACCGGCGCGAGTTTCACCGCGAACGGCCCCGGTTTGGGGAATTCGGGCTGAGGACCGACGTTGTTCAGTTTCAGTGCGGCCGACGCGCTCAGCGCGAGCGTTGCGTTTCCGGTCGGCAGCACCGCGACCGTTTTCGGCTGGGTTTCGCTGGTCGAGGACCCGAGAACCTGGTTGCCCTTGAACGGGGGCTGGGCTTTCTTGCTGGCCGAAGCCCGCTTCTTGCCCTTGTTGCCGCTCTTTTTACCGGTGAAGCCGAGCTTTTTGTTCAGCTGCTTGGCGGCCTTGCCGGTGAGCTTCAGGGCGGAGATGCTGACGTTAGTGCCGAAGCCGTTGCGGGTGGCGGTGTAGCCCTTCACCGAGGCGAGCTTCATCGTCTTTCCGCCGACCTTGGCTTTCAGCGAGGACGTTGCGGATTCGAGCACCAGGGTGTTGACCGCGGCGGTCTTTTTGCCGCGCTTGAACTTGATTCCGCCGCTGTGTTCGACCGTGCCGGCACCTGTGGTCGGGTCCAGCGAGCCGCCGATCACGGGCAGCCCCACCTTGCGGTTCTTCAGCGTGGCGGGGCTCACCTTGAGCACCTTCACGCCGTTCTTCTTCAGCTTCTTGAAGAAGCCCTTGTTGAGGGTGATGCTCGTCGTACCGCTGGCGAGCGGGTCGCTGGTGGCCGAGGCAAAGGGCGCAAAGGCAAGCAACGCAGCCAGTGCAGCGACCACTGCTACCGCTGAGCGCATCGTCCCCCGGGCCCTTACCGGCTGGGTCACTTCTCTCATATCGATCCTCCGTTTTACTGCCGCCCCCTGCTGCCCCGTTTGGCGACTTACGGCATGTCGATTTGCAGCCAAGATTATTCCCGGCCTGCACCTCAACAAACCGTAATTGGCCGCAATGTTCCGGTCGGCCGCAAGCGCACGGGATACCCGCATATCCTGTCGACATGGCCACAGAAGAGACCCATCGCACGATTGCGCCCCTCGTCGGCCCAGACGACGAGCGCGTCTTCACCGATTCCGGCATCGAGATTCAGCGTGTTTATGACGAGGACGATGTCGCCCCAGGGCTAGAGGAGCGCCTTGGCGAGCCGGGCGCCCCCCCTTCACGCGCGGCATCCACGACGGCATGTACCGCGACCGGCTCTGGACGATGCGCCAGTACGCCGGTTTCGCTACGCCCGAGGACACCAACGAGCGCTATCGCTACCTGATCGAACATGGGTCCACCGGCCTCTCGATGGCCTTCGACCTGCCGACCCAGCTCGGCCGCGACTCCGACGACCCGCTCTGCCGGGGCGAGGTCGGGCGCACCGGCGTCCCGATCGACACGATCGAGGACATGCGGATCTGCTTCGAGCAGATCCCGCTCGACGGCGTCTCGACCTCGATGACGATCAACGCGCCGGCGGCGATCCTCCTGCTGCTCTACGAGCTGGTCGGCGAGGAGCAGGGCGTGCCGTCGCAGAAGCTGCGCGGCACGGTCCAGAACGACGTGCTGAAGGAGTACATGGCACGCGGCAACTACATCTACCCGCCGGTGCCGACGATGCGGCTGACGACGGACATCTTCGAGTACTGCCACGAGAACGTGCCGAAGTGGAACACGATCTCGATCTCCGGGTACCACATCCGCGAGAAGGGCTGCTCGGCCGTGCAGGAGGTCGCCTTCACGCTCTCCAACGCGATCGCCTACGTCGAAGCCGCGCTTGAGCGCGGCCTGAAGATCGACGAGTTCGCACCCCGCCTCGCCTTCTTCTTCAACGGCCACAACAACGTCTTCCAGGAGATCGCCAAGTTCCGGGCGGTGCGGCGGATGTGGGCGAAGATCGTCGCCGAGCGGTTCGGCGCCGAGAACCCCAACTCGATGAAGATTCGCTTCCACACCCAGACCGGGGGCGTGACGCTGCAGGCCCAGCAGCCCGAGGTCAACATCATCCGCGTCGCCCTACAGGGCTTCGCCGCCGTCTGTGGCGGCACCCAGAGCCTGCACACCAACGGCTTCGACGAGGCGCTGGCGCTGCCGACCGAGCGCTCGGCCCGGATCGCGTTGCGCACCCAACAGGTGCTTGCTCACGAGTCGGGTGCCGCCGATACGGTCGACCCTTTCGCCGGGTCCTACTTCGTCGAGTCGCTGACCGACGAGATCGAGGCCCGCTCCTGGGAGCTGATGGAGAAGGTCGAGGAGATGGGCGGCTCGGTCGAGGCGCTGGAGTTCATGCAGCGTGAGATCGAGGAGTCCGCGCACTCCTACCACGAGCGCTACAAGTCCGGCCAGGACATCATCGTCGGCGTCAACAAATACGTCACCGACCAGGTCGACGAAGTCGACATCCTCCGGGTCGACCCCGAGGCCGAGGAGCGCCAGCTGGCCCGCCTGAAGACGTTCAAGGAGTCCCGCGAGGAGGCCGCCGTCGAGGCGAAGCTGGAGGCCCTTCGCGATGTCGCCCGGGGAGAGGGCAACCTCCTGCACCCGATTCGCGCCGCGCTCGCCGCCAACGCCTCGATCGGCGAGGTCTGCGGTGCCATGCGCGACGTCTTCGGCGAGTACAAGGGCGGCGCGTTCTTCTAGCTGCTGAACGGACTCGCCCAGGCGTCCAGACTGGGGAGGAACTGCCTCGCTGGGGTTGAAGCGGGCCGCATGATCGAGGTCTCGCGGACGCTGATGAAGTCCGAGCCCGAGCTGGCTGAGTTGGTCGCCGCTGTCGAAGGGGTAGAGGTGACGATGGCCGAGAAAGGCTTCGGCACTCGCGTGCAGTTGCGAGCCGGGAGCGACTCCGGCCTCGCGGAGACCGATCTGGAGCGCATCTTGGACAACTTGGCCGAACCGCGCAAGCAGCCGTTCGGCGCCTGAACCACGAAACGAGAGGAACGAGTTGAAGCTGATGAAGAGGCACCTGAACCCCGCAACCGTGATCGCATGCATCGCCCTGTTCGTGGCGCTGAGCGGCGCCGCCGTGGCGGCGAAGACCGCGAGCAAGAACTCGGTGAAGACCGCAAGCATCGCCAACGGGGCGGTGACGACGCCGAAGCTGCGCAACGGCGCGGTCGTCAACAAGAAGCTGCGCAACGGCGCCATCACCGGGGCGAAGATCGCCGCCGCGACGATCGGCTCCAGTCAGCTCGCCAACGGCTCGGTGCGTTCCGGCCAGCTTGGCGGCCAAGTGGTCACGGAACCGAAGATCAAGAACGGAGCCGTGAGCAGCGGCAAGCTCGTCCCTAGCTTCCTCGCTCAGCTGGTCAAGAACGTCGTCTACGAGAACGCGAGCAGCGGCGAAAACACCGAACAGTCCAAGTCGGTCACCGCCAACTGCCCGAGCGGCAAGTTCGCGATCAGCGGGGGTGTGCGCCTCAGCGGCGAACTCGCCAACGTCGCGGTCACCGGCTCGAGCCCGTTCTCCACCGGCTCCCAGCGCACCGGCTGGTCGGCCTTCGCGCACGAGACCGGCGGCGGGCCCTACGGAGACTGGTCGATCGAGGCCTTCGCCATCTGCGCCGAACTCTAGGCACGAATCTGCCCCTGACCGGGGTTCGAAGGGCCCGCTTCGGCGGGCCCTTCGTCGTTGTCGCAGGTCTCTTCAGCCGCTCGATTCGCGCCGCTGCCGCAGGGCCTCGCGCGCCGCGTACAGTGCAGGCAGTGCGGCTGTGTCCTTGGGGCGTCCCAGCTTCTCCTTGGAGGCGATCACCTCGTCGAGCGTGATCGCCCGCACCGAGAGATCGCCCAGGGAGAGCGGGACCGTCGCGACTTCCTCAAACCCGCCGATCGCGGCGGCCTCGGGGACGATGTCGAGCGGGCCGGCATCGGTGTCGAATCGCTGCATCTGCCAGCCGAGGAAGTCGGCTCCCTCCAGCTCGACTTGTGCCTCGCCACCCAGCGGCCGCGCATCGAGCGAGTTGAGCGCCGCAGCCAGGCGGTCGGCGTTGTCCAGGTCACGGCGCGGCATCACGTCCAGGTCGAGCGTGACGGCCGGGCTTCCCTGCAGCCAGGCAGCGACCGCTCCGACCACGCAGAAGTCGACTTCATGCTCGACCAAAACCCGCAGCAGGCGCTCGGGATCGAACTCCGTCACTTTGCCGGTCCCCGGAGACGTGCGTAGCTCGAAAGGGCATGAAGACGCTCCTGCGGAGTGAGCTCCAGCATGCGCGCGGCGAGCTCGACGTCGTGCGGATCGGCCGCGATCTCCGCGCTAAGCCGGAGGTTGCGCCCACACGCCGCCGCGAGCCGCTGCAATGTTCCCCACGACGGTGTGGCGAGACCGCGCTCGTAGCGGGCGATTGCGGGCTGCGACGTATCGGCCCGTTTGGCGAGGGCTCGCTGCGACAGGCCGGCCGCTGATCGCACTTGGCGAAGAAGCGTTTGGGGCGAATTCACGCCACGATGATACCTGATTGGGTATCGCACCTTTCTCGGTCACGGATAAATAGACTCTCCCGCTCGATGCGAGAGAAGAACCCGATCACCCACGAGGAGAAGCTCGCCTACCTGCGCGAGCTGCGCGAGGAAGCGATCCACTCCGCTTCAGAGGAGGCGGTCGAGAAGCAGCACGCCAAGGGCAAGATGACCGCCCGGGAGCGGGTCGAGAAGCTGCTCGACCCCGGCTCCTTCGAGGAGCTCGACACCTTCGTCCGCCACCGCACCTACGACTTCGAGATGCAGAAAAAACGGCCCTGGGGCGACGCCGTCGTCACCGGCCACGGCACGATCGACGGCCGCACCGTCTTCGTCTTCTCGCAGGACTTCACCGTCTTCGGCGGCAGCCTCGGCGAGGTGATGGCGGAGAAGATGTGCAAGGTGATGGACCTCGCCGCCCAGGTCGGGGCGCCGGTGATCGGCATCAACGACTCCGGCGGCGCCCGGATTCAGGAGGGCGTCGTCTCGCTCGGGGCCTACGGCGACGTCTTCGTCCGCAACGTGCAGTGCTCCGGCGTGATCCCGCAGATCAGCCTGATCATGGGCCCTTGCGCCGGCGGCGCCGTCTACTCGCCGGCGATGACCGACTTCATCTTCATGGTCAAAGAGACCTCGCACATGTTCATCACCGGTCCGGAAGTGATCAAGACGGTCACCGGCGAGGAAGTCGAGTTCGAGGAGCTGGGCGGGGCGATGAGCCACAACTCGAAGTCGGGCGTCGCCCACTTCGCCTCCGAGGACGAGGAGAGCTGCCTCGAGGACGCTCGCCATCTGCTCAGCTTCCTACCCTCGAACAACCTCGAGGCGCCGCCGCGCTTCGAGCCGGAGGACGACCCCGAGCGCGAAGACGAGGACCTCGACACGCTGGTCCCCGACGATCCTTCCAAGCCCTACGACATGCGCGAGGTGATCTCACGCGTCGTCGACGACGGCGAGTTCTTCGAGGTCCACGAGCACTTCGCCAAGAACATCGTCTGCGGCTTCTCCCGCCTCGACGGCTTCCCGATCGGGATCGTCGGCAACCAGCCCGCCTTCCTCGCCGGCGTGCTCGACATCGAGGCCTCGGAGAAGGCGGCTCGCTTCGTCCGCACCTGTGACGCCTACAACGTTCCGATCCTCACCTTCACCGACGTGCCCGGCTTCCTGCCCGGCACCGACCAGGAGTGGAACGGGATCATCCGCCACGGCGCCAAGCTGCTCTACGCCTTCACCGAGGCGACCGTTCCGAAGCTCACCGTCGTCACTCGCAAGGCCTACGGCGGCGCCTACGACGTGATGAACTCCAAGCACATGCTGGCTGACTTCAACGTCGCCTGGCCCACAGCGGAGGTCGCGGTGATGGGCCCGGAGGGCGCGGTCAACATCATCTACCGCAAGGATCTCGCCAACTCGCCGACGCCCGACGAGCGCCGCCAGAAGCTGATCGACGACTACAAAGCCCACTTCGCCAATCCCTACTCAGCAGCCGAGCGCGGCTACATAGACGACGTGATCGAGCCCCGCCAGACGCGCCCGAAGCTGATCCGGGCGCTGCGCATGCTGCAATCGAAGCGCGTTGCCCAGCCGAAGCGCAAGCACGGCAACATCCCGCTGTAGTCACGGCACCGCGGTTGCCTCGGTCTCCACGCCGCCGCCCTCGATCCTGCCGCGGCCCCCGCGAGCGGTGGCCGCGCCGTCTTCGTCGCGGGTGAGGCGGTGCGCAAGGTAGACGGGGATGATCGAGAGCAGGACGACGATCACGGCCACGGCGTTGACGATCGGCAGCTGGTTGGGACGGAAAAGGTTGCGGAAGATCCAGATCGGCAGGGTTTCTTCGCCGGCGCCGATCGTGAACGTGGTGACGATGATCTCGTCGAAGGAGAGGCCGAAGGCGAGCAGGGCGCCGGCGCCCAGCGCCGTGCGCAGGCTGGGCAGCGTGACGAACCGGAAGGTCTGCCAGGTGTGAGCGCCGAGGTCGGCCGAGGCGTCCTCGAAGGAGGTCGAGACCCGGCGCAGGCGGGCGATCGTGTTGTTGTAGATGACGACGATGCAGAAGGTGGCGTGGCCGACGATCACGGTGAAGAGGCCGAGGTCGATCCCGAGCACCTGGGTGAAAGTGTTGCTGAGGGCGACGCCGGTGACGATGCCCGGCAGCGCGATCGGCAGGATGACGAGGAAGGAGATCGTCTCGCGGCCGAAGAAGCGGTGCCGGGCGACCGCGAGCGAGGCGAGCGTCCCCAGCACGAGCGCTATCGCGGTGGCGGCGGTGGCGGCCTTGATCGAGGTGACGAAGGCCTCGCGGGCGAATTCGTCCTCGATCGCCTTCGGGAACCAGTCGAGGGTCAGCCCCGGCGGCGGCCACTCGAGGATGTTGCTCGAGTTGAAGGCGTAGATCGCGAGCACGATCAGGGGTATGTAGATGAAGGCGAGCCCTAGTGCCACGGCTGCGCGGAGGAGGAGGGCAGATCTTCTCGTGAGCTTCATCGCGTCGCCTAGACCATCTATATGTGCTCGAAGGCCCCGAGCTTGCGGGCGACCAGCAGGTAGCCGACCATCACCACGATCGGGACCAGGGCCAGTGCCGAGGCAAGGGGCAGGTTGTTGGAGATGTTGTTGAAGACGACGTTGCCGATGAACTGGTTGTTGGAGACGAGCCTGGGGGTGATGTAGTCGCCGAGGGTGAGGGCGAAGGTGAAGATCGAGCCGGCGACGACGGCGGGGAAGGAGAGCGGCAGGATCACGCGGCGGAAGGTCGTGAACGCCGAGGCGCCGAGGTCCTCAGAGGCGCTGATCAACGAGTTCGGGATCCGCTCCAGCCCGGCGTAGATGGGCAGGATCATGAACGGCAGCCAGAGGTAGCTCATCACCAGCCAGACGGCGGTGTTGCCGAAGCCGGGTCCGTGCAGCCCGAGCGGCTCGAGCGCCCAGTTGACCACGCCGCCGCTGGAGAGCATCGTGCGCCAGGAGAGGACCTTGACCAGGTAGCTCGACCAGAGCGGGATCAGGATGGCGACGACGAGGATCGCCCTACCTCGCCTGCTCGCCACCTTTGCCATGTAGAAGGCGATCGGGAAGGCGATGACGGCGTCGGTGAGCGTGACCAGGGCGGCGATCAAGACCGTTCGCCCGACGATGTCGCGGTATACCGGTTCGTCGAAGAGCGTTTCGAAGTTCTCCAGGCTGAGGCTGTGGACGAGCTCGCCGCTGAGCGGGTCGACGGTCCAGAAGGCGGCGATCAGGAGAACGGCGAGCGAGCCCAGGTAGCCGATGACCAGCCAGCCCACCGGAGCGGCGAGAAGCGCCCCCACCCGCAGGTGGGGGCGCCTGTGGAACAGCGTGGCGAGCCGGCGGCTCAACCCTTGATCGAGGTCCAGGCCTGGACCCAGTCGTTGTAGTCCTTGCAGTTGGTGGACCCGTTGCCGCAGTCGGCGAGCGGGGTCTCCCAGTAGTAGACGCGTTTCCAGAAGCCGGGATTGTCAGCGTGGTATTTGGTGCAGAATTCTTTGTCTGCGGTGTGTTCGCAGGCGAGGCTCTGCGAGGGCGCCTCACCGAATACTTCAGCCACTTCGGCATTGACTTTCGGCGAGACGATCCAGTCCATCCACCTGTACATGCAGTTGGGATGTTTGGCTTCGGAGCTGATCATCCAGGTGTCCGACCATCCGGTCGCACCCTCGGAGGGCAGGAAGCCCTGGCTGGCGGGGCTTGCCGCCACCGGGTTGCCTTCTTCCTGCAGGGCGAAGTACTGGTACTGCCAGGTGGTCCCGACCGTGCTGTCGCCGTCGGCGAAGGAGGCGATCTGCTTGGTCAGGTCAGACCAGTATTCGCCGACGTTGGGACGCTGTTCTTTGAGCAGGTTCACCGCTGCTTCGAACTGCTCGTCGTTCAGCTCGTAGGGGTTTTCGATTCCCAGATCCGGTTGGTGAGCTTTGAGGTAGACGGCCGCGTCGGCGATGTAGATCGGGTCGTCGTAAGCGCTGATCTGCCCCTTGTATTTGGCAGCCTTTTCCGGGTCGAGGACCACGTCCCAGGAGGTCGGGGCGGGCTTGACGTCGTCGGAATTCCACATCAGGAGATTCGCCCCGCGTCCGTGGGGGATCCCGTAGTGAACGCCGTCGAAGGTGTTGTAGGGCTGGTCCTTGAGGTCGTCGAAGATCGTCTCGTAGTTGGGCACGAGGTCGACGTTGACCGGGTCGACGTCGCCTCCCTCGACCAGCCGCGCCGTTGCGTTGCCCGACGCCGAGACGCCGTCGTACTGCCCGGTACGCATCAGCGAGACCATTTCGTCAGAGGTGCCGGCCACCTTGTTGTTGACCGTGCAGCCCGTCTTCTCTTCGAAGGGTTTCGACCAGGCTGGTTCGACGTAACCCCCCCACGAGATCAGGGCGACCTGACCCTCCCCTTTGCCGAGCTGCTGCAGTTCGGCATTGGTGGTGTCGTCGTCGCTGGAGCCGCAGCCGGCGAGCAGAAGCATGACTGCCAGCAACCCTCCGACGATCAGCCACGCCGTGCGCGCGGTGTTTGCTTGTCGCCTTCTCATGGTGGTTCCTCCTCTGTTTTAGAACTGCCCTGGACGACGACCGTGTGCTCCGGGCGCCAGCCCACGATTACCTCCCTCCCCTGCTCGGAGACAGCGTCTGACGACGTGCCTTCCACGTTCTGTCGTACGAGCTGAAGCTCTCCGCCCGCGTCGAGGGCGACCGTGTAGCGGGTCACCATCCCGGCATAGGCGATGTCGGCGATGCGCCCGCGCTCGGTGCGCAGGCCGTTGGCGGCAGCGCCGGGATCGACCAGCTGGATCTTCTCCGGGCGGATCGTGAAGCGCGAGCCGTCGCGCTCGAGCAGGTTGGAGACGCCGACGAAGCCGGCGACGAACTCGGTGGCCGGGTGCTCGTAGAGCTCGACCGGAGGGCTGACCTGCTCGATCCTCCCCTGGTTGAAGACGGCGATGCGATCGCTCATCGTCAGCGCCTCGTCCTGGTCGTGGGTGACGTAGACGAAGGTGATCCCGACCTCGCCCTGGATCGTCTTCAGCTCGACCTGCATCTGCTCGCGCAGCTTCAGGTCGAGCGCGCCCAGCGGCTCGTCGAGGAGGAGCACCCTTGGCCGGTTTACGATCGCCCGTGCCAGGGCGACGCGCTGGCGCTGCCCGCCCGAGAGCTCCCCGGGCCTGCGATCGGCGTAGCCCGGCAGGCGCACCATCTCCAGCGCTTCCTTGCTGCGGCGAGCGCGCTCCTCTCTGGCGACCTTGGCCACGCGCATTCCATAGGCGACGTTCTCCCCCACGCTCATGTGGGGGAAGAGGGCGTAGTCCTGGAAGACCGTGTTTACCGCGCGGTCGTATGGGGGCACGCCGCTGACGTCCTCACCCGCCAGCTCGATCGTGCCGCCGCTCGGGTCCTCGAAGCCGGCGATCATCCGCAGTGTCGTCGTCTTCCCCGAGCCCGACGGGCCGAGCATCGTGAAGAACTCACCGGCCTCGATCTCGAGGCTAATTCCCGCAACCGCGACCACCTCGCCGTAGTGCTTGGTGAGGTCGGCCAAGCGGATGTCGGGTGTAGCAGCTACATGAAAACGTTATCCGAGTGGTTCAAGAACGCAAGGACAATCTCGCCCCGGCCGGTTGGCCGGGGCGGAGTAGGAGGGAGGCGGAGCTCAGTAGCCGGCCGGGTGGCGGGCGACGAAGCCGGCGGGAGTGCGCAGGTCTTCGTGCCAGCTGGGGCCGGTGCTGCCGTCGGTGTTGCCGGAGGTGTCCCAGCGGAAGCCGGCGATCACCGCGTAGGCGTGGCCGGGATTGGAGTACACCGTGATCCAGCGGCCTTCGCCGGGAAGGCCCAGCTTCGCCATCGGCCCCGAGGGCAGCGGGCTTTCGAGGAACTTGCCGCCGTGGAGCGCGAAGCTGACCGAGCCGGAGCAGTCGTAGCCGCGGTCCCACCAGCGGGCGTGGCCGCCGCCGAAAACATAGGGTTTGGTGCGGATTTTGTTGGCCGCGGCGATCACGGCCTTGACCTTCGGGGGAGCGGACTTCGGTGGGACGAGCATCCCGTTGTCCAGCAGCCGGCCTTTGGCCGTCGGCGTGCAGATGTCCACTTCGGCGGACGAAACGCCGCCCCCGTCGCATTCGGCCGCCGCGCCAGCGGGAGCCAGGGCCAGTGCCATCAACGCCCCTACTGCAGCTATGCCTAGCTTGAGCTTCTGCCTGTTGTTGCGCAAACCGATCTCCTTTGTCGGCCTACGGGGTTAGCTGTCGGGCTGGCGCGAAAGGAGCCTGCGCCCCCGCCTGAACTAGGCGAGTTAGCCCCGAAAACGTGGTTCCCCCGCTCCCGTGGCGCCTCCAGCGCACGGGACTCGGCGTTTCGGTTGTTCGGAACGGCGGCAGTGTAGACGATCGCCCGGCCATTTGCTCATGGAAAACAAACATTTTGTGGCCTTTCGCACTTGCCCGCCTCCTTCCTTCGACGTTTGGGGTGCTAGCTTGCGCGCTGGGATGGAACTTGCCGGCAAGACTGCGCTGCTGACCGGGGCCACAGGAGGCCTCGGGCGAGCGATCGCCCAGGCGCTCGCCGGGCGCGGGGCGAAGCTGGTGCTGAGCGGCCGCAAGGCCGAGGCGCTGGAAGGGCTCGCGACCGAGTTGCCCGGTGAGGGCCACCGGGTGGTGCCTTCAGATCTGGCCGAGCCAGGCGCGGCGGAGAAGCTGGCCGCCGCGGCTGGCGAGGTCGACGTCCTCGTCGCCAACGCCGGCCTGCCCGGGACCGGACGCCTGCCCGAGTACACGAGCGAGCGGCTGGAGGGCACGCTGCGCGTCAATCTCGAGGCGCCGATGCACCTCGCCCGCGCCCTCGAGCCGGGAATGATCGAGCGCGGCCACGGTCACATGGTCTTCATCTCCTCCCTCTCCGGCAAGTCGGCGACACCGCTCTCCTCCGTCTACAACGCGACCAAGTTCGGCCTGCGCGGCTTCGCCCTCGGCCTCCGAGCCGACCTCGACCCGGTCGGCATTGGAGTCTCGATCGTTTCCCCTGGCACGATCCGAGAAGCTGGCATGTACGCCGACTCGGGCGCCGACCCGATCCCCGGCCTCGGCACCGGAACGCCGCAACAGGTTGCGTCAGCTGTCGTGAAGGCAATCGAGCACAACAAGGTCGAGATCACCGTTGCTCCCTTCCAGCAACGCTTGCTGGCTCATTTCGCCCTGGCTAGCCCCGGTATCTCCGTCAAGGTCGCCAGCGGCGATGCGGGCCAGAAGGCCGCCGCCAACGTCGCCAAAGGCCAGCTCGACAAGCGGTAGTGCCTCGCAACGCGGTTAGGAGCGCCGCCCTCCCTAGGATGGAGCTATGAGCTCTCCCGACTCCTTCGGCGCCAGGGCCGACCTCCAGGTCGGCGGTCGCTCGTATGAGATTCATCGCCTCGATGCCTTGCCCGAGCGCTTCGACGTAGGCCGGCTCCCCTACTCGATCAAGGTGCTGCTGGAGAACGTGCTGCGGCTGGAGGACGGGGTCGCGGTCACGAAGGAGGCGATCGAGGCGATCGCCGGCTGGGAGGCAAAAGCCGAGCCCAGCGTGGAGATCCCCTTCCAGCCTGCGCGGGTGCTGATGCAAGACTTCACCGGGGTTCCGGCCGTGGTCGACCTGGCGGCGATGCGCGACGCGATGGCCGAGATCGGCGGCGACCCGGAGGCGATCAACCCGCTCGTCGACGTCGACCTGGTGATCGACCACTCGGTGCAGGTCGACGCCTTCGGCAACGAGCGCGCCTTCGCCGTCAACGCCGAGCGCGAGTTCGAGCGCAACCGCGAGCGCTACTCCTTCCTCAAGTGGGGGCGGGAGGCCTTCGACAACTTCAGCGTCGTGCCGCCGGCGACGGGGATCTGCCACCAGGTCAACCTCGAGCACATCGCCCAGGTCATCTACAGCCGCGAGCGCGACGGCGTCCTGCAGGCCTACCCCGACACGCTGGTCGGCACCGACTCCCACACGACGATGGTCAACGGCCTCGGCGTGCTCGGCTGGGGAGTGGGGGGGATCGAGGCCGAGGCGGCGATGCTGGGCCAGCCGATCTCGATGCTGCTACCGCAGGTGGTCGGCTTCAAGCTCGACGGCGAGCTGCCCGAGGGCGCCACCGCCACCGACCTCGTCCTCACCGTCACCGAGATGCTGCGCGAGCGCGGCGTCGTCTCCAAGTTCGTCGAGTTCTTCGGGCCGGGCCTGACGACGCTGGGCCTGGCCGACCGGGCGACGATCGGAAACATGTCGCCGGAGTTCGGCTCGACCTGCGCGATCTTCCCGGTCGACGCCGAGACGCTGCGCTACCTGGAGCTGACCGGCCGTCCCACGGAGACGCTCGAGCTGGTCGATGCCTACGCGCGCGAGCAGGGGATGTTCCATGAAGAGGGCTCGCCCGACCCCGCCTTCTCTGACCTGCTGGAGCTCGACCTGCGGGAGGTCGTGCCGAGCATCGCCGGGCCGAAGCGGCCACAGGACCGGGTGCCCCTGGCCGAGGCCAAGGAGGCCTTCCTCGAGGCGATGGAGGAGTTCGACCCGGAGGCCGGCGCCCAGCTGGGCAACGGCGTCGACGAGGCGAACGACGAGTCCTTCCCGGCCTCCGATCCGCCGGCCGAGGAGCACGACGACGAGCGCGGCAAGCCTCGCCCGGCGCTGAGCGGCGGCCCGGTGGCGACGATCGGGAAGGGCAGCGAGGACGCGATCGAGGTGACGCTGGAGGACGGCACCAGCTTCGAGCTCGACCACGGCCGGGTCGTGATCGCGGCGATCACCAGCTGCACCAACACCTCCAACCCCAGCGTGATGGTCGGCGCCGGCCTGCTCGCCCGCAACGCGGTGCAGCGGGGCTTGACGCGCAAGCCCTGGGTAAAGACCTCGCTGGCGCCCGGCTCGACCGTCGTCACCGACTACCTGGAGAAGGCGGGGCTGACCAAGTACCTGGACGAGCTTCAGTTCAACCTCGTCGGCTACGGCTGCACCACCTGCATCGGCAACTCCGGCCCGCTGCCGCCCGAGATCTCCGCTGCGGTCGAGGAGAAGGACCTGGCGGTCTGCGCGGTGCTCTCCGGCAACCGCAACTTCGAGGGGCGGATCAACCAGGACGTGAAGGCGAACTACCTGGCCAGCCCGCCGCTGGTCGTCGCCTACGCGCTCGCTGGTCGGATGGACCTCGACCTGATCAGCGAGCCGCTGGGAGAGGGATCCGACGGTGAGCCGGTCTACCTGCGGGATATCTGGCCCGATGCGACGGAGATCAAGGACCTCGTCGGCCGCTCGATCGCCTCGGAGATGTTCACCCGCAACTACGGCGGGGTGCTCGCCGGCGACGAGAACTGGAAGGCGGTCGAGGTTCCCGAGGGCGACCGCTACACCTGGCCCGACTCGACATACGTGCGCCGGCCCTCCTTCTTCGAAGGCATGCCGGCCGAGGCGCCGGGGGTCGAGCCGATCCGGGGCGCGCGGGTGCTCGCCCTGCTCGGCGACTCGATCACCACAGACCACATCTCTCCCGCCGGCGCGATCAAGAAGGACAGCCCAGCCGGCGCCTGGCTGGTCGAGCACGGGGTCGAGCCCGGCGACTTCAACTCCTACGGCTCGCGACGCGGCAACCACGAGGTGATGATCCGCGGCACCTTCGCCAACATCCGCCTGCGCAACCTGCTGGTCGAGCGGTCCGGTGGCTTCACCCGGCGTTTTCCAGGGGGGGAGGAGACGACGATCTACGACGCGGCGACGGCGTACGCGAGCGAAGGCGTGCCGCTGGTGGTTCTGGCGGGCAAGGAGTACGGATCCGGTTCCTCTCGGGACTGGGCGGCAAAGGGGACGAAGCTGCTCGGCGTGCGTGCTGTGATCGCTGAGAGCTTTGAGCGCATCCACCGCTCCAACCTGATCGGGATGGGGGTTCTGCCTCTTCAGTTCCCAGCGGGTGAGAGCGCGGAGACCCTCGGCCTCACCGGCGGGGAGACGTTTGACGTCGGCGATCTCGAGGACGGTGAGGCGAAGTCCGTGATGGTGACGGTCCGCCGCGGTGACGGTCCGCCGGTTGAGTTCGATGCAACCGTGAGGCTCGACACGCCCAACGAGGTCAGCTACTTCCGCAACGGCGGCATTCTGCAGACCGTCCTGCGGAACCTCAGAAACTGACTCGTCTGACAGGGAGCCGCCACTCCGGCCCGCAGATGAGATGCAGGAGGGCCGCGGGAGGCAGGGGGGTCCGCGCGACCCTCACTGCACCTACGCGTCGGTAGCCAGGGAGGGATGCCGACGCGGCCGTTCCCCTAAACGGGACTGCTCAGAGAAACAGTCAGGTTGTACCTATACCGCGCCGAATGCCTGCGGTCAAGCCGATAAGGCGGTGTCTACGGCGATCCCGCAACTCTTTGCGGAGAATCCGCAACGCCCCAGCCCTTGCGTTCGATCAACTCGATTCCGATCACGCTGCCCACCGGACCGACCGGCGTGAGCGTTGCCGCGAGCAGCGTGTAAGGCGCTTCCCGCCTGCCGCAGGCAACCCAGATCACGATGCACAGAAGGATGAACCCGAGCCCGTGCGCCCAGCCAAACACCATCGTCTCGGTCTCGAACCCAGGCAGAAGCCAGAACACCATGAGACCGGCAAACACAACCAGCTCGATCCACGACATCCACTTGACCCACTTGAACAGCGGGCCCGGCACCGGCTTCCTCAAAGGGCTCACGATCTGACGCACGGAATTCAGCGTATCTCGCGTGGGTGGCGTGGGGCGGGGGTGTCCCTCGAACCGGCGGATACTCAAAGTGCCGAGCTAATTAGCGAGGCACTTGTCGGGGCGAGGGGCACCCCCGCCCCACGCTAGGACCCGCCGCGCCAGCTACCTATGCCCCGGGCGTCAGAGCCGTGAGCACGATCCGCTCCTGCTCCCTCGCGTGAGTCCCGGAGTAGCCCTCTCCCGGGCTGGCCCGGGTCGGACGGCCGATGTAGCCGAGCTCGACGCCCTCGGGCAGCAGGTGGGGGAGGCGGCGGGACATCACCTTCCAGCAGCCCATGTTTCGCGGCTCCTCCTGGACCCAGGTGATCTCCTTCAGATTCGGGTAGGTGGCGATCAGCTCGGTCAGCTGCTCCTCGGCGAAGGGGTAGAGCAGCTCGACCCGGACGATTGCCACGTTCTCGGCCTTCTCGCGCCGATCGCTGGCGTCAAGGTCGAAGTAGACCTTGCCGGTGCAGAGGATCAGCCGCTCGACCTTCTCGCGTCGCCCGTCGGCGCTCGGGTCGTCGAGGATGAAATGGAAGTGTTCCTCGGTCAGCTGCTTCGGCGTCGCGGCGGCGCGATCGAGGCGCAGCAGTCCCTTGGGCGTGAAGACGACCAGCGGCCGTGGCTTGCGGATCAGCGCCTGGCGGCGGAGCAGATGGAAGTACTGGGCGGCCGTGGTCGGGTTTGCGATGCGGATGTTGCCCTCGGCGCCGAGGGCGAGGAAGCGCTCGATGCGGGCACTGGAGTGCTCGGGGCCCGAGCCCTCGTAGCCGTGGGGAAGGAGCAGGGTGAGGCGGCTCGTCTGCCCCCACTTTGCCTCGCCGGAGACGATGAAGCTGTCGACGATCACCTGCCCGGCGTTGGCGAAGTCGCCGAACTGGGCCTCCCAGAGGATCAGCGAGTTGGGGGTGGCCGCCGAGTAGCCGTACTCGAAGCCGAGGCAGGCGATCTCCGAGAGCGGGCTGTTGTAGAGCTCGAAGGGCGCGCTGGCGTCGGCGAGGTTCTGCATCGGGCAGTACTCGAGGCCGGTGTTCTCGTCGTGGAGGACGAGGTGGCGGTGCGAGAAGGTGCCGCGCTCGGTGTCCTGCCCGGTGAGGCGGACGTGGACTCCCTCGGTCAGCAGCGAGGCGAAGGCGAGTGCCTCGGCGTGGCCGAATTCGATCCCGCCTTTGTCGAGCGCGTCGACCCGGTTGGAGAGGGGCTTGCGCAGCTTGCGGTGAACCGTGAAGCTCTCCGGAACCTCGATCAGCGCCTGGTTCAGCTCGCGCAGCTTCTCGATCGGGACGGCGGTCTGGACCGGAGGGCTGGCGCTGCGGTCGAGCTCACCGGTGCTGGAGGTGGTCACCGTCGGGTCCTCGTAGTCGCCCAGCTCCATCTTGTGACGGAGGTCCTTCAGCGATGCAGACATCTCGTCGTGGCGTTCGCGGGCGCAGGTCTCGACGTCCTCCTTGGCGATCACACCCTCGCCGATGAGCTTCTCGGCGTAGATCTCGGAGACCGGCGGGTGCGCTTTGATCTTGGCGGCCGCCTGGGGCTGGGTGTAGGCGGGCTCGTCGGTCTCGTTGTGGCCGTAGCGGCGGTACCCGATCACGTCGATGACGATGTCCTGGCCCCAGCGCTCGCGGTAGGCCATCGCCAGGCGGATCGCCGACGAGCAGGCCTCGACGTCGTCAGCGTTGACGTGGACGATCGGGACGTTGAAGCCCTTCGCCATGTCAGCTGCGTAGGGGGTCGAGCGGGCGTCCTCGGGGTCTGTGGTGAAGCCCACCTGGTTGTTCTGGATGAGGTGGACGGTGCCGCCGGTGGTGTAGCCCTTCAGCGCTCGCAGATTGAGCGTCTCGGCGACCACGCCCTGGCCGGGGAAGGCGGCGTCGCCGTGCAGCAGCACCGGCACCGCGCGTTTGGGCTGGTGCTCGATCCGCGAGCCCTCGAAGTCGGACTGGAGGTAGCGCGTGGCTCCCTCGACCACCGGGTTGACGAACTCCAGGTGGCTGGGGTTGGGGTAGAGGCGGACGGCGATCTTCTCGCCCTCGCTCGTCTCGTAGACCCCCTGGTGGCCGTAGTGGTACTTGACGTCGCCGGTGCCCCCGTGGGGGATCGCGGCGACGGCCTTTACCGCGTCGATCTTCTTCGAGCCCTCGAACTCGGCCAGGATCGACTCGACCGAGCGCCCGAGGTTGTGGGCGAGGACGCTGAGCCGGCCGCGATGGGCCATGCCGAAGACGACCTCCTCGGCACCGCCGCGATAGGCGAGGGTGACCAGCTCATCGAGCATCGGTACGACGACGTCGAGGCCCTCGATCGTGAAGATCTTCTGTCCCAGATAGGCCTTCTCGATGAAGCGCTCGAACTCGAAGACGTCGATCAGGCGGCGCAGGAGGCGGCGTTTCTCCTCGTCGGCGAGCGGCTGGCGGTGGGCCCCGGTCTCGACCATCTCGCGCAGCCAGGTGCGCTGATGGTGGGAGGAGAGGTGCTCGAACTGGTAGGCGATCGTGCCGCAGTAGGCCTCGCGCAGCCGCGGCAGCGCCTCGAGCAGGGTCTCGCCGGGCACCCCGATGCGCAGGATCGAGGCCGGGATCCGCTCCATCAGCTCCGGCGTCAGGTTGAGGTTCTCGGGCTGGATCGCCGGGTCGCCCTTGGGCTCTCGCCCGAGCGGGTCGAGCCGGGCGGCGAGGTGGCCGTGCGTGCGGTAGCCCTTGAGCAGCGAGGTGGCGGCCTGCACCGCCTGCAGCAGCTCCTCGTCGGGCTGGGTGGTGGTGACGGCCATCTCCTCGGTTGGCTGCTGGACGCCGAGCGGCGGGGCTGAGGCGGAGGCCGGGTGCGCGGATGAGATCGGCGCGGTCTCCACGCCCAGGTCCGCCGCGACCCCCTCGTAGAAGCCGTGCTCGCCCTGCAGCAGTTGCTCGATGCTGCGCAGGAAGGCACCGGACTCGGCCCCCTGGATCACCCGGTGGTCGTAGGTCGACGTCAGCGTCATCGTCTTGGAGACGCCGAGCTGGCGCAGGCGGTCGGGTGAGGCGTGGGCCCACTCGGGCGGGTAGGCGATCGCCCCGGTGGCGACGATCGCGCTCTGAGCGCTCATCAGGCGGGGGACCGAGGCGACGGTGCCGATCCCACCCGGGTTGGTCAGCGAGATGTTGGTGCCCTGGAAGTCGTCGGCGGTGAGCTTGCTCTCCCGCGTCTTCTTGATCAGATCCTCGTAGTAGCTGTGGAAGGCGGCGAAGTCGAACCCCTCGGCGCCCTTGATCGCCGGCACCATCAGGCTGTGCGAGCCGTCCTTGCGCTCCACGTCGACCGCGATCCCGAGGTTGACCGGTCCGCCCTCCAGGGCGAACGGCTTGCCGTCGCGCCGCTCGAAGACCCGCGTCATCACCGGGTGCCGCTTCGCCGCCTGCACGATCGCCCAGGCGACCAGGTGGGTGAAGGAGACCTTCATCCCCCGCTCCTTCAGCAACCCGTTCAGCGCCTTGCGCTTGGCATCGAGCGTGTCCACCGCAACCGTCCTGAACGAAGTGGCAGTGGGCACCTCCTTGGCACTCGTCCATCGCCTGAGCCAGCATCGCGGCGGGCCCCCGCAAAGCCTTCTCCTCACCGGCGGCCGGAGCCGGCCTCCCACCGTTGGCGGCCCCAAGTACGTCCTCCTTGGTCACCTTGTCCCCGGGTCCCGACCCAGCTACCGAGCGAAGGTCGACGCCGTTCTCTTCAGCCACCCGCCGCGCGACAGGCGTCGCCCGAACCCCATCGGCTCCATTGGAATCCGCCGCGGACTTCGACGCTTCCTCCGCGGGTGGCGTGGACTCGGGGGGGCCGAGAACGGAGGCCTCGCCCCCGCCCGCAGGCCCCCCCGAGGCCGCGACGGGCCCCGCGGCCGACTCGCCTGAGTCCTTCACCGGGCTCCATCTCAGCCATGGGCGCCCCCACCGGCACCTCGTCGTCGACCGCGACAAGCAGCTTGGTAATCGTGCCGTCGGCCGGAGCCGGCACCTCGGCGTCGACCTTGTCCGTCGACACCTCGACGACCGTATCCCCCTCGCGGACGAAATCGCCATCGGCGACGTGCCACTCGAGCACGATGCCCTCGGTGACCGACTCGCCCATCTCGGGCATCTCGATCTGCACGGTCGCCGTTTGCGCCATTCTTGGAATGAGTGTATGAAACAGCGATGAACTACTTCGTCACCGGAGCCACCGGATTCATCGGCCGCAACCTCGTGCAGCGGCTCTTGCATCGCGAGGGGACGATCTACGCCCTGGTTCGGGCCGGGTCGCGGGGGCGGCTGGAGGAGCTGCGCACGGCCTGGGGGCCGAACGGAGCACGGGTCGTGCCGATCGCCGGCGACCTCGCCCAGCCCGGGCTCGGAGTCTCCGAGGAAGACCTGGTCACCCTGCGGGGCGACGTCGACCACTTCTTCCACCTGGCCGCGATCTACGACCTGGCCGCCGGCGCCGAAGCTCAGGAGGTCGCCAACGTCGAGGGCACCCGCCACGCGGTCGAACTGGCCGGGGCGATCGAGGCGGGCTGCTTCCACCAGGTCAGCTCGATCGCGGCCGCCGGCCTCTACAGGGGCGAGTGGCGCGAGGACATGTTCGAGGAGGCCGAACACCTCGACACCCATCCCTACTTCCGCACCAAGCACGAGTCCGAGCGGGTCGTGCGCGAGGAGTGCCAGCGGCCCTGGCGCGTCTACCGGCCCGGGGTCGTCGTCGGCGACTCGCGCAGCGGCGAGATCGACAAGGTCGACGGGCCCTACTACGCCTTCAAGCTGCTGCAGCGGGCGCGCAGGGTGCTGCCGAGCTGGCTGCCGGCGGTCGGCGTCGAAGGCGGCGAGATCAACATCGTCCCGGTCGACTACGTGGCCGATGCGATCGACCACATCGCCCACGAGCCGGGGCTCGACGGCCAGGCCTTCCACCTCACCGACCCGGCGCCGAAGAGCGCCGGCGAGATGCTCAACCTCTTCGCCCGCGCCGCCGATGCGCCGCAGGCGACGCTGCGGCTCGACTCCGGCGTCACCGACCCCGCCACCTCGCTGATGCGCACCGGCCTGCGCCTCTTCCCCCCGGCAAAGCGGGTGATGAAGGCGGGGCTGGGCGAGCTGGGCATTCCCGCCGGGGTGCTCAACTACTTCAGCTACCCCACCCACTTCGACTCGACCCAGGCGCAGGCGGCGCTCGAGGGCTCGGGGATCGCGGTGCCGCCACTGGAGTCCTACGCCGACCGGATCTGGGACTACTGGGAGCGCAACCTCGACCCGGACCTGTTCAAGGACCGCTCGCTGAGCGCCGCCGTGCGCGGCAAGGTGGTGCTGATCACCGGTGCCTCCTCGGGGATCGGCAAGGCGACCGCGGTCAAGGTCGCCGACGCCGGCGCGACGGTGCTGCTGGTGGCCCGCTCGATCGAGAAGCTCGAGGAGACGAAACTGGAGATCGAGCAGGGCGGCGGCGTCGCCCACATCCATCGCTGCGACATGTCCGACATCGAGGACGTCGAGCGGATGGCCGAGGAAGTGCTTGCCTACCACGGCCAGGTGGACATTCTCGTCAACAACGCCGGGCGCTCGATCCGGCGTTCGATCGGCCTCTCCTACGACCGCTTCCACGACTTCGAGCGGACGATCCAGCTCAACTACCTGGGCGCTGTGCGGCTGATCCTGGCGCTGCTGCCTTCGATGCGGGCGCGCAAGTCCGGGCACGTCATCAACGTCAGCTCGATCGGGACGCAGACCAACCCGCCGCGCTTCTCCGCCTACGTCGCCTCGAAGGCCGCGCTGGACGCGTTCAGCCGCGTGATCGCCTCAGAGGTGATCGACGACGGGGTGCACCTGACGACGATCCACATGCCGCTGGTGCGCACGCCGATGATCGCGCCGACGCGGATGTACGACATGTTCCCGGCGGCCTCGCCGGAGGAGGCGGCGGAGATGATCGCCGGGGCGATGGTCCACCAGCCGAAGAAGGTTGCGACGCGGCTGGGCACCTTCGGGGAGTTGCTCTACGCGGTTGCGCCGAAGGCCAGCGATCGGATCCTGAACCAGGCGTACCGACTCTTCCCGGAGTCGCAGGCTGCCAAGGGGAAGGCCGACGAGGCGCCGGATCGGGCGCCCTCCACCGAGGCTGTGGCGTTTGCTCATTTGATGAAAGGCGTGCATTGGTAGGGGTTGGCCGGCGGGTCCTGTCGCGGCGGCCCTCCCCCATGTGCTCGGATGCAGCGCATCCTCCGCTATGGGGGACCCCCGCCACCGCGCCACCCGCCGGAGACGCGCTCCCGGTGAACTAGCTCATGACCGAGCGGAGGCTCAAGCATTGGGGGTGGGGGTATGAGGATCAGGCGCCTTCGAGAGAGGAGCTTGTGGCTGCTGCTGCCGGGATTAGGGAGCGGTTTGGGTTTGGGGGTGAGGTTGAGGAGGCGGTGCCGCTCGATGAGGTTGAGCTGCGCGAGCCGCGGTTGAAGGTTCCGAGCGCTTTTGGGGAGCTTTTTAGGGACGGGCACTACGAGCGGGTGTCGCACTCGTTGGGGAAGGCCTACCGGGACGTGGTGCGGGGGTTTCGGGGGGAATTCGAGAACCCGCCTGATTTGGTCGCGTTTCCGCGGGACGAGTCGGAGATTGAGGTTGTGCTCTCTTGGGCTGAGGCCGAGGGGGCGGCTGTGGTGCCGTTCGGGGGCGGGACCAGCGTGGTTGGGGGAGTGGAGGGACGGCTGGGGGACAGGCCGTTCGTGTCTTTGGATTTGCGGCGGCTGGATCGGGTGTTGGAGGTGGATGCCGAGTCGCTGGCGGCGCGGATCCAGGCGGGGGCGACTGGGCCGGGGCTGGAGGATCAGCTGCGCGAGCAGGGGCTGACGCTGCGGCACTTTCCCCAGTCGTTCGAGTACTCGACGCTGGGGGGCTGGGTCGCGACCCGGGCCGGGGGGCACTTCGCCACGCTCTACACGCACATCGACGATCTGGTCGAGTCGGTGCGGGCGATCACGCCACGGGGGACCTGGGAGAGCCGGCGGCTGCCGGGGTCGGGGGCAGGGCCCTCTCCAGACCGGGCGCTGATCGGCTCCGAGGGCATCCTCGGCGTGATCGCCGAGGCCTGGGTACGGGTGCGGCCGCGACCCGAGTTCAAGGCCTCCTGCGGGGTCGAGTTCGACGATTTCCATGCCGCGGCACGGGCGGTCCGCGAGATCTCCCAGTCCGGCCTGTACCCCGCGAACTGCCGCCTGCTCGACGCCCTCGAGGCGGGAACGACCGGGGCCGGCTCCGGCGAGAAGAACCTCTTGGTGCTCGGCTTCGAGTCCGCCCAGCTCCCCGTCGAAGAACCGATGCGCCTAGCCCTCGACATCGCCCGCGAGCACGGCGGCACCCCCGGCGACCCCCGCGCTTCAGGACCGACGGGCCGAAAACCGGACTCCGGCTCCGGAAATAGGCCCGTCGGCGGAGAAAGCTCGGACGCGGTTGGGGCTTGGCGGGGGGCGTTCCTGCTGGCGCCTTACCTGCGTGACACTTTCGTCGCCTGCGGCGTGCTCTCGGAGACCTTCGAGACGGCGATCACCTGGGACCGCTTCGAGGAGTTCCACGCCGAGACGATGGAGGCGGTGCGGGCGAAGGTCGCGGAGGTCTGCGGCGCACCGGCCGAGGGCGCCGGTGCGCCCCGGGTCAGCTGCCGCTTCACCCACGTCTACCCCGACGGGCCGGCGCCCTACTTCACCGTGATCGCGCCCGCGCTCCGTGGCGGCGAGGTCGAGCAGTGGGACGAGATCAAGGCCGCCGCCTCAGAGGCGGTGATCGAAGGCGGCGGCACGATCACCCACCACCACGCCGTCGGCCGCGACCACCGCCCCTGGTATGACCGCCAGCGCCCCGCACCCTTCGCCGCCGCCCTGCGCGCCGCCAAGGCCGAGCTCGACCCGGCTGGGATGCTCAACCCCGGCGTCTTGCTCGACCCCTAGCAGCGCTACCCTGCTGCCGCGAACCGGTGGAAACGATCACCTCCGAACAGCCGACGGTCCCGGCGCCCCTCGATCGACGAGCCTGTCGTCCCGCGCCGCTCGCCGCTGCGGGCGGCGATCAAGACCGGGCGGCCGCAAGAGTGGATCAAGAACGTCTTCGTCTTCGCCGGCCTGCTCTTCTCGGGCAAGTTCAACGATCCGCACGCGGTGCTGGAGGCGACGCTCGCCTTCATCTCGTTCTGCGCGATCTCCAGCGCCGGCTACTACGTCAACGACCTGATCGACGTCGAGCTCGACCGCAAGCACCCGAAGAAGCGCTTCCGGCCGCTGGCGGCGGGGGAGCTCTCGGAGAGCGCGGCGAGGCTGATCGCGCCGCTGCTGGCCGTCTTCGCGATCGCGCTTGCCTTCGCCACGGTCAACTGGGAGGTCGGGTTGATGGTGGTCGGCTACGGCATCGCCCAGATGGCCTACAGCCTCGGCCTCAAGCAGATCGTGATCGTCGACGTGATGACCCTCGCCGGCCTCTTCATCCTCCGCGTCGCCGCCGGCGCCAGCGCCGTCGACGCCCACGCCTCGGAATGGCTGCTGCTCTGCACCGGCATGATCGCCCTCTTCCTCGGCTTCACCAAGCGCCGCCAGGAGGCGGTCTCCGAGCTGCACGAGGGCACCAGCAGCCGCCCCGTGCTCGAGCACTACTCGCTGCCCTTCCTCGACCAGATGGTCGCCATGGTCACCACCGGCACCGTGATCAGCTACTCGATCTACGCCGTCGACTCGCCGATCGTCGGCAACGCGATGATGTGGACGATCCCCCCGGTCGTCTACTGCATCTTCCGCTACCTCTACCTGATCTACGACCGCGCCGACGACCGCTCGATCGCCGCGATGGTCTCCAGGGACAAGGGCATGATCGCCGGCGCCGGCGCCTTCGTGATCGCCGCCTTCGCGGTGCTCTACGTCTTCAACTGAAGCTGCCATCCGCCACTACTGCGGTCGGCCGGATTACCGATAAAGCTTCGAATGGGCCGGTTCGAAGCA
Source organism: uncultured Solirubrobacterales bacterium (assembly GCA_963753585.1). Classification (GTDB taxonomy): domain Bacteria; phylum Actinomycetota; class Thermoleophilia; order Solirubrobacterales; family 70-9; genus VRUE01. Next base: position 1,739,752 of record CAVWCU010000001.1, on the reverse strand, counting down.
CTTTCGGACATCGAATTTGAGGATTTCGCGGCAGAGCTCCTTTCCGCGGCTACCGGCCTCGACTTCGTGGCAGGCACCCGCGGTGGCGATGGCGGGGTCGATGCCCTCTGCGTCGTCGACGGCAAGCGCCACGTGCTCCAGTGCAAGCACTTTGTCCGCAGTGACTTCCGTGACCTGAAAAGGAAAGCCCGCGAAGAGAACGAGCGGCTGTGGGGTGGGGACCGTCCTGCGAGCTATCGCTTCGTGACATCTATGGAGCTGAGCCATACGCAGCGCGACGAGTTGGCGGAGATCCTGGAGAGCTTGGTCGAGTCGCGGGATCACGTGCTGGGCGGCAAGGAGCTTCTCGCTTTCATGAGCGTCCATTCCGGGGTCGAGACCCATTACCCGAAGCTGTGGTTCACAGGTGCCCCCCAGCTCCGCCGTCAGCTCTCGGCTGAGCAATATGAGCGGCGCAATGCGCTGATCGAGGAAATTCACCCGCGGCTTCCTCGCTACGTGGAGACGGAGGCCTTTCGGAAGGCGCGCCGAGTCCTCCGCGACAGCGGCGTCATCATCATCGACGGCCCGCCCGGAGTGGGCAAGACGACGCTGGCGCAGCTTCTGCTGATCGACAGCCTCGAGGGTGGGTTCGAGCCGTTTGAGATCTCACGGGGAGGGCTGGGCAAAGCCTGGGAGCTGCTCGAGCTCGACGAGAAGCAGATCTTCTACTTCGACGACTTCCTCGGTCGCGTGGAGCTGTTCGAAGCGCGCGATGAGGACCAGGAAGATCTGGTCCGGTTCGCCCGCACGATTGCCAAGCGGAAGCGCCGACTCATCATGACCACACGCGACTACATCTTCACTGAGGCCCGGCGCAAGTCAGAGGCCCTGTACCGGGGGGTGGACGATGCCAGCATCTTCGTCCTGACTCCCGAGCGACATAGCCGCGGGGACCGGGCGAAGATCCTCTACAACCATCTCCGCTTCTACCCCGGCTTGACGAGGGGATGCGAGCCAACTGGTCTACAGCGATGACTACCTGAGGATCATCGATCACGTCAATTTCAGTCCCCGGCTGATCGAGTCGATCACAGGTTTCGCGGGGAACCGGCTGAGGGCGGAGGAGAGGCAGGGCTACGGTCGCTACTGCCTGGCCGTACTCGACGCGCCGCACAACCTCTGGGCGACTCCATTCGGGGAGCTCGACGAGCACCAGAAGGCCGTTCTCTTTGCGCTCATCGGCCTGCCCGAGCAGGTCGTGGCTGAGGATCTAGAGACAGCGTTTACCGCCTCGTGCGCCAGTCGCGACCTGAGCGCGGACAAGGCGCAATTTGCCACAGCCGTCTCCGCCTTGGACGGCTCTTTCCTCGACGGCTGGGAGCTATCCCGCTTCACGTCGTGCTCGCTGATCAACCCGTCCTTGCTCGACTTCCTCGAGCGAGAGGTGATAACGAGCCGAGCGGAGACGGAGACGCTGCTCGGGGGAGCCTGTTCCCATGAGCAGGTTGTGTGGCTCTGGGACGCCTGCCGCAAAGACTCCGAGCTGCCGCCGGAGCACCTGTGGCCCGCATTCGACGAAGCATTCGCCAGGGTGTTCGATGCATCTCCAATCGAAGACGCACGGGCGTTCCCAGCCCACCTGCTCAGGAAAGACGACGACCGCGATCTGAAGCTGAGCAACCGTCTCAAGGATGCCCTGGCCCGTTGCGAGAATCCGTGGTTCCGGAAGTCCTCCGCGCCCTGGCTGTCCGCTCCGGCGCTGCGCTGGCTCGAGGAGGCGGGCGAGGCCGGCACGTTCTACCAGCACGAAGTTGAGCTGCTCGAGCGCCTGGTCGAGCACGACATCCTCGATGGGAAGGCCGTCTTCGAGGAGGTGAGACCACGGCTGGCGGCGCTGAAGCCGAGCATCGAGCGCTGGCGGCTGCTCGATGCCCTGCGGCGGCTGTCTCCGGAGTCGGTGTCCGAGAGCGACGTCCTCGAGTGGAGGGAGAGCCTGGAGGCATTCATCGACCGCGCTCTGGAGGACCCGCAGTCCTTCTTGTGGGGTTACTCGGACGAAGAGCTCGACAGGCTCCTGGAGGTCGCGAGCTCTTGGGACATGCAGCTGGATGAGGACGAGGTCGAGTCTGCACGCTGGGAGCTCTGGGAGATCCAGGAAGAAGAAGACCACATAACCGAGATGATCGAAGCGGAAAAGGAAGAATGGGCGGAAGCCGATGCGCAATCGGTGAAGGAGGCCCCGGAGAAAGACTCCTCCAGCAACGAGGACAAGGAGATCGAAGCGATATTCGGTCGCTTCCTCGAGGAGTACGAGGCGTCCCTCGCCGCTGAAGATGGCTCAGGGGATTACGAGTAGGTCCGAGACCAGCTCGGTCTTGCCGGCGCGCTGGAACTGGAGGTCGATCGTCTCGTCCTTGCGGTAGGTGCCGAAGAGGCCCAGGTACATCGCCAGCCAGCGGCCTGTGCCGACTTTCTCCTTGACGATCTGGCGGGTGAAGACGATCTCGCCGGCTGAGACCCGGTAGTCGTCGCCCTCGCGCTGCTCGACCCCATTGATGAAGACCGCGTACGGCGCTTCCGCGCCTGCGGGCAGCTTTACCCGCCGCCCGGCGGCGTAGCTGCCCTTGGGGATCTCAGCCTCGGCCATCGCGTTCCAGAGTCTCGCGCACCAGGTCGAACGGGGTGTCGTGCCCGCTGGGGTCGAGCTCTTCGCGCCGCATCCCGCCCCGGAACGGCATGAACGTCCCGTCCCCCCGCACGTCGACCCCGGCCACGGGCTTGCGAAGCCACCCCTTCCCGCTCAGCTGCAACCGAGCCCGAACCTGATCCTCCGGCGCAAAATCCCTCAACGACGACACGGCCTTCACAGGCCCCTCAGCCCGAATCTCCAGCGCTCGCCGCCTCATCTCCGCCACAGCCTCCCCAAGCTCCCCAAAGCTCAGGTGAGAAACGTCAGAACCGTCCCGAATCGTCAGCTTCCACGCGCCCAAGGGCCGCAGAATACGAAGGCCCATCGGTCCTCCCCCCACGGAGGCTGTGGGAGCGACCCGCTTCCGCAACTGGTGGCACTGCGAGACGGACGGTCTCCGTGGGGGGAGGACCGATGGGCCTAACCCCTCGTGTTACGCGCCCCGCCGGGGCCTTTTAGGACGCCGCGCCGGCGGCCCGACGATCTTTTCGGGCCCCTGACGACCGTCGAGCTCGACGTAGTCGCGCCCCCGCTCGCCGGTGTAGATCTGCCGCGGCCGGGAGATCTTCTGCTCGGGGTCGTCGTTCATCTCCATCCACTGCGCGACCCAGCCGGCCGTGCGCGGTATGGCGAAGATCACGGTGAACATCTCGGTCGGGATCTCGAGCGCCTCGTAGATGATCCCCGAGTAGAAGTCGACGTTCGGGTAGAGCTTGCGCGAGGTGAAGTACTCGTCGTCGAGCGCGCGCTTCTCCAGCTCGCGTGCGATCTCGACCAGCGAGTTGTACTCGGTGGCCTCGAAGACCTCGTCCATGTGCTGCTGGATGATCCGCGCCCGCGGGTCGTAGTTCTTGTAGACGCGGTGGCCGAAGCCCATCAGCTTCGCCTCCCGCGCCTTCACCTTCTCGAGGAAGGCGGGGATGTTCTCGACCGTCTCGATCTCGCGCAGCATCCGCAGCACCGCCTCGTTGGCGCCGCCGTGCAGCGGCCCGTAGAGCGCCGCCACACCGGCCGCGACCGCCGAGTAAGGGTCGACGTCGGAGGAGCCGACGCTGCGCACGGCGCTGGTCGAGCAGTTCTGTTCGTGGTCGGCGTGGAGGATGAAGAGCACGTCGAGCGCTTTCGAGAGGCTCTCCTTCGGCACGTGCTTCATTTCCGTCTTCTTGAACATCATCGAGAGGAAGTTCTCGGCGAAGTTGAGGTCGTTTTCGGGATAGACGTAGGGCAACCCCATGTTGTGCCGGTAGGAGAAGGCGGCCAGGGTGGGCACCTTGGCGATCAGCCGCACTGCCGCCATGTAGCGCTGCTCCGGGTCGTCGATGTCCTTGGCGTCCGGGTAAAAGGTGGAGAGCGCGCCGACCCCGGCGAGCAGCATCCCCATCGGGTGGGCGTCGTAGCGGAAGCCCTCGAAGAAGTGCTTGAGATCCTCGTGGACGAAGGTGTGGTGGGTGATGTCGTAGGTCCACCGATCCAGCTGCGGCCCCGTGGGCAGCTCGCCGAAGATCAGCAGGTAGGCGACCTCGAGGAAGGTGGAGCGCTCGCAGAGCTGCTCGATCGAGTAGCCGCGGTGTTCGAGCACCCCGGCCTGGCCGTCGATGTAGGTGATCGCCGAGCGGCAGGCGGCCGTGTTGGTGAAGGCCGGGTCGTAGGCCATCATCCCGAATTCGTCGGGGTCGACCTTGACCTGCCGCAGGTCCATCGCCCGCACGGTGCCGTCCTCAATCGGCAGCTCGTACGTCTTGCCGGTGCGGTTGTCGGTGACCGTGAGGGACTCTGAGCCGGTGGTGGCCCCGTCGGCGGCTGCATCTCTGATCTGCTGCTCGGTGGCCATCACCCCTCCTCGAGCCGTTTCAACTGGAGCGCCCAGTATCGCAGCTCGGCTCGCCCTGCCTGTTGCGTTCCAGAGAACCGAATGGCGCTATTCGGCCGCGGCCGGCAGCGGCTCGAAGCGGGTCATCGCGTGCAGCTCAGAGAAGCGCTCGTCGATCTCCTCGCGGGTGAGGGCGGCAACGCGCTCGGTCCCGAACTGCTCGACGTTGAAGGAGGCGAGCACTGTGCCGTAGCCCATCGCCCGCCTCAGGGTGGCCTCGTCGGGGTCGCCCTCGTGGCTGTCGAGATAGCCGAGGAAGCCGCCGGCGAAGCTGTCGCCGGCACCGGTCGGGTCGCGCACGTCCTCGAGCGGGATGCCGGGCAGGGCGAAGAAGCTGTCGGCAGTGAAGAGCGCGGCGCCGTACTCGCCCTGCTTGGCGACGACGGCACGGGGACCGTGCTCCATCACTGCGCGGGCAGCGCGGGCGAGGTTCGGCTCACCCGTCAGCTGGCGGATCTCCGCGTCGTTGACGATCAGGCAGTCGACCTCGGCGATCGCCGCCAGCAGCGAGTCCTTGGCCGTGTCGATCCAGAGGTTCATCGAGTCCAGGCCGCAGAAGCGGGCCGAGCACTGCGCGCGCACCTGACGCTGCAGGTCGGGCTGAATGTTGGCGAGGAAGAGCATGTCGGCCTCCCGCGAGGCAGCCGAGAGCTTCGGCTCGAACTCGCCGAACACGCCGAGCTGGGTGTCTTCGGTGTGGGCGACGTTGAGGTCGTACTCGTAGTGGCCGCGCCAGAAGAAGGATTGCCCGCCAGGCACCCGCTCGATGTCGTCGGTGAGCACACCGCGGCCTTCCAGCACCTCGAACTCAGCCGCACCGAAGTCGTCGCCGACCGGGCCGACCGGCCGTACCTCGGTGAAGAAGCTGGCGGCGAGGGAGAAGTGAACGGCGGCGCCGCCGAGCATGCGGTCGCGCTCCCCGAAGGGGGTCTTGACCGAGTCGAATGCGATTGAGCCGACAACTGTCAGAGACATCGGCCCGGGAGGTTAACCGCGCGCGGGTCCTGTCGTGGGGGAGGGGGGCCTGCGGGCGAGGTGTACGTCCTCGACCCCCCTCCCCCACGCCACCCGCGCGAGCTACGGCGACGGCCGACGAATATGCTCGCTGCCGTGAAGGCGGTTCAGATAGAGGAGTTCGGGGGCCCGGAGAAGCTTCGGCTCGTCGACGTTGACGATCCCGTAGCTGGGGATGGGATGGTCGTTGTCGAGGTTGCGCGGGGCGGGATCAACTTTGCCGATACGCACGCGACCCGGAACGACTACTTGGCCGAGCAGAGCCTGCCGCTGATTCCGGGGGGTGAGATCAGTGGGCGTACTTCTGACGGCCGGCGGGTCGCGGCCCTGCTGGGCAGCGGCGGCTATGCGGAGAAGGTGGCGGTGCCAGAGGCACTGCTGATTCCCGTCCCCGACGAGGTCGACGACGACCAGGCGGCGGCGCTGCTCTTGCAGGGGCTGACCGCGGCGGCCCTGGTGCAGCGCTGCGCCCGGATCGAGCCGGGCGAGACCCTGGTGGTCGAGGCCGCGGCCGGAGGTACCGGCAGCCTCGCGGTGCAGTTGGGCAAGCGGGCCGGCGCGAAGGTGATCGGCCTTGCCTCCAGCGAGGAGAAGCGGGCGCTGGTGGAGCGACTCGGCGCTGACGCCACCGTCGACTCACGCTCGGAGGATCTCGGCGCGGCGATCCGCGAGGCCAACGGCGGCGAGCGTGTCGACGCGGTCCTGCACATGAGCGGCGGCGATGCTTTCGACGCCGAGCTCGGCGTCCTCGCCCCGATGGGCCGCATGGTCGTCTTCGGGATCGCTTCGCGAGAACAGCGCGAGGTCTCCACAGCGGCGCTCCTGCGAGGCTCCAAGTCCGTGATCGGCTTCTGGCTCGTCCACCTCCTGGCCCGCCGCGAGCTCCTCGCGCCGATGATCGGCGAGCTGCTCGGCGCGGTCGCCGCCGGCGAGCTCGAGGTCACGGTCGGCGACGTCTACCCGCTCTCGGAGGCGGCCCGCGCCCACGAAGACCTGATCGCCCGCCGCACCTCCGGCAAGCTCCTCCTGGACCCGGCCCGATGACCGCTTTCAAGGAGCTCGGCCTCTCGCCGCAGATTCAACAGGCCATCGACGAGCTCGGCTTCGAGGACCCGACGCCGATCCAGGAGGAGGCGATCCCGGAGCTGCTCGGCGGCCACGACGTGATCGGCCAGGCGCAGACCGGCACCGGCAAGACCGCCGCCTTCGGGCTGCCGCTGTTGCAGTACGTCGACCCAGGCGTCGACGAGGTGCAGGCGGTCGTGCTGACGCCGACCCGCGAGCTCTGCATCCAGGTGACGCAGGCGCTGCGCGCCTACGCCGAGCACCTCGACGTCGAGATCGTCGCCGTCTTCGGCGGCGCCCCGATCAAATCCCAGCAGTCCCAGCTGCGCTCCGGTGCCCACGTCGTCGTCGCCACCGTGGGGCGGATGATGGACCTGATGAGCCGCCGCTCGCTGGTTCTCACGGCGGCCCGCTACATCGTCCTCGACGAGGCCGACGAGATGCTCGACCTCGGCTTCATCGAGGACGTCGAGAAGATCTTGCGGATGTGCCCGAGCGGGCGCCAGACGGCGCTCTTCTCGGCGACGATGCCGCCGCCGATCCAGCGGCTGGCCGAGAGCTACATGTACGACCCGACGACGATCCGGATCACGCCGAAGAAGCTGACGGTCGACGCGATCGCCCAGGCCTTCGTAGAGGTGTCCGCCAAAGAGAAGTCGGCGCGGCTGGTCGAGCTACTGCGGACCGAAGAACCCGAGCAGGCGATCATCTTCTGCCGCACCAAAATCGGCGCCTCGCGGCTGGAGAAGACCCTGAAGGACAAAGGGCTCGACGTGAAGGCCCTGCACGGCGATATGAGCCAGGGCTCCCGCGACGGCGTGATGATCGCCTTCAAGGACCACCGGGTGCGGCTGCTGGTCGCCACCGACATCGCCGCCCGCGGCCTCGACATCGAGCACGTCACCCACGTGATCAACTTCGACGTGCCGGCCTCCTCGGAGGTCTACGTGCACCGCATCGGGCGGACCGGGCGAGTCGGGCGGACCGGCCGCGCGATCACCCTCGTCACCCCCGCCCAGCGCGACGAGATCGGCCGCATCGAGCGCGACGTCAAGACCACGATCGGCGAGTGGGAAACGCCCGAGGAGCGCCTCGAGCACGCTCCCCGCCCGCGGCGCCGCGAGCGCAGCGAGCCCAAGCCGGCGGCCGCGAAGCCCGCCGGGGCCAACGGGGCCAAAGAGGATGCCGAGGGATCGGATGGCCCGGTCAAGCTCTTCGTCAACCGCGGCGAGCGCAGCGGCATCACCGAAGACGACCTCCGCTGGGCGCTGCGCGAGGGAGCCGTCCTCTCCGACGAGGAGATCCACGACGTCAGCGTCCTGCACCGCTTCTCCTTTGTCCGCGTCTCCCCCGAGAAGGCGGAGCGCACCGTGGAGTTCCTCGACGGAACGAAGCTCAAAGGCAAAGAGATCCGCCTCGAGATCGCGCGGAACTAACCCCAGACGTCAGGGTGGGGGTGAGGCAGGGGCCCCCTCCCAAAACGATCGGCCGGAGGCCGATCTTGAGTGTTTTGGGAGGGGGCCCCTGCCTCACCCAGGCCCGCGCGGCCGTTACCCCTGAGTCAACTCGGCGATACGGCTGAAGAGCTGGTCGAAGTCGATGGGCTTCGTGACGTAGCCGCTGACCTCGACGTCGTTCGCGGCGCCCGCGTCCATCTGGTTCTGGTGGGCGCTGACTATGAGGACGGGGGTGTCGATGCCGGCTGCGCGGAGCTCGCGCAGGGCGTCGATGCCGGACTTGCGCGGCATCATTGCGTCGAGCAGGAGGATGTCCGGGCCGGGGTCGGCGGCGCGCATCGCCTCGATCACCTCGACCCCGTCGGCGGCGGTCAGCACTTCGTAACCCTCCATCTCCAGCCTCGTCCGCAACAGCAGGAGGATGGTCTCGGAATCGTCGGCGATCAGCACGCGCGTCATCTAGCCCACCGCCGGCAGTCGTACTCGGAAGGTGGAGCCGACCCCCGGACTCGACTCGGCGGCGATCGTCCCTCCGTGCAGCTCGACCAGCGACTTGGAGATCGCCAGGCCGAGGCCGGTGCCGCCGACGTGCTGGGTCAGACCCGCGTCGCCCCGCGTGAAGCGATCGAATATGTGCTCGAGCTGGTCCTCTGGCATGCCGGGTCCGTCGTCGCGGACGGCTACCTCCACCTCACCTTCCAGGTGGGTGGCAGCAACCTCGATCGACGCGCCGTCGGGACTGTACTCGTGCGCGTTGGTGAGCAGGTTGACCAGCACCTGGCGGATCCGGTCGCGGTCGACGCTGACCTGGGGCAGGGCCGGGTCGACTCGCTGATCCAGCGACTGCTCCCGCGCTTCGGTCTGGCTGCGCATCGTGCGCACCGCGTCCTCGATCAGCGAGGCGACGTCGGTGGGTGACGGTTTGATCGTCAGGCGCCCCGCGTCGCTGCGTGCCAGGTCGAGCAGGTCGTTGAGCAGCCGCACCAGGTGGCGCGTGTTGTCGAGGATGATCTCTACCGTGTCGGCCTGCGCGGGGCTGAGTTTGTCGCGCTCCAGCATCAAGAGCTCGGCGAATCCCTGGACTGAGGTGAGCGGGCTGCGCAGCTCGTGCGAGGCGGTGAGCACGAACTCGTCCTTCATCGTTTCCAGCTGGTCGCGCTCGCCGGCACGCCGCTGCAGCTCGGCGGCCATCTCGTTGAAAGCTTCGCCGAGGGCCGCGGTCTCCGAGAGCCCGCCGACTTTGACTCGCGCGTCGAGATTGCCGCCGGCGAGCCGGCCCGAGGCGTCGACCAGCTCCTCCAGTGGCCGCCGCATCGTGGCGATCAGGCCGGTGAAGAGCAGCGCCGCTCCGGTCAGCCCGGCGATCAGCCCGGCGCCCACCAGCAGAGCCGTGTCGCGGGTCTCGCCATCGATGTCGTCGCGCAGCTGCTGGCGGCGCTGCTTCTGAGCGATGATCGCGGCTCGCGTCGGGCCGGGGGGCGCCCCTTCGGCCAGCCGGTTGCGAGCGGCGATCTCCACCTGGTAGGAGCGCGCGGTGGCGTCCTCGAAGTCCTGGCGCTGCTGGAGGAAGCGAGCGACGCCGATCACGGCGAGACCGGTGAGTACCGCGAAGGCGATCGCGAAGCCGATCGTCAGCCGGTTGGCGACCGACGGGCTGAGGCGGAATCGGCGTCGGGAATATGCTTGCGCGACTATGGGCGACGAGGCTACAGGCACGACCGACGGCACCGCCGAGGCCCCGCAGGGCATCGACAGGGGCGGCGTCGAAGCCTGGTTCGCCGAGCACGTTCCGTCCGCTCGGCTGCCGCTCTCCTTCGAGCGCATCTCGGGTGGGCACTCGAACCTGACCTACGGCGTGCGCGACGCCGACGCCGGGCGCTGGGCGCTGCGCCGGCCGCCGCTGGGCAAGCGGCTCGGCTCGGCCCACGACATGGCTCGCGAGCACAGGGTCGTCTCGGCCCTTGCGCCGAGCGCCGTGCCGGTGGCGCCGGTTGCCGGCCTCTGCGAGGACGAGAGCGTCAACGGCGCGCCGTTCTACGTGATGGAGTTCGTAGAGGGCCCGATCCTGCGCGGCTTGGCGGAGGCCAGCGCCTTCCCCGAGGAGGCCGACCGGCGGGCGATCGGCGAGCGCGTCGTCGACACGCTGGTCGAGATCCACGCCCTCGACCCCGACGCGGTCGGGCTGGGCGACCTGGGCCGCAAAGAGGACTACGTCGCCCGCCAACTGCACCGCTGGCACGGCCAGTGGGAGAAGTCGAAGACGCGCGAGCTGGCCGCGGTCGACGCGGTCCACGAGCGGCTTGCGGCGCGGATCCCCGCGCAGGGACCGGCGACGATCGTCCACGGCGACTACCGCCTCGACAACATGATCCTGACGCCTGCCGGCGAGGTCGCCGCGGTCGTCGACTGGGAGCTCTGCACCCTCGGCGACCCGCTCGCCGACGTCGGCCTGCTGATGGTCTACTGGCCCGAGCCAGGCGACGAGCTGGTCGCCCTCGGCCAGCCGGCGAGCCTGGCGCCCGGTTTCCCCGGCCGCGAAGAGTTGGCGGCCCGCTACGCCGAGCGCTCCGGCCGCGACCTCTCCCAGCTCGACTTCTTCATCGCCCTCGGCTACTGGAAGCTGGCGATCATCCTCGAGGGCGTATACGCCCGTTACGCGGCCGGCCAGTACGGCAAGGTCGACCCCGGCATCGAAGAGTTCGCCCGCCTGGTCGAGCGCCTGGCCGAGGCGGCGGACGAGGCCGAGCAACGCGGCTGACGTAAGAGTGACCCTGGCCGCCGAGAGGGCGGCCATGCCATCCTTCCCGATCACCCTCTTTCCCATCAGCAAGGAGGCTTCGTGAAGCAGATACGCGCCCGGCTCAGCTACGCCAACGTGATGTCGACGATCGCCGTCTTTCTCGTCATCGGCGGCGCCACGGCGATCGCGGCAAAGGTGCCCAGGCACAGCGTCGGTCCCAGGCAGCTGAAGGCCAATGCCGTCACCACGATGAAGATCAAGGCGAACGCGGTGACCAATCGCAAGATCAAGAAGAACGCGGTCACGACTGTGAAGATCAAGGACGGCGCGGTCGACGGGGCGAAGATCGCCGCCGGCGCGGTCGACTTCGGCAAGATCGCGACGGGGACGAACGTGATCGCGACCGCAAGCGGCGGGCCGGTCGCGGCCGACGGCGCGACGACTTCGACGATCCCGCTCACCGGAACGACCAGCTTCACGCCTCAGCCGGGCGTGGTCGACTTCCTCAGCATCGAGGTGAGGGGGAACGATCTCGGCGCGATCGGGGCGACACTCTGCAGTCCGGAAGTCCGTCCGTTCGTCAACGGCAATGCGCTCGAGGTGGCGCAGGGCACCCTCGCCGTCAGCGCCTTCGAACCGACGCCGGAGGACCCCAGCGGGCTGCGGCCGGTGACCGGCGCGACCGCCCCCCTCGGCATGACGAGTCCCGGCGTTGCCCAAAGCATCACCATCGAGCTGGTGGGCGATCCGGACTGCACCGAAGGCTCGACCGTCTCGGTGGCGATCGCCGTCACCCGCGCGAAGTAGACACGCCTTTAGCCGACCAGCGTGGAGGCGGCTCGCCGGTCGGCGGGCAGGACTCGACGCGATCTCCGCGAAGGCAAGCCGAGCCCTATCCAGCCATACAAGGAGAGACCCCTTGACGAAGCTCCGCAAGCGACTCACGTACGCAAACGTGATGTCCTCGATCGCCGTCTTCATGATTCTCGGTGGCGCCAGCGCCGTCGCCGCGAAGAAGATCGGCAGCAACGAACTGAAGAGCAACTCGGTCACGACCGCAAAGCTCAAGAAGAACGCCGTGACCGCGGCGAAGATCAAGAAGAACGCGGTCACCACGGCCAAGCTCAAGAACGGCGCCGTAACCGGGGCGAAGGTCAACCTCGCTTCGCTGGGCACGGTTCCGAACTCGGCCACGACCGACGTGATCAAGACGTCGAAGGGCACGATCGCGGGTGGTCAGCAGGCGACTGTCTTCGAAAGCGGTCCGATCAAGCTGATCGTCAAATGCGAAACTTTCGAAGTCACGAATCTGGCGGCCCACGCCTACATCGAGTCGAGCTCGACGGGAACCGTCTTCACGAGCTGGCAGGACGGCGGCGACGAATTGGGTCCCGCCACGCCCGAAGAAGACCGGGAACTGAACAATCCCAACTGGGGCACCAGCAGCTCCGGTTCGTTTGCCTATGACTCCGCCAGCGACGTCGGTGTGAGCGCCACGGCCACCAGCGGCCAGAGCTTCACCGCCTTCATCGGCCTTGCGGCTAAAAAAGACTCCAATACATGCTGGTACTGGACGAACGCGACGATCCTCGGCTAGTTAGAGGGTGAATCGCTGAGAGAGAGGGCCGGGCTTCGCCCGGCCCTCTCTCGTTCTCAGATCGCCCGGCGGGCGTGCTTCGGGTCCAGTTCCCCCGCGGCCGCGGCTTCGGCGCGCTTTCCCCAGCGGTTCAGCTCGCGGCGGGCGAGGACCATCTTGTGGACCTCGTCGGGGCCGTCGGCCAGGCGCAGCATGCGGCTGAAGCGCCAGAGCGCGGCGAGGGGGGTGTCGTCGGTCATCCCCAGGGAGCCGTGGACTTGGATCGCGCGGTCGAGGACGTTCATGACGATGTTAGCGGCGACGATCTTGATCGCCGAGATCGACTGGCGAGCGGCTCGCTTGCCCTCGGTGTCCATCTTCCAGGCGGCGTAGAGGGTGAGCAGGCGGGCCTGGTCGATCTCCATCCGCGAGGCGGCGATCGCCTCCTGGACGAACTGCTTCTCGGCCAGCGGGCCGCCGAAGGCCTGGCGTTCGTTGGCGCGGTTGCACATCATCTCCAGCGCCCGCTCCGCCGTCCCGATCGCCCGCATGCAGTGGTGGATGCGGCCGGGGCCGAGGCGGTCCTGGGCAACGACGAAGCCCATGCCCTGGCCGCCCAGCAGGTTGGCAGCGGGGACGCGGCATTCTTCGTAGCGGATCTCGCAGTGGCCGGGCCCGGCGGCATGGCCCATCACCGAGATCGGGCGAACGAGGTTGAAGCCGGGCGCGTCGGTCGGCACGCAGATCATCGAGGCACGGGCGTAGGGGTTGGCCTCGGGGTCGGTGACGACCATCGCGATCGCCAGGTCGGCGCCGACGGCGCCCGAGGTGAACCACTTGTGGCCGTCGATCACCCACTCGTCGCCGTCGAGCACGGCGCGCGCCTGCAGCAGCGTCGGGTCCGAGCCGGAGACCTCGGGCTCGGTCATCGAGAAGCAGGAGCGGATCTGCCCCTCCAGCAGCGGCTCCAGCCAGCGCTCCTTCTGCTCGTCGGTGCCGTGCTCGGCGAGGATCTCCATGTTGCCGGTGTCCGGGGCGGAGCAGTTGAAGGCCATCGGCGCCGCCGCGGGGCTGCGCCCCATCTCCTCGCAGAGCAGCCCGTACTCCCAGTTCGTCAGCCCGGGGCCGAAGCGCTCGTCGGGCATGAAGAGATTCCAGAGCCCCTCCCCCTTCGCCCGCTCGCGGATCTCGACCAGGATCTTCGGGTAGGGGATCCCCGGTTTCACCTCGGCGTCGAGCGCCTCCATGATCTCCCGCTCCTGCGGGTAGATGTGCTCGTCCATGAAGTCGAGGATGCGCTCGCGCAGCGTCTCGACCTGGGGGCTCGGCGTGAAGTCCATCGACTGGGTCCTCTCCTCGGGGCTGGGGGTGGCGGGAACGCTAGCGGCAGCTCGTGCCTGGCGCGTTACTCGGACATATTGCGACTAACGCGCCAGGGCCCGGTAGCGGGCGAAGAGCTCACCCTCGTGCTCGAGCAGCCAGGACAACTCCAGCCCGGTCGTTTCAGGTAGAGCGCCCCCCTCGATGATGCGGGGAGCCTCGCCCCCAACCAGCTTGGGCGCGATGGTCAGGAACAGCTCGTCGACCAGCCCTGCCGCCTGCAGGGTGCCGTGAAGCGTCGGGCCCCCCTCGCAGAGCAGCGCCCGGACCCCTTCCTCCCGCAGCGAGCGCAACAGCGCCGCCAGGTCCACGCGGCCGTCAGGCCCGCTCTCGACTACGACCAGCCGTTTCTCGAGGCCGCTGTAGCGCTCGGCGCGCATCGTCCCGGCGCCGATCATCACCGCGTCGAAGCGGGTGCGCAGCCCGGCCAGCATCGCGGTGTCGGTATCCGAGCCGATTGGGCCCGAGACGCCGCCGATTGAGGCTCGGCCGTCGACGGTCGCGGCGAAGTTCATCGCCACGAACGGCCGCCCCTCCGGGTGGGGCAGCTCCCGGGGCCTGTAGGAGTCGAGCTGCTGCTCGACCGAGGTCTCGCCGGGGTCCGGGATCAGGCGCCGCATCGCCCCCGGAGCCTAGTGGTGGTCAGGAGTAGTCGTGCCAGCCGGCGAACTCGCGGCCGGCGAAGCGCTGCAGCTCGGCGACGTCGGCGCCGAAGCGGCCGCGAATCGTCTCGAAGAGGTCGTCGGGGGGCGTCGGCTTCGGAGCGGGGGGCTTCTCGGGGTCGTGGACGACCTTCTCGACGATCCAGCGCATCGACTCCGGCAGGCGGTCGAAGTTGCGGTCGAAGGAGCGAAAGCCGGGCAGCTTGATCAGCTTCTCCATGAACTGGTATTTGTCGCCCTGCTTGGCGCTTGACTTCTCCCACTCGCGGTCGAACTGCTCGGAGGTGAAGCTCGCCTCGACGCCGGCGAAGGCGAAGGCCTTGCGCATCGTCTCCTCGCGTTCGGATTGCAGCTCCTCCTGGGCGATGATCTCGATCTGCTCACGGTCGAAGAGCTCCAGGTAGGGCTGCAGCTGCATCCAGTACTTGGAGCGGTTCATGTAGGAGGAGTCGGGGTCGGAGAGGACCTCGACCAACTCACCGGTCTCATAGCCGGCGCCGGTCGCGTGCACCCAGTGGGAGAGGATGCGCTTGATCGGGTCGCGCACCATGTAGAGCAGGCGCGCGTCGGGGCAGTGCTCCCTGATCCGCGCCGGGACGCCCTCGAAGCGGGGCAGGTTCGTGTAGTGCGGGGAGGACTCGCCGCGCACCTTGAAGCGGTTGTCGAAGCGGCTTGCGTACCAGTCGAGGCCGAGGTCCCAGTTCAGCTCCCGGGCGAAGAAGTTGAGCTCCTTCGGCTTGGACATCTGGATTTCGGGGTGCAGGCCGAGGTAGTGGTGGATGCTGGTCGTGCCGCACTTCAGCCCGCCGATGATGATCAGGTTTGGCAGCTCGGCATGGCGCTTGCGCCGGCGGCGGAAGCGGCTCTTGCGGTCGGCCGTGTAGCGCTCGCGCGCTCGCGCGCACATCGCCTCGTCGGCGGGGTCGCGGGGAGCCTGCTTCGCCGGGATCTGCTGATCGATCTCTGACACGAGCGGGCTAGTGTAGCTGCGGTGCCCTACGCCGATCTCGCATCCAGCTTCAACTCCTTCTTCAACGCCGCCTCGGCGTTCTTCCGCCATCTCTCGGAGATCGACTGGGCCCCGTTCGCGATCGCGCTCGGCTTCCTGCTGGCGATGCAGCTCTGCCGCGCCTGGGCATGGCGAAACGTTCTGCGCGCCGCCTACCCGGGCGAGCGGATCTCCTTCACGCACCTGAGCGCCGCCTATCTCGCCGGAGCGGGGATCAACGCGATCGTCCCCGCCCACGCCGGTGACGTCACCAAAGTCTTCCTGGTCAAGCGCCAGATTCCGCATTCCTCCTATCCCGCGGTCACCTCCTCCTTCCTCGTCCAGACCGTCTTCGACACCACGGTTGGGGTGCTGGTCCTCTTCTACGCGATCTCCCAGGGCCTCTTGCCGCCGCTGCCCCGGATCCCGAACCTGCCCGCCTTCGAGATCTCCTTCTGGGCGGACCACCCGAAGACGTTCCTGATCGTCACCGGCGTGCTGCTGGCGGCGATCGCGATCGGCATCTACTTTCTCGCCCACCGCGTGCGGCGCTTCTGGGACCGGGTCAAACAGGGGCTCGCGATCCTGCGCCAGCCGCGCCGCTACCTGCGCGAGGTCGCTGCCTGGCAGGGCCTCGGCTGGCTCTGTCGCTTCGCCGCCTTCTGGTTCTTCCTCGAGGCGTTCAACATCGGCGGCACGGTCGGCAACGTGATGCTGGTGATGAGCGTGCAGGCGATCGCCAACGTCGTCCCCTTCACACCCGGCGGTGCCGGCGCCCAGCAGGCGTTGCTTGTGGCCACGCTGCACGGACCCTCCCGCGCAGCCGTCCTCTCCTACTCGGTCGGCACCCAGATCGCGATGGCGGCTTGGTCGGTCGTGCTCGGCTTCGCCGCGATCCTGCTGGTGTTCAGGACCACGGACTGGCGGGGGTTGATCCAGCAGGCCCAGGACGATGCCGAGCGGGAGGAGGAGGCGGCGCCATCGACGGCTGTGCCGTAGGCGCGTCCGTCAGAGCTCTGCGGGAAGGAGGGCGACGCCACGCTCTCGCGCTGCACTTCGCAACTCGAGGTCCCAGCAGGCCAGCGTCAGCGATCTCCCCGCGAAAGCCGTGAGGCTGGCGAGGTGAAGGGCGTCGTACGCCCGCAAAGCGTGCTCTTTCGCGGCCGCGGAGGCGTCGTGGATGAGCCTGTCGGTGACCGCATGGATGTAGAGCGGGTTCCACAGCTCCTCGAGCTTCTGAAGGGCCGTTTCGAATTCCGGACCGGATAGGCGCGTACCTTTCCGCATCCTCGTCAAGGCGGCGCTGGCCTCGACGTGAGTGATGGCGCTGGTCGAGACAAAGCTTGCTTCGACGTGAGAAGCATGGGCGATGTCACTGCCCGGCTCGTCGACGAGTAGCTTGACCAGAGCGCTTGTATCCAGATAGAGGCTCAGCGACGGCCTTCGGAGACGTACTCGGAGGCTGTCGGCCCTGGTCCACGCAGCTTGACTGGTTTCGGGACAAACCGGGTGCGGCTTTGCGGCGGTCTCACCGTCCCGTCGGCGATCAGGGCGGCGAGGCCCGGAGGCACGTCTGTCGACACCATTGTCGCCACCGGCTTTCCGCGGCGAGTGATCGTGATCGTCTCGCCGGCCTCGACTTGCTCGATGATCCGGCTGGCGTTGTTCTTCAGCTCTCTTATGCCGACCGTTTTGCCCATGTGGCCACATTCTAGCGTCAAAGGGCCACATTGCAATCAGCTCGACCAGCCGGGGTAGAGGCTATGGACCCGCCACTGCCAGGGAGGCCTTTCGCCGTCCGGAAAGGCGTAGTGGTTGCGCCCAGGCAGGGTCTCCAACGGGACCAGGGCCGGGTCGTCCTGGAGGAGGACCTGGACCCCTGCGGCGGCGTCGACCTGCGCCTGGCCGGCGCGGCGGACGACGCTTTCCCAGCCGAGACCGGGGCGGTAGTGCCAGTAGGTCAGCTCCACCCAGCCGAGCGTGTGCCGGCGGTCGACGATCTCGGTGAAGGCGGTGGTGCGGCGCCCGGAGGCGGTCAGGTGCGGACCTGCGGCGACGGCGCAGCTCTCTCGCCGGCAGCGGCGAAAGTCGACCGGGACCAGTGGCAGGCCCGAGGGAGACGTCCTGGCTTCGGGTGCGGGCGCCAGGGCACGGGCCAGCCGCGCCAGCGGCCAGCCGTAGGCGGTGACGAGCGGGTGGTGGCGGCAGGCGTCGGGGAGGCGGGGACCGCAGGCGATTCGCCTCCCTATCGTGCCGGCGAGCTCACGGCCGGCGTCGACCTCGCCGCTCGCGGCGACGGCAGCGATAGCGACGAGCAGGAGGAGCGCGACGAGCGCCACCAGGCCGGCCTGCTCGACGCTCGCCGATCCTCTCTCCGCTTCCCGCCCGCCGTGCATGGCGCTGACGCTAGGGCGGGCGTGCGCGCGCGTGGCGCGCACAACGTCACGGGACCGTGCCGCCTCTGGGTCTCTGCTTTCATGTGACGGGTGGAGGGCAGCCCCTTCAATCTTTTCGGCGACCCGGACGAGTTTCGCGCCCGCATGGAGGAGCTCTCCGAGCAGATGCAGTCCTCCCAGCGCGTCGCCTGGGCCGACAACGCGATCAAGCTCGCGGTCGAGATGACGGTCGCCTCGATCGGGAGGCTGGAGCTCACCGGCGGCCCCGACGAGCAGGCGATGCAGGTCCGCGATGCGATCCGCGTCCTTTTCCCCGAGTCCGTGACGCTGGTTCGCGAGGCCCGGGAGGGACTCTCTTAAGAGCCGGGGGAGAGGTGACCCTCGCTCGGACAATTGCCGGTCTAATGAGACCGGCAATTTGAGTATCCGCCCGCTCGAGGGTCACCCTCCCCCGGCCTAGAGCAGTTCCAGGTGCAGCGCGTTCGTGCTGCCGCGCCTCGTTGCTGCGGCCGTTAGCTCCAGTGGTATGGCGGCGATCAGGGCGGGGATTGCGACTACGACGGTGATCAGGGTGTCTAGGCGGCGCTGCCAGGGGCGCTCGGCGTGGACTGCTTCGGCACGTCCGAGGCGGGCTAGGGCTAGGTTGCGGCCGAAGGTGAAGCCGTTGAGGACCGTTTGCCACATCGTCGCGATGCCTGGCCCGGGCGTCCAGCGGGCGCGGGAGACGATCTGGTCGCGGTTGGCGATGAGCCTGCGCACCGACTCCGGCGTGAACAGGTAGCGACTGCCGGGCTCCAGCCCGGCCCAGCCGGCGCCGCCGATCCAGGCTGAGAAGCTCGCCCGGCTGGCGATCCGGATCGTCTCTCCGTCGCGCACGCGGTCGAGCGCCTTCAGCGCCTCCTCGACTCCACCGGCGGCGCCGACCGCGCCGAGGCCGCAGCTCTCGCAGCGGCTCACCGGACCCGCCAGCCCGGGCCGTGCGTCGATCCAGCCGAAGAGCGGCTCGCCGCAGGCCGGGCAGGGCGGGTTCTCGGGACTAGCGCCCGCCTCAAGGGGCACCACCGGCGTCCGTCGCTGCCGGCTCGGAGTCGCTCGCCCTGCATTCATGGCCGGTAGCGTACGGCGCAGTGGTTCTGAGCGAGATCATGACCCCTGGCGTCGTCACCGCCTCGCCTGATTCGAGCGCGGTCTCGGTCGCCCGGCAGATGCGCGAGCATCGGGTCGGTTCGGTGGTCCTGGTCGACCCCGCCGGCTCTCCGGTGGCGATGGTCACCGACCGCGACCTGGCCGTGCGCGTCTTCGCCGAGGGGGTGAACGGTGCGGAGCCCGTAGGCGATTATGCCTCTCGGCCGCTGGTCTGCGGCGATCCCGCGATGGAGCTCGACGAGGCGGCTGCGCTGATGGTCCGTCACCGGGTGCGTCGCCTTCCGGTCGTCGATGCGGATAGGCTCGCCGGCATCGTCACGCTCGACGACATCGCCGTGCGCACCGGAGACCTCGAGATCGCGCAGAAGATGACCGCGGAGGTCATCGAAGGCGCCCTCCCGCAGTTCTACTTCCGCGAGCGCGGCTGAGTTGGACGTGCAGCCGAGCAGGGAGGCCATCTTGGAGCGCGAGCAGCGCTGGGCGATGCCCGTCGCCCTGGCGACCTTTGCTGCGTTGGCGATGCTGATCGTGTCCACGATCGTGGTCAGCTCGGTCAGCGGCGACGGCGAAGCCGAGATCCTGCGCGCGGCCGACGCGCACCGCTCCGACATCGTCCTTTCCAGCATCCTCCAGGCGGTTGGGCTCGTCCTCCTCGTGCCCGCCCTGGTGTTCCTGTTTCGTGCCGCCCAGGCCCGCAGCGAGCGGGTGCGCCCGCAGCTGATCGGCCTCGTCGTCGCTGCTCCGCTCTTCCTCGCCGGGGGAGCGCTGTGCAACGCCATCGCGACCAACGAGGCGGCCAAGGACTTCGCTGACGGCAAGGCGAGCGCCGACCTCAGCGTCAAGGAGGCGACCCGGGAATGCGTTTCGGACCGCGGCGACGACAAGACCCAGTTCCGCGAAGACTTCGGCAGCGGCCGCGCCGCCGTTGGCGAGTGCGCGTCCGAAAAGGTCGAAGACGACGCTGCTACCAATGCGGTTGCCGATGCCGGCGTTCGCGGCCTCGCCACCGGCCTCAGCCTGGGCGGCCGGCTCGGCCTCGCCTTCGCCCTTGCCTACAGCTGCCTCTGGGCGATGCGAACCGGCCTGCTGACCCGCTTCTGGGGTTCGCTCGGGATGGCGCTCGGCATCGCCGCCCTGCTGCTGCTGATCCAGTTCACCCTGCTCTGGTTCCTCTACTTCGCCTTCCTGGCCGCCGGCTGGATACCCGGAGGCAGACCCCCGGCCTGGGCGGCCGGCGAAGCCATTCCCTGGCCTTCCCCAGGAGAGAAGGCGGCCGACGAACTCGAGCCTAAGCCCGAGGATCCGGCGGAGTAGCGGCCGCAGCGCGCTTGCGCTGGGTGCGGATCTCGCTCAGGATCCGCTCCAGGCGAGGCTCCTGTGAGGTGTCGACGAAGCTCATCGCCCCTGCGACACCTGGATGTATGGCGGCGATCCGCTCGTGCATCGCCTGGGCAACGGCGCGGTAGGTCGGGTGACCCTCGCGGCCTGAGCGCAACTCGATCAGGTGCATCGCCTCGCGCGCGTTGAGGTCGAGCGTGTAGCGGATCCGGTAGGCGAGGCTGAGCGCGTAAGGCGCCTGCTCGGCCATGCCGGCGGCGAGGAGGCGCTCGTACTCGCCGCGTGAGATCTCCAGCGCCCGCTCGAACTCGTCTCCGGCGCCGGCTTCGCGCACCTCCTCGGGCACTCCGGCACCCAGGTCCGGCCCCAGCCGCTGCCACTGGCAGGTCAGCATGCGGTGGCGCTGCAGGTCGCGGAAGGCGCCGTAGTCGGAGACGATCTCGAAGCGGTAGCGCAGCGCCTCGAAGCCGCGGCCGGGGCGGTGGCGGCGGTTGCTGCGCTCTCCCACCATCGCGCCGAGCAGCTCGGCCCGCTCGCTGCGGTCCAGCACGTCGATGCGGGCGAGGATCTCGGTCTCGGGCACCGCGGCCGACTCGAAGAGGCAGGAGGCAAGCAGGTCCTCTTCTGTGCCGTCGACGTGGACCAGCTCGACCGAGGGCGTCGCCTCGCCGGCGTCGCGCCGATCGAGGCCAAGTCGCGAGACCCACTGCTCGGTGCGCTCGCGGCGCTGCTGTAGGTAGCCGATCCACTCGCCGCCGCGGTCGGGCCGCTCGACCCTGGAGACGAAGCTCGGCATTACCTGCTTCAGTTCCTCCAAGATCATTCCGCCGTACTCGCGCGCCTCGGGCAGCGGCGAGGCCATCAGTCTCAGGATCAGCTGCTCGTAGGCCTGGCCCGAGGCGTAGATGCCGACGTGGCTGAGGGTCGCGGCGGGGAGCAGGCCGCGCAGGAGGTCGAGCGCCTTGGCGCGGATCGAGCGCTGCCAGGGGCCCTCGGGTTCGCCCTCGCCGCGCGGCCAGCGCTCGGCCGCCCATCCCTCGACCCGCGCCAGCGAGCGCGAGTAGATCGCGAAGAGCTCGTCCATGGCGGTGGCGAACTCGGCCCCGAGGTCATCGCCGCGGTAGTAGCGGTAGCCGCCTTCGGGCAGGGGCACGTCGTAGGGGATGTAGCGGGTCGACTGCTCCAGGTAGGCGGCGAGGCGGCCGCGCTGCAGCTGCTTGGTGAGGATGTTGGAGACGAACTCGCAGGCGACGTGGGCGCCGCCCACCTGGGCGATCGAGTCGTCGCCGTAGCCGACGAAGACGCGCTCGTAGAGCCCCGCCGCGCGCTCGCCCTCGGCCCCGTCGAAGGGTCGCGTCCCATCCGCCGCGTCCTCCGCGAACTCCTCCAGATAGAGCCGCCGTACCGTCCCCGAATACCGCGAATAGCGGGCAAAAAGCGCCCCCTTCACGGTCTCCGGCAGGTTGACCAGCGCGAACACGGGCCGGTCCAGGTTGGTGAAGTGAGGGGCGAGCAGCGCCCGCTCCTCAGCGGTGAAGTCCTCGACCGGGTAGCGCACCGGCGCATCGTAGTCCCCGCCCCGGCGGGGTCGAGATCAGGCTTCTTGTCGCGGGGGAGGAGAGGCCATCAACTCGACCCGGTGGCCGCCGGGTGCGATCGCCTCGGCGCGCCGGGAGTCCCAGCGTTCGCGCTTGTCGACGACCTTGAAGCCGCTGTCCCGAAGGCGCTCCAGTGTCGGCTCGAAATCAGGCACGACTATCGCGATGTGGCCGCCGCCTGGCGTTGGCGACTCGGTGTGCGCCAGGTGTATCTGCGTGCCTCCGCGCTCGAACCAGGTGTACTCGGCGGCGAGGTCCGCCGGTGGGCTGACCTGGGTGAAGCCGACCATGACCCAGAACTCGGCCGCACGGCCGAGCTCGGCGGGCATCACCTCGAGTGTCGCGTGGTGGAGCATCAGGCGTCGCGCACTTGCGGTGCCAGCACGTCCTCGCGGCTGTAGTGCCCGGCGGAGTCGAACCAGCGCTTGGCGTGGAGACCGATGCGCAGGTCGCAGTCGGCGGCGACGATCCCCTCCTCGCCGTAGAGGGGGCCCGCAATCACCTTTCCCGAGGCCGGCTCGACGATTGCCGCACCGCCGTTGCCGAAGACGTCCTTGCCCTGCGGCAGCGGTGCCGGAAAGTCGTCTGGGAAAGCCGCTGCCGGGATGTACTGCGGCGCCGATACGACGAAGGCACCGGACTCGATCGCTATGTGGCGCATGCTCGCCAGCCACCCGTCGCTGTCGTCGGCAGTGGGAGCGAGCCAAATCTGCGGCCCGCTCTGGTAGACGGCGTAGCGGGCGAGCGGCATCCGGTTCTCCCAGCAGATCAGCCCGCCGATCCGTCCCAGCGGGGTTTGCGCAACCTCGAGGTCGTCGCCGGCGCCGACTCCGTGGAAGAGACGCTCGTGCTGGGTGGGCATCAACTTCCGGTGTCGCCAGACCACGCCCTCTGGGCCGATCAGCACGACCGTGTTGTAGAGGGACCCCGGCCGCTGCAGCTCACGCTCGTTGACGCCGATCGCGCAATGCATGTCCTTCGCGGCGCACACCGAGGCCAGGCGATCGACGAGCGGGCCGGGAATCTCAACCGAGTTTGCCCAGAGTTGCTCCCAGAACTCGTCCCAGCCGGCGAACGAGGCGGCATCCTTCGCCCAGACGCCGGAGGGATAGAGGGGCACGAAGGTCTCGGGGAAGACGGCCAGCTGGACTCCCTCCGCAGCGGCCTGCTCCAGCAGGCCGACCGCCTTCTCGATCGTCGCCTCGGCGTCGAGGATTACCGGTGTGGCCTGGATCGCGGCGACTCGCACGGTTGGGAATTCGGTCATGGAGACACAGGATAGGAACCTGCTCCAATGGGAGTCGCCCCTCGGCTCAGAGCAGCAGCGAGACCAGGGAAGCGCCGACGACTATCGCGGTCGACCAGGTGACCGCCTCGGCGGTGATCTCCATGTCAAGACCGTAGGCGTGGGCGATGACGAGCGTGTTGAGGCCGGAGGGCATCGCCGAGAGCAGACGGTAGGCGGCAGGGAGGTCGATCAGCGGCGCTGCGAGCAGCATCAACAGGGCCGGGACCACCGCAAGGCGGGTGACGATCGCAAGGGCGACCGGTCGGGTCAGCGGCGGCGGTATCGGCAGCTCGCCGTGTTCGGCGTTCTCGGCCAGGGTCGCGCCGACGGCGAAGAAGCCGATCGGCAGGATCGCCACGATCAGAATCTGAGAGGCGTCGACGAGGACGTCGGGAGCCAGCGCCTCGGGCGCGAGCAGGCCGGCGATCGCCGCGTAAAGGGGTGGGTTGCGGGTGAAGAAGGCTGTGATTCGCTGGCGCGGCGTTTCGCCGGCCTTGGTCCCAAAGGCGGCGCCGACGGCGAAGGCGCCGAGCAGCAGGCAGGGCCCCGTGACGAGCACGTCGTAGAGCACCGCCGTGGAGAGCTCGTCACGGCCGAGCAGCGCCACGACCAGTGGGTAGCCGAGGTAGCCGGTGTTGACGCTGAGCACGCAGCAGACCACGGCGCCGACCTGGAAGCGGGCCAGCTTCAGCACCCGGCTCGCCACCCACCAGGCGAGCACGGCGCCGAGCGAGGAGGCGACGATCCCCAGCCCCAGCCCGACCCCGTGGCTGACGTCGATCGAGCTGGCGGCGATGTTGAAGAAGATCACCGGCGGCAGCAGCACGTAGAGCATCAGCGTCAGCGATCGCCGCGCCGCCTGAGCAGCCCCAGCCGGCCAGCGCCGCTCGGCACCGACGCCGATGGCGACAGCGACCACGATCGCAGCGGTTGTCAAGAGGACCCCCACAGCGGGGACCCTTTCAGAGGGCCTTGGCCGCGGGTCCTGTCGCCGGGGGTGGGGGGCGCCCTGCTTGCGCTTCGCGCTGCTTCGGGCAGAGGGACATTGCGGGATGAGCTATGAGACCCCGCCCTCAGCAGCCTACGCGCGGCGCAGACACCCCCCACCCCCGACGCCACCCGCGGAGAGCGAAAGCATCAGAAGCGCGAACAGCGCCCAGGGTCGAAAAGCTTCCCACCCGATCCTGCTGCGGCAACACATCTTCAGACGGCCGCTCGGAGTTTGGTGAAGCTTTCCGACCCTGGGCGCTGCTGTTTCAATCCGTCTCTCGCGGGGGGTGGCGCCGTAGGGGGGACCGCCCCTGAGGACGCTTTAGCGACCGGAAGGGGCGGTGGGTCCCCTGCGGTGACAGGACCCGCCGCGCCAAGGCGGCTACGCGTAGAGAGCTTCGATCTCTGCGTCGTACTTGCGTTCTATGGGGCGGCGTTTCAGCTTCATGGTTGGCGTCAGCTCGTCGCCGCCCGGCTCCCACTCGCCGGGGATGATCTTGTGGCGCTTGATCTGCTCGACTCGGGAGAGGCGCTGGTTGGCCTCCTCGACCGCGGCGGCTATCTCCTCGGCGATCGCCGGGTCGTCCTCGGCGGCGCCGCGAGCGGCCAGTGTTTCGGGGTCGAGGGTGATCAGGGCGACGTTGTAGGAGCGGCCGTCGCCGATCGCCACCACCTGCGCGACCAGGGTCGAGGCTGCCTTGACCTTGGCCTCGATGTTGGCCGGCGACATGTTCTTGCCGGCCGCGTTGATGATCAGCTCCTTCTTGCGGTCGACGATCTTCAGGTAGCCCCGCTCGTCGAATTCGCCGACGTCCCCGGTCAGCAGCCAGCCGTCCTCGGTGAACGTCTCCGCCGTCTTCTCCGGCATGTTGCGGTAGCCCTTCATCACCTGCGGGCCGCGCACCATCACCTCGCCGTCCTCGGCGAGCTTCACCTCCACTCCGGGGACCGGCGGCCCGACCGTGCCCGACCCGTATCCCGCCCGGCGGGTTGAGGGTCGTTACCGCGCTGGTCTCCGACATGCCCCAGGTCTCGCAGATCTCGATCCCCATGGCGAGGAAGAACTCGAGCACCTCGGGCGGCGTCGGGGCGGCCCCGACGACGAACGACTCGACCTCGTCGAGGCCGAGCGCCTGCGCGGATCTTGGAGAAGACCAGCTCGTCGGCCCGGTCCCACTCGGCCTGCAGGTCGTCGGGGACCCCGCCGTCCATGTAGGCGGCGACCTTGCGCCGGCCGATCTCCATCGCCCACTCGGTCGCCTTGCGTTTCTCGGGGTCCTGCTCGGCCGCCATCGCCGCCCTCGAGCATGGCCTTCAGTTTCTCCCAGATGCGCGGCACGCCCCCCCAGGCTGTCGGCTTCACCTCGATCGAGTAGGCGACCATCTCGCGCGGGTTGGGGCAGCAGTACACCGTGGAGCCGTAGATCATCTGCGCGTACAGCCCCGCCCAGCGGTCGGCGATGTGCGCGGTGGGGAGGAAGGAGATGCCGCGCCCGCCCGGCTTGACCGGGCGGACCTGGTCGGTGGCCCGCCAGACGCCGAGCATGTTCGAGTGGGTCAGCTGCACGCCCTTCGGCGGTCCCGTGGTCCCCGACGTGTAGATCAGGCAGAGGACGTCCTCGGGCTCGACCGCTCGCCAGGCGGCCTCGAAGTCGAAGCCGGGGTCGCCCATCGCCTCCAGCTCCTCGAGCGAGATCGTCCCCTCAGGCGCCTCGCCGTCGACGACCACCACGTGCTCGAGGCTGTCGACCTCCTCGCGCACTGCCAGCACCGTGTCGAGGAAGGCCTGCTCGGTGACGAGAACCCGGTTGCCGGCGTCGGCGACCACGTACTCGACCTGCTCCGGCGAGGACGTGTTGTAGACGGAGAAGCAGGTCGCCCCGAGGTGCATCGCCGCGCAGTCGGTCAAATGCAGCGCCGGCCGATTGACCAGCATGAAGCCAACCGTGTCGCCTCGTCCCACCCCAAGCTCCGCCAGGCCCGCCGCACGGCGACGGACCGTCTCCGCGTACTCCCCGAAGCTCGCCTCGTAATCCGTGTCCTTCAACCGCAGCGCGGGGCTGTCGGCGTACTCCTCAGCCGTGAGCTGAAACGCCTCGCACATCGTCCCCGCTTGAAGTGCCCCCGGCCGCTCAGGCATGCGCTGACCATATACGTCTCTCGCGGGGGGTGGCGCCGAATGGGGGGACCACCCCCGAGGAAGCTTTAGCTACCGCAGGGGGTGGTGGGCCCCATTCGGTGACAGGACCCGCCGCGCCAGCAACGTTTGCCTTAGAAGAGAGACGAGCCAGCGCGTTCGGCGAACTCGACCAGCGGCTGGGGAATGATGCCGAAGAAGATCGTCGCTGCGGCCGCCAGAAGGGCTGGGGCGACGAGATACCAGCGCCGCCCGGCCTCTGGGTCGATCGGGTCCGCCTCAGGAGAAGCCCCGGCGATTGCTGGCCGTCGCCGCTGCCTCGGGGCGCATCCACATCGCCGCCACCACCCGCAGGTAGTAGGCCAGCGAGATCATCGTGCCGACGGCGATGAAGACGGCGAGCCAGGTGTAGTCGCCCTCGACCAGGGCCTCGATCAGGTAGAGCTTGCCGATGAAGCCGACCGTCGCCGGCAGCCCGGCGAGGCCGAGCATCGAGATCGTCAGCGGCCAGGCGAGCTGGGGCCGCTCGGCGCCCAGGCCCTGCACGGCGCGGATGTCGTCGCCGTAGTGGGTCTCGCGCTCGCGGGCGACGATCACGGCGAAGGCGGCGAGGTTCATGAAGGCGTAGCCGGCGAGGTAGAAGACGAGCGCGGCGATGCCGGCGCTGTCGGCGACGACGAGGCCGCCGAGGATGTAGCCGGCCTGGGCGATGCCGGAGAAGCCGAGCATCCGCTTGAGCGAGTCCTGTCCGAGCGCGCCGACGTTGCCGACGACGATCGAGATCGCGGCGAGGACGGCGAGCGCCGGCTGCCAGTCGTCCGCCTCGAAGCCGAGGGCGACGTTGAAGAAGCGGACGAAGACGGCGAAGGCCGCCGCCTTGGTCGCCACCGCCATGAAGGCGGTGATCGGGGTCGGAGCCCCCTCGTAGACGTCCGGCGTCCACTGGTGGAAGGGGGCGACCGAGGTCTTGAAGGCGAGCCCGACCGCGGTGAGGCCGATGCCGACGAGGATCAGGGCGTCGTTGGACGGTCCGTTGGCGATGCCTTCGGCGATCCCGGAGAAGCCGGTCGAGCCGGAGCCGCCGTAGAGGAAGGCCATCCCGTAGAGCAGGGTCGCGGAGCCGAGCGAGCCGACGATCAGGTACTTCAGCCCCGACTCGAGCGAGCGCTCGCGGCGCATGTTGGCGGCGCAGAGGATGTAGAGCGGGATCGAGAGCGTCTCGATCGCGACGAAGAAGGAGACCAGGTTCTGGGCCTGCGCCAGCAGGACCATCCCCAGCACCGAGCCGAGCAGGAGCGCGTGGTACTCGCCCGAGCCGACCTGCTCGGCGGCCGGCTCGCGAACCGAGAAGAGGACGGCGAAGGCGGCAGTGAGGATCGCGATCAGCGAGATCGAGATCGCGAGGTCGTCGAGGCGCAGGGCGCCGGCGACGAGGCTGGTCGACTCGCCCCACTGCCAGATCAGCAGCCCGGCCGTAGTCGCCAGGACGAGCAGCGTCAGCCCAGGCGCCGTCCGGCGCAGCGGCTTGAACACCGCGGTGAGCAGGACGACGCAGAGCCCGACGGTGAGCGCGAGGACCGGCGAGAGCGCCGCGTAGTCGATATGGGGGGCGTGGAAGTTCATCGCCGTGCCAGCTTTTCGGTCTGCTCTTCGACGGCGCCGACCCTCTCCTGGACAGCCGTGTCAGTCCGCTTCAGCACCAGCTGCGGGTACAGCGCCAGCCCCAGGATGCAGAGGACGAGGGGCACCAGGACGATGCCGTCGCGCCAGCCGATCTCGCGCGATTCGATGCCTTCGGGTCGGCGGTTGTGCATCGTGCGCTGGTAGAGGCGCAGCGCGTAGTAGGCGCTCATCGCAACGCCGCTGATCGCGACGAAGGCGAAGACGATCTTCGAGTCGAAGAGGCCGTTGAGGATGTAGAACTCGCCGACGAAGTTGGCGGAGCCGGGCATGGCCAGAGTTGCCAGGGTGACGATGAGGAAGATCGCCGCCAGCACTGGGGCCTTCATCGCCATTCCGCCCATCTCGCTCAGATCCTCGGTGCCGCTGCGCTCGGCGAGGATCGCGACGATGACGAAGAGCGGCGCGACGACGAGGCCGTGGTTGACCATCTGCAGGACGGCGCCGTCGGCCCCGTCGGCGGAGAGGGCGAAGATGCCGGCGGTGATGAAGCCGAGCTGCGCCACCGAGGAGTAGCCGGCGATCAGCCGCACGTTGGTCTGGGTGAAGGCCATCACCGAGCCGTAGAGGATCGAGGCCAGGGCGATGACCAGGATCACCTCCTGGAATTCGACCGTCGCGTCGGGGAAGACCGGCAGCACGACGCGCAGGAAGCCGTAGGCGCCGACCTTGGCCAGGACCCCGGAGAAGACCGCCAGCACCGGCAGCGGCGCCGCCCGGTAGGCGTCGGGCATCCAGCCGTGCAGGAGGAAGGCGGGCATCTTGACCAGGAAGGCAGCGGCGAAGAACCAGAAGATCCAGCGCTGGCTGCCCTCGGCCGAGCGGCTGCTGCGCGAGCTCGGCGATCGAGAAGCTGATCTGGCCGCCGTCGGCGGCGATGATCGCGGTCGCGATCGCCGCGACCAGCATCAGCAGCGAGCCGATCAGCGTGTAGACGATCATCTTCAGCGTCGCCGCAGCGGCCGTCGGCCCGCCCTCGCGGTCGCTGCCCCAGGCGCCGAAGAGGAAGTAGAACGGCACCAGCATCAGGTCGAAGAAGAGGACGAAGAGCAGCAGGTCCTGGGCCAGGAAGGCGCCCAGGGTCGCGGTCTCGCCGAGCAGCATCATCAGGAAGAAGAGGTGCGGCCGCTCCTGCTCGCGGAAGGCGGCGAAGGCCGTGCCGGCGGTCCAGAGCACCGTCGTCAGCAGGATCAGGAAGAGGTTGAGCCCGTCGACGCCGAGGCTGTAGTCGACGCCGAGGCCGGGGATCCACTCGACGTCGACCGTGTCCTGCAGGCCCGCGGCGCCGGAGTCGAAGCCGGCGAGCAGCGCGATCGCGAGGGCCAGCGTCACCGCCGTGCCCAGCGTCGCCCACCAGCCGGTCAGCCGGCGCGGCACGAAGAGGCCGAGGAAGCCGAAGACGAGCGGTGTCCAGAGCAGCGAGTTGGTCATGAGGCGGCAGAGCAGGAAGTAGAGGGCGAGCCCGGCGAAGCCGGCGATCAGGAGCAGCGCGTAGCTGCGCACGAAGCCGCTCTGCACGAGCCGGACGAGGCGGCCGCTGCCGCCGACGACGTCCTCGGTGCCGCTGACGAGCCCGTCGACGACCACCCGCTCGAAGGTGCGGTTGGCGAAGCGGCCGATCGCCAGCGCCGGCCGCACGACGAGGAAGTCGATCGCCTCGTCGAAGTACCACTTGTTGTAGAGGAAGGTGTGCAGGGCGGAGAAGCGCCGCTGCAGAGCGGCCGGCGTCTCGGGGCGCGCCACGTAGAGGTAGTAGGCGATGCCGATGCCGGCCAGCGAGATCGCCGCGCCGATCGCAAGGCCGAACCACTCGGCGCCCACCGAGGGATGCGCGTGGCTGAGGACGAGGCCCTCGAAGACCGGGTCGAGGAAGGAGCCCACCACGTGGTCGACGCCCGGGATCTGGACCAGCCCGGCGAAGAGGGCGCCGAAGGCGAGCACCGCCATCGCGACCCGCATCGAGGCCGACCGCTCGGCGATGTGGTGCTCGGCGCCGGGGAAGCCGACCTCGGTGTCCTCCTCTTCGCCGCTTGCCGGGTTGAAGGGGTGGGCGTGATGGACGTGGCCGCTGTCGATCAGCTCCTGCGCCTCGGGGCAGGGCTTGCCGGGAAGTACGCGGAAGATCAGGCGGAAGGTGTAGATCGCGGTCAGCAGCGCCCCGAAGTAGCCGAGCACGGTGAAGATCAGGTACATGCCGCCGCGCGCGGTCGCGTAGGCGAGGATCTCGTCCTTGGAGAAGAAGCCCGAGGTGCCGGGGAAGGCGGCCAGGGCGAGGCCGCCGCAGAGCATCGTGATCGCGGTGAAGCGCATCGCCTTGCCGAAGCCGCGCATCTTGTCGATGTTCTGCTCGTTTGCCATCGCGGCGATGATCGAGCCGGCCGCCATGAAGAGCAGCGCCTTGAAGAAGGCGTGCGTCATCAGGTGGAACATGCCGGCGCTGTAGGCGCCGATCGAGACGCCGACGATCATGTAGCCGATCTGGCTCATCGTCGAGTAGGCGATCGCCCGCTTCAGGTCGGTCATCACCAGGGCGATCGTCGCCGCGACCAGCAGCGTCGCCAGGCCGACGAAGGCGGCGATGTCGGCAGCGGTCGGGGCAAGCGCGAAGAGGACGTGGGTGCGGGCGATCAGGTAGACGCCGGCGGTGACCATCGTTGCCGCGTGGATCAGCGAGGAGACCGGGGTGGGGCCCTCCATCGCGTCGGGCAGCCAGGTGTGGAATGGCAGCTGCGCCGACTTGGCAAAGGCGCCGACGAGGAGCAGCAGGCAGATCGCGGTGATCGTCCACTCGTTGGTGCTGAAGACCTCAGGCGCTTTCTCGAAGACGGCCTCGTAGTCGAAGACCCCCAGCTCGCGGAAGATCAGGAAGGCGGCGAGGACGAGGCCGATGTCGCCGACGACGTTGATCACGAAGGCCTTCATCCCGGCCCTGGTCGCGGTTTGGCGCCGGTACCAGAAGCTGATCAGCGCGTAGGAGGCGAAGCCGACGAAGGCCCAGCCGACGATCAGCAGCACGAAGTTGCCGGCGAGGACAAGCAGCAGCATCGAGAAGACGAAGAAGTTGAGGTAGCTGAAGAAGCGGTGGTACCCCTCGTCGGACTGCATGTAGCCGAACGAGTAGAGGTGGATCAAGGTCGAGACGCCGGTGACGATCAGGACCATGAAGACCGAGAGCGGGTCGACGAAGATGCCGAGCTTGATGTCGAGGCCGGCGACGCTGGCGTAATCCCACAGCGACGATGCGTGGTGGCGAGCCTCGGGGTCATCCCCCAGCAGGCTGATCAGCGCCGCGATGCCGCAGGCGAATGCAAGGCCGATCGCGGCCGTGCCGATGACGCCGGCGGCCTTGGCCGGCAGCGTCCGGAAACCGAGCCCGATGACGATCGAGCCGAGCAGCGGGAAGAGCAGGACCAGCCAGGCCCAGGCCGTTGCGCTCATCCCCTCAGCTCCCGCAGCTCATCGACGTTCAGCGGCAGCTTGCGGCGGAAGATCGCGACGATCAGGCCGAGGCCGATGACCACCTCGCAGGCAGCCACCACCATCACGACGATCGCGAAGACCTGTCCCTCCTGGTTGCCGACCATGCGACTGAAGGCGACCAGGGCGAGGTTGCCGGCGTTCAGCATCAGCTCGAGGCAGAGAAGGATCACTATCGGACTTCGCCTCAGGAGGATTCCCGTCGCTCCCACCGCGAACAGCAGGCTGGAGAGGACGATGTACCACTCGACGTTCATCGGACGGTTCCCTCAGGCGTGGCGGGGCCGGCCTCGGCGGGCCGGCTTTCGCCGGGAGTTCCCGCCGAGGCCGGTCCCGCCACGCTCTCGACAGTCGCCTCGTCTCGCTTGCCGGCGAGGACTACGGCGCCCACGGCGGCCAGGAGGAGAAGGATGGACGAGGCCTCGAAGGCGAGCAGGAAGTCTTCTAGGAGGAGCTTGCCTATGGCCGCTGGGTTGCCGAAGCCGGCGCCGATGTCGGGACCCTCGGTGCTCAGGGCGAGGAGAGATGAACCGAGCACGGCGATGGAGAGCTCTATGAACAGAGCTGCTCCCATCAGGGGGGCGAGGAACTTTTGGCCGGGAATCGGGTCTCGCGTCGGCTCGGTGTCGCCGCCCACGTAGGCGACTACGAAGACGTAGAGGACCATCACGGCGCCTGCATAGACGACCACCTGGGCCGCGGCGACGAAGGCGGCGCTGAGGAGGAGGAAGAGGACGGCCAGGGAGAAGAGGTGGACGATCAGTGCGAGGACGCCGTAGAAGGGGTTGCGCAGGGCGACTACGCCGATGGCCCCGCCGAGGGCGCCGAGGGCCGCCGCGAAGAAGAGGACCGCTTCCATCTACTCGCCCGTCCCCGTTGCGTTGACGGCAAAGCTGGGCAGTGGTTGGATGGATCCGTACGCGACAGGTAGGGGAGAAACGGAGTCCCTGTGAACACATACGTGATTCTGCGTCGGAGCGGCTGGAGGTCCGGTGGTGAGCTCGAGCTGGCCGCCGAGCGCTCCCGGCAGGTCGGAGACGAGGAGATGTCCGACGACATCCGCTGGATTCGGAGCTACGTCCTCGACGAGGGCGGCGGGTCGGTCGGCACGGTCTGTGTCTACCAGGCCACCAGCCCAGAGGCGATCCGGGAACACGCTGACCGCGCGGACCTGCCCGTGGACGAGGTCATCGCGGTTGCCGACACGGTCCTGGTCCGGCCCGACCCGGAGTAGGGCGGCGCTAGAACACCATTGTTCGCGCCCCAATCGCCACGGATTCGAACACCCGGCGATCACCGTGACGATTGGGTCGCTCACTCGCCCTCCGCCCGCAGCGGGGTCCGCTCGATCGGCTCGGCCAGCAGCATCTCCTTGGTGAAGATCAGGTCGGTGCGGTCGTAGTCGGCCATCTCGTAGTCGTGGCCCATCGTGATCGCGTCGAAGGGGCAGGCGATCTCGCAGTAGCCGCAGAAGATGCAGCGCGAGATGTTGATCTCGTAGACGGCGGCGTAGCGCTCGCCGGCCGAGACGCGCTCGCCGGGGATGTTCTCCGCCGCGACGACGCGGATGCAGTCGGCCGGGCAGGCGGCGGCGCAGAGCGAGCAGCCGACGCACTTCTCCAGATCCGTGTCCTCGAACTTATGCAGCTTGTGGCGGCCGCGGAAGCGCGGGTAGACGGGGGTCTTCTCCTCCGGGTACTGGATCGTCAGCGGCCCCTCGATCA
The DNA here is from genome assembly GCA_963753585.1 of uncultured Solirubrobacterales bacterium. Lineage (GTDB taxonomy): Bacteria > Actinomycetota > Thermoleophilia > Solirubrobacterales > 70-9 > VRUE01. The sequence continues at coordinate 1,706,555 of CAVWCU010000001.1, read as the reverse complement.
GGCGCGCCATCGTCGTCTTCAGCCCGCGCAGCGTCTCGCCGAAGGCGCGGTAGGCACCGCCGACCCCGCCCGGCTCTGGTCCGCGCTGCACCTCGACCACGTCGGTGTCCTTCAGATAGGGGAACTCGGTCACGTCACCACCACCAGGACCGCGGTGACGAGGGCGTTGAGGGTTGCCAGCGGCAGCAGCACCTTCCAGCCGAGGCTCATCAGCTGGTCGTAGCGCAGCCTCGGCAGCGTCGCCCGCACCCAGATGAAGAGCAGGACCAGGCCGAGCATCTTGGCCAACATCCAGATCGGGTCGAGGAAGCTGGGGCCGGGCCCCATCCAGCCGCCGAGGAACATCGCCGCGGCGACGCCGGAGACGACGATGATCTCCATGTACTCGACCAGCAGGAAGCTGCCGAAGCGCATGCCGCCGTACTCGGTCATGAATCCCTGGACCAGTTCGGCGTCGGCCTCGGGCATGTCGAACGGCGTGCGGTTGGTCTCGGCGAAGCCGGCCAGCATGAAGATCAGGAAACCGACGAGCTGGGGGACGACGAACCACATCGCGCCCTGGGCGTGGACGATGTCGACCAGCGAGAGCGAGCCGCCCATCATGATCACGCCGAGCAGGGCCAGGCCCATCGCGACCTCGTAGGAGATCAGCTGCGCCGCGCCGCGCATCGCCCCGAGCAGGCTGTACTTGGAGCCCGAGGACCAGCCGCCCAGCAGCAGGCCGTAGAAGGCGATCGAGCCGACGGCGAAGAAGTAGAGGATGCCGATCGGCACGTCGATCCCGTAGAGGCCGACGCCGTCCTGGACGTCGCCCCAGGGGATGATCGCCAGCGCCAGGACCCCGGAGAGGACCGGCAGCAGCGGGCCGAGGATGAACAGGGTCGGGATCGCGTTGGCCGGCCGGAAGGCTTCCTTGCTGAGCAGCTTGCCGACGTCGGCAAGCGGCTGCAGGATTCCGTATGGGCCGACGCGGTTGGGGCCGTAGCGGTGCTGGAAGCGTCCGATCAGCTTGCGCTCCAGCACCGTCATCAGCGGCAGGACCGCGAAGATCACGCCGAAGATGACGAGGCTCTTGACGATCATGATCCAGGTCGCTTCGACGAGCTGGGTGTCGGCGAGGGGCAGCATCAGGCGGCGGGAGTCTTCTCGATCTGGACGCTGACCGGGCTGCCGTTGAGCAGGGCGTTTGCGTTGGACTCGGCGGTGCCCTCGATCAGGAAGCAAACCCCCTCGGGAACCCGCTCCCGAATTGCCACCCGCGCACCCAAGCTCGTCCCGTTCTGGGAGACGCTCACCTCTTCACCAGCTTTGAGCCCGAGCCGTTCGGCATCGGACACCGAAAGCTCCACCCGCTGTTGCGGCTGCAGGAATCTCAGGGGGGGATTCAGCTCGGTGATCGGGCCGACCCACAGATCCCGGTACGTGGATAGCGCGAGCGACCCCGGGGCGGGGTGGGCCGGGGGGGCCGCCTCGGCGGACGCCGCTCGGCGAGTGTCGGGGTCGGTCTGGGCGGGCGGCGAGGGCGCCTCGGGCTCAGTGTCCGGCGAGTCGACCCCCCCGGCCCTCTCAGGCACGACCTCTTGCCAGCGAATGCCGCGACCACCGATGTCGGAGTCCGTGATTCCGGCGTAGAACGGGACAGCTTCGGTGAGAGCTGCGAACGCCGAAGGTTGGGAGCTGATGCCCGTGTCATGCCCGAGCGCAAGAGACAACTCGGCCAGTACGCCCCAGTTGGGGCGGATGTCGCCGGGACGGGAGGCACTCGGGCGGACTCGCTGCAAGCGGCCGTCCGGATGCGTGACCGTGCCGTCTTTCTCCGCGTGAGTCTCAAGAGGGAAGACAACATCCGCCATGGCCGTCGTAGCGTTCTCGAACGTCGAGAAGACGACGACGTGGCCAGCCTTGGCCAGCGCGTTCTTCCAGGCCTGGGTGTCCGGGAAGTCGCGCAGCGGATCAACGCCGAACAGCAGGAGGGTCTTCAGCTCGCCGGCCACCAATGCGGCGCGGATCTCCTCGGTGCTCTTACCTCCCGCTGCTGTGGTCAGTCCTGGACCTGCATCCGGTAGGCAACCGGCCTCGCGCAGCCCGCGGGCATTTGCCAGCTCCGGTATTTCAAGGAGACCGGTGCCCTCCTTGCCCGCGAGGTCGAGAGCCGCGGCGACGTCGAGCAGCGCCTCGACCGCACCCTGCTCGCGGCCGATCCGCTCCCCCCATATGACGACGACCCGTTCAGCGCCCTGGAGTACGTCGGCCACTGTCGGTACCCCCTCCGAACGTTTTGCGGAGTCGGCGCCATCAACCTCGGGGGACAACGCCGACTCTTCTCGCCGACCTCCGAGTGAGGAGGGGGTACCAACAGTGGCCAGCGCCCCAGCCAGCTCGGCGAGAAAGGCGGTGGCGGCTCCGGGCGCGTACCGGATTGCCTCGACCGCGCCGCCATCGAGGGTTGTGGGCTGCTCAGTCGCCACCGCCAGCTTGGCGCCGTTGCGGCGGATCGCCTTGCGGATGCGCAGGTCGAGGATCGGGCTGCTGTGCAGGGGGTCGGTGCCGAGGACGAGGATCGCGTCGGCGTCGTCGATGTCGCGGACCCTGGCCGAGATGTCGGGTTGGCTCAGGCGGACCAGCGCGTCGCGGCTTGGGCCGCGCGAGGGCCGGGAGTCGACGTGGGGCGACCCCAAGGCTTCGCGCAGGATGCGCTGGACCAGGTAGCCCTCCTCGTTGGAGGCGTCGCCGACGATCGCGGCGCTCTGCGTGCCGCCGTGCTTCAGCGCCGCGGCGGCCTTGGCGATCGCGTCGGCCCAATCCACCTCGGCACCGCCGCGCAGGCGCGGCCCACGCACCCGCTCCTCGGCGGCGAACATCTCGAAGCCGTAGCGGCCGCGGTCGCAGAGCCAGCCGTCGTCGACGTCGGGGTTGTCGCGGGCGATCACCCGCTTCACCTGCTCGTCGCGGACGGTGAAGCCGACGTTGCACTGGCTTGGGCAGAGCGTGCAGACCGAGCCCGCCTGCTCGATGTCCCAGGGCCGGGCGCGGAAGCGGTAGGTGTAGCTGGTCAGCGCCCCGACCGGGCAGAGGTCGGTGATGTTGCCGTGGAAGGGCGCCACGTAAGGCCGGTCGTCGAAGGTGCCGACGAAGGTGCGGTCGCCACGCTCGAGCAGCTGCAGCTGCTCGTCCTCGGCGACCTCCTGGCTGAAACGCACGCAGCGGTAGCAGAGGATGCAGCGCTCGCGGTCGATCGCCACAAGCGGCGAGAGCTCGACCGGCTTCTGGAAATGGCGCTTCTGATCGGTCATCCGACTCTTGCCGGGGCCCCAGCCCATCGAGATGTCCTGCAGCGGGCACTCGCCGCCTTTGTCGCAGACCGGGCAGTCGAGCGGGTGGTTGACGAGCAGGAACTCGACCACGGCGCTCTGAGCGTGCTTGACCTGGTCGGTACGGGTGTGGACGACCATGCCGTCGCGGACCGGGGTCGAGCAGGAGGTCTGCAGCTTCGGGATCCCCTCGATCTCGACCAGGCACATGCGGCAGGCGCCGACCGGTTCGCCCAGCTTCGGCTCGTAACAGAAGATCGGGATCTCGACGTCGCCCCGCTTGGCGGCGTCGTGCAGCATCTCGCCCTCGGTCGCGGTCACCTCGCGACCGTCGATGATCAGCGTCACCTCTTTGCCGCTCACGCCGCCACCGCCTGGTTTTCGGCGATGACCGCCTCGAACTCGTCGCGGAACTTGCGCACCATCGCCCCGACCGGCATCGCCATCGAGTCCCCGAGCACGCAGAGGCAGTGGCCGATGATGTTCTCCTGGACCGAGGCGACGATGTCGAGGTCCATCGGCGTCGCCTCGCCGCGCACGACCCGTTCCAGCATCTTCACGGTCCAGTTGGTGCCCTCCCGGCAAGGGGTGCACTTGCCGCAGGACTCGTGGTGGTAGAAGCGCGCGGTGCGCAGCGCCATGAGCGGGATCGAGACGCTGTCGTCGGCGACGATGATCGAGCCCGAGCCGAGCATCGAGCCCGCCTCCGCCATCGCCTCGAAGCTGTAGGGGAGGTCGAGTCCCTCCTCGGCGGTGAGGACGGGGGAGGACGAGCCGCCCGGGTAGAAGGCCTTCACCTCGCGTCCCTCCGCCGGGCCGCCGGCCAGGCCCATGATCAGCTCGCGCGTCGGGACGCCGAGCTCGACCTCGTAGTTGCCTGGCCGCTGCACGCAGCCGGAGATCGAGACCACCTTGGTCCCCGGCGACTGCTCGGTGCCGAAGCCCTTGAACCACTCGGCGCCGTTGCGGACGATGTGCGGCACGTTGGAGAGGGTCTCGACGTTGTTGATCAGCGTCGGTCCGCCGTAGAGGCCCTGCACCGCGGGGAACGGCGGCTTCAGGCGCGGGTTGCCGCGCTTGCCCTCGAGCGCGTCGAGCAGCGCCGTCTCCTCGCCGCAGATGTAGGCGCCGGCGCCACGGTGGACGACCAGCTCGAGGTCGCGATGGGTGCCGAGGATGTCCTTGCCCAGGTAGCCGGCCTCGTAGGCTTCGGCGACCGCGGCGTCGAGGACGTCGGCCTGGGAGTCGTACTCGCCGCGGATGAAGATGAAGGCGTGGCCGATACCGGCCGCCAGCGAGGCGATCGCTATCCCCTCGATCAGCTGGTGCGGGTTGCGCTGCATCAGCTCGCGGTCCTTGAAGGCGCCGGGCTCGGACTCGTCGGCGTTGCAGCAGAGGTACTTGTCGACGCCCCCGCCGCGAGGTAGGAAGCTCGCCTTTTTGCCCATCGAGAAGCCTGCCCCGCCGCGGCCGCGCAGCCCCGACTCTTCGAGCTCCTTCAGCACCTCGTCGGCCTCGAGCTCGCGGTAGGCCTTCTCCAGAGTCGCGTAGCCGCCGTAGCCCTTGTAGCCGGCGAGCGTGCGCAGCGCCGGGTCTTCGGCGTTCTTCAGCAGCATCCGCGTCTCAGGCATCGGGCCCTCCCGGCAGCGGCCGCTTCTCCAGCGCCTTCTCGGGCAGGACGTCGGCGCCTTCCCGCAGTTGGTCGATCGCGGTCTGGGCTTCCGCGGCATCGAGCGGGCCGAAGTAACGCTCGTCGATCGAGGCCATCGGGGCGATGTCGCAGGCGCCCAGGCACTCGAACCCGGTGACGAAGAAGTCCCCGTCGTCCCCCGCCGCCGCCCGGAACGCCTCGAGCAGCTCGTCCCCACCGCGCATCCAGCAACTGATGTTGGTGCAGACGGCGACCTTGTGAGTCCCGACCGGATCCGTGTGCAGCAGGTCGTAGAAGCTCGCCACCGACTCCAGATAAGCCGGAGTAACCCGCATAACCGCGGCAGCCTGCCGAATCCCCTCCGGCGTGCACCAGCCATAAAGTCGCTGCACAGCCCAAAGCGCCGGGATCGAAGCCGACTTCCGATCCGGGTACCGAGACATCAACTCCTCTATCCGCTCCCGCAGCTCCTCCGGGCAATCGACTTCATGAAGCTCGGGAACCTGCTCCGGCGTGCGATCCGGAACCCGACCCTCGGTCAGCGCGATGTCGATCGGCAGCTCAGCCATGGTGGCTCACCGGTCGACCCCACCCAGGATTGGGTCCAGCATCCCGAGACTGCAGATCATGTCGGCGACGTAGCTGTCGATTGACATGTCCCTGAAAGCCTGCAGATTCACAAACGACGGGTCCCTGAAATGCACCCGCGCCGGCTTCGCCGACCCGTCGGCGAGGACAAAGCAGCCCAGCTCGCCGCGCGGCGACTCGATCGCGTAGTAGAGCTCGCTCGGACCCACTCGGTAGCCCTCGGTGACGAGCTTGAAGTGGTGGATCAGCGACTCCATCGAGGTCGAGAGCTCCGAGCGCGGCGGCAGCACGTACTTGCGGTCGTCGGCAATGAAGGGGCCCTCGGGGAGGCCGTCGAGCGCCTGCTCGACGATCCGCGTCGACTCGACCATCTCCGCCACCCGCACCCGGTAGCGGTCGTAGTTGTCGCCTACGGTGCCGACCGGGATCTTGAAGTCCATCTCCGGGTAGGCGAGGTAGTCGAAGGCCTTGCGCAGATCCCAGGGCTCGCCGGCGGCGCGCAGCAGCGGCCCGGTCACGCCGAGCTCGAGCAGTCGCTCGCGCGAGACGATCCCGGTCCCCTTGGTCCGCGATAGGAAGACCTCGTTGCGGTCGAGCAGCGCCTGGTACTGGCCTACCCGCACCGGCATGTCGGCGATGAACTCGCGCAGCTTCGCCTCGAAGCCGAGCGGGATGTCCTCGATCACGCCGCCGACCTGGAAGTAGCGGGTGTGCATCCGCTGGCCCGTCGCCATCTCGAAGAGGTCGAGGATGCGGTCGCGCTCGCGGAAGCAGTACCAGAGCATCGAGATCGCGCCGAGGTCGAGCGCGGTCGTCCCCAGCCAGACCAGGTGGGAGTGGATCCGGTTGAGCTCGAGGAAGATCGTCCGCAGGTACTTGGCCCGCGGGGGAATCTCGAGCTCGATCATGCGCTCGACCGCACCGCAGAAGGCCTCCATCTGGAAGAAGTAGGAGAGATAGTCCATCCGCTCGACGAAGGGGATGACCTTCCAGTAGCTCTTGTCCTCGCAGGACTTTTCGATCCCCGTGTGGACGTAGCCGATGAGCGGCCTCAGGTCCTTGACGACCTCGCCTTCGAGGTCGACGACCAGCCGCAGCACCCCGTGGGTCGCCGGATGGTGCGGTCCGATGTTGACCGTCATCACCTCTGTGCGCTCGGCGAGCTCAGCCATAGTTGCGCTCGTCGTAGGTGAACGTGACCGGCTCGCCGCCGACCGGGAAGTCCCTCCGCTGCGGCCAGCCGACGTAGTCCTCGGGCAGCAGGATCCGGGTCAGGTCGGGGTGGCCCCGGAAGACGATCCCGAAGAAGTCGAAGGTCTCGCGCTCCTGGAACTCAGCGGTGGGGAAGAGCTCGACGCAGGAGTCGATTTCCGGCAGCGAGTCCTCACCGGGATCGGCCAGAAGAGCCTTCACACGCAACCGCTCCACGCGATCGCGGTTGAGCAGCTCGTAGTGGACCGCGAAGCGGGGCTCGGCTGGCAGGTAGTCCGCGGCGTGGAGGCTGGAGAGGAAGCGGTAGCCCTGGCCGGGGGCGTCGCGCAGCCAGGTCAGGACCGCGAGAACGTGCGCGGGGTCGATCGCCAGGCTCGCGCAGCCGTGCTCGAAACCCGTGTCCAGCACGGCGCCCGGGTGGTCCTGCTCGATCTCCCCCCGGATCAGCTCCAATCCGGGGGCGTCAGGCACCGATCAGCTTCCTTGCGGCTTCGTATGCCTCCGCCGCCTCAGTGCTGGGTTCGCTGCGCGGCCCACCGCGCGCCCACTCCTCGGTGCCGTGCGCGCCGTAGCGGCCGCGCCAGCCCTGGTCGGGGTTGCCCTGGATCTTTCGCTGCAGCTTGTTGAAGCCGTAGAGCACCGCCTCCGGTCGCGGCGGGCAGCCTGGCACGTGGACGTCGATCGGCATGAACTTGTCGGCGCCCTGGACCACGGCGTAGTTGGAGAACATGCCGCCGCTGGAGGAGCAGGCTCCCATCGAGATCGCCCACTTCGGCTCCAGCATCTGGTCGTAGAGGCGGCGGATGATCGGCGCCATCTTGATCGAGACCCTGCCCGAGAGGATGATCAGGTCGGCTTGGCGTGGCGAGGCACGCCCGGCCTCAGCGCCGAAGCGGGCAAGGTCATATCGGGCCGTAACGGCCGCCATCGGTATCCCCTCGATTGCACAACAGGCGAGGCCGAAGGTGAGCGGGAAGATCGAGTTCGAGCGCGCCCAGCCGAGCATCTTGTCGAAGTTGGTCATCACGACCCTCTCCTCGACGTAGCGCTCCAGCTCCTCGCCCTCGAGGTCGCCGCGCAGCATGTCGCGGGCGCGCAGCTGCCGGGTCCGCATCGTCTGGCGCTCTATTTCCAATCCAGCGCACCCTTTCGCCAGACGTAGACGAAGGCGACGAGCAGCAATACGACGAAGGTGACCAGCTCGCCGAGGACGAAGATGCTGTCGGCGTCCTCGAGGATCACCGCGATCGGATAGAGGAAGACGACCTCGATGTCGAAGAGGATGAAGAGCATCGCAATCAGGTAGAAGCTGACGCCGAAGCGCAGCCCGTGTGAGGCCTTGACCGGGATCCCCGACTCATACGGCTCGCCTAGCCGAATGCGCGCCGCGGTCGGGCGCTTCGGGCGCTTCGGCCCGATCACGTGGTTGAGCATCACGAAAGCCCCCCCAACTGTGACGCCGAGGAAGGCAAAGACGAGAATCGGCAGGTAGCTCTTCAGCACTTGTATTTCGAGGTTGACGCGGGCGACTCGCGGGGCACCTCGTCGATTGGCGCCCCACCGCCTGCAACCGCCTTTATACACCCACCTTGTAACAGATTGCTACATAGTGATTTTCCGCATCAGCAAGCCGAATTCCGACTCTCTTAGGAGGAAATAGCCGTGCCCGAGGTGCACCTCGTCGTCGGCTGCGCCGTGATAGCGCTGAACCTCGCCGCCTTCGCGCTGGGAGGCGTGGCCTGGCTCCGTGACCGCCCCTCGATCCCCTTCTGGTATTTCCTGCGCGCCGCCCAGGCAGCCGTCTTCGTGCAGGCCATGCTCGGCGGCCTGCTCGTCTTCACCGGCCACGAATCCAGCGACGAGATCCACTACCTCTACGGGATCCTCCCCCTGCTCGTCTCGCTGATCGCCGAGGGCGCCCGGGCAGGCGCCGCCGAACGCGAGCTGGGCGACCTCGACATCGAGGCCCTGTCCCCCGAGGCACAGCAGTCCCTTGCCCTGGCGATAGTTCGCCGCGAGATGGGCATCATGGCCGTCAGCTGCGGCGTGATCCTCTTCCTGGCCCTTCGCGCCGCGGGAACCAGCGGCGCCTTTTGACACCGAGTCCGCGAAAACCCGTCTTCAAGACGGGGTAACCGCGGACTCGCGCACTGCCTACCGGTCCAGTCCCAGCTGGATGGCGGCTATGGCCGCGAAGACGACGCCGGTGGCGATGTGGAGGATGGCGTCGGCGCCGTTGTTGGGGAAGGTGAAGATGCCAGCGGGGCTGGTCGAGAAGATTGCCCAGACGCCGGTGACGAGCAGCGCTACGGCGACGTAGATCGCGTAGAGAACGGCCCAGCGTGGCTTCTGGACGAAGTAGTAGGCGGGCAGGAAGAGGAGGAAGCCCGAGAGCGCGTGGACGCCGTTGAAGTCGACCCCCAGCACCCGCTCGGTCGCCGCGCCATCGCCGAAGTCGAAGCTGGGCTCGGCGATCAACCCGGCGGTGGCCCAGGCGAGCTGCAGGGTGGCTACGACGACGATCCCCCACTGGGCGAAGGTCCACTGCGTCCGCGGTGCCGTTGCCGCCTCCATCAGGGGCAGCCTACTGCTCTCTTATCGGGGTAGAGGGAGTCGCGGTGGCTTTGAGGGATCCGCAGGGTCGTAGGTCGCGCGACGCATAGGATCCGCTCCGTGGAGCTGGGCGGAGACACAAAGGCGGTGCTGCTGGCCTCGGCGCTGATGTTCCTCTGGGCGCTGCTGCTCGGCGTCTGGAAGTACCAGCAGATCGTCGAGTCCGAGGAGAGCCAGGCGCACCCCTACGTCGACATCGCCCACCGCGCGGCGCTGCTCTACAGCTTCGCCCTGCTGCTGGTCGCGACCTTCGTCGAGCTGAGCGGCTGGAGCACCCTGGTCAATCTCCTCGCCGCCGGCGCCCTGACCTTCTACTTTTACGCCGCCGTCGCCGGCTACGCGATCCACGGCTGGAAGCGCGACACCGACAACCAGTTCCACGACCCGGTCAGCGGCACGCACGCCTTCATGGTCGCCCTGATCGTCGCCGAGATCGGTGGCTGGCTGGTCCTGGTCGCCGGCTTTCTGGACGCCCAGGTTCTCTAGCCCCCGACCCGAAGGGGACGTATCCTTGGGCCGGATGAGGCGAGTGCGGATCGCAGCCCTGGTGGCGGGGCTTCTCTTCACCGGCGCCGCACCGCCGGCCGTAAACGCTGCGAGCTGGGTGGTGCGAGGCGGCGGGTTCGGCCACGGCGTCGGGATGAGCGCCTACGGCGCCTACGGCTACGGCCTGCACGGCGCCGGCTACCGGCAGATCCTCGGCCATTACTTCCGCGGGATCGGGATCGCCGAGATGCCGAGCGCGTCGATGGTCCGCGTGCTGATCACGACCAGCCTGGGCGACGTTTCCTTCTCGCACGCGACCGCGGCTTGCGGACGCGAGCTCGACCCTTCCCGCAGCTACGCGGCGCACATGCGCGGCTCCTCGGTCCGGTTGCTCTCGAGCTCGGGCAAGCTGCTCGCCCGCTGCGGCGAGCGCCTTCGGGCTGACTCGCGGGGGACGATTCGGATCGCCGGCGTGGGCACCTACCGCGGGGCGCTCGAGGCGATCCCGAGCGGCTCGGCGATGAACGTCGTCAACGTGCTCAACGTCAACAACTACGCCCGCGGCTCGGTGCCGGCGGAGGTCCCTCCCGAATGGCCGATGGCGACGCTGCGGGCGTTCGCGGTCGCCTCGCGCTCGATCGCCCTCTCCACCGACGTCGGGGGCGACGGCTTCGATCTCTACCCGGACACGCGAACGCAGGTCTACGGCGGCGTCGCGGTGGAGGACGCGCGGACCGACGCGGCCGTGCAGTCCACCCGCAGCCAGGTTGCGACCTTCGCCGGCGAGATGGCCCAGACCGCCTACTTCTCCTCCTCGGGTGGCCGCACCGAGTCCGGCTTCCTCGGCGCCCCCGAGGTTCCCTACCTGCGCAGCGTGGCCGATCCCTACGATTACTACGCCCCCCAGCACCGCTGGACCTTCCGCTTCTCGCAGGCCGAGATGGACTCCCGTCTCGGCCCATACGTGCGCGGGCGCCTGCGCGACATCATGGTGACGAAGCGCGGCGACTCGCCCCGGATCGACTACGCCAAGCTGATCGGCACCGGGGGCGCCGCGACGATTCGTGGCGACACGCTTGCGGCGGCCCTCGGCCTCTACGACCGCTGGGCGTTCTTCACCAAGGTGGGATCGGGACCTAAGGAGAGATGAGGCAGTCGTCCTTGTCGGCCATCGCCAGCGGCTCGTCGTTGGGGAACGCGTCCAGCAGGGCGTCGGCGATCAGCCTGCCGCGTTCGGCGTAGCCGGGCGAGGTGAAGTGGATTCCGTCGGGGATGAACCAGGAATCCTTCACGTCGGAGGCCCAGTCGTATACCCGCATGTATGGGTAGCGGTCGCATCCGCTCCGCAGCGCCTTGTCCCACTCCCTCATGTTGGCGGCTGAATAGGGCCCGCTGGCGACGAGTGACTTGGTGTTCACCCACATCACCGGCCCCTCGCCGATCGTCGACATCATGCTGTCGATCCGGTCGTCGTAGGTGAAGCTCGAGCCCGCGGCGACGTTGGCCGCCTCGTTGGTGCCCATCGCGATCACCCAGCAGCCTTCGAACCCTTCGTTCTTCCAGGCTTCCGCCACTTCCTGGGCGTTGGCCTCCCCTTCGTAGTTCTCGTAGATCGAGCGTGCGCCCGAGACCTCGAGGTGCTGGGTGGTGGCGCCGACCCGCGCGTACTGGGAGCTGATCAGTTCGCTGGAGGGCAGCCATTCTTCGGAGACGAGACCCTCCGAGGTCGAGTCGCCGATGTGCACGACTGCTTCGCAGGAGGTTGCGAGCGGCGCGCGCTTCACGTTCTTCGCGGTGACCGTCTTGGTCACCGTTGCGGAGCCGATCGCGCTCGACTCATTGGAGACCCCCACCCCGGCGAGACCGGCCACGGCGAAGGCGCCGACCAGGGCGCTGGCGGTGACGAGCGCCCAGCCGCGTCGCGGTATCCGCTCGGGGCGCCACTGCCCCGAGCGCAGCTGTGCCCAGAGCCTGCCCAGGGCGCCGTGGCGGATCGGGTCCTCGACGTAGCGCCAGGAGAGCTCCGCAATCCCCATGATCGCGGCGACCTGGAGGAAGGCACGGAGGAGGTCGACGCGGCCCAGCGCCCCCTTCGGGGTTGTCAGGACGATGATCGGCAGGGTCCAGAGGTAGATGCCGTAGGAGCGCTGGCCGATCCACCGCATCGGCCTGCAGCCGACGATCGGGCCGAGTCGCGAGGCGGGGTGTGCGAGGGCGGCCACGGCGAGCACCGAGGCAAGTCCGAGCAGGGCGAAGCCGCCGCGATAGAGGAAGGGCGAGAACTCGCTGGAGCTCCAGAACATCAACCCGATCACGAGCAGACCCGCGATTCCCATCGCGTCGATCATCCGCCGCGCCTGCGGAGCGATTCCGGGGCGCAGCCGGCGACTCGGCCAGACCATCGCCAGCGCCGCTCCGACCAGGAGCTCCAGGGCACGGGTGTCGGTCCCGTAGTAGACGCGCGAGGGGTCCAACGAGGGGCTGTAGAGGACCGCCATCAGGATGCCGGAGCACAGCGCGGCGAAAAGTGTGACTCCGGCAAGCCTCAGGCGTACGCCGGTCGTGCTCTTCACCTCCGGCACGAAGTGAATCCCGACCATCAGCAGGAAGGGCCAGAAGATGTAGAACTGCTCCTCTACTGAGAGTGACCAGAGGTGGTTGAGCGGCGACGGGGGAGCGAAGCGGGCGAAATAGGAGACGTCGTGGAAGACCAGCCACCAGTTGTTGAAGTAACCGACTGCCGATAGAGCGGCGCTGCGAAAGTCGGCGGGTTGGTGTGGGCCGATCACCGTCACCCAAGCCATCACCACGATCAGCATCAGGAAAAGGGCGGGCAGGAGGCGCCGGGCCCGCGCCAGCCAGAACGACTTCAGCTTGATCCCACCCTTCCCGACCTGGTTAAGGAGGATGTCTGTGATCAGGTAGCCGCTGAGGGTGAAGAACACACCGACCCCGAGCAACCCTCCTTCGGCCCAGTCGAATCCCAGGTGGTAGAGGATCACGCCGAGCACCGCGATCGCGCGGAGGCCGTCGAGCCCTGGCATGTAGCGCTCGCCGCGCTTGACAGGCTCAGGCATAGGAGGAAACCATGGTAAGCATCGCCGCCAGTGGCAATTGCCACTGGGCCATCTGCACGATGAGGTCCCGAGCAAGCTCGGTCGCTATGGCCTCGGTCACCGACTCCTGCCGTCTCGCGAGCTTCCCGACCGGAGGGAGCTCCGGGCCGGACTCCAGCGCCGGCTCGCGCGTGGGAGCCGAGATGGAGGCGAGGCACCCCTCGATGCCCCGGGCGATCAGCTGGGCGCGGCGCTCGGCGCCCTCCGCAATCGGGTGCAGGCCGTCGGATTGCATCAGCTCGGGATGGGTGGCAACGGCGCCGGCCCAGTCGGGAACCTGTGTTCCCGGGCGAGACGCGGCGAAAGCTTCGACCACCCTGTTCTTGCCGGTGTTGTCGACGCCGTCGACGGTGAAGCCGTGGACGGTCGGAACCACCATGCACCGGTCGCCGACAGTCGCCGCGACCGCGGCCAGGTTTTCGGCGAGGATCTCTGGATAGGCGGGGTTGTCGTTGGTGCCCGCGTCGAAGACGATCACCGAGTGGGAGGGGTCGTAGCTCTCCTGAAAGAGGTCGAGGATCTGGTAGCTGTTGTAGCCGCCCCCGGTGTTGACGGTGAGGGGCACGCCGGGCAGGTACCGCTCGAGATAGGGAGAGGCCAGAACCGCGAGGCTGTCGCCCACCACAAGGGCACTGCCGTTGCCGCTTGCGCTCGCCGAGGGTGCGGTCAGGGCGAGAGCCAGCATCAGCGCCCCCGCCATGGTCGCGAGCTTGCGCGCTCTCGGCATCGGTCGAATTTCTACACTAAGCCCATGCGGCTCAGCCAAGCGGCGACACTCGGCGTGCTGCTGAGCCTGGCGCTGGTTCTCACTGCCTGTGGCGACGGGTCGACCTCAGGCTCCGAGCAGGCGACGGCGGCGCTGAGCGGGACCGAGCCGGTTGCCCGCTCCTCCGCGGACGCTCGCTGCCGGGCCCAGCTGCGCCCGTTCCTCGGCTCGATGGACGCCCTGCGCGAGGATCTGGCCGTGGGGCTGAGCTACGAGGACTACCTGGGCGAGCTGGGAGAGGTGCAGGATGCCTACGACCGCATACGCGCCGATCGACTCCCCGTCGGCTGCCTTCTCGTGGCTGCCGGGCCCGGCGAGCGGGCGCTGAATCGCTACATAGCCGCTGCCAACGCGTGGGGGGATTGCCTCGCCACCGCGGCCTGCGAGATCGAATCGATCGAACCCGAGCTCCAGCGTCGCTGGGCGCTCGCCTCCGACCTGCTTTCCTCGGCGCAGTCTGGTCTCTAAACGGCTCTATTGGGGTGTACCGTGCTTGGTTGCAGCGGTTTTCTTCGCGAGCTCTGAAGGTGAAAACCAGGTAAGGAAAATTACAGTACTAAAATTTCCCTTTTTAAGTTTAGAAGTAGTACCGTTGAGCAATCAACGTTTACGCAATCCAAAACTCGAACTCCGGTGAGGACTGGCAGTGGGATGAGGCGCATCGGTTCTGTGTGCGGATCGCCCACCGGTACACCAGTAATCCAAGCGAGGTGGAGGACATCGCTCAGGATGCTCTGCTGCGGGCATGGCGCCGGCGCTCCACTCTCCGCGATGGCCAGCGGCGCAACGAGTGGCTGGCGACGATCGTTCGCAACGAGGCCTACCGCCAGCACGAACGCGTCCGCCCCGATCCGGTGGCCGAGGTCGAGACGCAGGAGGGTGTCGACGACGAGCGCATCGCCTCGACCGTCGAGCGTGCGGATCTCCACGCAATCATCGAGAGCCTGGACGAGGACGATCGCCAGCTCCTCAGGCTGCGCTACACCGAGGATCTGACCCAGCAGGCGATAGCGCGCCGGCTGGGCCTGCCGGACGGAACCGTCAAGGTCCGCCTGCACCGGCTGAGGCTGAAACTGCGCCGGGCGATTATCGAGGGCGAGGACGCCGACCGGCCTCAGCCGCGTCCGACGCGTCGCATCTCCGCTGCCGCCGCCCGGGGCCCGATGTAGGGGACGAGGACCGCGAAGAGCAGGTCGGGCAGCAGCGCGGGCAGCTCCGCCGGACGCCCCGCCAGCAGTTCCTCGAAGATCAGGCCGGAGACGGCGCCGGCCGACATCAGCGAGATGCTGGCAGGCAACTCCCTGCCGTTGGCGAGCCCCTGGCCCTCAACCAGGTACTCCGTGAACCGGGAGATCGCGTGCCAGTGGCGCCGGCGCGCCTCGGCGCCGGCCGTGATGGCCTCGACCACGGCGATGCGCGCGAGCTCCGGCTCGAGCACGAACAGGTCGACGATTGCCATCAAGCCCTCCCGCACTCGCTCCAGCCAGTCCTTCTTGCGGTTGCAGCTGCCGTCGACCTGGGCAAAGAGCCGCTCGACCGCCATGTCGTAGGCCGCCAGGAAGCACTCGTGCTTCCCCGTGAACTGCCCGTCGAACGTGCCCCGGTCGACGCCGGCTTCCGCGATTACGTCGTCTACGGTGGCGTCCCTGTACCCCTTGCGGCCGATGACGAGGATCGTTGCCGCGAGGATCTCTTCGCGCCGGTCGCGGTCTGTGGCCGACAGGCGTTGCCCTGCGGGTGAAGAGGTGGGAATCGGTTTTGTCATCGCGGCATGGTGTGCTCAGGCGTCTAGGCCTGTTCGGCCCACCTCCCTGGCAGCTGCCGCTGGAACTGCAGACCATCAGCGTCCCAAAAAGTGCGTCGGAAAGCAAGGCGACGGGTGTATGTACATGCGGGCGATCGGGCGGGGTCGAATCTCAGACCCCTGTACAACCACAGAGCGCTCCGGCGCCGCGAACATCTGCCAATGGAGACTGCGCCTCGCCAGATCGTGGCCTTCGGCGGCGGCGGCTTCTCGATGGAGTCGGGCAACCCCCTGCTCGACGAGTACGTGCTCGGGCTCTGCCCGCGCGAGCGCCCCCGCGTCTGTTTCCTGCCCTCGGCGAGTGGGGACGCGGACCACTACGTCGTGCGCTTCTATCGCGCTTTCCCGGCCGGAACCTGCGAGGCCAGCCACATCTCGCTCTTCCGGCGCGAGCAGGGCCCCGCCGACCTGCGCGAGCACCTGCTCTCCCAAGACCTGATCTACGTCGGCGGCGGCAGCGTGGTCAGCCTGATCGGCGTCTGGCGGGCTCACGGGATCGACGTCATCCTGCGTGAAGCGTGGGAGGCGGGAATCGTCCTCTGCGGCCTCTCAGCAGGCTCGCTCTGCTGGTTCGCCGAGGCGCTCAGCGGCTTCCACGGGGCGCCGCGGAGGGTCGAGGGGCTGGGCCTACTGCCCTTCAGCAACTGCGTCCACTACGCGCCCGGCTCCAAGCACGGCCTCGCCTACCACGGCCTGCTTCGCTCCGGGATGTGTTCCGGCTATGCCGCGCAGGACGGTGCCGCCTTGCACTTCGTCGGAGAGGAGCTCCACCGAGTCATCGCCTCGCGGCCGGCGGCACGCGGGTACCGCCTCGACGCGGTCGGGGGCCACGTCGTCGAGATGCAGTTGGCCACCACGTACCTCGCCGACCCGCCCGTCCCGGTCGTCCCCATGGCGGGGAGCCCGACCGCCATCGCCGCCTGATGGTCACCCGCATACTGACCCTCGGCGGCCACGACTTCAGCTCGCGCCCGCCCGACCGCGCGGTGAGCGAGCTGATGCTGCGCCTTGCGACCGAGCGGGCCGGGGGCAGGCCGCGGATCTGCATCCTGCCGACCGCCAGCGGCGACACCTCCGAGCAGATCGGCCGCTTCTATGCCGCCTTCGGCGAGCGACCCTGCGACCCCTCCGACCTCTCGCTCTTCCGGCTCGGACGGCGGCCGATGGCGCTGCGCGACCACCTGCTCGCCCAGGACCTGATCTACGTCGGCGGCGGCAGCCTGGTCAACCTGCTCGCCGTCTGGGAGGCGCACGAACTCAGCGCGATCCTCAGCATCGCCTGGAAGCAGGGCATCGTCCTCGCCGGCCAGAGCGCCGGGGCGATGTGCTGGTTCGAAGCCGGGATCACCAAGTCCTCGGGGCGCCCCGAGGTGGAGGCGGGGCTGGGGCTGCTCGGCGGCAGCCTCTGCGTCCACTACAACAACGAGCCCGAGCGCCGCGCCGCCTACCTGGATGCCGTGGCCGGCGGCATGCCTGGTGGCTACGGCCTCGACGACTACGCCGGCCTCCTCTGGGAGGGCACCGGCCCTCCCTCCGCGATCACAGCCCGCCGCGGCGCCCGCGCCTACAAGGTCTCGAGCTCCGAAACCGGCGTGGTCGAGTCGCCCTTGCCGGCACGCTTTCTCCCCGCCCCAGCTCCCGCGGCGCTAAGGGAGGACATCGCCGAGTTCCGCCGGATCAAAAGCATGCGCAAGCGCGCCGGCTGGCTCGGCTAGCCGCCGCCCGCCATCGGCGGGGCGGTCGGGTCCGAGCCCTCCTCGCCAAGGCTCTCCCGCGCGATGTAGTCCTCGGCGAGCAGCAGGTTCTCCTTCGAGCGTTCCACGACGTTGAGCAGGTCGCTCATCAGGGCGACCTCCTCGACCTGCTCCTTGACGAACCACTGGAGGAACTGCTCGGCGCGGTAGTCCTTGATCTCGCGCGCCAGCTCGAAGAGGGCGAAGATCTCGTCGCTGACCCGCTTCTCCTGTTCGAGCGCCATCCGCACGGGGGCGCTGCCGTCGGCGTAGGTCGTCTCCTGCGACTTGATGTCAGGGATGTGGATCCCCTCGCCGACGTCGAGCAGGTACTGGATCATCATCATCGCGTGCTCGCGCTCCTCCATCGCCTGGCGGTAGAAGAAGGCAGCCAGCCGGGGCAGGGTCTCGGCGTCGTAGTACACGGCGGCGCCGACGTACTGCTGCGAGGCGGCGAACTCGTTGGCGATCTGCTCGTTGAGCGCGTCGGCAAAGCTTTTCTCGGCCATGATTTCTCCTTGCTCGCGTGGCGGGGTTGAGGCAAACGTAGCCGAATCGTCGGATTCGGCTGGCCGAACTCGCGCTTAGGTTTCCCTTACGCCCTCAGCCGTCCCAGCGGAAGCCGGTGGGCGTCAGCCGGGGCTCGAGCGGGCTGGTCGGCAGGCCCGCCGGCGGCTCTGATTCGTTGTAGCCGCGCGGCGCCGTGTCGTTGGGTGTGTCCGGGTGGAAGAGCGAGGCGAGCACCTGGATCTGGCCGCGGCCGACGCCCAGCTCCCACTGGCCGCCGCCGTAGGCGCCGATGCCGTGCTCGGCGCAGTAGTCGTAGGTCTCGCAGAGCTCGCGCAGGCCGCCGATCCGCGAGGGCTTGACGTTGACCATCTTCGGCTGCCAGGGCAGCGCCTCGATGTCGGCGATCGAGTGGATCGGCGCGTCCCAGGTGAGCCGGTCGCGGACGGGTTCGAGGATCGGCCTTGTCTCCTCGGTGACGTCGGGGTCCTCGATCCAGGCCTCGGGGAAGGCCTCGATCAGCTTCGCGTAGAGCTCGGGGTCGGTCTCGACGTCGACCACCGTGCCCTTGTAGAAACCCTTCAGGTCGAGCGAGTCGACGGCGCCGGTCGCGACGAGCTCGGCGATCAGCTCGTCGGTCCAGTCGTTGACCGGGTCGAGCTTGAAGCGCAGGTCCGGGTAGCGGTCGAGCTTGGCCCGCAGGGTCTCGATCGTCGACGGTTCCTCGCCCCCAGGTGAGAGCCGCATCGAGCAGACGAACTCGACCGGCCCCGGCTCGCGGCCGACCGCCCCGGCCAAGCCCTTGCCCGCCTGCCGCAGAGCCAGGTCGAGTGCCGCCGACTCGAAGGCCCAGCGCCGGTAAAGGCGCGAGACCTCCCGCTGCGGCTCGGCCGGGAAGGTGTCCAGCTCGCCGACCATCGCGCAGAACTCGCCCAGGGTCGAGAAGCCGGTGATGTCGAGCGTCGGCCCGGCGTCCTGGAGCGCGATGTGGTCGACCGGGTCGTAGGTGACGTCCTCGCCCAGCCCGTCCTCGCCACCACCCCACATATGGATCACGGTGCTGAGACGTTCAAAGCTGGGGAGGTGCAACTCCAGGGGCTGAAGCTCGTAGCCCTCGATCTCCAGGGGGAGGTTTGCGAGGGCGTCGAAGGTGGGCACGGGCGGAGTGTATGAGGACGCACGGGTGGGGTTTCCCCAAAACGCGCGGCGGGAGCCGCGCTTGAGTGTTTTGGGGACCCCACCCGTGCGTCCCTGGCAGACTCGGACCCGTGAAACACGACCCCCACGGGTACTGGCTGGAGGAGGCGCCGGGGGTTGAGGTTGCGCCGGAGCTTGTGGGGGAGCGGACGGTTGACATCGTCGTGGTCGGGGGTGGGTACTCCGGGATGTGGGCGGCTTGGCACGTCAAGAAGCTGGAGCCCGAGGCGAGTGTGGTGCTGCTGGAGGCCGGGAGGTGTGGCTATGGGCCGAGCGGGCGGAACGGGGGGTTCTGCAACGTGATGTGGTTCTCGCTGCCGAACATGCGGGGGCGGTGGGGGGACGAGGGCGCGCTTGCGGTGGCGCGGGCGGCTCAAGCTGCCGCGACCGGGATCGGGGAGTTCTGTGCGGAGGAGGGTGTCGACGCTTGGTACGCGCCAGGTGGTTATCTCCAGGTCTCCACCGCGGAGGCGCATGACGGGAAATGGATCGAGGCGCTGGAGGTCTGTCGAGAGCTGGGGGTGACTGAGGCGATCCAGCCGCTTTCGCCGGCGCAGGTCGCCGAGCGCTGCGCGTCGCCCGCCTTCCGCGGCGGCGCTTTCTACCCTGATGCGGCGACGGTGCAGCCGGCGCGGCTGGCCCTGGGGCTGCGCGAGAGGTTGCGGAACCGGGGGGTGGAAATTTGCGAGGGCTCGCCGGTGACCAGGCTGGTCGGCTCGCCGCACGGGGTCGAGGCACGCACAGCTGGGGGTGTCGTGCGGGCGCGCTCGGCCGTGCTCGCGGTCGGGGCGGCGGCGAAGGCGCCGCGCGGACCGCTGCGCAACAGCCTCACCGTCGCCTCCTCCCACATCGTCCTCACCGAGCCGGTCCCGGACCTGCTCGAGGAGGTCGGTTGGACCGGTGGCGAGTGCATCACCGACAGCCGCGCCCTGATCGACTACTTCCGCACCACGCCCGACGGCAGGATCCTCTTCGGCTGGGGCGGCGGCCGGATCGCGATGGGCGCCCGCCTCCATGGGCGCTCCGAGCTCGATGCCCAGGTGATCTCAGAAGCCGCTGCCCATCTCAGGGAGTACTTCCCCGGCCTCAGGGCCCGCACCCTCACCCACGCCTGGGGCGGCCCCATCGACGCCTCTCCGACCCACCTGCCCCTGGTCCTCCCCCTGCGCGGCGACCGCGCCTTCGTCGCCGCCGGCTACACCGGCAACGGCGTCGGCCCCTCCCACATGGTCGGCCGCACCCTCGCCTCCCTGGCCCTCGATCGCCGCGACGAGGAGTCCCGCTTGGCCTTCGTCGACCCTGCGCCACCCCGCGTCCCACCCGAGCCCTTCCACTGGCTCGGCGGTGAGGCAATCCGCATGGGCATCATGCGCAAGGAGGAGGCGGAGCTGGCCGGAAAGACCCCCGACCCCATCAGCGCCTTGCTTTCCCGAATACCGGAGCTGATCGGGTTTCACATTGGCCGGTAGAAGCCCAAGAGATCTCTACCAGGCACATGTCGCCTCGGCGTATCCGCGGCGTTCTGTTAGCCGTTTAGTTCAGCCGCGATCGGATCTTGGCGATCTCCTCGAGAACTATCGACCGCGCGCGGTTCCAATTGAAGAGGTCGACTTCGGCCAGTCCCGAAGCCTCCCAGCATTCGTCGAGATAGTCGAGGAAGGCCTCGCCGCGCTTGAGCCGTGCGGTAGTCGAGTGAACGATGCCGATCCCGTCGCGGCGAGCGGGATCGGCGATCGGGGTGTCGATCACGACGGCGTCGTAGTACTGGAAGTCGAACGCCAGCGCCTGGTGGGCGTAGGCTCCGACGCTGGTCAGGCGAATTGAGTTGACGTCGTCGGTTTCTGCCTCGGGCGGCAGCACTTCAACCAGCTCTCCGGTCATGGCGCGCGCCAGAGCGAAGTCGACTTGGTCGGGGTTGAAACCGAGGCCCTGCACGGTCAGATAGGCCTCCTCGGCGGCAAGGTAGCCCTCGCCTTGACCGCGGTTTGACTCGCGGCTCAGGAGGCCCAGCAGGCAGGGCAGCAGGAAGTGCTCGCTCGTGTCCATCGTCGTGATGTCGAAAAGGTTCGGGATCCGCGACCGTTCGGGGCTGTAATGCTGGGCGTCGCCTAGGAGCACCGCCTTCAGGAAGTCGTGGGCGGGGACCAGGTAGTCGCCGGTGTTCGCATCGCGATCACGCTTCAGGGTCCGCAGGTGTTCGGCGTGCGGGCTTTCGATGAACGAGCTCATCAGCTCCAGTGCCCGCCTGGCGTTGCCGCCCGAGAGGTTGACGAGCGTCCGCTGCAGGGGCTCGGAGCGCTTGAAGCTCTTGATCAGGATCTCGAGGTAGTCGCGGAGGTCCTCAGAGTCCGCGGTCCAGCCCAGCCATTCGGGCAGCCGGCCTTGTTCGCGGTAGTGCTTGGCGCCGAACTCGAGTCGTTTGGAGACCACGTTCTCAACCCGCGGTGGCTGCACCGTGAAGGCACGCGGTTGGTAGCCGGTCAGGGCGCCGCTGACCCGGGAGGCATTGAAGCTCTCCGGACGCAGGGTAACGAAGACAGTGCAGGGCCAAGTCTTGGCAAAGCTCTCAGCGATGAGGAAGACCTGTTCCTGTTCGGTCTGTTGGCGTTGGTCGATGTTGTCGAGGACGATGATCACCTGCTGGCGGCGCAGCTTTACCAGGTGCTCGAGCGAGCGCCGCATGTGCTCCTCGACGTTGTCGGCGAGCCCCGCCAGGTAGTCGATTTCCCGGCGCCGGAACTCCTCGGCGTCGGTCACCGCCAGTGAGCCGTGGATGCCCTTGGCAAAGCGCACGACCTCGGCTTGGTAAGTGCCGCGCAGGAAGTCGGCCTCGTCGATGTCGGTGCCGTAGCGCTCGCGCAGCTGACTCTTGAAGGAAGCCGCGACGAAGGTCCTGATCTCGGTCAGAACCGCGTCGCGGCCGAGGTCCGTGTAGAGGAGGACCCCGTCGGCGGCGATTTCCTTGGCGTCGACTCGCAGGAGGCGCCGCAGGAACATCGTCTTGCCAACGCCGACGTCGCCCAACAGCACCATCGGGTCCTTGCCGGCGCTCGAGGCCGCGACCTCGTCTCGGAGGGCCGGGTTGAGACCATCCTTGCTGGCGGCCTCATCGAGGCCGACCTTCAACTCCTCGCCGAGCGCCAGCGAGTAGCGGGTTCTAAGCACGCTGCGGTTCAGCATTGCCAGGCGCGAGAAGGCGCCGGGCGGGCAGTAGCACTCGAGCAGGAAAGTGTCCTCGTTCTCGTCGTCGCGAACGTAGTCGGGCAGGAAGAGGACGTTCAGGGTCGCCAGCATGTACTGCCGCTCGTCAGCCTTGGCGGCGCCGGGGTAGTCCTTGACCTGCTCGGCGAGCTTCGGCGGCCGCGTCTGAACTCGGGCGCCGAGCATCCGCGAGAGGCTCATCGCCGCGCAGCCGGCCTGGTTCAGGGCCGACCAGAGCTGATCGAAGCCGGCCAGCATTGAGGCCGGGGTCGGGAAGACGAGGGCCCGGCCTCGGCGCACGTCGATCCCGTCCTGGCGGTTGGCGATGAAGGCGACGAGCTGGTGGCCATTGCAGATCGCCGCGTAGGGGATGCCGCGGTCGTGGGCGTAGCCCTCGACCTGGTCGAGCGCCACGGCGACCTCGCCGCCGAGCCCGTAGAGGGCCTCGACGTTGGCGATCTGGTCAAGTCCTTCCGGCAGTACGAAGGTCGCGCCCTCGCGCTTTGCCTCGACGACCAGGCGGCGACGCTGGCGCGAAAGCACGTAGTCGGCGTACTGACCACGCTCGTGGTCCTCGAGGTCGGCCTCGTCCCGACTCCAGCCGAGGCAGTCGAAGAGCAGGCGGTCGATCAGCGTCAGCCGCGTCGTCGCCTCGTTGCGATCGCGTGCCGCTTCCATCTCGATGACAAGCTCGCCGATCCGCTCATAGCCAACGTCGTAGGTGATCTGAGTCACGTGTGCGCGCGTAGGGGTTGGGTAGCTGCAAAAACACGCACGGTCTGGGCGCCCCTTAGGGCGCGCCGGGCTCGCTTGGCTCGTCGGGGCACCCGGCCGCTACGGCCGGGGTCCCGCTGGGCCCTCTTCTCAAAGTTGAGGCCCAGCTTTCGCTGGGCCTCGGAAGTCAGATAATCGTGAGCCGGGCGCTGGCACTTGGCGCAACCCCGGCGGCGCGCACTGCAGTTGGTTTGAAGAGAATAGCGCGACCCGACAGAATTTGGCGCCTTCGCTCTGTAGCTGAGCCGAAAAGGACGAGCATTGGCGCTCGCCTCAATCTCCGATGCTCGGCGTATGCGGCCCCGGCACCATCCTCCGGTTTCCCGTGCCATTTCCCCAGTTTATTTGCTGGCTCCAGGGCCTCAAGGCGCAATCGCTCTGCTTGCAGCAACGGCGAGCGCTGTTACGAGCTCCGTCCAGAGTCAGCCTCTCCGCGGACAGCCGTGACTTCGTAGTCCTCCGCCCCGAGTTCCTCGTCGTCAAGGTGAGTGAACTGGGGGCACACCAAGCCGTAGCCTCGGTTGCTGCTTCGCTGCTTTTCGCTTGCAGTAGTCACCACCTGCTCGTGATCACCTTCTCGCGCGTGTAGAAGCCGAACCGCGTCGGTGCCGTTGGCGTGGAGGTCACCGTCGATCGAGTCCTTCCAGCCTGAGAACGGGAACCAGGCGACCGGGGCCGGGACGCCGACGTTGACGCCGAGCATGCCGGCCTCGGCGCCGTAGCGATATTGGCGCGCTGCGGCACCGGAGCGGGTGAAGATCGCGCCGGCGTTGCCGTAGCGGGAGCCGTTGAGGAACTCGAGGGCTGCGTCCAGGTCGGATACCTCGACCAGGGTGAGCAGGGGGCCGAAGAGCTCGTCTCGGGCCAGCTCGGACTCGGGCTCCGCGACGGCGATGGTCGGGCCGAGAACCGTGCCCGCTGGCCCGGTGTCGCCGCGACCGTCAAGTAGCAAGTTGGCTCCATCGCTTGCGGCGCGGTCGATCGCGTCGGCGACCTTCTCTCGCGCAGCTGCCGAGACCATCGGGCAGACGTCGGTCGCCGGGTCGCCGCCGGGTCCTACGGTGAGTTTGGAGGCCGCCTCGACCAGCGCTTCGCGGACCTCGCCTCTCCGCGCTTCGCCGCCGACGACGACGGCGACCGAGCCTGCCAGGCAGCGCTGGCCGGCGGCTCCGAAGGCGGAGCCCATGATCGCCGGCGTCGCCTGCGCGAGGTCGGCGTCGGGCATCACCACCAGTGAGTTCTTTGCGCCGCCCAGGGCCTGGACGCGCTTGCCGGTCCGCACTGCGCCTTCGGCGACGATCCGCGCCGTCTCGGCGCGGCCGACGAAGGAGATCGCGTCGATATCGGGGTCATCGAGGATCGCCGTCACCGCGGCGCGACCGCCGTGGACGAGGTTGACCACCCCGGGCGGGATCTCCTCGACCGCGGCGGCGATCTCGGCGATCAGCTCCGCCGGGCGCGGGTCCTGCTCGGAGGGCTTGAGCAGGAAGGTGTTGCCGCAGGCGATCGCGTAGGGCAGGAACCAGAGCGGGATCATCGCCGGGAAGTTGAAGGGCGTGATCGCGGCGACGACGCCGACCGGCTGGCGCACCATCTCGACGTCGACCCCGGCGGCGACACCCTCCAGCATCTCGCCCTTGAGCAGGTGTGGGATCGCCGCCGCCGACTCGACCGACTCGATGCCGCGGCCGACCTCGCCGTCGGCGTCTTCGAGCGTCTTGCCCATGTCGGCGCTGACCAGCGCCACCAGCTCCTGGCGGCGCTTCAGCAGCCCGTCGCGCAGGGCCAGCACCGCTCGCGCCCGCCGCTGAGGCGGCACCTCGCGCCATCCCGGCTGCGCCGCCCGGGCCGCCTCGACCGCCGCCCGGACCTCGGCCGCCCCGGAGAGCGGCACCAGCGCTGCCACCTCGCCGGTGGCGGGATCGACGTCGTCGAGCGTGTCGACGCCGTCCACCGCTCGCCACCGCCCACCCACGTAGTTCCGCAGCGTCGAAGCCGCCAGTCGATGGGCCGAAATGTCAACCATGGCTTCACTTTTCGGCCCGTCGGCGGTCATGTCGTCGCCGTCGCCGGGGGGGCGGGAATCGGCTCTGGCCGCACTGCGGCCATGCGTTCGGCACGGCGCTGCTGGATCAGCACGAGGGCGGCGGCGATGGCGGTCACGATGAAGAGCATTGTCGCGAGTACGTTGACCTGGACCGGGATGCCGCGCAGGCTGACCCCGTAGACGTAGAGCGGGAAGGTCACCGTCGTCCCCGAGTTGAAGTTGGAGATGACGAAGTCGTCGATCGAGAGGGCGAAGGCGAGCAGCGCCGCGGCGACGATCCCCGGCGCCAGCAGCGGCAGGGTGACGGTGCGGAAGGTCGCCAGCGGGGTGGCGCCGAGGTCCGCCGCCGCCTCCTCGAGGTTGCGGTCGAAGCCGATCAGCCGCGAGCGCACGACGACGACGACGAAGCTGATCGAGAACATCACGTGGGCGATCAGGAGCGTCGTGAAGCCGAGCGCGAACGTGTAGTAGATGAACATCGAGAGCAGCGAGGCGCCGATCACGATCTCGGGCGTCGCCATTGGGATCACGATCAGCAGGTTGGCCAGGCGCCGTCCCCGGAAGGTGTGGCGGACCAGGGCGATCGCCATCAGCGTGCCGATCGCGGTCGCGATCAGGGTCGAGAGCGCCGCCAGGCGCAGGCTGGTGAAGAGCGCGTCATTCAACTCCGGCAGCGAGAAGGCGCTGCTCCAGTACTCGGTGGTGAAGCCGTCGTTGAGCCCGAAGGTGAGTTTTCCCTGCGGCGTCGCCGCCGAAGGAGAAGACGGCGATGATCGCGATCGGGATCAGCATGTAGGCGATCGCGAGGCCGGCGAAGATCGGCAGCGCGTTGCGCCGCAGCCAGCCCCAGGCGTGTCTCGCGGCGGCCATCAGGTCGCCTCCTCCTCGTCGCCGCCCATGAAGGCGCCGGTGCCGGCGAAGCGGATGTAGAGGCTGACGATGACCAGGATCAGCGCCATCATCAGGAAGGAGAGCGCCGCCGCCTCCGGGTAGTCGCGCTGGTTCAGGTAGAGCGACTGGATCACGTTGCCGACCATCGCCTGCTGGGTGCCGCCGAGCAGCTGCGCGTTGATGTAGTCGCCGAAGGCGGGGATGAAGGTGAGCAGGACGCCGGCGACGATGCCGGGCATGGTCAGCGGCAGCGTCACCTTGAGGAACGCCTGCCGCGAGGACGAGTAGAGGTCCTTGGCGGCCTCGACGAGGCTCAGGTCGAGCCGCTCCAGGTTGGCGTAGAGCGGCAGGACCATGAAGGGCAGGAAGTTGTAGGTGAGCCCGGCGATCACCGCTCCTGAGGTGGCGAGGACGCGGCCGTCCGGCGGCACCAGCGAGAGCGTCTGCAGGACGCTGACCACCGGGCTGGAGTCGCTGAGGATCGTCTTCCAGGCGATCGTGCGGATCAGGTAGGTGGTGAAGAAGGGGGCGATCACGGCGAAGAGCAGCAAGCAGCGGTAGCGACCGCCGCGGAAGGCGATCGCGTAGGCGAGCGGATAGCCGATCAGCAGGGCGAGGATCGTCGCCGTGCCGGCGTAGAAGAAGGAGCGGCCGATCTGCTCGGTGTGGCCGGAGAGCGAGTCGGGGAAGTTCGCCCAGGCCCAGTCGAAGGTGTAGCCGGTGGTCAGCGAGCCGGAGCGCAGCGCCAGTTCGCCCATGAAGTACATCGGCACGACGAAGAAGATGACGAGCCAGAGCAGGCCCGGTCCCAAGAGCCAGTAGGGGACCAGGCGCTGCCGCAGGCTCATCGTCCTACCTCACCCGGTGATCACTTCTTGCCAGGCTTCGTTGACCGGTTCGATGTCCGGAGGCGAGTCCTGGTCGGTGCACTTGCGGGTGAACTCGGCTGACGGGAAGACCAGCGGGTCTTTCGCCAGTTCGGGCTTGACCAGATCCTGCACCCCTTCGACTGGCGGGATGTAGGTGATGTATTCGGCAAGGGGCGCGTTGTTCTCCGGCTGGTAGATGAAGTCCATCCAGCCGAAGGCGGCGCCGACGTTCGGGGCCCCGACCGGGATCACCATGTTGTCCGACCACAGCGAGCAGCCCTCGGCCGGCATCCGCCATTCGGCGTTGGGGTTTTCGACGATCGAGGCGTCGCCCGACCAGCCGATCGCGGCGACGATGTTGCCGGCGGTCAGGTCCTCGGTGTAGTCGTTGCCGGTGAAGCGGCGGATCTGCCCCGATTCGGCCGCTTTACCTATGCGGTCGATCGCGTTCAGCCAGTCGTCGTTGGTTGCCTCGACCGGGTCGATCCCTTCGGCGAGCATCACCAGCGGCACGGTTTCGCGAAGTTCGCCCAGCATCGTCACCTTGCCCTTGTATTTGGGGTCGAAGATGTCGTTGACCGAGCGGATATCGGGGGCCTTCGCCGTATCGACCCAGAGCCCGCCCATGCCGCTCACCCAGGGGATCGAGAATTTGCGCCCTGGGTCGAAGGCGGGACTCTGCAGCTGCGGCCGCATGTTTTCGAACACGGTCGGCAAATCGGCGTGGTCGATCTCCTGCAGGTAGCCGAGGTCGTACATCTGCTTCGCCATCCAGTCGGTGACGACGAAGATGCTGCGCCCGCCCGACTCGCCCTGTTCGAGCTGCGGCTGCAGCTTGCCGAAGAAGGTTTCGTTTTCGTTGACGTCTTCGATGTAGTCGACGCTCACCCCGGTCGCTTTTTCGAATTTGGCGACGGTGTTGTTGGGGCCGGGGTCCATGTAGCCCGGCCAGTTGGAGATCGTCAGCTGGCCGCTGACCGGTCCCCCTTTCGCCGTCGTCACCTCGTTCTCGCTGCCGCCGCCGACGGTGTCGCCACCGCAGGCAGCCAGTCCGAGTGCCAACGACACCATGGCCGCCGCGACGGCGAGCAGCGCAGTGCTCCTTCGACTTCCTCGACCTCTCATCTCAGTCACCCTCTCTCGCTGTCTCGAGATCCGCGCCGCGCGGCTCACTGCTCTGCGGTGCTTTCAAGTTCGGATTTGCGGCTGACTCGCGCACCACGTGCATGTGCTCGGGCTCCCAGGACAGGGCTACCCGGACACCCGCTCCGGGAAGCTCGCGCCGCTCCGCCTCGCTGGCGTTGGGTACGAGCACGGTCATCCTCACCGCTTCGCCGAGGTCGACACCCAGCTGCGTCGCCGTGCCCAGGTAGAGAGAGCTTTCGACGATGCCCTCGACACGCGGCAGCCCGTTGGATTGCACCGCCGCCCCATCGACGATCGCGTCGATGTGCAGCTTCTCCGGCCGCACCACGGCGTGGCAGCGCTCGCCGGATGCGAGGCCGTCGGTCGGTGCGGGCACCGTCGGTCCCTGATCGAGACGCACCTCGCCGGTGGCCTCGACCGTCGCCGGCATCAGGTTGGAGACGCCGATGAAGCCGGCGACGAAGGTCGTCGCCGGGCGCTCGTAGACGTCCTCGGGCCCGCCGACCTGCTCGACCCGGCCCCGGTTCATCACCGCGATCCGGTCGCTCATCGTCAACGCCTCCTCCTGGTCGTGGGTGACGTAGACGAAGGTGATCCCGACCTCGCGCTGGATCCTCTTCAGCTCGATCTGCAGCCCCTTGCGCAGCTTCAGGTCGAGCGCCCCGAGCGGCTCGTCGAGCAGCAGCACCTTGGGCATGTTGACCAGTGCCCGTGCCAGCGCCACCCGCTGCTGCATGCCGCCCGAGAGCTGAGCCGGGCGGCGCCTCGCCTCGCTTGCGAGGCCGACGCGCTCCAGCTCGGCCGCGACCCGCTCGCGTATGTCCACCTTCGGCACGTGCTTGCGCTTGAGGCCGAAGGCGACGTTGTCCTCGACGCTCAGGTGGGGGAAGAGCGCGTAGCTCTGGAAGACCGTGTTGGTCGGGCGCTTGTGGGGAGGGAGCCCCGCGACGTCGGTGCCCTCGATGCGGACCCCGCCCTCGCTGGGCTGCTCGAAGCCGGCGATCATCCGCAGCGTCGTCGTCTTGCCGCAACCACTCGGCCCGAGCAGGGTGAAGAACTCCCCGGAGGTGAGATCGAGGCTGAGGTCGTCGACGGCAACCAGATCCGCGAAGCGCTTGGTGACGCTTTGCAGTTCGACGCTTGGAACACCGGTCTCCATGTCCCTCCTCATACCCACGGGCGCCAAATTGGAGCCCGAATAGAAGGTAGCGCGACGGGCTATTGGGCTTTGAGGGGGTGGCGCCGAATGCCGAGAACCCCTCGCCATCTCAGTCCGCCTCGGCGAAAGCGGGCGGTGCGCCCGATGGTGGTGGCGACTTCTCCTCGAGCAGCCCCGGCCGCGCGACTTCGCGCTGGCGCAGGAAGAAAGGCTCGCGCCTGTGTCTGCGCCAGGCGAGCAGCAGGACAACGCCGATCACCAGAAACCCGACCCCGATCACGGCGGGCGGCGCCACCCCGAACCAGGAGGCACCGGTGTAGGAGTTGGCCGGGTCGGAGTAGTCGATCAGCGCCTTGACGAAGAGGTAGCCGAGCAGCAGCGAGCCGATCGTCGGCGCCACTCCGACGAAGAGGAAGTTGCGCACCGACTTGCGCAGCTCGCGCCGGTAGTAGACCGCGCAGGCGATCCCCGTGAAGGCGTAGTAGAAGGCGATCATCAGGGCAAGGGCCGAGAGCGAGTCGAAGAGGAAGTTTTCGCTGATCAGCTTCGAGGGCAGGTACCAGGCCACGGCGAGGACCCCGATCGCGACCGTCGAGACGACCGGGGTGAAGAAGCGAGCACTGACCTCGCCCAGGGCGGAGGGCATGGCTTCGGCCCGGGCCATCGAGAGGGAGGTGCGGGCGGCAGGCAGGATCGTCGTCTGGGTCGAAGCAAGCGCCGAGACGACCACCGCGAGCAGGACGAGGCTGCCGAGCGGGTCGCCGAGGACTCCGGTCGCGTAGGCGGAGAGGATGCCCTCGTTGTCTTCGAACTTCTCCGCCCCGGCGACTCCCTTCCAAGCGACCAGTGCGGTCGCGACGCCCAGGTAGGTGACGAGCAGCAGGACGGTGCTGAGCAGGCCGGCGAGGCCAGGCGCCGTGACCGAGCCCTCGGTCTCCTCGTTGAGGTTGACCGCGCTCTCCCAGCCCCAGTAGATGAAGACGCCGAGCAGCAGCGCCCCAGTCAGCGCCCCGCCGCTGGAGATCTCGAACGGGTTGAACCAGGCAAGGGCAGGATCCACTGCGGCGGGCGGCCCCTCGCCGGCGAGCACCTTGTAGAGGGCGACGCCGGCAAAGAGCAGCAGAGGCCCGATCTGGAGCACCATCAGGCCCTTCTGCAGGTGGGCCGAGAGCTCCGTGCCGAGCACGCAGATCGTCGTCATCACCGCGATCAGTGCCAGCGCCAGCAGCGTCACCGCGGCGGTGCTTTCAACCAGGTCGTCGGCGCCGATCAGGTCGAAGAACGAGTAGGCGGCGACGTCGGCCAGCGAGCCGACGACGAGGATGCCGGTGACGCAGATCGCCCAGCCGGTGATCCAGCCGCTCTGGGGGCCGATCGCGCGAGTGACCCAGGAAAAGCTGGTGCCGCAGTCCTGGTCGGCGCGGTTCAGGTAGTAGAAGGCCGCGGCGATGAAGAACATCGGCACGAAGGAGACGAGCAGCGCCGCCGGCGCCTGGAAGCCGACGATCACGACGATCGAGCCGATCACGGCGGCCAGCGAGTAGGCCGGCGCGGTCGATGCAAGCGCGATCGTCAGTCCGTCGCTGAACCCGATCGCGTCCTTCTTCAGTCCGTGCTCGCCCGTTTGCGCCAAGTTGGCTATATCGTAACTCTTGGCACTAGGACTGACTCTATACGAACTGTATAAGAGTTATATGCCTCTTATACCCATTGGCAACTTGTGCTTGCTCTATCCTGGGTCTAGCTTTGTCCATACCGTCGTAGGCATGCCTAGGTGAGAGGAGCCGATAGATGGCCATAACGTCGGATCGTCGTCAAGAGGTTGGCACTGGCTTGCAGGAGCTCGCCCAGCGCCATCTCTGGATGCACTTCTCGCGGATGGGCTCCTACGGGCCCGACCACGAGATTCCGATAATCACCCGCGCCGAGGGCTGCTACGTCTACGACGACCACGGCAACCGCTACCTCGACGGCCTCTCCGGCCTCTTCTGCGTCAATGCCGGCCACGGCCGCACCGAGCTGGGCGAGGCGGCAGCCCGCCAGGCCGAGGAGCTCGACTTCTACACGCTGTGGAGCTACGCGCACCCCCGTGCGATCGAACTCGCCGCCCGGCTTGCCTCGCTCGCCCCCGGGAACCTCAACCGCGTCTTCTTCACCTCGGGCGGCTCGGAGTCGGTCGAGTCGGCGCTGAAGCTGGCCCGCAATTACCACCGCGAGCTCGGCAAAGGCCAGAAGCACAAGGTGATCGCGCGCGAGATCGCCTACCACGGCACCACGCTCGGCGCGCTTTCCGCCACCGGCATCACCGAGCTGCGCTCGCAGTTCGAGCCACTCGTGCCGGGTGGCTGCCACGTTCCCAACACCAACATCTACCGCTGGCCGGAGGACCGCCACCCGCTCTGGGCGGCGACCGCGATCGAGGAGCGGATCCAGTTCGAGGGGCCGGAGACCGTCGCAGCGGTGATCCTCGAGCCGGTCCAGAACGCCGGCGGCTGCATAGTCCCACCGGACGGCTACTTCGAGCGGGTGCGCGAGATCTGCGACCGCTACGACGTGCTGATGATCTCCGACGAGGTGATCTGCGCCTGGGGCCGCCTCGGTCACTACTTCGGCTGCGAACGCTTCGGCTACGTCCCGGACATCATCACCGTCGCCAAGGCGCTCACCTCGGCGTACGCCCCGATGGGCGCTGTGATCGCCTCCGACGCGGTGGCCGCCCCGTTCATGCAGGGCGATGCCTCCTTCGCGCACGGTTTCACCTTCGCCGGCCATCCGCTGGCCTCGGCGGTGGCGATGGCCAACCTCGACATCTTCGAGCGCGAGGACCTCTGCGGCCACGTCCTCGCCAAGGAAGGCGAGTTCCGCCAGATGCTGGAGACCCTGCACGACATCCCGATCGTCGGCGACGTGCGCGGGGCAGGTTACTTCCACGCGATCGAGCTGGTCAAGGACCGCGAGACCAAGGAGGGCTTCAGCGACGAGGAGTCCGAGGATCTGCTGCGCGGCTTCCTCTCCGGCGAGCTCTACAAGCGCGGGCTGATCTGCCGCGCCGACGATCGCGGCGACCCGGTGGTGCAGCTGGCACCACCGCTGATCGCCGACAGCGAGCAGTTCGAAGAGATTCACGACGTCTTGCACGCCGTGCTGGGCGAGGCCTGGGAGCGGGTCCGGCGGTAGGCGAACGCATGCTTACCGTCCAGAGCCTGCTCGACGAACTCGACCTCGAGCTCGTGGCCGGCGCCGATGCGGCCGAAGCGCCGGTGCGCTGGGTCCACATCTCCGAGCTCGAGGACCCGACGCCATGGCTCTCGGGCGGCGAGCTGATGCTGACCACGGGGATCCCGCTCGGCTCCGCGGCCAAGCAGCGCGCCTTCATCCGGCTGCTTGCCGACAGCAACCTGGCCGGGCTCGGCTTCGGCACCGGCTTCAGCCACGACAAGCTGCCGAAAGCCCTGGTCGAGGAGGCGCGCAAACGCGAATTCCCGCTCTTCGAGGTCCCCTACTCGGTTCCGTTCATCGCGATCACCGAGAAGGCCTTCGCCCGTCTCGTCAACGAGCAGTACGAGGTGCTGCAGCGCGGCATCGCGGTGCAGCGGCGACTCGAGCGGTTGGTCCTGGAAGAGCGCGGGTTGGAGGAGATCGTGGCGACCATCTCCTCCGCGGTCGGCGGCACCGTGGCGATCCTCGGCGGTCGCGGCGAGCGCCTGGCCGGCCGCGCATTCCGCCGCCAGCTCTCGGCCGAGATCGTGAACGCGATCCGCGAAGAAGCCCTGGCACACACCGCCGATGGCCATCCCTTCGTCCCCTCTCACTCGGCGGTCGCCGGCCGCGCGCTCGCCCATCCGGTGATCTCGCCCGGCGGCGGCCCCCCGCAGGCCTGGGTGGTGATCGTTCGCGACTCGGGCGGGCTCGGGGATTTCGAGCGGCTGATCCTGCAGCAGGCCGTGGCCATTGTCGCGCTGGAGCTGATGCGGCGCCGGGTCGCGAGCGAGACCGAGCGACGGCTCGCCGGCGACGTCCTCGCCGGGGCGCTGGGCGGGCGGCTCGATCCGACCGAGCTGCGCCGCCGCCTCGAGCCCTTCGGGATCGGAAACGAGGCCGCGGTCTTGGTCTTCGCCCTCGATGATCCTGCCGCCGCCGAGCCGGCGCTCGAGCGGGCGCTGGCCGCCGACGCCTGCCCCGCCGTGGTCGCGCCGCACGCCAGCGGTCGCCGCGAGCTGCTCTGCGCGGTCGTCGAC
This sequence comes from uncultured Solirubrobacterales bacterium, assembly GCA_963753585.1. Lineage (GTDB taxonomy): Bacteria > Actinomycetota > Thermoleophilia > Solirubrobacterales > 70-9 > VRUE01. Next base: position 1,673,246 of record CAVWCU010000001.1, on the reverse strand, counting down.
GCCGCCGACCGCGACCCGGTCGACCTCGCCGCCGAGGCCCGCCGTGCCCTGGTCAAGGATCGGGGCGCGGTCCGCGCCGCCGCCAGCCGTCCGGCGCCGCCAGAGAACCTGCGCCACTCCTTCCACGAGGCTCGCTGCGCCCTCGAGGCGACCGCGATCGGCAATGGAACCGCGCCCGAGGTGGCCTCCTGGCGCGATCTCGGTGCATTCACCCTGCTGCTCTCGATCCAGGACGACGAGGCGCTGAAGCTCTACTGCGACAGCGTGCTGGGCCCGATCGAGGAGGGCGACGAGGACTACGGCGGCGAGTTGCTGCGCTCACTGGAGGCGTTCATCGAGCAGAACGGCCAGTGGGAGAAGGCCGCCCGCGAGGTCTACTGCCACCGCCACACGCTGCGCTACCGAATGCGCAAAGTCGAGGAGCTGACAGGTCGCGACCTCTCGCGCGCCCACGACCGGATCGAGTTCTGGCTGGCGCTGCGAGCCCGGGAGCTCGTGACATGAGAGTCGGGGTGCCCAGGGAGATCAAGCCGGACGAGTACCGGGTCGCGATCACGCCGGCCGGGGTGCGGGAGATGGCCGAGCACGGCCACGAGGTGCTGGTCGAGGCCGGCGCCGGGTCCGGCAGCGCGATCTCCGACGCCGAGTACGAAGCCCAGGGTGCCCGCATCGTCCCCGGCGCCGCCTCCGTCTTCTCCGAGGCGGAGATGGTGATCAAGGTGAAGGAGCCCCAGCCGGCCGAGGTCGAGATGCTGCGCCCCGGCCAGCTCCTCTTCACCTACCTGCACCTGGCCCCCGATCCCGAGTTGACCCGCGGCCTCTGTGGCTCCGGCGCCACCTGCGTCGCCTACGAGACGGTCGAGGACGCGCGCGGGCGCCTGCCGCTGCTGGCGCCGATGAGCGAGATTGCCGGCAAGATCGCCACCCAGGCCGGCGCCTTCATGCTCGAGAAGCCGCTCGGGGGTCGCGGCATCCTGCTCGGTGGCGTGCCCGGCGTCGCCGCCGCCAACGTGATGGTGATCGGGGGCGGGGTGGTTGGAATGAACGCGGCCTTCGTCGCGATCGGGATGGGGGCGGATGTCTTCGTCTTCGACAAATCGATCGACCGACTGCGCGAGCTGGAGGTCGACTTTGCCGGCAGCTGCTCGACCGTCTACTCGACCACCCTCGCGGTCGAGGAGATGCTGCCTCGCGCCGACCTAGTGATCGGCGCGGTCCTCGTCCACGGCGCCCGTGCGCCCTTCGTCGTGCGCCGCGAGCAACTGGCGCTGATGAAGCCCGGCGCGGTGCTGGTCGACGTCGCGATCGACCAGGGCGGCTGCTTCGAGACCTCGCACCCGACCACCCATCGCGATCCGACCTTCGAAGTCGACGGGATCACCCATTACTGCGTCGCCAATATGCCCGGTGCGGTGCCGATCACCTCGACCCACGCCCTCACCAACGCGACCCTGCCCTATGCGATCGCCCTCGCCGACGAGGGAGTCGTCGGTGCGATCCGGCGCGACCCCGGCCTGCGCCCGGGAGTCAACGTCGCCGCCGGAGCGGTCACGCACCCGGCGGTCGCCGAAGGCGTCGGAATGACCTGCGTCCCCGTAGAGGACGCCCTAAACCTGCAAACCCCCACCGACGGGACTCAAAGCGAAGGTATAGATCGCTTTGAGTCCCGTCGGCACCAACATGCGGAGGGCTGAGTAGATGGCCACGGTTGAGAAGACGAAGCTGCGGAACTTCATCGGGGGGAAGGCGGTGGACCCGGCGGAGGGGCAGGCCGAGGACGTGATCAACCCTGCGACGGGCTCGGTGATCGCCGAGGCTCCGCTCTCGACCAAGCCCGACGTCGATGCGGCGGTGGCCGCGGCGAAGGCCGCTTTCCCGGGTTGGGCGGCGACGCCCCCGGGCGAACGGGCGCGGGCGCTGCTGCGGATGGCCGACCTGATCGAGGAGCGGGGTGAGGAGATCGCCGACCTCGAGTCCGCCGACGCGGGCAAGCCGCGCAGCGCCGTGGTCGAGGACGAAATCCCGGTGATGGCCGACCAGTTGCGCTTCTTCGCCGGGGCGGCGCGCACGATGGAGGGCCGCGCTGCCGGCGAGTACATGGAGGGGCGCACGTCCTTCATCCGCCGTGAGCCGATCGGCGTCGTCGGTCAGATCACGCCCTGGAACTACCCGCTGATGATGGCGATCTGGAAGATCGGCCCGGCGCTCGCTACCGGCAACACCGTGGTGTTGAAGCCGGCCGAGACGACGCCGCTGACCACGCTGCTCTTCGCCGAGTGGTGCGCCGAGATCCTGCCGGCAGGCGTCTTCAACGCGATCGGTGGCCATGGCGAGCCGACCGGGGCGGAGCTGGTCACCCACCCCGACGTGGCGATGGTCTGCCTGACCGGCTCGCCGCCGACCGGCAAGTGGATCGCCAAGGCGGCGGCGGACTCGCTGAAGCGGGTCCACCTCGAGCTCGGCGGCAAGGCACCGGTTGTGATCTTCGACGACGCCGACATGGAGGCGGCGATGGAGACGATCGCCGGGACCGGCTATTACAACGCCGGCCAGGACTGCACCGCCGCCACTCGAGTTCTCGCCTCAAAGGGTGTTTACGACGACGTCGTCGGGGGGCTCGCCGAGGAAGCCCGGGGCCTGGTGCTGGGCGACACGATGAGCGCCGACACGACGCTGGGCCCGCTCAACTCCTCCCGTCAACGGGAGCGAGTTGAGGGCTTCCTCGAGCGCAGGCCCGCCAACGCGGAGATCGTCACCGGCGGCTCGCAGCCGGAGCGGCCCGGCTTCTTCCTCGAGCCGGCGGTCGTCGCCGGCCTGGAGCAGGGCGACGAGATGATCCAGGACGAGATCTTCGGCCCGGTGATCACGGTGCAGCCCTTTTCCGATGAGGCAAAGGCGATCGAGTGGGCCAACGGGACCCGCTACGGCCTCGCCTCCTCGGTTTGGACCCGCGACGTCGGCCGCGCGATGCGGGTCGCTGGCGCGCTGGAGTTCGGCTGCGTCTGGATCAACGACCACATCCCGATCGTCGCCGAGATGCCGCACGGTGGCTTCAAGCAGTCCGGCTACGGCAAGGACCTATCCGTCTACGCCCTGGAGGACTACACCGAGATCAAGCACGTGATGGTCAACCTTGAATAGAGGGCCTTCCGCGCTGGCGACTACCATCGCCGCGCGATGAAGCCAATTCTTGGAGTGGTTCTGGCCGCGGTCGTGTTCATCGCGGCGGCGCCGGCGCCCGAAGAAGAAGACCCGCGCTGCCATGGGCGGCAGGCGGACATCGTCGGCACCGACGGGGACGACGAGTTGCGCGGCACGCCCGAGCGCGATGTGATCTGGGGCGGCGGCGGCGAGGACTCGATCCACGGCAGCCTCGGCAACGACCTGCTCTGCGGCGGCCAGGCAGCCGACCTGGTTCACGGCGGCCGTGGCAACGACGAGGTCGATGGCGGTGCCGGAGACGGAGACCGGGCAATCGGCGACCTCGGCGACGACAAGGTGCTCGGCGGCACCGGCGACTCCGACGAAGCGGCGGGCAGCCTCGGTATCGACACGGTCAGCGGCGGGCCCGGAGATTTCGACTTCGTCCACGGTGACTATGGCTACGACCGCATGGACGGCGGCCCGGGGCAGCACGACATCGCCTCGTTCGCGACCGACGTCGCCGCCGTGAAGGGCGGCGGCGGGGTCAAGGTCTCGCTCGCCAGGCACAGGGCGCGCGGCGACGGCCACGACCGCCTCTTTCGCTTCGAGGACCTCGAAGGCTCAGCCTTCGACGACGTCCTCGTCGGCAACCACCGTGCCAACCTGATCGACGGGGGTGCCGGGGACGACGTCATCCGCGGCGGCGGCGGCCGCGACGAGCTGGCCGGAGACCAGGGAACCGATCGGTGTGCCGGTGCCAAGGGGCGCGCCTCCTCCTGTGGGCGCGAGAAGAGGATCAGGGCCTCCGCATACGTCGAGCTCGACCCCGCGCCCGGCGGCGGGAGCGGTCTCCAGCTTCTCGGCGGCGGTGGCGGGGACCGCTTCGTCGTCGCCTTCGACGAAGCGTCCTCGACGTTCGGGGTCACCGCCTCGGAGAGCATCGCGGTGGGGCCGGGGTGCGAGTTGCTGGGCGCCCTGCGGGCGAGCTGCCCTGCCGAAGGGCCGGCGCGCTGGCTGATGGCCGATCTGGGTCCCGGTCGCGACAGCCTGCGGGTCGAAGGGTCGCTGGCCGGCGCCCAAAACGTTCGTATCGCCGGCGGCCTTGGCAACGACACGATCCACGGTGGGGACGAGGACGACCTGATCGAGGGCGGCCACGGCGCCGATCGCCTCTTCGGCGGGGCTGGGGCAGACGGCCTGATCGGCAGCGTGCCCGGGCCCACCTTCCTCTACGGAGGTCCCGACGGGGACCTGCTCGCTGCCGGGGGCGGCTGTGCGGGTGGGGCGCTCGTCGGCGGTCCCGGCCGTGACGACGCCTCCTTCGCCGAGACGCCGTCGCACCCGGGCATCCTCCACGTCTCATTCCCCGCCCATGCAGCCTGGATCGACGCGATCCCGGGGTGCGACCGGGTCCACCTCTCGCCCACCAACGAGGACATGGAGGGCTCCTTCGACTGGGATGTCCTGGTTGGCGACGGCCGTGCCAACAACATGCTCGGCCAGCCCGGTGCCGACCGCTTCTACGGCGGCGGCGGCGACGACGTGATCGACGCCCGCGACGGGACGCGGGACTTCTCGATCCAGTGCGGCCGCGGCACGGCCGCTACGAAGGGGAGACCGGCTCGCGGCGCCCCCACCGGCCGCGCCCTGATCGACCCCTTCGACCCCGGCACGACCCTCTGCGCCATCTCGAAACACGGCAAGCCCGTCGACGGCCTAGGCGTCGCCGACGAGCCCTGATTTGGGGGATTGGGTGGGGGAGCCTGGGCGGCCTTCGGGCGAATTGAGCACCGCGCGCAAGCGCGGTGCAACCAAGAGCGCGGCCTAGCGGCCGCGCAATCACCGGATTGCATTTCCGCCGCTTCGCGACATTCGCCCGAAGGCCGCCCAGGCTCCCTCTCAACACGTCGCCGAGTCACGCATAGGCTGCGAAGCCGGCGCCAAATCTCCCAAGCTCTTAAGAAAAAGAGAGCTTGGGGGCGCCCGTAGCGGTACCTAGGTTTGGGAGCTTTCGGGGAGCCGGGGTGCTACGGGGAATGGGCTCTTCGAGAGCTCCTGCGCTGTCGAAGGGATGCCCGGCGCCCCTCCCCAAAACACTCAAGCGAGGCTCCCGCCGAGCGTTTTGGGGAGGGGCGCCGGGCATCCCCAACATCACCGCTTTTCGCCGTTAGCTACCGCGCAGGCTTCATCAGCCCCAACGAAAGGGGCAAGGGTCACGTAGGTGGCGAGCGGGACTATCTCCTGCATGCTCTCGGCCCCGGATCGCTTCACCTGGTCGTAGATCATCGAGTAGATCGCGCCGCCGATCGCCTCGGCGGCGATCGGGCTGACGCCGGGGTTGAGCTGGTAGCCGGGCACGAGCAGTGCCTCCATGCCCTCCATCACCTGGTCGCGCTGTTCCAGCGCCCGTTTGCCGGCGGCGTAGACGTCGACCGCGCCCAGCCTCGTGTACTCGGGCTCGGCTGCGCAGAAGGCGAACATCCCGGCAAAGGCGCCGCGAACCTGGTGGGGCCAGTCCGACGCACGGCGGAAGGCCGGCAGCGTCGTCGCCAGCATCTGCGCCGAGCCGCTGTCGACCGCGGCCAGCATCGCCTCCTCCTTGTCGGCAAAGTTGGCGTAGAAGGTCGAGAGGGAGATCGAGGCCCGGGCGGCCACGTCGCCGATCGTCGTCGCCGGATAGCCCTTCTCGGCGATCACCGATGCCAGCGCGCGCAGGATCCGCTCGGCCGGGTCATAGCCCTGCACCGGCCCGGCGTTGGCGGGTGGCTTGTTGCGAGGGCGGCGGAGGGGAGTGGGCGGAGGGGGGTAGGCCAGTGCCCAGTCCCACATCTGCGGGACCAGCTCGACCAGCTCATCCTCTTCGCCGCGGTAGAGCCGGGTGTGGATGACCTTGCGCACCCCGCCGATCAGCGCCCGCACCAGCTCGGGCGGCATCTTCTCGTCACCCCGGACCTGCCCGAGCGTCGCCGCGACGAAGCCCTGGAAGGCGTCGGTCGTGCGGTCGATCTCCTCCACCGCACGCGGCCCCGCCGCGTAGATCTCGACGAAGCACATACGCGCTGCCGCCGCCTGGTCGACGATCAGCTGGACAAAGGCCTCGAAGGCCTCGCGAGCGCGCTCCTGCGTGGGGGGATGGTCCTCGCCGTCGCCGACGATGGAATCGATCGCGGGGCCGACGAATGCCTCGAGGGCTGCCAGAAGGCACTCTTCCTTGTCCTTGAAATGGTCATAGAAGGCGCTGCGCGAGACCCCGGACAGCTCGAGCAGGTCGGCGACGCGCGTCGCCTCGTAGCCTTTCTCGGCGACCACCGCGACCATCGCCGCATAGAGGCGTTCGCGCTGGTTGCGCGCGACCTCCTCGGCCGGGAGCCTGCGGCCGGGTTGCAGCTTCCGCTCGCGCAGCGTCCCGGCGTCCCCCCACGGAGTTCTCTGCGTCGTCGTGGGGCCACGACCGGCGATATCTGCACCCTCAGCGGTTCTCATCATCTATCTCGTGGGTAGGAATAGTACGCGTAATTCTCTGCAAAGACAAGCCAATCTGGCACAGAATTCCTCTTTTGACAGCCATAATGTCACGAATGTCGCGCGTTGACGCTGAAGGACGGGATAAGGAATGTTGACCTGAGCGTAAGAACGTGTTTGTATGTCATTCCCATGGATGCCCAGGAAGCGGCAGTTTCGCCCGAGGTCCATCCGCTTCTGTCGAACGGTGGCACTCCGCCGGGCGTGAGCACGGTCGGTACGCCTCCGGCCAGGCAGCATCTCTCGAGTGAGTTCGTGGCTCAGCACCAGCGCGCGCGGATCGTCCATGCGTTGGCCGAGGAGATCGTCGCGCATGGCTACCGGGACGTGACCGTGGCCGGCATCGTCAAGCGGGCCGGGGTCGCCAGGAACACCTTCTACGGCAACTTCGCCAACAAGGAGGAGTGCTTCCTAGCCGCCTCCGACCTGGCCGGCGAGGAAGCGATGAGACAAGTCGCCGACGCCGTCAGGGTCGCCCCGCGCGAGTGGGCCGAGCAGGTTCGCGTCGGGGTCGGCGCCTTCCTCGCCTACGTGGCAAGCGAGTCGGCGCTCGCCCGCGTCTTCGTGGTCGAATCGCTCGCCGCCGGGCCGGCTGCTGCCCAGCGCTATGAGCGGACGGTGCGCGCGGTCGCGCCCTTCTTCCGGCTGGGCCGGCGTACCCGGGAGTCGGCCCAGCATCTGCCGCCGACGCTGGAGGAGACGATCGTCGGCGGCATCTTCTGGGTCGTCTACCAGCGCATCGTGATCGGACGACCCGAGGAGCTCGAGGGATTGCTGGGCGAGCTGGTCGAGTTTGCGCTCACCCCCTACCTGGGCGCGGCCGCGGCCCGGCGAGTGGCCGAGGCGCGCGACAACTGAGCGGGCGCTAAGGGCGGAGTTCGGTGAACCCGGCGGCCGCGAAGTCGCCGTCGAAAGCGAGCGCCTCCTCGATACCCCTGGATCGCATGTAGGCGAAGCTGGTTGCGTCGACGAAGGAGTACTCGCGCTCGTCGTGCTGACGCAGCCAGCGCAGGGCTTCGTCTTCGACATTCTCCGGGACCCGATCCACCTGGATGTGTTGGCCTTTGCCACCGATGCTGTCGAGGAATTCCACGGCCTTGCGATGCCACCGCTTACAGCGAAGCCAGGTCCAGGTCTCACCTCGGATCAGATTCGTAGCGACGATGCGGCGACCGGCAGCTTGCCTCAGCAGCGTGAGCGCTATTTCGTGGCGAGGATCGCGCTCGTCCATCGCCGCGATCAGAAATGAGGTGTCCGCGAAGATCAGGGGGGCGGCTTCAGTCCGTAGACGACCTCGTCGATCGTACGGGTGTCGTTGGGATCGCTGGACACCGTCCCGCACAGCTTGAAGAACGGGTCCTCCTCTATGGGTGGCAATGGTCGTATCTCCTCCCGCACGCAACGCCTGATCACCTCCGCCTTCGAGAGCCCCTCTTCCTCGGCGCGTCTTTCAACCGCCGCGTCCAGCTCGGGCTCGATCGATATCTGCAGTCGCTTCATGCGGGCCAAGTTACATCACTCACCTTAAGGTAATGTAACAAACTACGCGCGAAAGTGTGCCAGTTGGGGTCTCGACTAGGCTTCAGGCATGGCCCGGAGCCCGAGCGAGGACGAGGCCGCCGCGATCGCGGCGGCGGTCGAGCAGTTCGTCGCGGAGACAGCGCCGGCACCCGGTGGCCAGAAGGAGGGGGTGGGCCCGTGGCAACGGGCGGCGCTGCTCGAAGGAGTCAGCGCGAAGGGCACTGTCGAGGATCAAGAAGGAGGAGTGAGATGGCTGTCGTGAAGATCATCGAGCTGGTCGGAAGCTCGAAGACGTCCACCGACGACGCGGCTAAGCAGGCTCTCGCCCAGGCCCAGGGCACGCTGCGCAACATCCGGGCCGTCGACATCGTTTCCACTGGGATTCGGGGTGAGAACCTGGACGAGTACCGCGCTCACGTGCGGGTCGCCTTCTTGATCGAGGGGACTGAGATCGACTGACTTTGTGGGGGAGAGGGTGGGAGCCCCCTCCCAAACGCGCGGCGGGAGCCGCGCTTGAGTGTTTTGGGAGGGGGCTCCCACCCTCTCTGCGACAGTCGCTAGATTCCGGGTCATGAGCGACGGGCCACCCGAGATCTCTCGCGCGGAGCTTCCGAAGAAGCTCGACGAAGGAGCTCAACTCGTGGATGTGCGGGCTGGGCATGAGTGGGATGCGGGGCGGATCGAGGGGGCTTCGCATTTGCCGCTGGCCGAGCTGGCCGAGCGGACGGGCGAGATCGACAAGGACCGGCCAGTGGTTCTCTATTGCCGCGGGGGCAATCGGTCGACGATGGCTGCCGAGGCGCTTGCTGCCGAAGGGTTCGATGCGGTGAAGCTGAGCGAGGGGATCGTTGGCTGGGCGGAGGCCGGATTGCCGCTTGAGCCCGAGGGGGCTCGGGTGGCTGAGTCGGGCGAGGCAGCTGAGATTCTCCACGCCCGGAAGCGCCTTCCCCCAAGCTAGCCTGAATAAATACCCTAATCCCTGTCAGGTTTTGCTATTTTCCACAGGGTGGAGGTAGCAGTCGACCAGCAGAAGGAGCAGCGGGGCAAGGGCCGCACCGGCACCCTGGAGAACCCCGAGCGCTACGACGACGTCCCGGGGCACATCATCCCGATCATCGAGCGCGAGTTCGACGACTTCGACAACGAAGCCGAGGAGTTCCTCGCCGGCAAGATGCCCGAAGACGAGTTCATCGGCTTCCGGCTCAAACAGGGCGTCTACGGTCAGCGCCAGCCCGACGTGCAGATGGTGCGGGTGAAGCTTCCCTTCGGTGGTGTCACCCCCGAGCAGATGGAGGCCTTCGCCGACGTGGTCGAGAAGTGGGCCCCGCTCGAGAAGGGCCACATCACGACGCGGCAGAACATCCAGATCCACCACGTGCCGCTGCGCGACATGGAGTCGCTGATCCGCGAAATCTCAGGCGTAGGCCTCTCCTCGCGCGAGGGCTGTGGCAACACGGTGCGAAACGTCACCGGCGACCCCTGGGCCGGCATCGCACCCGACGAGATCTTCGACCCGACCCCCTACGCCGGCGCCTACGCCCGCTACTTCGTCCGTCACCCGACGACGCAGCTGATGCCGCGCAAGATCAAGACTTCCTTCAGCGGCTCCGACGAGGACCGCGCCATCGCCGGCATCCACGACATCGCCTTCCTCTCGCGCGAACGCGACGGGGTCAAGGGCTTCGAGATCCGCGTCGGCGGCGGCACCTCGATCATGCCTCGCATCGCGCCGACGCTCTATGACTTCGTCGAGGCCGACAACGGCGACTACCTCAAGGTCACCGAGGCCGCGCTGCGCATCTTCGACCGCCAGGAGTGGCTGCGGGTCAACCGCGCCCGCGCCCGGATCAAGGTTCTGGTCGACAAAATCGGCATCGAGGCCTTCCGCGAGCAGGTCGACGCGGAGCTCGAAGGCGACTGGGTGGCCGAGCGCGACTTCGACGTCGAGCGCCTGCGCTTCGACGACGACGAGGAGGCGAACGCGCCTGCGCCGCCCCCGGCCGCAGCCTCGCCCAACGGCGACCGCACCGAGTTCGACCGCTTCGTCGAAGGCAACGTCCAGGCCCAGCGCCAGGAGGGCTTCTCCGCGGTCGAGGTGAAGATCTACCGCGGCGACCTGACCCCCGAGCAGTTCCGAGGCCTGGCCATGATCATGCGCGAGTACACCGGCGGCTACGCGCGCAGCACGGTGCAGCAGAACCTCGTCCTGCGCTGGGTCCGCGACGAGGCGCTCTACGACGTCTGGCAGCGGCTGACCGAGCTCGGCCTCGGCGAGGCTGGCGCGCGCGAGATCACCGACGTGGTCAGCTGCCCCGGCACCGACAGCTGCAAGATGGGCATCACCAGCTCGATGGGCCTCAACCAGGCGATCAAGCAGCGGCTCGAGGAGATGGAGATCACCGACGGGCTGACCCGCAAGATCCACGTCAAGATGAGCGGCTGCCCCAACGGCTGCAGCCAGCACCACATCGCCAACATCGGCTTCTACGGCGCCTCGCTGAAGGTGGGGGGCCGCCAGGTCCCGGCCTACATCCCGCACATCGGCGGCAACTACGAGGGCGGCGAGGTCGTCTTCGGCACGCGGCTCAAATCCCGCATCCCCGCCAAGCGGGTGCCCGAGGCGGTCGAGCGCTGGGTGCGCCTCTACGAGGCGGAGCGCTCCGACGAGGGCGAGGAGTTCAATCCGTTTGCCGAGCGGATCGGGGCGGCGCGCTTCGAAGAGACGGTCAAGGACCTGACGCTGCCGGCTGAGTTCAGCCTCGAGACGATGCAGCAGTTCATCGACTGGAACCGATCGAGCCCCTACAAGGTCGAGAGGGGCGAGGGCGAGTGCGCGATATGAACCCGGTTGCCGACCCGCCGCAGATCTCCGACCCGGAGGCGATCGCCGCAAACCTCGAGGACCGCAGCGCCGAGCAGGCGATCGAGTGGATGTTCGAGACCTTCGGCGAGAGCCACTACATCGCCTGCTCGTTTCAGAAAACCAGCTCGGTGACCGCTCACCTGGCGAGCAAGGTCAACCCGCAGGCGCGCTTCTTCTACCTCGACACCGACGTGCTCTTCCCGGAGACCTACGAGATGCGCGACCGTCTCGCCGCCTCGCTCGGCGTCGAGTTCGACCGCTTCCACAACCTGACGCTGGAGGAGCAGGCCGCCAAGCACGGCGACGAGCTCTGGAACCGCGACCCCGACGCCTGCTGCGGTTTGCGCAAGGTCGAGCCGATGCGCCGGGCGCTCTCTTCCGTAGACTGCTGGCTCGCCGGCGTCCGCCGCGAAGACTCGGCCAGCCGCGCCAAGACCCCCAAGTTCGGCTGGGACAAGCGCTTCGAGCTCTGGAAGCTCAACCCGCTTGCGGACTGGTCCGAGCGCGACGTCTGGAACTACATCCATGAGCACGACCTCCCGTACAACCCGCTCCACGACCGGGGCTACCCCTCGATCGGCTGCACTCACTGCACCAAGCCGGTCGAAGCGGGCGGTTCGCCCCGCGACGGCCGCTGGGCGGGTCTCGAAAAGTCCGAGTGCGGGATCAACTAAGTGCCGACTCACGCAATTGCACCCCGTTCTGACGGCGTCTGGACGCGCCTGGCAGCGTCCGCCGGGCTCGACGATGCGCTGCATCGCCTTCCCCCATCGGACTTGCCAGCCACGCCCAGCCACTCGTCAGAACCGGACTGCAATCACGAGAGGCGGCACGCGGCGCCCAGCGCCTGAGATAGCACCTTCGTAACCTCCCCCGACCCGATTGGTGAGACCCAACGCATGAGCGAGACGATGACTGAGCTTTCCCTGACACTTTCCGAGCGCCACACGGCCGACTTCGAGATGATCGGCAATGGCGGCTTCGCGCCGCTGACCGGCTTCCAGGGCTCGGCCGACTGGCAGCGCGTCTGCGACGAGATGCGGACCGCCGACGGCCAGTACTGGCCGATCCCGATCACCCTGGCGACCGATCTGCAGTGCGAGGTCGGCGACGTCGTTTCGCTTTCCAGCGACGAAGGCAAGCCGCTGGGCCGGATCAAGATCGAGGAGATCTTCGAGCGCGACGTGCGCGAGGAGGCCGAGAAGGTCTACGGCACCACCGACGAGGCTCACCCGGGCGTTGCCGCGATCTACGAGGAGGGCAACCGCTGCATCGCCGGCCCGATCGAGGTCGACGCCCTGCCGGACCACGAGGACGCCTTCATGCGTCGCTACAAGACGCCGGCCGAGCACAAGGCCGACTTCGAGGCGCGCGGCTGGAAGAAGATCGTCGCCTTCCAGACCCGCAACCCGATCCACCGTGCCCACGAGTACCTGACCAAGGCGGCGCTGGAGACCTGCGACGGACTCTTCATCCACCCGCTGATCGGCAAGACCAAGGCCGGCGACATCCCCGCCGACGTGCGGATGCGCTGCTACGAGGTGCTGATGGAGAACTACTACCCGAACGACCGTGTGGTGCTGGGCGTGAAGCCGGCGAAGATGCACTACGCCGGCCCGCGCGAGGCGGTCCTGCACGCGATCGTCCGCCGCAACTACGGCGCCACGCACTTCATCGTCGGCCGCGACCACGCCGGCGCGGGCGACTACTACGGCACCTACGACGCGCAGAAGATCTTCGAGACGATCGACATCGACGAGCTCGGCATCGAGCCGCTGATGTTCGAGCACACCTTCTGGTGCAACGAGTGCGAGGGGCTTGCTTCGAACAAGACCTGCCCGCACGACCAAGAGGCGCACCTGTTCCTCTCCGGAACCAAGGTCCGCGAGATGCTCGGCAACGGCGAAAGGCCGCCGCACGAGTTCTCACGTGACGAGGTCGCCGACATCCTGATCGACGCTTACAAGGAGGACTGAACGAGCATGGCAGGCGAGAAGGGCTTCACCCTCTGGTTCACCGGGCTTTCCGGTGCCGGCAAGACGACCATCTCCGGATTGCTGGAGACTGAGCTGCGCGCGCGCGGCTCGAAGCTGGAGATCCTGGACGGCGACATCGTTCGCGAAAATCTCTCCAAGGGGCTCGGCTTCTCCAAGGAGGACCGCGACATCAACATCCGCCGGATCGCCTTCGTCGCCGACCTGCTCAGCCGCAACGGCGTGCCGGTGATCACCGCGGCGATCTCCCCCTATGCCGAGATCCGGGACGAGGCGCACGAGCTGATGGGCGACCGCTTCATCGAGGTCTACGTCAAGGCCTCGGTCGACACCTGCGCCGAGCGTGACGTCAAGGGCCTCTACGCGAAAGCGTTCGCGGGCGAGATCAAGGAATTCACCGGGGTGTCTGACCCATACGAGATCCCGGAGAACCCGGCCTGGGTCTGTGACACGGAAAACGAGAGCCCCGAGGAGTCGGCGCAGAAGCTGCTCGAGTACCTCGAGTCGCGGGAGCTGATCCCGGCGGCCGCGGTCACGGCCTAATTACGTAACGGGGTGGGAGGGGCGTCGGCCCCTCCGCCTGACAAGTCGCCGCGCTAATGAGCGCGGCGACTTTGAGTATCCGCCAGTCGGAGGGGCCGACGCCCCTCCCCTTGAGGTCCGTGCGAGCCGGGACCGCGGTCGCCGGTGCTTGCGCGTCAGCTTGTCCTGTTCCGGTGCGCTTTATGTGGCTATAGGCCACATAAAGCGCACCGGAACGCTACTGGCCCTTCTTCACGAGGATCGTGCGGCCGTCGCTCAGCTTGTAAAGGGTCCCCACGGGCTCGCCTTGGCCGACGACCCGCTCGCCGGGCTTGAGCCGAACCTCCTTGACCTGCTGATCCTTCTTTGCGACCACGGCGTCGGTCGGGCGGGTGGTCTCGGACTTCGACTTCTGGGTCAGGGTGTCGGTCAGGTTCAGGGAGGAGAGGGCGGCGAGGAGGAAGGCGACCGAGAGGACTATGCCGAGGTCGAAGAGGTTGACCAGGCCGTCGAGCGGATCGCCGGCGCGGTCGTCGCGGCTGCGGGCGCGGGCCGTGACCTTCACGGTGCGACCGCCCAGTGGCTGTGTTGCGCGGCCGGGATCCCGTTGCCGGTCGGGGCGGTGAGGCAGGCGGCGATGTACTCGACGTCGGAGTAGTCCTGGGCGTAGATCCGGTCGCGGACGAGGGAGATGGCGAAGGCCACGGCCCCGACCAGGAGGCCGGCGACGGTGACGCTGAAGGCGACCCGGAGGTTGTCGGTCAGCGTCGCGACGTCGCCGTCGGCGAGGCCGGCGAGGGCGGGGGAGAGCGGGATCAGGGTTCCCATCAGGCCCAGCGCCGGGCCCATGCGGACGAGGATGCGGGTGCGCTCGAGCCGGCGCAGGGAGCGATAGTCGTACTCGGCAAGGCGCTTGGCGATCCGGTGTTCGGCACCCCGTTTGCCGACCTGGTCGACGACGTCGGCGAGCGCTTCCTCCATCGCCCGGTTGCGGGCGATGGAGAGCAGGGCGACCTGCGCCTCCGCGCGCATTCCCGCCGCAAGCCGGCCCTGGCACTCGGCGACCGCGCTGTCGAGCTGCCAGATGCTGCGGCCGCGGCGGCGGCGCAGCTCGGCGAGCAGGGCCCCGGCTTCGACGACGATGACCGCCAGCGCCACCAGGGCGAGGACCAGCACGGGCACGCGCAGCGCCTCGGAGACGTCGAAGAGGATCTGCTCGACGGTCACCGCAACCCACCCCGGTGAAACGCTTTGTGGTTCCGTGGGAGCCCCAACGCGTTGCAGTTCATTGGAGCAGGCCTCTCGCCTCGACAAGGGCGCCGGCGCCGAGCAGCCCCACGGTGACGATAAGGCCGAGGGCGGCCCCGGGAAGGCCAGGGCCCTCGCCGTCATTCTGAAGCTGACCGCTCCGTGCCGCGACCAGCTTCTCTGAGTCGCTTGGGGCAACGGCGCTCACAAGCTCGCCAACGACTGGGTCCCCGGCTCTGGATGCCCGCTCCGCCTCACGAGCGGTGTCGGTGTTGCCCCGACGGACACTCAACGCGGCCGCAGGCCGCGTGTCCGGCGGGGTAATGCCGACACCGCTCCCAGGCGACGCAGCACCCGGACCGGGGGGCACGGCGCCGCGAGTGCCGGTCGCGGCGCCGTGATCGGGTGCCCCCGCGTCGCGGTTGCGCCCACCCCCCTTGCGGTCCGGTCCGGAGAGCGGGGCACCGACCTGGATCGTGACCACGGCCGAGGCTCCCGCCCTGTCGCCCGGAGTCGTGACGCCGACGACCACGTCGTAGCTGCCGCGCTTGGCGAAGCTGTGGCTAGCGTGGGCCCCGCTCGCCGAGTGGCCGTCGTCGAAGTACCAGGAGTAGGAGAGCTGCTCGCCGGACCCGGCGCGTTCGACGACCGCGTCGAAGCCGACGGGCTGCCCGGGCCGGGTGCGCAGGGTGGAGCTCTCGATCTCCACCAGCAACGGGGAGTCCTTGCGCAGGACCAGCGCGATTCCCTGCGGGGCGACGAAGGAGTCGGTCGCGTTGAGGTCGCCGGGGCCGCTGCTCGGTCGCAGGAAGCCCGTGCCGGTCGCGGTTGCGTAGAGCACCGGCGGGCCGTCGGCGAAGGCCTGCAGGTCGAGGGCTTGGTGGCGGCTGAGCAGGACCGAGCCCCCGGCGGGGCGCTGGACCTCGAGATAGGAGAAGCCGTAGGGATCGGCTCCCGCCGCGTCGAGGATGGCGGCGAGCGAGAACCCGGTGAGGACCGTCGCGCTCTCGCCGGCGCCCGAGCGCAGCGCGTAGCCACGCTCGACGACGTCCTCCTTGCCAGCCAGAGCTGCCAGCGAGAGCGTCTGCTCGTTGCCCCCGGGCGAGGTAACGGTCACCTGGGCGTCGTCGGCGCGGGCAGCGTCTACGCCCGGCCCCGCGAACAGGAGGGCCGCGAGGGCGAAGACCGCCGCCGCGGTTCCGATCAGCCGGTCGTGTAGCGGACGGTGAAGCATCCGAACTCCGTGCCGGGCGCGTAGAAGCCGGCGAAGACCGAGGTTGCGGTGCCTGAGGGGATCGCCCCCGGCACCCGTTCGTAGACGTGCGTGTTGCCGCTGACCGCGACTGCCCCCGCCCGGCTGAGGTCGAGGTTGACCAGGACCTGGCGGACACCGGCTCCGCCGTCCTCGGCCACGGCGAAGATCGCCCGCGAGGCGCCCCCGGCGATCTCGATCTCCGGCGCCGATACCGCCAGGTCGATTTCGTGGCCGCTGTAGAGGAAGCGGACGGCACCGCCGTAGTAGATCGCCGCCGTGTCGTCGGTGGGGCCCGGGTTGGCGCCGCCGTCGTGCCAGCCGCCGGCGAAGGGAAAGTGGAAGTCATACGTCAGCGGAGTCGAGGCGCCGTCCAGCAGGACGGGCGGGTCCGCCGTGGCGCCGCCGGAGACGCTCGTGCCCTCGCCGGTGGCGATGTAGCGGATGAAGGACTCGCGTACGTGCCAGTCGATCGTCGCGCCGGTGACGTCGGCTGCACCGGGTGGCCGTGTCGCGACCGGCAACGGGTCCTGCGGGGCGGGGCCGGCACCGCTTGGCAGCGGGCAGCCAGTCGATCCCTCTGCCGCGCTCTTCCCCTGCCCTGGGGCGTCGCCGGAGGCGGTCAGCCCGGCCGCGCGTGAGGAGAGCGTCCCGAAAACCCCGGTGACTTGGCGATCGCCATCCCCACTGGCGTCTTTGCGGCTCTTCTGAGGGACCGCCAGCGCGCGAGCCGCTTCGCGGGTCAGCTTCAGGCGAAGGTCGCGCAGCTCGACCGAGCCGGCGATCGGATCGACCTTGCGCTTGCCGCCGCGGGCGATGCGAAAGAGGTCGATGCCCTCGCCGGCCGCGCTGGCGGTCACCCGCGAGCGCTTGCCGAGCAGGAGGCGGAGCTTGGTCAGGCGCAGGGACTTGCCGCCGGGGAGCTTCGCCGAGATCCCACCACCGTGGGTGAGGACGGTGATCGAGGCGCCGGCAAGGCCCGCGCGCACCGGCAGCCCGATCCGGCTCTTGGCGCCTTTCGCCGGCTTCAGCGGGACGAGGTGGACCCCGCTCTGGCGCAGCGATTTCGCTGCCAGCCCGTTCAGCGCCAGCGTCGTCGTCCCGGAAGCCCCGAGGGACGCCGCCGGGAAGGCCGCGACGGCGGCGATGACCGCCGCCGTCGCGAAGCCGCACCGTGCTCTGGTGCGCGCTGGGATCACCCGAGCCCGACCGAGATCGTGATCGGTTCCAGTTCGGCCCCCGTTTTGAGGAACCCGCCGAACGCGGTTTCCCCGTCCGGCGTCACGGTCGCCGGAATCGCGGTCCAGGTGACGGTCTGGCCGTCGGCCGAGTAGGCCGGCGAGATGCCACTGAGGTCGAGCTTGCCGAGCTCCACGTCCTCGGTCGTCACCGGCGCTTCGTCAGGGCACGGCGCCCCTTCGTCGAAGGTCGTGTCGACGACGATCGCGGAGTTGGCGCCGTCGATCCGGACCTCGAGGTTGGCGAACCGAAGCGCCTCGATGCAGTGGGCCGGCTTGGCGAACGTCACGCTTCCGTCGACCTCGAGCAGCAGCTTGTCACTGGCTCCGTAGAGCCCCTTGGTTGAGATCCCGCTAGCAGTAGGGAAGCTGAAGACGGTTGCCGGGCTCGTCAGCGGCCCGTTTGCAGTGGCCCCACCGGCCAGTGAGATCGTGCCCGCCGGGGGCGAGAGGACGTAGCCGCGCAGGGCCGAGCGGACGCCCCAGGTGGCGCCACCCGAGACGACCGGCCTTGCCGCCGCGAGAACCGGGTCGGCCTTCGCGGAGAGGCCGACCGTGCCGATTCCGCTGCGCTTCAGGGCACGGGCGAGACGGAGCTCGTCTCGCAGCGCCAGCGCCGCGATCTTCGTGAGCCTCAGCTTTCCCCCATCCAGGGCGACGCTGCCGTTGGAGGAGTTGACCGCTGCGGCGCCGCCGAGCTCGAAGACGGCGATCTCTTCGTCACCGAGCTCCCCCCTCAGGGTCCCCGCGGTGAGGTCGAAGCGAAGGTCGGTCAGGGTCACGCCCCGTTTGCCCCGCTTGAAGCGCAGCCAGCCGCCGGCTGTCGCGGCCGCCTCGGCGCCTGGGTCCACCGCCGAGATCGGCAGGTTCAGGGTGTTGCCCGTCCTGGTCGCTGGGGAGCCGGCGAGGATCTTCACGCCTTGGCCGCTCAGGGTGCGGCCCTTGCTGTGCTCGGCGAGGCCGATCGCCGCGGTGCCCTGTCCAGTCGCGGCGCTTGCCGGCGCCGCCATGGCGACCGTCGCGGCCACGAGTGCGGCGAGCGCGATCACGGCTCGGCCGACTCGGTTGCTTGCTTCGTCGGAACTCATCTGGAGGAGCCTCCTTGTCCTCGTTTCGCACCCGGCACAAGTGCGGCGTTTTCTTTGGCGCTCTGAATTAGGGCACCCTAATAAATTCACACTAACAAAGTCGGAATTAACTTGCGCTGCGACCGGGCGCAGCGGTGGTCCAGGCGACGTGCAGGGCGGTCCGGCCGTCGTGCTCGGTGAGCCGCGCGTCGGCTCCCCAGGTCTCCGCCAGGCGCTCCGCCCCGAGCACGTCGGTCGGGCCTGCCGGTGGCGACGGTGCGCCCGCCGGCGACGACGACCGCCGTGTCGGCGACCGCCGCGGCGAGGGCGAGGTCGTGGACGACGAGCAGAACCGTGAGGCCGTCGGCGACCAGCTCGCGGAGCAGCGAGGCGATGCCGACCGTGGCGCCGAGGTCGAGCTGCGAGGTCGGCTCGTCGGCGATCAGGACCGGCGCCTCCTGGGCCAGGCCGATCGCGATCTGCACGCGCTGCAGCTCGCCGCCGGAGAGCGTCGTCAGCGGCCGCTCGGCGAAGCGGGTGACGCGGGCGCGCTCCATCGCCCGCTCGATCCCGCTGCGGTCGTCGCCGCGTGAGGCGTCGCAGTGGGCGCAGATGGGAGGAGCGGCCGATCGTCACCGCTTCGCGCACGCTGACCCCCGCCGGGACCGGCATCCGCTGCGGGACGAAGGCGCGCAGCGCGGGCCAGCTCGCGGCCGCGCATCGCGCCGATCTCCCGCCCCGACCAGTGGACGCTGCCGGCGGAGGTCGCCTGCAATCCGGACACCGCACGCACCAGCGTCGACTTGCCGGCGCCGTTGGGGCCGACGATGGCGACCAGCTGCCCCCGCTCGAGGTGCAGGTCGGCGCCGCGCAGGATCGGCGTGCCGCCGATCTCGACCTCGACGTCGCGCGCCTCCAGCAGCGCCTCCCGGGGAGTCGAGCTTGCCTCCATCAGACGACCTTGCGCAGCAGCCAGAGGAAGAGGGGCACGCCGAGCACGACCATGAAAGGCCCGACCGGCATCTCGATCGGCGCCCGCAGGGTGCGGGCGAGGGTGTCGCCGGCGGCAAGCAGGGCGGCGCCGCCGATCGCCGAGGCGGGGACGACGAAGGTGTGGCTGGAGGTGCCGCCGGCCATCCGCACGACGTGCGGGACGACCAGGCCGAGGAAGCCGAGCAGGCCGGCGATCGCCGCCGAGGCGGCGGCGAGCAGCGCCGCCGCGACCGCGGCGCCGAGCCGGATCAGGTGGGGCCGCGAGCCGAGCGAGGCGGCGACGTCGTCGCCGAGGGCGAGGCGGTCGAGCGGGCGGATCAGGCAGCGCGGCGCAGATGAAGCCGGCGGCGAAGTAGGGCCAGATCGTCTCCAGCTCGTCCCAGCCGCTCGAGGTCAGGCCGCCGGCGATGAAGAAGATCGCCGACGGGGCGCGCTCGGGGTAGGCCGCCAGCAGTCCCGTCGTGCCGGCCGTGAAGAGCGAGAGGATCGCGATCCCGGCGAGGATCACCTTGCCGGTCGAGCCGCGGTTGGCGCCCGACCAGGCGATCGAGAAGACCAGCGCCGCGGCCAGCAGCCCGAAGGCGAGCGCTCCGACCGGCAGCAGCGCGATCGAGCCGGGGAAGAGGATGATGATCAGGATCGCGCCGAAGCCCGCGCCGCCGGTGACGCCGATCACGTCGGGCGAGGCGAGCGGGTTGGCGAGCGCCCCCTGCAGGATCGCCCCGGCGATCCCGAGCGCGGCGCCGACCACCATCGCCTCGACCGTGCGCGGCAGGCGCAGCGTCTCGACGATCTGCTGGTTGGGCCCGCCGCCGCCGTTGCCGAGGAGGATGTCGATCACCTCCGCGAAGGGGACCTTGACCGCGCCCAGCGCCAGCGAGGCGACGACGGCGATCGCGAGCGCGGCGAGCAGCGCCGCGAAGACGAGGGTGCGGCGAGCCAAGGGGAATCAGTTCTCTAGGTAGACGCGCCGAACCTTGCGGATCGTGCGGGCGACGTCGGTGCCGGCCTGCAGCAGCGAGTTGTCGACCGAGATGTAGATGCGGTCGTTGCGCACCGCCGAGGTCGTCGCCCAGGCCGGGTTGGTCCGCAGGTACTCGGTCAGGCTGGGGATGTCCTCCTCGTTGGCGTGGGGCACGGCGATGATCACGTCGGGGTCTTCGGCGACCA
The DNA here is from genome assembly GCA_963753585.1 of uncultured Solirubrobacterales bacterium. Taxonomy (GTDB): domain Bacteria; phylum Actinomycetota; class Thermoleophilia; order Solirubrobacterales; family 70-9; genus VRUE01. Next base: position 1,652,712 of record CAVWCU010000001.1, on the reverse strand, counting down.
CGACCTCGTCGGAGATCCGCTCGAAGCCGGAGTCCGACTCGACCCCGCCGGTGAGCAGCTCGCCGCCCGCCTTGGTGACCAGGTCCCCGCCCCAGCTGTTGGGCAGGAAGGTGAACGGGGTGCGGCCGACGCCGAGGATCAGCATCACGGTGGGGTGCTCCTCGATGCCCTTGCGGGCCCGCGCGACCCCTTTCTTCATCGACTTGACGAGGGCTTTCGCCTGCTTGACGCTTGCCGACCAGCCGGCCGATCGCCAGGGTCTGGCCGTAGGCGCCGGTGACGCTGCGCGGCTCGCGGATCAAGACGCGGATGCCGAGGTCGCCCATCGACTCGTTGCCCTTCGCCCAGGTCGGCGAGGAGAAGCACCAGGTCGGGGTCGAGCGAGGCGAGCTGCTCGAGGTTCGGCCCGTTGGGGTGGGAGAGGGGCAGGACGGTGACGTCCTTCAGCTTCGGCGAGAAGCGTTCCTGGCCGCCCAGCGTCTGGCCGATCCCGACCGGCTCGACGCCGAGCTTGACCAGCGTGTTGGCCCCGAACGGCGTCAGCGCGACGATCCGCTGCGGGGCCGCCTGCGCCGCGGCGGGCAGGCAGAGGGCCGCGGCGAGGAAGATTGCGAGGACGGCTCGTCTCACGCCGGCACCTTGGCGTCGATCACCTCGTAGCGGCGCACCTCGCTGCCGTGGGCCAGCTCGCCGTCGGCGTGGCGGTGGCTCATCTTGAAGAGGTCGCTGTTGACCCAGGCCTTGAACGCCTCGTCGCTCTCCCAGCGGCTGAGCACCACGTACTCGCCCACGCCGTCGCCTTCGCGCCGCAGCAGCTCGAACCCGACGAAGCCCTCGGCCTTCTGCACGTGGCTCTCGCGCTCGAGGAAGGCACGCTCGAACGCCTCCCGACGCTCCTCGTGCACCTGCACCACATTCATCACCGTTACCAAGGCCCCGCTCCTTTCGCGGGTGCCCGTTGTATCTGACTTAGGGCACCCTAATTAGGTTTACCTAATTAGGGTAGCCAAAGATCAGCTATTCGGCTTGCTGCCCAAGATCTCCCGGGCGCGATGCGCCAGCGTGACGGTCGCCTTGCGCAGTCCCTCAGGCCCCTCGATCGGCTCGTCGTAAGCCACCCGCACCGGGGTCTCGCCGCTTGGTGTCTCGGCGATTAGATCGAGCCCGGTGCGGTCCGCGTCCACGCAGCGCGCGGCAGTCGCCTCCGGGCAGCCACCGATCGCCCGCGCCATATCCAGCAGCGCGTCGTCGTGGTCCTCATTGAGATGGGTGATGGCGCCCTCGGCGCCTTCGCTGACTGGATCTCCGACCTTCATCGTTAGGGCACCCTAATGCACGGGAGGGTGAGGAGGACGGGCGGGAACCTGAGGCTTGCCCAGGCCGTATGTGTCGTAGTCGCCGAATTTCGAGAAGGTCTTGTGGGTAGGGCCGTGGTAATCGGAGGAGCCGGTGGGGATGAGGTCGAGCTCCTCGCATAGCTGAAGCAGGTGTTCGGTCTGCTCCTTGCTGTGGGTTGGGTAGAAGGCCTCGATACCGTCGGCGCCCGCAGAGCGGATCAGGTCCTCGACCTCGTTCGGGTCTGAGATGTCCCAGTAGGGGTGGGCGATTACGGCGACGCCGCCGGCTTCGCGGATGATCTCGATGGCTTGCTCAGCTGTCGGCCAGCGGCGCGCCACGAAGGCCTTGGCTCCGGGGACGAGGTACTCCTCGAAGAAGGGGCCGAGGTCGCCGGTCGCTCCTGCGGCGCGGGCGATGTGGGGGCGGCCGATCGAGAGCGCGTCGCCCGCTTCGCGTTCGGCGTCCTCGAGCTTGACTTCGAAGCCCCATTTCCGCAGCCGTTCGATGATCTCGCCGGCCCGGTTGACCCGCTCCTGCTGCGCCCGCTCGCAGGCCGGCGCGATCTTCTCCAGGTCGACCCAGTACCCGCAGACATGCAGGTCTTCCGCGTACTCGTGCACGCAGGACATCTCGATCGCCGGCACCAACTCGATCCCCAGCCCCTTCGCCGCCTCCGCCGCCTCGGGCACCCCGGAAACCGCATCGTGATCCGTCAGCGCCAGCGTCGTCACCCCTGCTTCCCAAGCCTGGGCAACCACTTCCCCCGGCGCCAGCTGCCCGTCGGAAACCGTCGAATGACTCTGAAGCTCGATCAACACAAGGTCGAACAAGCTATTGCATGAGTGCCTGATCGATTGACCCACCTATGGGGTGGTCCAATCGATCAGCGACGGATCCAAAGCTCTCGGCCGAAGGGCCATGGCGGCGGCGCAGTCTTTGGGAGCGTCGAAGAGGGTGATGGGGATGCCCCTGGGCTGGCGGATACTCAAAATCGCGCGCTAATTAGCGCGCGATTTGTCAGACCAGGGGCATCCCCATCACCCCACCCTCCCGCCCCGCCCATGACTAGACTGCGCCGCCGTGTTCCAGAAGGTCCTCATAGCCAACAGCGGCGAGATCGCGATCCGGGTCGCCCGCACGCTCAAGGAGATGGGCATCGGATCGGTCGCCGTCTACTCGGAGATCGACCGCGACGCCCCCCACGTGCGCGAGGCCGACGAGGCCTTCCTGATCGGTCCGGCGGTCCCGGCTGAGAGCTATCTGAACATCGCCAAGATCATCGACACCGCCAAGGAGGCGGGCGCCGAAGCGATCCACCCCGGCTACGGCTTCCTCGCCGAGAACGCCGACTTCGCCCGCGCTTGCGCCGAGGCCGGGATCGTCTTCATCGGCCCGCCGCCCGAGGCGATCGACGCGATGGGCTCGAAGACCCGGGCGCGGGAGATCATGGCCGAGGCAGGGGTGCCGATCGTCCCCGGCGCGACCGAGGCTGCACCGGACGTCGAGGCGGCTCGCAAGCAGGCCGAGGAAGCCGGCTACCCGGTCGCCTGCAAGGCCGCGGGCGGCGGTGGCGGCAAGGGCTTCCGCGTCGCGATGACGCCGGACGACCTGGAGGAGGCTTTCGAGGGCTCCGCCCGAGAAGGCGAGAAGTTCTTCTCCGACGTCGCGCGTCTACGTCGAGCGCTACCTCGAGGACCCGCGCCACGTCGAGGTCCAGGTCCTCGCCGACGCCCACGGCAACGTGATCCACCTCGGCGAGCGCGACTGCTCGGTCCAGCGCCGTCACCAGAAGGTGATCGAGGAGGCGCCCGGCCCGCGGGTCGACGCCGAGATGCGCGAGCGGATCGGCAAGATCGCCACCGACGCGGCCGCCGCGGTCGGCTACCGCGGCGCCGGCACGGTCGAGGGAATGCAGGTCGGCGAGGAGTACTTCTTCCTCGAGATGAACACCCGGGTGCAGGTCGAGCACTGCGTGACCGAGATGGTCAGCGGGATCGACATCGTCCGCGAGCAGGTCCTCGTCGCCGCCGGAGAGCCGCTCTCCGTTGCCCAGGAGGACGTGCAGCTGCGCGGCTGGGCGATCGAGTGCCGGATCAACGCCGAGGCCGCGCACAAGAAATTCGCCCCCGCGCCCGGCGCGATCACCAACTATCGCGAGCCGGCGGGCCCCGGAGTCCGCGTCGACTCCGGGGTCGAGGCCGGCTCCGAGGTGACGCCGATGTACGACCCGATGGTGGCCAAGCTGATCGTCTGGGACGTCGACCGCGAGCACGCGACCCGGCGGATGCTGCGGGCGCTGGACGAGTACGAGATCGGCGGCCTGACCACGCTGATCCCCTTCCACAAGGCCCTGCTCGCCACCGAGCAGTGGGTCGGCGGCGAGACCTGCCGCGACCTGATGGAAGACCGCGACTGGCTCAAGTCGACGGCGCCGGAGACGGTCGCCGCCCCCGCCGATGACGAGAAGGGCGAGCAGATCGCCCGCGACTACAAGGTCGAGGTCTCGGGCAAGCTCTTCGACGTCAAGGTGATCGGCGAGGCGATCGCCGGGGGAGCGGTTGCAGCCGCGGGTGGCAAGCGCCCGCCCAAACGCGAGCGCAAATCCGGCTCGGGCTCCAGCGCCTCCAGCGAGTCCCTGCCCTCGCCGCTGCAGGGCACTGTCTTCAAGGTTGCCGTCGAGCAGGGTGCCGAGGTGGCCGAGGGCGACCTGATCTGCGTGATCGAGGCGATGAAGATGGAGAACGAGATAGTCGCCCACCGCGCCGGCAAGGTGACAAGCCTCAATGTGACCGAGGGCGCCGCAGTCTCCTCCGGCGACGTCCTGGCAGTAATCGAGTAGCTACTTCCTCTCCAGAAACACGCCAGCTGTAGCTGGTAGCCGCCTCTCCGGCGGGTGGCGTCGTAGGGGGGACCGCCCCTGAGGACGCTTTAGCGACCGGAAGGGGCGGTGGGTCCCCTACGGCGACAGGACCCGCCGGCCAGGCACCTACCGTTTTTGTTCCTTCTGCTCCTTGCGGTTTTCGCGCAGTTCCCGCTTCTTGCGCCGGATTTCTGCCTGACGTTCCTTGCGGGTCAAGGGGATTTCAGACGCTTCTTCGTGGCAGCCTCGGCCGACGCAGTTCTCCAGGTCGCGCAGTTCCCGGTGCAGGTAGTTGCGGATCGGGAAGTAGTTCGGGATGCGGACGATGTTGTTGAGCTCGTTCGGGTCCTTTTCGAGGTCGTAGAGCTCCTTCTCGCCGTTGGGCCAGGCGATGTACTTGTACGGGCCGAGGCGGATCCCCTCGTAGTCCTTCGGCGGCGCCAGGATCGAGGCCGAGGCTCCGCGACTTGCTCGAGCCGCGGTGGGCGTGCTGCTCTCGCGTTCGATGATCGCGCCGTTTTCCGTCACGTCGGAGGTCTCGACGAAGGACTCGTAGAGGAGGGGGCGCAGGGTTCGCAGTTCCGGGTCGCGCAGGAACGGCACCAGCGAGCGCCCGTCGATGCTCTTGTCGGCTTGCGCGCCGGACAGCTCGAGAATGGTCGGGGCGACGTCGATGTTCTGCACCAGCTCGCCGGATTCCGAGCCGGGCCGAATGCGGGGGCCGCGGATCAGGAAGGGCAGGTGGGTGGCGGGCTCGTAGGCGAGGAACTTGCCCCCGATCAGGCGGTGCTCGCCGAAGAAGAAGCCGTTGTCGGAGGTGAAGATGACGTAGGTGTTGCGCAGCCGGTGCTGGCTGCCCAGCGTGTCCATCAGCAGTTTCACCCCGTCGTCGATCGCGCGCAGCGACTCGAGCTGCTTGTTCCAGTAGATGCGGTAGGTGTGGATCTCGCCAAGCGTCAGGTATTCGGAGCCGCGGATGAAGCTCGGCTTGTCGGACGACGTTGCCCTCGGCAAAGCCTTCGGAGCGGCTGTGCGGCATCGGCGCGCCCTTGAACCAGTCGTAGTGGCGGGGTGCCGGCTCGGGACCGGCCGGCCGGCGGAAGTCGCCGTGCGGCGCGGTGTAGTCGAGCTGGAGGTAGAAGGGCTGTTCGGGCGACGTTGCCTGCAGCTCTCCGATCGCGTAGTTGGTCAGCGTGTCGGTCTCGTAGAAGCAGGGCAGGCCGTTGAGTGGGGCATAGGGGCAGCCGAGGTCGTCGCGGACGCCGTATTCGCGCGTCTCCCAGCTCCCCGAATCCCCGAACGGGCCTTCGATGGTGCCGTTGTTGTTGAGCGAGTAGCCGTAGAAGTAGTGGTGGGTGTCGGCTTTCAGGACCGAGTGCCAGGCGTTCCACCCCGGCGGCACCGAGGTCCCGTTGTCATAGGGCTCGTCGCCGTAGCCGTTGAGGGCCTTGCCGACGTGGATCGTGCGGTAGCCGGCGGCCTGCAGCCAGGTTGCGATGTTGTGGCTCGCCGCTGCGCGAAAGGCGAAGCCCGTATAGCCCCCGTTGGGCTGGATGTTCCCCTTGACGCCGTGGTTGTGCGCGTAGCGGCCGGTCAGCATGCTGACCCTCGACGGGCAGCAGAGGGGATAGGACACGTAGTAGCGGCTGAAGGTCATGCCGCGTTTGGCGATCAGGTCGACCGTGTTCGGCATCGCCCGGATGGCGGGCTGGCGGAAGGTCGCGTAGAGGCTCTCGAGGGTCTGGTCGTCGGTCTGGATCACGACGAAGCTGGGCGGCTGGGGTTCGGCCGCCGTCGCGTCCGAGCGCTGCCAGGCCGCGGCGAGCAGGCAGAGCAGCCCGAGCACGCCTGCGGCGAAGCTCAGGCGTGCTCGACGAGACAGCCTGCTTTGTGCGAGTCGATACATAAACATTTGCCGGCGGTCGACCTACCTGGTCGAAACAACGGCGCCCGCCGAAGTTGCGAAACGCTAGAGGTCGCTCAGGACGCGCCGAGCTTTTTTACCGCGTCGCGGAAGGTCTTCACCGTCGCGCTGGGGGCTTTGCGGCCCTCGAGTTTCTCGCCGTGGCGGTTGACCCAGATCACCGGCACCTTCATTTTCAGCAGCGGCGCGACGTCGTTGGTGTAGTTGCAGCCGATGTGGACCCAGCCTTTCTTGCCGCCGATCCGCCTCGCCCCCTCTTTGAAGTGGACGGGATCCGGCTTGTAGCTGCGCACCTGCTGGGCGGTGACGACCAGGTCGAGTTCGGTCCGCAGGTGACGACGGGAGATGCCGAGCAGTTTGTCGTCGATGTTGGAGATGATGCCGATCTCGTAGCGCTTGCCGAGCCGGTCCATCGCCGCGTTGGCCTCGCGGAAGGGCAACCAGTAGGCGACGCTGTTGGGGAGGAACTGGGCACGCGAGGGCTCGATCTCCCAGCCAAGCTCGCCGGCGACCTTGACGATCGTGCGGCGCAGCACCTCGGCGTAGAGCTCATAGGAGCCAGCCATGATTTCGGCCTGGACCTCCATGAAGCGGGCCAGGAACGGCTCCTCCTCGAAGCTGAAGCCGTCTTTCTCCGCCTCCTTCTTGCAGGCGTCGATGATGCCTTTCTCCCAGTCGATCAAGGTGCCGTAACAGTCGGTGGTCACCCATTTGATGGTTTTGAGAGCTGGAAGCGGCACTGGCGGCGGCGCATTATGCCAATCGCCCAGCAGGCAGGCGGCGCGGCACTTGGGAGGGAAGGTCGGATAGGGTGCCGCCCGCGCCCGAGCGGCGCGTTCCGCATGGACCTCCTCGAGTATCAGGGCAAGCAGCTTTTCGCCAAGCACGGCATCGCCGTGCCGAGTGGCGAGGTCGCCGCGACGGTCGACGATGCGGTCGCCGCGGCGGGGCGGATCGGCTATCCCTGCGCGATCAAGGCGCAGGTACTGATCGGCGGGCGCGGCAAGGCCGGCGGTATCAAGATCGCCAAGGACGCCGAGGAGGCGCGCGCCTTTGCCGACGCGATCCTCGGCATGGACATCGTCGGACCGCACGGCGAGGGCCCGTTCCGGGTCGAGGAGGTCTGGATCGAGGGCGGCTCGGACATCGCTTCGGAGTACTACGCCTCGGTCATCCTCGACCGCGGCGAGAAGAAGCTGCTGGCGATGGTCTCCGCCAAGGGCGGCATGGACATCGAGGCCGTCGCCGCCGATGACCCCGAGGCGCTGGTCAAGCGCCACATCGACCCGACCCAGCCCTTCGACGCTGCCGCGGCGAGGCCGATCGTCGACGCCGCCGGCCTTGACGAGGACGTGCGCGAGCAGGCCGCCGAGGTGCTGGCGAAGCTCGCCGAGGTGGCAGCCTCCGAGGACGCGAACCTGATCGAGGTCAATCCCCTGATCGTCACCGGCGACCGCGAAGTCGTTGCGCTCGACGCCAAGGTGACGATCGACGGCAACGCTCTCTTCCGCCACCAGGATCTGGCCGAGATCGCCGACACCGCCGACGATCCCCAGGAGGCGATGGCAAAGGAGAAGGGCCTCACCTACGTCAAGCTCGACGGCAACGTCGGCATCCTCGCCAACGGCGCCGGGCTCTGCATGTCGACACTCGACGTCGTCGCCCAGGCAGGCGGCAAGCCGGCCAACTTCCTCGACGCCGGTGGCGGCTCCAAGGCGGAGGCGATCGTCGACGCGCTGACCGTGATCACCTCAGACGCAAAGGTGACGGCGATCCTCTTCAACATCTTCGGCGGCATCACGCGCTGCGACGAGATCGCCAAGGGCATCGTCACCGCTTCGCAGCAGATGGACCTGAAGCTGCCGCTGGTGGTGCGCCTCGACGGCACCAACTCCGAGGAGGGGCTGGAGATCCTCGCCGGGGCGGCGCTTCCCAACCTGCACCAGGAGACGACGATGCTCGACGCGGCGCGCCGGGTGGTCGAGCTGGCGGGTGGGGCATGAGCATCATCGTCGGCAGCGAGACCAAGCTGGTCGTCTCCGGGCTGACTGGGCGCGAGGGGTCCTTCCACGGCCTGCGCAACCGCGCCTACGGGACCGACCTCGTCGCCGGCGTCACGCCGGGCAAGGGCGGGCAGGACGTTGAGGGGGTGCCGGTCTTCGACTCGATCTCCGAGGCGGTTGAGGGCGCGGGGGCGAACACTTCGATGATCTTCGTGCCGGCGCACTTCGCCGCACCCGCGATCGACGAGGCGATCGAGTCCGGCGTGCAGACGGTGATCGCGATCACCGAGGGGATCCCGGTCCTCGACATGCTGAAGACCTACTGGAAGGCGAAAGAAGCCGGGGTGCGTCTGATCGGGCCGAACTGCCCCGGCGTGCTCTCCCCTGACAAGGCCAACGTCGGCATCATCCCGGCGCAGTTCTTCGACCCGGGCAAGATCGGCGTCGTCTCCAAGTCGGGCACGCTGACCTACCAGATCGGCAACGAGCTGAAGCAGGCGGGCGAGGGTAACTCCTCGATCGTCGGCATCGGCGGCGACCCGATCATCGGCTCCGACTTCATCGACATCCTCACCCTGTACGAGGCCGATCCCGAGACCGAGCTGATCGTGATGGTCGGCGAGATCGGCGGCGACGCCGAGGAGCGCGCCGCCGAGTTCATCGCCGCCGAGATCTCCAAGCCCGTGGTCGCCTACATCGCCGGCTTCACCGCCCCGCCCGGCAAGCAGATGGGCCACGCCGGCGCGATCATCTCCGGCTCCTCGGGCACCGCCCAGGCGAAGAAGGACGCGCTCGAAGCGAAGGGCGTGCGGGTGGGCGAAAGCCCGACCGAGACGGCGAAGATCGCCGTCGAAGTGCTGCGGGGTTCCTGAACCAGAGTCGTTGGGCCGGCGGGTCCTGTCGCAGTAGGGGACCCACCACCCCCTGCGGTCGCTAAAGCGTCCTCGGGGGCGGTTCCCCCTACTGCGCCACCCCCCGGCAGAGGCGTCGGTTCAGGGACGATCAAGCACCGGCGGTGAGCAGGGCTCGGAGGTCTTTCGCGAGGGTGGGAGCTTCTGTGTGCAGGCGGCGGTGGGTGATGCGGATGGTTCGGTAGCCGGCTGCTTGGAGGGTGGTGTCGCGGGCTCGGTCGCGCTCGAAGGCGGCGCGGTGGCGGTGGAACTCCCAGCCGTCGAGCTCTGCGGCGAGGCGCTCGCGGGGCCAGAGGGCGTCGACCTCGAAGCCGAGGACGGTCGTGTTGAAGGAAGGGGTGGGGAGGACGTGGGCGCGGCAGAAGGCTGCGAAGTCATCCTCGAGGGGTGAGCGGGTGATCGTCGCGGCGCGTGCTTCGGCCAGCAGGCGGCGAATCGGTTTCAGGACCCTGCGGCCGTAACCTCGCTCGCAGACTTCCTCGACCGCCGTCAGTTGCAGGAGGCTCAGGCGGTCTGCCTCCTCCCATGCGGATTCGAGGCGCTTGAGGCTCGTAAATTCAGCCAGGTCGAACAGCGTGCGAGCAACCGTTGTGACCGGCAGGCCGCCGCGTACAGCACGATCCTCCGGGCGCAGGCGTCCGCGATGGATGAAGATTCCCTCGCGGCGATGGATCCCCTGGCGTCCCGTCGCAGCGGTGACGTCGATCAGCGGGGAGCGCTGGCGCCTCAATCCCCAGAGTGCCGCCGCGCTGCGATGACTCAACAGCGCTCCCTCTCCGTATGCGCGGACGGCAGCCCAGCGGCGCCCAGCTTCTCCGATCCGTGGGTGTCCGACCGCGAAGACCTCCCGGTGCAGCGCGTGGAGTCTCATCGCGGCGAGTCGCAACTTGATCGCCTCGTCCCCAAAATCGAGCGCAAGCAGCTGATCCCGCGAGACGACCCCATGCTGCCGGGTGGCCAGTCGGGCCAGTTCCCGCTCCCGTTTCACCCCACTCCGTTGCCGTGTCTGAGTTTCCGGGGTCATATGCACCTCTAAGCTCAGACACGCCCTGGGTTCTCCCCCCTCGGGCTGGGAATCGACGGGGCTGGCGCGTTGCTAGGGTCGAGTCGTATGGCTGCTGACACGATTTCCTTTGCACGCGGGGCGCCCAGCGCCGACATCCTGCCCAGGGATGCTGTGCGGGACGCGGCTGCGGTCGCGCTGGCCGAGGACTGGGAAAAGGCGCTCTCCTACGGGACCGGAATCGGGCATCCCGGTCTCTGCGAGTGGATCGCCGAGCGGCATGGAGGTCTCGACGCCGGACAGGTGATGGTCGCCAACGGGTCGCTGGAGGCCGGTTGGATGCTCTTCGAGTATCTGCTCGAGCCTGGCGACCGGGTCGTGGTCGAGCAGCCGACCTACGACCGCACCCTGCTGATGCTGCAGCGGCTCGGGGTCGAGCTGGTGCCCGTCGCGCTGGAGGCTGACGGCCTCGACGTGGCGGCACTCGAGGCGGCGTTGGCCGAGGGCCCGATCAAGCTCGCCCACGTCATCCCCAACTTCCACAACCCCGCCGGCTGCACGCTCTCGGCCGCGAAGCGGGTGCGGCTGGTCGAGCTGGCCGCCGAGCACGGCTTCTGGATCTTCGAGGACGACCCCTACCGCGAGCTGCCCTTCGAGGGCGCGGCGCTGGAGACGATGCTCTCGATCGACAAGGCCGACCGCGTGGTCCACGCCTCCTCCTTCTCGAAGACGGTCAGCCCCGGCGTGCGGGTCGGCTATCTCGCCGGGCCGGGGGCCGAGATCGCGAAGCTGGCGAAACGGGCCAACGAGACCTACATCTCGCCCAACATGCTCGCCGAGTCGGTGGTGCTCGAGCTCTGTCGCTCCGGCGGGCTCGACCGCAACATCGACTTCGTCAAGGATGCGCTGCGGGCTCGCCGCGACGCGTTGGTCGAGGCGCTGAACGAGCAGATCCCCGAGGCCGAGTTCGTCGTCCCCGGCGGCGGCTACTTCCTCTGGCTCGATCTCGCCGAGGGCACCGACACGACGGCGCTACTCGCCGAGGCCAAGAGCGACGGCGTCGCCTTCGTCGCCGGCCCCGACTTCATGATCGACGGGGGAGCCAACAGCCTGCGTCTCTCCTTCGCCAGTGTGCCACCCGAGCGGATCCCCGAGGGCGTGGCGCGCATTGCGCGGGCCCTCGAGCGCGTCCGCGCCGGCTCGCCGGCTTAGTTTCGTCTCCGACTGAGGCGGCGAAGTCAAGCCTGGCAAGGACGCAGGGAGCGAAGCGTGCTCCGCACGTGAGCGACCGAGGACGCCGTCAGGCGCCGACTACGCCGCCTCAGCGGCCGTAGCGGTCTGAGGACAGCACGAGCTGCTCGGGGATTGTCGCCCGTGGTGGCGGTGCCGGGTCGGCGCGCACCGAGACCGTCTCGGCGACGCTGCGAGACACCTGGTGGCGGCCCTCGCCGGAGGCGATCGTCACGCCCTCCTCGCCAGAGCTCTCGACCTTCCCTTCCAACCCGGGATACAGGCCGGCGTCCTTGAGGTAGTGCAGCAGCTCCTCGGCCTCGTTCTCGAAGCGCAGCACGGTCACATCGGCGCCGGGCTCGACGTCGGAGAGCAGCGAGCCCTGCTCGCGAGCACCCTCGACGATCGGATGTCCATGCGGGCAGGTGGTCGCGTCGCCGATCGCCGCGCGCATCCGCTCCTCCAGCACCGGCGACATCGCGTGCTCGATCCGCTCGGCCTCCTCGTGCACCTCGTCCCAGGGGATGCCGAGCACGTCGGTGAGGAAGCGCTCGATCATGCGGTGCCGACGGACGATGTGGCTGGCGTGCTCGCGCCCGGACGCGGTGAATTCGAGCGACTTGTCGGGCTTGCGCTCGACGTAACCGTCGCCGACGAGCCGGCCGATCATCTCGTGCACCGTGGGGGGCGAGAGTTGCATCGCGCGGGAGATGTTGGCGCCGGTCATCGGCAGCCCGGCCTCCTCCAGCCAGAACATGATCTCCAGGTACTCCTGCTCGGCAACCGTCGCGTTCTCCTGCGACAAGAGGTGCTCCTTCCGGGGTTGAATTCGGTGCGAACTCGATACTAGACGGCGCCGATCGCTTGCCGCCGTGGGCCCGTGGGGTGATTTGCTGGCTAGGCTTGCGGGGGTGGGGAGAGAATCGGAAAGAGACGGCAGGTTCGACTGGGGAGGCGCCGCGCCTCCGCTCAGAACGCGCGAGCCCGGCGGCAATGCGCCGGGAGACGAACCGCGCAAGGACTTCCAGCTCGCGACCCCGGAGGGTGCCCGCCGCGAGCCGATCGACGGCGTGCGGATACGCGAGGCGCGCACGATTCCAGACGATCGGGGCACGATCTGCGTCGCCTACGACCCCCGCTGGGGCTTCACCGAGGAGCCGATGGTCTACTGCTACGAGGTGACGATCCGTCCCGGCGCGATCAAGGGCTGGATCCTGCACGAGACCTACGACGACCGCCTGTTCCTGGCGGCGGGGGCGGTCCGTTGGGTTCTCTTCGACGACCGGGCTGACTCACCGACACGGGGCAAGCTCAGCGAGCTCTTCTTCGACGAGCATCACCGCAGCCTGCTGCGGATTCCGCGCGGGGTCTGGCACGCGGTCCAGAACGTCGGCGCGGGGGATTCCCGGATGGTCAATTTCCCCACAGCTCCCTATGACTACGAGAACCCCGACAAGACGCGGCTGCCGATCGACACCGATCGAATCCCGTATCGCTTCGAGCGCTGAGCCCCGGTGAGCGCTGCGGCAGCCTGGCGCCGCGGCAGCGGCATCGTCAGGGCGGCATCCAACGCTCTGCGCCGGGCGCCGGCGGTCGGCGATCCGCCCCTCGTCAGCGTCGTCATCGCTACCTACAACTGGTCAGAGGTTCTGCGCTGGGCGATTCGCTCGGTTCGCGCACAGAGCTATCCGCGCTGGGAGCTGATCGTGGTCGGGGACTGCTGTACCGACGATTCCGAGGCGGTCGTGGCTTCCTTCGCCGATTCGCGAATCCGCTGGCACAACCGCGAGGTGAACGCCGGCAGCCAGTCGCTTCCCAACAACGACGCCATCGCGATGGCGCGCGGCGAGCTCGTCGCCTACCTCGGCCACGACGACCTCTGGACTCCCGATCACCTGGCGCGGCTGGTGGTCACGCAGGCGAGCGCGGGCGCGGACGTCGCCTTCTCCCTCTCCGAGGTGATCGGCCCGCCCGGAAGCGGCATGCGCAACATCTCCGGCTTCAAGCCGCATGGTTACGACGGCGGGCATCTGCCGCCCAGCTCGCTCCTGCACCGGCGCGATCTGGTCAAGCGCATCGGTGGCTGGCGCGACTACCGCGAGATCGAGCAACCGCCGGACACGGAGCTGCTCGAGCGGGCGCTTGGCGCCGGCGCCTCGTTTGGCTGCTCGTGGGCGCTCACGGCTTTCAAGCTGCCCTCGGCGATGCGGCGCAATTCCTACGTCGAGCGTCGCTCTGACGAGCAGGCGGAGCTGGCGCGGCGGATGGAGGGCGAGAGGGCCTTTCAGCTGCGGGAGCTCGCACGCGCGGTGGCGAGCCGCGCGAGGCGCCCGCGCAGCGACCCGAATCGCTTCGCCCCGCAGGTCGGCCCGGCGGACGGCAAGGGCGCCTACGTCCGGGCGGCGCGCCGCGTGCGCGGGCTGGATCCCTAGATCAGCGTCGCTCGACCAGGGTCGCGACCACAGCCTCATAAAAGCCGTCGCCCATCTCGCCCTCGGTGACGGTGACGTTGTCCCAGGCGGGCATCGCGGCGCGCAGGCCGGGGTCGCGCTCGGGACCGTTGGCGACGACGAAGAAGCGGCCGACCGCGGCGGCGACCTCGAGGTCCTCGACCGAGTCGCCGACGGCGATGCACTCGGCTGGGTCGTAGCCGCGGGCGCGGGCGTGGGCGGCTACGGCGCCGGCCTTGCTGACCCGCTTCGGGACCAGGTGGTAGGCGTGGGTGGGGCCGTCGACGGCCGGCATCTCGCGGCCGATCGCACCGTTGTCGAGCAACCGCAGGTCGTCGTGGCCTTCGGCCTCGAGCACCCGGTTGGCCTCCTCGACGTCGACCTTGCCGCGGAAGAGGTGGGAGAGGATGCGGCCCGTGTGCCAGGGGGCGTGGTACTCGAGCCGCCCCTCGTAGCGCTCGAAGAGCAGCTTTGGGATGCCGCGCTGCTCGATCTTCTCGTAGACGGTGCCCTCCTCGTCGGGGACGAGGTCGCCGGTCATCAGCGTCGTCTCGCCGTCGATCGCGAAGGCGCAGCCTGCCTCGTAGATGTAGGAGGACTGGCCCATCAGGCGGGCGCACTCGTGCACCTGCGGCTCGCGGCGGCCGGACATGATCACGACCTCGGCCCCGGCCCGGTGGCAGGCCTCCAGGCCGCGCGATTGGGCCAGCGAGAAGGCGCCCTCGGCGTCGCGGAAGAGCGAGGAGCCCTTGCCGAGCAGGGTGCCGTCGAGGTCGGTGTAGACGCACTTCAAGGCCATTGGCTGGTCGCTACGGTAGCCGGATGAACCAGAGCACCCGGCTGCGGGTCCTGTCATGTGGGAGGGGGGCGCTGCGGGCGGGCCACGGTCCGTCCTCGACCCCCCTCCCACATGCCACCCGCAGAGGGGCGTTTCGATGATCTGGCGACGCCCCGACGGGCAGCCGCTGGCCGCGGGGATCGTCAACGTGACCGCCGACTCGATGTTTGAGGGAGCTCGTAGCGGTACACCGGATCGAGCCGTTGAAGACGGTGTGGCGCTGGTCGAGGCGGGGTTCGACATGTTGGATGTGGGGGCCGTGGCGGCTCGTAGCGGGCCGCCGGTTGAGCCCGAAACCGAGATCGCGGCGCTGATTCCGGCGATCGAAGGGTTGGCCGGGGCGGGGGTGCCGGTGAGCGCCGACACCTTCTCGGTCGAGGTGGCTCGGGCGGCGTTGGAGGCCGGGGCGGTTGCCATCAACGACATCTCGGGCGGCAGCGAGGAGATGTTCGAGCTGGTTGCGGAGACCGGCTGCGGCTACGTCCTCATGCACATCGAGGGGCCGCCGCGGGTCGACCGGCCCCCGCGCCGCTATGGCGACGTGATCGAGCACATGAAGTCCTGGCTGGGGGGGAGAGTCGCGGTCGCCCAGCGGCTTGGGGTGGGCGAGGAGCAGATCGCCATCGACCCAGGACTCGACTTCGACCTGACGACCTCGCAGAACCTCGAGGTTCTGCGGCGGCTACCCGAGCTGCGCGCGCTGGGGCTGCCGCTATACGTCTCGCTCTCACGCAAGGACTTCGTCGGCGCCGTGCTGGCCGGCTCGTGGGAGGAGCGGCTGCCGGCGGGCGAACGCGAGTGGGGGACGGTCGCCGCGGTGGCCCTGGCCGTGCGCGGCGGCGCCGACGTCCTGCGCATCCACGACCGCAGCTCGCTGCAAGCCATGCGGGTGGCTGGTCGGATTGCCGCACGGGGCCCCGCCTGATGGCGAAGAGTCTTCTGGAGACACCCTGGGCTGTCGCGCTCGATCCGGCCCGCCGGGACGGACGCATCGTCGCCGAGTCCAGCGAGAACGAGCGCAAGGCGCGAACGGTGGCGATGCCGGGTTCGCTCGATCCTGGTCTGGTCGAGCGCCTGCGCACCGCCGGCGTCGAGCGCCTCTACTCCCATCAGCGCCAGGCGCTGGAGGCGGCCGCCGTCTCCAACCTGGTGATCACCAGCGGCACCGCCTCGGGCAAGAGCCTCGCCTTCAACCTGCCGGTGCTTGACGGGATCGCCGGCGACGCCAAGCGCCGCGCCCTCTACCTCTACCCGACCAAGGCGCTGGCGCAGGACCAGGCGCGCAAGCTGGCGGCGCTGCGTCCGCCCAACCTGCGCGAGGCGATCTACGACGGCGACACGCCGCGCGAAGAGCGGCCGGCGATCCGCCGCCGCAGCAACCTCGTCCTCACCAACCCGGACATGCTGCACGTCGGCATCCTGCCCCACCACAAGAGCTGGGGCGACTTCCTCGCCAACCTCGGCTGGGTCGTCGTCGACGAGGCGCACACCTACCGCGGCGTCTTCGGCTCCCACGTCGCCAACGTGCTGCGGCGGCTGCGCCGGGTGGCGCGCGCCTACGGCGGCGAGCCGCGCTTCCTGCTCGCCTCGGCGACGATCGCCAACCCGGTCGGGCTGGCCGAGGAGCTGGTCGGGACGCCGTTCGAGCTGATCGACGACGACGGCGCGCCGGTCGCCGGCCGCGAGATCGCGATGTGGAACCCGCCGCTGATCGACAAGGCGACCGGGACGCGGCGCTCGGCGCTGGGCGAGGCTGCGGACCTGCTGGCCGAGCTGGTCTCACATGGCGTGCGGACGATCTGCTTCCTCAAGAGCCGGCGCGGGATCGAGCTGATCCAGCGCTTCGCCCGCGAAGCGCTGGAGGCGCGCGGCAAGCCGGAGCTGGCGGCGCGGATCGCCCCCTACCGCGGCGGCTACACGTCGCAGCAGCGGCGCGAGATCGAGGCGCGGCTCTCCGGCGGCGAGCTGCTCGCGGTCGTCGCCACCGACGCGCTGGAGCTGGGCATCGACGTCGGCGAGCTCGACGCGGCGATCTGCGTCACCTTCCCCGGCACGGTCGCCAGCCTGCGCCAGATGTGGGGACGGGCGGGGCGCCGGCGGCGGGGCCTCGCCGTTTACGTCGCCGGCCAGGACGCGCTCGACCAGTTCTTCTGCCGACACCCCGACGAGTTCATCGGCCGTCCGGTGGAGGCGGCGATCCTCGACCACTCCAGCGAGCAGATCGCCTCGCGGCACATGGTCGCGGCGGCCTACGAGCTGCCGCTGAGCGAGGAGGACGTGGAGGTCTTCGGTGAGGGCTGGCGCGAGCGGGCCGAGCGGCTGATCTCTGCTGGAGAGCTGCGGCAAGCCGGAGGACGGGTGATGCCGCGCAGCAGCGAGTTCGTCGCCTCGAAGATCCCGCTGCGCTCGGCCTCGGCCGACTCGGTCGCGGTGGTCGAGCGCGACTCGGGTGAGATGCTCGGCCTGGTCGAGTCCGAGCGGGCCTTCACGACGATCCACCCGGGCGCGATCTACCTCCACCTGGGGCGCTCGTATGAGGTCGAGCAGCTCGACGTGCAGGGCCGGCGCGCGGTGGTCTCCCGCTTCGACGGCGACTGGTACACCCGCCCGAAGAAGGAGACCGAGATCTATATCGAGCGGGTGCGTGAGCAGCGGACGACCGCGGGCGTGGAGCTGCACTTCGGCGAGGTCTCGGTGACCGAGCAGGTGATCGCCTACCAGCGGGTCTCGATCGCCGACCAGGAGCCCTTCGACATCGTCTCGCTGGAGCTGCCCGAGCAGCACTTCGTCACCCAGGCGCTCTGGTACGTGCTGCCCGAGCAGCTGAGCGGGGCGCTGGCGCCCGACGTCCTGCTCGGCGCCCTGCACGCGACCGAGCACGGCCAGATCGCGGTGTTGCCGCTGATCGCGATGTGCGACCGCTGGGACATCGGTGGGCTCTCGACCAACGTTCATTTCCAGACCGGGCGCTCGACGATCTTCATCTACGACGGGCATCCCGGTGGGGTGGGGATCACGCTGCGCGGCTACGAGCAGTTCGAGCGCCTGCTCGGCGACGCCGAGCGGCTGATCGCCGAGTGTCCCTGCGAGTCGGGTTGCCCCTCCTGCGTGCAGAGCCCCAAGTGCGGCAACCTCAACGAGCCGCTGCACAAGGAGGGGGCGCTGGAGTTGATGCGCTCGATGAAAGACTCCACGTCGCGATGAGCGGGGCGCGGCAGGTGGCGGTGATAGGTCCGGCGCGGTGCGAGCTGGACTCCGAGGCGGCGCGGTTGGGGGAGGAGGTAGGCAGGTTGCTCGCCGAGGCCGGCGTGACGCTGGTCTGCGGCGGTATGAGCGGAACGATGGAGTCGGCATGTCGCGGCGCGAGCGGGGCCGGTGGCGAGGCAATCGGCATCGTTCCCGGCCACGACGTCGGCGAAGCGAACCCGTACTGCACCCACGTCGTCGCGACGGGGATCGGCCACGCGCGCAACCTGGCGGTCGTCTCCTCTGGCAACGTCGTGATCGCGATCGGCGGCGAGTGGGGCACGCTCTCGGAGATCGGCTTCGCCAGGGCGATCGGCCGCCCGGTGATCGCCCTTCGCAGCTGGACGCTGAGTGGCCGCGAGCGGATGGAGGGCGCCCCGGGTGTCGTCCCGGCCGAGTCGGCCCGCGAGGCCGTCGAGCTGGCGCTCGAGGCGCTCTAGCCCTCGCTCCGGGGGGTGTGGCGACTTATCCGTGTATCTCACGGATAAGTCGCCACACCCTTAGGGCCAGAGCTGGCGCAGGGCGAGAACCGCGAAGGCGTGCGACCAGGCGAGGGGGGTGGTCGAGGTGGGGATTCCGGTGCGGGCGTCGACCCGCTCGGGGAGCATGCCGGCCGGGGTGGCGACGCGGCGCAGCGCGGCCATCAGGCGCAGCGCAGCGCGTCGCTCGCCGAGGGCGGCGAGGCTCCAGGCGGTCCAGGCTGTCGGCGCCGTCCAGGGATCGTCACCGCCCTCCCAGCTCTGGGACGGGACGATGCCGTAGCGGCTGCCGTCGGCCGCGATCCGCAGCAGCGTGCGACGAACCGCCGGGTAGAGCGCCGGTTGCGGGAACGGCCGCACCGCCCAGGCTGCCGCAGAGTCGAGTCCCGACCCCGGATCTCCCTCCCCTCGCACCAGCCCGTGCCGGGTGATGAACCCCCCAACCGCCCGCCGACGGAACTGAAATGTCCAAATGCTGGACGTTTCAGTCCCGTCGGCAGCCGTCGATGCGATCGCGTTGGCGAGGTAGTCGCCCGGGTCGCCCTCCTGGTAGTCGGCGTGGTCACGCCACGGCTGCCGTGGGACGTCGGTGCGCAGGCCGGCCGCCTTCGCCGCCGCCGCGACCCAGCCTGCTGCGTCCCCCTGTGCTGCCCGTCCGTCGACCGGGGCGCCGTCCCCGTAGAAGCGCGCGGCGGCGCCGAGGTCGAGGCCGAGTAGGAAGCGGGCGACCCGCCGCGCCTCGGCGCGGTAGCCGGCCGAGGCGAGGGCGATGGCAACCGTGCCCGCGTCGCGGGGCCAGACGTATTCCCAGCCGTCGCGGAAGCCGGCCACGACGGCGCCGCTGCGCCGGTCTGTGACCGCTCGCAGCACCAGCAGCGAGCGTCGGTACATCCGCTGCGCCCACGGCGGCGCGTCCGGCCCGAGTGGCCGTGCCCGCGCCAGCCAGCGCGGATCGCCCTCAATCGCCAGCAGCGCCCCGAGCGAACGCACGTCGACGACGCGAGCCCGCCCGTACTCGACGACCGTCCGCAGCTCGTTGCTCTCCGGCAGATAGCGCAGCCGGACCGAGTCGTCCCGCGAGCCCCCCGAGACGAGCGCCGCGCCCAGCACGACCGCCACGGCCAACCCGAGCGCTGCACGACCCCAAGCCATGCCCCAATCGAATCAGCCCCGTCGCCCCCCGGTCGCTAGCCTTCCCCTGCGCGACCACAACCGCGCGATCCCCAGGCGAGGTAGCTCAGTTGGTAGAGCACACGACTGAAAATCGTGGTGTCGTGGGTTCGATTCCCACCCTCGCCATTGCTCAGATCAACGCCTCTCGGCCTTAAAATCGCGATGTCGCCAGCTCAATTCGGCCCCGCCACCCATCCTTGCTAGTCGTCTAGCCTGGTTTGTGCCCTATGCAGGTTCACCAACGATGACTGCGGACCGCAAAGGCCGGGGATCTCAAACGGACAACCAGGGTTTTGGCTCGATCCTCATAGTCAGCCCCAATCTGGCGCTTGACCACATTGTCTGGTCACGCGGCTTGGTTAAGGATCGCGCTCAAACTGTCGACCATGAGTTGCTATCGGCAGGTGGCAAGGGGGTAAATGTTGCTCGTGCTCTATGTCTTCTGGGAATCAAAAGCACGGTGCATGCTGTCATGGCAGGCGCAATCGGCGAGTTGGTGGCAGAGATGGCGGCAGCCGAGGGCATAGTGCTCGAGCCCATGAGGATCGCCGGTCAGACGCGGGTGGCGACCATCCTTCTCGATGTTGAGGCGAAGACATCCACAGTCCTAAATCCACCTGGGCCAGAAATGAGGGCGGAAAGCTGGCAAGCCTTCATCGACGATGTCTTGGAAGCGATTGCACTCGAGCAGCCGCGATTCGTCATCTGCACCGGCAGCCTCCCTGCTCATGTATCGCCCGATGGATATGCGGCGATAGTGCAACGAGCACGGAAGGTTGGCGCGTTCACGATGGTCGATGCAACTGGTGCCCCGCTGCGCGCTTTGCTCGAGGCGCGTCCAGATTTGGTCAAGGTGAACAGACGCGAGGCAGCAGATCTGTTCGCCGAAACTAGTGGAGGTACGAGAACGGGATCCGATCTCGAGTTGATGAATCACCTCCTTGCGTTGGGTGCAGAGCGTGCCGTCCTGACGCTTGGATCCAAGGGCGCAATGGGGAGCGAAGGAGGAGAAGAGTTTAAGGTCGGAGGCCTCCTCGTCGCACGCACAAACCCAACTGGAGCCGGGGACGCGTTTCTAGCTTCCTTGTGCGCAGCCTATGCGACTGGCGAGGGAATGGCCGAAGCTCTGCGGCGGTCCGTCGCACTAGCCGCAGCCAGCGTTGAGACGAGCCAGCCCGGCAGTTTCGAGGCCGACCGATTCGACGCTCTCCTGGCTTCCATTAGCTGAAAACCTCGCTAGGGTGCCGCGCAGCTTGCGGATTTTCATGAGTCATCACTCAAGTGCTAAGCCTCTGGTTCGAGAGGTCCGTGACTACCTACCTGAGCATGTCAACGCTTGGGTAGATGAGGACGAGATTCTCGTCGGAGAGAGTGTGGGTGAGCGGCTGCGCACTGCCATTAACGCCGACACCGACTTTCTCATAGTCTTCTTCGATTCGAGGGCAGCGCAATCGGTTTGGGTGGGCACTGAGCTCGAATGGGCGCTTGCGGAGGAGAGGAGAATCAAGCGGCCGTTCATCCTGCCCGTGGTCCTCGAGGATGGGCTGGAGGATCACTTCCCGTGGTCGCGCGACCGTCTCTATCTGCGTTGCAGCGGCTTCAACGAGTCCCAAGTCCGGTACTTGGCCCATGAGATCTCCTCATCGCTATTCGCGTGGTTGAGCCGTGATTTGGAGATGCTCCGTGCCCAACCGACCGACTCAAGCTCGAGGCTCCTATTCGCGGACCGCGCCGATGCGTTGTTGGCTGACGCGGCTCGCCACGTTAGGAACATTGTCTTCCCTCATCGCCGGGACCGACCGCTTCCGCTGACCGAGCTGCTGGTCCAGCTCTCAGAGGAGACCGACCTGGGGCTGAACGACCTCGATGACCTGCATGCCCTCCTCTACAGGTTGCGTGACCGAAAGATGATCTCGGGCATCGCAATGACCGGACGGACGATCTTCGTCGGGGAGGAGCACCTGAACTGGCGCTCCCAAGAGGCGGTGGAGGAGAAGCGTCTCGTCGCTGAGCATGTCGCCGACTCGATCCAGGATGGCTGGACCGTCTACCTAGACGGTGGGTCGAGCACTTTTGCTCTGTGCAAGGCGATCTGCCGTGGAGTTCGCTTTCAGCAGTGGCACCACCTCACCGTGGTCACCAATGCGGCCCCAATTGCAGCTGAGTTCAGTGATCTGGCAAACGAGTTGGGCATGGAGGACGAGGATTCGCGGCTGCGCGTGATTGTCAACGGCGGCGAGATGCGACTCAATACGTCCGTGCTCATCGATGCGGACGGAGCTGTCTTCCCGCGAATCGGCATCGAGCACTACGACCTGACTGTTGTCGGGACGAATGGGGTCTCGATCGAGTTCGGGTGCACCACGACCGCTCCGAGTGAGGCCCATGGCAAGCGTCGGGCCCTTGAGCGCGGCGATCGGCGTTTCGTCCTCGCCGAGCCATCCAAGTATGGAGTTTGGCAAACCGAGCAGTTCGCCGGCTTCGATGACGGACTGACAATTCTCACCGCATGCGCGGAGCCGGACGAGCGGGTCGAACAGATAGTCCGCGAGGTTGCGGGTACCCCATCTGAGGTTGTCATAGTACCGATGTCGTCATGAATCAAAGGCGATCTGATCGCCGGTATGGTGTCCTACTACAACGGTGCGACCATAAACGGGGCTAGTCGCCACGCCTGACGCGTGGTCCTGGCTAAGAACGTACTTTTGGAGTAGCGCGGGAATGATCAGCGGTGGATGGCGAGTGCTACTTCCATCCCACCAAGTAGGCTTGGCTGAAGTGTGGTCGGTGATCAAGCAGCCGCCCTCACCGGTTGGCTCCATCTGCGAGCGCTCGAGGCGGGAGGCGACGGATATCTCGGCCGTGGTCTGCTGGGGCTCATCGGTGGAGCCTAGTCAGGCCAGCCGCTAGGGTCGTCGGCAATGCGAACCGCGGTGATAACGGGCGCCTCCAGCGGCATCGGCGCCGCCACGGCGCGGGCGCTGGCGGGCGAGGGCTACCGGACAATCCTCGGCGCCCGACGGCTCGACCGGCTCGAGGCGCTGGCGGCCGAGATTGGCGGCGAGGCGATCGAGCTCGACGTCGCCGACCCCGACTCGGTGACCGCGTTCGCGGCCCGGGTCGAGGCCTGCGACGTGCTGGTCAACAACGCCGGCGGCGCGCTCGGCCTCGACCCGGTCGGCGAGGCCGATGAAGAGCAGTGGCTGCGGATGTACGAGTCGAACGTGCTGGGGACGATGCGGATGACTCGCGCCCTGCTACCGCGGCTGATCGCCTCCGGCGACGGGCACGTCGTCAGCGTCACCAGCATCGCCGCCTTCGAGACCTACCGCGGCGGCGCCGGCTACACCGCCGCCAAGCACGCCCAGCGGGCGATGATGCGGACCCTGCGGCTGGAGTTGTTGGGCGAGCCGGTCCGCTTCACCGAGGTCGCGCCCGGGATGGTCGAGACCGAGTTCTCGCTGGTCCGTTTCGACGGCGATGAGGAGGCCGCCGCTCGTGTCTACGAGGGGATGCAGCCGCTCAGCGCCACCGACGTCGCCGAGTGCATCCGCTGGGCACTGGCCCAGCCCTCGCACGTCAACGTCGACGAGATCGTCGTCCGCCCGCGCGACCAGGCGACCGCGACCGACGTGCACCGGCGCTAGCGGGCTCGCTCAGCTCGCGGCGGCAGGATCCGCGAGGTAGCCCTCGGGCTCCTCGACCACGGTGTTGACCAGCTCGCCGACCCGCTCGATCTCGACCCGCACCGTTTGGCCTACGTGGAGCACGTTCTCGCGGATCGGCTTGCGGCCGATGCCGACGCCGGAGGGGGTGCCGGTCGCGATCACGTCGCCGGGCTCGAGTGTGAACGCTTCGGAGAGGTGGGAGACCTGCTGGAAGCAGTCGAAGACCATCCCCGCGGTGCTCGCGTCCTGGCGCAGCTCCTCGTCAACGAAGCAGCGGATGCGCAGGTCCTGCGGATCGCCGACCTCCTCGGGCGTGACCAGCCAGGGGCCGAGCGGGCCGTGGGTGTCGAAGGACTTGCCGATCGTCATCGTCTGCGCCCGGCCCTGCCAGTCGCGCACGCTGAGGTCGTTGGCGCAGGTGTAGCCGGCGATCACCTCGTGGGCGCGGTCGACCGGGACGTGACGGCAGCGCTTGCCGATCACCACCGCCAGCTCCGCCTCGTAGTCGAGCAGGGTCGAGACCTTCGGCATGTGGACGTCGGCGCCGGGCCCGACCACGCAACTCACCTGCTTGTTGAAGAAGACCGGTACTTCGGGCGCCTCCATCCCCATCTCGGCGATGTGGTCGGCGTAGTTGAGGGCGATCCCGAGGTACTTCCGCGGCGTCGCAGGTGCCAGCAAGCGGACCTCGGTGAGGGGCACTCGCGGCGCACCGGCGACCGCCTTCTCGATCCCACCGCGTCCAACCTCGGCAAGCGCCGCCGCCGGTTCGGCGGGGAGGCCGGAAGAGGAGAGGTCGACTATCTCCTCTTCCTCGACGATCCCCAAGGCGGGGCCGTCCGACTTGACGAACCGACACAGCTTCACGTGCGCGACCCTAGTCGCCCAGCTCGTCGATCAGCTCGACGACCCGGCGCTCGATCTCGTCGCGGGTGGCGCGGACCTCCTCGATCGGGCGGCCCTTCGGGTCCTCGAGCTCCCAGTCGACGTAGCGGGTGCCGGGAACGTAGGGGCACTCGTCGCCGCAGCCCATCGTCACCACCACGTCGGCCCACTCGGCGTCGGTGTCGGTCAGCTTGCGAGGGACACGGACCGCTAGGTCGATGCCGAGCTCGCGCATCGCCTCGACCACCTCGGGGTGGACGCGCTCGCCGGGCGTCGTCCCAGCCGAGCGGGCCTCGTGCTGCCCCGCCGCGGCCCGCGTGAACAGCGCCTCGCTCATCTGCGAGCGCCCGGCGTTGTGCAGGCAGACGAAGAGGACGCGTGCCATCAGCTCGCCTCCACCGCGGTGGCGCCGCGAACCAGCTGGTAGGCGAGGGCCCCGAGGGCGGCGCCGGCGATCGGGGCGACGATGTAGATCCAGAGGTCGTGCACCTCACCCGAGACCAGGGCTGGGCCGATCGAGCGAGCGGGGTTCATCGAGGCGCCGGTGATCGGGCCGCCGAAGAGGGCGTCGAGGCCGACCGTGCCGCCGATCGCGATCGCCGCCCCCGCCCCGACTGCGCGGGTGTCGGTGGCGACGGCCATGATCGTGAACATCAGGAACGCCGTCAGCATGACCTCGTAGACGACCGCGCTGCCGGCCCCGACGCTGGGCAGCGTCGTGCCGAGGTCCGCCGGCTGGCTCGGCCAGACCGCCAGCAGCAGCGTTGCGGCCGCGATCGCGCCGAGCAGCTGAGCGGCGATGTAGGCGAGCGCCTCGCGGTGGGGGAAGTGACGCGTGAGCGCGAAGGCGAGCGTCACGGCCGGGTTGAGGTGGGCGCCCGAGAGGTGCCCGGTCGCGTAGACCATCGCCATGATCACCAGGCCGAAGACGAGTGAGACGCCGACGGCGCCGAGCACCCCGGCGTGCACCGTGTCAGTGACGATCGCCCCGCAACCGGCGAAGACGAGGGCGAAGGCGCCGAAGGCCTCGGCGGCGGCGCGTCGAGGGAGGTCGGGGCGGCCGTCCATCGCCGGGACTCAGCAGCAGGCGGCGGGCGTCGCGTCCGAATCGGCCGGGACGGCGACCCGTGCCGGCACCGAGAAGACCTCGCGCACCGCGTCGAGCGCCCCCGGGACGAGGCTGAAGTAGCTGTAGGTGCCGCGTGCCTCGCGCTCGATCACCCCGGCCTCGACCAGTTGCTTGAGGTGGTGGCTGACGGTCCCTTGGGAGAGGCCCAGAAGCGGCTGCACCTCGCAGACGCAGACCGACTCCCCTCCTGCTCGCAGCAGCAGATTGACGATCCGCAGCCGGTGCCGGTCGGCGAGGGCCTTCAGCACCCGCTCGAGCTCGACCGATCGCTCCTCCGACAGCGAGGACCCCGCTAGGGGCGTGCAGCACTCGATCACAGGTAGCTCGGCCATGCGCTGGGTCACTCTAGCACTATTCATTGATAGATATCAATGAATAGGATCTCACCCGATGAGCCGAATGCCGAACGCTGACTTCGCCTTTCTTCGCCATATGTGCGAAGAAAGGCGAAGTCAGCAGAGCCGTCCGCTTGCGGCACTACTTTGGGTTGCAGATGGAGCAGCAAGCTCTCACCGAGACGCTCATCGCGACGAGGGTGCCGCTGGGCGAGCTGGAGGACGGACAGCGAGTCGGCAGCGTCTACGCGGTCCGCGAGCGGGAGCTGCGGCGCAAGCGCAACGGCGAGCCCTGGCTGCGCCTCAGCCTCGGCGACGCGAGCGGCAGCTGCGAGGCGGTCTCCTGGGAGGACGCCGAGGCGCTCTACGCGATCGCCGTCCCGGGCACGCCCGTCCACGTCAGCGGCCTCTTCGAGGTCAGCGAGCGCTGGGGGTCGAAGATCAAGCTGAGCGGGTTGCGCGAGGCCGACGGGAGCGAATACCGCACCGAGGACCTGGCGGTCGAGTCGGAGGTCTCCTTCGATCGCCTGGAGAGCGACCTGCGCGAGCTGCTGGGCACCGTGCAGGACCAGCAGCTTCGCTACCTCCTCGACCGCTTCTTCGGCGAGGAGTCGGAGATCTGGGCTCGCTTCCGCGATGCGCCGGCGGCGAAGGTCTACCACCAGGCCTACCGCCACGGCCTGCTCGAGCACACCGTCTCCGTCGCCCAGGCGGTCAGCGCCGCGGCCGCCTTCTTCCCCGGGATCGACCGCGACGTCGCCGTCACCGGAGCACTCCTGCACGACATCGGCAAGACCGAGGCCTACAACGACGACCCGCTGGCGATAGACCTCACCGACGCCGGTCGCCTCCAGGGCGAGATCCCGCTCGGCTACTACAAGGTGCGCCGTCAGATCGAGGAGATCCCCGGCTTCGACCCCGGCCTCGCCCAGGCCGTCCTGCACATCATCCTCGCCCACCACGGCTCGCTCGAGCACGGCTCGCCGGTCGTCCCCGCCACCCGCGAGGCCGTCCTCGTCCACATGATCGACAACCTCGGCGGCCGCCTCGGCAGCTTCGACCGCCTCGAGCGCCAGCTGCCCGCCGGCGAGTCATGGTCGAGCTTCGACCGGGCGCTCTCGGGCTCGGCCTACTTCGGCCAGCGCGCGGCGGCTTAAAACCTCAGAATCTCCTCGTGCAGCGCTGTATGCGGTGCACGTTCCCCTCGGCCCCTTCGACGCAGTGGATCAGCCTCTGCCGCCTGTTCCCCGGCTTGGCCACCTCGAAGGAGCGATGGACCTCTCGCTTGATCTGTGTGCTCATGCCTTCCAGCGACTTGCCGATCTGGTCTAGGCCGGTCGACTTGATCGCGTCGTTGGTCGTCTTCAGCACCGGCTTGACGATGAAGAGGTAGCAGAGGAACAGCACCCCGGCCGTGACCGCAAGCCGGATGATGCCCGAGGTCACGTTGCCGAAGAGATTGCGCAGCAGGTCCATGGAACCGGCCGCACACTATCCTGCGAGCCGTGGCGAAGGACACCGAGAAGCTGATCCGCCAGCTCTCGCTGATCTCGTTCCTGATGGCTCAGGGGAGGCCGGTTTCGGCCCTCGAGATCAAGCGCGAGGTGGAGGGCTACAGCGACATGAACGACGACGCCTTCGCGCGGCGCTTCTACGCCGACCGCGCGGAGCTGGAAAGCCTCGGCATCCAGCTCGGGGTCGAGAAGCCGGGCGAGGGCTTCTTCGAGGCCGAGCTCTACTCGTTGCCGCCGGAGAACTTCTACCTCGACGCGATCAAGTTCTCCGACGACGAGCTGGCGGCGCTGAGCACGGCCCTCTCGCTGCTCTCCGACGGCGAATTCGCCTACGCCGAGCCGCTGCGGCTGGCTCTGCAGCAGGTCGCCTGGGGTCACCCGAATCCGCTCAAGGAGGGCGAGCGCGCGCCGGTCGAGATGGCGATGACGGCCTCTGCCGGCGGCCGCGAGCTCTCCCAGCGCCTGTCGAAGATCGAGACCGCGATCTCGCGTCGCAAGACGATCGAGTTCACCTACTACACGATGGAGCGCGACGAGACGGAGAAGCGCAAGGTCGATCCGTACCACCTCGTCTTCCGCGGCGGCCAGTTCTACTTGATCGGCCATGCGCACGAGCGCGAGGCGGTCCGCGTCTTTCGCCTCTCCCGGATCCAGGGCAAGGTCGGCTACGCGTCCAAGGCCGAGCACGACTTCTCCCCGCCCGAGGACTTCGACCGTCGCGACTACGGCCAGCGCGCCGACTGGCAGCTGGGGGAGATGCGCGGCACCGCGAAGATCTTCGTCCGTGACCGCATCGCCTGGCTGATCGAGCGCGACTTCGGCGCCTACGGCGAGCTGCGCCCGGCGAAGAAGTCCGACGGCGCGCCCGGCAAAGGATCGGTTTTCGAGACCGACTACGCCTCCCCGCGCGAGCTGATCGCGTGGGTGCTGCGCTGGCGCCAGAACGCCCAGGTGCTGGGCCCCGAGGAGCTGCGCGAGGAGGCCGAGAGCCGCCTCGGGCTGCTCCACGACCGCCACCACAACGGCTTCGAGCCGGCCGAGGTCGTCGACCGGCCCCTGCGCGAGGCGCCGCGGCGGGCCCGCTCCAACGGCCGCGGCGAGGCCGCGATCCGTCCCGAGCGCTTCGCCCGTCTCGTCACCCTCGCCGGCCTCCTGATCGACTCCGCCAAGCGGGGCGAGCGCCTCGGCGTCGCCGACCTGCGCCAGCGACTCGAACTTACCGGCGAGGAGCTGCAGGAGGACATCGACCTGCTCAACGTCGTCAACTTCGGCGGCGGCACCTACGTCCTCTACGCCGAAATCGTCGGTGACGAGATCGAAGTCGACTCCGAGCCATACGGCGACAACTTCGCCCGGCCGGCACGCCTGCTGCCGCTCGAGGCGAAGGCGCTGGTCGCCGCGATCGACCTCTTCGGCGACCACCTGCCGCAGGGCGGCCTGCAGAGCGCTCGCACCAAGATCATCAAGGCGCTCGGCCACGATCCCTCGGAGGAGGGACTGGAGATCGCCGCCGGCAGCGGCGGTGACGCCGAGGTGGCGCGCAAGGTCAACGAGGCGATCGGCGCCAGCCAGGTCCTCGACCTCGACTACTACAAGGAGAACGAGGACACGTTCACCAAGCGTTCGGTCGAGCCCTACCGGCTCGAGAACGGGCGCGAGGGCTGGTACGTGGAGTGCTACGACCTGACCAAAGAGGGCGTCCGCCACTTCAAGCTCGACCGGATCAAGGAGGCGACGCTCTCCGGGCAGACCTTCGAGCCACGCCCGGAAGTCGAGGAGTTTGCCGGGGTCGAGGGCTGGATGACCCACGGCGAGGTGCCGACCGCCCACGTCGCCCGCGTCTGGGTCTCGCCCGAGCGCGCCCGCTGGCTGCGCGAGGAGCGCACCGTGGTCGAGGAGCTCGCCGACGGCGCGGTCGTCGTCGAGCTCCCCTACGCGGGTACCTCGTGGCTCGTGCGGGAGATCCTGCGCGGCGCCGGCGACCTCGTCGTCCTCGAGCCCGACGACGCCCGCGAGGCGATCGCCAAAGAGGTTGGCTGACCGCTGGGTGTGGCGACTTATCCGCGCATATGACGGATAAGGCGCCACATCACCCCGAGATCCTCCGCATCCTCGCCCCCAATCCGGGGCCGATGACGCTGGAGGGGACGAACACCTACATATATGGAGCCGGCCCCAGCATCGTCATCGACCCGGGGCCCGACGACGCTTCGCACCTGGATGCGATCCGCACCGCGGCGGAGGAGAGGGGCGGAATCGGCACCGTCCTCCTCACCCACAGCCATGGCGACCACGCCGACGGCGCTGAGCGTCTCGGCGCCGAGGTCGTCCTGCCGGCCGACGGCGAGGAGCATGGCGGCCTGCGAGCGCTCGCCACTCCCGGCCACGCACCCGACCACGTCTGCCTGCTCACCGCCGACCGGGTCTGCTTCAGCGGCGACCTCGTGCTCGGGACGGGCTCGACCTTCGTCCCGCCCGACGGCGGCTCACTCTCCGCCTACATGGACTCGCTGCGCCGCATGCAGGCGGAGCCGATCGAGCTGATCTGTCCCGGCCACGGCCCCTGGGTCGAGGACCCCGCAGCCAAGCTGGCCGAGTACGTCGAGCATCGCGAGATGCGCGAGCGCCGCCTCCTCGCGGCCCTGGAGCGCGGCGAGCGCTCGCGCGAGGCCCTGCTCTCCGAGGTCTGGGACGACGTTCCGGCCGAGGTCCGCCCCGCGGCGGCGATGGTGATGCAGGCCCACCTCGACAAGCTCGAGGCTGAAGGCCGCTTCGAGGGCGCCCTCGAGCCCTAGCCCCCGCTGGGCAACCCCGGCCTGGCCAGCCAGCCAGTAGGCTTGGAAGATGAGTCGCGCACGGGCAGGGTTGATGGCTGGGATCGCCGGCACCGGCATTGCCGCCGCGGGCACGGCGGCCGCCTGGCACTGGCTCGCTCGCCGTCCCCTCCCCAAGCAGAAGGGGACGATTGCGCTCGACGGGCTCGAGGGCGCGGTTCGGGTGCGCCGCGACCGCTGGGGAGTGCCCCACATCGAGGCCGACAGCGCTGCCGACATCTGGTTCGCCGAGGGCTTCTGCCATGGCCAGGACCGGCTCTGGCAGCTCGACTTCTACCGCCGCGTCGTCTCCGGCCGCGTCTCGGAGATGGCGGGTGAGGAGGGGTTGCCGATCGACCGGCTGATGCGGACGCTCGGCATTCGCCGCACGGCCGAGCGCGAGGCGGCGACGCTGGACCCCGAGCTGCTCGCCCTGCTCAACCGCTTCTGCGAGGGAGTCAACGCGGCCGCGGCCGACGCCAAAGCGCTGCCCTTCGAGATGCAGCTGCTGCGACTCGCCTGGAAGCCGTGGCGGCCGGTGGACATCCTCAGCCTCGGCAAGCTGCTCGCCTTCGGCCTCTCGACCAACTGGGAGCGGGAGCTTCTGCGCGCCGACATGGTGCGCGCGCTCGGCCCCGAGCTGGCGGCCCGTCTCGACGCCGCCTACCCCGCCGAGAACCCCGTCGTCACCCAGGAAGCCTGGACCGGCGACGGGCTCGCGATCGTCGAGCAGATCGACGCCGTTCGCCACTCGATCGGCCTCGCCGCCGAGGCCAGCGGCTCCAACAACTGGGCGGTCTCGGGCAAGCTCAGCGCCAGCGGCAATCCCGCTGATCGCCGGCGACCCGCACCTGCCGCCGAGCATGCCGGGCATCTGGTACCAGGTCGGCCTCAGCCTCGACGGCCGTTTCGTCCGCGGCGCCTCGCTGCCGGGCATGCCCGGCGTCTACATGGGCCAGAACAACGACGTCTGCTGGACCTTCACCAACGTCATGGCCGACGTCCAGGACCTCTTCGTCGAGCGGGTCGAGGGCGACCGCTACCTGTTCGAAGACGAGTGGCGTCCGCTCGAAATCGTCCGCGAGGAGATCCCGGTCAAGGGTCGCGACGCGCCCGAGGTGCTCGACGTGCGGATCACCCACCACGGGCCGCTGGTCAACGAAGCCCTCGGCGCCGACGAGGGCGAGCCGCTCGCCCTGCGCTGGCAGACGCTCGACCAGCCGACCGCCTTCAAGGGGATGTTCGATCTGCAAGGGATCGCGTCCGGCCCGGAGCTGGTCGCCAAGCTCGCCGACCACGTCTCGCCGGCCTCGAACCTGATCTGGGCCGACCGCCACGGCTCGATCGGCTACAAGCTGATCGGCCGCCTGCCGCTGCGCAAGGGCGGTTGCCCCGACCTGCCCAAGCCGGGCTGGACGGGCGAGTTCGAGTGGGAGGGCACGATCCCCTACGACGAGCTGCCCGAGAAGGTCGATCCCGAGAGCGGCTTCCTCGTCACCGCCAACAACCGCATCGTCGGCGACGAGTACCCGCACCACATCACCAGCGAGTGGCTCGACGGCTTCCGCGCCGAGCGGATCGAGCAGCTGCTGCGGGCGAGCAGCGAGCACGACATCGACGGCTTCGAGGCGATGCAGTCCGACAACCTCTCGATCCCGGGCATCGAGGCCGCGCGCAGGCTGGGCCGGCTCTCGCCGCAGGGCCAGCGCGAGCTCAGCGCGATCGAGCGGCTGCGCAGCTGGGACGGCCGGCTCGACCCCGACTCGATCGCCGGCACGGTCTACCAGGCCTTCCTGCTGCGCCTGGCGCGCGAGGTCGCCCGCGCCGCGATCGGCGACCGCGACCTCGCAGAGCGCTGGCTCGACCGCGCCGACAACGGCTTCACCCCGCACGTCACCTCGCCGTGGCGCTGGCACTCCCACCTGATGAAGCTCTGGGAGGAAGAAGACGAGGAGCTGATCGGCCGCGCCTGGGAAGGGCTCGTGCTGGAGGCGCTCAGCGGCGCCCTCGACGACCTCACCGACCGCTTCGGCCCCGACCCCGAGGCCTGGCGCTGGGGCCACGTGCACGAGATGGAGTTCCCCCATCCGCTGGGCGAGGCCAACCCGTTGCTGCGCAAGCTGCTCAACCGCAGCCTCAAGGCGGGCGGAGCCCAGGAGACGGTGAGCCAGATCGCCTACGACCCCAACGACCCCTACAAGGCCGTCTGGGCGCCGAGCTGGCGCATGGTCGCCGAACCGACCGCGCCGGAGCGCTCGCGCTGGCAGATGTTCACCGGCCAGTCCGGCCACCCCGCCAGCCCCCACTACGACGACCTCCAGGCCGACTGGCTCGAGGGCCGCACTCAGCCGATGGCCGGCGAGGGCCCCTGGCGCGAGCTGGACTTGGTCCCCGCTCGGGCTTAGCCACCTCTCGCATCGGCTGGAATCGACCCCGTCAGGGGAAAATTTGATGCAGCGCGGTCCGGCCGAAAGCCGAATCGATCCGGGATTGCAATGGTTGGGACGGGTATGCGCCTGCTCCGTCCAGCACTGGCGGCTGCCGTTGCGCTAGCGATCTGCGCAACGCCTGCCGCAGCGAGGACCGTCGACTTCGACGGCCACCGGGTCGATGTTCCGGCCGGATGGCCGGTCTACCGCCTCGCCGAGCACCCGCAAATGTGCGTGCGGCTCGACCGGCGCGCGGTCTACCTGGGGACGCCGGGAGCGAGCCAGCGCTGTCCCTCCCACGCGATCGGCGCCCGGCGGGCGATCCTGGTCGACCCGAGCGCTCGGTCCCGGGCGCGAGCGCAGGCCAGCGCGATCGCGCCGAGCGCCGCCCCGGTGTCGGGGTCGGAAGAGTTCACCGGCCTCGGCTTCGACGCTTGCGCGGCGCCCTCCTCGCGGGCGATGGCGGCCTGGGAGTCATCTCCCTACCGCGCCGTCGGCGTCTACATCGGCGGCCTCAACCGCGCCTGCTCGCAGCCGAACCTGACTGCGGCCTGGGTTGGCGAACAGGTCGCAGAGGGCTGGCACCTGATCCCGACCTACGTCGGCCTGCAGGCACCGACCAGCGCCTGCTCGAGCTGCGCATCGCTCAGCTCGAGCCTGGGCACCGCGACGAAGCAGGGCGCGGAAGCGGCTCGCGACGCGGTCGCCGACGCGGGGGCCATCGGCATGGGGCCGGGCAGCCCGATCTACTTCGACATGGAGGCCTACACGCGGACCGCGAGCGCCACCAATGCGACCCTGACCTTCCTTGCCGCCTGGACCGAGGAACTGCACGCCCTCGGCTACACCTCCGGCGTCTACAGCTCCAGCGCCTCGGGCATCGCCGACCTCGCCGCTCAGGTGGGCGAGGACTACCCGCTCCCCGACGACCTCTGGTTCGCGAACTGGAACTACCGGGCGAACGCTCTCGACCCCTACCTACCGGCCACCGCCTGGTCCGAGCACCAGCGCATCCACCAGTACCGCGGCGGCCACAACGAGACCTACGGCCTGACCACGATCAACATCGACAACAACTTCGTCGAAGGGGCGACGGTCGGCGCCACCACCGCGCCCCCTCCGCTGCCGCCGCTGACAGTCAGGCGCGTCAAGTCGGACCGGGGGACCGTGAGCGTCTGGGTTCGCTGCGGCTGGGCCGAAGGCGAAAGCTGCCCCGGGCAGATCATCCTGCGCACGCAGGCGAGGTTGCCGCTGCGCGCCAGGCCCGGCGTGCCGAGGAGAGTCGTGCGCGTCGGCGTGAGCAAGCGCGGCTTCAGCCTCGCCGGGGGCAGGGCCCACACCTACCGCGTCGCGCTCAACGAGCGCGGCCGCCCGCTGCTGCGCACGGCGCGGATTCCTCAAGGCCCAGCTGCTGGTCGCGATCCCAGGCGCCCGCGCCACCCGGGCGGTGCGGCTCAGCCTCCGTCGCTAGAGGGACTGCCCCGCCCTGCATCGCGTCGGGGCCGGTGACCGCGGTCGACCAGCTCGACGATCGCATCCGGCGCCTTGGCGGGGGAGCCGGCGTCGAACGGGGGCTGGGGGTCGTACTCGATGCCGAGCTGGACGGCCTGGGCGACCTCGGGGCCGACCTCCTGGCCGACCAGGTGCAGCGCCATGTCGATCCCGGCCGAGACGCCCGCGGCGGTGACGAGCTTGCCGTCCTGCACGAAGCGACCGCCGACCGGGTCGGCGCCGAGCTCGCCCAGCTGCTCCAGGAAGGCCCAGTGGCTGGTCGCTCGCTTTCCCTCGAGCAGGCCCGCGGCGCCGAGGACCAGCGAGCCGGTGCAGACCGAGGTGGTCCACTTGGTCCCCTCGTCGATCCGGCGCAGCCAGGAGAGGACCGCCTCGTCCTGCATCAGCGGCAGGTTGCCTTCGCCTCCGGGGACGAGAACCATGTCGGCCTCGCCGACTTCGTCGAGGCCGAAGTCGGCGCTGAGCCCGAGCGCGCCGCTGTCGGTGCGGACCTGCCCTTTCTCGGGGCCGACGAACTTGACCTCCCAGCCCGGCACCGAGCGCAGCACCTCATAGGGACCGATCGCGTCGAGCGCGGTGAGCTTCTCGAAGATCAAGATCGCGATTTGCATGGAGTCGATCGTACGGCGTCGGCAGCCGACGCGACGCGCGGGGGTCAGTCCCAGGTCGCCAGCGGCAGGTGCTCGAGGATGGTCCGGTCGGCCGTGACCAGCGGCGCGTCGGCGACGATGGCCTGCGCCGCGATCATCCGGTCGAAGGGATCGCGGGTCCACGAAAGCCCCACGGCTGTTTCCGTCAGCTCGGCGAGCGAAACGTCGGCAACCTCGAGGCCGATGCTCTGGCGCAGGGCGGCGAGCATCATCGGAGCGGGATCTCGAGCCCGCCCGATTTCGTGCATATACGCGAGCTCCAGCGAAACGAGCGGCGACATTCGCAGCTTGCGCTCGCCGGCCAGCAGGGTTCGAGCGGGGTCCGGGAGTCGCTCCAGCAGGCCGGCGTACAACCAGAGGGCTACATGTGTGTCAATTAGGATCAGGGTTCCACTCCGAAGACCAGTCGATGTGGATCAGCTCGTCGGGGTCGCCGACGATCGCCCCCTCGCGACGCGGCAGGCGGTCCCAGAACGACAGCTCCTCCTTGGGGGCGATCACCAGCGTCTTGCCGTTGCGCTCGATCTCCAGCGGCCGACCGGTCTCGAGGACCTCGTCCAGCAGCCGGTAGACGTCGGCGCGCAGTTTCGAAGCGGTGATGGCCATGGCCAGATCCTCCGGAGTCGTACGTACAAGCAAAGGATAAGACGTACGCACGATATCTTGGGGAGCGGCGGCAACTGGAATCTGGGCTTGCATCGCCATGATGGAGGCGACGCTACAGGCCGTGAATTCACGCGTGGTGCGTCAAAACGCGCGGCTCTCCGGCAGTTTCGGCGCCGATCCGTCAATCTTCGCCGGGTGAGCCGCCGCGACCAGATCAAGTTGACCGACGGGGAGCTTCTGGAGCTGCTGGGCGACGAGCGGATCGCGATCGTCTCCAGCCTCGGGCCGCGGGGCTGGCCGCACTCGATGCCGATGTGGTTCGTCCCCCGTCGAGGGCGAGATCTGGATCTGGACCTACGCGAAGTCTCAGAAGGTGCGGAACCTCGAACGCGACCCCCGCGCCACGCTGCTGGTCGAGACGGGTCACGAGTACGGCGAGCTGCGCGGGGCGATGATCGAGGCCGAGGCCGAGATCCACAGCGATTTCGAGACCGTGATCGGCTTCGCCGAGGAGCTGACGCTGCGATACGCCGAGGGGATCTCCTCGGTCGAGGGCGACGCCAAGGCGGCGCTCGAAGCGCAGGCGCCGAAGCGCGTGGCGATCCATTTCGAGCCGATCCGCACCGCAAGCTGGGACCACCGCAAGCTGGGCGGGACGTACTGAACGATCGCTGTCGGGGCGCTACCGCCGTCCCCCTGGCGTGTTAGGAATCCAGCTCCATCGCCGCCGTCCCAGCTCACTGAGTTTGAGAACCGCCAAGACCACGATCCTGCTGCTGGCCCTCGTCGCCGCCCTCGCCGTGCCCTCCACGGCCGGGGCCCTGCCGCGGACGTTCTTCGGCATCGGCCCGCAGACCGTGCTGAGCGAGACCGACGTCGCCTACATGAAGGCCGGCGGGATCGGATCCGTGCGCTGGCCGGTCGGCTGGTCCTCGGTGCAGCCGACGGCGAAGCGGAGCTACGACTGGAGCGGCGTCGACGCCGCCGTCGAAGCGGCCGCGCGCCAGGGGCTGACGATCCTGCCGTTCCTCTACGGCACGCCAAGCTGGCTGGCGGCGAAGCCGACGACGCTGCCGGTCGACAGCGCTCGGGGAAGGAGCGCCTGGAAGGCCTTCGTCAGGGCCGCGGTGGAACGTTACGGCCCCGGCGGCACGTTCTGGGCGGAGCACTCCGAAGGGAGTGCCGGGGGGGTTGGCGCCGTGCGCGAAACGGCGACGCCCCTGCGGCCGATGCCGATCCGCACCTGGCAGGTGTGGAACGAGGCCAACTTCTTCTATTTCGCCTTCCCGGTCTCCACGGCGCGCTACGCCCAGCTGCTGAAGCTGACCTCTCCGGCGATCAGGTCCGCCGACCCCGGGGCAAAGGTCCTCCTCTCCGGCCTCTTCGGCGATCCCGACCAGGGTGGTCGCTACGGCATGAACGCCGACGATTTCCTCGCCGCCCTCTATCGCGTGCCGGGGATCGAGCGCCACTTCGACGCGATTGCCCTGCACCCGTACGCGTTCCACGTCGACGACCTGGAAGACCTGACCGAGGAGATGCGCGACGTCGCCCTGGAGAACCGCGACCCCGGCGCCTCCCTTTACATCACAGAGATGGGCTGGGGCTCCCAGAACGATCCCCACATCGTCGCCTTCGAGCAGGGGATGGCGGGCCAGGCGCGCGAACTCCGTGGCGCCTACCGCTACCTGGTCGGCAACCGCCACCGGCTCAACCTCAAGGGCACCTACTGGTTCTCCTGGAAGGACGTCCAGGGGGACTGCAACTTCTGCGACTCGGTCGGCCTCTTCCACGAAGGGGCCGGGTTCCGGCCCAAGCCCGCCTGGCGAGCCTTCGTCGGCATCACCGGCGGCCGAGCGCGGCCGTAGCAGCCTCACCAAATAGCATCGCGGCCATGCCTCCAACCACGCCCCGTGGCCCGGCGTGGCTCGTCCTGCCGACCTACAACGAGGTTGAGAACATCGAGGCGTTCGTGGCGGCCGTCAGGACGGAGCTGCCTCCATCCGCGCACGTGCTGATCGTCGACGACAGCTCGCCGGACGGCACAGGCAAGGTCGCCGACCGGCTTGCGGCGGAGGACCCCGGCCTCTCGGTCCTGCACAGGCCTCGCAAGGAAGGCCTCGGCCCCGCTTACATCGCGGGCTTCCGGCGTGCCCTCGCAGAGGGCGCGGGCCTGGTGCTGGAGATGGACTCCGACTTCTCGCACGACCCCCGCTACCTGCCCGCCCTGCTCGATGCAAGCGGGCGGGCCGACCTGGTCATCGGCTCCCGCTATGTCCCTGGAGGGGGAGTCGGAGACTGGACGCCGCTGCGCCGGGCGATAAGCAGAGCCGGGAGCTCCTACGCGAGGCTCGTCCTCGGGCTCTCCGTGCGCGACCTGACGGCCGGCTTCAAATGCTTCCGTCGCGAGGTGCTGGAAGCGATCGACCTCGCCGCGGTCAGCTCGCGCGGCTATGCCTTCCAGGTCGAGTTGACCTACCGGGCGATTCAGCTCGGCTTCGACGTCGTCGAGGTGCCGATCGTCTTCCGCGAGCGCCGCGAGGGCTCCTCGAAGATGGGTCACTCGATCGTCGCCGAGGCTGTGTGGCGGGTTCCGCTGCTGCGCTTCGGGCGAGACTAGGCGGGCTTTTGGGACTCGCGGGCCTGCTCGCGCCGGTAGTCGCCGCGGCTGAGGTGGCGCTCGAGGAAGACGTAGAGCACGATGAAGAGGTAGCGGCTTCCCATCTCGTTCAGCGAGAGCTTGGAGACCCCGGCTTTGCGGTTGGTCCAGGAGATGGGGACGATGCCGTAACTGTAGCCGCGCACCACCGCCTTCAGCGGCAGCTCGACCGTGAGGTTGAAGTGGTGCGAGAGGAACGGCTTGATGTTCTCGATCACCTCGCGGCGGTAGGCCTTGAAGGCGTTCGTCGTGTCGTTGTAGCCGTGGCGGAAGAGGACGCGGATGCCGAAGTTGACGATGCGGTTCATGATCAGCTTCGAGCGCGGGTAGTCGACCACGTGCGCTCCGTGGATGAAGCGCGAGCCGAAGGCGCACTCGTAGCCTTCTTCCAGCAGCCGCTGATAGGAGACCAGGTCCTCGGGGCTGTCGGAGCCGTCGGCCATGACGATCGCCACCGCGTCGCCGGTGAAGCTCTCGAGCCCGGCGCGCACGGCGAAGCCGAAGCCGTTGCGGTTGGGCGAGGGAAGGCAGCGAACCTGCGGGTGCTCGGCGGCGAGCCGTTCGACCACGGCGATCGTGCCGTCGGTGCTGGAGTCGTCGACGACGATCACCTCGTGCTCGATGCCCTCGCGCGAGAGGGTCGCGACGAGCCCTTCGACCGTCTCGGCAACCGTCTCCTCCTCGTTGTAGGCGGGGATGACGACGGAGAGCTTCATGCAGGCGCCGATGAAGCCCAGCGTTCGGCGTTGGCCTCGTAGATCTCGCGCAGGATCGTCTCCAGGTCGCGGCGCGGGCGCCAGCCGCCATAGTCGGAGCCGAACTGGTCGAGGTCGCTGATCCACCAGCGGTGGTCGCCGACGCGGGCTTGGTCGCTCATCTCCCAGCGCAGCTCGCGCTCGGCGACGCGCTCACAGAGGGCGATCGCCTCGAGCATCGAGCAGGCGTTCTCGCGGCCCGCCACCGATGTTGTAGACCGCCGCGGCCCGGGGGTTCTCGTGAAAGAGCAGGAAAGCGTCGACGAGGTCGGCGCTGTGCACATTGTCGCGCACCTGCTTGCCCTCGTAGCCGAAGACGGTGTAGGGGTCGCCGGTGACGGTGCACTTCATCAGGTAGGCGAGGAAGCCGTGCAGCTGAGCGCCGGCGTGGTTGGGACCGGTGAGGCAACCGCCTCGGAAGCATCCCGTCGGCATCTCGAAGTAGCGGCCGTACTCCTGGACGAGCAGGTCGGCCGCTGCCTTGGAGGCGCCGAAGAGCGAGTGCAGGGTCGAGTCGATCGACATCGTCGTGTCGATGCCGCCGAACCACTGGTGATCCTGCGGCAGCTCGAGCCGCGTCTCCAGCTCTTCCAGTGGCAGGTGGTTGGGCGTGTCGCCATAGACCTTGTTGGTCGAGGTGAAGATGAAGGTCGCCTCGGGGCAGTGCCGGCGCGTCGCCTCGAGCAGGTTGAGCGTGCCGTTGGCGTTGATGCCGAAGTCGGCCTGCGGGTCGCTCGCCGCCCAGTCATGCGAAGGTTGGGCGGCGGTGTGGACGACCAGCTCGATCTGCTTGCCGCGCTCGGCGAAGATACGGTCGATGCCTTCTGCGTCGCGGATATCGAGGTCGGCGGTGCGGAAGGTCTCGAGGTCGCGGTTGAGCCGCTCGGTGACCTGCGCGGTCGAGGCCTCGGGGCCGAAGAGGACGGCGCGGGTGTCGTTCTCGATCCCGATCACGTCGTAGCCCGCCCCGACCAGGCGAGTGGCCGACTCGGAGCCGATCAGGCCTCCCGATCCAGTGACTATCGCCTTCGGCATTGCTCCAAATCACCCTTCTCTATCGCTCGAAGCCCAGCGCGGCCCGCAGCTCATCCTCGTGCACGGCCGACCAGTCAAGCAGGTCGGCGAGCACGTCGTGTGCCCCGCGGCGGGGGCGCCAGGAGGTGAGGGAGCGCAGCCGCGAGCAGTCGCTGAGATAAACCGGCACGTCGCCCGGCCGCGTTTCTGCCTCGGTCCCGATCGGCACCTCGCTCCCGGTCAGCTCACGGCAGATCTCGGTCGCCTCCAGCAGCGAGAGGCTGCACTCGCGCCCGCCGCCGACGTTGGCAGTGACGCCGCGCCAGCGATCGGGATCGCAGATTTGCTCCTCGACCAGGTCGATCAGATCGTCAACGTGCAGCAAGTCGCGCACCTGCTTGCCCGAGCCGCCGTAGCCGATGTAGCTGAGGGGGCGGCCGAAGCGGTGGGCGAGAAGCCACCAGGAGAAGACCCCCTGGTCGACCTTGCCCATCTGCCAGGGACCGGCGATGACGCCGCAGCGATTGGTGACGGCGCGCAGGCCGAAGGCGTTGGCGTACTCCTCGATCAGGTGCTCGGCGGAGAGCTTGGTGGCGCCGTAAAGCGTGCGGGCGCCGCTCATCGGGAAGTCCTCGGAGATGCCGGCCGCCCCGGCACCGGCGACCGGCTGGGATCCGGCCAGCTCGAAGCGGGTCTCGGTCTCCTCGAGCTGCAGCTCCAGCTGCGGCGCCACCGGGTAGACGCGGCTGGTCGAGAGGAAGACGAGAAAAGCCTCCTCCTGCCGCGTTCGCTCGAGGCAGTTAAAGGCACCGAGCAGGTTGGTGTGCACCGAGTAGGAGGCGTCGGCGAAGCCGGCCAGGACCGATGGCTCGGCCGAGCACTCGACCATCGCGTCGAAGTTGCCGGCGGCGGCAATGTCGGACGGTTCACGCACGTCGCCGTGGACGAACCCGACCCCGGCATTCTTGAGGCGGGGCAGATTCAACTCTGAGCCGCGCCGCATCAAGTTGTCGAACGCGACGATTTCCCAATCACCGTGACGCTCGGCCAGCGCAACGGCAAGGTTGCCGCCGACGAAGCCGGCGCCGCCTGTAACAAGGACGCGCACGGCTAGCGACCGGCGATTACCAGGAACTGCTTGCCGAGCAGCTTCCAGGCGAGAGGCACTTTCAAGTAGAGGCTGGTGAGGTGTCGGGAAGGCGGGAGAATGCCGCGAAAAGAGTAGGGCAGATAACGGGGGATGATCCTTTCGGGCTCGAACCCGGCCGCATAGAGATGCTCGGCGATCGCCACGTGGGTAAGAGCGACGTAGTGATCGGCGCAGTCCCAGTACTCCTTCGAGCAGTAGCGGTAGTTCGGCCCCATGATCGCGATCTGTCCGCCGGGGACCATCGCCGCGTGCATTCGTTCGAGGAACTGCGAGATCGCCTCTTGGTCGTAGAGGTGCTCGAGGAAGTTGGACGCGAAGACGCCGTCGAAGTGCTCGCCGGGCAACTCGGCATCCATGATTCTCGAAGTGACGAATTTGACACCCTCGGTGCGCTCCGCCTCCGAGTAGGCGACCTCGTCGACCGCCCAGCGCTCGGCGGCCGGGATCGAGCATATGAACTCGCCGCGGCCGGCAGCGGCGTCGAGCACCGTCTGGGGCGAACCCATCAGGCCGTGCACGTGGGGGGCGATCTCCTGCCAGACCCTGAGCCGCGCCGCCTGGTCGATGTCTCGAAACCGGTATGCGTAGAGGCGCTCGTAGTTCATTGCCATTTTCCCGGCGGGTTAGATGCGCAAGTCCAGGCAGGCCACCGCTCGCGCGGCGGCAGCCTTGTCGGCGGGCCACCTGGCTTCCTTGGTGAAGTCGTGGTACTCGGCGCTCGCCGCGGACTCCGCATCGCTCGAGTTCCAACCGTCGCTGTCGTAGGCGTAGACCTCGAGCTTGCTCTCGGCCGGTTCCAGGGCGGCGATGAGGTCGTCGACCTCGGCTTTGCCGAGCTGCCGCGACCAACCCATGTCGGTGCTCTTGCCGTAGGGGACGGTGATCAAGATCCGGCCGCCGGGCTTGGTCACCCTGCGCAGCTCCGAGAGGGCGACCTTCATTTCCGCGTGGGCGTCCGCCGCCAGATCGCCGCTGCCGCCGTAGTGGACATTGTCCATGCCGATGTGCTCGAGCGTGGAGAAGGAGACCACGTTGTCGAACCAGCCGTCGGCGAAGGGCAGCTCGCGCATGTCCCCGTAGACGTAGGAGACGCCGAGCTCCGGGAAGGACTCCGGCTCGGGCGCCAGGGTGAAGATGGTGAGGGGGTCGAGTCGTGGCAGGAAGTGCGGCAGCACGTAGGAGTGGTTGAGGATCGAGCCGGCGTCGAGCGTACGGCCTGAGGGCTCGGAGGCGAGCAGCCAGGGATATTCGATCACGCGCTCGTCGAAGCCGTATCCGTAACCGTGAGGAAGGCGTTGGCCTGCGCGCACCGCTTCGATCAGCGCCTCGCAGGCCAACGCGTCCCCGACCAGGCGTCCTCGACCGCGAAGGTAGGGGCGCCGCCACTGGCGCAGTGGGGGCCTGTGGCCCTTTGCAAGGCGCTCGAGACTGGGGCTCGCGGCCACGCCGGCCGTGTCCGGCTTGCCTTCAGCTTTCACGACGGCGGCGGCGAAGGGAAAGGGCCTCGAGAAAGCCAATGTCGAGCAGGCCGTCCTGGGGGGGTGTCTTGCGAGGTGTGTCCTTGGCGGCTCGCCACCCGGCGATCCTTCCATAAAAGCCCTTCGCCGTACGGTCGCCAAGCATCTGCCCTGCGCATATGGCGGCCTCCGTGCAGACGGCACGGGCGAGCAGACGGGGCTTGCGGCCGATGCCGTAGGTGCGCAGCAGGTATCCCCGGCTCCACCCCGTCATCGCGTACTTGCGGCTGCTGCCGGCGCCCAACGTTTCCGAGTAGGCGTGCACCCCACGGGCGTCGGCGGCCAAACGGCAGCGAGCCCCGGCCAGCCGCATGCGCAGCGCCAAGTCGAGGTCCTCGTAGTAGAGGAAGATGCGTTCGTCGAAGCCGCCGACGCTCTCGAAGGCGGAGCGGCGGTATAGCGCCGCTCCGCCTGTCGGCCCGAGCGGATTGGCGGCTCTGTCGAGGCTGCTCACCGGCTCGCCGTTGAGGTAGTCGAAGCCGAGCAGGGTGCGATCGGCGACCACGCCGGCGGAGTCGATGCGCCGCGGATCGCGTTCGCTGAGGAGGACAGCGGCGACCGCATCTATCCCCGGCACAAGCGCCGCAAGCAAGCCGGAGACGAAACCGGGCTCGACGGTGACGTCGTCGTTCAGGAAGATGATTGGATCTCCCGGCACTTCCCTGACCGCCCGGTTGAGGGCAGCGCCGAAGCCTAGGTTGGCGCCGAGGGGGACGGTGCGAGCCCAAGGGAAGCGCTCCTCTGCCAGGGTGACGGCGAGGCGCTCGTCGCTGTTATCGGCGATCACCACGTCGGGGCGAACGTCCTGGCGCTCCAGTGCGTCGAGCGTCATGGCCAGCCGCTCACCGGCGCGCAGGGTCGGGATGTAGACCGTGGGCCGCAAGCCGGGCTCAGGCGTCGAGCCCAAACGTAGCCCTGACCGCGTTGCGGAACGCTTCGCCACCGTAGTCGCTCGTGTATCGCTCCAAGTTGGACCGGTACTTGGCGGCGCCGTCCGGGTCCTGCTCTAGCTCGAGGAGCGCCGACCGCAGTGCCTCGGGATCTGTCGGATCGGCGGTTAGGCCAATGCCGTACTCGCGCACGAGGTGGCCGACGAGGCCATGGTCGGGGGCGATCACCGGCGTGCCAACGGCAGCCGCCTCGGTCAGCACGCGCGAGGTCCCCGGGTGGAAGCGGTAGGGCAGGACCGCGCAGCGGGCCGAGGCGAGCTCCTGCATGACTTCCGCGTCGGTGAGGCGGCCGGTGCGCTCGTTCACTTCGACACCCTGACTCCTCAGCCGCGCGATCGTCGCCTCGAGTTCGTCCCCATAGCCGGGCGCGATCTCGCCGGCTATGGTCAGCTGGAAGCCGGCGGAGTCCTCGGCCAGGGCGTCCGCCACCAGGTCGAGGCCCTTGCGTGCCGCCAAGAGGCCGAAGAGTATGCAGCCGGATCGAGCGCCGTCGGAGGCAGGAAGAGCAACGGGTATCGGGGGCTCGGGAAGCCAGCGGGCCTCTGCTCCGCGTCGCTGCGACCAGCGCTCGGCGGCAATCTTGTCGAGGGCGAAGACGGTATGAGCGTCAGGCCGCCGCTGCCAGCGCTTGACGAGATGATCTTGGTAGTGAGCCCGGATCCGCTCTCCAAGTGGCAGAGGTGTGTCGTACGCGGACGGGTAGTGCACCCGTGCCTGAAAGATGCAGATGCTGTGGGGAAAGGCGAACGGCCGTCGCTTCATCAAGCGGCGCAGTAGTGGATCGCCGTGCATGATCACCAGCTGGTCAGGCTTGACATCGGCGCAGATCCTGTCGATTAGGTCGAGCTCCTCGTCGGCGACCTCCGCCTTGTCGAGCAGCTGACCGTCGCGTTCGAACTTTCCTTTGATCGCGCTGGGCTGCGGCCGCGGGTCCCCCAAGGGCCAGGTCTCGACAGAGTCGAGGGCAACCCGTTCGAGCGCGAGGTCGGGTGTCGCGAGGATGACTTCCATGTCGGGCAGGAGCGCCTCGGCGAAAGCCTTGAGGATGAGCGGGTTGTGGCCGATCGCGTTCCAGTCGAAAAGACAGACCCTCATCGGCGTCGATCCTATTTCAATCAGGCAACCCGAATGCCTGGCGGATCTTTCGTCTGTACCTGCGCTCGTTCAGGCCCTCCGCGTAGGTGGTGAGGTCGCTGGCGAAGCGCCGCGGAGAGCCGGGATCCATAGCTAGCTCTTGGATTGCGGCGCGCAGTGCGCCGGGATCGTCCGGGTCGACGGTCACGCCGAGGCCGTGGGCGCCGACCAGATGTCCCACCGCGCCGCGGTTCGAGCCGATCACCGGCGTGCCAACGGCAGCCGCCTCCAGCAGGACCCTCGAGCCAATTGGGATCCAGCCAAACGAGAGCAGCGCCGTTCTCGCCCGCGCGATGCCGTTCATCGCCTCCTCGTAGGGAAGGCGCTCGAGTCGTGTCTCGACCTCGACGCCGCCTGTCCGCATGCGATCGATCTCACGGGTAAGTCGCTCCCTGTACTCGGGGGCCGGTTCTCCGTAGATCTTCAGGTCGAGCCCCTCGCAGCCCCGCTCCAAGGCCGCGGCGATCCGATCCACGCCCTTGCGTTCGTCGAGGTGGCCGAAGAGAATGCAGCCGGACTTCAGCT
Source organism: uncultured Solirubrobacterales bacterium (assembly GCA_963753585.1). Taxonomy (GTDB): domain Bacteria; phylum Actinomycetota; class Thermoleophilia; order Solirubrobacterales; family 70-9; genus VRUE01. The sequence goes on along the minus strand of CAVWCU010000001.1, from coordinate 1,608,012 downwards.
CCACCGCAACCGGCTCGGGGACGTAGCTGAGCGGAGGCTCGCCGAGGTCGTAGGCGTCGATCCCGGGGTAGCGCGAGAGGCGGCTGGCCGCGTAGCCGTCGATGCAGAAGACCGCGTGGGAGTCTGGGCGCCGGGCCCAGCGTAGGAAATTGAGCTCCTTGAAGAAAGCGCTGGCCCATTCCCCGGCACTGAACCGAGTCCCGTACCTGCGCGGGTAGTGCAGCCGCGAGAAGGCGACGTAGATGCTGACCGCCGTTGGCAGGGAGGGCCGGTGCAGCAGCCAGCGCAGCACCGGCTCGCCCCAGAGCAGCACGAGGTGGTCGGGCCGCACCTCGCGCACGGTGTCCGCGATCAAATCCAGCTCCTGCTCGGCGAGCTCCACCTTGCTCGACTCCCGGTCATCGCCGGCAGTCCCGGGACGTGGTCTGGCGGCGCCCAGGGAGAGGGTCTGCGCCTCCACCGGCCCAATGCTGGCCAGGGTCGCGTCGGCGGCGGCCAGGACCACTTCCGGCCCAGGGTGCAGCGCACGTGCGAAGGCCTTTGCGATCTCGGCGTGGTGGCCCGATTCGTTCCAGTCGAAGAGACAGATCTTCATCGTCGTCGCGCCCTTCGCAGTACCGGACGCGCCAGGCTGAGGAGCTCGCGCAATTCGGGCCTCGCCAGCAGGCCCCCGAGGGCAAGCCAGACCACCGAGACCGTGGCCAGGCCGGTGATCAGGCCGGCGACGTCGTTGCTCAGATTCAGCGCCTGGGCGGCCCCAGCGGCGGCAGCCGCGATCAGCGTCGCCCGAGCGACGCTGATCAATGCCCGGCGCAGACGGCGATCCGTGGTGATGGCGAGGACCAGCAACGAGGTTGCGCTGCCGACGGTGATGGCTATGCCGACGGCGGTCTCATGCAGGGTGCCGACGAGAGCTATCGCGAGCATGAACTGGACTGTCGCTTCAGCCGCCGTCGCCGCGATCGTCGGGTTGGGGCGGGCTTCGGCGAGTGCGTAGCTCATCATCGTCGAGAGCGCGCTCGCGGTGATCATCAGCCCCACCGAGCCGATCAGGATTATGTCGGTCGTCGGCAGCCATTCGCTGCCGAGCAGAACGCTGATCAGGGGTTGTGCCGTGCCGGCGACGAGGGCGAGAGGAAGGCCGGCGGTGATCGCTGTCAGCGTCATGATCTGCGCAGCGCGCTCGGGCCGGCGCTCACGGTCGCGCGCCAACGCCGGGAAGGAGACCCGGCCGACCGCCGAGGTGAGTGCGATCGGAAAGGAGAACAGGCGCTTGGCCATCCCGTAGAAGCCGGCCACGGACGTTCCTCCGACCGCGGCCAGGAGTGCGACAAAGCCGAGTTCCTTCATCAAGGCAACACCCTGCAAGATGCTCACGCGGACCCCGAAGCCAGCCAGCGGCCGAACTGGATCGATGTCGAAGCGGGGCCGGCGCGCGAACGGCTGAATCGCCCAGGCCGTGATGCCGCCGGCCAGTCCCCCGGCTGGTACTGCGCCGGCGAGGCTGAAGGCGCCAAGGCCGGCCAGGGCGCCGGCGAGCGCGAAGCCGTTGAAGGCCAGGGTGTCGGCCGTCTCGACGATCGCCACCGGTCCGAAGCGCATCTCGCGCTCCATCAGCACCATCGGTATCGCGCGAGCGGCGTAGAAGGGAATCGCACAGCACGAGATTGCGACCACTTCAAGGGTGCGGCTGCCGCCGAAGGCCGGAGCTACCGCAAAGGCGGCTAGCAGGAGGATCGCCGTCAGCGTGCCCGAGGTGAGCAACAGCACCCCGGAAACCGCGGCCTGAAGGCGCGGCGGCGGCTTCTCCTCCATCTGGACGAGGGCCGCTGGCAAGCCAAGCTCGGCGGCGCGTTGGCCGACGAGCTGGACCGCGAGGGCGATCGCGAAGAGGCCGTAGTCGGCGGGCGTGAGCAGCCGGGCGAGGACGACGGTGATTCCCGCCGTGAGCAGCTGCAGGCTGAGCGTGCGGCCGACCAGCACGCCGACACCGCGTGCGGCGCTGACACCCAGGGTTGCGGGCTCCGGGGGCTGCGCGGCCTCGAACTGCTCAAGATCCGCTTGTCCGTTTGGCTTCGCTATAGGTGTCCGGCTGGGGGTTCGAGCCCGAAGATCTTCAGCAGGGGGCCGCCGGGCGCACCCGGATCGATCTCGTAGATCGCGCCGGCGCCGTCGCGCGAGGCGACCAGGAACGAAGTGCGCCTGTTCACCGCCGCCGGCGTATCGAGGTCGCGCTGAAAGGCGAAGCCGTTGAAGCCGTCCTCGCCCAGCATCACCTTGAGGCTGGTGTGAGCGTGGCTGGGGTCGTGTTCGACCAGGGCAATGTCGGATCTGATCGCTTTCGGCGTGCTGCTGATGTCGCTGGGCGCCCGGCCGGCGATCGAGCCGACGTCAAGCGACCAGTCCTCCGGTCCGAGACCGGTGAACGGCAGTGAGGTCGAGACGAGCTGGCGCCTGAAACCCGACTCTCCCGAGATGATGCCGATCCTGACCCGGTTGTGGGGGACGTCGCGATTGATCACGAAGAGGTCGGGGACTCGGCCTTCGTAGGTGACGATCGCCAAGTCCCTGGTGGAACCCGGCGGGGGAGGGGGGATCGGCGCGGTGAAGCGCTTGAAGACCCCCTTGCCGTCGGTGCGGCGAACGGTGATCTCGAGATTGTTTCCCCGCTGGCGCATCACCACCAGAGCCGGGCTGCGCAACGGTGGCCAACGAGTCACGTCGAAGGTGCTGCGGCTGGCACCGGGCTGCCGAAAGCGTTCCACCAAGACCGCCGGTTCGCCCGGTTTGGAGGGATCGAAGTAGTGAAGGGACCTTCGCTTGCCTTCCTCGCTAACCCACCAGAGGTGGGCGTTGTCGAAGGGGCGATCGCCGTCGGTCATCACCGCCTGGGCCTTGGCCACTTCGGCGGGAAGGCGGATCGTGGCGCTGAGCGGGTAGGGCGAGGGCAGGGTTGCCTGGACCGCGAGGCCGACGACGACGAGCAGCACCAGCGCCGCGGTCGCCGCGATCACCGGAGGCCCAATTCGGCGTTGCCGCGTTCGGGCCGGCTCGGCCGTGGCGTCGTTCCCGTCGCCCGTCGGCCCTGGATCTCGCCCGCTCATCCGGCGGATCTTGCCCCATGCGCGGCCGACGACGCCCGGCGGCCTGGCTGGGTCTTCCGCGATGGCTCCGAAGATCAGCAGCAGCGGCGAGACGACGAGCCAGTCGAGGTGCTGGGTCCAGAGATTCGTGTAGAGACCGAAGAGAGCGACGAAGAAGAGATAGGCGGCAACCATCGCCCAGCGCAGCGAGAGGGTCCTGATTGCGGCCGCGTACGCTCCCGCCGACAGCATGCCGGTCAGCGCCACCCCCGGGATCAAGACAGCGAAGCCGCCGTCGGCCCAGAAGGAGCCAGCCACTGTGCTGGTCACCCACGGCGGCGTCAGCGAGCCCGAGATGTCGCTGATGTTGCGGGTGCCGGAGACGAAATCGTCGAGGGCGACCGCGTCGTAGACCCAGTGGCCGTAGGGAGCGACCGTCGGAAAGTGCCCGACCACCCCCTGCAGGGCCAGGAAGTTGGTGGTCAGCGCAACGTAGACCGGGATCAGCGGCTTGAGGAAGAACGGCAGCGGTGGCAGGATTTGGCTGAACAGTTCGGCCTCGAAAGGTGTGGTCGGATGCTGACCGGTGCGCAGGTAGAAGCCGGCGACGATGGCGAGGAACGCGACAGCGCCTCCGGCCGTCAGCACATAGGCATTGGGCCGGCCCCAGTAGAGCCAGCGGGCGACGATCGCCACGATCACCGGCAGGACCACGCTGCCGCGCCCAGCCTGCAGCCCGAAGGCGCCGATCGCGACCGCGGCCACCAGCAGCTCGAAGCGCGCCTCGCGGGAGAAGAGGTTGCGGGGCTTGACCAGGGCGACGATTGCTGCGACGGTGAGCAGGTCGGTGAGCAGGATCGTGGGCCCGCCCTGGCCGAAGCGCGCTGCGTCGATGCTGCCACTGAGGATGGGGATCGTGCCGGCCTTGGCGAACTGGTGGCCCAGCTCCAGCAGGCCGATCCCGACGAGTACGGCGAGGCCGATGCGGAAACCGCGCTCGGAGATCTTCAGCTCCGACTTGGCGGCCGCTTCGCGCGTGCCCAGCGCGGCGATCGCCTCGCCGATAACGCCGCCGGCAAGGAAGGCCAGCGGCACGGCGACGACGACCTCGATCATCGTCGTCGACCAGGGCCCCTGGGTGTTGAGGATGCGCAGCTGGCAGAGCAGCGCCGCGAACGCCCACGCGAGTGGGAACGCCAGCAGTGGCGATATCGGAGAGCTGTTGAGTCGGCGCAGGTTCATCCGGTGGATGGGGGGCCGAGACGGTATCCGCGTGCGTAGCCGGCGCGGTTCAGCGCCAGCCAGGTCTTCTCCCGCAGTGCGCGAGGGGCGGGCAGGCGGGAGGCGAGGCGCAGCAGCGGAGCGGCCGCGCGGACGATCGTCCAAATAGCCCCGCGCGGAGGCCGGATGCTCTCATGCGGGCGATCTGGGCGGAGTTCGTTGTATAGGGCGGCTGAGCGTCCGACCGTGACCGCGCGGCGCAGGGACTGCTCGAGCGTCGTCGGGTGATCGTGGAGGACCAGCAGCTCCGGGTGGTAGTCGAGCTCCAGCCCGGCGTCGGCCAACCGCACGCCCAGCTCGGTGTCCTCCACCGCAGCTGAGGGAAAGCGCACGTCGAAGCCGCCGACGCGTTCGAGGATCGATCGCTTGAGCGAGACGTGCGAGCTGTAGAAGTATTTGGAGGCGTCGACTGGACCGGGTGCGAGCTGGGCGAAGTGGAATTGCGGCCCACCGTTCTCGAGCCAGTGCATGAAGGGGGTAACCGGCGAGCGCGGGCTCCAGGTGATGCGGCCGAGAACCGCGTAGGAGTCCTCCGGGCGCGCCGCGTGCAGCGCCATGTGCGCTTCGATCAGCTCGGGGTCGGAGGCCTCGGTGTCGTCGCCGAGCAGGACGATGATCTCGCCGTCGGCGGCCTCGATGCCGGTGTTGCGCGCCCCCGCCGGCCCGCCCCGCGGATGGGCGAGCAGACGGATCGGAATGGACCCGGACTGCGCTTGCTCGCGAACCATCGCGGGTGTCTCGTCCGTGGAGCCGTTGTCGACGACGATCACCTCCAGCGTCGCGGGCGTCCGCTGGGCTTCGAGGGCAGCCAGCGTCTGCGCCAGAGCGGTTTTGCGGTCCTTCGTCGGTATCACCACCGAGACTTTGCTCATCTGCCTGCGCCGTGGCCCTTTGCGCTCAGCGCTGTGGCGGTCGCGCCCCCTGCTCTAAGGCGCCTGGACAGGTGAAGTAGCGGTGTGGCGAGCGGTGCGAGCGAGGAATGGTGCTTGTCGATGTAGCGCCCGACCGAGGCGAGCCGGATCGCCTGCTGGCGCCGACGATCGATCTGACCGAAGGACTCGGCGCCGACGTGGCGAACCTGCGCCGCGCCGACGACCAGGTTGCGGTAGCCGGCGTCGCGCAATCGCTTGGCCAGGTCGACATCCTCGTACCAGAGGAAATAGCCTTCGTCGAAGCCACCGATTCGCTCCCAGGCCTCTCTGCTGACCACGAAGCAGGCGCCGGAGGGCTGTCCGACCTCTTCCACTTCTCCCACTGCGGGGTTGAGCACCTCCCCTCGGGCGAACGACCCGATGAAGATCCGCACCAGCATCGTCGGGCCGCCCGGCAGTTGAGCGTGGTAGCGATCGGTGTCGTCGCCGAACCGCGGCCCGACCATGCCGGCCATCGGCTCCCCCGCGGCCTCGGAGAGCACGCGCAGTGCCTCGGGAGCTGGCTTCACGTCTGCGTTGCTGACGCAGACCAGGTCGCCGGTCCCGTCGCGCAGAACTCGATTCGCGGCTGTGCCGTAACCGAGGTTTGTTCGGTTCAGTTGCAGTGTCACCCCGGATGGGCAGCCGTCTTCGAGCACACGTTGCTGCTCGGCCCGCGAGGCGTTGTCCGCGATCGTCACGCTGGCCGCGACGCCGGCCGAGTTCCGATAGGCCTGTGCGGCGCTGAGCGCCGCTTGCGCGGTGTTCCAGTTGACGATCGCCACGTCGATCGTCGGTTCCGTGCCGTTCACCGGTCGACTCCGCCCGAGGCTTCAGCGGGCGGGGCGCTTGGCATTACCCGCATGGCGAAGAACTCGACGCCGATCGACCGCGGACCGGCGCCCTGTACCTGGACCGAAAGGGTCCGCGCGTTGAAGGCGAGCTGGAACGGTTCGGGGTAATCAACTGCCGCTGCCGCCCGCATGATCAGGCCGTCTCCGGCGGTGTCGGGCACCAGCCTCCAGACTGCGTATCCGTCAAGGGTGACGGTTCGCTGTCGAGCCCGGTAGAGGGTCGAGCGCAGTTTTTCCAGGCCGTCCACTCCGGCTCCGTGGAGGCGGGCGAAGACAACGTCGCGGCTGCTCGGCGGCGCTGGAATGGCGATTTCCTCGTCCGTTGTCGCCTCCACCGTGCCGAGCGATCGCGGCGGTCCGCAGCGGTTGGGTACGCGATCGAGCACCTGCCAGCGTTCGGTCGTGTAGACGGCGCGATAGTGGCAGAGCATGGCCAGCGTGGCGGCGGGCGGGTCCCAGGCCGAGTAGCGGCCGTCGATCGAGGAATCGGGGATGTTCGGGATGAAGAGCTTGGCGTTCTGGCGCAGGATCCGCTGTGGGCCGGAGGGGGTACTGAGGGCGCGGGCGTTGAGATGGTCGAGCTTCGAGGTGTAGGCGGAGTAGTCCTGGAAGTCCGGCAGCGGGCGCCAGTCGAGGCCGTAGGCCCAGATCACGCCGATCTCCCAGGGGTCGATGTGAACGGTGTGCTCACCGATCAGGCCGAGGATGCGCGGCCCCAGCCGGTAGGTCGCCAGCAGCGTGGCGCGCGCTTCGTCGCGGATCCGGCCACGCTCGCTGCTGCTGACGAAGGCGTGCGCCTGGTCCTTCAAGGCGGTTAGATGTGGACCCGGCTTCACCGAGGTCCCAAACGGAAGCGGCAGGGTGACGATCGCCAGCACCAAGGCCGGCAAGAGGAAGATCGTCGCCGGCAGGCGCGACGGCAGCGGGCCGAGTCGCTCAGGCAGCCGCGGGGCGATAGCTATCGCCCCGCCGAGCATCAGCACGAAGAATTCCGAGCTGCTGCCCGGGCCCTGCCGCACGAAGCCCTGCTTGAAGTTGAAGAAGAAGAAGAGCGCGACCAGCGCCAGCGAGGCGATTCGCTGCGGGAGTCGGTCTCGCCGCGTCGCGAATGCGGTCGCGGCGATGAGCAGGCCCCCGATCGCCAGGGCGTATCCGCGCTGCCAAGCGACTTCGCCAACGTCGTTGGTCATCGCCCGCGAGTAGCCGGAGATCATCTGCAGGGAGTTCGAGACGAAGTCGGGAAAGTTAGAGATTCCCTGTCCGGAGCCGAACCACAGCATGGTGAAGGCGAGCGCGACGATTGCCGCGAACCACGGCAGGTTGCGCCGCCATTCGCCGCTGCCGAGGATCGCGATTGCGCAGAAGCTGAGGACGGCGATGCCGAAGTTGGCCTTGCCGAGCAGCTCGATCGCGGCAAGGGAGCCACCGGCGAAGACGACGAGCGGTAGGGCGAAGCTCGGTGGGCGGGCGCTCAAAGCGGCGATGCACCAGACGAAAGCGAGCAGTGAGACGGCGGCCTCCAGCGGACCGATGACCAGGGTCACATAACACAGCGGGGCTGCCAGGGCCAACGGCAGCGCCCGTCGCGCGGCCCAGAGCAGTGAGATCGCAACGGCGACGTGGATGAACGCCTGATAGGCGAAGGCCAGCATCCAGAGGCCGCTGTCCTGCAGCACCGGCACCTCGAGGAACCCCAGTGGCCCGTAGGTGAAGACGAGTTCGGTGCCGAAGTGGAAGCCCCGTTCGAAGGCCAAGTACAGACCGGCCACCCAGGAGGGGTCGGGCCCGCTCGTCGGCGCCAGACCCCCAAGCGACCAGGTCAGCAGGGCGATCAAGAGGCCGACTGCCGGAGTGGAGAGGGCGCCGGTGGCGATCCGCTCCACGCTGAGTCGGTGAGCCGGCGGCGGGCCGCCTTGTGCTCTCAGGGAAGGCATCCGGCCCGGCACTCTGGCAGGCGTCGTGGATCGATGCTCGTCCCGCCACAGGTAGCCTTTCCGCCAGTGCAAGACCTGAAAGGCCTGATCCTCTCCGGCGGGGCCGGGACGCGGCTGCGCCCGATAACCCACACCTCGGCGAAGCAGCTGGTGCCCGTCGCCAACAAACCCGTGCTCTTCTACGGGATCGAGGCGCTGGTCGACGCCGGCGTCACCGAGATCGGCATCATCATCGCTCCGGAGACCGGCGAGGAGATCCGCCAGGCGGCGGGCGACGGCTCGGCCTTCGGCGCCGAGATCACCTACATCGTCCAGGACGAGCCCGCCGGCCTGGCCCACGCGGTCCTCACCGCGGAGGAGTTCATCGCCGGCTCGCCCTTCGTCATGTACCTGGGGGACAACCTGCTCGCCGACGGCCTGCGCGGGCTCGTCGCCACCTTCCGCGCCGAGGAACCCGACGCGCTGATCTTGCTCACGCCGGTCGACGATCCGCAGTCTTACGGGGTGGCCGAGCTCGACGGAGAGCGGATCGTGCGCCTGATCGAGAAGCCGAAGGACCCGCCGTCGAACCTCGCCCTGGTCGGCGTCTACCTCTTCGCGCCGCCGATCTTCGACGCCGCCCGCGCCCTCGAGCCCTCCTGGCGCGGCGAGCTGGAGATCACCGAGGCGATCCAGGGCCTGATCGAGCAGGGCAAGGCCGTTCGGTCGGAGGTCGTCAGCGGCTGGTGGAAGGACACCGGCCAGCTCGCCGACATGCTTGAGGCCAACCGGCTCGTGCTGGAGGAGATCGAGACCAGGATCGACGGTGAGGTCGACGAGGGCTCGCGGGTCGAGGGGCGGGTCGTGGTCGAGGAGGGGGCGGTGCTGAAGGGCTCGGTCGTGCGCGGGCCGGCAGTGATCGGCGCCGGTGCCCGCATCGAGGACGCCTACGTCGGCCCTTACACCTCGATCGGCGAGGACGTGCGCATCTGCCGCTCGGAAATCGAGCACTCGATCGTCCTCGCCGGCTCCGTGGTCGAGGACCTCGGCACCCGCATGGAGGCCAGCCTGCTGGGCCGCGAAGTCAAGCTCACCCGCAGCGACGGCATGCCGAAGACGCTGCGGATGCTGGTCGGCGACAAGTCCGAGATCAAGATCATCTGATGGGCGAGCGGCGATGAAGGTCCTGGTCACTGGAGCCGGTGGCATGCTCGGCCGCGATGTCGTGCTCGCCGCCGGCAACGCCGGCCACGACGTGGTCGGCTTCGGCCACACCGAGCTCGACGTCGCCGATCAGGCGGCCGTCGACTCGAAGTTCGAGCTGGAGCGCCCCGACGTGGCGATCAATTGCGCTGCCTGGACCGACGTCGACGGCGCCGAGGAGGCCGAGCAGGCGGCGATGGAGGTAAACGGCAAAGGCGCCGGGCATGTCGCCGCGGCTGCCGCGGCCGCCGGCGCCTCTGTCCTCTACGTCTCCAGCGACTACGTCTTCGACGGCGCCAAGGGCGCGCCCTACGTCGAGACCGACCAGCCGGCGCCGCTCTCGGGCTATGGTCGCACCAAGCTGGCCGGGGAGGAGGCGACCGCGGCGGCCAACAAGCGCCACTTCGTGGTCCGCTCCTCCTGGCTCTTCGGCATCGGCGGCTCCAACTTCGTCGAGACGATGCTGCGTCTCGCCTCCGACCACGGTGAGGTGCTCGTCGTCCGCGATCAGGTCGGCTCTCCTACCTACACCTGGCACCTCGCCTATGGCATCGTGCGCCTCATCGAGGGCATCGAGTTCGGCATCCATCACATGGCGGCCGGGGGCGCCTGCTCCTGGTACGACTTCGCCCGCGAGATCTTCGACCAGGCAAAGGTCGAGTGCCGCGTGCTCTCGGGCACGACCGAGATGCTGGGCCGCCCCGCCCCGCGCCCGCCCTACTCGGCTCTCGTCAGCCAGCGCGAGCACGCGATCGAGCTGCCCGCCTGGCGCGACGGCCTCGTCGCCTACCTGACTCAGCGCGCCAGCGAAAAGGAGACCGTCGCGTAGCACCGTCCCTCGCCTACGGCGGAATTTTCACACTGAAGTGCAGTCTCCAAGTGGCTGATACCCACTATGTCCGACTAGCCTCGGATCCGGTTCGAGTCCGGCGCCCTCCGCAACATAGGCCGCCGCAGCGGGTCGAGAATGGGCAGTCCACCTCGTGATAACGTGAGCGTGGGTATCAGCTGCCTGCGGGGTGGCTCTCCGCTTCGCCAGACTCGACCCGCTTCGGCGGGTCTTGTCGTGCAAGGAGCCAAATCGCCGGTCATCTCGTGCCGGGGGTAGGACTCCCACGTTCCCGCTAGCCTTCCGCGGCGTGAAGCTCCTCGTCACCGGCGCGGCCGGGTTCATCGGCTCGACCTACGTGCGCCTTGTCGGCACCGAGCATGAGGTGCGGGTGCTCGACAAGCTCACCTACGCCGGGCGGCGGGAGAACCTGCCCGAGGGCACCGAGCTCGTCGTCGGCGCGATCGAGGACCCCAAGGTCGTGCGCGAGGCGATGGAGGGCTGCGACGCGGTCGTCAACTTCGCCGCCGAGTCTCACGTCGACCGCTCGATCGACGACCAGGACGCCTTCGCCTGCACTCACGTGATCGGCACCGGCACCCTGCTCGACGCCGCCCGCGAGCTCGGCGTCGGCCGCTACCTGCAGGTCTCCACCGACGAGGTCTACGGCTCGATCGAGTCGGGCTCCTTCGCCGAGACCTCGCCGCTGGACCCCTCTTCGCCCTACTCGGCGACCAAGGCCGCCGGCGACCTGCTCGTCTCCGCCCACTTCCACACCTACGGCCTCGAGGCGGTGATCTGCCGTGGCTCCAACAACTACGGACCGCGCCAGTACCCCGAGAAGCTGATCCCGCTGATGGTGCTGAACGCCATCCACGGCGACTCGCTGCCGATCTACGGCGACGGCCGCCAGGTCCGCAACTGGCTCTACGTCGAGGACTTCTGCCGCGCCATCCACACCGTGCTGGAGCGTGGCCGGCCCGGCGAGGCCTACAACGTCGGCGGCCCCGACGAGTGCGAGAACATCGATGTGGTCAAGCGCGTGATCGAGCTGACCGGCGGCGACGAGTCGCTGATCGAGTACGTCGCCGACCGCCCGGGCCACGACCGCCGTTACTCGCTGGGCAGCGACAAGATCCGCGGGCAGCTCGGCTGGGAGGCGGAGGTGCGCTTCGCCGAGGGCCTGGAGCGAACCGTGCAGTGGTACCGCGACAACGAGGAGTGGTGGGGACCGATCCGCTCCGGCGAGTACCGCGAGTACTACGAGAAGCAGTACGGCCGGGCGCTGGGCTGATGCTGAAGCGCCTGCCCACGAAGCTCGGCGGAACCGCCCTGCTCGAGCCGGCGGTCCACGGCGACGACCGCGGCTTCTTCCTCGAGACCTACCGTCGCGACCTGCTGGCCGAGCACGGGGTGGAGGTCGAGTTCGTCCAGCACAACCACTCGCGCTCGGTCAAGGGCACGCTGCGCGGGCTGCACTTCCAGACCGAGCCCGGCCAGGCGAAGCTGGTCCGCTGCGCGCGCGGCGAGGTCTTCGACGTCGCCGTCGACCTGCGGCGAGACTCGTCGACCTTCGGCCGGTGGGAGGGCCACGTCCTCGACGACGAGCTCCACCGCCAGCTCTTCGTCCCGGCCGGCTTCGCCCACGGCTTCGCCGTGCTCAGCGACGTCGCCGACGTCGCCTATCTCTGCTCGAGCGTCTACGACCCCGCGACCGAGTCCGGCATCGCCTGGGACGACCCCGACGTCGCGGTCGAGTGGCCCGTTGCCGAGCCTCTGGTCAGCGAGCGCGACCGGACCGCGCCGACGCTGGCCGAGATCGCCGAGACGCTGCCCTTCTGAGGTCCAGGCGGTCCTTCGTGCCTGAATTGGCACGGGGCCGGCACATTCTCCGCGCCACGCGTGCGTCGGGGCCTGCAACGGTTCTCCCATGACCCAAGCCTCCGCAGCAGACATGTCCGCCACATGGCCTAATGTGATTCACATGTCCAAGATGATCCAGATCCGTGACGTGCCCGACGAGGTCCACAGGACGCTCAAGGTCCGCGCCGCCGCCGAGGGCCTCTCCCTCTCCGACTACATCAAGCGCGATCTCGAAGAGCTCGCCAAGCAGGCGACGCTCGAGGACGTCTTCGCCGGCTCTCGCGCATGGGGCGATTCCGGCATCACCGCCGATGAAATCGTCGCCGACATCCGAGCTTCCCGCGGCGAGTAGTCGAGCCAATGCCCGTCGTCGACGCATCGGTTGTCGTCACCGTTCTCATCCGTGGGGAGCACGCCGATTGGGCGGAGGAGCAGCTCTCTGGGGCCGGTGGCGGCCGTTCGCTTTGGGCACCGCACCTGATCGACGCCGAGGTTGGGCAGTCACTGCGCCGCGTGGCGCGCAAGCAGAACGACCGCGCTTCGGATGCGTTGGGCAGATTTGCCGGGCTGCCCCTGCGCCGCATCGTCCACACCGGCTTGCTCGACCGAGCCTGGCAGCTGCGCCATAACTTCAGCTTCTACGACGGCCTCTACGTAGCCCTGGCTCAGCAGCTCGACACGCCGCTGGTGACCCTCGACGTCCGTCTTGCAAAAGCCACCGCAGCGGCAACCTCGATCGAGGTGCTGACGATCTGAGGCTAGCTGTCGGCCTTGGGGAGAAGTCCGGTGTCTCTCAGAACCCGGACGTGGTACGCCACAGCAGAACTGGTGGTGTGCTCATCGGTTAGCTCGGTGAGGAGGTCTTCGGCCGCGAGCGACCGCCGCTCGTCTTGCCCGTACAAGGCAAGGATCCTGGCCCTGACCGGGTGACTCTGCGCATACGCGTTTTGGCTCGCCATGCGGAGCCATCGACACTCCAACTGGGACGCATTAGATCTGCAAGCACCGAGTAATTAAGCGACCTCTGGACGACGGCCGCTAACGGGCCTGGCCCTTGACCGCGGTGATGCCGAGGCTGACCGCCAGCTTCGCCCAGATGCCGGCGTAGACCACGGCGTTCACCAGCGGGTTGTGCTCGGGGGCGTCGAAGCGGCGGTAGAAGCGGCCCATGCCGCGGTGGAAGGCGATCTCCTGTTTGGGGGCACGACGCTTGCCGCTGGAGCCGCCCTTTACGTGGAGGGCGACGCCGGCGGGCTCGTAGAAGACCTTCCAGCCCGCCTGCCAGAAACGCCGGCACCAGTCGAGGTCCTCCATGTAGAGCCAGTAGCCCTCGTCGAGCAGGCCGACCTCGCGTACCGCCTCGGCCCGGCAGAGCATGAATGCCCCGTTGACCGCGTCGACCTCACCCGCCTCGTCATCGCCGAGGTGGGTGGCGCGGTACTGGCTCAGCGACTCCGAGGCGTCCTCGCCGCGGCCGATGCCGGTGAAGTGGGCGAGAGCGCTGAGCGGAGTGGGGAAGGAGCGCTTGCAGGCGTGGTCGAGCTCTCCGGACTCGGTAACCAGCTTGCAGCCGACCATGCCGATCCGCTCGTCGGAGCGCAGCCGCGCCAGCGCCGCGTCGAGCGTGCCGGCGTAGACCTCGGTGTCGGGGTTGAGCAGCAGCACGGCGTCGGCCTCGTCCTCGCGTAGGACGACGTTGTTGGCGGCGGAGAAGCCGATGTTGTCGCGACGCAGGAGCCGCACGGCCCCGAACTCGCGCTCGACCATGTCCGGGGTCGAATCGGTGCTGCCGCTGTCGACCACGGTTACGCGCATCGAGCCGCTCACGGGATGCTCGCCGAGCGAGCGCAGGCAGCGCCGCAGCAGCTCTTCGGCGCCGTGGCTGACGATGACGACCTCGAGGTCGAGTTTGCTCGCCATCGCTGGATTCTCTAGTAGGCGCCGTCGCCACGGACGATCGCCCGCGGCGTGCGCAACAGGATCGCCAGGTCGCCGGCCACCGAGAGGTTGTCGAGGTAGTCACGCTCCATCGCCAGCCGCTCCTCGAAGGTGAGGTCGCCGCGGCCGTAGACCTGCATCGGCCCGGTCAGGCCGGGCTTGATCGCAAGCCGGATCCGCTGGCGCTCGTCGTAGAGGGCGACCACCGCCTCCTCCTCGGGGCGGGGCCCGACCAACGACATGTCGGCCTTGAGCACGTTGATCAGCTGCGGCAGCTCATCGAGGCTGGTCCGGCGCAGAAAGCGGCCTGCACGGGTGACGCGAGGGTCGTCGGGAATCTTGAATGCCGGCTCGTCGAGCTTCTCCAGGTCGACGAACTCGCCGAGTCGCGCCTCGGCATCGGCAACCATGGTGCGGAACTTCAGCATCGTGAAGGGCACGCCGTCCTTGCCGGCGCGTTTCTGGCGGAAGAAGACGGGACTGCCGGAGTCGAGCACGATGAGGATCGCTATCGCCGCCAGCAGCGGCGACAGCAGGGTCAGCATCAGGCCCGAAACGGCTATGTCCAGGCTCCGCTTCATCGCCAGGGTCGAGCGCGGTGGATCGGAGAAGCGGAAGTCGAGCACCGGCAGCTCGGCCAGGCGGTTGAGCTCGATCCCCGGTCCGAGCAGTCCGAAGTGCCGGGGCAGCAGTGTCAGGCCCAGCCCGGCAGCCTTGCACTCCTCGATCAGGTGCTCGGCATCGGCTTCGCTCATCTCCTGCTCGGTGACGACCACCCGCTCGACGTCGTGCTGTCGCGCGACCCGCGAGATCTCCTCGATCGAGCCGAGCCGGGGCAGCGAGGCGCGGCGGTCCTTGTCGCTCGGCGAGGAGAGATAGCCGACCAGGCGCAGGCGGGCCTCAGGATGGGTGGAAATCCGCCGGGCGACGATGTCGGCCGCGGCGGCCGGGCCGACCACGATGCCCGTCGCCACGCCGGTCAGGCGCTGCCAGATGAATCGCAGCACCGCACGGGCCACGAAGCAGGCGAGCACGGCGCCGATCCCGACCATGATCGCGCTCTTGGCGGAGAGCGGGCCAACCGGGCTCAGGGCCAGCAGGCCGTCGAGGACGATCGTGCCCAGGGCGCTGGCGGAGATCAGCGAGGGCAGCTCGTCGAGCGTGCTGTGGCGGATCCGGCGGTGGTCGTTGTCGTAGAGGCCGTGCAGCTTCAGCACGAGGATCCAGGCCGGGGTGAAGAGCACCGCCCAAAACAGCGTGCCGACGTCGGTGGTCGAGGTCGTCATCGTCGCGACGCAGAGCGCGGCGACGATCGCGAGCCAGTCGCCGGTGGCGAGCAGGCGGCGCAGAAGGGCGCCGCGCCGGCGCGAGGCGCTGATGCCGGTCAGGCCCAGCCGGCTCGCCATCTCGGTCGGCTCTGGCCGCGTCGCCTCCGGCGCCCGGGCGCTCATCCGCACGCCCATTCTCCGCGCAGGCACTCCGAGCGCGGGTTGAGCGTGCGTGCCCGCTCCAGGTCGGCCTGCGCGGCTTCCTCGTCACCGGCTGCGTGCTCGATCCGCGAGCGCAGGTAGAACCACTGCCAGTTGCGGTCCTCGCGCTCGATCGCGTGGGTGAGGTGTTCGATCGCGATCGGGTATTCGCCCTGGCGCTCGGCCAGCAGGCCGAGCTGCACGTATGGCGAGGCGGCCCAGGGCTCGATCGCTCGCGCGTTGCCGGCGTGGTCCACGGCCGCTCCGATGTCCCCTCGGCTCGCGGCGGCCTGGCTGGCCTCGATCTCGCGCTCGACCAGCAGCGGCCCGATCAGGGCGATCGCGGCGATCCAGGCCACGGCCAGCCCGGCGACGGCGAGGCCGTAGCGTCGCCCCTCGCTTGCCCTGGCCTCACGACGTGGGTCTTCGGCGATCTGGGTGCAGCGGGCGGCGACGACGACACCGCCGGCGAGGAAGAAGACCGCGCCGAGGGCGGCGATCTCCCAGAACCAGTCGAAGGCGGCGCCGACGGCGAAGGCGAGCATCACCGCCGTCAGCGCCGCGTAGCGCTCGCGTTGCGGGTGGGGCGCGGCGCGCCAGGCGGAGAAGGCGCACCAGAGCAGGGTCCCGACGAGCCCCAGCACGAGCAGGCCGCCGACGGTGCCCAGCTCGGCGAAAGCCTCGAGATAGAGCGAGTGGGCGTCGTGGACGGGGAGTTCGATCGAGCGGTGGCGCTCCCAGGAGAACTCGTAGGTGCCCGCCCCGTGGCCGAGGAACGGCTTTTCGCCGAAGGAGTCGAGCGCGACCCGGAAGAAGTCGTGGCGGCCGGCGCCGGAGAGGTCGGAGAAGTGCTGTTTGGGGTCGTCGGGGAACTGGATGTCGGAGCTGGAGAACTGGTCCCAGGCGCGGCCGCCGACGGCGACGACGGCGGCGATCGCAGCGATCGCGAGGCCGAGCGCGACGCGTTTGAGCACCGCCGGGTTGCGGGACGCCGCCAGCGCCCGTCCCGTCAGCCTCCCGTCGCGCCCCTCGATCCGGCGCAGCCCGGCGAAGAGGGCCAGCGAGAGGGCGATCCCGGCGAGCAGGATCGCCAGCACGGTGACCCCTTGGTCGACGGCCGCCTGGTTGGCGACGTTGTCGGCGAGGCTGTGCCGCGCTTGCACGGCGAGCACGGCCGGCAGCGCGCCCAGCGCCCCGATCGCGAACGTGGCGAGCATCCAGAGCCGGTCCCGGGAGAGGGCGATCAGGCATCCGGTCGCGACGAGAAGGGCCAGTAGGCCACCCCGCGAGTAGGTGAAGTAGAGGGTGAGCAGCACGGCGGGGATCGCAGCCACCGAGAGCCGGCGCAGGACCGCCCAGGCCGAGCGGCGACTCGTCCACAGCAGCATCGCCACGGCGATGCCGGCCATCGCCCCGTTGGCGTTCCAGTAGCCGAGCGGGTAACGCAGCCGCGGCCCGCTGCCCAGCGAGTCCGCGACTTCGAGGACGTGCGGCAGCAGGCGGCTGCCGAGGCCGAGCAGCACGACCAGCGTCGCGGCAATCGTCAGGCCTTCAGCGAAACGTTGGCGCCGTTCGTCGGTTTGGGCGATCAGAAACGCGGCAAGGAAGAACGCGAGGTAGACCAGGACGCGGTCCGCCTCGATCACGCTCAGCTCGACCGAGCCCGACCAGAGGGATGAAATTGCACACAGAAGCGACAGCCCGAGGATCAGCCCGCCCGCCCAGTAGAACGGCCGCTCCAGCTTCGCCCCCGGCGCCGCCCCGAACACGAGCAGGGCGACTACGACGAGCCACGTCGCCAGCCCGGCTATGTGACGACCGGTCACATCGAAGCCGCCCCCGGCAAGGGCCAGACCGGCGATCAGGGCGACCGGTGCAAGCAACGCCGCTGTTTGGTCTAACCTTGCGGCCGATGATCGTCGGGAAGCGCCATCGTCCGGCCCCACGTCCGGGCCGCCCCTTTGCGCTGATGTCAGTGTTGGCTCTGCTGGCATTGGCTTGCTTTCCGGTTCTCGCTCAGGCCGAATCGAGCGCCGGCGTCCAGTACCAGGACGCCATTCCTACGGCCGAAGGGAATAACCCCCCCGTCCACCACAAGGATCGCCCGCCGACGGCAAAGGCCTCCGGCGACGGCGGGTCGCCGACGGCGGGATCGGATTCGAATCCCAATAGGGAATCTTCACAGGAAGGCTCATCTCCGAAGGCTGAAGGTGCGGCGAGGGCCGACGACGGGGGTACCGGGCAGGGTAGCCCAGGCACCGGCTCCAAAGGTGCCGACAAGGCTTCGGCGCAGGCGAACGGCCAGGCCAATGCCGACGGCGCCTCCACGGGCGGCGACGGCGGTTCCTCGCCCCTGGTCCCGATCCTGATCGGGGTCGCCCTCCTGGCGGCGATCTCCGTCGCCGTCGTGATGGTCAGGCAGCGGCGCCAGCAGGGCGGCTCGACCACACCTGCGTCGCCCAAGGCCAGCTGACGTGTCTGGCCACCGGAAGCGCCCCTTCGGGCTGACGCGTACCTGGGTTGCCGTACTGGCGGTCTCCCTCGTCGCCCTCGGCTCGACGCCGCCCCTCGCCGGGGCCGTCCCGGGCAACTTCTGGGGCGTCTCGCCCCAGGGCGTGCCGACCTTCGAAGAGTTCCAGCGACTGCGCGCCGGCGGGGTCGACAGCGTGCGGATCCCGGTCGGATGGGGCGCGATCCAGAAGGAACGGGGAGGGGCCGCCGACTTCTCCAGCGTCGACCCCCTCGTGGCGGGTGCGGTGCAGGCTGGGCTCGAAGTGTTCCCGTTCGTCTACAACTCTCCGTCCTGGGTCGTGCCGCTGGCCGTCGTGCCCGGCTCCCACGGGACCGTGCGAGCCCCGAAGACGCTGCCGGTGCGCAGCGGCTTCCAGCGCAGCTCCTGGACCAGCTTCCTCGAGCTCGTGGTTGCCCGCTACGGCCCGGGCGGCAGCTTCTGGGCCGAGAACCCGGCCCTGCCGAAGCGCCCGATCCGCACCTGGCAGATCTGGAACGAGGCGAACTTCAAGTACTTCGTGGTCAGGCCCAACCCCGCCGAGTACGGAAAGCTGGTCAAGCTCTCCCACGCGGCGATCAAGAGCGTCGACCCGGGGGCCAAGATCGTCCTCGGCGGGATGTTCGCCCGGCCCCGGGAGGCGCAGTTCAAGCGCAAGCCGCCGCAGGCCTACTTCGCCACCGACTTCCTCGACCAGCTCTACCGCACCACGCCGGGGATCAAGAGCAAGTTCGACGGGGTCGCCCTGCACCCGTACACCGGCGCCTACCAGGAACTGACCCCGGACATCGAAGCCTTCCGCGCGGTCCTGAAAGAGAACCACGACGCCGGCAAGGGCCTCTGGATCACCGAGATCGGCTGGAGCTCCCAGCCTCCCGATCCCAAGCACAACGCCTTCGCCAAAGGCCGGCAGGGCCAGGTCAAGCAGCTGAATGGCGCATTCAAGCTGTTCAAGAGCAGGCAGGCGAAGTGGCGCCTGAAGCAGATCTTCTGGTTCTCGGTCGACGATCAGGCCGGAATCTGCAACTTCTGCGACGGGACCGGGCTCTTCGGCGAAGGGTTCGTCCCCAAGCCCGCCTGGTTTGCCTACGTGAAGTTCGCCGGCGGCAATCCCGGCTGAGGCGCGGGCACCTGCCGAGAGACAGGCCCTAAGATCGGTGGGTTGACCACCGATGCGAAAGCAGGTGCGGGACCTGACCCGCTGGCACCGTTCAGCGCCCCCGTCAGGCGCTGGTTCGAGGCATCCTTCGAGGCGCCGACGCCGGCCCAGGCAGGGGGCTGGGAGGCGATCTCCGGTGGCGACAACGCGCTGATCTGCGCGCCGACGGGCTCCGGCAAGACCCTGGCCAGCTTCCTCTGGGGGATCGACCGCCTCTCGCGCATGTCCGAGCGTGGGCAGGGCGTCCGCCTCGTCTACGTCTCGCCGCTGAAGGCGCTCTCCTACGACATCGAGCGCAACCTGCGGGCGCCGCTGCGAGGGATCGGCGCCGACATCTCGGTGGGACTGCGCACCGGCGACACCTCCCAGGCCGAACGCCGGGCGATGCGCAAAACCCCGCCCGACATCCTCATCACCACCCCCGAGTCGCTCTACCTGATGCTCTCCTCGGGAGTCCGCGAGATCCTCGCGACCGCCGAGGCCGTGATCGTCGACGAGATTCATGCGGTGGCTCAGTCCAAGCGGGGGTCGCACTTGGCGCTGAGCCTGGAGCGGTTGGAGCATCTGGTGAAAAGCCATGCGCAGCGGCCCGCGGGTCCTGTCGCTGCAGGGGACCCACCGCCCCTTCCGGTCGCTAAAGCGTCCTCAGGGGCGGTCCCCCCTACAGCGCCACCCGCGGGAGATGCGCCTCACCTTCAAAGGATTGGGCTCTCCGCGACGCAGCGCCCGCTGGAGCGAATAGCTCGATTTTTGGTCGGCCCCAAGCGCGAGTGCAAGATCGTCGATGCGGGCGTGGCCAAGCAGCTCGACCTGAAGATCGTCGTCCCGGTGGAGGACATGGCGGAACCGGGAGCTCCAGCTTTCCCAAACGGCGACGGCAACCCCACCGACGGAGAGCCCCTGGCCCACGTCCGCTCAATCTGGCCCGCGATCTACCCCGAGCTTCTAAAGCTCGTAAGAGAACACACGTCAACCATCATCTTCGTCAACAACCGCAGAGCAGCTGAGCGTCTAGCCAAGCGCCTCAACGAGCTCAACGCCGACGAACCTCCGCAAGAGCTTCCGGCAACCGAGCACGATGGCTCTCGGCCCGCGGGTCCTGTCGCTGCAGGGGACCCACCGCCCCTTCCGGTCGCTAAAGCGTCCTCAGGGGCGGTCCCCCCTACAGCGCCACCCGCGGGAGAGGCGCTTGAGATAGCCCGCGCTCATCACGGGTCGCTGAGCCATGAGGAGAGAACGGTCGTCGAGGAGCTGTTGAAGTCCGGACAGTTGCCGTGTCTCGTTGCGACTTCCAGCCTGGAGCTGGGAATCGACATGGGGGCCGTGGACCTCGTGATCCAGGTCGAGTCGCCGAAGTCGGTCAGCCGCGGCCTGCAGCGGGTCGGCCGCGCCGGCCACTCCGTGGGCGATGTCTCGCGCGGCCGCATCTTTCCCAAGTTCCGCGCCGACCTACTGGAGTGCGCCGTGGTCACCAAGCGGATGCGGGAAGGGGCGATCGAGGAGACGGTGATCCCTCAGAACCCGCTCGACGTGCTGGCCCAGCAGCTGGTCGCGATGGCGGCGCTGGACGAGTGGGAGATCGACGAGGTCGAGCGGCTCGTCACCGCCTCGGAGCCCTTCCACGAGCTCTCCCGCGAACAGCTCGAGAACGTGCTCGACATGCTCGACGGGCGCTACCCCTCGGACCGCTTCGCCGAGCTGCGCCCGCGGATCGTCTGGGACCGCACCGCCGGCACCATGCACGGCCGCAAAGGCGCCCGCCAGCTGGTCGTCACCAACGCCGGCACGATCCCCGACCGCGGCCTCTACGGCGTCCACCTGCCCGACGGCCGCCGCGTCGGCGAGCTCGACGAGGAGATGGTCTACGAGGCCCGTCCCGGCCAGACCTTCCTGCTCGGCGCGACCACCTGGCGGATCGAGGAGATCACTCGCGATCGCGTCATCGTCACCCCGGCGCCCGGTGTGCCCGGCGCCGTGCCCTTCTGGAAGGGCGACGGGATCGGCCGCCCGGCCGAGCTGGGCCGGGCGATCGGCGCCTTCGCCCGCGAGGCGGTCTCGCGGGAGCCAAAGGAGCTGGCCGCCGAGTACGACCTCGACCGGCGCGCCGCCGAGAACCTGGTCGCCTACCTGCGCGAGCAGCAGGCCGCGACCCGTGTCGTCCCCTCCGACGAGACGATCGTGGTCGAGCGCT
Organism: uncultured Solirubrobacterales bacterium; assembly: GCA_963753585.1. Classification (GTDB taxonomy): domain Bacteria; phylum Actinomycetota; class Thermoleophilia; order Solirubrobacterales; family 70-9; genus VRUE01. The sequence continues at coordinate 1,586,809 of CAVWCU010000001.1, read as the reverse complement.
TCCGCGACGAGATCGGCGACTGGCGACTCTGCGTGCTCTCGCCCTACGGCGGCCGCGTCCACGCCGCCTGGGGCCTGGCGCTGGCGGCCAAGATCCGCGCCGAGCGCGAGCTCGAGGCCGACGCGATCTGGTCCGACGACGGCATCGTCGTCCACCTCCCCGACGCCGACGTGCCGCCGCCGGCCGACCTGGTCCTGGTCGAGCCCGACGAGCTGGAGGACCTGGTCGTCGGCGAGCTCTCGGGCTCCGCCCTCTTCGGCTCGCACTTTCGCGAGAACGCGGCCCGCTCGCTGCTCCTCCCCCGCGCCTACCCGGGCAAGCGCACGCCGCTGTGGCAGCAGCGCCTCAAGGCGCAGAGCCTGCTCGAGGTGGCGCGGGACTTCCCCCGCTTCCCGGTCGTGCTCGAGACCTACCGCGAGTGCCTGCGCGACGTCTTCGACCTGCCGGCGCTGAAGCAGCTGCTGGCGGACCTGCACTCGCGCAAGCTCAGCCTGGTCGAGGTCGAGACCCCGACCGCCTCGCCCTTCGCCTCCTCGCTGCTCTTCGACTACGTCGCCACCTACATGTACGAGGGGGACACGCCGAACGCCGAGCGCCGCGCCGCGGCGCTTGCACTCGACCGCGACCTGCTGCGCGAGCTGCTCGGCCAGGAGGAGCTGCGCGAGCTGATCGACCCCGAGGCACTGGTCGAGGTGGAGGCCCAGCTCCAGCACCGCACCGAGATGGGCCGTGCCGGCGACCGCGACGCCCTGCAGCAGGTACTGCGAAACCTGGGGGACCTCAGCGCGGAGGAGTGCGCCGAGCGGGTCGCCGAGGGCTACTCGGCCACCTCGATGCTGGAGAAGCTCGTCACCGAGCGCCGCGCCGCCCTCGTGCGGGTCAACGGAGAGGAGCGCTACATCGCCGCCGAGCACGCCGGCATGTACCGCGACGCGCTGGGGGTGCCGGCACCCGCCGGGTTGCCGGACAGCTTCCTCGCCGAGCACCCCGACCCGCTCATCGCCCTGGTGCGCCGCTACGCACGCACGCACGGTCCCTTCCCGACCGCCCAGCCGGCGACCCGCTACGGGGTCGACCCGACCCCGGCGCTGCGCGAGCTCGAGCGGGCCGGCACCCTGGTCCGCGGCGAGCTGCTGCCGGGCGGCAGCGAGCGCGAGTGGTGCGACTCCGACGTCCTGCGCCGGGTCCGCCGCGCCAGCCTCGCCCACCTGCGCCGCGAGGTCGAACCGGCTGCGCGCGACCGCTTCGCCCGCTTCCTGCCGAGCTGGCAGAACGTCGACGCCCACCGCGCCGCCGGAGCCGGGCCCGACCGGCTGCGCGAGGCCCTGGTGCCTCTTCAGGGGGTGGCGCTGACGCCCAAGGTCTGGGAGGGCGATGTGCTGCCGCGGCGGCTCGGCGCCTACTCGCCCGCCTGGCTCGACGAACTCTGCACCAGCGGCGAGCTGGTCTGGATCGGCGCCGGCGCGCGCGGTCGCAGCGACGGCCGCGTCGCGATCTACTTCCGCGACGACGTCCGCCTCGCCGGCCCGCCGCCCGCCAACGCGAAGCTGGAGCGGCCCGAGGGCGAGGTGCACGACGCGATCCGCGAGCGGCTCGCGGCCGGGCCGGACTTCTGGATCGACCTGCTCGCCGACCTCGACCACCCGCTCGAGGAGCTGCACGGAGCGCTTTGGGACCTCGCCTGGGCCGGTGAGGTGACCAACGACGCCTTCGCCCCCCTGCGGTCGCCGCGCCAGCGCGCGGCGCGCCCGCCGGAGCAGGGCGGACGCCGCTTCGCCCGCAGCCGCGCCCGCGGGGCCGCCGTGCAGGGCCGCTGGTCGCTGACCGCGGCGCTGTTCGAGGACGGCCCCGCCGCCGGCCCGCGGCTGCGGGCCCAGGCCGAGCTGATGCTGGAGCGCTACGGCATCGTCACCCGCGAGACCGTCCTCGCCGAGGGCATCCCCGGCGGCTTCGCCAGCGTCTACGCCGAGCTCGGCAACCTCGAGCTGCTCGGCACCGCCCGCCGCGGCTACTTCGTCGAGGGCCTCGGCGGCGCCCAGTTCGCCCTCCCCGGTGCGGTCGAGCGGTTGCGCTCCCTTCCCGAAGACGACGGGTCCTTTCTCCTCCTCGCCGCCACCGATCCGGCCAATCCCTATGGCGCCTCGCTGCCCTGGCCGAAGGCCCCCAGCGGCCGCCGTCCCGCTCGCACGCCCGGCGCCCACGTCCTCCTCCGCGACGGCGCCCCCGTGCTCTACGTCGAGCGCGGCGGCAAAGGAGTGGTCCGCCTGGTCGAGCTCGACGCCGAGGAGCTGGCGGCGGCAATCGGCGCTCTCGCCGATGCCGTTGGCTCGGGCCGCCTGCCGAAGCTCGCCGTGGAGAAGCTCGACGGCGACCCGGTGATCGGCTCCGGGCACGAGGACGCCCTGCTCGACGCCGGCTTCAGCCGCGGCCCCCGCAAGCTGACGTTGGCGGCGCGTTGAGGACCTCTCAGGCGGAGTCCCGCCACATCTCGCGGACCGGCGGCCCCCCGACGGGCATGTCGAAGGTCCCGGTCAAGCTGAAGCCATTGCGCTCGTACAGCGCCCGGTTGCGCTCGGTGCTCGACTCGAGGTAGGCGGGGGTCCCCTCGCGATCGCACAGCTCGAGCATCGGGGTCAGCAGGGTCCCACCGAGGCCACGTCCCTGGCGGCGGGGTTCCACCCCCAGGTAGTGCAGGTACCAGTGTGGCGCCCGGGGGTGGTGGCGTTCCAGGCGCAGCAGCGTCCAGATCGCCAGGGGTAGGCGGCGGCCGAAGATCTTCGCCATCTGGGGCGTGTGGCGCAGCTCCTTCGCCAGCGGCACCCGCCACTCCCCGGGACGGCCCCAGATCGCGGCGCCGCTGCCGTCCTCGACGATCCAGGCCTGGCGGTATGCCGGGACCAGGGTCTCGATCTCCAGCGTGAAGAAAGCGAGGAGCTGCTCGCCCCTCGTTGCATCGTTGGGGAGCAGGTGCGCCCAGGCCGGGTCGTCCGTAAAGGCCAGTGCGAGGCACTCGGCAACCGCCTCGCGGTCGTCCTCCGTTGCCGCTCTGATCTGCATGGTCGGCAGCGCCACCAGCCCACCCTAGAGGGCACTCCGCGATAATCCCCTCGATGGCGGATCGCGAGCAGGGGCAGGGCCCGGTCGAGCTGTTGCGCAGCGTGCCGCTCTTTGCCGACCTCGAGGAGGGCGAGCTGGAGCGCTTCTCCCGCGTAGCGGTCGCCCGTTCGTTCCCGGCCGGCACGCGGGTCTTCCACGAGGGCGACCACTCCGACGCCTGCTACATCGTCCGCGACGGCAGCTTCCGCGTCACCCGCGAGCACTCCGACGGGCGGGCGATCACCCTGGCGACGCTCGGCAGCGGCGACATCTTCGGCGAGCTGGCGATGCTCGACGGCGAGGTGCGCTCGGCCAGCGTCGAGGCTCTCGCCGACGGGGAGCTGCTCGCCCTGCCCGCGGGAGAGGTGCGGGCGCTGCTCGCCCGCAACCCCGACATCACGGTGAAGCTGATCGCCGCCCTCGTGCGCCGCCTGCGCACGGCGAACGAGCGGATCTCACGCCAGTCGTTCCAGACCGTTCCCAGTCGCGTAGCGGGCGTGCTTTCCCAGCTGGTCGCCGAGGAGGCGCCGCGCTCGGGGGAGGGCGGCGAGGTGACGATCCGGATGAATCAGGCTGATCTGGCCCAGCTCGCCGGCACCTCCCGCGAGAGCGTCAGCCGCTTCCTCGCCGACCTCGAGCGGGCCGGGATCGTCCGCCCCGGGCGCGGGCGCGTCACGGTGCTCGCACCGGAGAAGCTGCGCAACTACATCTTCTGAGCGCGACCGGAGCCGCTCAGCAGCTGCTCGGCTTCGGGTCGGAGCGGTCGCGGTTGGCGTCGTCGTTGCCGCCGCCGCAGACGATCGCCTTGTCGCGCTGGCCGTCGATCGCTTCGATCGAGTCGTTGCCACCCTTGCCGATGAACGTGTCGGCGCCAAGGTGCCCGAAGAGGCTGTTGGTGCCGTTGTCGCCGACCAGCACGTCGGGCCCGTCGGAGCCCTCGAGGTCCTCGTTGTCGCCGAGCACGCGATCCGGGTTGCCGCAGCCCGGAGGCCCCCCGGTGCCGTCCAGCTCTACCCGCATGCTGGCGTCGGAGCGACCGTAGGACGCTGTGTCCTCGCCGGGGCCGCCGCTGTAGGTGTGGCCCTGGCAGACCTCGACCGAGGAGACGAGGAGGTCGTTGCCGGGGCCGCCCGCCATCTGATCGGAACCCGGGTCCGCGTAGAGCACGTCGCTGCCGGCGTTGCCGAGGAGGGTGTCGTTGCCGCTGTCGGGCCCGTTGTAGTTCTCGCCCGCTTCCAGCACGTCGTCGCCGATGCCGCCGCTGAGCGTGTCCGAGCCGGCGTTGCCGTTGACCCGCACCTTGACGCCCGCGGGCACGCTTTCCTCGACGGTGACCGAGTCGTTGCCACCACCGCCGGTGATCACGACCAGCCCGGTCGCGACGGGGGTGGGGCAGGAGGCCGAGGTGCTCGACCCGGCGTTCCCGCAGCCTTCCCCGGCCGCGATCGGCCCGTTGTCGGAGATCGTCCAGCCGCCGCTGAAGGAGAGGTGGATGTCGTTGGGGCCGGGATCGCCCTGGACGATCAGGCTGCTGCCGTCGAGCCCTTGGTTGAGGATGACGAAGGTGCCGCCTGCGGGCGGGGACTCCTCGGCGCCGCAGGAGTGCTCGGTGGCGAAACGGTCGCACTGGTCGGTGCCGGCGCCGCCGAAGGCTTCGTCGGCTCCGGCCAGCCCGTCGAGGTCGTCGTCGCCGACACCGCCGTCGATCCGGTTGATCCCGCCGTCGCCGACGATGTCGTCGCCCTGGGGCGAGCCGACGACGTCCTCGAAACCCTGCATGGTGTCGTGACCGTCGCCTTTGGAGCGCCCGCTCGCAAGGTCGACGATGACGCCGCTGCGGGTGGCGCTGGCGTAGGAAACGATGTCTCGCGCGCCCGGGCCGCCGTCGAGGGTGTCCTCGCCGCTGTCGCCGCGGACCACGTCCCCGTCCCCGTCGCCGCCCGCTGGCTATGTCGCTTCCCGCCGCGCCGTAGACGAAGTCGCTGTCGGGCCCACCGTCGAGCTTGCGATCGTCGCCGGGCCCGCCGTCGATCTGGTCGGCTCCCGGCCCGCCTTCGGCCTCGTCGTTGCCCTTGTCTCCCATCAGCACGTCGTCGCCGGGGCCACCCTCCGCACGGTCGCTGCCCTTGTCGCCGTTGGCGTAATCGTTGCCGTCGCCACCCTTGAGCACGTCGGGGCCTTTCGAGCCGAGCAGGGTGTCGTCGCCGTCGTCGCCGACCAGGTTGTCCTTGCCCTTGGCGCCGCTGAGCCAGTCGTTGCCGCTGCCACCCTCGAGCCGGTCGGAGCCGGTGTCGCCGGAGAGCCGGTCGTCGCCTTCGTCGCCGAGGAGGGAGTCGAAGCCACGGCCGCCGTTGATCTTGTCGTTGCCGCCGCCGCCGCAGATCGTGTCGTTGCCGTTCGGCCCGCCGCTGATGCGGTCGTTGCCGCCGCCGCCGTAGATCACGTCGCTTGCCTTCTTGCCGACGATCACGTCGTTGCCCGGGGTGCCGACGATCGTCGCGTGCTTGCCGCCGCAGGTGGCCGCTGCGGCGTCTCCCACGGCGAGGGTCAGCCCGATCGCCGTCGCGATCAGGAGCGCCCAGAGGAGGCGCGCAGAGCGTGGTGATGCCAGACGTAGCATTCCCTGTCCTTAATCGACAGCAACGGTCGTTTCCTGAGGCCACTCCCCAATACCCGTCCAGTGTCAGATACGCTCGCCCGCGTGAGGGGTGGCATCTACGTACTCAACTTCTACTCGCCGATCTTCGTCGACCAACTTAAGCGTGGCCGTAAGACCGCGACGATCCGCCTCGGCGACAAGAGCAACAAGTACGAGCGCGGCCAGGTCGTCTGGATCACGGTCGGGTTCCGTCACAGCCCGCGCGAGAAGATCTTCACCGCGGTCATCGACGACGTCGAGGTGAAGCGGATCTCCGAGCTCTCGCCGCGGGACATCGAGCACGACAACCCCGAGTTCCGCCGCCTCGAGGACGAGACCAAGTTCCTCGAGCAGATCTACGGCCGCCCCGTCTCGCCGGAGGAAATCGTCACCGTGATCCGCTTCTCGCAGATCGTCGAGCCGCCGGGGGCGCATTTCGGCAACGGGGAGACCCCCCGCCACAACAACTGAAAGGACCGCCCGCGGCGGACGCGGGAGCGAGTGAGCGAGATCGCCGGTGATCATGAGCGCGAAGGAGCGAGAGCAGAGCACGCGGGCGGAATTTGTGTAATGGCTCACTACTCCTTCCTCACCGGCTGGCTCCTCGATTCCCCCCGCGAGCCGGTCTGGGAGGCGATCTACGATCAGGCGAGCTGGCCCGAGTGGTGGCGCGGCGTCGAGAAGGCCGAGTTGGTTCGGCTCGGAGAGGACGGGGACGTCGGTACCGTCGCCCGGATGGTCTGGAGGAGCCTGCTGCCCTACCGGGTCGAGTTCGAGGTGACGATGAAACGGATCGACCCTTTTCTGCTCGAAGGCGACGCGGTCGGCGACCTGACCGGCGTCGGCCGCTGGCGCTTCTTCGAGCACGATGGCGTGACCGCCGTGCTCTACGAGTGGAACGTGACCACGGCCAAGGTCTGGATGAACCTGGTCGCACCGGTTGGTCGCTCGGTATTCAAGTGGAACCACGACTGGGTGATGGCCCGCGGCGGCGAGGGGATAGCACGCCTCCTAGGCTGTCGCCTGCTCGCGAACGGCTGACTCGCTATCTTTCAGGCCCCTGGCACTCTCACATGAGGAGTGCCAACCCCCAGTATCGAACTTCTAACCCCTACTGACCCACAGATGGAGGTATACGGATGAAGCTGAAGCCCCTCGGGGACCGGCTGATCGTGAAGCCGATCGAAGAGGAGGAGACGACCGCGAGCGGAATCGTCCTTCCTGATACGGCCAAGGAGAAGCCCCAAAAGGGCAAGGTCGTCGCCGTCGGCGACGGCGCTATCAACGAGGACGGCACACGCCGCCCCCTCGACGTGAGCGAGGGCGACGAGGTCCTCTACTCCAAGTACGGCGGCACCGACGTCACCGTCGAGGACGAGGAACTGCTCGTTTTGCGCGAGTCGGACATCCTCGCCAAGCTCGGCTGACCGTCGCCAAACCACGGACTTTGATGAATCAAGGAGGACTGAAATCAGATGGCTCATAAGGAGCTGAAGTTCAGCGAGGAGGCAAGGGGGGCCCTGCAGGCCGGCGTCGACGCAGTCGCCGACGCGGTCAAGGTCACCCTCGGCCCGAAGGGTCGCTACGTCGTGCTCGACAAGAAGTTCGGCGCGCCGACGATCACCAACGACGGCGTCACCATCGCCCGCGAGGTCGAGGTCGAGGACGTCTTCGAGAACCAGGGCGCCCAGCTCGTCCGCGAGGTCGCCACCGCGACCAACGACGTGGCCGGCGACGGCACCACCACGGCGACGCTGCTGGCCCAGATCATCGTCCGCCAGGGCCTCAAGAACGTCGCCGCCGGCGCCAACCCGCTGGCCCTGCGCCGCGGGATCGAGAAGGCCGTCGACGACGTCGTCGAGAACCTGCGCGAGAAGCAGTCCAAGGAAGTCGCCGGCAAGGAGCAGATCGCCCGCGTCGCCGCCATCTCCGCCGCCGACGACGACATCGGCAATGTGATCGCCGACGCGATCGAGAAGGTCGGCAAGGACGGCGTCGTCAACGTCGAGGAGGGCCAGACCTTCGGCATGGAGCTGGAGTTCACCGAGGGGATGCAGTTCGACAAGGGCTACATCTCCCCCTACATGGTCACCGACCAGGACCGCATGGAGGCGGTGCTGGAGGACCCCTACATCCTCATCGCCAACCAGAAAATCGGCTCCGTGCGGGACATCCTGCCGGTGCTCGAGCAGGTGATGCAGGGTGGCAAGCCGCTGCTGATCGTCGCCGAGGACGTCGAGGGCGAGTGCCTCGCGACCCTCGTCGTCAACAAGCTGCGCGGCACCTTCACCGGCGTCGCGGTCAAGGCTCCGGGCTTCGGCGACCGCCGCAAGCGGATGCTGGAGGACATCGCGATCCTCACCGGCGGTGAGGTGATCACCGAGGAGATGGGCCTCAAACTCGAGAACACCCAGCTCTCCCAGCTCGGCAAAGCCCGCCGCGTCGTCGTCTCCAAGGACACGACGACGATCATCGACGGCGCTGGTGAGGCCGACGACATCAAGGGCCGGATCAAGCAGATCAAAAACGAGGTCGAGAACACCGATTCCGACTTCGACCGCGAGAAGCTCCAGGAGCGCCTCGCCAAGCTGGCCGGCGGTGTCGCCGTGGTCAAGGTCGGCGCCGCCACCGAGACCGAGATGAAGGAGCGCAAGCACCGCGTCGAGGACGCGCTGCAGGCGACCCGCGCCGCGCTCGAGGAGGGTGTCGTGCCGGGCGGTGGCGTGGCTCTGCTCAACGCCCAGTCCAACCTCGACACGGACAAGCACGAGGACCCGGACGAGGCGACCGGCGCTCGCATCGTGTACCGCGCGCTGGAGGAGCCGGTACGGCAGATCGCCGAGAACTCCGGCCTGGAGGGCTCGGTCGTCGTCAACAAGGTCCGCGACCTGAAGGCCGGCGAAGGCCTCAACGCGGCCAACGGCGAGTACGGCGACCTGATCGCCGCCGGGGTCATCGACCCGACGATGGTGACGCGCTCGGCGCTGCAGAACGCAGCCTCGATCGCGAAGAACATCCTCGTCACCGAGGCCGTGATCGCCGAGCCGCCCGAGGAAGGCGCTGCCGGTGGCGGCATGCCCGGCGGCATGCCGGACATGGGCGGCATGATGTAACGACGCACCGACCTGGCTCGAAAGCCCGGTGCGCACGCCTGGCGGCGGCGGATCGGCTCAGGGCGGCGTCCTCAGAGGCCCGAATAGCTCTGCTATTCGGGCCTCTTGCGTTCTTGCCCTGATTGATCCGGCGCCCGCCAGCCGCACACCCCGGACCTTCCGAGACAGGTCGGTGCGCCGGCTTTTATTGGACTTTGGCGGCTTTGGGTGGGGGTGGGGGAAGGGGCGGCAGCAGGCCGGCGTTGTATTCGGCGTATTGGAGGAAGGTGGGGCGGCGAAGCTTCAGGCGCAGGGTGTTGGTCGTGCGGGGGTAGAGGCTGAGGTCGTAGGTGTTCTCGGCGGCCGTGCCGAAGCCGGTGTAGTAGACGAGCATTCGCACTCGGGGGCGTTTCACGGTCCAGGCGATCAGCTGCTTGACGAAGCGGGGGTCGTCTTTGCCGGTCACGGCCCACTCGGTGAGCGCGATCGGCTTGCCCTTCCACTGCTTGCCCGCGTAGAAGCGGTTGAGGTCTTTCCAGACCGGATAGTTGGAGTAGAAGTCGGTGCCGGCCCAGTCGACCCACCGTGCCCCCGGCCAGTAGTTGCCCGGGAAGTTGCCTTTCACGCGCGGCGAGCCTCCCGGCAGCGGGCTCCAGACGATGCTGACGGGGGCCGCGGGCAGGCTCGTGGGAGGCGGCCCCTTGGTCCGGCTGATCGGCGGCAACCCGATTTCCGCCAGCGTCGCGTTGATCCCTTCCAGCGTCTGCCCGCCGCGCACGATCGCGGCGATGCGCCGGAAGGCCTGCTTGTACCAGCCGGTCGTGTGCTCGCCGCCCTTCTGGGTGCCGTCGCAGTTGACGGCGGACCAGGCGTTGAGACAGCGATTGGGCTCGCCCAGCGGCCTGATGTAGGCGGGGAGCCCTCGTTTGAAGAAGAAGTCGTTGAGCTGCAGTAGGTAGTCGTCGCCGTAGCCGAGTGCGATCTGCGCCGGCGTGATCAGCTCGGCCAGGGTCTGGTCGTCGGCGGTGGAGATGTGCAGGATCGGCCGCGTCGCGGTTTCCCGCCAGCGTTCGTAGGCCGCGTTGAGGCTGTTGCCCCAGGGATGGAAGGTCTCCAGCAGGGCCGGGTGCTTCGCCATCAGGCCGGCGAATTCGTTGAACTCCTGCGTCGTTCCCCGGTCGCTGACGCCGACGAGGACGTTCGGCTTCGGTGGGACGAGCGTCAGCGCCCGAGCCTGGCCGGCGAACAGTCCGGCGAGAACCGCCGCGAGAACCGCTGCCTGTCTAGCTCTCCTCCAGTACATCGCCCATCCTTCTCGGCACCACTCCCAGCTCCTCCGCGTCGGCGGTGCCGCGCTCGCTGACCATCGGGACCTCCATCAACTCGGCCTCCTCCCATGTAGCGAACACGGCCTCGCCGAAAAGGGAGCGGATCGCGATCAAGCCGGAGCGGACCAGAGGCAGCGGCAGGTGGACGAGCGGGCGGGGCCTGCCGGCGATGCGGCTGACGAGGTCGGACATCTCGTCGTAGTCGAGACTCTCGGGGCCGGCCAGCTCGTAGCGTCGTTCGTCGTCCCGGCCCAGCGCCGCGACGACGCAGCGCGCGGCGTCCTGCGCCCAGATCGGCTCGAAGCGCGCCTGGCCGTCGCCCGAGACCGGTAGAACCGGCAGAAAGGAAAAGCGGCGCAGCAGGGTTATCCAGGGGTCCGAATGGTCGTAGACGATCGAGGGGGCGAAGATCGTCGTCTCCAGGGAGGAGGACGCCACGGCTTGCTCCGCGAGCCACTTGGCGCGAAAGAATCGCGTGCGCTGGGCGGCGGAGGCATTCAGCGCGCTGAAGAAGACGAAGCGACGCACGCCGCTGCGCTCGGCCGCGCGCAGCAGCCGCACCGTTGCAAGGCCGTTCAGCTCCTCGATCCGGTGCGGGGGCTGGTCGCGGATCGTCGCCGCCAGGTGGACGACGGTGTCGACGCCGCGCAGCGCCTGGCGCACCAGGTAAGGATCGGACATCTCGCCGAGGTCGCCTAGCGCGATCTGCACGTCGACCCGCCGGGCCCCCAGCCGCCGCGGCTCGCGCACCAGGCAGCGCACGTCCTCGCCTCGCTCCAGCAGGAGCGGCAGCAGTCTCGACCCAACGCTTCCCGTTGCCCCCGTCAGCAGCAGCATCGCTTGCCGATGCTAGTGGGGGAGCGTCATCCGCCGCACAATCCGTAAAATGTGCATCCGCGCTTTGGCGGGGGCCTGCAAGCCTCCGGTTGCACCGAAACGACGAACCAGGAGAAAGCCTCGAATGACCTACGTCATCGCCGAGCCTTGTATCGGCACCAAGGACAACTCGTGTGTCGAGGTATGTCCCGTCGACTGCATCCACCCGACCCCCGACGAGCCCGACTACGACTCGGTCGAGATGCTCTACATCGACCCGGACGAGTGCATCGACTGCGACGCCTGTGTTGAGGCCTGCCCGGTTGACGCCTGCTTCGCCGAGGACCAGCTCCCGGCCGAGTGGGCCAAATACGCCGAGATCAACGCGGATTACTACAAGTCGAAGTCGGCTGCCTAGCTGTGCTCAGTGCGCCCTGCGCGCTACGTACAGCGCCTTGACGTGAGTCAGCTCATCTAGGTCCGGGTGGAGTCCGCCCTCCTCGTCTTGGCCGAGGACGTCGAGGGTCTCCAGCCTGGCGCCCTCGAGAGCGTCGCGGACCTCCCGCTCGGGGAAGTGGCGCTGCCGGTGGACGTGGGTACTCGCTGCCTCGCCTTCGACTTCGAAGCGGGCGGTCGCGATCGAGCCTGGCGCCAGCTCGCGGGTGGCCTCGCCTTGCCAGATGAGGCGTCGGCCATCGCGATCGACGACGTGCCGCTCGGCGAAGAAGGTGCGGTAGGTGAGGAGCGTGTTGAGGTCGAAGATGAGGAGGCCCTCGTCAGCCAGGTTCTCCCGCATCCCCCCGAGCGCCAGCTCGAGCTGGTCGCAGTCGAGCAGGTAGTTGACCGAGTCGTTGAGCGACCAGACGAGGTCGAAGCAGCCCAGCGGCGGCAGACGGCGCATGTCGGCGACCGTCAGCTGGGCTCGTTCGCCCACCTTGTTGCAGGCCAGCTGCACCATCGCCGGTGAGATGTCGCAGCCGTGGCACTGCCAGCCCCGCGCGAGCATCGGGAGGAGGCTCTTGCCGGTGCCGCAGCCGACATCCAGCAGGCGATTGCCGTGGAGCCCCCGGCCTTCCAGCAATGGCAGCGCTTCCGCCAGCCACGGCTCGTAGTCGAGGGTCCCGGTGAAGCCGTCGTAGTGGCGCGCGAAGGCGTCGTACGCAGTCCGCGCCGGATCCAGATCACCCCCCGTCAACGTTCCGCCCCTGGTCTCCTCGCGCTACGAGCGGCGCGAATCGCCTCGTCGAGGCTGCAGGTGCGGATGACGCCGATGCGTGAGTCGTTTGCGGTCAGTGTCACGTCCAGGTCCGCGGAGACGCCGTGTGAGCCGAGCCCCCCGACGACGATAGCCGCGAGCACGAGCGCACGCGCGACGCCGGCCGGCTCGCTCCAGTTCCGGGCCTGCCGTCCCCTCTCTCGCCTGTCCTCTGTCATCCGTCGTCGGCAGCGACGCTAGGCAACCGCCGCGCCTAAACGAAGCGAATCCCGCATAGCGGGAAAGTGGCGGCTTACCGCTCTGCAGATCGTGCGTGACAAACGGCCGGTACGCCGACATGCTGTCGACTCTGCCCGTACCCAAAAGGAGGAGCAGGCATGAAGGCGGAACGGACCGAGGAGAAGCAGCTCGACGAGCAGATGGCCGAGCTCGTCTCCTGCGGCAACACGATCAAGGCGCTCACGGTTCTCGCCGAACGGCCGGCGAGCGCCAAGGAGATCGGCCCCGTCCTGGACCTCTCGACGTCGGCGGCCAGCTACCACGTCAAGAAGCTGGTCGGGCTGGGAATGGCCGAGCTGGTCGAGACACGCGAGATGGGAAGCGCCTTCCAGCACGTCTACCGGGCGATCGTCCGCCCGCTGATCAGCAACGGGGAGTGGCAGAAGCTGAGCGTGGCGGCCCGGCAGCGCTTCTCGCTCTGGATCGTCCAGCTGGTGCTTGCCGATGCAGCGGCCTCGTTCGCAGCCGGGATGTTCGATGCCTGGCCCAACAATCATCTGAGCAGGACCCCGATGAGGCTCGACCGGCAGGGATTCGACGAGGTGGCGGCGATTCAGGACAGGGCACTGGACGAAGTCCTCGAGGCGGAGGCGCGCAGCAGCGAGCGGATGGCTCGCGGTGAGGAGACCGTCGTCGACGTCGTCGCCGCGATGATGTGCTTTGAGGTGCCGCAGTCCAGGGATCGCCTCGAGGGGGTGAAGCGAATGAACATCCAGGAGGTTCCGACCACCTTCCCGGCCGTGGCGGTCCGCAAGTCGAACTAGGAGGGCTAGGAGAAGACTGCCGGCGAGGCCAAGCCTGGCTCTTGCGACGGCGTCACTGCACGACCGGCAGCGGGGTGCCGCTGACCGGAGGCGCTTCGGCCGCGGCCGGGACGGCCTGCAGCACCGGCAGCTCCTGCGGCGTCGTGGCGACGATGCCGCGGGCGGCCTGGCGGATCGCCTGGGCCGCCGGCGAGTCGGGCTCGGACGTCACCAGCGGCGTGCCGGCGTCGGCGTGCTCGCGCAGGTCCTCGGCCAGCGGGATCTTGCCGAGCAGGGGGATGTCGAGCTCGTCGGCCAGCTGCTGGCCCCCGCCCTCGCCGAAGATCGTGAAGCGCTCGCCATCGGGTGTGGTGAAGCCGGACATGTTCTCGATCGCGCCGAGCAGCTCGAGGTCGAACTTGGCCGCCATGTCGGCGGCGCGCTTGGCCACCGTCTGCGCCGCCGGCTGCGGCGTGGTGACGATCACGAACTTGGCCTGGGGGAGAAGCTGGGCGAGCGTCATCGAGACGTCGCCGGTTCCCGGCGGCAGGTCGAGCAGCAGGTACTCCAGCTCGCCCCAGGCGACGTCCTCGAGGAACTGCTGGATCGCCTTGTGCAGCATCGGCCCGCGCCAGACGACGGCCGAGTTCTCCTCGACGAAGAAGCCGATCGACATCACCTTCACCCCGCCCGCGGTTTCGAGCGGCAGGATCTTGCGCTCGCCGTTCACCTCCGGTTTGCGGTTGACGCCCAGCATGCGCGGGATCGAGTAGCCGTAGACGTCGCAGTCCAGCGCGCCGGCCGCGTGGCCTTCGGCGGTCAGCGCCGCCGCCAGGTTGGCCGTCATCGTCGACTTGCCGACGCCGCCCTTGCCGGAGGCGACGCAGATCACGTTCTTCACCTGCGCCAGCGCGCCGGCCGGCAGCTTGCCGCGGCCCAGCGTCTGCTGCAGCGACGATTTCTCCTCGTCGGAGAGGACGTCGAAGCCGACCGCGACCTCGGTCACCCCGTCCAGCTCGGAGACCTGCTTGGCCACCGCCTGTTCGAAGTGAGAGCGGATCGGGCAGCCCGCCGTGGTCAGCGAGACGACCACCTCGACGCGACCCGTCTCCTTGACGTCGATCGAGCGCACCATGCCCAGCTCGACGATCGAGCGGCGCAGCTCGGGGTCGATCACGGCGCGCAGCTTCTCGGTTATCTGATCCTGCGTCGGGAGTGGCATCGGAGCCATTCTCGCAAAGGCGTACCGGCGGCAGCGCCCGGTCGGTCCGTCCGCCCGGGGGGAGAGTTTTCGCCGCTCCGCCCTTAGCCCTCCACGAGCTGTCGAGCGAAGGAGGAGATTCATGTCCGGTACACGGGGCGGACTCGCCCGCATCGTGGCGATGGGAATCGCGCTTGCCCTGGCGCTTTTGCTGCTCGGCGCCCGTGAGGCGACGGCGGGAAAGTACGCGGTTGCCCAGTGCGGCTGGTACGTCGGCGCCGACGCGTCCTGGGCCGACACCACGGGCGGGGCAAAGTTCCGCCCCGACGCCTGGTGCGTCCCACCGGCCGGTCAGGACCCCTTCTCCGGCGTCCACCTGAAGAGCTTCACTCGCGACGGGCAGGCGACCGTCTCGGGCACCCGCTTCGCGCGCTGGCGCTGGGAGGCGCCGCCGGGGACCGGCATCTCGCAGGTCCGCGGCACCTGGTGGCACGCCCTGCACGACGGGATGGAGCAGCGGATCGGGGTCGGCACCTGGAACGGAGGCTTCGACGCCTTCGCCTCGGCAGCGACGACGGACACCACCCCGCGCGAGTTCGTCGCTGGCTTCAACCCCGCCCAGCCGGCGCTCGAGGACCGCCTCCTCTGCGCCCGGGCGGAGAGCAAATGGTGCAGCCTCGACGCGGGCTCCTGGTCGGCGATCCGCGCGCTGACGATCACGATCCAGGACGACCTGGCCCCCGCCGCGGGGATCGGCGGCGACATCCTCTCCGGCGGCTGGCGCCGAGGGGTTCAGGGCGTCGGCTTCTGGGGCAGCGACGTCGGCGGCGGCGTGCGCTTCAGCGAGACCGCGGTCGACGGCGCCCGCGTCAACCTCACCGAGTACGGCTGCGCGAAGGCCTCGATCGGGGGCGAGTGGAGGGCGACCCAGATGCGTCCCTGCGGCCTCAGCGTGTCCGGCGGCGCGGCGATCGACACCACCCGCTTCAGCGACGGCCCGCACGCCATCCGCCACTGCGTCACGGACTTCGCGGGCAACGGCGGTTGTGCCCCGGACCAGACCTTCCTCGTCGACAACAACCCGCCGGCGCACCCCCGCGCTCTCTCGATCGCCGGCGGCGAGGAGTGGCGGCGCACGAACGACTTCGATGTCTCCTGGGCCAACCCCGACCAGGGGCCCGCGAGTCCGATCGGCGGCGCTTTCTGGAAGATCGAAGGCCCCTCGGGCTACGACAGCGGTGTGAAGTTCACCGCGGGCCGCGGCCTGACGGCGCTGCCGGACCGCTTCGTGCCGCACGCCGGCATCTACTCGCTCAGCGCCTGGCTGCGCGACGAGGCGGGCAACGACGCGGCCTCCTCGGCGGTCTCGGTGCCGCTGCGCTTCGACGACGTGCCGCCGGCCGTCGCCTTCGAGCCGGCGCAGGCCGGAGAGGGTCGCCCCAGCAGGTCCGCGCCCAGATCGCCGACGACCATTCCGCCCCGGCCGGCGGGGAGATCCACTACCGCCGCCTCGACGGCAGACAGTGGGTCGAGCTGCCGGCGAAATTCCAGCGTGGGAGCCCAGTGACCACGGCACAGCTGGTTGCGGCCCTGCCCGGCGACCTCGGTCCCGGGACCTACGTGTTCCGTGCCGACGCTGTCGACGGGGCTGGCAACGCTGCCTCGACCACTCGCCGCGCCGACGGGGTCGAGATGACCGTGCGCAAGGTCGCGACGGGCAGCGTCGCCTCGGTCAGGCGAGCGGAGCCGGCGCGCGGCAAGGCGCGGATCTTCGCCCGGCTCGCCTGGCATGGGCGCACCGGCACCGAGCTCACGATTCCGTTTCGCGCTGGCGCCGTGCTTAGGGGCCGCCTTCTCAACGCCGACGGGGCCGGCCTTGCCGGCCGCACCGTGCGGGTCGTCTCGCGGCCTTCCCGGGGCGCCCTGCGGAAGGCGCGGGTCGAGCTCGTGGCGACCGGGTCGCACGGTGGCTTTCGCCTCGAGCTCCCGCCGGGGACCTCGCGGCGGATCGCGGTCTCCTTTCGGGGTGAGGAGCGGCTGGGCGAGGCGAGCCGCCGGCCGCTGACGCTCCGGGTCAGCAGCGGCGTCGACTTCCACGCCACCCCCGGCTCCCTGCGTACCGGCGAGACGGTTCGCCTCGGCGGTCGCGTGCGCACGCTCGGCGCGCCGCTGCCCCGGCGCGGGAAGCTGGTCGCGATCCAGTACTTCGAGGACGCCGTGGGGAGCTGGCGCCCGGTCCTCGTCACCCGCACGGACCACAGCGGTCGCTTCCATGCCCGCTACCGCTTCCGCTACGTCACCGGCACGGCCAGCATCCGCCTCCGCGCCATCGCGCTCCCCGAGGAGCGCTGGCCGTATGCCCCAGGTGCCTCCCGCCCGGTGACCGTGCGCGTTACCGGCTGAGCGGGTCGAGTGATGGATTGACCACCCTATGCGGGGGTCAATCCATCACTCGATAGAGTGGTCCCTGTGTCGCAGGCAACCCTCCACACAAGCGCCGGGGCGATCGTGCTCGAGCTGCACGACGACGACGCTCCCAAGACCGTCGAGAACTTCCGCAAGCTTTCCACCGACGGCTTCTACGACGAACTGGTCTTCCACCGGGTGATCCCCGACTTCATGATCCAGGGCGGCTGCCCTGAGGGCACCGGTCGCGGCGGCCCGGGCTACACCTTCGAGGACGAGTTCAACGACCACAAGATCGTCCGGGGCGCGCTGGCGATGGCCAACGCCGGCCCCAACACCAACGGCTCCCAGTTCTTCATCGTCACCACCGAGTCGGCTTCCTGGCTCGACGGCAAGCACACGGTCTTCGGCCGGGTCGTCGAGGGCATGGACGCCGTCGACGCGATCGAGTCGACCGAGACCGACGGCGCCGACAGCCCGGTGGAGCCGCAGACGATCGAGCGCGTCGAGCTCTCGGAGTAGTGCCTATCCCGGTAGGGGCTCAGCCCTCGTGGCTGAATCGAACTTCCGGTAGGAGGCGGCCGAGCGGTTTCGGCATGTACCAAGCTGCGGGACCGGCTAGTCGTAGGAAGACCGGCAGCAGCAGGAGCCGCACCAGGAAGGCGTCGAGGAAGACCGCGACGCCGAGGATCACGCCCATCTCCTTCGGGGGCAGGGGGCCAGAGAGGGCGAAGGTGAAGAAGACCGCGACCATCACTGCGCCGGCGGCGAGGATCGTGCGGCCGGAGTGGGCCAGACCGCCGACCATCGCTTCGCGGGCGTCGCCGGACTCCTCCCAGTGCTCACGCGCCGAGGAGAGCAGGAAGACGGTGTAGTCCATCGCGATCGCGAAGATCATCGCGAAGAAGAAGATCGGCCCCCAGGCGTTGAGGAAGCCCTGCGACTCGAACCCGAGCAGGCCGGAGAGATGGCCGTCCTGGAAGATCAGCGTGGCGACGCCGAAGGCGGCGCCGGTCGAGAGCAGGTTGGCCAACACGCCGATCGCCGCCACCAGGGGCGCCTGGAAGGCGACGAGCAGCAGCAGGAAGCCGAGCCCGAGCACGACGCCGATCGCCAGCGGCGTCTTCGCGCTCAGCGCCGTTTCGAGGTCGTGGTTTTCGACCGCGGGACCGCCGAGGAGAGCGTCCGGTGGCAGGTCGGAGCGCAGCCGGTCGACGGTCGAGCCGAACGCCGTCGTCGACGGCCCGTCTGCGGGGATCGCCTCGATCAGCCGAATGCCGTCCCCACCCGAGCGGGGCGGTAGCGCGGTCGCGACGCCGGTGTCCGAGCGCAGCGTTGCCAGCGCCTGACGGGACTCGTCCGGGGGGAAGAGGACCTGCAGCATTCCCGGTGCCCCTGGGCCGAAGGCCTCGGTCATCTGCTGGTAGCCAACCCTCGAGTGGTCCCCGGACGGTACGACCTTGATCGATGGCATTCCCGTCCGCAGGCCGAGAATCGGAAGCGCCAACAGCACCAGCGCGATCAGGGCGAGGCCGCCGAAGGCGACCGGACGCCGCCAGAGCAGTTCCCCCCAGCGGGCGAATCGTTGCGATCGATGCTCGCCGCTGTGCGCCCAGGGCAGGGCGAGTCTGTCGACCCGCGGTCCGAGCTTGGCCAGGACCGCCGGCAGCAGCGTCAGCGTCGCCGCCAGCACGAACAGCACCGAGATCATGATTCCCAGCGCGGCCGAGCGGAAGGCGGGGCTGGGCACGAGCATCACCGCCGAGAGCGAGACCAGGACGGTGATGGCGGAGAAGAGGACGGCCTTGCCGGCGGTGTCCATCGTCTCTCCGACCGCGTCCACCGCAGGGCGCTCCTCGCCGAAGATCGCGTCGCGGAAGCGCATGACCACGAAGAGCGCGTAGTCGACGCCGAGCGCCAAGGCGAACATCAGGGCGAAGTTCATCGACCAGATCGAGATCGGCGAGATCAGAGTGCCGAGATAGAGAACGCCGGCCGAAGCGATCAAGCCGATGATCGTCAGCATCAGCGGTAGCCCGGCGGCGAGGAGCGAGCCGAAGGCGAGAACGAGGATCGCCAGCGTCACCGGCCAGGAGAGCAGCTCGGAGCGCAGCATCGCGTCGCGGTTGGCCTCGTTGAAGTCCGACCACATGCCGGCGGCGCCGGTCAAGTTGGCTTCGACGCCGGGCGCCGCGGCTGCTGCCAGCTCACCCTTGAGCTCGCCGGCGGCGGCCACCATGCCGTTCGCGTCCTCCGCCACACCGGCGCGGATCACCGCGGTGTGGCCGTCTGCGGAGATCGAGAGGCCGGGGCGCGGCGACGTCACCGTCCTGACCGCAGGGTCGGCGGCGAGGATGCGTTCGGCCCGGCGCAGGGTGGTGCGGAACGGGGGCGAGCTCGCCGTCAGGCGGTCAGAGTGGACCGCGACCTGAAGGCCATAGGCGCCGCCGCCCGCGAACGCGCGGTCGACCCGCTCGCGCACTTGGACCGACTCCGAGCCATTTGCCTGCCAGCCGGCACCGGAGAGCGCCGTCTCGACCCGCGGCGCCAGCACGCCGAGGCCGACCGCCACGACCGCCCAGCTGACGAAGACCCACCGCCGGTGGGTTGCGGCGAAATGACCCAAGCGCCCGATCGGTCCTAGATTGCTCATCGGCAGGCTCCCTTTATCGATTTACAAGTTAACAACTTTACAGTTGTAAGTAGTAAGATATCACCACGATGGCGACGATGCAGAGCCCCCTCCAGCCCGACGCCGCAGAGCTGATCGCGGCCCGCTTCCGCGCTCTCGCCGATCCGACCCGGCTGCGCGTGCTCGACCAGCTGCGCCGCCACGAGGAGCTCTCGGTCGGCGAGCTGACCGAGGCGCTCGGCACCTCCCAGCAGAACGTCTCCAAGCACCTCGCTGCTTTGAGGGCGGAGGGCTTCGTCACCCGTCGCAAGCGGGGGACCAGCTCGCTCTACCGGATCGGCGACCCCGCCGTGCTCGAGCTCTGCGACCGGCTCTGCGAGGCGATGGAGTCCCAGATCGCCGGGCTGGGCTCGGTGCTCTCGGGCTGAATCAGCCTTCGCCGCCGTGCTGCTCGCGGCGGCGCCGGATCGCCTCGCCGGGGCGCCAGAGGCTGACCAGGCCGGCGACCAGGGTGACGAGGAAGATCTGCCCGGCCATCATCTCGAAGCCGGCGATCAGCCGTCCGGGCTGCCCACCCGGGACGAGGTTGCCGTAGCCGGTCGTGGTCAGCGTCGTGTAGCTGAAGAAGAGGAAGTCCGAGCCCGACGGGTCGGGCACGCCTTCGAAGAAGGCGCCGCCCTGGACCCGCTCGATCGCCCCGAAGAGGTAGGTGAAGAGGATCCCCAGCACGGCGTAGACGCTGAGCGCGCCGAGGATCGTGCGCGAACCGACTTCCGGGGCGGTGACGACCCGGCGCAGGACGGCCCCCATTGCCACGGTCAGCAGCGAGATCTGGATCACGGAGGCGACGTTGAGCCAGTCGTGGTTGTCGGTGGCGGCCCCGATCGCGGCTAGGACGATGGTCAGCAGCGAGAGCCCGATCGCCACCCGCACGACCTTCACCTGCGCATGCGAGCTGGTCAGGGCGACCACGGAGGTCGCGCTCGTCGCCACGATCAGGACAACCGACGTCCAGCCACGATTTTCGATCAGCGAGGACAGCACATAGGTGACCAGCACCAGCAGGAGGACCAGCCCGAAGGCATCGCTGGCCCGTTCCGCCCGTTGCCGCCACCGCTCACGCGTCCGCGCCCGGCGCGATGCCGTCTCCATCCCCGCACGTTCGGTCGCCGCCCCGCGTTTCCTGCCGCCCCGCTGATAGACCTCCCTCGATGCTGCGCCTCCCGGCGAGATGCCGACCATGATCGCGGCGCTTGGCTGGGGCGCGCTGGCCGCCTCCTCGCTGGTCCTCGGGGCTCTGCTCGCCCTCGCCCGCGGCTGGCCACCTAGGCAGATCGGACTGGTCCTCGCCTTCGGTGCCGGGGCCCTGATCAGCGCAGTCAGCTTCGAGCTGGCAGCGGAGGGCCTGCGCGTCGGCGGTCTGGGCGCCATGGCGATCGGCCTGGGGCTCGGTGCCCTGACCTACTTCTTCCTCGACGGCCTCATCGCCAACCGCGCGTCGGCGGGTCGGGGACGGGCCGGCCGCGCCGGCGGCTCCGACCCGGGGACCGCACTCGCCTTGGGTGCCTTTCTCGACGGGATCCCCGAGCAGCTGGTCCTCGGAATCGGCTTGGCGGGCGGGGAGGGCATCGGGATCGGCCTGCTCGTCGCGATCTTTGTCTCCAACCTGCCCGAGGCGATCGGCTCGGCGAGCGAGATGCGCAAGAGCGGCACCGACGAGCGCAAGATCGTGCGCCTCTGGGTGGCTGTTGCCGCGATTTGCGCGCTGTCCAGCGTCGCCGGCTTCGCGATCGCGGACGTCGTCTCGGGCGATCTTCGCGCGGCCATCGACGGCTTCGCCGCCGGCGCCCTGCTGGTCATGCTGATCGACTCGATGATCCCCGACGCGACGAGGGAGTCGGGACGCGTCGCCGGCCTCGTTACGACCCTTGGCTTCGCGGTCGCGACGGCGCTCTCCAGTCTCTCCTGAGCGCTTTCCGGCGGTCAGCGCGTGCCGCAGACCGGGCAATCCGGCTCCTGTACAACCTGCTCCCGTTTGGCCTCCATTGTGCGGAGGTCATAGATGTGGCTTATGCCCAGACTCGACGGCGTCGCGAGGCCGGTCAGAAAATGCATGACGTCGAGGGCGACCTGACCGCTTATCAGGGCGCAGGCAGCCCCAAGCGTCGCCGCCGGCGAGGGCTTCGCGCGTTGATACTCGACCACCGCGTCGTAGAGCGGGTATGAGCGCTTGTAGGCAATCTCCTGGCAGGAGTAGCAGCCAGTCTCGCCCGGGACGTACAAAGGGCCGACGCGGGCGATCGGCGGGTAGTGGCTCATCGCGATATAGGGGATGCTCGCTGCAAAGCAGGCCGAGTTGACCCAAAGCTCGATGTCGTGAGCTGGCCAATCGACTGCGTTGACCACGAGGTCATAGCCTTTGATGACTTCTGCAACTGCCGCCTCGCTGTCGAGCCGTTCTTCGCGCGTCTCGATTCTGATCGAGGAGTTGAAGGTGCCAAGGCGCTTGGCTGCCAGGCCCGCCTTCGGCTGGCCGACATCGGCCTCCCCGTAGAGGATCTGGCGGTTGAGGTTGCTCAGCTCGACCGTGTCGAAGTCGACCAGCAGCATCTCGCCTATGCCGCAACACGCGAGCGTCAACGCCGACCACCCGCCGAGGCCCCCGACGCCTAGGACCGCGATACGAGCGTCTTCTAGCTTTTCCTGGCATAGAGAAGGCGTCTGCCCGTTCGAGACATCGCTGAAGTAGCGGAGCTGGCGGTCGAAGCGTGCCTGGGTATGAGGGTCGATTAGGTCGTCGTCGGATGCATCCTCTCCCAGTCCCATCTCGTCGAGCTGGCCGATTAGCTCGCCGACCAGGTCGACCCCGAACTCCTCATCCAGCTCCCGGCGAGTGCGCGTGCCGTCTAGCGCGCCGAGCAGTTGCCGCAACTGCGGGCTTGGGTCTTTGATTCGAATGTCGGCGGTTTCGCTGGGTCTGCGGAGGTAGAGGTCTCCGTTCGGCGCCTGAAACTGCTCGGTCGTGCGCTTGATCCGCGGTTTTTCCCAGGTCGTCGGATTAGGCGGCGCGGGCCACATAGATCGCCTTCGTGTGAACCGAGCCGTCCAGGGGCTGACGCGGGATGCCGTCGGTGCCGTGGCCATAGACGTTCAGGCACGTGAGGCCCGCCTGGTCGATGGCCGCCAAGATCTCGGCTTCGGTGAAATGGCGCTGGCGATGGATGGAGACGTTGCGCTGCTCGGCAGCCTGACCCTCGCCGCTGGGTCGCTTCTCGAAGCATGAGAACTCGCAGATCGAGCCCGGCTCGACCTCACCCATCGCATTCCCCTGAAAAACGAAGCGGCGTCCGTCAAGCTCGACCTCGACGCCCTCTGCATAGAAGGCGTAGACCGGCAGCTCGTTCACGTCGAACAGCAGCAGGCCCGAGGGCGCCAAGTTGTCCCGCATTCCTCTTAGCGCCGCTTCCAATTCCTCGACGCTGAGCAGGTAGTTGATCGCATCGTCCAACGCCCAAACCAGGTCGAACTCGCCAAAGCACGGCAGCCCGCGCATGTCGGCGATCTCTAGGCGAACGGCATCGCCGACCTTCTGCTGTGCCAGGCCAAGCATCGAAGCCGAGATGTCGCAACCCACGGCCTGCCACCCGCGCGGAAGCATCGGCAAGAAGCTCTTGCCCGTGCCGCAGCCGACATCGAGCAGGCGCCGGCCCTGAAGCCCCTCCCGCTCAAGGACGGCAAGAAGCTGCCCCGTCCAGAACTCGTATTCGTGGTGGGCGGTGAAGTCGTCGTAGAGCGGCGCCATTGCCTCGAATGCGCGCTCGGCCCAGTCGCCACCAGGCCCGGCTGTCACCGCCTCCCCCGTCACCACTAGGAAAGACTAGCTGAAGCTGATCGACTAGTCGAGTGACTTCGGTAATTGGTGTAACTGAATCTGGCCGATCCCAGCTATTGGCTGGGATCGGCCAGAGGCCCCTTAGGCGGCCTTAAATGTGTAGATCGACGGAACCACGACCTCGACCTTTTCGAGCATGTCCATCACCCCCTCTCTCCCGCTGGCTTTGGATAACGATTAACGAGACTAGTCGACTAGTCGATCAGCTTCGGTAAGTTGATAGTGGGGGATGGACGAGCTATCCCAAATACTCGTTTGTGGCCAATCGAAATCGGCTAATGTCCGCACCGCTCAATCGATTCCAGAGAGGAGAGAGCTGTGGCAAAAACGGTGATGCCGGAGACCCGTGTCGACGAGCAGCTCTTTCGTCTGCTCCGTAATCCCGGTCAGTACGCCGCTTTGGCTCTCCTTATAGAACGCTCAGCGTCAAAGAGCGACGTCGCCAGGGAGCTCGGCATCAAGCTCAACAAGGCAGACTATGACGTAGGGGAGCTGGAGAAGATGGGCTTTGTCGAGGCAATCGACACCGAGCGCCGACGCGGGATGCCGACAACCATCTACCGGGCCGTGATGCGACCAGTGTTCAGCAGCGAGGAATGGGACAAGCTGAGCCAGGACGAACGGGAACGCTATGTGCTCTGGGCTCAACAGCTGGTTTTGCGGGATATCGCCATCGCTTGGCGCGCGCGGACTTTCCAGGCCCGTGCGGAGTCACACGCCAGCCGATCTCCACTTCGTGTCGATGAGCAGGGCTGGATCAAGCTCAACGAACGTCTCGACGATCTGCTGACCCTTACTCGCGAGGTCGAAGTCGAAAGTGTCGAGCGGGTACGCGAGGCCGGCGACGAGAGCAAGCTCATCAATGTGAGGGTTGCGATGTTCTCTTTTGAGATGCCGCCGACGGGCAATCTCCCTAAGTAACGCATAGTGTCGAAGTCGATCGACTAGTCGATTTGACATGTCCTAAAAAAGTGGAGGTTTCTCCTACCTCCATTGTGGGAGACTCTATTAATCCACTGAGATCTAACAGTAGATCTCACCCAATGGCCCTCTGTGTTCAACACCCGGCGGCCGGGTTCGTAATCGGTAGCCAGCCTCCGGGGTGCTGAGCAGCAGACTGTTGCGTGTGCCGACAGTGAAAAAGCGCCGCAGGTTAAGGAGGGGCCGCAACGCAAAAGGGAAGGCATATGTACGACGACAAGGGCCAGAGGGCAATGGATCGCGAGGAGTACGTGCGCAGCCATCCAATCCGGGCCAAAGTTCTCACCTTGTACGAGGAAGACGAACAGCGATCGCTTTCCCCTGACGAACTGCTCCGCGAGCTATCCAACATAAGGGCCACGGCCCCCCTCGTCGCCTACCACCTCCGCGTTCTGAGCGCCGCCGGACTCCTCCCGCGGGCGGACGACTAGGGCGCGTCCAGCGCTGGAGGCAAGCGCCTCGTTCGCCACAGAGTCAACGGAGGGGGAGGGATTCGAACCCTCGAGACGCCTTTCGACGTCTGCCGGTTTTCAAGACCGGTGCATTCAACCGCTCTGCCACCCCTCCGGGTAGTAACGATCGGTAGATGCTAGACGGCGCGGCGCATGCCCGTAACCGCTCTAGATGATTGTATTGTCTGCAATGCGCCGACTGCTCGTACTCGCCTCGGCGATGGTCTTCTTCGACGTCGTCTTCTTCTCCGCCATCGCACCGCTGTTGCCGGACTACGTGTCCGAACTCGGCCTCAGCAAGGCCCAGGCCGGCGTCCTTTCCGCTTCCTACGCCGCCGGGACGCTGGTTTTCTCACTGCCCGCCGGCCTCCTTGCCGCTCGCCTCGGCCCGCGCCAGACGGTCATCGGGGGGCTGTTGCTGCTCGGATGCGCCAGCGTTGCCTTCGGCTTTGCCCACGAGTACGCCCTGCTGGTCGGCGCCCGTTTCGTCCAGGGCGCCTCGGGCGCGCTGATCTGGTCGGGTGCGCTGACCTGGCTGATCACGACCGCCCCGCCGGAGCGGCGCGGCGCGATCATCGGCACGGCCCTGGGCACGGCCGTCGGCGGTGCCCTCCTCGGTCCGGCGCTGGGCGCCCTTGCCGCAGAGGTGGGGACCGAGCTCGTGTTCAGCGGTGTGCTCGCCGTGGCGATCGTGCTCGCGATCCTCGCCGCCGGCCTACCCGAGGCCGAGCCGCCCGAGCGACAGCCGCTGAGCGAGATCGCCGAGATCATCTTCAGCCGCCCGATCCTCACCGGCACCGCGTTCGTCGCGGTGCCGTCGGTGATGTTCGGCGCGGTCGAGGTCCTGGCGCCACTGCAGATCGCCGAGCTGGGCGGCGGCCACGCGCTGATCGCCGGGGGCTTCATCGTGGGCGCCGCCCTGGAGGCGCTGCTGGCGCCGCTCGCCGGCCGCTACTCCGACCGGGCGGGGCGCAGGATCCCGTTTGCGATCGGCCTCAGCATCTGCTCGGTGGCGATGATCGCCGTCGCTGTCGGGGCGACCATGGGAGTGGTGATGGCCGGGCTGATGCTGACCTCCCTGGGTGGGGGCATCTGCTTCACGCCGGCTCTGACCATGCTCTCGGAGATGGCGGAGTCCAGCCGGCTTCACCAGGGGTTCGCCGCCGGCCTCTCCAACATGGCCTGGGCGCTCGGCCAGGTCGTCGGCGGCCTTTCCGGCGGCGCCCTCGCGGGCGTGGCGGGCAACGCGACTCCCGGGTTCGGGATCGCTGCCCTGCTGCTTTGCACGGTTGCCTACTCCCTCCACGTCCTTGCGCCGCCCGCGATCCGTCCCGCCGGGGGCGGAGGGGACTAGGCTCCGCAGGGAAATGGCTTCGTCGAGCGATGAGCGGGGGGACCCCGGCCCAGCTGGCGCAACTGGGCCGGGGACCAGGCCTGCACGCCCTTGGAGCTGGTGCGCCCGGGCGCGCGCGACGAGCTCGCCGAGGCAATTGGCAGGGCGGTCGCGGTCGGGCGCAAGGTCGGTGTGGCCGGCTCGGGCCACTCGTTCACCGAGGCGGCGATGACAAGCGGCACCATGGTCGACATCAGCTCGCTGAGCGGCGTGATCGACGCCGACCGCAGCTCCGGCCTGGTCAGGGTCGGGGCCGGCACGGTTCTGGCCGAGCTCAACGAGGAGCTGCACCAGCTCGGGCTGGCGATGGAGAACCTCGGCGACATCGACCGTCAGACGATTGCCGGGGCGATCTCGACCGGCACCCACGGGACCGGGGCCAAGCTGGGCAACATCTCCACCCAGGTCGAGGCGCTGGAGTTGGTCAGGGCCGACGGCTCGGTGCGCGAGCTGAGCGCCGGCGCCGACCCGGATCTGCTGCGGGCGGCGCGGGTCGGGATCGGCGCGCTCGGCGTGATCTCGGCGGTGACGCTGCGCTGCGTGCCTGCCTTCACCCTGCACCGGGTCGACACCCGGCGGCCGCGGGAGGAGGTGCTCGGCGCCTTCCAGGAGAGCGCCGACGCCAACGAGCACTTCGAGCTCTTCACCTTCCCCTACGCCGACTCCGCCCTGGTGTTGGAACGCAACCGCACGGACGGTCCGCCGCGCCCGCGTGGCCGCGCTGCCGCCTACCTCAACGACGTCGTGCTTGAGAACTGGGCGCTGGAGGCGGTCTCCGCCGCCGGGAAGCTGGTTCCCCGCGCGATCCCCTCGCTCTCCCGCTTCGCCGCCTGGCTCGCCTCGGGCAGCAGGGCGACCGACCGCAGCGACCGGATCTTCGCCAACGAGCGCCGTGTCCGCTTCACCGAGATGGAGTACGGCGTGCCGCGCGAGCAGGGCCCCGAGGCGGTGCGCCGGGTGATCGAGTGGGTGCGCGCCAACCGCTACCCGGTCTTCTTCCCGATCGAGATGCGGGTGACCGCCGCCGACGACGCCCTGCTCAGCCCCTCGCACGAACGCGACACCGCCTACATCGCCGTCCACCAGTACCGCGGCATGGAGTGGCGCCCCTACTTCGAGGCGGTCGAGTCGATCATGGACGAGTACGGCGGCCGCCCCCACTGGGGCAAGCGCCACTTCCAGACGGCGGCGACGCTGTCGCAGCTCTACCCACGTTGGGCTGATTTCCTAGCTGCGCGCGACGAGCTCGACCCCAACCGCGTCTTCACCAACGAGTACGCCCAGCGCGTCCTCGGTCCCTAAAGGAAAGTTCGGCCCTCGCCGCGGTACGTGGGCACCACGTCCACTATCTCGTCGCCTTCGACGAGGTGCAGGGCGTCGAAGCGCTCGCAGAGCTCGCCGGCCTTGGCATGGCGCATGTAGACGCGGTCGCCGATCTGCAGGTCGCGGGCGGGGGGGCCGCTCAGGGGAGTCTGGACCTCGCCGGCGCCCTCCTCGGCATCGAGCTGGAGCCCGGCGGGGAGCCAGGGCGAGGGAAGGCGGGCGGCGTCGCCGCTGCCCGAGGCGAGGTAGCCGCCGCCGAGTGCCGTCGCGACCCCCGCGGTCGGCTTGCGCACGATCGGCAGGGCGAAGCCGGCGGCGGGCGTGAGGGAGAAGCGGCTGTAGTGATCGAAGAGGGTGGGGGCGTAGAAGCCCGAGCCGGCGGCGATCTCGGTGACGGTGTCCTCGCCGCCGGTCAGCTCGAGGCTGCCGGTGCCGCCGCCGTTGACGATCGGCAGGTCCGTGAACTCGCGGATCGCGGCGACCACGGCGGCGCGGCGCTCGGCCAGCTCGGCCGCCGAGCGGCGCTGCATCGTGCGGATCGCGGCGCCGCGGAACCGGCGCCCGGGCGGTTCGTCGCCGACGCCGGCGATCTGGCCCTCGTAGGACATCAGCGCGGCGAGCTCGACCTGGGGGCGGCGCTCGATCTCCCGCGCCAGCCCCACCGCCTGCTCGACCGTGTGCACCGGGGAGCGCTTGGGCCCCACCTTGATCCGCCCGCCCAGCGCCCACCAGCCGGCGTCGAGGTCGATGCAGACGCGTACCGGCGCCGCGTCCGCGCCCAGGACCGACTCGATCGCGTCGAGGTGCTCGCTGCAGTCGACCATCACGATCGGCGCCTCGGCCGGGCTGGCGACCGAGCGCAGCGCCAGCTCGCCGAGCGCTGCGGTGTCTGCGGTGGGGTAGGCCAGCAGCAGGTTCTCGAATCCGCACTCGGCCAGCCAGAGCGTCTCCGGCAAGGTGAACGTCATCAGCCCGGCGTAGCGCTCGTCCCGGCCGAGGATGCGCTCCAGAACGCCCCGGCAGCGCACCGACTTGCTCGCCACGCGGATCGGTTTCCCGCCGGCCCGCTCCAGCATCGCGTCCGAGTTCGACCACATCGCGTCGAGGTCGACGAAGGCAAACGGCGCCTCCACCTCCTCGAAGACCTGCTCCAGCTGTGCGTGCGAGCGGCCGGGCACGACGATGAGACTAGCCGCGCCGCCCCCTGGAAGCTCTTACAATCGCCTCAACTCCCGGAGAGGTGGCCGAGTGGCTGAAGGCACTCGCCTGCTAAGCGAGTAGGGGGCGCAAGCTCTCTCGAGGGTTCGAATCCCTCCCTCTCCGCTAGAAGTTCCTTTTTGGAACCCCTGCCAGAGAAAGCGCGGGCTTCGCGGGTCCGCTTGCCTGCCAGTCGGTCGGCAAAGCCGGGATGCGTCATTTCGCCCACCGGCTCGGCACGTTCATCGCTATCAATGCCATCCACCCGGACGTTCAGCCGACGGAAGAACGTCTGGTTCCAGATACGCCGGTTGATCTCCGCTGACTGCTCATAGGCCGCGGCGCATGGCTCTAGCAAGTCCAGCGCCATATGCAGCACCGTCTCGCCGTCGATCAGGTCCTCGGTCGCGAGCGCAAGATGCTGTTCGGCCTGGGCCAGCTCGGCGGCGATCCGGTCCTGCTCGCGTTTGAGTTGCTCCAAGGGAACCGCCTCGGCGTAGAACGCCTGCAAGAGCTTGTCGCGCTCGCCTTCGAGCGATGCGACGCGCTGCCGTTGGCGCGTGCCTTCCCGCTCGCTCTCGGCTTTCATCTCGGCCAGCACAGCGCTGGCGGCGGAACGGATTGCCGCAACCTGCTTCGCCGTGAGCGCGACCCCCTCCCAATAGCGGGAGACTTGCGCCTCGACCTGGTGGGCAGGTAGATAGGGCAGCTCGCAGCCGGTGCCAGTGACGCGGCCGACGCAGGCGAAGTACCAATAGTGACGGCCGGTTTTGCTGCGGGCACGAACGTAGGTCAGGCGGCTACCGCAGTAGTCGCAGTAGAGACTGCCCTTCAAGTGGTGATGGTGCTTCCGGTCCTTCTCCCCGGACTGGGCATGCGCGTCAAGCACTCGCTGGACTCGCTCGAAGGTCTCCCGGTCAATCAGCCGCTCGTGCCGCCCGTCGGGATTTTCGATCCCGCCGTAGCGGACCGTGCCGATGTAGTAGGGGTTAGCGAGGACGCGGGCCAGGTGCGCCCGCGAGAGGGGCCGGGCGGGCTGCTTGGCCGTTCGCCGGGTGCGCAGGCCGCGACGTTCCAGGGCGGCGTGCAGTGTGTCGAGGGTGTAGACGCCGGTCCCGTAGGCGGTGAAGGCCCAGCGCAGATGCGGGGCGCGCTCCTGGTCGAGCTGAACGGTGCTCAGGTAGCGGCCGGTGGTCTCGTCACGCTCCTGCACGTTGAGGTAGCCGATGGGAGCGGGGCCGGGCGTGCCGCCGAGCTGCGCCTTCCGGTGGAGACCACGTTTGACCTCGACCGACAGGGATTCGGAGTAGAACTCCGCGTCCGCAGCCGCGTAGCGCCGCATCCGTTTGCCGAACGGCGTCTTGTCGAAGTGCTCTTTAGCCGAGACGATCTCGACGCCCAGGCTCTCTAGCTCCGCACCGATCACTACGTCGTCGTAGGTGTTGCGAGCGAAGCGGGAGACGTTGTAGACGATCAGCAGGTCGAGGTCGCGCTCCTCCCGAATCCGTTTCAAGAGCGCTTGGAACTTGGGCCGGGCGGCCACGCGGGCCGAATCGCCGTAGTCCACGTACTCGGCCACCACCTCGGCTTCGAGCTGTCGCGCCCGGCCTTCGCATGTCTCGCGCTGGGTCTCGACGGAGTAGCCCTCCTCCGAGAACGCCCGGCCGACCTGGCGATCCGTCGAGACGCGCAGATATAGCGCCGCCCGCTTCACGCCACCGCCTCCGGCTCCCGCAGGCCCAGCTCGTCAATCCGTACCCGCATCGCGGCGGTGCTGACCCCGAAGCGGCGGGCTAGCACTCGTTCGTCACGGATGCCCTCTCCGTAGAACGCACGCTTGACCCACGCCTTCGGCATCAGCAGCGCGGCCGCGAAGGCATCGGCGGCGCGTTCGGCTTGCAGGTAGGCCGACGCCGCCGGGCGGTCGCGATAGATGATCTTGGCGAGCGGATGATCGACCGCATGCTTCGCTTCATGCATCAGTGACCAGCGAATCCGACCGGCCGTATTGCCGTCGCGATTGACGAGAATCAGCCAGCGCCGCTGGGCCGTGCTCCATTTGGCGGTCGCGACGAAGTGCCGCGCCTGGACGTACCGAACCCGCACGTAGGGCAGCTCGGAAATGACCTCATCGGGCACCGGCTCAGTGACGATGCCGAAGTGCCGAAGCAGCCGGGCCGCTTGGCGCTCGGCCACCTGGCGGGCTTCACTCGCCGTCAGGCGGCGGGGCGGGCAGCAGGCGCGGAGTTCAGCCAGTGCGTTTGCCACGCTTCCCCTTCGGGTGTCGCTGTTCCCACTCGGCAAAGAACTGTTCAGCTTCTTTGAGTGCAGCATCGGGGTAGTCGCGGAACTTGGCCCGGAGGTAGGGGGCGGGGTCCGGCAGCCGGTCGCCGTCGAGGTAGCCGATCCGCGCGAACAAGTCCTCGAAGCTGATGTCGAACGCGGCGGCGAGGGCTTGGAGTGTGTCGGGCCGGGGGTTCTCAATGCTGCCCTGCTCCAGACGGTTGATCGTGGAGGCTCGGAGTCCGGCGCGCTCCGCGAGCGCTTCCTGGGAGAGACCCAGCGCATCGCGGTGCTGCCGCAGGAAGCGGCCCAAGTCGGCTCTGGCGCGTTTGGTGGACATACCCTGATTCTATTCCCTGTCTTCCATGCATGCAAGGAACTAAGCACCCGTCAGCGGAGTACCAGGCGCGTCTCCGGCCAGGACAGAAAGCGCGTCGGCAAAGCGGTGCGCGACGGCGACGGTTCGCAGCTCGGACGGCCCGGCGGCCACTACTTCGGCCAGGGCGTCCCGGCGCGCGTCGTCGGGCGCGAGCCAAACGATGCGCGGGAACACGCCGTAGCGCTTCGTCTCCCGGCTGGCATCGGTCTGGAGATAACGGGCGTAGATGCCGAGCCTCCGGGCGATGGCCGGAAGGCTGGCCGTGTCGCGGTCCACCTCGACAAAGGAGACGTGCTCGAAGTCTCCGGCCGCCGTCCGCACGAACGCATCCGGCTTCAGCCAGGTGCGCGCCCCGCCGAGGCCGCTGAAGCGCCGCCAGCAGGCAGGCTCGCCGTCGAAGGTGAGCAGCTCGCCGCCGCCGCGCTCCCACTCGCGGAGCCTGACGTACAGCTCGGTGACGTCGAGGGTGTGCGCGAGGAACGGCAGGCCGGGAGTCCAGGGACGGCGCAGCCGACGCCCGCCCGCCGGGCCAAGCATCTCTCCGAGGCGCTGCCCGGCCACATCGAGGGCGTAGATGGCCTGGGCCGAGCCGCCGCCCGTACCCCCGATCTTGCGGTCGAGTTCGGCCAGGACCCGCCATTCGACCAAGGCCCGCAGCCGCCGCTGAGCCTGGCGGGCGTTGGCCCGCTCGGTGCCAGCGGTGAAGTGCAGCCGTCGGAGCTGTCCGGCCGTCGCGACGCGCACGCGGTCCAGGGTGGCGACGACGGCTTGGTCGCGCGCGGACAGCGTTTCAGCGAGCCGCGCAACGTGGGCGGCCGTGACCCGGCGGCGCGTCACCGGAGTCCCCTTGGGGGACGGTGACTCGTTGGCGCTCCGGTGCCGAGAACGCGACCAGGCTGCCGGTTCGCGGTCCGGCTCGACCGAGCGATGCGAACAGCGATGCGACCATTCATCGCCGCCTCCGGCTCCCGATAGCGACCGGCTCCGCTGCTCCCTCCAGCCGGGCGCGCAGCTCCCCCTCGACGGCCTCGCGGTCGCGGCCGTAGCGCGCGCGGGCCTGGGCGCGGACCTTGGCCCCGTGGCCGCTCGGCGGCGGGGCGGGCCGGGTGCGGATCGTGACCGGCGGTGCGACGTTGGCCCCGACCGCGACCGCCGCCATCGCTTCAAACGGTGCCAGGGCGGTGAGGTCGTCGGCAGTGGCGTAGGGGCTGAACTCCTTGGCGAACAGCGCCGCGTCCTGGCCGCCGAGCTGGAAGCAGACCCTGGTCCGGGCGTTGGCGAGGACGGCGGCGCGGAGGTCGGCGGGGAGCTGCGCGGCGTGCTGGTTGTTGACGGCCCAGCCGACGCCGAGGCCACGCGAGGTGGCGAGGGCCTCACCCAGCGAGAGCGGGAGCGCGACGACTTCTTGGAACTCGTCTATGTGGATGCAAAAGGGACGACGGGCGGCGGGTGGCAGCGCGGCCCGGCCGAGGATGGCCCGCCAGAGTGAGGAGACGACGGCCGCGCCGATCAGGGTGGCGGCGTCCTCGCCGATCACGCCGCGTGGCAGGGAGACGCAGAGAATCTTTCCCTGACTCAATACGTCGGCCAGCGAGAAAGCGGACTGCCGCTGTCCGATGATGTTGCGGACGGACGGCGAGACAACGAAGCCGCGCACCTTGTTGACGACCGGTGCGGCGACCTGCTCCCGCTCGCCGTCCGACAGTCCCGCGTACCAGTTCCAG
This sequence comes from uncultured Solirubrobacterales bacterium, assembly GCA_963753585.1. Classification (GTDB taxonomy): domain Bacteria; phylum Actinomycetota; class Thermoleophilia; order Solirubrobacterales; family 70-9; genus VRUE01. Next base: position 1,553,738 of record CAVWCU010000001.1, on the reverse strand, counting down.
AAGGGTCCGACGCCGAGCGGATCGTCCAGGCCCGCGACGATCGCGGTTCGCACATTGGAATTGAGCAGCAAAGTAGGCAACTCGCAGAGGGTGAGACCGGCGCGGCTCAGGGTGATGAGGCTGGCGCGCATGGTGTCCTCGAGACGGGGACCCCAGGACCCGCCCCAGCGGGTACGGGCCAGGTGGCGAAAGATGTGCAGCATCCCGTCGGCGGCCAGCTCCGGCGTCGTGCCCCGCTCCGTGAGCGGGTTGAAGCCGACCGGCTGCGCGGTGTCGGCGGCGTCGAGGACGATGAGGTCGTCGGCGCGCTCCGGTGGCAGGCAGTCGATGAAGTCGGCGATCAAGTCGCCCTTGACCGGATCAACGATGCAGACCCCAGCGCCAGAGGCGACATCATCCAAGGCGGCGCGGAGCGTGAGGGTGGACTTCCCGGTGCCGGACGGCCCAATGGCCCACATGTGCCGGGTCGTTCCCTCCGGGCGGGCGAGGGCTACCGGGCGCTCGGCACCGGGATAAGTGGCCTCGCCAAGCACCCGGCCCGTTCGCGGCAACGCCGTGGCCGGTACGAGCTGGCGAGCGCCGGCGATGGAGAGACCCGGCGCCGGCGGGCCGTCGAGCGGCAGCGCCAAGAGCACGGCCAGCTCCGAGGCGCGAAGCAGGGCGGGAGCGCGGGCGGGGATGCTGCCCCGGTTGATCGCCGCGGCGACCAGCGGGCCGGGCAGCCAGCGCCGCCGCAGGGCCAGCGCGTGACTCCGCGAGAGATTGACGGCTCCGGTGAGCCGACCGAGCAGGTGACGCTCGGCTCCGGTCGATCCGGCGGTGACGCCGATGCGCAGGCTCGCCGCCAGGGCAGGCTCGCGGCTCCACGCTCGGACGGCCGCTGCACTGGCCGGTGACGGGGTGGCCGGGGCATTGCCGAACGCCTGCCGCCACCAGGCGCGTGCCGGATCAAGGGCCGCCTGCCGGGGACTGGCGGCGGGCCGCACCACCGTCTGCATGACGGCGCACTGTCCGCGCCGCAGCGGTTGCATGGCCGCGAGCATCCCGCTCGCCACGGCCTCATCGGTGCTCACCGACACGATCAGGGAGGGACGGCAAAACTCCACGCCGGATGAGACGGCCACCTTCTCATCCGGGCACTCCTCAAACCGCACGCCCGCCCCGGCGAGCTGGGCGGTGAGGAAGTCCGCGAAGCGCTCCGGCACTCTGACCAGGTGGCGCACGCCGGAGGCATCGGCGCGAACCTCAAAGACGACCGCCGGAGCGGACAGCCAGCGTCCCCACCACGGTGCCGAGAGTCCCCCCAGCGCCCGGACCACTTGGGCGGCCCCGCTCGCGTCGAAGGTACGGGGAAAGCGCAGCTCGAAGGTGCGGCGGTGTTTCGCCTCGGCAGCCGCGAGCCTCCAGCGCAGGATTGCCACGCCGCCGACGGCGAACACGGCCACCCAGCCCAACCCGACCAGCTCAGTCACCGGATTCCTTTCGCGACTCCCCGGAGGGGTCGGTCCGGGGTTCCTTTTCGGCTTCGAGGCGCGCTAGGGCCAGGGCCAACAGGCAGGCCACGATCCGGTCGAGGTCGGGCGACTCGTGGCGATCAGCGGTGATGGTGATGCGGTGCTTCATAGATTCCTTGCATGCATGCAATGACTTACTTCATTTTCATTGCGGACAAGCGGAGGGGGCAAGCGAGCAACAGCCGGATTGGCACTCTGGGCATCGCGTAACCCGCTCAGGTCAACAAACGCAGGGCGGCCAGCCCGACGATGGCCATGACGAGCGCAGGTATGAGGGACTGCGCAATGGCGGCCACGGTGGGCAGGGCGATGGCCATCGCGAGCGCGACCACCACCCAGCCCATCAGCCGATCCATCGCTCATACCTCCGCACCGGCCCGGAGGACGGCCGCCGGGTCAACGCCCATCGCGGAGGCGGCGGCCAGGACCGCACACGCTCGCGAGAGGCCGTCCTGTTCATGGCGGGCCACCTGGAGGAGAAAGGCTCCGAAGAACTCGACCGACGCGGTGTCGGTATCCGGTTTGGTAGATGTTGCAGCGGAGCTTGCGTGCGCAGGCATTAGTCGGCTCCCTTCTGGTTACTGTCGAGGTCGCGGAGTTCTTGGATCGCGGCCCAAGCTCCGGTTTGGAGTCGGGACACCGCTGCCAGGGCAAGGTCAAAGGCGTCCTCTGACTCACTGACCTGTTTCCGGCTTGCGCCGATCACGGCGAGGGCCGCGAGTCCTATGAGCATGGCGAGGCCGATAACGGCGAGAAACCAGACCAGGACCATCGCTTACTCACCTCCCAGGGACAGGCGGGCCAGCTCGGTACCGACAAGCGCCGCAAATCCGTCAACGATGCTCCGCACTCGGTTGTCGATGACGGCACCTTGCCGCCTTAGTGCCTCAACCTCCAAGGCAGTGAGCGTCTCGGTGTTGACCATCCCAACGTGCGCGACGAGCGCCGCTGCCTGGATGCGTGCGGCTGCGCGCTTGGCGGGGAGCTGCTCTCTGCGGAGCATGGCCGCGGTCTGGCGCTCCTCGCGAGCGAGGGCGCGGGGACGGTATGGGGTGAGGTCGGTGGACATGTGATGCTCCTTTCGGTTCTGCGAATGGAGCACCGCTTGTACCAAGAGGTTCGTGGCACTTCGAGGGGATTTTGTGGCACCGACTTCTTGTCGGCTATACCTTCGTAGCTATGCCTCGCAAGGAGCCACTTCTTGGCGTTCCTGAACAGCTCAGGAAAGCCGCTGTCCTCGGTCTCAATCCCGTGGCCATGGCGGCTCACATAGAGAGCTTCTCCGACATTCTCGCTTTGGCCCACTTTGACCGTATTAGAAATGCAAAAGCCGACGATCTCACCATCGCGCGAGAGCTAGCCGCCGCCATTAAAAATGAGCTTGAGCAGATGAAGCGACCGCGAAGTGGCGAGACTGAGCTTGAGACCGGAGCGCGACTACGGCGTACAGAAGTAATAGATGGTATCTACGCCTTGACGCCGGAGTGGCAGGTCTACGACAAGATCACGCCACGTCGTCGTCTACTTCTCGGACATCCACCAGGCTTCGGGGACACGCGAAGTATGACTGACGGTATAGAGCGCACTATCCACGAAGAACTCGCCAGCCAGCTCTCACACCATAATCCCCAAAAGCGCCAGCGGCTTCTCAGCTTCAAGGAAGCTCACGAGTTTGCAGGTACCCTCTATCGCGAAGTCAGTTCGCCGGAGCCGGACGTGTCTGGCAAGCCTAAGAATGAGCGAATTAAAGACTTACTCATTGAGTTTGTCCGAAACCTAGACGCCATTACGACAGCGCACCAGCTAATCATTATGCTCATCGCCAAGTCGGAGAGGGAAGGCTCGCTAGTTGACACCCCAATGCTGCCTCTTGGTGGGGATGCTGAGTTTTTTGAGCAGTTGGCACTTGAGATAGAAGACATTTCGAGTCCGTTCCTAGCAGCACTGCCTAGTCCGGAGCTATGTCACGTGTTTGCCCAACGATGGCCCTGGTTCAACCGCCGAGAGTGGTCGATGCTGACTACAGCCTTCAGTCAGGCCGAAGACCAACTCGACCCATTTCTTGAGTATCTAGAAGCGAGAGAGGGAGGTCGGGGCATTCTTGCGCGCTGGTGCCAATGGAACGAAAATGCCGACTGGGAAGCCGTAATGAGCTACTACTACAGTGCAAATGTTTTGCTTCGGGATTGGATTAAGGGTCAAGCTCTTCTTTACGAAATAGAAGATGAAGACGACATTTCTTATGAAGAACGGCTTCAGGTTTGTGTGTGGGATCTGTGCGAGATCGGCGCAATACTCATCTGCCAACAACCCGATCAGCCTCCTAAGGTGTCTTACAGGCTGTACTCACAGCGCAAGAAGGGGATCGTCCCATCAGGTTGGGACGTGTTGAGTTCTCAAGCCACCGGCCTAGAGCTTGGGCAGTACTTGACGGAGTTTGTCGAGAGGGATAATGTTTATGGTTAACTTGAGGTAAGCATTGTGGCCAGCGAAATGCCTATGGAGCGTGTTCCCGATCTTGATGCCAAAGGGTTCCCTGTTGAGCTACGAGGCGGTGTCACTGCTTACGAGCTGCCGCCCGATTATGGTGGGCAGGCCGAGATTGTGCTCAATTCAGAGCAAGTCATTGAATTGGAGATTCCACCACATCCCGTAATTCGGGTTATTGATGGTCGGGAGTTACCACAGCTCGATGCCGATATCGTTTTGGCCCAACCCAATGTCATTGCCAAAGATTGGCGGCGTGGTTGGTGTCCAATCGGCGGGGCCAATTTCGACAGTGAGCAGTATCTAGGCTGGCCCGAAGCAACTCTGGATCTCGGTGAACTGGGCAACGACATATGTGTATGGAGCAGCAAGCAACCTGGCATTTCTATTGAACGAGTAGGAACATTTAGAATGTATGTTGTTGTCAGGAGCAGGACTAAAACTTAATTCGCAATCCTATTCGTAGTAGTAGCTCTGTTCGGCCTGATGTTCCGCGGTATTGAGAAGCAGGACCGCGACGAGAATCCAGAGGACGGTGACGGCAACCGCCACGCCGAGAATCCAGCGCCCCCGTTTGTCGTCGCGGCTGGCCAGGATCGCCCCGATCACCATGCCGACCGGAAGCGGGACCACGACGGCCGTGATCCATCCGACGATGACGAGGATGTCGTTAGGCCGAGCGGATGCCTGATTCGCCGCCGGGGGCGCGACCTCCGGTGTGGGCGGCTCACTCATGGATCGAGCCGGGGTCGTGAGGCAGGCCCACCGGTTCAAGGGGCCGGTGCCTTCTGAGGTAGGCGAGGCCCAAACCGAACACTGCCAGAGCACCAAGGGCAAGCAGCGCCCAGCCGCCTCCGTCGATGAAGTCGGAGGCTGCCGATTGGAACCCCGGCGGCAGGTCGAAGGCCGCCATCACCGCCAGCACCGCGAGCGGCCCGCCCAGGGGAAGGCTCACCAGCACCAGGCCCGCTGCCAGTAGCACCGCTAGAGCATCCAATCTGCGCCTCCTCGTATCCGTTGCTCGCTTCCAGAGGGCCACTGGCCCACTTGAGTTGAAGAGCATACTTGAGTTCGACTCTATGGACCTGCGCGGGACAAGCAGAGAGCGTCCAGCCCCCGATGGCGCCCCGCACCGAGCCTCAGCCCGGCCTAGGCCGGGCCATCAAGCAACGCCGAGAAGAGCAAGGTCTCAGCCAGGAGGCGCTCGGCCTGGCTGCCGAGATTCATCCGACCTGGATCAGCCACATCGAGAGCGGCCGGAACAACCCGGCCTGGGGATCGGTCAAGCGGATCGCGGCGGTGCTCGACCTCACGGTCGCAGAGCTGGCCACGCGAGCCGAAGCGCTCGACGACGCCTAGGTCCGTTCGGACCCGCTGTCCCTGGAGGGTTGGCCGCCCGCCGCCCCTGCCGAGGCAAGCGGGCGGCCGTTTGCCTCCTAGCGGTGCTTCAGGATTTGCACGCTGGGCAGGACGCCATTTACGGGCGTGATCTTCATCCCCGCTCACCTCCCTCCGTCCATAAGGCCCGGCGATTGCCGGGTTGGAAGGAGAGGGTAAGAAATTTCTGACTAGTGGGACAAAGCGAGGGCGTACCAAAGCATTGCCGCCAAAAATTTCTTAAGCTCCGCCGCTCCCTAGCCGTTCAGACCAGGAGGAATGACGCTCAATGGCGCGAGCTGGAACCCGCAAGCCGCCAGCAGAACGTGAGAAGGAGATCGCCGACGCGATCGGCTACGTCTTCGGACACTGGATCAGGCTGGAGGCGCTCGCCATCCTGGCCGAGGGCAAAACCAGCGTGGGCGAGGTCGCGCGGATTATCGGCGTGAATACGAAGCGCCTGAGCGGACACATCAACGGGCTGTACAACCACGGCTGCATCGAAGACCTGGGGACCGGGACAGCCCGAAACGCCAATAAGCACTTCTATCGGGCCGTGATGATCCCGTATATCGATGACGAGACGTATTGTCGGATGACGCCTGCCGAACGGCGCGACCCCATCGGCCTCATCATCCTGGCGATCATCGCTGAGACGCTGGCGGCGCTACGGGCCGGACGGTTCGATGACGATGAGCACGCCCGCCTGATTGGCGATTGCCTCCTCCTCGACGCCCAGGGGATGAAAGAAGTGCGGGACTACCTGCGCGTTGTGTACGAACGCCTGGTTGAGATCAAGGTTCGGAGCGCCAATCGCCTGGCCAAGTCAGGCGAGACGGGAATCACGACCATCATTTCCGCAACGTGTTTTGAACGGAGCAGGCCCACGATGCCCCACAGGGACAACGCTTCGGCCCTAGACATCGCGCGGGGGCGTGCCCGTATGCCTGTCGCCAAGCGGGGAAAGGATGTGACGGGCGGGGTGGCCTATGCATTCGGGCAAGGCGTCCGGGTCGAAGCGTTGTCCCTGCTGGCCGACGGCAAAATCAGCGTGAGCGAGGTTGCCCGAGCCATCGGTGTCGACGTGAAGACGCTCAGCGACCACATCCGCTACCTCTACAGCTACGGACGTATTGAAAAGGCCGGGATCGGGAAGGTCCGCAACACGAACAAGCACTTCTACCGGGCGGTGACCGTGCCCTACATCAGCCCCGAGGACTACCGCGCGATGTCGCCAATGGAGCGCCGCGACGTGACGGGACTGATTGCCCAGGGGAACTTCGTTGAGACGCTCGCCTCATTCCGCGCCGGGAAGCTGGAGCACGATGAGGAAGTGCGCTTCATCTGGGACTGCCTCAACCTCGATCCGAAGGGCGAGCAGGAACGAGCCGAATGCCTGACCGAGGCGCACGAGCACCTATTAGCCATCGATGACGAGAACGCCAAGCGCCTAGAAGCGTCGGGGGAGCCGGGCACGCCGATGGTCGTCTCGCTGGCCGGGTTCCAGCGGAGCCGACCGGGACGGCCGAACCCTGGCTACGGCACGCCCGCTGAAATCTGACAAGTCACAAGTCACGCACTTAAAAAATAACGAAGATTTGAGCGTCCCAATCTGAAACCCTTCACTACTCCGACGAACGAGAGGATGAGTCTCACCGGTCGGCAGTCTGTTCCAGTGGCCCGGGCGGCTTCTATACAAGAGTGGCCCTCTGTTCGCCCGGGGCACTGGAGCAGAAAGACAGCGAGTGCAAGGCGAAGACCACAAGATGAACCGCCTCCTCAAAGGGGCACTCTCGCATCCTGACCGCAAGGAGATCCTCGGCTACCTCAGGGGGAGTGCGGAGGAGACAAGCCCAAGCGAGCTAGCCGAGGCGCTCGATCTAGGCGTCGCACGGGTGAGCTACCACCTGAAGGTCCTCCACGGTGCCGATTTGGTCACCCAGGCCGAGGAGGGGCCGGGGCCAGGCGAGCGCGCGTATTTAGCGGCGGGCCTGGCTGGGCGGTAGCAGGGACCTCTCGATAGCTCAGGGCAGCTTGCGATGCAAAACCTCAATCCGCTGCCGGACCTCAGTTTTCAAAAGCTGTCTCATCCTCTCCGCTTCTCGCGGCCGGGTCGCCGCACGATAATGTGCCCGCCGTGCGCTGGACTCTCGTCCCCCTGCTGCTCGTCATGGTCGCGCTCTCTGCCTGCGGGGGCGGCGGCTCTGACGACGAGCCGATCACCGGAGAAGAAGTCGTCGCCGCTTTCGAGGACGCCGCCGGCGGATACGAATTCGAGGAGACCATCTCCCTGGTCGACGGCGCAGTTGCCTATGCGCCGCGGAACGAGTCCGACCCGGAGATAGTCGAGCAGCTCAACGAGGCGCTCGGCGAATCGTCGCTGCTCTGGCAGGCGCTGGTCTTCGACGGGCCCGACCCGCCCTTCGACGAAGAAGCCGCCAGGGAGGCCGCATTCGCGTCGAGCAAGCTGGAGCAGGAGGGCGACGGCGTCTATCTGGGAGACAATGACACCGCCTATGTCGTCAACGGCAACGTCGTAGCAACTGGCCCCGTCCTCGACGGCGACACGGAAGAAGAGACGCTGAAGCGCTGGCAGGCCGTTCTCGACGAGCTCTGAGGAACCGGTCGAGAAGACGGGATCCTCGTGGACCAGCTCGTACAGGTCATCGGGGCGCTGCTCATCTTGAGCGCCTATGCCGCGACCCAGTTCGGTGCCTTGGACCCCCACTCGCGGGTCTACCTCGTCCTCAACCTGGTCGGCTCGGCGGTGCTCGCGGTGCTCGCCTGGGAGGAGCGTCAGTGGGGGTTCCTCCTCTTGGAGTTCGTCTGGGCGGCGGTCTCCCTCTGGGGGCTGGTCCAGATCCGGCGGGGCCGGGCGCTTCCGCGCTGAGCTCAGCTGCGGCCGCGAAGGACGACTCGGCCGCCGTGGGCGGGGATCATCGTCACGTTGCGGTGCAGGGCGTGCTCGGGCTCGGGGTCGGCGGCCTCGAGGTCGAGGCGGCGGGCCATCGCATCGAGGACGACGCGCATCTCGGCCATCGCCAGGGCGGCGCCGAGGCAGCGGCGGATGCCGCCGCCGAAGGGGATCCACTCATACGTGCCGGGCTTGCGGCCGAGCCAGCGCTCGGGGCGGAACTCGAACGGCTCCGGGTAGAGGTCCTCGCGGTGGTGGACGAGGAGGATGCTCATCCCCACCGGGGTGTCGGCTGAGACCGCGTATGGGCCGAGGCTCCAGGGGACCATCACCCTGCGACCGATCATCGGCACCACGGGCCGCGAGCGCATGGTCTCCACGATCGTCGCCTCGACCTGCTCCTCGGCGCCCTCTCCCGAGCGCACGGCCTCGCGCAGGGCCTCGTGCGCGGCGGGGTTGCGGACCAGGCGCTCCCAGGCCCAGGAGAGCGAGTTGGCGGTCGTCTCGTGGCCGGCGAGGACGAGCGTGAGCAGCTCGTCGCGCACTTCTTTGTCGTCCATCGCCTCGCCCTCCTCGGTCCGTGCCTGCAGCAGCAGCGAGAGGATGTCGCGGCGCTCCTCGAGGCCCTCGTCGCGGCGGCGTGCCTCGATTACCGCGTAGGTCGGGCGGTCGAGCAGCTCGACGCCGAGCTTGGTCACCCCGACCGCCTCCTCGCGGGTCAGGTTCATCAGCTCGCCGACCTGGGCCAGCGGCGAGGTCGAGGCTGCGACCAGGTGCTTGATCGTGTAGCGCATCCGGTGCTCGGGCGTGCCGCGCCTGGGCCGACCCTCGATGCCGAAGATCCCGGCCATGATCACGTCGAGCGTGATCGCCTGCATCCGCGGCGCCAGCGCGAAGGGGCGGTCGAGCGGCCAGCTGTCGATCTCGCGTTCGGCCGCGTCGGCGATCATCGCCGTGTAGCGCTCGATCGCCTCGCCGTGGAAGGGCGGCAGCAGCAGCTTGCGCTGACGCATGTGGCGCGGCCCGACCGCGGTGAGGACCGAGCCGGTGCCGAGGATCGGGCGCAGCGGAGACTCTCCGGTCAGCGACGGCGCCAGCTCCGGCTTGGCGGTGAAGAGCGAGCGCACGTGGTCGGGGTGGCTGGTGATCACCGGGCCGCCGGGCAGGAAGGTGCGCATGCGGAAGACGTCGCCGAAGCGGCGGCGGGCGCCGAAGACGTACTCGATCTGGCGCTGGTTGAAGCGCAGCATCTGGGTCGCGCGTGGCTGCGGCACCACGGGCGGCTTGGGAAGGCCGGCGGCCTCCTCGGGCTCGATCGGGCCGGCGGGTGAGGACGGCGCCTCGCCGACGAGGCCGGGGAAGGCCGGCTCCTCGGCGCTGGCGGTGCGCTCGGCGACGGTGCTCACGAATTCATTGTTACACAGATCGATGTCATGGTCTTGCCACTCTCTACAGTCATACGCATGCAGCGTGGCAGGCGCACCAAGATCATCGCAACCGTCGGGCCGGCGAGCTGGGACCCGGGGGTCCTCACCCGCCTGATCGACGCCGGGGCCGACGTCCTGCGGCTCAACTTCTCCCACGCCGATCGCGACCGGCACGCGCGCACGATCGAGACGATCCGCGCGGCGGCCGAGCAGGCCGGGCGCGAGGTGGCTGTGCTCGGCGACCTGCCGGGGCCGAAGCTGCGGATCGGCGAGCTGCGCGGCGACGTCGCCGAGCTGGAGGCCGGCATGCACGTGAAGCTGACCCCGCAGAAGGTCGAGGGTGACCGGGAGACGATCCCGGTGAGTTGGCCGGGGGTCTCCACGCTGCGAGAGGACGAGCCGGTCTACCTCGCCGACGGCTCGATCCGCCTGCGCGTGCGCGGCGCCGAGGACGGTTGCGTCGATTGCGAGGTCGAGGTCGGCGGCACGCTCTCCTCTCACAAGGGGATGAACGTGCCCGGCGTCAGCACCCCGGCGGCGACGGCCGGCGACCTCGGCTGGGTCGAGTTCGCGGTCGAGCAGGGCGTCGACCTGCTCGCGGTTTCCTTCGTCTCCAGCGCCGCCGACCTGGAGCCGGTGGCCGAGCGGCTGCGCGCGCTCGGTTCCGACATCCCCCTGATCGCGAAGATCGAGAAGCAGCAGGCGGCCGAGAACGCCGAGGAGATCGTTGCCGCGGCGACCGGGGGGATCATGGTCGCCCGCGGCGACCTCGGGATCGAGTTGCCGCTGGCGCGGGTGCCGGTCGTGCAGAAGCGGCTGATCCGCGCCGCCGGCAAGCGCTCCAAGCCGGCGATCACGGCGACCCAGATGCTGGCCTCGATGGTGACCGCACGGCGGCCGACCCGGGCCGAGGTGACCGACGTCGCCAACGCGATCTATGACGGCACCGACGCGGTGATGCTCTCCGAGGAGACCGCGGTCGGCCATCACCCGATCGAGGCGGTGCGCGTGATGGACCAGATCGCCCGCGCCACCGAGCCCGACCTGCCCTACGGCGATTGGCTCTTCAGCCGCACCGACCAGGTCACCCAGGAGGTCGCTGACTCGGTCGCCTGGGGGGCGGTGGGAGCCGTCTACAGGCTGGGGCTCTCCGCCCTGGTCGTGCCAACCACCAGCGGGCGCACGGCGCGGCTCGTCTCCGCCCACCGCCCGAACGTGCCGGTGCTCGCGGTCTCGCCCCGGATCGAGACCGTGCGCCGCCTCAACCTGCTCTTCGGCGTGACCGCGGTCCTGAACGAGCACGAGACCGACGTGCGCGGCCTGCTCCACGACTGCGCCAAGCTCGCGGGCGAGCACGGCATCGCCGGCTCCGGCGAGCTGATCGCGATCACGGCTGGGTTGCCCGAGCAGGAACTGGGCACCAACCTCTTCGAGGTCCACCGCGTGCCCTAGGAAGGGCCCTGGCGCAGTAGGGTTTCCGCCGTGTCCATCCGACTCGAACGCGACGGGGGCCTGGCGGTTGCGACCATTGACAGCCCGCCGCTCAACCTCTTCAACCGGGCGATGTTCGAGGGCCTGCTGGCGACGATCGAGGCGGCCGAGGCCGACCCGCCGCGGGCGCTGCTGTTCCGCGCCGAGGGGCGTGTCGTCTCCGGCGGGGTCGACGTCTCCGAGTTCGACGGGCTCACGCCCGAGCGGGCAACCGAGCTCTGGGACGAGTCGATCGACTTGGTTGAACGGCTCGAACGGCTGCCGCTGCCGGTCGTGTTCGCCTCGCACGGGCTCACCCTGACCTGGACCTTCGAGCTTGCGCTCGGCTGCGACCTGATCCTCGCCGCGCGCTCGGCCAAGTTCGGCCTGGTCGAGAAAGTGGTCGGGCTGACCCCGTCGATGGGCGGCACCCAGCGGCTCGCCGAGCGCGCCGGCAGCGGCCGTGCCAGTGAGTTCGTGATGACCGGCGAGCTCTTCGGCGCCGAGCAGCTGGCGGGCTGGGGCGTGGTCAACCGGGTCTTCGACGACGAGGGCTTCGACGAGCAGGCGCGCGCCTTCGCCGCCGAGCTGGCTGCCGGGCCGACCAAGGCCCACGCGATGACGAAGCTCGTCCTGCGCCGTTTCCGCGAAGGCGGCATCGCCGCCGCCGACGAGACGATTCGCAAAGACTCCGTCGAGCTCTTCGCGACCGAGGACCTGCAGCGCGCGGTAAAGACGTTCCTCGAGCACGGTGCGCCGGGCCACGCGACGTTCGAGGGCCGCTGAGCCATGAGTGAGTTCTCCGACGCGATCGCCGAGGGCATGACCCAGGCCGTGCCTTTCGCGGGCCACCTCGGCCTGGAGGTCACCAGCGTCGCCGAGGGCGAGGCCGTCGTCGTGCTCCCCGAGCGCATCGAGCTGACCAACCACGTCGGCTCCCAGCACGCCGGCGCCCTCTTCACGGTTGCCGAGACGGCCTCGGGCGCGGCCTTCGTCGGCGCCTTCGCGGCTCGCATGGGAGAAGTGACGCCTCTCGCACGCAGCGCCGAGATCTCCTACGTCAAGGTCGCCAAGGGCCCGATCGAGGCCCGCGCCAAGCTCGGCGTCGACCGGGCCGAGGCCCTCGCCACCCTTGACGCCGAGGGCAAGGTCGTCTTCCCCTGCGAGGTCGAGATGACCGACGCCTCCGGCGACCCCGTTGCTACCGCCTCGGTCCAGTGGCACGTCCGGCTGAACCAGCCCGCCGAGCCAGAAGCCGCCTAACCACGCCCCCAAGTCCCTAGAATCGCCCCTCCGGGCTCTCCCCCGGCAACCCGCGCCTGTAGCTCAGTTGGATAGAGCGTCGGTCTACGAAGGCGACGCTCGCTACGGCTGTGCCTTCGAGGAAACGCCTGCTAGTCGCACCGTTTCGAGGGCGGCGGCGATCCGAGAAAAACGGGTCCGCCCCGATTCCGCCCTTCCAAGGCCTAAGCACGACGTGAGCGTGGATGCAGTTTTCGTGTCCGTGAGCAGGATGCCCCGAGAGCGCTCCGAATATCCCGCTACCGAGTTTTAAGGTTGCCACAACGGCTAATCTAGAAAGACAGGTACAGGCTAAGGTTCCGCCCCAGTCCAGCCGATTGTCCTGTAGAAGTCCCCACCGCAAAGGAAGGAGGCCCGTGGCGCTCGTTGATCGGAAACGCGCTTCCGACGACGCCCGAGCCGCGTCGCAGCACAAGATTGATCTGCCCTTCGCTGAGATCGACGCGAAGAAGTTTCGACGTGCCCGCAAGGACCCAAGAATCCAAAAGGTTCTTGACGCCGCCGACCGGCACATGGCGACCCTCGAAGCCGAAGGTCGTATCGACTAGACCGGAATGAACAGACGAGTCGGGCGGTCGTTTTTGTCTGCCTTCCGACAGGTCTGGAAGTGCCACGGCTCTCCCTTCCACATCTCCGCTACCTCGTTGTCGTGAGGGTCGAGGGCCAGGGCAACCAGCCCGCCTATCCGCTTGGCTTTGCGCGCCAACCCGACGGCGGTGAGCATCAGCTGAAGTCCCGGAATCTCGCTGTCCTGATGTCGGGCGACCCAGCAGACCAATAGGGCCGGGACGGCGCGGCGTTGTAGGTGGCGAGGAACTGTGAGACGGCGGATGCCCCCGTTGCTCAGCTCGACGCTGCCGAAGCACGTCGCGATGAACCCCTCGATCCGCTCGTCGGAAACGAGGAGTCTGGTCTTCGTCAGGCCGTCGTTGTCCAGGGCGTCTTCTCGTAGCCAACGGCCCGCCTCCGCTCCGGCGGGGTGGTCCAGCGGCACGAATTCCTCGACCATCTGAATCAAATCCGGATCGTCCCTGGTTTCCAGGTCCAGCCGGACCCAGCGACCACGCGGGTCGGTCTCCATCGCTGTGTCGAGGAGGATGCTGCGAGGCAGCCCGGCCATCAGTCGGCCTCCTGCTCTTCGATAGGGGCTCGCAGGTCTTGGTCGATCATCAGGAACGCCTCGTAGCGGCCAAGGTAGCCAGAGATCAGAAGCGCCTCCTGCTGCTGAAACTCCCACTCATCGACTTCGCCAGCGAGAACTTCATCTACGTCGATTTCCTCGTACGCCTCTGCGAGATCGGTCGGCGGCTCCACAAGCCAAACGATTCTTGTTCGAAAGCTGCGGTCGTGGACTTCCATGAACGTCTCGAAGGCGCTCTCCAATTCAAGGGCCTCCTTGCTTGGATCGACGCGCTCGCGGTACTCCGCGCGTCCGGAAGTATCGACCCATGCGCCGGGGATCTCTTTACAGGCACGTGCTCTCGCATAGCTGCCGGTCACCTTGTAACCCCGCGCCTGAGCAGCTTTCATCCGCTCCGATCCGTGAGCCTGGATCCAACGTTTCATCTCTTCCTCGAAGTCCTGGACGAATCGTTCGCGCTCCACTTCAGCTTGTTGGCGCTGATGGTCCTCGTACTCGATCCGTTCTTTCTCGACGGCGATCCACTCGTCGAGGCTATTCAGGAATTCGATGGGGTCGTCGGTTGGCGCATCTAGCTCGGCTGTGCCACCGAATTGCTGGTAGAGATTCCACAGCTTTCGTGCTCTCTGACGTTCTCCGGGGTTTGGGAGTTCGCCGAGCCCGAAAGCGATGCTCCACTGCTTCGGCATCGCGACGCCGTCAATGTCCATCCGGTCTTCGATCCACGGATCGCTGACCGTGTATGTGAACGTGTATCGAACGACGTGCGGGTCGCCCACTGGTCCAGCCTCGACCATGTTTGCTCCTTGTAGATCCCCGGGCCATCGGCGCGGAGAGTTTCGATGACGACTCCGACTGGAGACGCCACTGCAAATTATAGAGCACTACGTGGGTGTTTTGTGTGGCTCCCATCTACAGGAGGAGCGCTATAGAGCGGCGAAAAACACGGATTTGGGCAGATCTTGGTCTTGCCAAAGGGAGGGACAAGATCCAAAAGAAAGCGACGCTCGGTGGCATCTTGGCATCGCTGTGGTGAGCGTTCAACGCGCCCGACAGGATTCGAACCTGTGACCTTTGGTTTCGTAGACCAACGCTCTATCCAACTGAGCTACGGGCGCTTGTTCTGCAAATCGTGGCCAGACCCTCTGTCGGCCTCACGGACGCGGCCACGATGCAGATTCGGGATTCTAGACGGCGCGGAGCCTGGTCGGCGACCGCCTTTTGCCCGTGCCTGAAAGCCTTCTTGGCTATGCTGCGCTCAAGTCGCCCGTAGGCGGACAGGGACCGTAGGACGGTGGTTAGGCGCGAGCCTCATCCGTTTGAGGAGAGTTGACGACTCCCGCATCGAGCATTGCGCCCGGCTCGACTTCTGAATCGCCCGCGAGAGCGGCAGGGCCGTTTGGAAGCCGAGCGAGCTGCCGCTTGCAGGAGGCCCAATGTCAACGACTCATCCCCCTCGGGGCGCACTGCTCGACGTAGAGGGCGCGGCCGCGTACCTTGGCACGACTACGCGCCACATCCGGCGGCTCGTAGAGGAACGTCGCATCCCGTTCATAAAGCTCGGACCTGGCCGCTCGGCGCGGCTGCGCTTGACTCAGCTCGGCTTGACGCCTGGCTTGAGGAGTATTCCTTTGAGCCTGATCCCGAGCGATGACGGCCAGACGGAAAGCACAGCCGCCCCGTCGGTCGGTGCCGAAGCGGGGATCTCACCGGCCAATCGTCCGTACCGTCCCAGAGCCGAGGAAACCGGCGGAGCTTGTACCGCTGGGGGAGGAGGCCTTTCACGGTCTCGCCGGAGAGATCGTCCGAGCGATTGAGCCCCACAGCGAGGCCGACCCGGCGGCGATCCTGGTGCAGTTCCTGGCCGCGGTCGGCAATGCGATCGGTTCTGGTCCTTGCTTTCGTGTCGAGGCAGACCGCCACCCCTGCAACCTGTTCGTCGCCATCGTCGGCGAGACCGCGAGCGCTCGCAAGGGCAGCTCATGGGGTCAGGCGCGACGACTTGTCGAGCAGGCCGACCCCGAGTGGGCCGACCGGATCAAGAACGGGGCATCCTCGGGGGAGGGGTTGATTGCCCAGGTTCGTGACGCAGCCGAGGACGGTTCAGACGGCATCGAAGACAAGCGGTTGCTCGTCGTAGAGACAGAGCTGGCATCTGTGCTTGAGCGGATGAGTAACAGCGGAAATATGCTCAGCCACGTCTTGCGCCAGGCCTGGGACGGCGGCAAGCTCGACACGCTCGTCAAGAGGGATCGGGTGACCGCCACCAAGGCACATGTGAGCCTTATCGGGCATATCACCGTTGAGGAGTTGCGGCGCAAGTTGACCGCAACAGAGCAAGCCAACGGTTTCGCAAACCGCATCTGGGTCTACGCGAAACACTCTAAGTCGCTGCCGTTCGGTGGCGACCTCGAGAGTGTGGACTGGACGCCATTCGTGAATCGTCTGGACGCAGTCCTGTCCAACCACACGAGCAAAAGGCTCGGTTTCACTCAAGAGGCTCGGGTGTTTTGGGGTTCGGTTTACGAGGAGCTGTCAACTCCGCCGCCTGGTCTTTTGGGCCCCATCATCGCGCGAGGCCCCAGCACAAGTCTGGCGATACGCAGCAGATTCGGCCGCGTTGATCTTCGGGAGCGCTCTCGGCGATCCGACCGCCGATTCGCTTCTTGCTCACCTTCGCGAATCGCCCAAAGGCATGCGGTTGAAGGAAGTCCACGCCGTCTTTGGAAGGCATCGGAGCGCCGAGGAGATCGAGCGAGCGCTTCACGCCTTGGCAGAGCGAGGGCTTGCCTTCTCAAAGAAGGAGCGCTATCCAGCCCCGGCCGACAGACCCTCGGATGGCTCGATCAGTGATCGGTCGGCGACCGCCGATTCGAGGTAATACCCGAATTCGTAGTCGCTCTCAGCCATCGAGCCCATCGCAGCGATAATGTCGGCCACTGGGTCCTCGGAGATCGGTCCCTCGGTCGGTCGCAGATAGGTTCGGGGAACTCCTGCCTCGTCCATGCGCGCAAGGATCTCGCCGTGCAGTTCCTCCAAGGCATCTTGAAACGGCTTGGCAAACTCGCCTGACGCACGAAGGCTTTGGCTGGCCATCTGAGCGAACTCGAACACCTCGACGTTGCGAGCCTCGACCATCTCGAAGTCGCTGGCAAGTTCAGCCCCGGCGGAGCGCTCAAGGGCAACGATCATGCCATCCAGCAAGCGAGTGGTTTGGTCCACTTCCCGTACCAGATCGGCAGCCGTCACCTCGATGGCGGTGCCGCCGACAATATCGGTGTCGATGGTGGACTCGCGGATCGTGGTAGCTAGCGAGTAATCATCACGTGGTGGATCGTGAACGATCTTGCCAAGCCTGATGGCGTAAAGACCGGCGACGGTCGCGACGGCTCCGACACCCGCCGCTATGAAGATGCCGGCACCCGGAATGAGAGCACTGACGCAGGCTCCTCCTCCGGCCGTTACCGCTGTGGACTGTGCGGCGTTTTGAGCCCGGAACGCTTTGTCCTTTGCAGCCTGCGTTGGTTGCGACATTGTCCGCGAGCATATAGCAGTTTTGGTTTAGTGTGAAAATCTCTCCACGCTCAGCGGCGCGCCACGCTCACTGGCTTGCAGGCGTCGAACGTAGGATGGACCATCCTGGGCACTCGGGCGGCGTAGCTGGCTGAGAGCGCTACGTGGCCATGCTCGACCGGGGTTTCTAGTGAGGCGGCGTTTTCGGGACTTCTAGTGATGGCCCCGATTCCGCCCTTCCGAGAGGGCGCATAAGGGCGGAGAGCGGTATCGAGTGGGTGCTTCCGCGAAAGCCAAACCGCTCCCTGGCAGGGAATGTAGGGCGAAAACGGCTCTCCAGAGCGGCAGGCTGGGGAGGGTCCGGATCGTTCTACGAAACCGAAGGCAGGTTCGAATCCTGTCAGGCGCGTTCGCTCGACTCCGACTCGAGTTCCTGTGTTACTTGCTTGCGCAGCGCTATACGCGCCCGGTATCGGGTACTTCGTCCGCGGCCCTCTTGCTCGACCAGGGCGGCATCGAGGAGGCGCCTGAAGTCGGCGCTGACCGTGGCCGGCGAGACGTCGGCTTCTGCCGCGTACTTCATGCGGTCGGTGCCGCCGAGTAGGCTCTGCTCAAGGGCGATCATGAGGCGGTCCGGCCAGCCTCGGTCCTCAACCAGTTGTTCTAGGAGGGTCCAGCGGGCCGCGGCGGTCTTGATCTGGGCGAGGCGCTGGTGGGCCTGTGCCAGGTGGGCCTCGATGCAGAAGTCGATCCATCCCGAGGCATCGCGCTCTGGCTGGTAGCTGCCGCCCTGAGTGTCTCTTAGAGCCTTGTAGTAGGCGGGGGTGTTGTTCCCCAGGTACTCCTCGATCGAGGAGAACTCGGGGGAGATCAATCCCTCGAGGGCAAGGACTAGCGATTGCACTATTCGCGCGACGCGCCCGTTGCCGTCCTCGAACGGGTGCACCGAGGTGACGTGAAGGTGGGCCATTGCTGCCCGGACGACGACATTGGCATCGAGATCTCCCCGGGCGAGCCAGTCGACAACCTCGGCCATCAGCCCCGGGACCTGGTCGGCGTCCGGGCCGCGGAACTCAAGTGAGCCGTCCTCCCCGGTGACCCCGATTGGCCCTGTTCGCCAGTTGCCGGGTCTCTTGTCCATCTGGAAATGGCAGGCGTCGAAATGCAGGTCGAGGATGACTCGATCGTGCCAGCGGAAGTTGGGGCCAGCCGCCATCGCGCCGACGTGGTCCATAGCGCGGGCATAGGAGGACATCGCCAGCCGGTTCTCGTCCGCGGCGTCCCCGGGGTCGGCGCCGCTGGTCAGCGCTTCCGCGACCTCGGGGGCAACGCTGAAGCCCTCGATCGAGGTAGACCCCCCGATCGAGCTCGCTCGCACGGAACGCCGCAGGGCGCCCATCCAAGGCATGGCTCGGCCGGACTCGTTCCCTAGCTCACGGCGCAGTTGATCGAGCTCTTTGAGCTTTGCTTTCTGATCCGAGTTGATCTCGGGTGTGGCGAATAGCATGTGATCATGCTAGACGATTAAACGTTTAATCGTCTAAACGAATGATCTGCTGATCGCTCGTGGCCGCTACGCAGCCACAGTCGCGCGCCGGCGCTCCGACAGCACCGCGCGGGCGCCGCCTGAGGGCCTCACCGTGATGTTTCGTCGCCGGGCGACCTCGGGCTCATTGGTGGGCTGGAGCGTCAGCGTGCTCAAGGCCTGGCGCAGGACGATTTTCATCTCGAGCATCGCGAAGCTCGCTCCCAGGCAGCGGCGGCGGCCGCCGCCGAAAGGGATCCAGGTGTAGGTGCCCGGTGACTCGTCGAGGAAGCGCTCGGGGCGGAAGGCGAAGGGGTCGGGGTAGACGTCGGGGTCGTGATGGAGGAGGTAGCCGTTGAGGACGAGGCTGCATCCGGTCGGGTAGGCCCAGCCGCCGACCTCGATCGGCTTGACGACGAGGCGGGGCGCCACGTTCGGTAGCACTGGCCGGATTCGCAGCGTCTCCTGGATCGTCGCCGTGACGTAGGCGTCGTCGTCGCCCTCTACCGCCTCGACCAGGCGCGCCAGCACCCTCGGGTCCTGCGCCAGTCGCTCGAAGGCCCAGGCCAGCGTCGTCGCGGTCGTCTCGTGGCCGGCGACGAGGAGCGTCATCAGCTCGTCTCGGATCTCCTGCTCGCTCATCGGCGAGCCGTCCTCGTGCCGGGCCTCGAGCAGCATCGCCAGCACGTCGTCGCGCTCGGCGCCCTCGCGGCGCCGCTCCGCGATCAGCTCGAAGATCAGCTCGTCGACTTCCGCCTGGGTGCGGACGAAGTGCGCAAACGGCCCGACCCGTTCGAGAACCCGCGCGACGACGCTGTCTTTCGGCGGCGGCGTCAGGCTGATCGGCCGGTCGCCGAAGACGAGCATCTCCTGCAGCCGCTCCCGGATCGCGTCGAAGCGGGCGCCCGGATCGAGGCCGAAGACGGCGCGGAGGATGATCTTCAGGGTGAGCTCCTGCATCCGCGGGTGCAGCTCGACCGCCGTGTCCCTCGGCAGGCCGGCCAGCTCTTCGGCCGTCACCTCCTCCATCAGGCCCGTAAGCCGCTCCATCCGCTCGCCGTGGAACGCCGGCAGCATCAGCTTGCGCTGCTCCATGTGCGCCCCTTCGTCGAGCAGGAGGACCGAGTTGGTGCCGACGATCGGCTCGAGGACGCGCGCGCCCTGGCCCGGCCGCAGCACGTCGGGCGGGGCGGTGAAGACTTCCTTCGCCTCGGCCGGGTCGGTCAGCATCACGAACGGCGGCGTCGCCGGCAGCCTGATCGTGAAGCGCTTGCCGTAGCGCTCGCGACACTGCCGCAGGAACGCGAAGGGGCGCGTCCAGAATCCGACGGCCTGCAGAACCGAGGGGTAGGGGGGACCTGGAGGTAGACCTGCTGGTCTCATCTCTGACGAGCGAGTATTCCAGACGGTCGCCGATCACCCAACGTCTTTTTTGAATCGTTAACAGCCTGCGCTCCGAAACGGATAGGCTTGCCCCCGATGGCGGTCAAGCTTCATCGCTGCTCGGTCATGTGGGCCAAGATGGATGCGCACCCGTGCGCGCGGGTGCAGAGGGCACTCGACGAGCAGGGAATCGAGTACGAGGTGGTCAAGGGACCGCTGCGGCCGGGCAAGCGCGAGGACTTGAAGCGGATCTCGGGTCAGAACAAGTACCCGACGATCGAGTTCGAGGACGGCAGCGCCTATCGCGAAGAATCGAAGGACATGGCCGAGCGGATCCGCGCCGGCAAGCTCTTCGAGGGGCACGAGCCCACAGCGCCCGCCGCCTGAAGTCGGGCTCTGCGTAACATCGTTGTCCAGCTATGAGCCGGTTCAGGTTTCAGATCTCGATCTCGCTCGACGGCTTCGTCGCCGGGCCGAACCCGAGCGTGGAGAACCCGCTGGGGGAAGGTGGCGAGCAGCTGCACGAGTGGGTAATCAAGCTGGAGGCGTGGCGTCGCTCGCACGGTTGCGAGGGCGGTGAGACCAACGCGAGCAGCGCGGTTCTCGAAGAGGCGATCGACAGCGTCGGCGCCACGGTGATGGGCCGCAACATGTTCGGCGGGGGGCCGGGACCCTGGGGCGAGGAGCCCTGGAACGGGTGGTGGGGCGATGACCCGCCGTTCCACACCCCCGTCTTCGTCCTCACCCACCACGCGCGGGAGCCCTTGGAGATGGAGGGGGGCACCACCTTCACCTTCGTCACCGAGGGGATCGAGTCGGCGCTCGAGCAGGCGAGGGAGGCTGCGGGCGGCAAGGACATCTCCCTCGGCGGCGGTGCCGACGTCGCCCAGCAGTACCTGGCGGCCGGCCTGCTCGACGAAGTGCAGCTGAACGTCGTGCCCCTGCTGCTCGGCGACGGCAGGCGCCTCTTCGAGAACGTTGCCGGGGTCGACCTCGAGCAGGCCGAGGCAATCGAAGCGCCCGGCGTCACCCACCTCAAGTACCGCGTCGCCGCCTAGCGCCGGCCGACCGGCAACCGCTAGACCTCGAGCCAGGTGCCTTTCGGGCCCAGGTTGTGGATCGGCGTCTTGCCGACCTTGCTCGTGCATCCCCACGACTCGTGGATGTGACCGCAGACCGCCAGGCGCGGTTCCTTTTCCTCGATCGTGCGTAGCAGCGCCTGGCTGCCGAAATGATCGCCGGAGCCATTGGAGTCGCAGTGGCCGTTGGGCGGCGAGTGCAGGACGAGGACGGCGTCTCGCGGGCAGAGGGTGAGCATCACGGCTGCCTTCTCCTCGTCGAGGTCGAAGCTCCACTCCCACGGCGTCACCGGAATGCCGGCGCCGAGGCCGAAGAACTCGACACCCGCGATCGTCATCACACCCCCGTGCAGGACGGTTGCCGCGCTCCAGCCGGCAGTGGCCTCGCGCAGGGCGTCGTCGGTCTCGTTGTTGCCGGGGACCAGGACGGTCGGCGTTTCGATCGCCGAGAGGACGTCGATCGTTTCCTCCAAACCCTCGTGCACCGAGGCGAAATCGCCGGCGCCGATCACGACGTCGGCTTTCTCAGACATCTTGACCAGCTGCCCCGCCCGTTTCAGGTTGCAGTGCAGGTCGCTGAAGGCAAGAAGTTTCACGCGCGCAATCTAACGATCCTCGACCGTTTCCTCCGCCTTGCCGGCGGGCATCGCGATCAGGGAGACGACGAAGGCCACGGCCATCACGCCGGCCATCGCGTAGAAGACGGTGCGGGACGCGAGCGCGAAGTCATGCTGGACGGCGGCGTAGAGCTGCTTCGCCTGGCTGCCGGCGATTTCGGCGAAGCCGGCGCTGCTGTTGGAGCTGCCCTGGCTGATCGAGTCGGCGATCTGGTCGGCCTTCTCCTTGGGGATCCCCTCGGCGCCGAGCGTCGACTCCAGGTTCGCCTTGTTCTCGAGGATCAGGATCGTGCCCAGGACCGCCATGCCGAGGCTGGAGCCGAAGTTCCGGACCGTCTGGGTGATTCCCGTCGCCTCGCCGTAGCGGCTGGCCGGCACCCGGTTGAGCGCGTCGGTGTTCGCTGGGGCCAGCACGAGGCCGATGCCGGCTCCGGTGAGCACGATGTACTGCCACTGTGCGCTGACCGAGAGATCGGGCAGCGAGCCCGCCCAGAGATAGAAGCCGACCGCCGCCACCGCGCAGCCGGGGACCACCGACCGGCGGGCGCCGACGCGGTCGAGGACCCTGCCGCCCCACTGCGAGGCGACGGCGAAGCCGGCGAAGAAGATCAGCAGATAGAGCCCGGTTTCCGAGGCGCTTTCGCCGAGCGAGATCTGCGCGTACATGCTGGCGAAGAAGAAGAGCGGGACGAAGGGGATCATCAGCAGGAAGAGGATGGCGTTGTCGACCGCAAAGGCTCGGTTCTGGAAGATCCGCACGCGGATCAGCGGGTTGGCGATGCGCAGCTCAAAGAGGACGAAGGCGGCGAGCAGGGCCAGGCCGGCGGCGATGCAGATCCAGGTGATCGCACTGCCCCAGCCCCAGACGCTCGACTGCTGCAGGCCGAGCACTGCGAGGCCCATCCCACCCGAGACCAGCACCGCGCCGCGGTAGTCAAGCGGGGCCGGCTGCTTTTTGTTCTCGGGCTTGGAGATCGCGGTGAGGACGAGGGCGATGATCGCGACTGGGATGTTGACCCAGAAGATCGCCCGCCAGCTGACTTCGACCAGGTAGCCGCCGGCGAGTGGGCCGATCGAGGTGAGGCCCCCCGTGATCGCGAAGAAGATCGCCATCGCGCGGCCCCGCTCGCTGACCGGGAAGGCGCCGAGGACGATCGCCAGCGCCGCCGGGAACATGATCGCCGCGCCGGCGCCCTGGATCACCCGGAAGGTGACGATCCAGGCCTCGTCGAGACTCCCGGTGGGGGTGGCGCCGCAGAGCGCCGAGGCGGTGGCGAAAACGATCACGCCCAGCACAACCATGCTGCGGTGGCCGGCGACGTCGGCGAGTCGCCCGCCGAAGGCGAACAGGGCCGAGAGCGAGAGCAGGTAGCCGTTGACGATCCACTGCACCCCGGTGGAGGAGAGCGAGAGGTCGTCCTGCAGGCTGGGCACGGCGATCGCGACGATCGTCATGTCGATGAAGGTCATCGAGACGGCGAAGATCATCGCCGCGAGGATCAGCTTGCTGTTCCTGGCGCCGCCGGCTGTCTCCATGCCGTTCCGCTTTGCCGTCCCGCCCCCGATTCCTCCCGTCGACGGGCCGAAATGTGGAGCCCTGGTTGACATTTAGGCCGTCGGCGGGCGGGTTCGATAGTCTCGCCCGCGCTTATGCCTGACGTCTTCTGGATCGGCCTCGGCCTCGCCGGCTTCATCTTCCTCGTCGGCGTCTTCGCCGGTGCCCGCTCGAGCACCACCGGCCTCCGCACAGGCGCCGCGATCGGCGCCTATCTCGGTGTGATGCTGGCCTTCCCACTGCTGGCCATCGGCCTCGCGACTAGCTAGCTTCGCTGCAGACAAAACACCGCAGGTATTAGAAAAACACCGCTGGCGTTAGAAGTTCGCCAAAGCGGGTACCGGGTGCTGCACTATTCATGACAGGAAGCCTGGCAGGAGGGGTAATTATAGTTATCATGACAACAAAGGAACTCGTATGGCGCAGACCCAGATGACAGTCCCCAGCCTCACGCTTCACGATGGCATTGAGATGCCGCAGCTCGGCTTCGGCGTCTTCCAGGTGCCGCCCGAGGAAACCCAGGGAGCTGTCGAGCTGGCGCTCGAGGCCGGCTACCGGCACATCGACACCGCCGCCGCCTACCGTAACGAGAAGGGCGTCGGTGCGGCGCTGACTGCCTCAGGGCTGCCCCGGGAGGACTACTTCGTCACCACCAAGCTTTGGAACTCCCAGCAGGGCTTCGAGTCGACGCTGGAGGCCTTCGAGGCGAGCCTCGACCGACTCGGGCTCGACCACGTGGACCTCTACCTGATCCACTGGCCCGTCCCGACCGAGGGCCGGTTCGTCGACACCTGGCGGGCTTTCAAGCAGATCCACAGGGAGGAGGCGGCCCGCACGATCGGCGTCTCCAACTTCCGAATCGAGGACCTCGAAGCACTGGAGCGGGAGACGGAGACGCGCCCGACGGTCAACCAGGTCGAGCTGCACCCACGTTTGCAGCAAAGCGGCCTGCGCGCCTGGCACTCCGAGCACGGTATAGCCACCGAGGCTTGGAGTCCGCTCGCGCAGGGCGAGCTGCTCGACGACGAGACGATCGTCAGCGTGGCCGAGGGCCACGGCAAGACACCGGCGCAGGTGATCCTGCGCTGGCACTTGCAGCTGGGAAACGTCGTCATCCCCAAGTCGGTGACGCCGGAGCGGATTCGCGAGAACATCGACGTCTTTGACTTCGAGCTCTCCGGCGAGGACCTGGCCGCGATCGAGAGCCTGGACAGCAGCAGCCGCATCGGTCCCGATCCGGCCACATTCGTAGCGCCTTAGCAGCGGTTGTCTTGAGCGTTTTTTAGAGCATTACTTAGCCGTACCGGTTTAACCTACGTCGCATTGCTCTCAAAGCTCTTGAGCTGCAGTGACCGAGCTGGCGCAGAACCTGATCGACGCGCTTGCGCTCGGCAGCCTCTACGCGCTGATCGCGCTTGGGGTCACTCTGGTCTACACGGTGATGGGAATGATGAATTTCGCCCACGGCGAGTTCATCATGCTCGCCGCCTACGCCCTCTACGTTCTCGCCGGGCTGCCTTTCGCCGCCGCGTTGGGCGGGGCGCTGGCGACCGGGGTCCTGATCGCGATCGTGGCCGAGCGGGTCGCCTTCCGGCCGGTTCGCAACGCGGATCTGTCCGCGCAGCTCGTCACCTCGCTGGCGGTGGCGACGATCCTGCAGAGCGTCGTCACCGGGGCGGTCAACGCCCGCCCCCAGTCGGTCGCGACCCCCGGTCTGCTCAGCGAGTCGACTGAGCTCGGCGCCGTCTCGGTGCCCAACCTGGAGTTCCTCACCCTCGGCCTGACGGCGGTCGTCCTCGCCGGCCTCGGCTGGCTGCTCTACCGGACCCGCGCCGGGCTGGCGATGCGGGCGGCGGCGGAGAACTTCGAGATGGCGCGGTTGCTCGGCGTGCGTGCGGACCGGGTGATCGCGCTCTCCTTCGCGATCAGCGGGGCGCTTGCCGCGGTGGTCGGCGTGCTCCTGGTGATGCAGACCGGGCAGGTCTCGCCGACGATGGGCCTTACGCCGGTGCTGATCGGCTTCGTCGCGGTGACGATCGGTGGCTTCGGCAGGATGTTCGGTGCCGTGCTCGGCGGCCTGCTGCTCGGCATCGCCTCTTCCCTGCTCGGGGCCTACCTGCCGGCGGATCTGGTGCCCTTCCGCGACGCGATCGTCTTCAGCCTGCCGGTCGCGATCCTGATCTTCCGGCCGCGGGGCCTGCTCGGCGCCGTAACCGGCGAGGCACGGGTGTGAGCCGCGTGCGGCTGCGCTCGCGCTCCTCACTTGCTGTCTCGCTGCTGGTTCCGCTCGCGCTGGTCGCGCTCACCGTGGCGATCGGCGCCAACGGCACGCCCTCCTTGCAGGGCACCGTGACGACGATCCTCTGCAACCTGATCATCGTCCTCGGCCTGCAGGTCTTCATCGGCAACAGCGGCGTCTACTCCTTCGGACAGCTCGGCTTCGCAAGCGCCGGCGCCTACGTCGCGGCGCTGCTCACCCTGCCGGCCGCTTTCGCCGCGCTGCAGACACCGGGGCTCCCCCACCTGATCGCCGCGGCCCAGCTCGGCCCGCTGCTCTCGACCTTGATCGCCGCCGCGGTCTGCGGCTTGCTGGCGGCGGCGGTCGGCCTGCCGCTGATGCGGACCTCGACCCTGGCGATCCCGATCTCGACCTTCGCCTTCCTGATCGTCGTCTTTAACGTGCTCGCCAACTGGGACGCGGTGAGCGGCGGGAGCAGCGGGCTGGTCAGCATCCCGAGGACAACCAACATCGAGTCTGCCGGCCTTTGGGCGGCTGCGGCCGTCGTCGTGGCGCTCGCCTTCAAATGGTCGGCGCGGGGGTATCGCCTGCAGGCGACCCGCGAGGATGAGGTAGCCGCCCGCTCGCTCGGGATCAACGTTATGGGGGAGCGCCTGATCGCATTCTCGCTCAGCGGGGTGCTGTGCGGGAT
The DNA here is from genome assembly GCA_963753585.1 of uncultured Solirubrobacterales bacterium. GTDB lineage: Bacteria > Actinomycetota > Thermoleophilia > Solirubrobacterales > 70-9 > VRUE01. The sequence goes on along the minus strand of CAVWCU010000001.1, from coordinate 1,527,504 downwards.
CGGCGGAGCCCTGGCGGTGCACCAATCCGGTGTTCTCAATCCGACCACCTTCTACTTCGGGGCGACGGTGACGACGGTGACGATGCTCGTTCTCGGCGGTGCCCGCAGCGTCTTCGGGGCGGTGTTGGGGGCGATCGCGGTGGCCAGCGTGAGCGAGGTGCTGCGCGGCGTCGAAGACGGCGCTCATCTCCTCGGTGTCCTCTCGATCGGCCGGACGCCGGGGCTGGCAGCGATCGGGGTGGGCCTGATCCTGCTGGCGACGATGATCGCGATGCCGAATGGGCTCACCGGTGGCCGCGAGGCAAGCGAGCTGAGTTGGTTCCGGCGGCTTCTCCCCCCTCGCGTGCCAGCGATTCGCGCCGCCCGATCGATTGAACACCGTATAAGGGGGTCAATCGATCAGGTGGCGGGCGGGGAGGTGGGCGACGGCTCGCTCCGTGCCGAGGGAATCTCGGTGGCGTTCGGGGGCCTGCAGGTGCTGAAGGGTGTCGACGTGAAGCTGCCGCGCGGCGAGGCATTGGGGTTGATCGGGCCGAACGGTGCCGGGAAGACGACGCTGGCCAACGTCCTCAGCGGTTTCCTGGCACCCGACGCGGGCACGGTCAGGCTGGACGGCGCCGACGTCGCCGGGCGCTCCCCGGCCCGCCTCGCCCGTGCCGGCCTGAGTCGCACGTTCCAGGCCGCCCTTCCCTTCCCGCACCTGAGCGGCCTGGAGAGCGTCGCCGTCGGTGCGATGGGAGTCGGCGTCGGCAGGCGAGACGCCGTCGCGGTCGCCGCCGACGTGTTGGCACGTCTCGGCATGCACGAGAAGGCGGCGCTTCCGGCGGGCTCGCTGCCTCCGGCGAGCCAGCGCCTGCTGGGGGTCGCCCGCGCCCTCGCCACCAGGCCCCACTACCTGCTGCTCGACGAGCCTGCCGCCGGGCTGAGCGAGGTCGAGGGTGAGGAGCTGGTTGCGATCCTGCGGGGCGTGCTCGAGGACTTCGACTGCGGGATCCTCCTGATCGAGCACGAGATGAGCGTGGTGATGAGCCTCTGCCCGCGGGTGCAGGTGATCGACGACGGAGTCACGCTGCGGATCGGCTCACCGGCGGAGATCCAGGCCGATCCAGCTGTGGTCGAGGCCTACTTGGGCAGCTCCTACCTGGCGGCGGCAAGTGCTTGAGCTACGCGAGATCAAGGTCGCCTACGGCGGCGTCGAGGTCGTGCACGGCGTCGACCTCGGTCTCGCCGAGGGAGAAGTCGTGGGAATGATCGGGCCGAACGGAGCTGGCAAGAGCTCCGTGTTGCGAGCGATCTGCGGCCTGGAGCAGCCGAGCGCAGGTGAGGTGCTGTTCGAGGGCCGCGTCGTCAACGGGATGGCGCCGGAGCGGATCGCTCGGCTCGGGCTTGCGCTCGTCCCCCAGGGTCGCCACGTCTTCAAGACGCTGACGGTGGCGGAGAACCTGCAGATGGGCGGGCGCGGCAACGGCGAGAGCGCCGCCGCGATGGAGCGGACGCTGGAGCGCTTCCCGATCCTTCGCGCGCGAGCCTCGGAGCACGCCGACCGGCTCTCGGGCGGCGAGCAGCAGCAACTGGCCATCGCCCGCGCGCTGCTCGGCCGGCCGAGGCTGCTGATCCTCGACGAGCCCTCGCTCGGGCTGGCGCCGAAGACGATCGACCTGATCTACGAGTTGCTGGCGGGCCTGCGCGAGGAAGGGACGACGATGTTGCTGGTCGAGCAGAACGCAACGCGGACGATCGACTTCTGCGATCGCTGCCTCGTGCTCGGCGGCGGCAGGGTCCGCGCCCAGGGCGGGCGCGAGGAGCTACGGGGAGATTCCAGCCTGCTGCGCGCCTACATGGGAGGCCAGCGGTGAACGAAATGACCAGAACCGGAGGAAGGCGATGAGCGAGCACCCCAGCGAAGAGATCCCGAATCGAGTCCCGGGCAGCGAGGAAGTCTCGAGGGCGCTGCGGCGTTGCTGGCAGCCGGTGGCCAGGGTCCAGGACTTGGAGAGCGGACCGCGACGAGCTGTCCTTCTCGGCGAGGCCCTCGCGGTCTTCCTGACCGAGAGCGGGACGCCGGCGGTCGTCTCGGACCGCTGTGCCCACCGGGGAGCCTCGCTCTCGATGGGTGAGGTGAAGGGAGAGGGGATCCAGTGCCCCTATCACGGCTGGGAGTGGGGCGGACAGGACGGCGCCTGCACCCGCATCCCGGCCCTCGAGGACCAGCGCCAGATCCCGCCCCGCGCCCGGATCCCGTCTTACCCCGCACGCGAGCAGTGGGGACTGGTCTGGACGGCGCTGGACGAGCCGCTGGGGGAGCCACCCGAGGTTCCCTGGTTCGAGCCGGAGCGGTGGCGGTTGGGGCACGGCGAGCCGTTCGAGCTACCCGTGGCGCTCGGAGTGGCGATCGAGAACTTCCGCGACGTCGCCCACTTCGCCTTCGTGCACAGGGCGACGATGGGGCAGGTTGCGGAGGTGGTCGAGCCGCTGCCGGTGCAGCGCGACGGGATCGTGGTGACGATGCGACGCGAGATGCGGATGGGGCCCGGCGGCGACGAGACCTGGGACTCGCTGCGCGAAGGCCTCAATTACGCGGTCGCCCCCAACCTGACCACGATGCGGCTGTGGATGACGAAGGGCGAACGCTGCCTGTTGCACGCGGCGCGCTCGGTCAGCGCAACCGAGTCGGTCCACTACTGGCTCGCCGGGGTGAGCGACGACTACGAGCGGACGATAGAAGAGACGATCGAAATCGAGGAACGCGTCTACGCCGAGGACCGCGAGGTGATGGAGAGGGTCGAGCCGCCCGAGCTGCCGCTCGACACCGATACCGACATCAGTACCCTCGCGGACCGCTTCACGCTCGCATACCGGGCGGCGTTCTCGCAGTTCGTGCGCGAGGCGCTGGTCGGACGGGCGGCTCAGGCGAACTCGAAGGCGATCTGAGTGCTGTCGACGCGGTAGAGGAGGCGGGCGAACTCGACCGGGCGGTCGCGCCGCGAGCCGACGGGACGGCCTAACTGGACGAGGCGACCCAGGAACGCCGCGTCCCCGGCGCCGGCGCCGACCCTTGCGGCCTCCCACTCGGCGAGAAAGCTGTGCTCGATCGCGAGCTGGGCGTGGGTGAGCCTGGTGTCCGCTGCTTCGAGTCGCAGCGGCTCACCGCCATCCTTCAGCGCTTTCGCCGCGGCAAGCATCCACGGCAGGAGGGCGAGCGAGGAGTAGGAGTAGACGATGCAGGCGTTTGGCTCGCCGGCGTCGACGAGAGCGGTGACGTGCGCAACGCGGGTGCGCAGGTCTTCGATCTCGAGGAAGTGTGAGACGGTCCGGTCCGGTTTGGTTCGGCGGACGCTGAGCACGCTGACCCTGCGGTTCTCACCTGGGTCCAGGATGAGCTTGACCAGGCCGACCGGCCGGACTTCGAGCCGGGGCGGGGCGACGAAGGCGCCCGAGCCTTTGATTCGGAAGATCGCGCCGTCGCCGACCAGCAGCTCCAGCGCCGGCCTGATCACCGCGCGCGAGACTTCGAACTCTTCTTCGATCTCGCGCTCGGAGGCGAAGCGGGAACCCGGCTCCCAGGTGCTGACCTCGAGCATCGCATTCAGCTGCGCGGCGAGCTGGACGTAGAGTGGAACGCTGCTCGTTCGGTCGAGCCGACGACTGCCGGCAAGTGAAACGTCGGACGATTGCCTGGGCCTTCCCCGTTGCTGACTGGGCTTGGCCATTCACTGCCAAGGATACCTTTAGTACCAGATTGGAAATTGTGTACGTGTTAGCCCCCGTATTCGGGGATGAAGCTCGGCGTGATCTTTTCCAGCAGCTTTGGCTTGCGGTTGGCGAACACGTAGAACGACCAGGTGCCGCCCGGATGGTGGTCGTCTTCGGTGTATTTGACCTTGCCGATAATGGTGTTGTGTGGCTTGGCTTCGAGCGCGTCGGCGAGGGCGTTGCCGTCGGTGGTGCCCGTTTCCCTGATCGCGTCGACAATCAGTTGGCCCCCGGTGTAGGCGGAGAGGATGACGCTGGAGACGTCTGTGTCGTACCCGTTTTCCTCGAGTGCTTTGAAGATCCTCGCCGCCTTGGGGTTGGGCGGGTCGTAGGTGGAGCCGATGAGGCCGACGTAGATGTCTTCGGTGTTGGAGATCCCTTTCAGCCAGTAGGTGCCGTCGAAGGCGCCGGCGGCCACGATCGGCAGGTCGTTGCCGGAGTCGCGGATCTGCTTGACCGCGGCGGCGCCACCGGGCGGGTACGAGCACATCATCACTACGTCGGCGTCCGATTTGTTCAGCTGGGCAACCTGGCTGGCGATCGACTCGTCTTCGTTCTTGAAGTCGACCGAGCCGACGATGCTGCCGCCGAGGCGTTCCCAGGACTGCTGGAAGCCGTCGCATGCGGCCTTGCCGTAGATGGTCGCCGTGTCGCGGAAGAGGAAGGGCTTCTTCCACCCGTGCCTGCGCACGAAGGTGGCGTCGGCGCTCGCCTCGCTGAGCAGATTCGGGTAGGGGTCGAACGAGAGGCGGCCGGTGGTCGGCGGGCCGAACCCCGGCTCGGGGACGGCGAGGGTGAAGTTGAGTATGTCGTTTTCTTCGGCCACGGGAGCGGCGGCGGCTGCGGTCAGCGCCTCGCCGCTGAGCAGCAGGACGTCGGCGCCCTCTTCGATCACTTCCTGGGCGGCGATCGGGGCGCGCTGCGGGTCGGAGCGGTTGTCGACCTGGATGACCTCGAGCTTGCTGCCGTTGATACCGCCCTTGGCGTTGGTTTCGTCGACGAGCTGTTCGACCGCAGAGATGCTGGCGTCGTAGGGGGCGAGCCAGCCGCTTTTGGCGATCGCGGCGCCGATCGTGATCGTCTCAGGCAGGCCAGTGGAGGCGGAGGAAGCGGTGGAATCGTCGTCGCTGCCGCAGCCAGCCAAGAAAACGGCCAGCGTGAGGGCTAGGGAGAGCCAACAACAGTGGCGAAATACTTTGGGCACTTCACTAACCACATTACTATTACTGTCTAATCTCGGTACGCCCGGTTACCCCTCGCGCCTAAGGAATTCTGCCGGCGGCCCGGAAGTAACGCCTGCATGGCGAGCAATCGGCGCATCGACACGCAGCGGCGGCTGCGGCACGCCAATACGGTCGCGGCGACCTCGTTCCTGGTCGGCGGGGCCTTCTTCAGCACCGGTGGCTACACCTCGGTCGTGCAGGTGGTCAACGAGCCCGAAGGGGGCCTGGGGGCCGAGCCGCCGGAAGGCCGTTGGCGCTGGCGCTCGCGCGAGCCGCAGCGCCTGCAGTGGCTGAGTGCCGCCGTCCTCTTCGCAGGCACGCTGGTCTTTGCGATCAACCTGGTCGACTCTTTCGTCGAGGGCCTCGGCCCGGCCGGGGAGGACCGGCTCGTCTGGGGGCCGGACATGGTCGGCTGTGCGCTCTTCCTCGTCTCCGGCCACCTGGCGATGGTCGGCATCGGCGGCGGCTGGCGCTTCTGGGTCCGCCGCGACCTCGGCTGGTGGATCGTCGCCGTCAACCAGCTCGGCTCGATCCTCTTCATGGTCTCCGCGGTCGCCTCCTTCGTACGCCCGTCGACCGGCGACGCGATCTCGACCGGAATCGCCAACTGGGGCACTCTCACAGGTGCCCTCTGCTTCGCCGTCGCCGGCCTGATGCAGGAGTTCGAGCACCCGCTGGGCCCGCGCCGGCGTCGCGACTGAAGCCGTTTTGCGGGTGAGGGTTGGGGGAGCCTGGCCGTCCTTCGGGCGAATTGAGCACCGCGCGCAAGCGCGGTGCAACCAGGAGCGCGGCCTAGGCGGCCGCGCAAGCACCGGATTGCATTTCCGCCGCTTCGCGACATTCGCCCGAAGGACGGCCAGGCTCCTTCCAACGCGTCTCCCGGAAGCGCCAGAATCGCGACCCGGCGCCAAAGTCCCCAAGCTTTTAAGAGTCGGGGTGGCCGAGACGACGCTTCGAGTCGCAGAGCTTTTCGAAGCTTGTGGTGTTCGTAGAGGGGATGACGGGCGCCCTCCCCAAAACACTCAAGCGCGGCTCCCGCCGCGCGTTTTGGGGAGGGCGCCCGTCATCCCTCACCCAACCAACCTAGGCCTCAGGTTCCGCCCAGGTCACGCGCTCGGACCTTCCCGGTCGCCGTGCGTGGGATCTCCTCGAGGAAGACGAAGTCGCGGGGGACCTGGAAGCGGGGCAGGCTCTCCCTGACGTGGAGGCGAAGCTCCTCGGCGGAGGGCTCCTTCCCCGGCGCCAGGACCACGTAGGCGCGCAGGCGCTGGCCGAACTCCTCGTCCTCGACCCCGACCACGGCAGCGTCGGCGACCGCGCCATGGCGGCCGAGCACGTCGGTCACCTCCTGCGGGAAGACGTTCTCCCCTCCCGAGACGATCATGTCGTCCTCGCGGCCGTCGATCAGCAGGCGCCCCGCCGGATCGAGGTGGCCGAGGTCGCCGGTGTTCATCAGCCCGTCGACCGTCTCCTTGGGGGCCTCGTCGCCCGAGTAGCCCTCGAAGACGAGCCTGCCGCCGATGAAGACGTGGCCGGTCTCGCCCGGCGGCGCCTCCCGGCGCTCGGCGTCGAGGACCTTCAGCGTCGTCCCGAACGGCGGCCGGCCGACGGTGCCCGGCGCGGCACGCAGGTCGGCCGGGCCGGCGATTGCCCCGAAGCCCGTCTCGGTCGAGCCGTAGAGGTTGTAGAGGACGTCGCCGAAGGCGTCCATGATCCCGGTCGACGTAGAGGCGAGCAGCGGTGCGGCGCCGGTGACGACGGCTCGCAGCGACGAGGTGTCGTAGCGCTCGCGGACCTCGGGCGGGCAGCGCAGGATCCGGTCGAGCATCACCGGGACGACGACCAGCGCCCCGACCCGGTGGCGGTCGATTGCCGCCAGCGCCGCCTCGGCGTCGAAGCGCCGCAGCAGCACGACGGGCGCGCCGAGTATGAGGCCGAGCGAGATCGTGGCCAGCCCGTAGCCGTGGAAGCCGGGGGGCGCGACCAGGATCGGCTCGCCGGAGTGCAGCGGGATGTTGGAGAGGATCGTCGTCACCGGGCCGAGGATCGCTCCCAGCTCCGGCCGGCGCGGGGCGGACTTGGGGACGCCGGTCGTGCCAGAGGTGAGGATCACCAGGCGGCTGGGCTCTGCCGGGTGGCCGAGCTTCGCGACTGGACCGGCGGCCATCTCGCCGAGCGTCGGCCCGCCCGGCCCCCCGTCGAACCAGGCGGCGACCCGCGGCCCGGCGAAGCCGGAACGCTCGAAGGCCGCCCCGAACTCCTGGTCGTGGACGATCGCGGCGGGGCGCTCCCGCTCCAGGATGCCGGCCAGCTGCGGTGCCGGGAAGTCGGTGCCGAGCAGGAGCAGGTCGGCGCCGAGGCGCGAGCCGGCGGCGATCGCTTCGACGAAGCCGCGGTGGTTGCGGCACATCACCGCCAGGCTGCTGCCTTCCCCGACGCCCAGCTCACGCTTCAGGCTTGCGGCGATCGCGGCGCTGCGCCGGTTGAGCTCGCCGAAGGAGATCTCGCCGCGCTCGTCGGCGATCGCCGTGCGCTCGGGATGGCGGGCGGCGCCGAGCGCAACCAGCATCCCCGGCCCCGGTCCCATCCGCAGTGCCCGGGCGACCGCCGGCAGGCGCGACGGCGGTACGGGAGCGATGGCGCCGGCGCCGCGCAGCGCGCCCGCTGCCCTTCCTGCCAGCCGGGCGTTGAAGGCCAGGTCCGACCCGGCGTGCCGCCTGCCGCCTGCGCCGCTGCCCCCGCCGCCGGGGGCGTCTGCCCGCGCCGCGGCGGTGTCGTTGGTGAGCCGGAAGAGCAGGCCGGTCGTGGCGTCCCACGGGGTCCGCGCCGCCGTCGTCGCGACGTCGGCGACCGGCGACCACCAGGGAGCGATCGAGCGTGGCTTGCGTGCGATCGCCAGGCCGATCGTCCCCGCCGCCTGCTCGGGGGTCTGACCGGGAACATGCCGGTAGATCGGCGTCGGCGCGCTCATCCGGGTGTGGATCAGCGCCATGTACACAGACGTCGCCGTCACCCCGTCAGCCCGCAGCTCCGGCGCTGCGCTGCGCAGCCAGATGTCGAAGGCGCTCTTCGAGGCCTGGTAGGCGCCCCAGCGCGGCCCGGGTGCGATCCGCGCCCCGATCGTCGAGACGTTGACGATGTGCCCCTCGCCGCGGGCGCGCATCGAGGGGAGCAGGGCGAGCAGCAGCCGGATCGGCCCCAGGTAGTTGACGCCGATCGTGCGCTCGAAGTCGTGGAAGCGGTCGTAGGAGAGCTCGACCGAGCGGCGGATCGACTTGCCGGCGTTGCTGACGACGACGTCGACGTGGCCGCGCTGGGCGAGCGCCCACGCCGCGAGCCCCTCGACGCTGGCGGTGTCGGTGAGGTCGGCGGCGTGCGCCCGTGCGTCGCCCCCCGCGGCCTCGATCTCCGCCGCGATCTCCTCCAGCCGGTCCGCCGAGCGGGCAGCCAGCAGGACGGTGGCGCCGCTGGCGGCGAGCCGGCGCGCGGTCGCCTCGCCGAGCCCGTAGGAGGCCCCGGTGACCAGCACGACCTTGCCGGCGACGGCCTCCCGCAGCTCCTCCTCGCCGACCCCCGAGGGAGGGTTGACCAGTGGCTCGGCCGCGCGGATCGCCCGTGCCCTTATCGATGACCTGAGGCTCATCGGCGTCAGCCGGGCTCCGTCTGCGGGCGGCGGACCTGCCGGCGCCCCTCGCCGTAGCTGCGGGTCTCGTAGGCGATCATCGCCCAGATCAGGACGTTGGCGATGGCAAGGGCGATGAGGGCGGGTATCTCGGTCGCCACTGGAACCAGGAGTACCAGCACCAGCGCCATCAGCAGGCGCTGGCGGTTGATCGTGTGGATGTGGCGGTAGCGAAAGGTGACGTGGCCGAGCAGGTAGAGGGCGAGCCCGCCGAGTAGGGCGAAGGCGGGCACCGTGTCGAGGTGGGCGTCGAAGTGGCCGATCGTCTTCTTCAGGCCGAGGGCGACGAGAACGATCCCGGCCACCATCAGCAGGTGCAGGTAGGAGTAGGAGTCCCGTGCCATCTCGTTCTGGATCTTGCCCGGCTCGGTCTCGGCGAGGCGCCTGGCGGCGACGATCGCGACGATGTCGAAGTAGATCCACCACATCGCCGCGGTGAGGGCGACGCCGAGCACGGCGGCGGTGCCGATGCCCAGGCTGAGCTCGTGGGCGGCGCCGAGCCCGATCGCGACGATTGACTCGCCGAGGGCGATGATCACGATCAGCCCGTGGCGCTCGGCGAAGTGGCCGGGGACGAGCTTCCAGCCTTCGGAGCCGAAGAAGTAGGGGCCGCCCATGTCGAGGAGGAGGGCGAGCGCCCACAGGGACCCTTGGGCGAGGCCGTCGAAGAGCGAAGCCGTGGCCAGCAGCGCGACCGCCACGGCGGTGCTGGCGGCCAGGGCCAAGACCGAGTGGCGCAGCGCGTCGTCCTCGGGGCTGGCGAGCATGAAGAGGGCGATGTGGGCGGTACGGACGACGCCGTAGATCAGGGCGAAGGCAAGCGCGAGGCTGCCGAACGCTTCCGGCACGCAGAGCGAGACGAGCAACAGGGCGGCGATCGCGCCGAACATCACCAGCCGCACCGCGCCCTCCTCGGGGTCGATCACGCTGGTCAGCCAGGAGTACCCGGTCCAGGACCACCAGAGCATCCCCAGCACCAGCAGCCCCTGGGCCAGGCCCGGCCAGGTCGGGTGGTGGGACATCAGCGCCGTGCACTGGGTGATCGCCAGCACGAAGACGAGGTCGAAGAAGAGCTCGAGCGGGGTTACCCGCTCGCCTTCGCGCAGCGTCGCGGTCAGGCGCGAGGAGCGGGTCTGGTCGCCGGCGGCCACCGCCGCATCATCCCAACCTTCCGCGGCCGGAAGCGGGGGATCAGGTGTCTTCGGCGTGGTACTGCTCGAGCAGCGCTTCCTCCTCGTCCTTCTTCGGGAAGCGGAAGAAGACAAGTGCCGCACCGAGCCCGATCGCGACGATGCCGGCCGTGTAGGCCCACTCGTCGCCCTGCAGGAAGGAGGCCTTGGCGGCGGCGACGATCTGATCGCTGTACTGGGGGTACTGGGCGGCGGTGTCGGCGGCGCTGGAGAAGGACTTGGTCAGCTCGCCTTCGACGTTTTCGGTGACCTTGCTCGCTTCCGGAGAGGAGGCGATCGCGGCGCCGGCTGCGGCGGCGTAGCCGGCCGTGAGCAGGGCGCCGAAGATCGACTGCATGATCGCCCCGCCGAGGTCGCGCTGCAGATCCGCCGTGCCCGAGGCCATGCCGGCGCGCTTCACCGGCACCGAGCCGGTCAGCGAGTGGGACGCTGGGGTGCCGGCGAAGCCGACGCCGATCCCGATGAAGGCGTAGCCGAGCGCCACCTTCCAGTAGGAGATGTCTTCCTTCCAGAGCAGCAGCATGGTGAGGAAGCCGAGCACGCAGAAGACGTAGCCGACGAGCAGGGTGAAGCGGGCGCCACGTGCCTCGACCAGCTTCGCCGAGCGGGGGGCGACGACGACCATCAAGGCCGCGGCCGGCAGGATCGCCAGGCCGGAGTCGAGGGTCGAGTAGTCGAGCACGTTCTGGAGGAACTGCTGGCCGATGAACATCGCCCCCATCAGCGAGCCGAAGACGATGATCCCGGCGCAGGCGGCGACCCAGAAGACACGCCGCTTGGCGACCTCGAGGTCGTAAAGGGGCGACGGCGCCCGGCGCTGGCGCAGGACGAAGGCGGCGGTCGCCGCCAGGGCGACGAGCCCGAGCCCGATCGCCAGCGCACCCTTGCCCGGCACCGGCGCCAGGTTGATCCCCAGCACCAGCGCCGCCACCAGGAGGACCGAGAGGATGCCGCCGAGGTTGTCGACGGGCTCGGTGCTCTCGTTGACGTGGGCGGGGACGTAGCGCCAGGCGAGGAAGAGCGCGAGCGCCGCCAGGGGGAGGGTGACGAGGAAGACCGAGCCCCAGTCGAACTGCTCCAGCAGGGCCCCGGAGATCAGTGGCCCGAGCGAGGCGATGGCGCCGCCGATCGCCGACCAGAGCGCGATCGAGCGGGTGCGGTCGTTGCCCGACCACAGCGCCGTGATCAGCGCCAGCGTGGTCGGGAAGGCCATCCCCGCGGCGACGCCGCCGAGCACGCGGGCGACGAAGAGGATCTCGTCGGAGGGGGCGAAGCCGGCCAGCAGCGAGGCCGGGATCGAGAGCCCCATGCCGAGCAGCAGCATCGTCTTGCGCCCGTAGCGGTCGCCGAGGGCCCCCAGGTAGAGGACCGAGGTCGCCAATCCCAGCGAGTAGCCGACGGCGATCAGGTTGAGGGTCGTCTGGCCGGAGCCGAAGGCCTGGCCGATGTCGGGCAGGGCGACGTTGGCGACCGCCAGGTTGAGGTTGGCGACCGCGGCGACGAGGATCAGCGCGGCGAGGATGATCCCGGCGCGCTTGGGGCTGCTCGACTCCATCGCGCCGCAACCTATCCCAGCCGCCTTCACGCCATCGGGAGATAGTGTGCTGCCGCGATGGCAGACGACCGCAAGCGCCCCGAGGCGCCCCGTACGGAGAAGGTCCTGCCCGGTGTCTGGCGGCTGCGGTTGCCGCTGCCCTGGCCGGGGGTGCCCCACGGCAACGTCTGGGCCGTTGCCGCCGACGGCGGCATCGTCCTCTTCGACACCGGAATCGGCGGCAAGGGGCGGATGCGCCAGTTCGACCTCGCCCTCGCCCAGGCCGGCTTCGGGCTCGAGGACGTGCGGCTGCTCGTCTGCACCCACTCCCACACCGACCACTACGGGCTGGCGGCGCCGATCGTCGAGGGCGCCGGCTGCGAGCTCTGGATGCACCCGGCCTGGGAACACGTGCGCCTGCTCGCCGACGACCCGGCGGCCGCCCTGGAGCAGCGCCTGGAGGTGGCGCGGCAGAGCGGCGTGCCCGCTGCGGCGCTGGAGCGCTACCGCGAGTCCCGCAGCGAGGACGACGAGACCGGCATCGACGCGATAGTCGAGCCCGACCGCGACCTGCTGCCCGGGGTCGAGGTCGAGACCGACCTCGGCACCTGGCAGGTCCACGAGACGCCCGGGCACGCCCCCTCGCACGTCTGCCTGCACCAGCCCGAGCGCAAGCTGATGATCTCCGGCGATCACCTGCTCGGCCGCACCGTCCTCTTCTTCGACCACGGCCACAGCCCCGATCCGGTCGGCGAGTTCCTCGGCGGCCTCGACGAGATCGAGCCTCTCGCCGTCGACCTCTGCCTGCCCGGGCACGGCCGGCCCTTCCGCGACGCCGACGCCAAGATCGCCGAGGCGCGGCGCCAGGTCGGCGAGCTGACCGGGAAGGTGCGCGAGTCGCTGGCCGAGGGGGAGAAGCCCCCCTTCGAGGTGGTCGGCGACATCGTCGGCGCCGAGAACCTGAACACGCCGGTCAGCGCCTGGATCCTGCAGATCGTCCTCTCCTGCCTCGACCATCTGGCGATCCTCGGGGAGGTCGAGAAGGTGGAGGGGAGCGATCCGCAGCGTTGGAAGCTTGCGTAGGGGAGCGCCATCCGGCCCTCCTATAGCCTTCGGCGCCGTGGCTAGCTTCACTTTCACGCGCGAGGTTGCGGCGCCGGCCGAGGTTGTCTTCGGAGTGCTTACCGACCATCGGCGGTATTCGGAGCTCACGCCGTTGCGGAAGTCTGTGCTGGAGCGGGAGGGGGATCCCGCGCCGAATGGCGTGGGGGCTATCCGCAAGCTGACCGCTGTCGGGCCGGCGCTGCGCGAGGAAGTGATCGTCTACGAGGATCCCGGCCGCTTTTCCTACACCCTCCTTTCCGGCCTGCCCGTCCGCGATCATGTCGGGACGGTGGAGCTGACGCCCAACGGCAACGGGACCACGATGGTCTACGCGGTACGCACCCACCCGACCGTTCCCCTTGTCGGTGCGGTCGTGGTCGCGGTCGTCAAGCAGGCAGTCAAGGGACTGGTCGACGGGGTCGTCGCCGAGTCCGAGCGGCGCGCTGCGGCCGGAGGTTGAACGGGCGCGGATGAGCCCGCGCGTCGACGAGAGGGAGCTGAGGCGGCGCGCCGTCGAGGGCGTCCGCGAAGAGGTGGAGGCATTCGGCAGCGGCGCGCCGGACTCGATCCTGATTCGGCGCGAGGGCCTGATCGCCTCGGTCGTCCCGGCCGCTCCCCAGCGCTCGCTCTTCAACAGCGTCTTCTATAACGACCCGCTTGCGCTGGCCGAGGCGCTCGACACGCTGGAAGCCCTCTACGAGTCCCACGGGGTGCAGGCCTGGACGGTCTGGGTCCCCGACTCCGACCGCGAGGCCGCCCGTCTTCTCGCCTCCCGCAGCCACACCCTCGACGCCGAACCGCGGGCGATGGCGATGGAGCTCGCCGACCTCGGCGCCGGGCCGCCGGCCCCGGCCGGCATCGACTCGGGCCCGATCGGTGCCCGCACCTGCGCCGAGCTCAACGACCTCGCCTACGGCTATGGCCCTGACGGCTTCCGCGCCGGCCTCGCCGGAGAGACGTCGATCCGCTGGCATGGCGCCTTCGACGGGGCCGAGCCGGCGGGATGCGTCGGCGCGATCGAGGTCGGCGAGGACTGCTGCATCACCGGCGTCGCCACGCCGCCCGAGCACCGCGGCCGCGGGATTGCGAGCTGGCTCATGCAGCGAGCGCTCGAGCAGGCCCACGATGCGGGCAAGACCACGGCCTCACTGCAGGCGACCCGGGCCGGTGCGCCGCTTTACGAGTGCCTCGGATTCCGCGACCTCGGCTTCATCGAGATGTGGGAGCTACGCCGCTGAAGGGCTTCTGGAGAACGGCGCTGGTGGGCGCTTGGGGCGCCGTCAGCCATTTTTGGCACACGCGGCGTGGGATCGCCGTCGGCCTCATCGCCGCCGGCGTGCTCGCGGTCTCCGCGGCTGCATTCCTCACCTACCAGGTACTGAAGCGCCCGCCCGACGTCCACAACTCCAGCGTCGCCTTCAAGCCGCAGAAGCCGCCGAAGCCGAAGGCGAAGACGGTCAACTGGCCGGTCTTCGGCCTCAACCCGGCCCGCACCCGCTTCCTGCCGGCCAAGGACCTGAAGCCGCCCTTCCGCAAACTCTGGCGCTACAAGGACGGGCCGCTGCTCGAGTTCCCGCCGATCTTCGTCGGCGGCAAGCTCTACTTCGTCGACAACAACGGCAACGCCGTCGCCCTCGATGCCGACACCGGCAAGGAGTTGTGGCGACGCAGCGTCGGCCGCCTCAACGCTTCCTCGCCCGCTTACCACCGACGCCGCCTCTACATCGTCAACCTCGCGCCGGGCCACGTCGTCAAGCTCGACGCGAAGACCGGCAAGACGATCTGGAAGCACTCGCTGCCGGGCCGGGTGGAGTCCTCACCGGTCGTGATCGACCGCACGGTCTACTTCGGCTGCGAGGACGGCAACCTCTACGCGCTGAGCACGATCAGTGGCAACGTGCGCTGGGCGACGAGCCTCGGCGGCCCGATCAAGTCCGCCCCCGCCTACTACGGCGGCACGCTCTACGTCGGCGACTACGGCGGCAGCATGAACGCGGTCGACGCCGAGACCGGCCGGATCAGATGGCAGTCGTCGTCGCTGGGGTCGGGATTCGGCACCTCCGGGGCGTTCTACTCGACGCCTGCCGTCGCCTTCGGCCGCGTCTACGCCGGCAACAACGACAGCCGCGTCTACAGCTTCTCCCGCAAGGACGGGACGCTCGCCTGGAGCTACTCGACCGGGGGCTACGCCTACTCCGGCCCCGCTGTCGCCAACACCCGCCACAGCCCGCCGACCGTCTACATCGGCTCCTTCGACGGCAACGTCTACGCGCTCGACGCCAAGGACGGCAGCGTGCGCTGGAGCCGCTCCGCCGGCGGCCAGGTGATCGGCTCCCTCTCGGCGATCGGCGACATCGTCTACGCCGCCGAGTTCACCCACACCTCGACCAGCGGCTACATGATGCGCAGCGGCCGCCGCGTCTTCCGCTACCGGCGCGGCACCTACTCCCCGGTGATCTCCGACGGGCGCCGCATCTACCTCACCGGCTATTCGAGCATCACCGCGCTGAAGCCCTACAGGTACAAGGCGAAGGTCGCGAGGCGGATCGAGGCACCGAAGGCGAAGAAATCGCCGATGCGCAAGCAGCAGGGGCGGAGCCGGCGCAACCCCGACAAGCAGAAGGGGCGTTAGGAGCGCGGCGCGACCCCTCCGGGCGGCGGTGGCGGGGCGACCGGGAAGTTGGGGGCGAAGTGGGGAATGCGGGGGTGATGCAGCCACTGGTCGAGGACGGCGAGGCTGGACGGGTAGTTCTGGATCCGGTAGGAGCTCGAGGAGCCGAAGTCCTGGTAGTAGACGAGCATCTTGCAGCGACGGTGGCGGTCCACCCAGGTGAGCAGGCGTCGCACGAAGCGCGGGTCGTCGGTGCCGACCACGCCCCACTCGGGCAGGGCGAACGGCTTGCTGTCATAGCGCCGATAGAGGCCGGCAAGCGCTTTCCAGTCCTGGTTGTCGGAGTAGAAGTCGGTGCCGACCCAGTCGACGTAATCGTCACCCGGGTAGAAGTGGCGCGGGCGGTTCTGGGGAACGGTCGGCGAGCCGGCGGGCAGCACGCTCCAGAGCACCGCGATCGGCGCCCGCGGCAGGCCGGCCTGGGAGCTTTTCAGCGGCGCGACCCCGGCCATCGCCAGGCGCCGGTTGATCTGGCGCCGCTTGCCGCCGCCGTGCAGGATCACGTACATGCGACGGAAGGCGAGCCGGTACCAGCGCGGCTTGTGGGCGGCGTCGCGGGCATTGCCCTCGCAGTCATATGAGGCGTAGACGTTGAGGCAGCGGTTGGGCTCGCCCAGCGGCCGCAGGTAGGCGGGCATCCCCTTCTCCCAGAAGAGCCTGTTGAGTCGGATCAGGTACTCGTCGCCGTAGCCCTGGGCGATCGAGCGCGGGCTGATCAGCTCGTGGCCGTCGCCCGAGTCTGCGGTGGTGATGTGCAGGACCGGGCGGGCCCGCGCCTCCTGCCAGCGTTCGATCGACTCCGGGAAGTCCGAGCCCCAGGTGCGGAAGGTCTCGATCAGCGCCGGGTGCTTGCGCAGCGCCGTGCTGAACTGGCCGAAGTCAGCCGAGTCCCCGGTGTCGCTGACCCCGAAGAAGATCTTCTTGCCCCGGGGCAGCAGCGCCCCGGCCTCGGCGTCGGCCGCCCCGGCCAGGCCGATCAGGACCGCGGCCAGCGCGATCAGTGCCGTTGGCTTTCGCGTTCGGTGCATGTGTCCGAGCCTGATTCGACTGGCGGGGTGTTGGTCCCTGCCCGCCGGCGGCCCGGATATCGGAGGTGTCGTTGAAACCGGCCCGCCGGCGGGAGAGCACGTGTGGGTCTTAACACTCAGGTGCGGCGATCGATCCGCTCGCGCCGACGATCTCCAGGACCTCGGCGCCGTGCTTCTCGATGAAGCTGGGGCCGACGCCGCGGATCGCGGCGAGGCTCCGCTCGTCGGTGGGACGGGTTGCGGCGATCGCGGTCAGCGTGGTGTTGTGGGCGACGGTGTAGGCGGGTTTGCCCTCGGCCGCCTTCAGCCGCCAGGCTTTCAGCTGTTCGAACAGCGGCGCGTCGGCCTCGGAGAGGTCGACGGGCGGTGCGGCCGCGGCCTTGGCCCGCCGCGGCGGGCGCACCGCGATCGTCTCTGGGTCGGGCAGCCACTCGACCGGGTCGCAGAAATCGCAGCAGCGGTCCAGCGGCCGGCCCGCCTCGCGGTCGCCGAAGTGGTCGAGCACGCTGCGTCGCCGGCAGCGCTCGGAGTAGACGAACGATTTGATCGTGCGGTAGTCGCGCCAGCCGCGCTCGCGGGCGATCGCCAGCTCGGGGTCGCCGCTGCGCTGCTCGTTGAAGCGAACCAGCCGGCCGAGGTCGGACTTCATCGCGAGGAGCACCGCCCGCGCCGGCAGCCCATCGCGGCCCCCGCGGCCGGCCTCCTGGTAGTAGGCCTCGAGGCTGGTCGGGATCGTCATGTGCCAGACCGAGCGCACGTCGGCCTTGTCGACGCCCATGCCGAAGGCGTTGGTGGCGACGACGATCTCGGTCTCGCCGCTCATGAAGCTCGCCTGGGCGGCGCTGCGGCCCTCGGCCTCGATCCCGGCGTGGTAGGCGAGCGCCCGCAGTCCCCGCTCGCGCAGGTGCTGGGCCAGCTCGTCGGTGTCGCGCCGGGTGCCGCAGTAGACGATCGCCGGCCGGTTCGCCGGGTCCCGGAGTCCGGCCTCGAGCAGGGCCAGGCGCCGCGCCTTGGAGCCCTTGCCCTCCAGCGGCACGACGTCGAAGGAGAGATTGGGCCGGTCGAACCCGGAGCGCACCTGGAGCGGCTCGCGCAGGCCGAAGCGGGAGACGATCTCCGCCGCCACCGCCTTCGTCGCCGTCGCCGTGCAGGCCATCACGGCCGGTCGCCCGAGCCGCTCGGCGATCTCGGGCAGGCGCAGGTAGTCGGGGCGGAAGTCGTGCCCCCACTCCGAGACGCAGTGCGCCTCGTCGACGGCGAGAAGGTCGATCCGCCGCTGCGCGAGCGCGTCGAGGAACACCGTCGAGGCGAAGCGCTCCGGCGAGCAGTAGACGATCCGCGCCGCACCGCCCCGCACCTGGTCGAGCGCCGCCCGCGCCGCCTCGGCGCTCATCCCCGAGGAGATCATCGCCACCGGGTGTCCGGCCGCGGTCAGCCGCTGCCACTGGTCGTTGATCAGCGCGATCAGCGGGCTGACCACGATCGTCAGGTCCTCCGTTGCAAGTCCCGGCAGCTGATAGCAGAGGCTCTTGCCGCCGCCGGTCGGCATCACGATCAGCGAGTCCCGGCCTTCCAGTGCGGCCTCGACCGCCTCGCGCTGCCCGGGTCGCCAGCTGGCAAAGCCGAGTTTCCTCAGCAGCTCGTCCGCGCGTGTGCCGGTCGTGAGCATCCATCGAGGCTATGCGTCGGAGTGGATGTCGCGCGGGGGTGCCTGACGACTTTGCGGAAAGACCGTGCCGGTTTCGATTTCCGCACAGAGGGCACTAGAAGAGTTCCTCAATGTAAGGAGGTAGTGATGTCAACCCTTGCAATCGTTGCCATAGTCGTCGTCGCCCTGATCGTTCTCGCGATTGCGGTCTCGGCTGCCCGGCGCGCCCGCAGCCGCCGTGAGCTCGGCCACATGCAGTCCGACGCGACGCGTGACGACGCGCGCCACCATCGCGAGCGGGCGGAGGAGCGGCGCACCCAGGCCGCGATCGCCGAGGAGCAAGCGAAGCGGGCGCAGGTCGAGGCAGAGCTCGACGAGGAGCGCGCCGAGAAGCGCGAGCGGGAGCTCGAAAGGAACAACTAGGAGGAGAGAGATGGCTGAGAAAACGAAAGCACGCCAGAAACCCAAACCCCGCTCGCGGGGCTCGACCCGCAAAGCGAGCAAATCGCCCGCGGCGAAATCACGCAAAACGGCTGCGGGTACCTCGCGTCCCCGTAGCCGTGGCAAAAAAGCGTCGTCGAACGGGTCCGGACGGATCGACGCCGCCCGGCACACGGTCGAGGAGACCGCAAAGGACGCCGGTCACGCCGCAAAGGACGCCGGCCACGCGGTCGGCGGCGCGGTGAGCAAGGCGAAGGTGCCGCTCGTGGCCGGTGGCGCGGCCCTCGCCGGCGCGGCCGGAGGGCTCGTGCTCGGTGCTCGCCAGGCCCGTCGCCATGGAGTCGGAGCAAGGGCGCTCTCGCGTCGCCCCCAGGTCAAGGTCAGCTCGCGGGACCTCGCCAGGGCGGCGAAGGAGGTCGGAAGCTTCGGCGCCCAGATGGGTCGGCTTGCCTCAGAGCTGCAGCAGACCCGCGAGGCGGCCGGCAACGGCCGGCACCGCTCGCCGGTGGAGGTGGTCCTGGAGGGCCTGACGGCGAGACGCTCAGACCGAAAGTGATTCGTGTGGCCCTGGCTGTCGCCTACGGCAGCCAGGGCTCCGACCACTGGCAGATGCCGCGGGTCAGATTCTCTGCCTCGGGCGGCCCCCAGGTCCCCGGCGCGTAGGTGTGCACTGGCCCCGGTTCGTCGAGCAGGGGCTCCACGATCCGCCAGGTCTCTTCGACCGTGTCCTGGCGGGTGAAGAGCTGGTGGCGACCCGCGATCGCGTCGCCGAGCAGCCGCTCGTAGGGCTCCGGCTCCTCGCCCGGGACTTTCTCGAAGAGGACCTCGAGGTCGGCCGGCTCGAAGGCCTCCTCGCCGGCCTGCTTGGCGAAGAGCCGCATGCGGGCGCCGGGGGAGGGCTCGATCCGCACGGTCATCTGGTTCGGGTCCGGCCGCTTGCTCGGTCCGACCCCGAGCTTCGGTGGGCGCTTGAAGACCACGGTCACCTCTGAGGCCTTCACCGGCAGGTTCTTGCCGGCACGGATGAAGAAGGGCACGCCGCTCCAGCGCCAGTTGTCGATCGCCAGCTCGACCGCGGCGAAGGTCTCGGTGGTGGAGTCGGGAGCTACGTCCTTGACGTCGAGGAAGCCGTCGTACTGGCCGCGCACGTAGCGCTTCGGGTCCGCCGTTCGGGTCGCCTTGAAGAGTTCGAGCTTCTTGTCGCGGATCGAGTCGTGGTGGTTGCCCGTCGGCGGTCCCATCGCGACCAGGGCGAGCACCTGCAGCGCGTGGTTCTGGATCACGTCCCGCATCGCGCCGACCGCGTCGTAGAAGCGGCCGCGATCGTCGACGCCGAAGTCCTCGGCGATCGTCATCTGCACGTGGGAGACGTGCTCTCTGTTCCAGACCGGCTCCAGCACCGAGTTGGCGAAGCGCAGGTAGGCGATGTCCATCACCGGCTCCTTGCCGAGGTAATGGTCGATGCGGAGGATCTGGCTGCTCGTCGAGGACTTCGCAGAGGACGGCGTTGAGGGCCCGCGCCGACTCCAGATCGTGGCCGAACGGCTTCTCGATCACGACGTGGGCGTTCTCGGTCAGCCCGGCGTCGCCGAGTCCGTGGACCACGGTCGAGAACAGGGAGGGCGGGATCTCGAGGTAGAACACGGGCCGCTGCGCGTCCCCCATCGCCGCGGCGACCCGCTCGAAGGTCTTCGGGTCGGCGTAGTCGCCCTGGACGTAGGAGAAGCGGGCGGCGAGCCGGCCGAAGACGTCCTCGTCGGGGTCGTCGACCGTGGCCGCGATCGCCTCGCGGGCGTGCTCGCGCAGCTGCTCGATCGTACCACTCGTCGATCGCGACCCCGACGATCGGGCACTCGAGCTTGCCGCGCTCCTCGAGCCTGTAGAGCGCCCGGAAGGTCATTTTCTTCGCCAGGTCGCCGGTGATGCCGAAGATCGTCAGCACGTCTGCGGCCTCAGCGGCTCGGTTTCCGTTGCTCGCCATCGGCCTCGCAGGCTATCTCCCCCCGAGGCGTGTCTGAGCTTGACCACGAAATGACGTGGTTAAGCTCAGACACGCCGGTTCGCGGATGGTCAGTCGTCGGCTGGCTCCCGTAGGGTTGGGCCATGGAGCTGGGAATGGTTGGGCTCGGTCGCATGGGCGCCAACATGGCGCGGCGGCTGATGCGCGACGGCCACCGCATCGTCGCCTACGACGTCAATCCCGACGCGGTCTCCGAGCTGGCCGCCGAGGGCGCCGAGGGCGCGTCCTCGCTGCAGGAGCTGGCCTCGAAGCTGAGCGCCCCGCGCTCGGTCTGGGTGATGGTCCCGGCGGGGGAGATCACCGAGAAGACAGTGGCCGACGTCGCCGCCGTGCTCGACCCCGGCGACGCGATCGTCGACGGCGGCAACTCCTACTACCGCGACGACATCCGCCGCGCCGCGAAGCTGCGCGAGCAGGAGATCGACTTCGTCGACTGCGGCACCAGCGGCGGCGTCTTCGGCCTCGATCGGGGCTACTGCCTGATGATCGGTGGCCCCGACGGGGCGGTGCAGCGGCTCGACCCGGTCTTCGCCTCGCTTGCCCCCGGCGTCCAGTCGGCCGAGCGCACGCCGGGCCGCTCGGGGATCCGTCCGCCTCCGAGAACGGCTACCTGCACTGCGGTCCCAACGGCGCCGGGCACTTCGTGAAGATGGTCCACAACGGGATCGAGTACGGCGTGATGGCCGCCTACGCCGAGGGCCTCAACATCCTCAAGAACGCCGACGCGGGCAAGGTCCAGCGCGAGGCCGACGCCGAGACCGCGCCGATGGAGCAGCCCGAGTACTACCAGTACGAGCTCGACCTGCCCGAGGTGGCCGAGGTCTGGCGGCGGGGCAGCGTGATCGGCTCCTGGCTGCTCGACCTGACCGCCGCCTCGATGCAGGAATCACCCGACCTCTCCGACTTCGCCGGCCGGGTCTCGGACTCCGGCGAGGGTCGCTGGACGTCGATCGCGGCGATCGACGAGGGCGTGCCCGCGCCGGTCCTCACCACGGCGCTGTACGAGCGCTTCTCCTCGCGCGGCCTCGACGACTTCGCCGACAAGGTGCTCTCGGCGATGCGCAAGCAGTTCGGCGGCCACGACGAGAAGCCGTCCTAGGTTCGAGCGCACTCCATGGCCATCGATCTCGAAGTCGTCGCCGACGAAAAGGCGGCGGCACGCCGGGCAGCCGAGCTGATCGCCGAGATCGGTGCGGCCGCGGTTGCCGAGCGCAATGCCTTCGCGCTGGCGATGAGCGGCGGGCGCAGCCCCTGGGCGATGCTGGCGATCCTCGGCGAGGACGAGTCGATGCCCTGGGGGCAGACCGAGCTGTTCCAGGTCGACGAGCGGATCGCCTCGCCGGGTAGCGAGGACCGCAACCTCACCCACATGGTCCTCGGTCTCTCGATGGATCACCAGGCAACGCTGCGGCCGATGCCCGTGACCCAGCGCGATTTGGAGGCTGCTGCTCGCGACTACGAAAGCACGCTCCCGGAGCCCCTCGACTGCGTCCATCTCGGCCTCGGGCCCGACGGCCACACCGCCTCGCTCGTCCCCGGCGACCCGGTCCTCGACGGTGGCCGATCGGCGCGTCGCCCTGACCGAGACCGCCTACCAGGACCACCGCCGCATGACCCTCACCTATCCGGCCCTGGCCGAGGCCCGCCAGATCGTCTGGCTCGTCACCGGCCCCGACAAGCGCGACGCCGCTGGCCAAGCTCCTCACCAGTGACCCGTTAATCCCTGCCGGCCGGGTGCAGAACGGGAACATGACCGTGGTGGCCGACGAGGCCGCGGCGGGCCAGTAGCTAGTTTTCCTCCGGCGCCGTAGCTTTGAGTTCTTGCAGGTGCTGCAAACGGGCGTCCTCGGGGCCGACCATCCGGATCAGCCAGCCTTCGACCTCCGAGACATCTAGGTCGTCGGTCGCGATCAGCATCTGCTCGATGTCGAGCCAGTCCTTGCGGCGGTCGAACATCGCCTTGCAGACGGTCAAGTGCTCGGGCGCGAGGATCGGCACGGTAATGCCGGCGAACGGGACGCGGCGTGCCTGCTTTTGCATCTCGTCGTGGATCGGGTCGTAGGCGAAGAAGAGGTCGACGGGGTTGTTGCCCCACCACAACCGGCATTGCCCGTCGCGTTCGACGGCAGCAGGATCGAGCTCATCGCAGTCGACTCCCAGTTCATCGAGAAAATCGATCACGTCGCGCCAGCGCTCGGTCGGCAGGAAGACGTTGACGTCGATGTCGATCGTCGCTCGCGGCTCGGCGTAGTAGGCAAGTGCGAGTGCGCCGCCAAGCGCGTAGGGGACCCTGGCGTCGCCAAATGCTTCGTGGATGACGATCACCTTCTCCGGAAGGCTGGGCTGGTCGTCGATCTTGGGGTTCGCACGAGGTGCGCTCACGACGGTTCTCCGGAATCAAGCCGGGGAAAACGAAGGGGCTTGCCCTTCCTTCCCCCCGATGGAAGAGCATCGGCGAGGAGGAGAAGGTCGACGAGTGTCCGTCCCCGCTCCTCCGGCGTCGCCGACATCCACATCGCGATCGAGCGCGCGGCCTCTCGTGAAGGCGACGGGTCGCCGCTCTCGCGATATCCCCTTTGGAGCAGTTCGGTCAGGATCTGCCGCATGGTCGGGTCGAGCTTCCGCCCTCTCGCGAGTTCGGCGATCAGCTCGCGCGCGGCTTGCTCGGCTGGTGGACGGGCAACTGGAGCTCCGACGCGCCGCGCCGCCCGCCGAAGCTCCTCCGCGCTGGGCGCCTTGGCCGCCTTCTCGCGGGCCCTCTCGATTACCTCGTCGGTCAGCTCACGGAAGGAGGCCAGCGTCTGGCTGCGCGGCCCCTTGGGTGTGCTGTGCGACTCCCGGATCTCATATCTGCCGGCCCGAGTCGGAACGATGAAAGTCATAGTGGTGCAAATGTACCACTATTAACTACCGGTCAACCGGTCAAGCTCACCGCGTGGTTGGCGACGATGCGGTCGTCGGGGTCATAGTGGCGCTTGACCTCGGCGAGTCGCGAGCAGACCTCGGCGGGCAGGATCGCGTCGACGTCGCAGGGCCGTTCGGTGAAGTTGAAGTAGCTGCCGTCGGCGGTCCAAGGGGACATCGCCTCCTCCAGGTGGTGAAGGTGGCCGCGGATCGCCTCGCCCAGCTCCGGCGTCATCGGCATCCCGACGCTGTACATGACGAAGCCGGCGTCGAGGTGCGAGAGCGCGCCGCCGTTCTCGGCCGGCCGGCCGACGGCGCCGCCCAGGTGGCGCAGCTCGCTGAGCAGCAGCGGCGAGCCGGAGCCGGGGCCGGCGGCGGCCGTGAAGGCGTCGATCGCCTCGTCGGGCAGGGCGGCGATCGGGACTCCGCCGCCGATTCCCGGCACCGGGTTCTCTGGGTCCATGTGGATATGGCTGAGCCCGGCGGTGGGCATCTGCTCGAAGGTGTCCATGATCGTCTCGCCGATCTCGCGCAGCGGTGCGATCGTCGCTTCGCCGCTGGCCTCCTCGCCGATGCAGGCGGCGCCGATCGTCAGCAGCGGCACGCCGCGGATCGGCTCTGGCACGTCCGGGATCGGCGGTGGGGTGACGAAGCGGACGATCGAGGTGACCTCGTCGGGCAGGCTCGCCGCCCAGTCGCGATAGGTGCGCACCGCCTCGACGCCGACCGCCGCCGGGAAGACCAGGGCGCCGGCGTAGAGATCGGCGATCGGGAGCAGCTCGAGCTGCAGCGCGGTGACGATCGCGTAGCCACCGCCACCGCCCCGCAGCGCCCAGAACAGGTCGGGGTCGTTCTCACCATCCACCGTGCGCGCCTCGCCGTCGGCGGTGACCAGCTCGATCGCGCGCACGTGGTTGCAGGCGAAGCCGTGGGCGCGCGCCAGCCAGCTCATGCCGCCGCCGAGCGTGTAGCCGACCGTGCCGACGTCGGGCGATGAGCCGGGCAGCGCGCTGAGCCGGTGCTCGCCGGCGGCGATGCCGAGCTCGGCCGAGAGCACGCCGGCCTCGACACGGGCGGTGCGAGCTCCTGGGTCGACCTCGATCCCACGCATCCGCTCGGTCTTGATCAGGATCGTCCCCTCCAGCGGCCCGAGCGGCGCGGCGCCATGCCCGGTTCCCTGTCCGGCGACGCGCAGGTCGTGCTGGGCGGCAAAGCGGACGGTCGTCGCGATGTCCTCGGTGCTCTCGACCAGCGCAACCGCCTCGGGGTTCTGGTCGGCGATCAGGTTCCAGGCGGCGCGCGCCTCGTCCCAGTCGGGGTCGGAAGGAGTGGCGATGCGGCCGGTGATCGACAGCTCGGCGAAGTCACTCATGTGGGCCTCCTTTGGCGGTCAGCTGAACGTGGACCTGGTCACTGCGCCTCCGCTCCCCACCAGAAGCTCGCTCACCATAGCCGGCGGAAAGAGGCCGTGGGCGGCGATTCCGGGGTCGGCCTCGAGGCGGGCCACGAGCGCCGCCGGGTCGCCCAGCTTGGCGCCGCGGTAGTCGGCGATGACGCCGTCGTCGGGGCTGCGCGGGACGTCGCGCAGCTCGACCTCGGGGCCGAGTCGGGCGAGGGTCGAGCGCAGGCCGAAGGCGAAGAGCTCCAGCGGCACCGGCGCCGTGAGCGCGTCGACGGGCTTGCTCGAGTCGGAGATGACGACGAAGCGCTCGGCAGCAGCGGCGACGATCTTCTCGCGCAGGTGAGCGCCGCCTCCTCCCTTGATCAGCCAGCCGTCCGGGGTCACCTGGTCGGTGCCGTCGATCGCGATGTCGAGCCACTCCAGCGCGCTGAACTCCTCGACCGGGATACCCAGGCTCCGCGCCTGCTCTTCGGTCGCCACCGAGGTCGCCACGCAGCGGATGCCGCTCAGCCCGCGGGCGGCGATCGCCGGCAGCAGATGGGCGACGGTCGATCCCGTCCCCAGTCCCACGGTCATCCCGTCCTCGACCAGCTCCGCCGCCGCTTCGGCGGCGATCCGCTTCTCGTCGTCCGCCACGCTCACGGCGCCGCACTCTAAATCAACCCGTCCCCGCTGACTTCGTCTTTAGGGATGCATATACGTGCCAAACCACGAAGTCAGCGTCGATATCTATGCTCGCGGCGAGATGGACGCGAGGATCTGGTTGACCGGGGAGGACGGCGCACCGCGGTCCGTGGCGCTGCCACCGGGCAGGACGGTGGTCGGTCGTGACCCGGAGGCCGACATCTCGATCGACGACGAGGCGGTCTCCTGGAACCACCTCGAGATCCAGAACCGGGGTGGCGTGCTGATGGCGACCGACCTCGACAGTCGCAACGGGACGGCCCTGAACGGTGAGCCGCTCGACCGGCCACGGCGCCTGCGCGACGGTGACACGCTCACGATCGGCAGGCAGCGGCTCGAAGTCTCCGACCGGGTCCCCGGCCGCGGCGGCGGCACCGTGGCCGCCGCCGCGCCCTCGGTGCCGCTGAACGAAGAGGAGCGGGCAACGGCGGCGGCACTCGTCGCCCCCTACCGCAGTGAGGGGGCCTTCGCCGGCCGCCCCGCCACCCGCGCCGAGCTGGCCGAGGCGCTCCACGTCAGCGAGCGCACCGCCCAGCGCCGCCTCGACGCACTCGCCGCCAAGCTCGACGTTCCCGGCGACGCCGGCCGCGAGCGCCCGCGGCTCGTCGCCGCCCGCGTGATCGAACTCGGCCTCGACCGCTGACCCGGACCGGGCCAGAGTTGGCCCGTTCGGTGACGCGGCTGTCGTTGGCAGGTACGCCCTCGCACCCGAGCATCGGTGGTGTAAGTGCAATCCACCCGAAAGGGGAGTCCGATGTTCAACTCAAAGCTCATAGCCGCATTTCTGATCGCCCTCGCGATGGCCGTGCCCGCAACGGCGTCGGCCGCCGCCGGGAAGACCGGCGCGATCGTCTTCTCGAAAGTCACCGTCGACAAAGGCGGCGACGAAGTCGAAGGCAAAAAAACCGAGCCGAAAGCGCCGGAAGGCGGTCTCTTCGCGGTCCGCGACAACCATCTCAACCAGCTCACCGAAGACCCGACCGACAGCGAACCGTCCTTCTCCGCCGACGGCACGACGATCGCTTTCGTGCGGGCGGGTGACATCTACGCGATGCGGGCCGACGGCTCGGGACAGCGCCGGCTGACCAGCGGCGCCGAGCTCGACTCGCGCCCGGTCGTCTCGCCCAACGGCAAGCTCGTCGTCTTCGAGCGTCGCGCCACGGCCGAGGGGCCGCGGGACCTCTACACGGTCAAGTCCGGGGGCGCCGGCCTGCACCGACTCGCCACGTCCTCGGCTGACGACCACGAAGTGTCCTTCTCGCCGACCGGGCGCAGCGTCGTCTTCGTCCGCAGCGTCGCCGTGACCGGCGGCGGCACGGCCGACGACATCTACTCGGTGCGGCCGTCGGGGGCCAGGCTGGTTCGGCTCACCCGTACCGGCCGGGACGATTTCGCCCCCCGCCACCTCGGCGCGACGATCGTCTTCAGCCGCGGCGAGAGCACGGAGGGCCCGAGTGCCTTCGCCGACATCTTCACGATGCGCAGCGACGGCAGGAAAGCCCGCAAGCTGATCGCCGGCGTCGGCTCGGCCTACGTCGAGGACGCCACCGCCAGCGGCCGCACGCTGCTCTTCCGGCGCGACCAGGGCCTCTGGGTGAAGCAGCTGGGCGGCAAGGGCCGCAAGCTCGCCGAGCTTCCCGACCAGGCCAAGACCAACGCGGTCTTCTCCTCCGACGGGCGCCAGGTAGCGGCTTTCACCGCCGGCGACGAAGAAGAGGCCCTCTCGGTGATCGACGTCGCCACGGGCCACCGTTCCTACGTCGCGGCAGGCAGCCACACCAGCGGTGGCGTGTCCGTGACGATCGGTCCCGTGATGGCCTGGCAGCCGGTGCGGCGTTAGGACTCCCCCCGGCTCCAGCTCGAAGGGCCCTCTCCTCCGGGAGGGGGCCCTTCGTCGTTGCGCGGCGGTATAACCGCCACGTGGGGGAGCCTTCAATCGGTTCGACGCTCGCCGGCTACCGGATCGATTCGCTGATCGCGCGCGGTGGCATGGGCGTCGTCTACCGGGCCACGCAGGTGGCGCTGGAACGGCCTGTCGCGCTGAAGGTGATCGCCCACGAGCTCGCCGGTCAGGCTGGCTTCCGCGAGCGGTTCCTGCGCGAGTCCCGCCTCGCCGCCCGCCTCGACCACCCCGGCGTCGTTCCCGTCTACGACGCTCGCGAGGAGGACGGCGAGCTGATCGTCGTCATGCGACTTGTCGAGGGGGGCGACCTGCGCAAGCTGATCCGGCGCGAGGGCCCACTCGAGCCGGCCCGGGCCATCGCCCTGCTCAGCCAGGTCGCCGCCGCCCTCGACGCCGCCCACGCCGCCGGCATCGTCCACCGCGACGTCAAGCCGCACAACATCCTGGTCGAAGGGGACCGTGCCTATCTCTCGGACTTCGGCCTTGCCAAGGCGATCGAGGGGACCGACGCCGGCAGCAGCGCCTCGATCGTCGGCACGGTCGAGTACATGCCGCCCGAGCAGTGGCGGGGAGAGAAGGTGGGCCCCGCGGCCGACGTCTACTCGCTCGGCTGCGTCCTCTACGAGGCGCTGACGGGGATCGCGCCCTTCGCGCGCAAGGAGGCCGACACCGAGCCGGAGGTGCCTGCAGGGATCGACGCCGTGATCGAACGGGCGGTCGCCAAGAACCCGGCCGACCGCTACTCGAGCGCTGGGGCGCTGATAGAGGCGGCGCGGGAGCGCGAGGGCGCCACTCCCGCGGCGACGCGGGTCCTCACCGCCGGAAGCGAGCGACCGACGCTGCGTGTCGGGCCAGTGCCGGCGAGGCGGAGACCCCGCGTCAGCGTCCGCGCCCGGCAATGGATCGGTGCCTCGGTCGCACTGCTCGCCGGTGCCGTCGCTCTCGCGGTCGTCCTCCTCGGCGGCGGCGTCTCGGTCTCCGATCCGATCCCCGTCGGCGACCCGCCGCTGCGCCTGGCTGTCGGCCCCAACAAGACCTGGGTGACCAGCGCCCGCGACGGCACGCTCTCCGCGATCGACTCGGAGACGCTGAAGGTGACCGAGCGGACCCGCCTGGGGCGGGGTGTGTCAGGGGTGACGATCGGCGCCGGCTCGGTCTGGGTCTCCAACCCGCGCGCCGGCACCGTCCTGCGAGTCGACTCGGGTGGGCGGGTGATCGCCCAAGTCGAGATCGGCGGCCGTCCCGGTGCGGTCACCTTCGCCGGTGGGCGCCTCTGGGTTGCCGACGAGGACGGCGCCGGGATCAGCGCGATCGACGCCGAGACGAACCGGCCGGTGGCCCGAGGGATCGCGCCTCACGCCGCGCCGCTGCGTCTGGCTGCCGGCGCCGGCGCGGTCTGGGTGAGCAGCGCCTCCACAGGGGTCATTCGCCGCATCGACACGACGAGCGCCAGTGCCGGGTCGCCGATCCGGGTCGGTCGGGGCCCGGCCGGGATCACCGTCGGTGGCGGCACCGTCTGGGTCGCCAACAGCCGCTCCGGCACGGTGACCCGCGTCGACCCCTCGTTGCGGGCGATCCTCGGCGACCCGATCCCCGTCGGAGCTCTGCCCGGTGGTATCGACGCTGGTACCACCACTGTCTGGGTCGCCAACACCGCCGAAGCGACCGTCAGCAGGATCGACATCGGGAGCGGGGAGGTCGTCGGCGACGCGATCGGCGTCCCCCAGATCCCCGGTGCCGTCGCAGTCGGCCCCGAAGCCGTCTGGGTCGCAAGCAACAAAGACGGAACGGTCACCCGCATCGAGCCACAATAGGATCGAGCCAGTGAGCCGCGACCTCGATCAGCTCTGCATCGACACGATCCGCACCCTGTCCATCGACGCGATCCAGAAGGCCAACTCGGGGCACCCCGGCACGCCGATGGCGCTGGCCCCGGTCGCCTACACGCTCTGGCAGCGCTTCCTGCGCTTCGACCCCGCCGACCCAATCTGGCCCGGTCGCGACCGCTTCGTGCTCTCCGCGGGCCACGCCTCGATGCTGCTCTACTCGCTGCTCCACCTCGCCGGCGTGCGGGCGGTCGACCCTGACTACGAGATCGTCGGCGAGGAGGCCGTCTCGCTGAAGGACATCGAAAGCTTTCGCCAGCTCGACTCGCGCGCTCCCGGCCACCCCGAGTACCGCTGGACCTCCGGAGTCGAGACGACCACCGGGCCGCTGGGCCAGGGCGTCGCCACCTCGGTCGGGATGGCGATCGCTTCGAAGTGGCAGGGCGCCCGCTACGGCGCCGACCTCTTCGATTTCGACGTCTATGCGATCGCCGGCGACGGTTGCCTGATGGAGGGGGTATCGAACGAAGCCGCCTCGATCGCCGGCCACCTGAAGCTCGACAACCTCTGCTGGGTCTACGACAACAACCACATCACGATCGACGGCAAGACCCACCTCGCCTACGACGACGACGTCGCCGCACGTTTCATGGGCTACGGCTGGAACGTCACCCGGGTCGGCGACGCCAACGACACCGACCTGATCGCCACCGCCTTCGAGGAGTTCAGGGAGGAGGAGGAGGGACGGCCGACGCTGATCGTCGTCGACAGTCACATCGGCTGGGGCTCCCCGCACAAGGTGGACACCCCGGCTGCGCACGGAGAGCCGCTCGGCGAGGAGGAGGTTCGTGAGACCAAGCGCGCCTACGATTGGCCGGAGGACGCCCAGTTCCTCGTCCCCGACGGCGTGCGCGAGCACTTTGCTGCCGGCATCGGTGAGCGCGGTGGCGGACTGCGCGCCGCCTGGGAGGGCAGACTCGCTGAGTACGCAAAGGCCAACGCCGACCGCGCCGCCGAGATCGAGGCCCAGCAGAAGCGCGAGCTCCCGGCCGGTTGGGACGCCGCGATCCCCAGTTTCGACGCCGACGAAAAGGGGATCGCCACTCGCAAGGCCTCCCAGCAGGTCGAGAACGCGATCGGCGAGCACCTGCCCTGGCTGCTGGCCGGCTCCGCCGACCTCACCGACTCGACCTCGGTGCGGCTGACCTTCGACGGCGCCGCCGACTTCGAGCCCGGCGCCTACGACGGCCGCCAGCTCCACTACGGCATCCGCGAGCACGAGGCGGCGGCGATCTCCAACGGGCTCTCGCTGTCCAAGCTGCGCCCGCTCTGGTCGACCTACCTGACCTTCTCCGACTACGCGCGGCCCGCGATCCGCCTCTCGGCGCTGATGGAGCTGTCGGTGATCCACGTCTTCACCCACGACTCGATCGGCCTCGGCGAGGACGGGCCGACCCACCAGCCGGTCGAGCAGCTCGCCTCGCTGCGGGCGATCCCGGGCCTCGACGTGATCCGCCCCGCCGACGCCAACGAGGTCGCCGAGGCCTGGCGCGTCGCCCTCGACCGCAGCCACCAACCGGTTGCGCTCGTCCTCACCCGCCAGAACGTGCCGGTGCTCGACCGCTCGCGCTACGGGTCGGCCGAGGGCCTGCGCCGCGGCGGCTACGTGCTCGCCGAGGCGGAGGGGGGCGAGCCCGAGGTCATCCTGATCGCCACCGGCAGCGAGGTCGCGCTTGCGCTCGCGGCGCACGAAGAGCTGAACGCCGAGGGGATCCGCTCTCGCGTCGTCAGCATGCCCTGCTGCGAGCTGTTCGACCGCCAGGACCCCGCCTACCGCGATGAGGTGCTGCCCCCGGCCGTAACCGCGCGCGTCTCAGTCGAGGAGGCCTCGACGCTTGGCTGGGATCGCTACGTTGGGTCTGGCGGCGCGAAGATCGGGATGCACACGTTTGGCACCTCGGCGCCGCTGAAAGACGTCCAAACCAAGTTCGGCTTCACCCCCGACCGGGTGGCCGAGGCCGCAAAGGAGTTGCTGGCATGAAGCCCACCGAGAAGCTGCACGAGATTGGCCAGAGCCTCTGGCTCGACAACATCACCCGCACGATGCTGGCCGACGGGACCCTGCGGGGCTACATCGAGGAGCTCTCGGTCACCGGCCTCACCTCCAACCCGACGATCTTCGACAAGGCGATCTCGGGTGGCGACGCATACGACCAGCACATCATCGAGCTGAGCCAGAACGGCCACGAGCCCGAGGGGGTCTTCTTCGAGCTGGCGATCGCCGACCTGCGCGACGCGACCGACCTCTTTCGCGGCGTGCACGAACGGACCGCCGGCCTCGACGGCTTCTGCTCGCTCGAGGTCTCGCCCAAGCTCGCCGACGACACGGGCGCGACGATCGAGCAGGCCGCCCAGCTGCACTCGAAGGCGGACCGCGACAACCTCTACGTGAAGATCCCGGGCACGCCCTCGGGCCTGCCGGCGATCGAGGAGTCGATCTTTGCCGGGATCCCGATCAACGTCACCCTGCTCTTCTCGCGCGAGAACCATCTCGCGGCCGCCGACGCCTACATGAAGGGGATCGAGAGGCGGATCGAGGCGGGGCTCGACCCCGACGTCCCGTCCGTGGCCTCGATCTTCATGAGCCGCTGGGACGTCGCCGTGGCCGGCGATGTCCCGGACGAGCTCCACAACCGGCTCGGCCTGGCGATCGGCTTCCGCGCCTACCGCGCCTACCGCGAGATGCTCGACTCTCCTCGCGTGCAACGGCTGATGAACGAGGGTGCGCGACCGCAGCGCCTGCTCTGGGCGAGCACCGGGACAAAGGACCCCGAAGCCTCCGACACTCTCTACATCGAGGGCTTCGCCTCGCCGTTCACGGTCAACACGATGCCCGAGCCAACCCTGCACGCTTTCGCCGACCACGGCGAGGTCGGCGACCTCGTCCCGCCCGACGGCGGCGACTGCGAGGAGGTGCTTGCCGAGTTCGCCAAGGCCGGGATAGACGTCGACGCCCTGGCCGAGCGGCTCCAGCGGGAGGGCAAGGGGGCCTTCGTCAAGTCCTGGAACGACATGCTCGAGTCAATCGAGTCAAAGCGCGGGGCGCTGACAGGGTGAGCGAGGACGAGGCCCCCGCGCTGCGCAGCCGGCCGGCTTGGGCAGCGCTCGAGAGCCACTTCGCCGAGGTCGAGGGCCGGCACCTTCGCGACCTTTTCGCGTCCGACCCGCAGCGCGGCGAGCGGCTCGTCGCCGACGGCGCCGGCCTGCACCTCGACTTCTCCAAGAACCGGATCGTCGACGAGACGGTGATGCTGCTTGGCCAGCTGGCAGGCGAGTGCGGGGTCGAGCAGCGCCGCGAAGCGATGTTCGCCGGCGAGCGCATCAACGTCTCCGAGGACCGCGCCGTGCTGCACGTGGCGCTGCGGATGCCGCGCCAGCGCTCGCTCCTCGTCGACGGCGTCGACGTGGTCAAGCAGGTGCACGAGGTGCTCGACCGCATGGCCGCCTTCGCCGAGCGGGTCCGCTCCGGCGATTGGACCGGCCACACCGGCAAGCCGATCCGCAACGTCGTCAACGTCGGCATCGGCGGCTCGGACCTCGGCCCGGTAATGGCCTACGAGGCGCTGCGCCACTACTCGCGCCGCGAGCTCACCTTCCGCTTCGTCTCCAACGTCGACGGCACCGATTTCGCCGAGTGCACCCGCGACCTCGATCCGGAGGAGACCCTCTTCGTCATCTCCTCCAAGACCTTCACCACGCTGGAGACGATGACCAACGCTCGCACCGCCCGTGAGTGGTCGCTGGCCGGTCTCGGCGGCGACGAGGCCGCGGTCGCCAAGCACTTCGTCGCCGTCTCGACGAATGCGTCGGAGGTCGCCGAGTTCGGCATCGACGTCGAGAACATGTTCGGCTTCTGGGAGTGGGTGGGAGGCCGCTACTCGATGGACTCCGCGATCGGCCTCTCGACCATGCTGGCGATCGGCCCCGCCCGTTTCGCCGAGATGCTGGCCGGCCTCCACGCGATGGACGAGCACTTCCGCGAGGCGCCGCTGGCGGAGAACCTGCCGGCCCTGATGGGGTTGCTCAGCGTCTGGTACGGCGACTTCTTCGGCGCCCAGACCTGCGGCGTCTTCCCCTACGACCAGTACCTGCACCGTTTCCCCGCCTACCTGCAGCAGCTGACGATGGAGTCGAACGGCAAGCACGTCACGCTCGACGGCGCCCATGTCGACTACGACACCGGGGCGATCTTCTGGGGCGAGCCGGGGACCAACGGCCAGCACTCCTTCTACCAGCTGGTCCACCAGGGCACGCGGCTGATCCCGTGCGACTTCATCGGCTTCATGCACTCGAACAACCCGCTCGGCCGCCACCACGACCTGCTGATGTCGAACGTCTTCGCCCAGAGCGAGGCGCTCGCCTTCGGCAAAACTCCCGAGCAGGTCCGCGCCGAGGGCACGCCGGAGGAGGTGGTTCCCCACCGGGTGATGGAGGGCAACCGCCCCTCCAACACGATCCTCGCCGAGCGCCTCGACCCGCACACCCTCGGCACCCTCGTCGCCCTTTACGAGCACAGCGTCTTCACCCAGGGGAGTGTCTGGGGGATCGACTCCTTCGACCAATGGGGAGTCGAGCTGGGTAAGGCCCTGGCGGTCGCGATCATCCCCGAGCTGCAGGCAGACGAGGAGCCGAAGCTCGCCCACGACAGCTCGACCAACGCGCTGATCCGCCGCTATCGCCAGGCGAGGCGCGAGGAGTAGGCCGTGCCGCTCGACGCCCTCCCGCTCGCGGCGTCTGAGTCCAACTTGCTCGCCGCGCGCGAGCTGATGGCCTTCACGCTCGCCTTCCACATCGTCCTCGCCTGCATCGGCGTCGCCCTGCCGGCGATCATCCTCACCGCCAACTGGCTCGGCCTGCGGCGCGGTGACGAGGACGCGATGCGGCTGGCGCGGCGCTGGTCGAAGGCGATGGCGGTGACCTTCGCCGTCGGCGCCGTCACCGGCACCGTGCTCAGCTTCGAGTTCGGCCTGCTCTGGCCCCGCTTCATGGAACGCTTCGGCGACGCCTTCGGGATCGCCTTCGCGATCGAGGGCATCTTCTTCTTCACCGAGGCGATCTTCCTCGCGATCTACATCTACGGCTGGAAGCGGCTCAGCGGCTGGGCCCATTTCTGGTCCGGCGTGCCGATGGTGATCACCGGCATCGGCGGTGCCTTCTCGGTCGTCACGGCCAACGCCTGGATGAACCAGCCGCAGGGGTTCACCCTCGACGCCGCCGGCAAGGTGGTCGGCACCGACCCGCTCGAGATCCTCTTCAACCCGGCCACCGGTTACGAGGTGCCGCACATGCTCCTTGCCGCCTACATGGTGGCCGGCTTCCTCGTCGCCTCGATCTACGCGGTTGGCATGCTGCGCGGCCGGCGCGACCGCCTGCACCGTCTGGGGGTGGTGATCCCGCTGACGATCGCCTGTATCGCCACGCCGATCCAGCTCTTCGTCGGCGACACCGCCGCCCGGGCGATCGCCGACCACCAGCCCGCCAAGTTCGCGGCGATGGAGTGCATCCAGGAAACCGGCCCCGACCAGACCGAGTACATCGGTGGCATCTGCACCGATGACGGCGTCAAGGGCGCGATCCCGATCCCCGGCCTCGACTCCTTCTTGGTCGGCTTCAGCCGCGACACTGTGGTCACCGGCCTCGACCAGATCCCCGACAACGAGGAGCCGCCCGCCAACACCCTGCTGCACCTCTCCTTCGACGCGATGGTCGGGATCGGCACCGCGCTGATGGGACTCGCCATCTGGTTCGGCTTCGTCTGGTGGCGCCGTCGCGACTTCCCCCGCACACCCTGGTTCCTGCGCGCGGTCGCGGTCTCCGGCGTCGCCTCGGTCCTCGCCCTCTGGTGCGGCTGGATCGTCACCGAGGTCGGCCGCCAGCCCTGGATCGTGCAGGGCTTCATGCGCACCGAGGAAGCGGTGACCGAGGCGGAGGGGATCTGGTTCGCCTTCGCCGGCGTCCTTCTCCTCTACGCCGGCCTCGGAACCGTGGCGATCCTCGTCCTGCGCATGCTCTCGCGACGCTGGCGCGAGGAGGACGAGGAGACCGACGACAGCGAGACCCCTTACGGCCCGCCGGCGGAGCTCACCCCGTGACGCGCGCCGACGTCGCCGCTGTGATCCTCTGGACCGGCGCCACCCTCTACGCGGTCTTCGGCGGAGCCGACTTCGGCGCCGGGCTCTGGGACCTGATCGCGGGCGACGCCGAGAAGGGCAAGCGCCCGCGGGCCCTGATCGAGCGTTCGCTGACCCCCGTCTGGGAGGCCAACCACGTCTGGCTGATCTTCATCCTCGTCGTCCTCTGGACGGCCTTCCCGGAAGCCTTTGGGGCAATCATGTCGACGCTGTACGTGCCGTTGACCCTGGCGGCGTTCGGCATCGTCCTGCGCGGTGCCGGCTTCGCCTTCCGCGAGTCGATCCGCTCAGTGGAGGCGAAGCGCGCCCTGGGCGCCACCTTCGCCATCTCTTCGGTGCTCACCCCGTTCTTCATGGGAACCGTGGTCGGCGCGATCGCCGACGGCAACGTCCCCGCCGCGGGAAACGGCGACGCCTTCTCCAGCTGGCTGCAGCCGCTGCCGCTGTTCACCGGGGCGCTCTTCGTCGCCAGCGGCGCCTACCTCGCGGCGGTCTTCCTCGTCGTCGACGCGCGCCGCGCGGGTGACGCCGATCTAGAGGGTTACTTCGCCCGCCGGGCGCTGACCGCGGCGCTGGTGGCGGGGGTGTTTGCCGTCGCCGGCCTCTTCGTCCTTCACGCCGACACCCGCTACGTCTACGACCGCCTCACCGACCAGGCCCTGCCGCTGGTCGTCGTCTCGGCGCTCTGCGGCCTCGCCGTCCTCGCGATGCTGCTGCGCGGCATCCGCCACGGCCTGCGCCCGCTGGCGGTCGGCGCCGTGGTCGCCGTGATCTGGGGCTGGGGTGTCGCCCAGTTCCCCTACCTGCTGCCGACCTCGCTGACGATCTCCGAGTCGGCCGCTCCTCCCGAGACGCTGGCCGCCGTGATCGTCGTCTTCCTGATCGCCGCGATCGTCGTGCTGCCGGCCCTCGGCCTGCTCTACTGGCTCTCGCAAAAGGAGCTGCTGAGTGGCGAGTGACCCCGGCGCGGTCCGCGCCGTGCTCTTCGACATCGACGGGACCCTGCTCGTCACCGGCGGCGCCGGCGGCGTCGCCTGGCGGCACGCCTTCGCGGAGCTGTACGGGGTCGATGTCGACATCGCCGAGCACACCGACGCCGGCATGACCGACCCCGAGATCGCCGCGATCGTCTTCCGCGAGGTGATCGGCCGCGAGGGCACCCCCGAAGAGCGCTCCAAGGCGATCGGCTGCTACCTCAAGCACCTGCCGGACACCGTCGCCGAGTCCGACGGGTACCGCGTCATGCCGGGCATCGAGGATCTGCTCGACTGCCTGATCGACGGCGGACTCCTGCTCGGCCTGGTCACCGGCAACATCGAGGCCGCCGCCCACATCAAGCTCTCCCGCGCTCACCTCAACCGCTTCTTCAGCTTCGGCGGCTACGGCTCCGACTCAGCCGACCGCACCGAGGTGACCAAGACCGCCCTGCAGCGCGGCGCCCTAGTCTCCGGCGGCACCCTCGCCGACGGCGCCTGTATAGCAGTCGGCGACACTCCCCGCGACGTCAAGGCCGGCCACGGCGCCGGCATCAAGGTAGTCGGCGTGGCAACCGGCAGCTACACGGTCGAGGAGCTCCAGCAAGCCGGTACCGACTGGGCGATCGAGTCAGTCGAGGCCGGTTTCCCGGTTTAGCTGGCGCGAAGCTCGGACATATTCCGACTTTCGCGCCAGGTCATGGCAGCGTGCAGCGTGCCTGATAAATGCTCAGAAATCCGGTCTCGAATCCTCGTCGCGCCATGCGCAGGTACAGGCGCCAGACCCGGACCCGTTCGGGGCCGGCCAGCCTGACCGCGTCGTCGAGGTTCTCGTCGAGGCGCCGTGCCCAGTGGCGCAGGGTCTCGGCGTAGTCGGCGCCGAACTCCTCGACGTGGCGGGTGACGAAGCCCGCACGTTCCAGCGCCAAGAGCACGCGCGAGAGGTGCAGCGGTTCGGCGTCGGGGAAGACGTAGCGCTCGGAGAACGGCCCCGCCTCGGGGTCGGTGTGGCGGAGGCGGGCGATGCCGTGGTTGAGCAGCCGCCCGCCCGGCTCGAGCAGGCCGGCCAGGGTGCGCGCGTAGACGTCGATCTGGGCCTCGCCGACGTGCTCGACCATGCCGATGCTGGAGATCGCGTCGAAGCGCTCGCCGGCCAGGTCGCGGTAGTCCATCACCCGGATCTCGACCCGGTCGGCGACGCCCGCCGCCTCCGCCCGCCGGCGCGCGCGTTCGGCCTGGGGCGGCGAGAGGGTGATGCCGACGACGCTGGCCCCGTGCCGCGTCGCCGCCCAGAGCGGGAAGCTGCCCCAGCCGCAGCCGACGTCGAGCACCCGCTCACCCTCCTTCAGCGCCAGCTTGCGGGCGACCGTCTCCAGCTTCTCCTCCTGGGCTTCCTCCAGCGTCTTCGCCCCGCGCGAGAAGATCGCGCAGCTGTAGGTGGTCGAGTCGTCGAGGAAGAGCGAGAAGAACTCGTTGGAAACGTCGTAGTGGTGGCGGACCGCCTCGGCGTCGCGCTCCTTGCTGTGCCGCCGCCCGCTCGGCCGCAGCTCCGCCGCCGGCCGGCGTGGCGGCCGGCTCAGTCCCGCCGCCCGCACCGCCGCGAGCAGGAGGCGCGCCTTGTCGCCGCCCTCCAGCGGCGGCGGCTGCCAGTTGTCGAGCAGCTCGATCACCGAGTCGATGTCGTCGACCTCGAGCGCGCCGCTGACGTAGGCGCGGCCGAGGCCGAGTTGCCCGGGCGCTCGCAGCGCGTGGGCGGCGGCCTTGGGGGAGCGCACGTAGAAGGTCGGCCCACCGCCGTTCGTCGCTGCCAGGCGGGTCCCGTCCCAGAACTCCACCGAGAACGGCCGCTCCGGTATGCGAGCCTCGATCTCGCGCCTTAGCGGTGCCGTACTGGAGAGCGGCATACTTGAAGCATATGATCGGTATCGCCGATGGCAAGTAGCGGGCCCCTCCCATCCGACATCCAGCCGGTCGCCAACGAGACGCGCGACCGCATCATCACCGGATTGGTGACGCTGGTCCCGTTCCTCGCGATCGGCTTCGCCGGCTGGCAGGTCTGGGGCCAGGCGCTGCACTGGAGCGACGTCTTCCTCTTCCTCGGGATGTACTTCTTCACCGGGATCGGGGTAACCGTCGGCTTCCACCGCCACCTCACCCACCGCAGCTTCAAGACGACGAAGTGGTTGCACGGCCTGCTCGGGATACTCGGATCGGCGGCGATCGAGGGCCCGGTGATCTCCTGGGTCGCCGACCACCGCAAGCACCACGCCTTCTCCGACGAAGAGGGAGACCCGCACAGCCCCCACGTCGACCACGGCCAGGGCTGGTCGGGCGCGGTGCGCGGCCTCTTCCACGCCCACATGGGCTGGCTCTTCATCCACACCCAGCGCGGCAACAAGGAACGCTTCGCGCCCGACCTGATCGAGGACCCGGTGATCAACTGGGTCGACCGCACCTTCCTGTACTGGGCGATCGGCGGTCTCCTTCTGCCCTTCGCGCTCGGCTGGGTTATCGGCGGCACCCTCTTCGCCGCCTTCACCGGCCTGCTCTGGGGCGGCTTGGTCCGCGTCTTCGTCCTGCACCACTTCACCTACAGCATCAACTCGCTCTGCCACGTCTTCGGCAAGCGCGACTACGAGACGGCCGACGAGTCGCGCAACCTGGCGCTGATCGCGATCCCGACCTTCGGCGAGGCCTGGCACAACAACCACCACGCCTTCCCGACCTCCGCCACCCACGGCCTCGGCCGCTGGCAGGTCGACGTCTCGGCGATCGTGATCGACAGCCTCGAGCGCGTCGGCCTTGCCTGGGACGTCGTGCGGGTATCCCCCGAGCGCCTCGAAGCCAAGATCGCGGCTTAGGGCGCTTCGTCCGCTTCGTACCAGTCGATCCAGCCGCCACAGGCTTGGCGCAGCGGCATGAGCCTGCGCGGTTCGTCCTTGACCGCGGCGAGTTCGCCGAGGACGGCCTTGCCCGAGTACCCGGTCAGGCGCTGCAGCGTGCTCGGCTCCTCGGCCGTGATCGTGAACCGGATCGGCTCGCCGTCGCTGCGGATCTCCCCCGCGGGCCAGAACTGGCCGTTGCTGGCGAGGCTGATCGTGGTCGGCCGCTGGCCGTCCTGCGCCGCCTTCAGCGGCTCTCGCAGGCCGGGGGCCGAGAGGGTCAGGTCGAAGGGCGAGAAGTACTGGAGTGAGAGGAGCCAGTCTCCGGCTGGGAGTGCGAGCGTCTGCGATGCGCTCTCGCCGGTTTCCAGCTCCGGCCCCGGCCGCCAGCGCCCCTTGTCGCCGATCGCGGCTCCGGGAAAGAGCGAGGCGCGTCCGGGGTTGGCGGTGAGGATGCCCAGCTCCGGCGCGGCACAATCGGCATACGCGGCAGGCTCCGTCCCCTCGAGCAGGACGTGGCGGTCGGTCGGCAGTGGCCCGGTTCGCTTCCAGAGCAGGTAGGAGGGGGTGGCGGCGATGCGCTCGAAGCCCCGCGGCGCTTCGCTGTTCCACGCCGCCCGCCCGGTGATCACGTAGGGGAAGCGTGCCAGCGTGGCCCGCGAGAACGAGTCGAAGTCGATTGGGCTGTAAGCGTCGCCCGTGTCGAACGGCTTCTCGGGGCTGGGGGAGACGTCGGCGTCGGGGAACTCGACCAGCGGCACGTGCGTATCGGCCCCCATCAGCTCGTGGGCGGCGTAGCGGTCCTGACCCGCGTACAGGACAGGTTCCCCCTGGATGATGGGCATGAACGCCTGCATCTCCGCTCCGTGCCCGGGCGGCCCTACCGGCGCATCGCGCAGCACCAGCAGGCTCGAGTACACGGCTCCCGCCACGAACGCCACCGCCAGCACCCCCCACCCAACCCGCACCAGCCCCGCCGACGGGACGAAATCCGCCTCCTGGTCGCGGGTTTCGTCCCGTCGACTGGAGAAGCGACCGCCGAGCTCGAAGAGCAGGGGGCGGATCGCGACGAGCATCGCCACCGGGGCGGCGATCATCAGCGCCTTGGCCTGGGAGTACTCGCCACTTGTGGCGAGCGCGGCGAGGTAGAGAACTGTGCAGGCGGCGAGCGCGACCGGGAGGGCGAACTCGCGTCGCCGCAGCCACCAGGCGGTACCCAGGACGACGGCGAGCACGCCGATCGTGGCCGCCAGGCCGGTCAGGTGCGCCCCTCCCGCCGCGCTCAGCCGGTAGTTCGACGACGGCCATACACCGAGCGCCTCGAACGGCGAGACCGGCCCGTAGGTGTTGGTGCCGGCGACGCGGTTGAAGCCGTGGACGAAGGCGAAGGGTCCGACCAGCATCGCCGTCACCGTCAGGCCGCCGAGCACCGCGATCGCCAGCAGCGGCTTCGGCCGCAGAACGGTCTGTCTCAGCCTGGCCGGCCTCAGCTCGGCGCGGATCTCGGGCACCGTCGCCGCCCAGAAGACAAGGATCGCAACCGGCCAGGCGAGCCCGGCGAAGCTGTAGGAGAAGAAGATCCCCCCCGCGAGCGCCAGCGGCACCAACACCCACCACCACGACCCCGCCGACGGGCCTGAAAGCGAAAATATGGATCGCTTTGAGGCCCGTCGGCGGTCGAGGTCGAAGAGGTAGACGGCGAAGGCGAGGACGAAGAGGGCCTCGGCGGTCTCCTTGAAGGTTCCCTGGGCGTAGTAGGAGGCGCCGAGGTAGGTGATCGCCACCAACGCCGCGGCGCCGACTCGCCGACCCGGGCCGAGGTCGCCGAGGGCAACCAGCGCGGTCAGCGCGGTGAGAACCCCGATCGCCAGGATCTGACCGACGAATGCCTGGCCGAGGCCTATCCCCGGCAGCACGGCGATCGTGTCGGCGAGCGCGTGAGGCCCCAGCGGGTAACCCGCTTCCGGCGTCGGGCCGAGGCCGCTGCGCAGCCACTCCGCCCAGGCCAGGTGCAGGCCGAGGTCGTTGTTGAAGCCGACCCCGAGCAGCCCCCAGCGTCCGCTTATCGCAAAGGGGATCGAGAGAATCAGGGCGACGACGAAGGCGACGAGCACTCCCAGCCAGATCGAGCCCTCGACGCGCCCGGGGCGTCGCCAGAGCACCAGCGCCGCCACGGCGACCAGGACGATCGCGCCCAGCGCTGCGCTGGTCGCGTGCCCCGGGGCCCGGGCGAGGAAGCCCGTGACCGTGATCATCGCCCCGATGCCGACCGCGGGCGCCAGCCAGCTGCGCGAACCACCTCCTCCCGCGAGGCTGAGGATTGCGCGTCCCACCAGCATTGAGGCGGCGCAGATCAGTGCCGCCGCGGCGTAGGTCCCGATCATCAGGGGCGGAAACTATGGCAGCGGCGCATGCGGCCGCCGCCTCGGCTCAATACTTCTCCGCAGCCCGCTCCAGCGTCTCGCGCAGGTTCTCGCCGCGCAGCGGCTCCTCGTGCCCGGCGCAGACCGTCGCCGGTTCCAGCGCCGCCAGCTTCCGCACCGACTCCTTCGCCTTGGCGTGGTCCCAGTTCCAGGCGGGGTGGGGGACGCTCGCCTCGCCGGGCGGCAGCGG
The DNA here is from genome assembly GCA_963753585.1 of uncultured Solirubrobacterales bacterium. GTDB lineage: Bacteria > Actinomycetota > Thermoleophilia > Solirubrobacterales > 70-9 > VRUE01. The sequence goes on along the minus strand of CAVWCU010000001.1, from coordinate 1,485,831 downwards.
CCGCCCCATCCGCACCGAGTCGGCCAGGTAGATCACGTCGCTGACGAGGGCGAGCCGGTCGCTCTCGCGCCAGAGGCCGATCAGCCCCGGCGCGTGCCCGGGGAAGTGGAGGACCTGGAAACCGGCCACCTCGTCGCCCTCGACGACGGTCCCGTCGATCTTCACGGCCCCGCCGTCCCAGCGCCGCATCAGGAGCGGGTAGGCGCGGCGGGCCAGCACTGACGGCAGTTGCGAGATTTCCATGTAAGGGGTGATCGGAGCGTCGCTTTCGGCGTCCGCGACGTCGTCGGGGTGGCAGTGGACCGGCGCCTCCAGTCGCGCCGCGGTGCCGCGATGGTCGGCGTGCGCGTGACCGAGCACGATTCGCTTCAGCCCTCCCAGCCGCTCGGCTGCGGCTCGCGCCCTCTTCGTCATCGACTTGGTTCCGGCGTCGAACTGGACAACGCCCCCCTCGTCCGCGAGGAAGTAGACGTTCATCGCCTTTTTGATGTCCCCGCGCAGCAGCCACACTTCCTCGGCAACCTTCTCCATGATGAGATCAGCCTAATGCCAACCGCCTGGAAAGCCGGAATGGTCGTTCTGATCGCCTGCCTGTTGGCGTCGATGGCGATCGCGATCTTCCGCCTCGCCACGACCCCGACCGAGATCCTCGGCGACGGCTTCCGCGGGCTGCCCATTCGCGCCGACGGGCGCCGCTAGTATCAGCCGCGTTCAGCGACCGAGCAAGGAGGCGGCGTGTTCACTCGCATCGTGGTTGGAACCGACGGGTCCGATACTGCCGCCGAGGCCGTGCGCCAGGCGGTCGACCTGGCCAAGCTGTCGGGTGCCCAGCTCAGCATCGTCAGCGCCTACGAACCCCTTTCCAAGCGCCAGATCGAGGTGGAGAAGGAAGGCGCCCCGGCCGACGTCCAGCACGAGATCGGCCCACGCGAGGACGTCAACCTCGTCCTCGACGCGGCAGCCGCGTTGGCTCGCAAGGAGGGCGTTGAGGTGCAGACGCATCCCGTCGAGGGAGAACCCGCCGAGGCGATCCTCACCGCCGCCGAAGAGACCAAGGCGGACCTGATCGTGGTCGGCAACAAGGGCATGACCGGGGCGCGCCGCTTCCTCCTCGGCAGCGTTCCCAACAACGTCTCTCACCACGCGCCTTGCAGCGTCATCATCGTCAGAACCACCTGACGCCGTCTGGCCGGCGCATATCGGCGTCCTCGGTCGCTTGCGTGCGGAGCACGCGGCGCTCTCTGCGTCCTTGATCTGCTGGGCCAGACGGCGTCAGGGGCTGGGAGCAGTGGCGGCCGCAGCGTCGATCAGGCCGGCGCCCTGGCGCGTGGGGGGCAGGCCCAGGTCGCGAGCGGTCTGCCGCAGGCGCCTCGTCACTCTCGCGACCAGCCACTTCCCTTTTGCCTTGCGGGGGACCCCGCCGCTGGCGAGGACCATCGCCGCGACGCCGGAGACGTGGGCAGCGGCCATCGAGGTGCCCACGTAGTTGCTCGGCTCGCTGAATTCATTGGTGGTCCGGTCTTTCAGCGTCACCTGGTAGATCGCGTCGGCGGAGACCGAGAGGCAGCCGATCGCCGGCGCGCCTCCCCCGGGCGCGAGCACGTCGACGCCCTTGCCGGCCAGCGAGTAGTTGCCGATGCAGCCGCCCTGGGTGTTGCCGCCCACGCCGATCGCGTGCGGCCCGGTGGAGGGCGGGGAGACGCATGCCTCCGAGCCGACGTTCCCCACCGATGCCACGGTGACGACACCGCGCTGGTAGGCCTGGCGCAGCGCCTCGTCGACCCCGGGTACCTGCCTCTCGCAGCCGAAGTTGAAGCTCATGTTGATCACGTCGGCACCGTGGGCGGTGGCGAAGCGGATGCCCTTGGCGATGTCGTCCGCCCGGCCGCGGCCGAACCCGTCGAGGACGCGCACGGGCATCAGCTTCGCTCTGAAGGCGAGCCCCGTGAGGCCGATGCCGTTGTTGGTCTTCTCGGCGATCGTGCCGGCGACGTGGGTGCCGTGGCCGTTTTCGTCGAGCGGCAGGGTGTCGTCGTCGACGAAGTCGTAGCCCTTGACGAACTGGCCGGAGGCGAAGTCGGGGCTGCGCAGGAAGAGTGGTGACAGTGTCCGGTAGGCGATTCCCGTGTCGAGGACGGCGACGGTGACGCCCTGCGCCCCCGGGCGCCCGGCGGCCGCCAGGTTTTCCCAGGCGCCGATCGCGTCGATGCCGCCGGGGGAGACCGGCAGCAGGGGCGTGGCCGTCCCCTGCCAGGGCAGGAAGTTCCACTGCTTCGACACCCACCCTCCGGGAGGCCCCGGGGCACCCGTGATCGGGCCCGGGTCGTTGGGTACCACGGGTTCGGCGGCAGGCGGCGTCACCGAGGCGGTGGCGATGTAGTTGGGTGCCGCGTACGCGACTCGCGGGTCCTCGCGCAGCGCCGCGGCAACCGCGGTCACGTCGGCGCTCCGCCTCAGGTTGAAGGTCCCCGCCTCGCGGCTGCCGGCGAGCTTGAGGACCACCTGGTGGGGCACGAACCCATGGGCCGGGGCGAGGCCGGTCGTCGCGCGAGCGGACGTGCCGGCAAGGACAAGCGTCGCGAGCAGGGTCACGGAGGCGGCGATCGGAAGGCGTCGGTTCATCTTGCGTCTGTCGCTCGCGGAATCCCTGCACTCGGCGGGCAATCCCCTAACACCCGCCCGCCGGCGAAGTTGTCGGTGCACATACTCTCGTATGCATGGAGAGCGATGCCTCGCTGGATCGGCACGAGCGGCTGATGGCCCTCGCGATCGAGCGCGCCCGCGAGGCCGAGGGCCACGGTGACGTGCCGATCGGCGCCGTCCTCGCCCGTGACGGCGAGCCGCTGGCCGCCGCTGGCAACGAGCGCGAGCTACGTCGCGACCCCACCGCCCACGCCGAGATCCTCGCGATCCGCGCCGCCGCCGAGGCTCTGGGCGGCTGGCGCCTCCCCGGCACGACGCTCTACGTGACCCTCGAGCCCTGCGCGATGTGCGCCGGCGCGATTGTCCTCGCCCGCATCCCGACCGTCGTCTACGGCGCCCCCGACCCGAAGGCGGGCGCCGCCGGCAGCGTCCTCGACGTCCTCGCCGAGCCCGCCCTCAACCATCGCCCCGAGGTCCTCGGCGGCGTGCTCGGGGCCGAGTGCGCCTCGCTCCTCTCGGAGTTCTTCGCCGCACGCCGCTGAGTCAATACCCTTGGCAATCCCGGAGAGGTGTCCGAGTGGCTTAAGGAGCGCGACTGGAAATCGCGTGGGCGGGGTTAACCCGCCTCGTGGGTTCGAATCCCACCCTCTCCGCTGAGGAGCGGTTCGAAACCCTTATTGGAACCCAAGCCGAAAAACATGGCGATGGACTTCGGGATCAAATGATCGGCCACATTCCAAGCAGCCAAGGCAGATAGGCCTCTCGTGCGGACTTGCTACTGCGGAACGTTCCCCGTTGGGCAGTGCACGGACTGCCTTGAGCCCGTTTGCGCCGATCACAGCTCAATGGCGAGCGGGTTGCGACTTTGCGATAGCTGTGAGTTCCGCCGCACGCCCCAGGGAAAGGAACGCAAGGAGCAGGCAAGGCAGCGGGCAGCCGACGAGCACGACGGGCGGCTAGAGCGCATTGCCGCGATTGAGGATCGCGTCGAGCGCCTCCTATCTGCCGTTCGCTTCGTCCTGCGCGATCTGAATGGAGTCCACCCTTCTGAATACGTATCCGACGGACCTGGTCGTATGCGCCAGGTCTTCGGCGCCCGGCAACGATCGAATGCGGGACGAGCTAGCACGCACCTGCCCGGAATTTTGCTCTGATGTCGAAGCGAGCGCATTTAGCGGGACCAATCTCAGTTGGGTCGGCACCTGGGATTCCCGAGAGGTCGGCACCTGGTTCGCAAACCGAAAGACCGGCATGGGATCCACGGCGCACTACAGCTTTAAGGAGCTGGCGGAACAGAAATGGCTTTGGGGAAAGCCACGCCGGACCCACGTCGCAACCCACTGGGGATGGACGATCAAAGACGGCTTGACGTCGCATCTGGTGATCTTGACCGACGGGCGCGTCATCCAATGCCCGCTTTCCTATTTCGAGATTAGCCCAATCAAAACCACCCAACTTCAGTTGCGACACCTCGATGAGATCGCGGGCGTCTTCGGCCTGCCAGATGGAGTGGAGATCGCCAAGTCCTACACGATCTAGCTCAGACCAAGACGGTCGAGTCGTCCTCTGAGCTCAGGGTTCGAATACCGTCTCATCAGCCCCGCAAAGTGCGACAGGATGCAGGCTATTGGAACCCTACGGCTTAAGCCGATTAAGCCGCTTAAGAAACTTCGGGTTCCGATACAGTCTCACGATCTCCGTTCGCGATGGCGCTGTATGCCTTCCACAGAATGCTTGCTGTGAGGACTGTCTATCTAGCCTTTGCCCTGCTCGCACTCGGCTCTGTCTTCAGCCATGAGTCCCGTGCGGCCGAATCCCGTGCGGCCGAATGGCAAGAGCTGCCCGTCGTGCCGGCGCTGGGACCCCCCCTCACCAGTCATCTCGAGAAGATCGCAAGCCGCGGAGAGCGGTTCGGCAATCATCCGGGGGTCGTCGCCAAGATCGGCGACAGCATCACCGCCTCGCCGTCGTTCCTGCAGGCGCTGGCGTGTTTGCCGGCCGAACTGGGCCCGTGGGATGAGCTGAGCGGGACGCTCTGGTTTTTCGGGCGGACCCCCGTGCCCAGCGGCTCCGAGGAAGCCCAGTGCCCGGTCAGCAACAGCTATTCGCGCCTGGGTGTAGCCGCGGTGGGGGGGTGGCGGGCGGCCGATTCGCTTCTGCCACGCGAATCCTTCCCGGAGTGCCAGGGGCTGCCCGCCGTCAGTTGCGAGCTGGCGCTGTTGCGCCCGTCCGTTGCCCTGATCATGTTCGGAACCAACGACCTGGAGGACATCTCCGCGACCCAGTTCCGCCTCGACCTCGCTCGAGTTGCACGGCTCGTGTCCAGCGCCGGAACCATCCCGGTGATCAGCACGATCCCGCCTCGGGCCATCCAACCGTTCTCGCAACGGGTGGCGCGGTTCAACGCCGAAATCGCCGCCCTGGCCGAGAACCGGGCGCTGCCGCTCTGGAACTACTGGCGACAGATGGTCGAACCTGGAGTTCCCCGCGGGGGCCTGAGTCGCGATGGCGTCCACCCGAGCGTTCTCTGTCCACCCTGCACCGCGATTGACTTTTGGCATGCGGAATTGAGGCAGGGGTATGCCCTGCGCAACCTCGGCGCCCTGCTCGTCCTCGATCGGCTGCGCAGGAAGGTCCCGCTGGTGGAAGGTCCATAGAGACCGGCCGCTAGCCGGGAACGCCGCGAGGGCGTCTGGCCCTCGATGCCAGATTGCGAGCCCGACGGACCAGTGCATACGTGCCGATCGCAAGCGCAAGGGTCCCGCCCACCGTCAGCACGTAGCGGGCGGGAACCGCCAGGTCGGTCTTGGCGAGGGAGCTCTGTAGGACGACGAGGAAGGGGATGTGAATGAGGTAGATCCAGAAGCTTGCGTCCGAGAGATAGCGCAGCACATGCGATTCCTCACGTACGTATCGAGCCAGCACTCCCCAGATTCCGAACAGGGTGAGCCAGCAGACAAGGCCAACGGTGAGCAGTCCATAAGGGCGTAGCTCATCGATTTCGGCCAGAACGCCCGGCGTGCCGACACCGCCGGTGAAGTCGCCGTTGTCGTAGAAGAAGAGGAAGGCGGGCACGGCGATCAGCACCCCGGCACCGAGTCGCAGCCATGCCCCGCGCTTTAGCCCGTCCACGAGGCTGTCTGAGCTGCTGAGAAGCCAACCGAAGACGAAGAAGAAGCTGTAGTACGCGAAGAGAGTCGGGGCGGGAACAAGCGAGTTGGCTGCGGATCCTCCCGCCACCCACCCGGTCTTGGTGACCAAGATCGCCGCGCTGATCGATGCCAGGACCGGAATGGCCCACCATGACCTCATAAGGGTGCGAAAGGCTCGGTTGATCGCTGCCCCCAGCCCGGGCGCCCGCTGGATCGCCAGCCAGATTCCGATCGCGAGCACGGAGATCATCAGCAGGTAGGCGATGAACCACAGGTGCCGCGGCGTCAGGCTGAAGACGTTGGCGAGATCCAGTTCCCGCTTCGGGGGAAGCGCCCCGTTGCGAGGCCAGAACGCCGCCACGCCGATGACGAGGAAATTGGCCAGCGGCACGACTGTCAGCATGCCTACGGCCAGAGGTAGGCCGAGCCGCCGAAACCGGGAGCGCAGCTGCCGGGCAGCCGTGGATCGTCGCAGCCCGCCGGCGGCCAGGAAGCCGGAGATCGCGAAGAACAGGGGCATGTGCCAGGTATGGACGAACCAGACCAGGGCATCGACGATTCTGGCGTCCCCGGAGCCCTTCTGGATATAGCGAGCAGCGTGGTAGGGGATCAGGAGGAGGATCGCCGAGACGCGGATGGCGTCCAGGTGATGGCTGCGCTGGCCCCCGTTCTCAGACATATAAGACCAGGGTAAGTAGTTCGAGCAGCGTCTCGTGAGCCCTGCTGCATGTTCCGTTCAGCACGACTTCGACATCGGCATCGCTCCAGGCCCGCCGGGCTAGCGGCGGTCAGGCGACCGCGACCTGCGACACCGGCTGTTGCACGGGCAGCGGGACGACGATCGCGTCGCGCTCCGGGGTCGGCGCCGAGGGGCGGTGGCCGCGCAGGCGCTCGTGGCTGCAGACGACGTAGCACCACTCCATCAGGCGCATGCGGGAGTCGGGGTCGATATCGGAGATCGTCGCGCCGACCAGCCAGCGGCCCTCCGCCTCGCGGCAGGAGCGGACCTCGACCTGGGCCGCGACCTCGTGCGTCACGCCCGCGGCGTCGCGCAGCTCGAGCAAGACGGCGGGGCACGCTCCCACCTCCATCGGCGCCTCCATCACCAGGCCGACCCCGGCGGAGCTGGCGTCGACCAGGCGGCCGGGGATGTGTCCGTCCTCGGAGAAGCACTGGGCGGGGGCGTCGCCCTCGAAGCGGTAGACGAGGCGCCGCTGCCGGCGTCGCCCGACCGCCATCAGGGTGCGGAGGATCCTGCGCAGCTCGATCAGCCCCAGCAGCGGCACGATCACCGCGGCCACGCCGGGCAGGTCCGGCAGCGGCCCGGCGCCGGCAAGGTCGAGCAGGCGCATCGCCGTGCCCAGGCCCAGCAGCACGGCGCAGGCGAGGACGAGGTGCAGCTTGCGCACGGCCTCGATCCCGCCCCCGTCCGTTCCCTGCTTCGGCGTTACCTTGAAGGCAGTGCGGCTGGGGCGCACGATGCAGCGCAGCGCCCGCGTGTAGATCTCCATCGTCAGCAGCTCGTAGTGGGCGGTCTCGCCGATCTTCATGTAGCCGCGGGCCAGGGCCGTGCCGGCGCTGAGGTTGAGCGCCACCGCCGGCAGCCACAGCGCCGCCAGCGCGACCACGCTGATCTTCATCGGCAGCGCTCCCGTCCACAGCACCAGCCCCAGCGTCGCCAGCAGCAACAGCCGCATCGGCGGCGCCAGGTAGGCGGCGAGGCTGACGAAGTAGGAGAGCCGCTGCAGCGGGCGCAGCTCGCGAGCGCGCAGGGGGGACTCGGGGAGGGTGAAGACGGCGAGGTTGCCGCGTGCCCAGCGGTCGCGCTGCAGCAGGTAGCCGTCGAGGTCGTGCGGTGCGAGGCCCTGCACCAGCACCTCGTCGTGGTAGCGGCTGCGCCAGCCGTTGCGCTGCATGCGGATTGTCGTGTGGAAGTCCTCGGCGATCGTCTCCGTGGCGACGCCGCCGATCTCGAGCAGCGCCTGGCGACGGATCAGCGCCGCCGAGCCGCACCAGTAGGCCGCGCCGTGGCGGTCCTTGCCGGGGCAGACGACGCGGTAGAAGAGCGACTGCTCGTGCCGGCCGACGACGTAGTGCTGGACCGAGTCGTGGTTGAAGAAGTCGTGCGGGGTCTGCACCAGCCCCATCCGCTCGTCGTCGAAGTAGCCGACCATCGCGTCGAGCGCGTCTGGCATCGGCACGTGGTCGGCGTCGAGCATCAGCACCAGCTCTCCCTCGGTTCGGTTCAGCGCCGCGTTGATGTTCCCCGCCTTGGCGTGCGAGTTATCGGGCCGGGTCAGGTAGCGGGCGCCGGCCGTCCGCGCCAGGTCCTCCATCTCAGGCCGCCGGCCGTCGTCGAGTAGGTAGGTGGTGTGGGGATAGGTGAGCGCCCCGCAGCCGGCCAGCGTCGCCGCCACCACCTCGGTCGGCTCGTCGTAGGTGCAGACGTAGACGTCGACGGAGCGCCCGGCCCTCGCCGCCGGCCGCACGGCCGGCCGTCGCGACCACGAGAACCAGGCCAGCGTCGCCAGCGCCCAGAGCCCGTAGACCTCCGTCACCAGCAGCATCGCGAAGGCGACCGGGCTGGCCCCTTCGCCGCTCCAGCCGATCCTCCAGGTCAGGTAGCCGAGGCCCCAGAGCAGCGCTGCGACCGCCAGCAGGCGCAGCAGGACGGGGCGCCGGTCGAAGAAGCGCCCGAGCCGCGTCTGCTCGTTGCCTTGCATTCGGGAGCATCGGCCCTCCCCGCCACCACCTTGAGTTGCGCCTAGAATCGGTCCCTGGCGTGCCTCGGAGGGGTGCCGGAGTGGTTGAACGGGGCAGTCTCGAAAACCCGCCTCGCGGATCATGGGCTACAAGCCCGGCGAGCTGGAGCGCGCCCGCAAGCAGCTCGACGAGTTCCTGCCGAGCGAAGCGCCGAAGCCCTGGATAGCGTCCGAGGTCGATGAGCGGGGCATACGAACTTCCCCTGGATTACCTCCTCTGGGCGATCCTCCGCGTCGAGTTCACGACGCAGGGCAAGGAAGTCACCGACTACGCGGTCATGTTGCTCTACGAGATCGAAGGGAGAACGGAGACGATTCGCCTCTATGACGGCGCCCACGGCCACAACGAGATGCACCGCTACACCCGCAGCGCGGGCAAGCAGTCGGGAACGCCCTTGCAGCGCGGTACCCTTGGAGACGGAATGCGGGCCGCGATCGCAGAGATCAAGGGCGGCTACCGCGAGATGATTGAAGGATGGCGACGCCAGTGACCAACGACTCACAATCTCCCGCCGCGAAGGTGATGGACGAAGCGCTCGACCTCGCCATTGAGGGTCGCTCGCCCTACCCCGAGAAGGCCGCCTTCATTGACGCCGACGAGCCCGGAGCCGGCCACGCGATCGAGCGCGCCGCCGATCAAGGCCTGTCCGTCGTGCTCGTCTCGGCCGACGGAAGCACTCACATCCTGAAGCCCGAGCTTTCCACCCACTAGGTCCGGCGCTGATCGACGGGCGGCACACGCCCGTATCTATCCTCCAAGCGAACAACGTCCTCAAGCTGCGGCGTCGAGACCTCGATGATCTCGGCGTCCTCGACCGCTTCGAGCGTATGGACGATTCGTGGCTGATTGCGCCACGACTCGCCGGGTCCAAGCTCCCTGGCGGTCAGCTGGTCGGCAGAATCGCCCTGGGAGACGATCACCCGGCCCGACAGGACGTATGAGGTCTCGTCCTTTTCCTCGTGGAACTGAACGGAGAGGCGACAGCCGGCCCGGACCCGAAGGATCTTCCCGGCGTATCTGTCGGTTTGCGCGAACCACAGCTCGCTCCCCCACGGCTTAGAGACCTCGCGCGGCAGATCCTCCTCCATACCGCTGATCCTTTCAGCTATGCCTGCGGTATCGACCTGGGCGCGCTTCGCTGTCGAGGATCGCCTGAACAAAGGCGCTCTTGGCTTCGGTGTAAGCCTCTCGGTCATCGCGGTGTCGCTCGGCAAGTTCGCGCTTCAAGGAGACGTAGCGACCGGCGACTTGGGGGTCGCTACGGAGTCGATCGCGGAAGGCCAGCTCGTCGTGGTATCGCTGCGATCCGGCTGGAACAAGGTGAAGGTGATGGGTGCGTCGAGCCGGATGTGGCTTGCAGAACCAGTGTATCTCCTCGGGCAGGTATGGCGCATAGAGGTAGCCGAGGTCGGCAAGCGGTCCAAAGCAAGCACGGGCTGTCTCAAGGTCATGCACACCGGCGAGAATGTCGATGATCGGCTTTGCTTCGAGGCCGGGGACCGCGGTGCTGCCGACATGGTGGATGCCGCCGCAGACCCACTCGCCGATTGCCTCGTTCAGCGTCGCCCGCTCCTGCTCGAACTGAGTCGGCCAGCTTGGGTCGGGCGTTGCCAGCTGGATGGGTTCGTCTGCGGTCACAGGGAAGAAGTGGCGAGCAACCGCTCTACAACCAAGACGTCGCGCCAGGCGTCATCGAGCTGCCCGTGGCGCAAATGCACGCCCACTGTCTTGAAGCCGCAACGCTCAACGAGGCGGACACTGGCGATGTTGTCGGTGAAAAGCTTGCCGATCATCTTGTGGAAGCCTCTCTGCTCGGCCGCGGCGGCAAGTGCTTCGGTGAGCGTCGTGCCGACCCCCTGTCCGCGCGCTGAAGCGGCGACGTAGACGCTGCACTCACCGATGCCCGCATAACAGGGGCGAGCGCTGTAGGAGGCGATACCGGCCCAGCCGATGACGCCCTTGTCGCCATTGCTGACTATTAGCGGGAAGCGCTCATCCGCGACGCGCGCTTCGAAGTCCGCTGCGGATCGCAGCTCAGTCTCGAACGTAGAACTCCGCTCGGCGATTGCCGCGTTGTAGATCGCGCACATCGCCTCAGCATCGTCGGGGAGGGCGTGGCGCACAGCTTGTTCGTTCATGGCCGGATTCTCGGTGGACAGCGATCGTCAAGCAATGGCCGACTGGCCAAAGCGCTTTATACGTCGGCAAGAGTCACGACGGAAAGTTACGTCGCCGAAGCACTTAGGCCGCTGAGGAGGCATCCGTATTGGATTTGCGTGCGGGTGAGCACACATGCGGTTTGCCCCGTAGTCGCCATTCCGACGCCTTCGTAGAGCCTGCGGGCGGGGGTGTTATCGCTGTAGGTCCAGACACCCGCCCGCTGGTAGCCCAGCGAGCGGGCTGCGTCGAGAACATGGCGGACGAGCGAGCTGCCGACCCCTGTTCCCTGCGCGGCGGGGTGCACGAAGACCATCGAGAGATGCAGAAGCGTCGGATCTAGCTCGCCCCCACCGTCATCGGCGCGGCCGGGCTCGGCGAGCGCCATGCCGACGATCTCTGGTCTGAGCGCCACGAACGCCAGGGCATCTGAGGCCAAGAGTTTCTCGCGGATGCGGGCGGTGCGCTCCGCCCCATGCGGAGCGCCTCGGGCGACGTTCGCCGCGTGCCACACGCTGCGGCAGCCTCAAGCTCATGGGGAAACATGCGGCGGACGCTCACCCGGCGGATGGTATGCCGATTGTTCAGTGGGTCGTGGCCAACGCCCCGCAGCGCACGTTTACACCGCGCTCCTCATGCGACACCGGAGATGAGTCCTGGCAAGTCCTCCATTGCCGTGAATACAGCGTTGGCGCCGTCGAGGCGTGCCGCGGGCGTCACGGCGGCGAAGCCAAGAGCCGACATCCCGGCGGCCTTGGCCGCGGCGATGCCGAACGGGCTGTCCTCGACAACGATGCATCGTTCCGGCGGAGTCGACATGCGCGAGGCCGCGTGCAGAAAGAGGTCCGGAGCGGGCTTACCGCGCTTGACTTCATCGGCCGAAAAGATTCGCCCAGCGAACCGATCCCACAGCCCGGTCAGGCCGAGAGTGAGACGCATCTTTTCCTGGCTACCGCTGGAGGCAACGCAGGCCGGCAGCTCGATCTCCTTTAGCGCCTCGACGATTCCCGGTACCGGCGTCAGCTCGCGCCGAAAGCCGTCCCGGACCGCGCTGTCGAGTTCCGTCTCCCACCCCTCCGGGACCGGCCGCCCCAGTCGCTCGGCGAGGATACGCAGCGTCGCCGGCATGCCCAAGCCGAGGAAGTCCCGGACGCAGTCCCCATAGCTCATCTCCAGCCCCAGCGCGGAAATTCGCTCCGCTTGGATGCGCAGCGAGATCCGGTCGCTGTCGACCAGCACCCCGTCGCAGTCGAAGATCACCAGCTCAGCCACGGTTGCGAAGGGTACGGTTCAGCCACCGATGGCGGGGCGGCTACAGATCACGGACGACTCCTACCTGCGCCTGCTCGAGGAGGCGGACGCCAGGGAGCTTCACGGGCTGATCGAGGCGAACCGGGCCTCCCTCGCGCACTGGCTGCCCTGGGCAGAGGGCCAGACCTTCGAAGACACGCTCGCTTCATTCGCGGAACCCGGTCACAGGCGAAGGAAAACGAAGGCTTTCAGACCGCCATAGTCACCGGGAAGGGCATCGCCGGTGTGATCGGCTACGTCAGCGTCGATTGGGGCAATCGCTCGACGCGAGTCGGCTACTGGTTGGATGAGGGGCAGCAGGGCAGGGGGACGATGACCGCCGCGGTGCGGCTGCTCGTCGATCACGCACTGACGGTTTGGCGGCTCAATCGGGTGGAGATCATCGTGGCCACAGAGAATCGCCGCAGCCGGGCGATACCCGAGCGGCTTGGCTTTTGCGAAGAGGGGACGCTGCGGCAGTTCCAACTGGTCGGCGGCCGCTACCTCGACTGCGCCAGCTACTCGATGCTGGCGGAAGGCTGGGGCGGCGAGGCAGGCTAAATGGGGCCAGCCGTTGCCTTGACCAGCCGATCTACTAACGCGCGGGCCGCACCCGAGTCGATCGCCTCCGCTGCTTTGGCAACCCCGTCGGCCAGCGAGCCGGCGGCCCCACCCACGTAGATCGCCGCGCCGGCGTTGAGCAGCACTATGTCGCGGCGTGGTCCGCTCTCGCCCGCGAGCACGGCGCGGGTCGCCGCCGCATTCTCCTCCGGTGTGCCACCCGCTACCTGCTCCAGATCCGCCTCGTCGAGCCCGACATCGCCCGGTTCGATGAACCACTCCTCAGTCGATCCGCCCGAAACCTCGATCACGCGCGTGCGTCCCGCGATCGAAATCTCGTCGAGGCCGTCCTCGGCGGCGACCACCATCGCCCGCTCGCTGCCGAGACCAATCAATGCCTCGGCGATCGTCTCTTGGTGACGGCGGTCGGCGATGCCGATCAGTTGGCGGCTGGCGCCTGCCGGGTTGGTGAGCGGGCCGAGGAGGTTGAAGACCGTGCCCACCGCCAGTTCCTTGCGCACCGGCACCACGTTCGCCATCGCCGCGTGGTAGCGAGGAGCGAACATGAAACCGAAGCCGACCTCCTCGATGCAGCGCTCCACCTGATCGGGGTCGAGTTCGATGTCGATGCCGAGCGCTTCGAGCAGGTCTGCCGTCCCGCACTTGGTCGTGCTGGATCGGTTGCCGTGCTTGGCGACGGCGCAGCCGGCTGCGGCTGCTACCAGCGCCGCCGTGGTCGAGACGTTGAAGGTCGTCGGGCCGCCGCCAGTCCCGGCGGTGTCGACCAGGTCCTCGCGCCCGGTTTCAACGGGTGTCGCCAGCGAGCGCATCGTGCGTGCCAGGCCGACCAGCTCCGGGACCGTCTCCCCCTTGGCACGCAGGGCGACCAGAAAGGCCCCGGCCTGGATCTCGCTGGTCCGCCCTTCCATGATCTCGGCGAGGATGGCGGCAGCATGGTCAGCGGTCAGGTGGTCGCCGGAGCAGACGGCGTCGATCGCCCTTGTCACCACCTCGTTGGGCATCGGTTCCTCAGTCGTCCCCAAGGAAGCTGCCGAGCAGCTGCTTGCCGGCGAACGTGCCCACTTGGGCCATCGTAACGCTCACTAGGCCAGCTACTTGATGCTGGTGGCAATCGAGGAGGGGGCCGACACGGAACCGACGCGACGAGCTCGGATAGCGTCGGCATCCGATCTCTACGTATTCCGTCCGCGCCGGTCGCTTGGCTGGAGCGGATCGTCCTATTCGACGGAGGCATCTCAGTCATGCTCGAAACTCCCGACCCGCCGACCATCTCCGTGGGAAGTTGCCAGATGGTGCCGATCCTCGGCGATGTGGACGCTTCGCTGGCTGAGGTCAAGCGAGCGCTGTCTTGGGCTCAGGAGGAATCACTCGATGTCGTCTGCCTACCGGAGTGTCATCTCACGGGTTACTGCCGGACGCCCGAGGAGGCTGCCGCGCACAGCATCGACCTCGGCTCGACACTTTTTTCTCGGCTGATGTCCGAACTGCGCCAGTTCGATCCAGCGGTGATACTCGGCCTGATGGAGCGCTGCGGGCAGGAGCTCTTCAACTCCGCGGTGATCGTGGAGCGAGGGCGGGTGCTGGGCGTCTACCGCAAGCAGCACCTAGTCGAGAGCGCGTTCTCGCCCGGGCGAGAGTCCCCTGTGTTCGAGAGAAACGGCGTGAGGTACGGAGTCAACATCTGCTACGACGCGAACTTCCCCGAGGCTGCAGCCACCCTGGCGGCCCGTGGTGCGGAAGCAATCTTCTACCCGCTTAACAACAGCCTGCCGCACGCGACCGCACGAAAGTGGCGATCCCGGCACGTCGAGATTCTCTCGGAGCGGGCTCGGGAGTGCTCAGCCTGGGTGATCTCAGCCGACGTGGTCGAGCGCTCGGCGGCGACGACGGGATACGGCTGCACGGCGATCATCGATCCGGACGGCCGGGTCGTCGAGCGCTGCCCGGAACTGACGATGGGCCGCATCGGAGCCGTTCTAGCCTCGGTCGAGCGACTCCGAGATGCCGCCTGAGCCGATGAGCTGGGAAGGGAGAGTTCGGCAACACGCGACCGAGAGCTGCCTTGCCTGCCTGGTCGGCTTCGCTCTTATCCTCGCTCTCGCCTATTGGGTTGGTCCGACCGAGCGGCTCGATCGGACCGTTCTCGATGCTCTCGGCACAGGCACCGACGCCTTCGTCAACCATGTTGCCTACGTCGGCTTCCAGGTCGTCAACACGATCCCGGTCTGGGTGCTCGCCGCAACGATCGCAGCCCTGATTGCGCTGGCCCAGTGGCGTCTGAGCGACGCCGTCTTCGCCGTGGCCTTGGTCGCCGGCACGGGAATACTCGTCCTGGCCCTAAAGGCGCTGCTCGTCAATCCCCGCTACCAGCCGATCCCGCTCAACTCGGATGCCTATCCGTGGGAGGACGCCTTCCCGAGCGGCCACGCCGCCGGATCTCTGGCGATGTCGCTCGCGTTCTTCACGGTCGTGCCGCTCCCGTGGCGACGCCCGACGGCCGTCGCGGGCCTCGCCTTCACCCTCTACATCAGCTTCGGCGTCTTGGTGCTCAACTACCACTACCCGGGCGACGTCGCCGCGGGCTGGCTGCTCGCGGCGGGTTGGTGGTTCGCGCTTATGGCGCTGTTCACGCCCCGATCTCGGGCTCGACTTGGCAGGGTTGCCCTCTATCGGGGTGACGTGGGGAATCGGCAGCAGCGAGGAGCTCCGAAACGCGGGCGCCGGATCGATCGTGGACGTTCCGGCCGAGCTTCCGGCAAGCGTAAGAGCTGCGCTGACAAACGCGCCTGATCCGGCTAGCTCTCCACCCCGGCTGCCGGCTAGTCTGCACCATGCCTTATCAAGGCTCCTACCTCTGGCAGCTCCGACAGGCCGTAGGTCACGAGCTCGTCCTCATGCCCGGCGCGATGATCGCCCTCCAGCGGGACGACCAGCGCATCCTCCTGACCAAGCGCACCGACGATGGAAGCTGGTGCTTGCCTGCCGGCGCCGCCGAGCCGGGCGGGAGCTTTGCCCGGACGGCGATCGACGAGCTGGCCGAGGAGACGGGGATCAAGGTAGCGGAGGCCGACCTAGTTCCCTTCGGCTGCCTATCGGAGGCTGAGGCGCACACGATCCACTACCCGAACGGCGACGTCACCCATTGCTTTGCGCTGCTCTTTCTGGCGACGGCCTGGCAGGGAGACGCCAGCCCCAACGAGGAGGAGGCGACGGACGCCAAGTTCGTCGACCCGGCGGCGCCTCCCGAGCCGCTCCATGCCCCCACTAGTCATGCATTGGGGCTCTTGCGAAGCTACCTCGAAACCGGCGCTTTCCAGCTCCGCTGAGATCGCGCCCTCAGATTTTCGATTCGGTTTCGTTCCCCCAGCCGTTCCCCCGAGAATTAGGGAAGCTAGGATTCCGCTTGTTAAAGCCCTGGAGGGGTGCCGGAGTGGTTGAACGGGGCAGTCTCGAAAACTGTTGGCGTCGCAAGGCGCTCGTGGGTTCGAATCCCACCCCCTCCGCTTTCTCAGCCTGCGCTTAAGATCCCGAACCTATGAGGGAACCGTCGTGTTTGAGACGATGGGCGCAGGGACGGAAAGCGAACAGAGGGAGATACGCGGTGGGGAAGAAGAGCTTCGGCCTGTTGAGCGCGGTTGTCTTGGCCATGACGATGCTGGCGCTGCCGGTCGCCCGGGCGGACGACGCGGAACGTGAGGCCTATAAAGAAGCCGTCGAGCCGATCTGCAAGGCCAACACGCAGGCCAACGAAAGGATCCTCAAGGGGGTCCGGGGCAAGGTCAGGGAGGGCAAGCTGAAGGTCGCCGCGGGCCAGTTCTCGCGCGCCGCCACCGCTCTGCGCAAAACGCACAAAGAACTGAAGGCCGTTCCCCAGCCCCCGGCCGACCAGGCCAAGCTCACCAAGTGGCTGAAATACGTCGAGGAAGAGGCGAATCTCTTCCAGAGGACCGCCAAGAAGCTCAACGCCGGGGACAAGAACGGAGCGCTGGAGATGGTGATCAAGCTCGAACGCAACGCCAACCTCGCCAACAACGTGGTGCTCGGCTTCGAATTCCGCTACTGCCGCTTCGAACCGTCCAAGTTCACGTAGGCGCCTCAAGCGCCTCGATCCGGGTGGGAATGGCACCCGCTGAACAGTTGACCCACGGATACGGGGGTCAACTGTTCAGCCAGCACGCCGTTGGCGGGCCAGGACCGCGGTGCGCCTCAGCGTGCTGCGGACGCGGTGCGGCTCGTAGCGGATCTGCGCGTGCGAGAAGCGCAGGGGCAGCAGGCCGGAAGCCACGTGGGCCTGGTCCCTCAGGAGCCCCCGCATCTGCTGCGATGGGGTGCGGTGATAGCGCAACCCGTCAGCCTCGACGACGATGCCGAGCTCCGGCCAGTTGAAGTCGACTTCGAAGCCATTGACCCATGCTTTCGTCTGCGGCTCCGGAAGACCGGCCGCCCGAGCCAGCGGCCGGAAGCGCAGCTCCAGGTCGGAGTCGCTCAAACGGAAGGTGCGTCGATCGAGGATCGCTCGCAGCAGCGCGACTCCCGGCTGTCCGCCGTGACGCTCGAGCGCCTCGCGCAGCGCCTCCGGGTCGACCCGGTCGAGCTTGTCGGCCTCGTTGACCGCCCGCTCCAGCTGCATCGGCTGCAGCCGGGTGCCCTCGTCGATCAGAGTGCAGATCGGCGTGGTGACTGGGATGCCCTCGTGGGCGATCAGCTCCGCTGGGCGCAGCGCAGCGCGGCGGTGCACCCGGATGCCGGGATGGCGGCGTCTGGTGCGGGCTGGCACCGAGACTTCGACCGTACCCGCCGGCTCCTCGCCGAATCCCCACAACGCAGCCGCGCTGCCGTGGCTGAGGACGGCATCGGGCCCGCAGGCGAGGGTCGCCGCCATCCAGCGGCCGAGCCTCCCCAGCTGCGGTCTCCCGACCGCGTAGACCCCTCGCCAGACCGGATGCAGCCGCCCCGTGGCGATCCGCCGCTCGATCCGCCGGGCGCTGAGCCCCATCTCCAGGAGCTGCCTTCGTGCCACCGCGCCGTGTTGGTGGCTGACCAGCGCCCAGATCGCCGCATTCCGCCCTTCAGCCCCCGCCCGCGATTGGTCGGTTGACCCACGCATATGGTGGTAAAGGGATCAGCGAGCCGATCTCTTCCCCCGGCGGCGGGCGATGCCCGCTACGGGTACCATCGGGCTCCTCGCCCAGGTAGCTCAGTTGGTAGAGCACTTCCATGGTAAGGAAGGGGTCACGAGTTCGAGTCTCGTCCTGGGCTTCGTGCGGACACCGCGACGCTGCGATGATCGGCTCGACCACCTCAACCGGCGGATCGAGGAAGGGTTCGCGCGGGTCGACGCGCGCTTCGATGAAATGAGCAAACGCTTCGATCGCATGGAAGACCGCTACGACCAGACGAACGAGCGTATCTTCGCCACCCAGCGAATCATGATTGCGGCCAGCGGCGGGATGATCGCGGCGTTCGCTGCGGGCTTGCTCACGGTGATTGCAACGCAGCTCTAATCGGCCTCTGAGCAGGCGCTTTGCCGTCGTTGACCGGTAGGCTGCCGCTTCGTGGACTTCGCCCTGACCGACGAGCAGGAGGACTTCGTCGACGCGATCCGGCGCTACTGCGACCACGAGTGCGGCACGCCGGACCAGCGCGAGCGCCTCACCGACGGCTACCGCGACCACCACAACGCGACGATCTACAAGGAGATGGCCGAGCTCGGCTGGACCGGGATCACGATCCCGGAGGAGTACGGCGGCTCCGGCGGCTCCATGCTCGACGCCTGCATCTTCATGGAGGAGACCTCGCGCGCGCTCGCCCCGATTGGCGGCTACGCGACGACGCTGATCGTCGCCGGCGCCACCAAGCGCTTCGGCACCGAGGAGCAGAAGCAGGAGATCCTCGGCGGCATCGCCGAGGGCGCGGTCGAGGCGATCGCGATGACCGAGCCCGAGGCCGGCTCCGACGTCGCCGCCCTCTCCACCTCCGCCGAAGCGGTCGACGGCGGCTACGTCCTCAACGGGCAGAAGGTCTTCTGCTCCAACGCCCACATAGCCGACCACATCCTCGTCGTCTGTCGCACCACTCG
Organism: uncultured Solirubrobacterales bacterium; assembly: GCA_963753585.1. Lineage (GTDB taxonomy): Bacteria > Actinomycetota > Thermoleophilia > Solirubrobacterales > 70-9 > VRUE01. The sequence continues at coordinate 1,467,165 of CAVWCU010000001.1, read as the reverse complement.
CTCGGCGTCCAAGCACGACGGCATGACGATGATCTGGGTCCCCCGCGACACCGACGGGCTCGAGGTCGTCCCGATCGACACGATGGGCGGCCGCGACACCAACCACCTCTACTTCACCGACGTCGAGGCGCCTGCCGACGCGGTCCTCGGCGAGGTCGACCAGGCCTGGACCCAGCTGATGGCCGGGCTCAACGTCGAGCGGCTGATCCTCGCCGCCACGCAGCTCGGCATCGCCCAGCGCGTCTTCGACGACGTCATCGTCTACGTCAAGGAACGCGAGCAGTTCGGCCAGCCGATCGGCTCCTTCCAGTCGCTCCAGCACCGCATCGCCGACATGGCGACCGACATCGAGGCCGCCCGCCTGATGACCCGCTGGGTCGCCACCCTCACCGACGAGGATCCCGACCAGATGCTGCCCCGCGAGGCCTCGATGGTGAAGCTCTTCGTCACCGAGGCCGCCAGACGCGCCGCCCTCAACGGCATGCAGATGATGGGCGGCTACGGCTACGCCTCCGAGTACGACATGGAGCGCCTCGTCCGCACCACCCTGGTCTCGACCATCTACGGCGGCACCTCCGAGATCCAGCGCAACATCATCGCCAAGACGTTCGGACTCTGATCTCGGCATACTTCCGGGGGCAGGAAGCGAGCGCCCGTAGCTCAGTGGTCAACGGGGTTTTAACGAGCCCCAAAGAGCGCCGGTCTTTCAAGCCGGAGGTCGAGAGTTCGATTCTCTCCGGGCGCATTTAGCTGTCCTTTGGGGACAGGCATTGGCGTGGCGTCGACCGGGCCGGGCCGTAGCGTCCACGTGCTTGTTCTTTTACCTGATCAGATTTATCTGATATCGTCTCGTTCATGACGAGGTTGACTGCCACCGAGGTGGCTCGGAAGTTCTCCGCCGTCATCAGCAGAGTCGATGCGGGGGAGGAGATCGAGGTGCTTCGCAACGGTGTGCCGGTCGTGCAGATGCGGCCGGCGAGCTCGGGGCATCTGATGTCTGCCTCGCGGTGGCGGGGATTGATGGACGCTGCGCCGGCCGTCGACGATGATTTCGCCCCCGACGTCGAAGCCGGACGGAACGCCTTCGGCCCTCCGCGCGGCGCATGGCCGTCCTGATCGATACCTCCGTGCTCATCGACGCCGAGCGGCGCGGCCGATCGCTCGAGCGTGCGATCGGTGACCAGCACCGTGCTATCAGCGTCATTACGGTGAGTGAGCTTCTGCATGGGGTGCACCGAGCTGCCGCCGGATCGATGCGAGCCCGGCGCGCGGCATTCGTCGAGCATCTGATAGCCGCAATCGAGCCGCTGCCGATCACGACCGCGATAGCGCGAGCGCACGCCGAAGTCTGGGCAAGACTGGAGACCGAGGGCAATCTCATCGGCGCTCACGATCTCTGGATCGCGGCGACGGCCCTGAGCCACGACATGGAAGTGGCTACGGCCAATCGGGGGGACTTCGAACGAGTGCCCGGCCTCAGGGTCGTGCCTACCTGATCTGGGGCCACGGCGTTTACCGACGCGTTCGGCGGGGGTCCCGGCGGGTCGCCGCCGCGGGCTCCCTTGCCAGATAACAGACGCGTACCTAAGCGGTTTCCGCTGCGCAGAGCCGTTTCCGGTTGGTTCGAGGTCTGAGCCAGCTCGTTTTGGAGACGGGTCTTTCCTTGACGGCTTGAACTGCAGTTGTTTCAATCGCTCCTGTTCTATGTACGTTTCGTTTTAAACCCGCCCAATAGAGCGGGAAACAGGGAAACCAGAGTCGCCAAGGCCGCCGGGAAGCGGTCGGCAGGGGCTCAAGGGACAAGGAGAGAGCACGTGAGAGGCACCTCGAAGGCACCGCCTTCCAGATCGAAATCGAAGTTTCGCAAACGGCTGCGCACGCGAATCGGCGTCCCCGCGGCCCTGATCGCGGTGCTGGTCTTGGCCCTGCCGGGCAGCGCCTCGGCGGGTCTCGGCGACGTAGAAGAATTCTTCGCACCGACCCAGCCGACGAAACCGCTCACGCTCGTCGAGGGTCCCGACGGCAACGTCTGGTACACCGACTCCACCGTGACCAAAATCGGCAAGGTCACTCCCTCGGGCGAAGTAGAAGAGTTCAGCCCCGGCCTCGCCAGCGTTGCGCTCAACATCACATCCGGGCCGGAAAGCAAGCTCTGGTTCACCGAGAAGACCGCCAAAAGAATCGGCTCGATCAACACTTCCGGTGCCGGCTACGCGCAGTGCCCGGTGGCAGGCGAACCGGAGTACATCGCCGCAGGGTCCGACGGCAATCTCTGGTTCACCTTCATCCCAACCGGCGAAGCCACGGTCAGGAAAATCGCCAAAATGACCCCCGGCTGTAGCATCACCGTATTCAGCCCCGGCGTCACCGCCGGCTACAACACCGGTTCCCTCGCCGCCAATATCATCGCCGGCGACGACAACAACCTCTACTTCGGCGACCTCGGCACGACCAAAGCGATCGGCAAGATCACGCTGCCCGGCGAGACGTTCGCCGAGTTCACGGTCAAAGCCGGCACCGGTATGAACCGACCTCAGTCGATCGCCTACGGCGGCGACGGAAGGATCTGGTTCGCGACGGAAAACGTGGGTGGGGCGGCACCGACGCAAGAAAGGATCGGTGCCATCACCACCGACGGCGTCACGACGACCTACTACAACAACGGGCTGGGTGGTGAAGGGGCCGGTGCCGCCCTGAGCGGGTTCGCCACCGGCGCCGACGGCAACGTCTGGGTCAGGGAACCGGCCGTCCGGAACGAGAGGCAGAGAGTCACGCTCAAAACCACCGAACCAGACCTCGGCGGCACGTACAAACTCAAATTCAACGGCGAAGAAACCGAATCGCTTGCTTTCAACGCCTCCGCCGCGACCGTCGAAGAAAAACTGGCAGCCCTTGCGTCCATCGGCGGCGTTGCAAACGTCAAAGGCCTCGAAACCGAAAATGGCGCCGCTCAGGTCATACGAACGGTCGAATTCGAAGGCAAACTCGCCCGTACCGACGTTCCTATGATGGAATGCATCAGCGCACTCACGGGCACCGCACCGTCTTGCACGGTCGAACTGGGCAATGCCGGGGCACTGACTCAGAGGCTCTACCGCTTCGAACCATCGGGTGCATTCACGGTCCACTCGCTGGCGCCGCGAACGCTGGGAGTGACGCCGACGACGCTCGGCAAAATGGGCACTCTCGTGCCCGGTCCCGACAACAGCCTCTGGTACACGACCGCGGGTGACGTGAACTTCCCCGCCACCACGGCTATCGGCAAGTTCGACCTCGGGATCGTCGAAGGCCCCGAACTAACGATCGTCCCAGAAGGCACCGGCACAGGAACAGTCGTCTCGAGCCCCGCGGGGATCGAATGCGGCGGCACCTGCTCAGCCAAATTCGCCGAAAACACCCAAGTCACCCTGACCGCCTCCCCCGACTCCGAATCCCTCTTCGTCAGCTGGAAAGGCTGCGAATCGGGCGGAGCCCAGGGGCGCCAGTGCAAAGTGACGATGGACGCCGCCAAGACGGTCAAAGCCAAGTTCGAACCGGCCAACGACGTAACCGTGGAAAAGGCGGGCGACGGCACCGGCTCGATCAGCGGCGTCACCTGCGGCAATACCTGCACCGAGGCCACCGCCGCCTTCCTGGCGTCCAAAACGGTGACCCTCAAAGCCAAGCCGTATGTGAAGAACTCCGAATTCGTCGGCTGGAGCGCCAGCCCGGCCAGCTGCACGCTCCCCGAAGGCCCCAAAGGACCGTGCACGCTGTCGGGTCTGACCGAAGACCAGACGGTCGAGGCCGAGTTCGCCGAACTCGATAGAGAAACGCTCACCGTGGCCAAGTCCGGCAACGGCCAGGGCACCGTGAAGAGCAGCCCGGCGGGGATCAACTGCAGCTACACCTGCAGCTCCAACTCCGCCTACTTCTACAAAGGCACCACGGTCACCCTGACTGCCACCGTGCAGGCGGGCAAAGGCTCGACCCTCGGCAACTGGGGCGGAGCCTGCTCCGGCACCGCGGCGACGCCCTGCGTCGTGACCATGAGCGAAGCCAAAGAAGTCACGGTCGGATTCAACTAGGGGGCGTAGCTACTAACGCCACCTAGAAGCAAGGCCAAAGCCCCGGGAGCCAACCGGCTCCCGGGGCAGCGGCTAACCGCAGGACAAAGCAGCACGACGAACACAACAGGGGGAACTTGGGAGATGAGACGAAGCAAAGGCCACAGCACAAGCGCAAAGACAGCGCTCAGCGCCCTCGCGACCATCCTCCTCGCCTTCCTCCTCGCCGCACCAGCACAGGCCGACCCCCCGGCCCACACAAGGGCCAAAGCCCTCGACGTCACAGGCCTCAACCACGCCTGCGGCGCAGCCGCGGACACCAACGGCGACCTCTACGCCTCCTCCGCCGGCGAGTCCAAAGTCAAGGTCTTCGACACCGCCGACCACGCAACCCCGATCGCGCAGATCGCCAACGCCAACGAACCCTGCGCCCTCGCGGTGACCACCACCGGCAACCTCTACGTCTCCGAGAGCGCCACCGGCAACGTGGTCCGCTACAAACCAGACGCCTTCCCCCTCACCGGCGCCCCCGTCTACGGCGCCGCCGAACCGATCCACACCGGCAACGCCAAGGGCATCGCCGTCGACCCCTTCGACAACCTCCTCTACGTCGCCGCGGGCAACCACATAGCCGTCTACAAAGCCGACGGCAGCCTCGAGAAAGCCGACGTCCTCGAAGGCCTGCTCACCGAAGCCACCGGCGTAGCCGCCTTCACCAACCCCAGCTTCGAAGGGTCCAACCGGCGCTTCAACCTCGCCGTCGCCGACAATTCCGGCGACGAGCTCGAGATCTTCAGCGGCACCGGCCTGGCAACCCTGAAATCGCGCAAGGTGATCACCGGGGTCGACCACGACGAAGACCCCGGCACCGCCGAGCAGGAGTTCAGCTTCGGCGCGGCCGGCGCCTACCTCGCCGCCGACCTCGGCAACGAAAACCCCGCCACCGACAAATGCGTGCAGGTCCAGGTCGGCGGCCAGGACCAGGCCTGCATGCAGGGCCACTTCTTCCTCCACGACGCCGGCAACGACGTGCTCGACGAGTTCGACACCACCGGCGAGTTCTTCGCCCAGGTCAGCGCCGCGGGCCTCTCCGACGACGCCGAGCCGACCCAGGTCGCGGTCGAGCGCTCCGGCGGGGCAGGAGACGGCACCCTCTACGTCGGCTCGGGCTCCGGCGCAGGCGCCCAGCTCCTCGCCTTCGCCCCCGTGTTCGAGCCCTCCCGCAAACCGCTGGGCGCACCGCTCTCCAGGGTCCTGGCGAGCGCCAGGGCGGTGGCCACCGACTGCGAGGGCAACGTTTACGTCAGCGCCTTGACGACGGTCCGCGTCTTCTCCCCGGCCGGGACCGAAGTGACCAGCTTCGGGGTGCCCACCGCCAACCTCGACATCGCCGTCGACTGCAGCGGCAACGTCTACGTGGTGCCCACTACCAGCACGCTGATGACCTACTACTCCCCCTCCTCCAACCCGCCCACCGGCGCCACCACCTACACCCGCCACGAACCGTCGCTGCTCACCGGCGTCACCGGCCTGCAGGGGGTGGCGGTCAACCCCGCCAACGACCACGTCTTCGTCCTCGGCAACCAGACCTTCGGCCCGGTGATCAAAGAGTACGGGCCGCCCTCGGGCGGCTCGAAAGCAGAAGGGGAATGCGGCGCCGGCCTCGGACTCGCCAACAGCCGGCTCGACATCGACGTCTACGGCAAAACGGGCAACGTCTACGTCTCGGCCAACCTCTCCGCCGGACTCGTCTACGTCCTCAAATGCGGCAAAGAAGCCGCAGACGCAGAACAGATCCGCGAAGTCAAAAACGGCGGCGGCTGCCCCAGCGGCGAGTCGGGCCCCAACCCGAGGATCGCCGTCGACCAGTCCAACGGCCACTTCGTCGAGTTCGCCATCACCCAGCCCGGCGCCGCGGCGCGCGAGTACGACGCCCTCGGCGCCTGCCTGGCGGAGTTCGGCACTTTCTCCACAGGAGTCGCCGGCTACCGGCTCGCGATCGACAACAGCTGCGCCCTGCACGAACCGCCGCTGACCGAACAGACGACGCCGACCTGCGCGAGCAAATTCCCCCACGACGGCAACGCCTACGTCGCCTATGACTCCTCCGACGACGTGGCGCAGCCCTTCCAGGTGAACGCGTTCGGGCCGTTGGAGTACCCCGAAGTCGAAGAAGAAGAAGAACCCGACCCCGAAGAATTCACCCTCAAAGTCAGCCCCGCGGGCTCAGGCACGGGAACCGTGACGAGTTCCCCCTCGGGCATCAGCTGCAGCCCGACCTGCGAAGCCGACTTCGAGGAAGACACCGAAGTCACGCTGACCGGATCCCCAGGCGCCAACACGAAAGCCGTCGTATGGACCGGTTGCGACAGCGTCAACGGCGAAAACAAATGCCTGGTGACGATGGACGAAGCAAAGGAAGTCACCGCCACCTTCGACCTAGAACAGCATCTGCTCTCGGTCACAAAGACGGGTAGCGGCACCGGCAAAGTCTCAAGCTCACCCCCGGGCATCGATTGCGGCAGCGAATGCTCGGCCTCCTTCACCCACGGCACCGCGGTCACCCTCGAAGCCGACCCAGACCCGGGCTCCACCTTCACCGGCTGGTCTGGATCGGGCTGCTCGGGCACCGCAACCTGCGAAGTGACGATGAGCGCAGCCAAATCGGTCACGGCTGAATTCACCGAAGACGCCAAACCCGAATTCACCCTCGAGGTCAACCCAGCAGGCTCAGGCACCGGCACGGTCACCAGCTCCCCCTCAGGCATCAGCTGCAGCCCGACCTGCGAAGCAGACTTCGAGGAGGACACCGAAGTCACCCTGACGGGCTCTCCCGGCGCCAACAGCAAAGCCGTGGTCTGGACCGGTTGCGACTCCGTCAACGGCGAAAACAAATGCCTGGTGACGATGGACGAAGCCAAGGAAGTCACCGCCACCTTCGACCTCGAAGCGCATCTGCTCTCGGTCACCAAGACGGGTAGCGGCACCGGCAAAGTCTCAAGCACCCCCGCAGGCATCGATTGCGGCTCCGGCTCTGAATGCGAAGAGCTCTACGAGCACGGCGCCGTGGTCACGCTCAGCGCAGACCCAGACCCGGGCTCTGAGTTCACCGGCTTCTCAGGCGCCTGCACCGGCGCCACCTGCGAAGTGACGATGAGCTCAGCCAAATCGGTCAGCGCCAACTTCGACGAGGAATCGAGCGCCCCCAAATTCCTCCTCTCCGTAGACGTCATAGGCACCGGCTCGGGCACGGTCACCTCCGACAAAGGCCTGATCGTCTGCGACCCGGCCTGCTCCGACGAATACGAGGAAGGCACCGCGGTCGTGCTCACCGCCACGCCCGACCCGGGCTCGACCTTCGTCGGCTGGAAATACTGCGACAAAGGCGGGGTCGCCGGGCGCAAGTGCACGCTGACGATGAGCAAAGCCAAATCGCTCAAAGCCACCTTCACCACCACCCACGACCTCGAGGTATCCAAGGCCCCGGGATCTGGCCTTGGCAAGGTGCAGAGCTCCCCCGCAGGGGTCCTCTGCCTAAACGAGTGCACCGAGACCTCAGCCGCCTTCAAAGAGGGCACCCAGGTCACGCTCAAACAGACCCCGGCCAAACACTTCCACTTCGTGCAATGGAGCGGGGACTGCACCGGCCCCGACCCCTGCGTGGTGACGATGGGCCAAGACCATGAGGTGCAAGCTCTCTTCGCCGAAGACGCCAAGCACCTGCTGACCCTGAGCAAGTCAGGCGGCGGTCAGGGCACGGTGAAGTCCAAACCGGCCTCGATCAACTGCGGCCTCACCTGCTCCACCCAGACCTCGTCCTTCTATCAGGGCCAAGTCGTCGAACTGACCTACACGCTGGGCAAAGGATCGGAATTCGGGGGTTGGACGGGCTGCGATTCAGAACCCGAAGGCAAATGCCTGGTGACGATGTCGGGAGCAAAGGGAGTGACGGCGGAATTCAAATAGCGACAAGCAGCACCCTAAGCCGCCCCCGGGGGGAGGGCGGGAAGACCAAAGACCAGGGAGAGAAGGAAGACAGATGGGACACGTAAAGACCAACGGGGGTAGGACAGCCCGAGCGCTGCTCGGTTGCTGTGCGACCGCATTCCTCCTCATCTGTGCCTTTGCCTCTCCTGCCTCCGCGGCCCCCAACCACCCACGCACCGCCGCCAACGACGTCACCGGCCTCGACCACGCCTGCGGCGCCGCAGTCGACAAACAAGGCGACCTCTACGCCTCCTCGGCCGGCGAGTCCAAAGTAAAGGTCTTCGACACCGCCGACCACGCAACCCCGATCGCGCAGATCGCCAACGCCAACGAACCCTGCGCCCTCGCGGTGACCACCACCGGCAACCTCTACGTCTCCGAGAGCGCCACCGGCAACGTGGTCCGCTACAAACCAGACGCCTTCCCCCTCACCGGCGCCCCCGTCTACGGCGCCGCCGAACCGATCCACACCGGCAACGCCAAGGGCATCGCCGTCGACCCCTTCGACAACCTCCTCTACGTCGCCGCGGGCAACCACATAGCCGTCTACAAAGCCGACGGCAGCCTCGAGAAAGCCGACGTCCTCGAAGGCCTGCTCACCGAAGCCACCGGCGTAGCCGCCTTCACCAACCCCAGCTTCGAAGGGTCCAACCGGCGCTTCAACCTCGCCGTCGCCGACAATTCCGGCGACGAGCTCGAGATCTTCAGCGGCACCGGCCTGGCAACCCTGAAATCGCGCAAGGTGATCACCGGGGTCGACCACGACGAAGACCCCGGCACCGCCGAGCAGGAGTTCAGCTTCGGCGCGGCCGGCGCCTACCTCGCCGCCGACCTCGGCAACGAAAACCCCGCCACCGACAAATGCGTGCAGGTCCAGGTCGGCGGCCAGGACCAGGCCTGCATGCAGGGCCACTTCTTCCTCCACGACGCCGGCAACGACGTGCTCGACGAGTTCGACACCACCGGCGAGTTCTTCGCCCAGGTCAGCGCCGCGGGCCTCTCCGACGACGCCGAGCCGACCCAGGTCGCGGTCGAGCGCTCCGGCGGGGCAGGAGACGGCACCCTCTACGTCGGCTCGGGCTCCGGCGCAGGCGCCCAGCTCCTCGCCTTCGCCCCCGTGTTCGAGCCCTCCCGCAAACCGCTGGGCGCACCGCTCTCCAGGGTCCTGGCGAGCGCCAGGGCGGTGGCCACCGACTGCGAGGGCCACGTCTACGTCGCCGCCGGGACGCTGGTCCGCGTCTTCTCCCCTGCCGGCATCGAAGTGACCAGCTTCCCCGCAGTGCCCAGCGGCACCATCCTCGACATCGCCGTCGACTGCAGCGGCAACGTCTACGTGGTGCCCACCGGCGGATTGGAAATGACCTACTACTCCCCCTCCTCCAACCCGCCCACCGGCGCCACCACCTACACCCGCCACGAACCGTCGCTGCTCACCGGCGTCACCGGCCTGCAGGGGGTGGCGGTCAACCCCGCCAACGACCACGTCTTCGTCCTCGGCAACCAATCCTTCGCCCCGGTGATCAAAGAGTTCGGACCGCCCTCTGGCGGCTCGAAAGCAGAAGGGGAATGCGGCGCCGGCCTCGAACTCGCCAACAGCCGGCTCGACATCGACGTCTACGGCAAAACGGGCAACGTCTACGTCTCGGCCAACCTCTCCGCCGGACTCGTCTACGTCCTCAAATGCGGCAAAGAAGCCGCAGACGCAGAACAGATCCGCGAAGTCAAAAACGGCGGCGGCTGCCCCAGCGGCGAGTCGGGCCCCAACCCGAGGATCGCCGTCGACCAGTCCAACGGCCACTTCGTCGAGTTCGCCATCACCCAGCCCGGCGCCGCGGCGCGCGAGTACGACGCCCTCGGCGCCTGCCTGGCGGAGTTCGGCACCTTCAACTCCAACGTCGCCGGCTACCGGGTCGCGATCGACAACAGCTGCGCCCTGCACGGGCTGACCGAACAGACGACGCCCACCTGCGCTGCCACCTATCCCTCGAACGGCACCGCCTACGTCTCCTATGACTCCACCAACAGCGAAGTCCAGCCCTTCGACGTGAATGCGTTCGGGCCGTTGGAATACGGGGTGGCGCCGGAAGCCGTCACCGGCACCGCGGACGGCTTCGGCCCCGGGGGCGCCACCCTCCACGGGACGGTCGACCCGGAAGAGTTCGAACTCGAAGAATGCACCTTCCAGTACCTGACCGAGACGCAGTACCAGTCCAACGGCGAAACCTTCGAAGGGGCCCTCTCGCAGCCATGTGTGGAGACGCCGGCCGAGATCGGGAAAGGCGACCAGCCGGTTCCCGTCCACGCCGACGTTACGGGCATCGAACCTGAAACTACCCGCTACCGCTACCGCTTCCACGCCAGCAACCCCTTCGGAGAAGACAATGGCGAGGCCATTCTCTTCGGTCCGCCCCTGCTGACGACTCAGTCGGCGTTTCCGGTCGGCTACGACGAAGCGACGATGCGGGCCAAAATCAACCCCTCCGGCCTTCTCACCACCTACCGCTTCGAGTACCTGACCGAGGCGCAGTACCAGTCCAACGGCGAAACCTTCGCAGGCGCCCCGAGCACGCTGGAGGGCGAGATCCCGCCCGGCGACGGCGACGGCGAGGTCGCGGTCGAGGTGCCGGTCACCGGCCTCGCGCAGGGCACCGCCTATCGCTTCCGGATCCTCGTCGAGAACCCCGCCAAAGCTGAAGTAGGTCCGCCGCAGGCCTTCGAAACCCTGGTGCGGGCGCCGGCGCAGGACTGCGAAAACTCCGAATACCGCACCGGCCTTTCCGCCCTCCTGCCCGACTGCCGCGCCTACGAGCTGGTCACCCCGCCCCAGACGCTCACCTCCCCCGGCGCTTTCAGCGGTCCCACCGGCGGCGCCAGGTTCTTCAACAGCCAGCTCGTCGCACCGCGCGGCCCGGGGGCCGGCGAGAGCGTTGCCTACCGGGGGTTCGTCGCTCGGGCGGACGGTCACTTCTTCCGCGCCGAGCGAGGGGCTGGGGCGCATCCGAAAGGCGGCTGGGAAAGCGAGCAGAACGGCCTCACCTTCGCCCAGGGCGCAGGACTGGCCGGCGGCGCGCAGGGCGGTGTCTCCGCCGACCAGCGCTACTGGCTGCACGAAGTCTTCGAGCACGACCGCCCGTCCGAACTGACCTTCCCCATCGCCAGTTACATGCGCGTCCCCTCGGGCCAGGCCAGCCGCGACTGCGCCCCCGAGCCCAAAGCGACGTTCGAGCTCGCCGACCCCCCGCGCGCGTTCGAGATGGTCGGCTGCGGCACCCTGGGCACCGACCCGAAAGCGGCCGGCCGCTACATCAGCGCCGGCGGCACGCACGTGATCTTCACCTCCAAAGAACCGCTTGAGGGGGACTCGCCGCCCGCGGGCACCGAAGCGATCTACGACCGCGAAGCGGGCACAGGCACGGCCGATGTCGTCTCGCTCAAACCCGACGGCACTGCCTTCGGGGCCGGCGAAAACTCCCGGTACATCGCCAGCAGCGAAGACGGCGCCGCGGTCGTCTTCAGCACCGCCGGCGCGCTTTACGTGCACCGCCCGGACGAAACCACCCTCGTCGCGGAAGGGGGAACCTACGCCGGCATCTCCACGGACGGCGGGCGAGTTTTCTTCATCGACGACACCTACACCCCAACGATTGCAAACCCGATGGTCGTCGCCGGCCTCTTCGTCTGCGACGTCGAAGGGGGGAATTGCGCGGGGCCCGAACAGGAACAGGAACCGCTCGAGATCGCCCCGAACTCAGTTTTCGTCAACGTATCCGCCGACGGCTCCAGTGTCTTCTTTACCTCAGAGGAAGTGCTGACCGGTGAAGAAACGAATGAAAACGGCGAAGAAGCCAAAGTCAATGAGCCCAACCTCTACGCCTGGGACGGGGCGGACACTCAGTTCATCGCCCTTCTCCACCCCCAAGACCTGGTCGGCTTCAGCAAGGAAGCGGGCCAGGAAACGTTCAACGAAGACCTGTTGCAGTGGACCAACGCGATCCCCGGGCAGCGCGTGCTGGGAGCTTTCTACGAGATGGGCCGTGCTTTCTCTCCCACCCGTAGCACCCCCGACGGCGAGGCCCTGGTCTTCCAGTCCCACGCCAAGCTCACCGGCTACGACAACGAAGAAAAGGGCGAGATCTATCGCTACGTCGCCGACTCCGCGCCGGGCCCGCAGCTGAGCTGCGTCTCCTGCTCGCCGAGCGGGGCCCCCCACGCATCTGCCTCCGACGCGCTGCTGCAGAGCACCGGCGAGGTCATCAACGCCGACACGCTGGTCCCCAACGTCACCGACGACGGCAGTGCCGTCGTCTTCGAGAGTCTCGACGCCCTCCTGCCCGAGGACGCCAACGTGACCCTCGACGTCTATGAGTGGAAAGCGCCCGGAACGGAAGGCCCCGGCGGGGACGTCTGCGAGCGCCCGGGCGGCTGCCTGGCCCTGATCTCCACCGGACAAAGCGAAGAATTCAGCTACCTCTTCGGCATGAGCGCCGACGGGGAGGACGTCTTCATCTTCACCCGCGAGGAGCTGGCAGGGGCCGACATCTCGGCCAGCTTCTCGCTCTATGACGCTCGGGTCCTCGGCGGCATCCCCGACCCGCCTGCGCCCGCGCCCTGTGAGGGCGACGCCTGTCAGGGCCCGGGCTCGGTGCCGCCGCTCCTGCCCACCCCCGCCACCACCGGGACGGGCAACGGCAACGAGGAAGCCAAGCCGCCCCGGCGCTGCGCCAAAGGCAAGCACCGGGTCAAAGGCCGCTGCGTGCCCAAGAAACACCGCAAACGCTCGAGCAAGAAACAAAAGGCAAAACACGCCAAGCAGCGAGCCAACCACGACCGGGGGACCCGCCGATGATCCGCCGCAGCGCCGCAACCATCGCCCTCTCCACACTTGCCGCTCTGGCCCTCGCCGCACCGGCGGGGGCGGTGGGGCCGCCCTGCCCCGAAGGAGTGCCCAGGGCGAAATGCTTTGCGGTGGAAACGCTGGAGGCATCGCTCTCGACCAATGAAGCCGGCGCACACCCCGACCTCAGCTTCAGCTTCTCGATCGCCCAGGACCCCGAAAGCCCGACCGACATCCAGGGCCTGCACGAAAGCTTCGCGATGGCCCGAAACGTGCGCACCGACGTCCCCCCGGGCCTGATCGGGGACCCCAGCGTGCTGGGGGCGCCGCAGCAGTGCCGGGCGCTGGAGCTGACGCTGGGGGACTGTCCCAGGGGCTCGCAGATCGGGCTCGCCGCAGTGCGCATATACATGCTCAACCGCGCCGTGGTCGAGCCTCTTTACATGATGACCCCCCCCGGCGGGGACGTGATCGCGCGGGTGGGCCTTGTCGCGGGCCTGGTCGGATCCTCGATCTTCGCCGACATCACGCTGCGCTCGGAGAGCGACTACGGGGTCAGCACCGAAATCATCGACGTTCCGAGGGTCCTGATCGACAGCGAGGTGACGCTTTGGGGGGTGCCGGCGGCCGAAGAGCACGACACCGAACGCTGCACACCGCTGGAGGTCATCAACAGCGGCTGCCTCGAATCGCCTCCGCGCGACCCCGGTGGGCGCGAACTACCCTTCCTCACCAACCCGACCCGCTGCGGGGTGCCGCTGGAGATGAGCGTTGCAGCCTCCAGCTGGGCAGAACCGGATCGCTACGACACCAAAAAAGTGAGCTTCCCGCAGATCGCCGGCTGCAACAAACTTCCCTACGGCCCCGGGTTGACGATCGAGCCGACCAACCGTAGGGCGGGCGCGCCGACGGGCCTCGACGTAACCGCGCGGATCCCGGCCTCGCCGGGCGTGAAAGTGCTCGAACCCTCCCAGACCCGCGACGTCCGGGTGAAGCTGCCCGAGGGGATGACGGTCAATTCTGGTGCTGCCGACGGCCTCGACGTCTGCAGTGAAGACGACGTCAACTTCGGCGAACGGGTGGCGGCGGAATGCCCCGACGCCGCCAAGCTGGCGGGCTTCGAGGTCGAGATCCCCGCCCTGCCCAGGAGGGTTAAAGGGGCGATCTACCTCAGGGAGCCCGAACCGGGCAACCTCTACCGCTTCTGGGCCGTGGCAGACGACCTCGGCGCCCACGTCAAGCTGCCCGGCCAGCTCAACGTAAACAAACAGACCGGCCAGCTGGAATCGACGATCCTCGACATCCCCCAGGCACCGGTAAGGGAGATGAAGCTCGTCTTCAAGTCGGGCTTCAGGGCACCCTTGCTCAATCCCCCCAGGTGCGGCGACTACGCCAGTGAGTACGAATTCGTCCCCTGGTCGGGCGGCCCACCGCAGATCGCCGACTCCCAGATGACGATCGACGAAGGCTGCGATGGCCTCGGCGGCTTCTCACCCAAGATCTCCGCCGGCTCCACCGAGCCCCAGGGCGGCGCCCACTCGCCCTTCACCTTCACCGTCACCCGCCAAGACGGCGAAGAGAACCTCGCCGCCCTGGAGGTGACCCTGCCCAGGGGCATGGCCGCCACCTTCGCCGGCATCCCCCGCTGCGAAGGGGCTGAGGCCGACAGCGGCCAGTGTCCCGCCGCCAGCCGCATCGGCAGGGTCACCGCCGCAGCCGGCGCGGGCTCCAACCCGCTCTGGGTGCCCCAGCCCGGCAAGCGACCGACAGCCGTCTACCTAGCGGGTCCTTATAAAGGAGCGCCCTTGAGCGTGGTGGCAGTGGTCCCCGCCCAGGCCGGCCCCTTCGACCTCGGCGACGAAGTAGTGAGATCGGCGATCCACGTCGATCCCGTAACCGCCCAGGCAACCGCTAAATCGGATCCCCTGCCCCAGATCATCGAAGGCGTCCCGGTGCTCTACCGCACGGCCAACGTCTTCTTGGACCGCCCTGGCTTCTCGCTCAACCCGACCTCCTGCGCGCGCAAGGAGACGACCTCGCTGCTGCACTCAAACGGCGGCAAGACAGCCACTCCGTCCTCCCCCTACACCGCAACCAACTGCGCCAAGCTCGGCTTCGGCCCCAAGCTCTCGATGCGCCTCTTCGGCGGCACGAGGAGAGGAGCGCACCCGCGCCTTCGCACCACCCTGCGGATGCCACCAGGAGGAGCCAACATCGGCTCCTTCTCGGTCGCCCTGCCGCACTCGGAGTTCCTCGATCAGGCCCACATCAAGACCGTCTGCACCAGGGTGCAGTTCAGAGCAGATGAGTGCCCGGCGGGCTCGATCTACGGCGCGGTCAAAGCCACCACGCCGCTGATCTCAGAGACCCTGGAAGGCCCGCTTTACCTGCGCTCCTCCGATAACCCCCTGCCCGACATGGTCGCGGTCCTCAAGGGCCCGCCCTCCCTGCCGGTCGAGGTGCACGCGATCGGCCGCATCGACTCCGTCAACGGCGGCATCCGCGCCACCTTCGACGCCGTCCCAGACGCCCCGATCTCCGAAGTGATCGCCTCCTTTCCGGGCGGCAAAAAGGGCCTGATGGTCAACTCGACCAACCTCTGCCTCCAAGTCAACCGGGTGACAGCCAAATTCTTCGCCCACAACGGCAAGCAGCTCACCCTGCGCCCGCCGATGCAGAACTCCTGCAAGAAGAAGAAAGGCGCGGGGCGCCACAAACGCCAACGCTAACGATGTTCGCGGTGGCCCAGGGCCGCAGCAACCCCTCCTATGAGCAAAGCCGCGCGGAGCTGACCGCGCGGCTTCGCTCCCGCCGAGCGGAGATCGAGCAGGCGGTCCTCACCCGCACCTTCGCGGTTACCGACACCGGTGACCCGGTCGACCTCGACACGCTTGACCCCGAATACCTCGAAGGACTGCGCACGGCGATAGGCGCAGCCCTCGACTACGGCCTGGAGGTGATCGAGCGCGGCGAGGAGCGCGCCCCATCGCCGCCTCCCGTCCTCCTGGCCCAGGCCCGCCTCGCCGCCCGCTACGGCATCGGCCTCGACACCGTCTTACGCCGCTACTCCGCCGGCTATGTCCTGCTCTCCGATTACCTGGTCGAGGAGGCAGAGCGCCAGGGCATGCGCGGCGCCTACCTGAAGCGCGTCCTGCGCGCCCGCTCAGCCCTCGATCGCCTCCTCGCCGGGGTCAGCGAGGAGTACTCCCGGGAGGTGAGCGAGCGCCCGGGCTCAAATGAGGAGCGCCGCACCGAACGAGTGGAGCGCCTCCTCGCCGGAGAGCTGCTCGATACCTCCGATCTCGCCTATGAGTTCGAGTGCACCCACCTCGCCGTGATCGCCTGGGGGGAGGGGACCGAAGAGGCCCTCAAGGACCTCGCCACCGCCTTCGGCTCCCGCCTGCTCACCATCCCCCGCAGCGAGGGGGCGGTGTGGGCGTGGCTCGGCTCCCATGAGCCGCTGGAGATGTGCGCGCTTCACCGCTACGCGAAGGAGAGCTGGCCCGGGGGAGTCAAGGTGGCGATCGGCGAGCAGGGGCTGGGCCTGGCCGGCTGGCGCCTCTCCCACCGCCAGGCCAAGGCCGCCCTGCCGGTGGCGATGCGCAGTCCCGAGCCTTTCGTGCGCTACGTCGACGTTGCTTTGCTTGCTGCGGTCTTGCAGGACGAGCTGCTGGCTGCCACCCTGCGCCGGCTCTACCTCGAGCCGCTGATGGCAGAGCGCGATGGGGGGGAGGTGGCGATCGAGACCCTGCGGGCTTACCTTGAGGCGGGGCGCAATGTGTCCTCGGCGGCGGCGGGGTTGGGGGTCAGGAGGCACACGGTGACGAGCCGACTCCGTGCGATCGAGGAGAAGATCGGGCGATCGCTCGACTCCTGCGCGACGGAGATCGAAGTGGCATTGCGACTGGATCGGCTGAACGCCGTCGTCTAGCGCCGTCCAGTCTGGTCTTTACCTGCCCCGGTTCCCGTCCATGTTGGGCGAGCGAGCCAGCCGACCTGTAGAGAGACTTGTTGAGTCAGCGCCACAAGGCGAGAGCAAGGGGAGGAAAGATCGATGTCGCTTGCTGGGATTCGGACTTTCGCGCATGTGCTGGCAGGATCGGTGCTAGGCGGCCCAGGCAGAGGCGCGTCTCGCAGGCTCCTCTTCGTCCTCCTCCTGATGGCCGCAATGTGGCTGGCGCTCCTCGCCCCGCCCTCCTCTCAGGCCAGTCAGAGGGGCAACGATGTCTTCGGCAAAAATGGCCGTATCCCTGGCCTTGGCGACTTCAAGCGGTACGGCAATACCACGTACACCTACCTCCCCCGCAGAGGGGAATACGAAGTGAGAACTCCGGGCAAGCCCCGCTCCTACATGCACGGAGACCCCAAAATCTCCGAAGGCGTCACAGGGACAGCAGACGAAGAGATCTCGGGAGAAGGGGGAGTAGGAAGCCATTTGCCCACATCTGAACTGGAGCCGGTATGTCGTAGCTCGGGAAGGCGAGTCGTCGTCATCTACTCGCATCGTGCCGAAGACCCCAACCCGATACCGGCGGAAACCATTCGCAGCTGGGTACGCCGGATGAACTGGAAGATCGCTGACCAGTCCTCTCAGTCAAGCGACGGAGAGCGAGTCGTCCAGATGGCGGTGGACTGCGATGAAGATGGAGAAATATCCGTCTATGACCTGACGACATCCGGAAATGAACACGGCGAAATCAATTTCACAGTCAAAAAAGAGCTATTCGGTGCGCCCATGGGCGATAATGCCATCAAATACCTCGCCTTTGACTCCGAACCCCACCCCAATGGTTATTCAGGGCTAGCTAACATAACCTTTGGCGACACCAACAAGAATGAGACGAACGTAGCAGCACGAGTTACATATCTTGCGGTGACCTATCGCCCGTATGAAGATAAACCAGGCCACACGCCGATCCATGAGCTGTTCCACACCCTTGGTGCTGTTAATGGGTGGACTCCACCCGGCGCCCCCTTTGCTGCAAGTTCACATTGCATCGATGGCCTCGATGTAATGTGTTACCCCACCCCACCATATACATATGAAGGCCTATCATACTCAGAGAAATACTGTCCAGTATCCAAAGGATACTGGACACCAGCTACATTTCCTATTGACTGCAACAACAACACATACTTCGACGCCGCCCCCACGCCCGACACCTACCTCGACGAATACTGGAACATAGCCGGGCCTGAGAACCCCTTCCTGATCGCTCCCTCAAAGGCCGAGACCGAGGCCGCGTCGCTTGTCGCTGCCCGCTCTGCCTCATTGCACGGCACGGTCAACCCCGAAGGCTATGACGTCAGCTACCACTTCGAGTACGGGACCACCGAAGCCTACGGATCGAGCACCCCGAGCGAGAGCTTCGATTTCGGCGCCGACCCAGTCGCGGTCGAGGACGTCATCGAAGGCCTCAAGCCGAACACCACCTATCACTACCGGGTGGTGGCCGAAAGCGATGTCGGCACCAGCAAAGGCGAGGACGAGACCTTCACGACCGCGCTGGATCCGAGGTTCTCCTCTGAATTCGGCAGCTTTGGCTCCGGCAACGGCCAGCTCAACTTTCCGAGCGGCATCGCCACCGACCCCGAGGGGGACATCTGGGTCGCCGACACTCTCAACCATCGCCTCCAGCGCTTCGACCCCGAAGGCAAATACCCCGCCCATCTCGGCGGCTTCGGCACCGAAGACGGCCAGTTCAACGGGCCCTACGGCGTCGCGGTCGACTCCTCGGGCAACGTCTGGGTAGCTGACACCGAAAACAACCGCATCCAGAAGTTCGACCCCGAAGGCGAATACCTCTTCCAGTTCGGCAGCGAAGGCTCCGAAGAGGGCGAGTTCCGCTACCCCAAAGGCATCGCCACCGACTCCGCCGGCAACGTCTGGGTAGCCGACACCGAAAACCACCGTATCCAGAAGTTCGACTCCACAGGCAAATACCTCGCCCAGTTCGGCAGCTACGGCAGCGGCAACGGCCAGTTCAGCTTGCCCTCTGGCATCGTCACCGACTCCGCCGGCAACGTTTGGGTTGCCGACACCTTCCACCACCGTATCCAGAAGTTCGACTCCACAGGCAAATACCTCGCCCAGTTCGGCAGCTACGGCAGCGGCAACGGCGAGTTCATCCAACCTACCGCCATCGCCACCGACTCCGCGGGCAACGTCTGGGTCGCCGACGCCGGCAACGACCGCATCCAAGGCTTCAACGCCGCCGGCGAGTACCTGACCCAGTTCGGCGAAACCGGCACGGGCGAAGGGCAGCTCGAGTCCCCCTACGGCATCGCCACCGGCCCCGAAGGGGACATTTGGGTCGCCGACACCGGCAACCTCCGGGTGCAGAAGTGGGTCTATCTGGTGCCGGCGGCAACCACCGAAGCGGCCAGCACGGTCATGGCGACGCAGGCCACCCTCCACGCCACGGTCAATCCCACGGCCTCTGATACCACCTACCGCTTCGAATACGACACCGCCGAATACAAAGCAGGCGACAAACCCCACGGCACCAGCACCCCGATCCCCAGCAAATCGATCGGCTCGGGCAGCGAGGACGTAGTGGTCAGCCAGACGCCCACCGGCCTCTCCCAGAACACCGTCTACCACTACCGCGTGGTGGCCGAAAGCTGGCTGGGGACGAGCTACGGCGAAGAGATGACGCTGAAAACCCTCAAACTCCCCAAAGCCACCACCGAGGCCGTAAGCTCCGAGGAAGACCGGGCCACCCTGAACGCCACGGTCAATCCGGAAGGGTTTGAGACCACCTACCACTTCGAATACGACACCACCGCATACGAAGGCGCTGCCTCCCACGGCACCAGCGTCCCGCTCGCAGGTGAGACGATCGGCTCGGGGACGAGCAACGTTGAAGTCAGCGAGGCGATCGAAGAGCTGGAGTTCAACACCACCTACCACTTCCGCATCGTCGCCACCAGCGCCGGCGGGACCACCTACGGCGAGGACGAGACCTTCACGACCGCCGTCGACAAACGCTTCTCCCTCGCCTTCGGCAGCTTTGGCTCCGGCAACGGCCAGCTCAACTTTCCGAGCGGCATCGCCACCGACCCCGAGGGGGACATCTGGGTCGCCGACACTCTCAACCATCGCCTCCAGCGCTTCGACCCCGAAGGCAAATACCCCGCCCATCTCGGCGGCTTCGGCACCGAAGACGGCCAGTTCAACGGGCCCTACGGCGTCGCGGTCGACTCCTCGGGCAACGTCTGGGTAGCCGACACCGAAAACAACCGCATCCAGAAGTTCGACCCCGAAGGCGAATACCTCTTCCAGTTCGGCAGCGAAGGCTCCGAAGAGGGCGAGTTCCGCTACCCCAAAGGCATCGCCACCGACTCCGCCGGCAACGTCTGGGTAGCCGACACCGAAAACCACCGTATCCAGAAGTTCGACAGCGAAGGTAAATACATCTCCCAGTTCGGCGGCTCTGGCTCTGGCAACGGCAAACTCAGCCTGCCCTCGGGCATCGCGATCGACTCCACCGGCAACGTCTGGGTCGCCGACTCCGGCAACCACCGCATCCAGAAGTTCAAAGCCAACGGCGAATACCTCGCCCAGGTCGGCAAACTGGGCTCCGGCAACGGCGAGTTCATCTACCCCACCGGCATCGCCACCGACCCCGCAGGCAACGTCTGGGTCGCCGACACCGGCAACGACCGAGTGCAGAAGTTTGACTCCACTGGCAAATACCTGACCCAGTTCGGCGCCGAAGGCTCCGGCGCGGGCAACTTCCACAACCCCTCGGGCATCGCGATCGACTCCGCTGGCGACCTCTGGGTCACCGACGCCGGCAATGGCCGCGTGCAGAAGTGGTCGCCCTATGACCGCCCGGCTGCAGTCACTGAGCCCGCAACCGACGTTGACGCCGAAGGGGCCACCCTGAACGCAACGATCGACCCCAACGGCTCCGAGACCGACTACCACTTCGAATACGGCACCGCCGCATACGAGGGCGCTGCCTCCCACGGCACCAGCGTGCCGGTCCCCGCCGAGACGCTCGAAGTGGGCAGCGAGGTCGAAGTCAGCGAGGAACTCGCAGGCCTCCAAGCCGGCGAGACCTACCACTTCCGCATCGTCGCCAGCAACGAACTAGGCACCTCCTACGGCACCGACGAATCCTTCACCGCCGAAGAAGCAGCCGATTCGCGCTTTGACTTCGACTTCGGTGAAGCCGGCACCGCCAACGGCCAGCTCGACTCGGCCGTCGGCATCGCCACCGACTCCTCGGGCAACATCTGGGTCGCCGACACCGAGAACAACCGCATCCAGAAGTTCAACAGCGAAGGTAAATACATCTCCCAGTTCGGCGGCTCGGGCTCTGGCAACGGCAAACTCAGCCTGCCCTCGGGCATCGCGATCGACTCCTCAGGCAACGTCTGGGTAGCCGACTGCGGCAACGACCGCATCCAGAAGTTCAAAGCCTCAGGCGAATACATCTCCCAGTTCGGCTCCTCAGGCAGTGGCGACGGCCAGTTCGAGTGCCCCACCGGGATCGCCTTCGATTCCTCCGGCCGCGCCTTCGTCGTCGACAACGGCAACAACCGGGTGCAGAAATTCAAAGCCACCGGCGAATTCCTGGCCAAGTTCGGCAGCAAAGGCTCCGGCAACGGCCAGTTCAACTCCCCCCACGGCGTCGGGCTCGACACCAAAGGTCGGATCTGGGTGGTCGACTCCAACAACGACCGCGTGCAGCGCTTCAGCCCCTCGACCCTGGGATACCAGAAACAGTTCGGCACCCAGGGCACCGGCAACGGCCAGTTCGAAGCCCCGATCGGCATAACCGTCGACGTCGCCGGGCGCCTCTGGGTCTCCGACGGCGGCAACAGCCGCCTGCAGCGCTTCGACGACGAAGGCACCTACATCGAGCAGCTCGGCACCGAAGGCTCCGGAGCGGGGCAGTTCTTCACCCCCCGCGGGCTCGCCGTCCCCTCCAGCTGGGGCCTGCTCATCGTCGACGGCGCCAACCACCGCGTGCAGCGCTGGACCCTGGTCCCCGACGCCCCGGTCGCCACCACCGAAGCCGCGACCGAAGTCAAATCGACCTCGGCCACCCTCAACGCCACGATCAACCCCAACAGCCTCGCCACCACCTATCGCTTCGAATACGGCAAAACCCCCTCCTACGGCACCTCCATCCCGATCCCCGACGAAGCGATCGGCTCGGGACAGAGCGGGGTCAAAGTGAGCAAGGCGATCTCCGGCCTGGCCTCGGGGACCAAATACCACTTCCGCATCGTCGCCATCAACGCCAGCGGCACGACGTATGGGGTGAACAAAGCGTTGACTACGCCTTAGGGGACTGGGGCTGCACCCAAGGTCGGCGACATCAACTGTCGGCGACACCCCACGCTGGTAAAGGCCGGGCCGGCGGTGCGCACGATGGAGGCGATGCAGGAGGAGCGGGTACCGCTCTACGGGCGGCTCGACCTGGCGCTGCTCCTGCCACCCGTTCGGCCCCCACGAGGTGGCGGAGGCGCTGCCCGGCGCGCCGACGAGTTGCGCTTCGCGGTGCGCGCGCGAGCGGGTCGACAACGCCGGCGATGTCCTCACCGTTACCGCCGAGGACATCTTCTGAGTTTCGGTTCGGTCTGCGGGAGGTTCCAGTTCGGCCTGAGCAACCCCCAGAGCGTGCAGATCGGTGCCGCTGTGACCTTCTCGTCCAGCTTGAAAGCGCGGGGCCCAGAGTGGAAAACGATCCCTCCCACGAAGCGCTCGCCGAGGCGGTCTCTCAGCCAGACGAGGTGTCTGGCGGCATCCCGGCCGGGGGCTGCGTCGGCCTTCACCTCGAACGCGATCAGGTCTCGACCGCCGATCTCGGCAAGGATGTCCACCTCACGGCGCCCGTGCTCCTCGCGCAGATGGTAGAGGCGTGGGCGTGTGTCGCTACTGCCGCACTCGGCGCGAAGCTGGGCGGCGACGAAAGTGTCGAGCAGGCGGCCAAGCAGGTCCCCGTCTCGCAACACGGCGCCCGCGTCGAGGCGGAGCGCTGCTGCTGGGATCGCGGGATCTACGAAGTAGCGCTTCGGTCCGAGCGAAAGGCGACGCAGCCGATTCGAGGTCCACGCCGGCATCGCCTCCACGACGAACAGGTTGGCGAGGAGCTGCTCATAGGCCACGGCGGTTCTGCGGTTGACCCCCCGCCGCACGCAGCAGGGTGGCGTCGGAGACGATGCCGGCGGTGTTCAGGGCGTAGGCCTCGAAATAGCGTCGGAGGCGGGCCGGGTCTCGCCTGGAGTCGATGCCGACCGCGTCGCGGGTCAGTAGCTGGTCCACATAGCCCTCCAGCCAGTGCGCCCTTGCGTTTGTGTCCGTCGATAGTGCTGGCTCTGGAAACCCGCTCCTCAACGCCAGCTCGACGTAGCCGCGCAGGTCGGGGGGGTCGCTGGGCACGCTCAGGGCCCCTCCGGAGGCCAACCGGTAGAGGAGCGAGCTCCCTCCCGCATCGCCGTTAAGCTCGCGAACGGTCATTCCGTACAAGGGCACTCGCACGACGCGCCCTGTTCCCGGCCACGTGGCCGCCTCAAGGTCCGCCCGGACCGATCCGGTGAGAACGAACCGGCCTGGGCGAGGATCGCGGTCGACTGCACGCTTGACCGCTCCGAGGATGGAGGGAACCTCCTGCCACTCGTCGAGCAGGGTTGGCTCTTCGTACCCGGTGAGCGCGACGTCGGGGTCCGCTAGGAACGCCGCGGCCTCTCGCGGGCGATCGAGGTGCGCGACGTCGGCGGCATGGCGGCCGGCGGTCGTCGTCTACTACACAGATTCGCCGCTGTTCATTACATTCTTTCGGCGAAACTTGCTGCCTCTTTTCGCCGGGCGCGGGCGCGAGGCCGTGCTCCTCGGCAAGGCAAAGTGGGCGAGCGCGTCGACAATGCCACCGGGATCCTCGCGGTCACCGCCGAGGACATCTTCTGATGTGCCTACCATCCCTTCACTTATGGCAGAGGCGCTTACAACACGCTCTGACTGGCTCGCTGCCCACCCCCCTGCTCGCGAGCGGCTTTCCCAGACCCTCGCGGCGGTGGCGGAGCGCGTCCGCGCCGGGGAGGACTTCCGGCACGCCGTGCGCGAGTTCCTCGACGAGTTCGCGCTGCGAGGCGATGATCGCTTGCGGGCGGAGGCCATCGAGCAGCGGCCGGAGTCGACCGGGGACCCCCGCCACGATGCCTATCTCGGCGCGCTGGCCGAGCACCTCGCGGTGGTTCACGGCCTGAGCCGGCCTGGGTGGTCGGTCGAGCCCGGGCGCTTTCTGGACCGCTTCTGGTTCGTCAGCGATGTTCCCGGCTTCCGCGCCGTGGCGATCGCCCAGGCTCCGGCCGCCTTCCGGCGCCGAGGCGTCTTCATCCCGGAGCGCTCCCTGCACCGAGTCTGAGCTATGGATCGGAGCGAGATCATTGCCGCGCTCACCGCGCTTGCCGGGGAGCTCGAGCGACACGGTGTCGTCGCCGAGATGTACGTGGTCGGTGGCGCCGCGATAGCTCTTGCCTTCGACGAGCGACGGGCGACATCGATGCGGTATTCGAGCCGAAGGACGTCGTCTACGAGGCCGCCGCGGTCGTTGCTGAGCAGCTCGAGCTGCCGGGCGGTTGGCTCAACGACGCCGTCAAGGGCTTTCTGGAAGGAGACGATCCGGCAGCGGCGCCCATCCTCGACCTGCCGGGACTGCGCTGCCTCACCGCTTCCCCGGAGACGCTGCTCGCGCTGAAGGTCCTCGCCCACCGCGTCGGCGAGGACGAGGCGGACCTGCGCCTGCTCGCCGGCGAGTTGGGCCTCGAAGCGCCAGACGAGGTTCTGGCGATCGCCGAGCGGACCTATGGCGACAGGCTCGACCGCTGCCCGCTTCTTCGTCGAACAGGTATTCAGCGCTGAGTAGAAACCGCGGATCGCAGCCGAGAGGCCCCTAACAAGGGCACTCCGCCGCTGCCCTCCGGGCGCTATTCTTCGCTTCAGCCTCGTGCCTCGGCCCGGGGTTTTTCCTTGTAACGGCGCGTAACGCAATCGAGGGAGTAGATGGCTCGCGGAGATGTCCGCATCGCGGTGACGCTGGCTTGCGAAGACTGCAAGCGGCGCAACTATCAGACGAACAAGTCCCGGCGGAACTCGCCGGACCGGATCGAGCTGCGCAAGTTCTGCCACTGGTGCGGCAAGCACACGGCGCATAAGGAGACGCGCTAGCTCCGATGGCCAAGAGCCGCGCACAGCGCAAGGCCGAGCGCCGGGCCCGCGAAGAGCAGGAGCTCAAGCGCGCCGGTGGCGAGCGCACCGCCGAGTCGCGCGCCCAGCACGACACCCAGGTCCCCGTCTCCGGCGAGGTCGCCGAGGTCGAAGCGGTCGAGGCTGGCATCGCCGTCGGCGCCCCGGAGGCCGCAGCTGGAGACCCCCGACGCGCCGCAGACGTCGCCGCGCGCCGCAGCGCCGCGCCGAAGCGAAGGCGCTGAAGGAAAGCGAAAAGCGCCAGCGCAGCGAGCAGAAGCGCCGCGAGAGCGAGCAGCTGGCCAAGAAGCAGAAGCAGGCCGCCGCCGAAACGCCAGCGCGGTGGCGTACTCGGCTTCTTCGCCTCCTGCTGGGCAGAGCTGAAGAAGGTGCAGTGGCCCGACCGCGACACGCTGGTCCAGGCGACCGCGGTCACGATCATCTTCGTCGCCGTCGCCGCCACCTACCTCGGCGCGCTCGACGCCGCCTTCAACTTCCTGATCAAGCAGATCCTCTAGCCGGCGATCTCCGAACAAAAGGCTCGCCAAAGAACGATGTATCGCTGGTACGTGATCAACACCTACTCCGGGCACGAGAACAAGGTCAAGCACAACCTCGAGCACCGGGTTCAGACGATGAGCCAGAACCGCAACGTGCGCCAGGTCGTCGTCCCCACCGAAGACGTGATGGAGATGGGCAAAGACGGCCAGAAAGAACCGAAGTCCAAGCGCACGATGCCCGGCTACGTCCTGGTCAACATGGAGATGACCGACGACGCCTGGGGCCTGGTCAAGAACACGCCCGGCGTCACCGGCTTCGTCGGCTCGCGCAACAAACCGGTGCCGCTCTCCAAACCCGAGGTCGACCGCCTGTTGCACCGCGAGACGCGCAGAGCGGCCGCGCACCCAGGCCCAGTTCTCGATCGGCGAGTCGGTCAAGGTCGTCTCCGGCCCGCTCTCGGACTTCTCCGGCGAGATCGCCGAGATCAACGAGGACGCGGCCAAACTCAAGGTGCTGGTCTCGATCTTCGGCCGCGAGACGCCGGTCGAGGTCGGATACGACCAAGTCAAGAAGATCTAGCCAGGCACCGCTACCCTCCCCGATCCCGATGGCGAAAAAAGTCCTCACTCAGATCAAGCTCCAGATCTCGGCCGGCTCGGCCAACCCGGCGCCGCCGGTCGGCCCCGCGCTGGGCCAGCACGGCGTCAACATCATGGAGTTCTGCAAGGCGTTCAACGCCCAGACCCAGTCCGAAGGCGGGACGATCATCCCGGTCGAAATCACCGTCTACGAGGACCGCTCCTTCACCTTCATCACCAAGACGCCCCCGGCGGCGGTGCTGATCAAGGAGGCGATCGGGATCAAGAAGGGCTCGGGAGAGCCCCACGTCAACAAAGTGGGGACGATCTCGAAGGACCAGATCCGCCAGATCGCCGAGCGCAAGATGCCCGACCTCAACGCCAACGACCTCGACGCCGCCTCGAAGATCATCGCCGGCACCGCCCGCTCGATGGGCGTGGACGTCGAGTAGGAGACCCATGGCTCACGGCAAGCGCTACCGCAAACAGCTCGGCAAGGTGCAGCGCGACCTCGCCTACCCGCCGGCCGAGGCCGTCTCGCTGATCAAGGAGACCGCCAGCGCCGGCTTCGACGAGACCGTCGAGCTGCACGTGCTGCTCGGGGTCAACGTCCGCCACGCCGAGGAGCAGCTGCGCGGCACCCTGGCGCTGCCCCACGGCCTCGGCAAGGACGTGACCGTCGCGGTCTTCGCGCAGGGCCAGCAGGCACGCGACGCCGAGGCGGCCGGGGCCGATTTCGTCGGTGGCGACGACCTCGCCAAGAAAGTCGAGGAGGAGGGCTGGACCGACTTCGACGTGGCGATCGCGACGCCGCAGATGATGGGAACCGTCGGCAAGCTCGGCCGCGTCCTCGGGCCGCAGGGCAAGATGCCCAACCCGAAGGTCGGCACCGTCACCGACGACGTCGAGAAGGCCGTCACCGAGTCCAAGGCGGGCAAGGTCGAGTACCGCACCGACCGCCAGGCGATCGTCCACATGTCGATCGGCAAGGCCGAGCCTCGAGGCCGACAAGCTGCTCGAGAACTTCACCGCGGTGATGGAGGAGATCGTCCGCGCCAAGCCCTCCGCGGCGAAGGGGCGCTACATCGTCTCCTGCACGCTGACCACGACGATGGGCCCGGGGATCCGGGTCGACGCGTCCAAGATCGGCGACCGCGACGAGGCCGCGGCCACGCCGAGGCCGCAGAGGAGCCAGCGACGGCCTAAACTCCGCCGCCGCGCAACCCGAGACCACCGGCAGCCGCCGACGGGCCGAAAAGTCAACTCAGGGTTGACATTTAGGCCCATCGACAGTGGAAGCCCGGTGCAGGTGAGACGATGAACCGAGACGAAAAGGCAACAGCCATTGAGGAGATCGCCGCCGAGATCGAGGCGTCCGAGGCGATCTTCGCGGTCGACTACCGGGGGATCAGCGTTCCCCAGGCGGCCGAGCTGCGCGGCAAGCTGCGCGAGGCCGACGCCAGCTTCCGCATCGTCAAGAACCGCCTGACGAAAATCGCCGCCGACAAGGCGGGCGAGGAGCATCTCGCCGAGCTGCTGAAAGGGCCGACCGCCCTGACCTTCGTTCGCGGCGACACCGCCCAGGCCGCCAAGGCGATCTCGAGCTTCAACAAAGAGCACGACGTCCTCACCTTCAAGGGCGGCTTCATGGACGGCCTCAGCCTCGACGAGGAACGCTTCAAGGCGATCGCCAAGCTGCCCGCCCGCGAAGTGCTGATCGGCCAGTTCGCCGGCGTCGTCGCCAGCCCCCTGACCGGCCTGGTCCGCGGCCTCGGCTCGATGATCCAAGGCCTCGCGCTGCAGCTCGGCCAGATTGCCGAGCAGGGCTTGGTATCCGGCGAGGCCCCGGCTGCGGCCGAGGCGCCCGCCGAGCCAGAGGCTCCCTCTGAGCCCGAGCCCGCTGCCGAGGCTGCCGAGGAGCCCGCGCCACGCCACCGCGGACGAGGCGGCGAGAGGAGCCCGCCGCCGAGGCTGGCGAAGCTGAGGAGCCTCGGCGGCGGAGGCTGAGGACGAGGACTTCCAGGACGATGAGACTTCAAACGACGACGAGAGCAAGGAAGAGGAGTAGATGGCAACCAAGATTTCGACAGAGGACTGGATCGAGGAGCTGAAGAGCATCTCGGTGCTCGAGCTCTCCGAGCGGATCAAGGCCCTGGAGGAGGAGTTCGGCGTCTCGGCCACGGCCGTCGCCGCCGCCGCTCCGGCCGCCGCGGGCGCTCCCGCCGGCGACGGCGGTGGCGAGGAGGAAGCCTCGACGGTCGACGTCGTGCTGACCGAGGTCGGCGGCCAGAAGGTTCCCGTGATCAAGGTCGTCCGCGCCGCCACCGGACTTGGCCTGAAAGAGGCCAAGGCGCTGGTCGACGAGGCGCCGAAAGCGATCAAGGAGGGCGTCGAGCGCGAGGAGGCCGACAAGCTCAAGGCCGAGCTCGAGGAGGCCGGCGCCACCGTCGAGCTCAAGTAGAGCCAGGACCGACCGCGGCTGGAACCCAGGCAGGGAGCCAAGTCCGCGGTCGGGTGCGGCCGTGTGTTATTTTTCGCGGTCGCGCCCAGTTGTGTTCCCTGCCCGATATCTGCGCTGTA
Organism: uncultured Solirubrobacterales bacterium; assembly: GCA_963753585.1. Taxonomy (GTDB): domain Bacteria; phylum Actinomycetota; class Thermoleophilia; order Solirubrobacterales; family 70-9; genus VRUE01. The sequence goes on along the minus strand of CAVWCU010000001.1, from coordinate 1,438,437 downwards.
CCTAACGTCCCTCTGACCGCCTGAGGAGTCGCCGACTTTGGCACGTTCGAACGCTGCCCCCGTAACCCGCAGGAGTTTTTCCCGACTACAGAACCCCCTCGAAGTCCCCCATCTGATCGATATCCAGCGCCGCTCTTTCGAAGAGCTGACGGATCCGAAGAAGGGCGGGCTGCGAGAGACGATCGACGACATATCCCCGATCGAGGACTACACGGGGAACCTCGCCATCGTCTTTGGCGAGTTCAAATTCGAGGACCCGCCGCACACGATCGAGGAGTGCCGCGAGAAGGACATGACCTACTCGCGGCCGCTCTCGGCAACCGTCGCCTTCCAGAACAAAGAGACGGGTGAGATCCGCGAGCAGGCCGTCTTCATGGGCGACTTCCCGTGGATGACCGACCGCGGCACCTTCATCATCAACGGCACCGAGCGCGTCGTCGTCACCCAGCTCGTGCGCTCCCCCGGCGCCTACGTGATGGCGCCCAAGGACGCCGAAAAGCAGGTCTTCATCGCCAACCTGATGCCGGCCCGCGGCTCCTGGCTCGAGCTCGAGATCGACAAAAAAGGCAAGGTCTTCGTCCGCATCGACCGCAAGCGCAAGCTGCCGGTGACGGTGCTGCTGCGCGCGATGGGCTACGTCGAGGACGAGAAGCTCCTCGACATGTTCGACAACTCGATCTACATGCGGCACACGATCGAGGCCGACACCGAGGCGACCCGGACCGAGGAGGGCGCCCTGATCGAGCTGTTCAAGAAGCAGCGCCCGGGCGAGCCGCCCTCGGTCGACGCCGCCCGCAACCTGCTCGAGCAGCTCTTCTTCGACCCCAAGCGCTACGACCTCACCCGGGTCGGCCGCTACAAGCTGAACGCGAGGCTCGACCTCGACATCGACCTCGATACCAGGGTCCTCACCCACGACGACATCATCGCCCTGGTCAAGGAGCTGGTCAGCCTTCCGAAGCTGCTCGGCATCCCCGAGGAGGTCGACGAGGAGAACCCGATCAAGGACTACGCCGCGGAGGCGATCGCCTACCCGCGCGAGCCCGTCAACGAGCACCTCGACGAGTACGAGCATTTCGGCAACCGGCGCCTGCGCACGGTCGGCGAGCTGATCCAGGAGGCCTTCCGCATCGGCCTCTACCGGATGGAGCGCGTCGTCCGCGAGCGGCTCACGACCGAAGACTCGGACGCGATCACGCCGCAGACGATCATCAACATCCGCCCGGTGGTGGCGGCGATGAAGGAGTTCTTCGGCTCCTCGCAGCTTTCCCAGTTCATGGACCAGACGAACTCGCTGGCCGGCCTCACGCACCGGCGCCGCCTCTCGGCCCTGGGCGCCGGTGGCCTGACCCGCGAGCGGGCGCCGATCGAGGTCCGCGACGTGCACCCGACCCACTACGGCCGGATGTGCCCGATCGAGACGCCGGAGGGGCCGAACATCGGCCTGATCGGCTCGCTCTCCTCCTACGCGCAGATCTCAGAACACGGCTTCGTCACCACCCCCTACCGGGTGGTGAAGGACGGCGTCGTCACCAAGGAGATCGTCCACCTGGACGCGACCCAGGAGGAAGACAAGGTGATCGCCCAGGCGAACGCCGAGCTCGACGACAAGACCCAGAAGCTGAAGGGCCCGACCGTCCTCGTGCGTTCGGGCGAGGACGAGTACGCGACCGCTTCGCCAAAGGAAGTCGACCTGATGGACGTCTCGCCGACCCAGATCTGGTCGGTGGCGACGGCGCTGATCCCCTTCCTCGAGCACGACGACGCCAACCGGGCGCTGATGGGCTCCAACATGCAGCGCCAGGCGGTGCCGCTGCTGAAGCCCGACCCGCCCCTGATCGGCACCGGCATGGAGCGCCGCGCCGCGGTCGACACCGGCGACGTGGTGCTCGCCGAGTCCGACGGCGAGGTCGTCCACGTCGACTCCGAGCGGATCGTGGTCAGCCACGGTGCGAAGAAAGTCGAGTACCCGCTGCACAAGTTCATGCGCTCCAACCAGGGCACCGTGATCCACCAGCGGCCGATCGTCAATTCCGAGCAGAAGGTCAAGCAGGGCGACGTGCTCGCCGACGGCTCCTCGACCGGCGGTGGCGAGATCGCCCTGGGCAAGAACTGCCTGGTCGCCTTCATGTCCTGGGAGGGCTACAACTTCGAGGACGCGATCATCCTCTCCGAGCGCCTGGTCAAGGACGACGAGCTCACCTCGATCCACATCGAGGAGTACGAGATCGACGCCCGCACGACCAAGCTCGGCGACGAGGAGATCACCCGCGACATCCCCAACCGCTCCGAGGAGAGCCTGCGCAACCTCGACGAGCGCGGCATCGTCCGCGTCGGCGCCGAGGTCGTCTCCGGTGACCTCCTGGTCGGCAAGGTGACGCCCAAGGGCGAGACCGAGCTGACGGCGGAGGAGAAGCTGATCCGCGCGATCTTCAAGGAGAAGGCGCGCGAGGTCCGCGACACCTCGCTGAAGGTGCCGCACGGCGAGGGCGGCGTCGTCACCGAGGTGCTGACCTTCAGCCGCGACGACGGCGACGACCTCGCCGCCGGCGTCAACGACTTGGTCCGCGTCTTCGTCGCGACCAAGCGCAAGATCGCCGAGGGCGACAAGCTCGCCGGCCGCCACGGGAACAAGGGTGTGATCTCGAAGATCGTGCCCGAGGAGGACATGCCCCACCTGGCAGACGGCACGCCCGTCGACGTCATCCTCAACCCGCTTGGCGTGCCGAGCCGGATGAACATCGGCCAGATCCTCGAGACGCACCTCGGCTGGGTCGCCGGCAACGGCTGGTACGACGACGGCTCCGAGGCCTACAAGCAGGCCCACTCCGAGGAGGGGGACGGCCGCGTCTACGTGGCGACCTCGGTCTTCGACGGGGCCACCGTCGAGGACGTCGACGAGGCGCTCTGCAAGTGGTCGGAGGAGAACTCCGAGCGCGGCATCGACCTCGGCATCGACATGCGCGAGCGCCCCGGCGCCCGAGCCGACGGCAGCGCCCAGCTCTACAACGGCCGCACCGGCGAGCCCTACGAGGGCAAGGTCACGGTCGGCTACATGTACATCCTCAAGCTGCTGCACCTGGTCGACGACAAGATCCACGCGCGCTCGACCGGTCCCTACTCGCTCGTCACCCAGCAGCCGCTGGGCGGCAAGGCGCAGTTCGGCGGCCAGCGCTTCGGCGAGATGGAGGTCTGGGCCCTGGAGGCCTACGGCGCTGCCTACACGCTGCAGGAGATGCTCACGGTCAAGTCCGACGACACGGTCGGGCGGGTGAAGGCCTACGAGGCGATCGTCAAGGGGGAGAACATCCCCGAGCCCTCGATCCCGGAGTCCTTCAAAGTGCTGCTGAAGGAGATCCAGAGCCTCTCGCTGGACGCCAACGTCGTCTCCGAAGGGGGAGACGTGGAGATCGCCGAGGAGGACGACGACCTGCTCAAAGCGGCCGAGGAGCTGGGCATGGACCTGACCGGGGTCCGCGCCGACTCCCCCAACGGGGGCAGCACTGCGGCGGACGAGCAGGAGGAGCAGGTGGTCGCCGAGGGCGAGGGCGGAACCGACGGGGCCGAGGCAGAGACAGAGGCCGAAGAGGCAAAGGTGGAGGACTGATGATCGACATCAACAATTTCGACGCGATCGAGATCGGCCTGGCGTCGTCGAAGAAGATCCGTTCCTGGAGCTGGGGCGAGGTAACCAAGCCCGAGACGATCAACTACCGCACGCTGAAGCCCGAGAAAGACGGGCTCTTCTGCGAGCGCATCTTCGGCCCGACCAAGGACTGGGAGTGCTACTGCGGCAAGTACAAGCGCGTCCGCTACAAGGGCATCGTCTGCGAGCGCTGCGGCGTCGAGGTGACCCGCTCCAAGGTCCGGCGCGAGCGCATGGGACACGTCGACCTGGCCGCTCCGGTCTCCCACATCTGGTTCTTCAAGGGCGTCCCCAGCCGGATCGGCTACCTGATCGACATGGCTCCCAAGGAGCTGGAGAAGGTCCTCTACTTTGCTGCGTCGATGATCACCTGGGTCGACGTCGAGGCCCGTGACAAGGACCTCGGCGAGCTCGAGAAAGAGGTCAAGAAAGTCACCGACTCCTACGAGGCCGAAAGGCAGAAAAGGACCCAGGAGCTGAACGAGGCGCTCGAGCGCCGGATTCAGTACCTGGAGGACGGTACGCAGGAGAAATTCGACGACGACGACCACATCTGGGCCGACTCGCTGAAACTGACGGCCACCCAGCTGCGCAAGCTCAAGGACGACGAGCGGGCGAAAACGATCAAAGAGCTGCGCAAGACGTTCGAAGCGGAGATCTCCGACACCGAGGCCTACATCGACGAGGCGATCGAGCGGATGGAGGAGGTCTGGAAGATCTTCACCGAAATGAAGCCGAAGGACGTCGTCAACGACGAGACGGTCTTCCGCGAGCTCAAGGACCGTTTCGGGTCGCCATTCGGCTGGGGCGAGTACTTCCGCGGCAGCATGGGCGCCGAAGCGGTGCGCGACCTGCTCGAGCAGGTCGACCTGGCGGCGGAATGCGAGGAGCTGGAGCAGGTCATCAACAGCTCCAAGGGCCAGAAACAGGCCCGCGCGGTGAAGCGGCTGAAAGTCGCCTCCGCCTTCCTCAACTCAGATAACAAGCCGGACTGGATGATCCTCGACTGCGTGCCGGTGATTCCGCCGGAGCTGCGGCCGATGGTCCAGCTCGACGGCGGCCGCTTCGCCACCTCGGACCTCAACGACCTCTACCGGCGGGTGATCAACCGCAACAACAGGCTCAAGCGCCTGCTCGACCTCGGCGCGCCCGAGATCATCGTCAACAACGAGAAGCGGATGCTGCAGGAGGCCGTCGACGCGCTCTTCGACAACGGCCGTCGCGGTCGCCCGGTGACGGGCCCCGGCAACCGGCCGCTGAAGTCGCTCTCCGACATGCTCAAGGGCAAGCAGGGCCGCTTCCGCCAGAACCTGCTCGGCAAGCGCGTCGACTACTCCGGCCGCTCGGTGATCGTCTCCGGCCCGAGCCTGAAACTGCACCAGTGCGGGCTGCCCAAGCTCATGGCGCTGGAGCTCTTCAAGCCGTTCATCATGGCCCAGCTTGTCGAGCGCAAGTCGGTGCAGAACATCAAGGCGGCCAAGAAGATGGTCGAGTCGATGATCCCCGAGGTCTGGGACGTGCTCGAGGACGTCATCCATGAGCACCCGGTGCTGCTCAACCGCGCACCGACCCTGCACCGCCTCGGCATCCAGGCCTTCGAGCCGGTGCTGGTCGAGGGCAAGGCGATCCAGGTCCATCCGCTGGTCTGCCACGCCTTCAACGCCGACTTCGACGGCGACCAGATGGCCGTGCACGTGCCGCTCTCCGCCGAGGCCCAGGCCGAGGCGCGGATCCTGATGCTCTCGGCGAACAACATCCTCTCGCCGGCCCACGGCGCGCCCCTGGCGACGCCGACCCAGGACATGGTGCTGGGCATCTACTACCTCACCTACGGTCCGGCGGAGGAGGAACTGGCGAAGATCGACGAGGAGCTGAAGGCCGGCAAGGGCGCCAAGCGGAACGGCTCGGCGCCGAAGGTGTTCCGCTCCGCGCAGGAGGCCGAGCTCGTCTACGAGAACGGCGGCTGCAAGCTGCACGACCAGGCCGAGTACCGGCGGGCCGGGCACGAGCACTTCCTCACCACGGTCGGCCGGATCATCTTCAACGAGAAGATCGAGCGGGCGCTCGCCGACGCGCTCGGGGAGGACTTCGACCCCGAGCAGTTCGAGTTCGTCAACCACGCGCTGAAGAAGCGCGACGTCAACGAGATGGTCTCCGACCTGGTCGAGGCCTACGGCGCGCCGGCGGTCTCGCAGGTGCTGGACGCCTTCAAGGACCTCGGCTTCCACTACGCGAGCCAGGCCGGCATCACGGTCTCCAAGAACAACGTCGTCTCGCCGCCCGACAAGGAGCAGATCCTCGAGCGCTACGAGAAGCAGACGGCGGCGATCCAGAGCCAGTACGACGACGGCTACATCACCGCCGAGGAGCGCCATGAGGCCGTCACCTCGCACTGGAACAACGCCACCGACGAGGTCGCGCAGGCGATGGAGGACAACCTCGACGAGCTGAACCCGATCTTCATGATGGCCAACTCGGGTGCTCGCGGCTCCTTCAAGCAGATCCGCCAGCTGGCGGGGATGCGCGGCCTGATGGCCAATCCGAAGGGCGAAATCATCGAGCGGCCGATCAAGGCCAACTTCATGGAGGGCCTCTCGGTCCTGGAGTACTTCATCTCCACCCACGGTGCCCGAAAGGGCCTCGCCGACACGGCGCTGCGCACGGCCGACTCGGGTTACCTGACCCGGCGCCTGGTCGACGTCGCACAGGACGTGATCGTGCGCGAGGAGGACTGCAAAACCAAGGACCACATCGAGATGGCGATCCGCAAGGACGACAACTCGCTCAACGACAACCTGATTGGGCGCCTGGCGGCGAAGAAATTCGAAACCAAGCGCGGGCGCGAACTGCTCAAGCGCAACCAGGAGATCACCCTGGTCGACGTCGAGGCGATCGCCGAGGCGTTCGGTGAGGAAGAGGTGACTGTCCCGGTCCGCTCCGCGCTCAAGTGCGACGCCGACTCCGGCGTGTGCCGCTCCTGCTACGGCGTCGCCCCGGCGACCGGCTCGACCGTCGACATCGGCGACGCGGTGGGAATCATCGCCGCCCAGTCGATCGGCGAGCCGGGGACGCAGCTGACCATGCGTACGTTCCACACCGGCGGTGTCGCCGGCCAGGACATCACGCAGGGCCTGCCGCGCATCGTCGAGCTCTTCGAGGCGCGCAAACCGAAGGGGCTCGCGCAGATGGCCGAGGCGGCCGGCAAGGTCTCGGTCGAGGAAACCGACAAAGCGCTGAAAGTGATCGTCACCGAGTCCAGCGGCGAGGAGCACGCCTACAGCTTCCCGCCCCGGACGCGCCTGCACGTGGCAGACGGCGAAAAGGTCGAGGTCGGCCAGCAGCTCAACGAGGGTTCCCTGTACCCGGCGGACCTGCTGGCGATCCGCGGTCGCACCGACGTCGAGCTCTACCTGGTGGCCGAGGTGCAGAAGGTCTACCGTGCTCAGGGCGTCGACATCAACGACAAGCACATCGAGCTGATCGCCCGTCAGATGCTGAAGAAGGTTCGGATCGAATCCAAGGGCTCGACCAGCCTGCTCCCCGGTCAGCTGGAAGACCGCGGGGCCCTGAAGCGGCTCAACAAGAAGACGAAGGAAGAGGGGGGCACGCCGGCCAAGGCCGAGGAGGTCATCCTCGGCATCACCAAGGCCTCGCTGGCCACCGAGTCCTTCCTCTCCGCCGCATCCTTCCAGGAGACGACCAAGGTGCTTACCGACGCCGCCCTCGAGGGCAAGCGAGACAAGCTGGTCGGCCTGAAGGAGAACGTGATCATCGGCAAGCTGATTCCTGCCGCGACCGGGCTGAAGCACTACCGCACGCTCTCGGTCGAGCCCGCGGTGCCGATCGAAGCGCCGAACGAGGACGGGCTGCTCGACGAAGAAGATCTCGCGGCCGAGCTGGGGCTCGACGGCGAGGACACTCCGGTCGAGAGCTTCGGGCCTTCGTTTGCGGAGGAGCTGGAGGAGCTCGCCCAGGAGATCGAGCAGACCTCGGACGAATCGTCTTCGTAGTGGGGGAGGGCACGGGTGAGGTCTGCTCGATCTTGAGCGGGAGAGCTGGGGTTGGCTGGGTGGCCAGTTTCAATAGATTTCACCCATGGGGGCAGCTCAGAAGGTTTGCGTGATTGGGGCCGGGTCGTCGGGGATCGCGGCTTGCCAGGTGCTGAACGCGCGGGGGATTGCTTTCGACTGCTTTGAGAAGGGGTCGGAGGTGGGGGGGAACTGGCGCTACGAAAACGACAACGGGATGTCGTCGGCGTATCGCTCGCTGCACATCAACACCTCGCGCGGGTTGATGGCGTACGCGACCTACCCGATGCCGGACGACTATCCGGACTACCCGGACCACTTCCAGATCGCCCGCTACTTCGACGACTACGTCGACCACTTCGGCCTGCGGGAGAAGATCCGCTTCGGCACCGAGGTCAAGAGTGTGGCCCCGGTCGAAGGGGAGTGGGAGGTGACCGTGGGGGGCTCCAACGGCAACCGCGAGTCGCGTCGCTACCGCGCCGTGCTCGTCGCCAACGGCCACCACTGGAACCCCCGCTGGCCCGAGCCCGCCTTCGCCGGGGCGGAGGAGTTCGAGGGGGAGCAGGTGCACGCCCACCACTACCGCGAGCCCGACGTGCTGCGCGGCAAGCAGGTGCTGGTGCTGGGGATCGGCAACTCGGCCACCGACATCGCGGTCGAGTCATCGCGGATCGCCGAGGAGACCTTCCTGGCGATGCGGCGCGGCGCCTACGTCATGCCCAAGTACCTCAACGGCAAGCCGACCGACGAAGCCGCTTCGAAGCTGCTGACGCTGATGCCGCTGCCCGTGCAGCGCTTCGTGCTGGGGCGGCTGCTGGGCATGACCGCCGGCGACATGACCGCCTATGGGCTACCCGCCCCCGACCACAAGCTGCTCGAGGCGCACCCGACGGTCTCCGCCGAGCTGCTCTCACGGCTGGGGCACGGCGACATCGTGGTCAAGCCGAACATCGACCGCTTCGCCGGCGGGCGCATGGTGCGCTTCGCCGACGGCAGCGAGGAGGTGATCGACCTCGTCGTCTACTGCACCGGGTACAAGATCACCTTCCCCTTCTTCGAGGAGAGCGTCGTCTCAGCGGCCGACAACAGGTTGCCGCTCTACCGCCGGGTCGCCTCGGTCGAGCATCCCGGCCTCTACTTCATCGGCTTCATCCAGCCACTCGGGGCGATCATGCCGCTGGCCGAGGCGCAGTCGGAGTGGGTCGCAGACCTGCTCGGAGGCCGCGGCACGCTGCCGCCGCCGGCGGAGATGCGGTCTGAGATCGCTTCAAGCGAAACGAAGATGCGAAAGCGCTACATCGCCTCTAAGCGGCACACGATCCAGGTGGACTTTCAGCCTTATCTACGCGAGCTTCGGCGCGAGCGCAAGCGGGCCGCTCAGCGGGTCTGACGGGACGCCGCTGCGCGAGAGGGGCACCCCGCCCCCTCCTCACCGCACCGTTGCTTGGGCCGTGCTGGGGTCCTCTTGGGCGTACTGGCTGGGGGCGCCAGCGGCGGAAGCCCTCGTCGGAGTCGTCAGCTGCTGCCTCGGCTTCAGGAGCTTGACTGGCCCACCAGACCAGCCAGAGTGCGCCGAAGACCGGGATCTTCAGCACGACCAGCAGGAAGAAGATTGGCCAGAACCCCTCCACCGGGTTCAGTCTAGAGACGCTGCCCAGCTTCGCAAGGCCTCTACATGCGCCTCCTCGAGCCCGAGGTGGGGTTCGGTGGGGACCAGGAGCGTCGGCTCCTGTCGCTCTTTCGCCCACTCGTAGCAACCCTCGTTGAAGTTGTCGTCGATCCAGGCGACCGCCCGGCCGGACGCGTACTCCTCGAGCGGCCCCAGCTTCCAGTGCGCCGAGCCGAACCGCGCCGCTCCGCCGAAGGAGATGTAGGGCAGCTCCGGGAGGCCGAGGATGTTGGGCAGGTAGTCGTTGGCTTTCTCCTCCCAGCCGGTGGCCCAGACCAGCTCGAAGTGCTCGCTCAACCGCAGCAGCCGCTCCCCGGCGACCAGCGAGATGCAGTGCACCATCCCGTCCACCAGCTCGAACTTGGCGGTGGCTCGGTCCGGGGACTCGTCGAAGCCGAAAAGGCTGATGACCCCATCCACATCGACCGCGAGGATCGGTCGGGTCATGGTTGGAGACCTACCAGCGGTAGTGCGCGAACGCCTTGTTCGCCTGGGCCATGCGGTAGATGTCGTCCTTCCGCTTCCAGGCACTGCCCTGCTGCTGGGTCGCGTCGAGGATCTCGCTGGCCAGACGCTCCCCCATCGAGTACTCGCGGCGGTTGCGGGCGAAGTCGACCAGCCACCGGATCGCCAGGGTGCGGGCGCGGCGGGCGGGAACCTCGACCGGCACCTGATAGGTGGCGCCGCCGACGCGGCGGGATCGCACCTCGAGCACCGGGGTCAGCTGCTTGATCGCCGCCTCCAGCGTCTCGATCGGGTCCTCGCCGGAACGCTCGCCGACGATCGCCAGGGCGTCGTAGACGATCCGCTCGGCGACCTGCTTCTTGCCGTCGCGCATGACCTTGTTGACGAGTTGCTGGACGAGCCGGTTGCGAAAGCGCGCGTCGGGTTCGACCGGGCGGATCTGTGCAGCGGAGCGGCGTGGCATCTCTAGGAGGCCTTGACGCCGTAGCGCGAGCGGGCTTGCTTGCGGTCGGAGACGCCGGCGGCGTCGAGGGTGCCGCGGACGACCTTGTAGCGGACGCCGGGCAGATCCTTGACGCGACCACCCCTGACGAGCACGACGGAGTGCTCCTGCAGGTTGTGGCCCTCGCCGGGGATGTAGGTCGTTACCTCCATCCCGTTGGTGAGGCGCACACGGGCGATCTTGCGCAGCGCCGAGTTCGGCTTCTTCGGCGTTACGGTCGCGACGCGGGTGCAGACTCCGCGCCGCTGCGGCGCGGAGACGACCTTCTTGCGACCCTGCGAGGACTTGAGTCCCGGCGTCGCCGTCTTCTTCTTCGGGCGCTTGCGGCCCTTCCTGACAAGTTGATTCGTATTCGGCACGGCCGCGCATAGTAGAGCAGACCGCCAACGACCAGCCCCGCCGCTGCCGCGACCTCGGCGTAGAAGCCGTCCTCGAGCACCGCCGTGGCGCCAGAGAAGCGGGAAGCCTCGGCGCCGGCATCAAGGCCGGAGGGGAGGTCGACGAGGCCGATTACGAGGAGACTGAGGAGGCCCAGCCCGATCACGATCCGGCCGAGGCCGCGACGATCGCTGCGCACCGTCGCCGCGGCGACGGCCGCGGCGAGGAGCGCCACGGGAACCAGGAGATAGAAGTGGGCTTCGCCGGCGCTCTTCGAGGCAACCGTCGGCGGCGCGGCTGCCGGCAGGCCCGAGTAGCCCGCCTGCCCGATCTCGACGCTGCGATAGGAGACGAACTGGGAGACGATCAGGCAGACCGCCGAGGCGAGGACGACGCCGGCGATCGCCCGCCGCGGTGTGATGACGGCGCTGGCGCGGGTCGCCCCCCGGGTCGCTGCCGCGAGGGCCCGGCGCAGCACGCGTTCGCCACGGGAGAAGGCGCGCAGGACGAGGACGGCCAGCGGCCGCGCCCGTTTCTCGGCAGCCTTCGCGAGCCGGGTGGCGACCGTGCCCAGCCGACGCAGCCGGCGGGCGGCCAGGGGGCGCACGGCCTCGATCCGTGTCAGCGCCCAGCGGTCCACCCGCCGAGTGCCCTTCGCGGCCGCCATCAGCACCCGGTCGATGCGCCGCCGCGCCGCTGCTATCATCGCGCGTCGCTCAGGCAGTTTTTTCGCAGTCCGCTTCGCCGGGCCCGTCAGGGCCTTTTTCATGCGCCGATCCCGGCTCTTGCCAGATCGGTTGCGTTTGTCCCGTCCCCGTTTCACCACCAAACCCTTACCTTAGGAACCATGGCACGCACCTTTCCCCTAGAGAAGACGCGCAATATCGGGATCATGGCGCACATCGACGCCGGCAAGACGACGACCACCGAGCGCATCCTCTACTACACCGGCCGTACTCACAAGATGGGCGAGGTCCACGAGGGCGCCGCGGTGATGGACTGGATGGAGCAGGAGCAGGAGCGCGGGATCACGATCACCTCCGCCGCCACCGCCTGCGAGTGGAAGGACCACCGGATCAACATCATCGACACGCCGGGCCACGTCGACTTCACGGTCGAGGTCGAGCGCAGCCTGCGAGTGCTAGACGGCGCGATCGCCGTCTTCGACGCGGTCGCCGGGGTCGAGCCGCAGTCCGAGACGGTCTGGCGCCAGGCCGACAAGTACAGGGTTCCCCGCTTCGCCTACATCAACAAGATGGACCGCACCGGCGCCGACTTCTTCAACTCCGTGCAGACGATGAAGGACCGGCTTGGGGCCAACCCGCTGCCGATCCAGCTGCCGATCGGCAGCGAGGAGAACTTCAAAGGCGTCGTCGACCTGATCGAGATGAAAGGGCTGATCTGGACCGACGAGCTCGGCGCCGAATACGAGACGGTCGACGTTCCCGACGACCTCAAGGACCAGGCCGACGAATACCGCACCCAGCTGATCGAGGCCTGCGCCGACTACGACGACGAGCTGATGGAGGCCTACCTCGCCGAGGAGGAGATCCCCCACGAGCGGATCGCCAGGTCACTGCACCGGGCCTGCCTCGACACCAAGGTCACCCCCGTGCTCTGCGGCACCTCGTTCAAGAACAAGGGCGTGCAGCCGCTGCTCGACGCGATCGTCGAGCTGCTGCCCTCGCCGCTGGAGGTGCCGCCGGTGACCGGTGTCGTCCCCGCCGGCAAGGGCCAGGCCGAGGACGTCGAGGACGAGCGCCCCGCCGCCGACGACGCTCCCTTCGCGGCCCTCGCCTTCAAGGTCATGACCGATCCCTACGTCGGCAAGCTCACCTACTTCCGCGTCTACTCCGGCAAGCTGGAGAAAGGCGGCCGCGTCCTCAACGTCAAGACTGGCCGCACCGAGCGAATCGGCCGCCTGCTGATGATGCACGCCAACAGTCGCGAGGAGATCGACGAGTGCTACGCGGGGGACATATGCGCCGGCGTCGGTCTCAAAGAAACGGGCACCGGCGACACCCTCGCCGCTCCGGACGCGCCGATCGCGCTGGAGAGCATCGAGTTCCCCGAGACCGTGATCGCCGTTGCGATCGAGCCCAAGACAAAGGCCGACCAGGAGAAGATGGGCAACGCCCTGCAGCGCCTCGGCGAGGAGGACCCGACCTTCAAGATCGAAAGCGACGAGGAAACCGGCCAGACGCTGATCCACGGCATGGGCGAGCTCCACCTCGAGGTGATCGTCGACCGCATGCTGCGCGAGTTCAAAGTCGAGGCCAACGTCGGCAAGCCGCAGGTCGCATACCGCGAGACGATCCGCAAGGAGGTCAAGAAGGTCGAGGCGCGCTTCGTCCGCCAGACCGGCGGCCGCGGTCAGTTCGGCCACGTCGTGATCAACGTCGAGCCCGCGCCCGGCGAGGGCTTCGAGTTCGTCAACAAAATCAAGGGCGGCGCCATCCCAGGCGAGTTCATCGGCCCCGCCGAGCAGGGGATGAAGGAGGCCTTGGAGAACGGCGTCAAGGCCGGCTACCCGATGGTCGACGTCAAGATCGAACTCGTCGACGGCTCCTTCCACGACGTCGACTCCTCCGAGATGGCCTTCAAAATCGCCGGTTCGATGGCGATCCAGGACGCCGCCCGCAAAGCGAACCCGGTCCTGCTCGAGCCGGTGATGGCGGTCGAGGTCGTCACCCCCGAGGACTTCCTCGGCGACGTGATCGGCGACCTCTCACGCCGCCGCGGCAAGGTGCAGGGTCAGGACCAGCGCGGCAACGCACTCGCCGTCCAAGCCTTCGTGCCCCTGGGAGAGATGTTCGGCTACGCGACCGAACTGCGCTCGATGACCCAGGGGCGAGCCACTTACACGATGCAGTTCGAGCGCTACGAGGAGGTCCCCGCGAGCATCGCCGAGGAGATCGTCGAGCACCGTTCGGGCGAGCCGGTCGGTGCGACCTCGTGAAGGTGACTCGGCCGCACGGTTGTTCTAGCTATATTTCCCAGGTTCGCCCGCAGGCAGTTCGTTGCGAGCGACCTGCCAACGCCCCACAAACTTAACCAGCCAAACCAGACAGAACCCGACTTTCGAAAGGTAGAACGGAGAGAGATGTCCAAGGAGAAGTTCGAGCGCGATAAGCCGCATGTGAACGTCGGCACGATCGGTCACATCGACCACGGCAAGACGACGCTGACGGCCGCGATCACCAAGACCCTCTCCACGAAGGGCAACGCCGAGGCGAAGAGCTTCGAGGAGATCGACAACGCTCCCGAGGAGAAGGAACGCGGGATCACGATCGCGACGTCCCACGTCGAGTACCAGACCGAGAACCGGCACTACGCCCACGTCGACTGCCCGGGCCACGCCGACTACGTCAAGAACATGATCACCGGCGCCGCCCAGATGGACGGCGCGATCCTGGTCGTCTCCGCCGCCGACGGCGTCATGCCCCAGACGCGCGAGCACATCCTGCTCGCGCGTCAGGTCAACGTCCCGCACGTGGTCGTCTTCCTCAACAAGGTCGACCAGGTCGACGACGACGAACTGATCGAGCTGGTCGAGGAGGAGGTCAAGGAACTTCTCGACGAGTACGACTTCCCCGGCGAGGACACCCCGATCATCAAGGGCTCGGCGTTGAAGGCCCTGGAAGGCGACGAAGAGGCGCAGAAAGCGGTCTTCGAACTGGCCGACGCGCTCGACTCCTACATCCCCGAGCCCGTGCGCGAGCTCGACAAGCCCTTCCTGATGCCGATCGAGGACATCTTCTCGATCACCGGTCGCGGCACCGTCGCCACCGGCCGCGTCGAGCAGGGAATCGTCAACACCGGCGACGAGGTCGAGATCGTCGGGATCAAGGACACGACGAAAACCGTCGTCACCGGGGTCGAGATGTTCCGCAAGATCCTCGACGAGGGTCAGGCCGGCGACAACATCGGCGCCCTCCTGCGCGGTACGAAGCGCGAGGAGATCGAGCGCGGCCAGGTTCTCTGCAAGCCCGGCTCGATCACGCCGCACACCAAGTTCAAGGCCGAGGTCTACTGCCTGAAAAAGGAGGAGGGCGGTCGTCACACGCCGTTCTTCTCTGGCTACCGGCCCCAGTTCTACTTCCGCACGACCGACGTGACCGGGATCGCCAACCTCCCCGAGGGGACGGAGATGGTGATGCCGGGCGACAACGTCGAGATGACGATCGAGTTGATCCAGCCGATCGCGATGGACCAGGGCCTGCGCTTCGCCATCCGCGAGGGTGGCAGGACGGTGGGCTCGGGGGTCGTTGCGGACATCATCGAGTAACCCGCATCAAGGGCGGGCATTCGCCCGCCCTGCCGCTTTCGCGGCAAGAAAATTCAAAGACATACGACCAGGGGCGGCGCCCCACCACCAGGGGGCGGCGCCCTTTCGGCGCGGTAGGACCGCACGGGAAAGACAAAGACGAGCACGAAGTGGCAGCGATAGCAGCACAGAAAATTCGGATCCGGCTCAAGGCGTATGACCACGACGCCATAGACCGGGCTGCCCGCGAGATCGTCGAAACCGCGGAGCGCACCGGCGCCAGCGTCTCGGGCCCGGTGCCGCTGCCCACCGAGAAAAACGTCTACTGCGTGATCCGCTCGCCGTTCAAGGACAAGGACTCGCGCGAGCACTTCGAGATGCGCACCCACAAGCGCCTGATCGACATCCTCCAGCCCTCGCCGAAAACGGTCGATTCGCTGCAGCGCCTGGATTCGCTCCCGGCCGGCGTCGACATCGAGATCCGGTTGTAGCGAGATGGCTGCGATCCTCGGCAAGAAGCTCGGCATGACGCAGGTCTTCGGCGAGGACGGCACGGTCACGCCGGTCACCGTGATCGAGGCCGGCCCGTGCAAGGTCACCGCTGTGCGCGAGCCGGATCGCGACGGCTACGCCGCCATCCAGCTCGCTTTCGGCGAGGTGAAGCAGGGCAAGCTGAGCAAGGGCGAGGAAGGCCACCTGAAGAAGGCCGGCGCCGCCCCGATGCGCCATCTGGTCGAGTTCCGCGACGAGGACCTCGGCGCCGAGGAGGCTCCCAAGATCGGCGACGACGTCACCGTCGCCTCCTTCGAGGCCGGCCAGAAGGTGAAGGTTTCGGGCACCTCGATCGGCAAGGGCTTCCAGGGCGGGATCAAGCGCCACAACTTCAGCCGTGGTCCGGTCACGCACGGCTCGCACAACGTCCGCGCGCCGGGTTCGATCGGCGCCAGCACCTTTCCCGCCCGCGTCTTCAAAGGGATGCGGATGCCGGGGCAGATGGGCAACAAGCGGATCACCCAGAAGGGGCTCGAGGTCGCCGACGTCGACGCCGAGCGCAACCTGCTGCTGATCAAGGGCTCCGTACCCGGCTCGCGCAACGCTGTCGTGGAGGTTCGCACCGATGGCTAAAGCCCCCGTGCTCGGCAAGACGACCAAGGCGGACCTGCCGAAAGAGCTGTTCGGCGAGCCGTTCCATCACTCGCTGGTCGACGAGGCGGCCCGCGCCGATCTCGCCGCCCGTCGTCGCGGCACCGCCTCGACGCTGACCCGGGCGGAGGTGGCGATGACCGGTGCCAAGGCCTGGCGCCAGAAGGGCACCGGCCGCGCCCGCGTCGGCGCGCTCAGCTCCCCCACCCGCTTCGGCGGCGGCGTCGCCTTCGGGCCCAAGCCCCGTCACTACACGGTCAAGGTCAACCGCAAGGCGCGCCGCAAGGCGTTGCGCTCGGCGCTCTCGACCCACGCCGAGCGCGACAGCGTCGCCTTGCTCGACGCCGCCGTCTTCGAGACGCCCTCGACCAAGACCGCCGCCGAGGCGCTCGACAAGTGGGGTGCGAAGCGCTCGACGCTCGTCGTGCTTGCCCCGGAGGAGGGTGGCGCAGCCAAGAGCTTCCGCAATATCGCTCGGGTCCAGGTCGCCGAGGTCAGCGCCGTGGGCGTCGCCGACGTTATCGGGGCCGCCTCCCTGGTCGTCTCCGAAGCCGCCCTGACGAAACTTCAGGAGAGGTTGGCCTGATGGACGCCCGCACCGTGATCGTCCGTCCCGTCGTCTCCGAGAAGAGCTACGCGCTGATCGGAGAGGGCAAGTACACGTTCAGGGTCGACGACCGCGCCCACAAGACCCAGATCGCCCACGCGATCGAGGAGATCTTCGACGTCAAGGTCGCCGCGGTGCGCACCGCCAAGGTGCGACCGAAGCCCAAGCGCCGCGGCCTGCACCAGGGCAAGACGCGGGGCTGGAAGAAGGCCGTCGTCCAGCTCGCTCCCGGCGAGCGGATCGAGCTGTTCGAGGGCGCAGAGACTGCATAGGGAAATAGGGATGCCGAACCGAAAGACAAAACCAACCAGCCCGGGGCGCCGCTTCGCGACGTATCCGCTGCGCGAGCAGCTGACCACGTCGGAGCCGGAGCGCAAGCTCACCGAGGGCCTGCGCAAGTCAGGGGGCCGCAACGTCAACGGGCGCGTCACAGCGCGTCATCGCGGCGGCGGAGCGAAGCGGCGCTACCGGCAGATCGACTTCAAGCGCCTGCGCGACGGCGTGCCGGCGAAGGTCGCGACGATCGAGTACGACCCCAACCGCAGCTGCTACATCGCCCTGTTGCACTACGCCGACGGCGCCAAGAGCTACATCCTCGCCCCTGCGGCGATCTCGGTAGGCGACGAGGTGCAGTCGGGCCCCGGCGCCGACATCCGCCCGGGCAACGCGCTGGCCCTCGGCGAAATGCCGACCGGCACGATCGTCCACAACGTCGAGCTCACCGCCGGCCAGGGCGGCAAGCTCGGACGTTCGGCGGGGACCTCGATCCAGCTGGTGGCGAAGGAGGGCGAGATGGTGACCCTGCGGCTGCCGTCCTCGGAGATGCGGCTTGTCCGCGCCGAGTGCCGGGCAACGGTCGGCACCCTCTCCAACGCCGAGCATCAGAACCTCAAGGTCGGCAAGGCCGGCCGCAACCGCCACAAAGGCAAGCGCCCGCAGACGCGCGGCGTGGCGATGAACCCCGTCGACCACCCGCACGGCGGCGGCGAGGCCCACCACACACCCGGTGGTCACCCGGTGACCCCGTGGGGCAAGCCCACCCTCGGATACCGCACGCGGAAGAAGGGCAAGCAGTCCGACCGCTACATCGTGCGTGGCCGGCGTCGCGGAAAGAAGAAGAGTCGATAGCGATGACTCCTCCCAACACAGCACACCTCAGCCGGCTGCAAACCGGCGCTGGACCTGCGTCCTCGGGCTTGCCTTTGGCTCCACCAAAGGCTGCACCCTGCGTCCTTGTCCAGCTTGGTTTTCGCGCGGCTGAGTCGCACTGCGCTGGAAGGAGGCATCGCTGATGGGACGTTCGACCAAAAAGGGCCCGTGGGTGGAAGAGGCGCTGATGAAGCGCATCGCCGCGATGAACGAGTCCGGCAACAAACAGATGCTGAAGACGTGGTCGCGCAGCTCGACGGTCTTCCCCGACATGGTTGGCCACACGATCGCCGTGCACGACGGCCGCAAGCACGTGCCGGTGTTCATCTCCGAGTCGATGGTCGGTCACAAGCTCGGGGAGTTCGCCCCGACGCGGACTTTCCGCTCGCACTCCGGAACGGGCAAGGGTGAGTAGCTTGGCCGCTCCGGTAGTCGTCCGAGCCAGTTCCCGCTACGTGCGGGTGGCGCCGCGCAAGGCGCGGCTGATCGCCGATCAGGTGCGTGGCCTGCACATCGAGCAAGCCCGAGCCCTGCTCGAGTTCTCGCCCCGTGGTGCGGCCCAGGACATCCGCAAGCTGATCGAGTCCGCCGCGGCCAACGCCGAGAACAACCACGACTTGGTCGCCGACGAGATGCGGATCGCGGAGATCACCGTCGACGAAGGCCCGACCCTGCGACGTTTCCGCCCGCGAGCGCTGGGACGCGCCTCGCGGATCAACAAGCGAACCAGCCACATCGCTGTGGCGCTGAGCCCCGAGGACGAAGACTGAGATGCCCGCCACTCCGACCAAGCACACCTGGATGACGCGTCTGGCACATCGCATCTCTGCGTCCTCGGGCTTGCCTTTGCCTCCAGCAAAGGCTGTGCCCTGCGTCCTTGATCTGCTCGACCAGCCGCGCCCCCAGGCGCACTTCGCCAGAGAGGCGGGCATCTGATGGGACAGAAGATCCATCCCGGCGGGTTCCGCGTCGGCTACATCCAGGACTGGAAGTCGAACTGGTTCGACGAGAAAGACTTCGCCGACGTCCTCAACGAGGATTTGCAGATTCGCGACCACATCGAGGGCAAGCTGGCCCATGCCGGCCTCTCCGACATCACGATCGAGCGCCACGGTGAGATCGCGGTCGACATCCACACAGCCCGCCCCGGCATCGTGATCGGCAAATCCGGCAGCGAAGTCGACGCGCTGCGCAAAGAGCTGCACAAGCTGACCGGCAAACCGGTGAAGGTGAACATCCGCGAGGTGAAGCGGCCGGAGCTGGACGCGAAACTCGTCGCCCAGTCGATTGCCGAGCAGCTTCAGAACCGGGTTGCCTTCCGCCGGGCGATGAAACGCGCCCTCACCTCGGCGATGCGCTCCGGGGCGAAGGGGGTCAAGGTCCAGGTTTCCGGCCGCCTCGGCGGCGCCGAGATGGCCCGGACCGAGGGCTACTCCGACGGCCGTGTCCCGCTGCACACCCTGCGGGCCAACATCGACTACGGCTTCTTCGAGGCGCGCACGACGACCGGCCGCATCGGCGTCAAATGCTGGATCAACAAGGGCGAGGTCATGCCCGAGGGCTTCCGCTCCGACCAGCTCACCGACGAGGGCGACTCCCAGCCGAGCGGTCAGCGCGGCGGTCGCGGTGGAGACCGCGGCGGCCCCGGCGGCGGCGATCGCGGCCGTGGTGGGCGCGGGGGAGGCCCGCGATGACTCCTTCCAACACAGCACGCCTCAGCCGGCTGCAAACCGGCGCTGGATCTGCGTCCTCGGGTTTGCCTTTGGCGCCGCCAAAGGCTGCACCCTGCGTCCTTGCCCAGCTTGGTTTTCGCTCGGCTGAGTCGCACTGCGCTGAAAGGAGGCATCGCCGCTGATGCTGATGCCGAAGCGGGTCAAGCACCGCAAACAGATGCGCGGCCGGATGCGCGGCAACACCAAGGGCGGCAGCACGGTCGCCTTCGGCGAGTACGGGCTGAAGTCGCTCGACCGTGGCTGGATCACCAACCGCCAGATCGAGGCCGCCCGCGTGGCGATGACCCGCAAGATCAAACGTGGCGGCAAGGTGTGGATCAACGTCTTCCCCGACAAGCCCTACACGAAGAAGCCCGCTGAGACCAGGATGGGCTCGGGCAAGGGCAATCCCGAGGGTTGGGTCGCCGTGATCAAGCCGGGCAAGGTGATGTTCGAGCTGGCCGGCGTGCCGGAGGAGCTCGCCCGCGAGGCGCTGCGCCTGGCTGGGCACAAGCTCCCGGTCAGGACCAAGTTCGTCAGGCGCGAGGGGGCCGAGGGACAGTGAAGGGAGCCGAGGCGCACGACCTCAAAGACGACGAGCTGATCGCGAAGCTGCTCGATGCCAAGCAGGAGGCCTTCAACCTGCGCTTCCGGCAGGCGACCGGCGAGCTGGAGAACACCGCGCGGGTCGGTCAGGCCAGGCGCGACATCGCCAGGCTGCTGACGGTGGCCAGGGAGCGCGGGATCGACGTTGAGAGAGAGTTGAAACGGTAATGACAGAGGAAGAGAAAAAAGACGCGGTCGAGGAGACCCCGGATCAGGACGCGACCGAGTCGGCCGCGGGTCCTGTCGCGGGGGAGGACTCCTCGTCCTCGCAGGCTGCGGGCGAAGAGTCCTCCCCCGCGCCACCCGCGGAAGACGCGGCTGAGGCTGGGGCGGAGGACGATGCGTCCGATTCCTCCGACAATGAACCGGAGGCTGAGCAGGAGAAGCCTGCTGCGGCTGAGGTGGAGCCTGCGGAGCCTAATCCTGAGGACGAGCTGCCCTGGAAGGAGCGGCGCAGGCTGGAGCGTTCTCGCAGACCGCACAAAGCCGGCCCGGCGCTCACCGAGGAGGAGAGAGCTTCGGAGCGTGCTCAGCGGCGCAAGCTGAAGGCGGAGTCGCGGCGGAAGGAACGGGCTGCGGCTAAGGGTGGGAAGACTGCCGGTACGGGGACTCCCGTTGCCGAGCGGGACTCTGTGGCTGCCAAGACGCGGCAGGGGATCGTCGTCTCCAACAAAGGCGAGAAGTCGATCACGGTCCGGATCGACATCGCTCGGCGGCACCCGACTTACGAGAAGGTGGTGCGGCGCTCGCGCACGCTGCACGCTCACGATGAGCGCAACGAGGCGGGCGAGGGCGACACCGTACGGATCGTCGAGACGCGGCCACTTTCGAAGACGAAGCGCTGGCGGCTCGTCGAGGTTCTGGAGCGTGCAAAGTGATCCAGCAGGAGTCGAGACTGAAGGTCGCCGACAACTCCGGCGCCCGCGAGATCCTCTGCATCCGCGTCAAGGGCGGTTCGCACCGCCGCTACGCCGGCGTCGGCGACGTGATCACGGCGACGGTCAAACAGGCCAGCCCCCAGGGTGGCGTTCGCAAGGGCGAGGTCGTGCAGGCCGTCGTCGTGCGCACGAAGAAGCAGCTCGGCCGGTCCGACGGGACCTACATCTCCTTCGACGAAAACGCCGCGGTGCTGATCGACCCCGCGAGCAACAACCCGCGCGGGACGCGTATCTTCGGCCCCGTGGCTCGCGAGCTGCGCGATCGCAACTTCATGAAAATCATCTCGCTGGCGCCGGAGGTGCTCTAGCGATGGCCAAGTCGATGCGGATCCGCAAGGACGACCAGGTGGTCGTGACCGGCGGCAAGGACGCCGGCAAGACCGGGCGCGTGGTGCGCACCGAACCGAAGAAGGACCGCGTTTACGTCGAGCACCTCAACATGATCAAGCGCCACGAACGTCCGCGCTCGGTCAAAAACGCGTCGAAAGGCGGCCAGGTCGGCGGCATCGTCGAGAAGGAGGGGCCGATCCACGTCTCCAACGTGATGCTGCTCGATCCCAAAGACAACAAGCCGACGCGCGTCGGCGTGCGCCGCGACAAAGGCGGCAAGCGCGAGCGCTTCGCCAAGCGCAGCGGAGCGTCCATCTGATGGAGGCGACGGCCACACCACAAAGCCAGGCAGCACCGCCGCCGCGCTTGCGCGAGCGCTACGAGCAGGACGTCCTGCCGGCGCTGACGAGCAAGTTCGCCTACTCGACCCCGATGCGGGCCCCGCGTCTGGAGAAGATCACCCTCAACATGGGTCTGGGGGAGGCCAAGCAGAACAACAAAGTGCTGGAAGCCGCGCAGGAGCAGCTGGCAACGATCGCCGGCCAGCAGCCGAGCGTGCGCCGCGCCCGCAAGTCGATCGCCTCGTTCAAGGTGCGCGAGGGAATGCCGGTCGGCTTGTCGGTGACTCTGCGCCGTGCCCAAATGTGGGAGTTCCTCGACCGGCTCTGCTCGATCGCCGTGCCGCGAATCCGCGACTTCCGCGGCCTCAACCCGCGCTCGTTCGACGGCCGCGGCAACTACTCCATGGGCGTCAAGGAGCAGCTGATCTTCCCCGAAATCGACTACGACTCGATCGACGAGGTGCGCGGTCTCGACATCACGATCACGACCTCGGCCCAGACCGACGAGGAGGCCTTCGAGCTGCTGCTCGGGCTGGGGATGCCCTTCGCCAAGGAGGGCCGCCCCGGGAAGCCCGACGCCGACATCGAGGCCCAAGAAGCCGCCGAAGAGGAGAAGCGCAAGGAGGAGGCGCGCCTGAGAGCAGAGGCAGAGCAGGCAGCGCTGGAGCAGCTGAAGGAGGAGAACCCCGAGGCATACGCCAAGCCCGAGACCGAGGAGGCCGGCGAGGAGGGCTCAGAGCCCGCCGCCGAGGGCGACGAGCAGGCCGAGAGTGCGGCAGACGAGGAGAATCAGGAGAATGGCTAAGACTTCGCTGAAGGTGAAGCAGGGCCGCAAGGCCAAGTTCAAGTCCCGCGAATACAACCGCTGCCGTCGCTGTGGCCGGCCGCGCGCCTTCTACCGCAAATTCGGCCTCTGCCGGATCTGCCTGCGTGAGGCGGCGCACGAGGGCCACATCCCCGGCATGACCAAGTCCAGCTGGTAGAGCCACGAGCAACAGAATCATGCTGACCGACCCGATAGCCGATTACCTGACCCGAATCCGGAATGCCCTTGGCTCCGGCCACGACGAGGTGGAGATTCCCGCCTCGCGCCTGAAGGTGGAGATGTCGCGGATCCTCAAGGAGCAGGGCTATATCCTCGACTTCGCCAAACAGCCGGCAACGGTCGGCGAGGAGATCAAGATCCGCCTCAAGTACACCGAGGACCGCCGTCCCGTGATCATGGGCCTGGAGCGCGTCTCACGGCCGGGGCGCCGTCGCTACGTCGACCACACGCAGGTTCCTCGGGTGCACGGCGGCACCGGCACCGCGATCGTCAGCACCTCGGTCGGCGTGATGACCGGACACGAAGCGAAGGCAAAGGGCGTTGGCGGCGAGGTCGTCGCCTACGTCTGGTGAGCCACTCATGAGCCGAATCGGAAGAAAGCCCATTCCCGTGCCCGACGCCGTCACTGTCGAAGTCGCCCCCGGCAGCATCGCGGTCAAGGGCCCGAAGGGCGAGCTGGCCCAGGTCCTCTCGGCGGACATGAAGGTCGAGCAGGCCGACGGCGTCGTCACCGTCGAGCGACCGACCAATCGTGGCGAGCACCGAGCCCTGCACGGCCTCACGCGCAGCCTGATCGCCAACATGGTGGAGGGCGTCACAGAGGGCTTCGAGAAACGACTGGAGATCCAGGGCGTCGGCTACCGCGCCCAGCTCAAGGGCAAGAACCTGGAGATGGCGCTCGGGTACTCCCACCCGGTCTCGATCGAGGCGCCGGAGGGGATCGAGTTCGAGGTCCCCCAGCCAACCGAGGTCATAGTGCGTGGGATCGACAAGCAGCTCGTCGGGCAGACCGCCGCCGACATCCGCAAGCGCCGCCCGCCGGAGCCTTACAAGGGCAAGGGAATCCGCTACCGGGGCGAGCACGTCGCCCGCAAGGTCGGAAAGAGGGCGTGAGATGACGGTCCTCACCACCAGACAGCGCCGGCTGCGTCGTCGCCGCCGTGTGCGCGCCAGGGTGACGGGTACGGCCGAGCGGCCGCGCCTGTCCGTCTACCGATCGAATCGCGGCGTCTTCGCTCAGCTGATCGACGACGGCAAGGGCCACACGGTTGCCGCCGTCAACTGGATCGAGCCCGAGCTGCGCAAGCTCAGCGCCGGCCAGCAGGCCAAGCGTGCCGGCGAGCTGCTGGCCGAGCGTGCCAAGACGGCCGGGGTCGAGTCCTGCGTCTTCGACCGCGGTGGCTACCAGTACCACGGACGGGTCAAGGCACTCGCCGAAGGAGCACGAGAGGGAGGCCTGGTCTTTTGACGACCGAGGCCCGACTGACGCACCCCCGGATGACGCGCCTGGCGCGGCGCCGGATCGGCACCCACGGCCTTGCGCGTAGCGCTGCTACGCGCAGCGGCCGCGTGCACCGCCCGACTTGGCCAGTCACGCCCCCGCGGGCACGCCAGTCAGGCCTCGGTCGTCTCGCGCCGTTCGCTACCTTGGACCGCTCGCCATGAAGGGAATGGACACAACCAACGTCGAGACGGTGAGCCCGCGCGGGCTCGATCTGCAGGAGCGCGTGATCGAGATCAACCGCGTCGCCAAGGTGGTCAAGGGCGGCCGTCGCTTCTCCTTCACCGCGCTCGTCGCCGTCGGCGACGAAGAGGGCGTGGTCGGGATCGGCTACGGCAAGGCTCGCGAGGTGCCGCTGGCGATCCAGAAGGGCGTCGAGAACGCCCGCAAGGACTTGATTCGCATCCCCAAATACGGGCAGACGATCACCCACAAGATCATCGGTCGCTACGGCGCCGGCCACGTCGTCCTGCGGCCGGCCAGCCCCGGTACCGGCGTGATCGCCGGCGGCGGGGTGCGGGCGGTGCTCGAGCTGGGTGGGGTGAAGGACGTGCTTACCAAGAGCATCGGGACGCAGAACCCGATCAACCTGGTGAAGGCGACGATGGACGGGCTGATTCGTCTTCGTCGGCCTGAGGAGGTTGCTGAGCTGCGTGGACTGACGGTCGCTCAGGTTTTGGGTGTGAGTTCGAACGGCTCCGCCGCGGGTCCTGTCGCGGCAGGGGACCCACCGCCTCCTGCGGTAGCTAAAGCTTCCTCGGAGGCGGTCCCCCCTGCCACGCCACCCGCGGACGAGACGACCGAGGTCCCAGCGGAGGAGGTGAAGCCCGATGCAGATCAAGCAAGTTCGCTCGGCGAACGGGAGCAATCCCAGCCAAAAAGCGACGCTTAAGGCGCTCGGGCTCGGCCGCATCGGGAAGTCGGTTGAGCGGAAGGACAGTCCTCAGTTGAAGGGGCAGCTTACGGTTGTCTCGCACCTGGTTGAGGTGAACGATGGCTGAGACGCCTCGGTCTGAGGAGATTGGCCTTCATAACCTGAAGCCGAAGCCTGGGTCGCGGCGGCCGCGGAAGCGGTTGGGGCGTGGCGAGGGATCGGGGTTGGGCAAGACCTCCGGCAGGGGGCACAAGGGTGCGGGGTCGCGCTCGGGGTCCAAGCTCAAGGCCAACTACGAGGGCGGCCAGAACCCGATCCACATGCGGATGCGGAAGCTCCGTGGCCCGCACAAAAAGCAGTCGATGCCGTTCGAGAACTTCAGGACGAAGTCGCAGCCGGTCAACCTCGCCGACCTCGAGGAGCGCTTCGACGCCGACGCCGAGGTGACCCCCGAGACCCTCAAGGAGAAGGGGCTCGCCAAGCGCTCGGACCCGGTGAAGATCCTCGCTCGCGGCGAGATCTCGAAGAAGCTGACGGTGCGAGCGCACGGCTTCAGCGCTGCGGCGAAGGAGAAGATAGAAGCGGCAGGCGGTTCCTGCCACACTCTGGAGCCGTAATGCTCCAAACTATTGCGAACGCATTCAGCGTCGCCGAGATTCGCAAGAAGCTCGCCTTCACCGCGGCGATGCTGCTGCTCTACCGGCTCGGCGCCTACATTCCCGCTCCCGGCGTCGACCTCGAAGCCGTGAAGGAACTGGAGAGCAATTTCGCCGGCGGCGGCATCCTCGGCTTCCTGGACACCTTCTCCGGCGGCAGCCTCTCGCGGCTCTCGCTCTTCGCGCTGGGGATCATGCCCTACATCACGGCGTCGATCATCCTGCAGCTGCTCACCGTCGTCGTGCCGTCGCTGGAGAAGCTGCAGAAAGAAGGCGAGGTCGGCCAGCAGAAGATCACCCAGTACACGCGCTACCTCACGGTCGGCCTGGCGTTCGGCCAGTCCTTCGGCTACGTCTTCCTCTTCCGCTCCTTCGGCGAACAGGCGGGCAACAACAACGCGATCGCCACCCTTGCCGGCCCCAAGGTCCTGCTGATCGTGATCGCGCTCACGGCCGGCTGCACGCTCCTGATGTGGTTCGGCGAGCTGATCACCCAGCGCGGCATCGGCAACGGCATCTCGCTGATGATCTTCGCCTCGATCGTGTCCGCGCTGCCGCAGGGCCTGAGCGCCTGGTGGAACAACCCCGACCAGGTCTTCGTCGTGATGATGCCCTTCCTCGCGCTCGCGGTGGTCATCGCGATCGTCTTCGTCCAGGAGGGCCAGCGCCGCATCCCCGTCCAGTACGCGAAACGCGTCGTCGGCCGCAAAATGACCTCCGGCGGCTCCACTTACCTGCCGCTGCGGGTCAACATGGCCGGCGTCATCCCGGTGATCTTCGCGGCCTCGATCATGGCTTTCCCGCCGACCATCGGCCAGATGTTGAACACGCCCGCGGCACTCGACTTCGCTGCCTTCTTCAGCCCCGAAAGCTGGGCCTACGTCGTCGGTGAGGTCTTCTTCATCATCATCTTCACCTACTTCTACACAGCGGTTACGTTCAACCCGGTCGACCAGGCCGACAACCTGAAGAAATACGGCGGTTTCATCCCCGGCGTGCGCCCCGGGAGGCCGACCGCCGAGTACCTCGACCGCATCCTCTCGCGGCTGACCTTCCCCGGCGCGCTCTACCTGGGCGCGGTGGCGGCGCTGCCGACGATCCTGCTCAGCCAGACAGCGGCCAACTTCGCCTTCGGCGGCACCTCGATCCTGATCGTGGTCGGCGTCGCGCTTGAAACCGTGAAACAGCTCGAGGCGCAGCTGATGATGCGCAACTACGAGGGCTTCCTCAAATAGGCTCCGGACAATGTCCGAGTTGAACCTAGTCCTCCTTGGCCCACCCGGGTCCGGGAAGGGAACACAGGGGGAGCGGCTGCAGGCAGACCTGGAGCTTCCCTACTGGGCGACGGGGGACATCCTGCGCGCGGCCGTGCGCGAGGGCACCAAGTTGGGCCGGGCGGCGAAGGAGTACATGGACCGCGGCGACCTGGTCCCCGACGAGGTGATCGTCGGCATGATCGGCGAGCGGATCGACTCCAGCGAGGCCGCCGACGGCTTCATCCTCGACGGCTTTCCGCGCACGGCACCACAGGCCGAGGCGCTGGCGAAGAAGCTCGGGGAGCTGGGTCGGGAGCTGACCGCGGTGCTGCTGATCGACGTCAGCGACGAGGAGGTCATGCGCAGGCTGGGCGGGCGCCGGACCTGCGTCGAGGGCGGCCACGTCTTCCACGTCGATTTCAACCCGCCCCGGCAGGACGGCGTCTGCGACATCGACGGCTCCGAGCTCGTCGTCCGCGACGACGACAAGCCCGAGGTGATTCGCCACCGGCTCGAGCAGTACCACGCCAAGACGGAACCGCTGACCGAGCACTACGACACCCGTAGCCTGCTACGGCGGATCGACGGCGCCGAGTCTCCCGATGCCGTCGCCGACGAGATCCGCCGGACCCTGGCGACGCTGCGTCTCGAGGCCGACGAGGCCATCTGATTTCGGGTCACTAGCGTGTACCGAATGATCATCCGCAAGACGCCGGAGCAGGTCGACAAGATGGCCGCTGCCGGAGAGATCCTCGTCGGCTGCCTGCGCATGCTCGCTGCCAAGGCCCGGCCCGGAGTCACCACCGCAGAGCTCGACGATGCCGCCGAGAAGCTGATCCGCTCGCAGGGCGCCGAGCCTGCCTTCAAGGGCTACCGGGGCTTCCCCGCGTCGATCTGCGCCTCGCCCAACTCGATGGTCGTGCACGGGATTCCCGGCCCCTACGAGTGCAAGCGGGGCGACGTGCTCTCGGTCGACGTCGGCGTGGTCAAGGACGGTTGGGTCGCGGACGCGGCGATGACCCTGCCGATCGGGCCGGTCGAGGAGGGGGCGCGCAAGCTGCTGGACGTTACGAAGGGGGCCCTGTTCGCCGGTGTCGAGCAGATGCAGCCCGGCAACCGGCTCGGCGACGTCTCCGCCGCGATCCAGCGAGCGGTGGAGATCGAGGGCCTCTCCATCATCCGCACCCTGGTCGGCCACGGGATCGGCCGGGAGATGCACGAAGAGCCGCAGGTGCCCAACTTCGGCACGGCCGACAAGGGCCCGGTCCTGGAGGAGGGGACCGTGCTGGCGATCGAGCCCATGGTCAACGCCGGCGGCGCGCTGGTGCGGATGGGGGACGACGGCTGGGCCGTCTACTCCGACGACGGCTCGCTTGCCGCCCACTTCGAGTTCACCGTGGCGGTGACCGCGGACGGGCCTCGGATCCTCACCCCCTGGCACGAAGAGGCGTAGCGCTACGCTTTTACCACGCGTCGTGTACTGACACTCTCGTTGTTGATCGTCTCATTTGGAGTGTCTCCTGCACCCGCGGCGGTGCAGCCCTACGGAACCAACGACGCCGGTGGCTTCCGCAACGTGCTGCCGCCCGGTGAGAACGGGCTCGACACGCTCGCCCAGATCTTCGCCTTCCGCGGCACCGGCGCGATTCCGCCGCACTTCGCCGACCAGCAGCCGCTCTACGAAGGCCTCGTCTACGGATCGCCGGAGCTGACCGACGCCGGCGTCTCTGCCTACTTCAAGGACGCGACCTTCGGTGTCCCGCCCGGCGAAGTCGCCTCGACGATCGAACCGAGGCCCGGGGTGACGATCATGCGCGACTCCGCCTACGGGGTGCCGCACATCTACGGCGACACTCGCGGCGACACGATGTTCGGCGCCGGCTACGCCGGCGCCGCGGACCGGCTCTTTCTGATGGACGTACTGCGCCACACCGGACGCGCCGAGCTCGCTTCGTTCCTCGGTGGATCCAACGCGGAGGCGGACGCCGGCCAGTGGGGCTTCGCCCCCTACACCGAAGCCGACCTGCAGAGGCAGCTCGACCTCGCGCCGAGGCTCTACGGCCAGGCCGGGCAGCAAGCGCTCGAAGACGTGCAGAGCTACGTCGACGGGATCAACGCCTACATCGCCGCCGCCGTAGCCGACTCCGCCCTGAGGCCGGGCGAGTACGCCCTCCTCAACAAGCCGATCGAAGCCTGGAAACCGACGGACGTGGTGGCGATCGCCTCGCTCGTCGGCGGCATCTTCGGCCGCGGCGGCGGCAACGAGCTCGGCTCTGCCCTGACGATGCAGGCCTTCGTCGACCGCTTCGGCCGCAAGGCCGGCCGCAGGGCGTGGCTCGGCTTCCGCTCCAAGAACGACCCCGAGGCCCCGACGACGATCTCCGAGCGCTTCCCGTACGAGACCCGCAGCGCCTTCGCCAAGCGCGGCCTGGCACTGCCGGACCCGGGCTCGGTGCGCGACACCACGATCGCTTCGGCGTCTGGTGGCAGCTCCGGAGGGGACGGTGGTTTCGGCGAGGCGATCCAGCGCGCCATCGGCGAGGCCGGCCACGCCTCCAACTGGGAGCTGGTCTCCGCCCGGAGCTCGGCGAGCGGGCACCCGCTTGCCGTGATGGGCCCCCAGGTCGGCTACTTCGTGCCGCAGATCCTGATGGAGCAGGACCTGCATGGGCCCGGCATCGACGCCCGCGGTGCCTCCTTCGCCGGGCTCAGCCTCTTCGTCCTGCTCGGCCACGGCCGCGACTACGCCTGGAGCGCGACGACGGCGACCTCCGACAACGTCGACACCTTCGCCGAGGTTCTCTGCAAGGGCAGGTTCAGCTACCGCTACCGCGGCAAGTGCAGGCCGATGGAAAAGCTCGAGAAGACCGAGAGCTGGACGCCGAACGCGATCGACTCGACCGAAGCCGGATCGCAGACGCTGACCGCCTACCGCACGGTGCACGGGATCGTCTACGCTCGCGGCAAGGTGCGCGGCCGGCCCGTCGCCTTCGTGCGCCAGCGCAGCACCTACTTCCACGAGGTGGCCTCGGTGATCGGCTTCGGCCAGCTCAACGAACCCGGTTTCCTCACCGGGCCGTCCGCCTTCAAGAAGGCCATCTCCAACATCAACTTCCTCTTCAACTGGGCCTACGTCGACTCCGAGCACATCGCCTACGCCCTCTCGGGCGCGATGCCCCAGCGGCAGGGCACCTCGCCCGACTTCCCGGTCCTCGGCACCGGCGAGTTCGACTGGAAGGGCTTCAAGCCCGCCAGCCGGACCGCCGAGTACCTGCCCTTCGCCAAGCACCCGCAGGCGGTCGACCCCGACCTCCTCGTCTCCTGGAACAACAAGCAGGCGCCGGGGTGGGGCGCCGCCGACGACCAGTACGCCTACGGCCCGCTGTTCCGGTCGCAGATGATCGCCGACAAGGTGCGGGCGGCCACGAAGGGCAAGCGGCGGATGACGATCGCCCAGCTGGTCAAGGCGATGGAGGAACCCGCGACGCAGGACCTGCGCGGCTACCGGTTGCTGCCGACGATCTTCGATGCGGTCGGCAAGCCCAAACAGCCGGCGCTGCGCCAGGCGCTGGCCACGTTGCGCGCCTGGCATAAAGCGGGCGCGCACCGGCGCGACCTGAACCGCGACGGGATCTACGAGGAAAACGCGGCGGTGGAGCTGATGGACGCCTGGTGGCCGAAGCTGGTCGCGGCGGAGTTCAAGCCGTCTCTCGGCGACGAGGCCTTCGAGCGGCTCGCGGGGATGATCCGGACCGGGGACCACACCGGCGGCTCGCCGGACGCCCCCGACTTCTTCGACGGCTGGTGGGGCTACGTCTCCAAGGACCTGCGCACCCTCTTCGGCCCGCGGCCGAAAGGCGCCTACAGCCGCGTCTACTGCGGCAAAGGCCCCAAGCAGCGCTGCCGAAAAGCGCTCCAGCGCAGCCTCGCCCAGGCCCTGAAGGTCTCCCCGACGGCGATGTACGGCGGGGGCAACGCCAAGTGCGCAACAGACCCACAGCCCGCCTGCTTCGACCAGAACCGGCCGACGGTGACGTCCGGCGTCGAACTGGGCCCCTTCCCCTTCCAGAACCGCCCGACGTTCCAGCAGGTCGTCACGGTGACCCAGAGGCTGCCGCGCTAGGGGTGTGGGGCGGCGTCGGTACCCCCTACCCAAAACGCTCGGCGGGAGCCTCGCTTGAGTGTTTTGGGTAGGGGGTACCGACGCCTCCTGCAGCCGTCCGTATCGCGTCAGCCCCGCAACCGAGGCGCCTCCGGCCGAATCGCCCCAGCTTCAGGCACGCCCGGGTCCGAGAGCGCGCCGGTGGTGCGGGGTCGGCCGGAACTGGCACTCCGCATCCGAAGCTTTTCCATGCCTCGGAGCGTGTGGGAGGGGAGTGGGGTGCCCCTCCTCAAAACACTCCAGCGAGGCTCCTGCCGAGCGTTTTGAGGAGGGGCACCCCACTCCCCTATAGCCACCCCGCCCCAAGGCACGCCCCTTGCTATCTTTCTCGGTCGGCCCACTGGGCCGAAAGTTCGTGCCTGCCGTCCAACTCCTGGGGCGCGTGGGAGTCCTGTTGTCGATACGAAGGCCGGAGCGATGAAGGTCAGAGCTTCTGTAAAGCCGATGTGCGAAAAGTGCAAGATCATCCGCCGCAATGGGGCGGTTTTGGTGATCTGCCAGAACCCCCGGCACAAGCAGCGCCAGGGCTAGGGGCACGAGGCAGAGATGGCACGTATCTCAGGAGTCAACATCCCGGTCGGCAAGCGCGTCGAAATCGGGCTCACCTACATCTTCGGGATCGGTCGCTCGACGTCTCAGAAGATCCTCGAGCAGGCCAAGGTCGACCCCAACACGATGGTCAAGGACCTGACCGAGGACGAGGTGATGCGCCTGCGCGAGGCGGTCGAGCAGATCGAGGTGGAGGGCGACCTGCGCCGCGAGCGCTCCCAGAACGTCAAACGCCTGATGGAGATCGGCTCCTACCGTGGTCTGCGCCACCGCCGCGGCCTCCCGGTCCGCGGCCAGCGGACGAAGACCAACGCGCGCGGCCGAAAGGGCCCACGCCGGCTGAGCGTCGCCGGCAAGAAGGCGCCGACGGCGAAGTAGGGACAGCAGATGGCCGCACCGAAAAAACCCGCCAAAGGGCGCTCCCGCCGCCGCGTCAAAAAGAACGTCACCTACGGGCAGGCGCACATCAAGACTTCCTTCAACAACACGATCGTCACGCTCACCGACACCGAAGGCAACGTGATTGCCTGGGAGTCGGCCGGATCGGCCGGATTCAAAGGCTCACGCAAGTCGACGCCCTTCGCCGCCCAGGTGACAGCCGACGCCGCCGCCAAGAAGGGCATGGAACATGGCCTCGAGAAGGTCGAGGTCTTCGCCAAGGGCGCCGGCTCGGGACGTGAGACGGCGATCCGCTCGCTGCAGGCGGCGGGCCTCGACGTGACCACGGTCAAGGACGTTTCGCCGCAGGCCCACAACGGCTGCCGGCCGAAGAAGCGGAGGCGCGTCTAGTGGCTCGCGACACCGCCCCCCAGTGCAAGCAGTGCCGCCGCGAGGGCCAGAAGCTCTTCCTCAAGGGCGAGCGCTGCTTCACCGACAAGTGCGGGGTCGAGCGCCGCTCCTACCCGCCCGGCGAGCACGGCCGGGGCCGCATGCGCCAGTCCGAGTACCGCGTGCAGCTGCGCGAGAAGCAGAAGACCCGCCGCTACTACCAGGTGCTGGAGAAACAGTTCCGCGCCTACTACGACAAGGCCTCGCGCCAGGAGGGCGTCACCGGCGAGAACCTCCTGCGCCTGCTCGAGTCGCGCTTCGACAACGTCTTGGTCCGCCTCGGCTTCGCCGCTTCGCGGCGCCAGGCCCGCCAGCTGATCCGTCACGGCCACTGGCTGATCAACGGACGCCGTGTCGACATCCCGTCCTACCAAGTACGACCCGAAGACGTGATCTCGATCAAGTCGAGCTCGACTGCCGGCGACACCATTCGCAAGGCGACGGAGCTCGTCTCGACCGTGCCGGCCTGGCTCCAGGCCGACCACGACTCCCTTACCGCCAAGGTCCTGCGCTACCCCGAGCGCGCGGAGATCTCGGCTCCGGTCCAGGAGCAGCTGATCGTCGAGCTGTACTCCAAGTAGCCCGGGAAAACCCGTTTCTGAACACGCATACACAAGGAACTCATGACCACTGACTTCCAGGTCCCCCGCATCACCTCGGAGAAGGTTGACGATCGCCGAGGCACTTTCACGATCGAGCCCCTCGACAAGGGCTTTGGCTACACCTTCGGCAACGGCCTTCGCCGCGTCCTGCTCTCCTCTCTAGGCGGCGCGGCGATCACGAGCGTCCGCATCGAGGGCGTTGCGCACGAGTTCTCGACCGTGCCCGGCGTCAAGGAGGACGTCACCGACATCGTCCTCAACCTCAAGGACCTCGTCGTCCGCATGCACACGGACGCCGACGAGGTCGAGGCGCCGCTGGTGGCCACCGGGCCCGGCGAGGTGAAGGCGAAGGACATCGACCTGCCCTCCGGCGTCGAGATCCTCAACCCCGAGGCGCCGATCGCGACACTCGAGAAGAAAACCAAGCTGGAGGTCTACCTGACGGTCGGCCGCGGCCGCGGCTACTCGCCGGCCGAGGAGAACAAGTCCGACGAGCAGCCGATCGGCGTGATCCCGATCGACTCGATCTTCTCGCCGATCCGCCGCGCCTCCTACTCGGTGGCGACCGCCCGCGTCGGGCAGCGGACCGACTTCGACAAGCTCACGCTCGAGCTCGAGACCGACGGCTCGATCGAGCCGGGCGCTGCCCTGCGCGAGGCCTCGGAGATCCTGATCAAGAGCCTGGCGATCTTCACCGACGCCGACAGGGTCGAAGAGCTGACCGCGCGTGAACCGGTCCCGACTCATCCGCCGGATGTGATCCCGAGCCCCTCGGGGGACGGAGTGGCCGGCAACAACGGCCTCGACGAGATCCTGATCGAGGAGCTCGAGCTCGGCGTCCGCTCCTACAACTGCCTGAAGCGGGCGGGAGTGCAGACGGTGGGCGACCTGGTGCGCAAGACGCGCTCGGAGCTGAACGCGATCCCCAACTTCGGGCAGAAGTCGATCGAGGAAGTGATCGAGACCCTTCACGGCCGCGGTCTCGACCTCCAGGGAGACTGAGCGGGAGCCGATCGCGCCATGCGCCACCGCAAGAAGCGAAACAAGCTGAGTCGCGACGCGGCGCATCGCGAGGCCCTGCTCTCGAACCTCTGCAAGCAGCTGATCGACCACGAGCGGATCAAGACCAGCCAGGCCAAGGCAAAGGCGGTCAAGCCCGAGGTCGAGCAGCTGATCACGCTCGCCAAGCGGGGCGACCTGCACGCCCGGCGCCAGGCGCTGGCGACGCTGCACAACGACAAGTTCATCGTGCACAAGCTGTTCGAGGAGGTCGCGCCGCGGTACGTGGAGCGACCGGGTGGGTACACGCGGATCGTCAAGCTGGGCCCGAGGCGTTCGGACTCGACCGAGATGGTCTATCTCGAGTTGGTCTAGGGTGCCGACTCGGCTGAGGGCCGAGTCGGCACCGGGCTTCTACCGAACGGCGCTACGCCAGGATGTAGAAGGGTTCTCCTGAGCCTTCACCTTCAGATTCTTCCACGGAGTGCACGACATAGAAGTGTTCGGACGCTTCGTAGACCGCGTCCCATTTCACCTCATCGGGGCAGTGTTCGCCACCTTCGGCAAGTTCCAGCACCGTTTTCGCGGCACTGAACTTCCCATGACCGCTGCCTTCTTTGTGTAACGCACCCTCGACCCCCAGCGTCACATCGCTGTCGAAGGTGCAGTCCAGTTCGATTAAGTCGAGGATGAGGCAATCGACTTCGATCTCGAGGCCTAACGTTTGGGCGTTGCCTAAGTTTAAGGCCGTCGCATCGAGGTCGATCGTTGGCAGGGAACTGGTGGTCACCGTGCAGTTTTCGGCTGCCCCCTGCGTGTGGCATTCTTTCCAGCTCAGTGTCGTGACGTCCAGTTTCTGGGGTTCCGCTGGGGCTAATACGGTGGCTGCGGTTAACGACGATGCGCATTCGATGTTGGCGACCGGGTTGTAAAGCACCGGTGCTTTCGTCGTCGTCAGGTCGATGCTTTTGACTTGGTCTTTTTCCGCACAAGGAATGGTATGCGTTTTGCAGAGGGTAGTTTTTTCTACAGGAGGGGGCGATTCTGATTCTCCCGATGCAAGTAACATGTCGAGGGTTGGGTCGTCCGGACAGAGGAAATCGCTGCCGACCTCGGTGACCGGCGTATCGTCCGCGGTCAGATGCTGGGCGCCGACGGCGAGTTCAAGACCCGTGCCGTCGTAGGTGCACTCGATATCAATACCGAAGATATCGATGTTCTGGCAATCGAGTAAGGCTAAGCCGTTATCCCCGGTGAGCGTCCCTTGGTCTAACCCTGTCTTTAAGAGTAAGGTTAAGGGCAGTTCGGTGACTTCGACGGTGCAATTTGAATGCGAAGCTTTGTTACCGCAGTTGTTGAATTCGAGTGCATCGACGTGCACTAACTGCGGGTCGTCTAACTCTAACGGTTCGGCGGCCACAAAGATGTGTAAGCATAAAAGGTCAACCGGATCGGCTAAGAGGACGCCTGCGCCTAACATTTCCACGAATTCAGCCCGTTCGTCACAGATTAATTCCGGCGGTTCGTGATTGAGGCAGAGCTCGGTATCGGTGGCCGACGCCGAGCCGGCGCCGATGAACGCCATTGCGGCCACGGCCGCCACGGCCGCCAGGCCGAACATCTTGATGAGTCTCACTTTGATTCTCCCTTCTCGGCGGTTTGCCGCCGAGCTGGTTTTTTTGGACAGGGTTAGATAAGCGGCCGCGCCGGGCCCGGTCAAGAATCGTTCGACCATCCGCGTGCGAGCTACGTACGGCCCCCATTCGGGAAAGGCCATTCCCCTTCAACGGCGGAATGCCGATTGTGCGCGCGTGCCAATCCGCGTTTGCGCAGACTCGTGCGCCAGGAGCCCCAAGACAGATGACGCCGAGTTCACCGGGGGTTGTATGAGACCGACTCCAGGTAGAGGCCGTGGGGGGGAGCCGTGTCGCCCGCCTCGGTCCGGAGCCCTCCTCGTAGTAGCTGCTTGAAGCTGTCCAGGCTTCGGCGGCCGCCGGCTACCTCGAGCTGAGTGCCGATCAGGACTCTGACCATGTTTCGCATGAAGGCATCGGCGGTTATGTGGAAGGTGGCGATGTCGCTTTCGCTGGTCCAGCCTGCGGCGAGGATGTCTCTCTCGAAGCGGACGTGGTCGGTCTGGGTCGGGGTGAAGGCGGTGAAGTCGTGGGTGCCGATGAGGGCTTCGGCGCAGGCGTCGAGGGCATCGCGGTCCATCTTGTGCGGCCACCAGAGGGCGCGGCCTTGCTCGAATGGGCTGGAGCTGGAGCGAGTCAGGATGCGGTAGCGGTAGGTGCGGGAGAGGGCGTCGCGGCGGGCGTCGAACCCGGCCACGGTCGGCGCCGCTTCCGTGACCGCGATGTCGCGTGGGCCGAGGCCGTTCAGCCTCCGCGCCAAGTCCGCCGGTACCCCGGCGGCGGTCTCGAAGCTCGCGACCTGCCCGATGGCGTGCACACCGGTATCTGTGCGGCCGGCCACGGTCAGCTCAACCGGCTCGCGTAGCACCGTCGCCAGCGACGCCTCCAGCTCCCCTTGCACCGTTCGCAGGCCGGGCTGCTTCGCCCAGCCGCGGAAATCCGAGCCGTCGTATTCGATGTCGAGGCGGACCGTGGTCACTTGCCGAGCAAGCTCAGCAGGCCGGGTTCGTCGAGGATCTCGGTCTCGTATTTCTCCGCTTTGGCCAGCTTGGAGCCCGGGTTCTCGCCGGCGACGACGTAGTCGGTTTTCTTCGAGACGGAGTTGACCACCTTGCCCCCCGCTGCCTTGATCAGCGTCCCCGCCTCCTCGCGGGTCAGCTCGGGGAGGGTGCCGGTGAGGACGAGGGTCTTGCCCTCGAGCGGACCCCCCGATGCACGCCTTTCCGAGGCGTCCTGCTCCAGCCGAAGGCCCTTGCCGCGCAGCTTCTCTGCCAGCGCCCAGGTCGGCTCGTCGGCGAGCGACTCGGCGATCTGCACGGCCATGATCGGCCCCACCCCCTCGACCTCCTCGATCTGTTCGGGGTCGGCGGTATGGAGGGCGTCGATCGAGCCGAAGTGGTCGGCCAGCGCCTCCGCTGTGACATAGCCGACGCCGGGGAGGCCGAGGGCGTAGAGGACGCGTTTGAAGGGTCGCGAGCGGGAGGCCTCTATCGCGGCGAGGAGGTTGTGGGCCGACTTCTCTTTGAAGCTCTTCCCCCCGATTTTCCGGTTCACGAGATCGTCCTCGCGCAAGTCGTAGATGTCGGCGACGTCTTCGATCAATCCATCGCGAAGGAAGTTCAGTGCCAGCTCTTCGCCCAGCCCGTCGATGTCCATCGCGCCCTTGCTGACGAAGTGCTTGACGTGCTGGAAGGACTGGCCCGGGCAGCCGGCCCGGTTGGGGCAGATCGAGAAGACCGCGTCCTCGGGCTTGACGATGGGCGTGTTGCAGGCGGGGCATTTTTTCGGTGGCCTGACCCGGCGAGTTCCCTTGGGGCGGCGCTGTGGCAGCGGCGCCACGACCTGTGGAATCACGTCACCCGCGCGCATCACCACGACCTCATCGCCAACCCGCACGTCCTTGCGCGCCAGGTCCTCCTCGTTGTGCAGGGTCGCGGTGGAGACGGTGACGCCGCCGACGTGCACCGGCTCCAGCATCGCGAAGGGCACCAGGTGGCCGGTGCGACCGACGTTCCAGACGACGTCGAGCAGCTTCGTCGTCGCCGTCGTCGGCGCGAACTTCCAGGCGATCGCCCAGCGCGGCTCACGGCCCACGACCCCCAGCTCTCGCCAGAGCGCCCGCTCGTCGACCTTGACGACGACTCCGTCGATCTCGTAGTCGAGCTCGTCGCGGCGCTCCTCCCACCAGCGGCAGCGCTTGACGGCCGACTCGATGCCGGGGTGGTGCTCGGTGTCGGGATTGACCTTGAAGCCGCGTTCCGCCAGCCACTCGACCTCCTCGGTGTGGGTGGCGAGGTCGAGACCGCGGGTCGCGCCGATGCCGTAGCACCAGACCGAAAGAGGCCGTTCGGCGGCGAGCGCGGGGTCGAGCTGGCGGATCGAGCCGGCAGCCGAGTTTCGCGGGTTGGCAAAGGTCGGTTCGCCGGCCTCGGCGCGGCGTTCGTTGAGGGCCTTGAAGTCGGCGATCGGCAGGTAGACCTCGCCCCGGACTTCGACCAGGAGTGGCGCATCGTCGATTCGCAGCGGGATCGCCTTGATCGTTCGCAGGTTCTGAGTCACGTCCTCGCCGATGCGCCCGTCGCCGCGGGTGGCGCCGCGGATGAAGATGCCGTCCTCATAGGTGAGCGAGATCGCCAGCCCGTCGATCTTGGGCTCGGTGGTGTAGCTGAACTCGGCGGCGGTGATGTCGAGGCGCTTGAGGTGGTTGCCGATGCGCGTCTCCCAAGCCCGCAGCTCCTCCTCGTTGCGGGCGTTGCCGAGCGAGAGCATCTGCTCGGCGTGCTCGACTTGGACGAAGCGCTCCAGCGGTGGCGCCCCGACGCGCTGTGTGGGCGAGTCGGGCGTGCGCAGCTCAGGGTTCTCTGCCTCGATCGCCCGTAGCTCGTCGAGCAGCGCGTCGTACTCGTCGTCCCCGATCGCCGGGTCGTCGAGGACGTAGTAGCGGCGGTTGTGCTCCGCCAGCTCCTGCCGCAGCTCAGCGGCGCGCTGCTCGGGCCCGGCCGCGCTCACACCGACGTGGGGGCGCTCGCAGCCAGCATCTCGTCGAAGTCCCAACCGCGCAGCTTCTCCAGCCCGCCCTGGTCGGTGAGGTCGAAGTGGATCGGCGTGACCGAGATCCGCTTTTGCGCGACGGCGTTGAGGTCGGTCCCTTCGATCTCCTCGTAGCCGGGCTGCCAGCCGTAGATCTCGTAGTGGCGCCTGCCGCCCTCCTCGCCCACCAGCTTCAGCTCGTCGTTGTAGATCCGTTTGCCGAGCTTGGTCACCTCGACGCCCTGCGGTTCGCCGGCGGGGCAGTTGACGTTGATCAGCGTCGCCTCCGGCATCGGCTCGGCGATCAGGCACCGCACCAGCTCGGCCGCGAAGGGAGCGGCGGCGGCGAAGTCGAAGCGCCCGCTGACGTAGCCCATACCGCCACCGGAGGATTGCTGGGAGACCGCGAGGGCGGGGATGCCGAGCACGATCCCCTCGAAGGCCGCGGCGACCGTGCCCGAGTAGGTGATGTCGTCGCCGAGGTTGGCGCCGTGGTTGATGCCGGAGACGATCAGGTCGGGCCGGTGGCCGACCAGGCCCAGCTCGGCGAAGCGAACGCAGTCGACCGGGGTCCCATCGGTGGCGTAGCCCACGTCGCCGTCGCCGAACTCGACCTCCTCAATGCTCAGCGGCGAGCGCGTCGTAATGCTGCGCGCGGTCGCGCTGCGGTTCGAGTCGGGCGCGATCACGTCGATCTCAACCCCCTCGATCTCGCGCAGGGCTCGGCGTACGGCCTGCAGGCCGGGGGCGGTGATCCCGTCGTCGTTGGTCAGTAGTACTCGCATTGGATCGATTCTAGGCCGCGGGGCGGGGGGCGCGCCGGTGCATCTGCTCGAAAAGAGGTTGCACTCGCGGCACATTCTGCGCGCCACGCGTGAATTGGCTGCTGCCAAGGTCTTCGCATGGCTCTCGCGCAGATCGGACCCTTGACGGCTGTGTTCGAGGCTACCGCGACAGCGGTTGGCGCAGGTGTAGTGCTTGGGGGTGTCGCTGCGGGAATCCTGGGGTTGATTCGAGGATCTTCGAGAGGGGCCGTCGAGGAAGACGCACTCGCCAGCGGATACGTCGGCGGAGGCATCGGAGCCGTGCTAGCTCTTGTCGACTTGGTCCTGCACTATGCTCTAACGAGGTGATTTGTCTGCATGGGTGAGAACATGAAACAGTTGATTCGCTACGCAAATATCGGCCTGGCCGTATCGATGGTCGTTCTCGTCGGTGGAGTCCTGATCTTCAGGAATTCTGGAGACGGGCCTCTGGGCGCGGTGGCCTTGGCGACGTTTTTCACCGCCTTCGGCGTTTACCACTTCCTCGATGAGCGAGACAAACGCCGGAAAGACCAGCGCACGCGGTCTCAGTAGCCGGCGATTTCGGCGGCGATTTGGTCTTGCTCGTAGTGAGCGAGACCTAGATCTCGCACGCTTCCCATCAGGATCGAGAAGATCGTCAGCTTGCCGCTGCGGTTGAAGCAGTAGCCGGAGAGGTTGCTGATGCCGGTCAGGGTGCCGGTCTTGGTGCGGCAGCGGCCGAAGGCGGCGGTTCCGCGCATGCGGTCGGCGACCGTGCCCTCGTGGCCGGTGAGGGCGAGCGACTGGACGAAGTCGTCGCCGATCTCTTCGTCGTGAACCGCGCGCAAGAAGCGCACGACGGCGGCGGGCGAGGCGGCGTTGGAACGGGTTAGGCCCGAGCCGTCGACCGCGTGCAGGGCAGCGCCGCGATCGCGGGCGAAGCTCTCGACCACGGCGGCCCCGCCGGCGGTGCTGCCGGCCTCGCCGAAGCGGGCGCCGATTCCTTTCATCAGCATCTCGGCGAAGAAGTTGTTCGAGGGCACATTGGTGGCCTCGGCCAGCAGCTCGATGCTCGGCGAGTGGACGGCAGCCAGGGTCTCGGCGCTGTCCGGTGCGGGCCTCAGGGCGACCGTGGTCGGGACGCGTACATCGGCGCCACGCAAGGCCCGGGCGAGCTTGCGGGCCGCTACCTTGGCTGGGTCTGAGGCGAAGCCGGCGCCGCTGGAGCTGCTGTAGCCGGAGTTGAGTGAGAGCCCCGAGAGGGGGCCGATGTAGGAGCTGGTCGCGTAGCCGGAGTCGGCGACGCCACGCAGCCGGTCGAAGACGGTGTCGTCCGCGTAAAGGCGACCGGTGACAGCTCGCAGGCCGGCCTGGCGCAGCTGGCGCTGGAGTGCGAAGAGGTTTGTGCCCAGCCCACCGAGGAAGCGGCCGTAGAACCCCGGTGTGCCCAGGGCCGGGTCGCCGCCCCCCTTCAAGTAGAGGCTGCCGTGCAGAACGCCGTTCGCGTCGATCTGCCCTTCGCCGAGGACCCGGGTGGAGAGGCGCGCCTGGGCCCCGAAGCGCCCGAGGGCGGTTGCAGTGGTGAACAGCTTCATGTTCGAAGCGAGTGGTCGCCGGCGCTTGGCCGCACGGGCGCACAGTGGCCGGCCGGTTTCGCCATCGATGACGAAGAGGCCGCTGGCGGCACCCCCGCCGTGCACGAGCCGGGCCTGGAGCGCCGAACAGCGCAGCTCGGCGGCACTCGCCTGGGTTGCCACCGCGAAGAGGAAGACGGCAAGGAGCCCGCAAATCGCGGCAATAGCTGCCGGAGTTCGCCTCACTGAGTGGGATAATGCATGTTTATGGGCAAAGTTGTGGACATAGAGTCGCAACCGCGACGGCGGCGCTCCCGCAAGCGCCCGTCGAAGACGGCCCTGGTCCTGGGTGGCGGCGGCTTCACCGGCGGTGTATACGAGATCGGCGCCCTGCGAGCCCTCGACCTGCTCGCGGTCAACAGCACGATCAACAACTTCGACGTCTACGTCGGCACCAGCGCCGGATCGTTCGTGGCGGGGATGCTCGCCAACGGCGTCACCCCCGACGAGATGATGCAGGTGATCAACCGGCGCATCCCCTCCGAGCTGGAGGACCTCAACCTCGGCAAGGTGCTGAAGCCCAACTACCTCGGCTTCGCCCAGAAGGCCGCGATGCTGCCGCTGCGCACGCTGGAGCTGATGCGCAGCCTCGCGCGGATGGGGGACTTCTCGGCTATCGACATCGGCGTCGGCCTCGCTGACGCTCTGCCGACCGGCTTCTACTCCAACGGGGGCGTCGCAGACTACGTCGAAGGGGCACTCTCCGAAGACGGTCGGCTCGACGACTTCCGCCTGCTCGACAAAGAGCTCTACCTGACGGCTACGGACCTCGACACCTGCGAGCGCATCGTCTTCGGCGAGGAGGGTTGGAACGACGTGCCGATCTCCAAGGCGATCCAATGCTCGACCGCGCTGCCGATCGTCTACAAGCCCGTCGACCTGAAGGGCCGCCAGATGGTCGACGGCGGCATCCGCTCGACCACGAACGTCGATATCGCGGTCGAAAAGGGAGCCAAGTTCATCGTCGTCGTCAACCCGCTCGTCCCCTTCGTCAACGACTTCGAGAAGACGATCCCGACCGTGTTCGGCACCCGCGTGCGGCGGGTCTCCGACATGGGCCTGCCGGCGATCGCCAACCAGACCTTCCGCCTGATCGCCCACGCCCGTCTTCACCAGGCGGTCGAGATGTGGCAGGAGCGCTACCCCGGCGTCGACATCATCCTGGTGGAGCCCGAGCCCAACGACGAGCTGATGTTCGGCACGCCGATCATGGACTACTCGCGGCGGCTGAAGATCGCCCGTCACGGCTTCGAATCGGTGACCGCGACGCTGGCCAAGGACTACGATCGCTACAAGGAGATCGCCGAGCGCCACGGCTTGGAGATCTCCGGGCGCCGCGTTCGCCGCGTCGTCGAGCGAGCGGCTGAAGAGGAGCCCGAGCAGATGTCCGCCTGGCGGCGGGTCCTGGAGCAGACCACCTCTGCCCTCCTGCGCCAGTCCGGCGAGGCGTCGTAGAGCCGCTGTACCTCAGCTCGCGTAGAGCTGCTCGATCTCGCGCTCGTGCTTGGCGGCGACGACCGCTCGCTTTACCTTCAGCGTCGGCGTCAGCTCGCCGCCTTCCTGCGACAGGTCCCTGGGCAGGATCGCGATCTTCTTCACCTGCTCGACCCGGGCGAATTTCTCGTTGATCTTCGCCACGTGGTCTTCGATCGACTGGCGCACGTCGGCATTGGCCGCCAGCTGCTCGGGATCCTCGGGCAGGCCGTGCTCGGAGGCGTAGGCGACCGCTTCTTCGGGGTCCAGGGTGACGAGGGCGACGAGGTAGGGCTTGCGGTCGCCGACGACGACGCATTGGGAGACCAGCGGGTGCTGCTTGATCTCGTTCTCGAGGTTGGCCGGGGTGATGTTCTTGCCGCCCGCGGTGATGATGATGTCCTTCTTGCGGCCGGTGATCTTGAGGAAGCCGTCCTCGTCGACCTCGCCGATGTCGCCGGTGTGAAGCCAGCCGTCGACGATCGTCTCGCGGGTCGCCTGCTCGTTCTTGTAGTAGCCCTGGAAGACGTTGGGGCCCTTGACCAGGATCTCGCCGTCCTCGGCGATCTTTACCTCGCAGCCCGGGAACGGTTTGCCGATCGTGCCGATCTTGAAGTCGTCGGGGGTGGAGATCGTCGCCGCGGTGGAGGTCTCGGTCATCCCCCAGCCCTCGAGCACGAGCACACCTGCGGCGTCGAAGAAGCGCAGGATGTCGGGGTTGATCGGGGCGGCTCCGGAGACGGCGAGCCGCAGGTTGCCGCCGAAGAGGCCGCGGATCTTGGAGAGGACCTTTTGTCGGCGAACTCGTACTGCTTGCGCAGCAGGAAGCCGGGCTCGCGGCCGGACCGTTCGAGCGCGCGGACCTTCTTGCCGGTCGATATCGCCCAGTTGAAGATCGCCTTTTTGAGGCCGCCCTCTTTCTCGACGGCGCTGGTCGCCGCCGCGTAGATCTTCTCGAAGATCCGCGGCACGGACGGGAAGTAAGTCGGTTTCAGCTCGGCCAGGTTGGGCAGGACCTTCAGCGGGTCGCGCTCCCAGTATGCGAGGGTGGCGCCGAGGTCGAAGCTGCCGAGCTGGATCAGCAGGGCGAAGGAGTGGGCGAGGGGGAGGAAGAGGTAGGTGACGTCTTCGCCCTCGATGACGCTGTTCTCCTGGACCATGTCCAGCATCGCCCGGTAGTTGCCGTGGCTGATGACGCAGCCCTTGGGGGGGCCGGTCGTGCCGGAGGTGTAGATGAAAGTGCAGATGTCCTCCGGCGTGACCGACTGCCAGCGGGACTCCCACTCGGCGGTCTCGCGGCCGGCGCCACGCGCGGCCAGGTCCTCGAGCGAGATCGCGTCGTCGCTGGAACCGGTCATCCGCACGACGTGCTCGAGCAGGGGCAGCTGGTCGCGGACCGCGCGGATCTTCTCCATCTGCTCCTCGTCCTCGACCACGACGACCTTCGCGTCGGAGTTCTCCAGCACGTACTGGCACTCCTCGGGCGAGTTGGTCTGGTAGATCGGGACGACGACGGCCCCGGCAGAGAGCGCGGCGAAGTCGACGTAGGTCCACTCGGGGCGGGTGTTGGCCAGGATCGAGACCTTGTCGCCTTTGTCGACGCCGAGGTCGATCAGGCCGAGGGAGAGCGAGCGGACGGTCTCCTGGACCTGATCGAAGCTGCGCTTGATCCACTCGCCGTCCTGCTTGAAGCAGACCGCGGGGGAGCTGCCGTAGAG
Source organism: uncultured Solirubrobacterales bacterium (assembly GCA_963753585.1). Classification (GTDB taxonomy): domain Bacteria; phylum Actinomycetota; class Thermoleophilia; order Solirubrobacterales; family 70-9; genus VRUE01. The sequence goes on along the minus strand of CAVWCU010000001.1, from coordinate 1,394,129 downwards.
CTTCGCGGAAAGCGGCAACAGGTCCGCAAGCGTGACCGATTTGGTTCCCCGCTCCATGCGGGGGGAAGTCTAGTTGAGCACTACGTGGCGCGAGGTCGCCCCTGCCCCCTGCTCATCGAGTCCAGGTTTCGCATCGAGCTCTGGAAGAGGGTCTTGTCGATGCGGCCGTGGAAGATTGGAACCCCCAGCTGCATGCACCTGCCGATCACCTCCTGACGCTTCATGTGAAGCTCCTCGGCAAGCTCGGACGGGGTGAGGTGATTGGCCACGGCGGACCTCCCTTGTCGTTGAGAACCAGGTAGCAAGGAATTTACCCCTCGTGCCGAACGTGTCAAATGCATTGCCGCGGTGGCGGGATCGGGCTGCGCGCCGCAGGCGCGATAATGAGCTCGATGTCTGCCACAGCCGAGAACCCGGAAGTCAGCCCGACAGCAGTTCCGATCCCTCGCCGAGGCCGGATCTGGGTGATCCTCGCGCTCGGCCTGGCCCTGCTGGTGGTGGGGTATGCCGTGGTCAGCATCTCCACCCAGGAGGCGGGCCCGGAAGTGGTTCGCGTGGACGGCATCGCTGACGCGCAGGGCACTTTCGGCGGGATACCGCAGGAAGGGGACCGGCTCGGCTCCGCCGATGCGCCGGTCTCGATTCAGGTCTTCAACGACCTCCAGTGCTCCAGCTGCCGCGAGGACTTCCTGGGGACGATTCCCGGCCTGGTCGAAGGCTTTGTCCGGCCAGGCGACGTCAAGCTGCTGATGCGCCACTACTCGGTCGCGCAGAACCCGGTTCAGCTCGGCTTCTTCGGGGCCGAGGCGGCAGCCGAGCTGGGCTACGGCTGGCAGTACACCTATCTCTTCTTCCGCAACCAGGACGAAGCGGAGCGCTTCGGCATCGATGACGAGTTCATGGCCTCCCTTGCCGCCTCGGTCGGCGAACTCGACGTTGCCGAGTGGAAGCAGGTGCTCGACCGCGAACGCGAGACCGGCAGCCCGGTCGCGCAGCGGCTCGAAGGCTACGACCAGCTCGGCACCGACCTCGGCATCCGCACGCGCCAGGCGGCGATCGTCAGCGGTCCCGCCGGCACCCGCACCCTCCAGGACGGCCCGACACGCGCCCAGATCGAAGCCGCGATCGAGGCGGTCCGCTAGCCCTGTCCCCCGTCTGGGATAATCGCCGCTCTCGGGGCGTGGCGCAGCCTGGTAGCGCGCACCGTTCGGGTCGGTGAGGTCCCCGGTTCAAATCCGGGCGCCCCGATGAACGTCGCCGGCCGATCGTAGGGCGCCATCCCGCCCCGGCTGCCCGACAAGGCACAATGTCGGGTCTCGTGCGCAGGCTTCTGATCGTTCCCTTGACTGCGGCGCTGCTGGCGCTCACTCCCGCCATGGCGGGGTCGCTGACGCTTGCGCCGCCGCCAGGCTTCATCGGGATGTCGCCGCAGGGGCACACCGACGGAAACGACTACGAGTTGATGCGGGAAGCGGGGATCACGAGCGTGCGCATGCCGCTGAACTGGGCCGGGATCGTGCCCGATGCCGCCGACCGCCGCCATCCCGAATGGTGGTGGCTGGACGAACAGGTCGGGCACGCGGCTGCGCACGGGATCACCATCTACTTCTTCATCTGGGGCACCCCTGACTGGGTTTCGCCGCGGCTGGGCGGGGAGCCGGTGACCAGCGCCCGGCAGCGGCGGGAATGGCTCCGTTTCCTGCGCGCCGCGGTTCTGCGCTACGGGCCGCAAGGCAGCTTCTGGCGCGAGAACCGCGAGCTGCCCCGGATGCCGGTCCGCCAGTGGGAGATCTGGAACGAGGAGAACATCGTCACCTTCTCCCGCCAGCCGGATCCGGAGAGGTTCTCGCGGCTGATCCGCATCTCGGGGCAGCTGCTGCATCGCCTCGACCCCGGCTCGACGGTGATCATGGGCGGGCTCTTCGGGCGCCCCTTGCAGATCCCCCCGAACATCGAGTCCGACGTCTTCCTCGCCGGGGTCTACGAAACCCCCGGGATCGAGCGCTATTTCGACGGTGTGGCACTGCATCCGTACGTCGCCGACGCGGGCACCATGTTCGGCCAGATCGAAGACCTGCGCCGGGTGATGGAGATCAACGGCGACACCGAGACGCCGCTCTACATGACCGAGCTCGGTTGGGGCTCCGACGGGTTCGAGTCGCGCTGGGAGCGCGGCCCTCGCGGCCAGGCTCGCGAACTGGACCGGGCCTTCGCGATGCTGAGCGAAAACCGCAACCGCTGGCGGATCGGCGGCGTCTGGTGGTTCTCCTGGACCGACGCGGCCGGCTCGTGCCAGTTCTGCGACTCCGCCGGCTTGCTCACCGTCGACCGCGAGGCGAAGCCGTCCTGGTACCGCTTCAACTCCTGGACCGGGGGCGACGCCCGCACAGTGCCGCGCGCGTCCGCCAGGGCGTTGCGGGCCACGCCGTAGGGCGCTCGCGGATCAGCTTTCCGCGCGCTGCGTCGGGCGACGCGCTGGACCCCCGCTGCAATCGAACATAGAGTCGGTTGAATGGACTTGATCGCCATAGCGATTCTGGTTGTGGCGCTCGCCGCGGCCTGCGCCTACCTGGCCATCCTGATCGTCAGGGGACGGCGCGCGCAGCGCAGGTTCCTGGTGCTTGCCGAAGTGGCGGAAGTATCCGAAGGGGCCGCTTCGTTGGAGGAGACGCTCGAAGCGATCTGCGACGTCATCGTCCCGGCACTGGCCGACTTCTGCATGATCGACGTGATCGAGAGCGGGAGCGTGCGGCGCGTCGCGGTGCGGGTGGCACCTGGTGCCGGCCTCCACGCCGAACGAGGGCTGCTGGAGCGCAAGCCGTCGATTCCGGAGGGCATGGTGCTCGGCGAGGGCGGGCCGGCGCCCGAGCTGCGTTTCTTCGAGCGGATGACGGAGGCGGACCTGCGCGAGATCGCACACGACGAAGGCGCTGATCTCGAGTTCCTGCGCAGCCTGAAGGCGCGCTCGGCGATCACCCTTCCCCTCAAGGCCCGCGGCAGGGTGACGGGAGCTTTGACCCTGGGCGTCGCCTGGTCGGGCCGACGCTACAGGCCCCGCGATGCCCAGTTCGCCTGGATCCTCTCCGGCCGTGTCGCCCTGGCCCTCGACAACAGCGGGCTCTTCTCCGACCTCGAGCGGGCCGAGGCGGCGCGGGCGGAGATCGCCGACACGCTCCAGCGCGGCCTGCTGCCGCCGCCCCTGCCCCACATCCCCGGCTGGTCGCTCGCTGCCATGTACCGGCCGGCGGGTGCCGAGAACGAGGTGGGTGGGGACTTCTACGACGCCTTTCGCATCGCCGGCGGCTGGATGCTCGTCGTCGGCGACGTCACCGGTCGCGGCGCCCAGGCGGCCTCGATCACCGCGCTGGCTCGCTACACGCTGCGCACCGCGGCGATCCTCACCGACGACCCCGTCGCGGCGCTGGCTACTCTCAACCGGGCACTGCTCGCGCGGCGCGGCACGGCGCTCTGCAGCGTCGCGGCGCTGGCGCTCAGCGAGGACCCGAGCCAGCCGGTCCGGATCGCGGTGGCCGGGCATCTGCCGCCGCTGCTGGTGGATGGGGGGGGCGTGAGCGAGGTCGCCCCAGCCGGTCCGGTGCTGGGAGCCTTTGCGGACGGCAAATGGCGGATCGGCCACAGCCAGGTCGAGCCGGGCCAGCAGCTCGTCGTCGTCACCGACGGGATCATCGAGGCGGAGGGAGGCGAAGGTCGCTTCGGCGAGGAGCGCCTGCGCACGCATCTCACCGGCGCGGACAGCCCGGCTCATGTGGTCCAGCGGCTGGAGGGGGCGCTGCACGTCTTCACCGAGGGAGCGCTAGACGACGACGCGGCGATTCTCGTCGTTTCCCCCGTGGATGGCGATGACTGACTCTCGCGAGACGCTGGTCAGGCGCCTCTTCGAAGCCTTCAACCAGCGCGACGCGGAGGCCATAGTCGAGCTCTGCTCCGAGCAGATGGAGTTCGTCTCGGTCACCGGTGGGGAGGCGGGACGCGAGAGCCCCTACGGGGGCCGCCAGGGGCTGCGCGATTACCTCGCGGACGTCGAAAAGGTGTGGGAAGAGCTGTTGATCACGCCCGGTCGCGTGGAGCGCCAGGGCGATCGCCTGCTGGTCGTCGGCCGCGTCTACCTGCGCAGTCGTGAGCTGGGCATCCGGGACATGCCGGCGGCCTGGATCTGGGAGCTGCGGGACGGCAGTTTCGTACGCGGCGAGGTGTTCGTCGACCCCGCGCAGGCGCTTGCTCGCTTCGCTCGCGGCGCCGTCTGAGGGGGGTCCGTGGTTTTGTCCCCACCAGCCTCGGGTACCGAAACTGCCAACGGCGGGCGGCTATGCTCGGAGCCGCGGAGACGGCGAGCTCTTGGCGGGAAGCAGTAAATGGCAAACGGCGCGACCACCAACGAGAGTCCCAAAGGGCTTCAGATGAAGCTTCCCGCCAAGGCGGAGAACGTGGCGGTCATCCGCCACGCGCTGTCCGGCATGGCGGAGCAGATCGGCATGGACGAGGCCGGGCTGGCCGACCTGAAGACCGTGGTCACCGAGGCCTGCACGAACGTCGTCGTCCACGCCTACCCGAACGGCGACGGCCCGCTCCTGGTCGAGGCCGACCCAGACGAGGAGGGCCTCACCGTGACCGTCCGCGACAGCGGCTCGGGCATCAGCCCGGAGGCCGACTCCGACCGGGCCAGCCTCAAACTCGGCCTCTCGCTGATCGCTGCCCTCTCCAGCAGCTTCAGCATCTCCGGCGGTCTCGATCGCGGCACGGAGGTGATGATGCGCGTGCCGCTGAGAGGCGGTGGGACCAATGGCGGGCCCGCCGGACAGAAGTTGGTACCCGAGGTGACCGGGACCGAGGTCGCGGTCGGTCGGGCGGAGTTGCTCGAACCGGTGCTCGCCAAGCTGGTCGGCTCCCTTGCCGCGCGCCAGCAGATCTCGGTGGAGCGCCTGGCCGACGCGATCCTGGTGACCGACGCGATCTCGGTGGCAGCGCCGGGCCGCTTCGCCGACGGCTGCGTCCGCGTCGGGTTGGGCGAGAGCGAGGCTGGACTCGAGCTCCGCCTGGGCCCGATGGAGAAGGGCGCCGCCGGGAAGATCCGCCGCGAGCTCGAGGTCCCGGGAGTCGGCGGCTCGCTGGAGGCGCTCGCCGACGAGCTCGCTGTTGACGAGTCCGAGGACGGCGACTATCTGGTCGTCCGCTTCGCGGGCATCCCGGGCGCCTAAGTCCCCCTCTCGCCCTCTCCGCCGAGCCCTCGTTCCTCCTCGATCCTCTCGCGGATGTGGGTCAGCGCGCGGCGCAGGATGCGCGAGACGTGCATCTGGGAGTGGCCGATCTGCTCTGCGATCTGCGATTGGGTCATGTCCTCGACGAAGCGCAGCCGCAGGACGACGCGCTCGCGCTCTTCGAGGTAGGGCAAGGCGGAGTCGAGGGCGACCCTGCCCTCAACCAGCTCGAAGCGCTCGTCCTCGGCGCCGATCCAGTCCGACGGGGGCGCTTCTTCGGATTCATCGCCGCCGGCCGGGCGGTCCAGCGAAAGTATGCGGCGATTGTGGTTTGCCTCCAGGACCTCCAGCACGTCGGTCTGCTCCAGCCCCAGGCGCTCGGCGATCTCGCCCACCGAGGGCGAGCGCTGGAGCTGTTTGGTCAGCTCGGTGATCGCCTTGTCGACTTCGGCCATGCGGTCGTGCAGGCCGCGGGGCACCCGTACGGTCCAGACGCGATCGCGGAAGTGGCGCTTCAGCTCGCCGAGGATCGTCGGCGAGGCGAAGGCGGTGAAGGGGATGCCGCGCTCGGGGTCGAAGCGGTCGACGGCGCCCAGCAGGCCGAGGTTGGCGACTTGGAGCAGGTCGTCGAAGGACTCGCTGGCTCCGCGGTAGCGCAGGGCCAGCCGCCTCGCGAAGTCCATGTTCCGCTTGACCAGCTCCTCGCGAATCGCGGGGTCGCGGGAGGCTGCGAACTCTCGCCAGAGCTTTGCTTCGTCGATCTCCACGGAGCCAGCTTAGGCGCCCGTCGCGCTAGGCTCCGGCCAGGCTTAGCAACCGTCCAGTCCCGACCAAACGAGGAGACGCCCAGATGGCATTTTCGGTTCCCGACCTTCCCTACGCCTACGACGCGCTCGAGCCCCACATCGACGAGGCGACGATGCGCGTGCACCACGACAAGCACCACCAGGCCTACGTCGACAAAGCGAACGCGGCCCTGGAGGGGACCGAGTGGGCCGACCGCGAGGTCGAGGACGTGCTGCGCAACCTCTCCAGCCTGCCCGGTGACAAGCAGGGCCCGGTCCGCAACAACGCCGGCGGCCACTACAACCACACCCTCTTCTGGGAGATGCTGAGCCCCGAGGGCGGCGGCGCCCCCAGCGGCGACCTGGCCGCGGGCATCGACGAGACCTTCGGCTCCTTCGACGCCTTCAAGGATGAGTTCAAGAACGCCGGCATCGCCCGCTTCGGCTCCGGCTGGGCCTGGCTGGTCAAGGACAACTCCGGCCTCGCCGTCGTCTCCACCCCCAACCAGGACTCGCCGATCTCCGACGGCAGCGTGCCGCTGCTGGGCTGCGACGTCTGGGAGCACGCCTACTACCTCAAGTACCAGAACAAGCGCCCCGACTACATCGACGCCTTCTGGAACGTCGTCAACTGGGACTACGTCGCCCAGCGCCTGGCCGAGGCCGGCTGAGCTAGGAGGCGACTGGCGCTTTTGCGGGCCGGGCCGCCTCGGGGAGGTGGCGCGGCTCGGCTCCCGCCTTGGGCGGGATCAGGCTCATCGCGTGCTCGGCCTTGGCGGTGATCGTCAGGCTCGGGTTGACGCCGGGGTTGGCGGGGATCGCCGCTCCGTCGCAGACCATCAGGTTCTCGTAGCCGAAGACGCGGTTGCCGGCGTCGACGACACCGCTCTGGGCATCGGCGCCGACCGGCGGCGCCGCCGAGGATGTGGGCGGTTGAGGGGATGTTGCGGATCGACTCGGTGAGCGCGCTCTGGGCGACGCCGCCGGTGCGCTTCGCGAACCAGCGGGCGACCTGCTCGGCGGCCGGGATGTAGGTCGGGTTCGGGCGGCCCGGGTCCTGTTCGGTCTGTCAGGCGCACGCCGCCGCCGAAGAGCCTGCGCTTGGGCCGGAAGTGCATCGCCGCGTCGACCGTCTGCATCACCAGCAGGATCACGGTCCGCCGCGACCAGCGGTAGGGGATCAGCATCCGCATCGCGCGCAGTGGGTGGCGAACGATCGCCGCCGCCCACTTCAGCGGCCGGGTCAGTTTCGTGCCCTCCCCGGTCATCGCCGTGAAGGTGAGCGTGACATCGCGTCGCCGCCGTCGCCGTAGGTGACGACCTCGATGTGGGTGTCGGGGTCGGGGTAGATGCTCGAGGTGATCGCCACCGAGCGGCTGAAGTCGCGCTCGTCGTCGGGGGCGGTGACCGACTGGATCGACTCCGAGTTGGTGCGGACGAGGTCGCCGAGGCGGTCGGAGATCTTCGGCAGGGCGCCGCTGTGGCGGCAGTTGGCGAGCAGGTTGTTGGTGCCGAGGGCGCCGGCGGCGACGATCACGCCGCGGGCGGTCTGGGTGCGGCGCTTCTTGCGCAGCCAGGAGCCGGAGCGCTCGCTGGTCACGGCGTAGCCATCGGAGCCGTCGGCGGCGCCGAGTGGGCGGATCTCGGTCACCTGGCGTTCGGGCTCGATCCGGACGCCGAGCTTCTCGGCGAACCAGAGGTAGTTCTTCATCAGCGTGTTCTTGGCGCCGTGGCGGCAGCCGACCATGCAGTTGCCGCAGCGCATGCAGCCGGTGCGGCTCGGGCCCTCGCCTTCGAAGAACGGGTCGGGGACCTCCACGCCGGGCTTGTCGAAGAAGACGCCGACGCGGGTGTTGGTGAAGGTCTCGCCGACGCCGATCTCCTCGCCGTATTCCTGCAGCAGCTTGTCAGCGGGCCCGATCCCTTCGTACTCGACCACGCCGAGCATGCGCTCTGCCGTGTCGTAATGGGGGGCAAGCTCGCGCTCCCAGTTGCCCAGCTCGCTCCACTGCGGGTCGTCGAAGAAGGCGGGCCGCGCCCGGTAGAGGGTGTTCGCGTAGCCGAGGCTGCCGCCGCCGACGCCGCTGCCGGAGACGATGAAGACGTCCTTGAAGAAGGTCATACGCAGCACTCCGCGCATTCCGAAGCGCGGCAGCCAGAAGTAGCGCCGCGGATGGCGCACGTTCGACTCGGCGAAGTCCTCGTCGCGGAAGCGGCTGCCGCACTCCAGCACGGCGACGTCGTAGCCTTTTTCAGCCAACCGGAGGGCTGAAACAGAGCCTCCGAAGCCGGAACCGACGACCAGCCAGTCGTAGTCGTACTTCATGGCGCCCCCGCGGGCCCTCAGGCCTCGCCGGGCTCCAGGCGTCTGAAGTCAGAGGTCCTGGCACCGCAGACGGGGCAGAACCAGTCTTTGGGAATATCCTCGAACGCCGTGCCGGGTGGGATGCCGCCGTCGGGGTCGCCGATCGCGGGGTCGTAGATGAAGCCGCAGCTCTCGCAGATCCAGAGCTTTGCTTCGGTCGCCGTGGTCATGCTGAAATCTTAGTCGGGCTCAGTCTTTGCTGAAGCTGACCGAGACGGGCTCGCGCTCGGCCGGATCCTCGATCTCGAAGAACTCGCGGGCGGTGAAGTTGCCCTGGTTGGCGATGATCGAGCCGGGGAACTGTTCGATGTCTGTGTTGTAGGACTGGACGTTGGAGTTGTAGATCCGCCGCGAGGCCTGGATCTCGTCCTCCAGCTCGGAGAGGTTGCGGCTCAGCTGCTGGAAGTTCTCGGTTGCGCGCAGGGTCGGGTAGTTCTCGGCGACGGCGCGTACGTCGGCCAGCGCCTGGGTCAGTTTCTGCTCGGCCTTGGCGGTGTCCGCGACGCTTTCGGCGGCCATCGCCTCGGCACGTGCTTTGGTCGTCCTCTCGAAGGTCTGGCTCTCGTGCTCGGCGTAGCCCTTGACCGTCTCGACCAGGTTGGGCACGAGGTCGTGGCGGCGCTTCAGCTGCACGTCGATCCCGCTCCAGGACTCGTCGACCCGGTTGCGCGAGGCGATGATCGAGTTGCGCTTGGCGATGAAGTAGAAGACCGCGATCACGATCAGCGCGACCACGGCTATGAGCACCCAAGTCATGAGCGAATCCTACTTGGCCGCCCGGCCAACTGCCTAGGATCGACTCGACATGAGGGCCAAGCAGGAAGCGCAGGAGTGGGCCGAGGTCGTCCGTAGGTACGGCGAGCGCCACGAGCTGCGATACGAACCGGTAGGGGGAATCAACCCCAAAGACGGGCCGGTGGCGCTCTGCGTGGGGGGAACCAACCGGCTCACCGGACAGCTCGCCGAGGGTTTCTGGGGCTCCTGCTGCGACGCCGACGAGCGGGAGACGGGCAGCCTCTTCAACAAGGCGGTCCTGCCGACCGCGCTCCTCTGCAAGGCGCACATGCCCGACCTCGCCCAGGTCGTCCCCGCCTTCAACGTCGAGTCGGTCGAGGGCCATGAGCACGTCACCCAGCACTTCGCCCGCAAGGTCGAGTTCGAGTCGATCGACTTCAACAGGCGATTTCTCGCCACGGTGCCGAGGGAGTACGACCCGATTGCCCTGCGCGAGCTCTTCAGCCCCGGCTTCCTCGAGTGGACGACGACGATGACCGGCGAGGTCGACTTCGGCATCAACGACCGCCAGCTCTGGTTCCTCTGGCATTTGCGCGAGCGCAGCGAGGGGGAGCTGGGGGCAGCGCTGAAGAACGCCGGGGAGCTCTTCAAGCGGTTGCAGGGTGAGATGGATGAGAGCGGCATCCACACGTATCCACCCGGGCCTTGGCATGCCGGGCTGGAGGTCTTCCCCTCGGAGGGTTAGGCGGGCGGGTCCTGTCGCCGCAGGGGACCCACCGCCCCCTGCGGTCGCTAAAGCGTCCTCGGGGGCGGTCCCCCCTGCGACGCCACCCACCCGAGTAACGGCTCAGGTTGGACGGGTCAGCTCGGGTAGTCGGGGTCGCCCGGGAGGACTACTCGGTGTTCTTCAGGTGTTCCGATTACCTTCGGCAGGATTGGCTCGATCGTGCGGCCACGATGCGCGGTGAGCGCTTCGTCTGATGTTTGTGAATGGGAGTAGGGACTCGAGTTGTTTCAGGGTTGGGAAGGCCAGGGCCAGGTCGCCGGCGGCTTGGGCCTCGATGGCGCGGGCGGGCTCGAACCAGGCGGCGTCGGTGGTCTCGACGCCATCCGGCTTGGGGGGCGTGTGGGCCGGGGCAAGGGCGAGGAAGAACCAGGCGTCGAAGCGGCGCGAGACGACCTCGGGGGTGATCCAGCGCGAGAAGAGGACCAGCTCCTCCTCGGCGGGCAGGGTGATCCCGGCCTCCTCCTCCAGCTCACGCACAGCGCAGGCCTTGAACCGCTCTTCGTCCTGGCCATCCCCGTCGTCCACTGACCCGCCGGGAAAGACCCATACCCCCGGCATGAATCTCGCCTCTTCGGTCCGCTTCAGCAGCAAAACCTCCAGTGCACGCTGCGAATGCTTCCCCCCGCGCCTCAGAAGCACCACGGAAGCCGCCGGCCGCGGCACGGCTGGCTCACCGAGATTCGGTGCCTCCGCGGGCCCGCGGAGCCTCTCCTCCATCGAGCCACCATATCGGGGCGCATCCGACATTCACCACACCCAGTTGTGGTGATTGTCGGCTACGCGTCGAGAACCCGCTCGCGGCCAGCTCGCAGCCAGGTCCGGTGGGCCAGCCAGGCGACGAGAACGATCAGGGCGAGCGGGGTGAGAATCGCCAGGCCGACGATGGTGACGCCCGCGGCTACCGTGAGCACGCGACCGGCGCTGGTGAGCCCGTCTCCTATTCCCCAAGCGCCACCCTCGGCGCTTGTTGAAAGGTCACCCGTCTCAATGCGGACGGAGACCCGCGAGAAGTCTCCGCGCTGGTGAAGGCGGTCGAGGCGGGCGTCCAGCGCAGTCGCGCGGCGACGCTCGGTTCGCAGCTCTCCCTCGAGGGAGGCACGTTCCCCCTCGGTCGTGGCTTGGGCCAGGTCGGCGAGGAGGCCGTCGATCTGCGTTTGCAATTCCTCGAAGCGCCGGTCGGCCCTGACCGTGGGGGCGGTGATGTCCAGCGTTGACTCGTCTCGCGAGCGGACGTCGGCGATTTCCGAGATAGCGGCGAGCGCATCGCTGAGATTGCGGGTTGGGATCGAGAGGGTGAAGCTGGCGCCGCCCTGGCCCGCTCTCCCGCCTCGGATCGAGGACCGAAGGACGATTCCGTTGGCATCGTGGACCGCATCGAACACCTCGGCGGCATCGCCGCGGACGTCGGCAGGATCGGATTGGAGGACGACCTGCGCTGCGCGCTCCACGTTGCGCGGACGAGTTAGAGCGGATGAGCTTGGCTGGGCAGTAGCGCGAAGCGGAACGACATCCGAGTACTGCACTCCGCTCGAACCGTACCCTGCCGAGGCGGCCTCGCGTTCCGCGTCGAGACGGGCGGGCGCTTCGGCGACACCGCCCGACGGAGCGACTGCTCGCTCGTTGTCCTCGCGCAGTGCCAGTGGGGTGACGTGCTCGTCATTCGAGGTCGCGATGACCACGGTTGCGATCGCGATCGCGGTCAGGGCCAGCGCCCCGGCGGGAGCCGCGATCCGGCGCGGAGGGGCGTCCCGGAAGAAGTCGGCAATTCGGGCAAGCGCGCCGCGCGAGCTCCCCGAGGGGCGCGGAAAGCCAGCGGCGGCCTGTGCGTCCAGCTCCGCGGCGAACTCCGGCCGTGGAGAGGGGCGGAGCGCGTGCAGCTGTGCGGCCATGTCGAAGCCGTCCCTAGGCGAATCCATTGCAGGCCTCCCTCAGCTTGTTGACGACTCGGTGCAATTTGGTGCCGGCGTTCGACTCGCTCGTGTCGACCACGCGGGCGATCTCCCCATTGGTGAGTCCTGCGAAGAACTTGAGGGCGATCAGCTCCCGCTCGCGTGCCTCCAGTTGTCCCAGTGCCTCGGCGAGGACGAGGCGCAGCTCCGTGCTCTCGTCGTCGAACTCCTGGAGGCTCATCGCGTCGATCGGATCGGCGCCTAGCTCTGCGGTGCGCCCGCGCCGGCGCAGCTCGTCGAGGGCGGCGTTTCGGGCGATCCCGAAGAGCCAGGCGCGGGGGGTGCCTCTACTCGGGTCGAACCGGGAGCGCTTGCGGTAGGCGCGCTCGAAGGCGGCGGCGGTGACGTCCTCTGCGGCGGCTTGGTCCCGCAGCAGTCCGGCGGCGTAGGCAAAGACATCGTCCCGGCTGGATTGGTAGAGCAGCTCGAAGTCGAGCCCGGTTTCGTGCGGGACCTCGATAGGGGTTGTCGCGACTGCCTCGCCCACGCCCTTACTACGAGAGCGAGCCGAATCCGTCACACGGTGGTTTCAGGCTGCCTGCGCCAGCTCGGCGCGCGAAGCGCATGCCGCCTGGATCGACTCGGTCACGATCGCCACCAGGCTCCGCAGCTCCCCCTCGGAGATCGAGAGGGGGGGCATGAGGACGACGACGTCGCTGAGCGGGCGGACGATCGCGCCGCGCTTGCGGGCCTCGACGGTTACGCGGTGGCCCAGTCGAAGTGCCGGGTCGTGCTCGCCGAGGTCGATGCCGACCATGACGCCCTGGGCGCGCACCTCCGCCACCTCGGGCATCGCCTCGACCTCGTCGAGCAGCTTGCGCAGCAGCTCGATCTTCGGTTGCAGGCGCTCCAGCGTGTCCTCGCTCTCGAAGGCGTCGAGGTTGGCGAGCGCGGCGGCGCAGGCGAGAGGGTTGCCGGTGTAGGTGTGGCCGTGGAAGAAGGTGCGGTACTCCTCGGGGGCGCCGAGGAAGCCCTCGTAGATGCGCTCCGTCGCCAGTGTCGCCGCCAGCGGCAGGTAGCCGCCGGTGAGGCCCTTGGCGAGGCAGAGGAGGTCGGGGGCGACGTCCTCCTGTTCGCAGGCGAACATCGTCCCGGTGCGGCCGAAGCCGGTCGCCACCTCGTCGCAGATCAGCAGCACGCCGAAGCGGTCGCAGAGCTCGCGCACGGCGCGCAGATAGCCGGGAGGGTGGAGCAGCATCCCGGCGGCTCCCTGCACGAGCGGCTCGACGATCACCGCGGCGATCTCCTCTTCGTGGGCTGAGAGGACCCGCTCGAGGTCGGCCGCATCCCCGGGCTCGGCTGCATGGGTCTGGAAGAGAAGCGGCCGGTAGGTGGAGTGGAAGAGCTCGATCCCCCCGACCGCGACCGATCCGATTGTGTCGCCGTGGTAGGAGTCGCGCAGATGGACGAAAGAGGTGCGCCGGGCGTGCTGGCCGCCGCGCTGCTGCTGGTACTGGAAGGCCATCTTCAGCGCGATCTCGACCGCGGTCGAGCCGGACTCCGAGTAGAAGACGCGAGAGAGGCCGGGGGGTACGAGGTCGACGAGGCGACCGGCGAGCTCGGTCGCGCCGGGGTGGGAGAGGCCGAGCATGGTCGAGTGCGCGACCTTGCCGAGCTGGTCGGTGACCGCAGCGTCGATCCCGGGGTGCCGGTGGCCGTGGACGGTGCACCACAGCGAGGAGACTCCGTCCAGGTAACGCCGTCCCCGGTCATCGACGAGGTAGGACCCCTCGCCCCGCTCGATCAGCAGCGGCTCCTCCTCGCACCACGCCTGCTGCTGGGTGAAGGGGTGCCAGAGGTGATCGCGGTCGAGCTGGGTGGGATCGGCCGGCATCGGGTAGAGCGACCTTAGCCAGCGGTCCGGCGGTAGGCCCGAGCGTGTGCGGCTTGACACACAAACCTCTACATCGATCTGTGTAATATCAATCAATGGCGGAGCGAGGAGCACCACCGAAGGTCCCGCCGTTGAGGCGCAGGGCGCTGCACTCAGTCCGCTCGCTGTTCACGCCGCTCCTGCCCGACGACTATCTCGAACTGATCAACCCGCTCTGGTCGACGCGCGAGCTGCGCGGGCGAATCGAGCGCATCGACGCCGAGACGCCCGAAGCGGCGACCGTGCTGATCCGTCCCGGCTTCGAGTGGCCCGGCCACCGGCCTGGGCAGTACCTGCGGATCGGCGTCGTCGTCGACGGCATCCACCACTGGCGCGCCTACTCGCTGACCTCGGAGCCCGATCGTCCGGATGGATGCATCAGCATCACGCCGAAGCTGGTCGAAACGGGCAAGGTCTCCCCCTACTTCGTGCGCCAGGCCCGGCCCGGAGACGTCGTCCGGCTCGGTGGCGTCGAAGGAACCTTCGTGCTCCCCGACCCGCCGCCGCGCAAGCTGCTCTTCCTCAGCGCCGGCAGCGGGATCACGCCGATCATGAGCATGCTGCGCAGCCTGCACCGAAGCAACTCGCTGGCCGACGCTGTCCACGTCCACTCCGCCCGCGAGGTCGAGGGAGTCATCTTCGCCGAGCGCCTGGGCGAGATCGGCGATGCCCACGCGGGCTATGACCTGCATCTGCGGATCACCGCGGAGGAGGGTCGGATCGGCCCCGCCGACCTCGACCTGCTCTGCCCCGACTGGCGCGAGCGCCACGCCTTCCTCTCGGGCCCGGCCGCGATGCTCGACGCGATGAGCGAGCGCTGGGAGCGGGACGGCGATCCCGAGTTGCTCCACATGGAGCGCTTCCAGCCGGTGATCGGCGGCGAGCCCGGCGAGGGCGAGGGGGGCCGCGTGAGCTTCGTCAAGAGCGGGGTGGAGGCGAGCTGCGACAGCGGCACGCCGATCCTCGTCAGCGGCGAGGAGGCGGGCGCCACGCTGCCCTTCGGCTGCCGGATGGGCATCTGCCACACCTGCGTGGGCAGGCTCTGCAGGGGTGAGGTGCGCGATCTGCGCACCGGCAAGGTCCACGGCAGCGAGGGAGAGATGATCCGCACCTGCGTCAACGCCCCCGAAGGACCGATCGAGATCGCGCTTTGAAAACCGACGAAAGGAAACGATGAACGCAACGACTGTTGAGGTCGAGAGCCCGCTCGCGCACCTTTCCGAGGGGCAGCTCGAGGAACTGGCCCGGGAGTTCGACGAGATCCGCGACCGGACCTTCGCCGACCTCGGCGAACGCGACCGACGCTACATCGAGAGCATGATCGCGATGCAGCGCCGCCTTGCGGTGATGGGGCGCGTGCTGCTGCTCGGCGCCCGCTACCGCCCGGCCAAGATCGCCGGCACGGCCGCTCTCTCGATGTCGAAGATCCTCGAGAACATGGAGATCGGCCACAACGTCCTGCACGGGCAGTGGGACTGGATGAACGACCCCCAGATCAACTCCTCGACCTGGGACTGGGACACGGCCTCGACATCGGAGGCCTGGAAGCACTCGCACAACTACGTCCACCACACCTTCACCAACATCCTCGGCAAGGACAAGGACCTGGGCTACGAGATCATGCGGATCGACCCCCAGCAGAAGTGGAACCCCGTCTACCTCGCGCAGCCGCTCTACAACCTGCTGCTGATGGCCTTCTTCGAGTGGGGCGTGGCCCTCCACGACCTCGATTTCGAGGCAATCCGCAAGGGCCACAAGTCAAAGGCGCAGGTGAAGCGCGAGCTGGCGGGGATCCGCGAGAAGGCGAAGAGCCAGATCGTCAAGGACTACGTCGCCTGGCCGCTGCTGAGTGGCCTGGCCATGGCGGCTCTCGACGCGGGTCTCGAGGTCCGCGCTGGCGGCAGGCACCGCGGCGGGCTGGCCGGGGCCTTGAGGCGCGCTCTCGGCGGCGGCCGAAGCTCCTACCGGGCCGCGGTGTCGGCGAACGCGACGGCGAACGTCGTCCGCAACGTCTGGGCTTACGCGATCATCTTCTGCGGTCACTTCCCCGACCAGACCCACACGTTCAAGCCCGAGGAAGTCGAGGACGAGAGCCGCGGAGGCTGGTACGTGCGTCAGCTGACCGGGGCGGCGAACATCGAGGGCGGCCCGCTCTTCCACGTCGCCAGCGGCAACCTCGGCTACCAGGTCGAGCACCACCTCTTCCCGGACCTGCCGAGCACCCGCTACGCGGAAATCGCGCCGCAGGTGAAGCAGGTCTGCGAACGCTACGGCCTCCCCTACAACAGCGGTCCCTTCGGGCAGCAGCTCGGGATGGTGCAGCGGACGATCCTGCGGCTCGCCTTCCCCGGCGGGGCTCCGCGCCCCAAGCCCGGGCCGTACCGGCGGGAGGATCACCCCGCTCTGTGATTAGAGTCACAGGAGCAACTATTTCGTTCGAGAAATAGTTGCAGTTATGCAAGTATTACTCGTATGCAGGCGAGTCAGCTCGAGGCGATCATCGAGAAGGTCGACGCCCCCGAGGTCAGCGAGGGCGCGCAGGAGACCGCGGCGCGGATAAGCGCCCTGCTGCGCCACCTCTTTCTCTACGACCGCGGCAACCTGCTGCGGGTGATCGAGGAGAGCGGGCTCTCGATGACCCAGTCCAAGGCGCTGCTCGAGCTGGGGGGGCTGGGGGAGGTGACCGAGGCGCGCCAGGTCGGCGACCTGGCGGAGGCGCTCGGCGTCTCGGTTCCCTCGATGAGCAGGGCGGTCGACGTCCTGGTCAAGAAGCGACTCGCCACCAGGGTCGAGGACCCCGAGGACCGGCGGGTGAGGCGGATCGCGATCACAGCCCGTGGCAAGAAGCTCGTCGACACCCTGATGGTGGTGCGCCAGGCGGGAATGGAGACGTTCGCCGCCAGCCTCACCACCGCGCAGCGGCGCAAGCTCGACGCGGCGATCGACTCGCTGATGGACCGTCCCGACATCGCCGCCGCCTACGAGCACCTGAAGGAGGTCGGTCCGGCTTGACCCGTTATCGCCACCTGATCACCGAGGACAACCGCAAGTGGTGGACGCTCGGCGCGATGTGCTTCGCACTGTTCATGATCATGCTCGACAACACGGTCGTGAACGTCGCCCTGCCCTCGATCCAGCGCGACCTGGACGCCTCGATCTCCGGCCTGGAGTGGACGATCAACGGCTACACGCTCTCCTTCGCGGTGCTGCTGGCGACGGGGGGCAGGCTCGGCGACATCTTCGGCCGCCGCCGCATGTTCCTCTTCGGCGTCGTCATCTTCGCCCTCTCCTCGGCGACGGCCGGGTTCGCCGCCAGCCCGACCGACCTCGTCGTCAGCCGCGTGGTGCAGGGGGTCGGCGCCGCGCTGATGATGCCGGCGACGCTCTCGATCGTCACCGACGCCTTCCCCCCCGAGGAGCGCGGCAAGGCGATGGGGACCTGGGCGGGGGTCTCCGCCCTCGCCCTGGCGGTCGGTCCGGTGATGGGCGGCTTCCTCACCGAGCACGTCAGCTGGCGGGCGATCTTCTACCTCAACATCCCGGTCGCGATCGGCGCCGTCGCCGCCTCGCTCTTCGCCGTGCGCGAGTCGCGCGACACGACCGTCGGCCGCGAGGTCGACTTCGCCGGCGTCATCGCCCTCACCGCCTCGCTCACGGCGCTGATCCTCGCCCTGGTCGAGGGCAACGAATGGGGCTGGGGCTCGACCGAGATCGTCGCGCTGCTGATCGGTGCCGCGGTCGGCCTCGCCGCCTTCGCCGCGATCGAGCTGCGGGTCAAGGTGCCGATGGTCGAGTTCCGCTTCTTCTCCAACCGCAACTTCCTCGGCGCGATCGTCGTCGCCTCGATCGTCTCCTTCTCGATGCTCGGCGTCTTCTTCTTCCTCGCCCTCTACATGCAGGACATCCTCCGCTACTCGCCGCTGGAGGCGGGGGTCAGGTTCCTCCCCTCGACCCTGATGATCGTCGGCATCGCCCCTCTTGCCGGCCGGCTCGCCGATCGCTTCGGCCCCCGCTGGTTGATCACCGCCGGGCTCCTCCTCGTCGCCGCCTCGCTCTACAGCTTCAGCGGGATCGCGGTCGACTCCACCTATCTCGAGCTGCTTCCCGGCTTCATGCTGCTCGGCATCGGCATCGCGCTGACGATGTCGCCGATGACCAGCGCCGCGATGAACGCCGTGCCGGTCGAGAAGGCCGGCATCGCATCCGGCGTGCTCTCGATGTTCCGCATGGTCGGCGGCAGCCTCGGCGTCGCCGTCACCGGGGCGATCTTCCAGGCGGCGGTGGGGACCAGCTTTGCGGCGGCGTCCCCGCAGGAATTCGTCGACGCGCTCGGCCACGCGATGAGCGTCTGCGCCGTGGTCGCGGCCGCCGGCGCGGTGATCGGGGCGGCGACGATCCGCGCCCGGCGCGATCCGCTCAGCCCCGAGGCGGTGGAGGCGGCGGTCAACCCCGGTGGCGAGGAGCTGGCCGGACGCGAGGCGGTCGCCGCCGCCGAGCCCGCGGCCTGAAACGCTGCTCCGATGCTGATCCTGCTGCCACCCTCAGAAGGCAAGGCCGAGCCCGAGGGCGGCGCGCCCGTGGACCTCGACTCGCTCGTCTTCGCCGAGGAGCTGGGCGAGCGGCGGGCCGAGTTGCTGGCCAGGTTGGACCCCGGCCTGCGCAGGGCGCCCGCCGCACCGGCCGCCGAGGTCTACACCGGCGTCCTCTACCAGCGCCTCGATCTGCCGGGCCTATCGACAGCCACCAGGCGGCGAGCGGCGAAGCGCGTCCTGATCGCGAGTGCGCTCTGGGGGTTCGTCCGGCCCGTGGACCGCATTCCGCACTATCGCCTGCCTCCCTCGACGAAGCTCGATGGCATCGCCCCGCTCGCCGCCTGGTGGCGGGACTCGCTGCGGGCGGCGCTGCCCGACGAGCCCGGCGAGACGATCGTCGACATGCGCTCGGGCCCCTACGTCGCGGCCTGGAAGCCCAAGCGCGCACAGCTGCTTGCCGTGCGCGCCTTTCGCGAGGAGGGAGGGGAGCGCAAGGCCGTGTCGCATATGGCCAAGGCCGCCAGAGGGGAAGTCGCCCGTACCCTGCTGCTCGCCAAGTCCGAGCCGCATAGCCCCGAGCAGGTTGCCGCCGTCGCGCAGGAGGCCGGCTTCGAGGTCGAACTGACGCCGTCGAGCCTCGACGTGATCGTCAGCTGAGCGCCAGCGCCGGCCAGCTCGCGGGGCCGTCCAGGTCGATCATGGGAAGCGTTGCGACCATGACTTCGCCCAGCGCCTCGATCGTCTCGCGGTTGGACCGCTCGATCTCACTCGGCGACTCCGGCCAGGGGGTCAGGACCACCAACTCGACGGTCAACCCTGAGGCGCGGGCAGTCTCGACTGTCAGCAACGTGTGGTTGATCGTGCCCAGGCGGGGGGAGGCGGCGATGACGAGGGGCAGGCCGAGGTCGACGGCAAGATCGCGGACGAGATACGTACCGGCGAGAGGGACCAGGAAACCTCCGACGCCCTCACAGACGAGAGTGTCGGCGCTTGCCGCCGCAGCACGCGCCGCGGCCAGCAGTCGCACCGGGTCGATCTCCTCGCCGGCGAGAGCCGCGGCGAGGTGAGGCGACGCGGGGGGTCCGTAGCGATAGGGCGCGATCTCCTCGTCTTCCTGACTCGACCCAGCGGCTCGCCGCAGCAGCTCATGATCCGGCTCCCCGTCTTCTTCGAGGCCGGTTACGGCGGGCTTGAAGGCGGCGACCGTCTTGCCTTCCGTGGCCATGGTGCGGGCGATGACGGCGGCGACCACGGTCTTGCCGACCTCGGTCCCCGTCCCGGTGACGAACACGCCGGCCAACGGCTCAGGCGGCTGCGGTCACTGGCTCTGCGGCGATGCCCATCTCGCGCGCCGCGGCGCCGACCAGCTTTGCGGCCTGTTCCAGCTCGCCGGCACGGTGGGTCGCCATCACGGTGAAGCGCAGGCGCGAGGAGCCCTCGGGCACGGTCGGTGGGCGGATTCCCTGGGCGAAGACGCCCCCCTCCAGCACCCGCTCGCAGAGCTCCATCGTCGTGCCTGCGTCGCCGACCGCGACCGGCACGATCTGAGTTGCCGAGTCGCCCACGGAGAGCCCCTCGGCGGCGAGCGCCGACCGCAGCGTCGCCGCGTTGGCGCCGAGGCGCTCGACCCGGTGTGGGTGGGACTCGAGCAGCTCCAGCGCCGCCAGGCTCGCGGCGACGACGGTTGGCGGCGGGGCGGTGGAGAAGACGAACGACCGGGCTGTGTTGACGAGGTAGTCGGTCAGCTCGCGGCTGGCGCAGACGTAGGCCCCGTAGGAGCCGAGCGCCTTGCCGAGCGTGCCCATCACCACGTCGACTTCGCCGCTGAGGCCGGCGGCGGCGACCGAGCCGCGCCCGCCCGGGCCGAGCGCACCGGTGGCGTGGGCCTCGTCGACCATCAACCGGCACTTGTGGCGGCGGGCAAGCCGCGCCAGGGCCTCCAGGGGCGCGATGTCGCCGTCCATGGAGAAGACGCCGTCGGTGACGATCAGCGAGGCCCGCCCCTCGGCTTCGCGCAGGCCCCAGGCGAGGTGCTCGACGTCGCCGTGGCGGTAGACGAACGTCTCGGCGCGGGAGAGGCGGCAGCCGTCGATGATGCTGGCGTGGTTGAGCTCGTCGGAGAAGATCGCCTCGCCTCGCCCCGCCAGCGCGGCGATCGTGCCGGTGTTTGCCAGGTAGCCCGAGCCGAAGAGCAGCGCCGCCTCGTAGCCCTTGAACTCGGCCAGCCGTTCCTCCAGGCAGCGGTGTGGCTGCATGTTGCCCGAGATCAGCCGCGAGGCGCCGGCGCCGGCGCCCCAGCGCATCGCCGCCTCTGCCGCCGCGCTTCGCACCCGCGGGTGGTCGGCCAGCCCCAGGTAGTTGTTCGAACAGAGCAGCAGGACCGGCCGCCCGTCGAGTGTCACGCGAGGGCCCTGCGGGCCGCTGATCAAGCGCAGTCGCCGGTGGAGCCCGCTGTCGCGAAGCTCTTCCAGCCGCTCTGCGATCTCGGTCATGCAGCCGAGGGGGTGTTCGAAGCCGGGTACGGCGGGGGCTTCTTGACCTTCTTGATCACCCGCAGCTGGGTCGAAGGGTCCCAGAAGTTGGCCTCGTCCTGGCGATCGATCAGCTCGTCGATCGGCGTCGCCGGCGTTTCGCCGTCGAGCCAGCCGTCGCGGTTGTCGGGGCGCGGGTTGGCACCGTTGTCGGGCTGGCGGGCGACGTTCAGACCGAGCTCCTCGAACATCGCCCGGTCCTCCTCGGGCTCGGCGCCCAGGGTGGTGAGGAAGTTCCCCATCATCACCCCGTTCAGTCCCGCCTTGACCGCAAGCGGCTGTAGGTCGCCGAGGTTCTCGACCCGCCCGCCGCAGAGGCGGAAGAGCGCGCCCGGGATGATCAGGCGGAAGATCGCCACCCACTGGACCACCTCCCAGGCGTCCATCAGCGGACGGTCGCCGAACTTGGTCCCCTCGCGCGGGTTGAGCAGGTTGATCGGCACCGAGGTCGGGTTGAGCTCGGATAGCTCGAAGGCCATCTCGACCCGCTGGCGCGGCGACTCGCCGAGGTTGAGGATGCCGCCGACGCAGGTCTCCAGGCCGGCCTCCTTGACCGCCTCGATCGTCCGCAGCCGGCCCTCGTAGCGGACGGTCGTGGAGACCTCCGGGTAGTAGGAGCGGGCGGACTCGACGTTGTGGTGGACGCGCTGTATCCCCGCCTCGCGCAGTTTCTTCGCCCGCTCGGTCGACATGTGGCCGATCGAGGCGCAGCGCTTCAGGTTGGTCTGCTCGGCGACCAGTTTCGCGCCCTCGAGAATTTTCTCGAAGTCGCGCTTGGAGAGGCCCTGGCCCTGGGTGACCATGCAGAAGCGATGCGCGCCCGCCGCCTCGGCCGCCCGCGCGTGCTCGAGGATCTGCTCGGGCTCCATCATCGCGTGCATGGGCGTGTCCGCCTCTGCGTAGCGTGACTGGGCGCAGAATCCGCAGTCCTCTGCGCAGCCGCCCGACTTCGCGTTGACCAGCGAGCACATGTCGGTCGAGTCGCCGAAGTTCTCACGGCGCACCTGCCAGGCGCGCTCGACCAGCTCGCCGATCTCCTCCTGGTCGGCCAGCTCGCCGAGCGCCAGCGCTTCGTCAAATGAGATCAGGGAGGCCACTTGCGCGCAAGGCTAGGCACCGCCCCGGACGCCTGCCCCGGAGGGCGTGTCTGACTTAAACCCCGTCATATCGTAGTTAAGGTCAGACACGTGGGTATGGGGACGATCAGGCGCAGGCGGATCGCGGTCGGCGCCGTTTGCGGACTCGCGGTCGGGGCGTTCGCCTTGGGGGCGACGCTCGGCGATGGCTCGGGTCCGGAGCCCAGCGTGGCATCCCGATTGCCCCTCTCCGAGCTTGCCGGCCAACGCGTCGTCGCCGGTTTTGGAGGGACTGAGGCGCCACCGGGGTTGAAGCGGATGGTCCGGGAGGGCGAGCTGGCGGGCGTGATCCTCTTTGCCGAGAACCTGCCGACCCGCGGCGCCGGCCGGCACCTCATTCGGCGCCTGCAGGCGATTCCTCGGCCGGCAGGATTGCGCGACCCGCTGCTCGTCATGGTCGACCAGGAGGGCGGGCTGGTGAAGCGGCTCGGCGGCGCGCCCACCACCTCAGCAATGGAGATGGGCGCCCGCGGTGCTGCCTTCAGCCGCCGGCAGGGACGCGCGACCGCGGCCAACCTGCTCGACGTCGGCATCGGCGTCGACCTCGCCCCGGTCCTCGACGTAGCTCGCGCGGGCGGCACGATCGCAGCCACAGACCGTGGTTTCGGCTCGACACCGGCCAAGGTCGCGGCCTCCGGGGTCGCCTTTGCTGAGGGGCTCCAGAGCGGCGGCGTCGCCGCCACGGCCAAGCACTTCCCGGGCCTCGGCGCTGCCCACCAGAACACGGACTTCGCGGTCGAACGGATCGGGCTCTCCAAGGCGACGCTGCGGCGGGTCGATGAGCCCCCGTTCCGCAGCTTCATCGAGGCAGGAGGGGAGATGGTGATGCTGAGTACGGCCATCTACCCCGCCTTTTCGCCCAGGCCCGCGGCCTTTGCCCGCCCGATCGCGACCGGCGAGCTGCGCTCGCGCCTCGGCTTCCGGGGCGTCTCGATCACCGACGCGATGGAAGCCGTCGCGGTCCGCGACTTCGGCGGCGCGGCCAAGGCGGGCAAGGCAGCGGCGCGCGCCGGCACCGACCTCCTCCTCTTTGCCGACTTCCACGCTGCCGCCCGCGCCCGCCGCGCCCTGCAGCGGGGGCTGCGCTCAGGCGCACTCGACCGCGGCGCCTTCGAGGCCTCGGTTGGCCGCGTCCTGCGTTTGCGTCACGGAATGGCGGACGCCGAGTGACTCGACCCTAGGAGGGACCCACGGGCGCGTTTGCAAGCGACTCCCAGAGGTAGAGAGAGGCGAGGCTGCGGTGAGGGCGCCAGTGCTCGCCGATCTCCAGGACCCGCGCCGGCGCCGGCATCTCCTTCAGCTCGTACTCCACCTGCACCGCCTTGCGGATGCCGAGGTCGCCGCCGGAGAGCACGTCGGGCCGTTCGAGGTGGAAGATCAGGAACATCTCCGCGGTCCAGACGCCGAGGCCGCGCACCGCGACGATCTCGGCGATCACGTCCTCGTCGGAGAGCTCACCGAGCCGGTCGAGCTCCAGCTCGCCGGAGATCACGTGCGAGGCGAGGTCGCGGACGTACTCCACCTTGCGACCGGAGAGACCGGCGGCGCGAAGGCCGGATTCCTCGGCTTCGAGCAACTGCTCGGGCGCCGGCGTGCGGCCGTCGAAGAGCTCGAGGATGCGGCCGTAGATCGTTCGCGCGGCTTTGGTCGAGAGCTGCTGCCCGACGATCGCCCGCAAAAGCGCACCGTAGGCGTCGGCGGGGCGCTCCTCACTGCGCCGCTTCAAGCGCGTCTCCAGGTCAATCGCGCCGACCCGCTCGATCAGCGCCGCCATCGTCGGATCGGCGGCGGCGAGCTGCTTGCTGGCGGTGCTCACCGCCCTCGCCAGACCGGCTTGCGCTTCTCGGCGAAGGCCCGGATTCCCTCGCGCAGGTCCTCAGAGGCGAAGCAGGACTCGCGCAGGGCGATCAGGCCCGCCTCCTGTTGTGCGGTGAGGGTCGGCGCGGCGTTGAGCAGGCCGATCGCACTCTTGTTGCCCCGCATAGAGAGCGGCGCGTTGGCCGCGATCTCGGCCGCGAGCTCGACCGACGCCCGCTCGAGCCGCTCGCCGTCGAGGACCTCGTGGACGAGCCCGATCTCTTCGGCCCGGGCAGCCTCGAAGTTGCGCCCGGTGAGGAAGAGCTCTTTGGTGCGCGCCAGGCCGACCGTGTCGAGGAACTTGCGCAGGCCGGTGTGGCCGTAGACGAGGCCGAGCTTCACCGGCGGCATTCCGAGCTTCGCGCCGGCTGCGCAGAGCCGAAGGTCGCAGGTGATGGCCAGCTCCAGACCGCCGCCGATGCAGTGTCCGTTGATCGCCGCGACGGTGGGCCACGGGTAGGTGGCGATTGCCTCCATCGCCGCGTGGAAGGGATGGGCGACCAGCGCCTCCGCGTCGCGCTCGAAGGTCTCGGAGGGGATCGAGGCGATGTCGTAGCCGGCCGAGAAGACCGGCGGCGCACCGGTAATCAGCAAGCAGCGCGTCTCGATCCCGCGATCGAGGCGCGGCAGCGTCTCGGCGAGCGCGTCGAGGATGTCGTGGTCGAGGGCGTTGCGACGCTCGGGGTTGGAGATGCGGAGCCGGACGACCGCCTCGGCGGGCGAGTCGAGGATGAGCTTGCCGCCCGCGAGCCGTTCCATCATCGGGCGTCTACTCCAAGACGACGAGGACGTCGCCTTCGCTGACCGATTGGCCCTCCTCGCAGCGGATCTCCTTGACGGTGCCGTCGTCTTCGGCCTCGACCGGGATCTCCATCTTCATCGACTCCAGGATGACGACGGTGTCCCCGTCCTCGACCCGATCCCCGACCGCGACCTCGATTTTCCAGACGTTCCCTGTGATGTGCGCCTCGATATCCATGGCGCGGCACCATATCCATTGCTCCGGTGCGCTTTATGCACGCGCAGGGAGCAAAAGGCGCCCCGGAAGGCAGAATGTCCGCCGTGGCCTCGAACCGACCTGACGCGCTGACCGTGATCGTGGCCGCCCGCAACGAGGCGGATCGGATCGCGGCGACGATCGCCGCGCTGCGCGAGGCCTTCCCGAGGGCGCCGATCTGGGTGGCCGACGACGCCTCGACCGATGGCACCGCCGAGGCGGCCATGACGGCCGGGGCCCAGGTGGTCAGCAGGGGCAGGCCGCACGGCAAGGGAGCCAACGTGTCGGCTGCGGCTGAAGCCGCCCTCGATGGGGGAGCGCCTGAAGTGGTTCTGCTCTGCGACGGCGACCTCGGCGGCTCGGCGGCGGCGCTGTCGCCGCTGGTTGCGGCCGTCGAAGGGGGGGAGTGCGATCTCGCCGTCGCGGCTTTCGGCCGCCGGGTCGGCGGCGGCTTCGGGCTCGCGCTCGGGTTTGCCCACTGGTCGATCCGGCGTCTGTGCGGCTTTGAGGCCGAGGCGCCGATCTCCGGCCAGCGGGCGATGCGTGCCGAGGTCCTGCACGCAGTTCTCCCCTTCGCCTCCGGTTACGGCATGGAGATCGGGATGACCGTTGATGCCGTGCGCGCCGGTTACCGCGTCGGCGAGTACGAGCTCGACCTCTCCCACCGCGCCACCGGTCGCACCCTCGGGGGCTTCGCCCACCGAGGGCGCCAGCTGCTCGATTTCGGCCAGGCCTTCCTGCTTCTCCGCCGGCGCGGTTGAGGGCTCAGCCGCGCTTCGCGTAGTCCCCGATCTCGCCGAAGTCGACCATCACGCAGGCCTCGGGGCCGGTGACCTCGGCATCGTGGCCGGGCGGGATCGCGACGACGTCGCCGGCCTTGACCTCGATCTCGGAGCCGTCATCCATATAGATGCGCATGCTGCCGGAGAGCACGTAGGCGAAATGCGCGACTTGGCAGGAGTCGGTGCCGGCGATCGGCTTGACGTTCTCCGACCACTTCCAGCCCGCCTCGAAGGTGCCTTCGGCGACCGCGTGACCTGCCAGTTGCACGACCTTCGCCTGGCCCTTTCCCTCGAACGGGCGAGTCTCGTCAGGCGAGTCGAACCGCTTTACCTCTGCTGCTGCCATTTTGGGGCTCCTTCAATTGAGTTGAGCCCTGCCTGGTACTGACCGTACACCCCGCTGTCGAGTCGGCCCTCCCAAGGCACCTATGCGGGCTGGGGCCAGCCTCCGGCGGCGCGCTCGACCGAGCCGGCGAGGGAGAGCAGGGTCGCCTCGTCGTTTTCGCGGCCGAGCAGTTGGGCGCCGATCGGCAGGCCGTTCGACGTGTGCCCGGCGGGGACGCTGATGCCCGGCCAGCCGACGACGTTCCAGGCGAAGGCGAAGGGGCAGATGGCGCTGGCCGTGCTGCTGGTCGCCCAGTAGCCCTTGCCCTCTAGGGCGCCGATGCGGGGCGGCGGTTTCGCCGTGGTGGGCGTAAGGACGACATCACAGCGCTCGAAGACACGGCCGATCCGGCGCTGCAGGCTGGGCTCGGCGGCCCGCGATAGGCGCTGCGGTGCGCCGCGCAGGGCCTGGCCGAAGCGAGCGTGGACCCGGGTGCGGGCCTCCAGGGCGCTGCGGTCTTCGCCGTGGGCCTCGAGCCATTCCGCGACCCCGCTCATGCCGCGGGGGACGATCGCCGGGCCGACCATGCCGTAGTCGGGGTCGACGCGGACGATCTCGTGACCGAGCTCGCCGAGCCGCTCGGCGAAGGCCTCGATCGCCGCGCGGTGCTCCGCGTCGACCTTGTCGGGAACGCCGAAGGGAGTGGTGAAGGAGATCGCGACCCGCAGGGGACCGGGCTCGCGCGCGGCCGCCTCGACGAAAGGCTCGCTCGGAGGCTGCGGTTTGTGCAGGTCGGCGGGGACGTTGCCGCGGGCGGCGTCGAGCAGCAGGGCGGCGTCGCCGGTGCTGCGCGCCAGAGGGCCGTAGCAGCTGAGCCCGTTGAAGGCCTCCGGGTCGGGCCAGGTCGAGACACGCCCGCGCTGCGGCTTCAGCCCGACGAGGCCGGTCCAAGCGGCGGGGATGCGAATCGAGCCCGCGCCGTCGGAGCCGATCGCCGCCGGGACGACGCCGGCGGCCACCGCTGCAGCCGCGCCGCCGCTGGAGCCACCCGGTGTGTGGTCGGTGTTCCAGGGGTTGCGGGTCGCGCCGTGCAGCGGCGTCTCGGTGAAATGCCACTGGCCGATCTCGGGCGCGTGGGTCTTGCCGATCACGATCGCGCCCGCCTCGCGGATGCGGCGCACCGCCTCGGCGTCGCGCACGGCGGGGCGGCCACCTCCGCAACCGAACGGAGTCGTGTGGCCGGTGAGGTCGACGTCGTCCTTGATCGCGACCGGGACCCCGAGCAGCGGCCCCCCCTGGCCGTCGCCGAGGCGACGGTCTGCCTCGTCGGCCTCGGCCAGCGCCTCCTCCGTGCAGATGACCCGGAACGCGTTCAGCGTCTCCTGAGTTGCCTGCGCGCGCTCCAGGGCCGCTTCGACCAGCTCCCTGGACGAGGCCTCTCCGGTCTGGAGCAGCTTCGCCTGCTCCTCGAGGCCGAGATGAGGCGTGGCCTTGGTCTCGTCGGGCCCCTTGCCGGGGGTCGTCTCTGCGGTGCTGGTCGACATCGGTTCCTCCCTCGCGCGTACCTTGTTCGTTCGAACGAACGATAGGCGAAAAGGGTAGGCTGGCGCTTCGTGCCCACCGCCGCACCTCCCGACACCCGCGAGCGCATACTCCGAACCACCGTCGAGCTGATCGGCCGTGAGGGAGTCTCCGCCGTCACCAACCGCCGCGTTGCGGGCGCCGCGGAGGTCTCGCTCGGCTCCCTCACCTACCACTTCCCCAGCCAGGTGGACCTGTTGCGCGAGAGCCTGCTGCTCTTCGTCGGCGAGGAGGTTGCGCGCCAGGAGGAGATCGCCGCGGGCCTGCGCGGCACGCATCCCAGCGTCGAGCAGGTCGCCACGGAGGTCGAACGGATCGTGCAGGAGTCCGGCAACCGGATCCAGCAGCTGGCCGAGATCGAGCTCCACCTCCAGGCGGCCCGCGACCCGGCGCTGCAGGAGGCCTCGCGGCGCTGCTTCGAGGCCTACGAAAGTGTTGCCGCGGCAGCACTGGAGACGCTCGAGGTGCCCGACCCCGAGCGCCACGCTCGCACGGTCCTGGCGGTGATGTACGGGATGGGGTTGCGCCGGCTCGGGACGGGTGGCACCGACGCGTCCGGGGTTGCCGACGCGCTGCTGACCATCGTTCGCGGAGCGACCCGCTGATCCTCGCGATCGACCAGGGGACGACCGGGACGACCTGCCTGGTCTTTGACGAGGAAGGGGGGATCGCCGGCCGCGCCTACTCGGAGTTCGAGCAGCATTTCCCGCGGCCGGGTTGGGTCGAGCACGACGCCGGTGAAATCTGGGACGTCACCCGCCGGGTCGCCGCGCAGGCGATCGCCGATGCTGGCATCGGGGGCGCCGACCTCGATGCGATCGGGATCACCAACCAGCGCGAGACCGTGGTCGCCTGGGACCCGGCGACCGGCGAGCCGATCCACCGCGCGCTCGTCTGGCAGGACCGGCGCACCGCCGAGCGCTGTGAGGAGCTGCGCGCGGGGGGGCACGAGGGGTTGGTGCGGGAGCGCACCGGGCTGGTCCTGGATCCCTACTTTTCCGCGAC
Source organism: uncultured Solirubrobacterales bacterium (assembly GCA_963753585.1). Lineage (GTDB taxonomy): Bacteria > Actinomycetota > Thermoleophilia > Solirubrobacterales > 70-9 > VRUE01. The sequence goes on along the minus strand of CAVWCU010000001.1, from coordinate 1,365,673 downwards.
CAAGATCGAGTGGCTGCTGCGCAACGCCGAGGGGGCGGAGCGGGCGGTCTTCGGCACGGTCGACTCCTGGCTGCTGTTCAAGCTCACCGGGCGCCACGCCACCGACCGCACCAACGCCTCGCGGACGATGCTGTTCGACATCCGCAAGCTCGCCTGGGATGAGGAGCTCTGCGCGCTGCTGGGGATCGACCCGGCGCGCCTTCCCGAGCCGCTGCCCTCGGCCCACGTCTACGGCACGACGTCGGAGTTCGGCGGCGAGGTTCCGGTCGCGGGCATCGCCGGCGACCAGCAGGCGGCGCTCTTCGGCCAGGCCTGCCACCGCGCCGGCACGGCGAAGAACACCTACGGCACCGGCAGCTTCGTCCTCCTGCATACCGGCTCGGAGGCTCCCGAGCCGGCCGAGGGCCTGTTGACGACGGTGGCCTGCGGCGCCGGCGAGGCGCCCGCCTACGCGCTCGAGGCCTCGATCTTCGTCACCGGCGCCGCGGTGCAGTGGCTGCGCGACGGCCTCGGGGTGATCGAGGGAGCGGGGGAGAGCGAGGCGCTGGCCGCCTCCCTCGACGGCAACGACGGGGTCTACTTCGTCCCGGCGCTGACCGGGCTGGGCTCGCCTCACTGGGACCCCTACGCGCGCGGCACGATCGTCGGCCTCACCCGCGGCAGCGGCCGGGCCCACCTGGCGCGGGCGGCGCTGGAGGCGATCGCCTACCAGGCCGTCGACGCCGTGCGTGCGCAGGAGGCCGCGTCGGGGGACAGCCTGGCGGTGATGAAGGCCGACGGGGGAGCCGTCTCGAACCGCTGGCTGATGCAGTTCCAGGCAGATGTCCTCGGTGCCGAGGTCGTCGTGCCGGAGATCGCCGAGACGACGGCTCTCGGTGCCGCCTACCTGGCTGGGATCGCGACCGGGCGCTGGACGCCGGAACAGGTGGAGGAGATGTGGCGCGAGGCGGCTCGCTACGTGCCGGCGATGGGCTCCGGCGAGCGCGAGTCGCTGCTCGCCGGGTGGCATCGGGCGCTGGAGCGGGCGAAGGGCTGGGCGGAGCCGGAGGGCGGCGGAGCCTCGGCGTAACTGCCGGCGCGAACGGGGGTATCGCGTAGCGGCGGCCGGGGGCCGCCGCGCCTATGTCGGAGATGAAGCCACAGGTCTACAAGGACGAACGTCCAGCCGAGTACTTCGACCAGTTCCACGCCGCCGCGCGCAAGGGGGTGGGCTGGACCTACCCTCTCGTCCGCATCCTCATCTCGCTGCCGACGCTGCTGGTCTACCGGACGCGGGCGATCGGGGTCGAGAACGTGCCCAAGTCGGGCGCCCTGATCCTCGCCCCCAATCACTTCAGCCAGATGGACCACTTCTTCGTCGGGCTCTACCTGCGCCGGCAGGTTCGCTTCATGGCGAAATCGCAGATGTTCGGGCCGCCCGTCTTCACCTACATCTACAAGCACGGCGGCGTCTTCCCGGTTCGCCGCGGCCACCGCGACGAGGAGTCGTTCAAGACGGCCTTCACGATCCTGCGCCAGGACGGGATGCTGCTCGTCTACGCCGAGGGCGGCCGCTCGCGCAGCGGCGAGTTGGGTGAGGTGAAGCCGGGTATCGGCCGCATCGCGCTCGAATCGGGTGCGCCCGTCGTCCCGGTCGCGATCCACGGCTCGGCTGCGGTGCGGCGCTGGAAGCGGTTCCGCTTTCCCAAGGTGACCGTGCAGTTCGGCAAGCCGATCGAGTTCCCCACCGAGGAGGCTCCCAGCCGCGAGCGCCAGCTCGAGGTGGCGGAGCAGATCTTCGCCCCGGTGAGGGAGATGTACGGGCGGCTGTCTACTCGTAGCGCGGGCTGAGCCCGGCGAAGAACTCGGGGTCGTGCCCCGGGGTGACGATCGCGTCGGGGTACTCGCGCTTGAACAGCTTCAGCTCCTGCAGCGAGCGGCGGTAGTTGTGGGCGTCGAACGGGCGCGGCGCCAGCGGAGCGGACCCCTCGAGCTGGCCCTGGGTGTAGGTGGCGTCGCCGCCGATCACGAAGTCGTGCTTGGCGAGGTGGGCGATCACCGACATGTGACCGGCGCTGTGGCCGGGCGTGTAGGCGAGGCGAATCGAGCCGTCGCCGAAGAGGTCGAAGGTGCGGCCGAAGGTCGCGTAGGAATCGATTCCGCCGCGGTCGAAGTCGACCGTGCGGTAGTCGAAGGCGTAGTCGAAGTGGGGTCGGCGGTAGCCGTTGAGCATCGGGCGGGGCCCGGTGGCGGCGGACTCCCACTCGGTCTCGCTGACGACGAAGGTCGAGTTGGGGAACTCCGAGATCGCCGAGCTGTGGTCGAGGTGCATGTGGGTCATGACGACGATCGGGATCTCGCCGGGGTCGAGGCCGCGCCCCCGCAGCTGCGCGGGAACGTCCTCTCCGGCCGCCAGGTCGGGCTTGCCGATCCTCGCCCCCAGGCCGCCGAAGTTCTCCTTGCCGTCGGTGGCTATGGAGGGGTGTAGGCCGGTGTCGACGAGGATCGCACCGGCGCTCGGGTGGCGGATCAGGAAGGCCGGAACCGGCACCGTCGCGGCGGGGTTGCCGGTGATCAGGGCGCGCAGCAGCTTCAGGGTCTCGAAGCGGCCGCCCGGTCGCTCCATCATCGTCTGCGGCCAAGTCACCCGGCCCGCCACCATCGGCTCGACCGTGACAGTCGAGCCCGGCGTCCCTCCGGCCAGCGGCTCGTGCAGCGGTTTGGGCTCGACCCGCACCTTCATCGGCGGGTCACATTACCTGGGTCGGGGTCGCCTATAGGCTTGCGCGCGTCTTATGAGCGGTGATTCGCACTCGCAGATCTTCAAGCCCGGCTTGCTCGAGGGGCTGGTCTGCGTCGTCTCCGGGGCGGGCAGCGGGCTGGGGCGGGAGACCGCTCTGGAGCTGGCGCGCCTCGGTGCGACGGTGGTCGGCTGCGGGCGGCGCGAGGAGCCGCTGGCCGAGACCGCCGGCCTGGCCGACGGCCTGGCGGGTTCCTTCGATCGCGAGGCGATGGACATCCGCGACGAAGAGGCCGTTGATCGTTTCTTTGACGGGGTGCTGGAGCGCCATGGCCGGATCGACGTGCTGGTCAACAACGCCGGCGGCCAGTTCCTCGCCCCGGCGGAGACGATCACGCCGAAAGGCTTCCGCACCGTGATCGAGTTGAACGTGCAGGGGACCTGGCTGATGACCCACGCGGCGGCGACCAAGGCCTTCATCCCGCAGGGCGGAGGCAAGGTGCTCAGCGTCACCCTCTCTCCCCATCACGGGATGCCGGGCATGGTCCACTCCGGCGCCGCCCGCGCCGCGGTCGAGAACATGATGCGGACGCTGGCGGTGGAGTGGGCTCGCTTCGGGATCAAGACCTGCGCCCTCGCCGCCGGGCAGTTCGCCACCGAGACCCTGCTGACCAAGTATCCGCAGGTGGTCGTTGACAACCTCGAGCGCTCGATCCCGATCGGCCGCGCCGGCCGTGCCGAGGAGATGGCCTGGCTCGTCGCCTACCTGGCCTCGCCGGCCGGCGACTTCTTCTCCGGCACGACGATCACGATCGACGGCGCCCGCGACAACTGGGCCGGCCCCTGGCCGCCCGAAAGCATCGCCAGCGAGTCCGGCGACCCGGTCGCCGAGGAGCGCCGCCCGAAGGAGTGAGCCGCGCTGCTGGGAGGGACTAGCGCCGCTCGAGGATGACGATGGGGATTTCGCGGCCCCCCGAATGCGCCGCGTAGTCCGCATAGCCGCGGTACGTCTTCAGCGCCATCGGCCAGAGGCGCTCGCGCTCCTCGGGGTTGGCGATGCGAGCGCGGGCCTGGCGCCTTTCGGAGCCGACCTGGATCGTGGTGTCCGGGTTGGCCTTGACGTTGTGGAACCAGGCCGGATGCTTGGGATATCCGCCTTTGGAGGCGACGATGACGATGTCGTCGCCGTCGCGGAAGTAGAGCAGCGGCGCGGTGCGCTTGGTGCCGCTCTTGGCGCCGACGTGGTCGAGCAGCAACACCTTGCCGCCCGGGAGGCCCGGCATCGCGTCGAGGCGACCGCCACTGACGCGGTACAGCCAGACGTGCAGGCCGGCGAAGCGACGGAGGGCAGGCCAGGTCTTCTCGACTACGTCGAGGTAACGCGGGGGCTGCCTGCTCTCCGTCGTCGTTGCGGTCATCTCAGGTGTACATCCCTCCGAACATGCCGCCGGTGACGTTCAGCACCTGGCCGTGCATGTAGTTCGCCAGCGGCGAAGCGAGGAAGAGAACCGGGCCGGACGCCTCCTCCGGGGTGGCGGGACGGCCGAGCGGGATGATCGCCGAGGCCATCGCCCGCATCTGCTCGGGGATGCCCAGCTCGATCTTCTCGCCGCTCGGGGCGGTCATCTCCCCGCCCTCCTCTTTGGCGGCGGTGAGGCGCGTTTCGACGAAGCCGAAGGCGACCGCGTTGACGTTGATCTTGAACTGGCCCCACTCCTTGGCCAGCGTTTTGGTCAGGCCGACGACGGCCATCTTCGCCGCCGAGTAGTTGACCTGGCCGGCGTTGCCCATCGTCCCCGAGGTGGAGGAGATGTTGATCAGCTTGCGGAAGACCTCCTTGTCTTCGCCGCGCTCGGCCTTGGCGGCCTCGCGCCAATGCGGCGCCATCGCCCGCGCGACACGGAAGGGCACGACCGTATGGATGTCGAGCATCGCCTGGAACTGCTCGTCGGTCATCTTGTGGGCGACGCCGTCCCAGGTGTAGCCGGCGTTGTTGACGACGATGTCGACGGCGCCGAAGGCGTCGATGCCCGCGGCGACGAGCTTGTCGGCAGCCTCGGGCTGGGTCAGGTCGCCGGCGTGGACGGCGGTTTCGCCGTCGATCTCGCTCGCGGCCTGCTCGGCGACGTCGGCGTCGAGGTCGTTGATCAGAACCTTGGCGCCCTCGCCGGCGAACAGCTCGGCGGTCGCCCGGCCGATTCCGCGCGCCGACCCGGTGACGATCGCCGCTTTCCCGTCAAGAAGTCCCATCAGTCTGCGTTCTCCTTCTCCATTGGTGAAAGTCGGCCCAGGAGGCTATAGGGATTGGGCGCTGGCTGACTGGCCAGTCGAGGATTGAGGTACCCCGGCGGGGTCTAGTCTGGTGCCGATGGTGGGTCCAGGTGCCGAAGAGGTTCTGCGCGAGGCATACCGCGCGTTCAACGCTCGCGATCTGGAGTCAGCCGTCTCGTTGATGCACCCGGACGTCGACTGGCCCAATGCCTGGGAGGGAGGCCGGGTGGTCGGTCACGGGGCGGTCAGGGAGTACTGGCGCCGGCAGTTCGAGGCGATTTCGAGCAGGGTGGAGCCAGAGGGATTCGCCGGGGAGCTCGACGGAGCGATCACGGTGGACGTTCGGCAGGTCGTGCACGACGCCAGGACGGGCGAGACGCTCTCGGACTCGCGTGTCCGCCACCGCTATCGGATCGAGGACGGTCTGATCGTCCGCATGGACGTGCTCGACCCGTAGACCCGACGAGGCTCAGGGCGGAGTCGACATCAACAGCCGGTAGTCGAAGATCGTCTCGTAGCCCATCGCCTCGTAGATCGGCTTGCCCATCGGCGAGGCCTGCAGGGAGGCGAGGTCGGCGCCCAGCTCGAAGCCCGCGTTCGTGGCGGCGGCGGTGACGGCCCGGCCGAGCCCCTTGCCGCGCGCCTGCTCGAGCGTGCCGACCCAGTAGATGCCGGCGACGCCGTCGCTGACGATCGTCATCGCGATCGCGACCGGCTCGCCGTCGAGGTAGGCGAGGAAGGCGGCGACGTTCTCGGCGAGCAGGCCGGAATGGTCGCTGTAGCCGGCGAAGACCTCGGGCGGGAAGCCGAGGCTGGCGTAGGAGGCGATGGCCACCCTCCAGTAGTCCTCCGCCTGGCCTTTCGTCGCCAGCCTGCGCAGCTCGACGTCGGATGGCAGGGCCGGTGTCTGCACCGGTGCTCTCAGGGTCATCTCAGGCATCGCGTAGGCGAACTGCAGCCCCGCCGCCTCGGCCGCGGCGAGCAGGTCCCGGTCCTCGGTCTGCTCGGCGCGGCACCAGACGCTGAAGCCCCGCCCTCGCTCGCCGAAGAACTCCTTGGCGTGTGCGATCAGCTCGCCGGGGTCGGCGCCGTCGTCGCGGCGGAATACCGCGTTGGAGATCACCGGATGGCTGGCGCTGCCGGCGCCGAGGAGCCAGCCCGGCTTGTCCTCGATCTCGGCGTCGGGGTCGAGCTCGAAGAGCAATCGGGAGCTGTCGATCAGGTTGCGGTGGGCACGGCGACCGTCCACGTCAGCTCAGCCTGACGCCGCCGTCCTCGGCGATCGTCCAGTGGGGGTTGTGGGCGACCTCCCAGGGGTGACCGTCGGGGTCGAGGAAGAGCGAGCTGTAGCCGCCCCAGAAGGTCTCGGCGGGCTCGCGGCCGATCGTCGCTCCGGCGGCTCGCGCTTCCTCGGTCACCGTGTCGACCTCCTCCGGTGAGCCGAGGTTGAGCGCCAGCGTGATGCCGCCCCAGCCGCCGTTGTCCTCGACACAGCTGTCCTCGGCCAGCCGTACGCGGTCCCACAGCGCCACGATCATGTCGCCGGCCTGGAAGAAGACGACGTCGTCGCCGGGTGCAGCGCCGGTCTTCCAGCCGAGCGCCTCGTAGAAACGGCGCGCCCGCCCGAGATCACCCACGCCGAGGGTGATCAGGCTGACGCGCTGCTTCATCGACTCCGAGTCAGGCGGCCGGGCCGGGGGGAGGTGGGCTAGGCGGCTGCTCGCCGGCCTCCGGCTGCTGGGGCAGTGGGGATGGCATCTCGCCGGCTGGGGCCGGTGGCGCTAGCTGGCCCTCGACGGGGTCGGCTTCGGCCTGCCAGACCTTATTGAGCTCCACCTGGATGTAAGCCCAGAGCGCGGGGGCGATGAGTACGTAGAGGATGATCGCGATCCAGCCGTTGAGCGGTTCCTGACCGGCCAGCCTGGAGGCACCCATCGCGCGCTTGGTCCCGCGCCAGTAGGTGATCAGCGCCGGGACGATGATGATCCCGCCGGGGAAGAGGGCCAGCACCGAGTTGGTCGGGTTCTGGCCGAGGTCGTAGCCCTTGGCTTTGCCGTAGTCGCGCAGCTCGCGGTTGATCCGGTACCACCAGACGAGGTGGTAGATGCCGAGCGTGATGATCGGCAGCAGCGCCGCCGCCCAGGGGCTCCTTATCTTGACTCGATCCTGGCTCTGCCGAATCTGCATTTCGTAAGCCATGGCTCTCGTTTCTCCCCTGCGGTTGTGTGCGGTCGCGAACGACCCTAACCGACAGCTCCGCCGGCTCCTACCCCATGGTCCGTTCTTCGACCACCTCGAATACGCCGTCGGTGCCGACCGACTCGACGAACTCGTCGGCGGCGGCGCGGCGCTTCTCGTATTCGGCGTCGGGGCTCTCCTGGCTGGCGCGCAGCTCCTCGAGCGTGCCGTCGAAGAGGCCGAAGGTGATGACCTGGTTCGGGTCGCTGACGCTCTGTAGGGCGTAGAACTGCTTCCAGCCGGCCGGGACGTTGCTGACGTCGTCGGGGATGAAGGCCTGTTTGAACTGCTCCATCGTGCCGGGCTTGAGGTTGCGGACCGTCAGTGCGCAGAGCATCTGGTCTCTCCTTCTGTCGAGTGGACTGGCTCCAGCCGATCGTACGCCTCGCGGGCGGTCTGTCAAAACCCGGTTCCGACGGCTGACTACCGCGAGGCGATCGCCGCCAGGTCCTTCGGCCGCAGCAGCGCCAGCAGAGCGCCGCCGTCGACGATGGCGAGCCCACCCTTCTTCAGCTTCACGTTGGCGCCGGTTAGCCGGCCGACCTCGCCGGAGAAGTCAGGCTCGTGGCCGACGAGGAGGACGTTGCCGCGTCCGGCGGTGAGCGCGAGTGAGTCGAAGGGTCCGCCCCGAAGCTCCTCGGCGACCTCGGGCTCGAGGTCCAGCGCCTCGCAAGCGAGCCGGGCGGTCTCGAGTGCCCGCACCTTTGGGCTGGCAAGGCAGGCGTCGATCTTGGCGCCCATTGCTGCCAGCGCCCTGCCGGTGGCTTGGGCCTGCCGTTCCCCCTTCGGCGTCAGCCGCCGGGCTGCATCGTCACCAGCAGGGTCCTCGGCGTCACCGTGCCGGAGCAGGTAGATCACGAGCTCTCGGTGCTTGCCTTCAATGAGGTCACCGTACTCGGGGTTCCAGCCACTCCCGTGGGACGAAGCCCGCCGGAATTCCCGTCGGGTAGTTGGGCATCAGCTCGATGGCGAAGCGCGCTGCCTTGCGGCCCTCCATAGCCGGGGCCAGGTCCTCGAAGGTCATCAGCAGCCGGACCGAGGTCCCGATCTGGAAGTCGGCGGCGTTGCGCTGCTCGCCGCCGATCGTCCCGTCGTCGAGCAACTCCTCGACGTGGTCGAGCAGGGGGGACAGCTCTTCGGCCGTCCTCCTCACGCCCTCGGTGTTGTTTGCCCCGACCTTGTGCGCGAAGTACCAAGCCACCGGCCAGCCGACCGAGGCAACCAGGCGTGGTGCTGGCACCCCGGCCTCGCGGGACAGCTTGGCGCGCAACTCCGGCCGGCGGACGTTGATCCAGCCGGCCAGCCGCCGCGGAGCCAGCTGCAGGACCTCATCGCCCCAGCGCTCGGCCTCCTCGACCCGAATCCGCTCCCGCGGGTCGGCGGGGAACAGCGGTGGCTTCGGTTGCGCTTCCTCAAGCGCGCGAGCGATCGCACGCGATCCCTGGACGCGCCGCCCGTCCAGCCTCAGGGCGGGCACCGTGCCGTGGCGGAAGCCATGCGGCCGCAGGAGAGCCGCATGGGTGCCGGGCACCAGGTTGACCACCCTGTGCTCGATTCCCTTGTGCTCCAGCATCAAGCGCGCGGCATGCGCGGAGTGCGAGCTATGCACTGAGTAGAGAGTCGCGGGCACGGGCGGCACCCTACGCAGCGCCGCATAAGAGCGGCTGAGCGGCCTCCAAGCCCTACAACCCCATCAATTTCCCGAGGATCTCCTTCATGACCTCGTCCGTGCCGCCGCCGATTGGGCCTAGGCGGGCGTCGCGGACGGCTCGCTCTATGCCGTACTCCTTCATATAGCCGTAGCCGCCGTGGATCTGGAGGGCTTGGTCGGCTATCTCCAGGACGGCGCGCTGTGTGACGAGCTTGGCCATGGTTACCTCTTTGATGCAGTTGTGGCCTTCGTGGAAGAGGCGGAGGGAGTTGTAGGTGAGGGCGCGAGAGGCCTCGGCCTTGGTCGCCATCTCGGCGATGTGGTGGCGGGTCGCCTGGAACTTGCCTATCGGGCGGCCGAAGGCTTCGCGCTCGAGGGAGTAGTTGACCGAGATCTCGATCAGGCGCTGCATCGCGCCGACGGCGCCGATCGCCATCAGTAGCCGCTCCCAGGCGAAGTTGGCCATGATCAGCTTGAAGCCGCCGTTTTCCTCCCCGAGCAGGTTCTCCTCGGGCACCTCGACGTCGGTGAAGGCCAGCTCGCCGGTGTCGGATGAGTGCCAGCCCATCTTCTCCAGCTTCTGCGCCACCTCGTAGCCGGGCATCTCGCGCTCGAGGACGAGGAAGGAGATGCCGCCGTGGCCGCCCTCTTTCGTCGTCTTCACGGCGCAGACGAGGAAGTCCGCGCGGACGCCGTTGGTAATGAAGGTCTTCGAGCCGTTGACGACGTAGCCGCCATCGACCTTGCGGGCGAAGGTGGAGATGCCGGCGACGTCGGAGCCTGCGCCCGGCTCGGTGATCCCCAGCGCGCCGATCTTCTCGCCGGCGATGCCGGGCACCAGCCAGCGCTGCTTCTGCTCCTCGGTGCCGAAGTTGAAGATCGGCGGCATCGCGATCGAGGTGTGGGCGTTGAGCCCGGCGGCGACCCCGCCGGAGCCGCCGCTGCGGGCCAGCTCCTCGACCCAGACCGCGTCGTGCAGGTGGGTGCCGCCCTGGCCGCCCAGCTCCTCGGGGAACTTCAGCCCGAGGAAGCCGAGCTCCGCGCAGCGCCCGTACAGCTCGCGGGGGAATTCGCGCGCGTCCTCCCAGCCGTCGACGTTGGGCGCGATCTCCTTAGAGACGAAGCGGGTGACGGTCTCCCGCAGCTCCTCGTGCTCCTCGCCGAAGGGGGGCAGGATGGCGCGGGTACCGGTGTCCTTGATTACGGGCATGAATAGCTACACTTTCGTTGTAGACAATGCACCTCATGTGCGCCGGGGCCTTGTAGTGTCGCCGGCGTGGAGCGAACGATGTGGACGGACCAGCGACTTGACGATCTAGCGCAGAAAGTCGATGCCGGCTTCGAGCGGGTGGACCGAGACATTCGGGAGCTGCGCACCGACCTCCGCGATCTGCGCACGCTCGTCTTCCAGCTCTGGGGCTCGAACATCGCCGGGCTCCTCATCGTCATCGCCATTGTCCTTCTCACCCGCGGCTGACCGCTCACTGCCTCTCCAGCATCGTGTAACCGCGACCCTCGTGGTCAAACCCGAGCAGGTCGCCGCTCGGGTTCTTGGGACCGCCGTGGTGGTAGGCGCGCACCTCGGCGATCAGGCCGTCGCGGAAGACGAACCACTCGGTGCCCCTGTCCAGCCGCTTCTCGCCGCTCTTGGGGTCGCGCCAGGTCATCGTCCACTCGATCACGGCTTCGTCCCCGTCCCCGCTTTCGAGCGCGTTCTCGAGGAACCACTGGGCCTCGATGCTCTTGACTGCGAGGTCTGTCATCTGCCCGATCGTCTCGGCCCCCTCGTGCGGGCCGAGACGGGTGTAGTAGTGGGTGGCGTCATCGGTGAAATGCCGGGCGACCGCCTCGGCGTCGCCCGTGTTCAGCGCCTCGTAATAGGAGCGGATGTGCTCGACCTGGGACCCCATGCCGGTGTCCCGAGCTAGAGCCCGTAGCTCTTCCCGATCACGTCGAGCATCACCTCGTCGGTGCCCGCCCCGATCCGGTTGAGCCGCACGTCGCGGTAGGCGCGCTCGATCTCGTACTCCTTCATGTAGCCGTAGCCGCCGAGGATCTGGATGCACTCGTCGGCGACCTCGCAGGCCATGCGGGAGGAGAAGAGCTTCGCCATCGTGATCTCGCGCACCGGGTACTCGCCGTTACCGAAGCGCCAGGCGGTCGCGTAGGTGAACTGCTTCGCGGCCTCGGCCTTCGTCGCCATCTCGGCGAACTTGTGGCGGATCGCCTGGAACTTGCCGATCGGGCGGCCGAAGGCTTCGCGCTCCTTGGCGTACTCGAGGGTTTTCTCGATCATCCGCTCCGCACCCGCGTGGGAGCCGGCGGCGGCGACCAGGCGCTCGCCCTGGAGCTCCCAGGCGATGTGGTAGAAGCCCTTGCCCTCTTCGCCGAGGATGGCGCTGGCCGGGACGCGGACGTCTTCGAAGGCGAGTTCGCCGGTGTCGGAGGCGTGCATCCCCATCTTCTCCAGCTCGGCGGAGACGCTGAAGCCGGGGACCTTCTCGCCCTTCTCGTCGCGCAGGTCGACGACGAAGAGGGTTATGCCGGCGTGGCGCTCCTCCGGGTTGGTCTTGGCGACGAGGACGATGAAGTCGGCGCGGGGCCCGTTGGTGATGAACGTCTTGGAGCCGTTGATGACGAATTCGTCGCCGTCGCGGATCGCGGTGGTGCGGATGCCTGCCACGTCGGAGCCGGCGCCGGGCTCGGTGATCCCGAGGCAGCCGACCTTCTCGCCCTTGAGGCCCGGTTCGAGGTACTTGCGCTTCTGCTCCTCGGTGCCGAGCAGGTGGATCGGCGGCAGCACCATGTCGGTCTGCACGGCGAAGCCCATGTTGGTGCCGCCGGAGCCGGTGTAGGCCATGCACTCGGCGCGGACCAGCGAGTAGTAGTAGTCGCCGCCCTGTCCGCCGTACTCCTCCGGGAAGCAGAGGCCGAGGAAACCGAGCTCGCCGGCCCGCTTCAGCTTCTCGGTCGGCCAGTAGGTCTTCTCCCACTCGTTGCGGTGCGGCCACATCTCCTTTTTGACCCAGGCCTCCATCGACTCGCGCAGGTCTTCGTGCTCCTGGCTGAAGATGAAGCTCTTGGTGCCCTCTTCGAAGTTGGGCTTGATGACTTTGGAGCCGTCGGTCGCGGTCGCCACTGGTCTCTCTCCTCGTTCGCAGTTCGCGGTCGCGTGGACAGTAGCACTTCCCACTTCCTACAGAGTCGGCTATGGTCCCTCGCCGTGGACTACGAGGTCGTCAAGTACGAGGTCGCCGAGGGCGTCGCCACGGTGACCCTCAACAACCCGGAGAAGCGCAACATGCTCTCCGGGCAGATGCTGGTCGAGCTGGTCGACGCGATGAAGACCGCACGCGACTCCGAGGAGGTCCGCGCCGTCGTCCTCACCGGAGCCGGGGACAAGGTCTTCTGCGCCGGCGCAGACCTCGGCGGCTTCGCGGCCGACGTGCCGCTCGTCGCCAAACACTTCGCCACCGACCTCTTCCTCGAATACTTCAGGCTGATGCCGCGCCTCGGCAAGCCGAGCCTCTGCGCGGCCAACGGCCACGTGCTGGCGGGGGGGATGGGCCTCGCGCTCTCCTGCGACCTGCTGATCGCCAAAGAGGGCGCCACCTTCGGCACGCCGGAGATCAACGTCGGCGCCTTCCCCTACATGATCATGGCGATCATCTACCGCAACGTCCCACGCAAGAAGGTCAACGAGATGATGCTGCTGGGCGAGCGGCTGAGCGCCGAGCAGGCGGTCGAGTACGGGCTCGCCAACAAGGTCGTGCCGGCCGGGGAGTTCGACGCCGCGGTGGCCGAGTGGGCGGCCAAGCTCGCCTCCAAGAGCCCGGTGCTGATGCGGCTAGGGCACGACGCGATGTACCGCCAGCAGGACATGGCGGTCGACGACGCGCTCGAGTACCTGCGCTCGCAGCTCTCGCTCACCTTCTCGACCGAGGACATCGTCGAGGGCGTCACCGCATTCTTCGAGAAACGCGATCCGCAGTGGAAGGGACGGTAGTGGCGACTGACCAGGAGACCAAGCACCTGCTGCCGGGCACCGCGCCCCTGGGCGAGCTGACCGAGCAGCTGCACAAGCGACGTGAGAAGGCGAAGCTGGGCGGCGGCGAGGAGAAGATCGCCAAGCAGCACGAGCGCGGCAAGCTGACCGCGCGCGAGCGGATCGACCTGCTCGTCGACGAGGGGACCTTCGTCGAGTTGGGCATCCACGGCCGCCCCCACTTCGCCCAGCGGGCGATGGAGGGCAAAGAGGCCCCGGCCGACGGCGTGATCACCGGCTGGGGCGACGTCGACGGCCGCCCCTGCTGCGTCGCCGCCTACGACTTCACCGTGATGGCCGGCTCGATGGGGATGACCGGCGAGCTCAAGGTCACCCGCCTGCGCGAGATGGCGCTCTCCAAGCGGATGCCGTTCATCTGGCTGCTCGACTCGGCCGGCGCCCGCATCCAGGAGGCGGCAGGGTCGCTCTTCGCCGGCTCCGGCCACCTCTTCCGCGAGGAGGTCGAGATGTCGGGCGTGATCCCGATGGTCGCGGCGATGATGGGCCCTTGCGCGGCCGGCACCGCCTACATCCCGGCCCTCGCCGACTTCGTGCCGATGGTCTCCGGGCAGGGCGCGATGGCGCTCGCCGGCCCGCACCTGACCAAAGCCGTCACCGGCGAGGACATCACGATGGAGGAGCTGGGCGGGGCCAAGGTCCACTGCCGCAAGTCGGGAGTGGGGGACCTCGAGGTGAAGGACGACGAGGAGTGCATCGAACGGGTCAAGCAGTACCTCTCCTACTTCCCCGCCAACTGCGAGGAGAAGCCGCCGGTGCTCGACGTCTCCGACCCGGTCGACCGCGCCTCGGAGAAGCTGATGGAGATCGTCCCCGACTCCTCGCGCCAGCCCTACGACATGTACGACGTAATCCGCGAGATCGTCGACGACGGCGAGTTCTTCGACATCAAGCCGAAATTCGCCAAGACCCTGATCACCTGCTTCGCCCGCTTCGGCGGCCAGCCGGCGGGGATCGTCGCCAACCAGCCCAAGCACCTGGCGGGGATCCTCGACAACGACTCAGCCGACAAGGCGGCGCGCTTCATCAACCTCTGCGACGCCTTCAACATCCCGATCGTCTTCCTCCAGGACGTGCCCGGCTTCATGGTCGGCGCCAAGGTCGAGCACGCCGGGATCATTCGCCACGGGGCGAAGATGCTCTACGCGGTCAGCCGCGCCACGGTGCCGAAGGTGACAGTGGTCGTGCGCAAGGCCTACGGCGCCGGCTACTACGTGATGTGCGGCAAGGCGTATGAGCCCGACTTGATCGTCGCCTGGCCCGGTGCCGAGATCTCGGTGATGGGGGCGGAGGGCGCGGTCAACATCATCGGCCGTTCGATGATCGAGGCCTCCGACGATCCCGAGGCGACGAAAGAGGCGATGCTGAACGCGGTCCGCGAGCAGATCGACCCCTACATCGCCGCCGGCAACGCCGTGATCGACGACGTCATCGACCCCCGCGAGACGCGGCCCACCATCGTCAACGCTCTCCGCATGGCCCGCAACAAGCACGTGGAGAAGCCGAAGAAGAGACACGGAGTGATGCCGGTATGAGCCCAGGACGCTGCAAACCGGCGCATCTCGGGGTCTTCGGTCGGTCTCCTCGGGTCACGCACTGGAGTGCGCTCCCCTCGTCGTCCTCCCTGCATCCCCCGACCTGCTTGGTTTTCGCGCCCTGGAAAGGATCAGAGAGATGAGTCAATTCGAGAATCCCGTAGTCATCAGCTGTTCGATCAGCGGCGTGATCGCCAACCGGGACCAGTGCCCGGCGATCCCCTACACGCCGGAGGAGTACGCGGCGGAGGCGCGGCGCGCGGTCGACGAGGGCGCCTCGCAGATCCACATCCACGCTCGCAAACCGGACGGCACGCCCTCCTATGAGGTCGAGGACTTCCGCGCGATCACCGAGGCGATCCTGGCCGAGGTGGGCGACGTGATCATCAACTACTCGACCGGGGCGATCGGGATCCCGATCGAGAAGCGGATCGAGTACCTGCGGGAGCTGAAGCCCGACGTGGCGGCGCTCAACATGAGCTCGATGAACTACGCCAAGTACAGCTCCCGGCGCAAGGACTTCGTCTTCAAGGCGGTCTTCGAGAACAGCTTCGACACGATCATCGAGTTTCTCACTGCGATGAAGGAGCTGGGGATCAAGCCCGAGCACGAGTGCTTCGACGCCGGCCACGTCGCCAACCTCGATCCCCTGATCGACATGGGGTTGCTGGAGCGGACGCCGCTGCAGATCTCACTGGTGATGGGAGTCAACGGCGGCATCCGGCCCACCCCTCGCAACGTCGCCTTCATGTCCGAGCAGATCCCCGGCGGCGCCGAGGGCGAGAACCAGTGGCAGGTGATCGGCATCTCCCGCGACCAGTGGAAGCTGCTCGGCTCCTCACTGGTGCTGGGCGGCAACGTCCGCGCCGGGGTCGAGGACAACCTCTATCTGCCAAACGGCGAGATGGCGCGCTCCAACGGCGACCTGATCGCCAAGGCGCGCCAGATGGCCGAGGACGTCGGTCGCAGGGCCGCCACCGTCGCCGAGGCCCGCGAGCTCCTGGGAGTGCCGAAGCGTGAGCGCACTGCCGCTTAGCGACGTCAAGGTCCTCGACCTCTCCCGGCTGCTGCCGGGGGGTTTCTGCTCGCTGCTGCTCGCCGACCTCGGCGCCGAGGTGCTGAAGGTCGAGGACACCGGCATGGGTGACTACATCCGCTGGGCCCCTCCCTATTACGGGACCGACGAGCAGCAGGAGCTGGGCACGCGCTCGGCCCTCTACCTCTCGCTCAACCGCGGCAAGCGCTCGGTGCGCCTCGACCTCAAGTCGGAGCAAGGGCGGGAGGCCCTGCTGCGCCTGGTCAAGAACTACGACGTCGTCATCGACGGCTTCCGGCCGGGAGTGCTGGACCGGCTCGGCGTCGGCTACGAGCGCATGCGCGAAGCCAACCCGGGCATCGTCTTCTGTGCGATCACCGGCTACGGCCAGGACGGCCCCTACACCCAGCGCGCCGGCCACGACATGAACTACCTCGGCCTGGTCGGGGTGCTCGGGCTGACCGGGGCCAAGGACGGGCCGCCGGTGCAGTCGGGCGGCCAGATCGCCGACCTGGGCGGCGGCGCCCTGATGGCCGCCTTCGGCGTGATGGCGGCTCTGCACGAGCGGCGCCGCTCCGGCGAGGGCCAGATGGTCGACGTCTCGATGGCCGACGGCGCCCTCTCCTGGCTGGCGATGGTCGTCGGTCGTTACTTCTGCGACGGCGAGGTTCCCCGCCGGGGCGAGCAGCAGCTCGCCGGGGGGATCGTCTGCTACCTGCCCTACGAGGTGAGCGACGGCTGGATCAGCTGCGGCGCGCTGGAGCCGAAGTTCTGGGCTGCCTTCTGCAACGGGGTGGAGCGCCCGGACCTGATCGAGGAGCAGTTCGCCGCGCCCGGCTCCGAGGGCTGGCAAAAGGTCGCCGACGTCTTCCGCTCCCGCACGCGGGCGGAATGGAAGGCCTTCAACGACGAGCACGACTGCTGCATCGAGCCGGTGCTCGAGATCGACGAGGCGCTCGATTCCGAGCTGGTGCACGGGCGCGAGATGGTCGTCGAGATGGACCAGCCAGAGCTGGGGACGATTCGCCAGCTCGGTGCTCCGGTGAAGATGAGCCGCACCCCGGCCGATCCGACCCGGCCGGCGCCCGCCTTCGGCGAGCACACCGACGAGGTTCTGGCCGAGGCCGGCTACTCCGCCGAGGAGATCGCCGCGATGAAGGAGTCGGGAGCCGCAGCCGGCCCCAGCGCCGACGCTGCCACGACCTTCCGGGCATGACCCCCAGGACGCTGCAAACCGGCGCATCTCGGGGTCTTCGGTCGGTCTCCTCGGGTCACGCACTGGAGTGCGCTCCCCTCGTCGTCCTTCCTGCATCCCCCGACCTGCTTGGTTTTCGCGCCCTGGGGACGGTGTGATGGCCACCGGCGTGGAGAAGTCCTTGCTGCGCATGGGGGAGCTGGCCGAGGCTTCCGGCGTGCCGGCGCCGACGATCAAGCACTACCTGCGCGAGGGGCTCTTGCCCGAGCCGGTCAAGACCAGCCGCAACATGGCCTACTACCCGCCGGAGTTCGTCGACCGCATCCAGCTGATCAAGCAGCTGCAGGAGGAGCGCTTCATGCCCCTGAAGGCGATCAAGTCGGTGCTCGACGAGGACCCCGAGCGGGCCCGCGCCCTGGTCGAGCTGGAGGACCGCATCCTCGACCGCGCCCTGGCCGGTGAGCGGACCCGCACCAGCGCCGCCGAGGTGCGCGAGCGCTACGGCGTGCCCAAGGACGTCCTCGACCGGCTCGAGGAGCTGGAGATCCTCAGCCCCAACAGCCGCGGCTACTCGCCTTCGGACATCAAGATCATCGAGGCGATCAGCCGCTTCCGCGCCGGTGGCTACGACGAGGAGATCGGCTTCACCGTCTACGACACCCTGCGCTACAAGACCGCCCTCGAAGACCTGGTCCGCCAGGAGGTCGAGGTGGTGATGGAGCGCCTCGCCGGCGAGGTCTCGCCTGAGCGTGTGGTCGAGATGCTCGAAGCCGGCGCTCAGCCCCTTCAGGACCTGATAGCCGCCCTGCACACCAAGCTGATGGTGGCCGAGCTCGAGGGCCACCGGGCGAACCGCGGCTGATGAAGTCGGTTCTCGTCACGGGCGCCTCGACCGGGATCGGCCGGGCGAGTGCGTTGCGGATGGACGCGGAGGGGTGGCGAGTGTTCGCTGCGGTGCGCCGCGAGGAGGACGCTGCGGCGCTGCGGGAGGCGGGCTCGGATCGATTGGTGCCCGTGATGCTCGACGTGACCGATGCAGGCCAGATCGCCGCCGCGGTTGAGCAGGTTGCCGCTGAGGTGGGGGAGGCCGGGCTCGACGGTCTCGTCAACAACGCCGGGATCGCGGTGCTCAGCCCGCTGGAGACGATCCCGGTCGAGGACTTCCGCAGGCAGATCGAGGTCAACCTGACCGCCCAGGTCGCGGTCACCCAGGCGTTCCTGCCGCTGATCCGCCGCGCCACCGGGAGGGTCGTATTCGTCAGCTCGATCGGCGGGCGCATGGCGCTTCCCTTCGGCGGGCCCTACCACGCCTCCAAGTACGGGATCGAGGCGGTCGCGGATTGCCTGCGCCAGGAGCTGCGGCCGTGGAAGATCGACGTCGCCGTGATCGAGCCGGGCTCGATCGACACGCCGATCTGGGAACGCGGCGAGCGGATCGCCGATGAGGTCTCCGAGCGCGCCCACGATTCTCAGGAGGAGCTATACGGCGAGACGATCGAGCGCTTCCGGGCCGCGGTGAAGCGAACGGCCGAGCGCGGCATCCCGCCGGAGAAGGTCGCGAAGCCGATCACCCACGCCCTCACCGCCCGACGCCCGCGCACGCGCTACGTGGTCGGCGCCGACGCCCGCGGCCAGGCCATCGCCCGGCGCGTCCTACCCGACCGCGCATTTGACGCGCTCGTGGCGCGCGTCATGCGGGTCTAGCCGCGACCTACGCTCCGATCAGCTCGATGCGGTACCCGTCGGGGTCGCGCAGGAAGCAGATGAAGTGGCCCTCGGTGCGGCCGCCGGGGCGGTAGGGGGGCTTTTCGGGCTCGATGCCTTCGGCGGCCAGGCCCTCGAGGGTGGCGTCGAGGTCGTCGACGATGAGGGCGATGTGGTTGTAGCCGGTGCCGAGGTCGTAGGAGTCGACGCCGTGGTTGTAGGTCAGCTCCAGGCACGGGTTCTCTTCCCCGGGCAGGGCCATGAAGACGTTGATCGCCTCGCTGCCGATCGGCATCTGCGCCACCTCCTCGAAGCCGAGCTTCTCGTAGAAGGCGACCGAGCGGTCGATATCGCCGATCCGGTAGCACGTGTGCAGGAAGGCGGGCATCGGGTCCAAGGCTATCGGCCTCCCTACAATTTGCAGCCGAATGGCCCGCCGGACGCGACGGCGACGACGGTCGCACACCTCTAGCTGGAAGAAAAAGCTGCTGATCCCACTGGGGATCCTCGCCGCCGTAGGCGCAATCGCGGGCGGAGTCGCCGCGAGCTGGGCGATCGACGTCTACGAATCGGCACCTCCGCTCTCCAGCCTCAAGCCGGTGCAGAAGGGCCGCTCCTCGGCGATCTACGCCGCCGACGGCACCCTGATCGGCTTCATCCAGTCCGAAAACATCCGCCAGCCCGTTCCCTCGCGGGCGCTGCCGCAGACGCTCAAGGACGCGACGGTGGCGATCGAGGACAAGAACTTCTTCGAGCATGGTGCGATCGACCCGCCGGCGATCGTGCGCGCCGCCTGGAAGAACCTGATGGCCGGCGGCAAGGCCGTGCAGGGAGCGTCGACGATCACCCAGCAACTGGTCCGCAACCTCTACATCCAGAACCCCGAAGAGACGATCGAACGAAAGCTGATCGAAGCGCATCTCGCCTACGAACAGGAGCAGGAGCACTCGAAGGAGTCGATCCTGACCGCCTATCTGAACACCGCTCCCTATGGGACCGTCGAAGGCGAGACCGCGGTCGGCGCCGAGGCGGCGGCGCAGACCTACTTCGGCAAGCCGGCGAAGGAGCTGAACTTGCGAGAGTCGGCGCTGATCGCCGGCCTGCCCCAGGCGCCTTCCGAATACAACCCGTTCCTCGACCCCCAGGCCGCGATCGAGCGCCGCAACGAGGTGCTGGAAGCGATGGAGGACGAGGACTACATCACTTCCGCCGAAGCCCGCGAGGCGATCGGCAGCGGCCTCGGGCTCAACCCCGGTCACAAGTACCGGGTGATCCGCGACCCGTTCCTCTTCGACCTTGTCCAGCAGGAGCTGATCGACAAATACGGGATCAACACGGTTCGAAACGGCGGCCTCAAGGCCTACACGACGATCGATCCCGAGCTGCAGGAACGAGCGCAGGAAGCGGTCGACTCCTGCGGCGTCTGTTACCCCGAAGGCGGCCCCGCGGCCGGGCTGGCCTCGGTCGATCCCGAAACCGGCGAGATCGTCGCCCTCGCCTCGACCGAAGGCTACGCGAGCGAAAGCCAGTTCAACTACGCCTGGCAGGCGCACCGCCAGCCGGGCTCCTCGTTCAAGACGTTCGTCCTCGCCGCCGCGATCAAGCAGGGCATCGACCCCGACGGCACCTATTACGACGGCACCTCGCCCAAGACCCTGGAGATTCCCGGCGGCGGTCCCGACTGGGTTGTCAACAACTCAGAGCCCGGCGGCGGCACGATGTCGCTCGCCTCCGCAACCTGGCACTCGGTCAACGTCATCTTCGCCCAGCTCGACCTCGACGTCGGGCCTGAGGAAGTGACCAAGGTCGCGCAGGAAATGGGGATCACCTCGGAGCTGGAATCGGTCCCGGCCGAGGGCATCGGCGGTCTCGCCGTCGGTGTCACGCCGCTGGAGATGGCCGACGCATACGCGACGCTCGCCAACGGCGGCGTCCACCACGACGCGACGGCGATCGACCGGGTCGAGTTCCCCGACGGCAAGGTCGACGAAACCGACCCCGACGATGGCGAGCGGGTGATGAGCGAGGGCGAGGCCTACGAAGTGACCAGGCTGCTGGAGGGCGTGATCACGCAGGGGACCGGCGCCGGCTACACCTACATGGGCTGCTCGGCGGCGGCGGGCAAGACGGGCACCTCGGAGGACGCCTCCGACGCCTGGTTCGTCGGCTACACGCCGCTCTACTCGACCGCGGTCTGGGTCGGGCACCCCCAGTCGCGCGAACCGACCGGCTACGGCGGCCCGACCGCGGGGCCGATCTGGCGCTCCTACATGGAATCGGCCGTGGCCGGGGAGTGCCCCGAGTTCCCGCAGCCCTCCAGCCTGCCCGAGCTCTCCACTCTCGACAGCGAACACACCTCGTCCTCCGGCTACTCGGACGAATACGACTACGACGAAGAGGAATCGACCGACAAAAAGCCGTCGAAGAAAGACGAGGGTGGCGGTCAGGAGCCGGACCCCGAGCCGGAAGTCACCCCCGACCCGGCGCCCGAACCCGCTCCGGAACCGGCGCCCGAACCGGCCCCCGTGCCACCGCCCTCGACCGGCGGGGGCATCGCCAGCCCGCGCTGAGCGCAAGAGACGGCGATCGAGACCCGCCGAAAGCTAGGAAACGCCGGGCTCCGCTTCCTTGCGACCGACGACTGCCTCCTTGACCTCGCGCACGTCGCGCCCGATCGCATCGAGCCGCTCGAGGACCGCCTGCTCGAAGGACTCGCCGCCGCCGACCCTCCCCGCGGCGTGCAGGAGCTCGGCGGTCTCGACCTCGAGGGCCTTGGCGATGCGCTCGATGACCTCGTCCGGGGGAGGCCCCTGACTGCCCAGCTCCACGCGGGAGAGGTTGGATGCCGACATCGGGATGCGCTTGGCGAGCTGGTCCAGGGTGTAGCCGCGGTCCCGGCGCAGCTTACGCAGCAACGCACCGAGGGCAAGTGCCCGCTTGGCCTCGCTCTTTCCTCTCGGGTTGGCCATGGGCCAGCCCTCCTTCGAGCATAAACACGCGGTCCCCTTGCCGTTTCCCGTAAACCGGTAGATAGCCCATAAGTCCGGTATCGTGCCGCGGCCTGGTCAGACGGGAAACCGTTGTCAGCCTCGACTGGCCAGGCATCTCTCGATCTCGCTCCGCCGTCTCGGACCGGTCCTCCGGAATGCGCGAAACGCTCCTGCGCCCGCCTGGGGGTTGCCAAGGCAGTCTTTTCGACTTTGCCGATCAACATTGTGCTAGGGTGCCGGCTCTCTTTTAGAACTAAGTCAGTCAAAAAACTAAATCAGTCAACAAAGAAGGGATTCTGTTCCATGAGAGCAGCTCGCAAGTCGACCCGGCATAGAGTCAACTTTGGCCTCCTGTTCGCACTGGCGGTCGCCGCCATGGTCGTCGTCGCGGGTTGCGGGGGAGGAGACGACTCGGCGACCGGATCCTCCGGCGGCAAGCTCGACGTGGTCGGCTACTCGACTCCCGAGGCCGTCTACGAGGAAGCTCTCGAGCCCGGTTTCGAAGGAACCCCGGCGGGGGTGGACGTCAGCTTCAGCAACTCCTTCGGCGCCTCCGGCGACCAGAGCCGCGCGGTCGAGGCCGGCCAGCCCGCTTCCGTCGTCCACTTCGCCCAGGGCGGCGACATGATCCGCCTGGTCGAATCGGGCCAGGTCGCGCCCGGCTGGGACAAGAACGAGTACAAGGGCATCGCCCAGGACTCGGTCGTGGTGATGACCGTGCGCAAGGACAACCCCGAGGGCCTCGAGTCGCTCGACGACCTGCTGACCAAGGACGTCGAGATCATCACGCCCAACCCCTTCAGCTCCGGCGCTGCGCGCTGGAACATCATGGCGATCTACGGCTCGCAGCTGCACCAGGGCAAATCCCCCCAGCAGGCGCTCGACGCGGTCAAGACCGTGCTGGAGAAGACGGTGGTGCAGCCGGGCAGCGCCCGTGACGCGCTCGCCGCCTTCACCCAGGGCGAGGGCGACGTGCTGCTCGGCTACGAGAACGAGGCGATCAAGGCCCAGGAAGAGGGCGAGGACGTCGACTACGTCATCCCGCCGAGCACGATCCTGATCGAGACTCCGATCGCGGTCACCAAAGACGCGCCCGAGGCCGCCCAGGCCTTCCTCGACTACATCTGGTCCGACGCCGGCCAGGAACTGTGGGCCGAGAACGGCTACCGCCCGGTCAACCCGGACCTGGTCGACCCGAAGCAGTTCCCGACGCCCGAGGACCTCTTCACGATCGCCGAGTTCGGCGGCTGGGAAAAGGTCAACGACGAGTTCTTCGACGACGAAACCGGCTCCGTGGCCGAGATCGAGAAGGAACTCGGAGTCTCGACGAGCGGCTGATGGAGGGTCACCCGGCAACTTTGACAACGGTTCCACCCCGGGCGGGCATCCGCCTGCCCGGGCTCGGCACCGGCCTCGGCCGAGGCCTGGTCGTCCTCTACCTGTCGCTGATGGTGATGCTGCCGTTGGCGGCGGTGGTCGACAGCTCGCTCTCCAGTGGGCTCGATGCCTTCTGGAAGTCGGTTACCGGCGAGCAAGCGATGGCGGCGCTGAAACTGACCGTGGTCTGCTCGCTGATCGTCGTCGCGATCAACTCCGTCTTCGGCACGGTCATCGCCTGGGTCCTGGTCCGCGACGAGTTCCGCGGCAAGGCGGCGGTCAATGCCTTGATCGACCTCCCCTTCGCATTGCCGACGATCGTCGCCGGCCTCACCCTGCTGACGCTCTACGGGTCCGACAGTCCGATTGGGCTCAACGTCGCCTTCACCCGGGTGGCGGTGGTGATGGCGCTCTGCTTCATCACCCTTCCCTTCGTCGTCCGCTCGGTGCAGCCGCTGCTGATGGAGATGGACCGCGAGATGGAGGAGGCGTCGACCTCGCTCGGCGCCGGCGGCTTCACCACCTTTCGTCGCATCATCTTCCCCAACCTGATGCCCGGCATCATCGCCGGCGTCATGCTCGCCTTCGCCCGGGCGCTGGGCGAGTACGGATCGCTGATCCTGATCTCCGGCAACATCCCCTTCGAGACCGAGGTCTCCTCGGTCTTCATCCGCAGCCAGATCGAGTCCGGCAACGTCCCCGGTGCCTCGGCCGTCTCGGTGGTGCTGCTGGCGCTCTCGGTGCTGATGCTGATCCTCGTCAGCCTCTTTGCCCGCTCCGGCACGCATGGCGAGAAACGGGGAATTCTGGTCCGCACCATCAACCGCGTCATCAGTCGCTCGCAGGTCGGGGGTGGGTCATGACCCCCACCGTGCCCGCCAAGTGGGGCCTGCGCACCCTCGCCTTCGGCTACCTCGGCCTGCTGCTGCTGGCGCCTGTCGCGATGATCTTCTACAAGACCTTCGAGCACGGCATCGGGCCGCCGGTCGAAGCGATGACCTCGCCCGAGGCCCTCCACTCGATCCAGCTCACCCTGCTGATGGTTGCCGTTGCGGTACCGCTGAACACGGTCTTCGGCGTCGGCTGCGCGCTGTTGCTGGTTCGTCACCGCTGGCGGGGCAACGCGCATCGTCGACGCGATCATCAACCTGCCGTTCGCGATCTCGCCGATCGTGGTCGGCCTCTCCCTGTTCCTGCTCTACGGTAACGACGGCTGGTTCGGGCCGAGCCTGGAGGAATGCGGGCATCCAGATCCTCTTCTCCTGGCCGGCGATGGTCCTCGCCAGCATCTTCGTCTCGCTGCCTTTCGTCGTCAGGGAGACGGTGCCGGTGCTGCAGGAGATCGGCACCGAGCAGGAGCAGGCCGCCTCGACCCTCGGCGCCAACGCCTGGCAGACCTTCTGGCGCGTGACCCTGCCGGCGATCCGCTGGGGCGTCGCCTACGGCGTCGTCCTCACCACCGCTCGCGTGCTCGGCGAGTTCGGCGCGGTGACGATCGTCTCCGGCTCGATCTCCGGCGAGACCGAGACCCTGCCGCTGTTCGTCGCCAAGGCCTTCGAGCAGTTCAACGAGGAAGCCGCCTACGCCGGCGCGATCGTGCTCGCCCTGCTCGCCCTCACCACGCTGCTGCTGATGAGCGTCGGCGGCCGCAAGGCGAAGGCGAGCGGCGGCTCGCTTGCCCGCCGCCGAGCTGGCGGTCTCAACTTCCAACGACGAAGGAGGGTTCCTGATGGGAATCGCAGTCGAGGGAGCGTACAAGCGCTTCGGTGACTTTCAGGCTCTGGACGACGTCTCGATCGACGTGCCGGAAGGCTCGCTGACCGCCCTGCTCGGGCCCAGCGGCAGCGGCAAGTCGACGCTGCTGCGGGCGATCGCCGGGCTGGAGACGCTCGACGCCGGCAGGGTGACGATCAACGGCGAGGACGCGACGGCCAAACCCGGCCCAGAAGCGCGAGGTCGGCTTCGTCTTCCAGCACTACGCCGCCTTCAAGCACATGACCGTGTTCGGCAACGTCGCCTTCGGTCTCAAGATCCGCAAGTGGGACAAGGCCACAGATCAGCGACCGCGTGCACGAGCTGCTGCGCCTGGTGCAGCTCGACGGGCTGGCCGAGCGCTACCCCGACCAGCTCTCCGGCGGCCAGCGCCAGCGCATGGCTCTGGCCCGGGCGCTGGCGGTCGAGCCGCAGGTGCTGCTGCTCGACGAGCCCTTCGGGGCGCTCGACGCGAAGGTGCGCAAGGACCTGCGCACCTGGCTGCGCCGCCTCCACGACGAGATGCACGTGACGACGATCTTCGTCACCCACGACCAGGAGGAGGCGATGGACGTCGCCGAGCAGCTGGTGGTGATGAACGAGGGGAGGGTCGAGCAGTCGGGCAGCGCCGACGACCTCTACGACCACCCGGCCAACGAGTTCGTGATGAGCTTCGTCGGCGAGGTCAACCGGCTCGGCGAGCACTTCGTGCGGCCGCACGACATGGCCGTCGTGCTCGACCGCGACGACGGCGCCGAGGAGGCGATGGTGCAGCGCATCGTCGCCCTCGGCTTCGAGATCCGGGTCGAGTTCGTGCTCGGCGACGGCACCGAGGTCTGGGCCCAGCTGACCCGCGCCGAACTCCAGAAGCTGGAGCTGCGCGAGGGCCAGATCGTCTACCTGCGGCCCGGGCAGACCAAGAGCTTCAGCGGTGATGTCCCGCCGCCCGACGGGGGTGGGGCCTCGACTCCCCGCGACCCAGACGGGGGCGACGACGCAGAGGTATCTGCAGCCGCCTGAAGGGGTGACGGGACGGGGCGCTCTCTTGCCGGGTAGCGCCCCGTCCCTACCACCATCCACGTGCTGATCGCCACTGAGGCAATGGTAGGCGGCAGCCCAAGCCAATTGCTGACCTGCTATTCTTGAGTTAGGTGGTCAATAAACCCAAGAAAGGAGAGAGTCGGTGAGCCCTGAGCCCAGCCACACCACGTTTGTCTCTCGCGGCAGGTTGAACGGCGTCTTGCGTCAGCCGGTCGGAGGGGGTCCCGCCGAAGGCAGTAGTACCCAGCCAGGACGCGAGAGGAAAGACGTCGACGAGCTCGACACCCAGGCTTTCGAAGCCCTCTACTACCGCGCCCGCCTCATCCTTGGCGACTCCCTGCAGCGGCCGGGCCGCTTCCAGATTCGCGGCCACTGAGCCGACTGGGCGATTGACCCCGCTATACGGGGGTCAATCGCCCAGTCGCTATGCGATGCGGCGCTCGAAGGTCTTCTCCAGCGCCTGCTCCTCCTCGTCGCCGGCGACGGTCTTGTCGAGGCGGGCGATCGCCTTGCGGCCGTCGAGGCGCAGGGTGGCGACCTGGTTGTCGAAGTAGGGGCCCTCGCGCAGGCGCCAGCGGATACCGGGGTCGGGGGCGCCGGAGAGGCGGGCCAGGCCGCGGGCGGCGGCGGTGAAGGGGCGCGAGAAGCCGGCTCGGATGACCTGGCGCTCCTTCGCGTCGAGTGGGTTGCGGTAGGGCGAGCAGACGGCTTGGTAGACGGCGCTCTGCATGCCCGCCTCGGGCCGGAAGGCGACGTCGCAGAGGTAGGCATGGTGGACGTCGCCAGAGAGGAGCACGATCGAGGCCGGCGCCTTGCCCCGCTTGCCGGAGCCGACCTCTTCGAGCAGCTCGCGCAGGCGCTGGAAGGAGAACTGGAAGGCGGCCCAGTGGTCGAAGTCGAGGGCGCGCCGCAGCTGCTCGCTGCCGCGCGCCACGAGATGCCCCCAGGCGCCGTCGCAGAGGCGCTCGTTCCACGCCTCGAGGTGGTGGAAGCCGGGGGAGAGCAGGTAGGGAACGGTGGTCGCCAGTAGAAGGTGGTCGAAGTCGCCGCTGGCGTGATCGACGATCCACTCCCAAACCTCGTCGTCGAACATCGAGCGGCGCTCCTCGGAGAGCACGCGGGAGGCGCGCGAGTCGAGGAAGATCGCCCGCACCCCGTCGAGGTCACGGCAGTAGCTCCAGCGCGTGCCGGCAGCCGTCGATTCGATCTCCCGCGCCCAGTTGCACAGCACCTCGGTCGCGTCGGGGTTGCCCCGCACCTTGGCGTAGACGTCGTTGTCGTCCAGCTCGCGCGGCGAGAGGTTGCCGAGGTGCTGGTATATCCAGTAGCTGGCGATGCCGTCGACGGCGCGCTCGTGCCACCACTCCTTTCGGTCCATCTCCTCGTGCCAGGAGCGCGAGATGTTCCAGTCGTCGCTCATGTCGTGGTCGTCCCAGGCCATCGAGATCGAGACGGTCGAGAAGAGCCAGCGGATCAGCGGATCTCTCCACGACTCTTCGTAGAGCCAGGTGTACTCCTCGAAGTCGATCACCTCTTCGCCTGGGGGCCGGCTGATGTCGCGCTTGGCGCGGATCTTCTCGCGCGTGCGCGGCGAGCCCTCGTCGACGTAGATCTGGTCGCCGAGCAGGAAGAGCAGCTCGGGCCACTCGCTGCGCTCCTGGCGCGCCATCTGCGCCGCCAGTACGCGCAGGGCGTCGAGCTCATGGCCGTCGTCGTGCTCGTCCTGGGTCAGCGTGTATGGCTCCTCGTGGGGGACGGCCACCCGGCACGAGCCGAAGCAGACGTCGAGTGGCTTGCCGGGCTCCAGCGTGCATATTGCGCTGGGCGGCAGGTCATGGTCCGCTGCCGGCCAGGCGGGCTCGCCGTCGAGGGCGACCCCGTACTCGTAGAAACCGCCCGGCTCGAGCCCCTCGATCCGCACCAGCGCGTAGTGGTGCCCCCCGACCCCGAAGGTCCGCTCGCGACGCGCGAGCACCTCGACCTCGCAAGGCTCGTCGGTCTCGACCCAGACCGTCGCCTCGGTTTCCGAGACGTAGCGGAGCAGCGGCCCGAGGATGAGATTCGGCATGGCACCCCCTCTACCCGGATGGGTGCCCAGCCAGCCCGCTCGGCCCCGCCGCGGGCCGCGCCTACCTCACCCGCCAGGCATGGCCTGGCGGGTGAGGAGTCGCTGGCGATGATCCGCGTCGGGCTGCGGGGCGCGCGTTTTCGCCCGCGTGCCCGTTTGGCCGAGGCCGTCGACGCCGATCACGATCGGCTCCCTCCGTGCAGTTCATGATGTCCTCTCCACCACTGGACCGAATCTAAACGGCGGTCGCATCGTCGGGTATCCGGGAAAAGCCGAACAGATGCGGGGGCAATACACCGATGCCCCCGGCCCCGAGCCACTGGACAATCGGCCGAGGATGGCTTCGGCAAACGGGGATCCCCAGCCCACGCGGTTCCGCGACCGCCGCGATGCCGGGCGCCGGCTGGCTGCACAGTTGCTGCCGCTGGCCGGGGAGGATCCGGTTGTCGTCGGGCTGCCGCGCGGGGGCGTTCCCGTGGCCGGTGAGGTGGCGGCGGCG
The DNA here is from genome assembly GCA_963753585.1 of uncultured Solirubrobacterales bacterium. GTDB lineage: Bacteria > Actinomycetota > Thermoleophilia > Solirubrobacterales > 70-9 > VRUE01. The sequence goes on along the minus strand of CAVWCU010000001.1, from coordinate 1,337,534 downwards.
CTTCATGCGCCACTGGAGATCCTCGCCGTGCGCAAGCTCGGCGCTCCCCACAATCCCGAGTACGGAATCGGGGCGATCGCCGAGGACGGCACCCGCGTCTTCGACGCCGAGGCGCTGGCGGTCCTCGGGATCAGCGGTGGCGTGCTTGATTCGATCGTCGATCGCGAGACCACCGAGTTGCGCCGGCGGGTCGCCGCCTACCGCGGAGACAGACAGGCGATGGAGCTGAGGGGCCGCACCGTCGTCGTCGTCGACGACGGCGTCGCCACCGGGGTCACCGACACCGCGGCGCTGCGGGCGATCCGTCGCCGGGGGCCGCGCCGCCTCGTCCTCGCCGTTCCCGTCTGCGCGCCCGACTCGGCCGCGCGGCTGCGCGGAGAGGCCGATGAGGTCGTCTGTCTGGCCGAACCGCCGCAGCTCTACGGGGTGGGGCAGTGGTACCGGGACTTCTCGCAGGTGTCCGACCAGGACGTGATCTCGGTGCTCGGCCCACCCAGGAACGCGGCGGCCTGACGCGCGACGTCTGACCGCCGGGGTTACGCTCTTTCGTGCCGGGCCGCCCGCGGAAAATCCGTAGCCGAATCGGCGGGTTCCTGCGGATGGACTCGACTCGCCCCGGACGTAGGGTCGTGCCATGGCGAGTCAGATAGAGCACCGAGAAGGCGAGAGGGCACGGGTGCTGATCGCCGGTGCCGGCATCGCCGGCGTTGAGGCTGCGCTGGCCCTGCGCGATCTCGCCGGCGAGCTGGTCGAGGTCGAGATGCGCGACCCGCGACGCGAGTTCGCCTTCCGCCCGTTTGCCGTCGGCGAGCCCTACGGGGCCGCACGGATATTCCGCTACGACATGGAGGCGCTGGCCTCATGCTGCGGCGCCTCCTTTCACGCCGATGGGATCGTCTCGGTCGACCCCGGGAGAAGGCTCGCCACGACCCGCGACGGAGAGCGGCTCTCCTACGACTTCCTCCTGCTCGCAACCGGCGTGCGGATGCTCTGGGCGGTCCCGGGTGCCGTCACCTTCTGGGGAGCTGCCGACGAGGGCCAGGTCGGGGACGTCGTCGCCGACCTGCGCGCCGGGCGGCTGCGCAGCCTCGTCTTCACGATGCCCGGTGGGCCCAGCTGGGCGCTGCCGCTCTACGAGCTGGCTCTGTTCGCCGCCGGCGAGCTGGCGAGGGCGCGCCCCGGCCGCACTCGCCTCACGGTCGTCACCCCGGAGGACGCGCCGTTGGAGCTCTTCGGCCACCGCGCCGGCGAGCAGATGGGCGAGCTGCTCGAGGAGCGCGGGGTCGAGGTCGTCGCCGGCGCCCACCCGGTCGCCTTCGAGGCCGGGCGGCTGCGGGTCGCGCCCGGCGAAGACATCGAGGCCGACACCGTGATCAGCCTGCCGCGCCTGGAGGGCCGGCAGGTCGTAGGCGCCCCCCATGACCCCGAAGGCTTCGTCGGCGTCGACGAGTACGGCAGGGCGATCGGCGCCGAGCGCGTCTTCGCCGCCGGCGACGTAACCGCGTTCCCGATCAAGCAGGGAGGGATCGCGACCCAGCAGGCCGACGTCGCGGCCCGTCTTATCGCCTGCGAGTGCGGGGCCGGCGTCGAGCCCGAGCCCTTCGACCCGATTCTGCGCGGAGTCCTCTGGACCGGCCGCGAGCCGCGGTACCTCTACGGGCGGCCGACCGGGGGTCACGGCGAGACGTCCAGCCTCAGCGAGCGACCGCAGTGGCCGGCGCAGAACGGCAAGGTGATCGGCCGTTACCTGACCGCCTTCCTCGACTCGCTCGCCGACGGCGGAGACCAGGCACCCGTCGTCAGCTCGTCGTCGACCTCCTGATTCGGGTCATGATGAGGCTGTGAGCGATGCTCTCGTGCAGCGTTTCCGTGCCGCCCGCCGCGACCGCGGACTGGCGGTCCTCGAGGGCTTCCACGCGCTCAAGCACGCGCTGCGCTTCGGGGCCGAGATCGTCGAGGCGGTTGCCTCCGACCCCGAGGAGCTGGAACGCCTCGCGGCCGGGCTGGCCCCAGACCTCGAGGGCTCGCTGGCCGGGCGCGTCGAGCGGGTTGGTGCAAAGGAGCTCGAGCGGATGGTCCCCCATGCCCCCCGAACCGGTGCCGTCGCTATCGCCCGCCGCCCGCCGGTCGACGTGGCCGCGGTGCTGGCGGATGGGAGACCCGCTCCGGTCGTCCTGCTCGAGGACCCGCGCACCATGGGCAACATGGGGGCCTGCGTGCGGGTGGCAGCGGCCGCCGACGCCGCGGCGGTCCTCACCACCGGCAGCAACGACCCCTGGCACCCCGAGGCGCTGCGTGGGGCCGCCGGGTTGCACTTCGCCTTGCCGGTGGCGGCCGTCGAGGCGCTGCCCGCGGGAGAGCGCCCGCTCGTCGCCATCGACCCCGCCGGCGAGGACGTCGACCTGCGCGATCTATCGCCTCGCTCCATCCTCGCCTTCGGCACCGAGCGCTACGGCCTCAGCGACGAGCTGCTCGACCGCGCCGACGCCCGGCTGTCGATCCCGATGCGCGAGGGCGTCTCCAGCCTCAATCTCGCCACCGCGGTCGCCGCCGTCTTGTTCGCGCGGCGGTTGCTGAGGTAGCGTGAGAGCAGCGCAAACCCCCAACTGAAAGGACCTCCCTTGCCTCTCGCCGACATCAATCTGGGCGAAGCACTGCTGCTCGCCTTCGAGATCTTCTTCTTCGTGATCTGGATCTGGATCCTGATCACCATCCTCACCGACCTCTTCCGCGACCACGAGATCTCTGGTTGGAGCAAGGCGGCATGGGTGCTGTTCCTCGTCTTCATCCCCTTCCTGACGGCGCTGATCTACCTGATCGCCCGCGGCAATGGGATGCGCGACCGGACGATCAAGGCGCAAGCCGAGGCCAAGCAACACATGGACTCCTACATCCGGGAGCAGGCACACGTTTCGCCCGCCGACGAACTGCACAAGTTGAACGACCTCAAGGAGAAGGGCGCCCTCAGCCCCGAGGAGTTCGATAAAGCAAAGGCCAAGCTGCTCGCCTGAGATCGTCTGACCTCAGGGCGGTTGGCAGTCGGGGCCGTCGAGGGTCCCTCCCCAGGAACTCCCGCGAAGCGGCCTGGGGAGGGACCCTCGACGGCCCTTGCTGCGTCGGGGCGGGGATAAGTTTTCCTGCAATTACCGAAAATCTGCACGAGATCTTGCAAGTTATTAGCAATTCCTAACATTCGCGCGGCGACTTCGCTAGCGTGCGCCGCCGATGCGCGTTCCCCTTCGCGGCAACTCATGGCGGCTGCTGCTGCCCGCGGCGCTGCTCTTCGCCCTGCTCTGCGCAGCGGCCTCGGCGCCTGCCGAGACGCTCGAAGAGAAGCTGCACGAGACTCAGAGCAAGCTGAGCGAGGTCCGCGAGAGCCAGAGCGCCGTCGCCGCGACGATCGCCGAGCAGAACCGGGCGATCGACTCGATGATCGGCGAAGTCTCGGCCCTGCGCCAGCGCCAGGCCGCGATAGAGGCCGAGCTCTCCGCCAAGCAGGACGAGCTCGATCGGGCGACGGCGAAGCTCGAGGCCGACAAGCGTCACCTGGCTCGGGTCCGTGCCCGCCTGCAGCGCGCGCTCGAGGTGCTGCGCGAGCGCCTCGTGGCGATCTACGAGTCGGGCAGCCCGGACATGATCAATGTGGTCCTCGACTCGGCGAGCTGGTCGGAAGTGACCACCCGCGCCGACTACCTCAACCAGATCCAGGAGTACGACGACTCGGTTGCCGCTCGCGTCAAGGCATTGCGCGACCAGGCCCGTGCCGCGGTGGAGCGGATGACCGCGGTCCGCCTCCAGATCAAAGCGGCGCGCGACGAGATCGCGGTCAAGGAGCGCGAAGCTGCCGCCGCGCGCCAGCAGGCAGAGGCGCGCTTCGCCGAGCTCAAGTCCGCCCAGGCCGAACGCCAGGCTGCGCTCGAATCCCTCGAGTCGCGCGAAGCGGCGCTCAGCGACAACCTCGCCGCGATCTCCGAACAGCTCGCCGCCAGCGGCGCGCCGGTGCCGACCGGCACCCCGGCGCCGTTGACCCCGGGCGAGAGCGCCAACTACATCTCCGAAAGCCAGGCCAGCGTGCCCAGCGCCGCTCCCCCGGCGGTCGCCGCCGCGATCGAAGCCGCCAACTCGATCGCCAACACGCCCTACATCTGGGGCGGCGGCCACGGCTCCTTCGAATCCTCGGGCTATGACTGCTCGGGTGCGGTCAGCTTCGCCCTCAACGGCGGTGGCTTCCTCTCCAGTCCGCTCGACTCGACCGGCCTCTCGACCTGGGGCGAACCCGGCCCCGGCCGCTGGATCACCGTCTACGCCAACGCCGGCCACGCCTGGGTGATCATCGCCGGCCTCGCCTTCGACACCTCCGGCGGCGCAGGCCCCCGCTGGCACCCCTCACCGGTCAGCTCGACAGAAGGCTTCATAGCCCGCCACCCGCCGGGCTACTAACCGCGCGCACGCCTGGCGGCGGCGGACCGGCGCGATGCGGCGTCCTCAGTCGCCTGAATAGCGCTGCTATTCAGGCTCCCTGCGTCCTTGCCTCGCTTGGTCCGGCGCTCGCCAGCCGCACACGCGGATCAGTGATTGGCGGCGCCCACATCGCCGCATTGCCGCGGCTGACGTGGATCACGCCCTCGAAGCCTTCTCGCTGCAGGATCGAGGCAGCGAGGCCACTGCGTTTACCGGCCTTGCAGATCGTCGCGATCGGGCGGTCGCGGGGGAGCTCATCGAGGCGCTCGCGCAGTTGCGCGAAGGGGATGTGGAGCGAGCCGGGGACGTGGCCTTCGGCGTACTCGGCGTCGCCGCGCACGTCGAGGACCTGCGTGCCCGAGTCGTCATCGAGGCGACAGGCCAGCTCCGCCAGGTCGATCGACTCGATCCGCGCCACCGGGCGGTCCTCGGCGCGCCAGGCGGTCATGCCGCCGCCGAGGAAGCCCCGCACCGGGAGGCCGACCGCGGCGAGCAGCTCGGCCGCTTCCAGCTCGTTGCCGTCGGAGGCCGCCACGATCAGCAGCTCGGCGTCGACCGGCACCATCTCCGCGACCTTGGTGGCGAAGCCGGTGTCGTAGGCGGAGGCGCTGATCGAGCCCGGGATGTGCGCCTCGTCGAACTGCTCGTTGGTGCGCGAGTCGATCGCCAGTGCCCCGGCGGCGATCGCGGCCTCGAAGCCGTGCGGTGTGAGCCGAGTCGGGGCGCTGATCGACTCGACCAGCGGGCCGCGGTTGAGCGAGACGATGTGCTCGACGTTCGGCGGCTTGCTGCCGATGGTGGCGACCGCGTCCTCGACGAACTCGGCCTCGCTGCCGAAGCCGAGCGCCCTGTTGTGGCGACGCTCGAAGCCGATCGTCGAGGACGTCTTCAGATCGATGCCGGAGCTGCCGCAGAGCGAGCCGCCCAGGTGCCCCGGCCAGACCTCGGTCTCCTCCGGCAGCGCCAGCAGCCGCCCGTGCACGGAGCGGAAGATGTCGGCGGCGCCGTCCCGCGGCTCGATCGCAAGGTCCGGCCGGGCGACGTCGCCGACGAAGAGCGAGTCCCCGGTCAGCGCCGCCCAGGGGTCGTCGCCACGCGCCGCGTCGCGCAGCAGGAACGAGGTGTGCTCCGGCCGGTGGCCGGGCGTGTGGATCGCTTCGATGCTCGCTCCCTCACCCAGCTTCAGTTTCCAGCCGTCGGCGAACGCCTCGTGCGGGTACTCGGCTTCGGCCAGCTCGTGGACGTGGATCGTCGCGCCGGTCGCGCGGGCAAGCCGGCCGTGGCCGGAGACGTGGTCGGCGTGGTTGTGGGTCTCGAGCACGTGCTCGATCCGCACGCCGTGCAGGCGGCTGAGGTGCAGGTAGGGGTCGATGTCCCACTGGGGGTCGACCACGGCAGCGACGCCGGAGGCGGTGTCGCCGACGAGATAGGAGGCGCAGCCGAGGCCCTCGTGGATGATCTGGCGGAAGAGCATTCGGTCAGGCGATTTCGGAACGGGTACCGTTTCGGCACTCAGGGTAGCGGCGAGGGAAGGAGCGGCATGGCAGGCGAGGTGAGCACTGATCTGGAGCGCGAGTTGGGCGAGATGCTCGAGCAGGAGCGTTTCGAGCCGCCGACCGAGTTCCGTGAGCGGGCGCTGTGGAGCGATCCCGCCATCTACGACGAGGCGGCGGCCGACCCCGAAGCCTGGTGGCTGCGCCAGGCGAACGAGCTGCTCGACTGGGACGAGGCACCGAGCGAAGGGCTCGACGACTCCAACCCGCCCTTCTACAAGTGGTTCGCCGACGGCAAGATCAACGCCTCGGCCAACTGCCTCGACCGCCATGTCGCCGCCGGGATCGGCGACCGCGTCGCCTACCACTGGCGCGGCGAGGAGGGCGAGGAGCGCGATGTCACCTACGCCGAGTTGCTCGCCGACACGCAGCGCTTCGCCAACGCGCTGAAGGGCCTCGGTGTCGGCAAGGGCGACGTGGTCGGGATCTACCTGCCGATGATCCCCGAGGTCGTCGTCGCGATGCTGGCCTGCGCGCGGATCGGCGCCATGCACAACGTCGTCTTCGGCGGCTTCTCGGCCGAGGCGGTGCGCGAGCGCATGGAGTTCTCCGAGGCCAAGGCGCTGATCACGGTCGACGGCGCCCGCCGCAAGGGCAAGGTGGCGCCGATCAAGCCGCAGGTGGACGAGCACCTGGGGGATCTGGCGACGCTGGAGACGATCGTCGTCGTCCGCCACGCCGGCGTCGACTGCCCGATGCAGGAGGGGCGCGACCGCTTCTACGACGAGCTGCTCGAGGCCGCCGACCCGGAGTGCCCGCCGGAGCCGCTCGATGCCGAGCAGCCCCTCTTCATCCTCTACACCTCAGGCTCGACCGCGAAGCCGAAGGGGATCCTCCACACCACCGGCGGTTACCTGACCGGGGTCGCCGCCACCCATCGCTACGTCTTCGACCTCGAGCCGGAGAGCGACGTCTACTGGTGTGCCGCCGACGTCGGCTGGGTCACCGGCCACTCCTACATCGTCTACGGGCCGCTGCTCAACGGCGCCACCAGTGTGATGTGGGAGGGGGCGCCGGACTACCCGAGCCAGGGGGTCTGGTGGGAGCTGGTCGAGCGCTACGGGGTGACGATCCTCTACACGGCGCCGACGGCGATCCGCACCTTCATCAAGTGGGGGGCTGACATCCCGGCCAAGTCCGACCTCTCCTCGCTGCGCCTGATCGGCTCGGTCGGCGAGCCGATCAACCCCAAGGCCTGGCTCTGGTACCACAAGGTGATCGGCGCCGAAAGGTGCCCGATCGTCGACACCTGGTGGCAGACCGAGACCGGCGCGATCATGATCACGCCGCTGCCGGGGATCACGGCGACGAAGCCCGGCTCGGCGACGACTCCCTTCCCGGGGGTGGCGGCCGAGGTCGTCGGCGAGAGCGACGGCGAGCCGGTCGAGCAGGGTCAGGGGCTGCTGATCCTGACCAAGCCCTGGCCGTCGATGCTGCGCAGCCTCTACAAGGAGGAAGAGCGCTTCGTCGAGACCTACTTCTCCCGCTTCGGCAAGGAGACCTACCTGGTCGGCGACGCGGCGCGGCGCGACGAGGACGGCTACCTCTGGGTGATCGGCCGTATCGACGACGTCGTCAACGTCTCCGGCCACCGCCTCTCGACGGCAGAGGTCGAGTCGGCGATCGTCGCCCACGAGAAGGTTGCCGAGGCGGCTGTGATCGGCCAGTCCGACGAGCAGACCGGCCAGGCGATCTGTGCCTTCGTGACGCTACGCGGCGGCACCGAGCACGGTGAGGAGCTGGTCGAGGGGATCCGCGCCGTCGTCGCCGAGCGGATCGGCAAGTTCGCGCGGCCGAAGCGGATCGTCTGGGCCGACGAACTGCCCAAGACCCGCTCCGGCAAGATCATGCGCCGGCTGCTCCGCGACATCGCCGAAGGCCGCGCTCTCGGCGACGTGACGACGCTGCGCGACCCTGGCGTGATGGAAGAGCTCGAGGCGAAGATCGACACCTACGAAGACGAGGACTGAGGCGCTGCTCCGGCGCGGCCGGAGCGCTCGTCGACCATGCGCTGCACGGCGAGCTCGAGCGCCTGTAGCTGTTCCTGAACGCCGCGCAGCTCGCGCAGGGCAAGCGCCTCGGCTGAGACCTGCTCCGCCTCGAGCTCTTCCTCGATCTCGACGATTTCGGGGCTGAGGAAGCGCTGCGCGAAGGCACCGGTGAGCAGGGCGACAAAGCCGATGCCGACGATCAGGATCGCGGTCGAGACGATCTCGCCGCCGGTCGTCGTCGGGTAGATATTCGAACCCAGCGTCGTCATCGTCGTCACCGCCCAGTAGATCCCGTCCCAGGTGTCGAGGTGTTGCGCTTGCTTCTCGAAGGCCTCGAAGAGGGCACCGCCTCCGATCGCGGTCAGCGCCGCGAGCAGCATCGCGTAGCGCAGGCCCTCGAGCGAGAAGACCTCACGCGAGAGCTGCGCGAGCCGCAGCAGGCGGAGGAGGCGCAGCAATCGCAGGACGCGCAGTCCCTGCAGCCCCGGCGGCAGGACGGGTGGGGTGAGGACGACGATGATCACGTTGAGCTGGTGGTGGCGGAGCCAGGCGCGGCGGTTTGGCACCACCGCCAGCATCACCGCCAGCTCGAAGACGAAGGCGAGCCAGGTGGCCCAGTTGAGGAAATGCGCGACGCTCTCCAGCCAGCCTCCCGGCTCGGACTCGGTGATCGCCACCATCGGCAGCGTCAGCGCCGCCGCGATCAGCATCGGCGTGTTCAGCCGTTCCGCTACCCGCGTGCTCCGCGCGTCCATTCCCGGCGCGTGGCGCACCGCCTGCACCTGTGCTTCAGGCTCCATCCGCGTCTGATTCGACGCGGGCTTCTGGGTGCCTACATACGAACCCTTAAACGACAAGACCCGCCGGAGCGGGTCGAGTCTGATTGAAGCGGGGAACCACCCCGCACACGATTGACACCCATCGCCAGGCTAGCACGACGATCGCGCAGGCTCGACCCACTCCGGCGGGTCTATGCGGAGGGCGCCGGACTCGAACCGGATCCGGTGGTGTAGCCGGACAGCATGGGTATCAATCATGTGGAGCACGCCTGTCTCCTTCGACCCTCCTGTCGGCGATGCTGCGATTTTCTGCCCTACTGCGTCTGTTACTCAACTGACACAGTGATGTGGCTACTTCTTACGAAACGGGTGTCAAAGCAGCTCGATCGGACTGCCGTGGTAGCCGACCCGGGCGAGGCGGCGGGTCTCGCCGCCCGGCCAGGTCGTCAGCTCGAGGTCGGCCCGGTCGTCGACCGGCTCCATCCGCAGCCAGGCCAGCGGGGTGTCCGCACTTGCCCTCTCGCCGGCCGCCCTGACATATCCGAAGAAGGTCTCGCGTTCCTCGTCGCTCAGGTACTGGCTGACGATCGAGTGATAGAGCACCGTTGCCCGGCCGGGGGCTGGGTCCGCGAGCATCCGCTCCGTCCAGGCGGTGGCGGTCTCGCGCTCGATCGCGACCGGGACCTCCTCGGCTACCGTCAGAGCCGCTTGCATGCGAGCGATCCGTTCGGGCTGGTCGGGCCACACGTATGAGAGCAGGGTCAGTCGGCCCTCCGGGATCGAGGCGTCGACCGGGTTCGCGTCGCAGCCGTGGCGCTCGGAGATCTCGACTGCCGCCGGCAGCGGCGGGGCCTTCCCTTCGAGCTCGAACTCGAGTTGCAGGGGTGAGTCGGCGGGGCCCCAAGCGAACCCGTTCGCCCTGTAGCCGAAGCGGTCCCAGCGCAGGTTGAGACCGGCGCTCGCGCCGACCTCCAGCAGGCGTAGGGGCATGCCGGTCTCGGCGGCGACGGTCAGGAACCCAAAGAGCAGCGCGTTGCAGCGGCCGACCTCGTTCGTCTGCACCGGGAGGTCAATGAGCGGACGCAGCTCCGCGACGTTGCGCTCGATCACGTCACAAAGAAGCTGCCAGGCGCGCGAAGCGTCGCGGGCTTCGTAGGCTGCGGCGAGCTCCGGCTCCCGACCGGTGATGACCATTCGATTCACAGTCCCCAGCAGCCGCAACCCGAGCACCGAGAACCGCGGGTCGCTCTCGTGGCCGCGCAGTACATCCCAGACCGGCCCGCGCGCCTCAACGTTCGCCGCCGCTTGCTCCAGCAACGCCGCGTAGAGGGGAGACCCGATCATCCGGCAGGCCTCGGCCTGCCAGCGCAGCTGCTCCGCGATCGTCTCTTCCGCCGACTCCATCACTGCGAACATCCTAGCGTAGGTAGTTTGCTAAACTAATTACCAAGGCTAATTAATGACCGCCGAGACCACGGACACCCTGCTCACCGACTCCGCCGCCCGGCTGCGGATGGCGATCGTGCGGACGGCTCGGCGGTTGCGTCAGGAGGCGGCGGGGGAGGGGGCCGAGCTGACGCCGACCGCGGGGTCGGCGCTGGCGACGGTGGAGCGGCACGGGCCGCTCACCCCGAGTGAGCTGGCGGCGATCGAGCGAGTCAAGCGGCCGACGGCGACGCGGATCCTGAGGGGGCTGCTGGAGGCCGGGCTGGTCGACCGCTCCCCCGACCCCGCCGACGGACGCAGTGCCCTGGTCAGCGTCAACGCCGCCGGCCGCGAGCGGCTGCGCCGTCTGCGTGGCCGCAAGAACGCTTACCTCGCCCGGCGCATGCGCGACCTGTCCGCAGCCGACGTTGAGGCATTGGACCGCGCGGCGACGATCCTCGAGGGGATGCTGGAGGGAAAGAGCCGGTGAACGCCGGCCTCAGGCGCAGCTTCGACTCCCTAGCCGTCCCCAACTACCGTCGCTACTTCGCCGGGCAGATCGTCTCGCTCTCGGGGAACTGGATGCAGATGGTGGCCGAGGTCTGGCTGATCCTCTCGCTGACCGGAAGCGGCCTCGCGGTCGGAGCGACGACGGCTCTGCAATTCCTCCCGATCCTGCTCTTCGGCGCCTGGGGCGGGGTCCTCGCCGACCGCTTCCCGAAGCGCAGCCTGCTGATGGCGACCCAGGCGTTGATGGCCGTGCCGGCGCTGGTCCTGCTCGCTGTCTCGCTCGGCGGGGTCGTCGCGCCCTGGATGGTCTTCGTCCTCGTCTTCCTCCGCGGCACCGTAAACGCCGTCGACAACCCGACCAGGCAGAGCTTCGCGATCGAGATGGTCGGCCCGGACCGCGTCGTCAACGCGGTCAGCCTCAACAGCGTGCTGATCCACTCGGCGCGGCTCGTTGGCCCGACCCTGGCCGGCCTGCTGATCGTCGGCGCCGGTGTGGAGCCCTGCTTCGCCCTCAACGCCCTCACCTTCTCGGCGATGATCTTCGCGCTCTGGCGGATGGACCCCGCCGAGCTCGACGTACCGCCACGCGTGGCTCGCGAGCGCGGCGCCGTCCGCGCCGGCCTGCGTTACGTGCGCCGCACGCCCGAGCTGGCGGTCCCCCTGGGCCTGATGGCCATCGTCGGCACGTTCGGACTCAACTTCCAGGTCATCCTGCCGCTGCTCGCCCGCTTCAGCTTCGAAGGCGGACCCACCGCCTACGCGGCGCTGGTCTCGGCGATGGGCGCCGGCTCGGTGATCGGCGCCCTGATCACCGGCGCCCGCGGCCGCGCCGACCGGCGCCTGATCGTCGGCGCCACCCTCACCTTCGGCCTGACCGCGCTGCTGGCGGCGCTGATGCCGAGCCTGGCCTTGGAGATCCCGGTGCTGGCGCTGCTCGGCGCCTCGGCTGTCACCTTCGCCGCCGCGATCAACTCCTCGCTGCAGCTCTTCGTCGAGCCGCAGATGCGCGGTCGCGTGATGGCGCTCTACTCGGTCGTCTTCCTCGGCTCGACGCCGATCGGCGCGCCGCTCGTCGGCTGGCTGTCGGAGGCCTACGACCCGCGGGTGGCGCTGTTGCTCGCCGCCTCGGCCGGGCTCTTCGCGGCGTGCGTGGGGCACGTCGCGCTAGGAGGGTCCAGCGAACCCCGGGTGCGCGGGCCGGCGAGCGCCGGATCAAGCGGGGCAAGGACGCAGGGAGCCCGAATAGCAGCGCTATTTGGGCGACCGAGGACGCCGCACCGCGCCGCATCCGCCGCTGCCGGACGCGTGCGGGGGTTCGCTGGACCCTCCTACTAGGCGTCAACCGATCCCGAGTCGCGTAGACCGCTCCACTGCTCGGGCGACGATCTCCTCGCCACCCGGAACCTCGCCGCCTCTCATCAGCACCTTCCCGGCGACCACCGTCGTGTCGACGATCGATCCGCTCGCCGCGTAGACCAAGTCCGAATGCAGATCTCCGAGGCTGAGCTCCGGCGAGCCGGCCCGGAGCAGCAGGAAGTCCGCCGGACCGCCAACCCGCAGCGCCGCCCCGCCAAGGAGGGGGGCGGCGGCGCCGGTGGCGAGGCTCCAGGCCTCCTCCGCGGGCAGAACGGTCGGGTCGCAGGCCGCGTGGCGCTGGGCCAGGGCGAAGACCTTGAGGTCGGAGAGCAGGTCGAGCGAGTCGTTGGAGCCCGGGCCGTCGGTGCCGATGCCGACCGCGACCCCCGACTCCCACGCCTGCGGATAGGGGAACACCCCGCCGACCGCAAGCTTCATGTTGGCCACCGGGTTGGTCACGACCGTGCAGCCGCGCCTGGCGATCAGCTCCAGCTCCTCGCGGTCGAGCCAGACGCCGTGGGCGAGGACGGTGCGCTCGCTCAGCACGCCCAGCCGGTCGAGGTATGCGGCCGGCCGAACCCCGTGCTGCTCGACGCAGTCCGTCACCTCCTGCTCGGTCTCGGAGAGATGGATGTGGACCGCGACCTCGTGCTCAGCCGCCGTCTCGGCAGTCCAGCGCAGCAGCTCCTCGCTGACCGTGTAGATCGCGTGTGGGGCGAGGGATCTCTCGATGCGCGGCCCGAACCCGGCCAGCTCTTCGAGATTGCCCAGGGCGGTCTCCCGCATCGCTGCGGTGTCGCCGTCGGCGTCGAAGAGCGGTCCGCCGATCGTCGCCCGCAGCCCGGCATCCTCGACCGCGCGAGCGGTGGCGCCGGGGTGCCAGTACATGTCCCAGAAGCGGGCGGTCCCGCTGCGAATCATCTCCAGGCAGGCGAGGCGGGTCCCCCAGTAGACGTCCTCGGGCTCCAGCTTCGCCTCGACCGGCCAGACCACCTCGCGCAGCCAGCGCATCAGCGGCAGCTCGCCGCCATAGCCGCGGAAGAGCGTCATCGCGGCATGGGTGTGCCCGTTCACCAGGGGCGCGACGAGCGGCGCGCCCGCCGCGTCGACGGTCACCTCGCCGGGCTCGGGCTCGACCCCGGCACCGAGCGCGACGATCGTCCCGCCCTTGCAGCGCAATCCGACGACGGCGCCGTCGAGAACGGCGCCGGTCACCGCAAGGGGCGGAGCCTCAGCCATCGACCAGCCGGGGGAGGACCGCGTCGATCGCGTCGCGGAGCCGGGCGACGTTTGCGCTGCGATGGCGTTCCATCTCCTCGACGCTGAGCTCACCGGGCCCGACGCCGTTGGCGAGGTTGTCGACGATGCAGACCGCCGCGTAGGCGAGCCCGAGCTCGCCGGCGACGACGCACTCCGAGGCGATCGTCATCCCGACCAGGTCGGCGTGCGCCGCCATCAGCCGGATCTCCGCCGGCGTCTCGAAGCGCGGGCCGATCGCCTGCCAGTAGACGCCGCCGTCGCGCAGCTCGGGCGCGTCGGCTTCATGCCAGGCCGAGAGCACTCGCCGGCGCCACTCGCGATCGAATCCGGGCGGCCGGTGCGCGCGCACGTCAGAGAGCGCGCTGAGACCCAGCTGGAGCGCGATGAAGTCGTCAGGACAGGCGAAGCTCCCGACCGCCAGCTCGGCGTGCAGCGAGCCGACCGAGCCGATCGCCAGCACCCGGTCGCAGCCATGCTCCGCGAGGGCGCGCATGTTCGCGGTGTGGTCGATGCGGTGGGGGAGGGTGTAGGTGTCGCCACCGTCGTGTCGCTGGAGCACCTGCGCACCGTGCCCGGCCGCCGCAGCGGCGACGTCCTCGCCCTTCGGCCCGAGGCCGTTGCTGCCCAGAATCACCGCCAGCCGTCCCATGCGGCCGATCCTACGCGGATGACGAGGATTGTCTCGGCGGGGCCCACTCCCTATCGTGAGGGAGTGGCCGATCGCCAGTCGGACAGAGAGGAGAGCGAGAGCGAACGACTCGACCGCAACCTCAGCGAGCTCCTCCAGGAGTTGCGCGTGGCGCTGCCCGGAGTCCAGGTGCTGTTCGCCTTCCTACTGGCGGTGCCCTTCCAGCAGAACTTCACGAAAATCACACCCTTCCAGGAGAGGGTCTATTTCGCCACCCTGCTCCTCACCGCCATCTCGGCCGTCCTGCTCATCTCCCCATCCGCCTACCACAGGATGACCTTCCGCATGCAGCAGAAGGACGACCTGATCTTTCTCGCCAACAAGCTGGCGATCGCCGGTCTCGGTTGCCTGGCGCTGGCGATGACCGGGGCGATCATGCTGATCACCGACGTGCTGTTCGGCGGCGTCGCGACGGTCGTCACCAGTGCCGCGACGCTGCTGACGTTCGCGGCCTTCTGGTACGCGCTGCCGCTTCAGCGCAGGCTCAGTCTGCAGAAGAGCGAACGACCCTGAAGCGATCGCCCCAGAGACCGACCATCTCGTCGGCGAGCTGATCTGTGAGGTCCATGTCGGGCGCCTCGTCGAAGAGCATTTCGAGGTCGGCCTCCCAGACGTAGATCTTCAGGTCGAGCGAGACCGCGAGTTCTTCGCTGACGCTCTCGGCGATCAGCTCGTAGGCGTCGCGCAGCATCATCACGTTGGTCAGTTTGTCGGCGGCGAAGATCGCCAGCGCCGCCGGGCCGGTCCTGGCCACGCGCCAGCGGTGCTCCTCCTTGCGCTCCTCGTAGGCGGGGATGGTCTCATCTTCGGTCAGCGCCTCGACCAGGTCACCCACCGCGTTGCCGAAGCGCTCTCGCACCTCCGCCGCGCCGGTCTCGCTCTTCTCGACCACGTCGTGCAGCAGCGCGGCGGCCACGACCTCGTCCCCGTAGCGATGCTCGATCAGCAGCTCGGCGACGGCGACCGGATGCTCTATGTAGGGACGGCCGTCGCTACCACGGCGAAGCTGGCCCGCGTGGGCCTGACGCGCGAGTTCCAGCGCATCCCTGACCAGGCCCGATCTTTCGATCGCTGCGTCGATTCCCGGAGTCGACGACATCGCGTCGCAGGGTAGCGCGGTGCCGCAAATTGGCTGTTTTCTGACACTCAGGTTGCAGAGGCGGCGCTGGCGGCCCTCGCGGGCAGCTCGTATTCCGTGCCCTCCGCGGCGAGCTCCATGCCGCCCTCGGCTCCGCCGGCTTGCACCCAGCGCTCCCGGGCGGCGAGGCCCAGGGCGTCGAGCTGTGCGTCGGTATGCATCGGGTCGTGATGGAAGAGGAGCGTGCGATCGGCGCTTGCACGACGAGCAAAGGAGATCGCGTGAGCGAGCGAGGAATGGCCCCAGCCGATGTGGTCCGGGTACTCCGTATCCGTGTACTGCCCGTCGTGGATCAGCAGCGATGCGTTGCGCGCCAGGCCCAGGCCGGAGATCCAGTCCTCCTCGAGCGCGTCGATGTCGGCGCCGAGCGCCGGCTCGTGGTCCGGGATGTAGGCAAGCGAGGAATCGCCGTCGTCGATCCGGTAGCCGAGCGTCGGGCCACGATGGGCTACGGAGGCGGCGCGGATCCGCGCCGGGCCGATCTCCCACTCGGCCTCGGGGCAGTGCCGGAAGGAGACGTCGCAGGGCAGCTCGCGCACCTCGACCGGCGAGAGGGGGGCCGAGATGTAGCGGGCGATGCGGTCTCGCAGCGAGGCCTCGGGAGAAGCGGGCCCCCAGATCACGATCTCGGTCTGGGCACGGAAGGCGGGGGCGAAGAAGACCAGTCCCTGGATGTGGTCGAGGTGGAGGTGCGTGAGCAGGATGTGCAGCCGGGCCGGCTCGGCGGCGAGGGCGAGGCCGAGGCTGCGGATGCCCGTACCGGCGTCGAGCGCCAGCATCGAGCCGTCGGAGAGGGTGACGCCGACGCAGGAGGTGTTGCCGCCGTAGCGGATCGTCTCCGGCCCCGGGGAGGGGATCGATCCGCGCGTGCCCCAGAGCTTGACCTTCATCTCAGCGTCCCGCTCCGTTGCTCGACCCTGCTGGCCAGAACACCGCTATCGCGCCCTGTGAGCCGTGTGCGGTGAGGATCGGGAAGGCCGAGGCCTCGACTTGGTGGCGAGTGCCGTCGACGGAGCTGATCTCGAAGTCGGCGTGTGCGGGCCTGCCGTTGCGGACCGCGACCACCAGGGGCAGCTCGTCGTAGGGAATCGGCTCGCCGCTCTCGTCGAAGGGCCCGAAGAGCGATCCCCACTCGTCCGGCCCGACCGTTCCCAGCTCCTCGAAGCGCTTGCCGAGCAGCATCCCGGCTGCTTCGTTGTAGAAGACGAGGACGCCGCCCTCGTCGACCAGGAAGGCCGGCGTCGAGAGCGCAGACATCAGGTTGCGAGCGAGGATGAGCTCGAGTGGCTTCTGCGTCACAGTTGACACTTTAGATAGTTGGGATTGGCACAGCCGAGGGATTGCGAGCAGGGGTGCGCAGAAACGAGACGTTTACCTTCGACTGCCAGCCACCTCGACTACGTGACATCGATCACTTTGATGTGGCTTTGCGGAAGAGCGGTGGGGATCGAGTACGGTCCCGCTCCCGGTGGAGGCCACAGCGCGAACAGACGATGGCATCGGGGTCGGCCCGCCATCGCGGGAGCCGAGCCCGATGTACAGGACGGCGATGGCGGTATGCCGGCCGGCGTCGATGTGGGGCCGGCTCCGGGTCGAGGGACTGGACATCCTGCCCGAGGACGGTCCGGTGCTCGTCGTCGGCAATCACGACAGCCACTGGGACCCGATCACGGTCGGGGTCGCGGCGATCCGCCGGCGCCAGATCAAGGCGCTGGCGAAATCGGACCTCTGGAAGGTGCGCGGCCTGGCTCCGGTGCTCGACGGCATGGGCCAGATACCGATCGATCGGGGTGCGGGGGACGCCGACGCCCTGGCACGGGCGATCGAGGAACTGCGCCGCGGCGCCTGCATCGGCGTCTTCCCGGAGGGAACACGCTCACGCGGCAAGGTGCTGCGGGCGCGCAGCGGAGTGGGTCGCCTCGCGCTCGAAGTACCCGAGGCGAAGCTCGTCTGCGTCGCGATCGAGGGAACGACCGGCTATACGCGCTTTCCCCGTCGCCCACGGGTCAGCACTCGCTTCTTCGAGCCTGCCGGCGGTCAGGCTCAGCCTGGTGAGCAGCCCACCGAGCTGGCCGCCCGGCTGCTCGCCGAGATTCGCCAGCTCGTTCCGCCGGCCGTACCCGGCCGTGGACGCTCTCAGTCTTCGCCGCCCTCTTAGAGTTTTCCAATCTTGAAGATCTTGGTGCCGCAGTCGGGGCAAGTACCTTGGATTGCCGGGCGACCGTTTTTCATCGTCACCTGTTTGGCGTCTTTGATCTCGACCTTCTTGCGCTCCTTGACGCAGTAACCCTCGGGCATCGGAGGCTCCTTTCACTGCCTAGACGGCAGAGCTCGCGATGTTCGCGAGATCGAATTGCGGCGAATGTAACGCAGTGAGGGGACGCGAACCGACTAGTTCGTGCGGATTCGCACGAACTCCAGCCGTTTTATTTCTGGGTCAGTCCTTCTCCTGAGGAGCTTTCGCGCAGTTTCTCCAGCTCCTGCTGTTGCTGCTTCGTCATGCCGTTGTTCGCGTCGCCCTGGCTGTCTGCCGGGCCATTGCTCGATCCCTGCGAGGTCCCACCGGCGCCTTGCTGACCTGCGTTCGCCTGTTCGTCGCGCAGCGCGGCGACTTCGGCCTTCAGGGTCTCCAGTTCGGCTTCGAGCTGGGTGACGTCGCCCGCGGCGGTTTCGGTCACGCCTCCCGCCAGTTCGTCCTGCACGGCTTGAAGCTCGGCCTCGCTTACCGCGCTGTCATGAGCGTCGATCGCGAGGTAGATGCCGGTGCCCGCGCCGCCGATGGCGATCGCGACGAGGACCAAGAAGACGCGCGTGCGCATGGTGAGCTTGCGCTCCACCACCCCGATCCATGCCCTCAGCCCGTCCAGCGACATCGCCACTAACTTAGAGCAGGCCGCCGATCGATTACCCTGCGGCCCGCACTTTCCGACCCAGCTTCCAAGGAGAACTCCGCATGCCCGAGGCAGTCATCGTCGACACCGTCCGCACCCCGATCGGCCGTGCCTTCAAGGGCTCGCTCGCACAGCTGCGCCCCGACGAGACGGCGGCCTACGTCGTCGACCAGCTGCTCGAGCGCAACCCCGAGGTCGACCCGGCCTCAGTCGAAGACCTCTTCTGCGGCTGCGGTATGCCGCAGGGGCTGCAGGCTTTCAACATCGGCCGCATCATCTCGCTGCTCTCCGAGAAGCTGCCGCAGGAGGTCAACGGCGTCACCGTCTCCCGCTATTGCTCCTCCAGCCTCGACGCGATCCGCCACGCCGGCAACGCGATCAAGGCCGGCGAGGGCGACGTCTACATCGCCGCCGGAGTCGAGTGGGTGAGCCGCTACAACGAGCGCACCGAGCCCGCCGGCGCCGCCGACCAGAACCCGAACCTTCAGGGCAACGACGGCCAGCCCAATGCCTACATCGACATGGGCAACACCGCGGTCAACGTCGCCGAACGCTACGAGGTCAGCCGCGCCGACATGGACAAGTTCGCGCAGCGCTCCCAGGAACTCGCCGTCCGCTCCCAGGAGGACGGCTTCTTCGACCGCGAGATCGTCCCGGTGAAGCTGCCCGACGGCACCGAGGTCGCCAAGGACGACGGCCCGCGCGCCTCCTCGACGCTGGAGAAGCTCTCCGAACTGCCCGAGGCATTCGGCGGCGGCGGCGTCACCGCCGGCAACTCCTGCCCGCTCAACGACGGCGCGGCCGCGGTGCTGCTGATGAGCGACACCAAGGCCAAGGAGCTCGGCCTCACCCCCCGTGCCCGCATCGTCACCGCCGCCACCTGGGGCAACGAGCCCGAGTACATGGGCGTCGCTCCGATCGGCGCGATCAAGAAGGTGCTCGACCGGGCCGGGATGACGATCGACGACGTCGACACTGTCGAGCTCAACGAGGCCTTCGCCGCCCAGGTGATCCCGATCATGGACGAGTGCGACATCCCGCTGGAGAAACTGAACACACACGGTGGCGCGATCGCCCTCGGCCACCCCTTCGGCATGACCGGCGCCCGCATCATGGGCACCCTGCTCAACGTCCTGGAGACCGATGACCTCTCGGTCGGAATAGAGACGATGTGTGTCGCCGGTGGTCAGGGCAAGGCGATGTTGGTTGAAAGGCTGAACTGAGATAGCCATGCGACTCGAGACGCTGACGTATGAGAGCAGCGACCGGGTCGCCCGCATCACCCTGAACCGGCCGGAGCGGGGGAACGGGATCACGCTGCGGATGCCCGCGGAGATCGCGGCCTGCGTGGAGCGGGCGAATCTCGATCCCGAGGTTAATGTGATTGCCCTGGCCGGCAGCGGCACGGGCTTCTGCGGCGGCTACGACCTCGTCGCCTCGGCCGAGGGGGACATGAATGAGCTGGACGGGGTCGAGGCGCCGTCGGGCTCGCCTCTGGACCCGGCGACGATCGCCGCCAACCATGCGCCGGAGTCCAACTGGGACCCGGTCACCGACTTCCAGTTCATGTGGCGCAACGTGCGCGGCTTCATGAGCCTCTTCCACTCCGAGAAGCCGGTGCTCTGCAAGGTGCACGGCTACTGCGTAGCCGGCGGCACCGACATGGCGCTCTGCTCAGACCTGCTGGTGATCGCCGACGACGCCAAGATCGGCTACCCGCCGGCGCGGGTCTGGGGGTCGCCGACGACGGCGCTCTGGGCTGCCCGCGTCGGCCCGATGCGGGCCAAGCGCCTGCTGCTCACCGGCGATTCGCTCACCGGCGAGCAGGCCGTGGAGTGGGGCTTGGCGACCGAGTCGGCCCCCGCCGGCGAGCTGGACGAGCGCTTCGAGGCGCTGCTGGCACGCGTCGCCCGCATGCCGATCAACCAGCTGGTGATGATGAAGATGCTGGTCAACCAGAGCCTCTACGCCCAGGGCCTGCACCAGACCCAGTTGCTCGGAACGTTCTTCGACGGGGTTGCCCGCCACACCGAGGAGGGCCACGGCTTCGTCCGCCGAGCCGCCGAAGCGGGCTTCAAGGAGGCCGTGCGCGAGCGCGACGAGCCCTTCGGCGACTTCGGGCTCCAGGGCTTCGGCGTTGAGTAGGGCCGCGCGTTCGATAGCCGTCGTCGGCGGCGGCTTCGGCGGCGTCGGGGCGGCGACGATGCTGCGCCGCGAGGGCTATGAGGACGTCACGGTGTTCGAGAAGGCCGAGCGGGTCGGTGGCGTCTGGCACCACAACACCTACCCCGGCGCCGCCTGCGACGTTCCCTCCCACCTCTACGAGTTCTCCTTCGCGCCGAACCGGTGGTCGCGCCGCTACGCGGGGCAGGCCGAGATCCAGGCCTACCTGGAGGGGGTGGCTCGCCGCTTCGGGGTGCTGGACAAGGTCCGCACCGGGACCGAGGTGAAGAGCGCCCGCTGGGACGAGGAGCGCGGCCGGTGGCGGCTCGAGACCAGCGCCGGCCCGCACGAAGCCGAGGTGCTGCTCACCGCATGCGGCCAGCTCTCGGTTCCGCAGACGCCGCCGATTCCCGGCCTGGAGAGCTTCGAGGGTCCGTCGTTTCACACTGCCGAGTGGCGTCACGACGTCGACCTCACCGGCAAGCGGGTGGCGATGATCGGCACCGGCTGCAGCGCGATCCAGGTCGGCCCGGCGATCCAGCCGGCGCTCGAGAGGCTCGACGTCTACCAGCGCACCGCTGGCTGGACCGTCCCGCGCAACGACTACGCCTATTCCGACTGGGCGCACACGCTGTTCAGGCGCGTCCCACCGGTGCGGCGGCTCGATCGCGCCGTGAACTTCGCCTTCAACGAGATCGGCGCCGCGGCGATGACCCGGCAGCGCTGGTTGCTGCCGGCCCTGCGCGCGATCGGCCGACGCCAGATCGAGGCCGCGATCTCAGACCCCGAGCTGCGTCGCAAGGTGACCCCCGCCGACGAGTTCGGCTGCAAGCGGGTGATGATCACCGACGAGTGGTACCCGACCCTGACCGAGCCCAACGTGGAGCTGGTCACGGAGCGGATCGAGACGGTGACGCCGACCGGGGTTCGCGACGCCACCGGGGTCGAGCGGTCCGCCGACGTGCTCATCCTCGCCACCGGCTTCGCCACCCACGGCTTCGTCGCGCCGATGGAGGTTGCCGGCCGCGACGGCCGCCGTCTGGCCGAGGAGTGGGGGGAGGCCGCGCATGCCTATCTCGGCCTCAGCGTCCCCGGCTTCCCGAACATGTTCCTGCTCTACGGGCCGAACACCAACGGCGGCACCGGCTCGGTGATCCACACGCTCGAGTGCGGGGTTCGACACTCGATTGCCGCCCTGCGCGAGATGGACCGCGCCGAAGCGAGCCGGATCGAGGTGCGCCGCGAGGCGGCCGCGAGCTTCGACCGCGAGCTCCGCGCCGCTCTCGAGGAGACGGTCTGGCACAGCGGCTGCACCAACTGGTACGTCGACGAGAACGGCAACGACCCGAACAACTGGCCCTGGCTGTGGAGCACGTACCGGCGGCGCACCGCAGAGCTCGCTCCCGGTGCATACTCTCTCGCCCGATGAGCGATAGCCCAGCTGCCAGCGCGAATCCGGCGCTCGAACCCGAGCACGTGCGCAAGTTCCTGCCCGAGAGCTTCCCCGGTGACCTCGGGATCGAGCCGCTGGAGATCGAGGACTCCTTTGCCAGGGGCCGCATCGTCGTCGACAAGCGCCACCTGCACCCCGGCGGCTACGTCCATGGCGGGGTCTGGACCGCGCTCGGCGACACCGTCGCCGCCTGGGCCACCTTCCGCAACATCCCTCCGCGCCACAACTTCACCACGATCGAGCTGAAGCTCAACGTCTTCACCGCAGGCCTGCTGGACGACGAGATCGTCGCCGTCGCCTCCCCGCTCCACGTCGGCAAGAGCACCGTCGTGATCGAGGTCAAGATCGAGCGGATGCGCGAGGGCTCCGAGCCGCGCCTCGCCGCCAACATGATCGTCACGCAGTTCGTGCTGCCGCCGGCGACCTGACCGGTTACCTTCTGAACTCCTCCACCGGTTTGAACTCCGCCTTGGCTCCACCCGTCTCGTTGCGGTACCAGGTCTCGCGACGCCAACGCTGGTAGCGGTCGGCGATGTCGCCCAGGGGCGGGACGAGCCGGCGGGCGGTCTCCAAGGTGCCGATCACCGGCAGCTGGAGGAGAGGGTGTAGCGCCCAGGGCCATGGTGCGGGCATCCTGTGGCGCCGGTAGGTGCCGGGTGCCGACCAGTAGCGGGTGTAGCCGACCTGGACGCGGTAGTTGAGCTCGTCGCGCAGGCGCTTCGTCCGAGAGCTTCCCGGCTTCGGCGCAAAGGCGGGCAAGTAGGACTCGACCAGCTCCTCTCCGTCGGTCCCGGCGGTGTAGGCGCGCTTGACGATCGCCGCGTACATCAGCTGCACGCCCTGCTTGAAATCGGCTGGGTACCAAGCCGGCTGCACGCCGAGCAGGTGGCCGACGTAGCGCCAGAAGTGCATCGTCGCCTCGATCTCGCGGATCGTTGTCTGGTGGCCGAGACTCCAGAGGGCGAGCCCCGGCACGACGCTGCCGCCCATCAGCGTCAGGGTCGCGTCGGCGACGCTGATCGGCACGCCCCAGGCCGGGAGGTCCCATTCGGGGTGCTTGACGAGGCGGCGGCGGATGAAGACGTGCATCACCCGCACCCGCATCGCCGTCGCTCGCCCGCGTCGGCCCGGTCGCAGCCCACCCGGGTCGGAGACGTCGATCCAGAAGCGGACGGTCTCGAGCTGGCGCTTGTGGGCACGCTCGCCCGTGTAGCCGCCGGTCAGCGAGAGCGGCTTCGCGATCGAGCTCTCCGAGTACATCTCCAGGGTGCTCGTCGTCGCGAAGCTGAAGATCGCGGTACCCCAGCGGCGGAAGACCTTGGCTCCGAGCTCGACCTGGTCCCAGTCGAGCCACTCCGGGTCCTGCTCGAACTCGGCGAAGAGCTCGCGCATCGAGTCCGGAGCGTCCTCGACGGAGTCGATGCCGTGCTCGAGTGCCTGGTCCAGCATCCGCCGCCCGGCGGCCTGGCCGAGCTGGTCGTAGACGTCGCCGACGAAGCGCTCGCAGACCGGGTCGGCCTCGTAGTAGGACTCGGCGAAGCTACGTACGTACTCGTCGTCGGGCTGGACGTCGAAGCGGGTGAGGTGACGCACCAGCGCCCGGCCCCGCTGGAACTTTGTCTTCCCGACCCGCTCCCAGTACCGGAACTCGGCCGGAATCTTCGACTCGTAGCCGGCAACCTCCTCAGTCAGCGTCTCCATGGCGATCTGAAGCGTATCCGCAGGCCCCCAAGGCAATCGGGGGTCCCTCCTCAGGCCGCTTCGCGGGAGTTCCTGAGGAGGGACCCCCGATTGCCTTGGGTTTCGGCCGGTACTTCTAGCCTTTCGATCGGCGGCAGGCGCCAGAGCACGCTGGCGATCGTCAGTCCGACTGCCGCCGAGAGCAGCGCCAGGAACCACTGGGCGGAGCTGAGCAGGTTCATCTCGAAGAAGTCCCTGAGCGGCCCGATCGCCAGGATTCCGGCAAAGAGAGCGCCCAGGCCCGCGACGAGGGCGAGCATGTAGCTCTGGATCGCGATGTGCTCGCGGCCAGGACCGCGCTCGAGCAGCAGCACGAAGCTGAGGCCGAGCACGATCAACGTCGTCGTCGCCGCGGTGCGGCCGGCCTCGAGGCTGCCGCCGAAGACGGTGTCGACGAGGAAGAAGGAGAGGATCGAGCCGAGCGCCGTCGCCAGGCCCGCCGGCACCGCGAAGGCGGCGAGCGCGCGCAGCAGCCGGCCCCGGTACAGCGGCCCGTCGGAAGGCGCCAGGGCAAGCACGAAGGAGGGGATGCCGATCGTCAGGAACACGGCCAGGGTGAGGTGGCGGGGGAGGAAGGGAAAGGCGAAGCCGGGAATGGCGACGAGCAGGATCAGCGCCGCGGCGTAGACGGACTTGGTCAGGTAGAGCCGCCCGAGCCGGTGGATGTTGCGGGCGATGCGACGACCCTCGGCGACCGCCTGCGGTAGGCGCGCAAACTCGTCCTTGAGCAGGACCACGTCGGCGACCCCCTTGGTCACCTGTGCTCCCGAGCCCATTGCCACCGCCAGCCGGGCCTGCTTCAGCGCCGGCACGTCGTTGACCCCGTCGCCGATCATCGCGGTGTAGCGCCCGGAGGCAGCGAGCGCCCCGACCAGGGCCTTCTTCTGCTCCGGCTTGATCCGGCAGAAGACAGTGTTTCGCTGTGCCGCCTCGGCGAGCTCCTGCGGATCCTCGGGCAGCTGGTCGCCCTCGATCGTGCCGGCGTCCGCCGGCACCCCGACCGCCGCCGCGACCGCGGTCACCGTCGCTCGCGCGTCGCCGGAGATCAGCTTCAGGTCGACGTCCTCCTCGCGCATGAAAGCGACCGTTTCCGCCGCGTCGGGCCGCAGCGTCTCCTCCAGCACGATCAGGGCGACGGGTGCCATTCGCGGCGCCCCTTGCGAGGGGTCCGCCGGCAGCGGCTCACTGGCTTCGCCGAAGGCGACGACCCGCCGGCCCGCGGCGGTCTCCCGCTCGAGCACGCGGGCGAGCCCGGGCGGAAGCGCAAGGGCCCCGGCCGTGCCGAGCACGTCGGGGGCGCCGAGCACGTACGTGGTGGAGCCGATCCGCAACCCGCTCCACTTCCACTCCGAGGAGAACGGCACTTCGCCGGCAACCTGTCCCGCCTCGCCCGGGAATCGTTCGCCGATCACCTCCAGGGTGCGGTTGCGGTCGCCGGCGCTGGCGGCAAATCGCCCAAGTGCGGCGTGCGCGGCCGCCGGCTCCAGGCCCTCTGCCACCTCGACGCCGATCAGGTGCAGCTCGCCGTCGGTCAGCGTGCCGGTCTTGTCGACGCAGATCGTGTCGACCGCGGCGAGGCTCTCGGTCGCACTCATCTGCTGCACCAGCGTGTCCTTGCGGGCCAGCCGTACCGCGGCCACGGCGAAGGTGACGCTCATCAGCAGCACCAGCCCCTCGGGGATCAGGGTCACCAGGCCGGCGGTGGCCGTCTGGGCGGCCTCCACCAGATCGATGCTGCGCACCTGGAAAACGAGGAGAAGGATCAGTGCCAGCGGCACCATCGCGTAGGTGCAGGCGACGATCACCCGGTTCACCTCGTCCTGCAGAGGGGAGGGCGGATGACGGAAGGCGCGAGCCTCGCCGGCCAGCTGTCCCGCGTAGCTCTCCTCCCGCACGGCGTCGACTGAGTAGTAGCCCGACCCGGAGATGCAGAAGGACCCCGACAGCGCCCGGTCGCCGGGTTGCTTGCGCACTCCGTCGGCCTCGCCGGTCAGCAGCGACTCGTCCAGCGTCATCCCGCGGCTCTCGATCGTCTCGCCGTCGGCGACGAGCTGGTCGCCGGGCTCGATCCTGATGACGTCGCCGGGCACGACCTCCTCCGCCAGCAGGCTCTGGACAGCGCCGTCGCGGAGGACCTTCGCGTGGGGCGCGACCAAAACCGCCAGCTCGTCCAGCGTCCGCTTGGCCTTCAGCTCCTGGCGGATCCCGATGTAGGAGTTGACGATCGCGATCAGGCCGAAGACCGCGTCGGCGAAAAGGCCCAGGGAGAGGATGAGGACGAAGAACCCGCCGATGATCGCGTTGAACAGCGTGAAGACGTTGCCGGCGACGATGCTCGAGACCGATCGCGAGGAGGTCTCGGACGGCGGGCCGAGCTCGCGCAGCCGCTTAGCCGCGGTCGCGCTGGACAGTCCCCGCTCGGTCGCTGCTTCCGTCATCGCCGTCTATTCAATAGGGTGCGCGCCGGATGGCGTTGAAGCTGGGACTCAACCTCGGTTACTGGGGCATCGGCCCTGCGGGCGAGGACGCCCTCGAGGTGGTGCACGCCGCCGAGGCGGCTGGCTACGAGTCGGTTTGGGCGGCGGAGTCCTACGGCTCCGACGTGGTCAGCGTGCTGGCCTGGCTGGCGGGGCAGACCGAGAAGATCAACCTCGGCGCCGCGATTCTGCAGGTCCCGGCCCGTCCCCCCGCTGCGGCGGCGATGGCCGGGGCGACGATCGACAAGCTCTCCGGGGGCCGCTTCATGTTCGGCTTCGGCCCCTCCGGCCCGCAGGTCTCCGAAGGCTGGTACGGCGTCCCCTACGCCAAGCCCTGGGGGCGCACCCGTGAGTACATCGAAGTGGTGCGCGAGATCGTCGCCCGCGAAGGGCCGGTGGATCACCAGGGCGAGCACTACCAGCTGCCTCTACCCGGTGGCGAGGGAAAGGCGCTGAAGCTCAACTTCCACCCCGAGCGCAACCGGATCCCGGTCTTCGTCGGCGCGATCGGGCGTAAATCGGTCGAGCTGGCGGCTGAGGTCGCCGACGGCTGGATCCCGATCTTCTTCAGCGTCGAGGCCTTCCAGGAGACCTGGGGCGAGCACCTGGAGGCCGGCTTCGCCAAGGGCGGCCGCCAGCGCTCCGACCTCGAGGTCTCCCCGTCGCTGCAGGTCGCGATCGACGGCAACCTCGAGGCGGCGAAGGCGGTCGTCAAGGCCGGCCTCGTCCTCTACTTCGGCGGCATGGGCAGCCGCAAGACCAACTTCTACGTCGACCTCGCCCACCGCTTCGGCTTCGGCGACGTCGCCGACGAGGTCCAGCAGCGCTTCCAGGACGGCGACCGCGCTGGTGCCTTCGAGGCCGTTCCCGACGAGGTCGTCGAGGCGACCTCGCTGGTCGGCACCGAGGCCGAGGTCGCCGAGCGGGTCGAGCGCTTCCGAGGTGCTGGCATCGACCGCCTCATCGTCTCCCCGGTCCACGCCGAGCGCAGCGAGCAGCTGCATACTTTGCAGCGCCTCGCAGCGCTGATCGCGTAGTCTCCCCCGCCGCGTCGTATGAAGATCGGAGTACCGAAAGAGACCGCCGAGGGGGAGCGCCGGGTCGCGCTCGTCCCTGACGTCGTCAAGTCCCTCGCCTCGAAGGAGAAGGTGGAGGTGCTGGTTGAGAGCGGCGCCGGCGACGCAGCCGGCCATCCTGATTCCCAGTACGCCGAGGCTGGGGCCGATGTCGTAGAGGGCGAGGTTACGTGGGGCGCCGACGTGGTCCTTCGCGTCGCCGCCCCTTCCGCCGCCGAGATCGGTCGCCTCAACTCCAGCCAGCTTCTGATCGGCCACCTCTCGCCGTGGACGGCGGCCGAGACCAACAACGCCCTGGCCGGGGCCGGCGTCACCAGCTTCGCGATGGAGGCGATCCCGCGCACCACGCGCGCCCAGGCGATGGACGCCCTTTCCTCGCAGGCCGCCGCCGCCGGCTACGCCGCGACCCTGATCTCCGCCCGCGAGTCGGGCCGCTTCTTCGGCATGATGACCACCGCCGCCGGCACGGTCCCGCCGGCCAAGGTGCTTGTCCTCGGCGCTGGCGTCGCGGGCCTGCAGGCCGTCGCCACGGCCAAGCGCCTCGGCGCGATCGTCACCGGCTTCGACATCCGCCGCGCTGCCTGGGAGCAGATCGCTTCGCTCGGCGGCCGCCCGCTCGAACTGGACTTCATCCCCGACGCGGAGGGCGAGGGTGGCTACGCCCGCCCGCTCACCGACGAGGAGAACGCGCAGGTGCGCGACGCGCTCGGCGAGAACGCCGCCAAACAGGACGTGATCGTCACCACCGCCGCGATCCCCGGCCGCCCGGCGCCGCTGCTGATCACCGCCGAGGCGGTGCGCGGCATGCAACCAGGCTCGGTGATCGTCGACCTCGCTGCGGAGACCGGCGGCAACTGTGAGCTGACCGAGGCGGGGCAGACCGTCGTCGAGAACGGCGTCAAGGTGATCGGCCCGCGCAACCTCGCCAGCGAGATGCCCAGGCCGGCGTCCCAGCTCTACGCCAAGAACCTGGAGAACCTGCTCGGCCTGCTCGTCGGCGAGGAGGGGGAGCTGACGCTCGACTTCGAGGACGACATCGTCGCCGCCGCCTGCATCACCCACGGCGGCGAGATCCGCAATGAGAGGGCCGCGCAGTGAACGCGAAAATCGACGCGGTGATCGCCGGTCATTCGAGTCCGCGGCGATTTTCGCGTGAACACAGAGGTGTTCTATGAGCTTGATGACCGAGATCACGATCTTCGTCCTCGCCGCCTTCGTCGGCTTCGAGGTGATCTCGAAGGTGCCGACAACCCTGCACACCCCGCTGATGTCGCAGACCAACGCGATCCACGGCATCGTCATGCTCGGTGGGCTGATCGTCGTCGGCTACGCCAACGACCCGCTCGAGTACATCATCGGCACGATCGCGATCGCCTTCGGCGCGATCAACATCGTCGGCGGCTTCATGGTCACCGACCGGATGCTCGGCATGTTCTCCAAAAAGCCGAAACCCAAGGCCGACGCCGAGGCGAAACCCGGGGGCGGTAAATGAGTCTCCTCGCGGTCCTAGAGCCGGGCGGCGACGCCGTCACCGCGCTCTACATCGTCGCCTTCTCGCTCTTCATCATCGGCGTGCGGCGCGGCACCCACCCGACGACCGCGAAGCAGGGCAACCTGGTCGCCGCCGTCGGCATGGCGATCGCGGTGGTCGCCACGCTGCTGCTCGACGGCATCGGCAACTGGGGCCTGATCGCGCTCGGGCTCGGCATCGGCACCGCCGTTGGCGTGATCGCCTCGGTCAGGGTCCAGATGACCGAGATGCCGCAGATGGTGGCGCTGTACAACGGCGTCGGCGGCGGCGCCGTCGCCCTGATCGCCTGGTCGGAGATCCGCCACGGGATCTCGCTCGGCCACGAGATCCCGCTCGACGAGCTGATCCCGGTCCTCTTCGCCGCGGTCGTCGGCTCGGTCTCCTTCTGGGGCTCCAACATCGCCTTCGCCAAGCTTCAGGACCTGATCCCGACCCGGCCGCTCGCCGTCCCCGGCCAGCAGGTGATCAACGCCGTGCTGCTGATCGGCATCGTCGCCGCCTGCGTCAACATCGCGATCAACAACGACGATCCCAACCAGGCGATCTTCATCGCGATCCTGCTCGCCGCCGGGCTGCTCGGCAACCTCGTCGTGCTGCCGATCGGCGGTGCCGACATGCCAGTCGTGATCTCGCTGCTCAACGCCTTCACCGGCCTCTCCGCGGCGGCTGCCGGATTCGCCCTCGACAACGTCGCCCTGATCGTCGCCGGCACCCTGGTCGGCTCCTCGGGAACGATCCTGACGATGGAGATGGCGACGGCGATGAACCGCTCGGTCACCAACGTCCTCTTCGCCGGCTTCGGCGGGGCTCCCGCGGGTGGCGCCGCCGGCAGCACCGAGGAACGCCCGCACACCTCGATCGGCGCCCAGGACGCGGCGATCAAGCTCGCTTACGCCGACTCGGTCGTGATCGTGCCCGGCTACGGCCTCGCCGTTGCCCAGGCCCAGCACGCGATCAAAGAGGTCGGCGACGAGCTGGAGAAGCGCGGCGTCACGGTCAGCTACGCGATCCACCCGGTCGCGGGCCGCATGCCCGGGCACATGAACGTCCTCCTCGCCGAGGCCGACGTGCCCTACGAGCAGCTCAAGGAGATGGAGGAGATCAACCCGGAGATGCCGCGCACCGACGTCGCGGTCATCGTCGGCGCCAACGACGTCACCAACCCGGCGGCCAAGAACGACCCCGACAGCCCGATCGCGGGCATGCCGATCATCGAAGTCGACCAGGCCCAGCAGGTGATCGTGATCAAGCGCTCACTCAGCCCCGGCTTCGCCGGCATCGACAACGACCTCTTCTACGAAGCGAATACTTCGATGTTGTTCGCTGACGCCAAGCAGGCTGCGGCGGACATCGCGGCCGAGATCCAGCAGCTTTAGGTTGGTGGATAGGGCCCCGGCGGAGGCGCCCCTACCCTGGCCGTGTTATAGGCGCGGGGGTCACCGTCGGACAGCGTCAAGTGCCGGTGGGCGTGATCATTGCTGCTCGCGGCTTCCAAGTGCGTATCCGACCACCGCTCCGATCGTCGGCAAGAGAAATGGCTGCAGGGGTGCGAGAACCCCTTCGATATAGGAAATCGGTCGGTCTTCAATCGCAAGATAAGCGACCAAGCCGATCACCATCAGTAGCGAGGCGATCGCTACGCACGCCACAAACGCCCCCATCCAGCTTCGAATTCGGAACCGCTCTTCCTGGACTCTGGTGCTGATGTCTCCCGGCTCATAGGCGTCGGGGATTTGAGTCGGCTGCGTTTGTGGCATGCGTATCGTGACGGTTAGAGGATCATCAACTCTTGCTCCAACCCGTCTGGGCGCCTGATCAGCAAAGTGCCGCCCTCCTGAACTTGCTTCCGAACATAGTCCTCAATGTTCAATGCTCGCCGCACGACCTCGGCGATCGGCCGGTTCTCCTCTTCGGCTGAGCGCTTCAGTCGCTCGTAGGCCTCCTCATTGAGGTCGACCTGTAGTCGCTTGCCCATAATCTGTCTCCTTCTAGAAAAGTATCTGAGCTATTTTGGGGTACAATCAACTCAGAAGATACTCCATTTCAACTCAATCCGCTGCGTTGGAGGCTCGATGAAAGAGATTCGAGATACCGCAACCGCCAATGAGCGCTTCGCTCAAATCCGGGGATTGCCGAAATTGATAGGCCAGGCAGTTGATGCTGGCGAGCTAGCCTTTGCCGAAGGGGAGCTTGTGAACGCGAGGGTCGCTCTTGCGTCTGCCGAGGGCGACCCAGAACTTAGGATCGCGCTAGCTCTGTCTATACAGGAGGCCGCGATTGCCCTCTATCGCGGTGACTCTGACGAAGCGTTCTACCTGGCCGAGCAGGCGTTTGACTTTGCACAAACGCATTTTCCGACCCCTGGCGTCGAGGTGGGGCGAGCCCGCCTTCAGCTCAACTTCGCACTCGAGTCGAGGTTGGATTACTCAGCAGCGCTGCAGGCCAACCGTGCTCTTGAGAGCGAACTTATTCCGGTGGCCGGGGCTCAGCCTCTGCGGCTTAACTGTCTCACCCGCGCGATTGCCTGCGCCGTTAAGAATGCCGACCGCGGGGCACTCCGGGAAAGCGGCTTCCGCGCAGAGGCAATCCGAGAGAGCCTTTCCTGGTCCCGGCACGGGCGCCTCCTTTCCTGGCACTTTCTTTGGCTCGCGGTGGCCTCGTTGCGGCAAGGAAGGTTTCTCGACGTCAAGAGATTGCTCGACCACGTTGAGTCCAGGGTCGTCGATCCAGGCTGGCGCTGGTGCAATGCCGCGAGCTTTGTCGAGGGCCGTCTCGGTTCTCTCCACCGCAGCACAAAGGCGCAGGGCATCGAAATTCTCACCCTCGCTGCTGCTGACGCTGAAGAGCGAGGTTTCAATGGGCATCTGCGCTCGATCGACGCCGGTGTCAGCGGTCCGGAAGTCTGACTGTCCAGCGCGGACATCGGCGCCTCAGACGTACTTGAAGCCGGTGCTATTACGCAAAAAAGGCGACCCCTCGGGATCCTCCGGGGGGTCGGCTTTCAGCTAGGAGCGCGAGCCAGCCGTCCGATCGAGACAAGGTGCAAGCCGCAGAGGGTGGAGCGGCGGGAAGAGCAAAATGTGGCCGAGGAGCTTGCGTCTGCCCACTACTTCGCCCGCCGGCACGGACTGGTCGCTGCGCCGTCTTGGGGGAGGAGAAGAGCCTCGATGCGGCTTAGGGAGGTATGCATCGGGGCGAGCGGGGGCAGGGGACTGTGGAGTGGGTGGGGGTGCTGTGCGTCGTCGGCTTGCTGATGGCGGGGTTGGTTTCGGCCGGGGTGCGGGTGCCGGGAACGGGGCTGGCGCAGGCGGTCGCCTCGCGGATTCTCTGCGCGGCGGCGCTGGCGGAGCGGTGCGGGGACGAACCGGGGCTGATCGCCGCGTATGGGACCGAAGTGGGCAGGCTGGTGCGCCGGCATATGCCGGCGCTGCTCTTCGAGCGGGGCTCGCGGGCGGTGCCGGTCGACTTCCGGCGTTGTCGCAGGACGGTGTGTGGCGACGGGGTGGGACAGGGTCTCGTGAGCCGTAGCCATGCGGGCTTGCCCGTCACCGCGTTCGTCCACGTCGTCGACTGCCGATCCGACGCAGCCGCACAGACGGAGGCCGAAGGAGCCGACTGCTCCGGTCCTCGCGTCGGCAACCTCTACATCCAGTACTGGACCTACTACGCCGACTCGGCCTCCCTGCGGGGAATTCCGATCGCTGGCAAGAAGGGCTACCACCGCGACGACTGGGAGAGCGTCCAGATTCGCATCGGGCCCGACGGCCGCGTCGACCAGCGCGCCTCCTCCCACAACGGCTACAACCACGGTCAGGGAGTTGCCAACTGGGGGTCGGACGCGGGGATCGCCCCGCTCCGGGACGCGGCCGAGGCCGTCGGCCTCCGGCGCCGAAACGGCTGGGGCCCCGAGACCCGCTTTCTGCTCGTCTCCGGCGGCAGTCACGCCGGCAACGCCGACGGCATCCCCCGCATAGAACGCCTGACGCCCGGCAGCCGGGTCCACCTGGTTCCCCTGGAGTCGATAGCGGCTGCCAGCGGAGCTGGCTTCGCGGTCAGCCCACCCTGGCGCAAGCGTGTCTGGTTCGACCCCGAGGCCATGGGGACGAGCTGAGGCTGATGTCCTCCCTTGACCGTCTATGCGACGGCGAATGGGGGGTTCGTCCCGGTTTGCCTACTTCGGCGGCATCCGCAGGGCGCCGTCGAGGCGGATCGTCTCGCCGTTCAGCATCGGGTTGGCGACGATCTGGCCGACCAGGCGGGCGTACTCCTCGGGGCGTCCGAGGCGGGACGGGAAAGGGATGCCGGCGCCGAGGGCCGCCCGGTGTTCCTCGGGCAGAGCGGCGAGCAGCGGAGTGTCGAAGAGGCCTGGGGCGATCGTGACGACGCGGACGCCGCGTGAGGCCATGTCGCGCGCCGCGGGCAGGGTCATGCCGACGATGCCGCCCTTCGAGGCCGCGTAGGCGACCTGGCCGATCTGGCCGTCGTAGGCGGCGATCGAGGCCGTGTTGACGCAGACGCCGCGCTCGTCATCGTCGTTGGGCTCGTTCGGGCTCATCGCCGCCGCCGCGAAGCGCAGGACGTTGAAGGTGCCGATCAGGTTGACCTTGATCACGTTGGTGAAGAGCTCGAGGTTGTGCGGCCCGCCCTTGTGGGCGACGCGCTCGGCCCAGCCGATCCCGGCGCAGCAGACCGAGATGCGCAGGCCACCGTCCACCGCAGACGCCCGCTCGACCGCAGCCGACACGGCAGCCTCGTCGGTCACGTCGGCGGCGACGAAGCTCGCGCCCGGCCCCAGCTCGGCGGCCAGCGCCTCACCCTTCTCGGCGTTGAGGTCGGCGATCGTCACTGCCGCGCCCGCCCCGGCCAGCGCACGCGCCGTGGCCTCGCCCAGCCCGGACGCCCCGCCGGCGACCAACGCTCCTGTGCCCTCGACCTCCACGGCCGGGACCCTACTGCTCGCATCCCGGTGAGCGAGTCTCGCTAGGGTTTTCGCATCGCCACCGAGGTGACGCCCAGCTCCAAGGAAGCGATCGCGGAACGTCTCGCCGAGGCGCGTCGGCGCACTCTGGAGCTGATCCGCCCGCTCGACGACGAGCAGCTCAACCGCGTCTACTCGCCGATCCTCAGCCCGCTTGCCTGGGACCTCGGCCACATCGCGAACTTCGAGGAGCTCTGGCTGGTCCAGACGATCGGCGGTCGCGAGCCGTTGCACGGCGAGCTTGGCCGCCTCTACGACGCGATCGAGAACCCGCGCAAGACCAGGGGGGAGCTGCCGATCCTGCGCGACGCCGAGCTGCGCTCCTATCTCGCCGACGTACGCGAGCGCAGCCTGGAGGTGTTGGAGGAGGTCGACCTGGTCCCCGACGCCGACGACCCGCTGCTGCGCGAAGGCTTCGTCTACGAGATGCTGATCGCCCACGAGCTCCAGCACAACGAGACGATGCTGCAGCTGTTGATGATGGTGGAGGGCTACGAGTTGCCCGAGGCGAGCGGGTCGTCCCGGGGCGCCCCGGGGACGATCGGCGTCGCAGGTGGCGAGCATGCAATAGGCGCCTCGACTACCGGCTTCGCCTACGACAACGAGCGGCCCCGCCACACGGTTGAGTTGGCGCCCTTCGAGATCGACAGGTGGCCGGTCACGAACGGCGAGTACGTTCGCTTCATCGAGGAGACCGGAACCGAGGCACCTCTCTACTGGGAGCGCAAAGGGAAGGGTTGGGTCGACACCGCAATGGGTCGCCACGAGCCGATCGCCCATGATCTACCGGTGATTCATGTCTCCTGGCATGAGGCCGACGCCTTCGCCCGCTGGGCTGGCAAGCGCCTGCCCACGGAGCAGGAGTGGGAGGCGTCCTCGCCGCTCCTGCGGGGCACGGGGCAGGCCTGGGAATGGACCTCCTCGGACTTCCTCGCCTACCCGGGATTCGAGGCGTTCCCCTACCGCGAGTACTCCGCACCCTTCTTCGGCGACGAGTACAAAGTGCTGCGCGGCGGCTCCTGGGCGACCCATCCTGATGTCATGCGGCCCAGCTTTCGAAACTGGGACCTGCCCCAGCGCCGGCAGATCTTTTCCGGCCTGCGCTGCGCAAGGGACGTGAGATGACGACGACCGAGCCCCCGATCGAGATCGAGGTCCACCTCGACGCCGACGGCGGCGCGAGGATGCGGCGCGACATCCGCGCCGGCCTCTCGACTGACCCGAAGGAGCTGGCGCCGAAGTACTTCTACGACGAGCGCGGCTCCCAGCTCTTCGAGCAGATCACCGAGCTGCCCGAGTACTACCCGACCCGGGCCGAGCGCTCGATCCTCGGCGAGCGCGCCGGCGAGATCGTCACGGCCGCCAGGGAGCCCCAGACGCTGGTCGAGCTGGGCTCGGGCTCGGCCGCGAAGACCCGCCACCTGCTGAGCGCGATGCGCGATGCCGGCTGCCTGCAGACCTACGTCCCGGTTGACATCTCCGAGGAGATCACCCACGAGACCGCGGAGTCGCTGGTCGAGGAGTATCCCGGCCTTGCCATCCGCGGCCTCGTCTGCGACTTCGAGCACGATCTCGAGCGCATCCCGGATGACGATGGCGCCAGGCTGGTCGCCTTCCTCGGCGGCACGATCGGCAACCTCTACCCGGACGCCCGGCACGACTTCCTCTCCAGGCTTGCGGGCCTGATGGCCCCTGAGGACCGCCTTCTGCTCGGCACCGACCTGGTCAAGGAGCCGGAGCGGCTCGAGGCGGCCTACGACGACTCGCTCGGCGTCACGGCCGAGTTCAACAAGAACGTCCTGCGCGTGCTCAACCGCGAGCTGGGGGCAGACTTCGACCTCGACGCCTTCGAGCACGTCGCCCGCTATGACGCCGACGAGGTGCGCATGGACATTCGCCTGCGTTCCCTCGCCGAGCAGACGATCCGCCTCGCGGAGCTCGACATGGCGGTCGGCTTCGCCGCCGGTGAGGAGATGCGAACCGAGATCTCCTCCAAGTTCACCCAGGAGCGCCTGGAGGGTGTCTACGAGGAGGCCGGCCTGGAGATGAGCGGCTGGTTCACCGACGCGGCCGGCGACTATGCCCTGAGCCTGGCGCGGCCTACGGTTTAGCGGAGTGCTGTGGGGCCTTCGGGGGTCCCTCTCCAGGCCGCTTCGCGGGGGTTCCTGGGGAGGGACCCCCGAAGGCCCTCACGCCCAACAAGCTCCCGTCTGTCGGATACGGGACCCGAAAGGCTTGGAGCCTGCGAAGACGGAACGGGGAATAAAAGCTTGGGAACTAAGAAGCTCGCCGGTGCTCCGGAACGGGAGTTCGAGCTTGTGTTCCTCGGAGTCGGAGCTTGAGCTTGCGTGCCTCGAAAGGGCTGGTGGGTGCCCTCCCCGCTAAGGAGCCAAAGCCTCGATCAACTCGCCGAGCTTGTCAGGGGTCGTGATTGGGGTGAGGATCGGCAGGGTGACGCCGCCCTCTACGAAGGCGTCGATCCTCTCCCTCATCTGCTCGGGAGAGCCGAAGATGAACATTGCCTCGATCAGGTCCCAGGGGGCCGCGGCGGCGGCGCCCTGGCGGTCGCCCGACTCCCAGGCGGCGATCATCGGGTCGATCTCATCGCCGTATCCGAGCCAGCGGTAGAAGGCGGCGTAGACCGGCACCGTGATGTAGGAGGAGAACATGAAGCGCGCCAGTGGCTCGACCGTCTCGCGCTCGCCCGGCAGGCAGAAGAAGCGGCAGAGCAGCTCGAACCCGTCGGGTGCCCCCTCCAGCTGCGCGGCCACCTTGGGCAGACCGTCTAGCGGCAGGAAGTTGGTGAAGGCGCCGTCGGCCCGCTCGACCGCCAGCTCGAGCATCTTGCCCCGCAGGGCCGCGAGCACGATCGGCACCCGCTCCGCCGGGGCTGTCTCCAGCTTGAACCCGGTGGACGTGCGCTCGCCCTCGAGCGCCACCCGGAGGAACTCGAGCGTCTCGCGCACCTTGCCCAGGGGGCGCTCGAAGGGGATGCCGTTCCAGCCTTCGACGATCCGGTCCGAGGAGGAGCCGATGCCGAGGACGAAGCGCCCGTCAGAGGCGCTGGCCAGCGCCGCGGCCTCCTGCGCCAGCAGCGCCGGGCCGCGCTGGAAGACGCCGACGATCCCGGTTCCGAGCCTCGCACGCTCGGTCCAGGCGGCGCTCAGCGCCAGCGGCGTGAATCCGTCTGGCCCGTTCGTCTCGCCGCTCCAGAAATCGGTGTAGCCGCCGGCCTCAGCCCGCTTCACCAGCTCCTCGTGGGCCGCGAGCGAGAGTCCCGGCAGCGGCAGAGTCAGTCCCCAGCGTTGAGCCACCGGCCGACCTTATAGCCTGCCGGGCCGATGGGGGAGACCTCGCAGCCCAAGCCCGACCGCAACCTCGCCCTGGAGCTGGTGCGAGTAACCGAGGCGGCAGCGCTCGCAGCGGCCCGCTGGGTCGGCCGAGGCGACAAGAT
The DNA here is from genome assembly GCA_963753585.1 of uncultured Solirubrobacterales bacterium. Classification (GTDB taxonomy): domain Bacteria; phylum Actinomycetota; class Thermoleophilia; order Solirubrobacterales; family 70-9; genus VRUE01. The sequence continues at coordinate 1,300,610 of CAVWCU010000001.1, read as the reverse complement.
CGCCGCCGACCAGGCCGCGGTCGACGCGATGCGCTTCGTCCTCGACTCGGTTTCGATGGACGGCGTCGTCGTCATCGGCGAGGGGGAGAAGGACGAGGCCCCGATGCTCTACAACGGCGAGCACATCGGCGACGGAAGCCCGCCGGTGGCCGACATCGCGGTCGACCCGCTCGAGGGTACGCGCCTCTGCGCCCTCGGCATGCCCAGTGCGCTCGCCGTGATCGCGCTCGCCGAGCGTGGATCGATGTTCGACCCCGGGCCCTGCGTCTACATGGAGAAGATGGCCGGCGGCGAGGAGATCGCCGACCTGCTCGACCTCGACCGCCCCCTTCCCGAGACGCTGAAGCTGATCGCCGAGCGCAAGGGCGGCAGCGTCGGCGACGTCACCGTGGTCATGCTCGACCGCCCCCGCCACGAGGACGCGATGCGCGAAGTGCGAGAGGCCGGCGGCCGCATCCGCCTGATCACCGACGGAGACGTCTCGGCTGCGCTGCTTGCGGTCAGCGACCGCTCCCCCGTCGACCTCCTGTGGGGCATCGGCGGCACCCCCGAGGGCGTGCTCTCCGCCGCGGCGCTGAAGTCGATGGGGGGGCAGCTGCTCGGACGCCTCTGGCCGCGCAACGACGAGGAGCGCAGCGCCGCCCTCGACGCCGGCTATGACCTCGACCGCATCCTTACCGCCAACGACCTCTGCTCCGGGGAGGACGTCTTCTTCTCGGCCACGGGCGTCACCGACGGCGACGTGCTGCAGGGCGTGCGCTATCGCGGCCCTGGGGCGACCACCGAATCGCTCGTCATGCGCTCCCGCTCCGGGACCGTACGGCGGGTTCACGCCCGCCACGACCGCGCCAAGCTGCGCGCGATCATCGGCGAGCGCTATGGCTAGAGCTACAGCTAGCCCCTCCTAAGGTCCCAGCCCGGCAAACCCGCGCTCCGTGTCGGCCCTGCGCCAGGCGCTTCGTACACCTTCTTGTCAAATCGGGTACGCGGGATATACTGATCCGATATTTTCAAGTATTCTAAGGGAACGGTCAGGGAGTGCATCGTCCATGCAGGCCGCTGAGGCAAATCAGCGGCCCCGAGCGGGCACCGCCGTCCTCGGTCTGCTCACCGTCCCGCTGAATGTGCATGTCCTCAGGGCGCTGGCCGGCGGACCACTGCGACTCTCCGATCTGCGCGCCGAGCTCGGCGGCCCGGCGCAGTCGACGCTGCGAGGCAATCTCTCGAAACTGGTCAAGCTAGGGGTGCTGGCTCGCTGCCGCGGAAAGCGCCCCAGCATCCTCGCCTACGAACTGGCTCCCTTCGGTCGCGATCTCCTGTTCGCCGCCGAGGCGGTGGAGGATTGGCTGCAGCACGCGCCGGACGGGCCGGTCGCGCTCGATAGCGCGGCGGCCAAAGTGGCGCTCAGGGCCCTGGTCGGAGGCTGGTCCTCGACCATCGTTCGCGCTCTGGCGGCACGTCCTCTGACCCTGACCGAGCTCGACAAGCTGATAGATAACTGCACCTACCCGGCGCTGGAGCGGCGACTCTCCGCGATGCGCCTGGTCGGGCAGGTCGAGCTCGGTCCCAACGAGGGCAGCAGGGGCCGCGAGTACATGATCAATCCCTGGCTGCGTTACGCAATCGGCCCCCTGAGCGTCGCGGCTCGCTGCGAGCGACTCCACATGGCGAACGTGACTGCGCCGATCGGCCGACTCGACATCGAGGCGGCCTTTCTCCTGGTTGCTCCCACGATCGTGCTGGACGCTGACTCCAACGGCACCTGCCAGGTTGCGGTGGAAGCCGGCCGCGGCGACTCCGGCAGGCCCTGGGCCGGGGCACAGCTGACGCTCGAGAAGGGAGCGGTGACCTTATGCATCGCCCGGATCGAAAAACAGCCCGAGAACTGGGTCCTCGGCCCGGCCGCGGCCTGGCTCGACGCCGTGATCCGCCGCGACCCTGAGCGCCTCAGCTTCGGCGGCGACGCCCGCCTCGGACGGGACGTCGTCCAGGGACTTCACGACGCGCTCTTCGGCGTCCGCTCGACACAGCCGCAGTCCTCGTCGGGGGCTGCCGGGGAGCCTGCGGGCGCATAGGGCAGCTCACCGGTGTCGTGCAGCTCGTGGCGCAGCGAGTTGATCACCGCACCCGCAAGCAGCGCCAGGCTGAGCACGTAGAACCAGAGCAGGGCGATGAGGACGAAGCCCAGCGTCGAGCCGAAGCGCGAGAGGCTGGAGACGTTGGAGAGGTAGAAGGGGAAGAGCCAGTTGGCGATGCCGGCGCAGACGGTGACGAAGGCGGCGCCGGGCCAGACCGCGCGCCAGGGCATGTGGCCTTTCGGCACCGCCCAGAAGATCACGCAGCAGATCAGGAAGACGATCAGGATCGCGGCCCCGAGCAGGAGCGCCGTGTCGATCGCCTTGATGTCGGAGAGGCCGAGCGGCAACCGGTCGGTGCTGGCGATCAGCGTGCTCTCCATCGTCGGCAGGAAGATGCTGGCGGCGATGAAGAGGAGGACGACGACGAGCATCGCGAAGGAGAAGCGCTTCTGCTCGACCCAGCCGCGGCACTCGACGTGGTAGATGCGGCAGAAGGCGGTGTCCATCGCCCCCCAGAAGGAGGCGCCGATCCAGAGCGAGCCGAGGAAGGCGGCGATCCCGATCGTGGTCGAGTTCTGCTCGATCCGGTTGAGGACGTCGGTGAGGGTTCCCTGCTCGACGTTGGGGAAGAGGCGCTGTAGGTCGTCGAGCACGCTGGCCTCGACGCCCCCGATCTTCAGCACCTGGCCGAAGACGAAGAGCACGAGCAGGGCGAACGGGAAGACCGCCAGCATCAGGTTGTAGGCGACCATCGCCGAGAGCCCGGTGACGTTCTCGCGGTACGCGCGCTGCCAGAAGGCGCGCAGCCAGGGGCGGGATTGGCGCATTGAGTTTGACATTGACTTCAGAAACTGAAGCGACTAAGATGCGAACAGACGTTTGAGCGGTGACCGGATGCCCAGCACGGGCCTGGGGCAGCGCAGACTAATCGGCCATGCGGACCGGACTGCCGGTCCGTTTTTTCGCGACTTTCCGCCCGCTGCGGCGTTCCAGTCGCAGGACTAACCACCTAGCGCAAAGAAACGAGTACTAACAGGATGCTGGTAGCAGAGCTTCAGGAGCTTGAGGAGGTCAAAGGCCTCATAACTAGAGGGCAGCAGCTTGGCGTGCTGACCTTCGGCGACATCGCCTCCGCGGTCTCGGAGGTCGATCTTGACGAGTCCGACGTCGAGGACCTCTACGGGCACCTCGAGAAGTCGGGCATCGAGCTCGTCGAGGACATGGACCCGGCCCAGAAAGCGGCCGCGGAAGCGATGCCCGCCGACACCGGGAAAAAAGGCCGGCGCCGCCAGAAACAGGCGCTCGACCTGAAACCGGACATGACCACGGACAGCCTGCAGCTGTTCCTCAAGGACATCGGCAAGGTCCGCCTGCTGACCGCGGCGGAGGAGGTCGAACTCGCCAAGCGCATCGAGCGCGGCGACCTCGACGCGAAGCAGAAAATGGTCGAGTCCAACCTGCGCCTGGTCGTCTCGATCGCCAAGAACTACCGCAACCAGGGCCTGCCCTTCCTCGACCTGATCCAGGAGGGCACGCTGGGCCTGGTCCGCGCGGCGGAGAAGTTCGACTACCGCAAGGGGTTCAAGTTCTCCACCTACGCGACCTGGTGGATCCGCCAGGCGATCGCCCGCGCCCTGGCCGACAAGGCGCGGACGATCCGCATCCCGGTCCACGTGGTCGAGAAGCTGAACAAGATCGGCCGCGCCGAGCGCAAGCTGGTCACCGAGCTGGGCCGTGAGCCGACGCCGGAGGAGATCGCCGAGGTCACCGGCATCGACCCCGAGGAGGTCGACTCGATCAAGCGCTCCGCCCAGGCCCCGGTCTCGCTGGAGAAGCCGGTCGGCGACGAGGAGGAGTCGGAGTTCGGCCAGTTCATCGCCGACGAGAAGGCCGAGTCCCCCTTCGACCGGGCGGCCGACCTGCTGACCAAAGAGGCGCTGAAGGAGGCGCTGGAGAACCTCTCCTACCGCGAGCGGCGCGTGCTCGAGCTGCGCTACGGCCTCGGCGGCGAGCACCCGCGCACGCTGGACGAGGTGGGGCGGACCTTCAACGTCACCCGCGAGCGCATCCGCCAGATCGAGAACCAGAGCCTGAAGAAGCTGCAGCAGCTAGGCGAAGCACAGAAGCTCCGCGAGGTCACCTGATTCTGGCGGCGCCACAGCGACGCTGGCGGCGTCCTCGGTCGCTCGCGTGCGGAGCACGCCACGTCCCTGCGTCCTTGCCAGCGCCACTGTGGACACTCGCCAGAAGCACCACTAAGGATCGCGGACTTCCCGGCCGATACAGGTCGGGATGTTCGAGATCGACAAAGCGCTGCGGACGCTGATCGAGCGTGAAGGGTCCGACCTGCACATCAAGGTCAACTCGAAGCCGATCATCCGCCAGCACGGCGAGCTGGTCCAGCTCGACGGCTACGAGCCGCTGACCGCCGGAGGACACCGAGAAGGCCTTCCACGACATCGCCGAGGCCCGCTCCCTGACCGAGTTCGAGCAGGCGGGCGAGGCCGACTTCTCCTACTCGATCCCGGGCCTCTCCCGCTTCCGCGTCAACACCTTCAAGCAGCGCGGCACGATCTCGATCGTCTGCCGCGCGATCCCCTTCGAAATCCGCTCCGTCGACGAGCTCGGCCTGCCGCCGGTGGTCACCAAGCTCGCCGAGGAGCAGCGCGGGATCATCCTCGTCACCGGCACCACCGGCTCGGGCAAGAGCACGACCCTGGCGGCGATGATCGACCACATCAACCGCACCCGCCCGCACCACATCATCACCCTCGAGGACCCGATCGAGTACCTGCACCAGGACAAACGCTCGATCGTCAACCAGCGCGAAGTCGGCTCTGACACCGAAAGCTTCGGCCGGGCGATGCGGCGAGTCCTTCGCCAGGACCCCGACGTGATCCTGATCGGCGAGATGCGCGACGAGGAGACGGTGCGCACGGCGCTCTCCGCCGCCGAGACCGGCCACCTCGTCCTCTCCACCGTCCACACCCTCGACGCGACCGAGACGATCAACCGCATCATCGACTTCTTCCCACCTCGCCTCCAGCACCAGGCGCGGGTGATGCTCGCCTCGACGCTGAAGGGCGCGATCGCCCAGCGCCTCGTTCCCGACATCACCGGCGAAGGCCGCGTGCCCGCCTCCGAGGTGATGGTCGTCACCGGCCGCGTCCAGGACCTGATCATGAACCCCGAGGAGACCGGCAAGATCACCGAGGTGATCGGCGAGGGCGAGTACTACGGGATGCGCACCTTCGACCAGTCGCTGCTCGGCTATGTGATGGAGGGCAAGATCAGCGAGGAGATGGCGCTCCAGTTCGCCTCCAGCCCGCACGACTTCAAGCTGATGCTCGCCGCGGGCGGCCAGCGCGCCAGCGGCATCGAGCAGCTCGCCGCCCAGGCGGCCGAGTAAGTAGTACGAGCGTCCATTCGCTCCCCCTACCGCTTTTCACGGCTCAAGCGGATCACGCGGAGGGCCGATGAAGTCGCGATGCCCGCCTTCGAGTCATTGCGCCGCCGGTTCCGCGAGCTCGATCCGCAGCGAGCGCGGCATGGCTCTGCCGGTCGCGCTCTTCGGGATGATCGCCAGCATGGCCCTCGCCGGTGCCGCCGTGGTCGCCACGGTCGACGTCCAGCGCGGCTCCAAGCGCGACAACTCCTCCAAGAGTGCGATCGCCGCGGCCGACGCCGGTGCCAACGTCGCCCGGCTGCGCCTCGCCCGCTACGCGACCGTGCTCGACTCCGAAACCGCCCCCTGCCTCGTCGTCGGCACCAGCGGCCTGCTCACGGCCAGCGCCGCCGAAACGGTCGGCGGCTCGGCCTGGTGCCCGCCCGTGTCGGGAACGGTGGGTGGTGCCACCTACAGCTACCGGGTGAGCCCCGTCGGCACCCCCTGTGGCGTTTACGACCTGTGCGTCGTCTCCACCGGAACCGCTGACGGGGTCTCCCGGCGGATCGAGGTCACCTACAACAGCGACGGTTCCGGTGGTGGCAGCAGCGAAGAAACCGAAGAAGAAGAAACCGAAGAAGAAGAAGAAACCGGAAACGACTGGAGCACAGGCGTCGGCATCGACGGCGTGATCGGCGTCGAAAAAGTCGAAATCGACAACAACGCCGACGCTCGTGTGGGTGTTGGCACCAACGGCGATGTCTACGTGCACAACAACGGCAACGTCTGCGGCAACATCCGCCACGGCATCGGCAAAAAAGCCACGTTCGAGAACAACGGAACCCAGTGCAAAGGCTACAAAATCACCGAAGGCAACCTCGAACTTCCACCGGTCAGCAGCTTCATGCCGACGAACATGCCACCAGCAACTCGAACTACCGGCTGGTCAAGTGCACCAAAACGAAACCGACCAAAGAACCCACCGGCTGCGAATCCGACAGCTACTCGGCAAGCTTCTCGAACACGGTGCCCTGGAACGCGAGCACCAGCACGATCTCGACCTCCAACAACAAGACGCTGACCCTCACCGGTGGCGACTACTTCGTCTGCAAGCTCGAACTCAGCAACAACTCGCACCTGATCATGGGGTCCGGCGCCACGGTGCGGGTCTTCTTCGACACGCCCGAGAACTGCAAACTCTCCGCCGGGACCAAGCAGATCGACGTCTCCAACAACGCCAACATCACCGCCACCGGCTACCAGCCCTCTCTGGGCAAATACGAGCTGCCCGGCTTCTACCTGACCGGCTCGACCTCGATCTCGACCACAGTGGAATGGTCGAACAACTCGGGTACCAACGAGCTCGTCCTCTATGCGCCCAACAGCCAAATCGAGCTCAAAAACAACGCGACCTTCTACGGCATCATCGCCGGCAAGACGGTTCACCTGAACAACAACGCGGTCGTCAAACACGACAGCGGCTTCATCCTGCCGACCATCCTCAATCCCTGGAAAGAATCCACCGGGGGTGGCGGCGAAGAAACCGAAGAAGAAGAAATTGTGGAAACGCCCCCCACGGCGATCTACTTCGCCCCGCAGTCCTACGTCGAGTGCAGCGGCGACGTCATATCCGGCCAGCCGCCCAACGCCAACTGCTGAGCCTCCGTTGCCGCGCGAGCTTGGCACCGGGGCTCAAGCTCGGGGCTGAACCTGCCGAGCTAGATAAGCGAACGTATGAGGGAGAAGCTCAACAGCAACCCCGTCGCCCAGATCGCGCTGATCGCGGTCCTGCTGATCGTCGTCGGCTACTTCTTGATGTCTTCGATGGGCGGCGAAGAAGGCGAAGAAGCTTCGAGTGGCGAGGTGGCCGCAACCGTAAACGGCGTCGGCGCGACCGGCTCGAGTCCCGGCGAAGCGGTCGAAAACGCCGTCTCGACGCTGGAAGCAGGAGCCACGGCCTCGACCGCGGTCCCGCCCCTCCCGATGGCGACCTCGGCGCCGCCCGCGGCGGTCGTCGACGCCTATGAATCCGGCAGCACTGTCGTTCTACTCATCGTCCACGACGGTGGAATCGACGATCGTCTCGTCCGCGAAACCTCCGACCTGCTCGGCTCGCTCCCCGGCGTCTCGACCTTCGTCGTGCCGGCGGCGAAGATCGCCCGCTACGCGGCGATCACCGAGGGCGTCGGGGTCGAGCGCGTGCCGGCCCTCGTCGTCGTCAGGCCCAAGCGCATCGACCAGGCGGTGCCGACTGCCTCGGTCAGCTACGGCTTCCAGAGTGGCGAGAGCGTCGTCCAGGCTGTCATAGACGCTGGCTACGAGGGGCCCACAGTCGACTACCACCCGTGAGCATGGACTCGCGGGACTTCCCCAGCCATCTGCGGCCGGTCCCCGAATCTGGCGACTCGACCGCACCGGCGCTGGAGCCTGAGGCCGGCGGCACGCCGGGGCTGACGCCGCCCGTCGCCCGTGGGCGCTCCAGTGGCTTCGTCACCGACGTCCTGGTCGATCTCGGTTACGTCCCCGAAGAGCGCGCCCGGCAGGCGATCGAAGAGGCGCGCACGGCCGGCATGCCGCCGGAGCGGCTGTTGCTGGACCAGGGGGCGATCGACGCCGACCAGCTCTCGCGCGCCGTTGCCGAGCGCTACGGGCTCGACCACATCGACCTCACCACCTTCCAGGTCGACATGGCGGCTGCCAACCTGATCACGGTCAATACCGCGCGTCGCTACCAAGCCCTTCCCGTCGGCTTCGTCGACAAGGAAACGCTGATCGTCGCGATGGCAGATCCGACCAACGTCCTCGCCGTCGACGACATCCAGATCGCCACTGGGCTCGACTGCCGCGTGGCCGTCGCCCCGGAGGAGGACATCGAGGCCCTGGTCGGCCGCCTCAACACGCTGCAGAGCGCCGTCAGCGAGGCGGTCACCGAAGGTGAGGCCGAAGCCGAGGACGAGCTGGCCGAGGTCACCGAGATGGAGGTCGGCGCCGAGGACGCGCCGGTGATCAAGCTCGTCTACAGCATCCTCGGGCAGGCGGTGGGGGAGGGGGCCTCCGACGTGCACTTCGAGCCGGGCGAGGACGAGATGCGAGTCCGCTTCCGCATCGACGGTGTGTTGCGCGAGGCGGCCCACGTGCCGAAGCGGATGGTCAACGCGGTCGTCTCGCGGATCAAGATCATGAGCGACCTCAACATCGCCGAGAAGCGGGTGCCGCAGGACGGCCGGGTCGGCATCACCGTCGAGGACCGCCGTGTCGACCTTCGTATCACCACCCTGCCGACCCAACGCGGCGAGGGGGCGACGATCCGCATCCTCGACAAAGACAACGCCCAGCGCTCGCTGGACGACCTCGGCATGGCCGGCTCTGCCCGCGAGCGCTTCGAGGGCTCCTTCCACCAGGCCTACGGCGCCGTCCTCGTCACCGGCCCGACCGGCTCGGGAAAGTCGACGACCCTCTACGCAGCGCTGCAGGACCTCAACGAAGTCGAGAAGAAGATCATCACGATCGAGGACCCGGTCGAGTACCGGCTCGCAGGGATCAACCAGATCAACGTCAACCGCAAGGCCGGGCTCGACTTCGCCACCGGCCTGCGTTCGATCCTTCGTGCCGACCCCGACATCGTCATGGTCGGCGAGATCCGCGACGGCGAGACCGCCCGGATCGCGATCGAGGCGGCGCTGACCGGCCACATGATGCTGACCACGCTGCACACCAACGACGCCCCGGGCGCGATCACCCGCCTGACCAAGATGGGGATCGAGGCCTTCCTCACTGCCTCCGCCGTCGACTGCGTCGTCGCCCAGCGGCTGGCGCGCAAGCTCTGCAGCCACTGCAAGCGGCGCACGATCGTGCCGCCGCAGGCGCTCGCTGACGCTGAGATCCGCGTTGGCGGCGGCCTCGAGGCCTACGAGCCGGTCGGCTGCTCGCGCTGCAGCCAGAGCGGCTACAAAGGACGGGTCGGCCTCTACTCGGTGATGGCGCTGAGCGAGCGGATCAAAGAGATGGTCGTCGCCCAGGACCCCGAGGCCGAGATCGCCGCCGTTGCCCGTGAGGAGGGCATGCTGACCTTGCGTGAGGACGGGCTCGAGAAGGTCCGCGGCGGCCTCACCAGCCTCGAGGAGGTCATCCGTGTCACTGCCTGAGCGCCTGCCGGTCTCAAGGAATCGGGCCGAGAGGACGATCTAGGGCTCATGGACTTCGATTTCTCCGAGGTGCTCGGCCACATGGTCGAGGTCAGGGCCTCCGACGTGCACCTGACCGCCGGCTCCCCGCCGGCGATCCGCGACAGGGGCAAGATCGTGCCGATGGAGGGCTTCCCGGTGCTGAGCAGCCAGGAGACTCGCGAGGTCGTCTTCAGCATCCTCAACGAGGACCAGCGCAAGCGCTTCGAGAACAAAAAGCAGCTCGACTTCGCCTACGCGATCCCGGGTGTTGCCCGCTTCCGCGTCAACTGCTTCTTCCAGCGCGGCGCGGTTAGCGCCGCCTTCCGTCTTGTGCCGCAGGACATCCCGGCGCTCGACTCGCTCGGCGTACCCCAGGTGCTGCGCGAGCTGGCCGCCAAACCGCGCGGCTTCGTCCTCGTCACCGGCCCGACCGGCTCGGGCAAGTCGACGACCCTTGCCTCGATGATCGACGTGATCAACTGCGAGCGCCAGGACCACATCCTCACGATCGAGGACCCGATCGAGTTCCTGCACCAGCACAAACGCTCGATCGTCAACCAGCGCGAGGTCGGCGCCGACGCCGAGGACTTCTCTCTCGGCCTGCGCGCCGCCCTGCGAGAGGACCCCGACGTGATCCTCGTCGGCGAGATGCGCGACTTGGAGACGATCTCCACCGCGCTGACCGCTGCCGAGACCGGCCACCTCGTCTTCGCCACCCTGCACACCCAGTCGACCGCGCAGACGGTCGACCGGATCATCGACGTCTTCCCGCCCCAGCAGCAGGGCCAGGTGCGCACCCAGCTCTCGATCGCCCTGCAGGGGATCGTCACCCAGCAGCTCCTGCCCACCTCCGACGGCCTCGGCCGGGTCGTCGCCTGCGAGGTGCTGGTGCCGACCCCGGCGATCCGCAACCTGATCCGCGAGGGCAAGACCCACCAGATCTACGCCGCCGTGCAGACCTCGGGCGCGGTTGGGATGCAGACCATGGACGCCGACCTGGTGCGCCTGGTGCGGACGGGGAAGATCACCCGCTCGCTGGCCGAACAGCGCTCCTCCGTGCCCGAGGAGCTGAAGCGGCTGCTGAGCGGCGATGCCCCGGCAGCACCGGTGGCCTTGGCGGGCAATGGGGCGATGCAGGCCCCGGTACCTTCGGCACCACCGCCGCCCGCTTACACCCAGGGGGCTTAGGCGATGGCGGGAGCGACCACATTCGCCTTCCGGGCGATGGACGTCGGGGGTGCCGCCACCGCGGGCGAGATCGAGGCCGAGTCCAAGGCCCAGGTCGGCGAGCAGTTGCGCCAGCGTGGGCTGATCGTCCTCGACGTCAGCGAGAAGAGCGAGCCGTTCAAGCTCGAGAACGTCTTCCGCAGCTGGAAGAAGGTGGACCAGCGCGAGCTGGCCGTCTTCTCGCGCCAGTTCGCGACTCTGGTCGCCTCGGGGATGCCGATGCTGCGCACGCTGCACACGCTCGAGGAACAGTGCCAGGACGAACGGATCCGCGACGCCGTCGCCGGCCTGCGCGCCGACGTCGAGGCCGGCAGCACGCTCGAGCAGGCGATGGCGCGCCACCCCGAGGTCTTCGACAAGCTCTTCCTGGCGATGGTCCGCTGCCGGAGAGCAGTCGGGGCAGCTGGAGAGCGCGCTCGACCGGATCGCCTTCCAGGTCGAGAAGACCGACGCCCTGCGGCGCCAGGTCAAATCGGCGATGATGTACCCGACTCTGGTCTTCGGCTTCGCCGCCGTCGTCCTGCTCGCCGTCGTCACCTTCATCATCCCGGTCTTCGTCGGCATCTTCGAAGAGATCGGCGCCGAAAACCCGGAAGCGGACACCTCGCTGCCGCTGCCGACCCAGGTCTGCGTGATGGCGTCCGACGCGATCACCGGCTACTGGTTCATCACCTTCCCGGCGATGATCGTCGCGGTGATCCTCTTCTTCCGCTGGAAGCGCACCGAGCGCGGCAAAGAAGCCTGGGACCGTTTCCTCCTCCGCCTCCCCTTCAAAATCGGCGACGTGATCCAGAAAATCGCCCTGGCCCGCTGGTCGCGCACCTTCTCGGGCTCGGTCGCGGCCGGCGTGCCGATGCTGCAGTCGATCCAGCTGACCGGGGACACGGCGGGCAACATCGTGCTCGAGCAGGCGATGGAGGAGGTCTACGCCTCGGTCAAGCGAGGCGGCTCTCTCGCCGGCCCGATCGAACAGGCCCCGATCTTCCCGCCGATGGTCGGCCACATGGTCGCCGTCGGCGAGGAAACCGGCCAGCTCGAGCACATGCTCTCCAAGGTCGCCGACTTCTACGAGGCCGAGGTCGACGCCAAGATCAAGGCCCTGACGGCGCTGATCGAGCCGCTGATGATCGTCTTCGTCGGCGGCATCGTCGGCTTCATCGTGATCGCGATGTACCTGCCGATCTTCGCCCTCTACGACAAGATCCGCTAGCGCGGGTTGACCGGTTATCCGCTGCTCGGCCGGAGATAAGCCTCAGAGCCCGAGTTTTGGGGGGATGAAGTCCTAGTTTCGGGGATCAAGGGTTCCGGGTGACGGTCGATTAGGGGAGGGTGATGAATCTGCCAGTGCCTCGGTGCCAAAGGCAAACCCGCTGTGAGGCGGGGGCGCAAAGCTTGCGGGGCTCCTTTGCGGGAGCCGGCCGGGCTACCACCGGGGTCGACAGACACCACGTGGCTTCATGCGACGGGGCTCTGGCGCAAACGATTAGGACCATAGGAGGTCACTAATGTTTCTCCAGAATCTCCGGGCCAAGGTTGGCGCCCGGCTCAACGGCGACAGCGAGGCCGGCTTCACGCTGATCGAGCTCCTCGTCGTCATGCTCATCCTCGGAATCCTGGCCGCGATCGCGCTGCCCGCCTTCTTCAACCAGAAGGACAAGGCCGGCGACGCCAAGGCCAAGGAGTACGCACACAGCGCTCAGGTTGCTATGGAGACGTACTTCACCGACAACGGGACGTACACCAGGCGAACGAAGACGACCTGATCGGCATCGAGCCGACTCTCAGCAGCGCGGCTTTCACGTGACCTCGAAGGTGGCCGCCGACAGCTACACGATCACGATTGAAGGCAGCAACGAAAACCAGCAGTTCACTGTCGAAAACGATGCCGGGACCTGTCCTTCCCCTGCACCACAGGTGGTGAGGGCGGCTGTCCCGAGACTGAAGTCTGGGACGGCTCCGAAGGCGAAGGCGGCGGCGGCGAAGTAGAACCGTAGTCAACCGCTTTGGCCTAGCCAAGCATGAGTGCCGAGGGGCGGGCCGGTCGGCCCGCCCCTCGCTCTTTCGGCCAGGTCTCGGTGCTCACGCCTAAACGAATGGCCGATCCCAACCGATACAGCAACGATGCCGGCTGAGCCGACACAAGCCTCCTGCTTCGCTCCCCGTGCCTCCCGCTTCGCGGCGGCTGGGCTGGCGGCTCTCGCCGCGAGCCTTCTCGCTCGCCGCGACGGCCCTCGCCGCGCCCGCGATCTACAAGGGCGCCTCGGCCGACGGCGAGGTCGCCTTCTTCGAAACCGACGAGCAGCTCGTTCCCGGCGACACCGACACCAAGCGCGACATCTACGCGCGCTCCTTCGACGAAACGGTCGGCGCCTATGTCACCCGCTAGGTCTCGCTCGGGCCGGCCGGCGGCAACGACGCCCACCATGCCACCTTCGAGCAGGCCAGCGGCGACGGGACCAAGGTCTTCTTCTCGACCGACGAGTCGCTGGTCGAAGCCGACACCGATCTCCGCGCCGACGTCTACATGCGCGACCTCGAGTTGGGCGACGACTGCCCTCGTCACCCGTGGCGAAGCGGGCTGCCCGCCGGGCTGCGGCAACGGCGCCTTCGACGCCGACTTCGCCAGGGCCAGCACCGACGGTGGCGAGGCCTTCTTCGTCACCGACGAGAGGCTGGTCGCCGGCGACACCGACACCTCCTTCGACGTCTACCGGCGCAAGCTCGTCCGCCGAAACGACGAGCCTCGTCTCGGCCGGGGGCAACGGCGCCCTCGACGCCTCCCTGCGCGGGATCTCCCCGGACGGGTCCTGGGCCTACTTCACCACCGCCGAGCCGCTCCTCGCCGCCGACGCAGACGGCGCCGTCGACATCTACGCCCGCGACCTGGAAGGCGCCGCGACGGCGCTGGTCTCGCGCGGCGAAGAAGCCTGCCCGGCCTGTGGCGACAGCGGCGCCGTACCGGTCTTCCAGGAAAGCTCCGGCGACGGGACGAGGGTCTTCTTCACCACCGACGAGGCTCTGCTTCCAGTCGACGAAGACTCCGCCACCGACGTCTACTCGCGCGACCTGCCCGGCGGTCCGACCAGGCTGATCTCAGGGGGAGAGCCGACGACGCTGACCGCGAGCTTCTCCGCCGCAACCAGCCGACGGCACCCATGTCTTCTTCACCACCGCCGAGTCGCTTGCCGGCGAAGACGCCGACGGCGCCAACGACATCTACGAGTGGACCGGGGGGACGCACAGCCTGGTCACCCCCGCCGCCTGCGCGAGCGCCTGCGGCGCGACCTTCGACGCCGTCAGCGATGACGCGGAAACGGTCGTCTTCAGCACCGCCGAGCAGCTCTCCGGCGCCGATACCGACGGCAGCGTCGACATCTACGAGCAGGAAGTCGGCGGCGGTGCGCCGACCCTCGTCTCCCGTGCCGACCCCGGCTGCGGGGGTTGCGGCAACGGGGCCGCCGACGCCCGCTTCAACCGCGCCTCCGGCGACGTCTCCCGCGTCGTCTTCACCAGCGTCGAGAAACTCTCGGCTGAAGACCCCGACAGCGAAGACGACATCTACGCCCGCGACGTCCCCGGCGAAGCGACGGGCCTGGTCACGACCTCGCCCAGCTACTGCCCGCTGAAAAAAGGCAACTGCGGCGCCACCTTCGTCGACGCCTCGGTCGACGGGGCGCACGTCTTCTTCACCACCTTCGAGCGGTTCACGCTGGAAGACGGCGACAACGAGGTCGACGTCTACGAGCGCGCTCTCGGCGAATCGCCGGGCGAAGAGGTGACCCGGCTGGTCTCGACCGGCAACTCGCCCGACCTCGAACTGGGCCCGCCGACGCCCGAGCTGAAGGCACGAACCCGGCCTCGCCCGCTGCCTCGACCACGCCGAAGATCTTCGGACAGGCCGAAGCCGGCGCCACGGTCAAGATCTACACGACCTCGAACTGCTCGGGCGAACCGGTTGCCCACGGCAGCGCGGAGCAGCTTGCCGAACCCGGGATCGGCGTCAGCGTCGACGACAGACTCGGTCGACGAGCTTCTGGGCGACGGCGGAAGCCGAAGGCTTCGTCTCGTTCTGCTCCAGTCCGGTCACCTATACCCATCAGAGCTCAGCACCGGCGGCGGCGGATCCGGTTCGGGCGGGTCCGGCTCGGCGGCTCGGGCGGCAACGGAGCTCGGCTCCGGATCAGGTCGGCTTCGCCTACGTCGCCCCGCACACCCGGATCACCTTCGCCCCGGCGGCGAAGACGCGCGCCCGCCGCCCGGTCTTCCGCTTCACCGACTCGACCGGCCAGCCGGGAACCAGGTTCCGCTGCAAGCTCGACCGCCAGGCCTGGAAGGGGTGCTGCTCGCCGCTGCGGCTGAAGCGGCTGAGTCGCGGCAAGCACGTGCTCAAGGTCATGGCGGTCAACGCCGCCGGCACCGTCGAGAGCACGCCGGCGAAGCGCAGGTTCAAGCTGGTGGAGCGATGAGGCGCGCTGCGCAGGCGGCTCGCGGTCGGTGACGGCGAGGCCGGGATGACCCTGGTCGAGCTCCTCGTCGCGGCCGCGATGAGCATCGTCGCTCGTCGGCGGAGCGACCTCGATGCTGATCAGCGCCGTGCGCCAGCCAGCCGGAGCTGAGCAAGCGGGCCCAGAACGTCACCACCGCCCGCTGGCAGCTCGACCGGATGACGCGGGAGATCCGCAACGGCGTCAGCGTTACGACATCGGCGACGAACTCCGTCTCCTTCGTAGCCCGGGTCAGGCGCACCGCCTGCGGCGGCGCGGTCCCGACCAGCTCCTCCACGCCGGCGATCCAGTGCCAGATCATCTACAGCTGCACGACCACCTCCTGCACCCGGACCGAGCGTGCCCTGGAAGCGACCACGGGAGGGTCGACGACGACGATCGTCACCGGCATCGACTCATCGAGCGTCTTCTGCTTCGTCCCCAGCGCCGAAGAAGACCCGACCGACTGCGGGCCGGCGAAATCCGGCACGGCGCCGACCTACGTCGGCGTCACCCTCAACGTCCCCAACCCGAGCGGCCCCAGCGCGCTGACCGTCTCCGACGGCGCCAGCCTGCGCACCGCGACCTTCACCGGCTGATGCTCTCCTGGATCGCAGCTAGAACCGGTGGCGCCCGCGAGGAGGCGGGTCTGACGATCATCGAGGTGCTGGTCGCCGCGCTGATCCTGGCGATCGCCTCGATGGCGACCTTCGGCGTGCTCGCCTCGACCGTGCGCAACGGCCAGCGGGCGAAGGCGACCCAGGTCGCGCTCAACCAGGCCCAGCAGGAGCTCGAGAAGCTGCACAGCCTCTCCTACGACGAACTGGCGATGACGGACGACGCCGCAGCACGCGACCAGCGCGCTCAACCCCGACTACCGGGTCGTCAACGGGACCTTCGCCCTGCAGCGCGACCCGCCGAGCGAATACGCGACGATGGTCGTCAACGAACGCGAGCTCTACGGCGGCGGCATCGTCGAAGGGGGAGTCGTCACGCCGGGCCCGTTCCCGTTCGAGAGCGGCGACATCACCGGCAAGCTCTACCGCTACGTGGTCTGGCGCAACGACCCGAGCTGCCCGGAAAGCCGTGGAAGCCGAAGACCTCTGCCCGGGCCTCCAGGACTACAAGCAGATCGTCGTCGCCGTCAAGCTCGACACGCCCGGCAACCAGTCGGCCGAGCGCGGCTACGTCGAAGTCCAGTCGGAGGCGATCGACCCCGACTCGCTCGCCGAAGGGGGCGGCGGTGGTGGCGAAGGGGGAGAAGGCGGCGGCGGAGGCGGTGCTCACACCGGCAGCGCGGTGACCGCGCAGCAGTTCTTCCTCACCGACACGCCCTGCGCCGACGAGCGGCACGACGGAACGCGAGGAGATCGCCGGCGACCACCTGCTCCACAACACGCTCGGAACCTGCGCCAGCGGACCGCAGACGGGTTCGACGATCGGCGCGCCGGACGCGCTGCTGCTGCGGCGCGCCGCCCGGACCCCGACCCGCTCGACCCCGCCAACCCGTCCGCTCTACGACTACGCCAACGACGGCTACCTGGAGCCGACGCCCGACACCGACAAGGGCGTGCAGATCAAGCGCGACGACACCAGCGGCTGCCACTACACGCCGACCGGCACGGTCAACCCGCGAGTCCCAGGTCCACCGCTGGGTGACCGACCCGCTCGCCGACGACTTCAAGATGAACGGCAAGGTGACGCTCGAGTTCTACACGCGGACGCTCAACGACGCCCTCTACCACGGCACGCTCTGCGTCTACCTCTTCAAACGCCACGAAACGGGCTCGGCCGAAGCGCCGGTCGCCACCGACTCGATCCTCCAGGACAAAACGGGAGGCGCCGCGCTACTGGACCTACACCCCGGAGGGAAATGGGTTCTGGCCGCGAAACTCCTGGACCAAGGTGCGGCTGACGATGGAATTCAGCGGCTCCCCCTACACGATTCCGGCCGGCGACAGGCTCGGCGTGGCGCTCAGCGTCGACCCCGGCAACACCGACGCCGAAGCGATCCCGGTCATGTACGACCACCCGAACTACCCGACCCGGATCGAGGTCGACACCACCACCCCGATCGACGGGGGCTAGCGATGGCCGCCGCCGCGGCGATCGCCTTCCTCGGGGGGCTGATCGCCGGCAGCTTCGTGACCGTGGTCGCGCACCGGGTGCCGCGCGGCGAATCGATCGTCGGGCCGCGTTCGCGCTGCCCGGCCTGCGGCGCCCAGATCGCCGCCTACGACAACGTGCCCGTCGTCTCCTGGCGTGCTGCTGCGGGGCAGGGCGCGCTGCTGCGGAGCGGCGATCTCGCCGCGCTACCCGCTCGACCGAGCTGGCGCTGGGCGCCCTCTACGCGGCGACCGTGCTGGTCCTCTGGGACGAGCCCTGGGAAGTCGCGCTGGGCCTCGTCTTCGTCACCGTGCTGATGGCGGTGACGCTGACCGACCTCGAGCAGCGGATCATCCCCAACAAGATCCTGATCGTCGCCGCGGTTCTCGGCCGTCGCGATCGCCGCGGCCGGCGACCCCGGCAGCCTGCCGGAGCGGGCGATCGCCGCCGCCGCGGCCGGTGGCCTGCTCTTCGCCGCGGCGCTCGCCTACCCGCGCGGGATGGGGCTCGGCGACGTCAAGCTGGCGGCGACGATGGGCCTCTTCCTCGGCCGCAACGTCGCCCCGGCGATCCTCGTCGCCCTGCTCGCCGGCTCGCTCGTCGGCCTGGCGATGATCGCCCGCGACGGCGCCGGCGCGCGCAAGCAGGCGATCCCCTTCGGGCCCTTCCTCGCCCTCGGCGGCGTCGTCGGCCTGCTCTCTCGGCGACCAGATGGTCGACTGGTATCTGGGCACGTTCTAGAACGCCCGTCCAGGTTCTCCTAGAAATAAGTAGTTGCAGGGCGAAAGGTCTGCGGCCTTTCTGTCGATCCAGGGAAGGCGAGCACGCCAATGGGCGCGCCGCGACCCCAGCTATGCAACTGCAACTGACCAGGAAGAAGAAGACGGGCGGCGTCGTCGGCCTCGAGATCGAGGCGGGCAGCATCGCCGCGACCGAGGTGCAGGGCACCAACGGCTCGGCCCGGGTCAGCGCATCGGCGATCCAGCCGCTTGAGGCCGGCGTCTTCCACGAGGGCGAGGTGCTCGACCCCGATCGCCTCGCCGAGGCGCTGAAGGCGCTCTTCTCCCAGCACAAGCTCTCCAAGCGGGTGCGGCTCGGCGTCGGCAACCAGCACGTCGTCGTCCGCACCGTGCGCCTGCCGGCGATCGAGGACCCGAAGGAGATGGACGCCGCGGTCCGCTTCCAGGCCCAGGAGCAGATCCCGATGCCGCTCGACCAGGCCGTGCTCGAGCACCAGGTGGTCGGCGGCGTTCCCGCCGAGGAGGGGGCAAAGCCCCAGGTCGACGTGGTCGTGGTCGCCGCCCGCCGCGACATGGTCTCCTCCTTCGTCGAGCCGATCCGCAGCGCCGGCCTGGAGCCGGTCGGCGTCGACCTCTCCGCCTTCGCGATGATCCGCGCCCTCGCCGACGCCGGCTTGGCAGGCGGCGACGTCGAGCCCGGCCAGCGCCCGACCGAGGCGATCCTCTACTGCAACGTCGGCGACGTCACCAACCTCGCCGTGGCGCGGGGAAGGGCCTGTCTCTTCACCCGCGTCTCCCACGCCGGCCTCGAGGCGAGCGCCGAACAGTCTCGCCGGCGCCCGCGGCCTCAACGCCGAGCACGCCGCCCAGTGGCTCGCTCACGTCGGCCTCGAGCGGCCCGTGGAGGAGATCGAGGGCGACCCCGAGACGGTCGCCGGGGCGCGGCAGGCGCTCGAGGAGGGCGTCTCGACGCTGCTCGACGAGCTGCGCCTCTCGCTCGACTACTACGGCGCCCAGGAGAGCGCCCTGCCGGTCGAGAAGATCGTCCTCTGCGGGCCCGGCAGCGCGATCCCCGGCTTTGCGCGGCGCATGGAGGAGGGCCTCGGCACTCCGATCGAGGTCGCTCGCCCTGCCGCCCTCTCCGCACTCGACGACGAGGCGGCGGCCCGCCTCACCCTTCTCCTACGGCCTCGCCCTGGAGAGCTGAGCCGTGCGCCCGGTCAACCTGATCCCCCCCGACCAGCGGCGCGGCGAGAACGCGCCGCTGCGCACGGGCCCGCTTCCCTACGTCCTGGTCGGCGCCCTCGTCCTCGTGCTGGCAGGCGTCACCGCCCTCGTCCTCACCGGCAACCAGATCTCCGAACGCAAGGACGAAGTCGCGACGCTGAAGCGCGAAGACGCGGCCGCCGCGGCTCAAGCCGCAGCGCCTCGCCGCCTACACGCAGTTCCGGGCGCTGAGCGAACAGCGGATCGCGACCGTGACCAGCCTCGCCGACAGCCGCTTCGACTGGGAGCGGGTGATGCGCGAACTGGCGCTCGTCCTGCCCAGCGACGTCTGGCTGGTCAGCCTCGACGCGACGGCAACCGCGAGCGTCTCCATCGACGGCGGTGGAGGGGGTGCCCAGCTGCGCGGGGCGGCGCAGGGCCCGGCGCTGGCGATCGAGGGCTGCGCCCGCGGCCAGGAGGGCGTTGCCGGCTTCGTCACCACGCTGAAGGACATCGACGGGGTGACCCGGGTCGGCGTCGAGTCCTCTGAACTCGCCAGTAACAGCGCTGAGGCCGGCAGCGGCGGCGACGGCGGCGGGGATTGCCGCACCCGCGACTTCATCGCCAAGTTCAGCATCGTCGTCGCCTTCGACGCGGCGCCGATCCCGCTGGCGACCGGGGACACGGCTCCTGTCTCAGCGCCGGAAGAGGCCGAGGCCGCTTCTGCTGAGACCGAAGAGGCCTCTGAGGAAAGCGCCGGTGAAGGCTGATGAAGCTCGAGGGCAAGTCCAAGAACGCGGTGATCGGGGCGATGCTCGCGGTCGCGGTGATCGCCGCCGCCTTCTGGATGCTGGCGCTGAGCCCGAAGCGCGAAGAAGCCAAGGAGCTTGGCGCCCAGATCGAGCAGCTGGAAAGCTCGCTCGCCCAGCACGAAGCCGAAGCGGACGCGGCGGAAGAAGCGCGCGAGAGCTTCCCGGTCAACTACCGCAAGCTTGTCGTGCTCGGCAAGGCCGTGCCCGGCGACGACGACACCGCCTCGCTGCTGGTGCAGGTCAACCGGATCGCCGACAAGGCCGAGGTCAAGTTCCAGACCCTCAAACTCAGCCCCAGCTCCGGCGGTGACAGCGCTGCGCCCCCACCGGCGAGCCCCACCGGCGAACCCGTCTCGGCGACCGAGGCCGCGGCCTCGCTGCTGCCGCTCGGCGCCGGCGATCGGCCCAGCCGGCCTCGCCGTGATGCCCTACACGCTCGCCTTTCGGGGCGACTTCTTCGAGATCGCCGACTTCATCGAGGGCCTCGACTCGCTGGTCGACACCACCAACGAAGAGGCCCTCGTCGACGGGCGCCTGATCACCATCGACGGGTTCTCGCTGAAGGAAGATCCGGAGCGTAGGTTCCCGGAGCTGCAGGCGACCTTCGCCGTCACCACCTACCTGACGCCGCCCGGGCAGGGCATCACCGCCGGCGCCTCGCCGGGCGGTCTTGAAGCCGCCACGGCGACGCCGGCCGCGACCACGACCGGAGGTGCGCCGTGAAGCGGCTGAAGGGACCCGAGCTGAAGATGCCGGACCTGAAGGTCCCCGACTTCCTCAAAGACCTCTACTGGGACTTGCGCGACCGCCACCTGCTGCCGCTGGTCGCCCTCGGCATCGTCGCGATCGTCGCCGTGCCCTTCCTGCTCGGTGGCGGCTCGGAGGAGCCGGCTCCGGCTCCGGCGGGAGGAGCTGCGGCTAGTGGGCTGGAGGATCGCGCCGCTGGCGCTCCGAGTCTGACCGTGGTCGAGGCCAAGCCCGGCCTGCGCGACTACCGCAAGCGCCTGAAGGCGCGCAGCGCCACCGACCCGTTCGAACAGCGCTACACCTCGCCCGAGCTGAAAGGCACGGAGCTCGGCGGTGGGGAGGGGGGCGAAACGAGCTCGTCAACCACGACCTCGACGAAGACCGTCAAGAAGACGAAGACCGTGAAGAACGCCGACGGAACGACGACGACGGTGACCACGGACACCGTTGACGAAACCTCGGGCGAAGGCTCCGATCCTCAGTTGACCCTGTTCAGCTTCGGGGCCAGCATCAAGATCCTCCGCACCGAGACCAAGGCCGACGGCCACACGGAGAAGAGCGAGCCGATCGTGCGGCACCGGGTCGTGCCGCCCGCCGTGATCCCAGGCGAGAAAACGCAGGTTGTCACCTACATGGGCATCAGCCCGGAGACGCAAAAGCCGCTGCTGCTGATCTCCGACGAGGTCACGTCCGTCTTCGGCGAAGGCAACTGCCTCTCCGGCTCCAGCACCTGCCAGCTGCTCGAAGTCGAAATCGGGTTCCCCGTGACCTTCGTCCACGGCCAACGGCGTCCGCTACAAGATCAACGTCCTAAAGGTCGAACCGGTCGTCTCCGGGAAGTACTGATCCGGCGCGGGAAAGCAAAACTTCAGTAAGTGAAGCGAGATCGGTACACTCGCTTGAGCGAGGCAATCGACACAACCGCCTCGTCTTTCCCATGAGTGCCGCATCCAACTCCCGATGTCCTGTCTGCCGCACGGCCGAGGTCGTCTGCGGCAAGTGGACCCTCCTCATCATCCGCGACCTGGCCGAGGGCTCGAGCCGCTTCTGCGAGCTGGAGCGCTCTCTTGAGGGGATCAGCCCGCGCACCCTCTCCCTGCGCCTGCGTGCCCTCGAAGAGGAGGGCATCGTCGAGCGCCACACCTTCCCCGAGGTCCCGCCCCGGGTCGAGTACGCGCTGACCGAGAAGGGCGAGGCTCTGGTTCCCCTGGTCGAGGACATGCGCCGCTACGGCCGCCGCTGGCTCTCCGGCGACACCGCAGTTCCCGCCGCGGTCTAGTTACAGACTGCAAGGCTGCGTGCAGGCGCAGGAGCGCCTGACGCGGGCGGGAAGCGGGGGGCGTGCGTGACCGCATGCTCAACGACCAGCTGACCCGCCTTGCCTCCGAGGCGGCGATCCGCCTCAGCGCGCTCGTCGCCGGCGGGGACCAGATCCCCTTCGACGTCGATGCCGAGAGCGGCGAGGACGCCGCCTTCTACAGCTACCGGCCGTTGACCTCGCGATACGTGCGCGAGCGCGAGAGCGAGCTGCGTGAGCTGGAGGCCTTCGGCCCGGCCCGCGATGCGGTCGCAGCCGCCGGCATCGCAGCTGCCTACCTCGAAGCCCGCGGCGAGGCGGTCCCGAGCGACCCCGGCGAGCGCGCCGCGAAGATGCTCTGCGCCTTCCTCGCCTCGCTTTGGGACGGCTGCACCGAACTTGCGCTCGATCACCAGCGGCTGGCCAACGCCCTTGCCGTGCTGGAGGCCGAGACGCGTGGCGCCGAGGAGGCCGACGTGCTGATCGCGCCGCTGGTCGGGCTGCGCATGCCGCTGCCACGCCTACAGCTTCCCCACGGCGTTCAGATCGTCCGGGCCGACGCGATCGAGGCCCCGGTCGAGGCGATGCGCAGCGAGGGTATGGGCCGCGCTGCCTGGGAGCCGCAGTTCCTTGCCCTGGCCGAGCAGGACGAGGGCGCCGAGAGCGCCGAAGGCGCGATGCAGCAGCTGCACGAGCTGATCAGCGTCATGCATCTCTTCAAGCCGGGCAGCGTCGGGCTCGGCCCCTACGCGTTCGCCCCGACGGGCGAGGACCGCTGGGCCCGCCTGGCCACCGGCGCCCCCGCCACCCGCTCCGGCGGTTACGAGCTGAGCGAGGAAGAGGCCGTGCAGCTGGCGGAGTTCGCCGCCACGCTGGAGGCGCGCCCCGACCCCGACGGCGCTCTCGCCTGGGGTGTCGCACGCTTCGAGCTGGGCTGCGGGCGCGGTTCGGCTCTGGAGGGCCTCAGCGACCACTTGCTTGCCCTGCGCGCGGTGCTCGACGGCCACGGACCGGTCGGTGCGTCGCTGCCGATGCGCGCCTCGGCGCTGCTCGCCGGCGAGGAGCTCGACCGGATCGAGGCTCGTGAGCGGATCGAGGCGGCGCTGGAGCTGGAGCGCTCGCTGATGAACGGCACCCAGTCGCTGCCCGGCCTCGCGATGGCGGGCTGGCTGGAGGAGGGGGTGCGGCGGATCCTGCGCGACGCGGCCCTCGGAGAGCTCGGCACCGATCTCGGCACCGCCGCCGACGAGACCCTGATCGCGACCGGCCTGCAGGACGGCGACGGCGCGATCGTGGAGACGATTTCAGAGTGGGACACACCCGACACGGGAGAGGTGGAGGAGCCAGTGACGTCACATCATCAGCTGCACCACGAGCCGGCGGACGAGCACGAGGGTCAGTCGACCCGCATTGATGACCAGTCGACCCGCATCCTCGAGCCGGTCCCGGACGAGGGCGAGATCCGCATCACGGCGACCGACTGGCTCGACGAGGTCGAAGCGCCCGAGAGCACCCTCGACTTCCCCGCGATCGAGGGTGATGTCCAGCATCGCGAGCGGATCGACACCCCGCGCGTTCGCCACCTCTTCCCGGTCCCCGAGGACGCGGACTGGGAGGTACGCGAGCTCAAGTACGACCATTACGGCCACGCCAGCTGACCGGCGCATATCGGCGTCCTCGGTCGCTCGCGTGCAGAGCACGCCACGCTCCCTGCGTCCTTGATCTGCTTGATCAGCCGGCGTGGCCGGCGGCTATTTGGATTCGTTCCTCGCTCGAGGCGAAGAGGTAGCGGTTGATCTCGGCCAGGCCGGCGAGGTCGTGGACGTCCTCGTCGAGGTAGGGGACGCGGATCACTCCCTTCGTGCGCAGCTCATCGGCGAGGCGCTCGATGTTGCGGGCGTCGCGCTCGGCGAGTGCCTGGTAGTCGGCGAAGTTCCCGGCGACCCGGCCGGCGAGGTCCTCGTCGCCCAGCTTCTCGGTCAGCTCCGCCTCCAGGTCGGCACCGTCGCCGCGCAGGTGCTCGGCCGGGTAGTGGACCTTGTTGACGATGACGCCGCCGAAGGGCAGCTTCGCCTCGACCAGCTTGCGGTGGAAGTAGACGGCCTCGTCGACCGGCTCCCCCTGCGGGCCGCAGACGACGAGGAAGCAGGTGCGGCGGTCCGCCAGCAGGCTGTTGACCCGTTTGGCGCGGGCCTGGAAGCCGTCGACCATGCCGCTGAAGGCATTGAAGAACTCGGCCAGGTCGGCGAGCAGGTCGAAGCCGACGATGCGCTTGAAGACCGACAGCGCGACCGAGGCGCCGCGGCCGGCGACCTTGGCCGCGATCCCGGTCGGGCGCATGAAGACGCGCAGCGAGCGGCCTTCGATGAACTGGGTGAGCCGCCGCGGCGCGTCGAGGAAGTCGAGCGCGTTGCGGGTCGGCGGCGTGTCGAGGACGAGCAGGTCGAAGCGGCCCTCGGTGTGCAGCTCGAAGAGCTTCTCCATCGCCATGTACTCCTGCGAGCCGGCCAGGGCGCTGGAGATCTGCTGGTAGATGCGGTTGCCGAGGACCCGGTCGCGTGCCTCCTCGTCGGGCGCCTGGCGGGCGACGAGCTCGTCGAAGGTCGCCTTGGCGTCGAGCATCATCGCCCACAGCTCGCCCCTCATCTCGATTCCGTGGCGCTCGAACAGCGCCGGGTCGACCTGCCTGGCCTCGTTGCCGAGCTCCTTCAGGCCGAGCGAGTCGGCGAGTCGCTTCGCCGGGTCGATCGTCAGCACGCAGACCTTCAGCCCGCGTGCGGCCATGCCGGCGGCGATCGCCGCCGAGGTCGTCGTCTTGCCGACCCCGCCCGAGCCGGCGCAGATGCAGATGTCCTTGCGCTCGAGGATCTCGCCGACGTGGGCCATCAGCCGAGCCTCCTTGCCAGCCGCTCCGCCGCCTCGACGCCGAGCTCGGGCTCGAAGAGGAAGGGCAGTGTCTTTACCGGGGCCTCGACCCGGCGGCGCAGGCGGGCGAGCTGGGCGCGCTGCGAGCGGGCACGGTTGTGCTCGGAGACGGCCGCCCGCGCTGCGGCACGCATGGAGCCGTTCTGGCCGCCGGCGAGCTCGGCGAGCCGCTCCGCCTCCTTCGGAGAGAAGCGCTCCGGGTAGAGCCCGTTCATGTAGATGCGGTCGACTGCGACGCCGACCTCGTCGCGAAGGTCGTGCTCGAGCGCCGCCGACTCGTTGACCGGCATCTCCTCGGGCAGGGCGACGATCGCCACGCCGGTGTGCGCGTGGTCGGTGATCAGGCGGTCGAGCTGTTGGGCCTGGGAGTGGATCGGGCCGACGCGGGCGATCGCGGCAAAGGTGCGCGGCGTCTGCAGGAAGCCGATCCCGTGTCCGGTGGCGGGGGCGTCGACGATCACCAGGTCGTACTTGCGCCCCTTCTTCACCTTGCGGTCGGGCTGGGTCAGCTCCCAGATCTTGCCGATCGTCACCAGCTCCTTCAGCCCCGGGGTGGCGGCGGCGAGGTAGTTGAAGATGCGGCTGCGGAAGAGCATGTCGCGCATCGCGCGGACCTTCAGCTGCAGCAGCACGTACTCGCGCATCGACTCGTCGGGGTCGATCGAGATCGACCAGAGGTTCTCCGCCATCTCGACCTCGTGGAAGCCGACTTCGGTGTGCTCGAAGATGCGCGAGGCGTTCTCCTGCGCGGAGACCTCGCAGACGATCGTGCGCTTGCCTTCGGCGGCGGCGCGCAGGCCCAGGGCCACCGCGACCGTGGTCTTGCCGACTCCGCCCTTGCCGGTGACGAAGACCAGCCGCTTGTCGAGAAGTTCGGTTACCGGGTGATTCCTAGCAATTTCTGGAGGCGGCAGGAAAAGCGGGTGGGCATGCGAATACCCGCGCAATGGGATTCCTGAGCCGTAAGAGCAAGTTCAAGTCAACGCCTGTCGAGGAGCCGCATCCGATTGTGGAGGAGCTGGAGCGGATGGAGGAGGCCGTTCCGGAGGCTCCGGTCGACGACAAGTCTTCAGAGGTATCGGCCGCGGGGCCCGTCGCGGAGCCGGGGGGGCCTGCGGGCGGGCGCGAGGCGTCCGTTCTCGGCCCCCCCGACTCCACGCCACCCGCGGGTGAGACGCCTGAGGTTTCGGGACCGGAGACGAGAACGGCTTCCTCTGTAGCGCAAGCTGAGGTGGCTGACGCCGAGCCGGAGCGGTTTATGCCTCGGGATCTGCTGGCGCCTTCGCGGCATGAGGTCGTGATCGAGCGCGCTGAGGCGGAGATGCCGGTGAAGCATGCTGAGGTGATCGCGTTTGCGAACCAGAAGGGTGGGGTCGCCAAGACGACTACTACTCTGAACTTGGCTGTGGCCTTTGCCGAGTCGGGGCACCGGGTGCTGTGCATCGACCTGGATCCGCAGGGGAACCTGACGATGAGCCAGGGGATCGACCCGGATAAGGTCGAGAAGAGCCTTTACGACGTGCTCGTCCACGACATGCCGATCTCGGAGATCATCCAGAAGCGCGAGATCGACATCGCCGTCGCCTCGATCGACCTGGCCGGGGCGGAGATCGCGATGAGCACCAAGATCGGCCGCGAGCGCTCGCTGGAGAAGGCGCTGAAAGAGGTCATCGGCAACTACGACTTCGTCTGCATCGACACGCCGCCCAGTCTCGGCCTGCTGACGATCAACGCGCTGACCGCGGCGAACAAGGTGATCGTCCCGGTGCAGTGCGAGTATCTCTCGATGCGCGGGCTGGTCCAGCTCCAGAACACGCTGAAGATGATCCAGGAGAACCTCAACCCGGACGTGCGGATCGAGGGCATCCTGCCGACGATGCTCGACACGCGGACCGTCCACGCCAAGGAGGCGGTGGAGATCCTCGAGGAGAACTTCGGCGAGCTCGTCTTCAAGTCCCGCATCCGCAAGGCGATCAAATTCGCCGAGGCGCCCGTGAAAGGCGCCAGCGTGCTCAAGTACGATTCCGCCAGCAGCGCCGCGAACTACTACCGGGAGCTGGCGAAGGAGGTTCTGGCACATGAGTCGTCGTACAAGCGGGCCAGCATGCGCGAGGGGCCTCTCTCCGATCTTTTCCGGTCGACTTCCCAGGACGAGTCTTCAGAGGCGTCGGCCGCGGGTCCTGTCGCGGGGCAGGACTCCTCGTCCTCGCAGGCTGCGGGCGAGGAGCCCAGCCCCACGCCACCCGCGGGTGAAGCGTCTGGGGAGACTCCTCCCGAGAGGTTGAAGCGGGTTTTCTCCGAGGAGCCCCGGGCGGCGCAGAGAGATCGAGCCGGTGGTCGAAGCTCCTCGGTACGGGCGGGAGGAGCCGGAGTACGAGCCGCCGGGGAGCGGTGAGCCCCACCAGCCGGTAATTCGTGTCGTTGGCGTTGGCGGCGGTGGCGTCAATGCCGTCAACCGCATGGTCGAGGCCCGGATCCCCGGGGTCGAGTTCATGGCGGTCAACACCGACCTTCAGTCGCTGCAGCTCTGCATGGCCGACGTCACCGTCCACATCGGCGAAGAGCAGACGCGCGGCCTCGGCGCCGGCGCCGACCCCGAGCTCGGCCACCGTTCCGCCTTCGAGGAGCAGGACAAGATCAAGCGCCTGCTGAAGGGCTCCGACATGGTCTTCGTCGCCGCCGGCGCCGGCGGCGGCACCGGCACGGGCGCCGCCCCGGTCATCGCCCGCCTCGCCCGCGAGGTCGGCGCGCTCACGGTCGGCATCGTCACCAAGCCGTTCAGCTTCGAGGGCAGCCGCCGCGGCAACCAGGCCAACAAGGGCATCGAGGAACTGGCGGCCGAGGTCGACACCCTGATCGTCGTCCCCAACGACCGCCTGCTCGAGGTGCTCGACCAGCAGACCTCGATGGTCGAGGCCTTCCAGGTCGCCGACGACGTCCTGCGCCAGGGCGTCCAGGGCATTTCCGACCTGGTCACCCTCCCTGCCGTGATCAACCTCGACTTCGCCGACGTGCGCACGATCATGTCCGAAGCCGGCCGGGCGCTGCTCGGCATCGGCATGGGCCACGGCAACGAGCGGGCGGTGCTGGCGGCCGAAAAAGCGATTTCCTCGCCCCTGCTCGAGACCTCGATGGAGGGCGCGCGGGCGATCCTGCTCTCGATCACCGGCGGTGCCGACCTCTCCCTGGTCGAGGTCAGCGAGGCCGCAAAGCTCGTCGGCGAAGCGGCCCACCCCGACGCCAACATCATCTTCGGCGCCAACGTCGACGAGGAGCTCAAGGACCAGGTTTGGGTGACGGTCGTCGCGACCCGCTTCGACGGCCGTGCGGCGCCGAGGCGGAACGTCGCCGAGCCGACGATCCGCCGCACGGCGGACAGCGGCCGAGGCCGCCCGCCACGCTCCGAGAAGGCCGGCGAGCTCGGCGGCTCGAAGTCCCAGAGTTCCTCCCGGGCTAGAGCCCGCCCCATGAGCGGGGTCGTCGCCGCGGGGCACCCACTCACCGCCGAGGCGGGGGCCGACGTCCTGCGCGCAGGCGGCAACGCGGTCGACGCCGCGGTCTGCGCCGTGCTCGCCTCCTTCGCCGCCGAGAGCCCGCTGACCGGCTTCGGGGCCGGTGGCTTCATGATGGTCCACCGCGGCGAGGAGACGGTGCTGCTCGACTTCTTCGTCGCCGCGCCCGGAGTAGACGGGGTCGAGCGGGGGGCGGAGCTGGCTCCGGTCCCCGTCCACTTCGATGCCGAGACGGTGCAGACGTTCTACGTCGGACCCGCCTCCTGCGGTGTGCCGGGGACGGCTGCGGGGCTCGAGCAGGCCCTGGCGCGGTTCGGAACGGCTCCGCTGGCCGAGCTCGTCAAGCCGGCGGTGCGGCTCGCCCGGGAGGGCGCGCCAGTCAACGCCGAGCAGGCCTACATCCTCGACATCCTCGAGCCGATCCACGCCCGGCTCGAGGGCACGCGCGAGCTCTACGCACCGGCGGGGAGGACCCTGCGCGAGGGCGATCTCTTCCGCTTCGGGGAGCTTGCCGGGGCACTCGAACGCTTCGCCGCCGAGGGTTCGGCGACCTTCTACCGCGGTGAGGTCGCGGCGGCATTGAGCGACTTTGTGACTCGAGCACGGCGGCACGCTCGGGCGGGGGGACCTGGCCGGCTACGAGGCGATCGAGCGCCGGCCGATACGCACCGCCTTCCGCGGCGCCGAGGTGCTGACCAACCCGCCGCCCTCCTCGGGCGGCATCCTGATCGCCTACTGCCTCGGTCTGCTCGAGCGGCTGGGGGAGCGCAGCGGGCCCGAGCAGCTCGTCGCCGCGATGGGTGCCGCCAACGACGCCCGCGGCGAGGCCTTCGCCGAGGCTCTCTACGGGGAGGGGCTGGAGGCGAGCCTGCTCGAGCCCGGCAGCCTCGACCTCGCGGCCGGAGACCTGCTCGGCTCGACCACCCACATCTCGGTGCTCGACGGCGACGGGATGTGCGCCAGCGTCACCTGCTCCAACGGCTCCGGCTCGGGAGTGCTCGTCCCCGGCACCGGTGTGATCCTCAACAACATGCTCGGCGAGGAGGACCTGAACCCGCTCGGCTTCCACGCGATCGCCCCCGGCCGCCGCGTGCCCTCGATGATGGCGCCGACCGTGGTCCTGCGCGACGGCGAGATCGCGCTTGGGCTCGGTAGCGCCGGCTCGAACCGGATCCGCTCGGCGATCTTGCAGACGATCGTGCGCGCGATCGAGCAGGGGATGGCGGCCGAGGAGGCGGTACGGGCGCCGCGCCTGCATTTCGAGGCCGGCGTGGTCCAGGCCGAGCCGGGGATCGAGGAGGAGGCCCTGGCCCGGATCGAGGCCCGCGGCGTGCCGGTCCTGCGCCGCCCGGCGATCAACCTCTTCTTCGGCGGCGTGCAGGCGGTGGCCCGCGATCCATCCACAGGCGCGCTCAGCGGTGGCGGCGATCCGCGGCGTGGTGGCGCCGTCGCAACCGTGTGATTGTCACTTTGCTCGGCGGTACGCCGAATATGGTGGCAAGGGCATGATCGATTTCGAGGCTGAGGGGCTGCTGGAAGGCGTCGAAGGCGAGGCGCGCGACGATCGCCTGGCCCTGCTCGAGCAGCTGGCCGGCGAAGGCGTTCCGCTGGAGGAGCTTCGGGAAGCGGTCGCGGCCGGCCGGCTCACGCTGCTCCCGGTCGAGCGCGGCATCGCCGGCGACGGCGCCCGTTACACGCCGCGCGAGATCGCCGAGCTCTCCGGCGGCGACCTCGACCTCCTGCAGCGCGCCAGCTCGGCGCTGGGGCTGCCCTATCCGGATCCCGACGAGCGGGCGCTGAACGAGGCCGATCTCGACGCCGCCCGCCGGGTCAAGGCCTTCCTCGACGCCGGCCTTCCCGAGGACGGGATCATCCAGGTGGCGCGGACGATCGGCATGGGCACGGCCCGGGTCGCCGACGCGAACCGCGAGCTGATCCGGCGCACGCTGATGCAGCCGGGCGACACCGAGCGCGACCTGGCCCTGCGCTTTGCCGCCGCCGCCGAGCACATGCTGCCGATCTTCGAGCCGACCCTGCTCTACGCCCAGCGTGCCCACCTGCTCGAGCAGATCCGCCGCGACGTGATCGGCACCGCCGACCTCGCCTCGGGCGAGCTGGGTGCCACCGCCGAGGTCTCGGTCTGCTTCGCCGACCTGGTCGGCTTCACCAAGCTCGGCGAGGAGATAGCGCCGGAAGAGCTCGGCCTCGTCGCCGGCCGGCTGGAGGAGATGGCGAGCGCGGTGGCCGAGCCGCCCGTGCGCCTGGTGAAGACGATCGGCGACGCGGCGATGCTGGTATCGCCCGATGCCGAGGCGATGACCGGCGCGGCGCTGCGCCTGGTCGAGGCGTCCGAGGAAGAGGGCGAGGAGTTCCCAAGCCTGCGCGCCGGCATCGCCCGCGGTCACGCGCTCGCCCAGACCGGCGACTACTACGGCCGCCCAGTCAACCTCGCCAGCCGCATCACCGGAATCGCCAAGCCGGGCAGCGTCCTCGTCGACCGCGATGCCAGGGACGCAGCCCCCGACGCCTTCGAGTACTCCTTCGCGGGCGAGCGCCGCCTCAAGGGCTTCGAATCCCGCTGCAAGCTCTACCGCGTGCGCCGCGGCGAGCGGGGCGCCGCCGACTAGGCCGGCTTGCGGCCGGAGGCGAGCAGGTTGTAGAAGAGCTCGGCCGGGAGGTGGGGCTCGAGCAGGCGGCTGTCGACCTTCTGCAGGGCGATGTAGCTGCGGAAGGCGAAGTTGCGCCACTTCCAGGAGACCGATTCGGGCTCGGCGCTTGCCTCGACCGTTCGCAGTCCCCAGCCCCAGGCGTTGGCGAGCAGCTCCTCGCCGCCGACGTGGCGGTCCTCGAAGCCGGCGTCGCGCAGCAGGCGCCGCAGGTCGGCGGGGGCGAAGGCGTGCACGTCGACCTCGCCCTCGAGGCTGTGGCCCTCGGACTGCTCGGCCTCGGCGATCGCGCGGGGTTGCGCCCGGATCAGGCGGCGCCAGGTGGGTGCCACGAGCAGTCCGGTCCGCTTCGGCAGGGCGGCGAGGCGGTCGCCGTAGCGGGAGGGCTCGCCGGCGAAGGCGATCGCTCCGCCCGGGCGCAGCACGCGGCGGAATTCGGCGAAGGCCTTGTCGAGATCGGGGATGTGGTGCAGGACCGCGTGGCCGAAGACGAGGTCGAAGCTCTCGTCCTCGAAGGGCAGCTCCTCGGCCTCGGTCTCGACCGTCTCGACCTCGAGGCCCAGGCCCTCGGCGGTCTTCGTCAGTCGCTCCAGCATCCCTGGCGAGATGTCGGTCGCGGTGAGGCTCTCGATCACGCCGAGCTGCAGCAGGTTGAGCGAGAAGTAGCCGGTGCCGGAGCCGATCTCCAGCCCGGCGCCGAAGCTCTGGCCGTCGCGTCCCCCCAGCGCCTTGACCAGCTTCGCGCGCACCTGCTCCTGTCCGGTGTCGCCGAAGTCGATGCCCCACTTGGCGTCGTATTCGTGGGCGGCCGCGTCGTGGTAGCGGGTGTTGACGTCCTTGATGTGCTCCGGGGTGGCGGTGGGGGAGGCCGGCATCGGAGCCCGGGAACAATACGGTCCCAGTCCGTGGAGCGCGAGTACGTCCAGGAAAACCAGCCCGAGGGGGTGCCGCCGCTGCCGCTGACCGGCGAGCGCACGCTGCCCGACGTGCCCGAGGAGAACTACTGGTACCGGCGTCACCTCGTCGTCTACGAGTGGATCGCGGCGCGGGTCGGGGGCCGGCGAGTGGTCGACATGGCCTGCGGCGAGGGCTACGGCTCCGACGTCCTCGCCGGCGCGGCGTCGAGCGCGGTCGGCGTCGACGCCAATCCCGAGGCGCACGAGCACGCGCGCCTGCGCTACGTGCGCCCCAACCTGCGCTTCGAGCGCGACCTGGTCGAGAGCTTCTCCGAGCCCTGCGACGCCGTCGTCTTCCTGCAGACGATCGAGCACGTGCAGGATGCGGGCGCGATCCTCGAGCACTTCAAGTCGATGCTGGATCCGGGCGGAGTCGCCTACGTCTCGACGCCCAACCTGCTGACGCTCGCGCCACCGGGGGCGGAGAAGTCCGACAATCCCTGGCACGTGCACGAGTACCGAGCCGAGGAGTTCCGCCAGCTCTGCGAGAGCCACTTCCCGCGGGTAGAGCTGCTCGGTCTCTTCCACGCCCGCAAGCTGCGCGCGCACGAAATCGCGATCAAGCTCGGCTGGGACCACGTCCACAAGGCGCTGCGCCTGACCAAGCCGTTCTACGACCGCTTCACCCCGGCGATCGCCGCCTCGGACTTCGAGCTCCGGCAAGGCGATCTCGACCGGGCTCTGGATTTCCTTGCCGTCTGCCATGCCCCCTGAGGGCAGCGCCGGCGATCTCGCGATCGTCCTGCACTCCCACATGCCGTACGTGGAGGGCTTCGGGACGTACCCCTTCGGAGAGGAGTGGTTGTTCGACGCGGTGATCCGCTCCTACCTGCCGGTGCTGGAGGTTGCCGAGAAGCTGACGATGACCATCACCCCGGTGCTGGCGGACCAGCTGGAGGACCCTGGGGTCGCCGAGAGGCTGCGCCGGTTCCTGGTCGAGTGGAGGATCGGGGCGGCCGAGCAGGACGCGCCGGAGGTGCCGGCCGAGTGCCGCGACGCCTGCGAGGGGGAGCTGGCCCGCTACCGGCACGCGCTCGAGCTGCTCGACGGGCACGGGGGGGACCCGCTGCGTGCGTTTCAGTCCGCGGCGGGGGAGGGCCGTGTCGCGCTTGCGGCGTCGTCGGCGACCCATGCGGTGCTGCCGTTGCTGGCGACCCGAGAGGGATTGCGGTTGCAGCTCGACGCCGGCATCCGCTCGCACCGGCGGCGGTTTGGCTGGGACGGGGGGTTCTGGCTGCCCGAGTGCGCCTATGTCCCTGGTCTCGAGTGGCGCCTGGCAGAAACGGGGGTCCGCTGGTTCTGCGTCGACCAGAGTGCCCACCGGGGGCCCCTGGACGCGCTGGATCCCGTTGCCACCGAGGCGGGGCCCGTCGCCATGCCGATCGACTGGGAGGCGATCCAATGGCTCTGGTCGCTCGAGGGCTACCCCTCCGACCCCGCGCATGCCCAGTTCGCCGGCAAATCGCTGCGCGGCGTGCGCATCTGGAAGGTCGGCGGCGGCGGCTACGACCCCGCCGCCGGCGAGGCGGCGGCACGCCGCCAGGCGGGGGAGTTCCTCACCGCCGCCGCTCACCGCCTGCGCGAGTTCGCCGATTCGCGCGGCCGCCGCGGGTTGCTCGTCTTCGCGATCGACACCGAGCTGCTCGGCCACTGGTGGTCGGAGGGCGCGACCTGGCTGCGCGAGGTACTCGCCGGGGCCGACGCCGCGGGGGTCCGCCTGCTCACCGTCCCCGAGGCCCTCGCCGAGCACCCGCCGGCGCAGCGGCCGCTTGCCGCGTCCACCTGGGGTGAGGACAAGGACCTGAGCACTTGGGACTCGCTGGCGGTCTCCGACCTCGCCTGGGGGGCGCGGCGGCTGGAGCTGCGGCTGCTGCGGGCCCTCTCCGCCGGCCTGCGCGGCAGCGCCGCGATCCGGGCCGCGCGGGAGCTGTTGGCGACGCAGGCGAGCGACTGGGCTTTCCTCGACAAGCGCGGCCAGGCGGGGGACTACGCCTTCCAGCGGGCGATATTCCATTCCGAAGCTGCCCTGGAGGCCATAGACTCCCCGGCCATCGCCGATCCGCGCCTGAGCGCACTCGCCCCGGACCTGAGCCTTTCGCCGCTCCTCCAACCGTGACCCGTGTCCTGATCCTCTCCTGGGAGTACCCGCCTCTGATCGAGGGCGGGCTGGCGCGCCACGTGCGCAAGCTCTCCGAGGCGCTGGTCGATCGCGACGTCGAGGTCCACGTCATCACCCGCGGCGGGGAGGAGTCGCCGGCCGAGGAGCGCAGCGGCGGTGTCTTCATCCACCGCATCCGCGAGCCAAAGCGGCCGACCGACCTGGGCGAGTTCGTCGCCTGGGTCGAGCGGATGAACTCCGACATGCTCGCCGCCGGGGTCGAGCTCGGCGACCGCTACAGCTTCGACCTGGTCCACGGCCACGACTGGCTGGTCGCCAACGCCTGCGATCACCTTGCCAAACGCTTCGATGCACCGTTGGTGACGACGATCCACGCCACCGAGCACGGCCGCCACCAGGGCTGGGTTGAGGAGCATCCCCAGACCTACATCCACGGGGTCGAGCGCTGGATCACCAACCGCTCCGACCGGGTGATCGCCTGCTCCCACTACATGCGCGAGCAGGTCGCCGACATCTTCGGCGTCGAGGAGGAGCGGATCTCGGTGATCCCCAACGGGATCGATCCCGACGACCTGCAGCCGCAGGATCCCGAGGAGCTGACGCGGCTGCGCTCGGAGTTCGCCGACCCCGAGGAGAAGCTGGTGCTGCTGATCGGCCGCCTCGTCTACGAGAAGGGCTTCCAGCTCGCCCTGGAGGCGATGCCGCGGCTGATCGAGGAGGTGCCGGGGACACGCTTCCTGATCGCCGGCTCGGGCACGCACGAGGCCGAGCTGCACAAACAGGCCGAGGAGCTGGGGCTGATGGAGCACGGGACCTTCCTCGGCTGGATCGGCGACGACGTGCTGCACTCGCTCTACCGGATCGCCGACCTGACCGTGGTCCCCTCGATCTACGAGCCCTTCGGCCTCGTCGCCCTGGAGGCGATGGCCAGCGGCTGTCCCTGCATCGTCGCCGACACCGGCGGCCTGCGCGAGGTCGTCCCGCACGAGGAGGCCGGCCTGCGCTTCCGTGCCCACGACCCCGAAGCGCTGGCCGAGGTCGCGATCCGCGTCCTCTCCGACGACGCGCTCGGCCGCAGCCTCGTCGCCGAAGCCTACGAGCACCTTCGCCGCTTCGACTGGAACGACGTCGCCGAGCAGACCGCGGCCGTCTACGCCG
The DNA here is from genome assembly GCA_963753585.1 of uncultured Solirubrobacterales bacterium. GTDB lineage: Bacteria > Actinomycetota > Thermoleophilia > Solirubrobacterales > 70-9 > VRUE01. The sequence goes on along the minus strand of CAVWCU010000001.1, from coordinate 1,265,026 downwards.
ACCTGGCCGGCGCCAAGCTCGGCCCGACCTGAGTCAGTTCAACTCCGCCGCCGTCTTCGGTGCGAGCATGAACTGCCCGGTCGTGGTGCTGCCGGGGCTCCAGTCGATTCCCTCGATCAGCTCGCCGGGAGAGACGCCGAGCGCACCGGCGAGCTTGACCAGGGTGTCGATGCGGGCCACGCGCAACCCCCGCTCCAACTGGCTGATCTCGGTCCGGTGGAGGGAGGCCCGGATGCCCAGCTCCTCCTGCGACATGTCCGCGCGCCTGCGGCAGCGCGCCAGGTTCTCCCCGAAAAGGGCGGCGATGTCCATGGGCGGCATTGTTCTCGCTGGCGGATGCATAGTCCACATCGCGAGCGCGGAAGAACCGCCACAGTAGAACGACCGCGCAACGACAGGCTCGGAAATTTATCAGCTGACAGACAATAACTCTCTAATGTGGTAAGCTTCTTGCAGGCCGATTCTCGGCTGAGATTCGGCAGCGCAGACCTACAATGACCATGTGCGAGAGATCGGAGTGCAGGAATTGAAGGCGAATCTGAGCAGCGTCCTTCACGACGTCGAGGGTGGAGAGCGGGTGACGGTCACTCGCCGCGGCCGCCCGGTCGCCGAGCTGGTGCCGGCGACGCCGGAGCGGAGCGAGGCGATGAAGAAGCTCATCGCCGAAGGCCGGGTCACGCCGGCATTCCGGCCGCCGTCGGAGGCGCCGCCGCCCGCTCCGCGCCCGCGGGACGTTGGGATATCGGGTACTGCGATCATCCTCGCCGAACGCGAAGAAGAGCGCTGATGCTCTATCTCGATTCGAGCGCGCTGATCAAGCGCTATCTGAAGGAGGAGGGCAGCAACGAAGTCCTGGCGGCGATGGCGGCAGAAGCAGCGTGGTGTAGTTGTCGAGTCGCCTTCGTCGAGACTGCACGAGCCGTTGGACGCTCGGTTGGCTCGGGCGCAGTGGATGACGTCGAGGTCGATTGGTGCGATTTCGACATCGTCGAGGTGGACCGAGAGCTGACCGAGCGAGCCGCCGAACTGGCTATCTCCAGCGGTCTGCGTAGTCTCGATGCGCTGCACCTAGCGGCGGCCCTGACGCTTCCGAGGGGTGAACTTATCTTCGCCACCTGGGACGCTCGTCTGCACCGCGCGGCACGGGAGCACGGACTTCGCACGCTGCCCACGGCACTCGCCTGACCTCCGTCGAGGCTTCGGTGTTACGCGTCCGGGGGTCGCAGCGTCGTCCACGCCTCGGGGTCCGGCTCGACCGGCTCGGACCAGCGCAGCTCGTTCGGCGCCTCGCGCAAGCGGATGACGCGGGCCGGGATGCCGGCGACGACGGCGTTGGCGGGGACGTCCTTGGTCACCACGGAGTTGGTGCCGACGATCGAGTTGTCGCCGACGCTGACGCCGCGCAGGATGCAGGCGCCGTAGCCGATCCAGACGTTGGAGCCGACCTCAACGTCGCGCTTGTAGATGCCTTGCCGGCGAATCGGCCGCTCGACTTCGACCACGCCGTGGTCGAAGTCGATGAACATCGCCCGGTCGGCGATCACGCACTGCTCGCCGATCCGCACCCGCTGGTAGGCGGAGATCGTGCACTCCTGGCCCATCACCGTCTTCGAGCCAATCTCGACCCGGCCCTCGTGGCAGCGGATCTTGGTTTTGTCGCCGATCCAGACGAAACGGCCGAACTCGAGCCGTCCCTTGCGGCCGACCTCCAGTTCGAGCCCGCGCCCGAGGAAGAGCATCCCCGCGGTGCGCCAGCGGCGCCCGGCCCGAGTCAGCAGGCGGCGCCAGAGGTAGCGCCAGAGGAGCTGCCCGTAGCGGTGGTTGAGCATCCCGTTGCGCGAGAGGAATCTGGTGAGGCGGATCACGGCGGCGCGGACTCTAGACTCACCGGGCCGTGTCTGACTTCGCCAAGACCGCCTCGCTTTCCGAGCGCCTCGTCGCCGGGGACAAGCGCGCCCTGGCGCGGGCGATCACGCTGATCGAGTCCGACGACCCGGCTGGCTGGGAGCTCGTGCGCGAGGTCTACCCGCGGACCGGCAAAGCGCGGATCGTCGGCTTCACCGGACCACCCGGGGTCGGCAAGAGCACCCTGATCGGCGCTCTCACAGCGGAGCTTCGCAGGGCCGACCGACAGGTCGCCGTGCTCTCGATCGACCCCTCCAGCCCCTTCACCCAGGGAGCGCTGCTGGGCGACCGGATCCGGCTCTCCGAGCACTTCCTCGACCCCGGCGTCTTCATCCGCTCCATGGCTTCGCGCGGGGCGCTCGGCGGCCTCTCGGAGGCGGCTCTGCAGGTCGCCCTGGCGATGGACGCCGCCGGCAAGGACGACGTCTTGATCGAGACCGTCGGCGTCGGCCAGGCCGAGATCGACATCGTCGACCACGCCGACACGATCGTGCTCGCCCTGATGCCGGGCTCGGGCGACTCGATCCAGGCCCTGAAGGCGGGGGTGATGGAGATCCCGGACGTGATCGTCGTCAACAAGGCCGACCACCCGATGACCGACACGATGGTGCGCGAGGTTCGCGGCGTGCTCGCGCTCTCCCATGACCCGGAGGGCTGGCAGGTGCCGATCCTGCGCACTGAGGCTGCGCGCGGGGAGGGAGTGGCCGAGCTGGCTGAGGCGATCGACCGCCACCGTGCTCACATCGAGGCCGCCGGGACCCTGGAGCAGCGCCGCGCCCGCAACCTGCGCAACGAGGTGCTGGGAATCGCGACCTCGCGGATGCGGCGGCAGATGGAGGCGACAGCCGCCGGCGACCCCGAGACCGCCGGGCTCCTGGAGCGGGTGGTGCGGCGCGAGCTCGACCCCGCCAGCGCCGCCTCGGAGCTGCTCGAGAGGCAGGCCGATGGGTGACTCGCCGGCCTCTGCGGCTCTCTCGCTGAGCGAGGCGAGGGGCTGGATCGGATACGGGGTCGACGACTCCGACGGCGCCGGCGTCGGCCAGGTTCACGGACTCTTCGTCGACGCGCAGAGCGGCGACTCCACCTGGCTGATCGTCAAGCACGGTCGACTCGGAAGGACCCTGGTGGTGGTTCCACTGCGCGATTGCGCCGCTGGCGCCGGCCGCGTCTGGGCTGCTCATGCCGGCCGGACGATCCGCAGCTCCCCGGTGGTCGATCCGACCAGGCCGTTGCTGCGCGAGCACGAGCTGACGATCTGCGCCCACTACGGCATAGGCGAGCGGGTCGGCCGCGCCGCCGAGGTCGCCGGCCGCCCCGAGAGCTCGGTCACCTCGCAGCCGGCTCGCTGAACTCTATTTTTCGTGTTGAATCCTCATTAATTTTTGGTATGATGCCAACATGGCTTTGGGCTTTAAGCACGGCGGACCACGGTAGGCGCTCGCTGAAGCGGCCACAGTGGCAATCGCTCAGCAGCCGAGCTGCCGGGCGATCACCATCTGCTGCACCTCGTCGGTGCCCTCGCCGATGGTGAGGATCTTGGCGTCGCGGTAGAAGCGGCAGACCGGGTACTCCTCGATGTAGCCGTAGCCGCCGTGGATCTGCACGGCCTCCTCGGTTGCGCGAACCGCGAGGCGGCCGGTGATCAGCTTCGCCTGGGCGGCGGTGAGGGTGAAGGACTTGCCCGCCTCCTTCTCCAGCGCCGCCCGCCAGGTGAGCAGGCGGGCCGCCTCGATCTGGGCCGAGAGGTCGGCGATCTTGGCCTGGATCGACTGGAACTTCGAAATTGCCTGGCCGAAGGCATGGCGCTCCTTGGCGTAGGCGATCGCCTCGTCGAGGGCGCCCTGGGCAAGGCCGACGCCCATCGCGGCGACGCCGATCCGGCCGCCGTCGAGGATGTGGAGGAAGTTCTTGAAGCCCTCGCCGCGGCGGCCGAGCAGGTTGGCCTCGGGCACCCGGCAGTCCTCGAACGTGAGCGGCCGCGTGTCGGAGGCGTTCCAGCCCATCTTGCGGTAGGGCTCGCCGAACTCATAGCCCGGCGTCCCAGTAGGCACGATCAAGTTCGAGATCTCCTTGCGCCCGTTCGCCTCACCCGTCACCGCGGTGATCGAGACGCAGCCGGAGATGTCCGTCCCCGAGTTGGTGATGAACTGCTTCGCCCCGTTGACGACCCATTCCCCGCCATCGAGCTTCGCCGTAGTCCGCACGTTTCCCGCGTCGGACCCGGCCTCCGGCTCGGTCAGCCCGAACGAGGCAAGCCGCTCTCCCGTGCATAGCCGCGGCAACCACTCCGACTTTTGCTCCTCAGACCCCCACAGATAGATCGGCATCGTCCCCAGCGAAGTGTGCGCCGCCATCGTGATGCAAACGGACGAGTCAATCCGAGCCAGCTCTTCCACCGCCAGCACGTAAGACAACGTGTCCGCCCCGCCACCCCCGTACTCCTGAGGAAACGGGATCCCCATAAGCCCAAGCCCACCGAGCTTCTCGACGATCTCGTAAGGAAAGCTCTTGGTCCGATCCAGCTCCTCGGCGACCGGCTTGACCTCGGCAAGCGCAAACTCCCGCACCGTGTCGCGAAGAAGCTTCTGCTCGTCAGAAAGCTCGAAATCCACGGCGGGAGCGTATGCGTTTGGGCCTACCGGAGCCGCTCGCGCCTCAAGCTCGTCGGCCGAGGACGCTTCTGCCGGCGGGTGGCGTCGCAGGGGGGACCGCCCCCGAGGAAGCTTTAGCTACCGCAGGGGGCGGTGGGTCCCCTGCGGCGACAGGACCCGCCGGCCCAGAACCTCAGAGCTGCAGACTCTTCACCTGCAGTAGCTCCTCGATCGCGTAACGCCCGTTCTCACGCCCGTGCCCCGACTGCTTGTACCCGCCGAAAGGCGCCAACGGGTTGAATGCGCCGCCGTTGATCTCGATCTGCCCGGTCCGCAACCGCTTGGCGACGCCGATCGCGTGGTCCTGGTCGGCCGACCAGACCCCGCCGGCGAGTCCGTAGACCGTGTCGTTGGCGATCCGCACCGCGTCGTCCTCGCTGTCGTAGGGCTGGATCGAGAGCACCGGCCCGAAGATCTCCTCCTGGGCGATCGTCATCTCCGGTGTCACGTCCGAGAAGACCGTGGGACGGACGAAGTAGCCGCGCTCGAGACCCTCGGGGGCGGTTGCGCCACCGGTGACGAGCTTCGCCCCTTCCGCCTCGCCCTTCTCGATGTAGTCGCGCACGCGCTCGCGCTGCACCTCGGAGACCAGCGGTCCGAGCCGGGTCGAGTCCTCGAAGGGGTCACCCGGGGCGAAGGCCTCAGCCGTCTGCGCGGCGATCTGCTCGGCTTCGGTTAGCTTCTCGCGAGGCACCAGCATCCGGGTCAGGGCGCTGCAGGTCTGGCCCGAGTTGAGATAGCACTTGGCGACTCCGTCGGGCACCGCCTGGCTCAGGTCGGCGTCGTCGAGGATCACGTTCGGCGACTTGCCGCCGAGCTCCATCGCCACCGGCTTCACCGTCGCCGAGGCGAGCTCGGAGACACGCCGGCCGGCCCGGGTCGAGCCGGTGAAGGAGACCATGTCGACGCCGGGGTGACCGGCGATCGCCTCGCCGACGACCGGGCCGGTTCCGGTGACGAGGTTGAAGACGCCGGCAGGGAGGCCAACGGCCTCGATCACCTCGGCGAGGATGAAGGCGTTCAGCGGCACGACCTCGCTCGGCTTCAGCACCACGGTGCAGCCGGCGGCGAGGGCGGGGGCGACCTTGGCCGCGATCTGGTTCAGCGGGTAGTTCCAGGGGGTGATCGCGCCGAGCACGCCGGCCGGCTCGCGCAGCACCCGCGAGTTGCCGATCTCCTCTTCCCAGGCGACTTCCTCCATCAGTCCGGGCATCGCCGCGAACTGGGCAGTGGGCAGCCCGGCCTGGATGATTTGACTTAGTTTCAGCGGCATTCCCAGCTCCTGGGTGATCGTTGCCGCGATCTCCTCGCTGCGCTCGCCCAGGCCGGCCGCGATTGCGTTCAGATAGCCGGCGCGCTCCTCGCGCGAGGTCTGCGACCACGTCTCGAAGGCATCGTGAGCCGCGGCCACCGCGCGATCGGCGTCACCCGGCGTGCAGGCTGGGATCGTCCCCATACCCTCCTCGGTGGTCGAGTTGATCACCTCGATCGTCTCCGAGCCCTCGGGCTCGACCCACTTGCCGCCGATGAAGATCTTGTCGCGTACCTGAGCCTCCGCCGCTGTAGCCATTCCAACCCTCCTGTCGCCGTTGCCGTTCCTGGCTGCGCAGCCAAAGCTAGCGCGCCGCGAGCGCCTTCGTGTTGTCGGCGCTCTCCAGGCCGGGGCCCGGCACCGCGCGGGCGTCCCTCGCGTGCAGGAGCTCGCCGCAGCTTTCGCAGATGCCGCGGTCGCTGACGGCTCCACCGCACTCCTTGTGGACGATCAGCATCGGTGGCCCGTCGGGGCTGGGCGAGTAGCGATCTCCCCAGGCGAGCAGCGCGACGAGGGCGGGCCAGAGGTCGAGCCCCTTCTCGGTGAGGAAGTACTCGTGGCGCTCGGGGTTTCGCTGGTAGGCCCGGCGCTCGAGGATGTCCTCCTCGACCAGTCGCTGCAGGCGCGCGGAGAGAACGTTGCGGGCGACGCCGAGGCCCTTTTGCAGCTCGTCGAAGCGACGCCTGCGGTTCATCACGTCGCGGACGATCAAAAGCGTCCAGCGCTCGCCGATCACCTCCAGCGATCGGGCGATCGAGCAAACCTGGTCCGGGTAGTCGTTGCGCAGCACAGAGTGATCTTGGCACACAAGGTTGCGTCAAGCAACTCACTGAGCTAGGGTCCAGGTCAAATGCAAGTTGCTTCAAGCAACCCATGCCGCTGACTTCCTGTTTTGTTCCGCATAACGGAAAGAAAGACGAAGTCAGCAGATTTGGAGGTGCAGGATGAGGTTGATTCCCCGACATAAGCCAAGGCGTCAAACGAGGGCCCCGAGGATCTCGATAAGCCAGGCCGAGATAACCGCGGACCTGATCTACCCGGCCACCCCGCGGGCGCTGCGCGCGGGCGCTGCACCCCGCGGGCGTGGGGGCGATCGGTGAGCGCCGAGCAGGTGAAGAGCGAAGGCGGAACCGCCGTCGATGCGGCGCTCGCCTTCGCCGAGTCGAGTCCCGAGACGACCCGCGAGCGCACCCTCGTCTGGCAGGACCCGGTTCCGACCGCGGCAGCCGGGGCGACGATGACCGGCATGGAGTACATGCAGGCGATCGTCTCCGGCAAGCTGCCGCCGCCGCCGATCGCGGTGACGATGCGGATGGGGCCGATCGAGATTGGCGATGGCCGTGCCGTCTTCGCGGGGGAGCCCGGCGAGGAGCACTACAACCCGATCGGCGTCGTCCACGGCGGTTACGCCGCGACCCTGCTCGACTCAGCCCTCGGCTGCGCAGTCCACACGACCCTCCCGGCCGGCGTCGGCTACACGTCGCTCGGCCTCGAGGCCAAGTACGTTCGCCCGATCACCCGCGACACCGGCCGCGTCCTCTGCGAGGCCAATGTCCTCTACGGGGGCAGGCGCCAGGCCACCGCTGAGGCCAACCTGACCGCAGCCGACAGCGGCAAGCTGCTTGCCCACGGCATCGCCACCTGCATGATCCTCAGCGCCTGAGGAACCCGGGCTACGAGGACAGCGAACGTGCCAGAGCGGTGAGTAGCCGCACGCCGAAGCCGCTGGCGTCGTTGCCGGTATAGGCGCGGCCGACGTCCCAGGCGGTACCGGCGATGTCGAGATGGGCCCAGGGCGTCTCGCCGACGAACTCCTCGAGGAAGGAGGCGGCTGAGATCGTGCCTGCCTTGCGCTTGGCGGCGGCGTTGGTGAGGTCGGCGACCGTTCCCTTCATCAGCGCCTTGTACTCGGGGTGGAGCGGCAGGCGCCAGACCAGCTCGCCGGTCTCGCGGCCGACTTGCTCGACCTCGTTCGCGAGCTCGTCGTCGTTGGAGATCACGGCGGCGTAGGTCGAGCCGAGCGCGATCATCACGGCGCCGGTCAGCGTCGCGATGTCGATGACCCGCTCGGCGCCCAGCTCGACCGCGTAGGCGAGGGCGTCGGCGAGGATCAGGCGGCCCTCGGCGTCGGTGTTGTTTACCTCGACCGTCTTGCCGTTGTACTGGGTGATGATGTCGCCGGGCTTGACCGCCGTGCCCGAGGGCATGTTCTCGGTCGAAGGCACAACGGCGACCAGGTCGATCTCAATGCCCAGCTCTGCGATCGCGCCGACGGCCTCCAGCACCGCCGCGGCGCCCGACATGTCCATCTTCATCTCGTGCATGCCGGCGGGCGTCTTCAGCGAGATCCCGCCGGTGTCGAAGGTGACGCCCTTGCCGATCAGGCCCAGGGTCTGCCCAGAGCCGCCGCCCTCGTAGCGGAGCACGATCAGCTTCGGCTCCTCGGCACTGCCCTGGCTGACCGCGACCAGGCCGCCCATCTTCTTGGCGACGATCTCCTCGCGACCGAGCACCTCGGCGCTGACCGCAGGATGGGCGGAGGCGATCTCGCGGGCGCGCCGGGAGAGGAACGAAGGCGTCGCCACGTTGGAGGGCAGGCTCTGCAGGTCGCGAGCCCGGTTCTGGGCCTCGGCGCAGATCCGGGCCGCCTCGGCTGCCGCGGCGACGCTGTCGGGCCCCAGCAGGGTCAGCGAGTCGAGCGTGGAGGGTTCGGGGCCCTCCGGGTCCTTGCTCTTGAAGCGATCGAAGCGGTAGGCGCCGAGGATCGTGCCGGTGACCAGCCCCTCAACGAGGGCCGCGTCGTCCTCGGAGCCGGGCAGGACCCAGGCGATCGAGGTCGCGTTCAGCTTGCCTGCCTCCTTCGCCGCCAGCGCAGCAGCGACGCGGGCGCGCTCGGCGTCGAGCTCCTCGCGCTTGCCGAGGCCGACGATGAGCACCCGGGCGGGTTTCTCCGGACGGAGCATCGTCGTCTTCTTGAAGCCACCCTTGGCGTCGGCCGCGCCAGGGGCGGAGGCGAGCTCCGCCGGCAGTTCCTCGCCCTCGCAGAGGCCGACGGCGAGCAGTTCGGCGTCGACCGCCGGGATCTCGAGTTGGCTGACGGAGACATCCATCGGAGGCACGCGAGTCTATGACGTCGCGCACAGCGGGTCCCTGCAGGCTCCCGCTATCGTCCCGGGTGTGGGCCAGGCGGCCCTGATCGAGCCGAGACCCGGCATAAACACTCAGAGAAAGGCAGCCATGCCCAGCACAGTGATCCTCGGTACCGCACGCACGCCCTTCGGCAAGATGGGCGGGACCCTCTCCTCGCTAGACGCAACCGACCTCGGCGCTCACGCCATCTCCGCGGCGCTGGATCGCTCCGGTGTCGACCCCGAGCAGGTCCAGCAGGTCGTCTTCGGCCAGGTCCTGCAGGCCGGCCAGGGGCAGATCCCCTCGCGCCAGGCCCAGATCAAGGGCGGCATCCCCAGGGAGGTGCCCTCGGAAACGATCAACAAGGTCTGCGCCTCGGGCATGCGCTCGATCGGCATCGCCGACCAGGCGATCCGCGCCGGCGACACCGACGTCGCCGTCACCGGCGGCATGGAGTCGATGAGCCAGGCTCCCCACCTGCTGCCGGGTGCCCGCTTCGGCTACCGGATGGGCCACGTCGAGACGATCGACGCGATGGTCCACGACGGCCTCACCAACCCCTTCACCGAGAAGCAGATGATCAACGAGGCGAGCGAGGTCTCCAACGAGCTGGAGATCACCCGCGCCGACATGGACCGCTTCGCCGAGCGCTCGCACCGGCTCGCCGCCGAGGCGACCGACGCCGGCCGCCTCGCCGACGAGATCGCCGGCGTCACGGTCAAGTCACGTAAGGGCGAGAGCACGATCGTCTCCGACGAGGCAATTCGCGCCGATACCACGGTCGAGACCCTTGCCGGGCTGCGTGCGATCGGCGGCGAGGACGCCACCCACACTGCCGGCAACGCCCCGGGCGTCAACGACGGCGCCGGCGCGATCATCGTCGCCTCCGAAGAGTGGGCCGAAAAGGAGGGACGCCCGGTCCTCGCTCGCGTCCTCGCCTACGGCACCGTCGCCGACGACTTCCCCTACCTGGCGAAAACTCCCGCCAACGCCGCCAAGCAGGCGCTGGAGAAGATCGGCAAGAGCCCCGAGGACGTCGACCTCTGGGAGATCAACGAGGCCTTCGCCTCGGTCGCGCTCAACTCGATGCGGATGCTCGGCGTCGAAGAGGAGAACGTCAACGTCAACGGCGGTGCGATCGCGCTCGGCCACCCGATCGGGGCTTCAGGCTCCCGCATCGTCGGCTCGCTCGTTCATGAGCTGGGCAGGCGCGGCGGTGGCATCGGCGTCGCCGCGATCTGCTCGGGTGGCGGGCAGGGTGACGCGATCGTGATCGAGGTCGCCGGCTCCTAGGCCGTGGGCCGCGCAGCTGCATTCTTCGACCTGGACAAGACCCTGATGGCAGGGTCGTCGGGGATGCAGTTCGCCCGTGTCGCGACGCGGCACGGGCTCGTCAGCCGGCGCCTGCTCGCCACCTGGGGGCTCGAGCACCTCCGCTACCGGTTGCGCGGCACCACCGACGAGCGCACGACCGAGGTGCTGCGGGTGGCCCGCGAGCTGATCGCGGGCGTTCCCGCACGCAGCTTCGAACGGATGAATCCCGAGGTGATGGCGGCGATCCTGCCGCGCGTCTACCCGCAGATGCTCGACGAGGTCTACGCCCACCAGGACGCCGGCCGGCCAACCTTCATCGTCAGCGCCGCCGGCAGCGGCGTGGTCGAGCCGCTCGCGAACGTGCTCGGCATGGACGGCGGGGTGGGGACCCGCTATGGGGTCGATGCGGACGGGACCCTCACGGGCCGCTTCGACGGGCCCTTCGTCTACGGCGAGGGCAAGGTCGAGGCGATGAAGGCCTATGCCGCCGAGCACGACATCGACCTCGCCGCCTCCTACGCCTACTCGGACTCGATCTCCGACCTGCCGATGCTGCGCGCGGTCGGCAACCCGGTGGTCGTCAACCCAGACCCCCCGCTGCTGGAGATCGCCCGCGAGGAGGGCTGGCAGACGCTGCGATTCGAGCGTCTCGGCCGCCGCATGGTCGCGGTCGCGGTGACGCTGCTTGCCACCGTCGGCGGCTTCGGAGCCTCCCGCATCGCCGCCCGCCGCAAGGCACCCCCGCCGCGCCGCTTCCCGGCGCGCCGCTAGCCCGAAGGCGACTTATGCGCCATATGGACGCATAAGTCGCCATCTGGGATCCCGATGGCGCATCTACACTCTCGGACATGGCAACAGAGCCCGGGACGAAACCGGAGCTGAAGCAGCGCGAGGCGGAGTTCTCGACGATGTCGGGACAGCCGATCGCACCGCTGTACGGCCCCGAGCAGGCACCGGCCGACCCTGTTGAGACGATCGGCAACCCGGGTGAGTATCCATTCACCCGCGGTCCGTACGAGTCGATGTACCGGGGGCGGCTCTGGACGATGCGACAGTTCGCCGGCTTCGGCACGGTCGAGGAGACCAACGAGCGCTTCCACTACCTGCTCGACCACGGCCAGACCGGGCTCTCGACCGCCTTCGACATGCCGACCCTGATGGGCTACGACTCCGACCACGTCCGCAGCCTCGGCGAGGTTGGTCGCGAGGGCGTTGCCGTCGACACGCTCGACGACATGGAACAGCTCTTCGACGGCATCCCGCTCGGCGGCGTCACCACCTCGATGACGATCAACGCGCCGGCGGCGATCCTGCTCGCCTTCTACGTCCTCGTCGGCGAGGAGCAGGGGGTCCCGCCCGAGAAGCTCGGCGGCACGATCCAGACCGACATCCTCAAGGAGTACATCGCCCAGAAGGAGTGGTGCTTCCCGATCGAGCCGGCGATGCGCCTGGTCACCGACATGATCGAGTGGTGCTCGGAGCACATGCCGCGCTGGCACCCGGTCTCGATCTCCGGCTACCACATCCGCGAGGCCGGCTCGACCGCGCAGCAGGAGCTCGCTTTCACGCTCAAGGACGGCTTCACCTACGTCGAGCGGGCGCTCGAGCGCGGCCTCGACGTCGACGACTTCGCCCCCCGCCTCTCCTTCTTCTTCAACGCCCACATCGACTTCTTCGAGGAGATCGCCAAGTACCGCGCGGCGCGCCGGATCTGGGCGCGGGAGATGAAGGAGACCTACGGCGCCAAGCGGGAGGAGTCGATGCGACTTCGCTTCCACGCCCAGACCGCCGGCGTCTCGCTGACCGCCCAGCAGCCGCTCAACAACGTCGTCCGCACCTCGCTGGAGGCACTAGCGGCGGTGCTCGGCGGCACCCAGTCCCTGCACACGAACTCCTTCGACGAGGCGCTGGCGCTGCCGACCGAGGAGGCAGTGCGGGTGGCGCTGCGCACCCAGCAGGTGATCGCCTTCGAGTCTGGCGTTCCCAGCACCCCCGACCCGCTCGGCGGCTCCTGGTTCGTCGAGAAGCTGACCGACGAGATGGAGGAGGCCGCCTACGGCTACTTCGCTCGCATCGACGAGCTGGGGGGGATGGTCGAGGCGATCCGCCGCAACTTCCCCCAGCGCGAGATCGCCGACGCCGCCTTCACCTACCAGCGCGAGGTCGACGACCGAAAGCGGATCGTCGTCGGCGTCAACGACTTCACCCAGGAGGGCGAAGAGCCGACCCCGATCCTGCGCATCGACCCGGCGCTCGAACGCAAGCAGGTCGACCGCCTCGCTGCGACCCGCGCCAAGCGCGACGGCGCCGCGGTGCAGAGCGCCCTCGCCGAGCTGAAGCGCGCCGCCGCCACCGAGGAGAACCTGATGCCGCCGATCATCACCGCTGCCCGCGCCCGCGCCAGCGAGGGCGAGATGATCGCGGCGATGCAGGAGGTCTTCGGTACCTACACGGAGTCTCCGGTCTTCTAAGCTCCCCGCGCTGATGGCCACTGCAACCGCCCGCAAGATCCGCGTCGTCGTCGCCAAGCCCGGCCTGGACGGGCACGACCGCGGCGCCAAGATCATCGCCCGCGCCCTGCGCGACGCCGGGATGGAGGTGATCTACACCGGGCTGCATCAGACGCCCGAGCAGATCGCCGAGACGGTGATCCAGGAGGACGCCGACGCGGTCGGCCTCTCGATCCTCTCCGGCGCCCATATGACGCTGGTGCCACGGGTGGTCGAGCTGCTCGCCGAGCAGGGCGTCGACGACGTCCTGGTCACGGTCGGGGGGACGATCCCGGCCGAGGACATACCCGAGCTGAAGAAGCTCGGCGTCTCCGCCGTCTTCACTCCAGGCGCGGGAACCGACGAGATCGTAGAGTTCATCCGCGAGGGCGCCACAGAGCGCCACGAAGCGTGATTTAGCGCACCTAACGTCACATCGTCCGATGCATAGATAGACTGATTGACTGGTCAGTCAACCAGCTTGAGAACTCAGCCAAGGAGGCTTGAAAGTTGAAGATCTGCGTCCTGGTCAAGGAGGTTCCGGACGCCGCCGTTCAGAAGCGCATCGACCCCAACACGATGCGCCTGGACCGCAGCGGCGAGAAGAACCTGAACCCCTTCGACACCCACGCCATCGAGGCCGCCATGCAGATCAAGGAGGGCGGCGCGATCCCGGTCGAGGAGGTCATCGCGGTGACGATGGGCCCCGACTCCGCGGTCCGCGCCCTGCATAAGGCGGTAGCGCTCGGAGCCGATCGCTCCGTGCACCTCTCCGACGACGCCCTCGCCGGCTCCGACGTCTGCGCCACCGGCTACTCGCTGGCCAAGGTGCTCGAGGCCGAGAGCCCCGATCTGGTCCTGCTCGGCCAGCAGTCCGACGACGGCGAGTGCTACACGATCGGCGCCGTCGTCGCCGACCATCTGAAGATGCCCTCGCTGACCCAGGTGATCAAGATCGACGTCGCCGACGGCAAGCTGCGCTGCGAGCGCCAGGCAGAGTACGGCTACGACACGGTCGAGGTCGAGCTGCCCGCCGTGATCAGCGTCGGCGACGCGATCAACGAGCCGCGTTACCCGAGCCTGAAGGCGATCATGGGGGCGAAGAAAAAGCCCCTCGACGCCAAGGCGACCGCCGACGTCGGCATCGACGGCGGCATGGTCGGCGAGGGCGGCTCGAAGACGAAGGTCCTGGGGCTCAGCGATCCGCCCGCCAAAGAGGCCGGCGAGATCATCGAGGACGAGGACACCAACGAGACGGTCGAAAAGATCGTCGCCTGGCTCGACGAGAGGAAGCTGATCTAGATGGCAGGCATCCTGACCTACGCCCTTCACGACGACGAGGGCAACTTCAACAAGAACTCGCTCGGGGCGATCTCCGAGGCGGCCAAGCTGGCCGGCCAGATCGGCGGCGACGCCGCCGCGCTGGTCGTTGGCGACATCGCCGACGACGCCTGCGCGCAGCTTGGCAACTGGGGCGCGACCAAGGTCTTCCGGGCCAAGAGCGTGCCCGAGGGCCTGGCTCAGCCGATCGTCGACGCGATGGCCAAGGTGATCTCCGATGAGGGTTTCTCCTACGCCCTCTTCGGCGGCGGTCTGCTCGGCTTCGAGATCGGTGCCGGCCTCACCGCCCGCCTCAACGCAGGCGTGACGATGGAGGTCACCAAGGTGAAGGTGGACGGCGGCAAGTTGATCGCCGAGCGCCCGATCCTTCAGGACTCGAAGGTCGCCGACGTCGAGTGCGTCGGCGAGCCGGGAATCATCATCGGCCGCCTCAACGCCTTCGACATCAGCGAGAGCGGCGGCACGGCCGAGGTCGTGGACGTCGAGGTCGAGCTCTCGCCCTGGTCGACCAAGGCGACGATGGTCCAGCGCGGCGAGCAGCGCGGCGCCGACGTCAACATCGAGGACGCCGAGATCCTCGTCGGCGGAGGCCGTGGCCTCGGTGCCGCCGAGGGGTTCAAGCAGTGCGAGGAACTGGCCGAGGCGATGGGCGGGGCGGTTGCCGCCACCCGCGCCGTGGTCGACGCCGGCTGGTACCCCTATGCGGCTCAGATCGGCCAGACCGGCAAGACGGTCGCGCCGAAGCTCTACCTGGCCGCCGGCATCTCCGGCGCGATCCAGCACAAGGTCGGGATGCAGAGCTCGGAGAACATCCTCGCGATCAACAAGGACCAGAACGCCCCGATCTTCGAGTTCTCGGACCTCGGCGTGGTGGGCGACCTGCACAAGATCGTCCCCAAGCTGACCGAGGCGATCAAAGCGAAGAAGGGCTGACGTCTCCCGGGGGGCTCCGGCCCCCCGGATGCAGTTCACCGACGAACGATTGGAGTAAGCGATGCCGGCAGTAGCGCCAAGCGAGTTCCCGCCGCCGTTCGACGCGGCCGACGTGATCGGCCCGCCGACCGACCCCGAGGACGAGCGAATCGAGGTTGGCATCGCGATCGTGGGCGGCGGGCCCGCCGGGCTCGCCTGTGCCAACAAGCTGATGCAGCTGCTCGAGGACGAGCCGGAGCTGACCGAGAAGCTCGGCGAAGTTCCGGTCGCGGTGATCGAGAAGGGCAAGGTCGCCGGCGCTCATCTGCTCTCCGGGGCGAACATGAAGCCCTCGGCGATGGAAGAGCTCTTCCCCGACCTGCCCAAGGAGGAGTGGCCGGTCTTCCAGGAGGTCACCAAGGACGCGGTCTACGTGCTGACGCCGAAGCGGGCGATCCCGATGAAGCCGCCGCCTCCGGGTTTCCGCAACCACGGCAACTACGTCACCTCGGTCTCCAAGCTGGCGCGCTTCCTCGCCGACAAAGCCGAGGAGGCAGGCGTCTACATCCTCTCCGAGACCGCGGCTACGAAGCTGCTGGTCTCCGACCGCGTGGTCAAGGGCGTCCGCTCCGGCGACCGCGGGCGCGGCAAGGAGGGCGAGGAGCTGGGCAACTTCGAGCCGGGCTCTGACGTGGTCGCAGAAGCGACCGTCCTGGCCGAGGGCACCGTTGGCCACCTCACCTACGCGGCCTACGACTACTTCGACATGCACGGCGCCGACCCGATGCGCTGGGAGCTTGGCGTGAAAGAGGTCTGGGAGGTCCCCAAGCCGCTCGACCGCGTGATCCACACGATGGGCTGGCCGCTGCGCAAGTCGCCGAAATACAACGAGTTCGGCGGCACCTTCATCTACCCGATGGGCGAGGACAAGATCTGCATCGGCTTGGTCGTCGGCCTCGACTACACCGACGCCACCTTCAGCTGTCACGACGCACTGCAGCTGATCAAGACCCACCCCTTCGTCAAGGACCTGCTCGAGGGCGGCAAGCGGGTCGCCTGGGGAGCGAAGACGATCCCCTCCGGGGGCTACTTCGCGATGCCCAAGCGCCTCGCCGTGCCCGGCATGGTCGTCGCCGGCGACGCGGCCAGCATGGTCAACATCCCGACGCTGAAGGGCGTCCACTACGCGATGCACGCGGGGATGTACGCGGCGGAGACGATCGTCGAGTCGCTCAAGCAGGACTCGGTCAACTTCGAGGCTTACGACGAGAAGGTCCACAACTCGGAGATCGAGAAGGACCTCTTCGAATCGCGCAACATGCGCCAGCCCTTCTCCAAGGGCTTCTTCATGGGCGGCGCGATCGCCTCGGCGATGACCGTGACCAAAGGCAACTTCCCCGGCGGGCACTGGTCCCAGGAGCACGACTCCGAGATCGAGATGGAGCTGGGCAAGGCCGGCGACATGTACGTCAAGCCCGACAACGAGCTCACCTTCGCCAAGCTCGACTCCGTCTTCCTATCCGGCAACGCGACCCGCGACGACGCCCCCAACCACGTCCGCATCCAGACCAAGGTGCCGCGCGAGATCGCCCAGACCTGGGTCTCGATGTGCCCGGCCCAGGTCTACGAGATCCCCGAGGAGCAGCTGGAGAACGGCACCGCCACGGTCGACGTCCACGTCACCGCCTCCAACTGCGTGCAGTGCGGCGCGATCACCGCCAAGGGTGGACGCCTTACGCTGCCCGAGGGTGGCGACGGTCCTCTGTATCAGGAGACTTAGCGGCGAAGCTGGGAGTCAGGAGTGCCTCGCTGCGCCGCGGAGAGGGCGGCGCGAGGGTCCACTGCTCGCAGCCGGCGAACGCCTCGTCGAGGCGCTTTGCCATCGTGCTCCTGGGCCGTTCCTGGTCGAAGATTTCCTTGGACATAGGTCTCCGTCCTGTCGGGGGCGTTGCGACAGGATGCCTCCCCGGTCAGACGAAAAACATGCAAGCTGCGAAAAAGAACGCGCAGATTGCGAATTTGTCCTCAGTTTGCCGTGACGAACGAGGCAATCTCGTCAGCCAGGCGTGCGGGCTGATCCAGCGGAACGAAGGTGTTCGAGTTGGGAATCTCGACGATGCGCGCGTTGGGAACGTCTGCGGCCAGGCGCTTGGCGTACTTGATCGGGAAGAGCCGGTCGCCCGGGGCCCAGGTGAGCAGGATTGGTACCTCCGAGGCCTTGAGCTTCTCGGCTGCCTCCAACGTGTAGCGCTTGTTCATCCCGATCGTCACCTTTTTGAGGTCGTGTTTGACGCCGGGGTCGTGCAGTCCCGGCTCCATCCAGGAGGCGATCAGCTCGGGCGGGATCGGGTCCTTCGTGAATGGGCGGAAGGCGGCGCGCGCCACGGCGCCGATCCGGAAGGGAACTCCGAGCGCAGCCGTCCCACCCGGCAGCTTGGCGATCGGTACGAGGGCCTTGAAGATCCCGGGCGGGAAGTTCTCGTGGGTGTCGCAGTTGGTCAGCACGAGGCGGCCGATCCGCTGCGGGTGCCTGGTCACGAGCACCTGCGACATCGCGCCGCCGGAGTCGTTGCCGACGATCGTTACGTCCTCGAGGCCGAGCGCCTCGAGGAAGCTGTCGACGATCGCCGCGATGCCGTAGGGCGTCAGGTCGGCGTCGGGGTTCATCGCGATCTGCTGCGAGCCGATCGGCCAGTCGGGGGCGATGCAGCGACAGCGATCCGAGAGCTGGTCGACGACCCCGTCCCAGAGACGGCCGTCGACGAGGTAGCCATGGACGAAGACGACCGGCTTGCCCTCGCCGGCTTCGCGGTAGCGGATGCGTCCGGCGGGAAGCTCGATCTCGTGGCGCTGGTCTGGGGGGCTCATTGCGATCTCCTTGCAGTTGTTTCCGGCCGACGCGAGCGGTAAGTTACATACAGACAGTATGAATGTCAAACGCACCCAGACGGAGCGCTCGGAGGCGACTCGCGAGGCGCTGGTCGAGGCGGCTCGGATCCTCTTCGCCGAGCACGGATACGCCGGAGTCGGCACGGAGGAGATCGTGCGCGCCGCTGGGGTGACCAGGGGCGCGCTCTACCACCACTTCGACGACAAGCGCGAGCTCTTCGCGGCGGTCTACGAGCGGATAGAGGCCGAGCTGGCCGAGCGGATCGCGGCGGGCGCTATTGCCGCCAACGCGGACTCGCCGCTCGAGGCGATGCGGGCCGGGTCGGAGATGTTCCTCGCCGCCTGCACCGAGCCGGCCGTGCAGCAGATCGCCCTGCTCGACGGGCCCGCGGTGCTCGGCTGGGATCGCTGGCGGGCAATCGCCGCCGAGCACGGCCTTGGGCTGATCGAAGCGAGCCTGCAGGCGGCGATCGAGGCCGGCGCGATCGTCGCTACCCCGGTGCGACCGCTTGCCCACGTCCTGATGGGGGCCATGGACGAGGCGGCGATGCTGGTTGCCCGAGCGGAGGACCCCGAGCAGGCGCAGGTGGAGGTCGGCGGCACCCTCGAGCTGCTGCTCGACGGGCTCAGGAGATCGGGCGACTCTCCCTGACCACGGTCGGCGCCGGGTCCAGAGCCGGCGGCTCGATTTCCTCGCGGGGGCTGGCGACCCGCCGCGACTCCTTCTGCGCATACATGCGCAGGTCGGCGAGCTGCATGGCCTCGGAAGGGTTGGGTGCCTCGTCCGGGACCGTGGCGGCTCCCCAGGAGGCGCTCACCTCGACCCCGTGGTTGCTCGCGGTGAGGCCTTCCGCCGCACGCTTCGTCACCGCGTCGACGGTCTCCGCTGAGCCGTCCACGACCACACAGAACTCGTCGCCGCCGATGCGGTAGGCGGTCCCGTCGTCGCCGATCGCGGTGCGCAGGCGCCGGCCGAGCCTGACCAGCAGCTCATCTCCCGCGGGGTGGCCGAAGCTGTCGTTGTAGCGCTTGAAGCCGTTGAGGTCGAAGAGGATCACCGTCACAGGAGCTCCTTCGGCGGCTCGCTCGCAGGCATTCTCGAAATCGACCTGCATCGCGCCCCGGTTGCGGAGCCCCGTCAGCGAATCTGTCCGAACCTGCTCCAGCAGCGCTCGGTTCTCGCGGACGCTCATCGCCAGCCGAACGATCACGGCGAGCATCGTCGACGCCCAGAGCGTGGTCGTGAGACCGCTGGTGGCGCTTGTGTACTGCATCGCGAAGAGGCCGATCATCACCGCGGCGAAGATCGCGGGGACCATCAGCTCGCGCCGGTTGCCGAGCCGGTCGGGCTTGATGCCCGCCGCTTTCGGCTGCCAGAGGATGGCGCCGATGCACGTCGCCGAGATCAGGTAGATCGGGTCTATCCAGTTCCCCGGCGGGACGAAGCCGTCGCCTGCCTGCACCGTGTAGGCGATGTCGGCGACGACCATCGCCGCGAGGCCCGCCAGCAGCAACGACCAGGTTCGGCCGGGATGCCAGTCGGTGAGGGCGACAACGCCGACGATCATCGCCAGCATGCCGATGTCGCCGAGCGGGTAGGCGAGGGAGGTGGCCACTTCGAGCGTGGTTCCCGTGGTCCGATCGGCGACGAAGTCGACAACGAAGGCGGCGCCGAGGGCGGCGGTCCCGAGCGCGGCGATCGCCCCGTCGCTCCAGAGGCGCCAGTCGATCTCGTGCACCCGGGCGCGGACGAGCATCACGAGGCCGGCATAGGTGAGCGGGTAGAAGGCCAGGTAGCCGGCGTCGGCGAGAGAGGGGTAGGGAGCTTCGGGATTGTCGAGGATGGCAGCGGTCCAGTAGATCTCGCCGGCACCCCAGGCGAGGATCCCGGCGCCGATCAGCACCCAGGCCGAGCGCTCCGACTCGACTGCGCGGGCCCTGAGCAGGCAAGCGACGCCCGCCGCAAGGACAACCGCGTCGTAGAGCTCGCCTCCCGCCAGGTCGTCGAAGTTGCTGCCCCCGACGCCGAGCCAGTTGTGCAGGATGACCAGCCCTGTGCCGCCGAAGAGGATCGCCGCGAGCGTGACTCGCAGGGCTCGCGAGCGGTGCGGGAATGCTGGGGTCGTCGCAGTGGGCTCCACTACGTGGGTTATCGGCAGCCGGAGAGGGATTCCAAAGCCCCCGAAGGGCCGGGAGGGACTACCAGCTGCCCCGGGTCATCTAGACTGGAGGGCGTGAAAGCCGGAATCCACCCCGAGTACACCCTCGCCAACGTGCATTGCTCCTGCGGGAACCAGTTCTACACCCGCTCGACGCAGGCGGACCTTCACGTCGAGCTCTGCTCGGAGTGCCACCCGTTCTACACCGGCAAGCAGAAGCTCGTCGACACCGGTGGCCGGGTCGAGCGCTTCCAGCGACGCGCCGCCAAGCACGCCAAGGCCGGGGAGTAGCCAGTGAGCCCAGAGTTGGGCTCCCCTGAGGCGGAGGCACCGCCGTCCGGCAACGGAGCGGACCCGCTGCGCATGCCCGACGGCGCCCTGGTCGCCAAGCGCGACGCGCCGGTCGGCGGTCAGGCGGTGCTGGAGGGCGTGATGATGCGCGGCATCTCGGTCTGGGCCGTCGCGGTCCGGCGCCCCGACGGGGAGGTCGAGATCGAGTCCGAACCGATCAAGCCCTGGGCGCAGCGGCACCGGCTCTGGCGACTCCCCGTCCTGCGCGGAGTGGTCGCGCTGGGCGAGTCGCTGAAGATCGGCTTCCGGGCGCTGGGCATCTCCGCCAACGCCCAGCTCGAGGAGGACGAGGACGGAGAGCGTGAAGAAATCGGAGGTTGGATCTGGGGCCTGACGATCGCCCTCTCGATGGCTCTCGCCGTCGGCCTCTTCTTCGTCATCCCGGTCGGGCTGACGAGCCTGATCAAGGACCAGCTCGGCTCCTCGCTGCTCTTCTGGCTGGTCGAGGGGGTGCTGCGCACGGCGATCTTCATCGGCTACATCGTCGTCATCAGCCGCCTGCGCGACCTGCGCCGCGTCTTCGAGTACCACGGTGCCGAGCACAAGACGATCTCCTGCTACGAGGCCGAAGACGAACTTACGCCGGCGCGAGCCAAGCTCTATTCGCGCCTGCACCCCCGTTGCGGGACCAGCTTCCTGCTGATCGTCATGGTGCTGGCGATCTTCGTCTTCGCGCCGATCGGCCTGCCCGCCTGGTATTGGCTGCTGGCCTCGCGCATCCTCGGCATCCCGCTGATCGCCGGGCTCTCCTACGAGGTGATCAAGTGGGCGGGCAAAAACCGGCGCAAACGCTGGGTGCGGGTGGTGATGTGGCCTGGGCTGATGCTGCAGAACCTGACCACGCGCGAGCCGGACGAAGAGCAGCTTGCTGTGGCGATCGCGGCGCTCGAGAAGGTGCTGGCTGAGGAGTCGCCTGAGGCCGCAGCTTCAGAGCAGCAGATTGAGATCGTCGCCTGACCGTAGTGGCGCGCGGGTCCTGTCCCGGGGGAGGGGGGCCTGCGGGCACAGTCCACGGGCTGTCCTCGACCCCCCTCCCCCGGGCCACCCGCGCGAGAGACGTGGCTCCGTAGCTATGTTGTCGTCGTGATCGAGCAACTTGCGGAGCAGATCGAGGCGCGGTTCGCTGAGTTGGAGCAGCAGATGTCTGACCCTGCGGTGATTGGCGATCGTGAGAGGTATGCGGAGGTTGGGCGGGAGTACCGGGAGCTTCAGCCTGCTCATGCGCTGGTTGTCGAGTACCGGACGCTGAAGGACGATTTGGAGGGAGCGCAGGAGCTGCTCGACGAGGACGGAGAGGATTCGGAACTTCGCACCCTGGTCGATGAGGCGCCGGGGCGGATCGCGGAGCTCGAAGAGGAGATTCGGCTGGCGATGGTCGAGCGGGACCCCAACGACGACAAGAACGTCCTGGTCGAGATCCGCGCCGGCACGGGTGGGGACGAGGCGGCGCTCTTCGCCGGCGACCTCTACAAGATGCTGACCCGTTACGCCGAGGAGCGTGGTTTCGCCACCGAGACGCTTTCGCAGTCCAGTGCCGAGGTTGGCGGGTTCAAGGAGGTGACCTTCGCGATCAAGGGCGAGGGCGCGTACTCGATCTTCAAGTACGAGGGCGGCACGCACCGGGTCCAGCGGGTGCCAGAGACCGAGTCGCAGGGGCGGATCCACACCTCGACCGCGACCGTGGCGGTGCTGCCCGAGGCCGAGGAGGTGGAGGTCGAGATCGACCAGAACGACCTCCAGATCGACGTCTACCGGTCCTCGGGGCCGGGCGGGCAGTCGGTCAACACGACCGACTCGGCGGTGCGGATCACCCACAAGCCGAGCGGCATCGTCGTCTCTATGCAGGACGAGAAGTCCCAGCTCCAGAACAAGGAGCGGGCGATGCGGGTGCTGCGGGCGCGGCTCTACGAGCGCGAGCTGGCCGAGCAGCAGGCGAAGATCGCCTCCGAGCGCAAGGCCCAGGTGGGCAGCGGCGAGCGCTCCGAGAAGGTGCGCACCTACAACTTCCCCCAGGGCCGGGTGACCGACCACCGGATCAAGCACACCTCGCACAACCTCGACGGGGTTCTCGGCGGGGCGCTGGCGGAGTTCACCGAGGCCCTGGCTGCCGAGGAGAAGCGCCAGCGTCTCGAGACTGCAACCGTCGGGTGATCCGCGAAGCGCTGAGCGCAGCGGTCGATGCTCTGCGCGCCGCCGGAATCGACGAGCCGCGGCTCGACGCGGAACTGTTGCTCTGCGAGGCAACCGGATGGGATCGCGCCCGCCTGGCAACGGACCCCGAGGCCGAGATCCCGCCTGCGGCCGCACGTCGGTTCGGCGAGACGGTGCGCCGGCGTCTGCGGCGGGAGCCGGTTGCCTACATCCTCGGCCGCCGCGGGTTCCGGCAGATCGAGCTGGCGGTCGACCCCCGGGTGCTGATCCCGCGGCCGGAGACCGAGCTGTTGGTCGAGCTGGCGCTGGAGCTGCGGCCGCGCCGGGTCCTCGACGTCGGCACCGGCTCCGGCGCGATCGCCCTGGCCGTCGCCGGCGAGCTGCCGGAGTGCGAGGTGGTCGCGACGGACACCTCGGCCGCCGCACTCGAAGTCGCGCGGGCAAACACCGAGCGGCTCGGTCTGGCCGAGAGAGTCGAGCTGATCGAGGGCACCCTGCCCGGTTCGGGCGAGTTCGACCTCGTCCTCGCCAACCTGCCCTACGTCAGCGAGGCGGAGTGGGGCGCCCTCGAGCCCGAGGTGACCGAGTGGGAGCCTCGCGAGGCCCTGCTCGCGGGTCCCGACGGCCTCGACGCGATCCGCACCCTCCTTTCCTGCCGACTTCCCCTTTCGTTCCGGATAGCGGAACCAAACACGAACTCAGCGGGAAGGATGGCGCTGGAGGTGGGGGAGGGGCAGGCCGCGGCGGTTGGCGAGCTGATGCGCGAGGCCGGGTTCGGCTCGGTCGAGACACGTGTGGACCTGGCGCGGATCGAGCGGGTTGTGGTGGGGCGGCTGTGACCGAGGTCGTGTCGGTTGAACGCGACGGCGCCGATGCGGCTCGCTCTGCGCTGGAGCGCTGCATCGCCGCGGGGGGCGTCGTCGTATTCCCGGCCGATGGTCTCTACGGCCTCGCCTGCGATCCGCTTGACGCCAGGGCGATCGAGCGGATCCACGAGATCAAGGGTCGCGATGACGGCAAGCCCTCGGCGGTCCTCTACTTCTCGCCGCTGGCGATGCGCGAGCTGGTCGAGGGTCTTGGGCCGCGCGTCCGGGAGGCGGTTGGGGCGCTGCTGCCTGGCCCCGCGACCCTGATCCTCGCCAATCCGCAGGGCCGTTACCCACTCGCCTGCCGCGAGGACCCCGAGCGCCTCGGGGTGCGCCTCATCGGCGGCCCGCTGGCCGGTGCGATGTGCCCGCTCTTCCAGACTTCGGCGAACCTCAGCGGCGAGCCGGCCCCGAGCGCTTTTGCCGAGGTCCCGGCTGAGATCGTCGCCTCGGCGGACCTCACGATCGACGGCGGCTCGCTCACCGGCCTGCCCTCGACCGTGGTCGATCTGACGGACTTCGAGGGCTACGGAGAGTGGGCGGTCCTGAGAGTCGGCGGGCTGGATCCAGCCGAGCTAGCCACGTGCCTGTCGAGCCTAACGCCGCGTTAACCGACCGTAGCTGGAGCCGACAGTACGCTGCGGCCGATGGGCAGCGGGAGCGAGGGCTCTTCGGGATGGGGAATTAGCCGGCGAGAGGCGGGGCCGTGAGCCGAGCGCTGCTTCCCGCCAAGTCCGCCTTCGAGCAGGTGGGGGAGATGATGATCCTCACCGCGAAGACGATCGTCTCGGCCGTCCGTCCTCCCTATCCCTATGGCGAGGAGCTGGTCTGGCAGTTCCTCTTCGTGCTCAAGCTCTCCTGGTTCCCGCTGCTGATCTCGACCTTCGCTCTCTGTCTCGGCGCTCCGGGCTTGCAGGCAGCCGGGGTGCTCTCGCTGTTCGGCGCCCTCGACCGCCTCGGAGGCTTCTTCGTGCTGACCGCGATCCGCTGGATCGGGCCGCTGGTGACAGCCGTCGTCGTCGCCGGCGTAGCGGGGACCGCGATCACAGCCGACCTCGGTGCCCGCAAGATCCGCGAGGAGCTCGACGCCCTGCAGGTGCTCGGCGTCGACCCGGTCAAGAACCTGGTCGTGCCGCGCTTCCTGGCGCTGATGGTCATCACCGGGCTACTCGACATCTTCGCGATCGTCTTCGGGCTCACCGCCGGCATCGCCGCCGAGCTCCTCTACAAGCAGTCGCTCGGGGGCTTCTTCGCGACCCTCTTCGCCAATGCCTCGATCACCGACATCTGGGGCTCGATCCTGATGTGCACGATGTTCGGCGCGATCATCGCCGTCGTCTGCTCGTTCAAGGGGATGACCGCATCCGGAGGCGCCGAGGGCGTCGGCCGCGCGGTCAACCAGGCGGTCGTCATCGCCCTCGTCGCGGTCTTCTTCTTCAATTTCGTCTTCACCGCGATCCTGCTCGCCACCAACCCCGAACTCCAGAGCATCCGATGAGGGCCAAGGAAGCGATGATCGGGTGGTTCGACGCGCCGCGCGAATGGCTCGACTCCTTCGGCGAGATCGCCCGCTTCGGCTCGCGCGTCGCCGGCCACGTCTACTCGGGCCGGGTTCTCCGGTACTTCGGCGAGAGCCTCCGCCAGGCGGGGATCCTGATCCTCGGCTCGGCGCTGGTGATCTGGGCCTTCGTCTTCATCCTCGGCCTGCAGTGCGGGCTGCAGGGCGCCTACTTCAACCGCTCGATCGGCGCTCCCTCGCTGGCCGGCCTCTTCTCCGCCTATTGCGACCTGCGCGAGGGCCTGCCCTACGCGTTCGGCTACATCCTCTCCGCCAAGGTGGGCACGGGGATCGTCGCCGAGATCGGCGCGATGAGGATCTCCGACGAGGTCGACGCGCTCGAGGTGATGGGGATCCAGCCCATCACCTTCCTCTGCGCCACCCGCTTGCTGGGGGCCTGGATCGCGATCCCGTTCCTCTACCTGGTCGGGATCGGGGTCGCCTACTACGCCAGCTACTTCTCGGTAGTCCAGCAGGTCGGCGACGTCTCCTCGGGCGGCTACCTGTTGATCTTCTGGATGTATCAGGACCCACTCGACCTCAGCTTCAGCCTGATCAAGGGGCTGGTGATGGCGACCGCGATCGTGCTCGTCGGCTGCTACTACGGCTATACGGCCTCCGGCGGGCCGGTCGGGGTCGGCACCGCAACGGCGCAGTCGATGGTGGTCAACATCATCCTCGTCCACATCATCGGGATGCTGGGGACGGTTGTCTTCTGGGGTTCGACACCGCGAGCGCCAATAGGCGGTTGAGGGTTGGGAGGGAGCCTGGCCGTCCTCCAGGCGAATTGAGCACCGCGCGTGAGCGCGGTGCAACCAAGAGCGCGGCCTGGACGGCCGCGCAATAGACAGATTGCATAGGCCGCTTCGCGACATTCGCCTGGAGGACGGCCAGGCTCCTTCCAACACGTCACCGAGTTACGCCCAGACTGTGAACCGGCAGCAGAGTCCCCAAGCTTTTTCTAAAAGCTTGGAGCGCCCGTTACGGCGCTTGGCCCTGTGGAGCTTTTGGGGAGCCGGGGCGTCGCCGGGAAGGAGGTTTCGAGGGTGGCAGTGCCCTCGGGAGCCAGCTCTTCGAAGCTCGTGCGCTGTAGAGGGGACGCCGGTGCCCCTCCCCAAAACACTCCAGCGAGGCTCCCGCCGAGCGTTTTGGGGAGGGGCGCCGGCGTCCCACCACACCAACCGTCAGCAGTTCTGCGGACCGTCCCGATAAGGCAGTCGTATGACCCTCACCGACCGGTTGTTTCTCTCGTTTGACTCGAACAAAAGGTTCTCCGGGTCAACCCGCATCACGAACGCGAAGCAGCCGCGTAGCCCGCTGACGTTGACCCACTGGCGGTCGTAGGTGGAGGGGTAGATGTCCGACCAGCCGACCGAGGTGCCGAGGCGGACCCGCTGGCGACTCGGGTCCTGGCTGCAGGCGGGGTAGACGCGGTGCCCCGGCGAGTGGCTCATCGCGCGGGTGCGCTCGAGGTCGCGGAAGCAGTAGAAGACCTTGGGCCCCTTGCGCACGCGCTCAAGCGGTTGCCGGTCCTCGCCCAGCGCCCAGATCTCCATGCTGAGCGGGTCGTGCACCTTCCAGTAGGAGCCGCCGTATTCGTAGCCGACGCTGTAGAAGTGGAGTTTCGCCTCGGTGCGGAAGATGCTCACGCCGGCGCCGACCCGGTAGATGGCCTGGTTCGCTCTCATCCAGTTGCGCTTGTAACGCTGCCCGCGCAGCTCCATCGGCCCTCGGCCCCGGGAGCGGATGTCGTTGCCGGCGTGCAGCAACGCCCCACCGCCGTATCCGTAACGGCCGCCACCGTGCTCGACGAAGAGATCGGCAGCCGGGCCGACCTTCAGGTCGGGACAGAGCAAGGTCGCCGCGTCGGGACCTTCGCAGGGGTTTTCAGCAGCACTGGCGGCGCCTGGGGCCGCCAGTGCCAGGCAGACACCCGCCGTGCACAGCCAGAGGGAGCGTCTCACGGCGCTCAGGTTATCCATGACCGTTGCTATCGTCGGCCGACCGTGGGCGAGCTTCCCGAGAACTTCCAAACAGCCCCGCTGGCCGAGGTCGATCCGGCGATCGCCGCCGTGCTCGAGGCCGAGCTGCAGCGCCAGCAGGGCACGCTGGAGATGATCGCCTCGGAGAACTTCGTGCCGCAGGCGGTGCTCGACGCGGTCGGCTCGGTGCTGACCAACAAGTACGCGGAGGGCTATCCCGGCCGTCGCTATTACGGCGGCTGCGAGGAGGTCGACGTCGCTGAGCAGCTGGCGATCGACCGCGCCAGGGAGCTGTTCGACGCTGAGCACGCCAACGTCCAGCCGCACGCCGGCGCCCAGGCCAACAACGCCGCTTATATGGCGCTGCTCGAACCGGGCGACACCTTCCTCGGCCTCGCCCTCGACCACGGCGGCCACCTCAGCCACGGGATGAAGATCAACGTCAGCGGCAAGCTCTACAACCCCGTGCCCTACCACGTCAGCCGCGAGGACTACCGGGTCGACATGGAGGAGGTCGAGCGTCTGGCGCAGGAGCACAAGCCGGCGCTGATCGTCGCCGGCTGGTCCGCCTACCCGCGCCAGCTCGACTTCGCCGCCTTCCGCCAGATCGCCGACTCGGTCGGTGCCAAGCTGATGGTCGACATGGCTCACTTCGCCGGCCTCGTCGCTGCCGGTGAGCATCCCAACCCGGTTCCACACGCCGACGTGGTGACGACGACGATCCACAAGACGCTATGCGGGCCGCGCAGCGGCATGATCCTGAGCAAGGAGGAGCACGCCAAGGCGATCGACAAAGCGACCTTCCCCGGTCAGCAGGGCGGCCCCCTGATGCACACGATCGCCGCCAAGGCGGTGGCGCTGCGGATCGCCGCCAGCGAGCAGTTCCGCCAGCGCCAGCGGCAGACGATCGCCAACGCGCAGGCTTTCGCCGCGGGCCTCGAAGCCAACGGCGTGCCCGTCTTGACCAGCGGCACCGACGTTCACCTGGTCCTGGTCGACCTGACCCCCACCGGGCTGGACGGCCAGACCGCAGAGGACCGGCTCGAGGCGGTCGGCATAACGGTCAACCGCAACGCGATCCCCTTCGACCCGCGGCCGCCGATGAATCCCTCGGGCCTGCGCATCGGCACGCCGGCGCTGACCACTCGCGGCCTCCTCGAGGATGACATGACCGAGATCGCCTCGGTCATCTCCAGCGCCCTCTCGGAAGGCTTCGAGTCCCAGAAAGGCGCCCTCGCCGAGCGCACCAAGGCGCTGATGGATCGCCACCCCCTGTACCCGCAGCTCTCGCCTGCCTCGGTCTGAGCAAATAGGGTCGCCAGATGCTGGTCTGGGTCGATTGCACGGCGGCGGCGCACCCGCTGGTTCTGCGACCCCTGATCGAGCGCTTCGAGGCGCGCGGGCACGAGGTGTTCGTCACCGCGCGCGAGTACGGGCAGACGCTCGGCGTCCTCGACCGCCTCGGCATCCCGTATGAGTTGGTGGGACGCCACGCCGGCGCCTCGAGTCTGAGGAAGGGCGGAGCCCTCCTCGGCCGCTCGGCGGCCCTGGCGCGGCTCGTCTGGGCGCGGCGCCCAGACTTTGCGCTCGCCCACGGCTCCGTCGACCTCGCCCTCGTCTCAGCCCTCTTTCGCATCCCCTCGGTGCAGATGCAGGACTACGAGTTTGCGGGCGTTCAGCGCCAGGTCGCATTCCGGCTCTCCCGGCGCGTGCTGGTCCCGGACTCGATCCCGCTCGATCGGTTGCGGCGAATCGGCGCCAAGGAGCGCAAGCTGGTCCGCTACCCGGGCCTGAAGGAGGAGTACTACCTTGCCGACTTCGAGCCCGACACCGCGGTGCTGGACGAGCTCGGGATCGATCGCGAGAAGGTGCTCGTCGTCGTCAGGCCGCCGCCTGAGACTTCCGAGTACCACGCCCGCAATGACCTCTACGGCGAGGCGATTCGCCACCTCGCCGCGGCCGAGAGGGTGCAGGCGGTGGTGATCCCGCGCACCGATCACCAGGGAGCCGAGGCGCGGGCGCTGGCGGCCGCCAACCTGGTCGTGCCCGAGCGGGCGATCGACGCGCAGAGCCTGATCGCCTACGCCGATCTGGTGGTCAGCGCGGGGGGGACGATGAACCGCGAGGCGGTGGCTCTCGGCACGCCCGTCTTCACGACCTTCGCCGGGCGCATGGGGGGTGTCGACGAGGCCCTGATCGCGGCAGGGCGCATGCGCGTGCTCGGCGACCCAGCCGAGCTGCCGCTGCGCAAGCGTGAGACGCCGCTCGGCGTGCTCGATCGCCGCGATCCCGAGCTGCTCGTCGAGGGTGTGCTGGGGGCTGTCGCAGGCGTCGAGTAGCCTGGGCGCGCCCGCCTTTCCTTCGGGGCACCGCGATATGGCAGCGACAACCGACGCCGTCCTCGCCTTTCTCGCAGCGGCCGCGATCGCCTGGCTGGCGGTTCCCTACGCCGAGCGCCTCGCCTATCGGCTCGGGGCGATCGACATGCCCAAGGAACGCGGCCTGCACGACCGGCCGATGCCGCGGCTCTCCGGCCTGGCGATCTTCGCCGGGATCGAGGTGGCGGGCTGGATCTGGCTGCCCGGCGACGGCGAGACTCGCTCGATCCTGCTCGGCGCGGCGGCAATCGCGGCGGTTGGCGTGCTCGACGACGTGCGCGGTCTCTCGGCACTGCCCAAGCTGACCGGCCAGGTCGGCGCGGCGCTGATCCCGGTCATCGGCGGCGTCCGCGTCGACGTCCTGACGCTGCCCTTCGTCGGCGGCTTTGAGCTCGGCTGGCTCGCCTACCCGCTGACGGTGCTCGGGATCGTCGCCGTGGTCAACGTGATCAACTTCCTCGACGGGGTCGACGGCCTGGCCGCCGGGGTCTGCGTGATCGCGGCGATCGCGCTGGCGGTGATCGCCCTCTCACTCGACCGCAACGCCGCCGGCGTGCTGGCGGCGTTGACCGCGGGCGGTGCCCTCGGCTTCCTCCGCCACGGCTTCCCGCCTGCCTCGAGCTTCATGGGTGACACCGGCTCCAACCTGCTCGGCTATCTGCTCGCGGTCGCCTCGGTCCAGGGCGCGCTGAAGACCAACGCGGTCGTCGCCCTCGTCTTCCCCCTGGTTGTGCTCGCGGTGCCGATCCTCGACACCGGCTTCGTTGTCGCCAAGCGGCTCAAGTACCGCCAGCCGATCTATCAGGCAGACACCTGGCACTTCCACCACCGCATGGCCAACGTTGGCTTCTCGCAGCGCCGTACCCTGGCCTACCTCTACGGCTGGACCCTCGCCCTCGCGGCCCTCGCCCTCGCCCTGCGCTTCGTCCCCTACAGCGACGATCACGGCCATTTCGACGCGCTCTGGACCGCCGTGGTCGTCGTCTTCGGCCTGCTCGCGCTTGCCACCAGCGTCTACCTGGTCTACGTGCTGGAGATCCTCAAGCTGCGCCGGGTGCGCCTGCGCCAGGTGGCCGGTGCCCGGCGCCAGGCCCACGCCCCGCCACCGGCGACCGAAGAGGTCGACCGCGCGGTCGAGGAAGAGCTGGAGACCGGGACCTTCCCCGCGATCGACCCGGAAACGGGAGAGTTCGGCGCGATCGACCCCAAACGCAGCGAGAGTTAGTAACAGGTTGTAACAAGCCTCACGAACTGGCTCTAGAAAGCGGATCGTCGGCCCTTTCGGATATAGTCGCCAGTCCGCCTGCTGACCGAAGACGGGCGCCTTTTATGTCCCCTCCCAAGTACGTCGACCTTGTGGTCCTAGCCGCCGCGCTGGCTGTCTTCCTGCTCGGCGGTCTGCCCATGCTCGGCTTCGCTGCCGGGGCCGGCGTCTGGCTTCTCCAGCGCGGCATCCAGGCTCTCGCCGAGCGCCGAGCCAACCGGGAACTGGCGGCGGGGAACCGGCAGCGGGCGATGGCGACCGTCGCGGTCTCCACGCTCGGCCGCGTCGGGCTGATGGCGACCGTGGTCCTGATTGCCGGGATCGTCGAACGGGAGGCGGGCCTCTCCTCGGCGGTCCTCGTCGCCGTCCTCTTCACCGTCTCCCTCGCCGCCCAGGGCATCGCCCACCTCTTCGACGAAGAGCCGCAGGCGGGCAAGGCATGAAGACCAAAACCAAGGTCTTCATCGGCCTCGGCACCTACTTCGCGATCGCGATCCTGATGCTGCTGATCTTCGGCAGCTCCGGCAAGAACGAAGCGTTCCAGCCGCAGAACGAGTTCAAGCTCGAACCGTGGATCTCGTTGGAACTCGGTGGCATCGACCTCAGCATCAACAAGGCGGTCCTCTACCTGATCCTGGCCAGCGCGCTGACGGTCTTCACGATGGTCTGGATCTCGCGCCGGATGCAGCAGAAGCCGAACCGGGTGCAGACCGCGATCGAGGTCGCCTACGACCTGACCAAGAACAACATCACCGGCGGCAACCTCGACCCGGCCACGGCCGCGCGCTGGTTCCCCTTCCTCGCCGCGCTCTTCTTCTGGATCTGGTTCTCGAACATCATCGGCTTCCTGCCGCTGCCGACAAACACCGAGCACACGGTCGACGTCTTTGGCCTGGAGATCCCGTCGTTCGCGATCTACGCCGCGACCGCCAACCTCTCGATCCCGCTCGTCCTCACCCTGGTGGTCTGGATCTCCTACCACGTCGAAGGCGTGCGGGCCAAGGGTTTCATCCCCTACCTGGCCAGCTGGCTGCCGCCCGGCCTCGAGGAGATGAACCCGATCGCGAAGGCGTTCATCTTCGTGATCGAGGCGATCTCCCACTTCGCCCGGCTGATCTCGCTCTCGGTGCGACTCTTTGCCAACATCCTCGCCGGCCACCTGCTGCTGCTCTTCATGGGCGGTGGGCTCGCCGTGCTGCTCGGCATCGCCGCGCTCGGCGCCCTCACCTTCCCCCTGGCTTTCTTCTTCTTCATCCTCGAGGTGGGCCTTATCGCCACCCTGCAGGCATTTATCTTCTCGACCCTTACCGCTATCTACCTCGGCGGAGCGACCTCCGCCAGCCACTGAAAAAGGAGCGCTACCTCACATGGACCTGTCCCCAGTTGTCGCCGCGATCTCCGACGAAGGGATCGAATCCGCCGGCAAGGCGATCGCCCTCGGCGTCGGTGCCGGTCTCGGTTCAATCGGCGCCGGCATCGGCATCGGCATCATCTTCGGCAAGGAGATCGAGTCCGTTGCCCGTCAGCCCGAGATGAAAGACGAGCTGCAGAGCATCCGCTGGCTCGGCTTCGCCCTTACCGAGGCCGTGGCCTTCTACACCTTCATCTTCGGCCTCATCGCCTTCTTCCTCTAGGTCGATCGCGTGGAGCTCTTTGCCGACATAACGGGCTTCCTAGTCCTCGCCCAGGAGGCGGCTCACGGCGAGGAAGAAGGCGGCAGCTTCCTGGTCTCGCCGGGCCTCGGCCTGATGATCTGGACGCTGGTCCTCTTCCTCTTCACCATGTGGGTGCTGAGCAAGGTCGCCTTCCCGAAAATCCAGGAGGCGCTCGACAAGCGCGCCAAGACGATCGCCGAGTCGATCGATGCGGCGGAACGCCAGCGCAAGGAGTCCGACGAGCTGCTCGCCGAGTACCGCGAGCGCCTCACCGAGGCGCGCGAGCAGGCCGACGACATCATGGCCCGTGCCCGCAAGGCGGCCGAGACGGCCGAGGCCGAGGCGAAAACCGCCGGCAGGGAGAAGGGCGAGGAGCTCGTGGCCGCCGCACAGCGAGAGATCGATGCGGCGACCCGGCGCTCGCTGGAGCAGATCCGCAAGGAGGTCGCCGACCTCACCGTGCTGGCGACCGAGAAGGTCACCCGCAAGTCCCTCGGCGAGGAGGACCAGCGCCGCCTCGTCGAGGAGGCGCTCAGCGAGGTCGACTTCTCGGCCCTCTCCGGCGCGGAGGAGTCGCGGAGCTGATGTCCGAGGCAGCTCGCGTATACGCCGAGGCCCTCTTCGACGTGGCCAGGGAGAAGGGCAAGCTCGACGCGGTTCGCGACGAACTTGCCCAGTTCGCCGACGCGGTCGACGGAGACCGCGAGCTGCAGGTCTTCTTCTTCAGCCCCTACTTCTCCTCGGCGGAGAAGTCAGCCGGGCTGAGGCGCGCGGTTTCCGGCGCCGACCCCGAGCTGCTCAACTTCCTCGAGCTGCTTATCGAGAAGGGGCGGATGCCGGAGGTCTTCCGCATCCGCCGTGAGCTCGACGAGCTCTGGAAGCATGAGAACCGGCGCATCGACGTGACCGTGACCAGCGCCGTCCCGCTGGACCGGGCGGTGGTCGAGAAGGTCGGCGAGGAGATCGAGCGACAGACCGGCCAGAAGGTCGAGTTGGCCAGCCGGGTCGACGACGAGATCCTCGGTGGAATAGTCCTGCAGGTGGGCAACAAGATCCTCGACGCGAGCATCCGCGCTCGCTTGGAGAAACTTCGAAAGAGCGTCGCCCAGGCGGCGTAAGGAGGCAGAGAGCACCCGATGGAAATCAAGCCCGACGAGATTGCATCAATCCTCCGCGAGAGGATCGAGGGACTGGACACCGAGTCGGCCGACCTGGCCGAGGTCGGCACCGTGCTCTCGGTCGCCGACGGAATCGCCCGCATCCACGGCCTCGACAATTGCATGGCGCTCGAGATGCTCGAGCTGCCCCACGGCGTCACCGGCCTCGCCCTCAACCTCGAGGCCGACAACGTCGGCGCGGTGCTCTTCGGCGAGTGGGACAAGGTCGTCGAGGGTGACACGGTCAAGCGCACCGGCCACCTGCTGCGGATCCCCGTCGGCGACGAGCTGTTGGGCCGCATGGTCGACCCGCTCGGCCGCCCGCTCGACGACAAGGGCGAAGTCGCGACGACGCAGACCCGCCCGGCCGAGTTCAAGGCCCCCGGCGTGGTCCAGCGCCAGCCGGTGACCGAACCGGTGCAGACCGGCCTGATGTCGATCGACGGGATGATCCCGATCGGCCGTGGCCAGCGAGAGCTGATCATCGGCGACCGCCAGACCGGCAAGACGGCGATCGCGATCGACACGATCATCAACAACCGCGACAAGGACATGGTCTGCATCTACGTCGCGATCGGGCAGAAGATGTCGACGGTCGTCCAGCTCAAGCAGGTGCTGGAGGAGAACGGCGCGATGGAGAATACGATCATCGTCGCCGCTCCCGCCGACGAGGCGGCCCCGATCAAGTTCATCGCCCCCTACGCGGGCTGCGCGATGGGCGAGCACTTCCTCTACAACGGCAAAGCCGCTCTCTGCGTCTACGACGACCTCACCAAGCACGCCTACGCCTACCGCCAGATGTCGCTGCTGCTGCGGCGCCCGCCGGGTCGCGAGGCCTACCCGGGTGACGTCTTCTACCTGCACTCGCGCCTGCTGGAGCGGGCGGTGAAGCTCAACGACGACCTCGGCGGCGGCTCGCTGACGGCGCTGCCGATCATCGAGACCCAGGCCAGCGACGTCTCGGCCTATATCCCGACCAACGTGATCTCGATCACCGACGGCCAGATCTTCCTCGAGTCCGACCTCTTCTACTCGGGTGTGCGGCCGGCGATCAACGTCGGCATCTCGGTCTCGCGGGTGGGCGGCAACGCGCAGACCAAGGCGATGAAGAAGGTCGCCGGCAAGCTGCGCCTCGACCTCTCCCAGTACCGCGACCTGGAGGCCTTCGCCCAGTTCGGCTCCGAGCTCGACCCCGAGACGCAGAAGACGCTCAACCGCGGCGAAAGGCTGGTCGAGCTGCTCAAGCAGAAAGAGCGCGAACCGCTCGAGGTGGCAGACCAGGTCGCCGCGATCTACTCGGGCACCGGCGGCTTCCTCGACCGGATCAAGACCGAGCGGGTGGGCGAGTTCCTCGGCGACCTGAAGATCCGCCTCCACGCCGAGAAGGCCGACCTGCTGAAGCGGATCTCGGACACCGGCAAGCTGGAGGAGGACGACGAGAAGGAGCTCGGCGCCGCGATCGCCGAGTTCGTCGACGACTTCGGTGCCGACTTCGACGAGCACGGCGACCCGGTCGAGGCCGGCGAGTCCGACCGCGTCAAGTCCGAGGAGGAGCGGGCGCGGCCCAGTCGAGTCGAAGAGGCCGAGAAGGAGACTGCGACAGCGTGAGGCGCGGCGGGTCCTGTCACCGTTTTGGTACCACCACCCGCTGCGGGGGCGGCTCGCGCCGCCTCCTCGGGGTGGTCCCCCAAAACGGTGCCACCCACCGCGAGTTGCGTTCTCGACTGACCCTCGCCTCCCCGAGCTGGAGCTAGCGAAAAGCTATGGCTACCCAAAAGGACGTCAAGAATCGCATCGCGTCGATCAAGAACATCAACAAGATCACGCGGGCGATGGAGATGGTCGCGGCGGCGCGACTGCGCCGGGCCGAGCAGCGGATCGAGCAGCTGCGTCCCTACGCGCAGTCGATGCGCAAGCTCACCCGCCGCGCCGCCGAGCAGGCGGGGGGGATCCCGCGCGTGCCCGTGCTGGAAGAGCGCGAGCAGGAGAAACGCGTCGGCGTCGTCCTGATCACGGGCGACCGCGGCCTCGCCGGAGCCTTCAACACGAACATCATCCGCGACGGCCTGCGCTTGCGCAACGAGCTTCGCGACGAGAGCAAGGAGGCCGTCTTCTCGGCGGTCGGCCGCAAGGGCGTCTCGGCGCTGACCTTCCGCAAAGAGGATCCGCGAACCTCCTACGTCGGTTTCACCGACCGCCCCGGCTTCGCCAACGCGCGCGAGATCGGCGAGGAGCTGACCGCGCGCTACGTGGACGAGGAGCTCGACCGGGTCGAGCTGGTCTACAACCACTACGTCTCGCCGCTGACCCAGCACGTCTGGCGCCAGACCCTCCTGCCCCTGCAGCACGCCGACGTGATCGGCGAGGGGGTTGCCGAGGAGGAAGCGGAGGGCGAGGAAACCGAGATCGAGCGAGCGCACAGCCAGTCGATCTGGGAGTACGAGCCCGAGGCCGAGGAGCTGCTCGGCCAGCTGATCCCCGAGTACGTGAACATCTCGGTCTACCGGGCGCTGCTCGAGTCCGCCGCTTCGGAGCTTGGGGCGCGGATGACCGCGATGCGCAGTGCAGCTGAGAACGCGGAGGAAATGATGGGCGACCTGACCCTGGAGATGAACAGGGTCAGGCAGGCCGAGATCACGCAGGAGATCCTCGAGGTCGTCGCCGGCGCCGAGGCGCTGGGATAAGTCTTAGAACCGAGAAAAGGAACGTATGTCTGAGAACGGAGCAAACGTAGGTCGCGTCGAGCAGGTGACGGGCGTCGTCGTCGACGCCGTCTTCCCGGACAAGCTGCCGGAGATCTACTCGGCCGTGAAGATCGAGATGGCCGGCGACGCCGACAACGAGGCGACCGAGCTGGTCTGCGAGGTGCAGCAGCACCTCGGCGACGACCGGGTCCGCACCGTGGCGATGGACGCCACCGACGGCCTGCAGCGCGGCGACAAGGTGATCGACACCGGCGGGCCGATCTCGGTTCCGGTTGGCGACGCCACTCTGGGCCGCATCTTCAACCTCCTCGGCGAGCCGATCGACCTCGGCGAGCCGGTGCAGACCGAGGAGCGCTGGCCGATCCACCGCCCGGCGCCGGAAGCCTCCGAGCTCGCTCCCACCCAGGAGATCCTCGAGACCGGGATCAAGGTGATCGACCTGCTCGCGCCCTACGCCAAGGGCGGCAAGGTCGGGCTCTTCGGCGGCGCCGGCGTCGGCAAGACCGTCTTGATCCAGGAGCTGATCCGCTCGATCGGCGAAGAGCACGAAGGCCTCTCGGCCTTCTGCGGCGTCGGCGAGCGCTCCCGCGAGGGCAACGACCTCTGGCTCGAGATGAAGGAGTCCGGCGTCATCGACAAGACGATGCTCGTCTTCGGCCAGATGAACGAGCCGCCCGGCGCCCGTCTGCGCGTCGCGCTCTCGGGGCTGACGATGGCCGAATACTTCCGCGAGCAGGGCGGCCAGGACGTGCTGCTCTTCATCGACAACATCTTCCGCTTCGTCCAGGCGGGCTCGGAGGTCTCGGCCCTGCTTGGACGCATGCCCTCCGCCGTGGGATACCAGCCGACGCTGGAGACCGAGATGGGGGAACTGCAGGAGCGGATCACCTCGACCGAGCGCGGCTCGGTGACCTCGGTGCAGGCGATCTACGTCCCCGCCGACGACCTCACCGACCCGGCTCCGGCCTCGGTGTTCGCCCACCTCAACGCGACGACGACGCTCTCCCGGGCGATCTCCGAGAAGGGGATCTATCCGGCGGTCGACCCGCTCGACTCGACCTCGACGATCCTCAAGCCCGACGTCGTCGGCGAGGAGCACTACCGGACGGCGACCGAAGTCCAGGAGGTACTGCAGCGCTACAAGGAGCTGCAGGACATCATCGCCATCCTCGGCATCGACGAGCTCTCCGACGAGGACAAGCAGACGGTCTCGCGGGCCCGCAAGATCGAGCGCTTCCTCTCGCAGCCGTTCTTCGTCGCCGAGCAGTTCACCGGCCGCAGCGGCGAGTACGTGCCCGTCAACGAGACGGTGCGCGGCTTCCGCGAGATCCTCGACGGCGAGCACGACGAGCTCTCTGAGGGTGCCTTCTACATGAAGGGCGGCATCGACCAGGTCACCGCCGACGCCGGAGCGGCCGCGGCCGCCTAGGAGGAGACGCGTGGCCGCCGAGCACATGGTCGACGTCGAGGTCCTCACCCCCGAGGGTGAGGTCTTCAGCGGCGAAGTCCGCCAGGTCTCGACCCGCACCGCGGTCGGCGAGGTCGGCATCCTTGCCAACCACGCGCCGCTGTTGGCAGCCCTGCAGCCGGCGGAGCTGCGTCTGCACGTCAGCGATTCCGAGACGAAGCGCTATGCGCAGGCCCATGGCTGGCTGCAGGTCTTCGGCAACCACGCCAAGCTGCTCGTCGAGGAGGTGCTTGCCCCCGAGGAGCTCGACCAGGCGACGCTGAAAGAGCAGCTCGCCGACGCCGAGCAGCGCCTCGCCGAGGCCGAGGAGGGCAGCGGCGCCCAAGGCCGGGCGCAGAAGGACCGCGACCGGGCCGAAGCGTTCCTCGCGATCGCCGAGGGATGACGAGGCGATCCGGCCGGAGCCCGCATGAGCGATGAGCTCGTAGCTCTCGCTACGCAGCTGCTCGGCTACGACACGTCCGAGCCGGATGGGGTGCTGGAAGCCGCGGGGTTCGTCAAAGGCTGGCTGGAGGCGCGGGGGATCGAGGCCGCCGGCGACGAGGTTCGCGGGCTGCCGGTGCTGCGCGCCGAAGTGGGGCCGCAGGGCGCCCCAACGGTCGTCCTCCATGGGCATCTCGACGTCGTCCCGGGACTGCCTGGCCAGTTCGACCCCCGGGTCGAGGGCGACCGGCTGTACGGGCGCGGTGCCTACGACATGAAGGGAGCGCTGGCGGCGATGCTGCTCACCACGGCGGCGATGCGCGAGCAGGACCAGGTGCGGGTGCGGCTGGGGATCGTCGGCGACGAGGAGTCCGAGGAGGAAGTCGACCGCGGCAGCGACCGGCTCGTCGACAGTGGCTTCACTCGGCGACTTCGCGATTACCGGGGAGCCGACCGACCTGCACATCGGCGTCGAGGCCAAGGGCGTTCTGGCGCTGCGGGTCCAGGTAAGCGGCGTGGCCGCCCACGGCGCCACTCCCTGGCTGGGCGACAACGCGGTCCTGAGGGCGATCGACGTTTTCCGCAGTATCGAGTCGCTACCGTTCGCCCGGCACAGCTCTGAGCTGTTCGACCGCCCCTCGATCAACCTCGGCCGGATCCTGGGCGGCGACGCGCTCAACAAGGTGCCCGACCGATGCGCGATCGACGTCGACATCCGCTACCTGCCCGACCAGGATCCGGCCAGCCTGCTGGAGCAGGTCCGGGGCATCGCCGACGCCGAGGTCGAGCAGCTGTTCACCCGCCCCCCGGCTGTCGTCGACCGCGACCTCGCCTACGTGCGGGCGCTTCGTCACGCGGCGACCGAGCACCACGACGGCGAGCCGATGAGCGTCGGTCGCGACGGTGCCTCCGACGCCGTCTCCTTCCTGCGGGTTGGCGTGCCGGCGGTCGAGTTCGGCCCGGTCGGCGCGGGTCATCACGGGCCCGAGGAGTGGGTCTCGGTCTCCTCCCTGCACACCTACCGGCAGACGCTCGACACCTTCCTGCGCTCGCATCCCGTCCCAGCTCGACACCTGAACCGCCATGGCTGAGACGGGACTCAGCAAGCCACCGCCCTCCGGCGACCACGAGCCGGCGCCGAAGCCGAAGCGCTTCTGGTGGCGCTTCACCCTCGGCTCGATGGTGATCGTGATCACCGTCGCCGCGGCCACCGCCGCCAGCATCCTCCTCTACGTCGGCAGCATCGCCGACGCCCTCTCGCACAACGACGTGCTGCAGAACAAAGTCCAGCGCGTCCTCGCCAAGACCCAGGGCGGGGAGCCGCAGAACATCCTCATCATCGGCTCCGACAAGCGGGCCTCGAACCGGAAGACACGGGTCGCTCCGACACGACGATCCTGCTCCGCCTCGACCCCGACAAGAACGCGATCGCGCTGATGTCGATCCCGCGCGACCTCGAGGTCGAGATACCGGGCGTGGGAACCGAAAAGTTCACCTCCGCCTTTGCCTACGGGGGGCCCAAGCTCACCCTTCAGGTGGTCAAGGAACTGACCGGCCTGCCGATCAACCACGTCGTCAACGTCGACTACCTCGGTTTCGTTCGCGCCGTCTACGCGATCGGCTGCGTCTACGTGGACATCGACCGCCGCTACTACCACTCCAACGCGGAATCCTCCGAACAGTACGCGGAGATCAACGTGCAGCCCGGGTACCAGCTGATGTGCGGGAAGAAAGCGCTGGAGTACGTGCGCTACCGCCACACCGACACCGACATCGTCCGTGCCGCCCGTCAGCAGGACTTCCTCAGCG
Organism: uncultured Solirubrobacterales bacterium; assembly: GCA_963753585.1. Classification (GTDB taxonomy): domain Bacteria; phylum Actinomycetota; class Thermoleophilia; order Solirubrobacterales; family 70-9; genus VRUE01. Next base: position 1,225,158 of record CAVWCU010000001.1, on the reverse strand, counting down.
CCGCCCGTCAGCGGGTGCCGATCAAGGACCTGGTCCTCGGCAGCAACGAACTGATCGACGTCTTCACCCAGTACACGACCTCCGACATCAGCGACACGAAGGCGATGCTCGAGGTGCTGGAGCTGTTCATCGCCTCGCGCAACGCGACTATCAACGAGGTCGACTTCCCGGCCGAACTGGGGCCGAGCTTCGTCTACTCCTCGCCGGAGCAGATCGCCGACGCCGTCGACAAGTTCCTCGGCATCGAAGCCAGCGGCGGGCCGCGCGGCTCGCTGGACGAGGCCAAGTCGAGCGACAAGGGCAAGCAGAGGAAGGCGAGGAAGAAGCCGAAGCCGAAGGTCAAGCCCAAGCCGCCCGGCAGCGACGGCCTTAGCCCGGCCGGCGAAGCCGGCAAGGTGGAGGCGAAGGTCGTGGCCCGCAAGGTCAACCACGGCTTCCCGGTCTTTTACCCGAGCCGCCTGCCTCCCGGGGCAGTCTACGAGGAAAGCGACCCCTACCTGCATATCCAGGACCCACGCGTCTACCACTTCAAGGACACCGATGGCAACCGCCACGGCGCCTACCGGATGGTGATCACCCTGGATCTGCCCGACGGCACCCATTACTTCGGCATGCAGGGGATCCGGGGCTGGAGCGATCCCCCGATCCTCGGCGGTCCGAGCATCGAGCAGGAGATCCGCGGCCGCGACTATGAGATCTTCCTCGACGGCGACAGGATCAAATTGATTGCCTGGCACCGGGGGGATAACACCTACTGGGTCTCGAACAGCCTGCTGCGGGTGCTGACCAACGACCAGATGATCGGGATGGCGCGCTCGGCACAGGTCGTGATTCCGAACAAGAAGCCGAAGAAGGGAAGGGTGCAGCGATGACAGGGGACAGAGAGCCGATCGGAGTGATTGGGGTCGGTTGGGTCGGCCTGGTGACGGCTGCGTGCTTCGCCGAGCTCGGCCATCCGGTCGTGGCGCGCGACATCCTCGCCGAGAAGGTCGAGGCCCTCTCGCGCGGCGAGACGACGATCCACGAGCCCGGCCTAGGCGAGCTTCTGGCCCGCAACGCAGAGCGGCTGACCTTCACCACCGAGATGGCAAGGGTGCTCGAGGCGGCGCGGCTGCTCTTCGTCTGCGTGGACACGCCCCCGACCCCTTCCGGCGACGCAGACCTCTCCCGGGTCCGCTCCGTGGTCGAGGAGCTGGGCGCCGGAGGCGAGCACGCGCTGGTGATGAAGAGCACCGTGCCCGCAGGCACGGGCCAGACGATCCGCCGCGACCTTCCCGGCATCCCCTACGTTTCCTGTCCCGAGTTCCTCAAGGAGGGATCGGCGGTGGAGGACTTCCTGCACCCCGACCGGGTGGTGATCGGCGCGGACCCCGGCGACGAGTCTGCCGGCGACGCGGTGGCCGGTCTCTACGAGCCGCTCGGTGGTGAGATCGTGCGCACGGACGTCGCCAGCGCCGAGATGATCAAGCTCGCCTCCAACGCCTTCCTCGCCACCAAGATCTCCTTCATCAACGAGATCGCCAACGTCTGCGAGGAGGTCGGTGCCGACGTCGCCGAAGTCGCTCGCGGAATGGGCCTCGACCAGCGCATCGGCCCGGCCTTCCTCCGCCCCGGGATCGGCTACGGGGGTTCCTGCTTCCCCAAGGACCTCAAGGCGCTCAAGCAGCTGGCAGGCAACACCGGCTACCACTTCCAGCTGCTCACCGCGGTGATCGAGGTGAACGAGCTGCAGAAGCGGCGGGTCGTCAAGAAGCTCCAGCATCGCCTCGGGTCGCTGGCGGGCAAGCGCGTGGCGCTGCTCGGCCTGGCCTTCAAGCCCGACACCGACGACATGCGGGAGGCCTCGAGCCTGGTCCTGGCGGCGCGGCTCCAGGGCGAGGGCGCCGAGGTTGCCGCGTATGACCCGGTTGCCGCAGATGCGGCGCGGAGCCTGCTCGAAGACGTCGAGTTCCGCGATTCCGCGATGGAGGCGCTGGAGGGCGCCGACGCGGCGGTCCTGGTCACCGAGTGGCCCGAGTTCGCCGAACTCGACTGGGTGGCAGCCGCCGGCTGCATGGCGCGACCCCTGCTGATCGACGGGCGCAACTTCCTCGACCCCAATCTGCTCAGGAGCGCCGGCTTCGAGTACGAGGGCATCGGCCGGGCCGTGGAGACCGCCGTGCAGGCTGAACCGGCGTCCTAGTGCAGGCAATTGTCCTGGTAGGGGGCGAGGGAACGCGGCTGCGGCCGTTGACCGAGACGGTGCCGAAGCCGGCGCTGACCCTGGTCGACCGCCCGTTCCTCGCCTACATGATCGAGTGGCTGGCGGGGCATGGCGTCACCGAGGTGGTGCTTGCCTGCGGCTTCCTGCCCGGCGTGCTGGGGGAGGCGCTCGCCGGCGAGGAGGAGCGCGCGGGGGTTGCGATCAGCTACGTGGTCGAGCCCGATCGCCGCGGCACCGCCGGTGCGATCCGCTTCGCCGCCGACGAGCTGGGCGACCGGCTCGAGGATCGCTTCCTCGCCCTCAACGGCGACGTTCTTACCGACCTCGACCTCTCCGCCCTGCTCGGCGCCCACCGCGAGCGTGGGGCGCGGGCGACGCTCGGCCTGCATCCGGTGGAGGATTCCTCCGCCTACGGGCTGGTGCGCAGCGGTAGTGGGGGGGAGGTCCTCGAGTTCCTCGAGAAGACCGGGGAGCGGGCAGCGGGCGAGATCAACGCCGGGATGTACGTGCTCGAGCGCTCGGTGCTCGACCTGATCCCCCCCGACGAGGAGTTCTCGATCGAGCACGACGTCTTCCCGCGCCTGGTTGGCGACGGCCTGCACGGCCTCTGCCTGGACGGCTACTGGATGGACATCGGCACGCCGGAGCGCTACTTGCAGGCGAGCTGGGACATCCTCGAGCGGCGGGTCGAGACTCGCGTGGAGCCGACGGCGCCGGGGATGCTCGTGGCCTCGGGCGCGGAAGTAGCGACGGGTGCGACGGTGGGTCCGCGGGTCGTGCTCGGGCCCGGTTGTCGTGTCGCGGACGGCGCCGAGATCCGCGACTCGGTGCTGCTCGACGATTGCATCCTCGGCGAGGGCGCACGGGTCAGCGGCTCGATTCTCTCGGCCGGTGTCGAAGTGCCCGCCGGCGCCAGCCTGGACGGCGCCGTGGTCGGCCAAGGGGAAAGAGTTCCGGCCTGAGGGTCGAAGTCCCGGTCTGGATGACTGACCCCTCGACACCGCACACCTGGATGACGCGCATGGCACTGCGCATCTCTGCGTCCTCGGTCGGCCGAATAGCGTCTGCTATTCGGCCTCCCTGCGTCCTTGACCTGCTTGACCACGCGCGCCCCCAGGCGCACGCCGCCAAGGGGTCAGTCATCTAATGCTCGACGACGTCCTCGCGATACCCGACCACCTGCGTGACGCGCTCTGGCGGGTCGAGTCGGCGCGGCTCGAGCCCACCGACGCAGCGGGCTTGATGGTTTGCGGCATGGGGGGCTCGGCGATCGGCGGCGACCTTGCCGCGGCGGCTCTGGGCGACCGGCTTACCCGTCCGCTGCTGACCGTGCGCGGCTACGCGTTGCCGAGCTGGGCCACCCCCGAGTGGACGATCCTCTGCTCCAGCTACTCCGGCGATACGGAGGAGACGTTGGCCTGCTTCGAGGCGGCCGATGCTCTCGGCGCAAGGCGGATCGTCGCCGGCACGGGAGGTGCCCTCGTCGACGGTGCGCGCGAAGCCGGCGTGCCGGTGATCGGGCTGCCAGGGCTGCTGCCCGCGCCGCGGACCGCGATCGCCTACATGCTGGTCTGCGCGACCGAGGTGGCCGCCCTCGCGGGGATCGCCCCCCGGGTTCACACCGAGATAGACGCCGCGGCCGCCTTCCTGGCCGAGCGGTCGGCCGAGTTGCAGACCCTCGCCTCCGAGCTGGCGATTCGTCTCGAGGGGACCGTGCCCGTGATCGTGGGAGCCGACCTCACCGCGCCCGTCGCCCGTCGCTGGAAGACGCAGATCAACGAGAACCTGAAGCTCCACGCCTTCTTCTCCGAGCTGCCCGAGGCCGACCACAACGAGATCTGCGGCTGGCCAGGCGACGCTTTCTCGGCTGTGTTGCTCGAAGACTCCGACCAGCACCCGCGAGAGCGCCGCCGCTTCGAGCTGACCGGAGAGGCGATCGCCCGGACCGGCGCCGAGGCGATCCGCATCGAGACGCGTGGCGAGACCCGCGTCGCCCGCCTGCTCTGGGCGACGATGCTCGCCGACCTCGTCTCGCTCGCCCTAGCCGAGGCGCGCGGGGTGGACCCGCTCCCCGTCGAGGCGATCGACAGCTTCAAGACGGCGCTCGGCAAGCCCTAGGGCCGAGCGGGGTGGGTGGGGCCGTCGGGGGTCCCCTCCAAAACGCTCGGCAGGAGCCTCGCTGGAGTGTTTTGGAGGGGACCCCCGACGGCCCCAGACCGCGAAGTCGGTCCCAGGCTCCCCAAGCTTTAAATGAAGCGACGTCCCGAGGCGGCGCTTCGGGGTCTTGAGATAGCGGCTCGGCCGAAGCTCGCTCTCGGAGCTTGTGTCCTGTCGAAGGGATGGCGGGCGCCCCTCCCCAAAACACTCAAGCGAGGCTCCCGCCGAGCGTTTTGGGGAGGGGCGCCCGCCATCCCCCACCGACCCACCTACGCCTTCGACCTGCGTCCTTCCCACCACGCCCAGCCAGCCATCACCGCCCCGGCGTAGATCCAGCCGAGGATGACGTCGAAGAAGTAGTGCTCTCCAGTCGCCATCAAGGTCAGCCCCATCGCCACGGGATAGAGCGCCAGCAGGGGGCGCCAGATCGGTCGCACCCGGCCCCAGAGGAACATCGCCACCAGCGCGACGAACGCCGTGTGCAGCGAGGGCACCGCGGCGACGAGATTGACGCCCTCCTGACCCTTCTCGAAGATGCCCGACGTTCCCACCGAGAGGATCTCCCAGCCCTTGCCGGTGGTCCGGTGCACCTCGCCGAGGAGCCCTTGCTCTCCGGCCATCCACGGCGGCGCAGCGGGAAAGAGGATGTATGTCGCCAAGCCGGCCAGTGCGAGGCTTACGAGGCGACGGGTGAACTGCAGGAACGACGCCCGGTCGCGCGCCCAGAGCACGCCCGCGACGGCGAAGGGGACGATGAAGTACGAGGTGTAGACGAGCGTGAAGGCGATGTCCCACCACATCACCGCCCCGGGCCGGTACAGGTGTCCCTGCAACCACTCGGTCGGCGTCTCACCAAAGAAGACGAAGCGGTCGAAGTCGATCATCGGCCAGAAGTGGACCCCGATGCCCAGCGAGTCGGCCCCGCCACGAGTGAAGTCGTATACGGCGAGAATGGCCACCAGGGGCAGCCAGTCGAACAGCAGCTGCCGGATCTCCCGCGGCGGCCGGCCGATCGACACGCAGGCCAGTGCGCCGCACGTCCAGGCGATCACGAGCTCCCGCTGCACCGGAACCCCGTAGGTGGCGGTGTAGGCAACCAGGGCGACTGCGTAGAGGGCGAGCGCGCAGGCTCGCACCACCGCCCAAGGCGCCGGCGTCGCCCTGGGCGCCGACTCTGCCCCCAGCGCGGCGAACTCAGCTGTGCTCATGCTCCTCGTCCTCTCCAGGCGGGCAGCCTCTCAGATCCGGCGAACGCTTGGCACACCTGCGCCGCTATCAACGTATTCTTTGCCTTTCCCGATTGTGAAAGGAATCGATGGCAACCGCCACCGCAAACCATAAAATCGCCGACATCGGCCTCGCCGACTTCGGGCGCAAGGAGATCACCCTCGCCGAGGTGGAGATGCCCGGCCTGATGCAGACCCGCGAGGAGTTCGCGGCCGAGCAGCCGCTGAAGGGGGCGCGGATCACCGGCTCGCTCCACATGACGGTGCAGACCGCCGTGCTGATCGAGACCCTGATCGCCCTCGGCGCCGAGGTCCGCTGGGCCAGCTGCAACATCTTCTCCACCCAGGACCACGCCGCGGCCGCGATCGCCGCCGCCGGCATCCCGGTCTTCGCCTGGGAAGGCGAGACCCTGGAGGAGTACTGGTGGTGCACCGAGCAGGCCCTGCTCTGGCCCGACGGCGAGGGCCCGAACATGATCCTCGACGACGGCGGCGACGCCACGCTGCTCGTCCACAAGGGCGTCGAGTTCGAGAAGGCGGGCGCCGTGCCCGACCCGGCATCGGCCGACTCGGAGGAGTTCCGCGTCGTGCTCGAGACCCTGCAGCGCTTGCTCGAATCCGACCCGCAGCGCTGGACCCGGATCGCCGAGGGGATCAAGGGAGTCACCGAGGAGACGACCACCGGCGTGCACCGGCTCTACCAGCTGGCCGAGGCCGGCGACCTGCTCTTCCCGGCGATCAACGTCAACGACTCGGTCACCAAGTCGAAGTTCGACAACCTCTACGGCTGCCGTCACTCGCTGATCGACGGGATCAACCGCGCCACCGACGTGATGATCGGCGGCAAGGTCGCCGTCGTCTGCGGCTACGGCGACGTCGGCAAGGGCTGCGCGGAGTCGCTGCGTGGCCAGGGCGCCCGAGTGATCGTCACCGAGATCGACCCGATCTGCGCCCTGCAGGCAGCGATGGAGGGCTACGAGGTGCGGACGCTCGACGACGTCGTCGAGACCGCCGACATCTTCATCACCGCCACCGGCAACAAGGACATCATCACCGCCGAGGACATGGCGCGGATGAAGCACAACGCGATCGTCGGCAACATCGGTCACTTCGACAACGAGATCGACGTCGCGGGACTTGAATCATCGTCGGCCGAGAGGGCCAACATCAAGCCGCAGGTCGACGAGTGGCGCTTCCCGGACGGCCACTCAATCATCCTCCTCTCCGAGGGCCGCCTGCTCAACCTCGGCAACGCGACCGGACACCCGAGCTTCGTGATGTCGAACTCGTTCACCAACCAGGTGATCGCGCAGGTCGAGCTTTACGGCCAGCCCGACGGGTTCGCGGCCAAGGACGTCACGGTGCTGCCAAAGCACCTCGACGAGAAGGTCGCGCGACTGCACCTCGCGGCGCTCGGCGTCACTCTCACAGAGCTGTCCGAAGATCAGGCCGCTTACCTCGGCATCCCGGTCGAGGGTCCCTACAAGCCCGATCACTACCGCTACTGACCAGGGCATCTGATTCGATGAAGGCGATGGTGCTGGCCGCCGGGCTCGGCACCCGGCTGCGGCCGGTCACCTATGCGATGCCGAAGCCGATGGTGCCGGTGGCGAACCGGCCGGTGATGGAGCACAGCGTGCGGCTCCTCGCCCGCCACGGCTTCAAGCAGGCGATCGCCAACCTGCACTGGTTTCCGGAGGCGATCGAGGGGCACTTCGGCGATGGCTCGGCATTCGGCGTCGAGCTCAGCTACAGCCGCGAGGAGCAGCTGCTGGGGACGGCGGGCGGCGTCCGCAATGCGGCCGAGTTCCTCGGCGATTCGTTCCTGGTGGTCGCCGGCGACGCGCTGACCGATCTCGACTTTGCCGCGATGCGCGAGTTCCACGAATCGCACGACGGGTTGGCGACGATGGCCACCAAGCGAGTGGCCGACACCGATCAGTACGGCGTCGTGATCGCCGGTCAGGACGGTCGCGTACAGGGCTTCCAGGAGAAGCCCGATCCGGCCGAAGCCCTCTCCGACCTGGCGAACACCTGCATCTACATGTTCCGCGCGGAGATCTTCGACTTCTTCCCGCCGCCGGGGACGAGCAAGGCAGCGGGGGACGGCGATCCGGCCGGATTCGCCGACTGGGCGATGGACGTCTTCCCGGCCCTGCTGGAGGGAGACGTGCCCTTCTACTCGCACGAGATCGATGCCTACTGGAACGACATCGGCAACCTCGAGGAGCTGCGCCAGGGCAACCTCGACGCGCTGCTCGGAGAGGTGCGGGTCGAGGCCGGGGCGCCGGAGGTGGCAAGCGGCATTCGCGCGGCCAGCCCGCTCGACGGTGCCGAGGTCGAAGGGCCGGTGCTGATCGGTGCCGGTGTGGAGCTCGGTGCCGGCGCCCGCATCGAGGGGCCGGCGATCATCGGCGACTCCTGCCGGATCGGTGCCGGGGCCTGGGTCCGCGACTCGATCCTCCTCGAAGGGGCCGAGCTGGGACCCGAGGCGATGCTGATCGGCGCCATCGCGGGTCGCGTCGCTAAGAAATAGCGCTCCCGTGACACCCTGCGCGCCACAGGCGCGCCTCGGCCCCGCAGGATCGTGGCATGAAGGTCCCCCACGCGGTTGCCGGTGGTCTCCTGCCCTCCCTGTGCGCGGCCTGCGGGCGTTCCTGCCGACCCGGCGCGGTCGCCTGCACGCGGTGCACGCGGAGGCTCGCCGGGGCGGAGCCGCTCGCGGGCAACGGCCCGCAGGGCGTGGATCGCACCTGGTCCTCGGCGCCGCACGAGGGGGTGGCGCGGGATCTGGTCGCTGCGCTCAAGTTCCGCCGCCTGCTCCCGGTGGCCGGGTTGATGGCGGAGCGAATCCAGTGGCTCGCCCCGGCAAGCCTGCTCAGCGGTGCGATCGTGCCGGTGCCGACGGCGCCGCTGCGCTCCCTGGCGCGTGGCTTCGACCCGGCCGCGGAGATCGCCGCGGCGCTGGCGGCGATGACCGAGATGCCGCTGACCGGCTGCCTCCGGCGCAGTGGCGGCGGCCGCCAGGTGGGCCGGCGCCGCGCTGACCGGCTGGGCCACCCGCCGCAGGTGCGCCCCCGAGGCGAGGTGCCGCGCAGCGTCCTGCTCGTCGACGACGTGCTCACCACCGGCGCGACCCTTTCGGCCTGCGCCCGGGCCCTGCGTAGCGGCGGCGCGGTCCGGGTAGTTGCAATCACCTTTACCAGGCGGTTGTGAGGGCGTAGCATCGGTAACCCGAGACCAAGGAGGCAAGATGCGGATCGAGATACGTGGGCGCAACGTCGAGATAACCGACGAGCTGCGGGAGCACGTGCTCAAGCGCTTCCGCCGGATCGGCAAACAGGTGTCGGAGCTGGCCACGCTCGATGTAGAGCTCTACGAAGAGCCGAACCCCTCAGTTGCAGACAGCCAAGTCGCCGAGGCAACCTTGCGGCTCAAGGGAGTCACCCTGCGAGCCAGCGAGGCTTCTCCCAAGATGGCGCACACGATCCACGAGCTCGCCGAGGACATTCGCCGCCAGGTCAAGAAGCATCGCGAGCTGCGGCGCAAGCGCACGCAGACCCGCAAGGCTGCGGCGCGAATGCGCGGGCGCACCGCCTGAGCCTCGGCACAAGACCAGCTCCACCGGCAAGCGCTCCTCTGCGGGTGGCGTGGGGGGAGGGGGGTCGAGGACGGACCGTGGACCGCCCGCAGCGCCCCCCTCCCCCCGCGACAGGACCCGCAGCCGGAGGCGTCCCGGGGCAGCTAACCTCTTGAGCCATGGCTAACGCGAGGGACATGGTCACGCGCGCGCTCCGGGTTGGGGAGGGGCGCAAGTTCAAGAGCTATGAGAAGCGGGCCGAGGCGATCAACCGGATCGAGCCCGAGATGGAGCTGCTCGAGGACTCCGAGCTGCTCGCGGAGGCCGACGATCTGCGCAAGCGGGCGAGGGAGGGCGAGTCGCTCGACGACCTGCTGCCCGAGGCGTTCGCGCTGACGCGCGAGGCGGCGCGCCGCGCCATCGGCCAGCGTCACTACGACGTCCAGCTGATCGGCGGCATGGTCCTGCACGAGGGTGCGATCGCCGAGATGAAGACGGGAGAGGGCAAGACCCTGACCGCGACGCTCGCCGTCTTCCTCAACACGCTGGCCGGCGACAGCGTCCACCTCGTCACCGTCAACGACTACCTCGCCCGCCGCGACGCCGAATGGATGAAGCCGATCTACGACGCGCTGGGCGTCAGCGTCGCTGCGATCCAGGACGGCGACGGCCACGCCGTGCGGCAGGAAAAGTACGCCCGCGACGTCGTCTACGGGACGAACTCCGAGTTCGGCTTCGACTACCTCCGCGACAACATGGCCGAAGCGCTCGAGCACTGCGTCCAGCGCGGCCACCACTTCGCGATCGTCGACGAGGTCGACAACATCCTGATCGACGAGGCGCGGACGCCGCTGATCATCTCCGGCGCCCCCGAACAGGCCGCCCAGACCTACTACACCTTCGCTCGCCTCGCCAAGCAGATGGACGGGGTCCAGGCAAAAGACAAGCTGCGCTCGCTGGGCGAATCGAAGGACACCTCCGAGGCCGAGCACGACTACGAATTCGACGAGAAGCACAAGACGGTCTCGCCGACGGAGAAAGGCGTGAAGCGGGCCGAGGAGTTCGTCGGCGTCGACAACCTCTACCTCGGCGAGCACGGCAGCCTCGTCAACCACCTGGTTCAGGCGCTGAAGGCCGAGGCCCTCTACAAGAAAGACAAGGACTACGCCGTCATCGACGGCCAGGTGATGATCATCGACGAGTTCACCGGCCGCATCCTCGAGGGGCGCCGCTGGTCGGAGGGCCTGCATCAGGCGGTCGAGGCGAAGGAGGGCGTCGCGATCGGCGAGGAGAACCAGACGCTCGCCACGATCACCCTGCAGAACTACTTCCGCTTCTACGACAAGCTCTCCGGCATGACCGGCACGGCGCTTACCGAGGCGACCGAGTTCATGAAGATCTACAAAGTGCCTGTGGTCGAGGTTCCGACCCACCGCCAGATGGTCCGGGCCGACCAGAACGACCAGATCTTCAAAACCAAGGACGGCAAGTGGAAGGCGGTGCTGGAGGAGATCGTCGCCCGTCACGAGAAGGGCCAGCCGATCCTGGTCGGGACCGTCTCGGTCGAGGTCTCGGAGATGATCTCGGGCGAGCTGAAACGCCAGGGGGTCGAGCACGCGGTCCTCAACGCCAAGCCCGAGCACGCCGAGCGAGAGGGCGAGCGGATCGCGCAGGCCGGACGCAAGGGCGCGGTGATGATCGCGACCAACATGGCGGGTCGCGGCGTCGACATCAAGCTCGGCGGCGACCCCGAGCAGTCGGCGATCCACGAGCTGAAGAAGAAGGGCCTGACCGCCGGCGAGGAGGGCTACGAGGAGGCGCTCGCGGCCAAGGTCGCCGAGCTGGGGCCGCTTTGCGCGGCGGAGGCCGAGGAGGTCCGCGAGCTGGGTGGCCTTTACATCTGCGGCACGGAGCGCCACGAGTCCCGCCGCATCGACAACCAGCTGCGCGGCCGCTCCGGCCGGCAGGGCGACCCGGGCGAAACGCGTTTCTTTCTCTCCGCCGAAGACGACGTGATCCGGCTCTTCGCCGGCGACCGCATCTACAAAATCCTCGACCGGCTCGGCCCCGTCGACGAGGAGGGCGGTGAGATGCCGCTCGAGGCGGGCATGCTGACCAAAACCGTCGAGGGCGCACAGAAGAAGGTCGAGGAACAGAACTTCCTGATCCGCAAACGGGTGCTCGAGTACGACGACGTGATGAACGAGCAGCGCCGCATCGTCTACAAATACCGTCGCGAGATCCTCGAGGGGCGCGACATGTCGGACGTCGCCCGCGACGAGATGGAGGGGGTGATCGAGCGCCTCGTCGACCAGTACACGCCCGGCGACGTGCTCGACGAGTGGGACATGCCCGACCTGGAGACGCAGCTGCGCCAGATCTGGCCGGTGAGCGTCGAGGTCGGCGCGATGGCGCCCGAGACGGTCGACCGCGAGAAGCTCAAAGACGCCCTCGACGACGACGCGATGAATGCGTACGACGAGCGGGAAGGGGTCTTCGGCGAGGAGCTGATGCGCTACCTGGAGCGCTCGATCCTGCTGCAGGTGATCGACAACCGCTGGCGCGAGCACCTCTACGACATGGACTACCTGCGCGAGGGCATCCACCTGCGCGGCTTCGCCCAGATCGACCCCCTCGTCGCCTACAAAAACGAGGGCTTCGCCATGTTCGAGGAGCTGATGAACTCGATCTGGGAGGAGTTCAGCAAGTCGATCTTCCACGTCGAGGTGGAGGTCAGCCCCTCTCAGGATCAGCCGGCCCTGCAGACCATAGGCAACGCGCCGGCGGCTCTCTCTTACTCCGGTGGCACTCCGGACAGCCAGCCCTCGGCGCTGCAGCAGGTTGCGGCGGGAGCGGGAGTGGGCGCTGGGCAGATCGAAGCGGTTGCGGGACCGGCCGGGGGCGGAAACGGCGCCACCGAGGTGGTCGAGACCGTCGTCAAGGGCGAGCACGAGAACATCGGCCGCAACGACCCCTGCTGGTGTGGATCGGGGAAAAAGTTCAAGAAGTGTCACGGTGCGTAGCGCCCCTTGAGCCACGACCCGGTACGCGAGTTCATTCGTGCCTTCAACGAGCGCGATTTGGACGGGTTCGTTGCGGCACTCGATCCTGAGGTAGAGCTCCATTCGATGAAGGGGTTGCGGAAAGGCCGAGAGGCGGCGCGGTTGTGGGCAACTCGTCCCCCGGGTGGCGTCCAGCAGACCATCGAGCTGGAAGAGCTCTACGAGGACACCGATCGCGCCGTGGCGCTGATCCGCCGTCTCTGGCATTGGGACGAGGATGGTTCTCCGGCCGGGGAGGACGAGATGGCCTGGCTTTTCGAGTTGCGCGACCACAAGATCCGCAGCTGGCGGCCGTTCGAGGATCGGGTCGAGGCCCTGCATGCCGGTGGCTTCGATCATGGGGTCGGCGCTCAGTAGAGTTGGCCCATGGCCGAGACCGCGTCAACCGAATCGGTGCCGGCGCGGCTCGCCGAGATCCGCGACCAGTTGAAGCTGCTCGCGGACTACCTTTGACCCGGCTTCGCTGGAAGCTGAGATAGAGCGCCGCGAGGCCGAGATGCAGCGCCCCGGCTTCTGGGATGACCAGGAGGCCGCCGCGCGCACATCCGCCGCACATGCGCGCGCGCAGGGCAGGCTGAAGACCTTTCGCCAGCTCGAGGCCGAGGTCGCCGATCTGGGCGACCTGGCGGAGATGGCCGAAGACGACGAGGAGATGGCTGCTGAGCTGAGCGCACAGCTCGCCACGGTCGAGCGCCGGCTCGACGAACTCGAAGAGGCCCGCCTGTTCAGCGGCCAGTACGACACCGGTGACGCCGTGGTTACGGTCCACGCCGGCGCCGGCGGCACCGACTCCCAGGACTGGGCCGAGATGCTGCTGCGGATGTACCTGCGCTGGGCTGAGCGGCGCGGCTTCGAGATCGAGATGAAGGAGGCCTCCCCGGGGGAGGAGGCGGGGCTGAAGTCGGCGACCTTCATCGCCCGTGGCGAGAACGCCTACGGCCTCTTCGCCGCCGAGCGCGGCGTCCACCGTCTTGTGCGGATCTCCCCCTTCGACTCCTCCGCCCGTCGCCACACCAGCTTCGCCCAGCTCGACGTCGGGCCGCTCGTCGACGAGGGCGTCGAGGTCGAGATCGACGATGCCGACCTGCGCGTCGACACCTACCGTGCCTCCGGCGCCGGCGGCCAGCACGTCAACAAGACCGACTCGGCGGTGCGGATCACCCACATCCCCACCGGCGTCGTCGTGCAGTGCCAGAACGAGCGCTCCCAGACCCAGAACAAGGCGATGGCGATGCAGTTCCTTCGCTCAAAGCTGATCGAGCTCGAGGAGCGCAAGCGGGCCGAGGAGCTTGCGAAGGTGCGCGGCGAGGTCAAGGACGTCGCCTGGGGCTCGCAGATCCGCAGCTACTTCCTCCATCCCGATCAGCGGGTCAAGGACCATCGCACCGGCCACGAGGCCGGGGACGCCCAGCGCGTTCTCGACGGTGATCTCGACGACTTCGTCCGCGATTTCCTGAACAAGACCGCAGCCTCGGCTGCGAACTGATCTGCGTCACCCGGCCCGAGCCGGCGGCGTCAGTGGGCGCGTGCAGGTCGCCCAGAGGAGACCGCGTGGGCGGTGTGCCCGACGGCGAGTCGCTTGGTTACCTTGGATGGGCAGTTGGACGGTGCCGCGGGGGCTTTCAGCTGGACGATCACCACATTGCCGCTGCCCGACTTGCCCTGGGCCTTCTGGTCGATGTGGCGACCCAGGCTCAGCACGCCGGTCTTGTTGAGCCGGCGTTCCGCCGAGCCATGCCCGTTCGTCGCGCCCTTGCCGCCCTTGAGCCAGAAGTCGACACCGACCTTGGTCGGGGTATCGGCCGTGTAGCGGAGGACCAGGCGCAGCTTGCCGCGATCGCGTTCGAAGACTGCCTTGGGCTTGACGGTGTCCAGCGGACACTCGGCCGAAGGGCCAGGCGCGGTGGGTGATTCCGGGGCTTCTTCTTCGTCGAAGACCTGACCCCAGCCGCCGTCGTCTTCACCTTCGACTTCTTCCCAAGCTTCTTCTTCGCATTCTTCTTCTTCGCATTCTTCTTCCCATTCTTCTTCCTCTTCGGCGGCGACCGCCTGGGCCTGGGGAGCTGTCGGCGAAGCCGCGATGGCGGGACGCGCAATCAGCGCGATGCCGAGCAGCGCGACCGCGAGTGTCGCGCCGAGCATGAGGAGGAGGTAACCGGGTAGCGTGAGGAGGGACGGGAGTCGGTCCTTGGTCTGCGTCATGCAGCCAGGATCGGCCTCTCACTTGGAAACTTTAGGTCCGGCTCAGATGTTGGACCCCTACAGCACGCCCTCGAGCTTGAGCAGCGCCTCCTTCATCGGCAGCCCGCCGCCGTAGCCGCCGAGACCTCCGCCGCTGCGCAGGACGCGGTGGCAGGGGACGACGATTGGGATCGGGTTGGAACCGCAGGCGGTGCCGGCGGCGCGGACCGCGCGCTCGTTGCCGGCGCTGCGGGCCATGTCCGTGTAGGTGCGGGTCTGCCCGTAGGGAATGCGGTTGATCGCCCGCTGGACCTTCTTGCGGAAGCCGTCGGTGAGCTGCCAGTCGATCGGCAGGTCGAACTCGGTCAGTTTGCCCTCGAAGTAGAGGTCGAGCTCGCGCCGGGCCTCGTCGAGGCGGGCCGGGGCCTCGAGCACCCGGGGCGACACACGCCTCGCCAGCTCCTCCAGCGTCTCCTCGGGATCGTATGCGGGCAGGTTCACGCGCACGAGGCCCCTGGGAGTGGCGGCGATCAGCAGCGGGCCAAAAGGCGAGTCGACGGTGGTGTAGGCGACGTCGAGGAGGCCCTCGGACTCGGCCCGCTCGGCGAGGCGTTGCAGGGATGCCTTCATGCCAGCTCCTTCCTCAGTCGCTTCATTCCCTCGTGCAGGCTGCGGCGCGCTGCCTCGGGCGAGCAGCCCAGGGCCGCGGCGATCTCGGCGTGGGGGAGGTCGCAGGCGTAGCGCAGGGCGACCGCGGCGCGTTGCTTGGGCGGCAGGGCTCCGACCAGTTCCCAGATGCCGTCCTCTTTCGGGACCGGATCCTCGATCGCCACCTCGATCACGTCGGCCACCGGCAGGGGACGGCGCCCGTTGGCGCGGTGGTGGTCGATCGCCTTGCGGTGGGCGATCGTCAACAGCCAGCCGCGCAGGTTGCTTGCGTCGTCGAGCTTCGAATAGGCCCGCAGCGCGGCCAGGAAGGTCTCCTGGAAGCAGTCCTCGGCATCGCCGCGCCCCACAGCCCCGCGCAGCACGCCCATCACGTCAGCGGCGTGCTCGTCAAGCAGATTCTGAAACGGCGGCAGTGCGGTCACTCACGGGATTAAACGCCCCCTTCCCCCCAAACGTGAGACCCCCTCCATCGCTGACTTCGTCGTTATGGGTGCATATGGACCCATAACGACGAAGTCAGCGGGGATTAGGGTGCGGGGATGGCAAGATCGTTGGAAGAGGCGGTGGCGTGGGCGCTGGCGGAGGACGTCGGGGCGGGGGACGTGACGGCCGAGGCGACCGTTCCGGCCGAGGCGCAGGGGCGGGCGCGGATCGTGCAGAAGCAGCCGGGCGTGGTCTACGGCCTCGGCGTCGTTGCCGAGACGATGCGGCAGTGCGGGGTGGAGGACGTCGACAACCTCGTGGTCGAGGGCCAGTGGCGCGACGCGGTCCCGGTCGACGTCCTCTTCGCCGGCGGCTCCGCCGCGGCGCTGCTGACGGCGGAGCGCACCGCGCTCAACTTCCTCGGTCACCTCTCCGGCGTGGCGACCCTTACCGCGCGCTTCGTCGATGCGGTTGTCGGCACCGGCGCGGCGATCCTCGACACGCGCAAGACCACGCCTGGGCTGCGCGAGCTGGAGAAGGCGGCGGTCCTCGCCGGCGGTGGCCGCAACCACCGCATGGGCCTCTACGACGCGATCCTGATCAAGGAGAACCACATCGCCCTCGCCGGCAACCTCGCCAAGGCGGTGTACGGCGCGCGCAGCGCATATCCCGACCTGGCGGTCGAGGTCGAGTGCCGCAACCTCGACGAGGTCGCCTACGCCCTCGGCACCGGGGCGGACGTGCTGCTGCTCGACAACATGGACCCGGCGACGCTGCGAGGGGCGGTGAGGCTGCGCGATGAGAACGCCGGCAACGGCAAGGGACCTTCGCTCGAGGCCTCCGGCGGCGTCACCCTGGAGACCGTGCTTGCTTTCGCCGAAACCGGCGTCGACTTCATCTCGGTAGGTGCCCTCACCCACTCAGCCCCAACGCTCGACTTCAGCATGTTGATCGAGTCGGCTACCTGAGCAGTTTCGAGAGGCGGCGGTCCTTGAGCACGCGGCCGCCGGTCTGCTCTTTCGGGCAGTAGTTGGTCTGGTGCTCGGAGAAGAAGACCGCCTCGATCGCGGTGCCGCAGCGCGGGCAGGGCTCGCCCTCGCGCTTGTGGATTTGGAGCGGCATCGGCAGCTTGTCGGGCAGCTGCTCGCCGATCGTCTCCTCGTAGTGGTCGATCGCGTCGCCGAGGACGTGGAGCGAGGCATGCAGGCGCTCGACCTCCTCGTCGCTCAGCTCCGACCCCTTCTTGAAGGGCGAGAGCCGCGCCTCCCAGAGGATCTCGTCGACCCACGAGCGGCCGATTCCCGAGATGTCTCCCTGGTGGCGGAGCAGCGGGTGCAGGTGGCGAGGCTGGTCGATCAGCGCGACGAAGTCCTCGAGCGGTGGCGGTGGCCAGGCCTCCGGCCCGAGCCGCGCAACCGCCTCGTCGTCTGCGACCGCATCCACCGGCAGCAGCTTCGCCCAGGCACGCTGCTTCGTCCCGAACTCGCGCAGCCGCAGCTCCCGCCCGTCCTCCAACCGCACCAGCACCCGCGAAGCCCGGTCTTTCAGCGACGCCCGCTTCTCGAACACCCGCACCCGCCCAGCCGACATCAGATGGATCAGCAACGCCAGATCCCCGAACTCGACGACCGGCATCTTCCCCACCCGCCCGATCCCACGTCATCTCGCGACCGACGAGCACCTCAAGCGCCGGCTCAAACGTCTTCATCACGTTCATCCCCGGTGCTATGGCCGACTCAACACAAGCTCTCGCCAACGCAGTGTTCAGCCGCCGCACCGTGATCTCGACCTCCGGAAGCTCGGGCATTCCACAAGTTTCGCGCTTCACGCCTCTCCCGCGGGTGGCGTAGGGGAGGGGGGTCGAGGACGGACCGTGGCCCGCCCGCAGCGCCCCCCTCCCCTACGACAGGACCCGCGGGCCAGCGGCCCCTGGCGTTAGACTTGACCTACGTTCATTCGACTGGTTCTCGGGATTACGTTCCCTGCCAGCGAACATCAGGAAAAGGAAAGCTCCCATGCAGGAGTTGCCCACGACTCCAACCCGCGATGACGCCGGCCCTGGAGCCGGAGGAGATCCGTGCCCTGAGCGAGGAGGTGCGCGCTCTCGCGGCCGAGCGCAACGCGGTGATCCTCGCCCACAACTACCAGCTGCCCGAGATCCAGGACGTCGCCGATCGCATGGGCGACTCGCTCGGTCTCTCTCGCGAGGCGGCGGCGACCGACGCCGACGCGATCGCCTTCTGCGGCGTCCATTTCATGGCCGAGACCGCCTCGATCCTCTCGCCCGAGAAGACGGTCCTGATCCCGGATCTCGACGCCGGCTGCTCGCTCGCCGACTCGATCGACGCCGACCAGTTGCGGGCCTGGAAGGCGGAGCACCCCGGCGCGCTCGTCGTCATGTACGTCAACACGTCCGCCGAGGTCAAGGCCGAGACCGACTACTGCTGCACCTCCTCCAACGCGGTCAAGGTCGTCGAGCACATCTGGGCCGAGCACGGGCCCGAGACCGAGATCCTCTTCGGCCCCGACATGTGGCTGGGGGCTTTCGTCGAGCGCGAGACCGGGATCCGCGATGACCCCGAGCGGCGCTCGCGCTTCCATGTCTGGGACGGCGAGTGCCACGTCCACGCCGGCATCCGTCCCGGCGACATCGCCCAGACCCGAGCCGAGCATCCCGAGGCCGAGTTCCTGATCCACCCCGAGTGCGGTTGCGCCACCCAGGCGATGGAGTACGTCGCGGCCGGTGACATCGAGCCCGAGGGAGTCCACATGCTCTCCACCTCGGGGATGCTCCAGCACGTCGAAGAGCACCCCGAAGGCAGCTTCGTCGTCGCCACCGAGAACGGCATGCTCTATCCGCTTCAGCAAGCCGCGCCGCAGGCGAATCTGATCGAGGCCAACCGGATGGCCTTCTGCAAGTACATGAAGATGATCACGCTGCCGAAGCTTCGCGACAGCCTGCGCGAGATGAAGTTCGAGGTCAGCGTTCCGGCGGAGATCGCCGAGCGGGCCAGGATCCCGATCGAGCGAATGGTCGCGATCGGTTAGCGCGCAGATATTGTCTCGCCCCGTGCACGAGCTAGCCCAGCAGCTGCGAGTCGACTCGGTCCGCGCCGCGGCTGCGGCCAACTCCGGTCACCCGACCTCCTCGATGTCGGCCGCCGACCTGATGGCGGTCCTGTTCTCCGGGTACCTGCGCTACGACTTCGACGCGCCCGAGAACAAGGCGAACGACCACCTCGTCTTCTCCAAGGGCCACGCTTCGCCGCTGCTCTACGCGCTCTACAAGGCCGCCGGCGCGATCGACGACGAGGAGCTGCTCACCTTCCGCGAGTTCGGCTCGCGCCTGCAGGGCCACCCGACGCCGGAACTGCCCTGGGTCGACGTCGCCACCGGCTCGCTCGGCCAGGGCCTGCCGATCTCGGTTGGGATCGCGCTCGCCGCCTCGCGCCTGGAGCGCTCCGACCTGCGGGTCTGGGTGCTCTGCGGCGACTCCGAGCTGGCCGAGGGCTCGATGTGGGAGGCCTTCGAGCACGCCGGCTACGCCGGGCTCGACAACCTGATCGCGATCGTCGACGTCAACCGGCTCGGCCAGCGCGGCCCGACCATGCACGAGTGGGACACCTCGAAGCTGGCCGCCCGCGCCGCGGCCTGCGACTGGGACGTGCAGGAGATCGACGGCCACGACATCGAGGCGATCGACGCCGCTTACGCGCGCGCGCAGGAGGCCGATCGCCCCGCGGTGATCTTCGCCCGCACCAAGAAGGGCTCGGGCGTCGCCGCGGTCGAGGACAAGGAGAACCAGCACGGCAAGCCGCTCGCCGACCCCGACGCAGCGGTCGAGGAGCTGGGCGGCATCCGCTCGCTCAGCGTCACGGTTTCCTCGCCGCCTGAGCCGAAGCCGTTTGAGATCGAGCGGGCGCCGGTCGAGCGACCGAGCTACGAGCTCGGCGAGAAGGTCGCGACCCGCGGCGCCTACGGAGACGCTCTTGCCTGGCTGGGCTCGATCGACGAGAAGGTCGTCGCGCTCGACGGTGAGGTCGGCAACTCGACCTACGCCGAGCGCTTCGCCGCCAAGCACCCGGACCGCTTCTTCGAGATGTACATCGCCGAGCAGCAGATGATCGCCGCCGCGGTCGGCCTGCAGACCCGCGGCTGGAAGCCGTTCGCATCGTCGTTCGGCGCCTTCCTCAGCCGCGCCTACGACTTCGTCCGCATGGCGGCGATCTCCGACGCCGACCTGAAGCTCTGCGGATCCCACGTCGGTGTCTCGATCGGCCCCGACGGCCCCTCGCAGATGGCGCTCGAAGACATCGCCTCCCTGCGCGCCGTCCTCGGCAGCGTCGTGCTCTATCCCAGCGACGCCAACCAGGCGGTTCGTCTCCTCGACGCGATGCGAGAGCACCGCGGCATCAGCTACCTGCGCACGACCCGCGAGGCGACGCCGGTGCTCTACGAGGCGGGCGAGGAGTTCGAGATCGGCGGCAGCCGCACGCTGCGATCCGGCGAGGAAGATGCCGTGACCCTGATCGGCGCTGGCATCACCCTGCACGAATGCATCGCCGCCGCGGACGAGCTCGCGGGGAAGGGGATCGCCGCCCGCGTGATCGACCTCTACTCGGTCAAGCCGGTCGACGCCGCTGCCGTCGTCAAGGCTGCCGAGGAGACCGGGGCGATCGTCACCGTCGAGGACCACTGGGCCGAGGGCGGCATCGGCGAGGTCGTGGCCACCGCCCTCGCCGATGCGGGCGTCGCGCCGAAGCTCGAGCGCCTGGCCGTAACCGAGCGCCCTGGCAGCGGCCCCCCGGCGGACCTGCTTGCAGCCGCCGGCATCGACGCCGCAAGCGTCGTCGCGGCCGTCGAGCGTATTACTAGCGCTCGCTAACAATTCGCTAAGCTTTCGCTCATTGCGGTTGGGCGGGGAATTGCGCGCCCGAGGGTGCGCAGGAGTCACCCTGTCCCTGGAGAAAGTCCGCGGGCATGGCCAGAAGTAGAAAGCGAAAGACGGGCGGCGAGGAGCCGCAGCAACGGCGTGCCGGCGGCAAGCCGATCATCGAGCTGCGCGACGTGACCAAGGTCTACCCGGGCGGCCACATGGCGCTCGACCGGGTCTCGCTGGCCGTCGACCGCGGCGAGTTCGTCTTCCTCGTCGGCCCGACGGGCTGCGGCAAGTCAACCCTGATCAAGACGCTGATCCGCGACGAGGCGGCTACCGAGGGCGCCGTCCGCATCGCCGGGCGCGACATCGGCGCCCTGCCCGAGAAGAAGATCCCGCAGTTGCGGCGCAACATCGGCACCGTCTTCCAGGACTTCAAGCTGCTGCCCGACCGCACCGTCTACGACAACGTCGCCTACGCGCTGCAGGTGATCGGCGCCAGCCGTGCCCAGATCCGCACCCAGGTGCCGGAGACGCTGCGCCTGGTCGGCCTCTCGACCAAGCTGCACAGCTACCCCGACCAGCTCTCCGGCGGAGAGCAGCAGCGAGTCTCGATCGCCCGCGCCTTCGTCAACCACCCGCCGCTGCTGCTCGCCGACGAGCCCAGCGGCAACCTCGACCCGGTCACGTCGATCGGCGTGATGCAGCTGCTCTACCGGATCAACAAGACCGGCACGACGGTCGTCGTCGTCACCCACGACCGCGAGATGGTCGACAACATGCAGCGCCGGGTGATCGAGCTCTACGAGGGCCGCGTCGTCCGCGACGAGGTCAGCGGCGGCTACACCGAGGAGTCGACGACCGAGTTCGGCGTGCGGATGCGCGCCGAGATGGGCGTCGCCCCCGAGGGCCAGACCAACGGACACGACTCGCTCTTCTGATGTCGCGATTCTTCTTCTTCACCCAGGAGGCATTCCGCGCGCTGCGCCGCAACGGCGCGCCGAGCATGGCGGCGATCGTCACCACGGTCACCACCGTGATCCTGCTCGGGGTCCTCATCCCCGTCTTCCAGACGACCCAGGCGAAGAGCGAGTCCGTGCGCGAGAGCCTCGAGTTCCGGGCTGCGATCTACGACGACGCAACCCAGGGCGAAATCGCAGCACTGCAGGCCGAGCTGGAAGCGATTCCCCACGTCGAGTCGGTCGCCCTGATCACCAAGGCAGAGGCCCTCGCGGAACTCGAAGACGACCTCGGCAAGAGCAAGAGCGAAGACCTGCTCAGCCAGCTCCACGACAACCCGCTGCCGGCGAACTTCCAGATCAAGGCCGACGATGCCGCGAACCTCGATGCAGTGCGGGCGGCGATCATGCCGCCGGGTCCCAACGGGAAGCCGCAGCCGATCTCGCCGATCGTCCAGGAGATCTTCGACCGCCAGCAGGAGTCCCAGCAGATCGAGCAGGTGACCAGCGCGCTGAAGATCGTGCTGACGGTGATCACGGCGCTGCTGATCCTCGCCTCGCTGATGCTGGTCGGCAACACGATCCGGCTCTCGATCTACACCCGGCGCCGCGAGGTGGAGGTGATGCGGCTGGTCGGCGCGACCCGCTGGTTCATCCGCTGGCCGTTCATGATCGAGGGTGTCGTCGTCGGCTTCGCGGGTGGGCTCCTCGCCATACTGATCCTGTGGCTGGGCAAGATCACGATCGTCGACCCGCTGAGCAGCACCTTCTCCTTCCTGGCGGCGCAGAACAACAGCACCCTCTCGTTCCCGGCGCTTGTCGCGATCCTCTTCGGGGCAGCGGTGCTGGTCTCGGCGGTCGGCTCCGGCATCACGCTGCGCCGTTTCCTGAAGGTCTGAACGCCCCGTGACGGCAAGGCGGATCGCGGCCCTCGCCGTGGCGACGGCGGCGGTCCTCTGCGCCGGCATCTGGCTCGGCGGTCATCCCGCGCAGCTGCCCGAATTCCTCCGCGACCGCTTCGTCGACGACTCGGCGGGGCTGACCGCCGAAGCGACCGAA
Source organism: uncultured Solirubrobacterales bacterium (assembly GCA_963753585.1). Classification (GTDB taxonomy): domain Bacteria; phylum Actinomycetota; class Thermoleophilia; order Solirubrobacterales; family 70-9; genus VRUE01. Next base: position 1,202,763 of record CAVWCU010000001.1, on the reverse strand, counting down.
CTGATCGAGGACAACTACTACCGGCCGGTCGGAACCGACGAGCTGACCAACGCCTCGCTGCAGGGCATGGTTCGCGAGCTGCGCCGCCGCCACGACGATCGCTTCTCCGACTACTTCTCCCCGGACGCGCTGGCCCGCTTCAACGAAGCGATCTCGGGCCGCTTCTCGGGGATCGGCCTCACCGTCGAAGAGGTGAAGCCGGGCCTGCGCATCGACCGTGTCTTCCCCGACTCGCCGGCTCAGGATGCGGGGCTGGAGGCCGGAGAGACGATCGTCTCCGTCGACGGCAAATCGATCGCCGGCAAGAGCAGCGAATTCTCCACAGAGAAGATCAAGGGCCCGGAAGGCACCGAGGTTACGATCGGGGTGCGGGGGTCTTCGGGCGGGCAGGTCCGCGAGCTGGAGATAACCCGGGCCCAGATCGCGCTGCCGGTGGTGACCAGCAAAGTCAAGCGGGTCGACGGGCGCAAGCTCGGCTACGTCCGCATGGTCAGCTTCAGCGAAGGCGTCCATGGCCTGCTGCGCGACGCGGTCGAAAGGCTGGAGCGCAAGGGGGCGGAAGGGATCGTGCTCGACCTGCGCGCGAACGGCGGCGGCCTGCTCGACGAGGCCGTGCTCACCGCGAGCGTCTTCCTACCCGAGGGCGAAGTCGTCGTCAGCACCGAGTCGCGCACCCAGGGGAGCACCGTCTACAAGACCCTCGGCGACAACCTCAGGGAGGTGCCGACGGTCGTCCTGATCGATCGCAGCACGGCCTCAGCGGCGGAGATCCTCACCGCGGCTCTGGCCGACGGTGCAGGCGCCACCGTGGTCGGCACCCGCTCCTTTGGCAAGGGCGTCTTCCAGCAGGAGGTCGGCCTCTCCAACGGCGGCGCCCTGAAGCTGACGATCGGCGAGTACTTCACCCCCGACGGGGTCAACCTCGCCGAGAGCCAGGGCATCCACCCCGACGTGTCGGCGCGCAACCTGCCGCAGACCGCGCGCGACGAGGCGCTGGAACGCGCCCTGAAGGTCCTGGCAGCCCAACAATGAGCTTCCGGTGCGCCTTTTGCACCCCAGGCGTTCATAAAGCGCACCGGAAGGGCTGTCGGTGAACAAGCGCGACTGGCGCTATTACCGCGCACGTCAGCGGGCACGCGGCAGGGGACGGGAGCGGGCGCGGCCGAAGAACGCCCGCGAGGCGGTCGAGGCATTGCTCGCCGAGCAGCTCGGGCGCCGGGGCTTTCCCGCTTCGATCGAGGTCGAAGCGGGACGCGCCGCCGATGCCGCCGAGAGCAGCGGGATCCGCCGCCGGGACCTGACCGAGCTGCCGACCTTCACCGTCGACCCTGCCACGGCACGCGACTTCGACGACGCGGTCTCGGCGCAGCGGGAGGGCGACGCGGCACGCGTCTGGATCCACATCGCCGACGTCGCCGCCCACGTCCGGCCCGGCACGCCGCTCGACCTCGAGGCACGCCGGCGCGCGAACAGCACCTATGTGCCGGGCACTGTCGAGTCGATGTTGCCTCGCGCCCTGAGTGAGGACGCGTGCAGCCTGGCGCCGGGCGTGGAGCGGCTAGCGGTGACAGCTGAGATCGAGCTCGGCCCGTCCGGCACGCCGCGGTCGGCGAGCTTCTACCGCAGCCGCATCCGCTCCCAGGCGCGCCTGGACTACGACCAGCTCGACCGGGTCTTCGATGGTCGCGAGAACGCGCCGGAGGACGTCGCCGAGCCGCTGGCGGTGGCCCGCAAGGTGGCTGCGGCCCTGGGTGAGCATCGCGGGACGACCAGCCTCGACGTCGAGTCCTTCGAGCCGGAGTTCCGTTTCGATGCGGACGGGAATGTCACCGCCGCGCGTTCGGTCGCCCAGACCGAGTCCCACCGGTTGATCGAGCGGCTGATGATCCTCGCCAACGAACAGGTCGCCCAGTTGCTCGAGCGCAAGCGGGTGCCCGCCGTCTACCGGGTCCACGCCCAACCGGACCCCGGCCGGGTCGAGCGCTTGGTCGAGCAGCTGCACGCGCTGGGCGTGCCGACCCCGCCGCTGCGCCAGGGCCTGGCACCGGGCCAGGCAGGGGAGGTCGCGGCGGAGGCGAGCCGGCTGGTGATCGAGGAGGCGGCACGGCGCGGGCACGGCCGCGGGGCGTATACATCGCTCGTGCTCCGCTCCCTGATGCAGGCTTCCTACAGCGACCGCAACAGCGGCCACGCCGGCCTGGGCAGTCCCGCCTACTGCCACTTCACCTCGCCGATCCGCCGCTACCCCGACCTGCTGGTCCACCGTGCGCTGCTGGCGGCCCTGGGCGAGGGAGAGGAGGCGCCGCGTGCCGCCGAGGCACGCGAGGTGGCCTGGCACTCGAGCGAGCGGGAGCGGGAGTCGACGAAGATCGAGCGCGGTGCCGACGACGTCTGCGCGGCCTACCTGCTGGAGCGCGAGCTCGGCGAGCGCGGGACGGAGGTGGTGTTCGGCGGCGAGGTTTCGGGCGTGGTCCGGGCCGGCGCCTTCACCGCCTTCGGCGGGGAGCTGGGTGACGTCTACGAGGGATTCGTGCCCGCGCGCACGATGGCGGGCGAGCGATTCGAGTTGAACGAGACCGAGACGGCGCTCGTCGGCCGCGAGTCCGGTGCCGCCCTGCGGCTCGGGGATCCGATATCCGTCCGGGTGACGGGAGTCGAAGCGCCGCGCGGCCGGGTCGATTTGGAAGTCGCCGATGGCTAAGTCCAAGAAGAAGCGAGAGCCCGCTTCGGGCGACGTCGCCACCAACCGCCGTGCTCGACAGAAGTTCGAACCGATCGAGAAGATGGAGGCGGGCATCGTCCTGCGGGGCTCGGAGGTGAAGTCCCTGCGCAACGGCAAGGCGCAGATGAGCGACGCCTACGCGGTCGTCGAGCGAAACGAGGTTTGGCTGCGCAACCTCCACATTCCGCCCTATGAGCCGGCCAGCCGCGAGAACCACGAGCCCGAGCGGCCGCGCAAGCTCCTGCTGCACCGGGCGGAGATCGAAAGGCTGGTGGGCAAGACCGCGGAGAAGGGGTTGACCTTGATCCCGACCCGGATCTACTTCAAGGGCTCGCGGGCCAAGGTCGAGTTGGCCTTGGCGCGCGGCAAGGAGGGCCGCGATCGCCGCCGCGAGATCGCCGAGCGTGACGTGCGGCGAGAGGTCGAGCGCGAATTCAAGAGCCGGATGAGGTAGCTTCGGGGGAGATGCGTTCCAGGATTTCCCTGCTTTGGTCCGCGTTGACCCTCGTCGCGCTCGCCTTGGCCGTGCCGGCCCAGGCGCAGGCCGCCTCCTTCCCGAGCGAAGCCGGCGACTTCGTCAGCGACAACATCCAATACTTCGTCGGCGGTCTCGTGGCGGCGATCCTGCTGCTTCTGCTGATCGTCAGCATCACCCAGCGCCGCAGCAAGGAAAAGGCGAAGAAGCAGGCTGGCTCGCCGGCGCCGTCCACCACGTCTCCCAAGCCGCCCGCCGGGCTCGTCCCCCCCTCCGCATCGACGTCCCAGACCGCCGAGCTGCCCGCCGTGCAGGCTCCGGCGGCCGCTCCTTCCCCGGCCGCATCGCCGCCGCCTCCCGCCGCTGGCGGCGTTGCGGGGAGCGCCAAGGAGAAGCGCAAGCAGGCGCGCGAACAGCAGCGCGCCGCGCGAGTCGAGCATCGCAAACGCCGTCAGGCGGAGTCGAAGCGCAAGAAGGAAGAACGGGCGGCGAAACGCGCCGAACGCCGCTTCAGCCCGCCAGGCGGGCGCAGTCGCTCCGGGCGCCGGGCGCGCAAGGACGCGGCGAAGGTGGAGCGGCAGCTGGCCGAGGCCCGGGCCGCCCACGAGCGCGAACAGCTTCAGCAGGCGAGTCAGGCTGTCCAGGCCGGCGTGCCTCCGGTCCAGCCGGCTCCGGCACCCCAGGCACCGCCCTTGCAGGCGATGCCGCCTGCGCCACCGATTCCCCCGCAGTCCCCGGCCGCGCCGGTCCCACCGCCCCCTCCGGTGGCGGCTCCGCAGGGGGCGCCTCCCGGCTACGACGGCCCTGCCGCCGCCGAGCAGAGGGTGCAGGCGAAGGTGGGGGAGATCCAGCATGAGGAGGAGCGCATTCGCGCCGAGGCCGACCGCCGCATCGCGGAGGCCGAGCGGCTCCAGCGCGAAGCCGAGCAGCGCACCGCCGCAGCCCAGGGAGGGCAGGCGACCCAATCGGTGGAGTCCTTCCAGCCCAGTCCACCGCCGACCGCTCCGCTGGGCGCCGCAGGCGCGGGCCTCCAGACCGCCGAGCAGCGCCTTCAGCAGGAACGCGAAACGCAGGAGCGGGCGATGGCCGAGGCGCAGGAGCGACTGCGCCAGATCGAGGAGCGGACCAAGGAAGCGGAGCGCCGTGCCGCCGAGGCCGAGCGCCTGGCAAAGTTGAAGTCCGAAGAGGAGGAGCGCGAGCAGCGACTGCGCGAGATTCGCGACAGCGTCGCGCAAGCCGAAGAGCGAGCCCGCCAAGCGGAGCAGCGCGCCATCGAGGCTGAGCAGGCGGTGATCCAGTCGGTCGAGGGCCAGGGTGCCCAGCCCCCCACCTCCCAGCCTTTGCCCGCTCCGCCATCACCTCAGCCCGCGCCGCCCCCGGCCCCCGAGCCACCGACGCCTTCGCCCGAACCCCCGACACCGGCTCCCCAGCCGCCCTCGCCCCCGGCGCCTCTCGCGCCGGAGCCACCGCAGCCGGCACCGCCGGCTGCATCGGGCAGCGGCAAGATCGAGCTCAACTCGGTCACCTTCGAGCAGCTCCGAGCCGAGAACCTCTCGGTCACCCAGGCCACCCGCCTACTCGCCCACCGCGAGCGTTTGGGCCGCTTCGGCTCGGTCGACGACCTCGATGAGGTTGCCGGCCTGCCTCAGGACCTACTCGACGACCTAAAGCGTCGCTCGACGGTCTGATCCGTCGAGGCCGTAGGCCTCGAGCAGCTTCAGCCAAATTTCGCTTCTGGTGGGGTAGGCCGCAACGGCATGGCGAAGGCGAGGAAGGGGGACCTCGCCGACTATTGCGATGGTTGCTGCGTGGAGGAAGTCCGCCGTCTCGAAGCCGGTGAAGGTGGCGCCGACGATCGTCTTGCGGGACTCGTCTACGACGATGCGGGAGGTGCCGCCGGTTCCCCTGCCCTGGAAGCTCGCGCCCGCGGTGCCGTCGGTCGGCACGTCGATCGCGCGCGCGTCGATTCCGGCTTCGCGGGCCTGCTCCAGCGTCTTTCCCGCGGCGGCGACTTGGGGGTCGGTGAAGGTGACGCGGGGGGAGCCGAGCCCTTCGGCGACGGCCTCGACCGGGTGTCCGAGGGCGTTCTCGGCGGCCACCCAGGCCTGGTACTTGCCCATATGGGTGAAGAGGGCCCGGCCGTTGACGTCGCCGACCGCGTAGAGCCAGTCGCGGCCGCCGACCATCATGCGGTCGTCCGTATCGAGGAATCCGCCCTTGCCAGGATCGACGCCGATCGACTCCAAGCCGATACCCGCGGTGCGGGGCTTGCGCCCGACGGCGACGAGCAGCTCGGCCGCCTCGACCGTGTCGCCGTCGTTCAGCTCGACCGCGACGCCGGTTCCGCTGTGCCCGACCCGCTGGGCGAGGACCCCGGTGCGTACGTCAACGCCGTGGTTCTTGCGCAGAGCCTCGGCTACCTGCTTACCGGCGAAGCGCTCCTCGCGGGGGAGGAGGCGGTCGGCGCCCTCGATCAGGGTCACCTCAGCGCCGAGGGTCGACCAGGCCTGCACCAGCTCCGAGCCGACCGGCCCGCCCCCGAGCACGACCATGCTCTCCGGCACCTGCTTCGAGGTCGTCGCCTCGCGGTTGTTCCAGGCCGGCACCGAGTCGAGCCCGTCGATCGGCGGCATCGCCGCGCCGCTGCCCGTCGAGACGACGACGGCTCTGGTCGCGGCGAGCACGTCCTCGCCGACGCGCACGCGGCGCTCGCCGTCGATGCGGCCCTCGCCGCGGAAGAGCTCGATCCCGCGTTCCTCCAGCCAGGGCAGCTGCCCGGAGTCATCGAGATCGTGAATCACCTCGTCGCGGCGCTCGAGGATCGACCTGGGGTCGAGCTCCCCGGTTACCGCCTCTGCGACCCCGGGCACCCGCTGCGCCTCGCCGAGCAGGTCCGCGGGTCGCAGCAGCGCCTTCGAGGGCATGCATGCGTAGTAGGAGCACTCGCCGCCGACAAGGTGCTGCTCGACGATCGCCACCGACATCCCGCCGTCGGCAAGCCGCCCGGCACAGACCTCGCCCGGCGCCCCGGCACCGAGCACGACCGCGTCGAACTTCCTATCGGCCACGGGGTATTCCTACCCGACTCCGTACAATCCGTCCACATAGCATGGGGGCGACAGGCTTCGACGTGGTCGGTCCGTGCGAACGGTTGCAGGTCGAGGTTGCCGGAGGCCTCGTTAAACCCCGGCAAAAACCAATACGTGCGGACCATGAGTTCGCCCTCGCTGCCTAGCTAGAACCTAGGTGATGAGAGTCGGTCCTCTCCCGCCCGCGGAGGGGGCAGCCGGCTTCAGAACGCGGGCTCACCCAGGCGGATCGCCCCGTCTGCCAGGGGACAATTCAGAGGGCTCTATCTCCCGCAGTGCCCGCCGGCGCGGACCCCGGGAGACGAGAATCAAGCGCCGGCTATACCTGTAGACACCTTCGCGCTACGGCCTCGGACGCCGGTTCAATTCCGGCCGCCTCCACTAACGCAAACCGATCGAATCTCCTTTCGCAGATCCAAACGGCAGGGGATTCGACCAGCGCGAGCGTGTCAATGGTTCTCTTGGCGACGCCTCTACCACATGCCCTAGGTCAAAGACCACTTAAGACGCTAGGAGATGACGGGTCTTCCCCCGATATACGGCGGAAGACCATCCGGATGTCGTTGCATGTAGCTCGGGAAGTTTGCTTGGTATTGAGGAGTCTGCTGAGCCGTAGCGAGCCACTGCTCGGCGCTCTCGATCATGTCGAGCGCGAACTGCGTAACGTCGATGTTCAATGCGCTATGCATGACGTTGTTGTGCAGTATTAGGTCATTGTTTGGCTCAACGAACAGAATCCGCTCATAAGCGCCTCTATGGGGCTTGAGCCGTCCCTGGTGAAGCATCGCGCACCGCAGGCCATAACAATCTTCCCCCGAGAAAGAGGGAGTGCGACTCGCGCCAACGACGTACTTTTGAGCGACATGCTCATCAAACCAGGCTTCATAGCGCGCGCGAGCGGTCATCCCGTCATCGGCTTCCAATCCTGCACACATATCGGGAATGACCAGGGTTGCCTCTAGCGTGAGGTAGTACAGATCCGTTTCCGCTGCACGCCTAACTTGGTCCAAATATTCACGCATGGGAAGACAATATTCGGGTTGTCAAGATGGATAGACGAGGTCTGACCACAATCATGGTCTCGGCAAGGTTCAGCTTTCTTGGAGCACCGCTCAGCGCCGGTGCAGCCAGCTGAGACCTCGCCGGCGTCGCGGTCGGGCGGGAAGACGGGGTAGAAGGCCTTGGCGATCTTGCCGGCTTCGGCGACGAAGGTGAGGCGCTTGTAGAGGGTCATGCCTTCGACTTCGAAGGTGGGCAGGCGCAGCTCGTCATGGAGGAGGAGGTCACTGTCGGAGAGCAGGGAGAACGGGATGTGCTCCCGCTCGGCGAACTCGCGCTGTTCCCCGGGGCTCTGGGTGCTGATGCCGACCACGGTCGCACCGAGCGCCGAGAACTCGGCGAGGCTTTCGCGGTAGGCGCAGCTCTGCGGCGTGCAGCCGCGGGCGCCAGGGATGTCGTCCCAGCCGGCCGGGGAGGGCTGGCCGGGGGTGCCGGTACGCGGGTAGACGTAGGCGACGAGTTGCTCCTGGCCGGACGCCGCGAGGTCGACTGGGCCATCCAGGGTGGAGGGCAGTTGCAGCTCCGGCAGCGCCAGCCCGACGAGGTGATCCGCGGCGCCGTCGTCCTCGGGGACGGGGAGGTCGGATGGAAGCTCGGCGAAGTCGGCATTCACGCGCCCATCGTATGGTGGGCTCATGGATCGCCACGTCGCCTTCCTGCGCGGGATGAACCTCGGCAACCGGCGGATCAAGAACGACGAATTGCGCCGCTGCTTCGAGGCGCTGGATCTGGCCGACGTTGCCTGCTTCCGCGCCAGTGGCAACGTGATCTTCGGTTGCGAGGGAGATGACGCGGAAAAGCTGACGGGGCGGATCGAATCCGGGCTGGCGGAGTCGCTGGGCTACGAGGTGCCGGTCTTCCTGCGCGGCACAGCGGAGCTGCGAGCCATGGCCGCTCACGAGCCGTTCGAACGGTCTGTCCTCGCAGCCTCGAAGGGCAAGGTCCAGGTGGTGCTTCTCGAGCAGAAGCCCGCGGCTGCAAGCCGCAAAAAGGCGCTGGCACTGTCTAGCAGCGACGACCGGCTCGCAATCAAGGGGCGTGAGCTCTACTGGCTTCCGCGCGGCGGCATGTCCGACTCGGAGCTCGACCTGAAGGCGATCGGCGTGGCACTCGGCCTGCACACGATTCGCACCAAGGGCACGATCGACCAGATCACCGCCAAGCACTTCGAGAGCTGACTGGTGCTACCGACGCCCGAGCCGTCGGTTGATCCGTGAGTTCAACTCCATGTAGACCGTGGCGCCCGCCCACGAGGCGAGGATGAGTATTGCCGGCGGCGCTCCGAAGCCGACGATCGCGATGCCGGCGGCTATCGACACGAGCGAACTGAGGATGATCGCTCCTCGGGGAAATTTGAGAAACCGTGCCATTAGGTCCATATCTTGATGATAAGAGCCACGATGGCTGCCGGCCACCCCCAGGTGAAGCCCTCTCCCAGGCCCTCGTTGACACGCTGGCTGAGGATCTCGGGCGGCTGTTCTTCGGCGACGGCCCGAGATGCGGAATAGCCGCTGAAATATGCCATCGCGCCGCCCAAGACCGAGATGGCCGTCACCGCCGCCTCGATCAGTTCTCCGGCGTCGCCTTGTTCGATCGGGAGCACCACACCAGGCTAGGCCCGATGGGTGCACGTGTGGTGCGGAGAATGTCACGCATATGTCGAAATATCCGCACGAGGGAGCGCTGCCAGTCGAGCGTCGGAGCTGACCGAGGCAATTTCGCCTGGCAGCGCCGAGAGCTGGACGTTGGAGACGAACTCCATCCGCTGGCCGAGGGGGCGGAAGAAGTTGTCGTAGTGGGTTGGGACCACTACCGCCGGGTCGAGGCGGGGGACGATCCGCTTCCAGTAGTCCTCGGTGAAGTTGCGGCCGGCGACACCCGCCAGGAAGACGTCGACGCCGCGCTCGCGGATCGCCTCGTCGATCAGGTTTGCGCTGCCCTGGTGGTAGAAGCAGATGCCGGCGACCCGGATCGAGATGCCCCAGACCTGGCCGCAGCGGTAGGCGCTCGGAGAGAGCGCGTCGAGGTGCTCGCAGGTGAGGTCGCCGTCGTAGGGAACGGCGAGGCCGAGCAGTAGCTTCGAGTGGACGCTCGGCGTGAAGCTGACCTCGAACGGCCCCAGCTCGTAGGTGCGGTAGGGCTCGACCGAGACCGCCTGCTCGGCCAGCCCGTGCAGGCCCATCAGCGTCACCAGCGAGTCCGAGCCGTAGGCCCTGCAGCCGAAGCGGCGGGCGATCGCCGGGGCGTCGACCGCGTGGTCGAAGTGGGTGTGGCCGACGAGGACGCCGGCGACCTCTCCCGGTGCGTGGACGAAGCGGTCCAGCGCGGCCGGGTCGGGCAGCGTGGGGCGCCGCCGCAGGATGTCGGCGAACGGGACCCGGGAGAGGTAAGGGTCGACGAACAGCGTCTGCCCCTCGAAGCTCATCCGGTAGCCGGAGACGCCGAGCCATTCGACTTCCAACCCGGCAGGCAGCTCCAGGGGTCGAGCCTCCAGCTCGCCGAGTGCCTGGCTGTCCTCGCGCTGGGCGGAGCGCCGGGTCAGTTGCGCCCTCGCCAGGTCTGCCAGGTGTCGCAGGGCCCCTGCCATGGATTGGGCTATGACGCGGTCCTGAGCGTGGCCGACAGCTGGGGCGGCCGGCTGAGGGTCTGGAAGACGACGCAGTAGCGCTCGGTCAGTTTCATCAGTGTCTCCAGATCCTCCTCCTCGGCGTCGCTGTCGAGCTCGAAGGCGAGGCGGATCGCCGTGAAGCCCACCGGGGCGTCGCGATCCACCGCGAGCGTGCCGCGGAAGTCGAGCTCGCCCTCGGCGCGCACCGTCCCGGACCGCACCTCGATTCCCAACGATGTCGCCACGGCGCGAAGGGTCACGCCGGCGCACGCGACCAGGGCCTCGAGCAGCATGTCGCCCGAGCAAAGCTGCGATCCGTCGCCGCCGGAGGCCGGGTGCAGCCCTGCCTCGGCGATTGCCTGCCCCGTTTGCACCGAGCAGGAGACGCCCTCGCCGAGCTCGCCGCTGGCCTTCAGGGTGACGACCGCGGCCGCGGGCTCCTCGCGGTAGCGCTCCTTCAGCGGTGTCTGGACCTCGCGCAGTTGCTCCCGTTCCACCCGGCGCAGGTTACGCCCGCCCAGGCCGAGCCGCGTAGTGTCAGGGCTGTCATGGCCATCGCGACCGCAACGACCATCGACGTCTACGCCGGCGGCGAGCTGCTCTTCGAAGACGTCTCCTTCAAGCTCGAGCGGCGCGAGCGGATGACCCTCTCCGGGCGCAACGGCGCCGGCAAGTCGACCCTGCTCCGGGTCCTCGCCGCAGAGCGGCCGCCCGACTCCGGCAGCATCGCCCTGCAGAAAGGGGCGCGGGTCGCCCTGCACGACCAGCGACCGCCGCGCGACGCCGAGATCTCCCTCGGCGACTACGTCTTCTCCGGTCGTGCCGACATGCAGGAGACCGAGGCCGAGCTGGCGCGCCTGGAGGGTGCGATGGCCAAAGGCACCCCCGACGAGGAGACGATGCGGGCCTACGCCGCGGCGCAGCAGCGGCTCGAAGCGGGCGGCGGCTACCGCTGGCGCGACGACGTGCTCGCCGTGCTCGGCGGCCTCGGCTTCGGCGAGGAGGCAGCCAAACGGCGGCTCTCGACCTTCTCCGGCGGTGAGCTGACCCGTGCCTCCCTCGCCCGCGCGCTCGCCACCCGCCCCGACCTGCTGCTCCTCGACGAGCCGACGAACCACCTCGACATCCCCTCGCTGGAGTGGCTGGAGCGCTACCTGGTCGACCTCGACGCCGCCGTCGTCCTCGTCGCCCACGACCGCTGGTTCCTCGAGGCGGTGGGGACGTCGGTGCTGGAGCTGGAGGCCCAGCAAGGGACGCTTCTTCGCCGGCCCATGGCACGCCTGGCGCAAGGAGCAGGCGGCGCGCGAGATCGCCCGCGGCAAGGCGATCGAGCGCCAGCAGGCCGAGATCGAGCGGATGGAGCGCTTCGTCGAGCGCTTCCGCTACAAGGCGACGAAGGCCCGCCAGGCGCAGTCGCGGCTGAAGCAGATCGACAAGATCAAGCGCGACGGGGTCAAGGCCGAGGCGCGCGACCGCCGCAACCTGCGGTTCTCGTTCGTCACTCCCGAGCGACCGGGCCGCGTCGTGCTGAAACTGGTCGGCGCCAAGATCGAGGTGCCGGGACGGATCCTGCTCGAGAGAGCCGATCTCGAAGTCGAGCGGGGCGAGCACGTCGTCCTCGTCGGTCCCAACGGGGCCGGCAAGACCACCCTGATCGAGACCCTTGCGGAGAAGCGCGAGCCCGCTGCCGGGTCGGTGCGGACCGGCCACAACGTCAAGGTCGGCTACCTCTCCCAGCACGCCGATTCCGCGGCGGGGGAGGGGACGGTGCTCGCCGCCGCCCAGCGCGGCACCGGCCTCAGCGGGCAGAAGGCGCGCGACCTGCTCGGCGGCTTCCTCTTCTCGGGCGCCGACGCGGAGAAAGCGCTCGACGACATCTCCGGAGGCGAGCAGCGCCGGCTCTCGCTGGCGATCCTCGTCGCCTCCGGCGCCAACGTCCTGATCCTCGACGAGCCGACCAACCACCTCGACGTCGAGAGCCGCGAGGCGCTCGAGGACGCGCTCTCGGCTTTCGAGGGCGCGGTGATCCTCGTCTCCCACGACCGCGCCCTGCTCGAGGCGGTCGGCAGCCGCACCGTCGTCTGCGAGGACGGCCGGCTGGAGAGCCACCCGAGCGGCTGGGCTGCCTACCAGCGCGAGCGCGACGAACGGGCGGAAGCCGAAGCGTCCGCTGCGGCGGCCCGGAAGCGGGCGGGCAAGACGGCCAAGCGAGACAAGCCGGGGGCCGCTTCGAAGAAAGCCGCCCGCAAGGCGAGCCGCCTGGCGGAGAAGATCGAGGCCGCCGAGGCTGAGCTGCGCTGCCGTCGAGGAGGAGCTGGCCGACCCGGCCGCCTGGTCGACCCCGGCCAAGGCGGAGCAGGCAGGCGAACGGCACGAGGCGGCGAAGCGGGCGCTCGCCGAGCTCTACGAGCAGTGGGAGGAGGCCGAGCGGGCCGTCAGCGCAGCGGGCGATCCAGCCTGACCCGTGCTTCCCTGGCAGGGGCGACGGTGATGTTGCGGATCCTCGCCCGCTCAGGCTTGAGGTCGGGCGCGCTCAGCTCGGCTCGCATGACGAACTCCCGCAGCACCACTCGCATCTCGTATTCGGCGAATGCAGCGCCGATGCAGCGCCGTACGCCGCCGCCGAACGGGATCCAGGCGTAGCCGTTGGGCTTGCCGTCGAGGAAGCGCTCGGGACGGAACTCGTGCGGGTCGGGGAAGAGATCCTCGCGGTAGTGGAGCGCCGCAGCCGCTGGGAAGACGAACGTGCCGGCGGGCAGCTCGTAGCCGCCGATTCGCAGCGGCTCGTTCAGCTTGCGCGCGGCGTCGATGATCACCGGCCGGATCCGCAGGGTCTCCTTGATCGTCGCGTCGAGGTAGTCGTCGTCGCCTGCGGCGAGGGATTCGCGCAGCTTTGCCAGCACTCGCGGCGTGCGCAGCAGCCGCTCCATCGCCCAGGCAAGGGCGGTAGCGGTTGTCTCGTGGCCGGCGCCGAGCACGGTGACCAGCTCGTCGCGCAGCTCTTCGTCGCTCATCGGCGTGCCGTCGTCGTGCCGGGCCTGCAGGAGCAGGGAGAGCACGTCGTCGCGTTCTTCCGTTTCAGCCTCGCGCCGTCGGATCTCGATCTCCTCGTAGATGAACTCGTCGAACGCCTCGCGGGCGCGGAGGAAGCGTCCCCAAGGGCTCCAGGGCCCGAGGTTGTGGCGCAGCATCGGGAACGTGATCGCGTTGACGCGCTTGCCGAAGGTGCCGATCAGGCGCTCCGCTCGCTCCAGGCGCCGCTCGTCGTGGACCCCGAAGACAGCCTCGAGGATCACTGCCAGGGTGATCCGCTGTGTGTGCGGTCGCAGGGCGAAGGTCTCGCCGACCGGCCAGCTCTCCATCTCGCGCAGGGTGATCGTGCGCATCAACTCGCCGTAGCGGCGAATCCGCTCGCCGTGAAATGGCGGCAGCAACAGCTTGCGCTGGCGCATGTGCGGCGCCTCGTCGAGGGTCAGCACCGAGTTGGGACCCAGCACCGGCTCCAGCACCGTTGCGTTCGCCTCGCCGGCGTGGAACTGCTCGGGCGAGCCGGTGAACACCTCCTTGACCAGGGAGGGCTCGGCGACCCAGACGACCCGGCCGAATATCGGGAAGGGGACGGTGAAGATGTCGCCGTAGCGACGCTGGAAGCGAGCGAGGAACCCGATGGGGATCCCGTGCATAACGCAATCCCTGGAGGAGAGTGGGCCCCTTCGGGCCCGGAGGCAGCTCAGCTCGGATTCTGGTCGCCGGTGCGCGGGGGAGTGTCGCCTGCTCCATCCCGCCGAACCATAGAGCAACCTTCGGCTGGCTGGACAGCCAGTCAGCCCAGAAGCTAGAAGACGATCGTCCGCGCGCCGTCGAGGAGGACGCGGTCGTCGACGTGAGCCTTGACCGCGCGGGCGAGGACCAGCCGCTCGATGTCGCGGCCGATCCGTTTCAGGTCGCCGACCTCGTCGCGGTGGCTGACCCGGGTCACGTCCTGGTCGATGATCGGGCCGGCGTCGAGCTCCTCGGTGACGTAGTGCGCGGTGGCGCCGATCAGCTTCACGCCGCGCTCGTGCGCCCGGCGGTAGGGGTCGGCGCCGACGAAGGCCGGCAGGAAGCTGTGGTGGATGTTGATCGCCGGCGCGCCCAGCTGCTCCAGGAACTCGCGGGAGAGGACCTGCATGTAGCGGGCGAGGACGAGCAGGTCGATGCCGGCGAAGCAGCTCCAGCGCTCGCGCCTCGGCCTGCTCGCGGGTGTCCGGGGAGACCGGTACGTGGTGGAAGTCGAGCCCCAGCGACTCGACCTGGCCGCGGTGGTCGTCGTGATTGGAGACGACGGCGACGACGTCGGCGCCGAGCTCGCCGCTGCGCCAGCGCCAGAGCAGGTCGGAGAGGCAGTGGTCTTCGCGCGAGACCATGATCGCCACCCGCTTGCGCTCGCTCGACTCGGCGAAGCGGTGCTCCATCTCGAAGTGCGTGGCGACCTCGCGCTCGAAGCGCTGCCGGACCGCGGCCAGCTCGTCTTCGGGGATGGCGTCGAACACCATCCGCATGAAGAAGCGCCCCTCGTCGCTGGAGTGCTGATCGGCATCGACGATGTTGAGGCCGGCGTCGGCGAGGAAGCCGCTGACGGCGGCGATCAGGCCCGGGCGATCCGGGCAGGCGAGCAGCAGGCGCGATGTCGGAGAGTCCGCGATCCCCCCATCATCCGGCTTCCGCTCGACTGCAGCTTGGCAGCGATCCGAGCCGCAAGAAGCAATTCATCGTCTGTCCACAGGAAGGGATTTCGTGCCTGGTGTCGTGTCAGACGGCACTTACTTTGTGAGCAGTGTGAGCCCGATCACGTTCCGGAGCCGCAAATACCGCCACGGTTCCGCGCTTGCTCACAAAACGCACATACTTCATCCCTGTCCTGATCGCCTGCATCGCCTTCCCCGCGGTGGCACTCGCGGCCACCGGCGAGGATCCTGTGCCGCCGCGGATCGGCGTAGCCGACGCGGTGCCCGCCAAGCTCGGCGCACTGCAGCGCCCGGTCGCCCGCTTCCACAAGACGATTCGCGTCACCGTCGAGCGCATGGAAGCGGCCCGCCGCGCCAAGCTTCGCCGCGAAAGACGCCAGCTCTACGCCAGCCTTCCCGGCGGCGTCTCACAAGCAACCCTCGACGCCATCGCCTCCTGCGAGTCCGGCGGTGACCCGACGATCGTCTCCTCCGACGGCACCTACCGAGGCAAGTACCAGTTCAGCGTCGAAACTTGGGCATCCGTCGGCGGTTCCGGCGACCCCGCGGCAGCCCCAGAGCAGGAGCAGGACTACCGTGCGGCGCTTCTCTATGCCGCTTCGGGCTCCAGCCCCTGGCCCATCTGCGGCTGATCGCTGAGAGGAGCGGGTGGCACCCGGTCCCTTCCCTACGATCACGGCGATGAGCGAGGCGGTTCCGACCCCGGATCCAAAAGGCCCGACTCGAAAGCCTCCTCGTGAGGCGATCGCCGAGGCCAAGGTCAGGGCGCCGACGCGGGGAAACAGGAAGCTCGAGGGCTTCCTCGAGGCGGTCAACGGCGACGAGCAGGTGCGGGCCTGGTGGTACATGGCCCAAGTCCATTCCGAGCGGCTGGGGATGTCGGACCACTCCTGGGTCCACACCCAGATCGTGCTCAACATCGCCCTGCGGCTGCTGCGCCTGCTGGTCAAGGCCGGGGTCGAGCCGGCGATGGTCGCCGATCACGGCATGTCGCCGCGCGACGCCGAGGTCGTCGTCGCGGGCGGCGCCCTGCTGCACGACGTCGGCATGTCGATCCACCGCGCCGACCACGAGGCCTACAGCCTCTTCCTCGCCAACGGCGCGCTCGAGCGGCTGCTCGCAGACTCCTACCGTGAGCCGGAGCGCACCGTCGTCACCTCCGAGATCCTGCACGCCGTCATCGGCCACCGCCGCCGCGGCGAGCCCTACACGCTGGAGGCGGGGGTGGTCAGGGTCGCCGATGCCCTCGACATGGCACAGGGTCGCACCCGGATCCCGCTGGAAGCGGGCCAGGAGGGCATCCACTCGATCTCGGCCGCCGCGATCGACGAGGTGCGGATCGAGGCGGGGGAGACGCGGCCGCTGCGGATCGAGATAGAGCTCAACAACTCAGCCGGCATCTTCCAGGTCGACGACCTGCTGGCGACGAAGATCCGCGACACGCCCCTGGAGGGCAAGGTCGAAGTCCTCGCCAAGATCGAGGGCGAGACCGAGAAACGCCTGCTCAGCGGCTTCCGTCTCGACTAGCTTTGCTGGAGGATCAGGCTCGATCGCGCTTTAACCACCTGGTAGCACCTTAGTTACATCGCTGACACCGTTGGGCGGCAACGTCTAACGCATGTGCGGTCGGCTCTTGCCGCGTTTCCACCGGCGGCCCGGGGTCGCGGCTGGCGCCTGCGCGCTGGTGTTGATCATGCCGGCGACGGCTGCGGCGGTTGTCTCCGACGTGCAGCCGGTCGACGGGCCGAGCGCGGACGTGATCGAGGTCGCCGACGCGGCGATGTCGGAGGACGGCAGCGGCGGGGTCGTCTACCTGAAACGGGTCGACGGTCGCAGCCACGTCTTTGCCGCCCGCTTCGCGCGCGGCGCATGGTCGGCGCCGCAGCGGGTCGACGTCGGGCAGGGCTTCGACTCCAGCTGGCCGCGGATCGGCGCAGGCGACGGTGGCCGCTTGCTCGTCACCTGGGTGCAGGAGTTCGGCGTGGAAAGCGACCGCATGTTCTCGGCGACGCTCGATCCCGGCGCCTCGGGCTTCCAGCCGCCGGTGCCGATCGACTTCAACGTCGGCGAGGCGACTTCGACCTACCCCGACCTGGCGATGAACCGCGGCGGGCAGGCGTACCTCGCCTACCGAGTCGTCACCGACGCCAGCCCCTCCAACCCACCCGGCTACCTCGGCGCCGACCTCCGTCTCGCCCGCTACGCCGGTCGCCTCTGGTCGGTGATGGGCACGCCGGTCGATCGCAGCATCGCGGCCCCGGTGCGACTGCCCAGTGAGGAGAACGCGCCCGAGGTCGGCATCGACGTGCAGGGGCAGGGGGTGGTCGTCTGGCAGGAGCCCGACGACGAGTTCGTCGACCGCGTCTGGGCGCGGCGCCTGTTCGGCAGCACGGTCGGCATCCCGCTCCAGGTAAGCCCTTCCTCCTGGGAAGGGGCGCCGCTGCGCGGTCCAGCCGACGCCTTCTCGCTCGACGTCTCCGGCTTCGGCCAGGCGGCCGTCGCCTTCCGCCAGCAGCCCGGCCAGGCGAGCAAGCTCGACGCCCCGCGCGTCTTCGTCAACGAGATGCCCGACGTCTTCTCCGAAAAAGCGGGGGCGTTCGGCCAGGCGCAGCTCGTCGACGGCGGGGCGAGGGGCGACCTTGGCCTGCCGAGCATCGCCGTCGACCCCCGCGGTCTCTTCGTTGCGGCCTTCGGCTCGGGTCCGGCGACGCTGCTCGCCCCCGGCGACGACGCGTCGGCTGGGCCGGTGGAGCGCCTCGACGAGGGGGCAAGCTCGGTCACTGGCGATCCGCTGGTCGACCTGGCCGAGACCGGTGCCGCGGTCGCAGCCTGGCGGGAGCAGCGCGGCGGCGCCGGCCTCGTCGGTGTGCAGGAGCGCCGCGCCGACGGCGTCGCCGAGCCGACCGCGCTCGAGCGCTCCCCGGGGAGGTGCCGTCGGCCGGGTGACCATGAGTGGCTCGGGCCTCGGCGATGCGATCGTCGCCTGGACCCAGGGCACCGGCGCCAACGCCCAGATCGCAGCCACGATCGTCGACGCTCCGCCCGACCCGTTCCTGGTGCTGCTGCCCAGCGGCTGGCAGCGCAAGCGCCGGATCCCGATTGCCTGGGACCGCACGCTGAACGCGATCGGCGGGGTCCGCTACTCGGTCAGCGTCGACGACGAGCCGGTGATCGAGAACCTCAAAGGCCTCCGCGCCCGTCTCTCGCGCGACGACGTCGAAGACGGCAAGCACCGCGTGCAGATCTTCGCCACCGACGAGGCAGGACAGGAGACCGGCAGCCGCAGCGGGCGGCTGCTGGTCGACCGCAACGGGCCGCGGGTGAAGCTGCGCCGCAGCGGGCGCCGGCTGACCGTCCTCGTCTCCGACGGCCCGCGGGCCGAGGGGTCGGGGCTGCGGAAGCGTTCGGTAAGGGCCTCGTTCGGCGACGGGCGCGGGGCGGGCGCCTCCGGTGCCACGCCGAGCGCCCGTGGGAAGCAGGGCAGGAGGAAGGCGGCTGCCGTCAGGATCCGCCACACGTTCGAGCGCGCCGGTCGCTTCCCCGTGCGGGTCACGGCGCGCGACCGGGCCGGCAATCGCGTGCTCGTCAAGCGCCGGGTGCGGATCGGATGAGCGCCGCGCGCCGCACCGCCGCCTGTCTCTGGCTGGTCACGATCCTGTTCACGCTGGCGCCACCGGCGAGCGCCGGCGCCGCCTGGGGCAACGCCGCCGACGGCGTGCCCGGGGCGCAGCTGATCTCAGCCGACTACGCCCGGCTCGAGCAGGGCGACGACTCGACGGTCTTCGCGGCGATCTCCGCTGACGGGCGCTACGTCGCGATCCAGACCCGATCGCGCAACTTCTTCGCCGACGACGACCCCGATCCGCCGGGGCAGTACCGGGCGGGCGGGATCTTCCGCTTCGACCTCGAGACCAGGGCCTTGGAGAAGGTCGCCGACGGAGACCTCTTCGCCGAGGCCGACAACTCCTTCCTGCGGCGCGGCGCCTCCAATCCCTCGATCAGCGCCGACGGTCGCTTCGTCGCCTTCTCCACCGCCGAGCCCCTGGTCGCCGCCGACCTCAACGACAACAACGACGTCTACGTGCGCGACATGGCCGTCCCGACCGGGGAAGCCGGCGCCTACGACCTCGTCTCGGCTCGCGACGGCGGCGACGAGCCGGCGAGCTTCGGGCCGCCGCTCTTCCCCTTCCCCGGCAGCGAACCGGGCGCCGAGGCCTCCGCTGGGCTTGCGATCAGCGCCGACGGGCAGAAGGTCGCCTTCCGCACCGAGGTGGCGACCGACCTGCCGGCGAGCGGCGCGGTCGACGTGCCGGCCGGCCAGGTCTTCCTGCGCGACCGCCTGGCGCAGACGACCAGCCTGGTGACCGCTCAGCGCGATCCCGAGAGCGGTGCGATGACCAGTCAGCCGGCGGGAGGGGCGGTGGGCGCGGTGCTCAGCGCCGATGGATCGACCGTCGCCTGGACGGGTGAAAACGCACCGGCCCAGACGCGGCTGCTGGGCGGTGAGAACCCAGTCTCCAACGTCCTCTATTTCCTCTGGCGACGCATGGCGGATGGCCCCACCGCCCAGACGAGGCGCGTGACCGGTGTCGCCGACCCCGACGATCCAGGCTGCCCGCCGGACGCGAACACCTTCTTCAGCCAGGTCGGCACCGGCCCCTGCTTCGGCCCGCTGACCGGCCAGGAGGCGACCCGCGCCGACATCAGCTCGCAGCTGCCGGTGCTGAGCGGCGACGGCCACACGGTCGCCTTCCTCACCGGCGAGGGGCCACGCCCGAACGGCGCCACGGGGCCGGGCCTCGATCTCTACCTGACGGACATGACCCCCGGCCTGACGCGCAAGGACTCGACGGTCGAGCTGACCCGGGAGACGGTCGGCAACCAGACCGACACCGGACCGCCGCTGAGCAGCGTCGCGATCTCGGCCGGCGGGCGCTACCTGGCGATCACCACGATCCGCACGCGCTTCGTCCTGCCTGCCCTGCAGCTGCTCGGCGAACCGCGCCCCGTGCCGGGGCCGCGCGAGCTCTACGTCGTCGATCTCCAGGAGCGAACGCTGGAGCGCGTCACCCGCTCGCTCGCCGGCGGCGACATCGACGCCTCGGTGCTCGACGGGCCGACGATCTCCGCCGACGGCAGTCTCATCGCCTTCGCCTCATTTGCCGGCAACCTCTTTCACGGCGACGCCAACCAGCGCGCCGACGCCTTCGTTGCCACCCGCCTGCCGGACGTCGGCGCCGAGCCGGCCGCGCTGGACATGACCGGTGGCGCGGGATCGACGATCGAAGTCGATCGCGAAGGGCCGCGGATCGGCGTCCGTGCCAGGCCCAGGCCCGACGGCTCGGTCGTGCTGAGCGTCTCGGTGCCCGCCGCGGGCGGCGTCAAGGCGGTCGCCCGTGGACGCGCCGGCAGGCCGCCCAAGCTGCGCACGCTGGCAACGGGATCGGCGCGGGCCCGGGGAGAGGCCCGCAGCGAGGTGCGCATCCTGCTCCAGCCGGTAGCGCGCTACCGGGACGAGCTGCGCGCCGGCGAGCGCATCGCCGTCCGCGTGACGGTCGCCTATGTCGCCTCGCGCGGTGGCAGGCGGGCCAGCGCATCCCTGAAAACCGCCTTTCACCAGCCCACACAACCCTCGAGACGAGCCCGGGAGTGAACGGCAGGTAACCGAGTGGTGACGATCTGGAGAAGCACTTGATAACGCCGTGTAACGCAAACGTAGAAGTCCTGTGAAGCGGCTTGACAGAGCCATATCAGCCGACAAACCTGGCGCCGAAAAGGTCAGTCGATGAAAGGAATGACTCAGATGAGTGGCACTCTCAGCGCCCCCCGATGGGGTCTCAGCACTGTCCTGGCAGGGACCCTGGCCCTGGCCTCGATGGTGCTCGCGGTATGCATGGCGCCGCCGGCGAACGGCGCATTCACGACGAGCAAATGCGCCGGTGAAAACATCACCGGTCGCGGTGCCTCGTTCGCCCGCGACGCACACAAAGTCTTCAACGACAACTTCAAGCTCTTCTACTGCATCGGCACTCCCGGCGCGGGGAAAATCAACGTCACCTACGAGGCGCAGGGCAGTGGCGCGGGTCGCCAGTCGGTGAAGGTCCGCGACGGCGCGCCTCGCTTCGGGATGACCGACGAGCCACCGGTCTCCAGCGAGATCAACGAAATGAACAGCGGCGTCACCATCGTCGAAGGCAAAAACGTGATCGACTCCGTTCCGGGCAACGACGGGAAAATCCACGTCGTCCCGGCAGCCGTCGGCGCTGTTGCGCCGCTGGTCAACTTCCCCAACGACTGCAACGTCGAACTGCTCGACGCCGCCTCCCGGACTTCTGAGGAAATGTCGGGTGGGGGCACTCCGTTCCCCCTCGGCCTCGTCCGGGTGCGGTTCACGAAGGACGAGTTCGAGAAAATCTGGGCCAAGGCCTCGACCCACGACAACTGGACCGAGGTCTTCCCCGAGCTGGCTCCGGACACGGACTGCGACAAACCGATAATCCGCATCGTCCGCTTCGACGAGTCGGGGACCAGCTTCGCCTTCAAGGACAACCTCGACACGATCAACGAAGCCCGCGGTTGGCTCACCGAATTCGGCTCGCAGGGCACCGGTGGAACCCGCCGCTGGCCCGGGGGCACGTTCGGCGACCGCGACGACTGCGGCGACAAAGACGGAATCCCCGAGGCAAGCGACCCCGACGGTCCGGGCGCGCCGGGACTGGCCGGTGACACCGACCAGCTCGCCTCCGCCTGCTTCAACGGCAACCAGGGCATCGTCGACACGCTGATCGCCACGGACGGCTCGGTCGGCTACTCCGACATCTCGACTGCTCGCAACAACGTTGCCCAGAGCCTGGCGATCACGCCCCGGGCAACCTCCGGTGCCGCATACGACAACGACATCTACTGGACCCAGATCCCCAGCGGTCCGGGGGCCGGCACCTTCCAGGAGCCGACCGCGGACGCGAAAGGGTTCCGCACCGACGGCAGCCCGGGCTCCAACTGCCAGGCGGCGCAGTTCGTCAACGAAGGCGGCGCCCCCCTGCCGAGCACGCTCGAGGACTGGTCGAAAGTCAGCGGCGTTAACTCAGAAGGGGCGTACGCCGTCTGCACCATCACCTACGGGCTGGTGTTCGACGACAACGCCGACGTCTGGGGCGACACCCCCGGCGAGGAGTCGAAGGCCCGCACGGTGAAGGACTACTGGGAAAGCATCCTCGGCACCAATGGGCAGTCCGGCCTGTTCAGCAAGGACTACTCGCCGCTCCCGACCCCGATCCTCAATCTCGCCAAAACCGGCATCGCGTCGGTGGACTGGAACAAGGGAACCGGAGGTGGCGGCGGTAACGAAGAAGGCGGTGGAAAAGACACTCCACCGGTCAACGGCGGCGACACCAGCCCACTGCCGGCGAAGCCGAGCAACGTGTTCTCGCTGCTGCGCAAGTCGATCTCCTCGAAAACCGGTGGGGCGACCCTCTCGGTCAAGCTGCCGGGCGCCGGCACGCTGGAGGCGATCGGCACCGCCAAGAAAGGCAAAAAGCAGATCAAGGTCGGCCGTACGGTCCTCAAAGCGAGCCAGGCCGGCACCTTCAACCTGACGCTGAAGCCCAGCGCCGCGGCGATGAAGCTGCTCAAGGAAAAGGGCAAGTTGCCGGTGAAGCTCGAGTTGACGTTCACCCCGACGGGTGGCGATGAGAACGGCTCGACCAACTCGCTGACGCTGAAGCTAGTCAAGAAGAAGAAGTGAAAGACGCCGCAGGCAAACGGCGTCTGGGCCTCAAGCGCCCACAGGTGGACCTCCGCGACGTCGCCCGCAGCCTGGGCGACGTCGCGGCGTCCGTGGGTCGCTGGTTCGCCAGGGACCCGCTGAGCACGGCGCTGCTCGTCGCCTCCCTGGTGCTCACCTTCCTCTTCTTCAACCTGCTCGGCCAGATCCAGCCGAGCACGAGCGGCGAGCGGGTGCCGCTCAGCCGCGTCTTCAAGCTCGCCGAGGAGAAGCAGATCGCCGAGGCGACCCTGCTCGACCAGGACGCCCGCGTGCTCTTCGAGACCAAGGACGGGCTGCTGCTCTACGCGTCCTATCCCGAGTCCGACGCGCAGACCTCGTCGCTGGTGCGGGAACTGACCGAGAGCGGGGCGGTCGTCGCGGTCGATCAGCAGTGGGACAAGCCGGCCAAGCAGATCGTCGTCCAGTTCCTCATCCCGATCCTGCTGCTCGTCTGCCTCTTCGTGCTCTTCACCCGGCTTGGCCAGGACGGTGGGGCCGGGGCCTTCGCCGGCTTCTCGAAGTTCACCGGCAAGGGTCGCAAGCGCGGCGCCGAGGCGCCCGACCGCACCACCTTCGACCAGGTCGCCGGCGCCGGCGAAGCGCTGGCCGAGCTGCGCGAGATCCGCGACTACCTCGCCGACCCGAGCAAGTACGCGGCGGTCGGGGCGCGGGCGCCGAAGGGCGTGCTCCTGGTCGGCCCTCCGGGTACCGGCAAGACGCTGCTCGCCAAGGCGACCGCCGGCGAGGCCGACGCCTCCTTCTTCTCGCTCTCCGGCTCGGACTTCGTCGAGTCGCTGGTCGGCGTGGGCGCCGCCCGCGTCCGCGACCTCTTCGCCAAGGCGCGCAAGATGGCCCCGGCGATCGTCTTCATCGACGAGCTCGACGCCGCCGGGCGCAAGCGCGGCGCGGGCGTCGGCCAGGGCAACGACGAGCGCGAGCAGACGCTCAACGCGCTGCTGGTCGAGATGGACGGCTTCGGCGGCGACGCCGGCATCGTCGTGCTCGCGGCGACCAATCGGCCCGACGTGCTCGACCCGGCGCTCTTGCGGCCGGGCCGCTTCGACCGCCAGGTGACAGTCGACGTGC
This sequence comes from uncultured Solirubrobacterales bacterium, assembly GCA_963753585.1. GTDB lineage: Bacteria > Actinomycetota > Thermoleophilia > Solirubrobacterales > 70-9 > VRUE01. Next base: position 1,179,232 of record CAVWCU010000001.1, on the reverse strand, counting down.
CCGACGTGCACGGCCGGCTCGACATCCTCACCCTGCACTGCGGCGGGCGACCGCTGGCGCCGGGCACCTCGCTGGAGGGGATCGCCAAGCTGACGTCTGGCTTCAGCGGCGCCGAGTTGGCCAACGTGATCAACGAGGCGGCGCTGCTTACCGTGCGCGAAGGCGAGGTCGAGATGGACCAGGCGACGCTGGAGGAGGCGATCGACCGCGTGGTCGCCGGGCCGGCGCGCAAGAGCCACGCCCTGACCCGTGAGGAGCAGTGGGTGATCGCGATCCACGAGTCGGCCCACGCCGTGGTCACCACCTCGATCGGGCAGACGGTCGCCGCCCAGAAGCTCTCTATCGTCGCCCGCGGCCGCCAGCTCGGCACGGCGGCGAACATGCTCACCGACCGCGATGCGGTGATCATGCAGGAGCCCGACATGCGTCGCCACCTGCTGGCGATCGTCGCCGGCTTCGCCGCCGAGAAGATCGAGTTCGGCTTCGTCTCCACCGGCGTCCACGACGACCTGCACACGGCCACCGGCATGGCGCGGGAGATGGTCACCTCCTACGGCATGTCGGAGGCGCTCGGCCCGGTGACGATCGGCGAAAAGGCGGGCGAGGTCTTCCTCGGCGCCTCGCTGCAGGAGCTCGGCTCGGTCGGCCCGGCGACGCTGGAGCTGATCGACCGTGAGGTCGAGCGCATCGTCGGCGACTCGGTGACGACGGCGGAGGAGATCCTGCGGCGCAACTGGAGTGCCGTCTACGAGGTCGCCAACGCGCTGGTCGAGCACGAGACGCTCTCCGGCGTGGCGCTGGAGGCGCTGCTCTCCGCGGTGCAGCCCACCCTGCTCGACTTCGGTGAATCGGGTACCGAGAGGGGGGCCGAGGCGCCGACCCGTGAATTCGATCGCCAGCCCGAGGCCCAGCCGGAAGGTGACTAGAGCCTCGTCCAGGGGGGCAAGGCTGGCCCTTGCGGCCCTCGCCACCGCTCTCGCCACGGCGCTCCCGCCCCCTGGGGCGGGAGCCGCGGAGCCGATCTGGCACCTCGAACAGCCCCCGCCACCGGCTGGGGTGCCGTTCAAGGTGCCGCTGGGCGCGCCGGGAGACCTCTCTTTCTGGGCTCCGAATCGCGGGCTGCTGACCGTCGCCGGCAACGCGACGATTCCCCGCGGCATCTACAGCTGGAACGGCCAGAGCTGGCACCAGCTGGCCACCGTCTGCGGCGGTCCCGGCGAAACCGCGCGCATCGCCTGGGCCGGCCCGACCGAGTTCTGGGTCCTCAGCGAGCCGAGCCGGCCGCGCAGCGGCTCGGGGCTGGCGCTGTGCCGCTTCAAGGACGGCCAGGTGGTCGGCTCCTGGAGCACCCGACCGGACGCCGCCGACCCCTTCGGCCAGATGATGTCCGCCACCTGCAACGGGCCGGGCGACTGCTGGTTCGGCGGGGTCGGCTCCCAGGACGCGCTCGGCGAGCGGATCGGCGCCTTTCACCTGCGCTGGGACGGCACCGACCTGCGCACGGTCTACGGGCCGCAGGGCCGCGGGGTCAGCGACATGGAGTTCCACGACGGCCAGCTCTTCGAGAGCACCCTGGTCGGGCGCTCGCCGGAGAACCGCACCGAGCTCGTGGAGCTGGCCGAACCTGAGGCGGTCCCGCATCTGATCCACCGCATCGCGGGCGACACCTTCGCCAACGACGCTTTCCTCCCGGCCGCGGAAGAAGGCGTGCCTGCCGAAGGCAGCGAGCTGCTGGCGCTCGACGGCGAGGAAGACGAGCTCTGGGCGGTCGGCGGGGGCGCCGCGTCGGGCCCGACGGCTCCCCAGGGCGGCAGCGTGGCGCGCTCGCCGCTGGCCGCGCGCCTGGTCGGTGGGGCGTTCGAGCAGGTCGATCTCGGCGAGGCGGGCTTCGGCCCCACCGACCGCTTCACCGACGTCGCGGCGGTCCCGGGCAGCGACGAAGCCCTGGTCACGGTGGTTCCCTTCGCCGAGCGGCAAAGCGTCAACAGCAAGGCGATCGTCGCCCGGATCGAGCCCGACGGGTCGACGGCCACGACCCGCCTCCCGGCGGCGGGCGCGGGGCGCGGCAGCGCCGCGCGCATCGCCTGCCCGGCAGCCAACGAGTGCTGGCTGGTCACCTGGGCCGGCTGGCTCTTCCACTACAGCGACGGCACACCGCTGCCGATCGATGCCGAGCCCGCCTTCCAGGGCACGATCGAGTTCCGTCCCAACGAGGCCGCCGAGCAGTTCATCCCCGACCGCCTGCCGGTCGACGACTCCCAGCTCTTCGCCCCGCCGCCCCTCGAGTTGACGCCGAACGCGGTCAGGCCGGCAAAGGTGCGGCGCCTGCCGCCGCTGCTGCGCAGGGTGCGCTCCGACCTGGACGGCCTGCGCCTCACGGTCAGCTTCACGCTCACCCGCCGCGCACGGGTGCAGCTGCTCGCCAAGAAAGGCGGCCGCACCGTCGCTCGCACCCCGTCGCAGATCCTCGCCCCGGGCCGGCGCAGCCTCGAGCTGCGGCTCGAGCGCGACCGTTACCCGACCAAGCTCGCCTTCCGCACCAAGGAGGCGAAGAGGTGAGTGGTCGCGCCCCGCACCTGCTCGCCTTTGGGGCGGCGCTCGCCCTGCTGGGGGGACTTGCCGCGCCGGGCAGCGGGCTCGGGCCGGCGCAAGGCGTGGGGCCGCTGCCGCTGCTCGGCACGGCCGATCCCGAAACGACGCTGATCGGTGCCGCTGCGGCCGGCGAGCCGGGCGAGGCCTGGGGCTACCGGATGCTGCCGCTGGCGGTGGGCGAGGTGCGGGTCGGGACCCGCACGCTCGCCTTCGCTCCCATCTCGAACCCCGCCCAGCCCGACCCCCAGCTGGCCTTCGTCCGCCACACCGACGCGAACGGCTGGCAGGTCTTCGACACGCCGCTCGACGAGACCGGCAACCCCTACAGGGGCCCAGTGCCGAACCGCCTCTCGGCGCGAATCACGCGGGAGGGTGGAGGCGTGCTGACCGGTCGTGACACCAGCCGCCCGGTGGGAGAGCAGGCGGTCGTTCTGCACCGCGAGCCGGGCGGCAGCTGGCGGGCGCTGCCGGCTCCGCCGGATGACGTGCTGCTGCCCGCCGAAGGAGGCGCGCCGGCCGAGGCGCTCGCCGGAGAGCAGGGGCTGGGGGCTATCGCGATCGCCGCTTTCGACGAGGCCGGGGGCACCGGCCTGCTCTTCGGGCCGCAGGGGCGCTCGGTCGCCGACGGCATCGTCCGCTTCGACGGCCAGGAATGGAAACGCGAGCCGGTGGAGATTCCGGTCGGATCGGAGAAACACTTCCGCATCCTGGCTGTCGACGCCACGGGCTTGGGCAATGCCTGGGCCCTGGCCGAGGTCGATCCCGAAGCGGGTCTGAACCGCTCGGCTGTCCTGCTCGAGCGAACCTCGACTCCGGAAGGGCCGCTCTGGATCGAGCGGCCGCTGAGCGGGTCGCCCTTTGCCGAGCGCGACAACCCGGGGGCGGGGATCGCCGGTGCGGCCCCGATTGGCGGCGCCGCCCAGCCCCTGACAGTGACCGAAGACGGCGCCTGGGTCGACCTGACCGCGGCGCTCGAAGGCATTCCCGGCGACGCGACGCTTTTCTACGACAGCGCCAGCGGGGCGGTGACCGGGACCTGGTGCGACGCCGGCCCCTGCGACGGCCCGCTCGGCGTCAAGCTCTCCCGCCAGGGCGGTTACCGCAGCTTCGCCTGGCCGGGGGGTCAGTTCGGCACGCGGGTGATCACCAACCCGCTCGACCCCGGTGGCAGCGAGGCGAGCAACCGCGGCACCTACCTGCGCTTCGACGGCGAAGCCTTCGTGCGCATGCCAGGCGGCGGCGGCAACTTCCGCGCCAGCGGCGCCTTCGCCGCGCTCGACGAAGGCTGGCTCGAGGGGCCGGTGGAGATCTCGGGCGAGACGGCGCCGCAGCGGCTGCGCTCCTGGCCGGTCTCGGTCAGGGCGCCGCTGACCGACGTCGCCGCGGCTCCGGGTGGGGCGGGTGGGCTGGACAGCGCCGCCCTTGCCGTCGGCGCCGACGGCTCGGTGGTTCGCTACATGCCGGGCCGTGGCTGGAAGCGCGAGTTCCTGCTCTCCTCCAGCGGCAGCGTCAACAAGGCGACGCTGCGCGGAGTCGCCTGGCCCGAGCCGCGGCGCGCCCACGCCATCGGCGACCAGGGTGCGATGTGGCAGTGGAACGCCGCCGACGATCTCTGGGTCTCCGACCCCGGCATCCCGGTCGGCTTCGAAGGCCACCTGATGGACGTCGCCTTCGACCCGTCCAACCCTGACCGCGGCTACGCGGTCGGCAAGGGCGGCGTGCTGCTGCGCTACGGCAAGAGCTGGGAGCAGGAGGCCCTGCCGGCAGGTTATGAGGAGGCGAACCTGACCTCGGTTGCCTTCGCCGGCGGCCAGGCGATCGCCGCCGCCGGAGGCGACCTGCTCGTCAACGACGGCGGCGCCTGGCGGGTCGACGCCTCCGCCCATGCCCTGCTGGACGGGGTGAGGGCCGGCAACCCGCAACTCGTTGCGGTCGCCGGCCTGCCCGACGGCGGCGCGGTGGCCGCCGGCCGCGACATCGTCATCGAGCGCGACGGCCCAAGTGCTCCCTGGCGCTTCTCGAGCCAGCCCTTGCTCGGCTCGACGGCAGTGGCGGCTGCTGCCGTGCGCGATGGTGCCGGCGTGCGAGCGATCGTCTCGGTCGCGCCGCGGCTGAGCTATCCGCCCGCCGACGACCTGCCCGAACCCGACCCCAACGTGCCGCCGCCGATCGCGCCGCCCTTCTCGCTGCCTGGCGACGGCTACCTGCTGCGCGAGACGGCCGCCGGCTGGGTCGACGAGCAGCGCACCGCCTTCGCCGGCTCTGGCGACGACAGCTCGCTGAAGAGCGACCCCGTGCTCGCCCTGCTGCTCGATTCGGCCGGCAACGGCTGGGCGGTGGGGGGTTGGAGCGGCGATGCCGACTCCGCCGGGCGCGGCACGTCCTCGCGCAACGGCAGCGGGCGCGCGATCCGGGCGCGGGTGCGGACGGCTGCCGTCTACCGCTACGGCGCCAACCTCCGCACGCCACCGAGCTCGAGCGGATCGCAGCCGGTGCCGATGCCCGCCGGGGCGGTGCGCTTCGCGGTCGCCGGGCACGCCGAGTGCGACGGCCCCTGCGCCGAGCTGGCGCCGCAATCGCTCGGTCCCGACCGCACCCTGGCGGCTGCGCTGCAGACGGTGGCGGCGATGGCGGGCAGCAGCGGCCCGCGCGCCTTTCTCTACACCGGCAACCGGGTGCGCAGCGGTCTCGGCGAAGCCGACGCCCGGCGCTTCGCGGCCCTGCTGGCGAGCGCCCCCCAGCTGCCGGTCTATCCGGCGCTGGGCTCCAGCGACGCATCGGTTGGCGCCGGCGCCTTCCAGCTAGCCCTCGGCGCCTTCCCGGCTCCGCTCGGGGGCGGCGCGACGCCCGCCGGCATCTCCACCGCGGGGATCCCGGGCGCGGCGCCGGTCCCGGGCGCGGCCCGCACCCACTACGCCTTCGACAGCCACGGCCCCGGGGGCAGTGTGCGCGTCGTCGTCATCGACAACTCGCTCGGCTCGCTCGCTGCCAGCGACTCGCAGCAGAACCCGGAAGAGGCGCAACTGCCCTGGCTGGAAGCGGTGCTCGCCGACGCTCGCGCCGAGGGCATAGCGACGATCGTCATGGGCAACCGCAGCCTCAACTCCAGCTTCACGCCAGAGCTCAACGTCGCCGGCGACGGTGACCAGATCGCCCGTGTGCTCGTTGAGGGCGGCGCCTCCGCCTACGTCTTCGATCGCCCCGAAGAGAATCGCTCGATGCGCATCCCCGCCGGCGCGGCGCAGACGATCCCCAGCTTCGGCACCGGCACCCTCGGTTACCGCTCGGAGATCTCCGGCGCGGTCGGCATCGAAGGCGCCGACTCGCTCTTCGGCGACAGCGGCGTCCTCCTGCTCGAGGTCGACGCCGGCGCCCGCGATCCAGCGACAAACGTGGCGCCGGTCGGCGTTCGCCTGATCCCGGTGATCGAGGACCTCTCGCTGGAGGCGACCGACGGGACGATGCTGCGCCGCTCGCGCCCGGCGCTCTTCCGCGGCCTCGGTCGCCGCCCGCGCGGCGGTGACCGCTGGGGCCAGGCCTCGGCGGGCTCCGGCAACCCCGACCCCTCCGGTGGTGATCCCTACACCCTCTTTCCACCGGACCAGTGTCTGGTCGCCGGCTGCGCCACCCGCCTCGACCCCGAGTACAGCTTCGTCTCCTCGGACTCAGACATCGCCGACTTCGTCCGCCAGGACCCGGCCTCGACCAACCTACGCAAGCCCTACCTCGACGAGAGCGACAAGGTCGTCACCGACAACTCCTCCGGCCTGCTCTGCCCGTTCAACGCCGGGACGACGACGGTTACCGTCAGCGCGGGCGGTTACTCCTACTCCGAGCAGGTGACCGTACTCGGCGGAAGCGTGCAGCGGCCGTGCGGCACGCGCCCGCTGCGGCCCGACCGCTTCAAGCGCGCCGCTGCGGTCGCCGCACCCCCGGCCCCACCGCCCCCGCCCGCCTCCCCCGCCGGCAGTCCGCCGGTGAGCTTCTCCCCGCCTCCTCCCCCTGCGGCCCCCCCGCCCCCGCCCAACCCGCCCCCACCGCCGAGCCCGGCCCTGGCGCCCGAGCCGTTCCTGCCCCTCGGTGTCCCGTCGCTCGCGGTGGTGCCGGCGATCGTCCCGCCCCCACCCCCGCCGATCGTCCGCCCGCTCCCCCCCGGTGGCGCCCCGGCCCGCACTTACCAGATGGAGGAAAAGCGAGAGGAGGAGGCAGCGATCGAGGAATCGCAGGCTTTCAGCCGCTACGAATCGGACGAGTCGAGCCCCACCGTGCCGCTCTACCTGCCGGCGCTGGTGCTGCTCGGGGCCCTGGCCGGCGCCTCGGTGCGCGGCGGCCCCGGCGCCCGGCGCCGCCGGGTCCCAGCCCCAGCCTTCCATGCCCCCGAAGACCGAACCCGAAGGAGTCGAAGATGACCGCCAACAGCCGCCTGACCGCGATCGCCGCCTGGTCGGCGCTTGCCCTTTCCCTCTTCGCCCTGCTGCTCGCCGGCGCGGTCGTCTCCGACGCGGCGAAGCGCCTGCCGGGGCCCAGCCTGCAACCGAAGAAGTTCGGGATCCTCCGCCTCAACAAGAAGAAGAAGTTCCCAGCCGCGGTGCTGCCGGCCAAGGTCTTCGACCGCTGCTCGCCGGAGACGGTGAAGATCGGGACCGTCTGCATGATGACCAGCCCCTACCCGCTGGAAAAGGGCGACATCGGCCTCAACGACTTCTTCTTCGCCACCCAGAAGTGCGCCGAGCTCGGCGGCTATCTGCCCACGGCAGCGCAGCTGATCGGCGCCGCTCCCTACGTGAAGCTGGCGGGCCGTGTCGACGACAACGAGGTGACCGCATCGACCGACGTCGACCCGACCGACGGGCTCAAGGACCGGCGTGAGATGAGCGCCTCGCTGACCACGATCGCCTCGGGCAGTCGCGCGGCCGGCTCGGAGGGCGTCAGCGAAGGCTCACGTGGCGACCCGAAGGCGGGCGAGCCCGACCCGGCGCCGCTGCCCGCCGACCCGGCACCGGAAACCCTCCAATACATAACCGTCTATGACAACGGCGACCACGGCGGCTTCGCCGGCGGAAAGCCGGTGAGCCAGCCCGAGAACTTCCGCTGTGCCTTCAACCGGGCCCAGGGGAGAGCGGGCGAGCTGTAGCGCCCGTTGTTCGCGATGCGGTGGGGGTAGGGAGCCTGGCCGTCCTCCAGTCGAATTGAGCACCGCGCGTAAGCGCGGTGCAACCAGGAGCGCGGCCTACGGCCGCGCAAACACCGGATTGCATAGGCCGCTTCGCGACATTCGCCTGGAGGACGGCCAGGCTCCCCTGCACAGCTCTCCAAAAACGCCCGGGCTGCGAAGCCGTCCTAATGACACTGAGCTTGGGAATGCTTCATACGGCTGGAGTCTCGGGTGGGAAGGTTGAGGCTTGTGTGTTGAGGGATGGCGGGTGCCCCTCCCCAAAACACTCAAGCGCGGCTCCCGCCGCGCGTTTTGGGGAGGGGCACCCGCCATCCCACCCAACCCAGGCACAGGCAATGGAACCGCCTACAGCTCTTCGGGAGTGAACCTGTACCCGATGCCGAAGTGGGTGTGGATGTAGCGCCAGCTTGGGGCGACCGCCTCCAGCTTGGCGCGGATCTTGCGGACGAGCACGTCGACCGAGCGGTCGCGGCGGGGCATCTTGCCGCCCCACATCAGCTCGTAGAGCTGCGGTCGCTGGACGACGCTGTCGCGGCGCTCGGTGAGCAGGAAGAAGAGCTCGAACTCGCGCACGGTGAGGCCCGCGCGTTCGCCGTCGACGAGGACCTGGAGCTCGCCCGGCCGGATCTCCAGGTTGGCGATCCGCCGCTTGCTCGCTGGCGGGGAGGGGGTTGACTGCAGTACGAGCATCGACCGGGAGGCTCTCCGCTCCCGGTGTCGATCCGGTGAACAGGCTGTGTCGAACTGGAGAAGATCCTGTTACCGGCTGTTACCAGTTCTTCTCCAAACAGTCACGTTGCGTTTACCTTGGCGGCGCGGGCTGAGCCGAGACTGGCGCGGACAGACTCTCGACCAGCTACCCAGGAGCGAGCACAGATGATTCGCACGCGTTACCTGGCCGCCCTCGCGCTGGCCCTTTGCGCCTCGCTGGCGACCGCCGCCACAGCCCCCGCCGCCACGATCACCCTCAGCGGCTCCACCTCGGTTGCGCCGCTGGCGACGAAGCTCGCCAAGGCCTTCGTCCGCCTGCCCCAGAACAAGGGCAAGGTCAAGTTCGTGGTCCTCCAAGGCGGCTCCGACATCGGCATCACCGACGTCTCCCGGGGCCGCGTCACGCTCGGCATGTCCTCGCGCGACCCGAAGCCGGCCGACCCGGGCGGGATCGTCTTCAACAAGATCGCCCGCGACGCGGTCTGCGTGGTGACCAACCCCTCGAACCCGATCGCGAGCCTCAGCCAGCAGCAGATCCAGGACATCTTCTCCGGCCGCATACGCAGCTGGAGTCAGGTGCCGGGCGCCAGCGCCTCGGGGCCGATCGACCTCGTCGTCCGCACCGCCGCCTCCGGTACCCAGGACGCGTTCCAGAACATCTTCATGGGCCAGACCCTGCGCGTCGCCGGCAGCGCGACGACCAAGTCCTCCAACGGCCTGCAGGCGCAGACGATCAAGTCTGACCCGAACGCGATCGGCTACGCCTCCTTCCACTTCGCCGCCGGGCTCTTCTCGGTCCCCTACCTCGGCGTGCCCTGCACACTGCGCAACGCCAAGTCGGGCCAGTACGCGGGCAGCCGCAACTTCTACCTCGTCAGCCGCGGGGTGGCGAAGGGGCCCGCCAAGGCGTTCATCCAGTTCGCTCGCAGCGCCCAGGCCCAGGCGCTGGTCGCCAGTGACTGGGTGCCTCTCCACTAGTGCGTGACGGGCTCGCAGCCCGCCTGCCCGGTCGCCTTTCCCGGCGGCCGGGCTCGGCGAGCGACGAGGGTCCGGGGGCGACCGGGTTCTGGACCGATGCCCGGGTCGAGCGCATCCTCGGCGGGGTCGCCTGCCTGGTGCTGCTGATCATCGCCGGGATGATCGTCTTCGTCTTCGGCAAGGCCTGGCCGTCCTTCGCCGGCAACGGCCTCGCCTGGTTCGGCTCCGGGGGCGACGTCGACCTGCAGCTGGAGGACATCTTCAACTCGCCCGCCAACCCGGCCCAGTACGTCTACACGCTGCGCGCCTGGCCGCTGCTCTGGGGCACCTTCGTCGTCACCGCCGGGGCGGTCCTGATCGGCATCGCCTTCTCCCTCTTCGCGGCGATCTTCATCGTCGAGTTCGCGCCGCACCAGGTCAACCGTGTGCTCGAGCCGGTCGTGCGACTGCTCGCCGCCGTCCCCTCTGTCGTCTACGGCCTGATCGGGATCCTGGTCATCGTCCCCTGGGTCGGCGAGCACCTGATCAGCCTCGAGCGCAAGGAATCGGTGGCGAACGTGGTCCAGCTCGACGGCGCCGGCATCTCGGTCGGGATCCTGATCCTGACGATCATGATCGTGCCGATCATGATCGCGATCGTGGTCGACGCGCTGCGCGCGGTGCCGCGCAGCTGGACCGAAGGAGCCGCGGCGCTGGGGGCGAACCGCTGGCGGGTCACCTGGACGATCGCGGTCCGCACCGCCCGCCCGGCGATCGTCGCCGCCGCGGTCCTCGCCACGGCTCGGGCGCTGGGTGAGGCGATCATGCTCTCGATGGTCGCCGGCTCGGCCAGCTTCGCGCCAAACCCGATCGACGGCATCACCTTCCTCTTCGAGCCGACCCGGCCGCTCGCCTCGGCCCTGGTCGAGAACGTCGAAGGCCTCTCGGTCGTGCCCTTCGGCCAGACGCTCTTCGCCTTCGCCGCGGTGCTGCTCGTCTCCAGCATGTTCCTCTCCTTCGCCGGCTTCACCGCAAAGCAGTCGATGCGCAAATACGGGGTGCGTCCGTGACCCAGCCAGTCGACACCGTCGGCAGCTGGCCGCTGCGCGACCGCCTCGGCTACTTCGCCGCCTGGGGGGCCGGCCTGGCCCTGATCGCGATCGCCGCCGCGATCCTGCTCTACATGGCGTTCCGCGGCGCCCAGTACTTCGACCTCGGCCTGCTCTTCGACAGCCCCAACTCCTCGCTCAACCAGGCGCAGAGCGGGGGCTTCAAGGACCCGATCCTCGGCACCGCTCTGCTGCTCGTGATGTCGACGGCGATCGCGGCCCCGCTGGGGGTGACGATCGCGGTCTGGCTGACCGAGTACGGCCGGCCCGCGGGCTTGGCGCGGGCGGTCGAATCGGCGGTCGAGGTGGTCGCCGGCACCCCCAGCATCGTGCTGGCGATGTTCGGCCTGGTCTTCTTCCAGCAGCAGTGGCTGGGCATCCTCACCTTCGACGCCGAAGGCGGCGCCGTGCTCGGCCGCTCCTTCATCGCCGCCGCCGCGATGATGTCGCTGATCGCACTACCGCTGGTGGTGGGGGCGACGCGCGAGGCGCTGAACGCAATCCCCGGCCATGTGCGCGAGGCCTCCTACGCGCTCGGCAAGACCAAGGCGGCGACGATCCGGCGGGTGCTGCTGCCGGCGGCGCGGCCCGGGATCGGCACCGGCGCGGCGCTGGGGATGGGACGGGTCGCGGGGGACACGGCGATCGTCGTCGTCCTGCTCGGTGCCACTCTGCAGATCCAGAACGGAGACGACGGCAGCGTCTTCGGCCTCTTCCGCGGCACCGGCAGCACGCTGACCAGCTACGTCTATTACAACTCCCCGGCGGGCGAGGGCCTGGCGCCGGAGAAGGCCTACTTCGCCGCCTTCGTACTGCTCCTCGTCGTGATCGTGCTCAACTTCGCCGTCACGCGACTGGCGCGGGGAAGGAGCGCGGCGTGGGCACGATGAGCCCAGAAGAGCGCGTCCGCGACGAGCGCGACGTGGTCCTGGCGCCACCACCGCCGGTGCGCCGCATCGTCGTCGACCGCGAGCCGACGGTGGTGGAGCCGCCGGCCGGCAATGGCCACCGCCCTCAGGGTGTCGCCGGTCTCGCCGCGCCGGTTCGGCGGGCCGAGCCCAGTGCGGGGCCGAAGCCCGAGCGGATGCGCATCGAGGGCGTCTCGATCGCCTACGGGGAGAAGCTCGCCGTCAACGCCGTCTCGCTGCCGGTCCGCCAGGGCGAGGTGCTCGCCCTGATCGGTCCCTCCGGCTGCGGCAAGACGACGCTGTTGCGCTCGCTCAACCGGCTGGTCGAGATCACCCCGACGGCGGTCCGCAGCGGCACGATCTCCCTCGACGGCGAGGACATCGACCGGATGGAGGTCACCGCGCTGCGGCGCCGGGTGAGCATGGTTTTCCAGCAGCCCAACCCGTTCCCGATGAGCGTTTTCGACAACGTCGCCTACGCGCTGCGCGAGCAGGGCTCGGGGCGGCCGCGCAAGGAGGCGCTGGCCGAACCGGTCGCCGACGCGCTCGTGCGGGCCGGGCTCTGGGACGAGGTCGGCGCGGCGCTGGACCACCCCGCGCTGCGCCTTTCCGGTGGCCAGCAGCAGCGACTCTGCATCGCCCGCGCACTCGCCGCGAAGCCGGAGGTGCTCCTGCTCGACGAGCCCTGCTCGGCGCTCGACCCACGCTCGACCCAGGTGATCGAGGAGCTGATCCTGAAGCTGCGCGAGGAGGTGGCGGTGGTGATCGTCACCCACAACATGCAGCAGGCGCTGCGGATTGCCGACCACGTCGGCTTCATGTACCTGGGGGAGCTGGTCGAGTACGGCCTCGCCGAGCAGGTTTTCGGCTCCCCACGCGAGCAGCGCACCCGCGAGTACGTCGGTGGTGCGTTCGGATGAGGCTGCACGCGACCGCGCCGCTTGCGATCGCCTGCGCCGGGGTCGCGCTGGTCCTTACTGGCTGCGAATCGACGCAGGACAAGAGCGCCAAGATCGCCGCCGAGCTCGGCCCGGTATCCCAGGAGGAGGGGCTGAAGATCAAGCAGCGCAGCAAAGACGTGAGGGTCGTCTCGACGACGCTCCTGACCGACGCCAACGGCAGTGCCGTCGCGGTCGAGCTGCACAACGACTCCGGTCGCGATCTGGCCGAAGTGCCGATCCTCATCGAGGTGCTCGACGCCAAGGGAAAGAGCGTCTACCGCAACGACATTCCCGGCATCGAGCCGGCGCTGGCGGCGGTGCCGTTCATCCCGGCCGGCGGCGAGGTGACCTGGGTCCACGACCAGGTCTTGCCGACCGGGAAGCCGGCGAAGGCGAAGGTGACCGTCGGCGCGGGGGGTGAGCCGGCCGGCGGCGAGCGGCCGGCGGTCTCGGTCTCCGAGCCGAAGCTCGAGGGCGATCCCTACACCGGGGTGGCCGCCTCCGGCGATGTGGTCAACGAGAGCGGTGAGGACGTTGAGCGGCTGCTGCTCTACGCCGTCGCCCGCGAGGGCGACCGGATCGTCGCCGCCGGGCGCGGCGCGATCGAACCGCTGAAGGACAAGTTGAAGCCGGTCCCCTACAACGTCTTCTTCATCGGCAAGCCGCGTGGGGCCGAGATCGAGGTTGCCGACTTCCCGACCCTGGCGGGGCAGCCGCGGTGACCGAGTCGACCGAACGAGTGCAGGCGCTCGGCGAGGCGGGGGAGACCTGCCGAAAGTGCGGTGCGCCGCTCGCCGCCGATCAGCGCTACTGCCTCAACTGCGGCAGCCGTCGCGGCGGGCCGAGGGTCGACTTCCACGAGCACCTGCCGGCAGACGACGCGGTTGCCGCGAACGGCTCCGCACCGCCGCCGCCGGGACCGGTTGCCGCCTCTGCCACGGTGCCGCCACCCGCAGATGAGAGGCCCCAGCGCGACTACGCCCCACTGGCAGCGGTCGGCGGCATCGCCGTCCTCGGCCTGATGCTGCTGGTCGGTGTCCTGATCGGCAAGGGCGATAGCGGTTCCTCCAGTGCGCCCCCACAGGTCGTCCGGGTGCAGGGCGGTGGCGCGACGGCCGGCGAGGAAGCCGGAGCGGTGAAAGAGGGCGCCGTGAAGAAGGCGAAGGGCGCGGGCAAGAAGAAGGCCGAGGATGCCGGTGGCCTCCTCGGCCAGGGAAGCGGCCCTGTGGAAGCCAGCGACGACGCGCTGAGGGAACTGGAAGAACAGAGCCCTGACGAATACTCCGAGAACAGCGCCAAGCTGCCGGACGAAATCGCCACCGGCGGCGCGCCGCCGCCCGAAGACGGCAAGGCTCCCGGTGGGGGCAGCAAGGGAACGGCGATCGAATGAGCGACCTGGCGCGCCGTCGCGACAGCCTCTCCAGACAGCTCGCCGAGTTGCAGTGGGACCTGGGTGGGCTCGCCTACGAGATGGCGATCCGCGACCACTTCCGCCTCGACGTGCTTGCCCGCCAGGCGTCGGAGCTGCAACGGGTCGATGCCGAGCTGGCTGAGGTGGAGCGGATGCTGCGGCTCGACCAGGCCAGCGCCGCCGGCGCCTGCGGCTCGTGCGGCGCGCTCTACGCGCGTGGCTCGGTCTTCTGCCGGCAGTGCGGCAGGGACCTGATGGAGCGCAGCCCGGTCGGGAGCGGTCCCGCGGCATGATCCGGCAGCTGCTCGACACGGGCGCCCGGGGGGCCGCACTGGTCCTCACCAGCCGCCGCTGGGGCGTGACCCTGAGCGCCGCCGCGCTCGGCTTCGGCCTCTTTGCGGGCGTCGCCATCGGCCCCGGGACCCCCGGCTCGCTGGCGACGGGTCCCCTGCGACTGATCGAAACGCCGAGTCTCGTTGCGGATGCCGGCGGGACGGCTGGCGCCGGCACCCGTTCGGCGCCGCTCGCGAGCGGCGCATCCGAGCCCGTCGATGAAGAACCGGTTCCGCTCGAAGCGTTCCCCTCGTCGGTGCCGTTTGAAGGCGAATCCGGCAAGTCGGAGCCGATCGCGGAGCAGGACCCCAAGCCCGTGCCCCCGGCCCCCGAGGAACCGGCCGAAACGGAATCGACCCCCCTCCAGGGCACGGTCGTGCATGCGAATCTGGCCGCCGGCAGCTATGCGCTCTCGATCAAGGGCGGCGAACTGGTTCCCGTGCACGCCCGCAAGCTGCCGGTTCCGGGAACCAGGCTGAGTCTCGTTGCCCGCCGCCTCGCCAACGGCACCTTCGCCGAGGAGGGGGAGCCCAAGCGCAGCGGCGTGGCGAAACAGGCCACCTTCAGGGGGGTCGTCACCTTTGTCGACCCCGACCCTGCCGCGCCCGTCTACACGCTCTCAGGCCGTGGTGCCTCGTTGCTCGTCTGCGTGCCCGCGGATCCGACCGGGACCGTGCCGTCGCTCCCGTCCCTCGGCAGCTACGCGACCGCCGACGTCGCGGTGGAACCGGACGGGACGCTGGTGCAGCGCACGATCGAGATCGAACCGGGCGAGCCCTCCACCTACCTGGACCTCGCCGGCATCTACGCCGGCCTCTCTCCGGAAACCGGCAAGTTCCTCCTCTCCGCCGACGACACCCGCCGCGTCAACCAGGACGTGCAGCTCACCGTTCCCCCGACGATCGACGCAGCTAGGCTCAAGCCGGGCGATTCCTACCTGATCACTGCGACGATCGAACCGGACGGGACGCTCGCCCTCTCTGGCATCGCCGGCGACGAGCGCCGCGGAGGGGCCGACGACCCAAGCTCAGCACAAGGCGACTTGAGACGCCGAACGGGGGCGGGCTAGCTGTAGCGCTCGAGGTCGTAGCGGCGCTGTTCTTTGCGCTTCTCGAGGCGACCCTGGACCAGGGACAGCACGATCACGAGGATCGCGAAGAAGGCGATCACGCCGAAGCAGAAGAAGGTCACCGTCTTGTCGGTCGTCGGCCCAGCCAGCCCGACGCCGTTCTCGGCCAGGGCCATCGGTGCCACCAGCAGCAGCGAGAGCAGCGCGGCGCAGAGGGCCGCAGCGATCCCGGTTCGACGCGAGGGAGCCTTCACGCCCGGGAATCTAGCGCACTATGCCGGCGCCATCGGCTTTCCATCCTGCCCCCGGCACTTGCATAGGATGCGCCGCCATGAGCACCCTCGAGGCCATCGTCCTCGGCCTCGTGCAGGGGCTGACCGAGTTCCTGCCGATCTCCTCTAGCGGGCACCTGCGAATCGTGCCGGCGTTGCTCGGCTGGCCCGACCCAGGTGCAGGGTTCACCGCCGTGATCCAGCTCGGCACGATGGCCGCGGTCCTGATCTACTTCCGCGCCGACCTCTGGCGCATAGCGTCTGCCTGGCTGCGCGAATTGCGGGTGCCGATTCGCCAGAGCAGCCAAGACGCGAAGCTGGGCTGGTTCATCGTCTTGGGCACGATCCCGATCTCGATCTTCGGCTTCGCCTTCAGCGATCAGATCGAGTCGGGCGCGCGCAGCCTCTACCTGATCGGCTCGGCCCTCATCCTCTTCTCATTCGTGATGGTCCTCGCCGAGCGGGTTGGCACCCGGCAGCGAGCCCTGGCCGAGATGAACGGTCGCGACGGGCTGTTCGTCGGCATGGCCCAGGCGCTGGCCCTGATCCCCGGCGTCTCGCGCTCGGGGGCGACGATCTCAGCCGGCCTGTTTCGCGGCTTCGACCGGGTCGCCGCCGCCCGCTACTCGTTCTTGCTCTCGGTCCCGGCCGTGGTCCTGAGTGGGCTCTTCGAGCTGCGCAAGATCGGCGAGGACGGAAGTGCCTCGGTGGGGGCGACGGCGATCGCCACGCTCGTTGCCTTCGTCTCCGGCTATCTGGCGATCGCCTGGCTGCTTCGCTACCTCAGCACCCACACGCTGGAGATCTTCGTCGTCTACCGAATCGTCCTGGGCGTGCTGGTTCTGGCGCTGGCGGGGACCGGTGCGATCAGTTAGCCCCTCCTAGAGGCCCAGAAAGAGCGAACGGCCCGGGGCAGTGGGCCGTTCGCGGTAACGAGAGAGGAGTCTCATGGAATGGAGTTTGCCGCGTGAATGACCCTCCGCGGTGAACATCCAGAGAAATAGTAGATCGGGCTGGGTCACCCTCTTTTCCCGCAAATTACGTGCATTCAGCTGTGAAAATCCTGTGAACGCAGGGGTTTTGACGACACAGCCGTCGCCCCAGAGGCATACAATCCTGCCGTCTTAGCCCAAGGCACAGCATCGTCAGCAACGGCGTCCGCCACTTGAACCCACAGCAGACCATCCGGCTCGCGGTAATCGACGAGGACAGTGGCTTCGTCACCGTCCTGTCGAAGCGCACCGAGGCTGCCGGGTGGCAGCAGCGGGTTCTGACCAGCGCGATTCCGCCCGATGAGCTGGTGGCGATGAAGCTGAACGCACTGCTGATCGACCTCTCGGTTCTCGGCGACGAAGCCTGGAGCTACCTGGAGCGGGTCTGCGGGATGCTGCCCGACCTCGGCGTGGTCGTCTGCTCCGGCCGCTCCACCGTGGCCCAGCGGGTGCGGGCCCTGCGCCTCGGCGTCGACGACTGGATCGGCAAGCCCTGTCATCCCGAGGAGGTGATGGCGCGGATCGAGGCGGTGTCACGTCGCCGCCGTCGCAGCCGGGCCGTGGTCGAGGCGGGGCCGCTGATCGCGGGCGAGCTGGAGATCCGCGCCGATCAGTTCCAGGCCTTCGTCGGTTCCGGCAGCCTCGACCTCACTCGGCGGGAGTTCGAGCTGCTCCAGCTCCTCGCCGACGCAAAAGGGCAGGTGCTCGAGCGCGAGGCGATCTACCAGCGTGTCTGGGGCTACGCGATGGCCCACGGCGACCGCTCCGTCGACGTCTTCATCCGCAAGCTGCGTCAGAAGCTGGAGAAGCGCTCACCTGGATGGAGCTACATCCACACCCACTTCGGCGTCGGCTACCGCTTCGACCCAGAGTCCGCCGGTGGCATCGAGCCGGCGCAGATTGGCAAGGGGGCCGCCGAATCGATCGAGGCCCCAGCCACCACCGAGGATTCACAAGTAGTTCACAGCAGCTTTACGCCTGCGTAACCGCCTGCCCGCTCGACGCGGGGATCTTTGCTCAGATGTTGGAGATCCGTCCTGAGGAGCACGCGGCACTGGTCGACGGGCGTCCGCTCAGCTTGACGATGCGTGAGCTGCAGCTGCTGAGCACGCTGGCGGCGCATCCTCAGCGCATCCTCACCCGCGAGGAGCTCTATGCCGAGGTGTGGGGACGCGAACCGCGCAACGACGACCGCTCGGTCGACGTCTACGTCAGCCGCCTGCGCTCCAAGCTGAGCGAGGCGCTGCCCGGACAGCGCCTGATCCACACGCACAGCGGAATCGGCTACCGCTACTCGCCGGATGGATGAGCCCCGGCTGGATCGGCGTCTTTTACATCTTTTTCACATCCTCGACACAGGCAGGTAACAAGCTGCCTGGGCGACCGCTGCGAGGGTTGCGACGTCAGCGGCCGCAGGGCCGTCCACTGGAGTGAACGACGAGAAGGAGACAGAGTGATTAGCTCTAGATTGTTCGCGGTCCTCGCCTCTGCTGCCGTCCTGGCGGTCGGGGTCGCGGCCTGCGGCAGCGACGACGAAAGCACGGCCGGCGGCAGCAGCGACCTCTCGGGGTCGATTCGCATCGACGGGTCCAGCACGGTGGCACCGCTCACCGAGGCGGTTGCCGAGGAATTCGAAGCCGAAAACTCCGGCGTCAGGGTGACGGTCGGCACCTCCGGTACCGGCGGCGGCTTCGAAAAGTTCTGCGCCGGAGAGACCTCGATCTCCGACGCCTCCCGCGCGATCGAGCCCGAAGAGGTCGAAGCCTGCGAGAAGAAGGGCATCGAGTTCGAGGAGGTGCGGGTCGCGACCGACGCCCTCACCATCGTCGTCAACCCCGAGAACCCGGTCAACTGCCTCACCGTCGACCAGCTGGGCGCCGTCTGGGGCCCGGACTCCACGCTCGACAACTGGAGTCAGATTCCCGGCCTGCAAGAGGAATTCGACGAGGAGCTGGCGCTCTTCGGCCCCGGCACGGACTCCGGCACGTTCGACTACTTCACCGAGGAAATCAACGGTGAGGAGGGAGCCTCGCGCAAGGACTACAACAACGTCGGCGAGAACGACAACGCCACCGTCACCGGCGTCGAGGGCTCCCCGGGCGGCATGGGCTACTTCGGCTATTCCTTCTACCTGGAGAACGAAGGCGCCCTGAAGGCGCTTGAAGTCGACGGCGGCAAAGGCTGCGTCGCACCCTCGGCGGAAACCGCCCAGAACGACGAATACGTGCCGCTCAGCCGGCCGCTCCTCATCTACCCGAGCGCGGAAGCGCTGGAAAAGCCCGAGGTGAAGGCGTTCGTCGACTACTACCTCGACAACGTCAACGAAGTGGCTGAAGCCGTCGGCTTCATCCCGCTGACCGAAGAGCAGCTGGAAGCGTCAAAGGACGCCACGGCGAAACTCGGTTAGTTGCTGCAGGCGTCCAAACCCCGCTACGGCGAGAAGGCCATCAAGGGCCTTCTCGCCGCCTGCGGCCTCCTCTCCGTCCTCACCACCACGGCGATCGTCATCTCCCTGCTCGGGCCGACGATCGGCTTCTTCGAGATCGTCCCGGGCAAGGAGTTCTTCTTCGGGATCGACTGGACGCCGCAGTTCGAGCCGCCCAGCTTCGGCGTGCTGGCGATCGTCGCCGGCACCCTCAACGTGACCCTCTGGGGGATGCTGTTCGCGATTCCGATCGGCCTCGGCACCGCGGTCTACCTCAGCCAGTACGCCAGGCCCCGGGTGCGCAAGACGGTCAAGCCGGTGCTCGAGGTCCTCGCCGGCATCCCCACGGTGGCGATCGGCATCTTCGCGCTCACCTTCATCCTGCCCGAGATCATCCAGCCGCTCTGGCCCGGCGAGTTCCTCGGCGGCGCCGTCGGCAAGCCGTTCATGGCGCTCGCCGCCAGCCTCGGACTCGGCCTGATGGTGGTGCCGATCATCGCCTCGATCTCCGACGACGCGATGTCGGCGGTGCCTCGCGGGCTTTCCGAAGGCGCCTACGCGCTCGGCGCGACCAGGGCGAAGGTGGCCGTGCGGGTGATCTTCCCGGCGGCGCTCTCGGGCATCGTCGCCTCGGTGGTGCTGGCGATCTCGCGCGCCCTCGGCGAGACGATGATCGTCCTCATCGCTGCCGGCTCGACCCCGAACTTCACCCTCAACCCGGTCGAATCGATCCAGACGATGACCGCCTACATCGCCACCACGGCGACGGGCGACATCTCCACCGGCTCGCTCGACTACAAGTCGGTCTTTGCGGTCGGCACCGTCCTCTTCGTCCTCACCCTGACGATGAACGCGATCAGCATCCGGCTCACTCGCCGCTACCGCGAGATCTACGAGTGATGGCCGGCCCCGAGACGGTCAGCCCACGCAACCGCCTGGCGATCGCCGGCGCCCGCGCGACCACGGCGGCGATGCTGCGCGAGCAGCCGCGAGGCGACGTGATTCGCAACGCCGCCTTCGCAGGGCTGCTCCTGCTCGCCGTCCTGATCGCGCTGGCCGGCCTCCTCGCCCTCCTGATCCAGGCCTTCGTCGAAGGCGCCCCGGCGCTCAGCACCGATCTCTTCACCAACCCTCCCTCGACCATCAATCCCGAGAAAGCCGGTTTCCGGCCGGCGATCATCGGCTCGCTCGAGCTGATCGCCGGGGTGATCCTCTTCGTCGTGCCGGTCGGGATCGGGGCCGCGATCTACCTCGAGGAGTACGCCGACAAGACCCGCTGGTGGAACCGGCTGGTCGAGGTCAACATCCAGAACCTGGCGGCGGTCCCATCGATCATCTACGGCATCCTCGGCCTCGCCTTCATCGTCCGCGGCCCGCTCGACCTCGGCTTCATCCTCGTCGCCGGCTCGCTGACGCTGGCCCTGCTGGTGCTGCCGATGGTGATCATCGTCGCTCGTGAGGCGATCAAGGCGGTGCCCGACTCGATCCGCCAGGGCTCGCTCGCGCTCGGCGCTACCCAGTGGCAGACGATCCGCCGCCAGGTTCTGCCGGCCTCGGTCCCGGGGATCGCCACCGGCGTCATCCTCGCCGTCTCGCGGGCCCTGGGGGAGACGGCACCGCTGCTGCTCGTCGGCGCCACGGTCTTCGTCACCTTCGACCCGACCCCGTTCTCGCCCGACGGCTACTCGGCGATGCCGGTGCAGATCTTCAACTACGCGGTGCGCCCGCAGGACGAGTTCCAGGCGCTCGCCTTCGCCGGGATCATCGTCCTGCTCGGAGTTCTGCTGGTGATGAACTCCTTCGCGATCTGGCTACGAAATCGTTACGAGCAGAGATGGTAGGTGGGCTAGGGTGAGCGAGAAGATGGCGCAGGACGAAAGCAGAGCCGGGACCGGTCGCGAGGCTCGAGAGGCGGCGGCGGAGCGTGCCGCGATCGCGGTGCGGCCCGAGGAGTTCCAGCGGGGGGGTACCGGCAAGCGCGAGAAGGTCTTCGAGCTGAACGGGGTCGAGGTCCTCTACGGCGGCGTCTCCGCCGTGAAGGGCATCTCGATGGACGTCCACCGCAACGACGTGACCGCCCTGATCGGCCCGTCGGGATGCGGCAAGAGCACGCTGCTGCGCTGCCTCAACCGGATGAACGACCTGATCCCGGCTGCGGAAGTGCGCGGCGAGCTGCTCTACCACGGCGAGGACCTCTACGGGTCCGACGTGGACCCGGTCCAGGTGCGCAAGCTGATCGGGATGGTCTTCCAGAAGCCGAACCCGTTCCCCAAGTCGATCTACGACAACGTCGCCTTCGGCCCCCGCATCCTCGGCCGCAAGGACGATCTGGACTCCACGGTCGAGCGGGCCCTGCGCGGCGCCGCCCTCTGGGACGAGGTCAAGGACCGGTTGGAGAGCAACGCCTTCGGCCTCTCCGGCGGCCAGCAGCAGCGCCTCTGCATCGCCCGCTGCATCGCCGTCGAGCCCGACACGATCCTGATGGACGAGCCCTGCTCGGCGCTCGACCCGATCTCGACCGGCAAGATCGAGGATCTGATGATCGAGCTGAAGGAGGAGTTCTCGATCGTCATCGTCACCCACAACATGCAGCAGGCTGCGCGCGTATCCGACCGCACCGCCTTCCTCATGGTCGAGCTCGACGCCGACGAGGAAAATCGCTGGGGCCGGCTGGTCGAGTACGACGACACCGAAAAGATCTTCACCAACCCCGCCGACCCGCGTACGGAGGACTACGTCTCGGGCAAGGTTGGCTGATGGCGCCGGTCGAAACCAGGATCCACTACCAGGAAGAGCTGGAGCGGCTCGAGGCCAGCGCCTTGGGCGGACTCGATCTCGTCAGCGACGCGCTGGAGCGGACGCTGGAGGCGGTCGAGCATCAGGACGTCGAGCTGGCGCAGCTCGTGGTCGCGGACGACGATCGCATCGACGGCCGCTATCTCGAGGTCCATCAGAGCTTGATCGCGCTACTGGCGAGGCAGTCGCCGGTGGCAACGGACCTGCGGCTGATCTCGGCGCTCCTGCATGTGCTGAAGAGCATCGAGCGGATGGGCGACCAGTGCGTGAACATCTGCAAGATGATCCCGTTGTCGGGCAACGAGCCGCCGGCGGATCGGGAGATGGTGAAACTGATCCTCGCGATGGGTGGACAGACCCGCACCCTGATCAGCCAGGCCAAGCGGGCCTTCGAGGAGCGCAACGTGGAGATGGCGCGCGACCTGGTGCGCCAGGACGACGTCGTCGACAATCTCAACCGGGACTGTTTCCGCCTCGCCCTGGAGATCGGCGACGACGCCGACCGGCGCGAGTGGGCGATGACGATGCTGCTGGGAGCCCGGGCGATCGAGCGGATCGGGGACAACGCGGTGGACATCGGAGAGCAGGTTGCCTTCATCGTCACCGGGCTGTTCCGGGAGTTCGAGGACGCTTCGCATCCTGCGCAGTAGCGGACGCACGCTCCGGTTGAGATCCGAGTCGTCTGGGAATATGCGAGAGACGCCCGTGACGCTTTGCGCCGCCATAGACATTGGGTCCAACACGACCCGTGTGCTCGTTGCTGAGCCCGTGGAGGGGCAGTTGAAGAAGGTGATGGAGCAGCGGGCCTATACGCGCATCAACAAGGCGCTCGACTCTGACGGGGCGATCCTGAGAGAGAAGATCGACGAGGTCGCCGAGGTGGTCTCGACGCAGGTGCGGCTCGCTCGCGAGCTCGGTGCCGCGGAGATCAGGGCGGTCGCCACAGCGGCGGTCCGCGAGGCGTCCAACGGCGAGGAGGCGGCTGCGGCGATCGGCGAGGCGGCCGGCGTTCCGGTCGAGATCCTCAGCGACGAGGAGGAGGGGCGACTCGCCTTCATCGGCGCGACCAAGACGCTCGGGCATCCGGTTGGGGGGAAGATCGGTGTGGTCGACGTCGGCGGCGGATCGACCGAGGTGATCCTGGGCTCGGTGCCCGGTGGGGCCGAGGAGGTCCGCTCCTGGCAGGTTGGTTCGGGCGCTCTCGCCGACGAGCTGATCTCCTCCGACCCGCCGTCGGCGGCCGAGATCCGCAAGGTGCGCGACCGCATCGACGACATTTTCGCCGGGGTCGAGATCGAGCGCCCAGAGCAGGCGGTCGCGGTCGGTGGCAGCGCCACGTCGCTGCGGCGGCTGGTCGGCGCGGTGCTCGAATACGAGACCCTGGAGCGCGGCGTGCGGGTCCTCTGCAGCGATCCCGCGGCAGAGGTGGCACGCCGCTTCGAGCTCGACCCCGAACGGGTCCGCATCCTCGCCACCGGCGTATTGCTCCTGGAGAAGGTCTCCGAGCTGCTCGGCCAGCCACTGCAGATCGGCAAGGGCGGCCTGCGCGAGGGTGTTGTCCTCGACATGCTCAATGGCAGCATCAACGGCTCGCCCGTTCGCGTTGCTGCCTAGGCGCGACACCGCGCTCGTTTAGCCTCGGATGCGTGGCACGCGCGCGCAAGGTCGACCTCGATTGCGAAGCGTCGTTCGCTGCGGCTGCGGCACGGGTGGTCGAGGTCCGTGCCGAGGAGGTATTCGAACAGGCCGAGGGTGTTCTCAGCGTCAGCGACGTCGAGCGGGTTCACGACATGCGGGTTGCGACACGCCGGCTGCGGGCGGCGCTCGAGGTCTTCGAGCCCTGCTTCCCCCGCAAGCGCTGGCGCAAGGCCTTGAAGCGGGTGAAGGTACTGGCCGACGCTCTGGGCGAGCGTCGCGATCTCGACGTGGAAATCGAGCTGCTGGAGGGCTTCGCCGGCGACGTCGCGGCCGGGGACCGAGAGGAGCTGACGAGCCTGATCGACGGACTGCGGGCAAAGCAGCTGCGAGCCAACGATGCGCTTGCTCCGCGCGTCTCCGCCAAGCGGCTGAAGAAGCTCCGCCGCCGCCTCGGCAAGCTCATCGAAGCGGTGGAGCGGTGAAGGCGCGCGCGGTCGAGGGCCTGGATCCGAGTGCCCCGCTGCGCCCGAACGCTTCGCGCATCGTGCAGACGAGGCTCGACGAGCTGCGCGGACTCGCCCCCGATGCCCTGGCCCCCAACGCCGCGACGGCCCAGCACGACATGCGGATCGCGGCGAAGCGGCTGCGCTACGCGCTGGAGGTCGTCGGCCCGTGCATCGGCGAGGAGGCGAAGGCGGCGCGCGATGCCGCCAAGCGACTGCAGTCGGTTCTCGGCGACCTGCACGACTGCGACCTGATGCTGCCCAAGGTCGAGGCCATCGAGTCCTTGGCCGCGATCCTGCGCGACCGCCGCGAGCGCCTCTTCCACGACTTCGTCGAGCTCTGGCAGGCCGAGGCGAGCAAGGGCACCTGGGCCGCTCTCGAACGCGCCCTCTAAGCATCGGCGCAAAAACACCGGATGTTCACGGTGCGTTCTCGGTTTGTTCACAAGTTTTCCCTGCTAATGGCGAATTATGGATGTGACAGACACGACCAGAGAAGGGGAGACGCCGATGATTTCCCGAGTAGACATGCACTGCCATTCCACCGCCTCGCAGCTCTCGCGGCTCGGTGTACAGCGTTCGCTCGGATTGCCCGAGTGCGCGACGCCGCCCGAGGAGGTCTACGAGCTGGCCAAGCGGCGGGGGATGGACTTCGTCACGATCACCGACCACGACACGATCGACGGTTGCCTCGAGCTCGCCGACCGTCCCGATTGCTTCGTCTCCGAGGAGCTGACCGCCCGCTTCGCCGGCGAGCCCCAGGCGGTTCACGTCCTCTGCTACGGGATCACTCCCGGGGACCACGAGTGGCTGCAGGCACACGTCGGCGATCTGGAGGCCTGCGCCGCATACCTTGACGAGAACGAGATCGCCTGCGCGCTCGCGCACCCCTTCTACAACGTCGCCGCGCCGCTCGCGCCACGGCACCGTCGCCGCCTCGCCGAGCTCTTCGGGGTTTGGGAGGTGCGCAACGGCTCGCGGGCAGCGGAGCTGAACATGCCGGCGGCGATCTACACGGAGACGCACGGGGGGACCGGGATCGGCGGTTCCGACGATCACGCCGGCGTGGACATCGGCCGCACCTTCACCGAGGTGCCGGCGGCATCCACGCCGGAAGAGTTTCTGCGACAGGTGCGCGCCGGCAACGCCGCTGCCGGCGGCGAGCAGGGCAGCGCCGCGAAGTGGGCACACGCGGCGATCGCCCTCGCCACCCGCGCCCTCGACCTTTCCCCTTCCGGTGCCCCTTATGTGGTTATAGACCGCAAAAGGCGCACCGGAGCGATGGATCCGGCGGCGGTGCTGAAGATCGCCCAGCGCACGATCGGCGAGGGCGCCGCGCGCGAGGGTGAGGTCGCGGCCGACGTCGGCCCGGGCGACGCACGCGCCCTGCTCGAGGCGTGGCTGGGCTCGGTCGACCTCGACCTGCGCGGCCGCGACCTGATCGCCTATCTGCAGGCCGAGGACTTCTCTCACGCAGACCTCTACCGCCACGCCCGCCGCACCCACGAGAGGCGCCTGCGGGACGCGGTCGCAGGCGGCTCCTCGGCGGCTGCCGGCGGCGACGTGGGCATCGCGCTGGACACCATGTTCGACGCTCTCGTTCCGGTCGTCCCCTACGTCCCCGCGACGGCTTTCCTGGGCGCCGAGAAGGCGAAGCTTGCGCCCCGGCCCGGCGAGCGGCGCCGGGTGGCG
Source organism: uncultured Solirubrobacterales bacterium (assembly GCA_963753585.1). Classification (GTDB taxonomy): domain Bacteria; phylum Actinomycetota; class Thermoleophilia; order Solirubrobacterales; family 70-9; genus VRUE01. The sequence continues at coordinate 1,153,707 of CAVWCU010000001.1, read as the reverse complement.
CTGATCGCGGACGGGATCGACGCCATGCATGGCGTCACCGCGACGATCGAGAAGATCCGCGAGCTCGGCGTGCCGGGGTTCGAGGTCGAGGTTGTCGGCACCGACGCCGGGGTCGACCGGCGGCTGCCGGCAGCTACCGAGCTCGAAGTTCCCTTCTACGCAGGGATGAGCCTGGGCGTCCCCGGACTCCCGGGCCTGGTCGAGACCCTGGCCGAGGGCCGCTATGACGCGGTCCACGTCACCGCGCCGGGCCCGGCGGGGGTTGCCGCCGCGTTGCTGAGCCGGATCGCGGGGACGCCGCTGATTGCCAGCTACCACACAGAGCTGGCCACCTACGCGGGCATGCGCAGCGGCGACGACAGCCTCGAGTCGATGGCGCAGGGCGCCCTCGGCGCCTTCTACCGCGCGCCTTCCCTCGTCCTCTCGCCGAGCCCGGCGGCCGATCGCTCGCTGCTCTCGCTCGGCGTGGAGGAGGCCCGGCTCGGACGCTGGGAGCGGGGGGTGGACGTTTCCCGCTTCGATCCGGGCAAGGCCGCGCGTGGGGAGTACCCGGGGGAGATCAAGGTCCTCTACGCCGGCCGGCTCACGCGCGAGAAGGGCGTCGACCTTCTCGCGGAGAGCTTCCTGCGCGCGCGCCGTTCGGACCCCCGCCTGCACCTGCTGCTCGCGGGCGGCGGGCCCGAGGAGGCCGAGTTGCGCGCGCGTCTCGGCGAGCACGCAACCTTCCTCGGCTGGCTCGAGGGCGAGGACCTCGCCCGCGCCTATGCCAGCGCCGACCTCTTCCTCTTCTGCTCGACCACGGACACCTACGGCCAGGTGGTGCTCGAGGCCGGCGCCAGCGGCCTGCCGGTCGTCGCCGTCGCCGAAGGAGGGCCGGCGTCGCTGGTGGAGAACCGGCATACCGGGATGCTCTGCCAGGCAGACGCCGATCACATCGCCGGCACCGTCCTGCAGCTCGTCTCCTCGCCGCTCCTGCGCCGCCACCTCGGCGCCTCCGCCGTTCGGGCGGCCCGTGAGCGCTCCTGGGAGCGAGCGCTAGAGCAACTCGCGGACGGCTATCGACGCACGCTCGGAGCAGCCGCCGAGACTCCCCGGCAAGCATCTGCCCGCGCCGCCTGAGACCCGATGGGATGGCGGCCGCACGGCAGTACGATTGGCCGATCGAAGATCCCGCCCTCTACTTCAACCGCGAGCTCTCCTGGCTCGACTTCAACCAGCGGGTTCTCGAGCTGGCTGAGGATCCCGAGGTGCCGCTGCTGGAGCAGGTCCGCTTCTGCGCGATCTACGCCTCCAACCTGGACGAGTTCTACATGGTCCGGGTGGCCGGCCTCTTCGACCAGCTCGACGCGGGGATCGACGCTCGCGGTCCCGATGGCCTTGCCCCCGGCACGCAGATCGACGCGATCCAGGCGAGGGTCCTGGAGCTCGACCGGCGCCTGCACCGCTGCTTCGAGGGCAAGATCCGCCCGGCGCTGGAGCAGCACGAGATCCGCATCGTCACGCTCGACTCGGCGACCGCGGAGGAGCGGCGCGAAATCGACGAGCGCTTCCACGAGCAGGTCTTCCCGGCGCTGACGCCCTTGGTGATCGGCCTCGGCCGGCCCTTCCCCTATATCTCCAATCTCTCGCTCAGCCTCGGCGTGCTGCTGCGCGACCCCGACAGCGGCACTGAGATCATCGCCCGCGTCAAGGTGCCGAAGGAGCTGCTCGGCCGCTTCCTGCCGGTCGGTTACGACGGGAAGGCGTTCGTGCCCTTGGAGGAGGCGATCGCCGCCAATCTCGACGTGCTCTTCCCCGGCACCGAGGTCGTCGACCACGGCTACTTCCGCGTCACCCGGGACGCCGACTTCACCGTCTCCGACGAGGCGGACGACCTCGTGCAGGCCGTCCAGGACGAGATCCGCCGCCGCCGCTTCGGCGAGGTCGTGCGGCTCGAGATCGCCGCCGGGATGAACCCGAAGCTGCGCCAGCAGCTGATCGACGCGTTGCGGCTCGAGGACCGCGAGGTCTACGACGTCGACGGGCTGATCGACCTCGCCGACCTCACCGCGGTCGCCGACATCCCCGGTCACGCGGAGCTGCGTTACTCGCCCTGGACTCCCGTGACCCAGCCGCGCCTGCAGGGAGAGGATGACGAACCCGTCGACATCTTTGCCGCGATCCGCAACTACGACATCCTCGTCCACCACCCCTACGACTCGTTCGCCACCTCGGTCGAGCGCTTCGTCGAGCAGGCGGTCGCCGACCCCGACGTGCTGGCGATCAAGCAGACGGTGTACCGGACCAGCGACGACTCGCCGCTGGTCCCGTCGCTGATCCGCGCCTCCGAACGCGGCAAGCAGGCGGTCTGCATGGTCGAGCTGAAGGCCCGCTTCGACGAGGAGGCCAACATCGCCTGGGCCAAGTCGCTGGAGGAGTCCGGGGTGCACGTTGTCTATGGCATTCCCGGCTTGAAGACCCACGTGAAGGCGATCGTCGTCGCCCGCCGCGAGGGCGACCGGGTGCGCGAGTACGTCCACATCGGCACCGGCAACTACCACCCGAAGACGGCTCGCCTCTACACCGACTTCGGCCTCTTCACCGCGGATGAGGAGATCGGCGCCGACGTCGCCGAGATGTTCAACTTCCTCACCGGGTATGGGCGGCCCGCCGAGTACCGCAAGGTGCTGGTCTCGCCGACGACGATGCGCGACCGCATCCTCGAGGAGATCGAGACCACGGTCGAGGCGCAGCGCGCCGGCGAGGAGGCGCGGATCGCGCTGAAGATGAACTCGCTGGTCGACGCGGCCTGCATCCGGGCGCTGTACGAGGCGTCGCAGGCGGGAGTGCGGGTCGACCTCAACGTGCGCGGAATCTGCTGTCTGCGGCCGGGCGTGCCCGGGGTCTCCGAGAACATCCGCGTCGTCTCGATCGTCGGGCGTTTCCTCGAGCACTCCCGCATCTACACATTCCAGCGCGGCGAGGAGACACGGGTGCTGATGGGCTCCGCCGACCTGATGCCGCGCAACCTCGACAGCCGCGTCGAGCTGGTGACACCGGTTGAGGATCCCGCCCTGAAAGTCGAGCTGCTCGACGTGCTCGAGCGCTGCTTTGCCGAGAGCGCCAATGCCTGGGAGCTGGACGGCGACGGCGCCTGGACCCGTCTCGGACCCGAAAACGGGCAGCGGCGCAGCGTCCAGGAGGAGCTGCGCGAGCGCCACGCGGCGCGTGCAGCCGAGCAGCTCGCCGCCAGCGCCGGCTGAGCGGGATGCGGCCCGCGCCTATCAATAGGATTGCCAGGTAGTGCGCCTCTCCCTTCTGCCTCGCGACCAGACCTTCTTCGACCTCTTCATCGAGGCGGGTCAGAACACCCTTCATGCCTCGCGGCTGCTCGACGAGATGATGGGCTCTTGGCCCGACGATCGCGATCTCGCCCGGGAGATCTTCAAGGCCGAGCACGAGGGCGACCGGATCACCCACGACATCATCAAGCGCCTCAACTCGACCTTTGTCACCCCGATCGACCGCGAGGACATCTACGGGCTGGCGACTCAGATGGACGACATCGTCGACTACACCGAGGAGGCGGCGGACCTGCTCGGCCTCTACAAGATCGAGGCGCCGATGTCGCAGGCGCAGGCACTGACCAAAGTCCTGGTCGGGGCCTGCGAGCAGCTCGCCGAGAGCCTCGATCACCTGCCGGAGTTCAAGGATCTCGACAAGTACTGGATCGAAATCCACCGCTTGGAGAACGAGGGCGACCGGATCTCCCGCGACGCTGTCGCCTCGCTCTTCTCCAACGGCATCGACCCGATGGTCGTGATCCGCTGGAAGGACATGTTCGCCGTGCTCGAGAACGCGATCGACGCCACCGAGACGGCTGCGCAGATCATCGAGGGCATCGTGATCAAGAATTCATGAGCGGATGAGCTCTGACGTCATCCTCGTCATAGTCGTCTGCACGGCGCTTGCCTTCGACTTCACCAACGGCTTCCACGACACCGCGAACGTCGTCGCGACCTCGATCTCGACCGGGGCCGCGCGCCCCCAGGCGGCGATCGCAATGGCCTCGCTGCTCAACTTCGCCGGCGCCTTCATCTCGATCTCGGTCGCGGCGACGGTCGCCAACGACGTCGTCAACTCCGGCGTGGTCACGCCGACGGTCGTCTTCGCCGGGCTGATCGGAGCTATCGCCTGGAACCTGATCACCTGGTCCTTCGGCCTCCCGTCGAGCTCCTCGCACGCGCTGATCGGCGGCGTGGTGGGCTCGGCGGTGGCGGCCGCGGGCTTCGACGCGGTGATCGCGGACGGTTTGGTCGGCAAGGTGCTGATCCCGGCGGTGATCGCGCCGATCCTCGCCTTCACCGTCGCCGGGATCGCGATCGGGCTGGTCTACAGGATCGTGGGACGGCAACGGCCGGGGCTGGTGACGCGCGGCTTCCGCTACGGCCAGGTCGTCTCCGGCGGGTTGCTGGCGCTGGCCCACGGCACCAACGACGCGCAGAAGACGATGGGCGTGATCACCCTGGCCCTGGTCGCCAACGGCACGCTGGGCGCGGACGCCGACCCGCCTCTCTGGGTGATCGTCTCCTCGGCGGTGGCGATCGCGCTTGGCACCTACAGCGGCGGTTGGCGGATCATCCGCACGACCGGCACGCGGATCATCAAGATGGACGCGGCGCAGGGATTCTCGGCCCAGGGGGCCGGCGCCACGGTGATCCTCGCCTCTACCCATTTCGGCTTCCCGCTTTCGACCACCCACGTGATCAACGGCGGCATCATGGGCGCCGGCGCCGGCAAGCGGGTCTCGGCGGTGCGCTGGGGGGTCGCCGGCAACATCGTCACCGCCTGGCTGTTGACGCTGCCGGCGGCGGCGGCTATCGGCGCCCTCACCTACGGGGCGACCGCGATCTTCGGCAGCGGCGCCCTGGGCCCCGTCCTGGTCTCGCTGATGTCGCTCTCGCTGATCGTTGCGATCTTCTCCCGGCGCTCGCGCCGGGGCGCCCCCGTCCCGGCCGCCTGAGTCATGGCGGTCGTCGTCGAAACCAAGGAGCTGCTGCAGACGGTAGTCGCGTCGCTGGTCGGAGGGGTGGGGATAACCGTCGTCTTCTCGGTGGCGATATGGGGCGTCGCCCGTTTCGCCGACCTCAGCCGCAACGAACGACCGCTGGCTGCGGGCGGGGCAGCGGTGCTCGCGGGCCTGGCCGTGCTGGCCACCCTGGCGGCTGTGGTCTTCGGCATCGTGGTCATGTCGAGCAAGTAGGCCCTCCCGGTGCGTAGAATTTTTCCCGTGCGTACCGTGCGCAACGCCGCGATCGTCGCGCTGCTGGCGCTGGTGGTCGCCTTCGCGCCCGCCGGCGGCAATGCCGCCGAAGCGATCCTCACCGCGATCACGATGGGCTTCCTGGCGGGGATCGCCTGGACGCTGTTCGTGCTCAGCCGCCAGAACCAGCTGACGCTGGCGACGCTGAGCGACGGCCGCCGGGTGCTGCTCTACGGGGCGCTGGGGATGATCGCCCTGCTGATCGCCGGCAGCGACGAGCTCTTCTCCAGCGGTGGCGGCACGCTCGTCTGGATCGTCCTGCTCGGCGCTTCGGTCGCGGCAATTTGGCGAGTCTGGATCGACGCGAACTCCTACTGAACGCCCCGAGCGCGAGAGAAGTCACTGATCCGCGCGGTTGAGCGCGCCACGCGCGCGGCCGGGGTTGCGACGGTGATGGCGTGTCGCCACGGATCGCCAGCAGTGCAGGCCACAGGGAGGAGGGGACCGCCTCGGTCGAGCTGATCGCGGTGGTCCCGCTCCTGCTGCTGGCGATCCTCGTGGCGGCGCAGCTCGGTCTTGCCGGCCACTCGCTGTGGTCGGCGGGCGTGGCCGCGCGTGCGGGCGCGCGTGCCGCGCTGGTCGAGGGCGATGCGAGGGCGGCGGCCCGGAGCGCCCTGCCGCCGTCCCTGCGGTCCGGCGCTCGCGTCGAGGACTCGGGAACGGTCTCGGTGCGCGTGCCGGTGCCGCGCCTGCTGCCGGGGTTGCCGCACCTGACCGTCGAGACCGAGAGCGGGCTGGGCAGTGAGTAAGGAGAGCGGGCAGGCGACGGTCGAAGCGATCGCCGCGATCCCGTTGGTGTTGCTGGCCGGATCGATTGCCCTGCAGCTTCTCCTTGCCGGCTTCGCCCTGACCCTGGCCGACGGCGCCGCCGAGGCGGGGGCGCTGGCGCTGGCCGCTGGGCGGCCGGCCGAGACCGCGGCCAGGGATGCCCTGCCGGGCTGGGCCGAGGAGGACGTGGAGGTGACGGTGCGCGGGGGAGAGGTGGAGGTCCGGGTGCGACCGCCGTCGCCGTCGCCACGGCTCGGGGACCTGCTGGCAATTACTAGCTCCGCCTTCGCGAGGCCGGCTGGGCGATGAGCGAGCGCGTGGTCCTGGTCACGGCCGTCGGCGCCGCGAGCGGCTCGAAGGCCGCTGCGGCCGCGCTTGCCTGCGCCGGATCGGACCCCGACCGACCGGGCCTGCTGATCGACGTCGGCGGCCGCCCGCCCCGCCCGACCCTGATCGCATCGGCCGACGCGCGCGAGCTGGAGGAGCGGCTTGCGGCCCACCTGCCGCAACTGCGGGCCGCCTCGCGCGGGCATATCTGTCACCTCGCCGTCCCCGACGAAGAGGGGGCGCTCGAGCTGATGCGGGCGGCGCTGCCCTTGGTCCGCGACTCCGTCGCCGTCGTCCACCTCCCGCCCGCGTGGCTGCAGCCGCTGCTGGCCGGGGAGGGCATTCGGCCTACCGGCGCGCTCCTCTGTGCCGACCTTTCCTCCGACCGCGCTTTGACAGCTCTCGCGGTCGGGGATCTGCTGGGCGGTGGCCTGCAGGTCAAGGTTTTGAAGCGACCCCTCGCCTGGGTGTCCGCACGCCGGGCGCTGTTCGGGGTGCTGCCAGTGGACACCCCCGGTGGGCTGCCCTCGTCCGTGCTCGATTCCCTTTTGGAAAGCGAAATTTCAGCGGCGCACGCGTGCTACAGTGAGCCTGATGACCCGGAAGCTGACCCAGAGAGAGCTGCGCAACAACAGCGGCGAGGTGATGAGGGCTCTCGACGCCGGCGAGGACTTCATCGTGACGCGCAACGGCAAGCCGGTCGGTGAACTGCGCCCTTACAGGCCGCGTCAGTTCGTCCCCAGGGACGTCTTTCTCGCTGCCTTCGAGGGAGCTCCTCACATCGATTACGAGAGGTTCGTCGAAGACATCGACGCTTACGCCGATCAGGATCCTACGCCCCGTGGCTGAGCCCCCCGAGGGGCGCGGGCTGGTTGACACATCTGTGGTGATCGGGGTCGACGAAGTCGATACCGCACTGCTTCCGCCGAAGATCTCGATCTCGTCCCTGACGCTTGCCGAGTTGACCTCCGGGCCTCACGCGGTATCCGACCCGCTGGAGCGAGCACGACGTCAGCATCGCCTCCAGCGCTTCGAGACCGGAGTCGACGCGGTGGCGTTCGATGCTGCCTGCGCGCGTGCCTACGGGCCGGTTTACGTGGCAGTCGTATCCACCGGTCGAAAAGCGCGGGGTTCCCGCGCCGTTGACCTGATGATCGCCGCAACGGCTCTCGCTCACGACCTCCCGCTCTACACCCTGAATGCGAAAGATCTACGCGGCCTCGAGGGGCTGGTCGAGATCGTCGACGTCAGCGCCTGAGAGGCGCATCGCAAGCCGGACTGCGCCGTTCGCGAGCGCTACTTCTGTAATAAGCTCGGGTTGTGTTCGGCATGGGAGGGAGCGCACGGGCATCGTCTGGCGGGCTACGCCTTGCCCTGCTTGCTCTCTTCGCCGCGGGCCTGCTGCTGATCCCGGCGGCCCAGGCCTCTGCCGACTTCACGCTCACCATCGAATTCGCCGGCACTGGCGAAGGCCGGCTCGAATGCGAAGTCGAAACCGAAGAGGACTTCTTCGCCGAAGAATGCGGAGAAGAAGAAGTCGAAATTCCAGAGGGAGCCGAAGTGAGGATCGTTCCCGAAGAAGAATCCGGCTCCGAATTCGTCGAATTCACCGAAGACTGCGGTCCGCTCGCCTGCGAACTGATCATGGACGACGACCACAAAGTCATCGCGATCTTCGACCTCGAACCGGTGGAAGAATTCGCCCTCACGATCGGCACGAACGGTACGGGCACGGGCACGGTGGAATGCGAACTGGAAACAGGCCCCGAACAATGCGAGGACTTCTATCCGGAAGAAGCCGAAGTAGCGCTGATCCCCGTTCCGGGGTTCGGCTCCGAATTCGTCGAATTCTCCGGCGACTGCCCCGAACCGGACGAATGCGAACTCTTCATGGACGAAGACCACGCAGTCACGGCGACCTTCGACCTCGAAAGCGGGTTCGAACCCGAACTCACGATCAACCTCTCCGGCACCGGGGGAGGCACGATCGAATGCGAAGTCGAAGGCTTCGTCGAAGGATGCGAAGCCAAATACCCCGGCGGCACCGATGTGGTGCTGGTCGCCACTCCCGACGCCGGCTCTGAGTTCGCCGGCTACTCGGGCGCCTGCTCGGGCAGCACGTGCGCTCTGACGATGAACGCCAATCACGACGTCACCGCGACCTTCAACCTCGAATCGACGTCAGGTGGAGGCGGAGGCGGATCGGGCGGCAGCGGGTCGGGTGGCACGGTCACCAAGCCCCCCGCGCCGGTCCCCGGCAAGCTGGGCGTCTCCGGCGCCGCCCTCTTCCAGGGCGGCAAGGCCGTGCTGAGGCTCTCGTGCAAGGGGCAGGGCCCCTGCAAGGGCAGCCTGAAGCTGGTCGCCAAGCTCAAGGTCGGCAAGGCCAAAGCCAAGAACATCGTGATCGGCCAGGCGTCCTTCAGCCTCGCCGCAGGGACCTCGAGGACGCTCAAGGTCAAGCTCGCCGGCGCCGCCAAGAAGGTGCTCGGCAAGGCCAAGAACGTGAAGGCGACGGTCAGCGGCACCGGCGTCACGAAGTCGACGGTCACGATCAAGCCCACCGCCAGGTAGGCGCAGGCAAGACCGCTGGCGGACCTAGAGGCTTGATACGGGTTATCCACGCACGCGGATGACGCCGCATGCCGGCGCTGGATCTCCACCCACGGCCTCGCGGGTAGTTTCCCCTACCCGCTTCGCCCGCGTGCGGCGCCCAGCTTGGCCTGCAACGCCCCCGCGCACGCGCCTAACCCGCATCAAGCCTCTAGCGCCACGGCACCGCCACGCTTCGCGTTTCGAGAGAATCGCCGCATGCTGACCGTCGCAGTGACCGGCCCCACCGGGGAGATCGGCCGCCCTCTCATCGCCGCCCTCGAGCGCTCGCCGGAGGTCGACCGCGTGATTGGGATGGCGCGGCGGCCCTTCGACCTCGCCGGTCACGGCTGGGAGAAGACCGAGTACCGGCGCGGGGACGTGCTCGATCGGGAGGCGGTGGAAGACCTCGTCGAGGGGGTCGACGTCGTCGTCCACCTCGCCTTCGCGGTCATGGCCGGCGACCACGACAGCCGCGAGGTCAACCTGACCGGCTCGCGCAACGTCTTCGAGGCCGCCGCGGCCGCCGGTGCCGAGCGCCTCGTCTACACCTCCTCGGTCGCGGCTTACGGCTTCCGCCGCGGCATGCCCGAGCTGCTCAGCGAGGACGACCCCGTCAAGGGCACCTCGCGCCACCCCTACTCCGCCCACAAGGCCGAGGTCGAGGCGGTGCTGGACGAGGCGCTGGAGGGGTCGGCCACGGATGCCTACGTGTTCCGGCCCTGCATAGTCGCCGGGCCGGAAGCGACGCTGCTGCTGGACATGATCCCGTTGCTGGCGATCGGGCAGCGGATCCCGGGGCCCCTGCGCTGGGCTCTCGGCAGGGTCCCCGAGCTGCGGCCGGTGCTGCCCGACCCGGGCGTGCCGTTCCAGCTCGTCCATCACGACGACGTCGCGGCCGCCCTTTGCGCCGCGGTGATCGGCCACGGGCAGCCGGGCGTCTACAACCTCGCCGGGCCGGGGGAGATGACGGTCACCGACTTGGCTCACGCGCTCGGCTGGCACGCGGTGCCGGCGCCGCATCTCGCCGTCGGCGTCGCCGCCGAGGCCGTGGCCCTGATGCCCTTCCTGCCCGACGAGGCGGCCTGGATCGAGGCGGTCCGCAGGCCCGTGCTGATGGACACCGCACGTGCCCGCCGCAGGCTGCACTGGATGCCGCACCACGACGCGCGCGAGACGCTGAAGCAGACGATCGCCGCCGTCCGCTCCCGCTAACTCGCTTTTGGCCTTAGGGAGCTACTAGGGCGCGGCGGCGTGCCAGGTGCCGACGTCTTTGAAGCCCTCGCCGTTCACGTCGCCCTGCCTTTCGTCGCCGTCGAACGTGTAGAGGGGCCGGCCGCGGAAGGTCACCTGGCGCCGCCCGTTGTCGGGTCGCTTGATCGTCCCGAGCTTCACCGGGCCGGTCGGCTTGACCCTGGCCGCGACGTAGAGCGGGTGCCAGACGGCCAGGCAGCCGCCCTTGCAGATAAAGGTGCCGCCGGTCTCGGCGCTGAGGGTGTAGAGCGTGCGGCCCGTCAGGGTCGTGAGGATCGTCTTGCCGAGCGTCGCGTTCTGCGCCTGCTTGGCGACGCGCTTGCTGGACGTGGCGCCCTGGACGGGCATGGCGATGGCCAAGAGCGCGATCGCCGCGATCGCGAGCGTCGCGACGCGAGTCCTCGGGCGAGAGAAGCGGGCTGTGGGCTGCTGCGGCATCGGTCCTCCTCGGCTCGTTGGGTTGCGCGCCAGGCCTGCTGACGAACCCTTAGGCAGTTCCGTCACGTTACCGACTCGATTCCGTGAGATCTGGCGCACCACGCGTGCGCCGGGACGCGGCAGGGTCGGGGCATGGGCTGGACGAACGAGGACGGGCAGGCTCTGCCGCTGGCGCTGGGCGGCTCGCTTGCCCTGATCGCGGCGGCCCTGGCGCTGGTGGCGATCGCTGGGGCGGTGACGGGCAAGGGGCGGGCGCAGCGGGCGGCGGACCTGGCGGCGATCTCGGCCGCACGGTCGATGCGCGACGACCTCCCGCGGCTGCTCTCGCCGCCGCGCTTGCCCGACGGCCGGCCCGATCCTCGTCACCTGGGCAAGGCCGTGTACCTGGCCCGTGCCCGGGCGGCCGCCCGGGCGGCGGGGAGAGCGAACGGTGTGGATGTGGCCCACCTGCGGGTCTCGTTTCCGGACGGCGACTCGTTCGCGCCGGTTCAGGCTCGGGCTGTCGTTCTCGCCGCGCTCGACGTGGGTGGCCGCCCGGCGCGCACCGAGGCCTCCGCGGTGGCCGAAGCCGGCGCGCCCTCCTCGGGTTCCGGTGGGGTGCGGAGAATGGCGAGCGGCGGCGGCTACAGCGGTCCCCTCGTCGTCAGGCAGGGGGAGGGGATGAGGCCCGACGTCGCCGCCGCCTTCGACCGGATGGCCGCCGCCGCGGCGGGTGCCGGCATCGCGCTGGTCGTCAACTCCGGCTTTCGCTCCAACGCCGAACAGGCGGCGCTCTTCGCCGCCCACCCGGACCCGCGCTGGGTCGCGCCGCCGGGGCAGTCGCTGCACCGCTGCGCCACTGAGCTCGACCTCGGGCCCGAAACCGCGTACGGATGGCTGGCATCCAACGCGAGCCGCTTTGGCTTCGTCCAGCGCTACTCCTGGGAGGCTTGGCACTACGGCTTCGACGCCGACCCGCCGCCCTGCTCGGCGGCCGGGAACGCCATCGGGACGACCGTGTCGCCGACGGCCGGACGCGGGCCGGACGGAGCGCTTGCGGGTGGCGGTGGCCTTCCGTCCTTCGTCCCAACCGAGTTCCAGGTCCCGCTCCTGCGCGCCGCCACCCACTGGAACGTCTCCGCGGCCTTGCTCGCAGCACAGCTGATGGCCGAGTCGAACTTCGACCCCTACGCGGGCTCCCCCGCCGGCGCCCAAGGCATCGCCCAGTTCATGCCGGCCACGGCGGCGGCCTACGGTCTGCGCGACCCCTACGACCCCGTGGAAGCGATCGACGCCCAGGCCCACCTGATGTCGGACCTGTTGCGTCAGTTCGGCTCCCCCCAGCTCGCCCTCGCCGCCTACAACGCCGGTCCCGCCCCGGTCGAAGCCTGCAATTGCATCCCCGCCTATCCCGAGACCCAGGCCTACGTGACCCGCATCCTCGGTCTCCTCGGCGGCGCGAGCGCGATCGCGATGCCGGAATTCGAAGTGAGGCTGGTGGCGTGACGGTCCGCGAGCACCCCAATTACCTACACCTAAAGGTGTATTCTGGTGTAATGGGTCGCACGAACATCGAGATCGACGATCAGCTGATCGGCCGCGTCATGCGCCTCTATCGCCTGCGCAGCAAGCGCGAGGCCGTCGACCTCGCCCTGCGCAGGCTTGTGGGCGAGCGGATGAACCGGGAGGAAATGCTCGAAGCCGAGGGGCGCGGCTGGGGCGGCGACCTCGACGAGCTACGCTCGCGCGAGGAGTTTCCAGAGCTGTGATCCTCGTCGACAGCTCTGCCTGGATTGCGCTCTTTCGGTCGCTGGAAAGTCCGGCCCACGCTTACCTAAAGTCCGCCATCGAGAGCGATGCCGCTCTGGCTACGACTGACGCGGTCGTGATGGAGGTTCTGGCCGGGGCTCGCGACGCCGCGGATCGCGAATGGCTACAGAGGCTTCTCCACAGTCAGCACTTTCTTCCCGTCGACGGTCCAGACGACTACGAAAACGCCGCCGATCTGTATCGACTCTGCCGTCGCGGAGGGGACACGCCGCGCCAACTGGCTGACTGCCTGATCGCGGTTGTCGCGATTCGCAATGACGCCGAGCTGCTCTGCGAAGACGCCGACTTCGAGGCAATCGCGCGCCACGCGCCGTTGCGGCTTGCCGCCGGGTAGGAACCTCCACCGCATCGGCAGGGACTCCTGCGGGTATACGCAATAGATGTGGATCCGACACCTGGGCAGGAGCGTGGCCTGCGCGGCGCTCGTCCTCGCGGTTGTGGCGCCCGGTGCATCGCCTGCCGGGGGGAATGCCCCTTCGCCATGCGCGGACGGGCCGTCGATGGTCGGGCGCACGATCCAGGGCACGCCCTGTGACGACCTGATCGTCGCCCCGGCCGGTGTGAAGGCGGTCAATGGCGGAGCCGGAGACGACACGATCGTTCCCGCCGCGATCGTCGCTGCCGAATCCTGCCCCGCGGGCTGTCACCTGGACATCGGCAGCCAGACCTTCGAAGGCGGTCCGGGCGACGATCTCGTCTGGGGCGAGCGGGGCAACGACCGGCTCTTCGGCGGCGGGGGGAACGACCGGCTCTTCGGCGGCATCGGAGACGACCTGCTGGAGGGCGGGCCGGGGAATGATCGGCTCTCGGGCGGGTTCGGGTTCGACTCGATCGACGGCGAGGAAGGGGACGACTACGTGCGCGGCGACGCCACCGTCGACACGCTCGTCGACCGCGGCGGCGGTACGGACACGCTCAGCTACTCGACCGGCGTCACGCCCGGGTTTCCAAACAACCCCGCGCAGGGCTACCCGGACTTCTCCTCGTTCCCCGGTTTTCCCGGTACCGGCGGCGAGCGCGGCGTCTACCTCGACCTCTCGAGCACGGTTGGCGACAACGGCGTCGCTCCCTTCGGGGGCGGCGTGGACTCGGTCGAGCAGGGCGAGTTCGAGGTCATCGTCGGAACCCCGTTCTCCGACTACATCGCCGGCTCCGGCGGCGACGAGACGATCTACGGTGGCGGGGGCGCCGACGTGATCCTCGGCGGCAACGGGAACGACTCGCTGTTCGGGGGCGCCGACGGCGACCATCTCGACGGTGGGCTGGGCAGCAATGCCGTCGACGGCGGTCCCGGCAGCGACCACTGCGCGAATCCCTCTCCCGGCACCGCCTGCGAGGCGGGCAATACCGGTGGCGTCGTGCTGCGCGACCAGACCGAGATCAGCGTCGGGATGATGGCGCCGGGCGCCGCTCAGCTGTACCTCTCGGGCAGCACCGGCCTCGACGAGGTCACGGCGGCATATGCGCCGGGCGCTCCCGCGAGCGTCACCTTCTCGCTGGGCTCCGGCTCCGCCCCCTTCGACACCAGTGGAGCGGCCAATGGAGGCTGCAACCCGCCGAGCGGCGACCAGGTGGTCTGCCCGCTCCCCGCGCCCCTCGACTCGATAGTCCTCGCGGGGCTCGGTGGCGATGACAGCTTGAGCGCGGGCGGATTCCCCGGCTCGGCGAGCGTGATGCTGCTCGGTGGTGAGGGCGACGACACCTTGGGCGGCGGCGAGGAGAGCGAGGATGTGATCGTGGACGGGCCCGACGCGAGTGGCCAGGGCGAGGACGTCCTCAGCGCCCTCGGCGGCGACGACGCCCTCACCAACAACGGTGGGACCGACCAGCTCTTCGGCGGGACGGGCAACGACCTCTTCCTCTCCGACTCCCTCTGCGACGGCGACCGGCTGGACGGAGAAGCGGAGCGCGACAACGCTTCCTGGACGAAATACACGGTCTCGGCGGTGGGGGCGAACCTCGGCAGCGGGGACGCCGGCCTGCCGGGGTCCGGCGCGGCGCCGCAGTGCTCCGGGGGCACGCTCGATGCGCTCGAGTCGATCGAGGACCTGGAGGGCACCGGCTTCGGCGACGCCTTCTACGGCGGTCCCGACTCCAACCAACTGCTCGGCTGGGGCGGCGGGGACACCTACTCGTCCGGTGCGGGCACGGACCGCATCCTCGCCAACTCCGGCGACGACGACCCGCTGGTCGCCTGTGGGGACGACGCCGACGTCGCCTTGATCGACCGCCCACCCTTCGAAGACGCCGTCGCGAGCGACTGCGAGACCGTCCACCAAGCCGATCCCAACAGCTTCCGCGTCGAAACCCAGCTCGAGGTCCCGGTGGCGCCACCGCCCGAGCCCGGGTCGCCGGCCCAGGGGCAGCCGGGCGGGGGCAACCCGGGCGATGGGCGATCGCGTCCCAACTGCCTCGCCGCGGCGCGCCTTCCGGCCGCTGGCGGGACGGTGCGCTGCAGGGCGCGACCTCCGCGCCTTCGGTTGCGCGCCGGCGTCAGGGTGACGCGCCTGCAGTGGCGGCAATGGGGTTCCCGCCGGGCGCTCGGGTTCGGCGAGCTCAGCCGCCACGTGGGCGGCCGGACCTTCGTCGCGAGCGCCAAGATCACTGCAAGCCGGCCCCGGGTGTGCGACTCACGCCGCTGGTACACGCGGCTCACGGTCACCTACGGGCCCGGCTATCGCCAGGTCCTCCTGCGGCGCGATCTGGCCAGCCCCACGCCGTGCGGCTAGACTGCCCGCCGATGGCAAGCGTCGAGGTGCAGGGAGTTGAGGGGATGCAGTCCCTGATCGGGCAGGAGATCGGCCCGAGCGAGTGGCGCACCGTCACCCAGGAGGACATCGACGCCTTCGCCGCCCTCTCCGGCGACGACCAGTGGATCCACGTCGACGTCGAGCGCGCCAAGGCCGAGAGCCCCTTCGGCACGACGATCGCCCATGGCAACCTGACGCTCTCCCTGGTCGACGGCTTCCGCCAGCAACTGATCTCCTCGACCGGCTTCACCCTCGGCGTCAACTACGGCTGGAACAAGATCCGCTTCCCCGCCCCCGTACCGGTGGACTCCAAGGTTCGCGCCAAAGCCGAGATCGTCTCGATCGACGACAAGGGCGGCGGCTGGTACGAGGCAGTGACCCGCTTCACCCTCGAGGTCGAGGGCAACGAGAAGCCATGCTTCGTGGGTGACTCCGTCACCCGGGTGATGGCGCCCGCCGGCTGACAGGCAGCGCTGGAAGCAATGGTCCGCTAGTGGCTAGGTCTCGATCCGATATTGCGAACACCGCGGTTCGAATTTTCCTCCAGGAAATGGGCAAGGAATATGACCGCGAGCGCGGTTTGGAGCCGTTTGCCAAGAAGCATCTCAAGGGTGAGGTTCTGGAGTTTTTCGAGGGCCGCTGTTGCTTCTGCGACGTAGAGCTCACGCCCGCCCGCGTCTGTGGCGATCACTTGATCCCGATGAACAAGAAGGATCTAGGTCTCGATGCGTGGGGGAATATCGTTCCGGCCTGTAACTCCTGCAACTCGAAAAAGCACGCTGGTGATTGGCGAGACTTCATCATTCAGCGCGCCGGTCCGAACGCGGCTGAGCGGCACCAGCGCATGAAGGATTTCTTGGCTGCTTATCCGTACAAGCCGGCTTATGAGCTTGGCTCCATAGTCACGGACCTGTATGACGAGTCCGGAGCGGTGGCGATGGCCTTGATCCACGAGAAGGTTGTTCGTACCAAGGAAACGCTCCAGCCAACCGCTTAGGGCATTTCGGCAGCCTTTGGTGCTGCCGCCGGTCGTTATTTATGGTTTTCGCGAGATAGCGGAATCGCTTCGGACAATCCATACAACGCCAACAAAGGCGCCCACCGACTGACGGCGCTCATACGCTCAGCTCGGCAATCACCAAGCGCAGGCCGACATCCAGCTCGGATAGGCCAAGCAGCTGGGCGTTGCGCTCGGCCCAGGATCCATCGTCCAGGTCTTGCCGAAGTCGCTCCATCGCGTCGGCGACTTCATCCTCGGGGAGGCGATGGAAGACCGAGGTACCGTGCCTTATCTGCTCCTCGCAGTAGGCGCTCGGGCGGTGCCAATACGCCTGGTAGAAGCCGTCGAGGCAGTCGTACGGGACGGGAACTGGCTGCACTTCGATCTCTCCCAGGAGGCTTTCGAGCTCTGCGCGCCACTGGCCTTTGTGCCGATACCGCTCGGGGATCAGGTCGGCGAAGCCGGGGAGGTAGTCCCGCGTCAGCCAGAACTCCGGAGCGAGGCTTGGATCGGCATTGAGGAGCAGAACGCGACGGCGCGCGACGCGAGCCATCTCGAGCAGGCCCGCCGGTCGGTCACGCCAGTGGTGGTCGGAGACGATCGCCATCGCCGCATCGAAGCTGTCGTCCTCGAAGGGCAGGGCTTCGGCGCTCGCTTGCACGACCGGCACGGTGCCGGTGGGCCGTTGGGAGATCATCTCGGCGGACGGCTCGACAGCTGTCACCTCGCGGTCAGCCGGCTCGTAGGAGCCGGTGCCGGCCCCGACGTTGAGGACGCTGTTCGCATCGCCAAGCGCCTCGACGATCCTCGCTGCGATCCTCGGATCGGCGCGGCGAGCCTGGGCGTAGCCGACCCCGATCCGGTCGTAGGCAGCCTCGGTCACGAAACCAGTCTATTTTCGTTGGCCGTGGGCGAAATGGCGCATGGGGAGCGGGTCGTGGTGGTGACCGGGGTCAGCCGCCGCGCGGGAATCGGCTTTGCGATCGCGCAGCGTCTGTTGCGGGACGGCGCGAAGGTGCTCCTCCACTCGTTTGCTCCGCACGACGCCGCGCAGCCGTGGGGCGCCGATCCGGGCGGGATGGACTCCCTCCTCGAGGGGCTCGGGGGCATCTCGGATCGGCTCCAGCACGTCGAGGCCGACCTGGGCGACCCGGCCGCCCCGCGGCGAGTGATCGAGCAGGCGGTAGAGGCGTTTGGCGGAATCGACGCGCTCGTGGTGAACCATGCTCACGGCTCGGACCAGTCGCTCGAGACGACGACCGTCGAGGAGCTCGACAGGGCGTGGGCGGTGAACGCTCGCGCCGCCGTGCTCCTGGCCCAGGCGTTTGCTGCGAGTCATGACGAGGGACGGGCGGACGGGCGGATCGTGCTGATCGTCTCGGGCCAGCACCTCGGCCCGATGCCCGGTGAGCTGCCCTACGTGCTCAGCAAGGGCGCCGTGCACCAGGCCACCCGCACGCTCGCCGACGAACTCGCCGGCCGCGGGATCACGGTGAACGCGGTCAACCCGGGCCCGGTCGACACGGGCTGGCCCTCGGCGGAGCTGCGCGAGCGCCTGCGCCCCGCATTCCCGGCGGGGCGCTGGGGACGCCCAGAGGACGTCGCCCCCGTCGTCAGCTGGCTCGTCTCGCCGGACAGCGCCTGGATGACCGGTCAGGTCATCGACGCCGAGGGTGGCTTCCGCCGCTGACTTGGCGCCCGCCTGAGGGCGGGCGCCCGTCGTGCCCGGTCTATTCGACCGTCAGCGTGCCTTCCATGCCGGCTTCCCGGTGGCCGGGAACCGAGCAGAAGAAGGTGTAGCTGCCGGGTTTGAGGTTGACCGTGGTCGAGTCGGAGGCGTCGGCGATCAGTTCGGTGGCGCCGACCTCTTTGCCGCTGGAGTCTTCGATCGCGACGTCGTGGGTCAGCGACTGCGGGTTGTCGAAGTCGATCGTCACCTGGCCGGCTTTGGTCGTGGCTTCGGTGGTCGTGTAGGCGAGGGCGCCTTCGGGGTCGGCCTCGAAGCTCAAGGTCGCACCGCCGCCACCGCCGCCACCACCGCCGGCTTCGTTGGAACCACCACCGCCGTTTTCCTGCCCCCCACCGGTTTCGGCTTCCTGGGTGGTTTCGCCGCCGCCGGTTGCGGTCGTGTCGGAGTCGTCACTACCGCAGGCGACGAGGGCGAACGCTGCGAGGGCGAGTGCTAGAAGTGTCGCGACCTTCTTCATGACCGGGGATCCTTTCCGTCGGGGGACGAACGCTCAGTGAGACTGTAGCTGGACGCGGGGGCGTACTTTCCGCGGCTCAGCGGCCCTTGAACTCCGGGGTCCCGCCGCCGAAGAAGGCCTCGACCCCGTTGCGCAGGTCCTCGGTCGCCATGCTGTCGGCGATTCCGTGGCGCTCCAGCTGCAGGTGCTCGGTGAGGTTGTTCTCGATGCTCTGGCCGGCGAGGATTTTTGCCATCCGCACGTAGTGGGGGGCCTTCGCCGCCAGCTTCTCGGCCTTCGCCCGCGCCCGGTCCATCAGGTCCTCGGGGGCGACGACCTCGGAGACGATCTTCTCGGCCAGCGCGTCCTGGGCCGTCATGTTGGGGTCGTTGAGGAGGATCTCCAGCGCCCGGCTCGGCCCGACGACGCGCGGCAGGAAGTAGGTCATGCCGCCGTCGGGGGAGGCGCCGATGCGGCCGTAGGCGCAGGCGAAGAAGGCGTTCTCCGAGGAGATCCGGATGTCGCAGGCGAGCGCCAACGAGAATCCCGCCCCGGCCGCCGGGCCGTTGACGGCACAGATCACCGGGTAGGGGATGCGGCGGAAGTCGACGATCGCGGTGTGCAGCGCGTCGGCGCCGCGACGCACCTGCGCGGGCAGGTCGATCTCCTCTGAGGAGACGCCCTCTTTGAACCAGTTGACGTCGCCGCCCGAGCAGAAGGCTTTGCCGGAGCCGGTCACGATCAGCGCCCGCAGCGGCGCCTGGTCGGCGAGCCAGGGGAAGACGACCGTCATCTCGCCGATCATTTCCGGGCTCATCGCGTTGAAGGCGTCCGGGCGGTCGAGGGTGAGGGTGCCGATCTCCCCGTCGATCTCGAGCTTCATCGTGTTCAACTCGGGTGTGCTCAGCGTCTCCGTGGTCATCTCGCTCTCCCTCTGGGCGTGAAGTTTTTGTCTCGTGGCTTTGGCCGGCTGGCCAGGAGCCTACCCTTTGGCCTGTGAAGGAAGCCGACGACAGAACCGAAACGAGGCGGGACGAACGGGTCGCCCAGCAGCGCCGCGAGCTGCCCGACTCGCCCGGCGTCTACCTCTTCCACGATGGCGGGGGCGAGATCCTCTACGTCGGCAAGGCCCGCTCGATCCGCAAGCGGGTCGCATCCCACTTCTCAGGCGGGGAGACCCGGCTCACCTCGCGCGTGGACCGGATCGAGTGCCTCGTCACATCGACCGAGGCCGAGGCGCTGCTCGCCGAGCAGAGCTTCATCAAGCGCCACCGCCCCCGCTTCAACATCCGCCTGCGCGACGACAAGTCCTATCCCTACGTCTGCGTCAGCCTCGACGAGGACTACCCGCGCGTCTACTTCACCCGGGAGAAGCACCGGCCGGGCCGCGCCTATTTCGGGCCCTTCTCCAGCGCCAAGCGCGTGCGCGAGACCCTCGACCTGCTCGGCAAGCTGTTCCAGTTCCGCACCTGCGAGGGAGCCGAGCCCGGCCGTCGCTCCGGCAGCCCCTGCCTCGACTACTACATCAAGCGCTGCGGGGCGCCCTGCGTGGGCTACGTCAGCCAGGGCGAGTACCGCCGCAACGTCGACGCCATCGTCGACTTCCTCTCCGGGCGCTACCGCCAGGTCGAGGCGGACGAGCAGGCGAAGATGGACGCGGCGGCGGTCGAGCGCGAGTTCGAGCGCGCCGCCCTGCACCGCGACCGGCTGAAGGCGATCCAGTCGCTGTTCGAGCGCCAGCGCGTCGCCGGCGGCTCGGTCGGGACGGCGGACCTGATCGGGGTCGCGGCCGAAGGGGCCGACGCCAACGCCCAGGTCTTCCAGGTGCGCGACGGGATCCTCGCCGAGCGCCAGAGCTTCTACCTCGACAACCAGGCCGAGCGCGAGCTGGCCGAGGTGACGGAGGAGTTCATCGGCCAGTACTACTCGGCCTCGCCGGCGGTGCCGCGGACGATCGTCGTCGGTCCTTACCTGCGCGACCGGGTCGAGCTGCTGGAGGCGGCGCTGAGCGAGCGGCGCGGCGGCGCGGTCGAGGTGCGGGTCGCCGAGCGCGGCGACAAGCGGCGCCTGCGCGAGCTGGCCGAGCGCAACGCCCGCCTCGCCCTCGACCAGGACCGGCTGCGCCGCGAGCACCGCCGCCAGCGGCGGGTCGAGTCGCTGGCCAACCTGCGCGAGGCGCTCGGCATGCAGGAGCTGCCGGTGCGGATCGAGGGCTTCGACATCTCCAACCTCGGCGGCGAGCACACCGTTGCCTCGATGGTGGTGTTCGAGGGAGGTGCGACGAAGAAGGCCGACTACAGGCGGTTCCGGGTGCGGGGCGAGGGCGAGGGCGACGGTGACCGCTCCGGCCCCGACGACTTCGCCTCGATGGAAGAGGTGCTCGCGCAGGCGGATGAACCGCTATCTCGAGCAGGTGGACATCTCGCCGCACGACGCCAGGCGCGACGACAGCTTCGGCTCGCTGCCCTCGCTGGTCGTGATCGACGGTGGCAAGGGCCAGCTCTCGGCCGGGATGCGGGTGCTGCGTCCGTTCGTCGAGCGCGGCGTCACCGTGATCGGGCTCGCCAAGCGCCTCGAGGAGGTCTACGTGCCCGGCCGCGCGGCGCCGATCGACCTGCCGGCCTCCTCGGAGGCCTCGAAGCTGCTGCAGCGGGTCCGCGACGAGGCCCACCGCTTCGCGATCGACCACCATCGCGGCCGCCGCGACCGGGCGATGACCGGCTCGGTGCTCGATGAGCTGAAGGGGGTGGGCCCGGTGCGCAAGCGGGCGCTGCTTCAGCATTTCGGCTCTCCAGAGCGGTTCGTCGCAGCCACCCGCGAGGAGCTCGAAATGGTGCCCGGCGTGCCTGGCAAGGTAGCCCGTGAGATCCATGAGCAACTGAACAGGACGGGTTGATGGCAAGGAGTCCTTCCAAGGCAAAGGAAGCGGTCGGAGGCAGCCAGGAGGCCGGAGGACGTGAGGTCAACCTCGTCGTCATCACCGGCCATTCCGGGGCGGGCAAGTCGGAGGCGATCGCCGCCTTCGAGGACGGCGGCTACTTCTGCGTCGACAACCTGCCGCCGCGGATGATCGGCAGCCTCGGGGAGCTCTTTCGCCACGACGGCAGCGGAGTGGAGCGAGCCGCCGTCGTCTCCGACGTGCGCGGCGGCGACTACTTCGACGACCTGCTGCAGGTGTTGGACGACCTCCAGGCCGACGGACTGAGGCCGACCGTGCTCTTCCTCGAGGCGGATGAGGAGACGCTGGTCGATCGCTACAAGGAGACGCGCCGCCGGCATCCGCTGGCGCCCGAAGGCCACATCGTCGACGGCATCCGGGCCGAGCGCGAGATGCTGGCGCCGCTGCGCGAGCGCGCCGACTTGGTGATGGACACCAGCAACCTCAGCGGCGGGACCCTGCGCCGCCGCATCGCCGAGGAGATGCTCGGCCGCCACGAGAGCAGCAAGATGGCGCTGACCCTGCTCACCTTCGGCTTCAAGAACGGGCCGCCCCACGACGCCGACCTCACCCTCGACGTCCGTTTCCTGCCCAACCCGCACTACGTCGACGACCTGCGCCCGCTGACCGGCCTCGACCGCAGGGTGCGCGACTACGTCGAGGCGGGCACGCAGGCGGGGGAGTTCTACGGCCGCCTGCTGCCGCTGCTGGAGTTCCTGGTCCCCGCCTACGTCACCGAGGGCAAGAGCCACCTGACGATCGCGATCGGCTGCACCGGCGGCCGCCACCGTTCGATCACGGTCGCCGATCGGATCCGCCGCGAGCTGGAAGGGCGCGACGACGTAGTTGTCCACCTGAAGCACCGCGACGCCTGACGGGGTCCAGGCGTCGCCATGCGGCGTCCTCGGTCGCTCACGTGCAGAGCACGCTTCGCTCCCTGCGTCCTTGACTGGCAACGTCTGGACCCCGTCAGGGAAGCGTCCATAGAATCGCCCCGGCTTTGCCCGATCCCGTCATCTCCATCCGCGGCCTGCGCAAGAGCTATGGCGACTTCGAGGCCGTGCGCGGCATCGACCTCGACGTCCAGGCCGGTGAGGTCTTTGCCTTCCTTGGCCCCAACGGGGCCGGCAAGACGACGACGGTGGAGATCCTCGAGGGGTACCGGGAGCGCAGCGGGGGAGAGGTCGCCGTGCTGGGGGAGGACCCCGAGCAGGCCGGGCGCGCCTGGCGCGAGCGAATCGGGATCGTCCTGCAGGACTGCCGCCTCGATCCCTACCTGACCGTGCGCGAGTCGCTCGGGCTCTACGCGGGCTATTACAGCGCGCCGCGGCCGGTCGGGGAGACGATCGAGCTGGTCGGCCTCGGCGACAAGGCGGACGCCCGCACCGGCGGCCTCTCCGGCGGCCAGCAGCGCCGCCTCGACGTCGGCATGGCCCTGGTCGGCGACCCCGAGCTGCTCTTCCTCGACGAGCCGACGACCGGCTTCGACCCCTCGGCGCGCCGCCAGGCCTGGGACGTGATCGAGGGTCTGCGCGATCTCGGCAAGACCGTCTTCCTCACCACCCACTACATGGACGAGGCGCAGCGACTCGCCGACCGGGTGGCGATCATCGCCGCCGGCAAGATCGTCGCCAGTGGCGCCCCCGCGGACCTCGGGGACCGCGAGAGCCTGCCGACGACGATCAGCTACCGCCTCGGCGGCGAGGCGGTCTCGGTCGAGACGAAGACGCCGGTCGCCGACCTGCACGAGCTGACCGGGCGCGCGGTCGCAGAGGGCCTCGACCTGGAGA
The DNA here is from genome assembly GCA_963753585.1 of uncultured Solirubrobacterales bacterium. GTDB lineage: Bacteria > Actinomycetota > Thermoleophilia > Solirubrobacterales > 70-9 > VRUE01. The sequence continues at coordinate 1,130,556 of CAVWCU010000001.1, read as the reverse complement.
GCCTGGAAGTGACGCGCCCGAGCCTCGAGGACGTCTATCTCTCCTTGACCTCCGAGGGTGAGGAGGCCAGCCGATGACCGGCCTGGCGCTCGTCGCCCACCAGCTCCGCTACGACCAGAAGGCCTTCTGGCGCAATCCGGCGGCCGTTTTCTTCACGGTCGGCTTCCCGGTGATCCTGCTGCTGATCTTCGCCACGGTGTTCGGCGATCAGACGATCGACGTGCGGGGCGGGATAGACACCACCGCCTACTACGTGCCGGCGATCATCACGCTCGCGGTGATCTCGGCGACGATGCAGAACCTCGCGATGACGCTGGTCATCGCGCGCGAGGACGGTCGCCTCAAGCGGGGGCGCGGCACGCCGATGCCGGCTTGGGTGTTCGTCGCGGGCCGGGTCGGCAACTCGATCGTCCTTGCCCTGATCATGCTGTTCTTGGTCGCGGGGTTGGGGCGTGTCCTCTACGGCGTCGCAATTCCCTGGGATCGGCTGCCGGAGATCGTCCTCGTCCTCGTCGTCGGCGCCGCAGCCTTCTGCTGCCTCGGGATAGCGCTCACCGCGGCGATCCCCTCTCAGGACGCCGCCGCGCCGATCGTCAACGCGCTGCTCCTCCCGCTCTATTTCCTCTCCGGCGTCTTCATCCCCGAAGACGAGCTGCCACAGGGCGTGACCGACTTCGCCAATCATTTCCCCGTCCGCGACTTCTTCCAGGCTTTCTTCGACGCCTACGTCCCCGGCGGTGCCGCCGGCCTGGACTGGGCCAACATCGCCATGCTCGCCGCCTGGGGCGTCGCCGGGCTCCTGCTCTCGATCCGCTATTTCCGCTGGACCCCGCGCGGCGGCTAGTGCCGCGTCCGCCAACGTCGGCACGTGTCTGGCGTGCGAAAGGCGAGCCTGGCTAGGACGCAGGGAGGCGGAGTAGCAGCGCTACTTCGCCGACCGAGGACAACGCCAGGCGACGGCTTGCAGCCGCCAGAACGGGGCGACGTTGGTTGACGCGGCACCCAATCCGGCTGCCCGTATAGCCTCCAAGGCCGAATGCTGCATCACGTTCTACTGGAGGTATCCGACCTCGAGCGGAGCGCGTCGTTCTACGACTCGCTGCTCGCGCCCCTTGGCTGGCGGCGTCACTTCGAGGAGGACGAAACGATCGGCTGGGGCATCGCCAAGCCTGTCTTCTTCATCTCGGCCCACCATGAGCCGCAGGCGGGCTTCGGCCTGCTCAGCTTCTCCGGCCTCGGCATCGTCGCCGTCAAGGCGGCCTGGGAAGGCGGCATGAACGCGGGCGGCGTCAGCGTTTCGGACCCGGGCGAGCGCCGCTCCTACGGCTCCGGCTCCTACTCGGCGTTCCTCAAGGACCCCGACGGGTACGAGATAGAGATCACGATCGGGTCTGACTAGGACCCCCAACTCCCAGGAGGGTTGACTGAATGGCTGTGAAGGTCGGCATCAACGGTTTCGGACGGATCGGGCGCAACGTCTTCAGGGCGGCACACGCGGCCGGGGCCGACCTCGAGTTCGTCGCCGTCAACGACCTCACCGACCCGGCGACGCTCGCCCACCTGCTCAAGTACGACTCGATCCTCGGCCGCTTCCCGGGCGAGGTCGCGGTTTCCGGGGATGAGATCTCGGTCGACGGGACGGCGATCAAGGTCCTCTCCGAGCGCGACCCGGCGGCGCTGCCCTGGGGCGACCTGGGGGTCGACGTGGTGATCGAGTCGACCGGCTTCTTCACCGGCCGCGACGCCGCCGCCAAGCACCTCACGGCGGGCGCCAAGAAGGTGATCATCTCGGCACCGGCCAAGGAGCCCGACGTGACCGTCGCCCTCGGCGTCAACTTCGACAGCGACTACGACCGTGAGAAGCACGACATCATCTCCAACGCCTCCTGCACGACCAACTGTCTGGCACCTATCGCCAAGGTGCTGAACGACGAGTTCGGGATCGAGCAGGGTCTGATGACGACGATCCACGCCTACACGGCCGACCAGCGCTTGCAGGACATGCCGCACTCCGACCTGCGCCGGGCACGGGCCGCGGCGCTCAACCTAATCCCGACGACGACCGGCGCGGCGAAGGCCGTCGGTCTCGTGCTGCCGGAGCTGAACGGCAAGCTGAACGGCTTCGCGATGCGGGCGCCGGTGGCGACCGGCTCGGTCGTCGACCTCGTCTTCTCGACCCCCAACCCGGTCGAGGTCGACCAGGTCAACGCGGCGGTCAAGGCGGCCGCCGAGGGGCCGATGAAGGGCATCCTCTCCTACACCGAGGACCCGATTGTCTCCACCGACATCGTCGGCGACCCGCACTCCTCGATCTTCGACGCCGGCCAGACGATGACGATCGGCGACGGGCGCATGGTCAAGGCAGTCTCCTGGTATGACAACGAGTGGGGCTACTCCAACCGCTGCGTCGAGCTGGCCGGCAAGGTTCTCTGAGCGCCGGGGGCGCGGTGAGCTTCTCCAAGGCAAGCGTCCGCGACGCTGAGGTCGCCGGCAAGCGCGTCCTCGTCCGGGTCGACTTCAACGTCCCGCTGGACGGCGGCCGGGTGTCCGACGACACGAGGATCCGGGCGGCGCTGCCGACGATCGAGCTGTTGCGGGACAGGGGCGCTTCGGTGGTCCTCGTCTCCCACCTCGGCCGGCCCAAGGGAAAGGTCGTCGCCGAGCTCTCGATGCGACCCGTGGGAGAGCACCTGGCAGAGCTGCTCGGCGCGCCGGTCCGCCAGGCCCCGGCCGTGGTCGGCGAGGACGTCGAGACGATGGCCCGGGGCCTCGGGCCCGGGGGCGTGCTGCTGCTGGAGAACGTTCGCTTCGAGCCCGGCGAGACGGAGAACGCCCCTTCGCTCGCCGGGTCGCTGGCGAGGCTCGCCGAGATGTACGTCAACGACGCCTTCGGCGCCGCCCACCGCGCCCACGCCAGCACGGCGGGGGTGGCCGAGAACCTGCACGGTTACGCGGGGCTGTTGCTGGAGCGTGAGGTGGCGGAGCTGACCCGGGTGGTCGAGTCGCCGCAGCGGCCGCTTCTCGTCGTGCTCGGTGGCGCCAAGGTCAGCGACAAGGTCGGCGTCATCGATCGCTTCCTCGAGGTCGCCGACGAGATCCTGATCGGCGGTGCGATGTGCTTCAGCTTCTTTCGCGCCCAGGGCATCGCCACCGGCAACTCGCTGGTCGAGGAGGAGGGAGTGGGGCTGGCGGCCGAGGCGCTGGAGCGGGCGACCGACTCCAGCTGTGAGTTGCGGCTTCCCGTCGATCTCGTCTTGGGCGAGAGCTTCGATGCCGGCACCCAGGTGCGCGAGAGTGACGGCGTCGAGGTGCCCGACGGCTGGATGGGGCTCGACGTCGGGCCGCGCAGCGCGGCCGCCTACGCCGAGTCGATCGGCGCCGCCGGCACCGTGCTCTGGAACGGGCCGATGGGCGCCTTCGAGCTGGCCCCGTTCGCGGCCGGCACTCGAGCGGTCGCCGAGGCCGTCGCCGTCGCGCCGGGGACGACCGTTGTCGGTGGCGGCGATTCCGTCGCCGCGCTGCAGCAGTTCGGGCTCGCTGACAAAGTGGACTGGCTATCGACCGGAGGAGGAGCGTCTTTGGAGCTGCTGGAGGGAAAGAAGCTGCCGGGCGTGGAGGCGTTGCAGGATGTCTGAGGACCCCGTACGTCGCCGCCAACTGGAAGATGCAAAAGACTGTCGCCGAGGCGGGTGAGTTCGTCGACGCGCTGCTGCCGCAGATCGCGGCGACCCAGAGCGACGTGGTGATCTGCCCGCCGTTCACGGCTCTGAGCGCGGTGGTTGAGCGCCGCTACGGCACGGCGGTGAAGGTCGCCGCCCAGAACATGCACGAGGAGGCCGCGGGTGCCTTCACCGGCGAGATATCGGCATCGATGCTGGTTGAGCTCGACGTCGAGGCCGTGGTCCTCGGCCACTCTGAGCGCCGCCAGCTCTTCGGCGAGACCGACGAGGCGCTGGCGCGCAAGGTTCCCGCCGCTCTCGCCGCCGGGCTGGAGCCGATCCTCTGCGTCGGCGAGACCGAGGAGGCGCGTGACGGCGGCCAGACCGAGGCGGTGCTGGAGCGCCAGCTGCAGGCCGACCTTGCCGGGGTCGAGGGCGGCAAGCTCGGCGGCGTGGTGATCGCCTACGAGCCGATCTGGGCGATCGGCACCGGCCGCACGGCGACCCCCGAGCAGGCCCAGGAGGTCTGCGCCTACATTCGCGACCTGCTGCGCGAGCTAGGTGCTGCCGCGGATGCCGTCCGCATCCTCTACGGCGGCTCGGTCAAGCCGGGCAACGCGACGGAGCTGATGGGACAGCCCGACATCGACGGCGCCCTCGTCGGCGGCGCCAGCCTCGACGCAGGCGACTTCGCCGCGATCGTCAAGGCGGCCGGTTGACGCTGCCCGTCCCCTCGCTGGCGCTGGTCATCCTCGACGGCTGGGGGCTGGCCGAGCCCGGCCCGGGAAACGCGATATCTCTCGCCCAGACGCCGGTCTTCGACCGTCTCTGGGAGGGCTTCCCCCACACGCAGCTCTCGGCGCAGGGGCGCGACGTCGGCCTCCCGGACGGCCAGATGGGGAACTCCGAGGTCGGCCACCTCAACCTCGGCGCGGGGGCGATCGTCAAGCAGGACCTGGCACGGATCGACGACGCGATCGCCGACGGCAGCTTCTTCGAGGACGAGGCGCTGCTCGCTGCCTGCGACCGCGCGCGCCGCAGCCCACGCGGGCGCCTGCACCTGCTCGGCCTCGTCTCCGACGGCGGCGTGCACTCCGGCTGGGAGCACATCGAGGCGACGATCGAGCTTGCCTCGCAGGAGGGCGTCCCCGACGTCGTCTTCCATGCCTTCACCGACGGCCGTGACACCCTGCCGCATGGCGGTCGCGGCTACGTGCACGAGCTGGAGCGCTGGCTGCGCCACGCCGGTCGCGTCGCCACGGTCAGCGGCCGCTACTACGCGATGGACCGCGACACCCGCTGGGAGCGGACGAAGCTCGCCTATGACGCGATCGTCCACGCGCACGGGCTTCGCGCAGCGGGTGCCGAGGAGGCGGTCGAGGCTTCCTACGAGCGCGGCGAAACCGACGAGTTCGTCAAGCCGACGGTGATCGGCGAGTACGACGGCGCCGCCCCCGGCGACGTCGCGATCTTCGTCAACTTCCGCCCCGACCGGGCGCGGCAGATGACCCGTGCCCTGTCCGAACCCGGCTTCGATGAGTTCTCCCGCGCCGGCGGCCCGGTGCTCGACCTGAGCACGATGACCGAGTACCGCAAGGGCTGGCCCTACCCGGTCGCCTTTCCCGAGGCGAGGCCGAAGACGACGCTGGCGGAGACGATCTCCGAGGCGGGGGGACGGCAGCTGCACGTGGCAGAGACCGAGAAGTACGCACACGTCACCTATTTCTTCAACGGCGGCCGTGAGAAGGAGTGGGAGGGAGAGGAGCGCCACCTGGTCGAGTCGCCCCGCGACGTGCCCACCTACGACCACAAGCCGGAGATGAGCGCCCGCGCCGCCGCCACCACGTTCGTCGGCCACTGGCGCGATGGCGACTACCGCTTCGGCATCATCAACTTCGCCAACCCCGACATGGTCGGGCACACGGGGGTAATCCCGGCGGCGGTGAAGGCCGTTGAGGAGGTCGACGGCTGCCTCGGAGACGTAGTCGAGGCGGTGACCGCCAAGGGTGGCGCTTGCATCGTCACCGCGGACCACGGGAACTGCGACCACATGCTCGAGCCCGACGGCTCGCCCAACACCGCGCACTCTTTGAATCCGGTGCCGCTGATCGTGACGGCGGAGGGGTTGACCCTGAGGGAGCACGGCATCCTCGCCGACGTGGCGCCGACGGCCCTCGAGCTCCTCGGTCTTCCCCAACCCCCGGCCATGACCGGCCGGTCCCTGGTCGATTGACCCACCCATAGGGTGGTCAATCGACCAGTCGACGCTATGCGGATAGAGCCGGACAGGTTGAGGTTCGAGATCACGGCACGGGATGGCGCCGCTCGGACCGGCGTCCTCCACACGGCCCACGGCCCGGTTCAGACGCCGGCATTCATTCCGCTGGCCACCAAGGGGACGGTGCGCGGTCTGGAGGCTCGCGAGGTCGCCGACCTTGGCTACGAGATGGTGCTGGGGAATACGTATCACCTGTTCGTTTCACCGGGGCCGGAGCGGATTGCGAAGGCGGGAGGGCTGCATGGGTTCATGGGGTGGGAGCGAGCGCTGATCACGGACTCGGGTGGGTTTCAGGTGTTCTCTCTGGCCCATGGCGGGGTGGCCGACGAGGTGAAGGGGAGCGGGAAGCCGGAGGGGGGCCACGGTTCGGTTGTCTCGATCGAGGAGGAGGGGGTGCGGTTCCGCTCCTACCGGAACGGGAGGGAGCTGTTCATCTCGCCCGAGGTCTCGATGCGGGTGCAGGCGGCGCTGGGCTCCGACATCGCCCTCGTCTTCGACGAGTGCACGCCCTTCCACGCCGACCGCGAGTACACGGCCCGCTCGACCGAGCGCACGCACCGCTGGCTCGACCGCTGCCTCGAGTGGCACGAGCGCGAAGGGTCTGAGCGCCAGGCCGTGTTCGGCATCGTCCAGGGCGGCGTCCACGAGGACCTGCGGCGCGAATCGGCCGAGTACGTCTCGGCAGCCGGCGTCGACGGCCTGGCGATCGGCGGCACCCTCGGCCGCGACAAGGCCGAGATGCGCGAGGTCCTGGCGATGACCGCGCCGCTGTTGCCCACGGAGGCGCCCAAGCACCTGCTCGGCATCGGCGAGGTCGACGACCTCCTCGCCGGCATCGCCCTGGGGCTCGACGTCTTCGACTGCGCCGTCCCCACCCGCCTCGCCCGCCACGGCGTTGCCCTGGTGCCGAACCCCGACAACCGCTTCCGCCTCCGCCTGCGCAGGGCCGGCCACGAGGGCGATCGCAACCCGATCGTCGACGGCTGCCCCTGTCCCGCCTGCCAGAACCACGACCGCGACTACCTCAGCTACCTCTCCCGAGCCGAGGAGATGACCGCGGTCCGCCTCCTCTGTCTGCACAACCTCACGTACTTGCAGGAGCTGATGAAGCACGCCCGTGCCGCAATCGAGGAGGGGGCGTTCAGTGATTACGCCACAGCAGTCCTTGGGGGTGCACCGCCCTGGCCTGGACCTTGACCGCTCATCCCGAGTGGTCTCTCGCGGCGGGTGGCGCGGATTTGGGGGACCACCCCGAGGAAGCTTTAGCTACCGCAGGGGTGGTGGCACCAAATCCGTGACAGGACCCGCCGCGCCACAACCGCCTATTCAGTGTTCTTTTCGATCAGGCCCTCGAATTCTTCGACGACCTTTTCGACCGTGTTGCCGGTGACCTCCCTGACCTTCACGCCTGCGGCTTTGTCGGTGGCGTAGATCACGGCTGCTGCCACCGCGGCGGCTATGAGGACCAGAGCCACAAGCGCCATTGCGAACCTGGCGAAGCGGGAAAACGCTCCTCGCTTTTGTTGGGCTGGGGCTTGGGGCACTGCCGGCGGTGGGGGTTGTACGGAGCGAGGGGTCGGACGGCGTGTCGGTGAGGGGGCAGGGCGGTACTCGGTCTGGGCGGTGCGGTCGAGGTGGCGGGTCGCGGTCTCCCCGCCGAGGACCCGGGTGGGCGTGGAGCCTTCGCCCAGGGGCAGGGTCACGTCCTCGCCCTGGAGGCCCAGCTGCAGGCCGCCGGCCAGCTCGCTAGCGCTGGCGTAGCGACGCGCCGGGTCGCCCTCCAGGGCGCGCAGCACCGCCGCCCCCAGCGTCTCGGAGACCTCGTCGTTGTAGGTGCTGGGCGGGAGGGGCTTCTCGTTCTGCTGGCGCACGGCCAGCTCGGCCAGGGTCGACCCCTCGTACGGCAGCCGCCCGGTGAGGAACTGGTAGAGGACGACGCCGAGCGCGTAGACGTCGGTCGCCGGCGTCGCCTCCTCGCCGCGGACCTGCTCGGGCGAGAGGTAGGCGGCGGTCCCGACCACCGAGCCGACCTGGGTGATCCGCGTCTGTTCCACCGCCCGGGCGATGCCGAAGTCGGTCAGCTTCACCGTCATCTCGCCGCCGCCGACAGGGCCGCCGACGACCATCAGGTTCCCCGGCTTGACGTCGCGGTGGATGATCCCGCGCCGGTGCGCGTAGTCGAGCCCGGCGCAGGCCTGCGCGCCGACCTCGGCGGTCGCCTCGGCGCCGAGCGGGCCGTGCTTCTGGAGGATCTGGGCGCCCGATCGGCCCTCCACGTACTCCATGACGATGTAGTGGCGCCCCTGGTCGATGCCCGTGTCGTAGACCTGGACGATGTTGGGGTGGATCAGCTTGGCGACCGCGAGCGCCTCGCGGCGGAAGCGGGCGACGAAGCGCTCGTCGTCGGAGAGGTGCTCGGCGAGGATCTTGACCGCGACCGTGCGCTCGAGCGTCAGGTCGGTGGCCATGTGGACGCTCGACATCCCGCCCGAGCCGAGCCGGTCGCCGATCTCGTAGCGCCCCGAGAGGGTGCCGCTCTCAGTCATTCGCCTTCGGGGGCCGGTTCGGCCGGGCTGACGCCGCCCGGCGCGCCGGTGCCGCCGTCTTCGCTCGGGGGTGGGGCGCTCGGCGGTTCGTCCGGCGTCGTTTCGCCCGGCGTGGTCGGAGTGTCGGGCGGCAGGTCCTTTTCCTCTTCCTTTTCTTCCTTTTCCCGTTCCTTTTCTTCCTTCTTTTCCTGGCCAGGCGGGACCTTCGACGCCGCTTCTTCGGTGTCTTCGGTGGAGGGCTCGAATTCTTCGGTCGTGGCTTCTTCGCAGGTCGCGACGACTTCGCTCAGCCTGGCCGCGCCCCGTTCGAGCGCCTGCTTCAGCTCCGGATCGACCCCGCCCAGCGCTTCCACCTGTGCGCTCACCTCTTCGGCGGCATCGGCCGCCCCGATGCATTCGCCTTCGCTTACCAGCTGCTTGACGGTGTCGAGGTTTTCGCTGATCTCCGCCGCCGTGGCGCCGGGCAGCAGCTCGGCGTCCTCTCCTCCCCCGCAGGATGCGAGACCGACGGCGGTTGCGACGCCGAGGGCAAGGGCAAGCGAGAGGGCGGCCAGCTGACGCATCGTTGCGAGTCTAGAGAACACTCTGTCGTGCAGGTTTTCCCTGCAAATGGAGGCTCACTGCCCGATGTGGAGGCGATCGGCCAGGCGCTGGGGGAGGCCGGCGGCCGCGATCGGGTCGGCCGCCGTCGCGATTTCGTATGGGACCCGGTGAAAGCAGGCGGTCTCCGCTTCGGTGTCGAGCTCCAGCCAGGCGGCGCGCGGATCGCCGTCGCGGGGCTGGCCGACGCTGCCGGGGTTGACCAGCCAGCCGCCGCGGCTGAGGTCGAGCAGGGCGCCGTCGCCGGCCTGCCCGCCTCTGGTCCCTCCGAAGTCCCCGCCCTCCGGCCGGTTGAAGAAGAGGGCGACGTGAGAGTGGCCGATCAACCCGATCCGCAGCCGGTGGGAGTCCATGCCGGCGTCGGCCTGCTCGCGAGAGAGCACGTACTCCCAGACCGGGTCGCGGGGAGAGGCGTGGAAGAGCCCGATTCCCTCTCGCTCGCCGCTTGGCTCCAGTGTGCGCAGGAACTCCAGCGTGCGCTCGTGGACGTTGTCGCGCGTCCACTCGACCGCCACGGCTGCCGCCTCGGAGAAGGAGGAGATGTCGAGCGCGCCGAGGACGGCCAGGTCGTGATTGCCGACCAGGCAGACCCCGCAGCGCTCGCGCACCAGGTCGGCGCATGCGTCGGGCTCGACCCCGTACCCGACCACGTCGCCGAGGCACCAGACCTCCTCGACCCCCGCCGCCTCGGCCGCCTCGAGAACCGCTTCGAGCGCCGGCAGGTTGGCGTGGATGTCGGTGATCACGGCAACGCGCACGCCGGCCAGCGTACTCAGTGTCCTCGCAGCGGTCCCTCGCCGAGGAACATCGGTGCCCGCCCCTACATACGATGAGCGCGATGACGGCAACCAGTGACCCGATCGCCGAGCTGCGCTCGGCAGTGGACCGCGCCGCCCGCGCCCTGCGCGAAGGCGAGCCGACCGGTCCCGAGCCGACGCTGGAGCGACCGCCCAAGCCCGAGCTGGGCGACTACAGCTCCAACGCGGCGATGCTGCTCGCTGCGCCGATGGGCGAAAACCCGCGCGACGTCGCGGCCAGGCTCGCCGCCGAGCTCGGTGAGCAGCTCGACGAGGGAGCGGTCGAGCGGATCGAGGTCGCCGGGCCGGGGTTCGTCAACCTCTTCCTCGCCGACGCGTGGTACCGGCGCGCGATGGCCAGTCTCGCCGCCGCCGGCGAGCGAGGGCTCGGCCCGGAGCCGACCGCCACGCCCGAGCGCGTCCTGGTCGAGTTCGTCTCCGCCAACCCGACCGGTCCGCTGCACGTCGGCGGCGGTCGCCACGCCGCCTACGGCGACTCGCTCGTCCGCCTGCTCGAGGCGGTCGGGCACGAGGTCGAGCGCGAGTTCTACGTCAACGACGCGGGTGGCCAGATCGACCGCTTCGCCGCCTCGATCGCCGCCCGCATGCGCGGCGAGGAGCCCCCCGAGGACGGCTACGAAGGCGCCTACGTCGGCGACCTGGGAGAGCAGATCGCCGAGGAGGGGATCGATCCCGGCGACCTCGAAGCGGTCGGCCGGCGCGGCGTCGAGCTGGTGCTCGAGAGGGTGCGGGCCACCCTCGACCGCTTCGGCGTCCGCTTCGACAACTGGTTCTCCGAGCGCGACCTCTACAGCCGCGGCGAGGTCGACGCCGCCCTCGCTCAGCTGGAGCGGGAAGGCCACACCTACCGCAGCGAAGGGGCGCTCTGGCTGCGCACGACGAGCTTCGGCGACGACAAGGACCGGGTGCTGATCCGCGCCAACGGCGAACCGACCTACCTGGCCGCCGACGTCGCCTACCACTGGGACAAGCTCGAGCGTGGCTTCGACCGGCTGATCGACGTGTTCGGCGCCGACCACCACGGCTACGTCGCCCGCCTGCGCGCTGCGATCGCCGGCCTCGGCGCCGACACGGACCGCTTCGAGGCGCTGATCATGCGCCTCGTCCACATCGTCGAAAGCGGCGAGCGGGCGCAGATGTCGAAGCGCAGCGGCGACTTCGTCTCGCTCGACGAGCTGCTCGACGACATCGGCGCCGACGCGACGCGCTGGTTCATGCTCTGGCGCAGCCACGACACCACCGTCGACCTCGACCTCGAGCTGGCCCGGCGCCAGTCCAACGACAACCCCGTCTACTACGTCCAGTACGCCCACGCGCGGATCGCCAGCATCCTGCGCAAGGCCGAGCTCGAGCCCGAGCAGGTCGTATCGGGCGCCGGCATCGAGACCCCCGGCGGCGCGCTGGAGCCCACCGAGCGCGAGCTGGTCAAGCGCCTGCTCGAGTTCCCCGGCGAGGTACGAGAGGCCGCCGCCCGCCGGGCGCCGCACCGCATCTGCGCCTACTCGACCGCGGTCGCCGCCGACTTCCACGGCTTCTACCGCGACTGCCAGGTGGTCGGCGCCGAGGGCGAGGGCGTCGAGCGCTCGCGCCTGGCGCTCTCCCTGCTGGCCAAGCGCACGATCGCCGGCTCGCTCGGCCTGCTCGGCATCTCCGCCCCGGAGCGGATGTGATGCTCCGCCGCGGGTCCAAGCCCCCGCTGCTGGCGGAGATCCCCGTGCGGCAGGATGCTTCCTCGCGCCCGGCGGCACTTGATCGGGCCGAGCTGCAGGCGTTCTCGGGACTGGCACGGGAGCTGACTGGGTCGGCCGTCCTGACCACGGGCCCGGCCAGGTCGGCCGTCGCGCTTGGGCTTGCGGCGGCCGCTGTCGCGCAGGGCCGGCGCGTCGCCCTGCTCGAGTGCGACCTGGCCACCCCCGCGCTCGCCCTCACGCTCGGCCTCGACACGACCCCCGGCCTGCACGAGTACCTGCTGGGCGAGGCCGGAGCGACCCAGCTCCTGCAGCCGCTGACGCTGGCCGGCCCGGCCTCCGGCGGGGCTTCCGAGCCCCTGGTCTGCATCGTGGCGCGGGACACCCGAGCCGGCGCCGGTGGCCCTGCTCGACTCAGACCGCTGCGACCAGGCGATTCAGAAGCTGCGCCGCGCCTACGACCTGCTCGTCGATCGTCGGTCCCCCTCTGGGGAAGGACGCCGAGACGTTGCTGGCGCTGGCTGAACACGCCGACGCGACGCTCGCCTGCGGTGGGCGGACCGAGGTCCCCAAGCGCATGCCGGCGCCCGTCACCGGTCGCGTCATCGTCGCTTGAGTCGCTAGAGGTCGTAGCGCGCGCAGGTCGGCCTCGAGCCGCTCGGCCTCCTCGCCCTGTGGAGCGCGTTGCGGCTCCGGGCGGTGGCGAGCGGTCACCGTCGCGCCGCCAGCGGGCGACGCCGAAGGCCAGCGCGCAGACCGCGACGAGGAGCGCGACGATCGGGACGAGATAGGCGGAGAGGTCGAACCCCGTCGCCTCCGGAAGCGCCAGGACGGCCGGTCCGTACTGGCCGACCAGCGCGTCCTTGATCTCGGCCTTGGTCCTGCCTTCGGCGACCAGCCTGGCGACGTAGACCTTCTCGCGGCGGGCCTGCGGCGAGTCGGAGAGCTCGAGCAGGGTGCCGCAGATCGGGCACATCACCTCGTCTTCGACGTCGCTGACGCGTCGTCTGCGGGATCGGCGCGGCAGCCGGGGCGGCGACCGGCGCCGCCAGCGAGATCACGGCCGCGGCGAGGAGCGCCAGGCGCCTCACTGCCGGCCTTCGATCAGGGGCTCGACGCGTTCGCGCAGGAACCGGTCGTCGACCGGGCCCGCGCCAGATCAGCGCCAGGCGACCCCGGGGGTCGACGAGGAAGTTCTCCGGCACCCCGGTCGAGCCGAAGGCGTCGCTGCGCTCGTCGCCGACCGAGCGCAGCTGGGGATAGGTGGTCGGGTAGCTGCGCAGGAAGGCGAGCGCGTCGTCGCTGTTGTCCTGCACGTTGATGCCGACCACGGTCATGTCGCGGTCGCGGTAGCGCCGCTGGAAGCGCTCCAGCGCCGGCGCCTCCTCGCGGCAGGGGATGCACCAGGAGGCCCAGAGGTTGACCAGCACCCAGTGGCCGCGGTGCTCGGCGATCGAGCCCTTGCCCGGACCCGGCAGCGCCGGCAGCTCCCGGTCGGGCACCGGCTCGCCGACCGCGATCTTCGCGTTCCCCTTGCTGAGCAAGCCGAAGCCGAGCAGGCCGATCACGGCCAGCACGGCAAGGAAGGCAAGGAACGAGCGCGCGCTCACGGCGGCGAAGACTAGTTAGCCCTCGCACTCGGCAACCTCGCTGCCGCCGTAGAATCCGCTCGGCGCGGACGTAGCTCAGTTGGTAGAGCGCGAGCTTCCCAAGCTCGAGGTCGCGGGTTCGATCCCCGTCGTCCGCTTCCCGCGCCGGGCCGCCCTAGATGCCAGCGGCCCGACAGGCGTAGCTCATCCCGGCGCCTTCGCTAGGACGCCTGGGCGAGGGGTTGGGGCAGCTCGATGCGAGCCGCCTCGCGGTAGAAGTGCTCGGTGGCGCCGCGGACCTTGCGTTCGCCGGCCAGCTCGATCAGCCCCGACTCGAACAGCTGGGTCACGTGGTAGTTGACGTTGCTGAGCGGCATCCGCAACTCGTAGCTGAGTTCGATTGGGGAGAGGGTTCGCCCCCCGTCCATGGCCAGGATCTCGAGGATTGAGATTCGCAGCGGGTGGGTATTCGCACGTGCCAGAAGCTGCCAGTTCATGGGGTCCTCCATTTCGTCGGGTTGATCTTTACCAACTTCTAGGTATGTATACCAAAAAATAGTGGTATAGATCAACAAAATCGGGTAAGATCATGCCAATGGCTTCGCGAAGGGAGACTCAGATGGGCGCAGGTGCAGGGGTTTTTAGGCTTATCGCGATTGCGGGAGCGGCGCTGGCGCTCAGCGCCCCCTCCGCGATCGCCAGCACCGACGACATCATCGCTCCCTCCGACCCGGATAACCCCCAAGCGGACAGCGGTTGGCAGGCGGGGACGTGCACGGTGGACACCCCGACATGCAGCGTCGACACGCCGGCGCAGTTCTTCGAACAGGCAGCAGGTCACCCCCCGGTGGGCTTCACGCAGTTCATCGTCAAACACGAACCGCCGGGAGAAACGCCGGTCGACGAACTGAAGACCGTCCGCGTCGACCTCCCGGTCGGACTCAGCGTCAACCCCGGCGCCACGCCGCAGTGCCCGCTGGCGACCTTCGAAGCCAACCCGGCGACGTGCCCGCTCGGCTCGGACGTCGGCTACAGCGTCGTAACCGCGTCGGTCCTCGGCATCCCGATTCAGGTGCCCGAACAACCGACCGTCTACAACATCGTGCCGCCGGAAGGGGAACCGGCGCGGTTCGGCCTTCACCTGCTCGGCAACGACATCTTCCTGCGCGCCGACGTCGCCTGGGACGGCGACTACCATGAGGGCTTCACGATCGACGTTCCCCCAACGCCCTTCGAGTCGCTGCCGCTCGTCAAAGGCGGCGTCGTGCTCAAAAACCGACTCGTCTTCGACGGTCGCTCGGGCGACGGGACCTTCATCAGCACGCCGAGCACCTGCCTGGGGCCGGCGGTCTCGCCCTTCGAGCACGTCTACTCGACCTGGCTGCTCGCCAGCGGGCTCACCGAAGAGGAAGATCCCGAATACGAGTTCCCTGCGGACGCCAACCCGCCCTTCGAGTCCAAGATTCCGCCGGGGACCTCGCCGAAAGAATGCGACACCGTTCCCTTCGTCCCCTCGATCGAGACCGACCCCAACACCGCGGTGACCGATTCGCCATCTGGGGCGACCGTCGAGGTGACCCTCCCCCACCAGACCGAAAGCGGGGGCACCGACCAGGAAACCTCGCACCTGCGGACCGCGAAGGTGACGCTGCCGGCCGGGATGGGCCTCAACCCCTCGGCTGCCAATGGCCTGCAGGCATGCACCGACGCGCAGTTCGGCAAGGGCACGCGGAACACGGCGAACTCCTGCCCGGCCGCGTCGAGGATCGGCTCGGTCTCCGTCGCGACCTCACCGCTGCCGGAGGGGCCGTTGACCGGAGACGTCTACGTCGGCCAGCAGCTCAGCCGCGACCCCGCGTCGGGCGACGCGTACCGGATCTTCGTCGAAGCGAAGTCCGACCGCTACGGGGTCGTCGCGCGCCTGATCGGCAACGTCAGCGCGGATCCGCAGACCGGGCAGCTGACCACTACCTTCGCCGAGAATCCGCAGGTGCCCTTCGACACCTTCAGCCTCACCTTCGACGGGGGGCCGAAGGCGCCGCTGACCAGCCCTCCCACCTGCGGCCCCCACACGACGGTGACCGAGATGACCCCGTGGACGACGGCGGTCGGCTCCGTCCCGCCCGGTCAGGAAGGGGGCCCCTCTGACGACCCGCCCGCCACCGCCGACGACGAATTCGAGCTCACCGACCAGCCCGCCGGCGGGGCGTGCGCGAAAACGCTGGCCGAGCGTCCGTTCGGGCCCAGCTTCGGCGCCCGCACGGCAGAGCCCAAAGCCGGCGCCTACAGGCATTTCTCGGTCGATGTCGCCCGCTCCGATGGCAACCAGGAGCTGAAGGGCGTCAACGTCGACCTGCCGCCCGGTCTGACCGCCAAGCTGGCCGGTGTCCGCTACTGCCCGGAGGCCACGCTTGCCGCCGCGGCGGCCAACAGCGGCCTGGGGGAGGCGGCCAGTCAGAGCTGCCCCGCCTCGAGCCTGGTCGGCAGCGCCTCGGTGACCGCCGGCACCGGACCCAACCCCCTTCCCATCGCAGGCAAGGCTTTCCTCGCAGGTCCCTACAACGGGGCCCCTCTTTCCCTGGCAGTGATCACCCCCGCCACGGCCGGGCCGTTCGATCTCGGCACGGTCGTGGTGAGGGTGGCACTGTTCCTCGATCCGAGGACCGCCCAGGTGCACGCCGTCTCCGACCCGATCCCCCACGTCTTCGGCGGCGCCCTGCTCGACATCCGCTCGGTCGCGGTGACGCTGAACCGGCCGAAATTCTCGCTCAACGGCACGAACTGCTCGCCGCTGGCGGTTGGCGGCACCCTTCGCGGCGGCGGCGGCAACCCGCTCGACCCGGCGAGCTTCAGCTCGCTGCCCGTATCGGCGCCCTTCCAGCTCAGCGGCTGCGAGCGACTCGGTTTCAAACCGAAACTGTTCATGCGCGTCTTCGGCGGCACTCGCCGAGGCAAGAGCCCGAAGCTGCGTGCCATCCTCGTTGCCAACGAGGGAGACGCCAACATCGGCCGTGCCGCGGTGACCCTTCCCAAAGCGGTCATCCTCGAACAGTCGAGCCTCGAAAACATCTGCACGCGGCCGCAGTTCGCCGCTCACGACTGCCCGAAGAACTCGATCTACGGGTTCGCGACCGCGGAGACGCCGCTGCTCGACGGGCCGCTCAAAGGCCCCGTGTACCTGCGCTCCTCCGACAACGAACTGCCGGACCTGGTCGCGGCACTGCACGGTCAGGTGGACATCGAGCTCGTCGGGCGCATCGACAGCGCCAAAGGCCGGCTGCGCACCACCTACGACGTCGTCCCCGACGTGCCGGTCTCCAAGTTCATGCTCATCGTGCGCGGCGGCAAGAAACGAGGCCTGCTGGTCAACACGACCAACCTCTGCGCCAAGAAGAAGCACAAGGTCATCGCCAGGTTCACCGGGCAGAACGGCAAGAAGGCCAACCAGCGGCCGAAGCTGCGGGCGCCCTGCAAGAAGAAGGGGCGAAAGGGAAAAGGGGGCAAACGCGGCGGCGGCCGTTAGGCCCCGTCGCGGTGGCGGCGCTCAGGTCGGCTGGCTCGTCGGCCGGATCAGGATCTCGTTGACGTCGACCCCGGGGCGCTGCTCGAGGGCGAAGATCACCGCCTTCGCGATGTCCTCGTCGCGCAGCGCCCACTCGCCGGGGCGGTTGTCGAAGAACGGGGTGTCGGTCATTCCCGGCTCGATCAGGGTGACGCGGATGTCGCGGTTCTCGTGCATCTGGCGCAGCTCGGCGCGCAGCGCCTCCCCGATCGCGGTCGCCGCCCACTTGGTCGCCGAGTAGAGGGAGCCGGGCAGCGCCCGGCGCCCGGCGACCGAGCTGGTGACGAGGAAGTGGCCGTCGCCGCGCTCGAGCAGATGGGGGAGGGTGGCCCGGATCGTCAGCGCGACGCCGTAGACGTTGGTGAGGACCATCGAACGCCAGTGCTCGACCGACTCCTCGAGGAAGCCGCGCGTGGCGCCGAAGCCGGCGTTGGCGAAGACGGCGTCGATGCGCCCGAAACGCTCGATCGCCGCCGCGACCGTCGCCTGCACCTCGTCCCACTCGGTGACGTCGCAGCGCACCGCCAGCGCCCGCTCCTCACCGCCGAGCTCCGCAACCAGCTCCTCCATCGGCTCCAACCGCCGGGCGGCAAGCACAAGCCGGTAGTTCCCGGCCGCGGCCCGCGCGGTCGCAGCGCCGATACCGCTTGAAGCTCCGGTGATGAGCAGCACTGGGTCGTCGCTCATGCGTCGATTCTCTCAGCTCCGACATTCGCTCCCCCGAACCCGACCTTGCGATAATCCCGAGTCCCTTGAACCCCCAGCGCAAGCGGAAGATCCGGCTCGTGGTTGCCCTCAGCGTCGCTGTCCTGCTGGCGGGGGCGCTCGTCTACACGTCTTTCAGCGCCGCGACGGCCGCCAGGGAGCCATCGGAACTGCTCAATGCCGCTCCGGGGACCACCTACGACATGACCGGCAGGGTCGTCAAGGGCTCGGTCCAGCGCGGGGACGAGGGCCTGCGCTTCCGGGTCGCCGATCGCGACGGGGAGGGCGAGAGCATCCCGGTCACCTACAGCGGCACCGTCCCCGACCCGTTCCGAGGCGGGCGCGAGATCATCCTCACGGGTGAAGTGGCGAACGGCGTCTTCGTCGGCCAGCCAGACACGCTGGTGACAAAGTGCCCGTCGAAGTTCACCACCTCGAATGACAGCTAGCCTCGGCAGCGCCGCTGCTGGCGCTGGCCTTCCTCGCGATGGCCCTCGCCGCCGCCTTCGCGCTTGCCGGCCGCAACGGCGAGGAGCGCTGGGTCCTGACCGCGCGCCGGGCCGTCTACGCGGCGCTGCGGCCTGCTCACGGTCTGCGTCGTCCTGATCGAGCTCGCCTTCGCCAACGACGACTTCTCGCTCAGCATCGTCCAGCAGCACTCCTCGATCGAGACGCCGACCTTCTACAAGCTGGCGGCGATGTGGTCGAGTCAGGAGGGCTCGCTGCTGCTCTGGGCCTGGGTGCTCTCGATCGCCTCCTCGCTTGCCCTCTACGCGACCCGCGGCAAGCTGCGCGAGATCGTCCCCTACGCGACCGCGGTGATGGCGGGGGTGGGGACCTTCTTCACCGGGCTGATGCTCTTCGCCGGCGGCGTCAACCCCTTCGCCGGCCTCAGCCCGGCGCCCGCCGACGGCGTCGGCCTCAACCCGCTGCTCCAGCACCCGAGCATGATGATCCACCCGCCGATGCTCTACTCGGGGTACGTCGCCTTCACGATTCCCTTCGCCTTCGCGATCGGCGCGCTCGTCGCTCGTCGCATCGACGCCTCCTGGATCCGCGCCACCCGCCGCTTCGCCCTGATCGCCTGGGCGCTGCTCGGCTTCGGCCTGCTGCTTGGCGCCCGCTGGTCCTACACCGAGCTCGGCTGGGGCGGCTACTGGGCCTGGGACCCGGTCGAGAACGCGGCGCTGATGCCGTGGCTGATCGGCACCGCCTTCCTGCACTCGATCATGGTCCAGGAGAAGCGGGGGATGCTGAAGGTCTGGAACGCCTGCCTGATCGTCGCCACCTTCTCGCTGGCGCTGCTCGGCACCTTCCTCGTCCGCTCCGGCGTGCTGCAGTCGATCCACGCCTTCGGCGACAGCACCGTCGGCCCCTACATCCTCGGCCTGATCGCGGTGGTGCTGATCGGCTCGACGGCGCTGATCGTCTCCCGCCTCGACGACCTGCGCTCGCCGAAGCGGATCGACTCGCTCGCCTCGCGCGAGGCCGTCTTCATCGTCAACAACCTGCTCCTGGTGGCGCTCTGCGCGACGATCTTCTGGGGCACCTTCTTCCCGCTGATCTCCGAGCTCTTCACCGGCGAGAAGTCCTCGCTGGCGGCGCCCTGGTTCGACCGCTACACGACGCCGCTGGCGATCTTGCTCGTCCTCTTCACCGGGATCGGCCCGCTGCTCGCCTGGCGCCGGGTCAGCTGGGCGACGGCGAAGCGGGTCTTCTTCGTCCCCGTCACTGGTCGCCGCTGCGGTCGGAGTCGGGCTCGTCGCCTTCGCCGGAGCCGCCTCGGAGCCTCTGGGCCCTCGCGCTCTTCGTCTTCGCCGACCTTCGCCTTGGTCGGCCTCGGCGCAGGAGTTCTGGCGCGGCGCGGCGGCGCGGCGCTCGCTGCGCGGCGGCTCGCTGCCGGCGGCCCTGGTCGGGATCGTCTCCACGCAACCGCCGGCGCTACGGCGGCTACATCGTCCACATCGGCATCGCCGTGCTGCTGATCGGGATCGCCGCCTCCTCGAGCTTCCAGACCAACCGCGACCTGCGGCTGGCGCCGGGGGAGAGCGCCGAGGTCGACGGCCGCACGGTCACCTACGAGCGGCCGACGGTCGCCGTCGACGATCAGAAGTTCAGCTTCGGCGCCCTCCTCGCCGTACAGCAGGGCGATCGCTCCTTCGTCCTGCGCCCGAGTCGCCGTTTCTACCGGCCGACCGGCCAGGAGGGTGGGACGATCGCCAGCTTCTTCGAGGGCGAGGCGACCAGCGAGGTCGGGCTGAAGGCCGGCCTCGGCAGCGACTTCTGGACGTCGATGGCGCCGGACATCGCCGCGGTCCAGCGCCGGGTGCGCGCCGCCGATCGCGGCTTCCGCGCCTGCGTCGGCGGCGGGCCGGGCACGCCGCCCCAGTGCCGCGCCGTCGCCCAGCTGATGCGGGCCGCGGCCGCCGACCCGCAGCTGCGCCCGGTCGCACTCGCCCAGATCGAGCGGCTGCAGGCGGCGACCGCCGAGCGGATCGCCCGCAGCTACCTCTCCGAGGGCTCCGTCGCGACCTTCCGGGTGATCGTCGACCCGCTGGTCACCTGGATGTGGATCGGTGGGCTGATCGCCCTCTCCGGCGCGCTGATCGGGATCTGGCCCGCCCGCCGCCCCCGCCGCCGGCTCGTCGCCGACACCGAGCTGGAGGCGCTGAAGGAAGCCAAGTACCGCGAGATCCGCGACGCCGAGCTCGACCATGCCGCCGGCAAGCTCTCCGACGAGGACTTCGCCCTGCTCGACGCCGAGCTGCGCAAGGAGGCGGTCGAGATCCTCGATCGCGGCAACGGGACGAGCAGCAACGGAGCCCCGAAGCAGCCGGCGAAGCAGCCGACCGAGCCGGTCTAGATCTTCAGCAGCACCAGGGTGTTGACGACGAAGAGGATCGCGAAGAAGACCGTCGCCCGGTCGAGGTTGCGCTCGACCATCGAGCCGCCGCCGAAGGAGCTGCCCCCGCCGCCGATGCCGAAGGCGCCGGAAAGGCCGGTGTCTTTGCCCGAGTGCAGCAGGATCAGGAAGATCAGCACCACGGAGATGACCACCTGGAGGAGGCTGAGCAGCGTATACACGGGCGGGATGGTAGCGGGACGTGGATCGCGCCGTCCTCGACAATAGGCGGGTCCGTGTTGCGCTAATTTACAAAGACCGCTATCTTGTCAATCAGCAAGACGTTATCTGGCGCTTTGACAAGGAGGAGCGATGGAGGCAGCAACCCATAGCCACCACGACCACGGGCCGGCGATCGAGCTCAACCCCGCTACCTGGCGCGACGCCAAGCGCTACGCCTGGCTGCTCGGGCTGGTCATCCCCTTCGCCCCCTTCATCGCCTGGGCCAGCGTCGAAGTGACCGGATTCGACTTCTTCTGGTTCTTCGGGCCGCTGCTCGTCTTTGTCGCCTTCCCGATTCTCGACATCGTCATCGGCATGGACGCAACCAACCCCCCCGACAGCGTGCTCAAGTGGCTCGAGCAGGACCGCTACTACCGCTGGTGCACCTATCTCTTCATCCCGGTCCAGTACGCCGGCCTCGTCTTCGCCTGCTGGCTCTGGTCCAGCGGCGATCTCTCGACCCTGGAGAGCCTCGGACTGGCGCTGACGATGGGCGTCGTCGGCGGGATCGCGATCAACACCGCCCATGAGCTCGGTCACAAGCGCGACGGGACGGAGCGCTGGCTGAGCCGGGTGGCGCTGGCGCAGACCGGCTACGGCCACTTCTTCATCGAGCACAACCGCGGCCACCACGTCCGCGTCGCCACCCCCGAGGACCCCGCCAGCTCGCGCCTGGGGGAGAGCTTCTGGGCTTTTCTGCCGCGTACTGTCCTCGGCAGCCTGCGCTCCGCCTGGGAGATCGAATGCAAGCGCCTCGACCGCCTCGGCAAGTCGCACTGGACGCTGCGCAACGACATCCTCGGCGCCTGGGCGATGACGGTCGTCCTCTTCGGCGCGCTGGTAGCCGTCTTCGGGCTCGTCGTCCTGCCCTACCTGCTGATCCAGGCTCTCGGCTTCATCTTGCTGGAGGTCGTCAACTACCTCGAGCACTACGGCCTGCTGCGGCAAAAGAAGGAGGACGGCCGCTACGAGCGCTGCCTCCCGGAGCACAGCTGGAACAGCAACAACGTCGCCTCCAACGTCCTGCTCTACCACCTGCAGCGACACAGCGACCACCACGCCAACCCGACCCGGCGCTACCAGGCCCTGCGCCACGTCGACGAGGCGCCGCAGCTTCCCACCGGCTACGCGGGGATGATCGTGCTGGCCTGGTTTCCCCCGTTGTGGCGCCGGGTGATGGACCCGCGGCTGCTGGAGCACTACGGCGGCGACGTCACCCGCGCCAACATCCAGCCTGGAGCTCGACGACGCTACAAGGTGGCGAAGTGAGCGCGGAGCGAGCAAGCGTGCATATCTGGTTCTTCGCGCCGCGAGCGAAGCGCGGGGTCATACGGTGAGCCGCTGGCGCTGCCCGGGCTGCGGGTACGTCTACGACGAGGAGCAAGGCCACCCGCGCGAGGGATTCTCGATGGGGACGCCGTGGAGCGAGGTGCCCGACGACTGGGCCTGCCCCGACTGCGGGGTGCGGGACAAGGTCGACTTCGAGCCCGCCGGGGAGGGCGCCGCTCAGTGACCGCGGCTGCTGGCACGATTCCGGTGGTGGCCACCGCTCGCACGCCCTATCCGCAGGCCGCCAAGGAGCTGCTGCGGGAGACGCTTTTCGGGGCGGCGCGCGACGAGCTGCAGAGCCGCGCCTGGTCGGAGATCACGATGTCCGACATCGCCGGCGCCGCCGGCGTCAGCCGCCAGACCCTCTACAAGGAGTTCGGCAGCCGCGACGAGTTCGGCCAGGCCTTCGTCATCCACGAGGGCGAACGCTTTCTCGACGGTGTTGACGCCGCCGTGCGCCAGCACCTCGACGACCCCCGCGCCGCCATCGGCGCGGCGCTCGCGACCTTTCTCCACGCCGCCGGCGAGGACCCGCTCGTCCGCATCCTGCTCAGCGACGACGGCACCGGCGGCATGCTCCCCTTCGTCACCACCCAGGGCATGCCGGTGGTCCACTGGGCGACGGCTCGCCTCACCGAGACGATCGAAGAGGGCTGGCCCCAGGCACCGGACGCCGACGTGAAGCTCCTCGCCGAGTCGCTGGTCCGCCTCGCGATCAGCTACATCACCGCGCCCAGCGACTCGCCCGAGAAGACCGCCACCCAGGCCGGCGACCTGCTCGGCCCGTTCATCGACCGGGCGCTGGGCAGCTAGAGCGCGGCCCGCGCGAGCCGACGCTCCAGGTTGGCGCGGACCTCGGGCCACTCGGAGTCGATCACGCTGTAGTAGGCGGAGTCGCGTTGGCCCACGTCGGGGACGATCATGTGGTTGCGGAGGATGCCCTCGAACTGGGCGGGCAGGGCGGTGAGGGCGGCGCGGGAGCGCTCGTTGCGGGCGTCGGTCTTGAACTCGACCCGTACGCAGCCGAGGGTCTCGAAGGCGTGGCGCATCATCAGCAGCTTGGCCTCGATGTTGGCGCCGCTGCGCCAGGCGCTCGGGTGCAGCCAGGTCCAGCCGATCTCGACGACGCGGTCGCCGGGGCGGACGTTGAGGTAGCGGCTGCTGCCGATCGCCTTGCCGGTGCGGGCATCGCGGGTCGTGAACGGGCCCTCGCTGCCGGCCTCCGCCGCCTCCAGCGTCAACCGCATCCAGAGGTCGAAGCGGTCACGCTCATTCAGGTTCGCCAGCCAGGCCCAGATCTCCGGCGGCTGCGCCGCCTCCCAGAGCTCCTCGGCATGCTCCTCCCGCAGGGGCTCGAGCGTGACGATCGATCCCTCGAGTCGGGCCGTGAGGTTCTCCACGGCCGCCATTCTCCCAACGCTGACTTCGTCTTTATGGGGGATATAGCACCCAAAAAGGCGAAGTCAGCGCTGAAAGGGCGACTGTCGCTCAAGTGAGAGACGGAAGACGAGACGGCCGAAACCGGTCTCGTCGACGCTGTCGCACTCGGGCGCCCGCTCGTAGCCGAGCGATTCGTAAAGTCGGTGGCCGACGGTCTGATAGAGGCGGCTCCAGAGCGCGATCGCCGGCCAGCCCTCCGCCCGCGCCAGCGCCGTGCAGCGTTCGGCCAGCGCGCGACCGATCCCCTCCCGCCGGGAGCTCGCGGCGACGACGAGCCGGGCCAGTTCCGCCTCTCCTTCGCGGGCGATCGCGCGGCTCGGCTCCTCGGGGGCGAGTAGGGCGACGACACCGACGACCTCGCCGTCGCGCTCGGCGACGAGGAGGTGCGCCGCGGCCGCCGCGGTGGCGTCGAAGTCGGAGCGGGCGTAGGGAGTGTCTCGGCCGCCCTCGCCTTCGGTGAAGTAGGCCTCGGTCCAGAGCGCGACCACCGCCTCCGCGTCCCGCTCCGTCGCCTCTCGGATCACGACTCCAACAGCAGGGTGACCGGGCCGTCGTTGACCAGGGCCACGCCCATGCAAGCTCCGAAGACGCCCTTGGCGGCGCCGAGACGCTCGCAGAAGCGGTCGTAGAGGGGCTCGGCCTCGGCGCCGGGAGCCGCCTCCACGTAGCTGGGGCGGTTGCCCTTGCGGGCGTCACCGTAGAGGGTGAACTGGCTGACGCAGAGCACCTCGCGCTCGCCCAAAGGCTCGTTCATCCGCCCCTCGGCGTCGTCGAAGATCCGCAGCTTTCGCACCTTGTCCGCCAGGCGGTCGGCGTCGTTCTCGGCGTCGCCGCGCTTCACCCCGAGCAGGATCAGCATCCCAGGGCCGATCTGCGCCATCCGCTCGCCCTCGACGTTCACGGCTGCCTGGCTGACCCGCTGGACGAGCGCTCTCATCTCCGGCTCCCGCGCACGACCGCACCGTATAGGAGGGATGCCCGGGGAAAATAAAAATGGATCTCATTTTGATTTAATCCGCGGGCCGTGCTCGAGCCGTTCCAGCTGCCCTTCGTCCAGCGTGGCCTGCTCGAGGTGGCGATCCTCGCCGTACCGGCCGGCCTGCTCGGCACCTGGATCGTCCTGCGCGGGCTCGCCTTCTTCTCCCACTCGGTCGGGACGGCGGCCTTCCCGGGGCTGGTGCTCGCCGACGGGCTCGGCTTCGCGGCTCCGCTGGGGGCCTTCGGCGCCGCGCTCCTCTTCAGCGCCGGCGCGGCGCTGCTGTCCCGTCGCGAGGAGGAGGGACGCGACGCGGCGGTCGCGATCGTCCTCGTCGGCTGCCTGGCCGCCGGCACGATCCTCGCCAGCGACGTCTTCGGCTCCGGCGCCAACGTCGAGACCCTGCTCTTCGGCAGCCTGCTCCTGATCGACAGCGGAGACATCGCCCTCGCCGCCGCCGCGGCCGGCGCCACCGTGCTCGCCACGCTGCTGCTCGGTCATCGCTGGCTGGCGAGGGGCTTCGACCCCGGCTCGGCCACGGCGCTGGGGACCGGGGCCCGCGGTCTCGAGCTGGTGCTCCTCGGCCTGATCGCCTTCGCGATCGTCGCCGCGCTCTCGACGATCGGGGCGCTGCTGGTCGCGGCGCTCTTCGTCGTGCCCGCCCTCACCGTGCGCCTCTTCGCCCGGCGGATGCTGCCCTGGCAGCTCGCCAGCATCGCGCTCGTCGCCGTCGAGGGGGCGATCGGGCTCTGGCTCTCGGTCAAGACCGACGCCCCGCCGGGGGCGACGATCGCCGTCGTCGCCGGCGCGGTCTTCGTCCTTGCCGCCGCGGCGAGGGCACTGCCGCGCGCACCGCGCAGGCCGGCCCTCGTGACAGCCGCCCTTCTCGCCTCCGCGCTGCTCCTCGCCGGATGTTCCGGCGGCTCCGGTGGCGAGGACGGACGGCTCGACGTCGTCGCGACGACCACCCAGGTCGGCGACTTCGTCCGCCAGGTCGGCGGCGGCGCGGTCGCGGTCGACCAGATCCTCCAGCCGAACACCGACCCTCACGAGTACGAGCCGCGTCCCAGTGACGTGGTCGCGACCGCGGAGGCCGAGCTCGTCTTCACCAGCGGCGACGAGCTCGACGAGTGGATCGGCGAGGTGGTCTCCGACAGCGGCAGCGACGCCCGGGTCGTCGATCTGGGGGCCGCGGTGCCCGAGCGGCTGCCCGGCGAGCGGAGCGGGGAGGAGGCATCCACCTACGACCCCCACTGGTGGCACGACCCGCGCAACGCCGAGGCCGCGGTGCGCGAGATCGAGCGCAGCCTGGTGGCCGCCGACCCGGCCCACAGGCGCGTATTCGAGCGCCGGGGCGCGGCCTACCTCGCCAGGCTGAGGGCGCTCGACGCCGGCATCGCCGGTTGCATGGAGTCGGTCCCCGCCGCCCGCCGCAAGCTGGTCACCGATCACGACGCCTTCGGCTACTTCGCCCGCCGCTACGGCATCGACGTGGTCGGCGCGGTCATCCCCTCGCAGGCGACCCAGGCTCAGCCCTCGGCCAAGGACCTCAGCGCCCTGGCGGACCTGATCGAGCGCGAAGGCGTCGAGGCGGTCTTCCCCGAGAGCTCGCTCAGCCCGAAGGTCGCGGAGGCGATCGCGGCTCAGACCGGCGCCACGGCCGAGTACACGCTCTACGGAGACACGCTCGGCCCGGCTGGCTCCGACGGCGCCGGCTACGTGCAGATGGAGGCGGCCAACGCGGACTCGATGGTCCGCGGCTTCACCGGAGGGAGGCGCAGGTGCGAGATCGGCTCCTGATCGAGGCCTCCGGCCTGGCGGCCGGATACGACGGCACGCCGGCGATCTCCGGCGTCACCTTCTCGCTGCGCCCCGGCCAGAGGCTCGCCCTGCTCGGCTCCAACGGCGGCGGCAAGACGACGCTGCTGCGCGCGGTGCTCGGCGAACTGCGGGTCTTCGGCGGCACGCTGAGCGTCTCCGCGGTCTGCGGCACGGTGCCGCAGACCGAGCGCTCCCGCCTCGACTATCCCGTCTCCGCCCTCGACGTGGCGACGATGGGGACGCTCGCGGCCCTGCCCTGGTGGCGCCGGCCCGGACGGCGCCAGCGCGAGGCGGCAGAGCGCGCGCTGGAGCGGGTCGGCTTGGCATCGCTTGCCGGGGAGACCTTCGGCCGCCTCTCCGGCGGCCAGCGCCAGCGGGTCCTGATCGCCCGCGCCCTCGTGCAGGATGCCGGCGTGCTGCTGCTCGACGAGCCGTTCTCGGGCCTCGACCGTCCCAGCGGCGAGCGGCTGGAAGCGCTGATCGGCGAGTTGACGAGTGAGGGCAGGGGGGTCGTGATCGCCACCCACGACCTCGAGCAGGCCCGCGCCTGCGACCTCGTCCTCTGTATCGCCGGGCGCCAGATCGCCTGCGGGCCCCCCGACGAGGTACTCGCCGACGTCGGCGTTCTGGAAGCGACCTACGGCGGGGCGATCGTCGAGCTCCCTGGCGGCGGGGGGAGGGCGATCCTGCCTCCGCACCATCACCACCACTGAGATGCTCGAGCCCCTGCAAGAACCGTTCATGCAGCGCGCCCTCGCGGAGGTGGTTCTGATCGGCGTCGCCGGCGGCGCGCTCGGCTGCTGGGTCGTCTTCTACGGCCTCTCCTACGCCGCCGAGTCCCTCGCCCACTCGCTCTTCCCCGGGCTCGTCCTTGCCGCCATCGCCGGCGTCCCGCTGCTGCTCGGCGCCACCCCGGCGGTCGTCGTGGCGGCGCTGGCGATCGCGCTCGGCGCCAGGGTGGCGGGGGTGAGCCGGGAAGCGGCCGTCGCGGTGGTGGTGACGACGATGTTCGGACTCGGCGTGCTGCTCGCCCTCTCGCCACAGTCCCCGCCTGGGGTCGAGGCGCTGCTCTTCGGCGATCCGTTCGGGGTCACCGATGCCGACCTGGCCGCGGCCCTGGCTCTGGTGGCGCTCGTGCTCCTCTCCCTCAGGCTCCTGCACGGCAGGCTGCTGGTGGCCGGCTTCGACCGCGGCGCGGCGCGGGCGCTCGGCGTTTCCCCGGCCCTCGCCGACGCGGCACTGCTGGTCCTGCTGGCTGCCGCGACCGTGGTCGCCGTGCAGGGCCTCGGCAACCTGCTCGTCGTCGCCGTCTTCGTCGGGCCGGCCGCCGCCGCGCGCCGGCTCGCCGACCGGATGCTGCCGACGATGCTGATCGCCACGGCCATCGCCGTCCTCGCGGCGGTCGGCGGGCTGTACCTCTCCTACTACGCCGGCACCGCCGGCGGGGCCTCGGTGGCCGCGGCGATCGTCGCCGTCTATCTGCTCTCCTTGCCCCTGGGGCAGTGGCTCGCGGCGCGCCGATCGGCACCGCCACGGGCTGAGGCTACGATCGCCTGATGCCGGCGAAGACCGACAGCGCCTGGGCCGAGCACGCTCTTCGCGCCCTCCGGCAGGCGGGCTACCGGCGCGGCGGCGCCCGCACCGCGGTCGTCGAGGCACTGGCCCGCCACGACTGCGCCGTCACCGCGATCGAGCTCGACGACGAGCTGCGCCGACGGCGGCCGGCGGTGGGGCGCGCCAGCGTCTACCGGGCGCTGGAGCAGCTGGAGCAGCTCGGCCTGGTGCAGCGGATGGAGGTGACGCGGGGGACGGCCGGATACGAGCGCGTCGAGCCCGGCGGCGAGCACCACCACCACGCGATCTGCCGCCAGTGCGGGCGCATGGTCCCGTTTGAGGATTCATCGCTCGAGCGCGCGATCGAGAAGCTGTCCGAGGAGATCAACTTCGAGGTCACCGACCACGACGTGGTCCTGCGCGGCCTCTGCGCGCGCTGCGCGAGCTGACCGACCGGGTAGCCGGCTTCGATTCGGTGTGAAAGATGCGAAGCTGCCACCGATGAAGAAGTGGGGAGTCCTCGCCGTCCTGGCGGCCGCGCAGTTCCTGATGGTGCTCGACCAGGCGGTGATGAACGTGGCGATCTCCCAGCTGGTCGAAGACTTCGACACCACGGTCACCACGATCCAGGCGGTGATCGCCTTCTACGCGCTGGTGATGGCGGGCCTGATGCTGACCGGCGGCAAGCTGGGCGACATCTGGGGGCGGCGGCGCGCCTTCACGATCGGGCTCTGCATCTACGGCGTCGGGTCGGGGCTGACGGCCGCCTCCTGGAGCGTGCCCTCGCTGATGTTCGGCTGGTCGATCCTCGAGGGGATCGGCGCGGCACTCGTCATCCCCGCCCTGATCGCCCTGGTCGCCGGCAACTACAAGGGCGCCGACCGGGCGATCGCCTACGGCGTCCTGGGCGGCGTCGCCGGGGCCGGCATCGCCGTCGGCCCGATCCTCGGCGGCTGGGCGACGACGGAGCTCAGCTGGCGCGTCGTCTTCGTCGGCGAGGTGGTCGTCGCCATCGGCATCCTGCTCGGAACGCGGATGATCCGCGAGCCCGAGCGCGAGGGCCCGGCGCCCAGTCTCGATTGGGTCGGCGGCGTGCTCTCCGCCGCAGGCCTCGCCCTGGTCGTCTTCGGCGTGCTGCAGGCGAGCAACTGGGGTTGGCTGGCCCCGCGCAGCTCGCCGGTCGAGCCCTTCGGCTTCTCGTTGACCCCCTTTGTGATCGGGGCCGGGGCGCTCGTGCTCGCCGCCTTCGTGGCCTGGGAGCGCCGCCGCGAACGCCTTGGCCAGGACCCCCTCGTCCACCTGCCGCTGCTGGGCATCTCCCAGCTGCGCGGCGGCGTCGCGATGTTCCTCGCCCAGAACCTGATCCTGATGGGCGTCTTCTTCACGATCCCGCTCTTCCTCCAGGTCGTCCAGGGCCTCGACGCGCTCGAAACGGGAGTGCGGATGCTGCCGGCCTCCGCCGGACTCTTCTTCGCCTCGATCGTCGGCTCGGCGCTGGCGAAGCGGTTTGCGCCGAAACCGCTGGTCCGCACCGGCCTGCTCACCGTCCTCGTCGCGACCCTGATGCTGCTCGGGACGATCGAGCCCGAGCTCGACAACTCCTCCTTCCTGATCGGGATGGGCGTGCTCGGCATCGGGATGGGCCTGATCGTCTCCCAGCTCGGCAACGTCGTCCAGTCCGCGGTGTCCGACGACGACCGCAGCGAGGCTGGCGGTCTGCAGAGCACCGCACAGCAGCTCGGCTCCTCGCTGGGCACGGCGTTGCTCGGCGCGATCGTGATCACCGGCCTGATCGCCGCCTTCACCTCGAATGTCGCCGATGACGCGAGGATCTCCGGCGACGTCGGCGACCAGCTCGAGGTGCGGCTGAGCGCGGGGGGGAGCTTCGTCTCCTCCGAAGAGGTCCGCGCCGGCGCGACCGCCGCCGGGCTCGACGCCGCGACCACCGACGCCCTGGTCGAAAATTACGAGGACGCCCAGATCAAGGCGCTGAAGACCGCCTTCCTCTTCGCCGCCTTCCTCACCGTCTGCTCCTTCTGGTCCACGCGGCGCCTGCCGGATCGCCGCTTCGACGAGCTGCAGGCCGGGCCCGACCCGCCGCATCTCGACCCCGAGCCTTCGCCCGCCTGATGACCGACCCGCTGCAGGGGCCGAAGTCCCCCGCCGAGCGCGCCGCCACCGGCAAGGCCGCCCGCACCGAGGCCCCTCGGTCGAGTCACGGCGAGTGGGCCCCGGCCGGCGACCGCCCCGACCCGGTCGAGCTTCTGGAGGCCCAGG
Organism: uncultured Solirubrobacterales bacterium; assembly: GCA_963753585.1. Taxonomy (GTDB): domain Bacteria; phylum Actinomycetota; class Thermoleophilia; order Solirubrobacterales; family 70-9; genus VRUE01. Next base: position 1,100,590 of record CAVWCU010000001.1, on the reverse strand, counting down.
CGACCTCGCGGGTCGGTCAGCTCGTGCCGCTTCGCTACGCGCGGATGCTCGCCTCGCCGTTCGCCTTCTACCGTGGCGCCGCCGCCGTGATGGCCGCCGACCTGGCGAGCACGGCGCGCAGCGGCTTCGAGGTGCAGCTCTGCGGCGACGCCCACCTCTCCAACTTCGGCGCCTACGCCTCGCCCGACCGCGAGCTCGTCTTCGACGTCAACGACTTCGACGAGACCCTGCCGGGCCCATGGGAGTGGGACGCGATGCGCCTCGCCGCCAGCTTCGCCGTCGCCGGTCGCGAAAGCGGCTTCAAGCGGGGCGAGCGGACCGCGATCGTCGCCGCGGGGATGGCCGAGTACCGCGACGCGATGCGCCGACTGGCCGAGCTCGGCAACCTCGAAGTCTGGTACACGAAGATGGACGTGCCGGCGGTCGCCGAGCGCTGGGGCGCCGCTGCCGGCGAGAAGGAGCGCGAGGCCTTCAGGCGCAACCTGGCCAAGACCCAGGCCAAGGACAGGATGCGCGCCCTCTCCAAGCTCACCCGCGAAGTCGAGGGCAGGCTGCGCATCGTCAGCGAACCGCCCCTGATCGTGCCGATCGACGAGCTGGTTGCCGAGACCGGGGCGGACGTCGAAGCGCGGGTGCTCGAGACCCTCGCCAACTATCGCGCCACACTCCCCGAGGACCGCCGCGCGCTCCTCGACAGCTACCGCTTCGTCGACGCCGCGCTCAAGGTGGTCGGGGTCGGCAGCGTCGGCACCCGCGCCTGGGTCGTGCTGATGCTGGGACGCGACGACGGCGACCCCCTCTTCCTCCAGATGAAGGAAGCCCAGCGCTCGGTGCTCGAGCCCTACGCTGCCCCGAGCGCCTTCGAGAACCAGGGCGAGCGCGTCGTCCAGGGCCAGCGCCTGGTCCAGGCCGCCAGCGACATCATGCTCGGCTGGGTCAAGGCCACCGGCTTCGACGGCCGGCAGCGTGACTTCTACGTGCGCCAGCTCTGGGACATGAAGGGCTCGGTGAAGGTCGAGCGCATGGACCCCCGCGCCCTCACCGCCTACGCCCAGATCTGCGGCACGACCCTCGCCCACGCCCACGCCCGCAGCGGCGACCGCATCGCGATCTCCGCATACCTGGGCAAGAGCGACACCTTCGACAAGGCGATGGCGACCTTCGCCGAGACCTATGCCGACCGCAACGAAGCGGACTATGCGGCCCTGCGGTCGGCCGCCGAGGACGGCCGGATCGAGGTCGCAGAGCTCAGCGAGTGAGGCCGGTGCCCTACGGCTCGTAGGTCGGCCGTCGCCCCTGCGCCCGCCCCACCACGGCAAGCAGGGGGAAGAGGACGGCCTGGACGATCGCCGGAGGCTTGGCCAGGCGGAACTCGTCGGAGAAATGCCGCAGGGTCAGCGCCATCTGCGGCAGGGGCGGCACCCCCTTCTCATTGGTCTGTCCGTCCCGTTGCAGGCCCCATAGCGTTTCGAAGAACAACTCGGTCTTCAGGGCGGGACGCGTTTCCCAGCGCTGGCGCGAGGGCTCCGTCGCCCACATCTCGTGACGCGTGCCGGCGGGCACCTCCAGCGTGTCACCCGGCCGAAGCACATGCTCGACTCCGTCCAGGATCGCGTGGATCTCACCCTCCAGAACCTCGAAGCGCTCGTCCTGGGACGGATGAAAGTGGACCGGTGGGCGGCCTCCGCCTCCCGCATAGGCGATCTCGACGACAAGCCGATCGCCGCCGGTGTCGGCGGTCGTCTCGACGAACCGCAGGCTCGATCCGATCCCCTTCAGCTCATCCCCGGATCTCGCCATGTGAGGATGCTATTCGAGGGGCACCCAGCTGCCGCAGCCGTAGGGCCAGGAGTTGGAGAGGAGGGGGGCGCCGCTTGCGTCCGTGGCCAGGTTGGTGGCGGCCAGGGCCGCCGCGTCCGCGCGCCGGAACCCGGCCCGGACCGCCTTGGCTTGGGGCGTCGGCGTCGACGCCTTGGCCCGCCTGGATCCGGTGAGGGGGCGATCCGCGGCCTCGGCGAGCCGGATCACCGAACGCGGGCCGCCGTACGCCCTCAGTGTCCTCTCCAGCGAGTAGATCGGCACGTTGCCGGCACCGAGCGTCGCGGCCAGGCGGACGTCGTGGACGAGGCGCGAGAGCCGCTTGTACGGGCCGCGGCCGGAGCTGCCGAGGCTGATCTGTCCCACGTCGCCGAATTCGCGCCGGGAGGAGTAGAGGTAGGACGAGACGATGCCCGGCCCGGGATCGTGCCCGAGGTAGTAGGAGAAGACGCTGCGGTAGGCCTGGAAGAAGAGCCTGTGCCAGCGTACGTTCGGCACGATGAACCCGGCCGCGTCCTGGAGCGCGAGGCGGCCGTCCGCGATGTCGTCGAGCGCCAACGGCGCCGGCGCGGCGACGAGGGGGATGCGGTGTCGCCTGGTCCAGCGCGCGAGGCGGGCGTACTCCTGCCAGGCCGCACACTGGCCCGCCGGGTCGATCGTGCGCTGCAGGAGCGATGGAAGCTCAGCGCCGGTGCCACCCCCCATCAGCGCCACCGTGGTCTCGAAGGGGGTGTTGAGCTGGGGCTCCGGGTCGAGGACGACGCCGCGAAGCTGGACGCGCTTCGCCCGCGCCCAGCTGGCAAGCGCCTTGACGGCGTCGAAGTGCTCCGCCGCCGCCCCGTCCCACGACCAGTAGCCAGAGGTGTAGGGGACGAGGATCCAGGCCCAGACCGGCACGCCGAGCCGGTTGGCCTTGCGCACGATCGCCAGCCCGTCGCGGCGATGGGGCATGCCCGGCGGAACGGGGCCGAAGTCGCGGCGGTAGCGGAGGTTGAAGTAGAGGGGGATCCGGTTCTCGCGCAGGACGTTCCAGAGGCCCGGCGTGTAGGCGCTCGTGTCGCGCCGGTTCCAGTAGGTGGCGGGTTCGTCCCAGTTGGTGCCGGGAACGGCCTCGCCGGCCCAGAACCCGATCGTGGTCTTCCCCTGCGCGGGGGACGGCTGCGAGGAGAGCAGCGCCAGGGCGGCCAGAGCCGCGAGCATGGCTGCACCGCGGCGGCTCACGCGACGCCAGCCTCCGAGGTCGGCTTGACGCCGACGAGCAGCGCCATCTCGAGCCACTTCCAGTGGCAGTCGACGTCGTCGAAGCTGAGCTCGCGCAGCCACCCGAGCTGCGTCTCGACGTCGAGCAGGCGGTCGGAAGGATCCTCGTTCTCGATCGGTTCGTCGATCGCCGCAAAGAACGCCAGGTGCAGCCGCTGGGTCGGCGAAGCCACGTGCTCGAAGTTGGCGAAGACCCCGCCGGGTTCGAGCAGATCGAAGACTTCGCCATACAGCGAGCGCTTGCGCTCGTGCTCGAGATGGTGGATCGCAAACGAGGAGACGACGGCGTCGAAGTGCCCCAGCGACGGCAGCGGTTCGGCGAGGTCGTGCTCGACCAGCTCGATGCGCCCCTCGCCGGCAAAGCGCTCGCGCGCGGCCCCGAGCATCAGCTCAGAGAAGTCGATGCCTACGCCGAGCATCTCGGGTCGGTCCGCCTGCAGAAGGCGAGCAGACGCCCGTCGCCGGTGCCGAGGTCGAGGACACGATGGGCGTCGCGCGGCACATGATCGAGCAGAACGCCGTCTCCCTCGACCCGGTGCGGGAACTCGTCCGCACGATCGAGATAGCGACGGACTTTCTGCTCGTCGACTGTCCACTCCTCCCCTCGCATGCCGGGCATTATGTCTCGGCCTATGGTTGGTGGCGCCTCCACGACGAGTACGACGATCTCAAAAGGAGCCAGTCATGACTACGCAGACATCCCTCATCACCGGGACCGACTTCATCACCGTGGCGACCAAGGACTTCGACGGCGCAGTCGAGTTCTACGGCAACGTGCTTGGCCTGCCCGAGTCCAAGCGCTGGGGTGACATGCCCGGAGTGGAGTTCGAGACCGGCAACCTGACGATCGCCGTCATGCAGTCAGACGCGTTCGGCCTCGAGTTCCGTGCCAACAACCACCCGATCGAGTTCCGCGTCGACGACGTTGCCGAGGCGCGGGCGCAGCTCGAATCGCGCGGCATCGCCTTCGAGGGCGAGACCCTCGACTCCGGCGTCTGCCACCAGGCTTTCTTCTCCGACCCCGACGGCAACGCGCTCGCGATACACCACCGCTACGCGCCGGCACCGGAGCAGCCTGCCTAGGAGGGGCTGGCCAGTGTGGTCGGGCCCCGACCGACTACCCGCTGCGGTAGAGGCGCGTCGTCAGCGGGGCGAACACGGCGGTCAGCGCGGCGGCGGTCGCCAGCACGATCGCGATGTCTGCACCCGAGGCATTCCCCTCCATCAGCCCCCGCGAGGCGGTCGCCAGGATCGAGATCGGGTTGACGTTGACGAATGCCTCCAGAGCGCTCGGCAGGGTCTCGGGTTCGACGAAGACGTTGCTGAGGAAGGTGAGCGGGAAGATGCTCATGAAGCCGGCGTTCATGACCGCGTTGGGGGAGCGCAGCAGCAAGCCCATCGTCGTGAAGACCCACGAGAGCCCGAAGGCGAAGACGATGACCAGGGCCATTGCCGCCATCACGCCGCCCACGCCTGCCTCCGGCCGGAAGCCGAGTATCACGCCCAGCACCACGATCACCGTGCCGGCGACCAGGTAACGCACGCTGTCTCCGAGCAGGGCACCGACGAGCGGTGCCGGCCGCCAGATCGGCAGCGAGCGAAACCGGTCGACGACGCCTTTGGTCAGGTCCGTGTTCAGGGCAACCCCCGAGTACACGGTGGTGAACAACACCGACATCACCAGGATGCCCGGGAGTATGTAGTCGAGGTATTCGCCGGTCGAGCCGGCGATCGCGCCGCCGAAGAGGTAGGTGAACATGAGCACGAACATCACCGGCGTGATCGTTACGTCGAGCAGCTGCTCGGGGACGTGCTTGACCTTGAGCATGCCGCGCCAGCCGAAGGTGAGGGCTGCCGAGACAGCGCTCGCCCTCTGTGGACGCGGGGAGGAGAGGGCACGGCGCAGCGCCACCTCATCGAGGGCGGGCGTGGGTCGATCCGAGGTTGTCGGGGCCGTACTCATGCGGCTTGCTCCTCCTCCACGGAGGCGCTCTCCTCCAAGGGCTCCTCGGCCTCGTGGCCGGTCAGGGCCAGGAAGACCTCGTCCAGCGTCGGTTGGCCGAGCGAGAAGGTGGCGATGCCCACCCCGGCGCGAGCCAGCTGTGCGACTGCCTCGGCCGCTCGGTCGGTGTCCGAGCAGGGGCTGGTCAGCGCCGAGGGGTCGGGCTCGAGCTGGACCGAGCCGAGCTCGCGGGTGAGCAGGCGCTCCGCCTCCGGTCGCTGCTCGGGGTCGAGCAGCCTCACGTTCAGTGCGCCCAATCCGATCGACGCCTTGAGCTGGCCGGGCGTTCCCTCCGCGATCACCTTGCCGTGGTCGATCACGGCGATCCCGTCGGCGAGCTGGTCCGCCTCGTCCAGGTACTGCGTGCAGAGCAAGATCGTGGTCCCCTCGGCGACGAGCGCGCGGATGATGTCCCAGACCAGATTGCGGGAGCGGGGGTCCAGTCCCGTGGTCGGCTCGTCGAGGAACATCAGCTCCGGAGTGACGACGATGCTCGCCGCGACGTCGAGGCGGCGTCGCATTCCGCCGGAGTAGCTCTTGACCAGGCGCGTGGCGGCGTCCTCCAGGCCGAAGGCCTGGAGCAGCTCGGTCCCTCGGCTCTTGGCTCGAGCCCGCTTCAGTCCCAGTAGACGACCGATCAGCGTCAGGTTCTCCCAGCCGGTGAGGTCCTCGTCCACGGAGGCGAGCTGGCCGGTGAGGCTGACCAGGCCGCGCACCTCGCCTGCTTCGCTGACGACGTCGTGCCCGAGCACCCGTGCCGATCCGGCGTCGGGGCGCAGCAGCGTGGCCAGCATCCGGATCGTCGTCGTCTTGCCGGCCCCGTTGGGCCCGAGGACGCCGTGGACCGAACCGCGGCGAACGGCCAGATCGACGCCGTCGACGGCGCGGAGCGCCCCGAAGGCCTTGACCAGACCGCCGGCTTCGATTGCGAGCGTTGCCTCTGTCATTGACTGCTCTTGTTGGGTTGCCCGGCTGGCGTGTTCGGAAACATCCCCGCAGCGTGAAAATGCACGCATCCTTGCGGGGGGTTGTAGAAGAGGGCCGCATTTTCCAACATGGGGCAATGCGGCGGATCCATGGAGCCGGGGCATTGGCGCTGATCGTCATCGCGATCGCCGCTCCTGCGCGTGTCGACGCGCGCCCGGCGAACGTGGCCGCCCTGCAGTCGGCCTTGAAGTCGCTGCGCCTGTACAGCGGCTACGTGGACGGGGTCAAGGGCCCTCTCACCCGGCGGGGTGTGGTCGCCTTCCAGCGACGGCGAGGCCTGTCGGCGGACGGCATCGCCGGGCCCCGGACGCGGCGGGCGCTCGGGTGGCGAGGAAGGCCGGCGCTCGGGAGCCGGGTGATGCGGCTCGGCAACCGGGGCTGGGACGTGGCGGCGCTGCAGTTCCTGCTCCAGCGCGCCGGCCACGGACCCGGCAGGGCGGATGGGCTCTTCGGGTCGCTGACCAGGGGGGCGGTGCAGCGCGCGCAGCGCGCCGCCGGCATCGCCGTCGACGGGCGCGCCGGGCCGGTGACGATCGGCTCCCTACGCCACGGAAGCGAACCGCCGGGCGATCCGGTCCGGTTCCTGCGACCGGTCCCCGGCCCGATCGGCGACGGGTTCGGTGCTCCCAGGGGCGGAGGCCGCCGACACCAGGGCCTGGACTTCCCGGTCCCCAGCGGGACGCGCGTCGGCGCGGCGGGGCGCGGCACGACCATCTACGCCGCTTACAACCACGGCGGCTATGGCAACCTCGTGGTGATCCAGCACCGGCTCGGCTTCACCACCTGGTACGCACACCTCTCTTCGATCACGAGCTGGGTCGGCGAGGAGGTGACGGGCGGGACGCGGCTCGGCTACGTCGGTTCCACCGGGTACTCCACCGGGCCGCACCTCCATTTCGAGGTGCGCCGCTACGACACCCCGATCGACCCCGTTCCCCTGCTCTTGCCGACCATTGCCGCTCGGCTCCACGGTGCGCAGAGCGAGCTGGGACCGCTCGAGTGCGGCGGCCGGCACGAGACGCGCAGGCCCCCACCCGGGTCCGACTGGATCGCACGCGAACGTCTGTGTGAGTAACGAGACCACCCGGGCGGGTTAATCTAGTTTGTAACTATCCGCATTATCTCCCGAGGAGGAAGTGATGGAGATGATCAGACGTTTTGAGCCCGTCGCCCTGCTGCTAATGGTGTTGGGGGCACTGAACTGGGGGATGGTCGGTCTCTTCGACACCAACGTGATTGCGGACGTGTTTGGCGGCGGCACGCTGACCGACGTCGTCTACACGGTCCTCGGCGTCTGCGGGCTGCTCTCGATCCCCAGGCTGCTCGACAGCCTCCACATCGGGGGTCACGCACCGCACCCGCGCGGAACCTGAACCCGAGGCCGGCCGGGAAGGCATGTTGGCTCTTCCCGGCCCCCGCGGGGGCTTCCGAGTGCGGCTGAATGGAGTCGAACCATCACGTCCCGTGAGGGACACAAGGCCCTCAACCACGGTATTGAGGGCGTTTTCAGTTCCATTCAGCGCTCTCAGGTGACCTGAGGTGCTCTGTGGTGACGCAGGGTACTGAAAAGACTGTCCGCGAACTGTCCGCGGTATTGCCGCTGAGGTTGGGGCGGCACCTCGCGAGCCATAGGTCGTTTGTATCTCAGAGCTGCTGGTCGTCGTGGAGCGATTCCAGTACGAGCTGCGGGATGAGCTCGACCCCAAATCGCAGCAGCTCCGCCAATGGAGCCGCTAGGTAGGAGGAGTCATAGGCGAGCGCTCGAGTCCAGGCGGCCGGCTCGTATCGGGCGAGCATCGAGAGTGCGTGCAGGAGAGCCCACCACGTCATTAGGACAGAAAGGGAGGTGCCGCCGCCGAGGAGAGGGCGCAACCAGCGTTGTTCGGTATGGAGATCGAGCGGTGCGATCCGCCCGGTCGCGAGCCAGTGGCCGTGGACCTCGGCTGCTCCCGAGGGCCACCAGACCGCCACTCCCTCGCCATAGCCCGTGATTTTGTGGATCGGGGCGATGTGCTGCATCTCGAAGACCTCGGCCTCGGAGCCGCAACGGTAGTTGGCCAGCACCTTCTTTGCCGCCGAAATGCTCTTTGCCTGCAATGGCGCGACCGTCGCACGAACCTTGGTTACGTCTTCGAGCGGTGAGTTACCCATGTCCAGCGCTTCCACATACAGCGGCTTGCGCTCTTCGAGCTCAGGCAACAGCTTCTCGAGGCCAGGCAGGCTCGCCCAGAGCTCGCCGATCGTCGTCGAGCTCTGCAGCGGCTCGGCACCCGTCGCTCGACAGACTCCGCCAAAGGAGTCCGGTCGCTGTTTCTTGGTTGGCCTCATGCGGATGCGGATCCGGCAGAGATCTTCGGTGTCGAGGCCGCTCGCCTCGAGGCCGTGCCCCTGCAGGCGCCACTCCCCCTCAAGGCGCGCGGCGGCAATAGCGCGACCAGCCTGGCTCAGCGCGTAGAAGAGAGAAAGCGGCAGGGTCTGTGGGCTCGCTGCTTGCGCGGCTCCCATGAGCTCCTCGAACTGCACCAGCGCGGAGCTATAGACGGAGCGGCGCTCGTCTTCTTGGGCGAGGCCTGGGGGCGCGGCGCGGCTCGCGCGGATGTAGAAGCTTGTATCGGGCTCGGGGTTCGCCATGCCCGCAGGCTCTCACGAATGTGCGTTCCAATTGATCCTTGTCGTCCCCCTTTGTCCAGGACCTTGCCCAGAGTCGACATGGATCTAGTTTTGATGGCGCTGAGTTCTCGGCAAGTTCAGGTAGCAAGCAGCATGCCAGGAGCACCTTCGACCACCGACGGAATCTATTCTTTTATCTCCTCTTCGGGCCCGACAGGAGGGAGGGACGTTGGAGTATCCCGAGGAAGAAGCGCTGAACATCTACACGGATGGATCGATGCTGCCTGCTCCCCGCCGTGGCGGCACGGGGGTCATCTTCATCCTGCTCGATTCTGATGGGAATGAAGAGACCTACCTGCCGCCGACGAGCGGGTACATGGGTGCGACCAACAATCAGATGGAGTTGCAGGCCTGCGTGGAAGCGCTCCGACTTGCTACCGCCCAGAGCCCCCATTTTGACCTCCGCCGCTACCGCAAGATCGTCATCTTCAGCGACTCACTCTATGTCGCTGACAATTACACGACCGCGCTGTTTACCTGGTCGAAGAACGGCTGGACCAAGCGAGATGGCGCGCCGGTCGATAACGCGGTCCAGTGGAAGGAGCTGGTTCGGCTCACCGGAAAAGCCGACAGGCTAGGCAAGCGGGTGGAGGTCCGTTGGGTCAAGGGAAAGAGGAGTCCGCGAACCAAGGCTGTCGACAAGCTCGCCAAGAAGACCGCTAGAGAAGCCCCGAACCGGCAACTGACGCCAGCCCGGGTGCGGCGTAAGCGGACGACCAGGGCGCTGGAGCGCGGCAGCGTCGTGATGGAAGGCCAGCGGCTCACGATCCGCATCATCAAGACCGAGTTCCAGCCCCTGCACCGACTCGTGAAGTGCTGGTACGAAGTCCTCTCGGCCAAGAGCCCCTACAAGGGCTGCTTCGATGTGATCTACGCCGAGCCGGCCATCGACGTCCGCGCCGGGCACGCCTACTACATCAGGGTCAACGAGGAGACCGCAAACCCCCGACTCGTGAAGGTCTTCCGCGAGATCTGCAGCTGATCGGAGAGACGGCGCCTGATGGTGCGGTTCTCCATATCGGGTGTTGGGCCGGGTGACATCTTGAGAGAGAGAGAGAGAGAGAGAGCCTTTGATGCGCGCTGGTCCCTCCTTGACGTCCTAGGTCGTCTCTATTTTGGTCTCGTGGCGGTTCAACGTCCGAAACCGAGGCTGTTTCTGCGGCCCGAGCACAACCAGTGGGACTTCGTGCGGAAACGAGGTCGTGCCTATGACGGCGCGATCATTCCGGCGCGCTATCTGAGTCCCTACCCCAGTGGCGACCCATCGTTTGGAAAGCCGGGGGATCGTTTGGCTGTAGCGGTACGAGCCGCCGAACGTGAGGTAGTTGTCGATCCAGGTACGCCCGCTTTGATGTCTCGCAGCGTTGTCACCCACCCCAATGCGGCACGGCTTCGAGAGACCCCGGCTGCGCGGGCTGTCGAACTGCCGCTGACGGCGGCCCAACTCCAGCACCGGGCAACCCGTGATCGCTTTGTTGGTGCCTGCCTTGAAGGGCAGCCATTCTCGGCCAGACTTACCGCTCCATACCTCGACTTCACAACCATCGGTGACGAGCGCTTCAAGCTCAACGTCGAGATGATTCGGCGTGCAGTAAGTGTCGTCGGGCCACAGCGAGCCATCGCCTTCGTGCAGGTCATGTCGTCGCGGCTGAGGAGTGGTGTCCTGGCTGAAGCTGCGCCCGTGATCGCTGCCACCGGTGTCCGCCATGTGGTTCTCCGCGTCAGGGACATTGGCGAGTTGGCTTCCTCCGAGGACTTTGATGCTTATCTTCGCGCACAGGACACCTTCATAGAGGCCGGGTTGGAGGTGACCATTGACTGTGCGGGAAGACTGGGGCCGCTCTTCGTCCACGAAGGCGCAGCAGGGTTCTCAACCGGATCGATGTATTTCCGCAAGGTCGCCAAGCCCCTGTTCGCAACGGGTGGCGGAGGGGGAGGCACTGCACTTCGTTACGAGGTCTACGGTGCTTGGAGCTGGGTCGATAGGGGGCTGATTGGCACACCGGAAATCAGTTGCCCAGTATCTGGGTGTTCGGTCAGCGCCGGCGCCAAGCTTGATGACGTTCGAGAGCACAATCTCCATGTGCTTCGCCACCTCGCGCGCGAAATGGCCACATGGGGAACGGTCGCCGTGATCAATTCGCTGCGGCACAGCGAAGACCCAACAGCAATTGAATGGGCTGGCGTGCTCTCTCGTCGGCTCAGCTCCGGGATGGAAGAACAGTCCTAGGGCCTTGCGGCACCGAGGCCTGCTGAGTTCGGGGCTCAGTAGATCGTGCTCGCGTTGGAGAGGATCCACTCGCCGAGCGACTGGCCGCGTTCGGCTGCTGCTGCCTCCCAGGAGAGGCGCCCCTCGGGCATGGCCTCGGCGGCGTCCTGAATCCACTCACCGAGGGTTTTACCTCGGTCTTGGGCGTGGTGCTCCCAGGCGGTAGCGACCGAGGTCGACGGCGTCAGGACGATGCGACGCCCAGCAGGCTCTTCGGGGTAGAACCCGCTTGAGCGCAGCGCCTGAGCATAGGCTCTGAGTAGGCGAGCAGGCTGACGGCATATCGCGGAGCCGAGCCGCTTTTCGCTAGCCATGTTGAGGTTTTCAGCGAGATGTTGATCCCTGGCAGCATCAAGACCTTCGAGACACCGGTTCGCCTCGATCGCGATCATTAGCCAAAGACTGGGTGGACCTTCGGCGTTGGCGTGAAGGTGCACTGTCGCTTCCTCGCTCAACTCTAGTTCGAGCCAGTCACAGAGCTCGCCAGGTCGTTGTGGTTGGTGGCGGAGGGAGAAGGGTTCCCCTGCCTGGGACAGGGGCTGGTGCTCGTCAATCGGCTCAAGCCGGGGAGGGACGAGAGTTAGTCTTCGAACCTGAGTCACTATGTTTGAAACATAGCTAAACTTTCGGACGGATTTGGCTAGGTACGGCAACAAAGGCAGGGGTTCCGAGCGTGTTCCCGATTGGGTCTTGGGAGGCACGCGTCGTCGTGCCGTCCTCGAGCGCCTGCGTGATGCGGAGGGGTGGACCGCGATCCGCCTAGCAGAGGAGATAGGGGGAGGCGAGGCTTGGGTGTTCGAGGTCTATCGGGTGCTCAGGTCGGTGGAGGCACTTGAGACAGTTGAGGGCGGCGGCTATCGATTGGCTTCGGGGCGTCCCCTTGGTGATGCCTTCCTGGGGATGTTGGAGGCACTCGAGCCTTATCGCGACGTGCCTGTTGATCGGCCGCCGAGCCGCATGGGAAAGGATTGAGGCTCTCGCTGTGTTCGGCTAACGCCCGCTCCGCGCTGATCTGATCTGCACCTATGGTCTGTTGTCGAGAGATTGGGCCTGACCAGGGGAGATCGAAGGCCGGTTGAGCTGGTTCGGCCCCAATGGTTTGTCATCCAGCGATATGTCGTTTACATAACGCTGGTGCGGATGCCGAAGGCGCTGCGATCTTCTCGTACGGCATAGGTTAAAAGCACCCGGTTCGGTATCGGACCTCGTCTCCGAGCAACGGGCCTGACTCTTTATGTCGATACTCGGCCGAGTCTTGCCGGCTATTCGGTCTAGATCAACGTGGCGGCCTGAGCCGCATCGACATAGCGAAAGCTTTGGGGCGGCTCGAAGCCCGCCAAGCGCTCGCGCAGATCGGCGAGGGGGACTGACTGCGGCAGCCGCTCAACTTCGGTGAGGACAATGCCAACGGCTTGGCGAACGCCTTCGAAATAGGTGCGGTACTCGCTGCGGGGTAGGCCGACGTTGGAGCGGTGTCGCTCCCAGATAGCCGTCGGGCTGTCTGTATCGATCGCCTTTACGCGACCGGTGCCGACGACCTCGCGGGCGGGTGAGGAGGCGTAGAAGATGACGAGCGTGCCTGGTGTCACCGAGGGCCGCACTCGACGTAGCTCGACCGACTTCTCGCCAGCGAGGATCTTCTCCGCGAAGCGGGGCTTGACCGAGACAAAAAGAGCGGTTGAGTCAGTCGACATAGGGCGATGATCGACGGTAGAGCAGATCGAAAACCGACTCGTCTATCTCTATCGGGGACTGTGGTGCTCGAAAGCTGGTTCCGATGTCTGCGCATGTGGCTCGAAGGGCCTCGAGATCGAGTGGAGCGTCGAAAAGCTCGGTGTCGACCACTCTCAGCGCCATCACCTGGCCGTTTCGATCAGCGGCCCCGCGAACCTGCTCGCGGGTCCAGGCGCCCAGTCGTGAGAAGCGACGGTAAAGGGAGTCTGGAGACGCGCAGATCACCTCGGCGAGATGAGAAACGGCTCGCAGCTCGCCGTTGGGGTGCCCTGGTCTGCCGCCGCTGACGTACCAGAGCACACGCGCCGGGGCTCGGATGAAGCCGCCGGGGTTAGGGGAGCGGTAATAGACGTGTTCGCGGCTGAGACCTAGCCCGACCTCGCGCTGAAGAAGTGTCTGCGCGGCGAGATTGGAGTCGAAGAGCTTCTCCGCCCAGACTGGCTGGATCGCAACCAGATAGGTCGGGATGCCCGCCTTGGTCACCTTGAGCGGCCAGTTTTGTCGCTCCATAGTGGAAGCGACCGCACGATCGCCCCCTGCATGGTCGCGAATGCCGCGCTCGATCCGGCATTCCCATCCCCCGTCAGCGACAGTGAAGGCCTCGGCCTCAAGTGCGGCAAGGAGCGCCGGTGAGGGGTGCAGATCCTCCACCACGACACTAGACAGACGTCTTCTTGCCGCCTCGGCACGTTGAGAGGAGGCGAGTTGGCGGGCGATCGCGCGAGGGAGGGGGTCTAGGCCAGGGACTCGCAACAGCCTGACCAGCAACTGTCCGTCAGCTTCCTTGCGGATGACGCCACCCACAATCGCTCCATTGCGCTCGCTGACTGAAAGCACCTCGTGATCGGTGGGGTCGGCAAGGCTTTCGCGCAGCAAGGTCCGAAAGTCGGCGGCACGCTCGCCAGCTCCGTGATTGAGCAGTGCACGCGTGAACTCATCCTGTCCGTCGCCGGACAGGCGCGATTCGGTCAACTCGGTTCCCTGCAGCGCCACTGGCTCGTAGAGCCCATGGCGGCGAGCCCGGTCGAGGTCAGCGATGAGCTGCTCGGGCCTGACCACCTCAATGCCAACCTCAGCGGCGATGGCCTCGCGTGCACGCAAAAGGGCTCCATCACGAGTGATCGGATAGTCGGCGCCCCCAGAGACGGCGTAAGCGATGTGACGATGGTCACCGTCGCCGGCCTCAGGGGCTAGGGCCGCGACCTGAGCGATCAATGGGTCGTTTCGATCAGCAGTGCCGAGGTAGCGAAGTTGACTGGCCTTTGCCATCAGCTTCGCGCGCAACTCGTGATCGCCGCATGCATTGCTCTCGAGGTGTGCCTGATCCGTGACGCCGAGTTCGATGAGGTCGAGTACCCAAGGTTCCAGCAGATTGCGGCTGGCATCTCCGGCAGGGTGATGATCGACGAGGTCCTCGAGCACGACTTGATCGAGGGCGGCGAGCTGACGCTCTTCGGAGAGGACGGTGAACAGGTCGGGGTGACCATGGTCGCGTAGCCACTCGGTTAGAAGATGGCCCTGCTGGCTACGCCCGGGACGATCCCCCACTGGGCGGAATCCCACTTGCGGCCAAAAACTGCTGGCGGGAAAGTCCCGACGGCATTTGAGCTGGATACCGAGGCGATCACGATGGAGCGTGCTGACCTCCTCTACGAGATGCCTTGCGATACCGCCCTTCCGCGAGTTCGAGTCGACACAGAGATGGACGATCTTGACCCGGTTGCCGGGCAGGTCGAAAAGGATGTAGCCGAGGATGCGATCCCCGTCTAGGGCGCCCAGCAGGGTGCCGGCGGCGGCTCGGTCTTTGAAGCCTTCATCGGGCAGGAAGCCGAGGTATTGCTTTGCGTCACGATGTAGCTGAAGGACTTGGTCGAAGTGATCGCTGCCAAGCGAAACTTCGATGATCGAGATCATTCCAAGGTCTTTTGGCTCCTGAGCGGTGGGCATAGGAGGGGACCGTAATCTCATCGTGGCTGCCGGTGCGGAAAGCTAGTTGGCCTACCTTAATGCTCTACACTGATGCGCATGACCCGCACCACCGTTGATGTAGACGAGCATGCACTCGATGCCGCGCGGCGTGAGCTGGGCACCAATGGCCTCAGCGAGACGGTCAACGCGGCTCTGCGCGATGCGGCTCGTCGGCGCGTGTTGAAGGGATTCGATGTCGTCCGGGACGTGGACGGCACGCCGCAGGAAGTCGCCGCCGGCCGCGAGCGTAGTTAAGCGGCGTGGCTGAGCTGGAGCTGCCGCAGCTCGATCGACCGGCGCTCTTCGATACCGGCGCCTGGACTTGGGTGCGCGATCGTCGCCTTCCTGAGCTAGCGAGTTGGTTCAACGCAGCCGTGGAAGCGGGTTTTGTCCTGGTTTGCGACCTGGTCGTCCTTGAGTTGACGCGACTTGCTCCCAATGAGCATCGTGCCCATGAGGTAGCCGACCGCCTCGCCGCCTTCGAGGCAATTCCGATGCCGAACGAGCTTTGGGCCCGGGCGAGACAAACCCAGCTGGCATTGGCGGCGAATGGCGATCACCGCCGTGTTCCGCCCGCAGATCTCCTCCTTGCCAGCGCGGCTGAAGAGGCCGGTGTGGCTCTAATCCACTATGACCGCGACTACGAGCGGATCGCAGCGGTGAGCGGGCTGCGCCACCAGTGGTTGGTGCCAGACGGAACTCTGGCTTAATGGCCGGGACTCACTCTCAAGAGAAGGCGTCATCGACGGTGCCGCTGCCGCCCTTTCGCGGTTCGTAGTCGGCATAGATTTCCGTGGTGCTGATGCTGCGGTGTCCCATCCACTCTTGGAGATCCCGCATTGGTGCTCCTGCGCCGGCCAGCCTGGTCCCGAAGGTGTGGCGCAGATCGCTGAAGCGGAACTCGCGCAGGCCGGCTGCCCTTAGTGCTGACTTGAAGCGTCGGGTGAGCTGCGAGTGGTCGAGCACTTCGCCCGTGCAGGGATGCCCGAAGACGAGGTCTTCGTCTGCGTCGTGGACGCTGCGCTGGCGTAGCTGCTCGAGCTCCCTTGCGACTCGAGTTCCGAGCGGCACCGATCGGAGGCCCCGGCGGGACTTCGGCGTGCCCCAGTGCCCGCGGACGTAGTTACGGCGAACGCGAATCCTCTCCGCTCGCCAGTCGACGTCTCGCCAGCGGAGCGCGAGCAGCTCCCCCTGTCGCAGGCCGGTCATCGTTGCGGTCAGGAACATCGCTCGATCGACGTGACCAAGCGGCTCACGTGCAACGTCGACGGCCTTGAGCAGCGCCTTGAACTCCTCTTCGTTGAGGAAGCGGATGTCGAGAGTCGGTTCGACCTGGGGCCGATCCACTCGGGCCAAGGATTGTCCGTGCACCAGCCGTTGCGCTCGGCGAAATGGAAGAGCTGGCGCAGCAGGACAAGCGCGTTCGTTCGGGTCTTGGCTGCCTTGCCCGACTCCTGCATCGTTGCCATCAAGCTCTCGACGTGCTCCTCCTCAACCTCACCCAGGGACAGGGCCCCGAAGGCCGGAAGGAGATGCGTCTCAAGGGTTGAGCGATAGGTGGCGAGGGTCGTCGGCTTCCTGCCGACTATCTCGAGGTGATGCATCAGCCGTTCGCCGACCACCGCGACGGTCAGTGAAGCGCGGTCCTGTGCTGCCCGTGCGTCGTGCATCAGGCGGCGCAGCTCTGCCTCGGCTTCAGCGCGCGTCAGTCCATCAGGCGATCCCGGTTCCCGCTTTGGCCCAATTGTTCGGCGGGACCGTTTGCCGCCGGAATACCAGCGCCCGTACCAGGACTTGCGGCCGGTCTTTCCCGTGTGGACGTAGAGCGATCCCGTTCCGTAGCTTCGCCGTGCGTTGGCCATCGCTCCCCGTCCTCTCGGTTCGGGATTTGGGCGTAAGGCCGGCGGGCGCGAGTCGAGCTCTTCCCTCGTCACGCATCTTGCACGGATGAGGGGGCCTCAGCGCCCCCTTTCGCCTACAGAAGCACAAGGCCTAAAGCCTTGTCCATGCCTGGCTGCGGGCCAAAAAGGCCGAAATGGGCCAAATTGGCCCATTTCGTAAGTCGGGCCTGGCAACTCTCGAGAAGCTGCCAGGCCGTAAAAAGCGTCGATTTCCAGCTATTTCCTATGCGGCTGAATGGAGTCGAACCATCACGCCCCGTAAGGGGCACAAGGCCCTCAACCTTGCGCGTCTACCAGTTCCGCCACAGCCGCTCGAGGGGCGTCGATTCTAGATGTTTGCGCTCGGAGGGCGCTGGCGGTTGCGGTCATCCGCGATGCCCGGTACGCTTGCGAACAGATGTTCGAACGATTTGAGACCCGATGCGGGGGGCGGGGAGAGGAGCTGGCGTGGAGCTGGATCTGACCAAGAGGCAGAAGGAGATCTTCGACTTCATCGGCAAGTACGCCGCCAAGACCGGCTACCCGCCGACCGTGCGGGAGATCGGGAAAGCCGTCGGGCTGCACTCGTCCTCGACTGTGCACGCTCACCTCGCCAACCTGGAGAAGATCGGGCTGCTGAGGCGCGACCCTTCCAAGCCGCGGGCGATCGAGCTGCTCTTCGACAAGGCCAAGCGGACGATCCGGCCGGAGAGCGGTCTGCCGCTGGTCGGCCAAGTTGCGGCCGGCGAGCCGATCCTTGCCGAGGAGAACGTCGAGGAATACATCGAGGTCCCCGACGTGATCGGCGGTGAGGACGGTGACTACATCCTCAACGTGCGCGGCGAGAGCATGGTGGAAGCGGGCATCTTCGAGGGCGACTACGTCGTCGTGCGCCCGGCCAGTGACGCCGTCAACGGCGAGATCGTCGTCGCCCTGATCGGCGAAGAGGCCACGGTCAAGCGCTTCTTCCGCGAAGCCGACCACATCCGCCTCCAGCCCGAGAACGAGACGATGGAGCCGATCCGGACCACCGAGGCCACCGTCCTCGGCAAAGTGGTTGGAGTTTTCCGCAAGATCTAATCCTGTCTGACGAGACGCAGGAAATCGTCAGGCAAGGACACAGGGAACGAAGCGTGCTCTGCACGTGAGCGACCGAGGACGCCGCATGGCGATTCCTGCGGCCGTCAGGGCCAGCGGCCGGACTCGATCAGTTTCTTGTAGCGCCGCTGTCTGCGCCTGCCATCGCGAATCAGCAGCGGCACCAGGCGCAGGGCGAGGCGGGGGAACAGGTCGAGCAGCCGCACCATCGGTCCGCGCCACCGCGGCAGCACGAGTAGGGGCCGCGGGCGTTCGGTCAGCTTGCCGACCTCTGCCGCCACTCGCTCTGCGGTCAGCAGCTGCCCGGAGAAGGGTCCGACGGCCGATGGGTCGTCGAGCTTGTCCTCGAGCATTGGGGTCCAGATGCCGTCTGGGCAAACAGCCGAGAGATGGATGCCCGAGGAGCCTGAGTTGCGCAGATCGAGTTGAGTGCCGATCGTGAAGGCGATCGCGGCGTGCTTGCTGGCCGCGTAGTTCGCCACCCCGGGAGCGGTGACCAGGCCTGCCAGCGAGATCACGTTGATCACGTGTCCGCGGTCGGCGGGCAACATCTTCTCGAGGGCCGCGACGGTGCCGTTCATCGTGCCGATTGCGTTGACCTCGATCATCTTCCTGCGGACCGCATCGTTCTGCTGCCACGACAGGCCGGTGTCGAGCACGCCGGCGTTGTTGACCCAGAGGTCGAGCGAGCCGGTGCCGGCGGCGTTGGAGGCGACCGCGCGGCAGGCTTCCTCGTCGGTGACGTCGAGCTCAGAGGAGCCGGCACCCTCGCCGATCGCCTCGGCCGCGGCCGAGGCTGCGGCACCGTCGACATCGGTGACGAGGACCCGATAGCCGCGCGCCGCGAGGTCCCGCGCGATCTCGCGGCCGAGTCCTCGTCCCGCTCCCGTCACGACCGCAGTCGGCATCGGCAGACACGATATTCCTTGAAGGCCTGTGGGGTTCAGGATCCCGAAATCCTTCGAGGGGCGGCCGCTGCGCGCTACCATCGATGGGCGGGCCGAGCGACTGCGGGGGGAGAGAAAACCCCTCGAGGAAAGTCCGGACACCACAGGGCGAGGCGGTGGGTAACGCCCACCCGGGGAAACCCGCGGGACAGTGCCACAGAAATACACAGCCGATGGCGCGGCCACACGTGAGTCGCGTACAGGCAAAGGTGAAATGGTGCGGTAAGAGCGCACCGGCGTCGCGGTGACGCGGCGGCCAGGCAAACCCCGCCAGGTGCAAGGCCAAGCAGGACCGTCGACCCTGCCCGGCGAGGTCCAGGTAGGCCGCAGGGCCGCTTCGGCGGCCCCCCGGGGCTCCCAGCTCCGGGAGACAGATGGTCGCTCACGACAGGATCCGGCTTACAGGCCCGCTGACGGAAAGGCCCCCGCAAGGGGGCCTTTCCCAGTTCGACACGGTTTCATGTCTTAGCGTTTGCTAACCTGCCGCCAACTTCCGCTGAATCTCCGCCTACATACCGCGGGGAGCGGGGGACCCACTTGTTGGGGCGAATCGCCGGCATCTGCCGCGTAGCGCAGCTCTTTCAGCGCGAGCCCGTCAGCTAACCCCGTAAGCGTCGCAAAGAGCTATGAAGGCAGCGAGAAACCGCCACGGGCGGAAAGACCATTCATGGATCGGCCACGCGCGCAGCGGGGGGCCCGGCCGACGGCTGCGCCGGGCGGCGCTCGGCACCGCGCTAGCGGCGATGCTTCTCGGTGCCGTACCCGCCCAGGCAGGGACCGGAGGGATGGGCGTCGCTGCCTCCGACGGCACCGTGCCGGGCGGCCAGGGCATCGCTTTCAGCAGCCCGATGCGCTCCGCCGGTGCCACTTGGTACGGCCCCGGGCTCTACGGCAACAGCACCGCCTGCGGCCAGACCCTCTTGCCGGGCACGGTCGGCGTCGCCCACAAGACGCTCCCCTGTGGCACCACGCTGAAGTTCGCCTACCACGGCCGTTACCTGGTCACGAAGGTGATCGACCGCGGGCCGTATTCGGAGGGCAACGCCTTCGACCTGACCAACGGCGCTCGCCGCGCCCTTGGCTTCGAAGGCGTGGATCACGTGCGCTACGCGGTCGCGCTTCGCAACGCCGCCGACTAGATAGGGACAACGCCCGCTAGGACCCGTTCCGTCAGGGGGCGTGCCACTGGGACGGTTCAGGGCCAAGCGGAGCGGTCACGGCGCGGGTTCCGCATGGCAGCGCCATGTGGGATCCCGCGACGAGGCCGAGTCCGCGCCGTGCCCTGGGCCGTATCCAGGGGTGCGATCACCTGGCGGAACGGGTCCTTGGCAGGATTTCCTGCTTTTGCGGCTAATCTGGCCGGAACGAGCAGGTTTCCAACGAGAGGAGCACGGGCATGTCGAGGTCTTCGCACGCAGCTGTCAACGCCAGTTCGGCCGGGGCTATCGGTCGAGCGGGGGTTGCCCTCTCGCTTGCGGCCCTGCTGGGGCTCCTCGTCACCCTCGGCGGCAGCGCCGGGGCGGCGACCACCTCGAAGACGACCGTCGTGCTCGGCGACACCGGCACGATGCCTGACCCCTCCTGCCCCGACTCGCCTTGCCAGGCGATCGGCAGCGTCACCGGATTCCAGGTCAGCACGGCTCAGGGTTCGCTTCCCTTCCGCGTCCGCAAGAACGGCAAGGTGAAGTCCTGGACCCTGACCCTGGCTGAGCCGACCGGCAGCCAGCGCTCCTTCTTCAACAACTTCTTCGGCACGCCGCCCGAGGCGCGCCTGGCGATCCTGCGCCGCGTCCCGGAGACCAACCCGCCCCGCTACAACTTGCGTGCACAGGGCTCGATCCAGGTGCTCAGCCCCTATCTGGGTCAGACGGTCGAGTTCGGCGCCAACCTGCGGGTGCAGAAGGGCGACATCGTCGGCCTCACGGTGCCGACCTGGGCTCCCGCCTTCGCCCAGGGCCTACCCAGCACCAACGCCTGGCGAGCCAGCCGCGAAGCCGGCATGTGCGTCAACGCCACCGACGTACGCCAAGGCGAACCCCAGCAAAAGATCGGCAAACGCGCCAACTACGGTTGTCGCTACTCCACGGCAAGGCTCCTCTACACGGTCACCGTCGTCGAGGACTAGTGGGTGGGGGAGGGCACCCGGCCCCTCCCTACAGCTCTCCTGATTCGTCGGGCGCGCGACTCGTCGGGCGAGCCCGCGGGAAGCTCCAGCGCAAGCGTATGAGCTGCCAGCAGATGAGCTGCCGTATTGCAAGTGCCCGGCGGCGGCCTCTGGATTGTCTATAGCTGTTGAAAGAGGGCCGGGAGGGGGTCCTCAAAACACTCAAGCGAGGCTCCCGCCGAGCGTTTTGAGGACCCCCTCCCGGCCCTCTCGCTACCAGCGCCTAAGCGACCGAAGGGAGAACCCTGGGACCGCTCTGGTCTTTGGGCAGCTCGGCCGCCCCGGCGATCAGGCTTTGGAACTCGTTGAGGGCGAGGTGCGCGACCGCCTCCAGCAGCTGCTCGTCGCTCCAGCCGATCTCGCGCGCCTCCTCGTGCAGGTGGAGGGGCGGGTGGCCGTTGGCCTCGAGGCCGCCGTGCAGGTACTCGAGCAGCGCCGCCTCTTTCGGGTCGGCCGATCCGAAGCTGCGAGCCCGGGAGACCTCGTCGAGGCCGAGGCCCGCTCCGCGCGCGGTCTTCGCGTGCTGGGCGATGCTGTAGCCGTCGTCGCGATACTCGGCCACGGCCAGCGCGATCCGCACCTGGGTTGCCCGCGGCAGGACGCCACCGCGGAGCTCTGAGCGCATCCGCGTGTAGGCCCGCAGGACCGCGGGCGCGCCGGCGAGCACGCCTACGAACTTGGTCACCGCCCCGCCCGTCGCCTGGATCGTTTTGATCAGGGGGGCGCTCTCGTCAGGTGCCGTCAACTCGTCGTGGATCTGGAACCTGCTCACGTCTGTTTTCACTGTCACTTGCATCGCCTCCGGCTTCGTCCGCGGATTTCCGCTTCACAGAGCCTTTAAGTGGCTTTTACTTTACTTTTAGCCATTAACTTACGTCTGGTAAGTTATACCTGCTTTTCGGCGTTCGTGCAAGTCGCCTATACCCGGGTCCACGCCGGGCCTATCGCTTTGGCTCACGCCTCCCGTGGGTAGCGCGGCCGCGCTGCGCTCCTGCCGGCAGGCGTGCGTGCGTATTTTCAGCCAGACTCCAGGGGCCCACCAGCCCCAGGAGAGACGAATGGCAGATCAACCGAAGAGCGCCGCTGACGTCACCCAGATCGTCAAGGACCACGACGTACGCTTCGTCCGCCTCTGGTTCACCGACGTGCTCGGCCAGCTGAAGAGCTTCTCGATCAACTCCGCCGAGCTCGAGGACGCCTTCGAAGGCGGCATGGGCTTCGACGGCTCCTCGATCACGGGCTTCAACCCGATCGAGGAGTCGGACATGATCGCGATGCCCGACCCGTCGACCTTCGCCCTGATCCCCTGGCGGCCTGAGGGCGAAAACGCGGTGGCCCGCATGTTCTGCGACGTCCAGGTGCCCGGTGGCGAACCCTACGAGGGCGACCCGCGCTGGATCATGAAGCGTGCCCTCAAACGGGCCGAGGAGATGGGCTTCGACGCGTTCAACATCGGCCCCGAGCTCGAGTTCTTCTACTTCCGCTCCGCCAAGCCGGAGGGGGGCGTCCCCGAGGTCCTCGACGAGGGGGGTTACTTCGACCTGACCACGCTCGACGCCGGCTCCGACGTGCGCCGCGACACGGTCCTGGCGCTGGAGAAGATGGGCATCCACGTCGAGTACACGCATCACGAGGTCGGCCCTTCCCAGCACGAGGTCGACATGCGCTACAAGAACGCGCTGGCGATGGCCGATGACTGCATGACGTACCGGATCGTGGTCAAGGAGTACGCGATGAAGTACGGCTGGCACGCCACCTTCATGCCGAAGCCGCTCTTCGGCGAGAACGGATCCGGCATGCACGTCCACCAGTCGCTGACCAAAGACGGCCGCAACGCCTTCTTCGACGCCGACGACCAGTATTTCCTCAGCCCGACGGCGAAGGCCTTCATCGCCGGCCAGCTCAAGCACGCGCGCGAGATCTCACCGCTCTTCGCCCAGTGGGTCAACTCCTACAAGCGCCTGGTGCCCGGTTTCGAGGCCCCGGTCTACCTCGCCTGGTCGCGTCGCAACCGCTCGGCCCTGATCCGGGTGCCCCTCTACCACCCCGGCAAGGAGGGCGCGACCCGGGCCGAGCTGCGCTGTCCCGACCCGGCCTGCAACCCCTATCTCTGCTTCGCCGGCATGCTGCAGGCGGGCCTGGAGGGGATAGAGAAGGGCTACGAGCTGCCCGAGCCGATGGAGCAAAACCTCTACCACCTCTCACCGGAGGAGCTCGCCCACCAGGGCATCGAGCAGCTACCCGA
The DNA here is from genome assembly GCA_963753585.1 of uncultured Solirubrobacterales bacterium. Classification (GTDB taxonomy): domain Bacteria; phylum Actinomycetota; class Thermoleophilia; order Solirubrobacterales; family 70-9; genus VRUE01. Next base: position 1,077,548 of record CAVWCU010000001.1, on the reverse strand, counting down.
GACGCTCGGCGAGGCGATCGAGCTGGCGGCGGACTCCGAGCTTGTATTGAGGACCCTCGGTGAGCACACGTTCAGGCGCTTCGTAGAGATCAAGAGGCAGGAGTGGGACGACTACCGCGTGCAGGTCACTCCGTACGAGATCGAGCAGTTCCTGCCGATTCTTTGAGCGTAGATTGCATGGCGCTCCTCGCGCGGGTGGCGCGGTAGGGGGAACCGCCCCTGAGGACGCTTTAGCGACCGGAAGGGGCGGTGGGTCCCCTGCCGCGACAGGACCCGCGCGCCGGGGGCGCTAGAGGCGAGACGGTTCTTGTTCCAGCTCGCGGGCCCGAGCTGCGGTGTCGTCCTTGGGTCTTGAGAGGGCTGAGGGCCACCAGAACTTGTCGCCGAGGGTGAGGGCGGCTGAGGGGACCAGGACGCTGCGGACCAGGAAGGTGTCCAGGAGGACGCCGAAGGCGACCACGAAGCCGAGCTCGGTGAGGAAGGTGAGGGGCAGGACCGCCAGCACCGAGAAGGTGCCGGCGAGGACGATGCCGGCGCTGGTGATGACACCGCCGGTGACCGCGAGGGCGCGCAGGATGCCCTGTTCGGAGCCGTGTTTGATCGTTTCCTCGCGGGCTCGGGCGATCAGGAAGATGTTGTAGTCGACCCCCAGGGCGACGAGGAAGACGAAGGCGAAGAGCGGCAGCGAGGGGTCCGAGCCGGGGAAGCCGAAGATCACGTCGAAGACGAAGTAGGCGACGCCGAGCGCCGCGAGGTAACTGAGGATGACGGTGCCGATCAGGACCAGCGGCGCCGTCACCGCGCGCAGCAGGCCGATCAGGATCAGGAAGACGACGAGCAGGATGATCGGCGGGATCACGGTCGAGTCCCAGCCGGCGGCGTCGCGGACGTCGAATTCGATCGCCGTCGGCCCCCCGACCAGGGCGGTCGGGGCCGCGCCCTGGGCGGCGTCGCGGATCGGTTCGACCAGGTCGAAGGCCTCGGTCGAGTAGGGGTTCGGTTCCAGGGTCGCCTGGATAAGCGTTCCCGGCGGCCCTTCCGCGACCGGCCCGGAGACCGTGTCGACGCCCTCCACCTGAGCGACGGCGCTCCTCGCGGCTTCCACTTCGTCGCGGTCGTCGACGACGATGTCGGTGAGGGCGGTCGTCCCAGAGGGGAAGCTCCTGTCGAGCAGGTGCTGGCCTTCGACCGATTCGACTTCGGTCCGGTAGCTGTCTTCGCTGGTCAGGTCCGTGGAGAAGAAGGCAAAGCCGGCGCAGAGGATCAGCAGGACGGCGATCGATCCCCCCATGATGCGCTGGGGCGAGAGGGCGACGCGGTCGCCGACGCGTTTCCAGAGCCCGTGGGTCGCGTCGACGGCGTGCTCGAGCTTGTGCCGGCGAACCTCGTAGGGCCCGAAGACGGCGCGGTCGAGCGGTCCGACGATCAGCGAGGGGATCCGTTTCCCGCTGAGTATGCGCAGGACCCAGTTGAGCAGCACGAGGGGCAGCAGGATCAGCACCAAGAGGCAGGCGAGGGCGACCCGGACGAAGGCGCCGAACCCCGAGCCTTCGACGATCGCGCCTTGCGCCCGAGCGGAGACCGCGCCGGTGTCCGGCGCAGTCTCCGGCGTGTGCGGGACGAAGGGCCAGAAGGCGCGGCGGCCGAAGATCGTCAGCAGCGCCGGCAGCAGGGTCAGCATCGAGAGCGCGGCGCAGGCGATCCCGATCGCGGCGATCGGCCCCAGGCCGGCGGTGCCGTTGACCTTGGCCAGCATCAGGCAGAGGAGGGCGGCGATCACCGTCGCCGCGGAGGCGAAGATCGCCGGCCCGGCCGAGGCGAGCGCCGTGCGCATCGCCTCGTGCTTGTCGACCGTGTGGTGGAGCTCCTCGCGGTAGCGGGCGACGAGCAGCAGCGCGTAGTCGGTGCCGGCGCCGAGCACGAGCACCGACATGATCGAGCTCGACTGGCCGTTGATCGTCACCCCGAGCTCGGAGACCCCGTAGCCGATCGAGCGCGACAGGATCTCCGCGAAGACGACCGCGGCGAGCGGGATCAAGAAGAACATCGGCGAGCGGTAGATGACGATCAGCAGGAAGATGACCAGGCTGAGCGCGGCGAGCAGCAGGGTGCCGTTTATGCCTTCGAAGACTTCGATCGCGTCGGCGGAGAAGCCGGCCCCGCCGGTGATCTTCACCTCGAGGCCTCCGCCCGGGTCGGAGATCAGGTCGCGCCAGTCCTTGACCGGGTCGAGGATCCGGTCCCCCTCGCCGTTGCCCGCGATGTAGGCGGTGACGATCGCCGCCTTGCCGTCCGCCGAGCAGACCGGGCCGACGAACGGCGCGTAGTCGGCGGGTTGGCCGGGAATCGTCGAGGTCGAGGTGGCGCACTCAGCCGTCTGGCCGGACGCGGACTGCTTCGGCGCGTCACCGCGCTGGCCGTTCGCCTTGCCTCCCGCGGCCGCCGTGGCGCCGTCGGGCACGACCCCCGGGTAGCGCTCCCCGGTCATCTCTTCGACGTCTTCGACGATCGTGCGACGGTCGGCAGCGGTCAGGCCGGACTCACGCCGGTAGATGATCACCGCGGGAGCGAGTTCGCCGTTCTGGAGCGATTCCGTGGCGTCCAGGGCGTGGGTCGACTCGGCGTCGCCCGGCAGGTAGGAGGTCGCCTCGTTGCTTTCGGCGTCTTCGAACTTTTCCGGGAGGGCCGCCGGCCCGGCGGCGATGAAGATCCCCACGAACCAGATCGCGAAGACGATCCACTTTGAGCGACGACCGGCGGCGAAGGTGAAAAGGGAGCCCCTCACGTGCCCTGAATCCTTAGCAGGTCGGAGAGGTCGCCCGGAGCGGTCACCGGCTGCTTGCAGGCGAAGCCCTCGCAGACGTAGGCGGTTGGCTTTCCTTCGATCGCCGGTCGATCCTCGAGTAGCTCGGGTACCTCGCTTCCCTCCGGACCTCCGGCGAGGGCCAGGTGGGGGCGGTGCTCGGCTCGGACGATCCAGGCCAGCTCATCCAGCTCCTCGCCGACCAGCGCCACCTCCTTGGTGGGGGAGAGGTGGAAGTCGATTGCCCTCAGGAGGTGGGCGAAGGACTCGGGGTGCTGGGCCGCCGGCTTTGCGAAGAGGCGGAAGACGGACTCGGCCTGCTGCTCGTAGCGGCGCTCGCCCGTGAGCGCGGCGAGCCGCAGGAGGCCCATCGCGGCGGAGCTGTTGCCCGAGGGGATCGGGTGGTCGCCGACCTCCTTGCGGCGCGCGATCAGCGGTTCGTGGTCGCCCGAGGTGGAGAAGAAGCCACCGCGCTCGGGGTCGCCGAAGCGCTCGATCGTCGCGTCGGCGACCGAGCGGGCGCGCTCGAACCATCGCTGCTCGAAGGTCGCTTCGTAGAGCCCGAGCAGCGCATCGAGCAGGAAAGCATGGTCCTCGAGGTAGGCGTTGAGGCGGCCGCGGCCGTCCTTCCAGGTGCGCAGCAGAGCGCCCTCCTCGTCGCGCAACCGATCCCAGACGAAGTCGGCACATGCCCGCGCCGCGTCGAGGTAGTCCTCACGCTCCAGCACCGCTCCCGCCTCGGCCAGCGCGCCGAGCATAAGCGCGTTCCAGGCGGTGAGGCGCTTGTCGTCAAGGCTGGGCCAGACGCGCTGGGAGCGGTGCTCGTAGAGGGCGCGGCGGGCCTCCTCGAGGCCGTCCGGCTCGGGGGCGGCTGCGCCCCCGGCGAGGTGGAGGATGCTCCGCCCCTCGAAGTTGCCGCCCTCGGTGACGCCGTAGAAGGCGGCGACGGCCTCGGCGCGGTCGCCCAGCACCTCACGGATCTGCGCCGGCGTCCAGACGTAGAAGCGGCCCTCCTCGCCCTCGGAGTCGGCGTCGAGCGCCGAGTAGAAGCCGCCCTCGGGCCCCCGCATCTCGCGCAGAGCCCAGTCGAGCGTCTCCTCGCAGACACGGCGATAGCGCGCGTGGCCAAAAGCCTGCCAGCCGTGCAGGTACGCCCGTGCCAGCAGGGCATTGTCGTAGAGCATCTTCTCGAAGTGGGGGACGAGCCAGGCGGCGTCGACCGAGTAGCGGGCGAAGCCGCCGCCGAGCTGGTCGTAGATGCCGCCGGCGAGCATCGCGTCGAGCGTGCGCTCGACGACCGCCCGCTCGCCACGGGCGAGCAGCAGCTCCAGCGCCAGGGCCGGCGGGAACTTCGGCGCCCCGCCGAAGCCGCCGCGCCGGGGGTCGGCGCTTTCGAGCAGGCGGGCGACAGCTTCCGCCGCCACCGCTGCCTCGGGGGGCTCGGCTGCCGGCTCGACCTGTCCGATCGCGCCGAGCCGGGCCCGCATCTCGGGTGCCCGCTCGCCGATCTCCTCACGCCTTCGCTCGAAGGCGTCGACGACGGCTTCCATCACCATGCGGAAGCTCGGCATTCCGCGGCCCTCGTCGGGCGGGAAGTAGGTGCCGCCGTAGAAGGGCACGCCCTCGGGGTCGAGGAAGACCGTCATCGGCCAGCCGCCCTGGCCGCTGATCGTCTGCACCGCCTCCATGTAGAGGGCGTCGACGTCGGGCCGCTCCTCGCGGTCGACCTTGACGTTGACGAAGTGCTCGTTCATGTAGGCGGCCGTCGCGGCGTCCTCGAAGGACTCGCGCTCCATCACGTGGCACCAGTGGCAGGCCGAGTAGCCGACCGAGAGCAAGATCGGACGCTCCTCCTCGCGGGCGCGGGCCAGCGCCTCCTCGCCCCACGGGTACCAGTCAACCGGGTTGTCGCGGTGCTGCAACAGGTACGGGCTGGTCTCCTGCGCCAAGCGGTTAGCCATGACGTTCACACTACCCGCGGACGTTTGACCCCCACTATTGGCGGCAAGGGGTAGCCGATACTTGAATGGATTCCCTGCAGCCACGCGTGGACTGCGATCCGATCGGGTGCGGAAAGTTCTAACTTCAGTGAGTGACCGAGGAAGCGCTTCCAATCCAGAGCAATCCAGAGATCGAGTCGGTGCTCGCCAAGCTCGATCTCCCGGATCGCAAGGTCGTCGCCGATGCCCTTGCGAAGGCCGAGAAGACCGAGGCGCAGCTGCGCTACATCGCCGACCACGACTCGCTCACCGGGTTGCTCGATCGGCGCCGCTTCCGCTCCGAGCTCGACCAGTTCACCTCCTTCACCGCCCGTTACGGCGGCCAGGGCGCGGTGATGATCATCGACATCGACGGGCTCAAGACTGTCAACGACTCGCTCGGCCACCATGCCGGCGACATCCTGATTCGCCGCATCGCCGGGATCATGCGCGAACGCGTGCGAGCGACCGACATCGTCGCCCGCCTCTCCGGCGACGAGTTCGCGGTGCTGATGCCCCAGTCCGACACCGCGGGCGCCCTGCAGCTGGGCGAGGACCTGCGCGCCCAGGTGGCTGAGAGCGCCGCGGCATCCGAGGCCGGGGGGGCCACGATCAGCGTCGGCATCACGATGTTCGGCGGCGAGCGCGAGATCGGCGCCGAGGCGGTCCTCGTCGCGGCCGACCAGGCGATGTACCGGGCAAAGGAGGGGGGGCGCAACCAGATCGCGCTCTTCCAGGACCCCCGGGAGCCCCAGCGCGGGCAGGGCGGGCAGGAGCGGCGCCAGACCACGACGGCAAGGATTCGCGACGCCCTCACCCACGACCGCCTCAGCCTTCACACGCAGCCGATCCGCAGCCTCGCCTCCGGTGGGATCGAGCGCTACGAGCTGCTCCTGCGGATGACCGGCGACGACGGGGAGCTGCTGCCGGCGGCCTCCTTCATCGAGGCGGCGGAGCGCTCGGGGATGGTCCAGGAGCTCGACCGCTGGGTCGTCGCCCAGGCCCTGGAGCTGCTCGCGGCACGCGAGCGCAGTGGAGACCCGGTCTCCCTGCACGTAAACCTCTCCGGCGCCTCGGTCGCCGATCTCTCGGTGCTCGAGTTCATCGAACGGCGCCTCGACGAGGGTGAAGCCGACCCGGCTCGCTGCACCTTCGAGATCACCGAGACGGCGCGGGTCCACGACTACGAGGCCGCCGGCGGCTTCGCCGACCGGCTGACCGAGTTCGGTTGCCAGGTGGCGATCGACGACTACGGCGCCGGCTTCGGCCCCTTCCACTACCTCAAGCAGATTCCCTTCGACCTGATCAAGATCGACGGCTCGTTCATCCGCGACATGCCCAACAGCGACGCCGACCAGCTCACCGTGCAGGCGATCGTCCAGATCGCCCGCGGCCTCGGCAAGACCACGATCGCCGAGTACGTCCAGGACGACACCACCGCCGAGATGCTGCGCGAGTACGGCGTCGACATGGCCCAGGGCTACCACCTGGGACGCCCCGTCGACGTCGCCGAGGCGCTGGCCGCCTACCCAGCTGGGCTTTGCTTCCCGAGATCGTCTGCGAGGCCCGCAGTCCCGAGCCGTCGTAGGCGTAGTCGTCTTCGATTTCGGCGATTTCCCCTTCCGCGGTCCTGTCGACCGAGACCAGGTTGCCCGCCTGGTCATAGCCGTAGGTGGTCGTGGGGCCCGAGGCGGGATCGGCTTCGGTGCGCTGGCCGACTTCGTTGAAGGCGTATTCGGTGCTCCCCGCTTCTTCGAGCTGGAGGCGGCGTCGTATTTGAGCGTCGTTCCGCCCAGTTTGGTCGGGTTGTTGGCGGCGTCGTATTCGAAGGAGGTCCCGGCGCCTTTTTGAGCCGCTCGCGTTCGTCGTATTCGTATTCGGGTTTTTCCGCTCCGGGGAGCCCCGCCTGGTCGCCGATTTGACCAGGCCCAGGTTGTCGCGCGCATAGGAGACCGAGGCTAGCGTTTCAGCCCCTTTCTTCATCGTCGTTTTGGCCAGCTCGCCGTCTTTGTTGTATTCGTATTCGTCTTTGTTTTCGGAGGCCGCGGGGAAGTCGTCGTTTTGACCATCGAGTTGCGTCGTAGGCGAATTTCGTTCTTTCCCCAGCCAGTCGGTGACTTTTTCCAGCCGGCCCGCTTTGTCGAAGCCCCTGCTCACCGCTTTGCCGTTGTGTAGGTGACTTTGGTGATCTGGTTGGCCAGGTCGCGTTCATATTTGACGACTTCTTTTGCCCCGTTTTCTTCTTCTCAGCCTTCCGAGGATGTCGTAGGCCCGTTTGCTCGTCCCGGTGCCGTCTTTCATTTCGGTGACCTTGCCTTCTTTGTCGTATTCGTATTCGACATCGGCGTCGCTTCTTCGTAGTAGTCTACCTCTTCGAGGCGTCTCCCTGTCGTAGGTGTATGTCGTGGTGCGGCCTTTGGCGTCTTTGAGCTCTTCGAGGTTGCCGGCGTCGTCGTATTTCCTGTCGTTTTGCGTTCCAGCTGTCGATCGTTTCGGTGACCTGGCCGAGCAGGTTGCGTTCGTATTTGGTCGTTTTGCCGCGCCCGTCGTTTTGCTTTTGACCTGGCCCATGCTGTCGTAGGCGGTTTTGGAGACGTTGCCGTTGCCGCTTCGACTTCGATCCGCTGATTAGCTTCGTCGTAGGTGTAGGTGGTGGCGTGGCCGTTGGCGTTGGTCTGCACTTCGAGGTTGCCGGCGTCGTCGTATTCGTAGTCGTTTCGTGCCCGAGCGGTCGATCAGGACTTCCGGGCGCCCCTGGGCGTCGCGTTCGGTCTCGGTCTCGAATTCCGACGGCGTCGCACCTTCTTCGTTGCCCCTTGCGCTGACAGTTGAGATCACGCAGCCGTTTTCGTCGTATTCTAAGGTCGTCTCGTCGCCTTCGCTATTCGTTTCTTACTCGAGGTTGCCGTATTCGTCGTATTCGAAGCTCGTTTTGTAGCCCAGCGGGTCGGTTTCCTCTTCGAGGTCGCCGTTGGCAGCCCATTTGAGTTTCGTTTCCTGTGTTTTTTCTCCAGAGCGGTTACGTCGCGGGCGAAGGCCTCGAAGGCGTCGAGGTAGCGCTGCAGGTCCTCGTCGGAGTGGGCGATCGAGAGCGTCCACTCCTCCTCGACCCCGGGGGTCATGAAGATCCCGTGGTTCATGTGGTAGAGCCAGGCCAGGGTCGAGAGCTCTTCGTCGACGTCGCCGAGGTAGTCGCGGTACTCGTACATCCGGGTCGGCGAGAAGATCACGCAGCCCTTGGCGCCCATGCCCTCGGTGTAGGCGGGGAGGTTGTAACCGTCGATGATTTCCTGGCAGCCGTCGAGCAGGCGCCGATTGGTCGCCTCGAAGCGCTCGTAGACGTCGTCGGTGAGGACTTCGGTCAGGGTCGCCTCGGCGGCCGCCATCACCAGCGGGTTGCCGTTGAAGGTGCCGTACTGCTTGACCGTGCCGTCGGCGACGATAGCCGCCAGCTCCTCGCTCATCCCGATCGCCCCGCCCGGGTAGCCGCCGCAGCTGGCCTTGGCCAGGGTGATCATGTCGGGGACGACGCCGAAGCGGGCGGTGGCGCCGCCCGGCGAGATCGTCGCGCCGGTCTTGACCTCGTCGAAGATCAGCTTCACGCCGTGCTCGGCGGTCAGCTCGCGCACCCGCTCCAGGTAGCCCTCGCGCGGCGGGATGATGTTGATGTTCATCATCGCCGGCTCCATGATCAGCCCCGCGACCTGCTCCCCGATCTTCTCCAGCACGCTCTGCAGGGCGTCGGCGTCGTTGAAGGGGACGGCGCGGGTGAGCTCGGTCAGCGCCCGCGGTGTGCCGCCGCCATAGGGAACGCTAATCGGGTCGTCGCGGGCGCCAAGCGCCTCCAGCGGCGGGTAGACCGAGACCATTACCGAGTCGTGGTGGCCGTGGTAGGAGCCCTCGATCTTGAGGATCGTGTCGCGGCCGGTGGCGCCGCGGGCGAGGTGCACGGCGTCCATCGTCGCCTCGGTGCCGGAGTTGTTGAAGCGCCATTGCGGCAGGCCGAAGCGGCGGCTGAGCTCCTCGGCGACCGCGATCGAGCCGTCGGTGGGGGCGGCGAAGTGCGTGCCTTCGTCGATCCGGGCCTTCACCGCGGCGCCGACGGTCGGGTTGGCGTGGCCGATACACATCACGCCGAAGCCGTTGTGGAAGTCGGCGTACTCGTTGCCGTCGACGTCCCAGACCCGGCTACCCTTGCCGCGATCGATGTAGACCGGCCAAGGGTCGTTCTCCTGAAAGGAGGAGGGGACGCCGTTCGGCATTACCTTCACCGCCCGCTCGAACGTCTTCGCCGAGCCCCCGGTGTTATTGCGGAACTGCTCCTGCTGCGCCTCGGTCAGCGCCGCAATCCGCTTGCGGTCGATCTCCTCCACAGCTTCAAGCCTAGATGGTCGATTCCGTTTCGAAAGGGATGGCGGGCGCCCCTCCCCAAAACACTCAAGCGCGGCTCCTGCTGCGCGTTTTGGGGAGGGGCGCCCGCCATCCCCTCCCGTTTCCGACCAGAGATCGACCATCTACCCCCGGCGAAGCTCTGCCCGTCTCACCTTGCCGCTGGTTGTCTTCGGTAGCTCGTTGGCGAACTCGACGATGCGAGGGGCCTTGTAGGGGGCGGTCTCGCGCTTGCAGTGCTCTCGCAACTCCTGGGCAAGCTCGAGGCTTGGCTGGCGGTCCCGGAGGACGACGATTGCTCGGACGATGGCGCCGCGCTCGGGGTCCGGTGCGGCGACCGCCGCGGCCTCGGCGACGGCGGGGTGGGAGAGCAGGGCGGACTCCACCTCGAAGGGGCCGATCCGGTAGCCGGAGGAGAGGATGATGTCGTCGCCGCGACTCTCGAAGTAGAGATAGCCGTGCTCGTCGGCGTGGACCAGATCCCCCGTCGGCCACCACTCTCCCTCGAAGCGCTCGCCGTCGAGGTAGCGCGAGAAGAAGGTGGGGGAGGAGGGGGCGCGGAGCTGGAGCTCACCCTCGACTATGCGGGTCTCGATCCCCGGTAGGGGTTTGCCCATCGAGCCGGGTCGCACCGGAAGGCCGGCGAGGTTGCCGCTGATGTGGCCGGTCTCGGTCTGGCCGTAGCCGTCAGCTGGCTCGATATCCATCGCCTCGTGGAAGGCGGCGATCGTCTCTGCCTCCAGCGGCTCGCCGGCGGAGACCATGCGGCGCAGCCGGGGCAGGGAGCGCAGGGCAGTGCGCTTGGCCAGCATCCGGTACTCGGTCGGGGCCTGACAGAGCACGTTGACGCCGAGAGCCTCGGCCGCGTCCAGCCGCTCAGCTGGGTCGAAGCGTCCGTTGTGGATGACCGCGGCAGCTCCGGTCAGCCAGGGGGCGAGGAAGACGTTGCGGGCGGACTTCGACCAGCCGGTGGAGGTCGTGCACCAGACCAGCTCGTCCTTGCGCGAGCCGAGCCAGTGCTCGGCCTGGGCGCGCTGGCCGAGCAGGTAGCGGTAGGCGTGAACGACGCCGCGCGGCTCGCCGGTGGTGCCCGAGGTGAAGACGATCAGCGCCGGGTCCTCGGCGTCCATCGCCTCGATAGCCGCCGGCGTCTCCTGCGGCCGGTCCTCATCGAGGACGGCCGCAACCTCGTCCATGGTCATCGTCTCGACCCCGCCGGGCAGCTCGGCAAGCAACGCCTCTTCGCCGACACAGAGCTTCGGGTTTGCAGCTGCGACGCGAACCTCGAGGTCGTGTCGTCGCAGCTGCGTGCTGCAAGGCAGCGCCACCGCACCCATCCGCCAGCAAGCGAGCAGCGTCAAAACCCACTCGATCCGGTTCCCCACCAGCGTCATCACCACATCCCCGCGCTTAACGCCCCGGGCCGCAAAAGCTCCCGAGAGCCCAGCCGAGCAAGCAATCAATTCGCCGAAGTACCAGTCCCGCCGATTGCCCTCACGGTCGATGGCGACTACCCCAAGCCGCGAGGCAGGAGACTGCTCCATCAGCTCAACGAAATTCACGCTCGGCAGTCTGCCCTAAGCAGCTTGAGGAAGAGAGCCGGCAGCTGCTGGCGACGAGCTTCGCCGGGACTGTTGCCGAGCGAGGCGGGGTGCCCCCTCCCCGGACACTCAAGCGCGGCTCCCGCCGCGCGTCCGGGGAGGGGGCACCCCGCCTCGCCTACCTCAATTCGCTCGACGACTTACCCAGCAACTGCCGGGCCACGATGAGCAGCTGAATCTGCTGCGTCCCCTCGAAGATGTCGAGGATCTTCGCGTCGCGGGCCCACTTCTCCAGCAGCTCGTTCTCGCCGTAGCCGACGCTGCCGCAGAGCTCGACGCAGCCGAGGGCTATCTCGACGCAGGTACGCCCCGCCTTTGCCTTCGCCATCGAGGCCTGCAGCGAGTTGGGCTTGCTGTTGTCGGCCATCCAGGCCGCCTGCAGGGTCAGCAGCAGCGACGCCTCGTAGTCGGACTCCATCTCGAGGTAGCGGGCCGCGGCGGCGGACTGGGACAGCGCCGGGGTGTCGTAGTCGATCTCGACCCCCGCCTCTTCGAGCCGCTTGCGCGTCTCTTCCAGCGAGGCGCGGGCGACGCCGACCGCCATCGCGGCGACCAGCGGCCGCGTGTTGTCGAAGGTCTGCATCGCGCCGCCGAAGCCCTGCTTGACGTCGATCTCGGGGTTTCCGAGCAGCGCCTCCTTTGGCACCCGGCAGTTCTGCAGGGTGAAGTTGGCGGTGTCGGAGGCCCGGATGCCGAGCTTGTGCTCGAGCCGGTCCAGCTTCAGGCCGGGGTTGTCGCGCTCGACGATGAACGACTTGATCGCCGCCCGTCCCACTTTGCGGTCAAGCGTCGCCCAGACCACGATCAGGTCGGCGCGGTCGCCCGAGGTGACGAAGATCTTCTCGCCGTTGAGCACGTACTCGTCTCCACTGAGGTCGGCGGTGGTGCGGATCGCGGCCGAGTCCGAGCCCGCCTCGGGCTCGGTGATCGCCATCGCCGCCCACTTGCCGCCGTATTTCTCGAGCTGCTCCTCAGTCGCCACCGAGGCGATCGCTGAGTTGCCGAGGCCCTGGCGCGGCATCGAGAGCAGCAGGCCGACGTCGCCCCAGCAGAGCTCGATGATGCCGAGCACGGTGGAGAGGTTGGAGCCGTTGCGGTTGCCATCGTCGGCCCCGTTGGACTCGCGGCGAACGCCGGCGGCTCCGGCGCCGCCCATGTCCGACCCGTCGTTCATCCCGTCGATCAGCGAGGCGAGCATGTCGAGCTCCTTGGGGTAGGAGTGCTCGGCCTCGTCGTACTTGCGCGAGATCGGGCGGAAGACCTCACGGGCGACCTGGTTGCCCTGGCTGACCAGCGGCTTGAACTTCTTCGGTATCTCCAGATTGATCATGTGGTTCCTTTCGGCTCTAGACGAGCAGGGCGCCCTCCATAACGCCCGCTGCGCGGAGGTCGCGGTACCAGCGCTCGACCGGGTGCTCCTTGACGAAGCCGTGGCCGCCGAGCAGCTGCACTCCTTCGGAGCCGATCTGCATGCCCTTCTGGGCGCAGAGCCGCCGGGCCATCGCCGCCTCGCGGGCGAAGTCCTGGCCCTGGTCGGCGCGGCTGGCCGCGCGGTAGGTGGCGAGGCGCATGCCTTCGGACTCGATGCCGATGTCGGAGACCGCGAAGGCGACGCCCTGGCGGTTGGAGATCGGTTCGCCGAAGGCGGTGCGCTCGTTGACGTACTGCTTGACGTAGTCGAGCGTCGCCTCGGCGGTGCCGACCGCGAGCGAGCACCAGGCGATGCGGGCGCGCTGCACGCACTCGACGTAGTCCTCGCGCCTGCCCTCGCCGAGCAGGGCGGTGCCGGGCAGCTTTGCGTCCTCGAGCAGGAGGCGGCCGGTGGCGGCGGGGCGTAGCCCCATCGCCGGCTCCTCCTCGACCGTGAGGCCGGAGGTGCCGGACTCGATCACGAAGAGCGCCGGTCCGAGGTCCTCGGCCTCGGCGGCGACGAGGAAGAGCTCGCACTCCTTCGGCCGGGCGAGCAGGGACTTGGTGCCGCTCAGCACCCAGTCCCCACCGTCTTTGCGCGCCGTCGTCTCCAGTTTCAGCGGGTCGAAGAGCGGCCGAGGCTCGAGGATCGCCAGCGCCGCCGCCGGGGTGTCCTCGCCGGTGAAGGCGGGCAGGTAGGTCGCCTCCTGCTCCGGTGTGCCCCAGTGGCCGATCGCGGTCGCGACCGCACCGGGGGCCAGCGCGGCATAGGCGATCCCCATGTCGCCGTGGGCCAGGGCCTCGCCGATCAGGACGCTGGTCACGGCCGCCTGCTCGTGCATCACGCCGCCCAGCTCCTCGGGGACGCCGAGCATGTTGATGCCGAGCTCGTTGGCCTGGTCGAGCAGCTCCGCCGGAGCCGAGCGGTCGAAGTCGGCCTGCTTGGCGACGGTCCTGACCTTCGTCTCGGCGAAGTCGCGGACGCCTTCCTGCAGCATCTGCTGCTCGTCGTCGGGCGTGATGTCGAAGAGGCTGCGCGGCTTGCTCGGCGCCTGCCGGGCGGGGCCGGTCAGGTTCTGGGCGGCCTTGAAGGTGCGCCCGGCGACGGTCGCCGAGCGGAACCCGTTCTTGGTCCCGCTGTAGAGCGTGCGCTCCACGCCCCTGCGGATGCGGAGCCGGTCGAGCAGGTCCGAACCCGCCAGCCGGCCCAGCCAGCGCAGGCCGAGGCCCATGCCGCGCTCGGCCACGCCCTTGTCTTCTGTTGCGGGCATCTCCTACTTCCTCTCGTCTTGGGGTTTTGCCCCGAGCGGCTCGATCTGGCCGTCGAGGTGCGGTGTGCCGCGCTTGGCGTCGCGCACCGCGAAGTCGATCTGATCTCCATGCGTGGAGCCGGCGAACTCGACCCTGCCCGGGAGCAGGATCGGCTTGCGGAAGCGAACGTCCACGGCAAAGGCGTCGGACAGGCGGCTCTCCAGCGCCGCCAGACAACGGGCCTTGGTCCACATGCCGTGTGCGATCGCCCGCGGGAAGCCGAGCGGCTTCGCGGTCAGCGCGTGCATGTGGATCGGGTTGCGGTCCCCCGACACGGCCGCATACCGCCGCCCAAGGTCCCCGCCCAGCCTCCACTCCCCGCTAGCCCCCAGCTCTCCGTCCTCGGGCCGATGGGAAATCCCGGTCGTAGGTCCGGATTTCGTCCCGTCGACGGGCTTTTGGCCGCCGCGGCGGAGCATCGTGCTGATGCTCTCCCAGACCGTCTCGCCGTCTACGATCGCCTCGGTCACCAGGGAGAAGGTGCGGCCCTTGGGGTGGGGTTCGAGCTTGGTCGGCCGGACGCGGATCGTCAGGGCCTCGCCGGTGCCGATCCGGCGCCGCTGGACGATCCGGTTCTCGACGTGGACGAGGCCGACGGCGCCGAAGGGGAAGCCGCCATCCGCCATCACCGCCATGTGCAGCGGGAAGGCGAGCACCTGCGGGTAGGTGGGGGGGAGGTGGTCGCGCAGGGCGAAGCCACAGACCCGTGCGTATGCGGCGACCTTTTCGGGATCGGGCGTCAGGCCCGCCAGTTCCAGCTCGATCTCCGGGATCTCGCTGCTGCGGCCCGGCACGAATGGGAGCAGCGAGGCGCCCGGAATCATCGGCGCCGCGGCGCGCGCGTAGAGCGGCAGGATGCTGGGTGCGCCGGCGAGGGTGCGGGTCTCCATCAGGCTCCCAGCAGGCTCTGGCCGCAGACGCGGACGACGTTGCCGTTGACCCCGGTCGAGGCCGGGCTGGCGAACCAGGCGATCGTCTCGGCGACGTCGACCGGCAGCCCGCCCTGCGACATGCTGTTCATCCGCCGTCCCGCTTCGCGGATCGGGATCGGCATCGCCTCCGTCATCTGCGTCTCGATGAAGCCCGGGGCGACGGCGTTGATCGTCGCCTTGCGCTTTGCCAGTTCCGGCGCCAGCGCTTCGACCATGCCGATCACACCGGCCTTCGAGGTCGCGTAGTTGGTCTGGCCGGAGTTTCCGGCGACGCCGCTCATCGAGGAGACGCAGACGATCCGGCCGTTCTCGCGCAGCAGCCCGCGCTCCAGCAGCTCGTCGTTTATCCGCTCCTCACTGGAGAGGTTGATCTCCATCAACGAGGTCCAGCGGTCCTCGGGCATCTTCGCGATCGTGCGGTCGCGGGTGACGCCGGCGTTGTGGACGACTATGTCGACGCCGCCCGAGAGCTGGTCGGCTATCTGTCGCGGCGCGTCCTCCTCGGTGATATCGAGTTCGATCGTCTCGGCGTCGAGCTCCGTGGCGACCTTCGCCAGGTCGCCGGCAAGCGCCGGCACGTCGAGCAGCACCAGCCCGGCGCCGTCGCGGTGCAGGGTGGTGGCGATTGCCTCGCCGATGCCGCGCGAGGCGCCGGTGACCAGGGCGATCTTGCCGTCGAGCGGCTGAGACCAGTCGATCGCGGGCGCCTTGACGACGGCGGTGCCGACCTCGATCACCTGGCCGGAGACGTAGGCGGAGCGGGGCGAGAGCAGGAAGCGGAGGGTCGACTCCATCTCCCGCTCGACACCGTCGGCGACGTAGACCAGCTGCACGGTGATGCCGCGGCCGATCTCCTTGCCAAGGGAGCGGGTGAATCCCTCGAGCGCGCGCTGCGCCGTGGCGGCCCGAGCCGGCAGACCGGCCGGAGGCGTGCCGAGCACGACGACACGGCCGGAGGCCTGGACCCGCTTCACGTTGGGATGGAAGAAGCGCTGCAGCTCGACCAGCTCGGTCGAGTCGGCGATCCCGGTGGCGTCGAAGACGAGCGCCTTGACCGGGCTGTCCGATTTCTCGGGACGGGGGGCGCCGACGTCGCCCAGCAGGCGCTCGACTTGCTTGTCGAGCCTCCCGCCGGGGGCGGCGCCGAAGAGGACCGCACCGGAGACGACCGGCGTGCCCGGTGCCTGGCGGTCCAGCTTCGCCGGTTGGGGCAGGCCGATGCGAGGCGCGACGAATCGGCCCGGGGGCGAGTTGACGACGCGCGAGTAGAGGTCGCTCACGACACACCTCCGGGTTCGCGTCCAAATCGCCCCGGACTCGAACACCCGGCGATCACCGGGTCGATTTGGACGCTCACAGGGTTCCCTCCGGTCCCTCGAGGAACGCGACGACGCCCTGGCCGCCTGCGGCGCAGATGCTGATCGCACCGCGGCCGGAACCGCGCTCGTGCAGCGCCTTGGCGAGGCTGGCGACGATCCGCCCCCCGGTCGCGGCGAAGGGATGGCCGGCGGCGAGCGAACCGCCGTTGACGTTGAGCTTCTCGCGGTCGATCTCGCCGAGCGGCCTCTCGCGCCCGAGGCGCTCGCGGCAGAAGCGCTCGTCCTCCCAGGCGCGCAGCGTGCAGAGCACCTGGGCGGCGAAGGCCTCGTGGATCTCGTAGAGGTCGAAGTCCTGCAGCGAGAGCCCCGCGCGGTCGAGCATCGCCGGCATCGCGTACGCCGGCGCCATCAGCAGTCCCTCGCGCTTGTGCACGTGGTCGATCGCCGCGGTCTGGCCGTCGGCGAACCAGGCGAGGACGGGAAGGTCGTGCTCCTTCGCCCACTCCTCGCTGGCCAGCAGCACCGCGGATGCTCCGTCTGAGAGCGGGGTCGAGTTGGCGGCGGTCATGGTGCCGTCCTCACCGCCGAAGACCGGGCCGAGCTTGGCCAGTTTCTCCGCCGAGGAATCTGGGCGCATGTTCTGGTCGCGCTCGAGCCCGAGGTAGGGATTGACCAGATCGTCCATGAAGCCGCGCTCGTAGGCGGCGGCAAGGTTGTGGTGGCTGCGTACCGCGAGCTCGTCCTGCTCCTCGCGCCCGATTTCCCACTCCGAGGCCATGACCGCGCAGTGCTCGCCCATCGAGAGGCCGGTACGCGGCTCCTCGTTCCGTGGAATCGAGGGGACCACGTGGCTGGGCCGCAGGCGGGTCATCTGCCGCACCCGTCCCCAGTTGGACTTCTCGCGGTTGGCGTCGAGCAGCACTTCGCGCAGGTCCTCGTTGAGGCCGATCGGCGCGTCGGAGGTGGTGTCCGCGCCGCAGGCGATCCCTGCGTCGATCTGCCCGAGAGCGATCTTGTTGGCGACGAGGATCGTCGTCTCCAGTCCGGTGCCGCAGGCCTGCTGGACGTCGTAGGTGGGCGTCTCCGGCGCGAGCCGGGTGCCGAGCACGCTCTCGCGGGTCAGGTCGCGGTCGCGCGAGTGCTTGAGCACGGCGCCCCCGGCAACCTCGCCGAGGCGCTCGCCCTCCAGCGAGAAGCGGCCGACAAGCCCGTCGAGGGCGGCGGTGAGCATGTCCTGGTTGGAAGCGCGCGAATACACGGAATTCGAGCGCGCGAACGGGATCCGGTTGCCGCCGACGATGGCGACCCGGCGTGTCTTGTCGATCAACGAACCTCAGCCTTTCGTTACAGGGATCGATGCACAGGTTAACCAGACATCGATCGATGTCAACGTCTATCTACCCGCCGTGACGACCTGCACACACCGATCTCAACCGCCGGGTGCTGAGCGGGTTGGTCTCAGGCCTCGGAAAATCCGAGACGTAGATAGATGCGGCGCAGGGGTTTCGGCGCCCACCAGTTCCACTCGCCGAAGAGGCGCATGAGGGAGGGGACGAGGAGGGCACGGACGATGGTGGCGTCGATCATCACGCCGAAGGCCATCCCGATCGCGATCTGCTTGATGAAGAAGACGCTGCTGACGGCGAACGCGAGGAAGACGATCGCGATCGCCACCGCGGCGGCGGTGATCACGCGGCCGGTGCGGGCGATGCCGACCGCCACGGCCTCCTCGTTGGAGTCGCCGAGGTCGCGCCGTTCCTTGATCCGCGCCATCACCAGGACCGCGTAGTCGGTGGCGAGACCGAAGATCACGGCGAAGAGGAAGACCAGGCTGGTCACCTCGACCGCCGCGGGGCCGGTGTAGTCGAGCGGCGAGTCGAGCCAGCCCTCCTGGAAGGCGAGGACGAGGATGCCGAGGGTGGCGCCCAGGGTCAGGGTGTTCATCACCAGCGTCTTCAGCGGCAGCAACACCGAGCCGGTGAGCAGGAAGAGCAGCACGAGCGTGGTGAGGGCGATGATCGCGACGACAAGCGGCGCGTGCTCGAGCAGGCTCTGCTTCTGGTCGATGAAGCGGGCCGTGTTGCCGGAGACCAGCACGCTCGCGCTGCCGGGTGGGTCGAGGTCGCGGATCTCGTGGACCGAGTCCTGCGAGGGGCCGTTGAGGGCCGGTGTCGGAGAGGGCGAAGTTGGCGAAGGCGACCTCGTCGGAGGCGCGGACGAAGGGCGCGCCGCTCTCCACCCCGCCGACTTCTTCGACCTGGCGCTGGAAGGCCGCCAGCTGGGCCGGACGGGCCCGTCCGTCCACGGCGACGGTCACCGCCTCGGTGACGTCGCGCGGGTAGTGCGCTTCGAGGTAGCGGTAGGCGTCGTAGGAGGGCTGGTTGGGCGGTACCGCTTCGGCACTGGGGCCGGTCAGCGTGGTCCAGAGCAGGGGGGTGGCCGCGGCGAGCAACAGCGCCGAGCTGGCCAGGGCGACGGCCACCGGGCGCCGCATCACGCCGCGCGCCAGCCGGTACCAACCGTCCGAGGTGTCCGACACTGCCGGGCCGCGGCGGATCGAGAGAGCGTCGATGCGCGTTCCAAGCAGCCTCAGCAGCGAGGGGACGACGAGGATCGCGATCAGCGAGGAGAGCACCGCTACCGACGCCCCCGCGACGGCCATCGAGTAGAGGAAGCGCTGCGGCATGAATACCAGCGCCGCCAGCGCCGCCGCGACCGTGAGCCCTGAGAAGACCACCGTGCGCCCGGCTCTCTGCACGGTGCGGCGGTGTGCCTCGCGGGTCGCCCCGCTGCCGGCGATCTCCTCGCGATATCGCGAGACCATCAGCAGCGCGTAGTCGACGGCGAGCCCGAGGCTCATCCCGGTCGCGATGTTGAGCGCGAAGACCGAGGTGTCGACGAAGCCCGACATGATCCGCAGCACGAGCAGCGTGCCGATGATTGAGATCACCCCGATCAGCAGCGGTATGCCGGCCGCGACGACGCCGCGGAAGACGAAGAGCAGGAAGAGGGCGAGGATCGGGAAGGCGATCAGCTCGGCCTTGGTCAGGTCTTCGCGGGTCTGGTCGTTGGTCTCGTTGAAGCCCTGCGCGAAGCCACCCTCGGCCACGTCGAGCGAGCTGCTCTCGATCATCTCCGCCACCCCCTCGGCGGCGACGCCACCCGCGTCCTCGATGTCCTCGGTCGAGAGGTTGACGGCGATCGCCAGCGACTCCCCGTCGCGGGCGATCAGCGCCGCGCCGGCAGCCCGGTCGCGCAGCGGATTGACGACGCGGCCGACGTGCTCGACCCCTTCGGCGCCCGCCGTGATGCGGGCGACCTCGCTCCGCACGGCGGGATCGGCGAGATCGAGCTGCCCGCCATCGGGATCGCGGACGACGAGCACGATCGCCGGGTTGGGGTCGTAGCCGAGCGAGTCGCGCAGCAGCAACGTCGCCTGCTCGCTCTCCGAGGAGCTGTCGGTGAAGCCGGCGGCCTTCAGGTGCTGCTCGACGTTGCTGCCGAAGGCAGCGGCGATGACGACGAAGGCGGCGACCGCCGACGAGGACGAGCTTCGGGTGCTTCCAGGTGAGGTTTGCGATCCGGTTCATCGGGGAATCAACGGGCGGGGGCCGGGGGATGGGATCTCCATGGCCAAAGACCGTACCAGATTTCCAAGGAGTTACTTTGAAAAACAAATTAACTGATAGGATCTTGTTATGACGCGTCGCCAGTACGACCAGGCCTGCAGCATCGCCGGGGCCCTTGACCGAGTCGGCGAGCGCTGGTCGTTGCTGATCGTGCGCGAGCTGCTGCTCGGGCCGCTGCGCTTCTCCGACCTCGCTCGGGCTGTCGGCGGGGCACCTACGGACGTGCTGACGAAGCGCCTTCGCGACATGGAGCAGGACGGGATCGTTTGCCGCCACGAACTCGATCCCCCCGCCTCGGCCATCGTCTACGAGCTGACCGAGCTCGGCCGCGGGCTCGACCGGCCACTGATCGAGCTGGGCCGCTGGGGCCTGAACTTCTACGCGGCCGGCGATGTCGAGGGACTGGAGCCCTCCTGGCTGCCCAACTCACTCCGGGTCGTCCTGCAGCCGTCCGACGACGTGGCGATGACGGTCCAGCTTCGCAGCGAGGGCCACGCCTTCCGGTTGCAGATCGCCGCCGGCCGGATCGAGGCGGAAAGGGGCGAGGCGGCCGCTCCCGACCTGACCCTCACCGGGCCGCCGCGGGCGATCCTCGGGGCCCTGGTCGTGGGAAGTGGCGACGCCACCGAGGTGGAGATCGCCGGCGACGGCGAGGCGTTCGAGGCCCTCTGCGCGGCGGTTGTCCTGCCCGAGCGCCTACGCGAAGACGCGAGAGCCGTGATCGGTGCAGTGGGCGCCGGCGCTACTGCTCGTACAGCTTGACGACGCGGACGCTGCCCCCGGGCGCGGCGTCGACGCAGAGGTTGCAGAGGACGCACTCGTCGAGGTTGTCCTCGACGACTTCGACCCCGGAGTCGGTCGCCTTGAAGATGTCGACCGGGCAGACTTCCTCCAGCTTGGCGGCGAGCGCCGCGTCGGCGGCGACCGAGGCATCGACCTCGACGTCGATGAAGACCTTGCTCAGCGCTGCGCTCATGCCGTAACCCCCAGCTTCTCCTTGACCGCGTCGGGAATCTCGTCGATCCGCTCGACCACGCGGATGCCGGCGGCTTCAAGCCGGGCGATCTTCTCGGTCGCGGTGTCCTCGACGCCCTCGACGATCGTGCCCGCGTGGCCGAAGCTCATCCCCTTCATCTCCTCGTCGTCCATGAACTTGCCGGCCATGAAAGCGACGATCGGCAGGCGCGAGTCGTTCTCCTTGACCCATTCGGAGAGCTGCGCCTCCATGCGGCCGCCGGGCTCGGTGTAGATCACGATCGCCTGGGTCTGCTCGTCGGCCTCGAAGTAGGGCATCAGCTCGGCGTAGGTGGAACCGATGATCGCGTCGCCGCCGATCGAGACGGCGGTGGAGACACCGAGGCCGGCCTGGGTCAACGAGGAGGAGATCTCGGTGGTCATCCCGCCGGAGCGGCTCATCACGCCGACCGGGCCGGGTGCGTAGGCCTTGGCCGCGTCCTTTGCCGGGCCGCCGATGCCGCCCATCTTGCAGACCTCGGGGACGATCAGGCCGAGGCAGTTTGGGCCGATGATGCGGGTCCCGCGCAGGTTGGCCAGCTCCACCATCTGGGCGACGTCGCGGCGCGGGATGCGCTCGGTGACGATCACGATCAGCTTGATCCCGTTCTCGATCGCCTCCAGCACCGCGTCCTTGGTGAAGGCGGGGGGGACGGTGACGACAGAGCCGTCGATCGGGCCGCCGTGGTGCTCGACCGCTTGGGCGACGGTGTCGAAGACCGGCACGCCGTGCACCTCACGCCCCTTGCGGCCGGGAGTGACCCCGCCGACGATCTTGGAGCCGTAGTCGAGGCACTCGCGGGTCAGGTTGACCGCCTCGCGCCCGGTGATGCCCTGGACGATGAAGGTCGTCTCTTTGGTTAGGAGGATCGACATCTCAGCGGGCCTCTCCCCGGCAGAGCGGACGCGACAGCGGAGCATCTGCCGGGATTGATCTGGGGCTCATGCGGGCGCTCCCTGGATCTTGGCCACCGCGCGCCCGGCCGCCTCCCACATCGAGACCGAGCGGTCGCAGTACTCGACCCCGTATCGCTCGAGGATCTTGAAGCCCTCGTCCTCCCAGGCGCCGGGGATGCGGAAGATCGCGATCGTCTCGCCGGGGTCCTTGCCCAGCTCGAGGCAGGCCTTGATCACACCGCGGGCGACGATGTCGACGCGGGTGTTGGAGACGATCGACATCATCACGGCGATCTTCTCGACACCGTCCTTTTCCAGCACCTCCTTGGCCAGGCCGCAGGCCTTGGCCACCGAGGGGTTGCCGCCGATCTCGGAGTAGTTGGCGGGCTTGCCGCCCTGGCTGCGGACCGCGTCGGTCAGCGTCAGCGAGCCGCCCCCGGCGCCGATCACCAGCCCGAGGTTGCCCTCGAAGCCGTGGTCCTTGCCCTGGATCACGCCGCGGTGGTCGGCGGCGTCGATCGCGGCGACGTTGCGCTCGAAGTCGGAGGGCTCATAGGTCTCGCGGGTGTCCTCATCGGCGATCTCCAGCCGCTTGCGCAGCAGGCCCTTCTGGCGGCCGACCGCCTCGTTCTCCATCTCCATGTGGGCGTCGAGGGCGACGAAGCTGCCGTCGGCGAGCTCGGCCAGCGGGTTGATCTCGGCCAGGGTCATGTCGTTGTCGCGGAAGAGGCGGGCGAGGCGGGCGAGAATCGGAGTCGCCCGGTTCAGCTGCGAGCCGGTGACCCCGGTTGCGGCAACGACCTGCTTGGCCTCGAAGTCGGCGATCGGCAGCAGATTGGAGACGTGGCCGCGGCCGACGTGGTCGGGGTGCTGCTCGGCGACCTCCTCGATGTCGATGCCTCCCATGTCGCTGAACAGCATCAGCGGCTTCTTCGCAGTGCCGTCCCAGACGACGCCGGCGTAGTACTCCTGCTTGACCTCGGCTTTGGGGTCGACGAGGACGCCGCGCGGCATGTGCCCGTTGATCTCCAGCTTCAGGATCGCCTCGGCGTGCTCCGCGGCCTCGTCGGGCGTGTCGGCGAACTTGACGCCGCCGGCCTTCATCCGCCCGCCGCTCAGCACCTGCGACTTGATCACGACCGGGCCGCCGATCTCCTCGGCGACCTTCCGTGCTTCCTCGGGGCTGGTGCAGAACCCGTACTTGGTGACGGGAATCCCCGCCAGCTCGACGATCTGCCTTGCCTCGTACTCGAAGAACCTCATCAGCGGCGCGGAACCCTATCCAAACCACCGTGGATCCACGCCCTCCGCAGATCTCCCGCCACGCGGACGGTGACTTCCCCGTCGGTTTTGAGCCTTGCGCCGTCGAGGGTCCGGACTCGCTCGACGCCTCGCAGCGAGCCGGTTAGGAATACCTCGTCGGCGAGGGCTAAGTCCTCCCGGCAAAGCTCCGCTTCGCGGGTCTCGAGACCGGCGTCGGCGGCGATTTCCAACACGCACGCCCTGGCGATTCCGGGCAGTATGCGACCGTCGGCGAGAGGCGTTATCAAGACGCCGCCCATGACTGTGAAGACGTTGGCGCGCGAGGCCTCGAGCAGTGTGCCGTCCCAGTCGAAGATCACCGGCACCGCATCGGCATCCAGGCGCTCCTGCTCTTCGTCGAGGAGAGTGCGGTCCGCCCACTTGTGGCTGCCCAGCCCGCCGGGCAGCACGAGGCTGTGTGCGTCGATCGCGTGCGGCTCGGAGGGAAGGATCCGTTCGGGCTCGACCTTCGAGGCCTCGATCGTGGCCTCGATCTCGCCCTCCGCGGTGGGCGCGACGGTGATCCGAAGACCGCCCACAGAGACGTTCCGGGCGTGCTCGTCGATAGCCCGGACGAGTTCCGGAGGCGGCGGCAGGTCGGGGAACAGGGCCTTCAGGCTGGCTTCGAGCCTGGTGAGGTGAGCGTCCAGCTGGACGGGCTGGCCGTCGAGGACGAGCAGCGTCTCGAAGACTCCCTGTTCGCGGTCGGGCCGCGGCCGAGCGGGCACGGCGGCCATTGTGACAACCTCGCCTGCCTCCTCGCCGAGAGCCGGTTCGTTGAAGACGCTGCTGATCGACAACCACGACTCCTTCACCTACAACCTCTTCCAGCTTTTGGCTGAGACGAACGGCGAGGAGCCGATCGTGGTCCGCAACGACGAGGTCGCCTGGAGCGATTTGGCGGAGCTTCACTTCGACAACGTCGTGATCTCGGCAGGCCCGGGCCGACCCGAACGGGAAGCAGACTTCGGCGTCTGCGCCGACGTCGTCAGGCGTTGTCGGTCGCCGCTACTGGGCGTATGCCTCGGCCACCAGGGCCTCGCTACCGCCTACGGGGGCACGGTCTCTCTCGCACCCGAACCGGTGCACGGGCGGCTCAGCACGGTCGTCCACGATGGGTCGCCGCTCTTCTCCGGCGTCCCTCGCGAGTTCGGGGCTGTCTGCTACCACTCGCTGTGTGCCTCGGAGCCGCTGCCGGCCGGCCTGAAGCCGATCGCATGGGCGTCGGACGGCGTCCTGATGGCACTCGAACACCGCTCCCGGCCGCAATGGGGCGTCCAATTCCACCCCGAGTCGGTCTGCACCGAGTATGGCCGCCAGTTAATCGAGAATTTCCGCGATCTGAGCGAACGATCCGCTTCGCGCCCGCGGCGTGGAGGGCACCGGGGACACCCCCTTCCGAACGCGCGGCCGGAGCCCGCGCTTGAGTGTTCGGAAAGGGGTGTCCCCGGTGCCTCATCGCTTCAAATCGTCGTAGAGCGCCTCGACGTGGAGATTGACGCTGAGCGTGCCTTCATCGCGCTGTACGGCGATAGTGAGAACGCCTTCTGGCTTGACAGCAGCGACACCGGCGACCGGGGGCGCTTCTCCTTCATCGGCGACGGGAGCGGGCCACTGGCGTCGGCGGTCATCTATGACGCTGAGCTTGGAGAGGTTCGGATCGAGCGCATGGGTCGCGTGGAGCTGCGCCGGGAATCGGTATTCGACTTCCTGAAGAGCGAAATCAGTCGCCTGCGCCAGATCGGCGACGGGCTCCCGTTCGATTTCAACTGCGGCTTCGTGGGTTACTTCGGCTACGAGCTGAAGGCTGAGTGCGGGGGGGAGGTCGCGCACCGCTCTCCCCATCCGGATGCTGCCTTCATCTTCGCCGATCGGATCGTCGCCTTCGACCACGGGGAAGGCTGCGCCTACTTGCTTTGCCTGGCCGAGGCGGAGGGGCGTGGAGAGGGGGAACGCTGGATCGATGCGACCCGGCGCCGACTGATCTCGCTGCCTGCGGTTGACGAGCCGGGGGTTGACGCTCACGACCCCGTCGATTTCGAGCTCGCACGGGACCGGGATCGCTATTTCGCCGACATCTACGAGTGCAAGCGGCGCTTGCGCGAGGGTGAGAGCTACGAGATCTGCCTCACCAACAAGGTCTGCGCTGAGGTCGATGCAGACCCGCTGGAGCTCTACCGCGCGCTGCGCCGGCTCAACCCGGCTCCGCACGCGGCTTTTCTCCGCTTCGGCGAGCTTGCCGTGCTCAGTTCCTCGCCGGAGAGGTTTCTCCGTATCGAGCGCGACCGCTGGGCGGAGGCCAAACCGGTCAAGGGGACGATGCGGCGCGGGAACACGCCGGATGAAGACGCTTTCCTCGCCGAGGGGCTCCGGCTCGACGAGAAGAGCCGCGCCGAGAACCTGATGATCGCCGACCTACTGCGCAACGATCTGGGCAAGGTCTGTGACGTGGGGACCGTCCATGTCCCGCACCTGATGCAGGTCGAGACCTACGAGACCGTCCATCAACTGGTCTCGACCGTCCGCGGTCGCCTGCGCGCCGACCTGAGCGCCGTGGATTGCGTTCGGGCGTGCTTTCCGCCCGGGTCGATGACCGGGGCGCCGAAAGAGCGGACGATGGAGATCATCGACGAGCTCGAGGGAGAGGCTCGCGGCGTGTACTCGGGGGCGATCGGCTACCTCGGGCTCAGCGGGGGTTGCGACCTCAGCGTCGTGATCAGGACGATCGTCGTCGATGGCGATTCGGCCAGCATCGGCGTCGGCGGGGCCATCGTGATGCAGTCCGATCCCGACGACGAGTACCAGGAGATGCTGCTCAAGGCAAGGGCGCCGATGCAGGCGGTCGATCCGGGGGCCATCCGGATCGGTTCCTAGAGTCCACGGGCATGTCGATGAGCGGCCTGGAATACTTGCGCGCGAGATCGGGCGGGAAGTGGAACAGATGAGGGCTGTCGGCTGGGTCGGTGCGCTTGCTGTGCTGGCCTCCGCCTCCTTGCTGATCGCGGTTGGGTGCGGGGAAACGGTGATCGATTCCGCCAAGACCGAGGACGCCGTCGATCAGGACCTCGAACGTGCCACGGGTCGGAAGGTGACCTCGGTCGAGTGTCCGTCGAACGTCGAGGTGACCAAAGGCGCCACATTCGACTGCACCGTGAGCTTCGCCGGCGGCAAACGCGAAACAGCGACCCTCAAGATCCTCAACGAGGATGCCGATCTTGCGTTGACCGAACTCCAACCCCTCAGTTAGGTGCGAGCCCCCATGAGAACAACGAAGAGCCTCTTTGCCGCGCTGCTGGTCGCTGCGATCGGCCTCTCCCTCTTGTCGAGTGCCGGGTATGCGGCCAAGCGCACCCCGCGCTGCGGCAACATCTTCCAGTCCCCCGCTACGGCGACCGACCACCAGCTGCGCACCTCCGTTCTCTGCCTGGTCAACCGGGCTCGTGAGAGGAACGGGATCCGGCCCCTCAAGTTCAACTTCGCGCTGCGGCAGTCTGCCTCGGGCCATTCGCTCAACCTGGTGAGAAGCGGCAGCTTCTCCCACTACGGCCCGAGCGGTAGCACCCCGACGATCAGGGTGGCCCACGCCGGCTACCTGGCGCACACGTCGAGATATCGCATCGCGGAGAACATCGCCGCCGGCAGGGGGCGCCAGTTTGGCTCGCCGATGGCCATCGTGGCGCTTTGGATGCACAGCCCGCCACACCGGGCCAACATCCTCAATCGCCGCCTGCGCGACTTTGGCGTCGGCGTGGCTCGCAACGGTCGTGACGGCGCCACCTACACGCTCGTCTTCGGTACCAGAAGCCGTTAGCCGGGTTGGCCCTGCGTCTCGCGGGACCCGGCCGCGCACGCCCAAATTCGCGCAGAGGCGCGCCCGCCAGCCCGCGATACGACCCAAATTCCCGCAGAAAGCGGCCTGCCGTCGCGCCCCGGCTTCAGGCCCAATAAGTAGAGTGCGGTAGATGAGCCAAATGACCACGGCCGATGCGCCGACCACGCACGCAAAGCTCCTCGATTGGGTCGGGGAGATCGCAGATCTGACCCAACCCGACGCCGTCCACTGGTGCGACGGCTCGGCGGAGGAGTACGACTCCCTCGCCCAGACCCTGATCGAAGGGGGCACCTTCGAGCGCCTCTCCGACGCCAAGCGGCCCAACTCCTACCTGGCCCTCTCCGATCCCGGCGACGTCGCCCGGGTCGAGGACCGCACCTTCATCTGCTCCGAGGATGCGGTCGACGCAGGCCCGACCAACAACTGGCGCGACCCGGCCGAGATGCGAAGCACCCTCAAGGGTCTCTTCAGCGGCTGCATGAAGGGCCGCACGATGTACGTGGTCCCCTTCTCGATGGGGCCGCTCGGCTCGCCGATAGCCCACATCGGAGTGCAGCTGACCGATTCCGCCTACGTCGCCACCTCGATGCGGATCATGACCCGGATGGGCAAGGGCGCCCTCGATGTGCTCGGCGACGACGGTCAGTTCGTTCCCTGCGTGCACTCGGTCGGCATGCCCTTGGCCGCCGGGCAGGAAGACGTGCCCTGGCCCTGCAACGCCGAGAACAAGTACATCGTCCACTATCCCGAGACGCGTGAGATCTGGTCCTACGGCTCGGGCTACGGCGGCAACGCACTGCTGGGCAAGAAGTGCTTCGCGCTGCGGATCGCCTCGGCGATGGCCCGCGACGAGGGCTGGATGGCCGAGCACATGCTGATCCTCAAGCTCACCTCGCCCCAGGGCGAGGTCAAGTACGTCACCGGAGCCTTCCCCTCCGCCTCGGGCAAGACCAACCTGGCGATGCTGATCCCGACCCTCGAGGGCTGGACGGCGGAGACGATCGGCGACGACATCGCCTGGATGAAGTTCGGCGAGGACGGCCGCCTTTACGCGGTCAACCCCGAGGCGGGCTTCTTCGGCGTTGCGCCGAACACCAGCCACAAGACCAACCCCAATGCGATGGGGACGATCGAGCGCAACTCGATCTTCACCAACTGCGCCAAAACCGACGACGGCGACATCTGGTGGGAGGGGATGACCGGCGAGCCGCCGGCGCACGCGATCGACTGGCACGGCGAGGACTGGACGCCCGGCTCCGAGCGCGAGGCCGCCCACCCGAACGCCCGCTTTACGACGCCGGCCTCCCAGTGCCCCTGCATCGCCCCGGAGTGGGAGGACCCGGCCGGCGTGCCGATCGACGCCTTCCTCTTCGGCGGCCGGCGGGCAACCGCGGTGCCGCTGGTCTCCGAGGCATTCGATTGGGAGCACGGCACCTTCCTCGGCGCGACGATGTCGGTCGAGACGACCGCCGCCGCGGCCGGCGAGGTCGGCCGGCTGCGCTTCGACCCGATGGCGATGCTGCCCTTCGCCGGCTACAACATGGCCGACTACTTCGCCCACTGGCTGAAGCTGGGCGAGCAGGACGGAGCGAAGCTGCCGAAGGTCTTCCTCGTCAACTGGTTCCGCAAGGACGAGGAGGGCAGCTTCATCTGGCCCGGCTTCGGCGAGAACAGCCGTGTGCTCGAGTGGGTCTTCCGCCGCTGCGACGACGAGGGCGAGGTGGTCTCCTCGCCGATCGGCCTGTTGCCGGCGGAGGGCGAGCTCAACACCGACGGGCTCGAGGTCTCCGCCGAGGAGATGCGCGAGCTGCTCTCGGTCGACGCCGAGCTCTACAAGCAGCAGCTGCCCCAGATCAGGGAGCACCTGGACCGCTTCGGCGACCGCCTCCCGCCCAAGATCGCAGCCCAGCTGGACGCCCTGGAACAGCGCCTCGGCTAACCCCGTCTAAAACCAGCTAGGCCCTTCACATGCGGGCCACCCAGGGCCCCGCGATGCACCCCGCGTTCGGTTTTCACGCCTCTCGCGCGGGTGGCGCGGTGGCGGGGGTCCCCCATAGCGCAGGGCGCCGCGCAGCGGCGTCCGAGCACATGGGGAGGGCCGCCGCGACAGGACCCGCGCGCCAAAGCCGTTAAAGCCCGTACGCCTCCGCCAGCTCGGGGTCCTTGGCGGCCAGCATCTCGGCCAGCTCGACCATCACCTTGCACTGCTTCCAGGTGGCGTCGTCCTGCATCTTGCCGTCGATCATGTGCACGCCGCGGCCGTCGGGGATCGCCTCCAGCACCTTCCTGGCGAACTTGACCTCCTCGGGCGGCGGGCTGAAGACCTTCTTGGCGATGCCGATCTGGACCGGGTGAAGGGACCAAGCGCCGACGCAGCCCATCAGGAAGGCGGCGCGGAACTGGGTCTCGCAGCCCGCGGTGTCCTTGATGTCGCCAAAGGGGCCGTAGAAAGGGAGGATCCCGGTCGAGGCACAGGCGTCGACCATGCGGGCGATCGAGTAGTGCCAGAGGTCCTGCTGGGCGCTGACCCGGTCGTCCTCGGGGTTCTCGGGGTCCGCTGGGTCCTCCATCACGCGGTAGCCGGGGTGCCCGCCACCGACCCGGGTCGTCTTCATCCGCCGTGAGGCGGCGAGGTCGGCGGGGCCGAAGCTCATCCCCTGCATGCGCGGGCTGGCCGCCGCGATCTCCTCGAGGTTGACGACGCCCTGCGCCGTCTCGAGGATCGCGTGGATCAGGATCGGGCGGTCCAACCTGGCCTTGGCCTCGAGCTGGGCGAGCAGGCGGTCGACGTAGTGGATGTCCCATGCACCCTCGACCTTGGGCACCATCACGACCTCCAACTGGTCGCCGATCTCGGTCACCAGCGTGGTCAGGTCGTCGAGTACCCAGGGGCTCTCCAACGAGTTGACACGGGTCCAGAGCGCGGTCTGGCCGAAGTCGGACTCCTTGGCGGCGCGGACCAGGCCCGCCCGCGCGGCCTCCTTGCGGTCGACCGGGATCGCGTCCTCGAGGTTGCCGAGCAGGATGTCGGTCTTCTCCGCGATGCCGGCCGCCTTTTCGACCATCTTCTCGTTGGAGAAGTCGAGGAAGTGGATCATCCGCGAGGGCTTGACCGGGATCTCGCGCAGCGGCTCGGGGGCGCCGATCGCCTGCGGTTGGAAGAAGTCTCTGGGGTTTCTCACGCTGCTCCTCGCGTCGTTCGTTCGCTGGTCGGGGCGGAAATCTAGATGAACTAGGAGGAATTAGCGAAACCCCCGCCCACGCCTGGCGGCGGCGGACACTGCGCGGTACGGCGTCCTCAGTCGGCCAAATAGCGCTGCTATTCGGCCTCCCTGCGTCCTTGTCCCGCTTGGCCCGGCGCTCGCCAGCCGCCCACGCGGGTTTCGCTAATCCCTCCTAGGGTCGCCGCCCGCTTGGGCAAAGGAGTTTGACCCCGGCTGCCGTACCTTGAACCGATGACTGGGGCCGTTGCCGACTCTACGCAGGACTGGTTGCTGCCAGAGCACTCCCGGCCGCTGCTGATCGGCGAGCTGGAGCTCAAGGTCGAGGAGGCGCTGGCGACCGCCCGGGCTTCGGAGGCGGCTGTGATGACGGTCGGCGCCGCGGCTCTTGACGCCGCCGAGCAGGCGAGGCGTGCTGCTGAGCTCGCCGAGCGGGCGAGCTCCGCGATGCTCGGTTCCGCCCCTCGAGAGGAGCCGGCGCCCCGCGCAGACGCCGAGGACGATCGACTGCGCGACTTCCACGCTCGCGCCGACTTCATCGCGTCGAGGCTGCAGCGGCTGCAGCGGGTACCGCTGCCGGCAGAGGACCAGGCGCGGGTCTAGATGCGAGTCACAGGCAAGCTGGACCTCGCGCTCGGGATCGTGCTCGGCGTGGTCATCGGCCTCGCCCTGGCGTATTTCGTCGTCTTCGTCATCGGCGGCGGCGGCAGTAGCGGCGGCGTCTCCACCAACACCACGGCTCCGCAGGGCGGGACTACGAAGAGCGAGCCCCCCGGTCGAGTCGCTCCCCCACCGCCCGGGCAAAGACGATGAGGCGCTGCGCCGCGCTGTAGACCGGGTGGCAGGTGCTGAGGACCAGGCGCTCGTAACCGACGTACTTCACCACGCCAACGTCAGTGGGGTCGACGACTTCGGTCTTCTGCACCCGGTAGAAGATCTTTCCGTAGGGCATTTCGAGCACCATGCGGTCACCCCGCTCGACCGATTCGGCGTCGCGGAACGGGGCGCCGTAGGTGGTGCGGTGTCCCGCGATGCCCACGGTGCCGCCCTGACCGGGGAACGGCGTTTCAGGGAAGTGCCCCGGGCCCTTCTGCAGGCTGGCCGTGTCGGTGCCCTGGACGACGACTATGTCCAGGTCGCCCATGGTCGGCGCGCGGAGCCGGCCGATTGCTTCGCCGGTCTCCGCCCGCGCGCCGAAGCGCCGCGCCAGGGTCGAGATCTGCTGCTTGCGGTTGCGGATCCGCGCGACGGCTCGCTGGTCGGCGCGACTTGGGAAGCTCGCTTCGGTCTCGTCGAGCTCGTTCGCGGCGTTGCGCTGCTGCACGGAGGCGTAGATGGAGGTGAGGGGCTCCTCGTAGGCGAGGGTTATGCCGATGTCGGCGAAGAGCACGATCGCGGCGGTGATCAGGGCGGTGGAGAGGATGTGGAGGAGCCGCTGCATAGGTCCACAGATCTTCCCACTCCTACGGCACGATCTCACCGAGAGGGCGACTGTTGCACCCTGGTGCCCGCCGAAGAGGAACAAGATCCAGCGGCGAAGCCGCCGCTGGGCTACCGTCGCCTGATCTTCAACCGGGGGCGATCCGCAAAGCTGGGCTGGGCGCCTACCGGTGCCGGCGAGGGGGGCAGCACCGGACTCTCTGTGGTCGGCTCCTGTCCGGGTCGCGGCGGGCCATACTCGTCGATTGCCCGCTCGTAGTCTTCGCTGCGGCCGATGTCGAGCCAGAGGCCGTCGTAGTGATAGGAGCCCACGCGCTCGCCGGCTTCGATCAGTCGCTGTACCAAGTCCGGTATGTCCAGATGTCCCTCGGCGGGGACATAGCGGAGGGCGGGCGGCGAGATCACGTAGACGCCCATGCTGACCGTGTAGTGGATCTCGGGCTTCTCTTCGTAGTCGACGATCGGAGTGGTCGGCTGGCTGTTGTTCTCATTGACGCGGAGAACGCCGTAGTCGACCGGGACGACCCGCTGCTGGGAGGCGAGCGTCAGCACGTTGCCGGCGTTCAGATGAGCTTCGTACAGCGACTCGTAGTCGAGCGTCGTCAGCACGTCGCCGTTCATCGCGATGAACGGCTCGTCGAGGCCCTCGATCGCCCGCAGGGCGCCGGCGGTGCCCAGGGGCGTCTCCGCTTCGCTGTAGCCAATCCGGACCCCGTGATCCGATCCGTCGCCGAAGACGATCTTGATCAAGCGCGCCAGGTGGTCGACGGCGAGCGTGATGTCATCGAATCCCGCCAACCGCAGCTGCCCGACGACGACGTCGAGGATGGCGCGATCGCCGACCGGCAGCAGTGGCTTGGGCAGCACGGTCGTGTAGGGACCGAGTCGCGAGCCTCTGCCTCCTGCCAGGATCACTGCCTTTCTGGACATGGACATCTTTTCGACCCACAACGCCGTTACTTGAGTCCGGCACAGCGGATGCCGGTGCCAAGGCCCGCGGACAGATGTTCGAAAGCGGCTGCAGCCTGAGATGCAGCGTGCGGGGACCCGACGCCGTATCGTTCTGCACCTCCCTGACCATTTCAGACGGTCGGGAGCTCCCAATGAAGACCTCCTCCAGAGAGCAGACCACAACCCGGCGCAGCGCCCTGGACGATCCACCCGCGATCGTCCTCGGCGGCACCGTGACCGCGCTCTCGGTCTCCCGCAGCCTCTGGGAGGCCGGGGTCCGGGTCCACGTCCTCGACCGCCCCGACTCGCCGGCCCGGTTCTCGCGGCAGCGGGACAGCTTCGTCGACGTCGGCGGGCCGGACATGCAGGACCGCATGCTGGCCTGGCTCGACACCGCGCCCGAGGGCGCGGTCGTACTCGCCGGCAGCGACGATGGGCTCGAACTGATCGCGCGCCACGGCGCCGAGCTCGCGAGCCGCGGGCTGCGCCCGATGGAGTCCGACGGCGAGGTGCTGTTGGCGATGCTGGACAAGCAGCGCAGCTACGAGATCGCTGAGGCGCACGGGATCGGGACGCCGAAGACGATCTGCCTGCGTACCCCCGCCGACGTCGAAAAGGTCGCCGACGAGCTGAGCTATCCCTGCCTGCTGAAGCCGAACCACGCCCACCTCTTCCGCCTGCGCGCCAAATCGGACGCCAAGGTGCTGACGATCGGCAGTCCGGACGAGCTGCGGGTCGAGTTCGAGCGGCTGCAGGACGTCGGGGTCGAGATGCTCGTCACCGAGGTGATCTGCGGGCCGAGCGACGAATTCGTCTCCTATTTCGGCTACGTCGACGAGCAGGGGACGCCGCTGGTCCGTTTCACCAAGCGCAAGATGCGCCAGTACCCGCCGGGATTCGGGCTCGGTACATACCACGGCTCCACTCACGACCCCGAGGTGGCGGAGCTCGGGCAGCGCTTCCTCGACGCCGCTGGGCTGCGCGGGCTCGGCAACGTCGAGTTCAAGCGCGATGGCCGCGATGGCCAGCTCAAGGTGATCGAGTGCAACGCCCGCTTCACCGCCTCGAACGAGGTGATCCGCCGCGCCGGGGTCGACCTTCCCCTCTTCGCCTACAACCGGCTGGTCGGC
This sequence comes from uncultured Solirubrobacterales bacterium, assembly GCA_963753585.1. GTDB lineage: Bacteria > Actinomycetota > Thermoleophilia > Solirubrobacterales > 70-9 > VRUE01. Next base: position 1,044,388 of record CAVWCU010000001.1, on the reverse strand, counting down.
CGCCCGACCCCGCCGGTCGACCCCTACCGCGACGACGTGCGGCTCTGGGAACCGGTAAACGACACGCGCGCCTTCCTGGTCTACCGGCGGCGCGGCGAACTGACCCTCCACGGCTGGCTGCGCAGCATCGCCCATCACCAGTACTTCCCGGTGGCAAAGCTCAGCGACCCGCTGCCCGTCATCGTTCGCCATGCCGAAAAACTCACACGCGCCACGGGAAGGCGCGAGAGCGGCGCAGCGCCGCCGTCGACCGGCCCCAGCGGGGTCGGGGCGGTGTCCGCCGTATCCGCACCGGCGCGCCCGGCTGCGCCAGATGCGGCTCCTTGACCACATGGCTCGTCTGGGGCGGCGAGGTCGCACCCTCTCGGCCAGGCTCGACCTACTGAATTTCGCGGGAGTGGGCTACTACCTGCGCCGCCTGCTCGACCAGCGCAAGTTCTCGAGATTCCACCAGGGCGCCCGCGACGCGGCCTACGAGCAGATCTGGCGCGAGGCCGCGACGGCTGTAGGTGCGCAGGCGACCCGGCTGGGCCCCGGCCGGTTCGAGCTCAGCCGCGGTGGGAGGAAGACGCGCGTCGACGGGCGGGTCGTCGCGCTCGACGATGCGGAGATGCTGGAGCGCGCCATGGACAAGACCCTGTCGCACCGCCTACTGGTGGACGCGGGGGTGACGGTTCCCGATCACGCCGAGTTCGACTTCGGCGACCAGGCGCCGGCGGAGGCCTTCTTGGAGCGGACCGGCGCTCCCTGTGTGGTCAAGCCGGCGGCCGGCACGGGAGGCGGCCACGGCGTCACCGCGGGGGTCGCCGGCCCGGAGGACCTGCGCCGTGCCTGCACGTACGCGGCACAGGACACGGATCGCCTCCTGATCGAGCGGCAGGTCCCCGGTCCCGTCTACCGGTTGCTGCTGCTCGACGGGGAGCTGCTCGACGTCGTGCGCAGCGTGCCCGAGCGACTCACCGGCGATGGCAAGTCGAAGATCTCCAAGCTGATCCGGCAAGAGAACACCCGCCGGGCGGCGGCCTTCGGCGCCGCTGGGCCGGCCGTGCTCGGAATCGACCTCGACATGGCGCTGACGCTTCAGCACGCCGGGCTCTCACTCTCGTCGGTACCGGGCGACGGGCACAGCGTGCCGATTCGCAGCATCACCAACGGCAGCCGCCCGGAGCTGTGCGAGACCTATACCGGCCCGATCGCGGCCAGCATCAAGGAGGAAGCACGGGCGGGGGCCGAGGCGCTGGGACTGAGGCTGGCCGGGGTGGACGTCATCACCCCCGACCCAACCAGGTCCCTGGGCGAAGTGGGCGGCGTGGTCAACGAGGTCAACGGCCGCCCCGGCCTGCACTACCACTACACCGTCGCCGACCCCGAGCATGCGACGCGCGTCGCGATCCCAGTCTTGGAGCGACTGCTGAGCGAGTGAGGCTAGTGTCCTGGGTGGCGCTTGCTGCGCCCGGTGTCTCAGCAGTGCGAGCCGAAGTGCTGCGTCCAGACGTGAATCGAGTTCCGTCCGTCGAGGTTGCCGATCCGCAGGCCGATCCCGATCTGGCTGAAGCGGCCGAGGATGTTGCGGCGGTGCCCGGGGGAGTGCATCCAGGCGAGGAAGATCGCGCGCGCCGTGCCGGCTCTGCCGGTGCCCCAGGCGAGATTCTCGCCGGTTCGCCAGCAGCTCGCGGCGAGATAGCCCGACCGCCTCATCCAGTAGGTGAATTCCCGGCCGCAGGCGAAGTGGCTGAAGCTGTCGCAGCGCAGGATGTCCCGTGACTTGGCGCTTGCCGAGCGGTCCAGCTGCCGGGCTTTGTCGAGGATGGCCATGCCGGCGTTGCGACGGGCGTACTCGGTCATGCAGAGCATCGCCTCCCGCTGCACCCCCAGCGGGGCGCCGCTGGAGGTCTGGTTCGGGCACACGGCCCGGGGCGCGATCAGGCCGTGATCGCGCTTGTCCTGGGAGGGCGGGGATTTGGCCTCGGGAAGGACCCGATGGTTGGCCAGCCCGGTCGCCGCCGTCGCGTTGGGGGCTACGGCGAGGGAGATCAGAAGGGCGAGGGTGATAGACGGGAGCTTGCGCGGCACGATTTTTCTGTCGCCAGCCATGCCGCAGGGATGAGGTACTTGGACGTATGTACTAGTCCGAACACGGTCCGATGGGCCGTTTTTTGCACGTCTATCCCGCCTGCTAAGTTGCCCACCTCATGGTGGGAAAGCCGAAATCAGCAGAGATGCACGCCGGCCCGGGGTTCCGCGTCCGCGAGGAGATCTCGCGCCCGCCGAGCGACGTGGTGAGCGCGTTCGCGGACTTCGACAGCCCCGAGGTGTCCGACTTCATGAACCGGCTCTACACGATGAGCTCGGAGATCCAGGCGTTGACGCCGGCCTGTTCATCCGTCGTCGGCCCGGCCTGCACCGTCAAGGTCTTCCCCGGCGACAACCTGATGGTCCACAAGGTCCTCGACGTGGCGAAACCCGGTGACGTCGTCGTCATCGACTCGAAGTCCTCGACCGCCGCCCTGGGCGACCTGATCAGCACCAAGGCGAAGCACCGCGGCATCGCCGGCTTCATCGTCGACGGCCTGATCCGCGACCTGTCCGACATCAAGGCGCTCGGCGACTTCCCCGTCTTCGCCAAGGGTTTTACGCCGATCGGCCCGCTGCACCGGGGCCCGGGCGAGATCAACTATCCGATCGCGGCCGGGGGAGTAGTCGTCGAACCCGGCGACATCATCGTCGCCGACAGCAACGGCGTGGTCGTCGTGCCGCAGGACTTCTGCGTCGAGCTGCTCGGGCAGTTGCAGAGCAGGGAGGCGGCGGCCAAGGCCTACAGCGACGCGGTGGCGCGAGGCGAGTTCGACAACACGTGGGTCGACGCGATCCTCGAAGAGGGCGGCGTCAGCTCCGGAGTCGGCGCCGCCGACCCGGTCAAGCCCGGCAGCAACTAGCCGCAGCCGGCTCAGACCGGCGGGTGCTCTGCCTCGAGCCAGGCGGCGGTCGAGTCCATGTCGAGGTCCCGGCAGGTCTCGGCGATCAGGGCGAGGAGCTCGGGGCGGATCGGGATGCCCTCGGTGCGGCGCTGTTCGGCCGTGGCGTCGCCGGCCTCTCCGGGCAGCCGGGGGGCGTCGAAGCCCTCCGCCGGCGGCAGCCCGCGCAGGCGATCGGCGAAGGCGCTGGCCCGCTCGGCGGCGGAGTCGCCGAGCAGCGGGCCGGGGTCGATCGCGATGAAGGCTTGGCCCACCGAGCCGTCGACCAGCGGGAACTGGCTCGGGTCGGCTTCTGTCTCTTTCGTGGCCAGGACGGCGAATTCGTCGTCGGCCTGCGCGTCGGCAAGCAGGATCGCGAGCATCGATATCGCCAGTGCCAGCCCCGATCCCTTCGGGCCGGCGACCGACAGCAGACTTCCCTCGAGCGCGTCGTGCGCGTCGCGCGTCGGGCGCCCGGCCGAGTCGATCGCGACGTGCTCAGGCAGGGATTCGCCCGATTCCGCCGCACGGCGGATCTTGCCCCGCGCGGTCGCGCTGGTCGCCATGTCGAGCACCATTGGGGTGCCCTCGCCGATTGGGATGCCGAGCGCGAGCGGGTTCGTGCCGAACAGCGCCTCCGCGGCGCCGTAGGGGGCGACCGACTTCGGACCGTTCGACGTCACGATCGAGACCAGGCCCTGCTCGGCGACGCGGCGGGCGTAGAACCCGGCCGGCCCGAAGTGGGTGACGTTGCCTAGCGCGACCACGCCCACGCCGTGTTCGCGACCGAGCTCGATCGACGTGTCGCTGGCCTTGACCGCTGCGGCCGGGCCAAGTGCCCTGCCGCCGTCGAGCCTGCGCAGCGGGCCATTCTCGGCGGCGACCTGGAGCCCGGCGCTGCTGCCGGCGAGGCCGCTCTGCACCCGTCGCATGTAGTTGGGCAGGCGCATGAGCCCATGCCCGTCCTGTCCGCGCAGGTTGGCGTAGAGCAGAACCTCCGCCACGGCTTCGGCATCTGCGAGGGGAAGGCCGACGTCGCGGCAACAGCGACGAACGATCTCGGTCAGCGCCGGCGCCTCGAGGTAAGTGTCCACGCCGCTATTTATATCCTTCGCCGATGGCGTCCACCGCTGAGCAGATCCGCATTGCGGTAGAGCGCTTTCAGGCGGAAGTGCCCGCGCTGCAGAATCTGAAGCTCATCTTCGGGCTGGAGTTGAAGGGGAGAGGGGACATCCAGCTCTACCGGGTCGAGCTGCCGGGGCCAGAGATCAAGAAGGATCTCGCCCAGGACGAGCGCATCCTGGTCGAGATCGATCGACCCCAGTTCAACGAGCTGGCCGAGCGCGGCACCTTGAAGAGCTATCGCAAGGCCTATGAGACCGGCCACATCAAGGCCACCGGCGACTCCAACGTGAAGAAGCTGATCGCACAGGTGGTCGAGCGCCAAGAGCAGCGGGCACGGTTGAAGAAGGCGCACTGAGCGTCACCCCGGCGAAGCGTCCCCGTGGATAGCATCCCGCGTCGTCCATTCCCAGAGGAGATTCCCCACAGATGAGCGAGCAGAAGTACGAGCTGACCACCGACCAGGCCGAGCGCGAGGCATCGGGCGCCCACAGCTACGGCCGCTACCTCGAGGAGTTCGAGGTCGGCGCCGTCTACAAGCACTGGCCGGCGAAGACCGTGACCGAGGCCGACGACCACCTCTTCTGCCTGATCACGATGAACCACCACCCGCTGCACCTCAACGACGTCTACGCGAAGCGCTCGCAGCAGGGCCGCAACGTCGTCGTCGGGCCGCTCGTCTACTCGCTCGCCCTGGGGATGTCGGTCTCCGACGTCTCGGGCAAGGCGATCGCCAACCTCGCCACCGAAGAGCTCAGCCACCCGAACCCGGTCTTCCATGGCGACACGCTCTTCTGCGAGACCGAGGTGCTCGACGTCAAGCCGTCCAAGTCGAAGTCCGACCGCGGCGTGGTCAAGGTCCACACCCGGGTGCTGAATCAAGACGGCGTGCTCGTCGCCGAGTTCAAGCGCCTGGTGCTGGTCCCGCGCCGGGAGGAGGGTTGACGATGCGGGTCGCGATCAGCGCCGGCTGCCTGGGGACTCTCGCCGCCGCAACGTGCCCTAGCTTGTAGCGGTGTTGCAGCTCGAGCGCACCGACTTCGCTGACGTCGAGTGGGACCAGCTCGACGCGTTCGAGGACCGCAACGTCTTCCAGACCCGCGAGTGGCTCGAGTTCCTGGCTGCGACCCAGGGCGGGGAGCCGGTCGTCGCCCGGGTGCTGGACGGCGACGAGCCGGTGGGCTGGTACACCGGGATGAAGGTGAAGCGCTTCGGCGTGCCGATCCTGGGCAGCCCCTTCCGCGGCTGGACGACCGGTCCGATCGGCTTCAACCTGCGCGAGAGCGCCTCGCGGGGCGCCGCGGTCGAGGCGCTCGGCCAGTTCGCCTTCGGCGAGATGCGCTGCCTCTACCTGGAACTGCTCGACCGGCGGCTGGCCTTCGACGAGGCGGGGGAGGCGCGCCACTCCGAGGTGGCGCCGTTCAAGACGTTTGAGATCGACCTCTCCCGCAGTGAGGACGAGCTGTTTGCGGCGATGTCGAGCGCCTGCCGCCGCGCGATCCGCAAAGGTGAGAAGGTCGGGGTCCAGGTCGAGCTGGCCTCCGGGCAGGAGTTCGCCGACGAGTACTACGAGCAGCTCGAAGACGTCTTCGCCAAGCAGTCGCTGAGCCCGCCCTACTCGGTCGAGCGGGTGCGCGAGATGATCCGCCTGGTCGAGCCGAGCGGCAACCTGCTGATGCTGCGCGCGCGCAGCCCGGAGGGGAAGCCGATCGCGAGCGCGATCTTCCCCGTCTTCAAGAGCTTCGCCTACTTCTGGGGCGGCGCCAGCTTTCGCAGCGAGCAGAGTGCGCGCCCCAACGAAGCGATCTTCTGGCACGCGATCCGCCACGTGAAGGCGCTCGGCGTGCCGCTGCTGGACCTCGGCGGTCAGGGCGATTACAAGCGGAAGTACGGCGGCAGCCAGGTCGAGGTGCCCTTCCTGCGCCGCTCGCGCTTGCCCGGCCTGCTGGCGGCGCGCAAGACCGCCCGTAAAGTCTACTGGCGGGTCGCCACGCGCAAACGCTCTACCGCCGGCTCGGGGTGAGGACGACGGAGGGCGACGAAGTGCTGGCCGCCGCCGACCTGCGCGCGCCGGTGCGGCGGATCTCGACGATCACACCGATGCGCGACGAGATCGCCAGCGTCGAGCACTTCGTCGCCGACCTCGCCGCTCAGGACTTCACCGGCGAGCTGCAGGTGCTGGTTGCCGATGGCGGCTCCGTCGACGGTTCGCCAGGGCGGCTGGAAGCCGCGGCGCGGGACGCCTCGCTGCCGCTGCAGGTGATCGAGAACCCGGCGGGCTGGGTCTCGCCGGGGTTGAACGCCTGCATCGGCCGCGCCACGGGTGACCTGATCGTGCGCCTCGACTGCCACTCCCGCTACCCGCCGCACTACCTGCGCCGCTGTGCTGAGCTGGCCGCGGAAACCGGCGCCTGGAACGTCGGCGGTCGGGTCGAGCCGAGGGGGGAAACCCCGATGGAGCGCGCGGTGGCCTGTGCGATGGACAGCCCCTTCGGCGGCATCGGCTGGACCCGGCTGGGGGGCACGGAGCCGGTCGAGATCGACACCGTCACCTTCGGCGCCTTCCGACCCGTCGCCTTCAGTGTCGCTGGGCCGTTCGACGAGGAGATGGTGCGCAACCAGGACGACGAGCTCAACTACCGCATCCGCGAGGCGGGCGGGCGGATCGTCCTCGACCCGACCCTGGTGGTCCGCTACCGGCCCCGCGGATCCCTTGCCCGCGTATGGCGGCAGTACTACGAGTACGGCCTCTGGAAGGTGCCGGTGATGCTCAAGCACCGCGCGATCCTCTCGCTGCGCAGCATGGCGCCTCTCGCCTTCCTCATCCTGATCGTCGGGCTCGCGGTTGCGGCGCCGTTCTCGGCCGCCGCCCTGGCGCTGCTGGTCGCGGTGCTGGGCATCTACCTGCTCGGCGCCCTGGTCTTCGCGCTGCGTGGGGCGCGGGCGCTGGGCGAGCCCCTCTCGCTGGCGCCGCGGGTGATGAGCGTCTTCCCCGCTTTCCACTTCGGCTACGGGTTCGGGATGGCCCGCGGCTGGCTGGCCGCCGCCAGGCTGCTATGAAGCTGTCGACCCTGATGTACCACGACGTGATCGGCTCTGACGGCGTCCGTGGCGGCTTCGAGGGCGCCGGCGCCGGCGTCTACGCGGTTTCCATCGACGAGTTCGAGCGGCAGATGGACGGCATCGAGCAAGCGCTCGGGGAACCTCCTCTGCGCGCCGACGCGCCGCTGCCGTCACAGGGCGGTTGGCTGCTCACCTTCGACGACGGCGGCTCGAGTGCTGCCCTCGCCGGAGCGGCGCTGGCGCGGCGTGGCTGGGCGGCGCACTTCTTCATCGTCACCGGGTTGGTCGGCCGCCCCGGCTTCCTCGATTGGGAGGGTGTGCGTCGCCTCATCTCGCAGGGCCACGTGATCGGCTCCCACTCGCACACCCATCCACAGCGGATCGAGAGTCTGCCGCCGGCGCAGCTGCAGGAGGAGTGGTCGCAGAGCGTCGCCGTCCTGTCGGAGGCAACCGGTGTCCCGGCCACGACCGCCAGCGTGCCCGGCGGCTACTACTCCGAGGCGGTCGGCAGGGCCGCAGCGGCCGCGGGAGTCGCGACCCTCTTCACCTCGCAGCCACGGCGGGCCGTGGGAAGGATCGGCGAGTGCGCTCTGGTCGGCCGGTTCGCGGTTCGCGGCTCGACCCCGACCCCGACGGTCGCCGCCGCCGCGACGGGTAGCCCAAGCCCGTGGCTGCGCGAGCGCGCGGGCTGGGCGGCACGGGGCATAGCCAAGCGTGCCGGCGGGCGTAACTACGACCGCCTGCGTCGCATCCTGCTGTCGCGACGCTGACCCGCCTAGGAGCTATGCGGCTATGAAGCGGGCGAGGCGCTCGCTCTCGGCCTCGAGCGTGATCGCGCGGGCGCGTTCCAGCCCAGCGTGCACCATGCGCTCGCGCAGCCCGGCATCGGCAGCGACGCGCTCGAGCGCCCGCGCAGCCGCCTCGGGGTCTCCCGGCGGGATCAGCAGCGCCGCGTCCCCGACCGCCTCAGCCACGCCGCCGACCGCCGTCGCCACCACCGGCAGGCCGGCGGCGAAGGCCTCGAAGAGGATCTGCGGCAGGCCCTCGGTCCAGGAGACGTGGAGCAGCGCGTGGCTTTCCCGGTAGAGGTCGAGGAGGCCGCCGTCGATCGGCACGTACCCGGCCAGCCTTGCCCGCCTGTCGACGCCGAGCTGCTCGAGGCGTTGCCCGAGCTCGCCCGCCAGCGGCCCCTCGCCGCAGACGGTGAGGCGCCAGCGCGACTCCGGACCAAGCGCGGCGAGGGCGTCGGCAAGCAGCAGCGGGTTCTTCTCTGCTTCGAGGCGGCCGACGCTGAGCGCCGCCAGCTCGCCGTCGTAGTCAGTGCAGGAGGGACCCGTGGCGATGTCGGAGTTGCGGATCAGCGAGACGTTGAGCGGCAGCAGGCGCCGCGCCCGGCGGTACTTCCGCGCCAGGTCGGGGCCGACCACCACGGTGCGGCAGCGGCGGGCGAGGAGCCGGTAGCCGAGCTCCAGGACGTCGGCCATCAACTGGATCGAGCGGCGGTCCGGGTGCCGGTTGCGGGTGTAGGCCGGCAGGTCCTGACGCACGCCGAGCACTACCCGCCGGCCGCGCAGCGCGGCCAGCGCGGCGAAGGCGAAGCAGGAGGGATGTGGCCCGAAGAGGAGGACCGCGTCGACCTCGTCGAGGACACGCCAGAAGGTGCGCAGCGAGCCGATCAGGGCGCGCCCGACCGCGGGCGGGTTGGCGAGGCTGCCGTACCAGGGCAGGGGAGCGAGCTCGATGCCCTCCGGCACGGGGTAGTGGGCCGACTCGCCGCGCTTCTCACCGGGATGGAGTCGCCCCGGCATGACCAGCCGGTCGACTCGCTCGGCCAGACCGCCCAGGAAGACGATGAAGGCGCGCTCGGTCCAGACCCGCCCTTCGGCACGCCAGAACCTGTAGTCGTTGTAGACGGCTAGTCGCAGGGGGTTCGATCCTAGATGGCTGAGCCCACGACCCCGCACGCCTGGATGGCGCACGTGGCGCTGCGCATCTCCGCGTCCTCGGTCGGCCGAATAGGCCTGCCTATTCGGCCTCCCTGCGTCCTCGATCTGCTTGGCCACATGCGCCCCCAGTCACACGCGGTCGTGGGCTCAGCCATCTCAGCGGGTGATCAGCTCGGCGGCGTCACCCAGGATGAAGTCGGGCGCGGGAACCTGCTCGACGTCCTCGCGCTCGACCAGCGCGTGGAAGGTCTGCAGCAGGATGACCAGGTCCAGGCCCACCGAGCGGTGCTTGAGGTAGTAGAGGTCGTGGCAGGTCTTCCAGGCGGTGCCGATGCGGCTGCCGGCGTAGCCGCAGCGCACCTGCGCCCAGCCGGTCAGACCCGGCTTCACCAGGGCGCGCCGGTCGTAGTGAGGGACCACCCAGCTCAGCGACTCGACCAGCGCGGGCGGCTCCGGACGCGGGCCGACCAGCGACATCTCGCCGTGCAACACCTGGAGCAGCTGGGGCAGCTCGTTGAGGTGTCCCTTGCGGAGGAGGCGCCCGGCCCGAGTCACCACCTCCTCCTCGGCGCGCCCGTCGGCGAGTAGCTGATCGGCGTCGGGCCGCAAGGTGCGGAACTTGATCATGTCGAACTCGCGCCCTTCCTCGCCGTAGCGCCTTTGCCGGTAGAAGACCGGCCCGCGGTCCTCCAGCTTGACCGCGAGGGCGCAGAGGACCATCAGGGGCGCGGCTACGACCAGCAGGGCGCTCGAGACGACGATGTCGAGCAGCCGCTTGGAGAGCGGTGAAGACGGCGAGTAGCGCGGGTGCATGATGTACTGGAACCAGGCCGAGTTGATCGCCCCGATCGGCACGTGTCCGAGGATGTTCTCGTAGAGGGCGGTGGCCTCGATCATCCGCACCGGCAAGTCCAGGCAGGCCTTCGCGGTCTGCTCGAAAATCGGCAAGCGTGGCTTCTCGGGGCTGACCACGAGCAGGTCGACCTGGTTCTCGAGGACGACGGTGCGGATCTCGGGCATCCCGCCAAGCCGCGGCAGCGACTCTTCGTCGGCCCCGGCCGGCGACTCGCTCACGTAGCCGATCAGCTGATAGGAGCGAATGCGATTCTCCAGCAGCTCCGCCCTCAGCCGGGAGGCGAAGCCCCTGTCGCCGATCACGGCGGTGCGGATCGGTCGCTCGATCGCGAAGCGGTCTCCGACCCAGATCGCGATCAGGCTGGTCGTGCTCGCGCCCACCATCGCCACGATCGTGGTCGGGATTACGAGCGACGTGGCGTTGAACTGGCTGAGCCCGAATGCCAGGGCGACGCCGCTCACCGGGACGATGACGCTCAGCATGTACTTGGCGAGGGGCACCAGGTGCAGCGGATAGCGGCGCCCGCGCAGGATCGCGTCGACGACGAGCATCGAGATCAGGACGAGCAGCGCCAGGTCGAGGTTGCTCTGTCGCTGCCCGACGATGATCGCGGCCACGATGGGTGGGCCGAATCGGCTCAACGTTCGTTCGATCAGGTTCTGCGCGTAGATCGTGCTCATGAATCGCGGCTGGGCCGCAAGTGTCTCGCTTGGCTAGTCCATTTGTGTCAACGATCGGCCAAAAGCCGCGTGACCAGACGGTTGCAGGAGCGCGTACGGGACGAAATCGTGACCGTGCGTGCTGTCATAGTAAACGCATGACGCCCCCCCAGCCAGAGCCTGCACGAAGTCGTGCCGGCACCAATTGGCGGAAGCCTCGTCAGGCGCCGTCGGGCCTGCTTCGATACGTGGAGACGGTGCGCGAGAGGATCTGGCTCGTCGTCGCCGTGACGCTGCTCACACTGGGGGCCGCGTCGCTTTACTTGATCACCGCGGACAAGGTCTACGAAGCGCAGTCCGAACTGCTGGTCACTCCCGTCGCAGACGACGACCCCGCGCTCACCGGCCTCGCCCTGATTCGCAGCTCGGGCGACCCGACCCGGGACGTCGAAACCGTCGCCCGGCTGGTCACGTCGCGGGCTGTCGCCGCCGACGTGAGGGAGGAACTGTCGCTCGACGAATCGCCCCAAGACCTCGCCGAGAGCATCGACGCCGCGCCCGTGGCGCAGAGCAACGTGGTCGTGATCAGCGCCCGTGACAACGACCCCGAGCTGGCCGCCGCCATCGCCAACTCCTTTGCCGAAAACGCGATCGCCGACCGCGACGAGAAGTTGCGCACCCAGCTCGCGCCCCTGATCGACAGCCTTCAGGCACGGGCGGCGGATGACAACATCCCGGGCGCGGCGACTGTGACGCTGGCCGAACAGCTCACCCGGCTGGAAAGCCTCCAGGCCGGGGGGGACCCGACGATCCGGTTCGAGACCAGCGCGGCTCCCCCGGACAGTCCCGTCGCGCCACGTCCGGCGCTGACGATCGCCGCCGGGCTGATCGGAGGGCTGGTCCTCGGCCTCGGCGCCGCCTTCCTGATGCAGGCCGTCGACCCCCGCCTGCGGCGAGAGGAGCAGCTGCGCGAACGCTATGGCCTGCCGATACTGGCCCGCATTCCCCGTGAGCGCAAAGCCGTCGATTCGGAATCGTCCGGCATCCGGCGGTCCACGCCGGTCCCGCTCGGCCCCTCCTCGCTATCGCCCCGGACGTTGGAGGCATACCGCACGCTGCGCATGATGCTCAGCGCCGCGACGACGCCTGACGAGGGGGAGGCGGGCTCGCTGGGTCGGGCGATCCTCGTGACCGGGGCGTCGCCGGTCGACGGCAAGACGACCACCGCGATCAACCTGGCGTCCTCCTACGCGCTTGCCGGTAAACGCGTGATCTTGATCGAGGCCGACTTCCGGCGCCCGAAGATCTCCGCCGCGCTGAACGTCAAGCCGCGGAGGGGCATCGGCGACGTGCTGCTCGCCGAGGTGGGCCTGGAGGAGGCGCTTGTCCCGGTCAAGCCGTTCGGGGACGAGATGCGGGTGCTCCCCGTGCAGAAGCCCGACGATCAGATCGGCGAGCTGCTTTCGACGCTGACCGCGGGCCGGCTGCTGGGCCAGGCGCGGGAATTGGCGGACTACGTGGTCGTCGACTCGCCTCCTCTGACCGCCGTCGTCGACACCCTGCCGCTCGCCCACTGCGTCGACGACGTCCTGCTCGTCTGCCGGATCGGTGGGAGCAGCCTCGTGCAGCTCTCGCGGCTGGCCGACCTGCTCGAGCAGAACGACATCGAGCCGCGTGGGTTCGTGGTGATCGGCGTCACCGCCGGATCCGAGGGGAGCTACTACTTCGAATCAGCCGCCGGAAGAGGACCCGTGCTCGGACCGGAGGAAGGCTCGCCAGGCGGCAACAGCAGTTCCTCCGGCGAGCGCTTGGCAAGGCGCTAGCCCGCTGGACGGCGACGCTTGACCGTTTACGCCGGGCCGATATCCAATCGCCTGCTGCCGCTCGTGATCGCCGGCTCGGCGGTGATGGTCGGCGCCCTGGCGGGATACGAACCGAAGCTGGCGCTGGGCCTCACGTTCGGGCTCGTCTTCGTCGCGATCACGCTGACCAGCCTCACCGCCGGTGTCTGCGTGTTCGCGGTCCTCACCTTCATCGACGAGTCCGTGCCGTCGGGAGGGCTGCCGCTGACCAGGTTGCTGGGGATGCTGCTGATCCTCTCCTGGCTGGCGTCGGTCACGATCGGTGAAAACCGGGGTCGCAAGCTGTTCGAGAGCAACGGCCTGTTCTTTCTGCTCCTGCTCTTCGTCGCTTGGGCCACCCTCAGCACGCTTTGGGCGGCCGATTCCGGCGAAGCGATCGGCGCCGTTACCCGCTACGCCCCCAATGTCCTGCTCTTCCTCGTCGTCTACGCCGCCGTGCGGACCCGCTCCCAGGCGATCTGGATCGTCGGCGCCCTCCTCGCCGGCGCCTTGATTGCCGCCTCTTTCGGCGTCATCTCTCCGACTGCGGGGGACGTCGAGGGCAGGCTCAGCGGCGCCTTCGGCAACGCCAACGAAACCGCCACCGCGCTCGCCGTCGGCGTCGCGCTCGCCGGCGGCCTCGCCGTCGCCCTGCGCGGCCATCCCGCCCTGCAGTTGGCTACGGCGATCGGAGTGCCGTCCTGCATGCTGGCCCTCTTCCTGACAGTGTCCAGAGGCGGGATCGTCGCCCTCGCCGCGATCCTGGTAGCCGGCGTGTTCGTCGCCGGGCCGCGGCGCGGCACGGTTCTCGCCGCGGCGGCGCTGGGAGCGATGATGGCGGTGGTGTACTTCGGCAGCTTCGCCAGCCAGGAAGCGCGTGAGCACCTGTTCCAGTCCGACAACGGGACTGGGCGGACCGACATCTGGAGAGTGGGGTGGCGGATGGTCGAGGCCAACCCGGCCCTCGGCGTCGGCGCCGGCAACTTCCAGACCTCCTCCGTCCACTACCTGCTCGAGCCGGGTGCGATCGAACGCGTCGACTTCATCGTCGACGAACCGAAGGTTGCCCACAACACCTATCTCGGGGTCCTGGCCGAGCTCGGCGTGATCGGGCTGGCGCTGTTCCTCGCGATCATCGGAGCCGCGATCGCCTCGCTGTGGAGGGCGGCGCAGACGTTCGGCGCCAGCGGCGACCGGGAAATGGATTTGCTCTCTCGGGCGGTCCTGATCGCCCTGATCGGCTTCCTCACCGCCGCCTTCTTCGGCTCGCGCGAGTTCAGCAACCAGCTCTGGCTGATGTTGGCGCTCGGCCCGGCCCTGCTGGGCCTCGCCCGCCTGCAGCTCGATCGCTTCGGCGAAACAGATCCGCCGCCGGAGAGCGTCGGCTGGCGCTAGCCCGCCACCGGCGCCAGCGAGGCGAGGGCGACGCGCCCACGGCGGTTGACCCCGAGACGCCCCTGCCTGGGGTCGGCTTCCGGAGCCGGGGTGACGGTGCCGGCGATGACGCCGACCACGTCGCCGACGAGCCTGGCGCAGCGGCTGGCGGGGTCCAGGCGGTAGTCGCCGCGGCCGCGGGCGAGGTAGGGCGAGCCTGGCGAGACGAGGTTCGCGCTTGCCGCGAACCCATCCTCCTCGTCGATCCCCGAGGGGGCGGACTCGCCGTTGCTGTAGACGCAGTTGTGCAGGGCGCGGTTGCCCGTGCCCTCCGGCCCGCCGGACCACGAGCCCTCGATGTTCCAGCGCTGCGTCGAGTAGGTGATCGCGTTGAAGCGGACGACGTTGCCGTCCGAGGTGTGGTCCTCGCCGTTGCCGGCGAAGATCACGCCCCCGTGGTTGCCGTCGATGATGTTGTGGACGATCAGGCTGTTGTCGGCGTTCGAGTAGAGATGAACCCCCCAGCCACCCGCGTTGCCGGTCAGGATGTTCCAGCGGACGACCGCGCCGCGCGTGCTCTGCAGGTAGATCTGGTGCATGTACTTGGAGCTGGCCGGGCCGCAGTCGTAGATGCGGTTGCGTTCGATCACGATGCCCGCCGCGGGGTTGTAGGTGCCGGCGAGCAGGCAGATGCCGTTACCGCCCTTGGTCAGCTCGTTGTCGGTGAACTGGGTGCGGTCGGCCTGCAGCTTGATCCCGACTTCGTTGTCGTGATGCGAGGCGTCGAAGCGGAGGTGGTGGAGGTGGGCGCCGACCGCCTCCGGCCGGACCTCCATGAAGGCGGTGATCGTCGCCAGCTCGCCGGGGTAGCTGCGCACCTCCACGCCGGGCGTGTCGAGGTAGACCGAGTCGCCGTCGCCGTCGTAGGTTCCTGTCCGCAGGCAGCCGACCTCGCCGGCGTCGAGCTCCTCGACCAGCTCCTCCAGCGAGCGGAAGGGGTCGTCCTCGGTTCCCTCCGCACTGTCAGATCCGTAAGGCGCGGCGACCTTCGTGCAGCCCGACTCGGCGCTGGCCTGGTCCGGCATCCCGGTCAGCAGCGCCAGGCAGGCGATCGCCAGCGTGGCGAGCAGGGCATGTAGACGGGGTAGGGGAAGCGACTCTCTCACCCGTGCTGTATCGGTGGCGAGAGGCGGAGGCCGAGCGCTGGGCGAAACGTCCCATACATTCGTCCAGGCAGAGGAACCGCCCCATGCGAAGGGCCCGATCTATGATCCCGGCGTGGCTGGGGGAGACACGCTGGTGCTCTGCTATCACGCGGTCAGCGAGACCTGGCCCGCGGACCTCTCGACCACCCCCGAGGCGATCGAGAGGCAGCTGGCGGCCCTCGTCGACCGTGGCTACAGGGGAGTGACGTTCTCGGAGGCGGTCGAGGGAGGCGCCGGCAAGCGGGTCGCGGTCACCTTCGACGACGCCTACCGCTCCGTCATCGAGCTCGCCCTGCCGATCCTCGACCGGCTGAGCCTGCCCGGCACCGTCTTCGTCCCGACCGCGCACGTCGGCAGCGAGGCGCCGATGGCCTGGGCCGGGATCGACCGCTGGCTCGGCGGCCCGCACGAGCAGGAGATGCTCTGCATGAGTCGCGAGCAGCTGCGCGACCTCGACCGGCGCGGCTGGGAGGTCGGGGCCCACACGCACACCCACCCCCGCCTCAGCCAGCTCGCGGAGGCCGAGCTTCCCGGAGAGCTGGAATTACCGCGCCGCCTGCTCGCCGAGTGGCTGGGCAAGCCGTGCCGGTCGCTCGCCTACCCCTACGGCGACTTCTCGCCGGCGGTTGTGAACGCTGCGCGGGCGGCCGGCTACTCCTCGGCGGCGACGCTTGCCGCATCCGTTTCCATCCGCGACCCCCTGCTTTGGCCCCGCGTGGGCGTCTACCACGGCGATGCCAAGTGGCGTTTCCGGCTCAAGGTCACGCCCCTGGCGCGAAAGAGCGGGCTGGCGCGGCTTCGCCACCCGCTGAACGCGCTGCGCGAGCGCCGTCAGGCCGCCGGCGGCTGAGCAGGTTGCGCGGGGAGGAGGCCCCGCAGGAGCTCCGCCCAGCGATCTGCGACGGCGTCGAGTGAGTGGTGGGAGCGGACGAACTCGCGCCCGCGGGCGCCGACCGCCGCGCGCAGCTCGGGATTCCCCTGGAGCCGCCTGGCGTCGTCGATCAGGCGCTCCATCGAGTCCCCGGCGAGCAGCCCGGCGCCGTGCTCGGCGATGCGGTCGTCGGGGTCGACGCTGAGCGAGAGGACGGGCACGCTCCGCGCCCATGCCTCGAGGAAGGTGTTGGGCATGCCCTCGACCTCCGACGTCTTCACGATCGCGATCGCGCGCTCCACTTCCGCCAGGGCCTCCTGGCGCGGTCGCCTTGACAGGACCTCGACGTTGGGCAGCGAGTTGGCGGCGGCGTAGACGCGGTCGCGCAGCGCGTCCGAGGTCTCCCCGGTGACGGAGGCGACCATCCGGAAGCGCGCCTCCGGCATCGCTGCGGCCAGCTCGAGGAACTTCTCCGGGCGCTTGTAGTCGGTCATCCGGTCGGACCAGAGGAAGTACTCGGGCTCGCTGCTGACCGGCTCCGCGGGTTCGGCGAAGCTCGGGATCAGGATCGGCTCGAGGGTCGGGAACACCTCACCGGTGAGGTCGGCCTGGCGCTGCGTCTGCACGACCAGGCGCTGGGCCCGCCGCACCGCACGCCCGTAGGCGCGCAGGTTCGCCCGGCTCCGGTCCGGGCGCTGCAGGTCGAAGTCGAGCTCATTCGAGGCAGCGAAGACGAACGCACGGTCGTGGCGGGAGCACCAGGTCGCGGAGGGGACGACGTAGCCGCCGCTGCCACGCACGACGACGATCCGCGCGTCGGCCTCGGACAGGGCCGACCAGATGCGGAAGAGCTCACGCAGGCGGTAGAGCGAGCGGCCCTCGCTGGTTGGGCGACGCTCGATGAGGGTGGGAGAGGGGGGGTCGAGTGGAACGGGGTCGCCGACCGGGTAGACGACGTGGGCGACGTCGAGCCCCCGGACCGTGAGCGCTTTCGCCAGCAGCACGGTCTGCACCTCGGCGCCGCCGCCGCCCATGGCGCCCGCATAGATCTTTGCGGCCGAGGGAGCGTAGATCGCTACGTCACGCATGAAAAAACTCCGTCCCACTCATGGTCGAGTGGGACGGAGAGTAAGCGTTGCCTGGGACTGCTGCCCGGGCCGGCGGCCCGATCCCCGAGTTACAGCGACGGACGGCGCGTCAGCCGGCGAAGGCCGAAACCGAACATGAGCAGCACCCCACCGCTGGCTGCCATGATCAAAAGGTCCGTGCCCGTGAACGGCAGCACGCTCGAGTCGTCGGAGTCCGCGGCCGACACGCTGGCGGGTTCGCTTTCCGGTTCCGACGGCGGAGGCCCTTCGTCATTGTTCTGAACACCGGAAACGACGTTGTTGGGACCGCCATAGCCTTCGTCGGTGGAGGCGCCGAGCGCGACTGTCGGCAGCGCCAACACTGCGAGCACGGCGAGGGCGACAATCTTGATTTGCAGCGTCTTCATGGTGTTCGAGGTCTCTCTTCCGTCTGAGGGAGGGGCTGGAAAAACAGCTTTCCGATTAGCCGGAAAGTAGCACGCATGCAGGACATCTGCAAACGAACGGACCACAATACTTGTAGTACATACGTTGGGTTTTATGCCTAATCCTTTAGTCCGGTCCGATGCGTTCCTGAATGTCGCTCAGGATCAGCTCGTCGACCTCGTCCGGCGTCACCTCCTGACCTCTCTGCAGGCGCCGCTCCACCTGCCTGGTGACGGCGTCGCGCGGGCTCAGCTCGCGGGCGCGGCGGATTTCTCTCATCGCCTCCCCGTCCCGCCCCGTCACCGAGGCGATCGTCGCCAGCTGCAGGTAGACGAAGGGGTCGCCGGGATCGACCTCGAGCGTCTCGCGGAAGCGCCGTTCGGAGCCCTGCAGGTCGCCCAGCTGACGTTCGATCACCGCCGCTGTCTTGTCGGGTAGCGGCGAGAGCGGGTTGAGCTCGGCGGCGCGGTCGAGCTTGGAGAGGGCTGCGGCCGGGTCCTCGCCGGCGAGGACCCGCGCCGAGCGCAGCTCGCGCTCCGCCAGCCAGGGTATGGCCAGGCTCGCCGCCAGCGCCAGCGCCAGCACGATGCCGCCCCCCATCGCCGCTCTCCGCGCTGTGGGGGTCTCGTCGCTCGGGTCGGAGCGGTTGGAGATCGCGCTCGCCATGCCGAGCAGGGCGAAGGCGGGGGCTCCCAGCGCTGGGAACTCCCAGAACCAGTCCAGCGAGCCATGGGCGATGAAATAAGCGAAGACGACCACGCCGGTGCCGGCGACGACCGGCGCGATGCCGTCCATGCGGCGAATCGGGCGCGCTGCCGCGATCAGCGCCGCGACGATCCCTCCCAGCAGCAGCAGGGCGCCGATCAGTCCGGTCTGGGAGAGGGTTCGCACCTCGACGCTGTGGGGATAGGCTGGGGTCTGCGGGCTTTCGCCGTGGAGGAGGTACTCGCGGCCGAAGTTGTCGGCGCCGATCCCGAGCAACGGGTTCTCCTCGAAGCTGTCCCAGGCGACCTGCCAGTAGTTGTAGCGGTAGCTCCCGCCGAGCGTTCCCAGCCGGGCGCCGTCGGACGACGATTCCGCCTCGCCGTCCTTGAATTCGTTCCACGCGTCCGCGCTCGCGGTCACCGGGTTTTCGCGCACGACCGAGAAGGCGGCCAGGCCACCCAGGCAGGCCACGGCGAGGCCGACCACCAGCGCCATCCCCAGTCGCCGTTGCTGTGTGGAGCCGACCAACGGCGCCCGGTCGACCATTGCCCAGCCTATGCCCGCAAACGTCAGCAGGACGAAGGCGACCAGTGTCGCCCGGGTTGCCTCGGACATGCCCTGAGACCCGATCGTGTCGGCGTCGAACTGCTGGAAGACGTCGAGCAGGGGGCCGGAGATCGCGGCAATCGCCATCGTCACCAGGGCAAGGGCGCCGATCGTCCTGCCCCGCCCCGGGACCACCGCCACCGCCAGCAGGATCATCACCGGCATGACCACCACCCAGCCGCGGCTCTGCCCCAGCATCGCGAGCGCCGCCAGGAGGCCGGCGGAGCCGAGCAGGGGGCCGCGCAGCCAGGCCGGCAGCTCGCGCCGTCCAGCGAGCAGCAGCGCCGGCCAGAAGGCCGTCATCCACAGCGCGACGTTGGAGTTCGCGTAGCCGGTCGGCTGGTGGAACCGGCCCTCGTCGAGGAAGGCGATCGGGTTGTCGGTCGCCGCCGCGCGGAGCAGCTCGACGATGCCGATGCCGGCGATGCCGAGGGCGTAGGCCGCCGCGATCGCGGCGGCGACGGGTCCGCGGATCGGCCAGAGCGCGAAGAGGGCGAGGACGATGGCGTACATCGCGGTGCGGTTGGCGCCGTCCCAGGCCATGCCCTGCTGGTCGGCCCAGATGATCGAGAGGTAGCTCCAGGCTGCATAGCCGGCGATCAGCCCGATCGCCAGCCACTGCGCCCGCGACGGCCGCGGCAGGGGAAGCGCCAGCAGCCCGACGACGAGCAGGGCGAGCAGAGCCAGGGTCATCGGCAGGAAGGTCGTGCCGTGGAAGCCGCCCTCGTCGGCGGCCATCCAGACGAGGAAGACGGTTGCGACCGCGAGCAGCGGCGCCGAGGGGTTGGCGCCGATCAGGCGTCGCAGGGACTCGCTCACGCCGGAACTGCTCCGCGCAGCTCGGACAGTCCCTCTCGTAGGGCGCCGATGACGCGCTCCTGATTCGCCTCGGTGAGGGTGGGGAAGAGGGGCAGGGTCAGCTCCGCCCGCGCGACGCGCTCGCTGTGCGGCAGCGACTCGCCGCCTGCGTAGGCGGTGAACTCGTGGATCGCCGGGTAGAGGACGCTGGTCTGCACGCCGCGCTCGAGCATCCGCGCTCGCAGCGGCTCGCGCAGCTCCGCGTCCTCGAGCATCGTCGGCATCACGTAACAGGAGGAGCGCTCCACTTCCCCGTCCTCGAAGGGGACCGAGACGCCGTCGAGGCCGGCGAGCTCGGCGCGGTAGCGGTAGACGAGTTCGCGGCGGGCCGCGATGTTCTGCTCGAGGCTCGGTAGGCGGGCGGCCAGCAGCGCCGCCCGGGGCTCGTCGATGCGGTAGTTGAAGCCGAGGTCGAGCACGTCGTAGCCGGCGGAGTGGCCGCGGTGGCGATCCCAGGTGCCGGAGGTCATCGCGTGCGAGCGGCGGCTGCGCGCAAGCGCCGCCACCTCGTCGTCGTCGGTCGCCAGTAGGCCGCCCTCTCCGCAGGAGAGCACCTTGTTCGAGAAGAAGCTGAAGCAGCCGGCTAGTCCGTACGTTCCCAGCTTGCGCTCGCCCCCCGGCGCGGTCGCGCTGGGGGCGTGCGCGGCGTCCTCGATCAGGGCCAGGCCGTGCTCGGCGCAGAGCTCGCCGAGGTGCTCGACGTCCGCCGCATAGCCGGCGTAGTGGACGGCGCAGATCGCCTTGGTGCGGGGTGTGATCCGGGCGGCGACGTCGTCGGGGTCGAGGTTGAGGTCGTGCGCGCCGCGCACGTCGGCGAGCACTGGCGTGGCGCCGCAGTAGCGCACCGCGGCGGCGGTGGCGACGAAGGTGATCGCGGGGACTATCACCTCATCGCCCGGCCCGACCCCGGCGGCAAGGTAGGCGAGGTGCAGCGCCGAGGTGCAGCTGGAGACCGCTACCGCGTGGCGGCAGCCGAGGTGCGCGGCGAAGTCCTGCTCGAACTGCTCGGTGCGCGGCCCCATCGTCAGCCAGCCCGAGCGCAGGGTCTCGGCCGCAGCCTCGATCTCCCCGCTCGTGAGCTCGACGTCGAAAAGCGGGATCAGCCGCTCGCGCCCGTCACCCATCGGCAACCCGGGGGCTGTCCACGGCGGCCGCCTCCTCGTACATGAAGGTCGATTGCAGGCGGCCGAACTCGGTGATCGCCCGCTCGTAGTCGTCGTGGCGTCCGATGTCGAGCCAGTAGCCGTCGAAGAGGTAGGAGCCGACCGGTTCGCCGGCGTCGAGCAGGCGCAAGACCAGCTCCGGCAGGTCGAGGCGGGTGCCGGGCTCGATGAAGCTCAGGGCCCGGGGGGACATCGCGTAGACGCCCATGCTGACGACGTAGGGGATCTCGGGCTTCTCCTCGAATCCCAGCACCGCCCTGGTCGGGCTATCGTCGTCGCTGACGTGGAGGACGCCGTAGTCGGTGCTGACCACGCGCCGGTGCGAGGCGATCGTCAGCACATTGCCGGACTTGGCGTGTAGGTCGAGCAGGCCGGCGAAGTCGAGCGTGGTGAGCACGTCGCCGTTCATCACGATGAAGTGGTCGTCGAGACCCTCGATCGCCGCCAGCGGGCCGACCGTGCCGAGCGGTTCCCGCTCTTCCGCGTAGTCGATCTCGATGCCCCAGCGCGACCCGTCGCCCATCGCCGCCCGCACCAGGTGCGCCAGATAGCCGACGGCGAGGGTCAGCTCGGTGAAGCCGAGGTGGTGCAACTGGTGGACGACGACGTCGAGGATCGCGTAGTCGCCGACCGGCAGGAGCGGCTTCGGCAGGACCGTCGTGTACGGGCCCAGCCGAGACCCCTTGCCACCGGCAAGGATCACGGCGCGACGTTTCGAATCTGTCACGCGGGTAAGTGTATGAAGCCAGTCAGCTGTCGAAACCAGTCAGCCTGTCGAAACGCCGGGGCATCTGCAATAGTCAGCAGAGGGACCACGGGAAGGGGAGGGCCATGATGCTTTTCATCATCGCGGGCCTGATCGTGGGTGCGCTCTTGCTAGCGCTCGCGCTCAGTGCGGCCGCAAACGACAGAGACGAAGATGACGCCGCCGGACTCGCCGCGCGGGCACGGCGGCAGGGGCCGGAGAGCGACCTGTTCTGATCAGTGCGCCTCGTCGGAGGCGTGCGCCGGCGGACGGGACTCCTCCGCAAGCGAGGTGATCTCGAGCGGGCCGTGAGCGGCCTCCTCGAGCACTTGCGTAGCCTCCTCGGCCGAGCGAGCGTAGAGCTCGACCAGCATGTGGACGACGATCCGCTCCTCGTCGTGCTTGTGGAAGCGGACGTGGGTGAAGAACTCCCGCACGCCGGCGTCGCCGAAGGCCCCGTAGGTGAGGAACTCGATTGCCTCCGGCCCCGAGCAGGTCTCGACCCGGTCCTGGTCGACGGTGACGGTGCAGGACGCCACCCAGGGCGTGCCGGCGACCATTCGCTCCCAGCGATCCTCGACCGGGACCACGCGGTCGTCCTGGAAGCCGAGGTGGGGCTGGTCGTGCATGCAGTCCATGCACTGCACCAGCGCCTCCTGCACTTCGTCGATGCCCTCGGCGAGGATGCCGGTGTCCGGGTCGACGCGGCGTATCGCGTCGTAGTGGATCTGGATCTCGAGGTTGCGGGACCAGCAGCGGTAGCAGCGCTGCCAGGCCGAGCGGTCCCCATTCAGCTCGCTCATGCCCCCTATTGTCGCGCGTTATCTTCAGATTGTCGCTGGGGTGCCGGCCCGGCTGGCGACGAGGTCGACGATCTCGCCCATGATCTTGTTGATGTCGAAGTCCTTGGGGGTGTAGATGCCGTCGACGCCGGCCGCGCGCAGGCGCTCTGCGTCGGCCACGGGGATGATCCCGCCGACGACGACCGGCACGTCGACCTGCTCTTCGCGGAGCATGCGCACCACTTCCGGGATCAACTCCAGGTGGGAGCCGGAGAGGATCGAGAGGCCGACCACGTCGACGTCCTCCTGCAGGGCGGACTCGGCGATCTCCTCGGGGGTCAGGCGGATTCCCTGGTAGATCACCTCCATGCCGGCGTCACGGGCGCGCAGGGCGATCTGCTCGGAGCCGTTGGAGTGCCCGTCGAGCCCCGGCTTGCCGACCAGGATCTTGATCCGGTGCCCGATCTGGCTGGAGACCTCGTCGACGCGCCGGCGAATCTGCTCCAGCTGCTCGCGATCGGCGGCCGGGGCGGCACCGCTGACGCCGGTCGGCCCCCGGTAGGCGCCGAACGCCTCGCGCAGCACTTCGGCCCACTCGCCGGTGCTCGCGCCTGCCTTGGCGGCGGCGATCGTCGCCGGCATGATGTTCTGGCCATCGTCGGCGGCGACGCGGCCGAGCTCTGCCAGCGCGGCCTGCACGGTCTCCTCGTCGCGCCCGCTCTTCCATGCCCGAAGAGCCTCGACCCGCTCGCGCTCGACCTCGGGGTCGGGCGTCAGGATGCCGCCGTCGGCACCTGCCGTAAGCGGCGAGTCCTCGCTCTCGGTGTAGCTGTTCTGGCCGATCACCTTCTGCTCGCCGGCCTCGATCCGCGCCACCCGCTCCCGGTGCGACTCGACCAGGCGGGCCTTCATGTAGGGCACGGCGGCGACGGCGCCGCCGTGCTCCTCGACCACCGCCATCTCGGCGCGGGCGCCCTCGATCAGCTCCTCGACCAGCCCGTCCATCACCACCGAGCCCTCGAAGACGTCGGGGTACTCGAGCAGGTCGGTCTCGTTGGCGAGCACCTGTTGGATGCGCAGGCTCCACTGTTGGTCCCAGGGGCGGGGGAGGCCCATCGCCTCGTTCCAGGCGGGGAGCTGGATCGCGCGGGCGCGGGCGTCGCGGCTCAGGGTTACCGCAAGCGCCTCCAGCACGATCCGCTGGATGTTGTTCTCCGGCTGCGCCTCGGTCAGGCCGAGGCTGTTGACCTGGACGCCGTAGCGGAAGCGCAGCATCTTCTCGTCGGTGACCCCGTAGCGCTCGCGGCCGATCTCGTTCCAGAGCCGGCCCATCGCGCGCAGCTTGCCGATCTCCTCGATCAGCCTGATGCCCGCGTTGACGAAGAAGGAGATGCGGCCGAAGACCTTGGGGAAGTCGGCCTCGGCGACCTGGCCGCGCGCCTTCACCTCGTCGAGCACGGCGATCCCGGTCGAGAGGGCGTAGGCGATCTCCTGAACCGGCGTCGCCCCCGCCTCCTGCAGGTGGTAGCTGCAGATGTTGGTCGGGTTCCAGCTCGGCACCTCGTTGACCGAGAAGGCGACCATGTCGGCGATCAGCCGCATCGAGGGCTCGGGCGGGAAGGCGTAGGTTCCGCGTGAGAGGTACTCCTTGATGATGTCGTTCTGGGTCGTCCCCTTGAGTTGGGAGCGATCGACGTCGTTCTCCTCGGCGACCGTCACGTAGAGCCCCAGCAGCCAGGCAGCGGTCGCGTTGATCGTCATCGAGGTGTTCATCTCGTCGAGTGGGATGCCGTCGAAGAGCTGGTGCATGTCGCCCTTGTGGGCGACCGAGACGCCGACCTTGCCGACCTCGCCGCGGGCGAGGACGTGATCCGGGTCATAGCCGGTCTGGGTGGGTAGGTCGAAGGCCACCGAGAGGCCGGTCTGGCCCTTGGCCAGGTTGCCCCGGTAGAGCTCGTTGGAGCGCCGGGCGTCGGAGTGTCCGGCGTAGGTGCGCATCACCCAGGGGCGGTCGCGCTCGGGGAGGCGGTGCTCGGCCATAGTCACCAATGATATTTGCCGGGGGAAGAAAGACGGCGTTCATCCGTCACAGCGCGCACCTTTTCCCAGGGTCTGTGTTTAGGGTTTCTCCGATGGGAAAGCGCTTTACAGCCCTCACTGTGACTGCGATCGCCGCGGCGGCCCTGCTTGCCGGGAGCGTCAGCGCGGCGATGGTCGGCGTCTACCGCAACAGCATGGAGACGACCGCGCTGCGCGGTCAGGTCGTCAAGCTTGCCGGGGAGAGCTGCGGCCGCGGCGATCTCGACGGCGCCTTGCGGATCATGATCGGCAAGGCGACCCGCGAATGCTCATACCGCACGCCGGTCCTGGGCCGCGACCTCGAGATCGCCGCGACCGAGCGGCTGCTCGGCGCTACGCCGAAAGCGCTGAAGCGGAAGGCCTTCCTGGGGCTGCAGTTGCGGGCTGGGGAGGGCGCTCGCTATCAGCTCGCCGTCTTCCCCGTCCAGCGCAAGGTCCAGCTGCGCAAGGTCCTCGCGGACGGCACGACCACATACCTCGACATCGCCAAGTCGGTGCCCGAGGTCAAAGGCGTCGGCCAGGCAAACCCGCTCCGGCTCAGCGCAATCAACGTGACCAGCGGTCCGGACCGCGGCCTCGGTCGCCTGCAGGGCTACGTCGGCGGCAGCCTGGTCGTGGAGGCCACTGACGAAGGGGCGGGAGAGCTCAGCGGCCGTGCCTCCGCCGTGTCGGTCGGCGCCGACAGCAACGCCAAGGGCGCGATGGCCAGCGTCGACGACATCGTCGTCCGGGTTCCCAGCCCCTTCTAGGTACGCCTCGGCAGCATCCCCATTACTCGGCGCCGGAGCGCGCTGAGCTCGGCCGGCGTCACCTCCCGGGTCACCAGCAGCGCGCCGGCGTAGACGGTCAGCCCCAGGGTGCCGCCGATCACCAGCAGCGGCACCGAGACCTCATCGGTGCCGAAGGCGAAGAGGACGGCGCCCATACAGGCGATCGCGACCAGCACCGCCAGGAAGGTCCGCGCCAGCGGCCGCAGCTGGGTCCCGATCAGGCGCTTGCAGATCCAGAGGTGGGCGGCGGTGTAGAGGGTGTAGGCCACGTCGGTCCCGATCGCGCCGGCGACGATGCCGATCTCGGAGAGCAGGGCAAGGTCGATCGCGAGGTTGACCAGCAGCGCCCCGATCGCGATCGGGATCCGCAGCCGCGCCTCGCCCATATAAGTGACCCCGCGCGCGAGCACGGGTGAGATCGCGAGCAGGAAGACGAAGGGCGTCACCGCGCGCAGCACGTCCGCCGATTCGGCGTAGTCCGGTCCGAGGGCAAGCTCGGTCAGCGGCTCGGCCCAGATCAGGAACGGCGCTATGAAGATGCCCTGGACGGCCATCAGGCGCCGCAGCGAGGAGTCGAAGGCGGTCGTGTCCGGCCCGTCCTTGCCGCGCGCGACCCGGGGCGCCACACCGGCTGCGACGGCGGCGCCGGCGTACGTCGTCATCGCCGCCAGCCGCATCGCCGCTTCGAACTGGCCGACGGCTTCGACGTCGAGGATCGCGCCGATCAGCAGCACGTCGATCTTGCTGAAGAGGGTGAAGGCGCCGTCGATGATCAGCAGCGCCGATCCGTAGCCGACGATTCGCCTCACGTTGCCGTGGCCGGACCCGGTGATCTTCGGCCTCATTTCGAGCGTGCGCACGATCAGCACCAGGCCGAAGCCGGCGGCGAACAGGTAGGCGCCGGCGCGTCCGGCGATCGCTCCCGACACACCGAGCCCGGCGAGCACGAGGACGATCGAGCTGGCTGTCTCGAGCGCGCTCTCGGCGGCGACGATCCGCAGGTAGACCGAGAGCTTGCCTTCGGCCTCGAAGATCTGGTCGTAGAGCTGCAGCATGCTCTGGCCGAAGACGGCGAAGGCGAGGATCCGGATCGGCCAGGTCAGCTCCGGCGTGTTGTATGCATTGGCGATTGGCTCGGCGGCGAGCACGAGGACGAGGCAGAAGAAGCCCGAGGCGAGCAGCTTGAGACGGAAGGCGTCGGAGACGATGCCGTGCACGGTCGCGCGGTCGTGCCGCGACTCGGCCATGAAGCGGGAGGTGGCGTTGGCGATGCCGAGGTTCGCGGGCAGCGTCACCAGCCCGCCGACGCTCATCGCCAGCGCGAAGACGCCGTATTCCTCGGGCCCCAGCTCGCGGACGAGGAAGAGCAGCAGGATCGCGGTGAAGACGGCGCTGGTGACGCCGACCAGGAAGGAGAACCCGACGTTGCGGGTGATGCTCTCGCGCGCCGGCGGGGAGGGGGAGTCGCTCATCGCGACCCCGAGCTCCAGTCCCGCGAGACGTCCTCGTAGAGCGCGATAAGCCGGTCTCCCCAGGCTTCCAGGCCGCGCTCGGCGCTCACCCAGGCATGCGAGGCGGCGCCCTCTCGCCGCCTGCTCTCGGGGTCGCGGTCGAGCAACGCCGTCGCGGTCCTCGCGATGCCCTCCGGGATCAGCGGCGCGATGTGCAGGCCCGGCGGCCCATCGCCGAGGCTCGCGTGGGCGGGGATGTCGGTCGCGACCACGCCGAGCCCGCTGGCAAGCGCCTCCAGCAGGGCCAGCGGTTCGCCCTCGCCCCTACTGGTGGCCAGCATCAGGTCAGAGGCGGCGTGCAGCCGACGCACGTCAGAGGTGCCCCCGAGCACCCGGCCCCTCTCCCCGAGTCCACGGCGGGCGACCTCGGTTCGCGCGTCCTCGCCGCCGCGGACCATCAGCGCGACCAGGTCCTCGCGCTCGCCGAGGAGCTCGAAGGCGTCGAGGAAGAGATCGCCTCCCTTCAGCCGCCAGTCACGGCCGATGTGCAGCAGGACGGTGGCCTCGGCCGGGAGCCCCAGCTCGGCGCGCGCGGCTGTGCGCTCGGCGGCCCCGATCTCGGCCGGAAAGTGGGACACGTCGACTCCGTTGGGGAAGTGCACGACCTTGTCCCGCGGCGCGCCGCGCCCACAGATCGCCTCGGCCAGACCGGATCCCGCGCAAAGCATGCGCTCGACGTAGCGACTGGCGAGCGCGAAACGGAGGCGGTTGCGGATCCGCGCACGCAGGCTGTCGTTGAGCACGGTGTGAAAGTGCCAGATTGCCCTGACGTCGTCGTGCTGCCGGGCGACGCCGGCGGCGGCGAGGTCGTAGGCGGTCATATGGGTGTGGAGGATCGTCGGCCCGGGGTCAGAGCTGACCACCCCCTCCAACCAGGGCCCGAGCTCGCGCCGGCGAACGTCGGGCGCGAAGAGCAGCTGGTCGCCGTACTCGGCTTGGAACTCGGGCAGCCACTCGCGCGAGCGTGTGCGGGCCCGGGGGGGAAGGGTCACGAGCGGCTCCCAGCCGCGCGCGCGGATCCGGGTCAGCGCCGTGCGCAGCATCGGCACGAAGGCACCCGCGTGCGGGCTTCCGTAGTCGGTGACGTGGATGACCCGCACGGCTTCGCCGCTGCCGATGGCCTACCGCGCGGTCCCCGGCTTGGATCGTCCGTCGGCGACGACCTCGGCCAGCCACTCGAACTCGGCGCCGAGGCCCTGTTCGAGTGAAGTCCCCGGCTCGAAGCCGAGGTGCTCGCGCGCGAGAGCGGTGTCGGCTGCCGTGTCGCGCACGTCGCCCAGCTCTTTGTCGAGGTACTCGATCTCGAGTGGGTGTCCCGCCAGCTGCTCGATCATCTCCAGCACCTCCCTGAGCGAGGCGGGCGTGCCGCCGCCGATGTTGAACACCCGCGCGTCGTCGAGCGGCTTATCGGCGGCGGCGATGGTGGCGGCCACGACGTCGCCGACGTAGCTGAAGTCGCGGGTCTGGCGGCCGTCGCCGAAGACGGTGATCGGACGCTTCTCGAGCGCTGCCCGGCAGAAGATGTGGAAGGCCATGTCGGGCCGCTGGCGCGGGCCGAAGACGGTGAAGTAGCGAAGCGAGACGGCGTCGAGGCCGTAGTTGGCGACGTAGAGCGAGCAGAGATGCTCGGCGGCGAGCTTCGTCTGCCCATAGGGGGAGAGCGGCTGCACGGGGGCGGTCTCCGGGGTTGGGCGCTGCTCGGCGTCGCCGTACACGGATGACGAGGATGCGTTGACGAGCCGCACGTCGTCTCGGTCCTTGAGCGCCTCGAGCAGATGCTGGGTGGCGATCACGTTGTTGTGGACGTAACGCTCATAACGAGCGCCCCAGCTGGAGCGCACGCCGGGCTCGGCGGCGAGGTGGATGACGGCGTCACGGTCTTCGGTGAGCTGCACGAGGTCGCCACGGCCGAGGTCGATCGGCACGAACTCGAAGCCGTCCCAGTCGTAGAAGTGCCGAAGGTTGCGCAGCTTCTGGGGCCGACCGTAGTTGTCGTTGAAGCAGTCGATTCCCACCACCTCGTCGCCCCGCTGCAGCAGGGCCTCGGTGACCTGGGAGCCGATGAAGCCGGCGCAGCCGGTGACGAGGGCTCGCATCAGGCCCGGAAGCCTAGCTGCCGTGCCGGGCGTGCCGGCCCTCCGCCGGGTTCGATCAGATATGCGTCCGCGGCGTCGCCGAGCTTCACCTCCGCCCCGTCGACGCGGACGCTTTCGTGTGCCCGCAGCAAGTCGAGGAAGGCGCCGGCGCCGACCCAGCGCAGCTCGCGCAGCGCCGGCAGGCGGACGACGTCGCGACGGAAGAAGAGGCGCGCCAGGCCGAGCAGGTCGCGGGCGGCGCGCAGCTGCCCCAGGCGCAGGTCGAAGAGCCCGCCGTGCAGGACGGGCGTCGGCGGCAGGCCGGTTCGCGCCATTGCGACGAAGGCGGCGTAGTCGAGCCCGCGCAGGCCGCGAAAGGCGCTGTTGACCGTCTCGCGCACGTCCCAACCGTGGTGCAGCGGCCCGGGCTCGGGGCGACGCCAGGCGTGCAGCGAGCGCTCGGCCGCGGCCGCGAGGGTTCCCTCGCTGTAGCCCCATGCGGGGGCGACGAAGGTCGCCGGCCTTCGTCCGAGCGCCCCCTCCTGCCAGGCGAGCACCGCGTCGAGCCGCCGGCCGGCCTCCTGCCGGTCGAGGTGGGCGAACTCGCGCGGCTCGGTCTCGCCGCGGGCGAGGGCGGCCGTGTCGAGGTGCAGGTAGCCGTGTCCGACCGGCTCGAAGACGCCGGCTCGCACCCCCTCGGCGAGCGCCGCCACCGAGCGCGGCCAGACCTCCTCCAGTGCCAGCTCTGCGTCGCGATCCGGGCTCAGCGCGCGGGCGGCGACGGCGACGTTGAGCACGGCGCCGCCGGAGGCGTAGGCGCGGGCGAGGGAGCGGATCCGGCGCAGCTGGCGCCGGTCCGGGTGGGCGTCTCCCTGGACCTGGTGCTGGGCGGTGCCCGGAACGTCGTCGAGGCGCACGCAGCCAACCGGCGGCAGCAACACCAGCGGCCGCTCGAGCACTTCGGGGAGGAAGCGGGCGAGCGCGTCGAGAGTCCAGTGGCCCCGCAGCAGCGTCCAGGCCGAGGTCGCCTCCGCCGCGAGCACCAGGACCCGCCGGTCGACGATCGCTGCGTGCGTGCCCAGCGAGGAGCTCACCACCGGTGTGCCGCCGGCCAGCAGGGTGAACTCCCCGTCGAGACGGATGCCGCCGGTGAACGCCGCCACGCCTTTCCCTAGCTGGCGCTCCGGCAGTGGACCGCTTGCCGGGCCGGGCTCGGCGGCGAAGACCACAGCGCCGGCAAGGCGGCCGGCCTGTA
Source organism: uncultured Solirubrobacterales bacterium (assembly GCA_963753585.1). GTDB lineage: Bacteria > Actinomycetota > Thermoleophilia > Solirubrobacterales > 70-9 > VRUE01. The sequence goes on along the minus strand of CAVWCU010000001.1, from coordinate 1,014,434 downwards.
CGTGCCCGGCCAGCTCGGCCGCCTCCTCCTCGCCACCCACGCCCACGGCACGTGGATCGGGCTGGTCGAGCACCGGCCCAAGGCGCCACAGCCAGGCGAGTCCTGCGGCAGCCCCGGTCGCAGCCGACCCGGTGGCGGCGTAGAGGCGCCCGTCTTCTTCCCCCTGTCCGCTCACACGCTTCGCCTGGCGCGGCAGGCTAGCGCTGGGCGCGGTCGGCGATCGGGCTCAGCCGGACTCGTGCCCAAGAGGCTGCGATTTTCTTGCCGCGCTTCTTCCGGGTCCGTTTGTGGCGCGGCGGTTGCCTCACCTGCTTCCATTCGCCCGATTCGCCCGCCGCGACCACTGGGAAGGGTGCGAAGGCGAGCATTGCTTCCGTCTCCGAGGAAGGCTCGAGGGGGGGTGTCGTCTCCGATGGGGGAGGCGTCGCTTCCGTCGGTGGCGGAACGGGCTCTTCAGCCGGGGGCGTGGGTTCTTCCGCCGGTGGTGGAGCGGGCTCTTCGGTCGGGTCCGGTGTGGATTCCTCGGCCGGCGGCGGAGCGGGTTCCGACGGCGGGACAGGCTCCTCGGCCGGGGGAGGAGTCGGCTCGGTAGGAGGTGGTGCCGGCTCCTCGACCGGTGGCGGAGCAGGCTCCTCGGCCGGCGGAGGAGAGGGCTCCTCGGCCGGCGGAGGAGAGGGCTCCTCGGCCGGCGGAGCGGGCTCGGCCGGTGGAGGAGAGGGCTCTTCGGCCGGCGGCGGGGCCGGCTCCTCGACCGGTGGCGGAGCGGGCTCCTCGGCCGGCGGCGTGGGTTCTCCCGTCGATGGAGCAGCGGGCTCTTCGGCCGGCGGAGGGGTGGGTTCCTCGGCCGGCGGAGGAGAGGGCTCGGCCGGCGGCGGAACGGGTTCTTCGGCGGGGGGCGGGGGCTCGGGTGAAGGCGAGGGCTCCGGCGCCGGCGGGTCGGGCGGACCGGTTACCGCGGCGACGACGTCGCCGACCAGCTCGAGGCAGGGGCCGTCCGGATCGAAGCGAAAGTCGCCGATGGCCCGGTCGAGGTAGGGATAGTGGTCGAGAACCATGTTGTCCGCGGCGGAGAAGTCGCTGTCGGGGGAGATCCCGCTCGGCTGGCTCGACCCGGTGCTGTAGAGGCAGTTGGCGGTGGCGACGTTGCCAGTGCCGGCCGGGCCCCCGGACCAGGAGTCCTCGACGTTCCAGCGCGGCCCGTTGCCGGTGATCGCGTTGTTGCGGACGAGGTTGTTGTCCGAGGTGTCACCGTCGTCGCCGGCGAAGATGACTCCGCCCTGGTTGCCGTCGATGATGTTGTGCTCGACCAGGGTGCCGTCGGCGTCTGGATACATGTGCACGCCCCAGCCGCCGGCATTCGCCCTGAGGATGTTCCAGCGCACGACCGCGTTGCGGGTGCCGGAGAGGTAGATCAGGTGGTCGAACTTGTTCTCCGAGCCGTCCGGCTTCACCGCCGAGCCGCAGTCGTAAATCTGGTTGCCCTCGATGATCACCCGCTGGGCCGCGTTGTAGGTGCCGGCCAGCACGCAGATGCCCTCGCCGCCCTTGGTGATCACGTTGTCGCTGAGAACGGCGTCGTCGGCCTGCAGCTTGGTGCCGACGGTGTTCGAGCTGCCGCTGGTGTCGATCGTCAGTCCCGAGACGCGTGAGCGCGGCGCCTCCGGCGTGATCTCGAGGAAGGCGGTCAGCGTCGCCCGCTCGCCGGGGTAGCTCTGCAGGGCGGTGTCGGGCTTGCGCATGTAGAGCGACTCGCCGCCGTACGTGCCTGCCCGCAGGCATCCGGTCTCACCCGCGTCCAGCGCCTCGACCAGGCGCTGGACCGTGCGGTACGGGGCGGCTGCGGTGCCGTCGGCGGAGTCGGAGCCGTTCGGCGCGGTGACCCTGGTGCAGTCGGTGGAAGCTGAGGCGGAAGAGGCCGTGAGCGCGAACAGCGCAAGGGCTGCGGTCAGCAGCGCCAAAGCCGTACCTCTGTTCTTGCCTCGCCTGATCATCCGCCTCGCCTGGTAAAGAGGCTAGCGAGTGGAGCTGTTCGGGCGTGTAAAACCTTGACGCGCGCGTACGCGGACGGGCAGGCTAGTGGTGCGAGCGGCTGGCTACCCGGAGCTTCGAAGCCGACTTCCGGGCTCGCTTCGTCCGCGCCAGCCTCCTCGACTTCCTTCCCTTCCTCCCCTTCTCGGTCTTTGGGCTCGTGAGCGCCGGAGCAGGAGCGGACTCAACCGGAGCAGGAGCCGACTCGGTTGGAGCAGGGGTGGATTCAGTGGGAGGAGGTGTGGACTCGACCGGTGCGGACTCGACCGGGGGAGGGGTGGACTCGACCGGGGGGGTGGTGGACTCGACCGGGGGGGTGGTGGGCTCGCCCGTGATGACGCCGACGACGTCTCCGACCAGGCTGGCGCAGGGACTGCCCTGGTTGAAGTGGTAGTCGCCCGCGGCCCGGTCGGCGTAGGGGTAGCTGCTGAGAACGGTGTTGCCGGTGACGGAGAAGCTCGTGCTCGAGGGGATCCCGCTCGGACTCGACCCGGTGCTGTAGAGGCAGTTGGCGGTGGCGACGTTGCCGGTGCCGGCGGGGCCGCCGGACCAGGAGGCCTCGACGTTCCAGCGCGGCCCGTTGCCGGTGATCGCGTTGTTGCGAACGACGTTGTTGTCCGAGGTGTCGTCCTCGCCGTCGCCGGCGAAGATGACCCCGCCCTGATTGCCGTCGATGATGTTGTGCTCGACCAGGGTGCCGTCGGCGCCGGGGTACATGTGCACGCCCCAGCCGCCGGCATTCGCCCTGAGGATGTTCCAGCGCACGACCGCGTTGCGGGTGCCGGAGAGGTAGATCTGGTGGTCGTACTTGTTTTTCGAGCCGTCCGGCTTCACCGCAGCGCCGCAGTCGTAGATGTAGTTGCGCTCGATGATCACGCGCTGGGCCTTGTTGTAGGTCCCGGCGAGGACGCAGATGCCCTCGCCGCCCTTGGTGATCACGTTGTCGCTGAGAACGGCGTCGTCGGCCTGCAGCTTGGTGCCGACGGTGTTCGAGTTGCCCCGGGTGTCGATCGTCAGGCCCGAGACGCGCGAGCGCGGCGCTTCCGGCGTCACCTCGAGGAAGGCGGTCAGCGTCGCCCGCTCGCCGGGGTAGCTCTGCAGGGCGGTGTCGGGCTTACGCATGTAGAGCGCCGAGCCGCCGTACGTGCCCGTCCGCAGGCAGCCGGTCTGACCGGCGGCGAGCGAGCTGACGAGGCGCTGGACCGTGCGGTAGGGGGCGGCCTCGGTGCCGGCGGCGGAGTCGGAGCCATTCGGCGCGGCAACCTTGGTGCAGCTGGTGGAGGTGGCCGAGGCGGAGGAGGCGGTCAGCGCGAGCGCCGTGACGGCGCCGATGAGAAGCGCGCCCAGGGACCGCTTCGGGTTTCCGATGCAAGGCATGCCGCCTCCATCGGGTAGCCGCGGTGGGTAGCTTCAGCCGAGAGGCCCTGCGTAGACGAATGTCCCCCGGACGAATGTCCAGGCGCTCAGCGAGTGGCGACGGTGGCCTGGGCGACGTCGCCGACCAGCAGGCGGCAGGGGCTCGCGGGCTGGAAGGCGTAGTTGCCTCTCCCCCGGTCGACATAAGGCGATTCGCTCAAGACGAGGTTTTCCCCGGCCGTGAAGCCGCTTGCCTCCCCGATCCCCGCCGGCCCGCCGGCTGCGCGGGAGAAGAGGCAGTTGGAGTAGGCGAGGTTGTCGCTGCCGTCCGGCCCGCCGCTCCAGGAGCCCTCGATGTTCCAGCGCGGGCCGGAGTAGGTGATCGCGTTGTCGCGGACGACGTTGCGGTCCGAGGTGTCACCGTCCTCGCCGGCGAAGATGACGCCGCCCCGGTTGCGATCGATCACGTTGTGCTCGATCAGCGAGTCGTCGGCGTCGGGGTAGAGGTGCACCGCCCAGCCGCCGGGGTTGTCGGTCAGCAGGTTCCACCTGATCGTCGTGCCGACGGCGCTCTGGACGTAGATCAGGTGGTCGAGCTTGCCGTGACGCCCGCAGTGGCTGATCCTGTTGCCCTCGACGATGACACCGTGGGTCGTGCGCTGTGAGCCGATCAGGACGCAGATCGTGCTCAGGCTGCCGGTGATCTGGTTGCCGGCGATCCGCACCCGGTCCGCCTGCACCTTGAGCGGTTCGGGGTACTCCTGGTTGCGGGACGTGAGCGAGACGCCGAGCAGCTGGGCCCCCGTCGCGCCGGGCATGACCCAGATCGGGTTGCGAATCTGGGCTGAGCCGGGCCCGATCCCGCGCAGGACAGTGCCTCGGCGGGCGATCCGCGCCACGCCGTCGTGCCTGTAGACGCCCCGTTCCAGGCAGCCGGTCTGACCACCGCGCAGTGCGCGCAGCAGACGGGGCACGCTCCGGTAGGGATGCCGGAAGCCTCCTCGCCCCGGCCCGAGATCGGAGCCGGTGGGACTGGCGAAGCGGTCGCAGCCTGCGATCGTCTCCGACTCGGCCGCCGGCAGAGAGGGCGGGGCGGGGGGAGACAGCTCCGCCGGCTGTTCGGCCAGCTCGAGCAGGCCGATGCCCAGGGCGAGGGCCAGCACGGCCACCGCGCCGCTGTGAAATCGCCGCGACATCGTCGCCCGTGAGGGTAGGGGAAGGCTCTAACGTCCGTCTGAGAGGCGAGTTACACCCCCTCCGGTTTCGCGGTGTGCCCGACCGCGGATGAGTAGCATCCCGCGCCGTTCCCCTCCAGATGGAGATTCCCCACAGATGAGCGAGCAAGAGTACGAGCTGACCACCGACCAGGCCGAGCGCGAGGCCTCAGGCGCCCACACGATGCGTGCCCTTCCTGTGTCGGGGATGTGTTCGAGGTGAGCAGGCCGCTCGCCTGTGTGCAGGGCCTGGGCTTCGTCGGCACCGCGATGGCGCTGGCGATCGCCAGCGCCAGGGACGCCGCCGGTGAGCCGGTCTACGACGTCATCGGAGTCGAGCTCGACTCCGCGGAGGGGCGGCGCAAGGCGGAGGGGATCAACCGCGGCGAGCTGCCGATTGCCTCCGCCGACCCCGAGATGGACGCCGCGCTGCAGCGGGCGCTGGCGGCCGGCAACCTGCGTGCGACCACCGACCCGGAGGCCTACGCCACAGCGGCGGTGGCGGTGGTCGACATCCAGTTCGACGTGGAGCTCGATTCAGCCTCTGGGGCGAGCGTCGATTTCGGCGGCCTCGAAGAGGCGATTCGCTCGCTCGCGACACGGATGCCGGCGGAGTCGCTGATCGTGGTCGAGACCACGGTTCCCCCGGGCACCTGTGAGAAGGTGATCGGGCCGCTCATCGACCGGGCGCTGGAGGAGCGAGGGCTGGCCGCGGACTCGATCATGCTCGCCCACTCCTACGAGCGGGTGATGCCGGGAGAGGACTACCTCAACTCGATCGTCAACTTCTGGCGGGTATACGCCGGTCGCACTCCCGCTGCCGCGGACGCCTGCGAGCGCTTCCTGGCGCAGATCGTCAACGTCGAGGAGTACCCGATGTCGAGGTTGGCCTCGACCACGGCGTCGGAGATGGGAAAGGTGCTCGAGAACAGCTACCGCGCGACCAACATCGCCTTCATCGAGGAGTGGGGGCGTTTCGCCGAATCCGTGGGTGTGGACCTGTTCGAGGTGATCGACGCGATCCGGGTGCGACCCACGCACTCGAACATGCGCCAGCCCGGGTTCGGCGTCGGTGGCTACTGCCTGCCGAAGGACCCGCTGCTCCCGGGGCTGGGCGCACGCGACCTGTTCCACCTCCCCGGGCTGGAGTTCTCGTTCTCCGAGCAGGCGGTGAAGGTCAACCGAGCGATGCCGCTGGTCACGGTCGAGAGACTGAATGAGCTGCTCGGCGGCCTCGATCGACGGCGGATCCTGCTGCTGGGCGTTTCCTACCGGGAGGGCGTCGGCGACACCCGATTCTCGCCTTCGACGACGTTCCTCGAGGCGGTTGCGCAGCGGGGCGGCGAGGTCTCGTCCTATGACCCGATCGCCGGCGACGGCTCATCCGGGGTAGCGACGCTCCCCGAGCCGGCGGGTTTCGACGCGGTCGTCTTCGCGGTCGGGCATGCCGAGCTCTCGGACATGGATGTGGCGAGCTGGCTCGGCGACCGAAGGCCCTTGATCCTGGACGCAAACCGGGTCCTCTCGATCGACGTCCTGCGCGGGCTCGCCGGTATCGGCTGCCCGGTTTGGGCGATCGGCCGCGGGCAGGTGGAGGCCTGAGCATGGCGAAGGCGCTGATCACCGGCGGCTGCGGCTTCATCGGCAGCCACCTGGCCGCCAGGCTGGCGCGCTCGGGGTACGAGGTCGACCTGGTCGACAACTTCGCCCGCGGCGTCGTCGACGACGATCTCAGGGAGTTGCTCGAGCTTCCCTCGGTCCGCCTTGTCAAGTGCGACCTGCTCGATCCCGAGGCGCTGGCCGAGCTCGGAGACGACTACGAGCGGATCTTCCACCTCGCGGCGATAGTCGGGGTAGCCAACGTGCTCGAGCGTCCCTACGAGGTTCTCGACCTGAACGTCGCGATGACGGCGCGGGTGATCGAGTTGGCGGCGCGCCAGTCGGATCTCGGGCGCTTGGTCTTCGCCTCCACCAGCGAGGTCTACGCCGGCACCCTCGAGCACTTCGAGCTCGAGATCCCGACGCCGGAGTCATCGCCGATCACCGTTCCCGGGGTCGACCAACCGCGCAGCTCCTACATGCTGTCCAAGGTCTACGGCGAGGCGCTCTGCGCTCAGTCAGGCTTGCCGTTCACGACCATCCGTCCCCACAACGTCTACGGCCCGCGCATGGGGCTTTCCCACGTCATCCCCGAGCTGCTCGAGCGCGTTCAGCAGGCGCGCGACGGGGACAGCCTGGAGGTCTACTCCGTGGACCACCGGCGAACCTTCTGCTTCGTCGAGGACGCGGTGGAGATGATCGCCCTCGCTGCCGAATCGGAGCGGGGGCTGGGCGAGGCGCTGAACATCGGCAAGGAAGGTCCCGAGGTCCAGATCGCCGAGCTGGCGGAGATGGTGATCGCGACCGTCGGTCGCCGGCTGACGATCGACCCGAGGCCGGCGACCCCGGGCTCGCCCCGGCGGCGCGCACCCGAGATGTCGAAGACGGGATCGGTCACCGGCTACGTGGCGCAGGTGGAGCTGGAGGCGGGGCTGGCTCGGACGTACGAGTGGTATGACCGGAACGTCTTCGGCGGCAAGGGCGTAAGCGCTCGCTAGGAGGGACTGGCGAAACCCCCGCCCGCGTCCAGCGGCGGCGGACACGGCGCGGTGCGGCGTCCTCGGTCGCCCAAATAGCGCTGCTATTCGGGCTCCCTGCGTCCTTGCTCCGCTTGGTCCGGCGCTCGCTGGTCCGCATACGCGGGTTTCGCCAGTCCCTCCTGTGCGCCCGTCCGAGGCCGCCCCGTTTCGCGACCTTCTCTCATAAGCGAAACCCCCGCGCACGCCCTAGCGTTCGCCAGCCGGCGGCTCGGTCCCCTGGTAGAAGTGCTCGAGGGCGCCGCGCCGCTGCCTGGTTTCAACCAGTTCGATGTAGCCGAGCCTGCGCAGCACCCTGACGTGGTAGGCGATGTGTCTGACGTCCACGTCGAGTTGCTTGGCGATCTGGATTGGGCTGATGGGCTCCTCGGCGAAGAGCGGCAGCGCCTTCGCCCTGAGCGGATGGGCCAGCGCTTTCAGCAGGCGCGGGTCATAGTTCAAATGGCTGTCTTGCGTCATCGCGTGCGAACCCCCGGATCGACTTGATAACCGATCATAACTAATCCGAGTATTTAAATCATGTTATCGAAACGGTTGGCGGGGGGAAAGATCCAATTTGCCTTCTTCTCTCATAATTGAGGCGATGTCGACGACCACTGTGGAGCGGCCTCGGGGGACGGACCCCGGTGCGGGCCTGGGAGGCGAGTGGCGAGTGATCGTCTGCAACGACGATCACAACACCTTCGACCATGTCGCCGAGACGCTTGCCCGGGTGCTGCCAGGCATCAGTCTCGAGCAGGGCCACAGCTTCGCCGACCAGATCCACAACCGCGGCCAGGCGATCGTCTGGTCCGGGCAAAAGGAGCTTGCCGAGCATTACTGGGCGCAGCTGAACGGGGCGGGCCTGACGATGGCGCCATTGGAGCGCGCTTGAGGGCTCGCGCTCTCCTCGTCGCCACCTGCCTGGGGCTGGCGAGCCTCTGCTCGCTTGCGGTCGTCTCGCTTGCCAGCGGGTCGGACCTGCCCAGCGGCTTTCAGGACGCCCCCGTGATCGAGGGGCTGAGCCAGCCGACGGCGCTGCAGTTCTCCGCCGATGGCAGGGTCTTCGTCGCCGAGAAGGCAGGGATCGTCAAGGTCTACGACGACCTCGCAGATGAGACGCCTCAGACCTTCGCCGACCTCCGCACCCAGGTCTACGACGCCGACGACCGCGGCCTGCTCGGCCTCGCGCTCGACCCGGAGTTCCCCACCAGGCCCTACGTCTACGTCCTCTACTCGCACGACGCACCGATCGGCGGCACGGCTCCGGTCTGGGGCAAACCGAACGTGGCCGGCGACGACTGTCCCGACCCGCCGGGCTCGAACAGCGACGGCTGCGTGATCAGCAGCAGGCTCTCGCGGCTGGTCGCGGCGGGCAACGCGGCGAGCAGTGAGCAGGTCCTGATCGAGGATTGGTGCCAGCAGTTCTCCTCGCACTCGGCCGGCGACCTCCACTTCGACGACGCCGGCGCGCTCTACGCGAGCGGCGGCGACGGCGCCAGCTTCATCTCCGCGGACTACGGGCAGTTCGGGTACCCGCAGGTCAACCCCTGCGGCGACCCCCCGGCCGGAGTCGGGGGGGTCATGACGCCCCCGAGCGCCGAAGGAGGGGCGCTGCGCGCGCAGGACCTGCGCACGCCGGCCACGCCGGCCGACCCGACCGGCCTCAACGGGACGATCATCCGCATCGACCCCGACACCGGCGAAGGACTGCCTGGCAACCCGATGGAAAACAGTCTCGACGCCAACGAGCGGCGGATCGTCGCTTACGGCTTCCGCAACCCGTTCCGCTTCACGATCCACCCCGAGACCCACGAGATCTACACCGGCAACGTCGGCTGGAGTGACTACGAGGAGATCGATCGCTTCGCCGCGCTTCCGAGTCAGGCATTCAACTCCGGCTGGCCCTGCTATGAGGGGCCAGACGACTCCGAATACGAGGACGTGGAACTGGACCTCTGCGAAGACCTCTACGAGGAACCGGGTTCCACCGCGTCGCCGTTCCTCTCCTACCGCCTCTCAACCGGGGTCGTGCCCAACGACCCGTGCTCGTTCGAGGATGGGTCGGCGATCTCCGGGCTCACCGTCTATGACGGGGCCGCATTCCCGCCTTCCTACGATGGCGCCCTCTTCTTCGCCGACTCCGTGCGGGGATGCGTCTACGCGATGTTCCCCGGTGAGGACGGGCGGCCGGACCCCTCCACGCTGACCGCGTTCATGTCCGACGCGGGCCCCTACCCCGGCGTCGACCTCGAGGTGGGGCCGGAGGGAGCCCTCTACTACGTCAGCTTCTTCAGCGAGGTCGGGGGCGACGAGTTCGAACCGGGGGCTGTCCACCGGATCTCCTACTTCTCGGGCAACCAACCGCCGGTGGCTCGCCTCAGCGTCGACCAGCAGTGGGGCGATGCGCCGCTGGAGGTCGAGTTCGACGCCACCGGCTCGACCGACGCCGACGAAGACCAGCTCGAATACGAGTGGGACCTGGACGGGGACGGGAGCTTCGCTCCGCCGACGCTGAACGGCGTCGCCAGCGCGACCTACGACGACGACGAGAACCACACGGCCGCGGTCCGCGTCAGCGACGAGGACGGCGCCAACAGCATCGCCCGCTTGACCGTCTACCCCGACAACACCCCGCCGCAGCCGGAGATCCTCGAACCCGGCTCCGGCCTCGAATGGGCGGTCGGGCAGCAAATCGACTTCTCGGGGGACGCCGAGGACGGGGAGGACGGCGAGCTCCCCTCGACGAGCCTCGACTGGAGCACGCGCCTCTTCCACTGCCCGTTGAAAGGCTGTCACGGGCACCCGCTGCGGGCGTTTCCCGCGGTTGACTCGGGAGGGTTCGCGGCTCCCGACCACGACTATCCATCCTTCATCGAGCTGACCCTGACCGCGGTTGACTCCCGTGGCCTCTCGGCGAAGGAGACGGTCAAAATCGACCCCCGCACCGTCGAGCTGGCGATCTCCTCGAGTCCCCCTGGCCTGACGCTGGGGGCCGGGCTGCTCTCGGCGGCCACGCCGTTCGCGCTGACCTCGATAGAGGGCTCCAACGTCGTGCTGTCGGCGCCGGCGTCCGCGCAGCTGGGGGGCGAGACCTATGCCTGGCGGAGCTGGTCCGATGGCGGGGGCCGGGTCCACACCGTGCAAGCCGATAGCTCGGCTTCCTATCTCGCGACCTACGCGAAGGTCGAGAGCGAGCAACTGCTTCCGGTCCAGCCACTGGAGCCGATCCCTCCCCAGACCCGAATCGACCGGCATCCGAAGAAGAGGACGCACAGCTCCACCGCGAGGTTCGCTTTCACCTCGGAGTCTGATGTCAGCTTCCGCTGCAAGCTCGACGCTCGTCCGCTCGGGCGATGCCGCTCCCCGCGGATCTATCGGAACCTGGATCCTGGGAGGCACGTCTTCAGCGTCACCGCCGTCGCCGCAGACGGCGAGATGGATCCGACGCCGGCGACCTTCAGATGGAGAGTGCTTCGGTAGGGACGGGCGCGGGACTTGCTACTCGGCTACCAGCAGGGTGTGCCAGGTGGGCAGCAGCGGCAGGTCATACAGGTCGATGACGGCGGCACGGGCGTTCTCGATCTCCTCCGAGAACCAGTAGCGCTCGAAGTCCGTGCGGCTCTCCCAGATTGAGGACTGCCGGATCGCCAGCGGATCGTCGGTCGAGCGGGTCAGCGACCAGCTCTTGGCGCCGAAGGCGGGCATTCTCGCCGCCGCTGGTTCCCAGAGGTCGAGGAAGCGGTCTGCCCGGAAGGGGGCGATGTGCCAGTCCAGTACGCAAACCTCGCTCATCAGGCTCCCACCTCCGCCCGGATCGCGCCCGGGCCATCCTCGTTTTGGCCCTCTTCCTCGGACTCCGCCCCGACCAGGATCGAGATCTTGCCGAGGTGCTTGTTTTCGTGCAGAAGCTGGTGCGCCTCGGCAACGCCGTCGAAGCCCATCGTCTTCCAGATCACCGGGCGGACCTTGCCCTCGGCCATCAGCTGGTTGGCCTTCATGCACTCATATGCGTTGGCGAAGTGCGAGCCGATGATCTGCTTCTGGCGCATCCACAGGTAGCGCACGTCGAAGTCGAGCTGGAAGCCCGAGGTGGCGCCGCAGATGACGACTTTGCCGAACGGCTTGACGACGAAGACCGAGGTCGGGAAGGTCGCCTGGCCGACGTGCTCGAAGACGATGTCGGGCGCGTCGCCGAGGATCTCCTTGACCCGCTTGGCGAAGCCGCGCGAGGCCTTGAAGCGCTCCTTGTCGGCGGCGGGGTCGGTGAGGTTCTCCTTGGTCCGCATCATCTCGCCGAACTCGGCCCGATTGATGTAGTCGACCGCGCCGAGCTGCTTGATCAGCTCGCCCTTCTCCTCGGAGGAGACGACGCCGACCGCGTTGGCGCCGGCCGCCTTGCAGAGCTGCACGGCGAAGACACCGAGGCCGCCGGCGGCACCCCAGATCAGGACGTTGTGGCCGGGCTGCAGCTTGCACTGGTCGATCAGCATCCGGTAGGCGGTGAAGTAGGTCAGGCCGTAGGCGGAGGAGTCGGCCCAGGAAAGGTTCTGGGGGCGGGGGAGGAGCTGTTGCGCCTGCACCTTGGTGAACTGGGCGAAGGAGCCCCAGGTCGTCTCGTAGCCCCAGATCTTCTGGCTCGGCGCGGCGAGCGGGTCGAGCCCGTGGACCTCGACGTCCTCGTAGGAGGCCTGGTTGCAGTGGACGACGACCTCGTCGCCGGGCTTCCAGCGGGTGACGCCCTCGCCGACCTTCCAGACGATCCCGGAAGCGTCGGAGCCGCCGATGTGGTGACCGTACTCGGGGTGGTCGCCGTAGGGGAAGACCGAGACGGGTTTGCCCAGCGCAGCCCAGACGTTGTTGAAGTTGACCCCGGCCGCCATCACGCGGACGATCACCTCGAAGGCCCCGGGCTCGGGAACCTCGATCTGCTCCAGCTGGAAGGCGTCGGTCGGCTCGCCCTCTCGCTCCTCGCGGATCACCCAGGCCGCCATCGTCTCCGGCAGGGTTCCGGGCTCCACGTTCAACTTCGCGATTGCGCTCGTGTCAACGGCCAACTGGGTCCTCCGCGGGGGTCGTTTGCAGGCGGGCGGCGAATCCTAGTCAAGCACGGGGGTATCGGCCTCGCGCAGCTCGGGGGCCGTGATCTCGCGCACCGTGATCTCGACCGGTTCCGGCGGCTCGATCGCCTTGCTCGGGGTGACCCCGAGCGACTCGACCTTGCGCAGCTGTGGCAGCAGCCGACGCTCCATCGAGCCGACCGCGGAGTCGTAGGCGTTGGCTGCCGAGGTCAGGCCCCTGCCAACCTTGTCGAAGTCGCTGAGGAACTTGGCGAAGCGAGCGTGCATGGTCCCGGCGGCGTCGGCGATCTCGGCCGCCTCGGCGACCATGCGCTCCTGGCGCCAGCCGAGCTCCATCGTTCGCAACAGGCCGATCAGCGAGGTTGGGCTGACGAGCAGGACGTTGAGCTTCAGCGCGTAGTCGAAGAGCTCGGGGTCGGCGGTGAAAGCGGCGTGCAGCGCGGGCTCGTTGGGGATGAAGCAAATCACCAGGTCCGGTGTCTCGCCGGCCTTGAACTGCCCTTGGTAGTCCTTCGAGCTGAGCGCGCGGACGTGCTCGCGCGCCTGTCGCGCGTGCCGCTCGAGGTGGGTGCGGCGCTCGCTCTCGACCTCTGCCTCCTGGGCGTCGAGGAAGGCGTCGAGCGGGACCTTCGAGTCGGCGACAAAGCTGCGCCCCTCGGGCAGGAGGAAGCGCGCGTCGGGCCGCAGGCGGCCGTCCTCGGTGTGCAGCGTCTCCTGCATCTCGAAGTCGACGTGCTCGGTCATGCCGGCGATCTCGATGCAGCGGCGCAGCTGCAGCTCGCCCCACTGGCCGCGCGTCTGTGGTTGGCGCAGTGCCTTCTTCAGCCCGGCGGTCTCGGTGTTGAGGTTGCCGACCGTCTGTCCCATCTGTTCGAGCAGGGTGCGCGTCTGCAGGTCGCCTTCACCGCGCTTGCGCACCTCCGCCTCGATCTTTTCCTGGCCCTTGGCGATCCGCTCTGCCAGCGCCTTGATCTCCGCCTGACGCTTGTCGAGCGCTGCCTCCGCCGCCTGCGTGTCGGCCCGGCGCGACTCCTCGTTGACCCTGAGCAGATCGGCGACCGCCTTCGAGGTGGCCTCCTGGAGCGCCGGCCCGTGGTCGAGCGGCGGCTGTGGCTCGGGGCGCCGGGCGACGACGTAGACAAGCGCCGCGGCAAGCGCGAGCACGGCTATCGCGAGAACGATGGTCACCCGACGATGGTGACGAACCGGGCAGACGTAGCAGCGCGCCCGGATTGGCGCTATTTACGGCAACAGCACGTCGTTTTGCGACGAGGTTCGGTGCGCGCCGACCGAGAAGCGGGCGGGTTTGGCGCCCGGAATGTCGGCGGCGCCGACTGTGTAGACGCCGGTCGGCAGCGAAGTCAGCATCGTGCCGTTGCCGTTGGCCACCAAAAGGCCGGAGGCGGCGTCCTTCGGCCCCCGGACCTCCAGCTTCGAGTCGAAGTCGGTCAGGTTGGCGGTGACGAAGACGACGTCGACCGGCGCGTCGGAGTCGATCACGGGCTGGCCCGCGTGCTTGTTCTGGGGGATCTGCTGGTTCGGTTCGGGCCCGATCGCGATGCGCGGGGGTTCCACGGTGATCGCCCTCGGCGTGATCGTGACGCTGATGCGGGTCGGCGGTTGCGGCCGCGGTTCGTTGGCGTTCTCCTGGGCTCCGCACCCGGTGTTCGCTAGTGCCAGCGCGCCGAGCACGCATCCCGCGGCGACGACTCTGCCTCTCCTGCGACCCATCGGGCGGAATCTAGCCGAAGGGCAAGTCGACCACGTGAGCCGTAACGCCATCTTCACCTACGGCCAGCTTCGCACCCGGCTCCGCCTCGCGGCGCAAGACCGCGAGCGCGATCGGTCCGTGGAGGGGGGAGACGCAGCTGCCGCCGACCCTGCCGACCTCCTTGCCGGCCAGCGCAAGCGCGGTTCCCGCCGGCGCGGGAGCCGACAGGCGCAGCCCCCGCAGGTGCCGGTTGGGCTTGCCCCGGTAATGGAGCCGAGCGACGGTCTCCTGTCCGATGTAGCAGCCCTTCTCGAAGTTGACGGCGCGCTCGACGATGCCGGCCTCGGCGGGCATCGTGCCGCCGTCCATCTCGGCGCCGAAGCGCGGCGTCCCCGCCTCGATGCGGAGGATCTCCACCGCCTCGGGGCCGACCTCGACCGCGCCGGCGTCGCCGAGGGCCGCGCGCAGCCGCTCCGCGTCGCCCGCCGCCGCGATCAGGTCGATGCCGCCGGCGGTGCCGACCGCCAGGCACTCGGTGCCTCCGACCGCGATCGCTTCGTTGGCGTGCTCGGGCAGCGGCGGCGCGCCCGCGAGATCGGCGCTGCGCGGCCCGATCAGGGAGAGGATCGCCCGCGTCGCGGTGACGTCCCCGAGCTCCACCTCGCGCCCAATCTTGTAGGTCTCGAGGTGCTTGCGCACGACCGGCAGCGGCTCCGGCTCGGTGTCGACCCAGACCTCGTCCGCTGCAAGCCTCAACACCCGCATGTCGGCCTGCATGTGCCCCTTGCGATCCAGCAGCGCCGCGTAGCACCCCTCTCCGGGCTCGAGCCCCTCGACGTCGTTGGTCAGCTGTCCCTGCAGATACTCGGCCGCCTCCGAGCCCTTCAGCATTAGCTTGCCGCGCGCCGAGCGATCAAGCAGCCCGCACTCCTCGCGCAACTGCCGGTATTGAGCATCGAGCTCGACTGTCACCCCTTCGGCCATGCACCAATTCTAGGAAGCTCGCCTCGGGGGCCATGGGGATGACCCCCGAACGAGCCTCCCCGCTGTTGCGAGAGAGGGGGTCATCCCCATGGCCCAACCCAGCGTCTTTTAGATGTGTCAAAATCATTTAGACGTGTCTAAATCTCTGACAGGGGCAACCAAGTGAGCTCCCGCCTCAGCCGCCGCAAGATGCTGGGCGGGGCCTTGGCAGCCGGCGCCAGCCTGCCGATCGTCCAGGGCCTGCTCCCGCGTGAGTCTGGCGGCCCCGGCGCCGCCGGCGCGATGACCGGTCACGGCGGCCACGCCGGGCACGAGGCCTTCGCCCACGCCGGCTTCGCCCCGGGCCGCTCGGTGAACCATCGTGCCAACGGCTTTCATCCGACCCAGCTGCTGCGCGACTTCGACTACGGCAAGACACGGCGCCTGGCCAGCGGCCGTGTGCTGCGCGAGTGGGAGATCGTCGCCCAGGACAAGGAGATCGAAGTCGCGCCGGGCGTCAAGTACGAAGCCTGGACCTACAACGGCCGCGTCCCCGGCCCGACCCTGCGCGCTCGTGAGGGGGAGAAGCTGCGGCTGCGCTTCCTCAACGCCTCCGAACACCCGCACACGATGCACTTCCACGGCATCCACACCGCGCTGATGGATGGCATGCCGGGGATCGGCGAAAACCGGGGCGGCGGCCAGATCGGCCCCGGCGAGGAGTTCACCTACGAATTCGACGCCGAGCCGTTCGGCCTCCACCTCTACCACTGCCACGTCTCGCCTCTGGCCAGCCACATCTCGCGCGGCCTCTATGGCGCCTTCATCATCGATCCCAAGAAGGGCCGGCCCGAAGCCGACGAGATGGTGATGGTGATGAACGGCTTCGACACCAACTTCGACCTCGGCAACGAGGTCTACGCGGTCAACACGGTCGGCTTCCACTACGTCAACGAGCCGATCCAGGTCGGCCGCGACGAGCTCCTGCGCATCTACCTGGTCAACGTGCTCGAGTACGACCCGCTCAACTCCTTCCACGTCCACGCCAACTTCTTCCAGTACTACCCGACCGGAACCTCGCTGGAGCCGAGCGAGTACACCGACACGGTGATCCAGGGTCAGGGCCAGCGTGGCATCGCCGAGATGAAGTTCCCCTTCGACGGCGACTACATGTTCCACGCCCATGTCAGCGAGTTCGCCGAGCTGGGCTGGTCGGGCTTCTTCCGGGTCGGCAATCCCTCGCGGCTGACCGCCGCCGCGGCGGCGGCCGCGTACTGCGACCTCCCCTGGGGCGATTCCGGGAGGAAAGCCTGATGGAGGCGGCGGCGCAGGCCGAGCGCGCCCCGGGCGGGCGGCTGCCGGCCTGGCTCCTGGGGCTGATCCCGCTCGCCCTGATCGGGGCGGCGATCGGCACCTTCGCGCTGCTCGGCGGTCCCGGGCTCGGCGAGCGGACCGGTCCGCCGGTCGAGGAGGTCGTCGTGGAGCGGACGACGCTGCGACCAGGGGAGATCGAGCTGAGCCTGCGCAACGACGGCCCCGACCCGGTCGACCTCGCCCAGGTCGCGGTCAACGACGCCTACGCGCCCTTCAGCGCCAGCGAGGGCACCGAGATCGGCAGGCTGGGCTCGACCACGCTGACGATCTCCTATCCCTGGATCGAAGGCGAGGCGTATGAGATCTTCGTCCTCACCGCCTCGGGCGGGACGGTCGACGCCTCGATCCCCGTCGCCGCGGAAACGCCCGAGGCCGACCTCAGCTTCTACGGGTTGATGGCGCTGCTGGGGATCTACGTCGGCGTGATCCCGGTCAGCCTTGGCATGCTCTGGCTCCCCTTCGTGCGGCGTGTCGACGCCCGCTGGATCGGGGCGCTGATTGCTTTCACCGTCGGTCTGCTGGCGCTGCTGGCGATCGACGCCGCGCTCGAGGGCCTGGACATCGCCGCCGCGGCGCCAGGTGCCTTCGGCGGCGCGGCGCTGGTCTTCGCGGGGGCGCTGGTCGCCTACCTGCTGCTCGCCGGGGTCGACGCCTACCTGGCCCGGCGGCGCGCAAGCGCGGGCGGGAGTGCCGCCCAGGGCGGGCTCTACATGGCGCTTCTGGTCGCGATCGGGATCGGCCTCCACAATCTCGGCGAGGGCCTGGCGATCGGCTCCTCCTACGCGACCGGGGCGCTCGCCCTCGGGGCCTTCCTCGTCGTCGGCTTCGCGATCCACAACACCACCGAGGGCCTGGCGATCGTGGCGCCGCTGCGCGAGGGCGCCGGGCCGACGGCCGGGACCCGGTTCGGCCACCTCGCCGTCCTCGGCTTGATCGCCGGCGCCCCGGCGATCCTCGGCGCCTGGATCGGCGCCGCCGCCTTCAACCCCAGCCTGGCGGCGCTGCTCTTCGGCGTCGGCGTCGGTGCGATCGCCAGGGTGATCGTCCAGATTGCCCCGGCGATGCGCAACGACGAAGGGCGGATCCTGCACCCGCTCTCGGTCGCCGGCCTGCTCGCCGGGATCGCCCTGCTCTACGTGACCGGCCTGCTGGTCTCGGTCTGATGGCGACCGGCGGCACGAGCCCGCGGCGTGCGCCGGGGACGGAGGCGATCGAGGACTACGCGAAGGCGATCTACGCCGTTTCCAGCAAGCGTGCCGGGCCCGTCACCAACGGCGAGCTGGCCGAGCGGCTCGGGGTGGCGCCTGGGACCGCGACCTCGATGCTGAAGCGACTGGACGACCTCGGCCTGGCCGAGTACCTGCCGTACAAGGGCGTCACGCTGACCCCAGCGGGGGAGAAGGTGGCGCTGGAGGTGATCCGTCACCACCGCCTGATCGAGGCTTACCTCTCCGAGGCGCTGGGGATGCCCGACGACCGCGTCCACGAGGAGGCTGAGGTGCTCGAGCACTACATCTCCGAGGAGCTGGAGCTCTTGATGGCCGCGAAGCTGGGCGAGCCCAGTCATGACCCGCATGGGACGCCAATTCCTGGACCTGATTTGTTGCCGCCGGTCGAGTAAGACGGACGGGGACCCCTCTGCTGGGGCTCCGCACCGGGGGCGTGATGGCGGTACAGAGGTTGAGTTGCTTCGCGAGTTCCCATCAGAGGGGTCCCCGTCCGTCTCGCCGAGGGTCAGCCTGCGAGCAGCTTGCCGACCAGGGCTGGAAGCTCCCTCGCCATGCGGGAGCGGGGGATTGCTTTTGTGATTCCGGCGGCTTCGGCGGATTTCTTCGTCTCCACATCTATGTGTGAGTAGAAGCCTAGGACCGGGACGGGGGCTGCTGCGAGGGTGGCTATGTCGGCGGTGTCGAGGTCGCAGACGATCGCGTCGGCTTCCAGTGGGTCTGGGAGGGTGGGGGTGACGGACACCTCGTGGCCCG
The DNA here is from genome assembly GCA_963753585.1 of uncultured Solirubrobacterales bacterium. Lineage (GTDB taxonomy): Bacteria > Actinomycetota > Thermoleophilia > Solirubrobacterales > 70-9 > VRUE01. Next base: position 996,110 of record CAVWCU010000001.1, on the reverse strand, counting down.
CGGCCCGCAGGCTCTCCTCGACTCGGCTCGCCAGCATCAGGTCTCCGACGATGGCGAGGATCTTCGCCATCTAGAGCGATCGGCGTTCGCGGAACTCCTCGCGAACGCTCTCGGGGCGGCCCCACATCTGCACGACCTCGGCCCGTCCCTCGCGAACCTCGCGAACGACCATCTCGCCGCCGACGCCGTCGGCGTCGAGCTTGGCCAGCACGCCCTTGACCGTCTCCGCGGCGGCGGCGTGCCCGAAGCTGTGGGCGACCAGAAGCCGCCAGTCCCACTGGGCCTTCGAGTAGGGCTGGGCGTTGACCTGACTCAGGGCGACCGCGGTGTCCACGTAGCGGCTCTCGTCGTCGATCCGCAGGTCGAGCTCCAGGTCCGTCCAGTCGGGCGGCGTCGAGTCGAGCACCTGCTGGAAGTCGGCGGCCAGGCTCACGGGCGAAGCGTATCTGGATGGAACGTCAGGGTTCGGAGAACGCGGCATCGACGTCCAGCGGCCGCTTCAGCAGTCCGTGCTCGAGGTCCCAGGCCGCCCAGGCGCGAAGCACCGCCGGATCGAAGGGCGCCGGCCGCAGGTCCCGCAGCAGGACGTTCAGCTGCCCGGCCTGTTCTTCGCGGTCGAGGGCCGGCGCCGCGGCTAGGAGATCGTCCAGCGCCCGGCCCGGCTGGCTGGTGGCGAGCTCATAACCCCGACGGGTCGCATCGATCGTCGACTCGACCAGCTCGGGGTCGTTGCGGAGAGTGTCGCCGGTGGTCGTCAGGACCAGCTCGGGGTAGGAGGGGGCGCCGTAGCGGTCGACCTTGAAGATGCGGACCGGAACGCGGCGAGCGCGTAGCGCCACGCCCTCCGCGTTCCAGAAACCCGTCACGGCATCGACCTTGCCTGCCACCAGGGACGAGACGGCGTTGAAGCCGATCGTCACCCGCTTCACCTCCGCCGGGTCGCCGCCGTCGGCGCTCACCTCGGAATCGATCACCGCTTCGTCGGAGGGCAGCCCGGTGACGCCCACGGTCCGTCCCTGAAGCTCGCGTGGCCGGTCGATGTCGTCGACGGCTATCACCGCGGCGAGCGGTCGCTGGACGAGCGGCATCACACCGACCAGGTCCAGCCCGCGCTCTCGCGCGATCCCGAGGTCGTGGATGTCGAGGATCGCGAACTCGGCGCGACCCGCCTCGAGCAGCTTCGGGGCGTCGGTCGATTCCCCCGGCGGGTGGATCGCCAGATCCACCCCCGCGTCGTCGTAGTAGCCCTGCCCCTGGGCCGCGTAGATGCCGGAATGGACCGCGTTCGGCGTGAAGTCGAGCACAAGCGTCGCGCCGACAGGCGCGCCCGGTTCAGCGCCGTCCCCGCCGCAGCCGGCCGTGCCGGTGAGCAGCAGGGCGGCCGCCAGCAGCGCGACAACCACCCTCATTGAGCCGGGCAGCTTATTCCCTCGCTCGATCTGGGTAGACTGGCGCCGCCCAGTCGAATCAAGGGATCTAGGAGGAAAGAGTGCAGGAACGAGGACTTGCGGCATACCTTGCTGAGCTGATCGGCACCTTCTTGCTGGTGTTTTTCGTCACCACCGTCGTCGTGCTCTTCGTCTCCACCGGCGAACAGGCGAGCTTCGGTTCCGACTTCGCGGTAATCGGTCTCGTCCACGCCTTCCTGCTCTTCGGCCTCATCGTCATGTTCGGCGTGGTCAGCGGTGGGCACTTCAACCCGGCTGTGACGTTGGCCGCCTGGGCAATCAAACGGATTTCATCGATCGACGCGCTGATCTACACGCTCGCCCAGCTCTCGGGCGGCGTCCTCGGCGCGCTTCTCTGCAAGGGCCTTCTGCTCGACGAGGGACGCGCCACCAACTACGGCGCTGCGACTGTGAGCGGCCTGCTCGCGGGCAACTTCCAGGGCATGATCATCGAGGCGATTGGCACCTTCTGCCTGGTGCTGGTGATCCTCGCCGCGGTCTTCTCGAAGAAGAGCTTCAAGGACTGGGCGCCGCTGGCGATCGGCACCACGCTGGGATTCATCGTCATGGTCGGTGGCCCGCTGGACGGCGGTTCGTTCAACCCCGCCCGCTGGTTCGGCCCGGCGCTGGTCAGCAACGAGTGGGGCGGCGTCTGGCCCTACCTGCTCGGCCCGATCGTCGGCTCGGCGCTGGCTGCCGCCGTCTTCAAGTTCGTGCTCGAGCCCGGCGGGCCGGCTCCGACCGAGCCGCCCGAGCGGGTCAAGCCGGGCTCGGCTTCGCCCGCTTCCTAGGGCTTCTCCGGATCTTCAACCGCACGCGCCGGTCCTAAGCGGCGCGTGCGGTAGCGTCTTCCGCCGTGCGCCGGGTCACCTTCTCGCGGAACTACACGCTCTCCCTCTCCCGCACCTGCCAGTGCTACTGCAAGTACTGCGCCTTCGCGACGCACCAGGCGCATATCCGGGATCCGGACGAGGTAGAGAAGCTCCTCGACGAGGCGCTCAAGCGCAACGCCAAGGAGCTTCTGGTTCTCACGGGCGAGCGCCCCGAGGTCAATCCCATCGTCGCTGCAAAGCTGGCGGAATGGGGCCACGACGACTTCACTTCCTACGTGGTCTGGGCCTGCGAGCGAGCACTCGAGCGCGGGATGCTCCCGCACACGAACATCGGCGTCCTCGACCGCACCGACCTCGCACGACTACGCGAGGTCACCGCCTCCCAGGGCCTGATGCTGGAGTCGGTCTCGGAGCGGCTGATGGACACGGTCCATGCCGGCTCCCCGACGAAGCATCCCGCCCAGCGCCTTGCCACCATCGAGGCAGCGGGCGAGCTGAGGATCCCCTTCACGAGCGGGATCCTCGTCGGCATCGGCGAGACCGAGGAGGAGCAGGTCGCGTCCTTGGAGGCTCTCGCGGATTTGCACGGCCGCTACGGCCACATCCAGGAGGTGATTCTGCAGAACTTCGTTCCGCATCCGAAGTACTACGGCGCCGAAGTGGCGGATATCGCTGACGAGGCTGCGCGGGAGCGGTGGGGGGCCGGCGGGGACCCCTCTGCTGGGGCTCCGCAGCGGGATCGTGACGGCGGTACAGAGGTTGAGTTGCTTCGCGAGTTCCCATCAGAGGGGTCCCCGCCGGCCCTTCCGGTTCCATCGTGGGCGAGCCCGGTTGGCGTTGAGGACATCAAGCGGTTGATCGCCGAGTGCAAGCGGTTGATGCCGGATGTGGGGGTGCAGGTGCCGCCGAACCTGTCGGACAGCTGGGGGGAGCTGGTTGAGGCTGGAGCGACGGACCTTGGTGGGCTCTCGGCGAACGGGGACCACATCTCTCCTGAGCACGCGTTCCCGAGTCCGCATGAGGTGCGAAAGGAGCTGGCGCCGAAGGGGTTTGCGCTGACGGAGCGGCTTTGCGTCTATCCGCAGTACATGGACTCGGAGTGGATGGAGCAGGGGGTCCTCGACGTGATCAAGCTGAAGTACTGGAGCTTCATCCCGAGGCGGGGGTCCGGTAGGCGGTCGGAAGAGTCTTTGGACGGCAAGCTGGCGCCGGAAGCGATTGCCAAGGGACGCGAAGGTCATGAGCTGTCGGAGGATCAGCTGACGGCGCTGTTCTCCGAGACGAGGCCCGAGGTGATCGAGGAGATGCGGGTGGCTGCGGACGAGCTGAGAGAAGAGCTGGCGGGGGACCGGGTGACGTTTGTGGTCAACCGGAACATCAACTTCACCAACATCTGCGTGGTCGGCTGTGCTTTTTGCGGGTTCGGGCAGGGGCGTCGGTCGCCGGATGCTTATGAGGTGTCCGAGGAGGAATTTGCTGAGCGGATTCTGGAAGCGGTCGAGTTCGGGGCGACGGAGCTCTGCATGCAGGGGGGGATCCATCCCGACCTGACCCTGGAGGAGTACGGCAAGTGGCTGCGGCTGGCGAAGGAGGTTGCGCCGCAGCTGCACCTGCACGCCTACTCGCCGATGGAGGTCGACCACATGTGCGAGCGCTCGGGCAGGAGTGCGGACGAGGTCTTCGAGTACCTGATCGAGTGCGGCCTCGGCTCGACCCCGGGGACCGCCGCGGAGGTGCTCGACGACGGCGTGCGGCAGCGGATCTCGCCGAACAAGCTGCCGGCGCAGCGCTGGGTCGAGATCATCGAGGCCTCCCACCGGGCGGGCCTGCGCTCGACGTCGACCGTGATGTTCGGCCACATCGAGGAGCCTCGCGAGCTGGCTCGCCACATGAGGGTCGTCCGGGCGCTGCAGGAGCGGACCGGCGGTATCACCGAGTTCGTCCCGCTCAGCTTCATCCCCTTCAACACGATGCTGGGCCGCACGCACGGGATCGAGGAGATCTCCGCGGCCGAGAACCTCAAGCACACCGCTGCCTTCCGCCTGGCCCTGGGCAAGACGATCCCCAACCTGCAGGCGAGCTGGGTGAAGATGGGCCTCGAGGCAGCCACCGAGGCGCTGCGTTGGGGCGTCAACGACCTCGGCGGCACGCTGATGGAGGAGAACATCTCCCGCATGGCGGGCTCCCAGCACGGGGTCCGGTTGGACCCCGATCAGCTGATCGGGGCCGCCCGCGCCGGCGGCCGTGAGCCCGCCCAGCGCACGACGCTCTACGAGATCGTCGAGACCTACTAGCTGGACGTTTGTCCTAGTAGCGGTATCGTTCGCCAATCGCTTCGCGTTCGCCAGTGGGGGATGGAGGGTTTCCGGGGCTAGCGGCCTTCTCGCTGCTCGGCTTCGCGGTTGTGCTTGGGCTGATTGCCCTGCTCGGCTTGAAGCCGTGGGGGACGGATTCGGTCGAACCGCGCCTGCAGCTGCCGGCTTTCGAAGCTGAGGTAGGCGAGGCGATCGCTCTGCCTCCCGAGCGGCGCGCATTCGTTGCCGACGCCACGGTCGCACCGCCCGGGAGTGCCAAGCCGGTTCAAGCGACAGGGCAATCGAGTGAGGCGGAGGGACCCTCAATCGCTCTAGCTGTTGCGCCCGCGCGGGCTGTCGCCGTGACCGCGGTGCCGCCCGCGCTTGGGCCAGCCCCTGAACCGGCAGGGCAGGGCGATGAGGTCCCCCCTGTCGGAGCAACAGATGGGGAGGCTCCGCCAGAGGGGACCTCATCGCCCGTCTCGACGCCGCCGCCGGAACCCGAGCCGGGAGGGCCGGTTACGGCCAGGGGTCCGATACTGGAAAGCTGCGACGGGGACGAATACGTGATCACCGTTGTGCTGGTGCCGGGGACAGGCGAAAACGCGGAAGTCGAAGCGAACGTGGAAATCGTCCTGCAGCTGTTCAACGAAGACGGCAGCGTCGATGAACTGCAGCTCGAAGGCGACCTGCTCGACGCTCGGAGCCTGGCGTTGCAGCTGACGTCGGAAGGCAATTGCGTCTACCTCGAGGCCGACGCTCCGAAGGAAGAGGAGGCCCCCTCTGACGGAACCTCCCAGGTTGTTGTTCCGGCAGAGGGGGCCTCCTCTTCCATTCTCGCCTCGCCCTGAGCTCGATGAGGGCGATGCTCCTCGAGCGCCGGCGGGAGCCTTTGCGGCCCGCGGAGCTTCCGGAGCCTCGGCCGAGCTCCGGCCAAGTCTTGGTTTCGGTTCGTGCCTGTGGCGTCTGCCGGACCGATCTGCACATCGTCGACGGGGACCTGACCGAGCCGAAGTTGCCCCTGGTGCCGGGGCACCAGATCGTCGGCACGGTGGCCGAGGCCGGAGAGGGAGCGGAGCGTTTCGCGGTCGGGGACCGGGTTGGGGTGCCCTGGCTGGGCTGGACCTGCGGTGAGTGCCGCTACTGCACCAGCGGGCGCGAGAACCTCTGCGACAACGCTCGCTTCACCGGCTACGACGTCGACGGCGGCTACGCCGAGCTGGCGGTGGCCGACGAGCGCTTCTGCTTTCCGATCCCCGAGGGCTACCCGGATGAGCAGGCGGCGCCGCTGCTCTGCGCCGGGCTGATCGGCTACCGGGCGCTGTGCCTCCTCGGCGACGCCAAGCGAATCGGCTTCTACGGCTTCGGCGCCTCGGCCCACATCCTCTGCCAGGTGGCGGTGCACCAAGGTCGGCGGGTGTTCGCCTTTACCCGCCCGGGTGACGAGAAGGGCCAGTCCTTCGCGCGCGAGCTGGGTGCCGAGTGGGCGGGCTCCTCGGACGAGGCGCCGCCGGAGGAGATCGACGGGGCGATCGTCTTCGCCCCGGTCGGTGCCCTGATGACGACGGCCTTGCGAGCCAGCGCCAAGGGCGCGCGGATCCTCAGTGCCGGCATCCACATGAGCGATATCCCGAGCTTCCCCTACGCGGAGCTTTGGGGAGAGCGCACGCTCGGTTCGGTTGCCAACCTCACTCGGCAGGACGGCGAGGAATTCCTGGCGCTGGCGCCGCAGGTGCCGGTGCACACGGAGGTCGAGGTCTATCCGCTGGAGGCGGCGAACGAGGCTCTCGACTCGATCCGCGACGGCAGCCTCCGCGGCGCCGCTGTTCTCTCCGCCTAGCGGAAGAGGTCCTCGTCCCGGGGGCGGCGGAGTGCAGCGGCTCCCGGGCCATCGTCCGCCGTGACGAAGCGGTCAAGGCCGCGAACGATCACGGCCGGGATGCGGCTGTCCTTGCTGCGGACGAGGTCAGCTGCCGAGGCGGCCTCGTCGGCTATCGCGATCAGGGTTGCTTCGAGCTCTCGGCCGTGGGCGTCCCGGCGGCCCCGCCAGTCGTCCAGGGGCACGAGGCCGGCACAGCCAATTGCCACCTCGGCTTGGCCCAAGCGCCAGGCCCGGCCGAAGCTGTCGGCGATTACGACGCCGACGGTGGTGCGAAGCTCGGAGCGGATGCGACGCGCCGAGGCATCGGGGTCCTCGGGCAGCAGGCAAACCGTGTCGGCCTCGGGAAGGTTGGAGGTGTCGATGCCGGCGCTGGCGCAGACGAAGCCGTGGTGGGTTTCGGTGATCAGGACGCCGCGCTCGGCCCGGAGCACCTCGGCGCTCTCCTCGAGAACCAGCTCGACCAGGGCCGGCTCCTTGTCGAGCTCGGCTGCGAGGCGGTGCGCCTCCGTGCCTGGGCTTACCGACGAGAGCCGGCGCACGCGGCCCTCGGCCTTGGAGACCGCCTTCTGGGCGATGACGAGGACATCGCCGTCGCGCAGCTCCGCGCGGGCGGCGATCAGCTCGCCGAGGTTGTCCCCGGCTTCGATCTCGGGCAGGTCCACGACGCCAAACGCCTGGAGCGAGCTCATATGCCCAGCACTCTCGCCGTTCGCCTCGCGCGCCCTCGGTCCCTCTCCAGCTCCATGGTCAGGGCAACGACGTCGGCCGGCGTGTCCAGGTCCAGCGCCAGCGACGCCAGCTCATCGATGTCGAAGGGCACGCCGGCCGCGCGTGCGGCGGCGACATGGCGAGCGCAGCTGCCCTCGCCGAAGGAGGGCGCGATCACGTCTGGCGGCGCGAGCGCGAGTGCGTTTGTGCCCGTGCCGTGCCGGTCGGGGACGATCGCGACGTAGCGCTCTGGCATCCCGGTCAGCAGGCGCTCGAGCTCGCGCGGGTCGAGCAGCGGGCAGTCGATGGGGAGCAGGACGACGCATTCGGCACCGAGCTCGCGGGCCCGCGCGATCCCGGCGAGGGCCGCGCCGGAGTGACCGCCCTCGTCGGGGTCGGCGACCAGCTCGCTACCTCCTCTGCTTGCCAGCTCGATTGCGCGCGGCTCGCTGGTGACGACCACTGTGCGCTCGATCGAGCGTGCAGCGCCGATCGACTCCAGCACGTCCTCCAGCATGGCCGCCGCCAGTTCGGCGCGGTGCGTCGCGCCCATGCCGGGGGCGAGCCGTTGCTTGGCGGCGCCGAAGCGCTTGACGGGGAGGACCGCGGTCGCGTTCAAGCCTCGAGGCTAGCTGCGTAGTCGAGGACGATGCGCGCCAGCCGCGCCCGCCCGGCCGCGCCCTCCATCAGGGTCGGCACCGGGAGCGTGGGGATCCCCTCCGGAGGCGGGTCCGGGTCGCCCTCGTCGACGACCATCGCGTCGATCAGCCCCGCGTAGAGGGAGGCGACGCCCGCCGCGGTCGACGGCCGGCCGAGGGCTTGCATGAAGCGCTCCGTCGGCCCCTTGACTACCTGGCCGGCGACGAAGGGGCTGACCACGACGACCGGAGCGCTGGAGGCGGCGATCGCCTCGGTCATCCCCGGGATCGCGAGGATCGGGCCGATGCTGATCACCGGGTTGGAGGGGCCGATCACGATCGCCTCGGCCCAGCGCAGCGCCTCCAGCACCTCGGCGCTCGGCTCGGCCGCCTCGATCCCGTCCAGCTCGACGCCCTGGACCTCCGGCTCGCCTCGGTCGACGATCAGGTACTCCTGCAGGGCGCGGCTCCCGGCGGCGGTCAGCACCTTGGTCCGCACCGGCGCCTCGCACATCGGCAGCACCCGCGCCTCGACCCCGAGCGCGCGGGCGATCTGCGCCTGAGCGCCGGTGAGGCGACCGCCCTCCTCGAGGAACTGGCGGCGGTAGAGGCAGGCCGCGAGGTCGCGGTCGGAGAGGCTGAACCAGCTCGGTGCACCCAGCTTCGTCAGCCGGTCGAAAACGGTGAAGCTGTCGTCGCGCAGACCCCAGCCGCGCTCCTCGTCGATTTCGCCGCTGAGCCAGTAGGTGACGAGGTCGGGGTCGGGGGAGACGTGGACGCCGAGCGTCTCGATGTCGTCGGCGGTGTTGGCGATCACCGCCAGGTCGGAGCCGATCTCCTCCTGCATCCCGGCGGCGAGCTTGGCGCCGCCGGTGCCGCCGGCGAGCAGGGCGACCCGCATGCCTACGCCCAGTGGTCGCCGGCGGGGAGGCCGGTGAGCTGGATGCCGGCGTGGGCCTTGTAGCGGACGTTGACCGAGATCAGCAGCGGCGTCAGCTGCTCGACGATCCGGGCCATCTCCAATGGCCCGGCGTTGACGGCCCGCAGTCCCGGGATCAGCTCGATCAGACGCGCGACCCGGGCCTTGTCGGCCTTGCGGTCGCCGCAGATGAGTATGTCCTCGCCCAGCTCGACCTCGCCGTCGGCGAGGGTGAGAGCGCCGATCGTGTGCAGGGCGGCGACGACGGTGACGCCCTCGGGGACCATCTCCTGTGCCTGCTGGGCGGCGCTGCCCTGCCAGACGCCGAGCGAGCGCGTCGCCTTGCCGCTGACCGCGGCGGCGAGCGGGACCGTGCAGTCGACCAGGATCTGCCCCGGCTGCAGCGCCTCGCGCAGGTTGTTGAGGTTCTCCGACTGGTTGCGGAAGGGGACGGTGAGGAAGACGATCTCGCCGCGTTTGACGGCGTCCTCATTGAGCAGGCCCTCGACTTGGGCGCCCGGCACCTTCTCGCGCAGCTTCGCCGCCGCCTCCTCGGCCCGCTCGGCCGACCGCGAGCCGATCGCGATCGAGGCCCCGGCCTGGGCCCAGCGCAACGCCAGGCCGGCGCCGAGCGCACCGGTGCCGCCAACGATCGGGATGGTGGGAAGGTCCGCCACGAGCGCGTGAGTCTATGCTCCCGGCCGATGCGGCTGGAGGGACGAAAGGCGCTGGTCACCGGCGGGGCGAGCGGGATAGGCACCGCGATCGCCGCCCGCCTGGCGGCAGAGGGCGCCGAGGTCTGGGTCGGCGACGTCGACGTCGAGGGCGCCGAGAGGGTCGCCGGCGACGTCAACGGCCACGCGCTCGAGCTCGACGTGACCGACCTCGAGTCCGCCCGCGCCGCGGTTGAGGCGACCGGGACGCTCGACATCCTCGTCAACAACGCCGGCACGGACGAGTTCGGCTTCTTCACCTACACGACGCCTGAGCAGTGGCAGCGGTTGATCGGGATCAACCTCGTCGGCGTCTTCAACTGCACCCATGCCGCCCTGCCCGGCATGCAGGAGGCGAAATACGGCCGCATCCTCAGCATCTCCTCGGAGGCAGGTCGGGTCGGTTCCAAGGGATCTGCCGTCTACTCGGCGACCAAGGGAGGCGTCGTCGCCTTCATGAAGGCGATCGCGCGCGAGAGCGCCCGCTACCAGATCACCGCCAACTCGATCGCCCCGGGCCCGATCGAGACCCCGCTGTTGATGGGAGCCAAGGAGTTCGGCGAGATCGGCGAAAAGGTGATCGAGACGATGAAGTCCGCCACCCAGATGGGCCGCCTGGGCCAGCCTGAGGAGGTCGCCGCCGCAGCCGCTTTCCTCGTCTCCGACGACGCCACCTACGTCACCGGCGAGACCCTGGGCGTAAGCGGCGGCCTGGGCATGGTCTGATGGCCGAGCTGGAGCAAGAGCTCGTTCCCGGGATTGAGCGCAGCGACGAGTTCACGGTCGCGCCGCCGCTTGTGACGGACGTCGGCGGCACGATCGGCACCGGCGTGCTCTCGACGCCGGGCATGATCGGGATGATGGAGGGCACCGCCTCGATGCTGGTCTACGAGCACTTGCCCGAGGGACAGGCGACGGTCGGCTTCGAGGTTTGCGTCAAGCACGTGGCGGCGGCCCCGGAGGGTGCGAGGTGCCGGACGCGCGCCACGTTGCGCGAGGTCGTCGAAGGCCGCAAGCTCCGCTTCGACGTCGAGGTGACCGAAGGCGAGCGAACGATCGGCGTCGGCACCCACGAGCGGCGCGTGGTCGGCCAGGCCGGTCCGCCGACCGCGTAGCCTCGTCTCGATGAAGCCGCTGCCGAGCAACGTCCGGATTCGCGAGGTCGGCCCTCGTGACGGCTTCCAGAACGAGCCGGAGACGATCGCCACCGCTGACAAGGTGAGGCTGATCGACATGCTCTCGTCCAGTGGCCTGAAACGGGTCGAGATCACTTCCTTCGTACGGCCGGATGTGATCCCACAACTCTCCGACGCGGAGGAGGTGCTGACCGGCATCCAGCGCCGCGACGGCGTCGCCTTCTCGGTGCTGGTCCCGAACCAGCGGGGGTTGGAGCGAGCGCTGGCGCTGCGCGACCGCTTCGACGAGATCAGTGTCTTCCTCTCCGCCTCGGAGACCCACAATCGCGAGAACGTCAACCGCTCGATCGAGGAGTCGCTTGCCGGCCTGGAGCAAACGCTGGCCGCGGCCGACGCAGTGGGACTGCGCCGCGAGGGTGTGATCGCTACCTCTTTCGGCTGCCCGTACGAGGGAGAGGTTCCGCTCGATCGCGTGCTTGGGATCGCCGAGCGGCTGGCGGCGGCGGGTTGCGCCGAGGTCGGCTTCGGCGACACGACCGGGATGGCCAACCCGCGCCAGGTCGGCGAGTTCTTCACGGCGGCGCGCAAGCGCCTCGGCGGGATTGAGCTGACCGCCCACTTTCACAACACCCGTGGTCAGGGCCTCGCCAACGTGCTGGCGGCGCTGGAGCAGGGAGTCGACTCCTTCGAGTCGAGCTTCGGCGAGTTGGGCGGCTGTCCGGTGCCGCCCGGTTCCACCGGCAACGTCGCCACCGAGGACGTGGTCTCGATGCTGCATGAGATGGGAGTGGAGACGGGAATTGACCTGCCGGCGCTGGTCGAGGCCTCCCACGCCGCGCAGAACACCCTCGGCCGCCCCCTCGGCTCGCACGTACTGCGGGCGGGTCCGGTGGACTGGGGCGGCGGCCAGTCCGAATAGGCTCCGCAGCCATGTCCGACTTCCACAAGGCCCTCGAGGCCGCCCTCGCCGGGGGGCCGCAACGCCACCACGAGAAGACCGCCGAGCAGGGCAAGCTGCCTGTGCGCGAGCGGGTCGCCCGGCTTGTCGACGCCGGCTCCTTCGCCGAGGAGGCGGCGCTGGCGAACTGGGACAAGGAGGGGCTCGGCGCCGACGGCGTCGTCACCGGCCTGGCCACGATCGACAGCCGCCGCGTCGCCCTGATGGCCAACGACCCCACGGTCAAGGCCGGTTCATGGGGGCCGAAGACGGTGGAGAAGATCCTCCGCATCCAGGAACGGGCGCTCTTCCTACAGGTGCCGATGGTCTACCTGGTCGACTCGGCAGGGGCGCGGATTACCGACCAGGTGCAGATGTTCCCCGGCCGCCGCGGCGCTGGGCGCATCTTCCACAACGAGGTGCGGCTGTCCGGCCAGGTGCCGCAGGTCTGCCTGCTGTTCGGGCCGAGCGCCGCCGGCGGCGCCTACATCCCCGCCTTCTGCGACGTGGTGATCATGCGCGACGGCAACGCCTCGATGTACCTGGGCTCACCGCGGATGGCCGAGATGGTGATCGGCGAGAAGGTCAGCCTGGAGGAGATGGGCGGGGCGAAGATGCACACCGGCGTCTCCGGTTGCGGCCACTTCCTGGTCAAGTCCGACGAGGAGGCGATCGACCTCGCCAAGCGCTACCTCTCGTTCATGCCCGGCAGCTGGCGCGAGGAGCCGCCGGCCGCGCCCGCCGCCGAGCCGGCATCGGACACCCCGATCGCCGAGATCCTGCCGCCCGACGAGAACCGCCCCTTCGACATGCAGCTGCTGCTCGACTCGTTGCTCGACGCCGGCAGCTTCCTGCCCGTCCACAAGCGCTGGGCAAAGGAGCTGATCGTCGGCTACGGGCGCCTCGACGGGCGCGCGATCGGGATCGTCGCCAACCAGCCCAAGCACACCGGCGGCGTCCTCTTCGTCGACTCGGCCGACAAGGCGGCCCGCTTCATCCAGACCTGTAACGCCTTCAACGTGCCGCTGCTCTTCCTCGCCGACGTGCCGGGCTTCATGATCGGCACCGCGGTCGAGCGCCACGGGATCATCCGCCACGGGGCGAAGATGATCAGCGCGGTCTCCGAAGCGACGGTGCCGAAGATCTCGGTAGTGGTGCGCAAGGCCTATGGTGCTGGGCTCTACGCGATGGCGGGGCCGGCCTTCGAGCCGGACTGCTGCATCGCCCTGCCCAGCGCCTCGATCGCGGTGATGGGGCCGCAGGCGGCGATCAACGCCGTCTTCTACAACCAGATCCAGGCGATCTCCGACGAGGCCGAGAGGGAGGCCTTCGTCGCCGCCAAGCGCGAGGAGTACGCCGAGGACATCGACATCCTGCACCTCGCCTCGGAGATGGTCGTCGATGCCGTGATTGAGCCTGCCGACCTACGTGCGGACCTCATCAACCGCTTCGCGATGGCAGCGAGCAAGGACCGCGCCTTCGCCGAGCGGCGCAACCCAGTCACGCCGGCGTAGGCTTGGCGACTTTCCAGCCCTATAGGGGCAGGTAAGTCGCCAACCTGGTTCAGGTTTCGAGCTTGGCGGCGAACTCGACGAACCAGTCGAGCGCGGCGGGGTTGGCGAGCGAGTCGCGGCTCGCCGCCTTCTCCGGCGGGGTGCCCATCAGGATCCGCTTGACCGGCACCTCGAGCACCTTGTTGCTGAGCGTGCGCGGCACCTCGGCGATCGCGTAGACCTCGTCGGGGACGTGACGGGGAGAGCATTGGCTGCGAACCCGTTTGGCGATCTCGCGACGCAGATCGTCGTCCAGCCCGGCCCCCTCACGGAGGACGACGAAGAGCGGCATCCAGCCCTCGGTGCCGGGGCGGGGCACGTCGACGACCAGGGCGTCGACGATCTCGTCGAGGCCGAGCACGGCGCGGTAGATCTCGCTCGTTCCCATGCGAATGCCGGAGCGGTTGATCGTCGAGTCCGAGCGGCCGTAGATGACGGCGGTGCCGCGCGAGGTGATTTCGATCCAGTCGCCGTGGCGCCAGACGCCGGGGTAGTGCTCGAAGTAGCTGGCCCGGTAGCGGCTCTGGGCCTCGTCGTCTCCCCAGAAGAAGACCGGCATCGAGGGCATCGGCTCGGTGACGACGAGCTCGCCGACCTCGTCGATGACGGCGTTGCCGTCTTCGTCCCAGGCCTCGACCGCGGCGCCCAGCGCCCGCCCCTGCAGCTCGCCGCGGTAGACGGGGAGCAGGGCGGTGCCGCCGACGAAGGCGGTGCAGAGGTCGGTGCCGCCGCTGGTCGAGAAGAGCCAGGTGTCGGTGCCGAGGTGCTCGTAGATCCAGTCGAAGCCCTCGGGGGAGAGGGGGGAGCCGGTCGAGCCGACCGCCGTCAGCCGGCTGAGGTCGCGGCCGGCGCCGGGCTCGACCCCCGCCTTCATGCAGGCGGCGATGTAGGAGGCGCTGGTGCCGAACATCGTCACCCCGGCACGCTCGGCGAGGTCCCAGAGCACGCCCATGTCGGGATGGCCGGGGTTGCCGTCGTAGAGGACGATCGCGGCGCGGGTCAGCAGGCCGGAGACGAGGAAGTTCCACATCATCCAGCCGGTCGTGGTGAACCAGAAGAGGCGGTCGCCGGGATGGGCGTCGACGTGGAGGTTGAGCTTCTTCAGATGCTCGAGCAGGATGCCGCCCTGCGACTGGACGATCGCCTTCGGCAGGCCGGTCGTGCCGGAGGAGTAGAGGACCCAGAGCGGGTGGTCGAAGGGGACGCGCTCGAAGGTGAGGTCAGCACCCTGGCCGCTGACGAGAAGCTCGTCCCACGGCATCGCGTCGCGCAGGGGTGAGAGGTCGGGATCGGGGTCGAGGTAGGGAAGGACGACGGTGCGCGCCAGGCTCGGTATTGCCTCCTGGAGCTGGGTGAGCGTCTCGCGCCGATCGAAGTCCTTGCCGCCGTAGCGGTAGCCGTCGACCGCGAAGAGCACCTTGGGCTCGATCTGGGCGAAGCGGTCGATCACGCTGGCCGGGCCGAAGTCGGGCGAGCAGCTCGACCAGATCGCGCCGATGCTCGCGGTGGCGAGGAAGGCGACGATCGCCTCGGGGACGTTCGGCATGTAGGCGACGACGCGGTCGCCGCGCTGGACCCCGAGCCCGCGCAGGCCGGCGGCGGTCGCGGCCACCTGGGCGCGAAGCTCGCCCCAGCTCAGCTCGCCGAGCTCGCGCAGCTCGGAGGCGTGCAGGATCGCCACCTCGGCGTCGTCGTCCTTGCCGGCGAAGACGTGCTCGGCGTAGTTGAGGCTGGTTCCGGCGAACCACTCCGCGCCCGGCATCTCCCGGTTGCCGAGGGCACGCTCGAAGCCGCCGTCGGCCTGGATGCCGAAGAAGTCCCAGATCGAGGACCAGAAGGCCTCGAGGTCGTCGACCGACCAGCGCCACAGCTCCTCGTACGTGTCGAGCTTCAGCCCCCGTTCGGTCTCGAGCCAGCGCATGTACTCGCGCAGGCGCGAGTGCTCGACCAGCTCGGCGGAGGGCTCCCAGAGCTTCTCGGCCGCCGCGCCGCTCACGCCGCGGCGGCTGCGCTCGCCGCCTGCGCCCGGTCCAGCTCGAACGGGTCGTGCGAGCAGAGCAGCTGCACGTCTTCGCCGTGGCGGGCGACCAGCTCGCGCAACCGCTCCTGATTCGCCAGGCGCTGGCGCCGGTCGGCGTTGTTGAGGTTCTGGAAGAAGCGCAGCCCGGGTGGGCAGGAGGGCGGCGTCGAGAGCTCGTCGTGGTGGAAGTAGGCGTCGCCGCAGTGCAGGAGCCAGCCCTCACCGGTCTTGATCGCCACGCCGGTGTGCCCCAGCGCGTGCCCGGGGAGCGGGATCAGCAGCACCTCGATGCCGAGGTCGGGCAGGATCCGAATGCCGCCGAAGCCGAACCAGTCGTCTCCTCCTCCGTCGTGGCGGACCCACTTCGGGTTGTGCTTCCAGTGGGCGGCGAGGTAGCGGGGGCGGTCGCGCAGGCGCGGGTTCATCGCCGCGTCGAGTTCGCGCCCGAAGATGTGCACCTCAGCCTCGGGGAAGTCCGGGAGGCCGCCGGAGTGGTCGGGGTCGAGGTGGGTGGTGACGATCTGCTTGACGTCGGAGGCTGCGAAGCCGAGACTCTCGACCTGCTTCAGCGCCGTCTCGCCGATCTCGGCCTTGGGTCGCATGAGTGCGAAGACGGGCCCAAGCTGGCGGGGATTGCGCGTGTCCTCGGTTCCGAAGCCGGTGTCGAGGAGGACGAGGCCATCGTCTGTCTCGATCAGCAGGCAGTGGCAGACGACCCGGCCCTGTTCGAGCAGGCCGCCCTCGCCGTTGACGAGTCGCGCTCCGTTGGGGCACAGCGTGCCGCAGTTGAGGTGGTGGATGCGCATGGCGCGGGTCGCAGTCTAATCAGGCTTGGGAGACGATCAGGATCGTCCGCGCATTCCGTCTATCGTTTGAGCTGCGCCGGAGTGATGGAACGGTAGACATGATTGACTCAAAATCAATTGCCCGAAAGGGCGTGCGGGTTCGACTCCCGCCTCCGGCATCGGCGACCGACCAGGCTCGGGGCGGTCACGCCGGCAGCGGAGCGGCGTCGTCGGGGGGTGAAGCGCCGGCCCCGTAGTCCTCGCCCGAGCCGATCGGGCGCTCCTCCTCGACGTGCCAGTTCTGGTTGAAGGCGTAGAGGGCGACGGCGATCGTGATCAGCTGCAGGATCACGAGGATGATCACCAGCAGGCCGATCAGCGTCACCGGGATCAGCGCCTCCTCGAAGCCGGCCTTGTCACGGGCGAACCAGCTGTCGGCGCCGACAGCGCAGAGGATCGCCAGGATCATCGAAAGGGCGGCGGCGACGGGGAGGATGCCGCGGCTCCAGCGGAAGACGAGGAAGGCGAAGAGGGCGTAGAGCAGGGCGAAGATCAGGCAGACGATCCCCATGCCGCCGCCACCGGTCATCAGCGAGAAGCCGGTGATCGTCACCAGAGCCGCGATCGCCGCTGTGGCCGCGAGCAGGAAGACGAGCACGAACTTGGTCGTGACCGACTCGGCCTTCTCTCGATTTGGCCGCCACAGTTCATAACCGGGCCTGACCTCTCCAACCGCCACGCGACGATCATAGAATCTAGGAGCGACGATGCGGCATTGGTCGCGCGTTAAGCCCGGTCACGGGCAGCCACGCGGGCGTGGCGGAATTGGCATACGCGCCAGGTTTAGGTCCTGGTGGGCTTCGGCCCGTGGGGGTTCAAGTCCCTCCGCCCGCATTTCTCAGCGGCCCACGGCCGTTACGATGCCCTCCCTGGGGCAGTGGCCAAACTGGCTAAGGCACCGGTCTCCAAAACCGGCGATTCTAGGTTCGAGTCCTAGCTGCCCCGCTCGATTCGCTTGGCTCCGCTTGTGACCGAGCTCGCTCGGCTACTCTCCTCGGCACTGCATGGCCCAATGCTTGAGATTCGTACGAGGTTCGCGCCGAGGAATTGTCCTCGCGGCGCTTGCCGTTGCGCTGGCGGCGGCACCGGCACCCGCGTCCGCTGACATCGGCGTCCTCGGCGGCTGGGGCGGTCTTGGTACGGGCGACGGCCAGTTCACGGGCGCGAGCGCTCTGACGATCGACTCCGCCGGGGATGTCTACGTCGTCGACGGCTCCTTCCCCACCTACAACCGTGTCCAGAAGTTCACGCCTGCTGGCGCCTTCATCACCAGTTTCGGCAACAAAGGCTCCCAACCCGACGGGTTCTATGGCGCGGGCGTGGCCGCCGCCACGCCCTCCAACATCTACGTCGTCGATACGTTCAATAAGCGGATCCAGCAGTACACCTCGACCGTGCCGCCAACCACCTATGCGCACAAAGCAACGTTGGCGGGTGCCGGTACCGGCGACGGCCAGCTCATCTCGCCGCTGGGCGCGGCCGTCGACCCTGTCGGCAACGTCTACGTCGCCGACAACGGCAATACCCGCGTCCAGAAGTTCGACCCGAGCGGCAGCTTCATCACGAAATGGGGTGTCCAGGGCTCGGGCCCCGGGGAGATGAACTGGCCGAGTGATGTGAGCGTCGCCCCCGACGGCAGCGTGTATGTCACGGACACGACGAACCATCGAGTTCAGCGGTGGACCTCGGACGGCGTGTTCATCTCCCAATGGGGAACCGCGGGCTCAGGCGACGGCCAGTTCGTCAACCCCTCCGCCGTCGCGACCGACCCGGCCGGAAACGTCTACGTTGCCGACGCCGACAACGACCGCATCCAGAAGTTCACCGCCACCGGAGCGTTCATCACCAAGTTCGGCAGCTTTGGAGCCGGAGCCGGTCAGTTGGACTATCCAACCGATGTCGCGGTCAACGCCTCCGGAACGATCTACGTCCTCGATTCGGGAAACAACAGGATCCAGATGTTCGGCGAGGGAGGCGCACCGATCTCGAAAGGCCCTGGAGGGGGAGACCCCGCTCCGCCTCCGACTGCCAAACCCAAACCGACATCGGTTTGGGCGCTGATCCCGCCCGGCCCTCTCTGCCCGAGCAAAAACGGGCAGCTGTGTTACGTCGAGATCCTCATCCCCGCGCCCGGCCAGGTGGTCGCGAACACGCCACTGCGCGGTGGCGCCGGCGCCTCGATGGTCGGGATGCGCGGGCGCAAGGCCAAGTCGCAGCCAGGCATCCAGCCCGTAAGACGCCAGGTTGGCGAGTCGGGAGAGATCCGCCTCAGGCTCCAGCTCAACAAGCTGGCCAAGAAGGTCGTGAGCCGCAAGGGCAAGATCGCGGTCCGCGTCCGACTCACCTTCACCCCGAAGGTGGGCAAGGCGGTCAGCACCACGCGCACCTTCACCTTCGAGAAGAAGCCGAAGAAGCAGCGCGCCGGCTGACGGCGCCGCGCGCGTGAAGCGGACCAGGAGGAGCGTCGACGCGATGCCCAGCACAAGTCGCCGGCTCTAGGTCGGAGGTTTCTGGGGTGGGCGGAAGACAAGCGGCCCGCAGCAGAGCGCGTATCTCGGCTCAGCATGTTTGACCGGTTTCTCGGCGGGGCAGTCGGGGATGCGATGACTTCCGAGCCGCACAACTGGCTCTCCACGCTGAAGCGGACCGTCGCCGAGTTTCGCGACGACAACCTCAGCGACTGGGCGGCGGCGCTCACCTACTACGGGCTACTCTCGCTTTTCCCCGCTCTGATCGCGCTCGTGTCGCTGATCGGGCTGGTCGGGGATCCAGAAGAGACGACGGACACGTTGACCGAGATCGTCGCCTCGCTGGGGCCGGAATCCGCGGTGCAGACGTTCTCGGGGCCGATCGAATCGATCGCCTCCAATCGCGGTGCCGCGGGCTTCACCTTCGTGTTCGGGCTCGCCGTCGCCCTCTGGTCGGCGTCGGGCTACGTCGGTGCCTTCATTCGCGCCTCGAACGTGATCTACGAGGTGGGGGAGGGGCGCCCGTTCTGGAAGCTGCGCCCGCTGCAACTGCTGGTCACCCTCGTGATGGTTCTGCTCACCGCGATCGTCGCTCTGGGCCTGGTGATGACCGGGCCGGTGGTCGAGGCGGTAGCCGAGCCGGTCGGGCTCTCCGACACCGCGGTCACGGCTTGGGACATCGCCAAGTGGCCGGTCATGGTCGCGCTGGTGATCGCGATGATCGCGATCCTCTACTACGCCTCGCCCAACGCGAGGCTGCGCGGCTTTCGCTGGGTGACTCCCGGGAGCCTCGTCGCGGTCGTCGTCTGGGCTCTCGCATCCGCCGCCTTCGCTCTCTACGTCGCCAACTTCGGCTCCTACGACAAGACCTACGGCACCCTGGGCGGGCTCGTCGCCCTGCTCGTCTGGTTCTGGATCACCAACCTGGCGATCCTCTTCGGCCACCAGCTCAACGCCGAGCGCGAGCGCAGCCTCGAGATTCAGGAGGGCCGGCCCGGCGCAGAGCACGAGCTCAAACTGGAGCCGCGCGGCGAGCCTGACGAGCCCCGGGCAGCCGGCGGATAAAGCGGCGGACGAGAATCGAACTCGCGTCATCAGCTTGGAAGGCTGAGGCTCTACCGTTGAGCTACCGCCGCGTGGGATTCGTCAGAATGTAAGGCAGCCACGGGGAGTGGCGCAGTCTGGTAGCGCACTCGGCTGGGGGCCGAGCGGTCGCAGGTTCAAATCCTGTCTCCCCGATCTCTCCTAGGGCTTGTAGACAAAAGCATCCGGCGCTTTTGCCATTCTGTTCGGATGGCCGAGTTGACCGACGAGAGGGTGCCTCTGGAGTTGATTGTTGCCCCGGCAATCGAAAAGAGGATCTTGGTCCGAGGCTGCAGTTTTGAGGTCGCAGATTGCGACCTCAAACGGCGGGCGCGGCGGGCGGCGCTATGCCCCTTACGTCTTCACCGAGTAGGGCGTGGCGATGCTTTCGGGTGTGCTGCGAAGCAAGCGAGCCGTTGCCGTGAATATCGAGATCATGCGAGCCTTCGTCGAGTTGCGCCGCGTCGCGAGTTCATAGGCTGCCCGAGGACGAGGAGTAGCCGAGTCATACGCCACGCTCGGCGCCCCTCCTCTCAGAGGAAGCGTGAACACGACGGTCGTCCGCTCGCTCTGAAACATTCCGGCGGTGCGAGAGGTGAGGGAGACACGGCGGTCGCTTACCGGGTTTCTCGTCCGGTTCATGTTCCGGTTTCGGATCGGGTTTCCGGCTGCTGTCACCGTGGTCGCATTCGCAATCGGCCTGGGTGTCGGCGTCAGCTCGGGGGCTTACGAGATGACCTTCTACGACGCCGCGTCCCAGATAATCCCGGTCCTGCTGCTCGTGCTTGCGGTCGAGGCGCGCTTCTTCAGGATCGATCTGGTGCCGTTCAACCAGGTGCGCGCGTCGTTCGAAGCCGAACTGAAAGACGCGCTCGGCGAGAACCCGTCGCCGAGGGACGTGATCCGCGTTGCGCAGGCGCTCCAGGGCGGGCGGTCCATGGCCTACGTCCAGCAGCGACTGCTGATGGCGCTGGCGCTGCTGGCACTCGTCGCAGGCGAGGTGGTTTCGATCCTCGTCCTGGGTCAGCCTGACCTGGAGTCGTCCTGGCTGCAGGGCTTGGTGCTGGGTGCGACGTTCGCCGGGTTGGGGGCCGTGACGGTCGCAGCCCTCACAGGTCCCATGCCGGCTGCCGAGCAATTCCCCCAGGCACCTGTGAACCCCGGCAAGGGGGAGGACGGCACACCGGGACCTGTTGAGTAACCTCGCTGGGTTGCAAGGTCCCGCAACACCCTCCACCGGCGGGAAGCAGATGCCCACTCGGCTCAAATACGTCGACCCCAACCGCCGGTCCGGCCTGTTCAGCCGCGTCTACGCCGCGCTTGCCAACACGCGACTGGGGCGGTTCATGTCGATGCACGTGGT
Organism: uncultured Solirubrobacterales bacterium; assembly: GCA_963753585.1. GTDB lineage: Bacteria > Actinomycetota > Thermoleophilia > Solirubrobacterales > 70-9 > VRUE01. The sequence goes on along the minus strand of CAVWCU010000001.1, from coordinate 975,270 downwards.
CTGGAAGCTCGACCCGTACCTGATGCGGCTGACCCGGGGGCGCCTGGGGTTGGGGCTGGTGATGCCCACGGCGCTGCTCGAAACCCGGGGCGCCAGGAGCGGCGAGGTGCGGCGCAACGTGGTCATCTACTTCCACGATGGCGAGCGGGTTACGATCGTCGCCTCGAAACTTGGCCTTGCCAGCCACCCGGCGTGGTTTCACAACCTCCAGGCCCACCCCGACGTCACCTTCGGCGACATCCCGATGCGAGCGACGGTGGTGGGTGACGAGGCCGACCGCGACCGGCTCTGGGCCCTCGCCGACAGTGTCTTCGCGCCCTACGCGGCGTACCGCCGGGAAGCGGCGAAGGCGAACCGGACGATCCCGATCGTCCAGCTCACCCCGCGCGAGCCAGGCTAGACCTCCTAATAGGGCGCGCCGACCGCTTTCGCCCAGTCCTCGTCGACGTGGAGCTGACCCTTGGCGTCGGTGCCGACGAGCACCACGGTCGCCGGCTGGCGGTTGCCGTTGTCGGGGTCGATCGTCACTGTGCCGGTCCAGCCAGGCCAGTTCTTGACTTCGTCGAGGGCATCGGTGAGCTTGTCGGCTCCTACCCCGCCAGCTTGCTCGGCGCTGAAGGCGAGCAGGCTGAGCGAGTCGTAGGTGTACGGGCTCCAGGTGCCCGGGGCCTGGCCGAAGCGGTCGCGGTACTGGCTCACTTTTGCCGCGGCTCCGGTGAAGTCCTCGGGGGCGGGCACACCGACCACCGGACAGGCGCGGGCGGCGGGCACCCCGGCGGTCTCGACGAAGCCGGTGTCATAGGAGGCGTAGTCGGCAACGCACTTGGCCTTGACCTTGCCCTCGTGCATCTCCTTGGCGATTAGGCCACCCTCGGGGAAGTAGACCGCCGCGTAGATCACGTCGGGGTTGCCTGTAGCGAGCTGGTCGACCACGTCGGTGTAGCTCTTCTTGCCGGGCTGGACCTCGGCATAGGCGGTGACGTCGACGCCCGCCTCTTCGAGTGATTCTTTGAGTGCCTTGGAGACCGAGACCGTGTAGTTCTGGGTCGGGTCGTAGGCAATCGCGACGCGTTTGGCGCCCAGCCACTCGGTCAGGGCCTCTGAGGCCACAGGCGCGATCTGGTAGGTCATCGGCTGCAGGGTGAAGCCGAGACCGTTGGTCGACTGGTCCGAGGTCAGCCTGATCGGCACCAGGCCGGCGTCGATGTAGAGCGGCAGGGTCTCGACGCCGACGCTGGAGTTGTAGGGGCCGACGATCCCGTCGAGGCCGTCGGCGATCGCCGACTTCGCTGCGGCGACACCGGTCTGCGGGTCGGCGGCGTCGTCGATCGGCACGATCTCGATCTGCCTGCCCAGAATCCCGTCGTGATCGTTGAGCTGCGAGGCGGCCAGTTCGGCGCCCTTCAGCATGCCTTCGCCGAGCACCGCCTGTTCGCCGGAGAGCGGCGCCTCGAGCCCGACTCGGAAGGTGTCCGAGCTGCTGCTGGTGTCCTCGGAGCTCGAGTCGCCGCAGCCGGCGGCGAGGAGGGCGAGGGCAGCAAAGACGAATGCCGTGGCGAGCCGGATCTTGTTCTGCACGACTGGCAGCTCCTTTCGAGAGCGGTGCGCTGCTGGTGTCTGGTCGGTCCCCGCGACTCTTTCACGCCCGCCGGTCGGCCATGGCCGGATCGACCGCCTCCGCCACGAGCCGGATCCCCTGCTCGATCGCGGGCTCGGGAAGGCCGCCGAAGCCGAGGACGAGGCCCGGCCGCCCGCCCGGCCTGAAGCGGTGCAGGGCCAAGCCCTCGAGGGCGACGCCGCGGCCCGCGGCGGCGGCGATCAGGCGGGGCTCCTCGACGCCAGCGGGTAGCTCGGCAAGCTCGTAGAGGCCCGCGGTCCCCTCCTCGACGCGGGCATCGGGGAGGTGGTGCGCCAGAGATTCCATCAGCGCCTCGCGACGGCGCTGGTAACGCAGGCGCATGCGGCGAAGGTGGCGGTCGAGTTCGCCGCGCGCGATGAAGTCCTGTAGGGCGAGCTGGCCGATCGTCTCCGAGCCGCGGTCCTCAATCGTCTTCACCGAGATCAGCGGCCAGCCCAGCCAGGACGGGGTGAGCATCCAGCCGAGCCGCATGCCTGGTACCAGGCGCTTGCTTGCCGAGCCGATGTAGGCGACCCGCTCGGGCGCGAGGCCCTGGAGCGCGCCGACGCCGGCCCGGTCGTAGCGCAGCTCGGCGTCGAAGTCGTCCTCGACGATCAGCCGCTCTCCCCGCTCCGCCCACTCGATCAGGGCGGCCCGCCGCTCGCTGCTCAGCACCCGTCCGGTTGGGAACTGATGGGCGGGGGTGACGATCACCGCTGCCGCCTCGGTTGCCTCGAGATCCTCGACCCGCAGCCCCTCACCGTCGACCGCGACCGGCACCACTTCGATTCCGGCCTGCTCGACGATCAACCGGTGCGTGTGCCAGCCGGGATCCTCCAGGGCGACCCGCTCGACGCCGCGATCGCGCAGCCAACGCGCGATCAGGGACAGGCCCTGGGCGAAGCCCGTGCAGACGAGCAGGTGCTCGGGGTCCGCGGCGGCGCCGCGGACCCGCCCCAGGTACTCGGCAAGCGCCTCGCGCAGGGACGGGACGCCGCGTGGGTCCGGGTAGTCGACGGCGTCGATCGGCGCCTGCCGCCAGGCGGCGCGCAGCGAGCGCAGCCAGCGATCGCGCGGAAAGCCGGCCAGGTCGGGGAGGCCAGGATCGAGACGGTAGGGAAGGCTGGGCTGCAGCGACCGCGCCGGCGGCCGTGGCGTCTGCGCACGAACTGTGAGGGCGACCCGCGTCGGTGCGCCTTGGCCGGCGAGCAGGTACCCCTCGGCAGCGAGCTGGCCGTAGGCCTCGCTGACGACCCCGCGGGAGACCCCGAGCTCCGCGGCGAGGCTGCGGGTCGAAGGTAGCCGCGTCCCGGCGACCAGCCGCCCCACCCGGATGTCGGTGCGGATCGAGCGCTCGATCTGTTCGTGCAGCGGCGTGTCGGCTCCGCGGTCAAGCTGCAGCAGAAGGCTGGTTACCGTAACTGGACCTGTAGAGCGAGCCATTACTGGCACTGTATAGCGGTCCAGTAATCCCGTAACGTCGGGATGAACTGCTGACTTCGTGTTTTGGGATGCATATATGGGCCAAACCACGAACTCAGCGATCGGACGAAAGCGAGGAACGCGATGAGCCGGATCACGATCGTCGGCGGAGGGCTCGCCGGCCTGACGGCAGCGATCGAGTGTGCCGAGGGCGGGGCGGAGGTCCGCCTGCTCGAGGCGCATGACGTCCTCGGCGGTCGCGCCCGCAGCATGGCCGGGCCCTACAAGGCCAACCTCGGCCCTCACGTCATCTACAAGGACGGGCCGCTCTGGCACTGGCTGGTCGAGCGCGCGCTCCTGCCCGCCCACAAGAACGCGCCGCTGGCCGGGATCCGCTTCCGCTGGCAGGGCGACGTGCGCCGCACGCCGCCCCTGGGCACGATCCCCTCGGTGCTGCGGCTGCGAGGCCGCGAGGCCCCGGTCGACCAGGACTTCCGCGGCTGGGTCACGAGCCACGCCGACGAGCGGACCGCGGCGATGCTCTCCGCGGCCGCCGGCGTCTACACCTTCCACCACGACCCGGGTGAGCTCTCGGCGGCATTCGTCTGGGGCCACTCGGTACGGGTCCTGCTCAGCCCACCGCCCACGGCGCGCTACCTGATCGGGGGCTGGGGGTCGATGATCGCGGCGCTCGAGGCGCGGGCGCGGGAGCTAGGGGTCGGGATCGAGACCGCCCACCCGGTGGACGCCCTGCCCGAGCCACCTGTGATCGTCGCCACCGAGCTGGGCCAGGCGCGGGAGCTGCTCGGCGAGGGCTCGCTGAGCTGGCCGGCCGGACGCACCGTCTGCATCGACCTCGGGCTCGAGCATCGCCGCGGCGACCCCTTCGTCGTCTCCGACCTCGACGAAGCCGGCTGGGTCGAGCGCTTCAGCGCCGCCGACCCCTCGCTTGCCCCCGAGGGGGAGGAGCTGGTGCAGGCGCAGTTGCCGATCCGGCCCGACGAGAGCGCCGAGACGGCGGGCCTGCGCCTGGAGCGCCTGCTCGACGCCTCGCTCCCCGCCTGGCGCGAGCGCGAGACCTGGCGCCGGCGCCAGGTGATGGACGGTCGCACCGGCCCGCTCGACCATCCTGGCCTCAGCTGGCGGGACCGCCCGGCGGTCGACCGTGGCGCCGGGGTCTTCCTCGCCGGCGACATGGTCGCGGCGCCGGGCCTGCTCTCCGAGGTTTCCTGGGCCAGTGCGGTCGAGGCGAGCCGGCTGGCCCTCGCCGCGGCCGACACCGGGCGGCCGCAACTGAGGCGGGTCGCGTAGCGATACCGTCCCGGACGTGGCAGCGACGAGCGCCGGGATCCTGCTCCACCGCCGCGCCGCAGCGGCGACTGAAGTGCTGCTCGTCCATCCCGGCGGGCCGTTCTGGGCGAAGAAGGACCTCGGTGTCTGGTCGGTGCCGAAGGGCGAGATCGGCGAGGGGGAGGACCCCCGTGCCTGCGCCCTGCGCGAGCTCGGGGAGGAGCTGGGCTCGGGCCTCGGCCTCTCCGCCGGCGATCTGACCGAGCTGGGCTCGGTGCGCCAGAAGGGCGGCAAGACGGTCCACTGCTGGGCTGCCGAAGGGGATTTCGACCCCGCCGAGCTGCGCAGCAACACCTTCACCATGGAGTGGCCGCCGCGCTCGGGCGCCGAGCGCGAGTTCCCCGAGGTCGACCGGGCGGAGTGGTTCGGCCTCGAGGCGGCGGGGGAGAAGATCAACCCCGCCCAGGCCGAGTTCCTCGATCGGTTGGCCCAGCGCGACCTATACTCGCCGGACGATGACTGACGGCCCCGATCCGCACTCGGCCCCACCCGGCGACGGGCCCTCGGGGCGCCCCTTGCCGCTCTCGGTGCGCCTGCTTGGCGCCGGGGTACGAAGTGCCCGCAGCGTGACCAAGGCCGCCGGCATCGACCGCGCGGTCGAGAGCGCCGCCGAGGAGGCGATGGTCGCCGCGGTCGAGAGCGAGGCGGTCGAACGGGCTCTGGCCCGGGTCATCAAGGGCCCGGTCGTCGAGGAGGCGATGAACAGCGCCCTGGAGAGCGACACGGTGAAGCGCGCCCTGATCGACGCCCTCGACAGCGAGATGGTCGACGAGGTTTGGAAACAGCTGCTGGCGAGCGAGGAGGTCCAGCGGCTGGTCGAGCGGATCGCCGAGGCGCCGGAGATACGGGCTGCGATCAGCGCTCAGAGCGTCGGCTTCATCACGGACGTCGGCCACACGATCGGCAACGGCACCAAGCGAGCCGACGGCGGCGTCGAGAGTCTGGCGCGCCGGTTCTTCTTCCGCAAGCGCCGCACCGAGCCGACCGACCGCGCCGGCATCGTCACCCGCGGAGCCGCCTTTGGCCTCGACGGCCTGATCGTCAACCTCTGCTTCTCCGGTCTGGCCGCGGTCGGGGCGCTGATCGCCTCGGCTTTCACCGGCAACGGCAACGGCGTCTCCGACGCGGCGCTCGCGGTCGGCACCACGCTCTGGTTCGCGCTCGGCAGCGTCTACCTGGTCGGCTTCTGGTCGCTCGCCGGGCAGACGCCAGGCATGCGCTTCCTCGGGATCAGGCTCGATGTAGAGGAACGGGGCCTGTCGCCGAGGCGATCCTTCGGGCGCCTGTTTGGCATGTTCCTCGCCATCATCACCTTTGGGATCGGCTTCCTCGGCATTCTCTTCGACGAGCGCCGCCGGGGCTGGGACGATCGCCTCAGCCGCGCCGACGTCGTCTACGAGGGCAACGAGCGCACGCTTGCCCCCTGGTCGCGCATCGAGGTCCCCGAGCCGGTCGCGCGGGAGGTCTCCGCAACGGCGAAGGCCCCGGATTCCCGGGGCCTTCAGCCGCAGCGCGTAGCTGGGTCCTCGCCTAGCTGACGGAGCCTTCGGGCCCCTCGGACAGCTTGTAGATGATGATGATCGCGAGGGCGAAGATCGCCAGCGACCAGAAGGGGTAGGCCGGGATCGAGAGCAGCGCCCCCATCGCGTTCAGGGCGGCGATGAAGATGCCGAACCAGCGGCCGAATTCACCCCCGGAGAAGAGCGAGAACGCGGCGACGAGCTCGAGCACGCCGATGATCAGGATGATCCAGCCCCAGGTGTTGAGGCCGCTGAGGATGTAGGTGGCGTTCTCGGTGAAGAACTTCGAGTCGCCGATCGCGGCGATGCCGTAGATGATGTTGAGGACACCGGCGACCAGGAGAAGGACGCCGGCGAAGACCCACCAGCCGCTGAGAGTGCTCTCCTCGTTCATGGGTTAACCCTTTCGTGACTCCAAAATTGGACAGAGATAGAGGTGTGGAAGTGCTAGGAGCGCGTTCGAGGCCGGACTAGGGGTTCCTGCGCCTGGCATTTCTCCTGCTTGCACTCGCAATCCACCCTTCGACTAGTCTGCCCGGCCATGGACTTCGTTCGCACTCCTGAGGAGAGCCTGCAGGGGCTTCCCGACTTCCCCTTCGAGTCGAGCTACCGCGAGATCGACGGGTTGCGGCTCGCCTTCCTCGATGAGGGCGAGGGCAAGCCGGTCGTCTTCTTCCACGGTGAGCCGACCTGGTCGTTCCTCTGGCGCAAGGTGATCCCGCCGGTGCGCGACGCCGGCTATCGCTGCATCGCCCCCGACTACGCCGGCTTCGGCCGCTCCGACAAGCCCACCGATCTCGATTGGTACACCTACGACCGCCACGTCGAGCTGATGTCAAAACTGCTGGAGGAGCTCGACGTGCGCGGCGCCACGGCCGTCGTTCACGACTGGGGCGGGCCGATCGGGCTGCGGCTGGCGGTCGAGCACCCCGACCGCTTCTCGCGCATCGTGATCATGGAGACCGGGCCGTTCACCGGGCAGCAGCGGATGAGCGAGGCCTGGCTCAAGTTCCGCGACTTCGTCCGCGACAACGCCGACATCCCGGTGGGGATTCTGGTTCGGGGCGGCTGCAAGAACGACCCCGGCGACGACGTGATCGCCGCCTACGAATCTCCCTACCCGACCCCCGAGGCGAAGGCCGGGGCCCGCGCCTTCCCGCTGATCCTGCCGACCGAGCCCGACGCGCCCGGCGCCGCCGAGGGCAAACGGGTCGCCGACGCGCTGCGCGAGGACGAGCGCCCGGCGCTGGTCCTCTGGGCCGACTCGGACCCGATCCTCCCCTTCTCGGTCGGCGAGCGGGTCTCGAGTCAGCTGAACTTCCCGCCGCCGCGGCCGATCGAGAACGCCGGTCACTTCCTCCAGGAGGACGCCGGCCCCGAGATCGGCGCGATCATCGCCGACTGGCTCGGCTGACCGCCTCGCGCAGCTCCTCCCGCGGGCGGTCGACGAGCAGGCGCACGCGCTGCGGCGACCCCTCGTCGCCGACCCAGGTGACGGTTCCTGGCCAGTAGGGGCCGGGTGGCGCGCCGGGGTGGTGGAAGGCGTCGGCGAAGACCCAGCTGCCGGTGTTGTGTAGCTGCCCGCCGCCTGGCAGTTGCCAGGGGGCCGCGCCCTCTTCCGGGCCGGCATGGTGGGTGTGGCCCGTGATCGTGTAGGCCGCATCGATCCGCAGGCGCCGCGCCAGCTCGACGGCGGCGTCGATGCCGCTGCGGGCGATCGAGGCCGCGGAGAGGTCGGCGTCGAACTCGGCGCGGAAGAGGCGGTTGAGCAACCAGACGCTTGCCGGCACGCCGGCGCCGAAGGCCGCCTTGACCGTGGCCCGGCGGGCGCGCCCGCCGTTGCGGCGGCCGGAGAAGGCGCGCCAGGCGCGTTCGGAGGGGCGGTTGGCGCCGGGCCTCATCCCGGCTGCGGCAAGGCCGAAGGAGAAGCCGTAGAGGGGGCGCAGGATGCGCTCGTAGTCGGGCGGGGTCGCCGGGTCCGGGGGGTGCCCGGCGGCGCGCATCATCGCCGCCGCCGCGACGCACTCCAGGCGCGGCAACGACATATGGCAGTCCATGTAGTGGCCGTGGGTGGCGTAGACGTCGTCGCGAATCCAGATGCCGGGGTAGGCGATGCTGAGCTCGGCATCGCCGAGCCAGGCTGCTATCCGCCTAGCCGGCTCGTCCACCGCGATCGAGCGGTGATCCAGCCCGAGCGTGCCGCCCGCGAGCGCCAGCTCTTCGAGCAGGGGCTCGGCCAGGCGGTGGTCATGGTTGCCGGGCACGATGACTACCTGGCGTCCCGCCATCGCCCTGCCCAGATCCTCGAAGAAAGGCTGGGCGATCTCGAGCACCCGCGGCAGCTGCAGCTCGCGCAGCTCGAGCGCGTCGCCGAGCAGGACGAGGTGGTCGGCGCCGGCGATCTCCTCGAGCAGGGCCTTGCGGATCGTCGCGTCGCGCAGAAGGTCCTCGCCGCCGGCGGAGCCGAGGTGCAGGTCGGAGACGATCGCGGTTCGCATCAGGGCAACCTAGCCGTTCGCCCCGATTTGGCTGCGCAGCCAGTGTCCGGCTAGACTTCCGCGGGATGCCCGGGCTCAGCGAGGAGCGCCTGGCGCCGGTCAACGGCGTCGAGATCGCCTACCAGGAGGTGGGTGACCCCAGCGGTGAGCCGCTGCTGCTCGTGATGGGGCTGGGGACGCAGATGCTCGCCTGGGACGAGGAGTTCTGCGATCTCCTGGCCGGCCGCGGCTTCCGCGTCGTCCGCTTCGACAACCGCGACATCGGCCGCTCGACCATGCTCGACAAGGCGGGAGCACCGAAGCGGGTCGACCTCTTCCTCGGCCGCCGAAGCAGCGCCGCCTACCTGCTCTCCGACATGGCCGCTGACACGGTCGGCCTGATGGATCACCTGGAGATCTCCTCGGCCCATGTCGTCGGCGCCTCGATGGGGGGGATGATCGGCCAGACGCTCGCAATCGAGCACCCCGAGCGGGTCCGCTCGCTGGTCTCGATCATGTCGACGACCGGCAGCCGCCGGGTTGGGACACCGACGCTGAAGGCTTTCGGCCTGATGCTGGCCGAGGCTCCGCGCGATCGCGCCGGCTTTGTCGAGCGCGTCCTCAAGACCTTCCGCGTTGTCGGCTCACCGGCCTATCCGACAGACGAGGCCAGGCTGCGGGAGCTGGCGGGGGAGATGTACGACCGCTCCCACAATCCACGGGGGATCCTGCGCCAGATGCACGCGATCTCGGCCTCGGGCGACCGCACGGGGGCGCTGCGCAAGCTGCGCCTGCCGGCGGCGGTGATCCACGGCACCAGCGACCCCCTGGTCCGCCCCAGCGGCGGCCGCGCCACGGCCCGGGCCATCCCCGGCGCCCGGTTGCGCATCGTCGAGGGCATGGGGCACGACCTGCCCCGCGAGCTCTGGCCCATCTTCGCCGGCGAGATTGCCGACACCGCCTCGCGGGCCGGTTTCCAGGCCCTCGCCAAGCAGCCGGCTTGACCGTCCCAAAACCGTGGCGACTCTCGCCACCATGCGACGATGCCCGTAAGATCACGGCCATCGGGGCGTAGCGCAGCCTGGTAGCGCGCGGCCTTTGGGTGGCCGAGGTCCCCGGTTCGAATCCGGGCGCCCCGATTCCCGATCGTCGTCAGAGCGCTTCCTGCACGATCGGCGTTACGCCTCGAATCAGTGACAACCGAGGGAACCTCTCGGATCGCGGCCAGTCGAGGTAGTCGTCGCCAATGACGATGACGGCCCCGGTTGCGATGAGGGAGCCGGATGCGACGGCTATCGCGCTCCACGGTGGGGCGGCGGCAAAGAGCCAGCCGCGCGTTCGGCGGATCAGCCACGCGATTCGTGCGCCATGTCGTGCGCGATGCTCAGGTCGACCGTTGCAGCCCCAGCAGTCGCATCACAGCGAACTCGCAGCGGTCGGAATCGTCGCTTCGCAGCTCGCCTGCCAAGGCCTCGCCGAGTGCGTTTGACGCAATCAGGGCAGCCTCGATCGCATTGTCATCAGGCACCTCGCCCAGCGCAGCCGGAGGCTCGAGGATGATGCCCTCGACGAGCGTCCATACATCTCGACGATGGCTTCGCGGTAGCGACCCCACGCGGCGGCTGCACTGTCTGTGGCCATTCGAGCTCCTATCTAACGGAATTACCAGAGCACTACGGATATCTCACTAAAATTTCCGATTGCACCATCGGGCTGCCCGGTGATTCCCGGTCCCGGTGGGGCCCGACCGGGTGCTGGGTTATGTAGATCGGACGTTTGTTCCCTCCAGCGACCGCGAGCTTGTGTCGATGGTGGCGTGCAGATGATGCAGATTCCCCAGGTCGAGCAGCGCAGGGAACGGGCGATGTTCGAAACCGACCGGCACCTGATCGCGGGTGACGTCACCCTGCCCCGCGATGGCTATGCGAGTCGCCTCTCGGATGCGCTCAACCGCGACGAGATCGGGTTCATCCCGCTCACCGACGTGGAGATCACCACCACTGCCACCGGCGAGGTGACCCGGCGCGGGTTCATCGTGCTCGGCAAGGCCCACATCAAGCTCGCCTACCCGGTCGACGCCGGCGCATAGCCGCCCGCGGGCGGCGCGATCCGATTGAGTGCCTACGCCCTCGCCTTGCGGCCCCGGCCGCTCTGCGCGTAGGAGCCGAGGTCGAAGAGGAAGGCGAGGGCGACGATGAACCACTCGAAGCCGACGACCCCGTTGGACGAGCTCCACATCACCGCGTAGGCGAGGGTCGTCCAGGGCAACAGGAAGAAGCCGAGGAAAGGCACGAACCAGCTCTCGAAGGCCCGGTCGAGCATGTCGCTGAACAGCCAGAGCACGAACAGCGCCAGTCGCGGCGAGATCAGGGCGAAGAGGACGACGAAGCAGCCGATGGGCCAACGTTACCTCGGCGCTAGGCTGGAACGCGAGCGATGAACCGACTTGGCAAGCTGATGACGATGCACCACGCCGTGCTGGGGACTTCTTTGAAGCCGCCGTTCCCGGATGGAATCGAGACGGCCTACTTCGCGCTCGGCTGTTTCTGGGGCGCGGAGCAGCTTTTCTGGGGAATCGATGACGTCTACGTGACTGCCGTCGGCTACATGAACGGGACCACGCCGAACCCGACCTACGAGGAGGTCTGCAGCGGCATGACCGGTCATGCGGAGGCGGTCATGGTCGCCTTCGACCCGGCCAAGGTCTCCTACGCGGACTTGCTGAAGGTCTTCTTCGAGGAGCACGACCCGACCCAGGGCATGCGCCAGGGCAACGACGTCGGCACCCAGTACCGCTCGGGGATCTACTTCACGAGCGATGCCCAGAAGACGACGGCCGAGATGGCCAGGCGCGTCTACGACGAGGCGCTGCGGGCGGCGGGCCACGATCCGGTGACGACCGAGGTCGAGCCAGCGGCGCCCTTCTACTACGCCGAGGACTACCACCAGCAGTACCTGCACAAGGTGCCGAACGGCTACTGCGGTCTGGCCGGCACCGGGATCTCCTGCCGCATCCCGGTCGCCTCCCCCTAGGAGGACCAGCGCACCCCTGCCCGCCCGGCGCTGCCAATAGCATCCCGCGCCGGTGACCCCCTCCTTCGGCTCCTACATCGTCGGCTGCATGGCCACGATCGGCATCGTCAGCGCGCTCGCCCTCGGCGGCTACTGGCTGCGCCGCTGGATCGCGCCCGAATTCTCCGGCACCCTCGCCCGCCTGGCGGACGCGACGATCGCCACGGCCCTGCTGATCGCGGCGCTGCAGCTGCTGGGGACGCTGAGCATCCTCACCCTCGGCTGGACGATCGTCGGCTGCATCGGCATCGGCCTCGGCGCGGCGCTGCTGGGCTGGTGGATGTCGCCCGCCGAGCGCCGCGAGGTGTCGGCGCCACAGGTGCAGACGATGGCCCTTCTGATCGCGCTCGGGGTCGCCTCCTGGGTCGTCGCCGAGTGGACCTTCCCCTCGATGCAGAGCCTCGACTACGGCATGTTCGGCGGCGACACGACCTGGTACCACATGCCCTTCTCGGGGAGGATCGCGCAGGACGGCTCGATCGTCCACCTCCACTTCACCGACCCCCTGCGGCTCGCCGCCTGGTTTTACCCGGGCAGCTCGGAGCTGATCCACGCCGGCGGGATCGTCCTCTTCAAGACCGACTGGCTCTCGCCGCTGATCAACATGATCTGGCTCTCGATCGCGCTGCTCGCCGCCTGGTGCGTGGGGCGGCCGTACAAGGTCGGGCCGGCGACCCTGGTCGCCGCGGCGCTGGTCTTCTCGGCCGGGGTGATGATCGAGACCCAGCCGGGCGAGGGGCGCAACGACATCATGGGGCTCGCCTTCCTGCTCGCCTTCGCCGCTTTTCTGATCAACGGGCACCAGCGCCGTGCACCGGATGCAGGGGCGGTGCAGGACGCGCCGGAGCGCGACGCGCCGCTGCTCGACAAGGGGCCGCTGATCGTCGCCGGGATCGCCGCCGGGATCGCGATCTCGGTCAAGCTTCCGCTGCTGGCGCCGGTCGGCGCGATCGCGGTGGGGATGGTCGTCGTCAGCGGCGCCGGGCGCAGGCTGATGACCGCGGCGGCAATCGGCATCCCCGCCTTCCTCGTCGGCGGCTACTGGTATGTGCGGGCGGCGATTCACACCGGCGGCAACCCGATCCCCGCGTTGTCGAGCTGGGGGCCACTCAACTTGCCCCGTCCCGACCAGATGCCGCTCGACCCACGGCCGCGCTTCGCGGTGGCCGACTACCTGACCGAGCCGACGATCTACCGCAAGTGGTTCTTCCCCCAGCTCGACAACGCGCTCGGGCCGCTCTGGCCGCTGATCCTGATCGTCGCCGTGGCGGCGGCCGTCTACATCGCGGTCCGCTCGCGCAACAAGATCCTGCGGGTGCTGGCCGCCGCCTCGCTGCTCACGGCCGCGGTTTACATCGTCACGCCGCTGACCGCCGCCGGCCAGGAGGGCTCGCCGACCGGGTTCTTCACCAACACCCGCTACCTGATGCCCGGCCTGCTCCTCGCCCTCACCCTGCTGCCGATCGCGCGGCCACTGCGCGCGCCCGACAGCCGCGCCTGGCAGACGCTGCTCTTCCTCACCGGGGTCTACGCGATCACGGTGCTGATCACGCCGCGCTGGTACCCGGGCTACATCGTCGCCACCGTCTTCCTCACCCTGGCCCTGGTCTGGGTGCCGGCGGCGCTGGCGATGTCGCGCTCGCGGCGAGGCGTGGGGCGGGGGGCGATCGCGCTCGTCGCGGCCGGGATCGTCCTCCTCGCCGTCGTCCTCGGTCGTGCCCAGGAGGTCCAGTACTACAAGCAGCACTACACCCGGGTCCTGCCCTTCCTCCAGGAAGGCGGGCCGCGCGAAGCGTATTCGCTCGCCCACGGCCTGGAGGACAAGCGGATCGGGATCGCCGGCTCGGGGGAGATCTTCTTCGGCCAGTACGGCTTCTACGGGCGCGACCTCGACAACTACGTCCAGTACATCGGCGTGGAGGGCCCGGACGGGACCTATCGCTTGGCGACCACCTGCCGCGAGTTCCGCCGCGAGATCAACGCCGGCGACTACGACTACCTGATCCTCAGCCAGAACACCCAGGACGCGGCCGACTCGCCCTACTGGTACCCGATCTATGCCTGGGTGAAGACCGACCCGGCGCTGGAAGAGGTCGTCGCCGAGCCCGAGGTGACGCCGCAGCCCGACTTCGTCTTCAAGGTCAACGGCAAGCTCGACCCGGGCGGGTGTGCCGGGCTCGGTTCGGGCTGAGGCGCTCCGGTTCCGGCGCCGCTCAGACCGGCGCCAGGGCGTGTTCGCGGATCAGCTCCGCGGAGCGCTGCGGCAGTTCCCACCAGAACATGTGGCCGGCGCCCTCGAGCGTCTCGAGGCGGGCGTCGGCGATCGCGTCGGCGATCTCGCGGCCGTTGCTGTACCCCAGCAGCCGGTCGGCGTCGCCGTGGATGACCAGGGTGGGGAGCGAGATCTGGCCGAGGCGCTCGTGGGTGTCGTGGGCACCGCAGGCGCGCATCTGCTGCAGGACGACCGGCTGGGGAGCGGGAAGCTGCGAGCCCATCTCGGTGAAGGCGGCGAAGCGCGAGTCGTCCTCGCGGAAGCCGGGGGAGAGGTTGATCTCCCACATCGCCCGGAAGACCTGCTCGGGCTCGCCGGAGGCGTAGGCGCTGCCGAGCATCTGCAGGTCCTCGGGCGCCATCAGCGTTCCCTCCGGGCCGCCGCAGTAGCTGCAGCCGATGGTCAGCGTGCGGATGCGCTCGGGGTGGGCGAGGGCCAGCTCCTGGGCGATCATGCCGCCCATCGAGATCCCGACCACGTGCGCGGTCTCCAGTTCGAGCGCGTCGAGCAGGGCGGCCGTGTCGGCGGCCATGTCGGCGATGGCGAAGGGAAGCTCGGCGCGGCCGGAGAGCCCCATGCCGCGGTTGTCGAAGACGATGCACTCGAAGCTCGGCTCGAGCTCGGCGAGGAAGGAGTGGCCCCAGGCCACGTGCGTGGCGCTCATCCCCTGGATCAGCAGCAGCGGCTCACCCTCCCCGGAGCGGAGGTAGTGAAGCTCCGTGCCCCCTGCATCGATGCTCGGCATAGCCCGCCGATCCTACGCGAAACCGCTTGCCAGGGCCTAATCTAGGCGCACTAGCCCCCGTAGCTCAGTGGACAGAGCACCGGCCTTCTAAGCCGATGGTCGCTGGTTCGAATCCAGCCGGGGGTGCTTCTATTCGAAGCCCGCCTGGACTTCTGTCGCCTCATCCATCGTCACCGTGCAGGTTCCGGTTCCCGTGCAGCCGCCGCCAGACCAGCCGGTGAAGGTCGAGCCTGCGCCCGGCGTTGCGGTAAGCGTGACTTCCTCGCCTTCGTGGAAGGCGGCCACCGAAGAGTTGCAGAAGTATGCGCAGGCGACCCCGGCCGGCTTGCTTCTCACGCTTCCCTGTCCGCCGCCTGTCTTCGTTAGCTCGAGATCGAGTAGCGGGATTTCGGTAAAGAGAGCTTCGACGGAATGTGGTTCACCCATCGTCAGCTCGCACGTTGCCACGCCAGTGCAGTCGCCCAGCCATTCGACGAACTCGAAGTGCTTGGCTGGGGTTTGTTCGAGCATGACTTTGGCGCCGGCTAGGAAATCGGCTGAGGCCGCTCGGCAGCCCGCCGCGCAGAGGAGACCTCCCGGCCTGGTTCTGACCGAGCCCAGGCCCGGGCTCCCGGCCTTGGTGAGGGTCAGCGCATAGGTGGTCGCGAAGACCGCCTGGACTGCCTTGGCTTTGTCCATCGTGACCGTGCACTGACGACCGTTGACGCCACCAGCATCACAGTGCTTCCAGCTCGTGAAGAGCGAACCGGGGGCCGGGGTGGCCGTGAGCGTAACTTCGGCTCCCTCATCGAATTCGTCTGAGCAGAAGGGGTCGCAGCTGATCAGGCCGGGGGAGCTGGTCACCGTGCCAGAGCCGGCGCCTTCCGTGGTGACGCTGAGCGGGAACTTCATCAGGAGCGACGCGGCTACGGTGACCAGATGAGAGATTTCCGCAGTTCTCCCTTCGTCGTCGGCAATCGTGAGTGTCACGGTGTAGTCCCCTGGCTGAACGTAGACGTGTGTCGGTTTGATGCCCGACCCGTGACTACCATCGCCGAAGTCCCATTCGTAGCGTTCGATCGTGTGCCCAGGAGCGGTGGAGGCTGAGCCATTGAAGCCGACGTGTTCGCCCGCATGGGGGATGTCGGGACCGAAGGAGAAGGCCCCGAGAAGCGGCGCAGACTCGTGCTCGGAGAGGGCGCGGTATGAGGAGAGCTCTCCATTCGGAGCACCCAGAGAACTGGCAACCGCCATGCAGGCTTTGGCTTGCGGGCACGAAATCGCCTCGAAATAAGTTTCATGCCACCAGCCAGCGGGTGCGGATGGGGTCGTGATTTCCGGAACGGACCACCCCGCTCCTTCCCAGCGCTCGATCAAGGGTTGCCACCCGTGTTTGCTCGAGAGCGAGCTGTAGTAGGTGCCGGCCGCCGTGCAGGAAGTGCCCGCAGCGCAGGAAACCCCGCCCAGGGTTCCCTCCCCTTCTGGAGTCGGGGTCGATTGCGCGACCCATTGCGTCCCGTTCCATCGCTCGGCCAGCGTCACCAGGGTCGAGCCGCCCCTGAAGTATCCGACGGCGGTGCAGAGGGATGGGGAGCTGCACGAGACCTCCCTCAAGCTGGCCTCGGAGCGGGTACCGGGGTTTGGTGTCGACTGAATCGTCCATTGCCCTTTGCTCAGGCCCACTGCCAGCGTCTTTTCGGCGCTTCCGCTCTGGTAGGAGCCGACCGCGACACAGGTCGTCGAAGAGGGACAGGCGACGCCCAAGAGCCTGCTTGCGGAGGCGCCGGCCGGGACCGGCGTAGGCTCAATCGTCCATGTGCTGCCGTCCCAGCGCTCAACGAGCGGTTCTTCGACGCCCGATCCGTTCTTGAGGCTGCCCACGGCCACGCAATTCACGCCCGAAGTGCAAGAGACGCTTTCCAGCCTGGCGTCCAAGGCGCCGGCCGGGACCGGCGTAGGCTCAATCGTCCATGTGCTGCCGTCCCAGTGCTCGGCTAGCGGCTTCACCTTTTCTCCGGGGTCCCTGTAGCGGCCGACGGCGATGCAGTCGTCGTTCGGGGTGCACGACACTCCGCGCAGCAGAGCGTACCATTCGTGTTTCCAGCCTTCGTTGAGGCCAGACGGGTTGGGAGTTGTCATCGCTGACCACGAGTTGCCGTTCCAGATCTCGGCCAGGGTGACTTTCGTGTGTACCGCCAGGCTCCAGTTTTCGCCCACGGAAATGCACCTATTGGCCTGCATACAGGAGACGCCGTAGGGACGGTAGCCGCTGCCCGAGTTGGACGGCTGAGGCATGTAGGCGACGGTCCACTCCGGCGGTTTGGTGAGAAACGAGCTAGGTGCGCCGTAGGAGGTACCCGCCGAGTTGCGCGCGACAACTCGGTAGTAGTAGGTGGTGCCCCCATCGAGTCCGCCGAGTGCAGTGCTCACTGCAATGTCTTCGGTGGAAGCCGCCAGCGTCCCAGCCTTCACCGGTGCCTTGAACCCATAGGAGGGGGTAGGCCCATATTCGAAGTAATACGTCGAGTCGAGTCCTTCGGGGTCGACCGTGGCATGCAAGCTCGCGCTCGAAGCGCGGATTTCATCCGCCGTTCCGGTTTTGGCGTGTGGCGGGGTAGTGCCGAAAGTGCGATCGACGCCGACGAAGGTTTCTTTGGAGTTGCTGGCGACGATTCGGTAGTGATAGGGCATCTGACCTTTGAGCCCCTCGATTGTCTGCTCCACCGCGACGTACTCGGATCCATCCCCAACGCTTGCGTCGGGGATGGGGACGCTATTGCCGTAGGCAGTGGTTTCGCCGTATTCGAAGCGGTACGCGGTCGGCAGTCCTCCCGGGTTGACGGAACCGCGAAGTGTTGCCTTTGCGGTCGATTCGACGATCGCCGATTCGGTGATGGCAATGGGAAGCGACTGCGGCCCGTCGGGGGTGCCCCACCCGGTTGGGCCGTCGTACCCGGCATCTGCCTGGCACAAGTAGGTGGCTTCGAACCCACTTGTGCTTTCGATTGCGCAGGGACCGTTTTCGCCTTGGGTGACATCGAAGAGGCCGCCGCTGTTGCCCGCTCGCGAGAAGCCGCTGGGGCCGGCGGCGCGGAAGGCACTCGAGGAGAGGGCCTCGATGCCGGCGACCAGCGGCGTCGCGACGCTGGTTCCGCCGAGCAGCACCCAGCCAGCCTGTTTATAGCTGTCGTACACCGATACCGGCGTCTCCGGGTTGGCAACGGCCGAGACGTCAGCGACAGTGCGCTGGGCACAGCCGCCGTCCTGCTGCCAGTCCGGCTTTTTCTCGTATGCGCTGCAACCGCTGCCGGCACCAGACCATGCGGTCTCCGACCAGCCACGGGAGTTGCCGGATTTCTGCAGGCTGGTTCCCCCGACGGCGATCGCGTCGGGAGACGCCGCGGGATAGTAGACACCGTAGCCCCAGTCGCCCGACGCGAAGAGGACGGGGATGCCGGGGTGGTGGAAATAGTGGTTTTCGGCTGTCTCGCCGAGGAACTCTTGGGTTGCCCAGCTGTTGCTGATCACGCTGGCGCCCATCTCTGCAGCCTTGTTCACGGCAGCGCCTAGGTCGTCGAGATAGTTGCTGTCGGCCTCGACGAGAAGGATGTTGCATTTGGGGCAGGCCGCCGAAACCATGTCGAGGTCCAGTGAAGTCTCTAGCCCCCATTCCGCATTTGGTGCGGGATATTTGGCTTCTTCGCCTCTCTGGTTGACCTTGCGGAAGCAGCCGTTGGCCGTGGTGCACGGTGGCAGGCCGTATTGGCTGCGGTAGACGGCGAGGTCCGACTCAGCGTTTGGATTGTCATAGGCGATGGTGATCGCAATGGTCAGCCCAGCCCCGCCCGAGCCGGGAAGGGAGTAGGCGGAACGGAGATCTGTGGGCGAGAAGCCACCGTTTTTCCCGCTGCCTTCCAGGCTGGGGCCGATGACAGGTTCACCCGCTTCGGTTGGGATGACCGCCGCCATGCAGCTCGCGCGCAACGTGGTTGGCGGTGGGCATACGGCGTATGGACGGGTCTCGGCTGGATGCTTCGAATACGGCGCGACTTCTTCGCTCGGGAGTGGCGGCAGTGATTCGTAGCTGTTGGCTCGGCCTGCCGAGGATTGCGCGCGAAGGATCTGTGGGCCCTGCGGAGCGGATCCGCGTGCCGTGAGCTTGGCACCCGCAGAAGACGGCCCAGCCGGCCAAGCCAAGGTGAGGCTGAGTGTTACGAGGCCAGCGAGAAGAGCGCGATCAACGCGCGTCAAGCGATTCTCTGTGCGCGCCCGCCCCCCGATAGCCGCCACCATATTGGACGCAAACGGTTGTAGCAAGGTACGAATACAGTTTTAAATAGGAGGTTGCTACAACACGAGGCGACACCCGCTAGATTTGACCGGGGCCGAGGTTCTCTATTACGCGATTCCGGCGTTCGTGCTGCTGGTCGTCGAGCTGCCCCTTTAAGTACATCCGCCGCCCGAAGAGGTAGGTGCCGACGGACCGCTCCAAGTCGTTGACGAACGCGTGCACCTCTTCGTCGGGCTCGGCCCAGTCGAATTTGCCCTCCTCGTCCGCTGTGTAGCCGTCGAGAGAGGCAATTGCCGAGTAGATCAGCTGGCCATTGCGTACGCTCGCGCAGGCGTTCGGGCCCAGCGATCAGGCCTCGCCGTACTCGTCGTGCAGGTTCCACCACTGGTAGGGCGGCGTCTGCGGATAGCCCTCGGGTGAGTCCTCCCATTCCTCCTGGCGCCCGAGCGCGGTGATGTCGAGGTAGCTCCAGGTGCTGCCCATCGCTTCGTCGCCACGGCTGTCGACGAAGTAGGTGCGGAAGATTCGCTCGCCGTCGCGGAAGAAGGCGTTGGTCCCGTGCCACTCGTCGACGCCGAAGTCGGCGTCGAAGTCGTCGGTGATCGTGTACCAGGGGATCTCCCAGCCCATCCTCGCCTTCCAGCGCTCGATGTCCGGCTGCGGCGCGCGCGAGGCGAACGCGAGCGTGGTGTCGCGGGCATTCAGGTGGGCGAGGTGGGCGACCTGATCGGCGAGGAAGGAGCAGCCTCCGCAGCCGCGCTCCGGCCAGCCCTTCACGCCGGGCTCGAAGAAGAAGCGGTAGACGATCAACTGGCGGCGCCCGTCGAAGAGGTCGAGCAGGGTCACGGGGCCGTCCGGGCCCTCGAAGCGGTAGTCCTTCTCCACGGCCATCCTCGGCATCCGGCGGCGCTCGGCCGCAAGCGCGTCCCGGGCTCGGGTGAGCTCCTTCTCCTTCACAAGCAGCTCCTGGTGGGCCGCTTTCCACTCCTGGGGCGAGACGATCGGTGGCATGTTCATTGCGATCCTCCTCTCGCAGAGATACTCGTCGACGAACTGGCTCTTGAACAGTAGACCGCTGCCAAGGCCGCTACGCTGCTGGCGTGCCGGTCCTCGTCCTCACCGGGCCGCCCGGAGTCGGGAAGACGACCGTCGCCGGGATCCTCGCCTCGCGCTCGCCTCGCGCCGTCCATCTCGAATCGGATGTCTTCTTTCGCTTCGTCCGCTCGGGCTACGTCGAGCCCTGGAAGCCGGAGTCCCACGAGCAAAACAGCGTGGTGATGGGCATCGTCGCCCAGGCGGCGGCCGACTACGCGGCGGCGGGGTACGAGACGATCGTCGACGGGATCTTGATCCCCGGCTGGTTCCTCGAGCCGCTTGCCGATTCGCTTCGGGATGCCGGGCACAGCGTTGCTTGCGCAGTGCTCCGTGCGCCGGCCTCGACCTGCGTCGCTCGGGTGCAAAGTCGTGAAGGGGTGCCGCTGGAAGCGGGCCACGTCGAGCAGCTGTGGCGCAGCTTCGCCGACCTCGGCGAGTACGAGCGGAACGCGATCGAGCTGGACGGCGAGGAACCCGAGGAGGTGGCCGCCCTCGTCTCGCGGCGCCTGGCGGACGGCCAGCTGGCGATTTAGCCGGTGGCGCCCGCTAAATTTGACCCGTGGCCGAGGTTCTCTATTACGCGATACCGGCGTTCGTGGTGCTGCTCGTCGCCGAGCTCCTCTCCTTCAAGTACCTGCGCGACGACGACGACCTCGTCGGCTACGAGTCCAAGGACACCCGCACGAGCCTGACCATGGGCGGCGGCAACGTCGTCATCAACGCGGTCTGGAAATTCGTCGTCCTGATCGCCTACGCGGGGCTCTACGAGCTGACGCCGCTGCGGATGCCGGCCGACGCGTGGTGGACCTACGTCCTGCTCTTCTTCGCCGACGACCTCGCCTACTACTGGTTCCACCGCGTCCACCACGAGGTCCGGGTCTTCTGGGCGAGTCACGTCGTCCACCACTCCTCCCAGCACTACAACCTCTCGACCGCGCTGCGTCAGACCTGGACGCCGATGACGGCGTTGCCCTTCTGGGCGCCGCTGGCGCTGGTCGGCTTCGCGCCGTGGATGATCCTCACCCAGCTGGCGATCAGCCTGATCTACCAGTTCTGGATTCACACCGAGCGAGTGAAGAGACTGCCGGCACCGATCGAGTTCTTCTTCAACACGCCCTCACACCATCGCGTGCACCACGGCGCCAACGAGGTCTACCTGGACCGCAACTACGGCGGCATCCTGATCATCTGGGACAGGATGTTCGGCACCTTCCAGGGCGAGACGGTGCGGCCGAAGTATGGGCTGACCAGGAACATCCGCACCTTCCGACCGACCAAGGTCGCCTTCCACGAGTTCGTCGACATCGCGCGCGACGTGCGCGCCGCGAGGAGCTGGCGCCACAAGCTCAACTACATCTTCCGTGGCCCGGGCTGGTCGCCCGACGGCAGCGGCGGCGGCACCCGCGGCTAGCTCTTCCGAGCGGCAACCTGCACTGGTTTGTCGTCGTTCTCCGGCGGGTAGCCGTGCGGCATGGAGCTATCAATTCTGTTGATCATCATCGGGATCGTCCTGGCGATCCTCGTCCACTACGTGCTCGGAATCATCGTGATCCTTGTCGGGCTCGCGATGCTGCTGCTTCCAAGGCTGGGCGCGCGCAGGGCGTAGGTCGCGTGCGGCTGGGCGCGGACCTCCCTCGCGGAGACCGCGCCCCGACGCGGCCTGCCAAGCTGGTTCGATGGCGCCCTGGAAGCTGCCGCTGATCGTCGCCGCCCTCGTCGTGC
This sequence comes from uncultured Solirubrobacterales bacterium, assembly GCA_963753585.1. Classification (GTDB taxonomy): domain Bacteria; phylum Actinomycetota; class Thermoleophilia; order Solirubrobacterales; family 70-9; genus VRUE01. Next base: position 953,707 of record CAVWCU010000001.1, on the reverse strand, counting down.
CGATCGTCGCGGGGTTCCTTCTGGCCGGCCCGGCCCTCGGAGTCGCGGTCGGCGCCCTTGCTGTGCTGGCGCTGCTGGTGGTGGCGGCGCGACAGCGGCCTCGGGGACCGATCGGGTCCGGGGGCGAGGAGGGCGGGCACCGCGTGCTGATCGTCGCTGCCGACGCCGTGGAGGCACCGGCCGACGTGGCGCGGATCGTGCGCACGGCGGGGATCGACGAGCCGCCCGACGGCGGCGAGGTGCGGGTCCTGGTGCCCGCGCGCATCGGCTTCATGGACCGCTGGGCCTCGGACGTCGAGGGCGCGAGGCATCAGGCCCAGCAGCGGCTCGTGGTGACGCTGGCTGCGCTGGCCAAGGCCGGCGTGAGGGCCGAAGCGCGGGTGGGGGACGAGGACGTCGTGCAGGCAGTCGAGGACCAGCTGCAGAGCTATCCGGCGACCGAGGTGGTGCTGGTCAGCGGTGGCGCCGAAGACGCCGGTGAGGCGGCGGCCGAGCTGCGCGCGCGCCTGCGGGCGGACTTTCACCACGTGCAGCTGAACGCGTAGGGCTCAGCGCCCTTCAGCAGACGTGCGGCCGGGCGGCGCTCTCGACGACCTGGAAAGCGCTGCCAGGAATGCGCTTCAGCTGGTTCAGGTTCTCGTCGTCCCAGCGCCGGTCGCTGGTGCCGCTGAAGAACCAGTTGGAGCCGTTGTCGGCGACGATCATCCCGTAGCGCTTCAGCGCCTCGGCGATGACCCGGGCGCCGCCGCTGAAGCCGCCGAGGCCGTAGCCGGCCTTCAGCCGCAGGCGCGTGCCCATCGCCGGCGCGCGCGGGTCGGAGGTGTCGCCGGCGCAGTGCGAGGCGGGGTGGACCCAGGCGTCGCGCGTGCTCTCGAAGGTGACCCGGATCGCGTGGTCGAGGTCGCCGGCCGCGACCTCGTCGTAGCGGACGAGCCCGGGGAAGATCGGCAAGCCCGCGGCGTCGGCCGAGGTCCAGGAGTCGGGGCGGCCCGCGGTCGAACGCAGGTCCCAACGCGCTCCCGAGTCCGCGTTCCAGTGCGGGGAGCCGCTCCGCTTGAAGAAGGCGCGGTAGAGCTCGTAGAGCACGCAGCGCGAGCGGTCGACGACGAGCACGTGCCGGTCGCCGTCGCTGCGCCTGCCGCCCTCGACCGGCGCGCCGCCGGGGACCGGGAACGGCCCGGGGTCGCTCTCCTCGCCGTAGGCGGTGTAGCGGACCGGCAGCTTGCGCTGGCCGGCGCCGATGACCGCGTAGGGGAAGCCGTAGGCGCGCGGCGAGCCGAAGTCGGGATGGAGGAGGTCGCCGCCTTGGGCGTTGACGTAGGCGATCGTCGCGGCCGAGCCGGGGGCGACGGGAGCCTTGGAGACGTCCTGGTTCCAGGCGGCCTGGTTGGGGAGGGAGGGGGCGTTGGCCGGGAGACCGGCGGGCGGGTCGGGGAAGACCGAGCAGGCGCCGAGGTCACGGTAGGGGCCGATGGCGGCGCCCCGGCTGGCCCCCAGGAGCGCGGCGGCTGCCACTGCAACGATCACCACGGCCGCGAGCCCGCGCACCCGACTTTGACCCACCCCACGTGTGGTCAATGTCGGTTACGTCCCGCTGCCGGCATCGTCGCGGATGTGGAGGCGGCCGATCTCCAGCTCCTCGACCTTCAGCTTTCCCACCGCGGCCCGGCCGACCGCCAGACGCCCCACGCTGAGCCGCCCGATCGCGAAACCGCCCACGGCCGCGGCGCCCACGGCGAGGGCGCCGACCGCCATCGCCCCGCGAGCGTGCGCGCCGACGACGGTGGCCGTTGAGCTCGGCCGGAAGATCGCAATCCCGCGTCGCTTGGCCATCGCCCCAACCGTAGCGCGGCTAGCCTGAGGCCCGATGAGCCTGGACGACCGTCCAACCCTGCTGGTGATTCAGCACGTCCCCTGGGAGGGTCCGCACCGCATCCTCGATGCCTGCGGCTCGCTCGCCGAGCGCACGGTCAAACCGCTTGCCGGCCAGGCGTTGCCCGACCACGACGAGGTGGCCGGCGCCGTCGTCATGGGCGGTCCGATGAACGTCGACGAAACCGACCGCCATCCAGAGCTGGCGATCGAGCGCGAGTGGCTCGCCGAGGCGCTGCGCCGCGAGATGCCGCTGCTCGGCATCTGCCTGGGAGCCCAGCTGCTGGCCCGAGCGCTCGGGGCCGAGGTGAGACCGGGGGAGAGGCCGGAGCTCGGCTTCGCCCCAGTCGAGATCTTGGACCTCGAGGACCCGATCCTCGGCGCCCTCGCCCCGAGCACGACCGTCCTGCACTGGCACGGCGACGTCTTCGACCTGCCCGACGGCGCCCAACACCTGGCCCTCTCTGCAAAGACCGAGGTCCAAGCCTTCCGCAAGGGCAACGCCTGGGGAGTCCTCTTCCACCCCGAGGCCGACTTTGCCCTGCTGGAGGCCTGGCTGGCCGTTCCCGAGATGGTTCGCGAGGCCCATGGAGCCTTGGGCGACGACGGCGCCGCCGCCCTTCCCGAGCAGGCCGAAGCGGCGGAGCCCGACCTCGTTGCCCGCACGGCCCCCGGCCTAAGAGCCCTCGCAGCCCTGGTCGAGGCAAACCACCGCGCCACCTAGCCCCGCCGCCTCGTCCCCCAGCCCGCTAGATTGAAGCCACGCGGTGGACGTAGCTCAGCTGGTAGAGCTCCTGGTTGTGGTCCAGGCGGTCGCCGGTTCGAATCCGGTCGTCCACCCTTTACGAATCTATGCAAAGCGGGGTTTCGTTATCCATTGACCCTTCTAATTGCCGATGACGTGAGGCACTCAGTTAAATGAGTGCCTCAATCAAGCAATTTGCAGTGGATTGCTTTGGATTCGCGTTGTCTGGGCTTGCCCTCTATGGGCCGGGCACAAGATCAGTTACGGCTAGATCGGGCCAGGGTGAAATCGTCGGCGGCGAAAAACTTCGCAAGCGTCGGATACCAGCGAATCGGGAGGGCCGGAGAGATATCTGCGAATCGACCTGCCGATGGTGCGGCGGGGTTAATAACGTCTAGCCACTTCAGAGTCGAATTTCGCAGGAGCCCTCGTTCCATGAGCTTCTCTGCCTCTACATCCAATTCCGGCAAGGAATACCCAAAGAAGACGATTCGATCAGCGGCACGGATGGCTTTGCGTGCATCGCTCCAAGTCTGCTCCAATGCTTTTGCGCGCATGGATTGCTTGGCGTACACAGGGGGTACAACCACTGGCCAAAGATCCCATCGCAACCGACCAGATCCTTTGGGTGCCCGGCGAAAGAATTCTCTTCCCTCGATCTGACTTCTTGAGACCAAATGTAGTTTGCCTTTGCCGCCACCTGTCTTCAAAAAGTTTGCAGTCGGTCGTTTTGAGCTGAGCTTGACAACCCAGTTAAGAGATCCGTGGAGCTTGAGTATGGAAATGGGGTTCGCATGATCACACTCGCCGTCTTCGTGTAGTCGGAAAACAGGGTCTTCGTTTAGTGGAACCAGGAGATTGAAATCTGCCGAAATCGAACCATACCCCTGGTCTAGGCACCATCTCTTGCGAAGGCGGGCTCTGCGTTCTATCTCGTTCTCAATCACCAGATCATGGTTGAACGTAATAACCGTAAGAGACTCAGACTGATTTGCTGCGGCATCAAGAAGACGACCTATTGGAGCACCATTCCTTTTTGGGCCGCATAGCCAATTTGTGGTCGAACGAAGAACGCTAAGGTATAGGTCGACCAGGTCGATGTATGCATTGAGTGCAATGGAACTTTCCGGCGTCTCTCGAAGATCGTAGGAGACGTCCTTGAAAATCTCCTCCATCCGAAACTCCCGAAGCGTTGTCGGAGTCGGATCGATACCTACGAACTCTTCCAGATAGCGCCTAATTGATTTACTGGGGGTCATGCCTAGCGCGTCCACCGTCTCAAAGAATGTTGTGTCCAGCGGTGGGCGTTGCTGGCGAAAACGTTGTTTATGAAAATGAAGGGCGTTTCCTAGTGTCGCCCCTGCTCCTAGGACAATGCATGTATTCATAGGCTGGGAGAGCTTGCCTTGGTAGGGCCACTTGGCCTGGGCTTTGCCCTCGCCACTGACTTTCCTCGAGAGCTGCGGCTGACGCGTGTGTAAGTAGAGGCAGGCCCTGCTCCGCTGGAGACGCCGACGCCTTGGGATCCGATGTGAACGCGGGCTGCCCGCGGTCCGATCCCTGCGCTGACACCACGGCTGGACGCGCGGATCCGCACTCCTGGGGCGACCTTGAAGCTCATCCCCATGGCTGAGTCACTCGCAACCTACGAGGTCGCCGTCGGCATCGAGGCCGTGCGGGTCGGAACCGATGACGGTGACCGTTTCGCCGACTTCGGGACAGTTGACGTCGGGTGGGTAGACCGGCACGCATCCGGAGTAGTTCGAATCGCATCCGCTCGAGAGTGATTCTTCTTCAGCCTGTTCTTCGACTTCGCGTTCGGCCCGAGCTGCTGCCTTGGCGGCTTCACGTTCTTCGCGCGCAACGAGCACCGCGAGACGACGGGCGAAGCGACGTTGATCGGCTTCGGCGCTTACGAGGCGGTCCTTGGCGCCACGCAATTCTCTGGTGACCCTGCGCAGTGCTGCCCGCGCGGCTTGCTGCTGGGAGAGGGGCTTTACTGCGATCTTCTGCGCCGCGTCCGCTTTGGCCTTGGCTTCCTTCAGCCGACGCGAACCGGGGCCGTTGTCGAGTGCGGTGCTATCTGCCCGAAGTTGAGGGGAGGTCGAGAATGCCGCGGGCTCCTCGGCGACGATCGACGAGCCGAGCCCGCTGAGCGCGAGGAGGAGGAGCAGTGCGGCGACGCCTCGTGGCACCCAAGTCGGCAGACGACCACACTTCAGCGCAGGTTTGGCGCGGCCGCGTTGAACCTCAGCCGAGTGGCGGCCGAGCAACAGGGCGGTGGGGAGGACGAATCCCAGGCCGAGAAGCAAGGCGCCCATCGCCCCCGGCAAGCCTTCCGCCTCGCTTAGAACCGAGCCGACGACGATCAGCAGGAGGCCACCGCCTAGGCAAAGCCCAAGGGCGCGGACGAGGTCGATCCGGCTGAGCGCGGCGACGGCAGATGAGGCGCGAAACCAGCCCCAGCCAAGGGCGATCCCGGCACCAACAAGCGTCGCCAACCCGAAGCCGACCCCGTAGATGACTTCCCGGTCGTGGTCGTCGACTTCCTGTCTGTGGACTGTTTCGAGCTCGGAGATCCGTGCTTTTGCCCGTCGCTGGCGGTCGAGGAGGCTCGTTTCCAAATCGCGCGCCTGGGTTCGCTTGCTCTGGGCGGCCGCGGCAGCCGGGTTGGCGCGACGGGAGATCGTCGCGAGGCGGGCGCGGGCGGCGTTGACCTCTGTCTGGGCGGAGGCGATATCCGCCTCGGCGTTGGCGGCACGCGATTCGGCTTCGCTGAGACCGGTGCTCGGGTCAGCGGCCCCGGCCGAGCCACCAAGCGCGGCTAGCGAGATCGCCACCGCCAGCGCGACATGCGATAGTCCTCCCCGCCGACTACTGACCACTGATACTCCCTGTTAGCGCCAAGTTTGCGACGCCGGGCAATCTACCGGAACGAATTGGTACTTGATTGAAAACTTTCAGCGAACTCGGCGTGATCTCCGAGCCAACAATGGCGGTGACCAGCTACATCTAGGTCTCGATCAGACGACTGATTGCCTGCTCCAGCGGCGGGAGGTCCCGCTCCACGATCTCGAGCACGCGGTGGATGTCGATCCTGAAGTACTCGTGGGCGATGAGATCCCGGAGCCCGGCAATATCCACCCAGGGGATTTTTGGCGCCGCCTCGCGCGTCTCGGGAGTCAGGTTCTTGACGGCCTCGCCGATCACGACGAACTGGAACAGCAGGGCGTCGTGCAGCAGCGGGTCTTCCTTGGCGGCGGTTGTCTCGCCAGCCTGCTCAAGATGTCTGTGAATCGCGGCGATTGCGTCTTGGATGTCGCGTAGGCGCTCTTTCTCGTCTCGGCTCACAGGGGCAGCGCCTCGCTGAGCACCTCGTCGCGGATGCGGTCCTTGAGCATGTCGGCGGTTGCGACGTCTACGGGCAGGTCGAGGATCTCCCCGGCCTCGCGGCGAAACGCAGCCAGGTCGAGGAGGGTGCGGCCTGGCTTGAGGTCTACGAGGAGATCCACGTCGCTTTCGGCCGTAGCTTCGCCGCGCGCGAGAGACCCGAAGGCACGCAGATGACCGATGCCGTGCTTCTCGGCTGCGTCGAGCAGCCGGCGGCGTTGGCGCCTGAGTTTGTCCGCCTGGGGACCGAGTTGGCTTCGCACCGAGCTGGCAGGGCCGGGACGCCGCGCGGGGGGCATCTGGATCTCCAGGCGCCTGCCGCATGCCGCTAGAAGCCGCTCCAGCGTCGGCAGGGTCGGAAGAGCCGCTCCAGTCTCGTAGCGAGCCAGCGCCGACTGGGAGGTGCCGGCGCGAGTGGCCAGGTCTACCTGCGAGAGATTCGCGTCCAGTCGCGCCCGGCGGATGGCCTGGGGTATCCCGAACATGGGGAGGACTATATCAATATCGGTATATTTCAAACAGCCCCTTGGGGCCGAAGGCGGTAGAAAGACTCGTCGAACCGGAAGAGCCGGGCAATCGGATCGGGTTCAGTGTCCGCCGTCTCAATGTCGGTGATCTCCCACCCGGGGAACGCCCCTTCCACATCCGCCTTGCTCGCACCTCGGGGCAGCGGACCCCTGCGCCGGGGAGCGAAGCAATCGAGGATTAGCGTGGCATCTGGAGCGGCGATCGCGCTCACCTCCCGTCCCATCGCCAGTCGTTGAGGCTCGGTCAGGCCGTGGAAAGTGCCGGTGTCCACCAGCAAGCGGAAACTGGCCCCGATGTCCGCCTCCCGCAATGCCGTCACGTCGCCTCGGAGCAGGCGCATATCGACGCCCGCCTCCTCCGCTCGCTCGCGAGCCCGGCTCAGTGCCCTCTCGACGGTGTCTATGCCGGTCACCTGCCAGCCTCGTTCGGCGAGTCGAATACCCCAAACGGCGCTACCGGTCCCAATGTCGAGCGCAGGGCCGAAGGGGGGATTGCGCCCGTCCTCGTCGCGAGCCACCAGCTCCATGAGCTTCTCGGCGTAGGGTGGGTGCTCGGCGAGGTCCTCCCAGGGGTGGAAACCAAGCCTGTAGGCGAGTCTGTAATTCAACGTGGTCCTGACTACAGCTTGGCCTGTGGCGACGAACTCGTCAGCCTCGTTTGGCGTAGTCGCCGATCTCACCGAAGTCGACCATCACGCATGCCTCGTCGCCCGGCACTTCGGCGTCGTGGCCCGGCGGGATCGCGACCACGTCGCCGGCGACGACCTCCAACTCGGAGCCGTCGTCCATGAAGATCTTCATGGCGCCGGACAGCACGTAGCCGAAGTGGGCCGCCTGGCAGGAGTCGGTGCCCGCGATCGGCTTCACGTTCTCCGACCACTTCCACCCGGGCTCGAACGTCCCCTTGCCGACAGCGTGACCGGCAAGCTGCACCATCTTCGCCTGGCCCTTCCCCTCGAAGGGGCGGACCTCATCGGGAGAGTCGAAATTCTTGACTTCAGCGGTTGCCATGACGAGTCTCCTTCGATCGGATTTGGAGTCGACCCCGACCGTACACCCGCCGCCACGCTGGGGCAACGTCGCCCCTCGGCCTCTCAGTAGTCGCTCAGCCTTCCACGCCCTTCAGCAGCGGCCGGAGGTCATCAAGCTTGTCGAAGAGGTGCCAGACGTAGTTGCCTCCACCGGCTTCCCGGTGGGGATGGAGGTCGGCCAGGTCCGGGTCTTCGCGGTAGTCGTCGAAGTGGGTTCTGCTCTTCCACTCGACGAGGATCAGGACCTGTCGTGGCTCGACCTCGCCCTGGATCGCCTCAGAGAATCGTCCGAGCGCCACGACCCTTCCCCCGTGGCTCTCTACCTCGGCGGCTGAGCGCCGGGAGTACGCGATGTACTCCTCGCGATTGGCGACGTCGAACCAGTTGAGTGCATAGACGGGTCCGTCTCCGGTGTCGGCCATGGCGAGATCCTCTCACGAGGGCTCAGCCGAGGAGCGTGATCAGCGCGTTGGCGGCGATCGCCAGCGGGGTGGCGATCAGCGACAGGTTCCTGAAGAAGCGCTGCCAGCCGCCGCGGTAGTGGACGCTCTCGAGGAGGATCAGACCGACCACGTGGGCCATGTTGATCAGGGCGACGGCCATCGCGATCAGGATCTGCGCCGCGCCGCCGGCCGAGTCGGATCCGGGGCCGGTGGCGGCGAGCACGATCGCGACGATGGTTCCGACGATCGCGACCAGGATGCCGGCGAGGCCGCCTCGGGTCAGCTGCGGCAGGTTCGGCGATAGCTCCAGTTCGTGCTCGGCCCCCGGCTCCGGTCCGCGGCCGGCCCCCGATTCCGCGACGCCGGCAAGGTGGGGTGGCTCGTCGCCCTCGTGCCGCAGGGTGACCATGCGCACGGCGGGCTGAAGCTCGGTCTGGGCGCGCTCGAAAAGCCCGTCCTCGAACCAGCGGGCCTGATCGTCGGCATGGGCGACGATCAGCACCTCGTCGGCGACGAATTGCCGCAACGCGTCTTCGGCGGCGATCAGCGGGTCGCTGTCGCCGACCTCGCCCAAAGCCGGGATACCGGCTCGGCCAAGTTCGTCCAGAGAGATCTCCAGTCGCCGCCCAGCTTCCATCGAAGCGGTGTCGACGTCACCGAGGGCATGTCGGAAAGCAGTCTTCTCCACCGCCGGTGAGATCACCATCACCTCGGTCGCATCGAGTGTGCCGATGTGACTGCGAAGCTCGCCGATCAACTCCGGACCGGCCAGCTCATCGGTCGCGACGATGAGGATGCGGGTGTGAGCCTTGAGGGCCGTTTCGCCCTGGGGCTGCACTTGCTCCTCCATGTCACTCGGCTACCCCCAGCCCCGTGTGGGGAAACAGCTGGGGTAGCTTTGACCCCTGGCGCGACGAGCTGGCAAAGAGGGAGTTGCGGTGCGGGCGGCGGTCCGTGGCCGGGTTCAGGGCGTTGGGTATCGCGACGCCGTGCGGCGGCGGGCGCAACAGCTCCAGGTGATGGGGTGGGTGCGCAACGCGGATGACGCGAGCGTCCTCGTTCACGCCGAGGGCTCCGAGGGGGCCGTGGAGGACCTGATCTCCTTCCTGCGCAAGGGGCCGCGCGGTGCCCAGGTCGACGAGGTGTCCGTCGAGCGGCTGAAGGTCGAGGGCCACGAGCAGTTCGCGATTCGCGGCGTCAGCGCGGGTGTCTTCGTCGTCCAGGAGCACGCCGCCACCGCCCGTCACTTCGACCTACGCCTGGGGGTGGATGGAGTGATGCGGTCCTGGGCGGTCCCCAAGGGCCCTTCGATGGACCCCGCGGTGAAACGGCTCGCGGTGCAGGTCGAGGACCACGACCTCTCCCACAATTCTTTCGAGGGTCGGACCGACGGTGGCGGGGTGATCGTCTGGGACCACGGCCGATACGAGCAGGGCGGCCGGGTCGCCTGGCCGGAGGCGCTCGATCGCGGCCATGCGGTCTTCGTTCTCCACGGGGAGAAGCTGAGCGGCGGATTCGCCCTGCAGCGCACCCGGCCGGGCGACAAGCCCCAGTGGCTGCTGATCAAGCGGCGCGACGAGCAGGCCCGCCCGGGCTCCGACGTGGTCGCGGAACGGCCGCAGTCGGCGATCAGCGGCATCACGCTCGACGAGCTCCTCGAACGGGACTGACGGTTACTGTCTGGGATGATGCCGGCGCCGATCGCAACCGAGACAGGTCCCTCCTCGTCACCGGCCTCGCCCGCCCGACCCGCCTCGGATATCCCCGGCGCTCCGCTCCCGGGCCCGCTGCAGTCCTGGCTCGGCCTCGCCCGCCCGCTCGCGGCGCGATCCGGCATGCGCAAGCGCTACGGCCGGATCTTCCGCTCCAACGACTCGATCGCGGGTGAGGTATTCCACGTCGCCGACCGCGAGCTGGTCGAGCAGATGTTCAAGTGGAAGCCGGCCGATTACAACGTCGCCGAGCCGCGGGAGATCATGGAGCCGGTCGTCGGCCAGGCCTCGCTGCTGCTGCTCGACGGCGACCGCCACATGCGGATGCGGAAGCTGATGCTGCCGGCGTTCCACGGCCAGGCGATCGCCCACTACACCGAGCTGATCGCGCAGATCGCCGATCGCGAGATCGACCGGTGGAGCCCGGGAGAGACGATCCGCACGCGCACGGTCGGGCAGGAGATCACGCTGGAGGTGATGATCCGCGCGGTCTTCGGCGTCTCCGAGCCCGAGCGGGTCGCCGAGCTGAAGCGGCGCCTGCCGCGCCTCTCCTCGATCAGCCCGGTGCTGCTCGTGATGCAGAAGGACCTCGGCCCGCTCAGCCCGTGGGGGCGTTTCATCCGCAACCGCGACCGGGTCGACGAGATGCTCTACGAGGAGATCGCCCAGCGCCGGGCCGCTCCCGATCGCGAGGAGCGCGACGACATCCTCAGCCTGCTGCTCGCCGCCCGCGACGAGGACGGCAACCCGCTTACCGACAAGGAGCTGCGCGACGAGCTGATCACGATCCTGCTCGCCGGCCACGAGACGACCGCGACCTCGATCGGGTGGGCGTTCGAGCGGCTGCTGCGCACCCCGGCCGCGCTGGAGCGTCTCACCGCCGAGGTGAAGGCGGGCGAGTCCAGCGAGTACATGGACGCCACGATCAAAGAGACCCTCCGCGTGCGGCCGGTGATCACCGAGGTCTTCCGCTCGCCGACCGAGCCGCGCGAGCTGGGCGGCTACCTGTTCGAGCCCGGCGCGCAGCTGGCGGCCTCGATCTCGCTCCTGCAGAACGACCCCGACCTATACGCGCCCGACCCGCTCGCCTTCCGGCCCGAGCGCTTCCTCGAAGGGGCGCCGGAGCCCTACGCCTGGATCCCCTTCGGTGGCGGCGTGCGCCGCTGCATCGGGGCGTCCTTCGCGCTGCTCGAGATGAAGATCGTGATCGAGCGGATCCTCGCGCGTACACAGCTGCGGGCCAGCCGGACCAAGGACGAGAAGGTGAGCTTCCGCGGCATCACGGTGCTGCCGGGCCGCGGTGGCGAGGCGGTCGTCGAGCGCGTCGCCTGAACCCGCTGCCGACGGCGGCGATGATGTTCAATCATCTACAGCGAATCCTCAGCCACCAACCCGACGGAGGAACCAGGATGCTCAAGCTAGGCGACGTCGCCCCGGACTTCGAGGCGGACACGACAGAGGGCCCGATCAGCTTCCACGACTGGATCGGCGACTCGTGGGCGGTGCTGTTCTCACACCCGAAGGACTTCACGCCCGTGTGCACGACCGAGCTGGGCTACATGGCTTCGATCAAGCCCGAGTTCGACAAGCGGGGCGTGAAGATCATCGGTCTCTCGGTCGACCCGTCCGACAAGCACGAGGCCTGGGCCGCCGACATCGAGGAGACGCAGGGCACCGCGCCCAACTACCCGATCATCGCCGACTCCGACTTCGCCGTCTCCAAGCTCTACGGGATGCTGCCCGCCGACGTCTCCGGCGACCCCGGGGACCGCACGCCCGCCGACAACCAGACGGTTCGCAACGTCTTCGTCATCGGCCCCGACAAGAAAGTCAAGCTGATCCTCGTCTACCCGATGACTACCGGACGCAACTTCGACGAGGTCCTGCGCGTGGTCGACTCGCTGCAGCTGACCGCGAAGCACAAAGTCGCGACGCCGGCGCAGTGGAACCAGGGTGACGACGTGATCATCGCCGGCTCGGTCTCCGACGACGAAGCCAAGGAGACCTACCCGGACGGCTGGGAGTCCCCGCGCCCCTACATCAGGATCGTGCCGCAGCCGAAGGGTTGAGCGGCAAGGGGGTGACGGTCGACGAGCTGACGGTCGCCGACGCGCCGGAGTCCTGGGTGGCGCTCGGGTTCGCGGTCGACGGAGACACCTGCGTCGTCGGGGACGTGCGGATCCGGCTTACGGGGACCGAGGCGGGCAAGGGCCTGACGGGCTGGTCGCTGCGCGGCTTCGAGGGCGACGAGCTGGATGGCTTGCCGACCGCGCGGTCGGACCGCCCGCCGCCCGGCAAGCTGCCGGCGCACCCCAACGGGATCTCCGCGATCGACCACGTCGTCGCGATCAGCTCGGACCTCGACCGCACCGTCGCCGCGCTCCAGGGGGACGGTCTCGATCTGCGCCGCATCCGCGAGGAGCCGACGCCCGCGGGAGCGCCGCGGCAGGCGTTCTTCCGCCTCGGCGCCGTCATCCTCGAGGTCGTGCAGGCTCCGGCGGACGCGATCGAGCGGACCGGGGGAGACCGGCCCGCCTTCTTCTGGGGCCTGGCGTTCGTCGCTCCCGACCTCGACTCGACCGTCGCCGGGCTTGGGGATCGTGCCGGCGAGGTCCGCCCGGCCGTTCAGCCCGGCCGCCGCATCGCCACGCTCCGCCGCTCCGCCGGCCTCTCGGTTCCAGTTGCGCTGATGACGCCGGGATAGGCCATAGGGTTGCCAGGATGCGGTCGAGGGCTGGGAGCATGGCGAGCCGAGTGGCGGCGACCTTTGCGGCCGTGCTGGCCCTCGGGGCCGCTGTCGCAGGTGAGGTCACGGCTGCGGTTATGCCCAGCCCGGACTCGCTCGAACGCGCCCTGACGAGGATCGTCGACGACCGGCAGGGCCCGCCCGGAGCGCTGATGCTGGTCCACCGTCCCGGTCGTGACGAATTCTTCCGAGCCGGCGTCGCGGACGTGCGCAGCGGGGCGCCCCTGCAGCGGTACAGCCACTTCCGCATCGCCAGCGTCGCCAAGGCCTTCAACGGCGCGGTGGCGCTGTCCCTGGCCGACCGCGGGGAACTGCCCCTCGACGAAACGATCGAGCAAGGCCTCCCCGGCCTGTTGCCGCTGGCCGGTCCGGTCACGCTGAGCGAGCTGCTCCAGCACACCGGCGGCGTGCCCGACTACATACGCGCCGAAGCGTTCATCAAGCGCTTCACCAAGGACCCCGGCGCCTACATCCCGCCGCGCACCCTGATCGGGTTCGTCCGCGACGATCCACTCGAGTTCGCGCCCGGCTCGCGCTACCACTACTCCGACACCGACAACATCGCCGCCGGGCTGATGGCCGAGCGCGCAAGCGGTGACTCCTACAGCCAACTCCTCTCCGAGCTCGTCTACAAGCCGCTACGCCTCTTCCAGACGAGCCTGCCGCGCACGGTGCGGATGCCGCGCCCGCTCATGCACGGTTACGACGTCGGGGCGGGCAGGGCGCCGGAGGACGTCAGCGAGCTGATCAACCCCGCCGGCGCCTGGGCCTCGGGCGGCATCGTCTCGACCCCGACCGACCTCGGTCGCTTCATCCGCGGCTACGTCGGCGGGCGTCTCTTCGGCGGCGACGTGCGCAAGGCCCAGTTCAGCTTCCGGCCTGGGGAGTCCTCGCCGCCTGGCCCCGGGTCCAACGCCAGCGGCCTCTCGCTGTTTCGCTACCGGACTCCCTGCGGGACGGTGTTCGGGCACACCGGCTCGTTCCCCGGCTACCGCATCTTCGCCGCCGCGAACGGGAACGGCCTCCGTTCCGTCGTCTTCGTCGCCGGCGCCCAGATCGTCCCCGGCCAGGGCTCCAAGCGGGTCTCCGACGCGATCCGCGGCGCCCAGCGCCTCGCCGTCTGCCGGGCCCTGGGCTAGCTCGCCCCCGCAACCGCGTGCTGCAGTTCGTCCTTGCTCATCTTCGAGCGGCCCTCGATGCCGAGCTTCTTGGCGTCGTTGTAGAGCTGTTCGCGTGTCCGCCCGCCCGGGCCGCTGCCTGACCGCTTGCCGCCGCGGCTGCTGGCCGAGCGGCCGCGGGTCGAGCTGCGCGAGGCCGATCTCGATTCGCCCGAGCGCGCCCTTTCCTTGTTGACGGCCCGTGCCGCGATCTCCTCGGCGCGTTTGTTCGAGCGCCCGGCTTTCTTCTCACTCTCCTTGATGTGCTCGTACTGACGCCCTCGTTTGCTGCCTTTCTTGACTCCGCGCGGTGGCATCGCTCCTCCTCTCGTCGACGACTGCGGCCCGAACGCCTCTCCGCCGGCTGCGGCGGTTGGTCTTCTCACTCAAGCGGGAACCGGCTTGCGGCCGGTGAAAAGCCGCCGAGATTCGGGCCGGCAGCCGCTTGTGGGGGCTACCCGGCAGGAAGTGCGCGAAACGGGGGGGCGAAGACCCGGTGGGCACGCACCGGGTCAGGCGTTGCCCGTTTCGCCTTCCTCCGCGAGCGCCCGCCGCAGTGCCTCGTCGAACGGCTCCGGCACGACCCCGAACGGCTCCGCGCCCGTGGGGTCGGTGACGACGGTGGCCGTGGTCAGGCCCTCGACGAGCGGGCGGGCCACGTCCACGTCGACCGGCGTCACCAGGCCGAGCCAGAGCGCCGAGAGCCACGGGGTGATGAAGGGGGCGGGGAGCTTGGGGCGGGGCCGCATTCCCATTGCCGAAGCCATCCGATCCAGCATCTCCGAGTAGGAGATCACGTCCGGGCCGCCGATCTGGACCTCCCGGCCCGTGGACTCGGGTACCTCGGGTGCCAGGCGCAGGTACTCGACCGTCGCGTCGATGCCGATCGGCTGGGTGGCCGTGCGCAACCAGGCGGGCGCGATCATCACCGGCAGGCGGCTCACCAGATAGCGCAGGGTCCGGTAGGACTCGCTGCCCGCGCCGACGACCATCGCCGCGCGGAAGTAGGTCAGCGGCGGCCCCTCGGCGGCGAGGATCCGCGCCGTCTCGTGGCGGCTGCCGAGGTGCTCCGAGGTGCTCTCGTCGCCGAGGCCGCCGAGGTAGACGACCCGCTCGACGCCTTCGCGCTTGGCCATCCGGGCGAAGTTGAGCGCCCCGGTCCGCTCGCGCTCGGCGAACTCGCCGCCGCCGGCCATCGCGTGGACGAGGTAGTAGGCGATCTCGATGCCGTTCGCCGCCCCGGCGAGGCTCTCGGCATCGGTTACGTCCCCGACGTGGATCTCCGGGCCCGCCGCTTCGAGCGGGCCGGCCTTCGAGAGGTCGCGCACCAGACAGCGGACGGATGCCCCCGTGCCCGCCAGCGACCTGGCCAGCCTGCCGCCGACGAAACCGGTCGCTCCGGCGATTAGGACACTTGCCGCGATCTCCTAAAGGTAGCCCGACCGGCCAGCTGCGAAACTAAGCCCGTGCCCACCTACCTGCTCGAGCGCAGCCAGCGGGTCGAGGTGCCGGTCGAGCAGGCGTTTGCGTTCTACGGCGACTCTGAGAACCTGGAGCCTCTGGTCCCGCCCTGGCTCCACTTCGAGTTGACGACTCCCGGGAAGCCGGTCTTCCAGCCCGGCACGCTGCTCGACTACAAGCTGAGGCTGCACGGGGTACCGGTTCGCTGGCAGACCCGGATCGAGACTTGGGAACCGCCGACCCGCTTCGTCGACACCCAGGCCAAGGGCCCCTACTCGCTCTGGGAGCACACCCACCTGTTCGAGCCGGACGGCGACGAGGCGACAGTGATCCACGACCGCATCCGCTACTCGATCCCGCTGGGACCGCTCGGCGCCCTCGCGCAACGGCTCTTCGTCCGCCGCGACCTCGAACGGATCTTCGACTTCCGCCGCGACGCCGTCGCCGAATGCCTAGTCGCCAAGCGCCTCGCCTAGAGCAGGGGCTCAGTACCCGGTGCCGGTCTTGACCTGCTTGCGCTCGGCGGGGTGGGCGCCGCCCTTCTTCTCCAGCGTCGCGCAGGCTGTCGCGATGTCGTCGGCGAGGCGGTCGACCTGCTCGCGGCTCAGCGTCTGCTTGACCAGGGCTCGCAGCACCTTCACGTCTTCGGCGTTGGGCGGCAGGGTGTAGGCGGGCACCATCCAGCCGCGCTCGGCGGAGAGCTGCCAGGCGATGTCGAACTCGTCGAAGTCCCGCTCCTCGGCGAGCTTGAAGGCGACCAGGGGCAGCTGCTCCTCGCCGTCGCCGATCAGCTCGAAGTTGCCTTCGGCCTTGAGCCGGTCGGCGAGCGCCCGGGCGTTCTCCTGCATGGCCCGCATGATGTACGTGTAGCCCGCGTGCCCGTAGCGGACGAAGTTGTAGTACTGGGCGAGCACCATCGAGGCGCCGGTGGAGAAGTTGAGGGTGAAGGTCGCGTCCGTCTTCCCCAGGTAGTTCTCGTAGAAGACGAGGTCCTCCGCCAGGTCGCTCTTCTCACGGAAGACGAGCCAGCCGATGCCGGGGTAGACGAGCCCGAACTTGTGCCCGGAGACGTTGATCGAGCGCACCTGCTCGAGTCGGAAGTCCCACTCGGAGTCCGGGTACAGGAAGGGCCAGGTGAAGCCGCCGCTGGCGGCGTCGACGTGGAGCGGCACGTCGAGGCCTTTGTCGCCCTTGAGGTCGACCAGCAGCCTGTTGATCCCGACGATGTCGTCCATATGGCCGGTGAAGGTCGTGCCGAGCACGGCGGCGACCCCGATCGTGTTCTCGTCGACGTGCGGCTCCACGTCTTCGGGGCCGATCGTGTACTTGCCGTCCTGCAGCGGCACGATCCGCGGCTCCACGTCGAAGTAGCGGCAGAACTTCTCCCAGACGACGTGCACGTCGCCGCCGAAGATCAGGTTCGGCTTCTCGACCGGCTTCGATTCGGCTTCGCGGCGCTCCTTCCACTTCCACTTCAGCGAGAGGGCGCCGAGCATGATCGCCTCCGAGGAGCCCTGGGTGCGGGCCCCGGTCGTCTCGCCGGGGGCGTGGTAGAGGTCTGCCAGCATCCGGATGCAGCGCTGCTCGACCTCCGCCGAGATCGGGTACTCGGCGTGGTCGATGAAGTTGCGGTAGAGGTTGTCGGTGATGATCCGCTGGGCCTCGGGCTCCATCCAGGTCGTCACGAAGGTCGCCAGGTTGCGCGCCGGGTCGCCCTCCAGCGCCAGTTCCTCGTCGACGAGGCGCATCGCGTCCAGGGCCGACATGCCGCTGTCGGGAAAGTCGCTGTCGGGGGCGTCCTCGGTGAGGAAGCGGTTGCCGTAGAGCATCTCCGCCTGCTCGGCGCTGAGGGTCTTTTTCATCTCGGGCCTTCGATCTGGTCGGGAGTTTCGGCCGAGCCTAGCCCAGGTCGGTTTGCGCATGCCGCCGGGCCGGCGCGAGCCGATGGTTCTATCCTGACCGGCATGCAGCCCGACCACGAGGTGGCGGTGATAGGCGCCGGGTTCTCCGGCATCGGCACGGCGATCAAGCTCGACGAGGCCGGGATCGAGGACTGGGTCATGCTCGAGGCGGGGGACGGCGTCGGCGGTGCCTGGCACTGGAACACCTACCCCGGCATCGGCGTCGACATCCCCTCGTTCAGCTACCAGTTCTCCTTCGAGCAGCGCTCCGACTGGTCGCGGGTGTACGCGCCGGGTGACGAGTTGAAGGCTTATGCCGAGCACTGCGTTGACACCTACGGCCTGCGCTCGCGGATCCGGTTGAACACGACGGTCACGGGTGCGGAGTTCGACGAGGAGAACCACTTCTGGCGCCTGCCGGCCGGCGACGGAGAAACCATCACCGCACGGTTCATGGTCGGCGCAACCGGCGTCTTCACCCAACCCAAGCCGCCCGACATCCCCGGGCTCGACTCCTTCGCCGGCACGGTGATGCACACGTCGCGCTGGGACCACGACGAGGACCTGCGCGGTCGCAGGGTGGCGATCATCGGCACCGGCGCCTCCGCCGTTCAGGTCATCCCCTCGATCGCGCCCGAAGTCGAGCAGCTGACCGTGCTGCAGCGCACCCCGATCTGGTGCCTGCCCAAGCCCGACGCGCGGATCGGCCCGGGCCTGCGCCAGCTGCTCGGTCGGGTCCCCGGCGCGCAGGCCGCGGTGCGGGCCCTGAGCCAGGTCTACGTCGAGCTCAACTTCCCGCTGCCGGCCCACTTCCACGGTGTGCTGCCCGTCGCCAAGGCGGGAGAACGCGCCGGGCTCAGGCATTTGCGAGCGGTGCGCGACCCCGTGGTGCGGGAGAAGCTGACGCCTCACTACGGGCTCGGCTGCAAGCGCCCCAGCTTCTCGAACCAGTACCTGCCGACCTTCAACCGCCCCAACGTCGAGCTCGAGACGAGCCCGATCGAGGAGATCGTGCCCGCGGGGATTCGCACGGAGGACGCAGAGCACGCGGTCGACGTGCTGATCCTGGCGACCGGGTTCCACGTCTTCGAGAAGGGCAACATGCCCCCATATCCGGTGCACGGCAACGACGGCGTCGAGCTGGGGGGGTGGTGGGAAGAGAACCGGTCGCAGGCCTACGAGGGCGTCAGCGTCCCCGGTTTCCCGAACATGTTCATGATCCTCGGGCCCTACGGCTTCAACGGCGCCAGCTACTTCACGCTGATCGAGAACCAGGCACGCCATATCGTCCGCTGCCTGCGCCGCGCCCGGGACTCCGGCTCGACTTCTGTCGAGGTCCGCCGCGAGGCAAACCAGCGCTACTTCGAGAAGATGCTCGGCCGCCGCGACCGCCAGGTCTTCTTCTCGGGCACCTGTGCGACCGCGAACAGCTACTACTTCGACGACCACGGCGACGCCCCGTTCCGCGCCTCGCCGACGCTGGAGGTGGCCTGGCGAAGCGCCCGCTTCGACCTCGACGACTACCGCTTCACGCGGGCCGGCTCCGAGGCGGCCCTCACCGCTTGAAGAGCCTGGGGTTGCAGGCCTGGATCGGGTGTCGATACCTGAGCCAGCAGTTGGCGTTGAAACGACGGATCGTGTAGCGGTAGTTGTAGACGGAGCCTTCGCGGGGGAGGGCCGAGTAGATCGTGACCGCGCCGCGGTAGAGGTGGACGCCGCGCAGCCAGAACACCGCGCATTTGACCTTCTCGCGGTCGATCGACCTGCAGCCGATCCTGTGCAGCTGGCCCTGCGTGAACCGATTGCCGAAGTCGGCTTCGAGGCCGAGCCAGGCGATGAATTCGGCGTCTCGGCGGGTCACCCGCGGGAGCACGACGCGGGGCACCACCACTTCCGGCGCGGGGCCCCCGCTTTCGACGGCGGCGATCCAGGCACCGACCCATGAAGAGACGACGTCGGCCCGGGTGAGGACCTGCGGGCTGAGGGGATCGCAGTCGAGCGAGCCCTTGAGGCTGATGACGCCGATCAGGAGGGGCGCGCCGTCGGCCCGCCGGGCGATGCCGGGGCCGCCGCTGTCGCCGTTGCAGACACTGGCCGCAGAGCCGATCCGCGGCTGCTGTATGCAGATCTGGCTGGCGGTCGAGTAGACGGAGATCACCCGCCGCATCCTGCGCTGGCAGTAGCCGGCGCTCCGAACGACGGACTGGGCTTCCTGGAGGACCGCCGGCGCCTGCGGGGGGTCGACGTCGGTCAGGCCCCACCCCGCGATCGCCACTGGCACCCCTGCCGCGAGCAACCCTGCATCGGCTGCGCTCGCCAGCGGCAACGCCGGCGCCGAGACGGGGGCGGAGAGGACGAGCAGCCCGGCGTCGTTCAAGAGCTGCGAGGGCTGATAGCCGGGGAAGACGAGGGCCTGCGAGACGCCCGAGACGTTCTGCTGGGTGGCTTCCCTGAGATCTGCCACGCCGGTCAGCACGGTGAAGTTCGACGCCACCGCGATCTTGCCGGTGCCGGTCAGCAGGCAATGCGCCGCGGTCAGGATCAGGCGAGGAGCGACGACCGTTCCCGTGCAGCTGAACGTCTCGACGGGACCGTTGTGCTGGATGTAGGCAAGCCACGGATAGGACGCGATCGAAGCGGTGTTGCCGCCGACGATCGACGTCCTTGCTCCGCCGGAGTCGGCGCGGCTGTCCTTCGAAGGCGGCTGGCCGTGGCCCTGGGCGGGAGCGGCCAGGACGATCATCAAGGAGACGAGGGCGATGACGACGCCCCGAACGCCCGGGCGAATGCTGATCGATCGAGTGATCCTTCGCACCCTAGATGGTCGACTCCACGGCCGCGTGTGACTGGGGGCGCGCGTGGCCAAGCAGGTCAAGGACGCAGGGTGCAGCCTTTGGCGGCGCCAAAGGCAAACCCGAGGACGCAGAGATGCGCAGCGCCATGCGCGTCATCCAGGCGTGCGGGGTCGTGGAATCAACCATCTAACGGCCGGCGAGCGAGATCACGTGGGCGGCTCGCGGGTCGATGCGGCCCTCGATCACCTCGCCCCAAGCCTGCTCGAGCGCGTCGAAGCCCTGGCCGGGAATCGTCCCGAGCCAGCCGCCGATCCAGTCGCAGAAGGGGTTCCAGGCGTCGGCTGCGCGTTGCTCGAGGCCGGCACGGCCCCAGTCCTCGGCGCGCTTGACGATGCGGTCGGGGGCGAAGAAGAGGGTGGGGGGCGGTCCCGGCAGCTCGCCACCGCCCGAGCCGAAGTCCTCCCAGTGGGTGACGCCCACCGCCATGCTCCGAGCCAGGTCGTCGCCGAAGTGGTTGTGGATCGCCGCGCGGAGTTCGCCGTTGCCTGTGACGTCGACGTAGGTGGCCGGGCCTTTCTCCAGCGAGCCGATCTCCTCGTAGGAGACGGTGCGCCCGTATATCCCCAGTCCCTCGACGAACTCGGTGCTGCGCGGCGAGGTGAGCCCGATCGTCTCGACGCCCTCGCGCTGGGCCAGCAGGAAGGCGACGCCGATCGCGGTC
The DNA here is from genome assembly GCA_963753585.1 of uncultured Solirubrobacterales bacterium. Lineage (GTDB taxonomy): Bacteria > Actinomycetota > Thermoleophilia > Solirubrobacterales > 70-9 > VRUE01. The sequence goes on along the minus strand of CAVWCU010000001.1, from coordinate 933,206 downwards.
TTGCTCGAGGCGCTGGAGATCAGGATCGGGCCCCGCCCCGTCAGCCCCTCGTCGTCGAGCTCGTCGTCGATCATGAAGGAGGTGAAGAAGAGCGGCCGCAGCAGCATCTGCACGGCCTCGGTGTCGGGGCGGTAGAAGGGGTCGCTGCCGCTGGCCAGGTAGCGATGGTAGGCGGAAGGCAGCGCCGCGCGGTGTGGCGAGGAGTCGACGAACCCCGTTGCGTCGACGGCCACCGGCGTCACCGCCAGGTGAGAGGAAGGGGGGAGGTACCCGTAGAGGCGCGTCCCGGCCTCGACCCTCTCGGCCTCGCTGCGCTCGACCTCGGCGAAGCCCCACATCGGGACCCGGCCCCAGCCCTCCTCAGCGGGGAAGAAGTCCCAGTAGGACATCGACTCGCCCATCACCGCGTAGGTGACGTTGTTGGCGGTGAGGCCGAAGGTGTCGACCCGAAGCAGCGCCTGTCCCGGCCCGATCTCCGGCGGCTCGGACTCGGCGACGCGGCCCTGACGAAGGTCGTCGCGCTTGACGAGGAAGTCGGTCATGGGCCCCATGATGCCACGCAGGCGGAGCTCGGTGCGCATTGACTCACTGAGTCACCCACTTCGCAGCTTGGCTCACGAAAACTTACTGAATTTTGTTTCAGCATAATTTTCAGTATGGTTGGCATCGAGGCCGTGTAATAACTTGCCCGTACCGAAACAAGCTTAATCCATTCCGAAAGGCAAATCGCGTGATCTCAGGTGGGGGGGGTTGCGGTACAAGTTCAGACCGGCTGCGACCTTGCTTTTCGCTATGTCGGCTGTTTTCGTTTTGGGATTGATCCCGGGTTCGGCTAGCGCCGCAAAACCGGTGGTCACCACTAAAGCCCCTCAGAAGTCGCTGCCGAAGCGCTGTTCTGAACGCGACGGTCAACCCGAACGGCCTGGGGCCGACGCGTACAAAGTCAAACATGGCAAAGAATGAACGAGGATATTGGTTTTGCGAATATCAATAGTTCCAAATAGCAATCTGATACGTTCCGCAACGGCTCGTTTCGACTCTGGTCAAGGAGACGCATAGTTGATTCGCATCGGCAAGGGTTTTGCTTCGGGACTGCATCCAATCGTTGCGCTGGCAGCGATAGTGGCAGCTCCCGCATTGCTAGCGGGTCCAGCAGCAACATCGGCAAATGCTGGGGCATTTGTCTCAGCCACGATTGGCTCTGACGCCGGCAATGACTGCACCGATCAATATGCGCCCTGCGCCACGATTCAGCACGCGATCGACGAAACGGTTGTAAATCCGTTTGTCTCTTTCCCCTCGATTACCGTGGCGGCTGGCATCTACACAGAACAGCTCACGGTCGATAAGTCCCTCTCCTTGCATGGCCCAAACTCCCGACTAGACGATCGTGGTCCAGAGGCCGTCATCGACGGTGGCGGGGGGACCGCGATCACCCCTGAAGCCTCCAACATCACGATCAGCGGCTTTACGATTTCAACTGACAGTGCCGGTACCCCGATCCGTACTGTGGGCGCGGATGTCAACCGACTGACGATCTCTGACAACCTCATCGAAGGAGGCGCCTCCGGGGTGTCGCTGGGAGCAGGCGGCAATGAAACCAAAGTCCTTCTCAACCGGATCAAAAGCGACGAATATGGAATTCATCTCGGCGCTGCCAGCTACAGCAAACTAAAGATCTGGTACAACCGCCTAACGGGGCCGGTCAGTTCTAACGGAGTCTTTGCAGGGTCTGACACCTCAATCGACGACTTCACGCTCGAAGGCAACGAGTTGGTGACCGCCAGCCTTGCCGCTTCCATCACGAACGGGTGGATCCTGGCGAACAAAATCGAGCCTCCCGCGGGGAGCGTGGGCCTGCGGGCCAACTTGACTGAATCCTACGTTAGAGAAAACTCGTTCCGAGGCAAAGGTGCGGCGGGCTGCTTGCAGCTACTTGGAGGCCAAGGCGGCGACCTGGATCCTTCCAACCACATCATCGTCGACGAGAACGAATTTGCGGGCTGTGCCCCATATGCGCTGCAACTCGGACCAGAAGTGAACGCGATCACCATTACGATGAACACGTTTCCTAATACCTATGACGGAATCGTCACTGACGACAGCTCCCCATGGGACGTTACGGGTAGAGGTATCACGGTGTACGGCAACCGATTCGTCGGGCTTACTCATCTGGGTGTTTACAACGCTGTCGACGGCGAGCTAAACGCGCGCAACAACTGGTGGGGCTGCAACGGTGGCCCGGGAGCCACCGGTTGCGTCAATGTTAGCTCAGGCGTTGATGCCTCGCCCAATGTGGTGCTCACCGCAGAAGCGGTCGAAGTGGAAAAAGACCCTTGGGACGCGGAGCCTGTTAGTGCGCTCAACCCGGGAGAAAAGGCATGGATTCGTACTTATCTGAAAAACGGTGATGGGGGAGAAGCCCTAAACGTGTCGATCATCACCGACGATCCGGTCCTTTTTTCCTCTTCCAAGGGGACGTTTTCTTGGACCTCGAGCACTTGGCTCAACGCCGAGTCTGGGTCTGTCTTCACAGCAGGGCCGGAATCGGGTCCAGCTGAAATCGTTGTGGCGATGGACAACGAGCGGGTCGAGGTGCCGTTGACGATCTGCTGTAAATCGGCGGTTTCGGTTCTGCCACTCTCCACGCAATCACCGACCAGTCGGCCTAAGATTCGAATCCCAGGTGGCGCCCTGACCCTGTCTAGGCGGAACGCTGTGATTGGCACGATCAGCTGCGCTCAGAGCGCTTGCCGAATCGACCAGAGGGCAGCCGCAGCGAGAGTGGGCCGAATGCGTTTTAGCGTAAGGCTCAAAATGCAGACCGATATTGCCGCTGAAAGCATTGGTCAAATCCGGGCGATCATGCCCGAGCGGGCCTTCAGGCAGCTGTCGCGGCATGGGACGGGAACACTCGTAGTCGCTGTCAAGGTGACCGACGCGGGCGGCATAGCGATGTTGACGCGCAGGGTCAAGATTGTGCGGGGCGACCCATAATGGGCATCTGGATCCTCGCCGACTCCAACTTGACGCGAGGGTTGCCGAACCCGACCGATCATCGTGCGGGCTATCGAAACCCGGACGGTTGACGTCGCGCTGAAGACCGCTAGCGGGGGTTGTGGGTGTGGAACGCCAAGCTGGCGGCAAATAGCTCGAACTACCTACCCAGCCTTTGAGGTTGACGACCCCTTGGAACGCTGACGGGTCTATCCGTCCTCGAACAGCGCCACCAGCCTGGCCCGGCAGAACTCCCACTGCTTGCGGTTGCGCTCGTCTCCCGGGTGGAGGGTGTCGAGGAGGGCGAGGCCGCGGGCGGTGGCGGCAGCCATCTCGACCAGGCGCTCGAAGTCGGGGCGGCCGGCCTGGTCGGGGAAGAGGCGGCGGGCCAGCTCGAGGGTCTGGCGGTCGAGCTCGCGTTCGACGCTGACCAGGGCCTTGCGCAGCTCGTCGTCGGTGCGGGCGTCGGTCCAGAGGTCGAGCGCGGCCTGGTAGAGCGGGCTGGCGTAGTTGGACCAGATGAAGTCGAGGCCGGCGGCGACGCGCTCGCGGCCGGTGGGGAGGGCGTCGGCTGCGGCCAGCTGCTCGGCCGAGCGGCGTCGCGCCAGGCGCTCGATCGCGGCGGCGACCAGGGCCTGGCGGGTCTGGAAGTGATGCAGGTGGGCGCCGCGCGAGACGCCGGCGCGCTCGGCGACCCGGCTGGTGGTTGTGTTCGCGTAGCCGTCCTCGACCAGCGAGGCGATCGTGGCGTCGAGCAGGGCTTCGCGGGTGGCGGAGCTGCGCTCGGCCTGGCTGCGGCGGGCGGGAGTCTCAGCGGTCGGCACGGAAGGCAATCCTAGTAAAGTTTGCGTTCACGACTGAATGTTATGCTGCCGCGCCGCAGCCGAACCAAACCGACTTCGAACCAAGAGGAGCTTGAACATGGCTGGTACCGATGCGCTGGTGTTTGACGCGATCCGCACTCCGCGTGGCAAGGGCAAGGTCAACGGATCCCTGCACAGCACGAAGCCCGTCGACCTCGTCGTCGGCCTCATGCACGAGATGCTGGTCCGCAACGAGAAGCTCGACCCGGGCCGCGTCGACGACGTCGTCCTCGGCTGCGTCTCGCCGGTCGGCGACCAGGGCGCCGACATCGCCAAGACCGCGGCGCTGAAGGCGGGCCTGCCCGACACCGTCGCCGGTGTCCAGCTCAACCGCTTCTGCGCCTCGGGCCTCGAGGCGGTCAACATCGCCGCCCAGAAGGTCGCCTCCGGCTGGGAGGACCTGGTCTTCGCCGGCGGCGTCGAGTCGATGTCGCGGGTGCCGATGGGCTCCGACGGCGGTCCCTGGGCGATGGACCCGGAGACCAACTACGACACCTACTTCATCCCGCAGGGCGTCGGCGCCGACCTGATCGCCACGGTCGAGGGCTTCAGCCGCGACGACGTCGACGCCTACGCCGCCCGCTCGCAGGAGCGCGCCGCGGCGGCCCGCGAGGAGGGCCGCTTCGACAGCGCGGTGATCCCGGTCAAGGACCTGAACGAAAACACGGTCCTCGAGCAGGACGAGTTCATCCGCCCCGGCACCACGGTTGAAACGCTGGCCAAGCTCAATCCCTCCTTCGAGGCGATGGGCGACATGGGCGGCTTCGACGCGGTGGCGCTGCAGAAGTACCACTGGGTCGAGAAGATCGACCACGTCCACACCCCCGGCAACTCCTCGGGGATCGTCGACGGCGCCTCGCTGGTCGCGATCGGCAACGAGCAGACCGGCGCCGAGTTGGGCATGAAGCCCAAGGCGCGCATCCTCGCCACCGCCGTCTCGGGCGCCGACCCGACGATCATGCTGACCGGCCCCGCGCCGGCCTCCAAGAAGGCGCTCGCCAAGGCCGGCATCACGGTCGACCAGCTCGACCTGGTCGAGATCAACGAGGCCTTCGCCGCGGTCGTCCTGCGCTTCGTCAAGGACATGGGCCTCGACTTGGAGAAGGTCAACGTCAACGGCGGCGCGATCGCGATGGGCCACCCGCTCGGCGCGACCGGGGGCATGATCCTCGGCACGCTGGTCGACGAGCTGCACCGCACCGGCGGCAAGTACGGGCTGGCGACGCTCTGCGTCGGCGGCGGCATGGGAATCGCGACCGTCGTGGAGGCGATCTAGATGACTGAGAGCACGACGATTCGCTACGAGCACGGCGAGGACGGCATCGTCGTCCTCACGCTCGACGACCCCAACCAGTCGGCGAACACGATGAACGCTGCCTACGTCGCCTCGATGGGGGCGACGGTGGAGCGGCTCGAGGCCGAGAAGGACGAGATCAAGGGCGTCGTCCTCACCTCGGCGAAGAAGACCTTCTTCGCCGGCGGCGACCTCAACGACCTCAAGCAGGTGCGACCGGAGCACGCGGCCGATCTCGCCGAAGGCCTCAAAGTCGTCAAGGGACAGCTGCGCCGCCTGGAGACGCTCGGCGTCCCGGTCGTCGCCGCGATCAACGGCGCCGCCCTCGGTGGCGGCCTGGAGATCTGCCTCGCCACCCACAACCGGATCGCCGTCGACAGCCCCAAGGTCAAGCTCGGCTTCCCCGAGGTCAAACTCGGCCTGCTGCCGGGCGGCGGCGGCGTCGTCCGCTCGGTGCGCATGTTCGGCATTGCCGACGCGCTGATGAAGCTGCTGCTGCAGGGCAAAGAACTGCGTCCGGACAAGGCGCTGGAGATGGGCCTGATCGGCGAGGTCGTCCCGACCCAGGACGACCTGGTCCCGGCCGCCAAGGCCTGGATCGAGGCCAACCCCGAGGCGGTCCAGCCCTGGGACGCCCCCGGCTACAAGATGCCCGGCGGCACCCCGTCAAACCCGAAGCTGGCCCAGACCCTGCCGGCCTTCCCCTCCAACCTGCGCAAGCAGCTGAAGGGCGCCAACTATCCGGCCCCGCACCACATCATGGCGGCGGCGGTCGAGGGCGCCCAGGTCGACTTCGACAACGCGATCGAAATCGAGGGCCGTTACTTCGTCGACCTCGCCACCGGCCAGGTGGCGAAGAACATGATCCAGGCCTTCTTCTTCGACCTGCAGGAGGTCAACGGGGCCCGCAACCGGCCGGAGGAGATCGAGTCCTTCGAGCCGAAGAAGATGGTCGTCCTCGGCGCCGGGATGATGGGCGCCGCGATCGCCTACGTCAGCGCCAAGGCCGGGATCGAGGTCGTGCTCAAGGACGTCGACCTCGAGGCCGCCGAGCGCGGCAAGGGCTACTCGCAGGGCCTGGTCGAGAAGGCCGTCTCGCGCGGCCGCATGACCGAGGAGAAGGGCGCTGAGCTGCTGGCGCGCATCACTCCGACGGCCGACCCGGCCGGCGCCGCCGGCGCCGAGCTGGTGATCGAGGCCGTCTTCGAGGACCCGAAGGTGAAGGCCGAGGTCTTCGCCGAGATCGAGCCGCACCTCGCCGAGGGCGCGCTGCTGGGCTCCAACACCTCGACCCTGCCGATCACCGACCTCGCCGAGGGCGTCAGCCGCCCGGCCGACTTCATCGGGCTGCACTTCTTCAGCCCGGTGGACAAGATGCCGCTGCTGGAGATCATCAAGGGCGAGCAGACGAGCGAGGAAACGCTCTACCGCTCCCTCGACGTCGCCAAGGCGATCAAGAAGACCCCGATAGTCGTCAACGACTCGCGCGGGTTCTTCACCTCGCGCGTGATCGGCACCTTCATCAACGAGGCGATCGCGATGCTGACCGAGGGGATCCCCGCGCCGACGATCGAGCAGGCCTCCTCGCAGGCCGGCTACCCGGCTCCGGCGCTGCAGCTCTCCGACGAGCTCAACCTCAACCTGATGCGCAAAATCCGCGTGCAGTACGAAGCGGCGGCGGAGGCCGAGGGCATCGACATCGGCACCCATCCCTCGACCACGGTGATCGACCGCATGCTCGACGAGTTCGACCGCGGCGGCCGCCTCGCCGGCAAGGGGTTCTACGAGTACGGCGAGGACGGCAAGCGGGTCGGCCTCTGGAAGGGCCTCAGCGAGGCCTTCCCGCCGGTCGAGGACCCCTCCTCGATCTCGCTCAGGGACCTCGAGGAGCGGATGATGTTCGCCGAGTCCCTGGAGACGGTCAAGTGCGTCGACGAGGGCGTGATCGAGTCCGTCGCCGACGCCAACATCGGCTCGATCTTCGGGATCGGATTCCCCGCCTGGACCGGCGGCGTGCTCCAGTACATCGACGGCTACGAGGGCGGCCCGGCCGGCTTCGTCGCCCGGGCGCGCGAGCTGGCCGAGAAGTACGGCGAGCGCTTCGAGCCCCCCGCGTCCCTGGTCGAGAAGGCCGAGCGCGGCGAGACATACGCCGAGCAGGGCGCCGCCCTGGCCGCGACCGCCTAGACCCGACGCACGCTGACGAAAAGGAGCTGAGATGCCGGTTACGTTCACCAACGAGCAGGAAGCATTCGCCGAGGCGATCCGCGACCTCGCCTCCCGCGAGTGCGGGACGCGCGAGCAGCGCGACGCCCTCACCAACGGCGGGCAGGAGGTCCACAACCCCGAGCTCTACGCCAAGATCGCCGACCTTGGCTGGCTCGGGATCGCGGTCGCCGAGGAGTACGGGGGTACCGGCGGCGGCATGGTCGACCTCTGCCTCTTCCTCGAGGAGATGGCCTACGGCCAGATCCCGATCGGCGGCTTCCCGGTCACTGCGATCACCGCGGGCGCGTATGAGCGCTTCGGCACCGACGCGCAGAAAGCGGAGATCCTCGGCGGGATCGTCAAGGGCTCGGTCGAGGCGATCGCGATGTCCGAGCCGGAGGCCGGCTCCGACGTAGGCGCTCTGCGCTGCAAGGCGGTGCGCGAAAACGGCGGCTACAAGATCAACGGCCAGAAGACGTGGATCTCCGAGGCGCACCTCGCCGACCACATCCTGCTCGTCTGCCGCACCGACGACAGCGGCTCCAAGCACGAGGGCCTGACGATGCTGAGCATCCCCAAAGGCGCCGAGGGGGTCGAGATCCGCGGCATCGAGACGATGGGCGGGCGGATCGTCAACGACGTCTTCTTCGACGACTGCCATGTCCCCGCCGAGAACCTGCTCGGCGAGGAAGGCAAGGCCTGGATGCAGCTGATGGCGGGGCTCAACGTCGAGCGCCTGATCATCGCCGCGCAGTCGCTGGGCATCGCCCGGCGGGCGATGGACGACGTGCTCGTCTACGTCAAGGAGCGCAAGCAGTTCGGCCGCCCGATCGGCAGCTTCCAGACGATCTCCCACCGCCTTGCCGACCTCGCGACCGAGCTCGAGTGCAGCCGCCTGCTGACCTACGACGTCGCCGCACGCGTCGACGCCGACCCGACCCAGCTCTTCCCCCGCGAGGCCTCGATGGCCAAGCTGAAGGTGACCGAAACCGCGAAGAAGATCTCGCTGGAAGGGATGCAGATGATGGGCGGCTACGGCTACGCGACCGAGTACGACATGGAGCGCCACGTCCGCACCACCCTGGTCTCCACCATCTACGGTGGCACCAGTGAGATCCAGCGGGAAATCATCGCCAAGACGCTGGGGCTTTGAGCTCGCGGTAGGGGCCCGGCGCGGCGCTGTCGCCGCGCCGGCGGTTGCCCTGATCCTTGCCGTCATCGCACCGGGATGCGGCGGGGGCGGTGAGGCGGGCTCCGGCACGTCGCCGCCGGTGGTCGAACTGTCGGATCCCGCGGGCCGCGAGGGTGCCGGCGACGCGGTCGAGCCCTCGCACTGCCCACCGGGCCTGCCCAGTTGCCGCAGCGCCGAGGGGCGAATCGTCTTCGTCGAGCGCGTCGACCCCGACGGCGACGGCGACGCCCACTTCGTCATCGGCGACCCGCAAGGGATCACGGGGCCGGGGCTGACCGCGATCGACGTCCGCAAGGGACTGCGGCCCCACCCCCTGCCGGGCCCCGGCGACCTGATCAGCGCTGCCGGCCCGGTGCAGACGGGAACCTTCGGCCAGAGCCAGATCCACGCGCTCGAGCTGCACGTCGGCCGGTGAGGGCAACCTGAAGCTCTCGCGCTAGCGGAAGCGTCCGGAGGGCGGGGATAGGCTCCGGCCGGTTATCCCATGGGCATCTGGGCCGGTTGGGAGACCCCCACTGCCAATGCATCGCTCCCATCGATCCCTTCTGCGCGTCTCCCGGGTCATCGCCGCGTTCGCGTTCGCGGCACTGCTCGCCTTGCCGGCGAGTGCGCTCGGTGCGCCCAAGCAGGGCGCCCGCCAGCCCTCGAAGCAGCCCGGGACCTTGGTTCAGCTCTCCGGGAAGAGCGGCTGCCTGGCCGACCGCTCCGCCGCGGGCGGTTGCACGGCGGTGCGCGCCCTCAAGGGCCCCGGGCCCTTCATGGGCTCGCGCGCGATCGCGCTCAGCCCAGACGGCAAGAACGTCTACGTCGCCTCCTCGCGCAGCGACGCGATCGCGATCTTCGCCCGCAACAAGCGCACCGGCACGCTGCTGCAGCGGAGCGGGACCGACGGCTGCATCGCCGCCAAAGGCGCCGGCGGCTGCGCCAAGGCGATCGGGCTCGACGGCCCCAACTCGGTCGCGGTCAGCCCCGACGGCCGCTACCGTCTACGCGACCTCGCGGGACAGCAACTCCGTCACCGTCTTCCGCCGCAACGTCTCGACCGGCGCGCTCAGCCAGCTCCGCGGCGGTGCCGGCTGCATCTCCGGGCTGCCCGTCCCCGGCTGCGCCGACCGGCCGGGCGTTGGTCGGCCCCGACGTCCTCGTCGTCAGCCCCGACGGCCGCAACGTCTACGTCGGCTCCTTCTTCGGCAACGCGGTCGCGGTCTTCGCCCGCGACCGCGCCACCGGCGCCCTGACCCAGCCCGAAGGCACCGCCGGCTGCATCGCCGCAGCGCGATCGAGCGGCTGCGCGACCGGCCTCGGCCTGGAAGCGCCGGAGGGCATGGCGATCAGCGCCGACGGCGACGAGCGTCTACGTCGCCGGCGCCCTCTCCAACGCCCTCGTCGCCTTCGCTCGCGACACGTCCACCGGCACCCTCACCCAGGCGACCGACGGCAGCGGCTGCATCGTCGAGAGCCCGCTCACGGGCTGCACCACCGGCGTGCAGCTGAGCGGCGCCAACGCGGTGGCGGTCAGCCCCGATGACGACGACGTCTACGTGACCTCGCTGCTCAGCAACAGCGTCACCTCGTTCAGCCGCTCGCCCGCTCGGCGGCCTGGCGCAGAAGCCGGGGACCGCCGGCTGCCTGATCTACCTGCGCGCCGCCGGCTGCTCGTTCGGCCGCGCTCTCAGCGCGCCCGAGGGGCTCGCGGTCTCGCCCGACGGGACGAGCGTCTACGCCGCCGCGTTCGCCACCGGCGCGATCGCCGTCCTCGACCGCGGCAGGAAATCCGGCGGGCTCGCCCAGAAGCCGGGCCGCGCGGGCTGCCTCGCACCGAAGTCGGTCCCCGGCTGCACGCCGGGCGCGGGCGCTGCGCGGCGTCAGCTCGATCGCGCTCAGCCCCGACGGCCGCTATCTCTACTCGACCTCGTTCGGCAGCAACGCCGTCGACGTCTTCCGGAGGAACAGATGAGCCGAGTCGGACGAGCGCAAGGCGGCCTTACCCGCAAGCAGCTGCTCGGCACCGGCGCGAGCGCCGCGGCGGCGGCGCTGCTGGCCCAGAGCGGCGGGATCGAGCGGGCGCTCGCCGCGGCGAAAGGCAAGCGCCGCGACGTCGCCGGGATGAACATCGTCCTCTTCCTCACCGACCAGGAGCGGGCGATCCAGCACTTCCCGCCGAACTGGCTGCGCCAGAACCTGCCCGGGATGCGGCGGCTGCGCCGCACGGCGCTCAGCTTCGAACGCGCCTTCACCAACGCCTGCATGTGCTCGCCGGCGCGCTCGACCCTGATGAGCGGCTACTTCCCCGCCCAGCACGGGGTCAAGTACACGCTCGAGGAAGACATGCCGGCCTCCGAATACCCGCAGGTCGAACTGCCGACCGACCTGCCGAACCTCGCCACGGTGATGAAGGCGGCCGGCTACAACGTCGTCTACAAGGGCAAGTGGCACTGCTCGAAACCGGCCGGGGCGGAAGCGCGGTGCCCGCCGACCTCGAAAAGTACGGCTTCCTGCGCTGGAACCCGCCCGACGCCGGCGCCAACCAGAGCGTCCCCGAGGCGGGCGGCGGCTTCGTCGACAACGACGGCCGCTTCATCGAATCGGAGGGCAGCTCGCAGCGGGTACCGAGGGGGCGCTGCAGTACCTCAGCTCGACCGCGGCCCAGCAGCAGCCCTTCTTCATGGTGATCTCGGTCGTCAACCCGCACGACGTCCTCTTCTACCCGAACACCACCTTCGAAGAAGCCGGCTACGACGACTCCTGGCTGCAGGGGAGCATCGACCTGCCCGAGACCGCCGACGAAGACCTCTCGACCAAGCCCATCGGTCCAGGAACAGTTCCTGCGGATCTTCAACCTCACCGGGAAGCCGCAGACCAAAGAGCAGAAGCGCAACTACCTGAACTTCTACGGCAACCTGATGCGCTCCTCCGACAACTACCTGGTCAACGTCCTCGACAAGCTCGAAGAGACCGGCCTCTTCGACAACACGCTGATCGTCCGCACCGCGGACCACGGCGAGATGGGCCTGACCCACGGCGGCATGCGGCAGAAGAACTTCAACTTCTACGAGGAGGCGACGCGGGTGCCGCTCGTCTACTCGAACCCGAAGCTCTTCCCGAAGCCGGCCGAGCACCGACGCGCTCGTCTCCCATGTCGACTTCCTGCCGACCCTGGCGAGCCTGGCGGCGGCGCCGACGAGTCGGCCCGGGCCAACTGGCAGGGTGTCGACTACTCCTCGCTCGTCCTTCGCCCGTCGTCCAAGCGCTCGGCGCAGGACTACGTCGTCTTCACCTACGACGACTTCCAGTCCGGCCAGGCCAGTGGCCCTACCCGAAACCGCCGAACCACATCGTCAGCATCCGCGAAGGCCGCTGGAAGCTGGCCAAGTACCACGACGTCGAACAGCAAGAAGCGGCCGCAGTGGGAGATGTACGACCTGAAGACGGACCCGCTCGAGAAGACGAACCTCGCCTACAAGGGCTACGAGCGCACGCCCGAGCAGGAGAAGCAGTTCCAGCGACTCAAACGCAAGCTCGCCCGGGTCGAGAAAACGCGGCTGCGGTCGCTGTAGCGCCTCGCGGTTGCGTGGGGCCCCCGATCGGTGAGAGGGTGGAGGCATGGCGACCGTTCTCTGCGTGCTCTACGACGACCCGGTCGACGGCTACCCGCCGTCCTACGCGCGCGACGAGGTGCCGAGGATCGAGCGCTACCACGACGGCCAGAGCACGCCGACGCCCGAGGCGCTCGGCTTCACGCCGGGCGAGCTGGTCGGCAGCGTCTCGGGGGAGCTGGGCCTGCGCGAGTTCCTCGAGGGGCGCGGGCACCGGCTGATCGTCACCTCCGACAAGGACGGCCCCGACTCGGTCTTCGAGCGCGAGCTGCCGGAGGCCGAGGTCGTCATCTCCCAGCCCTTCTGGCCCGCCTACCTGACCGCCGAGCGGATCGCCAAGGCGCCGAAGCTGAAGCTGGCGCTGACCGCCGGCATCGGCTCCGACCACGTCGACCTGCAGGCGGCGATCGAGCGCGGCCTGACCGTCGCCGAGGTGACCTACTCCAACAGCATCAGCGTCGCCGAGCACGTGGTGATGATGATCCTGGCGCTGGTCCGCAACTACATCCCCTCCTACCAGCTGGTGGTCGAGGGCGGCTGGAACATCGCCGACTGCGTCTCGCGCTCCTACGACCTGGAGGGCATGCAGGTCGGCATCGGTCGCCGCCGGGCGGATCGGCTCGGCGGTCCTGCGGCGGCTGAAGCCGTTCGAGGTCGGCCTGCACTACACCGACCGCCACCGCCTGCCGGCCGAGGTCGAGGAGGAGCTCGGCGTCACCTTCCACCCCGACGCGGAGTCGATGGTGGAGGTCTGCGACGTGGTGACGATCAACGCGCCGCTGCACCCCGAGACCGAGAACCTCTTCGACGCGGAGCTGCTCGCCAAGATGAAGCGCGGCTCCTACCTGATCAACACCGCGCGCGGCAAGATCTGCGACCGCGACGCGGTCGCGCGGGCCTGCGAGAGCGGCCAGCTGGCGGGCTACGCCGGCGACGTCTGGTTCCCCCAGCCGGCGCCCAGGGACCACCCCTGGCGCTCGATGCCCCACCACGGCATGACCCCGCACACCTCCGGCACCAGCCTCTCCGCCCAGGCCCGCTACGCGGCCGGCGACGCGCGAGATCCTCGAGTGCTGGTTCGACGGGCGGCCGATCCGCGAGGAGTACCTGATCGTCGACGGCGGCACGCTCGCCGGCGCCGGCGCCCACTCCTACAGCGAGGGCGACGCCACGGGCGGCTCCGAGGAGGCCGCCCGCTTCAAGAGCGGTTGACCCGGAGCGGAGTGGACCGGCGATGAAGATGCGCGCCGCGGTGCTGGAGGAGTTCGGCGAGCCGCTCGCGGTCCAGGAGGTCGAGCTCGCCGAGCCGCAGGCCGGGGAGGTGCTCGTCCGCCTCGTCGCCTGCGGCGTCTGCCACACCGACCTCTACACCGCCTCCGGCGCCGACCCCTCCGGCTACGCGCCGACCGTGCTCGGCCACGAGGGGGCCGGCGTCGTCGAGCGGGTCGGCGCCGGACGTCGCCTCGCTCGTCCCCGGGCGACCACGTCGTCACCCTCTTCTCGCCCCAGTGCGGCGAGTGCGTCCACTGCCTCGACCCGCGGACCAACCTCTGCCTGGCGATCCGCGAGCAGCAGAACAAGGGCTTCCTCCCCGACGGCAGCACCCGCATCTCGCGCGACGGCGACGGCATCCGCCACTTCATGGGCTGCTCGACCTTCGCCGAGTACACGGTGATGCCGGAGATCGCCCTGGCGAAGATCGACCCCGAGGCGCCCTTCGAGCACGCCTGCCTCTTCGCCTGCGGCCTCTCGACCGGGCTCGGCGCCGCGATCAACACCGCCGCCGTGCAGCCCGGCAGCACCTGCGCCGTCTTCGGGGCCGGGATGGTCGGCCTGGGCGCGGTCGCCGGCTGCCGGCTGCAGGGCGCCGAGCGCATCGTCTGCGTCGACCTCTCCCCGGAGCGGCTCGAGCTGGCCCGCGGCCAGGGCGCGACGGACACGATCGAAGGCGGCGAGGGCGCGGTCGAGGAGATCCTCGAGATGACCGGCGGCTTCGGCGCCGACTACACCTTCGAGGCCACCGGCAACGTCGCCGTGATGCGCCAGGCGGTCGAAGCGGCGCGCATGGGCTGGGGCCTGTGCACGGTCGCCGGGGTGGCCGGCAGGGGGGAGACCCTCGACATCGTGCCCCGCTTCCTGATCACCGGCCGCCGCGTCGCCGGCTCCTCCTTCGGCGGCGTCAAGGGCCGCGACCAGGTTCCGCAGCTGATCGACCGCTGCCTGGCCGGCGAGATCGACGTCGAGCCCTTCATCTCCCACCGCATCTCCCTCGACGAGGTCAACCGGGGCTTCGAGCTGATGGAGGCCCAGGACGGCATCCGCAGCGTGATCGAGTTCGGTTAGATCCTGGGGCTCTGTGGCGACTTATCGTCGCTATGCGGACGGTAAGTCGCCAAGCCTGCTCGTCTCACTGCCGTCGCGCCAGCAGCTCGTCGAGCTTCTCGTAGCCTTCGCGGACGCCCTTCTCCATGCCGGACTCCAGCATCGCGTCGCGCGACTCCTCCGAGTCGAAGGTGCCGGTGACGACGATCCGGGTGCGGTCGCCCTCGAGCTCCTCGAACTCGACCCGGTCGACCGAGGGCGGGGCGTCGTTGCCCTCCCACTGGAAGGTCTGGACCAGCAGGCGCGGGGGGTCGACCTCGCGGAACTCGCCGAAGAAGACATAGCTGCCGTCCTTGTCCTGGTGCGTGTAGCGGTAGCTGCCGCCCGTGCGAACGTCCATCTCCTGCACGGTCATCCTCAGCCTCCGCGGGCCGAGCCATTCGGTCAGCAGCTCGGGGTCGGTGTAGGCCTCGTAGACGAGCTCGCGGGGAGCGTCGAACTCGCGCTCGATGCGGACCCCGGTGTCGCTCAGCGTGGTCACGGTGGTGGGGTGGCGGGTGTTCGTCTCTTCGCTCATCACGGCGTTTCTCTCTTTCTCGCGAGGATCTCAGCTTTGCCCTCCGGTACCCGGATATGCCTCTCCGGAACGCCCGCGCCCATCCATATGGTTGCGCCGTGATCGAGCGCCTCGTCTCCGCCATCGCCGGTCCGCGGGGACGCTGGGTCACGGCCGGCGTCTGGATCGTGCTCGGGCTCGCCGGGTTGCTTGGGCGGGTCCACATCGGCGACGTCACCGCCGCCGGGCAGAGCAGCTTCCTGCCCTCGCACGCGGAGTCGACCCGGGTTGTCGACGTGCTCCAGCGGAACTTCAAGGGGGGTGACGACGTGCCGGTGCTGGTCGTCTTCGAGCGCAACGGCGGGCTGACCGCCGGCGATTTGAACGCGATCGGCAAGCTTGGCCAGGGCTTGGAACGGCTCGGGCTCGCCGGGGCGTCCCCCGTCTTCGCACCCTTCTCGGAGGAGGCGAGGCGGCCGCTGGGGCAGGTGGCCCGGATCGCTCGCGGGGTAGGGCCGATCTCGCGCGACGGCGAAGCGGCCATCGTGGCGCTGGCGATCGACGCCGACGAACGCAGCGCGGTCTCCGACGGGGTGGCGAAGATCCGCGCCTACCTCGCCCATCACCGGCACCCCGGCCTGCACTCCTACGTCACCGGGCCGGGTGGGATAGCCGCCGACCTCGAGCACGTCGCCGACGAGGCGGCGCAGACGCTTCTCGTGGCGACCCTCGGCCTGGTCCTCGTCCTGCTGCTGGTCGTCTACCGCGCGCCGGTTCTCGCCCTGCTGCCGCTGCTGGCGGTCGGCACCGCCTACCTGGTGGCGGTCGGCATCGCCTACCTGCTGATCGAGGCCGGCGCGATCGTGGTCAACGCGGAGGGGACCTTCCTGCTCCTGGTGTTGGTGTTCGGGGCCGGGACCGACTATGCGCTGCTGCTGATCCACCGCTACCGGGAGGAGCTCGGCCGGGGCGTGGAGCCCGCGACGGCGCTGCCGCGCGCGCTGGCGGAAAGCGTGCGTCCGATCGCGGCTTCCGCCGGGACCGTGATCGCGGCGATGCTGGTGCTGCTGCTCGCCGACCTCGAGTCGACCCACTGGCTCGGCCCGGTGCTGGCGATCGGGATCGCGGTGATGCTCGCCGCGGCGCTGACCCTGCTGCCCGCTGTCCTCTCGCTGCTCGGCGAGCGCGCCTTCTGGCCCGGTTCCGGCGCGGAGCCGAGGGAGAGGGATCGACGCTGGGCGCGGATCGCCGCTCTCGTGCGGCGTCGCCCGCGGGCGATCGTCGCGATCGTCTCGGTGGGCCTCGTCGTCCTCTCGCTTGGCAACCTCGTCGACCACGGCACGCTCGGCTTCGGCCAGGGGGAAACGCGCTCGACCGAATCCGGCCGCGGCACCGAAGTCCTCGACGAACACTTCCCGCCGGGGCTGGGGTCGCCGCTGACCGCGGTTGTCCGGATCGGCCAGGTCGAGGACGCGGTCGGCCGCCTGGAGGAGCTGGGCGCCGTGAAGCTGGCGGTTCCGGTGCCGCCCTCGGAGATCTCGACCGAGGCTGCGATCGCGATCGTCCTGCGCGGCAACCCCTACTCGGCGGAAGCGGCCGATCTGGTCGAGGGGATCCGCGAAAAGCTCCAAAGGGCCGCACCGAGCGCCCTGGTCGGCGGCATCCCGGCCGAGAACTACGACGTCGAGCAGACCAATGCCCGCGACACGAAGGTGATCGTCCCGGCGGTCCTCCTGCTCGTCGGCCTGATCCTCGCCCTGGTGCTGCGCTCTCTGGCGGCGCCGGTCTATCTGATCGTCACCGTCGTCGCCTCCTTCGCGGCGACGCTCGGACTGGTCACCTTCGCCTTCACCGAGATCCTCGGCGTGAGCGGGATGGCCTTCGACCTGGTGCTGCTCTCCTTCATCTTCCTGGTCGCTCTCGGCGTCGACTACAACATCTTCCTGATGACCCGTGCTCGCGAGGAGGCGGCGACCCTGGGGACCCGCGACGGAATCCTGGCCGCACTGGAGGACACCGGCGGCGTGATCACGGGGGCGGGCGTGATCCTCGCCGGCACCTTCGCCACCCTCACCCTGCTGCCACTGGAGGCCCTGGTCCAGATCGGCGCCACGGTCGCGATCGGCGTCCTCCTCGACACCTTCGTCGTCCGCGCCCTGATGATCCCGGCGATCACCTACCTCTGCGGCGACCGGGCCTGGTGGCCGGGCGGGGTGGGGTGAGCCACGGCGACTGCTCGATTTGCTTCAATCGGGTCACCAGAGAAAGGAGGTGGTCCTAATTTCGAGTCACATGCTTCAGGGGACACTGGAGGTGCAGGGCCGCTAGGCGCCGCACTGTTTTCGGCCGCCCGGCGGAATCCAACCCGGGCACCGGCGAGCGTGGGAGGCCGGGCGTTGTCCCACCCGGTGCGGTCCCCGCATTCGTTCCCGAGCACCTGGCAAGGGCCGCCTTCGGGCGGCCCTTGCTCGTAATCCTGTAGGTAATGCGGATGGGCGAATTCCACTACGAGGGCCACCGGATCGAGTACGACTCCTACGGGGAGGGCGAGCGGCTGTTGGTGCTCGTGCACGGGCTGCTGATGAACAGGCGGATGTTCGAGCGGCTGGGGCCGGAGCTGGCGGGGCAGGGGAACCGGGTGGTCTGCGTCGACCTGCTCGGGCACGGGCGCTCGGACCGGCCCGAGGACCTGCGGCTGTACTCGATGCCTCTCTTCGCCCGCCAGGTGGTGGCCCTGCTCGACCACCTCGAGCAGCCCTCTGCCGTGGTCGGCGGCACTTCGCTGGGCGCCAACGTCGCGCTCGAGCTGGCGGTTCGCGAGCCCGAGCGGGTCCGTGGCCTCTTCATCGAGATGCCGGTCCTCGACAACGCGCTGCCGGGCGTGGCGGCGACCTTCGCTCCGATGCTGCTCGGCCTGCGGCTTGCCCGGCCGGCATTCGAGGCCCTATCCCGCGTCACCTCCGCGATCCCGCGCACCCACCACCTCCTCGACATCGGGCTCGACTGGGTCCGTCAGAGGCCGGGGCCTTCGGGGGCGGTGCTGGAGGGGCTGCTGCTCGGCGAGACCGCGCCGCACCGCGAGCAGCGCATCGGGATCAAGCAGCCGGCGCTGATCGTCGGCCACCCGCGCGACCCGCTGCACCCCTTCAGCGACTCCGGGATGCTCGCCGAGGAGCTGCCGAACGGGCACCTGGTCGAAGCCGGCTCGATCCTCGAGTGGCGGCTGAGGCCCAGGCGCCTGACCGGGGAGCTGACCGCCTTCCTTCAAGAGGCCTGGGCCTAGCCCGATCCTCGAGTCCACAGCCGACCCCAGGCCGACACACACTCGCGCATGCGCGGAGTCGCGCACGCGCACGATCGACATTCAACGCTTTGCAGGGAAAGAGGACGTCACTCGACTGCCCTGCCGTGAGAACACGGGGCGCTCACCGGCAAACCAACCGTGTCCATCCCGATCGGATATCACTGGAGGTGACAACTCAACACCCGGATCGATCCGGGAAGGGAGAGAAAAATGAGACCCAAGACCCTAAGCCTCGCCGCGATCGCGGCGGTGGCGGCGATGGCGTTCGTCGGGACGTCCTCGGTCATGGCAGAAGAAACGGCGCTCTGCAGTGTCAGCCAGAGCCCCTGCGAAGAAGGCAACCTGGTGACCTCGGTCCACGCGGAACTGGCTTCCGAAGCGTCCTGGGAACTCATCACCGGCTCCGTCGATATCTTATGTTTAAGCACCTTACTGGGGGCCTCGGCCTTAGAACCAGGCGCTCCGCAGGCGATCGACATCACCTCGCTCACCTATGAAAACTGTGGCACCAAAGCGTCGCACGAAAACTGCGAAATCGAATCGGCCGGCTATCCCCATGCAGCTGAGCTGTTAAGGACAGCTGAAAACTTAGGAAGCATAGTAGTGACGGATGAAGGAGCCGAAATCGATGTCGAATGCGAAAACATCGATACCTTCGGCCTCGATATCGAGTGCACATACAGCTTCACGGGCCAGTCGTTCCACGTCGAAGGTGCCACAGAAGGCAGTAACGGCATGCTGAATCCGAATGGAGGTTCACTCGAAGAGGTGGGGTCCGATGCCCTCTGCCCAAACACCACCGAAGTCACCGAAGGGTTACTGGAGCTATTAGAAGCTACATATATAGCTCAGGGTGAGGGGGATCCTGGAATAAAAATCACCCTACCGGCCCAGCCGGGTGAAGACCCACACTTATTCGGTCTCGGACAGGTGAAAAAAGTTACGATCACGAACGAACGCGCCAATGAAATCGAACTGTATAGTGAGAAGATAGAAGCGTTCGAAAGTAAAGGTAAAACCTGCAACACCTTAAAACTCAAAAACAAAGAATCGTGTACGCACAGGGAACTCGAATGCATACAAGAAGGAATTCTCGGAGGCTTCACGGTGAAGGCAGAAGACCTCGGAACCGAAGAAATTGTCGAACAAACATTACTACTGCACTGCCATACGAAAAAAGCCTTAGGAAAAAAATAACGTCAAATCAATGACCAGGTGGGGTGGGCATTGCTTGGCGCGCCCACCCCCACAAGCGGAGCAGCCCGACTGACAACCGCCTTCCTTCACGAGACCTGGCCCCGTCAGCGACCTAGCCGGCCAGCAGCGCCTGAATCGCCTCCGGCTCGGCGCTGCCCGAGAGGGCGCGGCTGCCGTCGGCTCGCAGGCAGCTGACGATCGCCCGCGACGGCATCCCGTCGCGCTCGTAGGTGACGGTGAAGGACTCGACTGGGCCCTCGATCTCGGTGGTGGCGGCGATCTCGCGGCGCGGCAGGGCGTCGACCTCTGCCTGGGGCTCGGCGTGGGCGTAGGGCCTGGCGGGCGGGCGTGTCGAGAGCACGGCGTTGGCGTGCTTGGTCATGTACCAGCCGACGCCCGTCAGGAAGCCGCAGGCGTCGGGGTCCCCCCGCAGGCGCTCGCTCATCGTCGCCAGCGAGTGCGTCACGTAGTTGCTGCCCGGGCCGCCGGCAAAACTTAGGCCGCCGGTAACGGTTGGCGGGCGGGAATCGCCGGCGAGGTCGATCCCGAGCTCGCCGGCGGCGATCTGAACCGCGGAGGGGAAGCAGGAATAGAGGTCGAGGTGGGCGACCTCATCTATTCCGATGCCCGCGTGGCCCAGCGAGGCGTGGGCGCAGGCGGCGATCGCCGGCGAGCGGTGCAGGTCCTGGCGCGAGGCCGCGAACCAGTGGTCGTGCGCGGCGGCGCTCGCGTGGACGTACACCCGGTCCTCGCCGGCGATCCCGGCCTCGTCGGCTGCGCGGGCGCTGCAGAGCAGGAGCGCCGCCCCCTGGTCGACCTGGATGTTCGCCGTCATCAGCTTGGAGTAGGGGGAGGCCACCATTCGGTTGCCCTCGCCGGCGGTGGCGATCTCCTCAGCCGTCGGCGCCTCTCGCGTCCAGGCGTCCGGGTTGGACTCGGCCACCTCCGCGAACCTGTGCCAGAGTCGTCCCAGCCACTTCCGGTGCTCCTCAGGGCTGCGGCCGGCAGCCGCGCGCACCGCGTTCTCGAACCATGGGTAGTAGTGGACCGGCGCCAGCAGGCCGGCCGCCAGCTCGGCCTCGTGGCTCGCCCCCTCCTCGCTGCCGAGCAGGCGTGTCGGGGCCGCACCGGCGGACTGCTCGGGCCAGCCCGTCGGGCGCCCCTCGCGCGCCGCGTCCATGAACGGGACGATCGCCTCGGCGCCCGCGAGGAGCACCACGTCGAGTCGGCCGGCCTGGATCTCGGCGCAGGCGCTGGCGAGCAGGTCGAGCGGCCCGGTGCCGCTGGTCAGCGTCCGCACGGTCTCCGCGGGTCGCACTCCAAGCGCCTCGGCCACCAGCGTCCCGGGGTTGGGGACCGGCCAGGAGAGGCAGTCGACGATCCGTACCGACTCGGTCCGATCGAGCAGCCGTCCCGTGCCGGGCGACTCGCTCGCGATCCGAGCGGCTCGCACGATCAGCTCCAGCGGAGACATCTCCGGCTCTCCAGCGCGCCGGCTGTGCTGGCCGGCCCCGACCAGGACCGGTGCGCGAGGGTCTGCCAGCATCAACGGCAGGTTCGCAGAGTTCGGGATCGGAGACGTGCTTCCTCCGGTACTTGACCAGATTGCTAGGATGCGAAAAATATCTAGAGCAGTCAAAGGGAGAGGGCTCAACGGGAGGAGCCCACATAGCGCACCAGTGCCTTAATCGGTGAAAGGGCCGGCCTTAAAAGCCGGAGATCCGGGTTCGAGCCCCGGCTGGTGCATAGCCATCGAAAAGTTCGACAGCGACTGCTATGGCAACCAATCTTTTTGACTTTTTCGATGAACTCAAGGCCGGCGGGGAGGCTCGGCCCCACTGGGCTGCCCGGGCTCCCTACAAGCCCCACGAGCGCTACGACCTGATGCTGGTGCCGCGGGTACGCGGCTGGCAGGAGGATCCAGCCGCTCTGGCGGCCCTGGAGGAGATCGAGCGCGAGTCATGGGTCGACACCGTGGACCGCGACGGCAACCAGGTCTGGGTGCGGCTGGACCGCAGTTGGATCGAGCAGATCGGCTCCGCGCTGGAGGAGGGTCCCTCCACGTCGCACACCGATCTCGCCACCGGCCAGACCTTCGCGCTCAACTTCTGGGACGCCAACTCGACCAAGGCCCTGCATATCGGCCACCTGCGCAACCTCGCCCTGGGCAACGCGCTCGGTGCGGCCCTCACCGAGGCGGGCGGCAAGGTCGAGCAGCGCAGCATCATCTGCGACGTCGGTCGCAGCATGGGCGAGGCGATGGCGGGCGTGGTGAAGAGCGGCAGGCACACGCAGACCTCGCCCGAAAACGGGCAGAAGAGCGACCACTTCGTCGGCGCCTGCTACGCCGACTACGTCAAGAGCGGGCCGTCGCTGAACGGGCGCGACGACAACCCGGCGAGCTCGCTGACCCGTGAGCTCGACGTGCACGAAGACAGCGCCGACGAGTTGCTCCAGCGAGTCTTCGACGGCGACCAGACGGCGATCGAGCTCTGGTCGAAGACGCGCGCCTGGGTCATCTCCGGCCAGCGCAAGACGCTCGCCCGGCTCGGCATCGGCTTCGACCGCGTCTTCTTCGAGTCCGACTTCCTACCCGAGGTCGCAGAGCTCTCCAATCTCGGCCTCGAGCACGGGATGCTCCAGCGCCGCCCCGACGGCGCGATCATCTACCTCACCGACCGCGAGGAGCTGGAGGAAATGCCGCTGCTGCGCGCCGACGGCCTGCCGACACAGCACATGCGTGCGCTCGCCTACTGGATGGCCGCACCCGGACTCGAAGGGACGACCTCGATCCAGGTCTGCGGCCTGGAGTGGGTCGCCCACGTCACCTGCAGGCGCCAGCTGATGGACGAAATGATGGCCCGCGGCGCCGGCGCCGACATCAACCACCCCAAGCACGACGTCTTCCACGGGATGGTCTCCAAACAGAGCGAGTCGGTCTCCTCGAGCAAGAAGAACGCGCTGCTGATCGACGAGCTCGCCGAATGGATCGACAGCGCGATCGAGGAGGAGCCCGAGCGGATGGAGATTCGCCGCCGCCATCCCGCCGCCGAACAGATCGTGCCCCAGGTGGCGCTCGGCTACTTCCTCATGCACACCAACACCAAGCCGCTCGACTTCGAGCCCGAGAAGCTGCTGCGCGAGGAACGGAGCCTGGGTTGGGACCTGGCTCGCGCCCGCGCCCACAACGGCAGTGGCGCCGCTGCCGTTGTGGGCGAGCGGGCAGAGGATCCGGAGTACCGCTTCGCCGTGGTGCAGTCCGAGATGTACAGGCGCCACCTGCGCCAGGCGGTCGAGCGGCTGGACGTCAGCCCGCTGGCCCGCTGGGTCGCGCACCTCTCGCGCTGGTACCTGGAGTGCGACCGCGACCCGCACGTACAGAGGGCGATCCAGGCCTCGCTGAGCCAGGGCGCCCGCGGACTGGGGCTGGAGGCCCGATGAGAACCCTCCTGGTCGACAACCACGACTCCTACACCTACAACGTCTTCCACCTCCTCGCCGGGGTCTCCGGCGAGGAGCCGATCGTGGTTGACAACGACGCCGTCTCCTGGCGCGCCCTCTCGCGCTGGGACTTCGACGCGATCGTGCTCTCTCCCGGGCCGGGGACACCGCGCCGCTGGCACGACTTCTGCGTCTGCGACGACATCCTCCGCTACAGCGAGATACCGGTCCTGGGCATCTGCCTCGGCCACCAGGGCCTGGGCAAGGTGCTCAACGGGGACGTGAGCAGCGCTCCCGAGGCGATGCACGGGCGCCTCAGCCACATCTTCCATGAAGGCAGCGGCCTCTTCGAGGACATCCCGCAGGGGTTCCCGGTCGTCCGCTACCACTCGCTGGCAATCACGGGAATGGGCTCCGACGGCAACGTCTGCGCCTGGGCCGACGACGGCGTCGTGATGGGGATCGAACACCGCCGGCGGCCGATGTGGGGGGTCCAGTTCCACCCCGAGTCGATAGCCACCGAGCACGGCGCGACCCTGGTGCGCAACTTCTACGCCCAGGCCGAGCGCCGCAAGGAGCCGGCCGCCCGCGCGGCGCGGAGGCCGGCTGCGCCGTCACGTCGCGCGGCGCCCCGCGAGGTCATCGGCTCCAACACGAAGTTGCGCATGCGCACGATCCCCGGCGAACCCTCGACGGAGGCGCTCTTCGAACGGCTGTTCATGGACGAGGAGCACGCCTTCTGGCTCGACAGCGCCGACGCGCCGACGCGGCTCGCGCAGAGCTCCTATCTCGGGACCAGCGCCGGCGAGGACCGATGCGTCCTCGAATACGAGGTCGAGTCGGGGGCGGTCCAGGTCCACGGGGCCGAGGTGACGGCACTGGAGCGGGGCTCGGTCTTCGAGGTGCTCGACCGCGAGATCGCGAAGCGGACGATCGAGACGCCCCCCGGGCAGGCCCCCGACCTCCTCGGTGGCTTCGTCGGCTACCTCGGCTACGAGCTGAAGGCGGACTGCGGTTCGTCCAACGTGCACGACTCCGACGTTCCCGACGCCGTGATGATGCTTGCCAACCGGCTGGTCGCGGTCGACCACGTCCGCCACCGCACCCACCTGATGGCTCTCGGCCGGGAGGAGGATCCGGAGGTGGAGAGCTGGCTCGAGGAGGCGGAGGCCGCCGTGCACGAGGTCCTCGCCGACCCGCGCGGCGCACGCCCCGACCCAGCCGAGGCCTTCGGCGAGCCGAGCGCCGCGCACGTCAGCTTCGACTGCGGCCGCGGGCGCGAGCAGTACCTGGCCGACATCGCCCGCTGCCAGGCCGAACTCGCGGCCGGCGAGTCCTACGAGGTCTGCCTCACCGACCAGATCTCGACCAGCGCCAGCCCCGACCCCTTCGACCTCTACCGCAACCTGCGCCGCAGCAACCCGTCGCCCTTCGCCGCCTACCTCAAGCTGGGCGAGGTGGCGGTGGTCAGCTCCTCGCCGGAGCGCTTCCTCTCGGTCGACCGCCGGCGCAGGGTGGAGGCGAGGCCGATCAAGGGGACGACCTCGCGCTCGGCCGACCCGGAGCAGGACGCCGCGCTGAAGGCCGAGCTGACCAGCGACGAAAAGACCTACGCCGAGCACCTGATGATCGTCGACCTCCTCCGCAACGACCTCGGCATCGTCTGCGAGGTCGGCAGCGTCGCCGTTCCCGAGCTGATGGTGGTCGAGGACTACGCGACCGTGCACCAGCTGATCTCGACGATCGAGGGAACGCTCTCGGCGGACCGCAGCGCCCCCGAATGCGCGCGGGCCTGCTTCCCGGGTGGCTCGATGACCGGGGCGCCGAAGCAGCGCACGATGGAGATCATCGACGACATCGAGGCCGAGGCGCGCGGCGTCTACTCGGGCGCGATCGGCTACTTCGGCCTCGACGGGGTGATGGACCTCAGCATCGTGATCCGCACGATCGTCCTTCGCGAGGACCGCACGACGATCGGCGCCGGCGGCGCGATCGTGATGCAGTCCGACCCCGAGGACGAGTTCGACGAGATCCTGCTCAAGGCGCGGGCGCCGATGGCGGCGATCGCCCGCACGGTGACCGGAAGCGACTCGCCCGACGCCTGGAGCGTCGAGCTGGAGCCGGCGGGAATGCCGGCGAACGTCGCATGAACGGGGCGACCCCGACCGAGGCCGAAACCGCGCACGACGCCGGCGCCGGCTGGCGCGTGCGCGAGGCCTCGGTGCAGGACGCCCCGGCGGTCGCCGCCGCTGTGGCAGAGCTTCTGGTCGAGCTGAGCGGGAAAGGTCCCGCTGCGACGGAGCTGGAGGAGGCGACGCGCGAACTTGCCAGGGATCGGGGGGTGGGTGCCCTGCTGGTGGCGGAGGCAGGGGGCGAGGACGGAGGGACGATCGTCGGGGTCCTCGCCGCCAGCTGGCAGCACGCGATCCACGTGCCTGGTCGCTACGGCACGATCCAGGATCTCTGGGTGCACCCGGAGTGGCGCAGCCGGGCGATCGGCCGAGACCTGATCGAGGCCTTCTGCGACGTCGCTCGCCGGGAAGGGGCCAAGCGCCTGGAGGTCGGGTTGCCGCGCGAGAGCTTCGCCCGGATCGGCGCCACCGAGGCCTTCTACCGGGCCAACGGCTTCGAGCATCTCGGCCCGCGAATGCGGAGGAAGCTGTGATCGCGACGGAGCTGTTGATGGTCGAGCAACGCAGCGGCGACGGCGATGCCGACAGCGCCCACTGGATCCTCGAAGGCGGTCGCATCCTGCCCGGAGTTGACGACAACCGCCGCATGGCGGAGCTGCGCAGCGGCCTGCTCCGCCACGCGGGCGTGCGCTCGGTCGAGGCAGATGCCGATGGCGAAGACGTCGAGCAGACGCTCAGCGTGCTGCACGACCCCGAGTACCTCGAGGCGCTGGGGGAGGTGTCCGAGGAGCCGGTGGTGATGCCGGAGCTGACCCCTCCCGGGCTGCCGCCCGACATCCCGGTCAGCTCCGGCCTGGTCAGCGCCGCGCGCGAGGGAGTGCGCACGGCGATCACCGCGGCCGAGCGGCTCGCGGAAGGCTCTCGCTTCACCTACGCGCTCTGCCGACCGCCGGGCCACCATGCCGGCCCGGCCTGGTTCGCCGGCTACTGCTACCTCAACACCGCCGCGGCCGCGGTCCAGGCGCTGCGCGACCGCGGGGTCAGCCCGGTCGGCATCCTCGACATCGACCTGCACTACCCGAACGGCACCGCGGCGATCGTCGAGACGATGACCGACGCGAGCCTGCACTCGCTGCACGCCTCGCCGGTGACCAACGTCGCAGAGCTGACGGTGACGCCGAGCAGCGAGCGCGAACACGTGGTCGAGTTCGAGGGCAGCCCCGACGCCGGTGAGTACCTCGAGGCGCTCGCAGCGTCGATCGACGCGCTCGCCGGCTCCTCCCAGGCGATCGTCGTCTCGCTCGGCTACGACATCGTCGCCGGCGACCCGCACGGCTCGTGGGGCTTCCCGCCCCAGATCTTCACCGAGATCGGCGGTCTGCTCGCCGGCTCGGGGCTTCCCGTCTGCGTGATCCAGGAGGGCGGCTACGCGCTCGACACCCTTGCCGCCTGCAGCCACGCCTTCGCCACCGGCCTACTGGGGGCGGCAGATGGGTGACAACGGGCTCGGACGGTTCCGCGAGCGGCTCGACCCGATCGACGAGGAGATCGCGCGGCTGCTCGGCGAGCGCTTCCAGATCTGCCGCGAAGTGGCCGAGTACAAGAGCGAACACGGGATCCCGATGATGCAGCCGGCGCGGGTGGAGGAGGTTCGCTCGCGCTACCTGGCTCGTGGCGTCGAGGCCAACCTGCCCGCCGATTTCACCGGTGAGCTCTTCGAGCTGCTGATCGGAGCGACCTGCAAGCTCGAGGACGAGCTGATGGAGGGGAGCGAGGCGTGAGCAGGCTGCCGCCCGGTCCCCGCATACCCAGGCTGCTGCAATCGAGGCGCTGGTCGCGTGAGCCGCTGCCCTTCCTCGAGCAGTGCCGGGCGCGCTACGGGGCCACGTTCACGCTGCGCCTCCGCCACCTCGGCACCTGGGTCCTCCTCGCCGATCCCGAGGACGTCAAACGGGTCTTCTCGGCCGACACCGACGACCTCGGGGTGGGGGTGCCGAACCTCGCCCTGAGGCCGGTGCTGGGGGCGCACTCGGTGATGCTGAGCGAGGAGCCCGAGCACATGGCCCGCCGCAAGCTGATGCTCCCGCGCTTCCACGGCGATCGCATGCGGGAGGACGCCGAGGTGATGACCGAGCTGGCCCGGCGTGAAGTGCGCGCCTGGCCGGTGGGCGAGCCGTTCAGGCTCTGGCCGCGCATGCAGGCGCTCACGCAGGAGGTCGTGATGCGGGCGGTCTTCGGCGACGACCAGGGCCGCCTCGACCGTTTGCGGGCCTTGCTCACGAACCTGACGGAGGCGGTCAACGACGAAGGTCGCCTGCGCAAGCTCGCCCTCTTCGGCCCGGGCTGGCTCGAACGCAGCCGTGGCTGGCGGCAGGCGATGGACCCGGTCGAGGAGGAGGTGCTGGCCGAGGTGCACAGGCGGCGCGCCGAAGGCGAGGACGGTCGCCGCGACGCGGTCTCGATTCTGATCGAGGCGCGCAACGAGGACGGTTCGCCGCTGAGCGAGAAGGAGCTGCGCGACGAACTGCTCACCCTGCTCACCGACGGCCCCACCTCGAGCTCGCTCGCCTGGGTCTTCGAGCGGCTGCTGCGCCACCCCGAGAAGCTCGCGCGCCTGCAGGAGGAAGTGCTGGCCGGCGGGGGAGACGCCTACCTGGACGCGGTGATCAAGGAGACCCTGCGCCTGCGACCGCCGGTCTCGGTGGTTGTACGGCGGCTGCTGCGGCCGGCAACGCTGGGAGGCTACGACCTCCCCGCCGGCACGCTGGTGGCCCCCTGCGTCTACCTGGTTCACAACAGCGCCGAGATCTACGAGGACCCGGGCAGCTTCGTCCCCGAGCGGTTCCTCGAGCGGCGCGCTGCCGTGCCGACCTGGATTCCCTTCGGCGGCGGCGCCCGGCGCTGCCTCGCCGCCAGCTATGCCGAACAGGAGATGAAGCGCGTGGTCCGCACCGTGCTCGAAGAGGTCGAGCTGGAGCCGGTCGACTCGGGTTCGGAGCGGATCTCCCGTGCCGCGATCGCCTTCAGCCCGGCCCAGCACGGACTCGTCGTCGCCAGGCCCCGAGCTCCCGTCTACGCATGAGTGCCGACCACGATCTGATCATCGTCGGCGCCGGCGCCAAGGCCGCCGGGATCTCGACCAAGGTCCACGTGGCCAACACGCTGGGGCTGGCCCGGCTCTCGGTCAAGGTGATCGAGGGGACCGAGGTCGCCGCATCCTGGAAGGGGCGCAACGGGATGACTTCCGGCGAGGAGCCGCTGGCCGTGACCCCGATCAAGGACGTCGGCTTCCCCTACCGCAGCCACGTGGAGTTCGGCGAGGCGGGCGAGGCGATAGACGCGGCGATGGCCCAGTTCACCTGGCAGCAGTACATGATCAGCAAGCGCCGCTACGCGCGCTGGGTCGACGCCGGCTCCCCCCAGGTGCGCCACCGCGACTACGGCGAGTACCTGACCTGGGTGCTCTCACGCGCGACCGAGGGGATCGAGCACCTGCGCGCCCGGGTCTCCCAGGTGGCGCTCGACGAGGGGGGCGAGCGCTGGGTGGTGGAAGTCGAAGAGGACGGTGGCACCTCGCGCCACACCTGCCGCGCCCTGGTCCTCACCGGCCCCGGCATCCATCGCGCCTTTCCCCACGAGCCTGCCGTGGTCGACCGCGTCTTCCACTGCGACAGCAAGCGCGAGGAGTTCGCCCGCATCCCGGAGGGGGAGCGCTGCGACGTCGCGATCGTCGGCGGCGGGGAGAGCGCGCTGAGCGCGACGATGTTCCTGCGCGAGCTGCGGCCCGACTGCCGCTTCATCATCTACACGCCGCAACTGCCGATGAGCCGCGGCGAGAGCTTCCTCGAGAACCGCGTCTTCTCGAATCCAGATGTGATCGAGTGGGAGTCGCTGGACCTGCAGACCCGCCGCGACTTCGTCAAGCACTCCGACCGCGGCGTATTCGACCCGCCCAGCCTGGAGAAGATCGCCTACGACGACCGGGTCGAGTTCGCCCTGGGTCGGGTGACCGACGTCGGCGCGGCCGCGAAGGGGGAAGGGGTAAGCCTCGAGTGCGAGTCTCCCGAAGGCGCTTTCCGCAGCGAGCACGACTACGTCGCCAACTGCACGGGCTTCGACCTGCTCGCGCAGCTACGCACGCTCTTCCCAGCCGCTACACGGGAGGAGATAGAGCACCGGGTGGGCGGGCTCTGGGACCAGCCGGCCGGATCCGAAGTGTCGATCGGCCGCCATCTCGAGCTGTTGGGAATGCAGCCGCGCCTTCACATCCCCGGCCTGGCCGGGTTGAGCCAGGGGCCGGGCTTCGCCAACCTGGGAGCGCTGGGACTGCTCTCCAACCGCGTCCTGCAACCCTTCCTGTCCGGCGTCTATAACTCCGGCTCAGGAGAAATACTTGACACTCACAAACCGGTCGCATAGGGTCGTGCCATGATTGGCCGGCGGGGGGCGCCGAATGCGGCGATAACCAGGGTATTCGCACTGTTTGCAGCCGCGATCGCGGCGCTTGCGCTCGCCGGTTGCGGTTCGTCCTCCGAGGGCGGGAGCGGCGAAGAAGCGCAGCTCACCGGCTCTGGGTTCCCGAATATCGACGCGGCCAACACCCGGCAGGCGCAGGGAGCGATCGACAGCTCCAACGTGACCAGCCTCTCGCAGGTCTGGACCGCGCCGATCCCTGGCATCGGCACGTTCGGCAGCTACGCCTCGACCCCGGTGATCGACAAGGGGGTCATCTACTCCCAGGACCTCGCCTCCAACGTCCAGGCCCTCAACCTGGAGACCGGTGACGTTCTCTGGACGCGGTCCTACGAACAGCCGTCCTTCGGGCCCAACGGCGTCGTCGTTGCGGACGGCAGCGTCTTCGGGACGACCCCGACCGAAGCCTTCGCCCTCGACCAGAAGACCGGCAAGCAGGTCTGGTCGACCGTCCTGCCGCGTAACGAATACGAGGGCATCGACATGGCGCCCGGCTACCGGGACGGGTTGGTCTACGTCTCGACCGTCCCCGTCACCGCCACCGAAATCTACCAAGGCGGCGGCGCCGGAATCCTCTGGGCGCTGGATGCGAAGACCGGCAAGAAACGGTGGCATTTCGACACCGTTCCGAAAGACCTCTGGGGCAACCCGGGCGTCAACTCCGGCGGCGGCCTGTGGTACCCGCCCGCCTTCGACGAAAAGGGCGCGATGTACTTCGGCACCGGCAACCCGGCGCCGTTCCCCGGTGTCCCGGGCGCCCCCTTCGGCTCGAGCAGGCCGGGCCCGAATCTCTACACCAACTCGCTGATCAAGATGGACGCGAAGACCGGCAAGATGGACTGGTACCACCAGGTGACGCCCCACGACCTCTACGACTGGGACTTCCAGGGCCCGCCGATCCTGATGAAGGTCGGCGGCAAGCAGGCTGTGGTGGCCGCCGGCAAGTCAGGGATAGTGCTCGCCGCCGACCGTGAAACGGGCAAGGTGATCTGGCAGCGGAAGGTCGGAAAACACAGCGGCCACGACGACGACGGGCTGCTGGCGATGCGGGGCGAAACCTCGAAGATCAAGACATCTTCGCCGGTCTACCCGGGCACGCTCGGCGGGGTGATCGCGCCGATGTCGACCGACGGCAAGACGGTCTTCGTGCCGGTGGTGAACGGGTCGCAGGAAATCATCGCGGGCATCGAAAAGCAGGAATCGGGCGTGTTGACCGGGGAAATCGTCGCCCTCGACGCCGCGACGGGCAAGGTCAAGTGGTCCGAAGAGCTCGGCAGCGCGGCCTATGGCGCGACCACGGTGGTCAACGACCTCGTTTTCGTCACCAGCTACGAAGGCGCGGTCTCGGCGTACACGACCGACTCCGGTCAGGTCGTCTGGCGCGAAAAACTCCCCGCCGGGAGCAACTCCGGGGTGATGGTCGACGGCGACACGCTGATCGCTCCCGCCGGCGTGGCGTCGGCCGCCGGGCAGGCAGCGAAAATCGTCGCCTTCCGGCTCGACGAGTAGCTGCGCTTCGGCAGATCCCTCAGCCGGCTTCGACCTCGCGCAGCCTGTGGCTGTCGACGTCGTAGACGAAGCCGCGCACGAGGTCCCGGTGAAGCAGGAAGGGGGAGAGGCGAACCCGCTGGACCGACTGGCGGACGTTCGCCTCGGCGTCGGCGAAGGACTCGATCGCAAAGCCTGGCGCGAGGCCGGTTGCCTCCTGCAGCTCGGCGCGGAAGCCGTCGTCGGTGATCTTCTGCATGCCGCAGTCGGTGTGGTGGATCAGCATCACCTCGCGGGTGCCGAGCAGGCGCTGGGAGATCGCCAGCGAGCGGATCACGTCGTCGCTGACGATGCCGCCGGCGTTGCGCAGGACGTGCGCCTCGCCGTCGCGCAGCCCGAGCGCCGAGAAGACGTCCAGTCGCGAGTCCATGCAGGTGACGATCGCCAGCTGCCGGCTCGGGCGCACGTCGAGGTGCTGGGCGGGCAGGGAGGAAGCGAAGTCCTGGTTGTTGGCTACCAGCTCGTCGATGACGGTCATCTACGAGACGCTAGAGGACGGGGGAGCACCGACGCTCAGTGCCCGGGTCCCGCCTCGCAGGTATGCGAGTAACCGACCCCCGGGCCGCCGTCGCAGTAGTCGGATCCACGGCCGCCGTAGAGCTGATCGCTGGCCGGGCCGCCGTAGAGCCGGTCGGCACCGCCTTCGCCGTGGCAGCCGTCGTGCCCCGCGCCCATGATGCAGATGTCGCGTCCCCGGCCGCCCCAGCAGCCGTCGCTGCCGTCGCGCACCCGGCAGTAGTCGTCACCTGCACCGCCGACGCAGTCGGTGTTGATGGGCGCGGAGATGCAGACGTCGTCACCGGCGCCGCCGATGCAGCGGTTCCTCCGCGTCCCCTGCGGATAGCAGGTGTCGGGCTCGGCGTTGCCGATTAGCTTGTCGGAGCCGGCGCCGAGGTAGGCGGTCAGCGGGATCGGGAGAGGGTCCAGGACCTCTACCTTGTCGCCGCTCGGGCCCATCTCGACCACGACCGCCGATGCTCCCCCCAGTGGACAGGTGGCGGCGCTGTGACCCCGGGTGAAGCGGCAGCCGACCGGGCGGGACCGGGCCATGTGCCCTTCGACCAGAAGCTGTGAGCCGTTCACCGTCAACCGCAGGTGGGACCCGGAGGCGGCGCCGCGGATCGCGATCGGGCTGCGAGTCGACGCATCGCTGCCGACGCCGAAGAGGCAGACGGTGAGGACGCCGGCGATGGGCAGTGCTCTACGCAAGCGGGTTCATGGTACCGGGGCATTCGTCGGGCTCGGACGGATCTCTCAAGGCACGGCCGGGCCAAAGCGATCTGAGCTCTTGACATTTAAAAACTGGCGTGTAGCGTGGTGAGAAAGTTTGTCACAGAGCTCCTCTGTGGCCGGGAGCTCGAATCAAGGCGCATGGGCCCGGCTTTTTCGTGGCCGAGACCGGCCGGGCCCATGTGCATCACCTCTCCATCAGCTCGTCGAAGCGCAGCGCAGCGCGGGTCGGCACGACGAAGGATTCCTTGCGGTGGAGCAACCCGGTGCCGGCGAGGTCCGCCACGGCGCGTTCCACCGCGTCGCGATCGTTACCCAGCTCGCGCACGAGCTCCTCGAAGCTGAGGGCGGAGGGGTGAAGGGCCAGTACCAGCTGGAGGACAGCCGACTCCGTCGCTGCGTCGTCTCCCGCGGTGCTGCGGATGTTCTCCCTCTCGTCCACGGCGTTGTACTTAAGGGCGCCGGCGGCGAAGACTCTCCCCCTCAGGCCCCGCCGTCTTCGGGCGAGCCCTCGTGCGCCTTGAGCGCCAGCTTCGCCCAGGGCGCGTCGAGGGTGGAGCGGTAGAAGTGCTGGGTCGAGCCCCGGATCTGCTTGGTTCGCGCCAGCTCCAGCGCACCGCAGCCGGACAGGACCCTGACGTGGTAGCTGAGCCTGGAGAGTGGTTGCTCCAGGTTCGAGGCGAGCTCCCGCGGGCTGATCTCGCCGTCGTTGGCGAGCGCCTCGCGCAGGATCTGCCGGCGCAGGGGGTGGGCGAGAGCGATGAACAGGTCATTTGCGTCGGAGCGTGTTGTCGTCATAGGCGCCGATAATAGGGCAAACGAAATCTATTGTCTGCCATATCTTTGTCTGCGGATCCAGCGAAAGGACCCAAGCTTCCCCCAGCTTTCGCGTTCAGGCTGAGCCAGCGGCCGCGGACTGGGGGGCTTGGAAGCTTGTGGTGCTTCGAAGGGGGGCGGGTGCCCCTCCCCAAACACTCAAGCGAGGCTCCCGCCGAGCGTTTTGGGGAGGGGCACCCGCCCCCCACCCAAACCCCCTCAGGCGTCCTCCCGAACCCCACCCATCTCCGTGAAAACCGCCGTCGTCCCGCCGTCCTCGCGCTGCTCGTCCGCGATCACGTGGGAGACCGCGTTGATCAGGGCCAGGTGGGTGAAGGCTTGGGGGAAGTTGCCGAGATGGCGCCCGCTCTTGGCGTCCAGCTCCTCGGCGTAGAGGTCGAGCCAGCCCGCGGACTCCAGCAGGCGCTCGCAGAGCGTGCGGGCACGGGCCGGCTCGCCGATCTCCGAGAGCGCGGAGACGAGCCAGAAGGAGCAGATCAGGAAGGTTCCCTCCTCGCCGCTGAGGCCGTCGTCGGTCTCCTGCACCTTGTAGCGCAGGACGAGGCCGTGCTCGGTCAGGTCGTCGGCGACGGCCTCGACCGTGGCGCGGACCCGCGGGTCGTCGGGAGGCAGGAAGCGGAGCAGCGGCAGCAGCAGGATCGAGGCGTCGAGCGCGTCGGTGTCGTAGTGCTGGCGGAAGACCCCGTCGCGCACTCCCCGCTCGAGGATCTCCGCCTTGAACGCGTCGGCGGTCCGCTCCCACTCCTCGGCGACCTCCTCGAAGCCGAGGCTGCGGGCGAGGCGGGCGCCACGGTCGACGGCGACCCAGATCATCAGCTTCGAGGAGACGTAGTGCTGGGGCTCGCCGCGCGACTCCCAGATCCCCTGGTCGGGATGCGGCCAGGCCGCGATCGCCGCTTCGACCTGGTGGCGGATCAGCTGCCGGTCGGCCGGTGTCCCGGTTCCGCGCAGGGCCTTCTGGTGCAGGTAGATCGAGTCGAGTAGGGCTCCCCAGACGTCGTTCTGGCGCTGGTCGAAGGCCCCGTTGCCGATCCTTACCGGCCTCGCCCCGCCGTAGCCGCTGAGATGATCGAGCGTGCTCTCGGTCAGGTCCTTCTCGCCGCCGATCCCGTACATGATCTGCAGGTCGGGGCATTCGCGGCAGACGTCGACGATGAAGCGCATGAAGTCGCGTGCCTCCTGGTCGAAGCCGAGCGTGTGCAGGGCCCAGAGGCTGAAGGTCGAGTCGCGGATCCAGCTGTAGCGGTAGTCCCAGTTGCGTTCGCCCCCCGGCGTCTCCGGCAGGGATGTCGTGGGCGCGGCGAGGATCGCGCCGGTCGGCGTGTAGGTGAGGCCCTTCAGCACCAGTGCGGAGCGCTGCAGGTGGATGCGCCAGGGATGGTCAGGGAAGTCGCCGTCGCGCAGCCACGCGCGCCAGAACTCTTCGGTCGAGTCGAGCCTCTCCAGCGCCTCCGGGGCGCTGCGCGGTCCGCCCAGGTCTTCGTTTCCCCAGGTCAGTGCGCAGAAGCCGGTCTCGTTCTCGCGCAGCTTCAGGGTTCCCCGGGCGACGCCGTCCTCGAGCGAGAGCTCCATGTCGCTGGTCAGCAGGAGCTCCGTGCCGTCGCTCGCGCGCGCCACCGCTTCGCCCAGCTCCCCGCCCCTCCAGCTCGCCGGCTCGGTCCCGTAGGCGAAGCTCGGCAGGCACTCCATCTCCATCTCGACCTCGCCGTCGATGCAGGTCATCGTCCGCAGCAGCGAGCGATCGGACTCGTGTTCGGTGTCGGGCCGGCCGCGCCCGTCACCGGCGCTCACCCACTCGGCGATCGTCAGCGCATCGTGGATCACGACCCAGCCCGTGTCGGTCACCCAGGTCGTCTCGATCACCAGGGTCCCCGGCTCGTAGCGGCGGCTGAGCGGCACGACGACGCCGCGGGGAGCGACCTTGAAGTGGCCGGCGTCGCGATCGAGCAGCGCCGCGAAGGCGCTTGGCGAGTCGAAGCGGGGCAGGCAGAGCCACTCGACCGCGCCGTCGTAGGAGACCAGGGCGCTGGTGTGGCAGTCGGAGAGGAACCCGTAGCTGCCGATCGGCGGAAAGCGATGGTTTTCCTCAGCGCCCAAAGCGAAGCCAAGCTAGCAGCGGACGCGGGCGGCGTCCTCGCAAACCGCGTCGCTACGCTGAATCCGTGAGCCTGCCGTTCGCCCACTTTGCCGGCGCATTCGCCCCGATCGAGATCCTGCCACTGACCATTGCCGGGATCCTCTACTGGCATAGGGCGACCGTCCTCTCCTGGGACGGCCGCCCGGTCCCGGCCTGGCGCCAGGCCTGCTTCGGCTCCGGCCTGGCGATCATCGCGATCTCGCTCTTCTCGCCGATCGGCCACATCGCCGAGGAGCTGGTGATCGGCCACATGGTTGAGCACCTGTTGATCGGCGACATCGCCTCGCTGCTGCTGGTCCTCGGGCTTACTAAGTCGCTGCTGCAGCCGATCCTCGCGATCCGCGCCTTCAACCGGCTCCAGGTCCTCGCCCACCCGCTCGTCGCCTTCCCGCTCTGGGCGCTGAACTTCTACCTCTGGCACATACCGGCGCTCTACGAAGCCGCCTATGGCGGCGCGCCCGTGCACGCGTTCGAGCACATGACCTTCCTCTTCTTCGGCTGCCTTATGTGGATGCCGGTGTTCGGCCCGCTGCCGAAGCCGGAGTGGTTCGGTGCCGCCTGGAAGGTCGGCTACGTAATCGGGGTCCGCTTCGCCGGCGCGATCCTCGGCAACGTGCTGATGTGGTCGGGGTCGGTGCTCTACCCGATCTACGCCCCGGGGGAGCGCTACTGGGGCATTTCGGCGGTGGCCGACCAGAGCACCGCCGGGGTGGTGATGATGATCGAGGGGACCTTCCTCGCCCTCGGCGTACTCGCCTGGGTCTTCCTCGAGGTCGCCCGCGAAGGGGCGGAGAAGCAGCGGCTGCTCGACCTCGCCCACGACCGCGGCGTCCCCCTCGACGAGCGGCGGGCTCAGCGTGCGGTCGCGGCCGGTCACGGAGCCCGGCTCGAGCAGCGGATCGCCGCCACCGAGAATGAGCCCGAGCGCGACCCCGCCTGAGTCGAGGCCGCTGCTGGCGGCGCTCGTCTTCGTCGTCGGGGCGGCCAGCCTCGGCGCCGAGATCGCCGCGGCGCGCCTGCTGGCGCCCTACTTCGGCGCCTCGACGATCGTCTGGGCGAACACGATCGGCGTCGTCCTCGTCGCCCTCTCGGCTGGCTACTGGTTTGGCGGCCGCTTCGCCGACCGCCACCCGCACATGCGCGGCCTCTGCCTGCTCGTCCTCGCGGCGGCTCTGCTGATCGCCGCCGTGCCCTTCGCGGCACGGCCCTTCCTCGGCTTCTCGGTCGACGCCTTCGACAGCGTCTCGGTCGGCGGCTTCGCCGGGTCGCTCTTCGGGGTGCTGGTGCTGGTCGCGGTGCCGGTCACCCTGCTCGGGGCCGCCGCCCCCTGGGCGGTGCGGCTCGCGGTGGCCGACGTCGAGGGCTCCGGCGAGGTGGTCGGACGGTTGTACGCGACCTCGACCGCCGGTTCGCTGGTCGGCACGATGCTGGCCGCCCTGCTGCTGATCCCGCTGCTGGGCACCCAGCGCACCTTCCTCGTCTTCGCCCTCGCGCTCGCGACCGTTGCCGTCCTCGGCCTCGGCTGGCGCTTCGCCGCTGTCCCCGCCGCCCTCGCCCTTGCCGTCTCGCTTCCCGTCGGCACGATCAAGGCCGCCGACACCGGCCGTGTCCTCTACGAGGCCGAGACGGTCCACGAGTACGCGCGTGTGGTCGAACGACCCGACGGCGCTCGCGTCCTCGAGCTCAACGAGGGCCAGGCGGTCCACTCCCTGTACCGGCCGGGCAGCTACCTGACGGGCGACTACTGGGACGGGCACCTCGTCCTGCCCTTCGCCGCCGGGGCAGAGCCGCCGAGGCGGATCGCGATTCTCGGCAACGGCGCCGGCACCGTGGCCCGCGCCTTCGGCCACTTCTTCCCGACGACCGCGGTCGACGCGGTCGAGATCGACGCCGAGCTGACCGAGCTGGGCCGCCGCTTCTTCGACCTGCGCAACCCGCGCATGCGCACCTTCGCCGAGGACGCGCGACCATGGCTGCGCCGCTCGGCCGGGGGCTATGACGCGATCATGGTCG
Source organism: uncultured Solirubrobacterales bacterium (assembly GCA_963753585.1). GTDB lineage: Bacteria > Actinomycetota > Thermoleophilia > Solirubrobacterales > 70-9 > VRUE01. The sequence goes on along the minus strand of CAVWCU010000001.1, from coordinate 895,866 downwards.
ATGCCTACCGCCAGCCCTACATCCCTTTCTACCTGGCCACGCGCGAGTTCTTCGAGCTGGCTCGCGAGCAGCTGGCACCGGGGGGCGTGACGATCGTCAACGTCGGCCACCCGGATGGCAGCGCCGAGCTGGAGAGGGTGCTGGGGCGAACGATGGCGGCCGCCTTCCCGACCGTGCTGCGCTACCCGATCGAGGACACCAACACCCTGCTGCTCGCCGGCGAGGGCCCTCTCTCGGCCACGCGCCTGCTTCAAGCCGCGCCGCGCCTGGCGCAGCCACTGCATCCGCTTGCGCTCGCCGCGGCCGAGGGGCTGTCGCCGCGCCTCGCCGGCGGCGAGGTCTACACCGACGACCGCGCACCCGTCGAGTGGCTCGTCGACTCCTCCCTGCTGGAATACGCGAATGGCGAGTAGCCCCCTGACCCGAGTGCGAGCCTGGCTGGTCACCGGTCCGCCTGGCCGCGGTCTCGCCTTCGCGATCGACTTCGCCCTCGCCCTGCGCACCATGCTGGCCCAGCGGTCAGTAGGGATTGGCGAAACCCCCACGCGCGTCCAGCGGCGGCGGACACGGCGCGGTGCGGCGTCCTCAGTCGCCCGAATAGCGCTGCTATTCGGGCTCCTTGCGTCCTTGCCCCGCTTGGTCCGGCGCTCGCTGGACCGCACACGCGGGTTTCGCCAATCCCTACTAGGGTCCCGCGACCGATGAAGACTGAGATCACAGAGCTGCCCGACTCGCGCGTGCGGGTCGACGTCGAGGTTCCGGCCGAGAACGTCGACCGCGGCGTCTCCCGTGCGGCGCGCGGCCTCGCGCAGGAGATGCGGATGCCGGGCTTTCGCGCGGGCAAGGCGCCGCCCTCGCTGGTGGTTCAGCGCCTCGGCTACGACACCGTCCTGCAGGAGGCGATTCGCGAGTCGCTCCCGGAGTGGTACGAACGGGGCTTGTTGCACTCCGGGATCAGCCCGGTCGGCGACCCCGATATCGAGATCGTCACCGCCCCCGAGGCCGAGGGCGAGCCGCTCAGCTTCAAGTTCGAGATCGGCGTGCGGCCGAAGGCCTCCCTGGGCGAGTACAAGGGCCTGGAGGTGGGGCGTGCGGAGCCCGACCCGTCCGCGGAGATCGTCGAGCGGGAGATCGAGCGCATCCGCGAAGGCTTCGCCAAGCTCGAGCCGGTTGAGCGGGCAGCTGTCGACGGGGACGTGCTGCTGATCGACTACGAGGGCATGGTCGACGGCAAGGCCTTCGAAGGCGGCAAGGAGGCGGACCGCATGCTCGAGCTGGGCAGCGGCCGCTTCATCGAGGGCTTCGAGGCGCAGCTCAGCGGTGCCGGCGGGGGCGAGCGGCGCGAGGTGAAGGTCACCTTTCCGGATGACTACCAGGCAGAGGACCTGGCCGGCAAGGACGCGGTCTTCGCCGTCGAGGTGAAGGAGGTGCGGGAGAAGGTCCTGCCCGAGCTCGACGACGAGTTCGCGGCCGAGGCCTCCGAGTTCGAGACCCTCGACGAGTTGCGCGCCGACATCGGCAAGCGCGTCGCCGAAGCGGTCGACGAGCGCGCCGAGCAGGACTTCCGCGTCGCCGCCGTCGACGCCGCCGCCGACGCGGCGACGGTGGAGCTGCCGGACGACCTCGTCGCGGCGCGGGCGGCGGAGCGCCTGGAGCGCTTCGAACGCCAGATCGCCGGCCAGGGGATGAGCCCCGACGCCTTCCTGCAGATGCAGGGCAAGACCCGCGAGGAACTGCTCGAGGAATCCAGGCCCGACGCGGAGCGGGACCTGAAGCGCGAGGCCGTGCTGGCGGCGATCGCCGAGGCGGAGGAGATCGAGGTCTCCGAGGAGGAGATGATCGAGGCGCTCGCCCACACGGCCGAGCACGAGCGCACGACGCCCGAGAAGCTGCTGAAGCGCCTGCGCGAGAACGGCCGCGACGCGATGGTGCGAGAGGACATCCAGGTGCGCAAGGCGATCGACCTGATCGCCGGCTCGGCGAAGCCGATACCGCTCGAGCAGGCCGAGGCTCGCGAGAAGATCTGGACCCCGGAGAAGGAGAAAGAGGAGAAGGGCGAGCTCTGGACCCCGGGGTCCGAGTAACCGACCGACGGCCTTCTATAGAGTCCGGATCCATGAGCCCCCTGGTTCCGATGGTGGTCGAGCAGACCTCGCGCGGCGAGCGCGCCTTCGACATCTACTCGCGCCTGCTGGGCGAGCGGATCGTCTTCCTCGGTACGCCCGTCACCGAGGACATCGCCAACCTGATCGTGGCCCAGCTCCTGCACCTGGAGTCCGAGGACCCCGACAAGGACATCAGCCTCTACATCAACTCGCCCGGCGGCTCCGTCTACGCCGGGCTGGCGATCTACGACACGATGCAGTTCATCAAGCCCGAAGTGCAGACGATCTGCGTCGGCATCGCGATGAGCATGGGCGCATTGCTGCTGGCCGCCGGCGCCGCCGGCAAGCGGATGTCGCTGCCCAACTCGAAGATCCTCATCCACCAGGTCTCATCCAGCTTCCAGGGCCAGGCGACCGACATCGAGATCCACGCCAAGGAGATCATCGACGTGCGTACGCGCCTCGACGAGATCCTCGCCAAGCACACCGGCCAGCCCTTCGAGAAAGTCGCCAAGGACACCGAGCGCGACTACTTCATGAGCGCGGAGGAGGCGAAGGAGTACAACCTCGTCGACCGCGTCATCGAGCACCACTGAAGCGCCCCGCCCTCCTCGTCCTCCTGCTCGCAGTCCTCGCCATTCCGGCAACCGCCGGTGGCGCCATCGACGACGGTGGCCTGCTCTACCGCGACCACGTCTTCCCGGTCCAGGGCCCCCACGGCACCCGCGGTGCGATCGGCGAGTTCGGGGCGCCACGCAGCGGTGGGCGGGTCCACGAGGGCTTCGACGTCGCCGCCGCCTGCGGCACGCCTCTGGTTGCCGTGCGAGGCGGCCGCGTCCTGCGCGCCGGCTACGACCCGGTCCTCTACGGCAACCACCTGACGATCCACGGCGAAGGGGAGAGGCGCAGCTACTTCTACGCCCACCTGCCCCGCCCGTCCCCGTTCGACCGCGGCGACCGCGTCTACACCGGCCGGCGAGTCGGCGCAGTGGGCAAGACCGGCAACGCCCGCACCGTCGGCTGCCACCTCCACTTCGAGATCCATGCGCACGGCCGGCCCGTCAACCCGGCACCCGCACTGCGTCGCTGGGATCGCTACAGCTGACAGAAAGACGTCGACTGGTCGATTGACCCACCCATGCGGTGGTAAATCGATCATCCACTGTTATTTCGCACGAAGGTCCAGCTCGTACTCCAGCCACTCGCTGCGCTGGGCAGCGGTCGAGTCGTAGAGGCGCTGGGCCGCCTCGTTGCTCGGCGCGGTCATCCATTCGAGGCGCTGGGCGCCGCGTTCTCGGCCGATGGCGGCACTGGCCTCGATCAGGGCACGGCCGATGCCCTGGCCGCGGTGCGCCGGGTCGACGTAGAGGTCGTTCATCAGCACCGTCTCGGCGGGGACGACTGAGGTGAGGCTCCAGTAGAGGCAGGCGTAGCCGAGCAGCTCGCCGCCGCGCCAGGCGCCGAGCAGCATGCCGTCCTCGCTGGGCGTGAGGAAGCGGGAGAAGAAGGCGCGGTTGCGCTCGTCGTCGATCTCCTCGGCTTCGTAGAAGCGCTGGTAGGCGGCGATCAGGGGGAGGAGCGCGTCCATCTGCTCCCCCGCGATCGGCTCGATTCGAAGCTCGCCCGGCACCTGCTCACCGTATCGCGACCTCGCAAGGCTCCGGTCACGGGCAGGGACCTCGGCGCCGGCGCCGTAAACACCCGGCACCGACAGGCCGGCTTGCATCCACCTCTAAGCTTTGGACGCGAGCCGGAGGCAACCCACTGCCCCGCAAGGAGGGGATTCCGCTGGCACGGCCCACAGACTCCAACGAGCAACTCCTCTGCAGCTTCTGCGGCAAGTCGCAGCGCCAGGTCAAGAAGCTGATCGCCGGCCCGGGCGTCTACATCTGCGACGAGTGCATCGACCTCTGCAACGAGATCATCGACGAGGAGCTGACCGCGCCGACGGGGACGGTCGAGCTCGAGAACCTGCCCAAGCCGCGCGAGATCCACGAGGTCCTGCAGCAGTACGTCGTCGGCCAGGAAGCCGCCAAGAAAGCCCTCTCGGTTGCCGTCTACAACCACTACAAGCGCGTCCAGATGAACCAGTCCGAGGACGTCGAGGTCGAGCTGCAGAAGTCGAACATCATGCTGCTGGGCCCGACCGGCTGCGGCAAGACGCTGCTCGCGCAGACGCTCGCCCGCATCCTCAACGTCCCCTTCGCGATCGCCGACGCGACCGCGCTGACCGAGGCCGGCTACGTCGGCGAGGACGTCGAGAACATCCTGCTGAAGCTGATCCAGGCCTCCGACTACGACGTCAAGAAGGCCGAAACGGGGATCATCTACATCGACGAGATCGACAAGATCGCGCGCAAAGCCGACAACCCGTCGATCACCCGTGACGTCTCCGGCGAAGGCGTTCAGCAGGCGCTGCTGAAGATCCTCGAGGGCACGACCGCGTCGGTGCCCCCGCAGGGAGGGCGCAAGCACCCCCACCAGGAGTTCCTCACGATCGACACGACGAACATCCTCTTCGTCTGCGGTGGTTCCTTCGCCGAGCTCGACAAGGTGATCGAGAAGCGGGTCGGCGATCGCGGCGTCGGCTTCGGCGCGGCGATCTCCTCGCGCGAGACCAAGGACACCGGCGAGTGGTTCGAGCAGGTGCTGCCCGAGGACCTGATGGAGTACGGCCTGATCCCCGAGTTCATCGGCCGCCTGCCGGTCGTCGCCGCGATCCACCAGCTCAGCCGGGAGGACCTGGTCACCATCCTGACCGAGCCGCGCCACGCCCTGACCAAGCAGTTCCAGCGCTTCTTCGAGTTCGACGACATCGAGCTGGTCTTCGCCGAGGACAGCCTCGAGGCGATCGCCAACAAAGCCCTGGAGCGCGAGACCGGCGCCCGCGGTCTGCGCTCGATCCTCGAGGAGACGCTGCTCGAGGTGCAGTTCGAACTGCCCTCGCGCCGCGACGTGACCAAGTGCGTGGTCACCAGGGAGACGATCGAGCAGAACCGCCGCCCGACCCTCGTCACCGAGGCCGCGCCGCAGGACATCGGCGCCGCCGAGGGCGAGCTGAGCGAGGAATCCGCCTAGTGTCCTGAGTCGTAAGTCGTGTGTCGCATCTGGCGAGTGGATCGCCGGTTGTGGCAAGGACGCAGGGTGCAGCCTTTGCCGGTTGGCAAAGGCAAATCCGAGGACGCCGCCACGAACGGCGAGACGCCGCCAGGGCGGTGCAGGACTTACGACTCAGGACACTAGACTCGGCGCTCGTGAGCGAGCGCCGCAAGACCCTCGAGGAGAAGACCCGCTTCGACCCGCACGAGGTCGAGGGACGGATCTTCTCCGAATGGCTTGAGGCGGGGTATTTCCATCCGCCGGCTGAAGGCAGTCCGGAGGAGAACTTCTCGGTGGCGATCCCGCCGCCGAACGTGACCGGGGCGCTGCACATGGGGCACGCCCTCAACGGCTCGATGCAGGACGCGCTGGTGCGGATGAACCGGATGCGCGGCCGCAACGCGCTCTGGATCCTCGGCACCGACCACGCCGGGATCGCCACCCAGTCGGTGGTGGAGAAGATGCTGCGCTCCGAAGGCATGTCCCGCCACGACCTCGGCCGGGAGAAGTTCGTCGAGCGCGTCTGGGAGTGGCGCGAGGAGTACGGCTCGCGGATCGTCGAGCAGTACAAGCGGCTCGGTGCCTCCTGCGACTACGAGCGCGAGCGCTTCACCCTCGACGAGGGCTACGTCAAGGCCGTGTACAGGGTCTTCAAGCAGCTCTTCGACAAGGGCTACATCTATCGCGACAACTACATGGTCAACTGGGACCCGGGCTCGCACTCGGCGATCTCCGACCTCGAGGTGGAGAACCGCGAGGTCGAGGACACGCTCTACTCGATCGACTACCCGGTTGAGGGCTCAGACCGGGTCCTCACCGTCGCCACGGTGCGGCCGGAGACGATGCTCGCCGACACCGCGGTCGCGGTGAACCCAGGCGACGAGCGCTACGGCGACCTGGTCGGGCAGCATTGCGTCCTGCCCCTCGTCGGCCGCCGCCTGCCGATCATCGCCGACGAGCACGTCGACCCCGAATTCGGCACCGGGGCGTTGAAGATCACCCCCGGCCACGACCCCAACGACTTCGAGATCGGCCGCAAGCACGGCCTCGAGGAGATCGTCGCGATCGGTCCCGACGGTCGTCTCACCGCAGAGGCGGGGGAGAGGTTCGCCGGCCTCACCGCCGCCGAGGCGCAGGAGGCCGTCGTCGCGGCGCTGCAAGAGGAGGGCGTCCTGCGCGCTGAAGAGCCCTACGTCCACTCCGTCCCCTTCTCGCACCGCTCGGGCGAGCGGATCGAGCCGCTGATCTCGCTGCAGTGGTTCTGCCGCATGGACGAGCTTGCGGCGCCGGCGATCGAGGCGATCGAAAAGGACCGGGTGCGGATTGCCCCGGCCCAGTGGAAGCGCGTCTACCTCGACTGGATGCGGGAGATCCGTCCCTGGTGCATCTCGCGCCAGCTCTGGTGGGGCCATCGCATACCGGTCTGGTACTGCGATCCCTGCGAGGAAACCATCGTCGCCGAGCAGCCACCCGAGCGCTGCGGCGCCTGCGGGGGGGAGCTGCGCCAGGAGGAGGACGTGCTGGACACCTGGTTCAGCTCGGCGATCTGGCCCTTCGCCACGCTCGGCTGGCCCGACGACACCCCGGAGCTGCGCGCCTTCTACCCGACCAGCTTCCTGACGACGGCGCGCGAGATCCTCTTCCTCTGGGTGGCGCGGATGATCATGACCGGCATCGAGTTCGCCGGCGAGGTGCCCTTCGACGACGTCTACGTGCATTCGGTGATCCAGGCGCGCGACGGGCGTCGCATGTCGAAGAGCCTCGGCACCGGGATCGACCCGCTGGACGAGATCGACGTGCACGGGGCCGACGCGCTGCGCTTCGGCCTGCTGGCGATGTCCTCGACCCAGGACGTGCGCTACTCCGACGCCAAGGTCCAGCAGGGCCGCGACCTCGCCAACAAGCTCTGGAACGCGGGGCGATTGATCTTGCTGAATTGCAAATTCAAGCAAGATCAATCGCTCACAAATGCGTGGCAGGACCAAGTTCCTGCCGCGGTAGTTCGAGGGGCGTTGAACCTTGATCGGGTCGAGGACCGCTGGATCCTCTCGCGGATGGAGCGGACGATCGCCTCGGTGACCGAGAAGCTCGACACCTACGACTTCGCCCACGCGGCCACCGAGGCCTACGCCTTCTTCTGGTCGGAGCTCTGTGACTGGTACCTAGAGATCGCCAAGCCGCGGCTGTACGAGGGTGAGGCCGAGGTCTCGGCCAACCTGCTCTGGCTGCTGGAGCGGACACTGGCCCTGCTGCATCCGCTGATGCCGTTCGTCACCGAGGAGATCTGGTCCTACCACCCCTCGCGCAAAGGACATCTCGCGGTGCACTCCTTCCCCGAGGCGGACAGCTCGCTCTTCGACGACGAAGCCGAAGCCGAGGTCGATCGCGGCATAGAGCTGACCCGCCGCCTGCGCGCCTGGCGCGACATGGTCGAGGCACCCGCCGCGACCCAGCTCTCCGCCCGCGTCGAGGGTCCCCGCCCGCAGGAGTTCGTCGGCCGCCTCGCCCGCGTCGAGTTCACCGACGACGGTGGCGACCCGATCGCCTCCGTCGGCCCGGTCAAGGTGCTCGCCTCGACCGAGATCGACGCCGGCGCGATCGCGGCCCGCCTTGAGAAGCGTCGCGAGGAGCTGCGCTCGGAGGTTTCCCGCGCCGAGGGCAAGCTCGCCAACGAGAAGTTCGTGGCCAGGGCTCCGGCAGAGCTGGTCGAGGAGGAGAAGGCCAAGCTGGAGCGCTACCGGGCCGAGCTCGAGGAGCTCACCGAATAGACCCGCAGGCCTACCTCGACTCGCTGGAGCCGGTCGGCTGGAAGCTCGGCCTGGAGCGGATGCACAGGCTCAGCACGGCCCTCGGGCTGCCCCAGCACCGTTTCGCCTCGATCCACGTCGTCGGCACCAACGGCAAGTCCTCTGTTACACGGATGATCGCGGCGCTGCTGGAGGCACATGGCGTGCGCTGCGGCGCCTGCGTCTCGCCCCACGCGTCACGCTGGTCCGAACGGGTGATGATCGGCGGGGCCGAGATCGGCGAGGCGGAGTTCGCCGCGGCGGTCGAGCGTGTCGCCCGGGCGGCCGAGACGGTCAACCGCAGCCTGGCGGAGGGCGAGGCGGTGACCCAGTTCGAGGTCGCCACCGCGGCCGCCTTCGTCGCCTTCGCCATGGCCAGAGTCGAGGTTGCCGTCGTGGAGGCCGGCCTCGGAGGGAGGCTGGACGCGACCAACACGATCCCGTCGAGAGTCACGGTCCTGACCTCGATCGGGCTGGACCACACCGCCTGGCTGGGGGACACCGAGCTCGAGATCGCTGTCGAGAAGCTCGCTGTCCTGCGCGACTACACGACCCTGGTGCGAGGTCGGCTCAGCCCGGAGGTGGCGCACCTGGCCGAGCAGACCGCCGAGGAACGCGGCGCGAGGCTCGTTGTCGCCCCCGAGGACCCCGGCCAGGGCGTCGAGCTGCGGGCTGCGGGCGGCTTCCAGCGCCGCAACTTCGCCCTCGCCTGTGCGGCGGCGGAAGCCTTTCTCGGAGACCTCGACGCCTCGTGCGTCGGCGAGGTCGCGGCAACGCTGACGGTGCCGGGTCGTCTCGAGCGCGTCGCCGACGATCCGCCGGTTCTGCTCGACGTCGCCCACAACCCCGACGGCGCCGCCGCGCTCGCCGAAGGGTTGGGAGAAGTCGCAGGCGGGCACCCGGTCGTCGCCTGCATCGCCGCGCTCGGCGACAAGGACGCGGAGGCGATGGTCCGTGCCCTGGCACCTGCGCTGGAGCTGGCGGTCTGCACCGAGCTCGAGCCTGCCTTGCTCGCATCGCGCGGCCTTCCCGGAATCGCCTCCCACAGCGCAGCCACGCTCGCCGAGGCCTGTGAAGCAGTGGGCCTCGCCGCCGAGGCGGAGCCAGACTTTCTAAGGGCCGTGGCGCGCGGTCGCGAGCTGGCGGCGGGCATGTCCGGTGGGGCGCTCCTCGTCACCGGGTCGCACTACGTGCTGGCGCCCGCCCGTGCGGCCCTGCGCCTGTGGGAGGATTCGGGCGATGGGTAACTCGAAGAGCGCCGGCACGGAACTGCTGTCGATGATGGCCCTGGTAGCCGCGGTCGTCGCCGCGGTGATCCTCGTCTTCTTCGGCCTCGGCTACCTGTTCGGCAACCTCTTCCTCTAGCCCAATTAAACGGCCCATCCGACATTGACCACACTGGGGCGGGGTCAATGTCGGATACGAGGGTTCGTGAGCCCGGCGGCGAAGTAGACTGCCCGGCCTCCCCCCGGGGCTCCAGCCATGGCACTAGCGATCTTCGGCATCGACAACGACGGCCTCAACTTGGTCGCGACCTTCTTCGTCCTGGCGATCGTGGTCGTCTGGCTGGCGCTGATCGTCTACACCTATTTCGACGCCAAGCGGCGCATCTCCGACCCCTTCCTCGTCGCCTGCGCCACGATCGGCTCCTTCTTCCCCTACATCGGAACCGCCGTCTATGCGATCGTGCGCCCTCCCGAGTTCCTCGAGGACGCCCACGAACGCGAGCTCGAGATCAGGGCGGCCGAGCTGCGCGTGCGCCAGCTGACCGAGGCCTCCTGTCCCAACTGCGAATACCCGGTGGAACGCAACTACCTGCGCTGCCCCAAGTGCCAGCAGCGCCTCAAGAATCCCTGTCCGAGCTGCCGCAAACCGGTAGACCCCCGCTGGGCCCTCTGTCCCTACTGCGAGACGGTGCTGGAGGAGCGACCGCGACGGGCCAGACGCCAGCAGGAGCCCTCCGGCAAGGAGAGGGCGGAGCCTTCGCGCAAAGCCCCTCCCGCAAAGGAGCCGGCCCCGTCCGACCGCAAAAGATCCCAAAACCCCCAAACGAACCCAAAGGAGCCCCGCACGTGAGCCGGACGCTGATCCTCGTAAAGCCTGACGCCTTCCAGCGCGCCCTGACCGGCGAGGTGATCGCCCGCTTCGAGCGCAAGGGACTGCGGATCGCGGCGCTGAAGACGATGCGGGCGGACGAGGCGACCGCGAACGAGCACTACGCGGAGCACACCGACAAGCCGTTCTTCGGCGAGCTGGTCTCCTTCATCACCGGCGGCCCGCTGGTGGCGATGGTGCTCGAGGGCACCGAAGCGGTGCCGGCGGCGCGCCAGCTGATCGGGGCGACCAACCCGGTTGAGGCCGCGCCCGGCTCCATTCGGGGCGACTTTGCCTTGGAGGTCACCTTCAACATGGTCCACGGCTCCGACTCCGACGAGTCTGCGGAGCGCGAGATCGGCATCTGGTTCCCAGAGCTTTCTTGAGCGTAGTTCTCGCATCCGGGTCGCCGCAGAGAAGCGAGATTCTTCGCAAGCTTGGGTTGGAGTTCGAGGTGGTGGTGTCGGGTGTGGAGGAGTTGACCGGCGGGGATCCCGAGGTCGAGGTGGTCGAGAACGCGCGGCGGAAGGCCCGGGCGGTGGAGCGCGATGGAATGGTGCTGGCTTGCGACACGGATGTGGTGCTCGACGGGAGGCGCTGGGGAAGCCCGCCGACGCGGCTGAGGCCCGGAGCTACCTGGACCGGATGTCGGGGCGGGCGCACACGGTGATGAGCGGGCTGGTGGTGCTTGTGGACGGGGAGGAGCGGTCCGGGCTTGAACGCACGAACGTGGTCTTCAAGGAGCTGGGCGAGGCCGATAAGGAACGTTATGTGCACTTCGGCGAGTGGGAGGGCCGTTCCGGCGGGTACGCGATCCAGACGCTCGGGTCGACGCTGGTGGAGCGGGTCGAGGGCAGCGTCTCCAACGTGGTCGGATTGCCGGTGGGGTTGCTGTTCGAGCTGGCGCCGGAGCTGTTCTAGGTTACGTATCGGTAAGTCGATTTGTGTCGATTTTGCGGGTTTGGGACAATCCCAGCTGGAAGGTCTCCATTCCACGCATGGGCGTATTCGGATATCTCAGAGGTCTCGGCGGTCGCGACATGGCCGTCGACCTGGGCACGGCCAACACGCTCGTCTACGTTCGCGGTCGCGGCATCGTCCTCTCGGAGCCCTCGGTCGTGGCGATCGACTCCCACACCGGCCAGGTGCACGCGGTGGGGGTCGAGGCGAAGCGGATGCTGGGGCGGACCCCGGGCAACATCACCGCGATCCGGCCGCTCAAGGACGGTGTCATCGCCGACTTCGACGTGACCGAGCAGATGCTGCGCCACTTCATCAAGCAGGTGCACTCCAACCGCTTCGCCCACCCCCGCGTGGTCGTCTGCGTCCCCTCGGGCGTCACCGGGGTCGAGAAGCGGGCGGTCGAGGAGGCCTGCCTCTCGGCCGGCGCCCGCCAGGCCTACCTGATCGAGGAGCCGATGGCGGCGGCGATCGGCGCGGGCCTGCCGGTGGCGGAGCCGACCGGCTCGATGGTCGTCGACGTCGGCGGCGGCACCACCGAGGTGGCGGTGATCTCGCTCGGCGGGATCGTCGTCTCGCAGTCGATCCGGATCGGCGGCGACGAGCTCGACGAGGCGATCGTCAACCACTGCAAGCACGAGTACAAGCTGGCGATCGGCACGCAGACGGCGGAGGAGGTCAAGCTCGAGGCGGGCTCGGCCTCGCCGCTGCCCGAGGAAGTCCGGGCCGAGATCCGCGGCCGCGACCTCGTCTCCGGCCTGCCGAAGACGATCGAGCTCGGCTCCGAGGAGATCCGCGAGGCGCTCGACGAAACGGTCGGGCACATCGTCGAGGCGGTCAAGGACACGCTCGACCGCACGCCCCCGGAGCTTGCCGGTGACATCATGGACCGCGGCATCACCCTCGCCGGCGGCGGCGCCCTCCTGCAAGGACTCGAACAGCGCCTTCGCGACGAGTGCCAGATGCCGTGTCAACTGGCAGAGTCACCGCTTACGTGCGTGGCGGTGGGATCGGGCATCTCCCTGGAGGAGTTCGAGGCCATCCACCGCGCCAGCAAGCGCAATTCGGGAACGCGGCACTTTGCTTAGCTCCCACTTCACCTCAAGCCCCCAACTTAGGTCTTCACTGTGTACCGAAAGCAAGTACGCCGCCGTAGGGCGGTGCTCGCCCTGCTGATCGTCGGCTCGTTCGTCCTGCTCTCCGCTACCTATGGGCAGGACTCGCGGGGCTTCCAGCGCGGTGTCAGCTCGATCTTCAGCCCGGTTCAGTCGGTGGCCGACCGTGCGCTGAAGCCGGCTCGCGACCTGGTCGGCTGGTTCGACCAGACCTTCGACGCCCGCGGCGAAAACAGCCGGCTCAAGTCCGAGCTGGTGATCGCGCGGGAGCAGGCGGTCGCCGGCCAGGAGGCCCTGCACGAGAACGCGCAGTTGCGCAAGCTGCTCGAGCTGGACCGGAGCCCGGTGCTTGCCGCATCGGCTTACGACGAGGTGACCGGCCGGGTGATCGCTCGCTCGCCGACGCAGTGGCGCTCGAGCGTGACGATCGACGTCGGCGAGCGGCGACGGCGTCCGGGTCGACGACCCGGTGATCAGCGGCGACGGCCTGGTCGGCCGCATCTCCTCGGTCGGGCCGGGTTCTTCGCAGGTGATGCTGCTCACCGACCACGCCAGCGCGATCTCGGCCAAGGTCGTGCCCGTCGGCGTGCAGGGCGTGATCAAGCCGGAAGTCGGCAATCCCGAAGACCTGATCCTCGACTTCATCGACTCGACCACGGAGGTGCACGGGGGCCAGACGGTCGTCACCGCGGGCTGGCGCGCCCAGGGGCTCGCTTCGCTCTTCCCGCCGGGCCTGCCGCTGGGCGAAGTGACGAAGGCCCCGATCGTCGAACAGGAGGCCAACGAACAGGTCGACGTGCGACCCTTTGCCGACTTGCGAAACCTCGACTTGGTCCAGGTGCTGACCGGAGGCTCGCGCGGATGATCCTGACCCCGAAGATCGTCGCCCGCATCGCCGCGATCGGGTTCCTCGGCGTGCTCCTGCAGCTCTCCTTCTTCTCCCAGGTCGAACTCTTCCACGTCAGCCCCGACGTGCTGCCTGTGCTGGTCGTCTGCCTCGCCCTGCTGGGCGGGAGCCTGACCGGGGCCGTCGCCGGGTTCGCGATCGGCCTCTTCGTCGACAGCCTGCTGGTCGAGGCGCTGGGCATCGCCTCGCTGGTGCTGCTCGGGATCGGCTACCTCGCCGGCCTCTACCGCGAACGCTTCGAGTTCCACGGCGCGCTCGTCCCCGCCCTGCTCTGCATGGGCCTGACGCTGGTCGCCGAGCTCGGCTTCGGCGCGATCCAGCTGCTGCTCGGCGTCGATGCCCCGATCAGCCTGCTGATCGTGCGCGACATGCTGCTGAAGAGCGTCTACGCGTTCTTCCTCGGCTGGCCGATCTACCTCCTGGTCCGCCGCGCTCTGCGCCCGGCCCTGGTCGAGGAGCCGAAGGTGCAGCGGCGCCGCGAGCCGAAGGTCCTGGGGGCCTGAGGCGTGTACCTGCGATCCGAGGAGCGAGGCCCGGCGATGAGGCAGTCGCCTGGCGCTGCGGATCGCGATCTTCGGCGGCATCGCGGTCGTTCTCTTCGCGGTCCTCTTCTTCCGCCTCTGGCGGCTGCAGGTGCTGGACGGCGAGGAGTACCTGGCCGAAGCGAAGAACAACCGCACGCGCGAGTACCGGGTCAGCGCCCCCCGCGGCGAGATCCTGGACCGCAACGGCGAGCTGCTGGTCGGCAACCGCACCAGCCTCGCCCTGCAGGTCAACCCGCGGAAACTTCCCGAGGACCCGGTCGAGCGCCGCGCCGAGCTCTCCGAGCTCGCCGGCCTCACCCACAGCACCCTGCGCCGGGTGCGGAAGACGATGCACGAAGAGCTGAAGCTGGCACCGGCGGCGCCGGTGACGCTGCGCCGCGACGTCGGCCACTTCCTCGTCTACTACCTGCAGGAGAACCAGGACCGCTTCCCGGGCGTCGAGGTCCAGCGGGTCTTCGTGCGCGACTACCCGAACGCGACCCTGGCCGCCCACATCCTCGGCAACGTCGGCGAGATCTCCAAAGATGAGCTGAAGGATCCGCGCTACAAGGGGCTGCAGCCGGGCGACGAGGTCGGCCAGGACGGCGTCGAGGACACCTACGACAGCTTCCTGCGCGGAGACCCGGGCCTGACCAGGATCCAGGTCGACGCGCTCGGCCAGCCGACCCCGAACGGCAGGCTCGTCTCGAAGCCGCCGGCGCCGGGGAAGACCCTCAAGCTCTCGATCGACGGCGAGGTGCAGGCGGCCGGCGAGGCCGCTCTGGCCGAACGCGGCTCGGGGGCCTTCGTCGCGATGGACGTGAACACGGGGGAGATCCTCGGCCTGGGCTCGTCTCCGACCTTCGAACCGGAGCTCTTCACCCGGCCCCTGACCCAGAGGCAGGTGGACGAGACCTACCGCAACCCGGCTGCGCCGCTCGCCAACCGTGCGGTCTCGGGGCTCTACCCGACCGGCTCCACCTTCAAGATCGTCCCTGCCCTGGCCGCGCTCGAAAACGGCGTGATCACGCCCTCGGAGCCGATTTACGACAGCGGCTCGATCACGGTCGGCGGCCAGCGGTTCCAGAACGCGGGCGGGGAAGCCTACGGCAGCGTCAGCATGGCGCGGGCGCTCCAGGTCTCCTCCGACGTCTACTTCTACACGCTCGGCCTGGAGATGTGGGACACCGGCGACCTCCAGCGCACCGGGCACATGCTCGGTTTCGGCCGGACCCCCGGCATCGACCTTCCCGGCGGTGGCAGCGAAGGCCTGCTGCCGAGCAGGCGCTGGCGCAACCAGCTCTACGAGGAAGGAAACACCGACCGGCCCTGGTCGGCCGGCGACAACATCCAGCTCGCCACCGGCCAGGGGGACCTGCAGGCGAGCCCGCTGCAGATGGCGATCGGCTACGCCGCGCTGGGTAATGGCGGCACCATCGTCACGCCCCACGTCGGCAAGGAAGTGACCGACGCCGCCGGGCGGGTGCTGAAGGAATTCGCGCCGCCGCCTCGCCGACGCATCCAGATCGACCCTGAGTACAGGAGCGTCATCCTCGACGGCCTGCACGACGCCGCGCAGGTGTCCGGAGGGACCTCCTACGAAGTCTTCGGCGGCTTCCCCGTGCCGGTGGCCGGCAAGACCGGAACGGCCCAGCGCGTCGGCCAGGCCGACCAGTCCTGGTACCTGGTCCTGGCGCCCTATCCCGACCCCAAAATCGTCACTGCCGTTACGATCGAGGAAGGAGGGTTCGGCGCCGAATCGGCCGCGCCGGCCGCTCTGGACATTCTCGAGGCTTATTTCGACAAGCAAGCGACGGGGTCTGCGGGCCCCAATGGCGGCAGTCCGGGCTGATGTACGCGACTCGTGCACGCCAGGCAAAGCTGGAGCCCTTCGCGGTCCATCCGGGCATCGCGGAGCGCCTCGGCCTGCCCTACATGGACGGCCCACTGTTCCTCTTCGCCGGCGCCCTCGCCGCGTTCAGCGTCTTCACGCTGAGCCAGATCGACCCTGCACGACGTTCCCGGCAGCCCCAACTACTTCGTCGACCGTCAGGCCATCTACTCTGTCCTCGGCATCGCTGGCATGTACCTCCTCGCCCGCATCGACTACTCGCGCTTCCGCGAGCTGCGGGTCGGCATCTACACCTTCCTCTGCGTGAGCATCTCCCTCGTCTTCGTCTTCGGCTTCGCGGCGCGCGGCTCACGGCGCGCCTTCGACCTTCCCTTCTTCAGTTTCCAGCCATCTGAGCTCGGCAAGCTCCTGCTCGTGCTTGCGCTTGCCGGGTTCGTCATCGATGGCGCCAGGAACGGGTCAGACAGGCAGCGCACGGTGCGCTACCTCTGCCTCGGCCTGGCACCGGCTGCGCTCGTCTTCCTGCAGCCGGACCTCGGCACCTCCCTGGTGTACGGGGCAATCACCCTCGCCGTGATGTACGTGGGGGGCGTCCCCTGGACGCACTTCGCGGTGATCGGCGCGGCCATCGTCGCTATGGCGGCGTTCGTCCTGGCGGTAGCACCCGCCATCGGGACGCCGTTGCTCAAGGAGTACCAGACAGAGAGACTCACCTCGTTCCTTCACCCGAGCGAGGACCCGAGCGACGCTGGCTACCAGCAGAACCAGGCCAAGACCGCTATCGGATCCGGTGAGACGACCGGCCGAGGCGATCGGGCCACACAAACGCGGCTCGACTTCGTCCCTGAGCGGCACACCGACTTCATCTTTGCCGTGATCGGTGAGCGCTACGGATTCATGGGGGCCGCACTAGTCCTATCCCTTTACGCCCTGCTGATCTGGCGGGCGCTGCGGATTGTGACGCTCTCGAAGAACTCCTACGGAACCCTCATGGCGGCCGGCATTGCCGCCATGCTGCTGTTCCAGGTTTTCGTAAACGTGGGGATGAACCTCGGGATCATGCCGATCACCGGGATTCCCCTGCCACTGATGAGCTACGGGGGGTCGTCGGTTCTGGCGACCTTCCTGGCGATCGGGGTCCTTCAGAGCATCCACATGCAAGCGCGTCTCGGCCAGAGGGGCAGGTTCGCCTGGTGATCCCTTGAAAGGGCTACCGGCAATGCGTACCTATCCGAACTGAGCTGAATTCATGAAAAAGACAATCCTGGTGTCCGCCGATCGTGGCGAGACCCGCGTAGCCGTGCTCGAGTCCAAGGCGAAAGGCGGCAAACGCGACGTGGCGGAGCTCTACATAGAGCGACGCGGCCGGCGTTCGATCGTCGGCAACATCTACAAGGGCAAGGTCGACAACGTCCTGCCCGGAATGGAGGCCGCCTTCGTCGACATCGGCCTCGAGCGCAACGGCTTCCTGCACGTCGACGAGATCGTCCTGCCCAACGGCGAACAGGCCCCGAAGCGCGGTCGCGGTAAAGGCCGTCGCATCGACGAGCTGATCAAGCCCGGGCAGGAGATCGTCGTCCAGGTGGTCAAGGACCCGCTGAAGACGAAGGGCGCGCGGCTCTCGATGAACGTCTCGATCGCCGGCCGCTACCTCGTCTACGCCGCGCAGGGCAGTGGCGTCGGCGTCAGCCGGCGGCTCTCGGACTCCGAGCGCGACCGCCTGCGCAAGATGGTCGACCGCACCTACAAAGGGCCGGGCGGGCTGATCGTCCGCACCGCCGCCCACGGGGCGAAAAAAGCCGACTTCGTGCGCGAGATCGGCTACCTGCACAAGCTCAACGAGGTGCTCGAGCGCCGCACCGAGCAGACCGTCGCCCCCGACCTCGTCTTCCAGGAGGCCGACCTGCCGGTGCGCGTCCTGCGCGACGTCTTCCTCAGCGACTTCGAAAAAGCGATCATCGACTCGCCCAAGCAGTTCGAACGGGTGACCAGCTTCTTCCAGCGCACCGCGCCGGAGCTGGTCGAGGGCGTCGAGCTCTACGAGGACCGCAAGCCGCTCTTCGAGAAGTGGGGGATCGACAAGGAAATCGAGTCGACCCTGGGCCGCCGCGCCGACCTGCCCTCCGGCGGCTACCTGATCATCGACTACGCCGAGGCGCTGACCGTGATCGACGTCAACAGCGGCAGCTTCACCGGCCGCGGCAAAGGGGGCCTGGAGGAGACGATCACCCGGGTCAACACCGAGGCCGCCGAGGAGGCGGTGCGCCAGCTGCGCCTGCGCGACATCGGCGGCATCATCGTCATCGACTTCATCGACATGTCGCGGGCGCGCAACCGCGACAAAGTGCTGAAAACGCTGCGCAAAGCGCTCGACACCGACAAGTCGAAGAGCTACGTGGTCGAGGTCTCGCCGCTCGGCCTGGTCGAGATGACCAGGCAGAACGTCACCGACGGCGTGCGCGAGATCCTCACCGCGCCCTGCCCGACCTGCGAGGGCGAGGGGGTTGTCCTCTCCGCCGAGACGGTGGCGTTGGACGCGATGCGGCGGCTGCCGGACGTCGCCGCCGGGCGCAAAAGACGCCGAGGCGCTCCTGGTCCGGGTCAACCCAAAGGTCGCCGCGGAGCTGATCGACCCCGAGAGCGGACTGGCCGAGCTCGAGGCCGAGACGGGCAAGCAGTTCCACTTCGAGGGCGGCGACGCGCTGGCGATCGACACCTTCGACGTGGTCGAGGCAGGGACGCGCGAGGAGATCGAGGAGCGGGCCCTGCCCTTCAAGGTCGGCGAGGAGGTGCTGGTCAAGATCGATGAGCCGCACATGTACAACGCCGACGACGCCGTCGCCCGCGTCGACTCCTACATCGTCAGCGTCACCGGCGGCGGCCGCTTCGTCGGCGAGCGCAAGCTGGTGCGGATCGAGCGGGTCGAGCGGGCCGCCGCGGTCGCCAGCCTGCCGGGGGTCGAGGCGACCAACGGAGCCGGTGGCGGCAGCGAGAACGGCTCCGAGCTAGAATCCGCTGCCTCGCGCAGTCGCCGTCGTGGCCGCAGGGGCGGTCGGGGTCGGTCGCGGTCCACCCAGAGCAAGGACTAATGAACACGTACGCAGTCATAGAGAGCGGCGGCAAGCAGTACAAGGTCGAGAAGGGCACCTCCCTCCTCGTCGATCGTCTCAGCGCCAAACAGGGCGACAAGGTCGCCCTGCGGCCGGTGATGTTCCGCGACAAAGAGGTCGTCGCCGGGGCGAAGGAGCTCGAGAAGGTCAAGGTCGAGGCGACCGTGACCGAGCACCTGCGGGGCGAGAAGATCAAGGTCTTCAAATACAAGCCGAAGAAGGGCTACCGTCGCCGCGCCGGCCACCGCTCCGAGCTGACCAAGCTCGAGGTGACCGAGGTCAAGCTGCTGACGCGGAAACCGGCGGCGGCGAAAGAGGAGCCGGCGGAGAAGAAAGAGGCCGCGGCTAAACCTGCTGAGGTCAAAAAACCGGCGGAGAAAAAACCCGCGGCCGCGAAAAAACCTGCTGAGAAAAAAGAGGCCGCTAAACCCGCATCAACAAAAACAACTGAGAAAAAAGCCACGGCTAAAAAACCGAAAGCCAAAGCCAAAAAAGCCGCCGAGAAAAAACCAGCAGCCAAAAAATCGAAATCGGCTGCTAAAAAGGATTCTGACGATGGCGCATAAGAAAGGACTCGGCTCCAGCCGCAACGGTCGCGAATCCAACCCCAAGATGCTTGGGGTCAAGGTCTTCGCCGGCCAGAAGGTCACCGGCGGCGAGATCATCGTGCGTCAGCGGGGCACCCGCTTCTGGCCCGGCGACGGGACCGGCCTCGGTCGCGACCACACGATCTTCGCGACGCGGCCGGGTACGGTCGACTTCAAGTCCTCGCGCAAGGGTCGGACGATTTCCGTTCTTCAGGATTAGGTGGTGGGGAGGGCCGGGCGCCCCCTCCCAAAACGCGCAGAAGGGAGGACCGGCTGCCTTTCTCAAAACGCGCGGCAGGAGCCGCGCTTGAGTGTTTTGAGAAAGGCAGCCGGTCCTCTTTGCGAGCTTCAGATGCTTTCGGCCTGGCGCGAAGCTCGTAGATAGTCCGACTTTCGCGCCACTACGCTGGGAAAAGCTCATGTACGACAAGGCCAAGATCTGGGTCGAGGGCGGAGCCGGTGGGAACGGGTGCATCTCGTTTCGGCGGGAGGCTCATGTGCCGCGAGGCGGGCCCGACGGGGGGGACGGGGGCCACGGTGGCGATGTGGTGCTTGTGTGTGACTCGTCGAAGCGGGACCTCGCGGCGTTGAAGGGGAGCAAGCACTTTCGTGGGGGGAGGGGTTCCCATGGGGAAGGCTCGAAGCGCCATGGCGCCAGGGGCGATGACAGGGAGATATTGGTTCCGGCGGGGACGCAGGCGGAATCGGTTGACGGGAGCTTGGTTGATCTCCTGGAGGCGGGGCAGCGGGCTGTGGTCGCCCATGGCGGGCGTGGGGGGCATGGGAACAAGCGGTTTGCGAACTCGACGCGGCAGGCTCCTCGGTTTGCCGAGGGCGGGACGAGTGGGGAGGAGGGGTGGATCGAGCTGCGGCTGAAGCTGCTCGCGGACGTGGGCTTGATCGGATTGCCGAATGCGGGGAAGTCGTCGTTGCTGGGGAGGCTTACGCGGGCGGCGCCGAAGGTCGCCGACTACCCGTTCACGACGCTGTCGCCGGTGCTGGGGACGATCGAGAGCGATGAGCGGCAAGCGATCGTCGCCGACATCCCGGGCCTGATCGAAGGCGCGGCGGAGGGGGCGGGGCTCGGTCATGAGTTCCTCGCCCACGTCGAGCGCTGCGCGATGCTCGTGCACCTGGTCGAGCTGGCGCCTCTGGAGGGCGACCCCGAGACGAACTACGAGGCAGTCCGGTCAGAGCTTTCCTCCTACGGGGCGGGACTGGACCGGCTGCCGGAGCTGGTCGTGCTCTCGAAGCGGGACCTGCTGCCTCAGGAGGAGGTCGAGGCGGCTCTGGCCGAGTGGCGGCGGCGGACTGGGGAGGACGGCCTCGGCGTGCTCTCGGTCTCCTCGGCCACTGGCGAGGGCCTGGAGGAGCTGCGTGCTCGCATCCTCTCCTCGTTGCCCGAGACGACTCCGGCCCGGCCGGACCGCGCCCCCCGGCAGCCCGCCGAATTCGAGGCTGAGCATCGCGTCTACCGGCCGGTGGGCGAAGGCGGCTACTCGGTGCAGCGCGAGGAAGACGGCGCCTATCGCGTCACCGGTCGCGGCGTCGAGCTGCTCTTCGAGCGCCACGACATCAAGAACGAAGAGGCGCTCGCCTATCTCGAGCAGCGCCTCAACGAGATCGGCGTCATCGCCGCCCTGCGCGCCGCGGGCTTCGAGCCCGGCGACGACGTCCGCGTCGGCGAGCACGAGTTCGAGCTTTACCCTTAGACATATTGATGCTTATTTGATATGTTTCGACATATGAGAACGACGGTACGGCTCGAGAACGACCTGGCTCGGACCGCGAAGGCGCGCGCGGCGGAGTTGGGCATCACCTTCACCCAGTTGATCGACGAGTCGCTGCGTGAGCGGCTCGCGAGCCGGCCGTCGCGAGCGGGGAGCGCCATGTTGCGCGAGCTTCCCACCTACGGCGAAGGGGGCCTGCGCGCCGGGGTGGACTTGACCGACAACCGCAGCCTGAGAGACCTGATGGACGACGAGCTGCCCACCGCCACCGGTCCCGGCGATGGGTCGGCTGCGTGATCCTCGCCGACGTCAATGCCCTTGTCTATGCCCACCGCAAGGATCTCTCCCAACATGAGAAATTCTCCACCTGGCTGAACGAGGAGATGGAATCGGGTCGCGGCTATGGGGTGTGCGACGCGAGCCTCACCGGATTTCTCCGAGTGGTCACCAACGGGCGCATCTTCTCCGATCCCACTCCATTTCCGGTAGCCCTCCGATTCGTCGAGGTCCTGCGCGACCATGCAGCCGCTATCCATGTGAACCCGGGAACCCGCCACTGGCAGCTCTTCACCGATCTGTGCGCCGCGATCGGCGCTCGGGGCAATGACATCCCCGACGCGTATCTCGCCGCTCTCGCTATCGAGTCCGGTAGCGAGCTGGTGACGGCGGACCAGGGCTTTGGCCGCTTCCCGGGGCTACGCTGGTCGTCTCCCGCATGACGCTCATAGTCAAGCTCGGCTCCTCGATCGTCGCCGCCGACGACGGCTCCTTGCGCATCGACGTCCTCGACTCGGTCTGCGAGCAGGTTTCTTCGCTCGAGAAGAGCGGGGAGCGGGTGGTAATGGTCACCTCCGGGGCGATCGCCCGTGGCATGCGGCTGATGGGGATGGAGGTGCGCCCGCGCTCGATGGACGAGCTGCAGGCTGCCTCGGCGGTGGGCCAGGGCGACCTCTTCCGTGCCTACGAGGGCCGGCTTGCCGAGCACGGGACTCGCGCCGCCCAGGTGTTGCTGACCGCAGCCGACATCGGGGCCCGCACCAACTACCTGAATGCGCGCCAGACGCTGCGGCGGCTGATCGAGTGGGGCGTGGTGCCGGTCGTCAACGAGAACGACACCACCGCCACCGACGAGATCACCTTCGGCGACAACGACTTCCTCGCCGCCCAGGTGGCGATCCTGCTCGACGCTCGGCTGCTTGTGTTGCTGACGAATACGGACGGTGTCTTCACCGCCGACCCGGCGGCAGATCCAGAGGCCCAGCTGATCGCCGAGGTAGCCGATTTCGCCGAGCTGGAAGGTATGCAGATCGGCGACCGCACCTCGGTCTTCGGCTCGGGCGGCATGCGCAGCAAGGTCGCGGCAGCGGAGATGGCCAGCGAGTCGGGAGTCCCGGCAGTCATTTGCAACGGCACGAGCGGGGGCACGCTCGTCGCGGCGGCGGGTGGCGAGTCGGTCGGCACCCGCTTCGCGGCGAACGCCACGCGCGCTTCGAGCTTCAAGCTGTGGCTCAAGTACGCGAAGCCCGCGCGCGGGACGCTCGTCGTGGACGAGGGCGCGGCCCGGGTGCTGCGGGAGAGTGGGTCGAGTCTCCTGCCGGTCGGGATCACCGCGGTGGAGGGCGACTTCAAGGCGGGTGATGCGGTCGATGTCGCTGTGAATGGGTCGACCGTCGGCAAGGGGATCGTCGACTACTCCTCAGCCGAGCTGGGACGGGTCATGGGGCTGAAAAGCGCGGAGGTTCGGGAACTGCTTCCACATGCGGCGGATGAGGTCATCCACCGAGACAGGTTCGTGTTGGTCTGAGGGCCTCCCGGCCCTCATGGCTACCCTTAGCGGTCATGGCCGTCACGACGAAAACGGTTGAGGAGAGCTGCATCGCCGCCCGCCGAGCTGCCCGGGAGCTGGCGGGCGCACCGACCGCGACCAAGGACGCCGCGCTGGAGGCGACCGCGCGGCTGCTTGGCGAGCGGAAGGCCGAGATTCTCGAGGCGAACGCGGCGGATCTGGCCGACGAGCGGGCGGCTGGGCTGACGCAGGCGCTGCGGGACCGGCTGACGCTCACCGAGGAGCGGGTTGCCGCGATGGCCGAAGGGGTGAGGACGGTTGCCGCGCTCGAGGACCCGGTGGGGGACGAGCTGGAGCGGAAGAGGCTGATCAGCGGACTGGAGCTACGCAAGGTCCGGGTGCCGCTGGGTGTCGTCGCCGTGGTCTACGAGGCGCGGCCCAACGTGACGATCGACTGCGCAGCGCTGACGATCAAGAGCGGCAACGCGATCGTGCTGCGGGGGTCGAGCTACGCGGAGCGATCTAATGGCGCGCTCGCCGCGGTTGTGCGCGAGGCGCTTGCGGAGGCTGAGCTGCCCGAGGATGCCGCGCTGCTGGTTGCCGGCGGCGGTCGTGAGAGCCTGGCAGAGCTGGCGACCCAGGAGGGCTTGGTCGACCTGCTGATCCCACGTGGAGGGGAAGGCCTGAAGAACGCGCTCAAGAACGTCGCGACCGTACCCGTGATCTACGCCGCCGCCGGCAACTGCCACGTCTACGTGCACGCCGACGCCGACCTGGAGATGGCGCGGCGGATCGCCTACAACGCGAAGGTGCAGCGGCCGGGCGTTTGCAACGCGGCCGAGACGCTGCTGGTCGACGCGGCCGTCGCGGCGGATTTCCTGCCCGGGGTTCTCAGCGATCTCCACGATGCCGGGGTCGAGCTGGTCGGTGACGAGCGTGCGCGCGAGTTGAGCGGAGGCGTCGAGGTCGGCGTCGCCGAGGACGCCGACTGGGGAACCGAGTTCCTCGACCTGAAGATGGTGGTGGGCGTGGTCGATTCCCTCGAGGAGGCCGTCGAGCACGTCAACGATCACGGCACCAGCCATTCCGAGGCAATCGTCACCTCGTCTGAGGAAGCTTCGGCCCGCTTCAGCGCCGGCGTCGACGCAGCCGTCGTTTACACCAACGCCTCGACTCGCTTCACCGACGGCTTCGAGTTTGGGATGGGCGCGGAGATCGGCAACTCGACCCAGAAGCTGCACGCCCGTGGTCCGATCGGGTTGCGCGAGCTGACGACCTACAAGTACGTCGTCCACGGCGACGGCCAAGTACGTGAGTAGCCCCTCCGCCGGCGGCATCGGCGTCCTTGGCTCGGCGTTCAACCCGCCGCACCTCGGCCATCTCGCCCTTGCCCAGGAGGCGCTCTGGCAGCTCGGCCTCGAGGAGGTCGTCCTGGTCCCGACCGGCGAGGCGCCCCACAAGCGGATCGCCGACGACCCCGGTCGCGAGCTACGGCTGGCGATGACCCGCCTTGCCGCCGCCGACGACTCGCGCTTCTCGGTCTCCACCCTCGAGGTCGAGCGCGACGGGCCGTCCTACACGTATGAGACCTTGGAGTTGCTTGCAGAAGAACGTGGCGACAGGGAGCTGGTCTTCGTGATGGGGGCGGACGCCGCGGTCGGACTGGAGAGCTGGCGCGAGCCCGGCCGGGTGACCGAGCTGGCCCGCCTCGCGGTCGCCCGGCGCGCAGGGGTCTCCGAGGCCGAGGTCGCCGCCGTGATGCGCAGCCTCGGCGCCGAGGGCGGGGCGACGATGCTGGAGATGCCGCAGTTCGGCGTCTCCTCCTCCTCAGTTCGGGAGCGGGCTGCCGCGGGGAGGCCGCTGCGCTACCTGGTGCCCGAGTCGGTGGCTCGGTTCATCGAAGAGAAGGGCATCTACCGGTGAGCGCCGAGCAGGGCAAAGTCGTGCGCTCCGAGGCGCTGGCCCAGCGGCTCGCGGAGCTGGCCGACTCCAAAGCGGCGAGGGAGATCGTCGTCCTCGACATGCGCAAGCTCGTCGCCTACACGGACTTCCTGGTCATCTGCACGGCGGGTAACGAGCGCCAGGCACGGGCGATCGCCGACGAGGCGAAGCTGCGGCTGAAGCAGGACGGCGGCCTGCTCCCGGCGGGGGCCGAGGCGGCGGAGGCCGCCGGCTGGATCGTCCTCGACTACCTCGACTGCGTCCTGCACGTGTTCACCGAGGAGGCACGGCAGCGATACCAGCTCGAGGACCTCTGGCGCGAGGCGCCGCGGGTCGATCTGCAGGCGGCGCAGGATGGCGTCCGAGGGCACCTCTACGGTGCCGCGCATGGGTAGCTTCAGGAGGGCGTTTTTCGGCTATCGCCGCTCCGACGTGGATGCGGCGCTGGCGGCGTGGGACGCACGAAGCTGGGCGCTGGAGCACGGTGCCGAGGATGCGCTGACGCGTTGGCGAGAAGCTGCCGAGTCTGCCGCCACGGCGGAAGAGGAGCTCGCCTCCCTCTCGGCGATGGTGATCGAGCGCGAGCGCGAGATCCGTGGCCTACGCGGGCAGCTCGCGGAGGCGAGCGAACAGCAGGATCGCCGCCTCGCCTCGCTGGAGTCGGTCTCTTCGAGACTGGAGGAGATCCAGTCCCAGGCACGCGGCCAGGCGACCCGGATCCGGATGAAGGCGCTGCGAGAGGCGGTCGAGGTCGGCCGGCGGGCCCAGGAGCTGACCGAGGCCCAGGCGGGCGCAACCAGCGCCGCCGGGGGGAAGAGCGGCCACGGAAACAGCGAGATCGAGCGTGCGGCCCAGGGCCTCTACGAGGGAATCGTCAGGGTCGAGATCGGCCCATTCGACGACTTCTCCCAGCTGGTCGGCTTCGAGGATGCCGCGGGGCAGATCAACGGCACCTCGGAGATCTCGGTCGAGCGTTTCTCCGAGGGCCGGGCGACGATCTCGATGCACCTCGACGAACCGGTCGAACTCCTCCGGGAGCTGGAGGAGCGCTCGCCACTTGACTTCCAGGTCCGCCGCACAGCAGAGGACAACCTGATCCTCGACGTAGACGACGACCTGGGCCCTGAGCAGCGAGCCGCATAGAGCAGTCGCCTGGCGCAACGAGCTCAAACCTCGCGCCGCTACCCTTCATCCCTCTGGCGCCCTGGCGGAGTGGCTACGCAGCGGCCTGCAAAGCCGTTTACACCGGTTCGATTCCGGTGGGCGCCTCTTTTCATCGATGGGTACTCGCCATTGCGCACAAGTAGACTTCTCCTGATGAGCGCATTTGGCTGGGGGATGCGTCGGTTGTGCGCGGGAATCGCGCTGGGAACAGCCATTGCCTGGCTCGGTACGGGTGCTGGGGCACCCCAGACCGCCGCTGCTGCGGCCGTCACGCCGGCAACGGCCCAGGATGCGGCCGCGTTCTGGACCGCCGACCGGATGAGGCGGGCGAAGCCGCTCGACGTGCGGGTGCCAAAGCAGCCCGTGATCGAGCTCCGGCAGCGACCGGCGGGGTTGGAGGCCGGCGCCCCGCACGTCTACCCGCCGCTGGGGCCGAGCGGGGCGGCCACGGCGAGCTCGAAATCCGAAACGGTTCCCGATTCCACGGCCCCGACGACCCGCCAGCACGGGGTCGTCTTCCTCGTGACCCCGTTCGGCCTCGGCCGCTGCTCGGGCACCTCGGTCAACGCCCCCAACTTCAGCGTGGTCATGACGGCAGCGCACTGCGTACACACGGGCGGCCGTCGCGGCAACTGGATCGACTTCCGCTGGGTGTTCGTGCCCGGTTATCGGTACGGGCAGCGCCCCTTTGGGGTTTTTCCGGCGAAGTGGATCGACACGACCCGGCGCTGGCGCACGACGGCCAGCCAGAACTACGACGTCGGCGCGGCCGTCGTCTCGCGCAATGGACGCGGTGAGCGTCTCGCCGAGGCAGTCGGCGGCACCGGGATCGCCTGGAGCCTCGAGCCGAGGCAGGTATTCGACATCCACGGCTACTCAGCGGAACCGCCCTTCAACGGCGAAACGCAGAGCGTCTGCACCGACACCCCGTTCCTCGGCCATGATGTGTTCTCGATCCTCTCTCCCGGCCCGCTCAACCTCGCCGCCGAGTGCGACGTCACCGGTGGTGCCTCGGGCGGGGGGTGGACGATCGGCAACGAGATCCTCAACAGCGTCACCAGCTACGGCTACGCGGACAACCCTGCGACGGACTTCGGCCCTTACTTCGGCAAGGAAGTCGGACGGCTGTTCAGGCGGGCGGGGAAGGTCGGATGAACGGCCGCTCCCGCTGGCTCTGCGTGCCCTTCCTGGCGACGGCCCTCCTCGCGGCCCCGCCGGCGTCCCTGGCCAGCCCTCTAGACATACCGGCTGCCGTGCCGAAGAAGTTTCGCGCGCTCGTGCGCGCTCGCGTGGACGCCCCAAAGCCCCGGCGCTCCTGGGAATCGCGTTTCCAGATCCAGACGCGGCAGGGCTATGACCTTTCCGTGGTCGCGATCGACGACATCGTGGGCGTGATCGTCCGGAAGCACCGGGGCCCCGGATCGGGTCGCAAGAGGTTCCGGCGGCAGGGCATGGCTGTCAGCATGTACGTCGCCCGCGGCACCGTGACGACGCGGCGGATCGAGGCCTCCTTTGCCGGCCTCGGCAGGATCGCGGTGCGGTTCCGGCCGTCCGGTCGGATCGTGAAGTCCCCTCGGCGCCGGCGCTGCAGGGGTGCGCACCGGTTTACGAGCCGCCTCGGCGTCTTTGTCGGCAGGGTTCGCTTCACCGGCGAGGGACGCTACGTTGCCGTGCGCGCACACCGGGTGAAAGGGCGAATCCGAAGCCCGCTTCGCCTGCACTGTGCCTCGCGGGGCCCACGTCGCGCATCCGCGAAGCGATATGCCCGTCCGGTTGGGAGCGGACCCGGTTTCTCCTTCAATGTTCTGCAGGCGGGCCAGCGGGAGGCGCTCGCCGCCACGGAGTTCCTCGCCTTCCAGGTCGGCGCGAGGGCCCTCTACTTCGCGATTAGGGAAGAGAGCAGGGGGGAGATGGCCGTGGTGCGGTACGCGATGGCAATGGCGCCGTCTCGCTCCTTCGCCCAGAACGAAGCGTTGACGGCGGCCAAGCTGGACCCGTCCCGCCCCTTCGCCCACGCCGGCCACTACGTCGCCACCGCCGACGGGACGAAAGCCTGGGGCGGCAATCTGTCGGTTGCCTTCCCCGGCGTACCGCGTTTTCCGCTCGCTGGTCCCCAGTTCTGGGTCAGGCTGGAAGCCAGCTACTAGTCGGGGTAGCTTGGCCCGATGGAGATCCGCACCGCCGG
Organism: uncultured Solirubrobacterales bacterium; assembly: GCA_963753585.1. Classification (GTDB taxonomy): domain Bacteria; phylum Actinomycetota; class Thermoleophilia; order Solirubrobacterales; family 70-9; genus VRUE01. The sequence continues at coordinate 867,921 of CAVWCU010000001.1, read as the reverse complement.
GATTTTGCTGTCGACCCAGGGGGATGGCCAGGTCATCGACATCACCGCCGCCGTGCAGGGGGCGATCGACGAGGCCGGTGTCGTCGAAGGTCAGGTGAGCGCGTTCGTGCGTGGGTCAACCGCGGCGATAGCGACGATGGAGTACGAGCCGGGCGGCGTGCAGGACCTGGGGGAGATGCTGGAGCGGTTGATCCCCGCCCACGGCGACTACGAGCACAACCGGCTCAACCATGACACCAACTCGCACGCGCACCAGCGGGCCTCCCTGATCGGGGCCTCCGAGACGGTGCCGGTGATCGACGGGCGGATGGCTCTCGGCACCTGGCAGCAACTGGTGCTGATCGACTTCGACGACCGGCCGCGGGAGCGGACCGTCCTCATCCAGGTCCTGGGCTAAACGGAAAAGGGCCCCGTGAGGGGCCCTTTGCTTCCGAAGGACGTGCCACCAAGTGAGACTTTGCTTCCCTGGCTCGTCAGTCCTATTTACATCTAGAGAAACACTGTGTTCGGGGATAAGTTGCACCCCTCACACTTCCCCTGCATCGGCCGTTGCAGGGATCGACTTGAGTCCGGAACGTCGTGGACCTGCCGCATGCGTGACTCGGCTTTCCCGCAGTCTCCGCCCTCGGGCTCCCCGCTGCTAGATTCAGGTGCCCGGGGCGCTTAGCTCAGTTGGGAGAGCGCCAGCTCGACAAGCTGGAGGTCACTGGTTCGAGCCCAGTAGCGCCCATTCGCCCGGTTCCCCGTACTGCATCTGGCACCCGGCGCTTCGGCTAGGCTCGGCGCCTCGTGGCCGGGATCTATGCAGCGGTGCTCGTCGTCTGCGCCTCCTCGCTCGCGATCGGACAGGCTGCGCTGGCCCTCGCCGGAGTGCGGCGCTGGTCGTGGCTGGCTCCCGCTGTGGGGCCGGCATTGCTTTGCGCGGTCAGCTGGGGGACGGTTCGGTTGCCGGGAGAGGGTGCGGCGTCCGCGGCCGTCGTCCTGTTCCTCTCGGTGGCGTCCGTCGCCTACCTCTGGCGGCGGCTCGACGGCGGGGGGAGGCGCTGCGTACCGGCGTACCGGTCGCCTTGCTCGCGCTCCTCGTCACCGCGCTTCCCTTCGTCGCCGAGGGCCACTTCGGCATCCTCGGCACCAGCTTCAACCCGGACATGTCCCAGCACCTGCTGGGCGCCGACCGCCTCGCCGCCGCCGAGGGCTCCCAGCTCCTGCACCAGGGCTACCCGCTGGGCCCACACGCGATCGTCGTCGCGCTTCACGGCGGCCTCGGCATAGGGCTGGTCCAGGGCTTCACCGGCCTGACGATCGCCGTCGCCGTCCTCGCGTCCCTCACAGCGCTGACCGCCTTCCGCGAGGAGGCGCCGCAGCTCCGCATCCCGGCCGCGCTCGTCGTCGGCCTCACCTACATGGTCGCCTCCTACTTCGCCCAGGGTGCCTTCAAGGAGACCATGCAAGCCCTCTTCTTGCTCGCCTTCGTCCTAGCCCTCCGCGAGGCCTCCCGCGATCCGGAGTGGCAAAAGCTTCCTCTCCGCTTCGTCCCGGCCGCGCTGATCGCAGCCGGCTCTGTCTACACCTACAGCTTCCCCGGCCTCATCTGGCTGATCGGCGCCGCAGCAGCTTGGACGCTTATGGAGTACGGCGTTCAACGCCTCCGCCCATCTGCGGGTGGCGCGGATGCCGGGGGGCCGAGAACGGAGGCGCAGCCCCCGCCCGCAGGCCCCCCCGCAGCCGCGACGGGCCCCGCAGCCTGGCGCGCTGCTTTTTACGCCGTACTCCTCTTCGCCGTCCTGATCGCCCCCGAGATCGGCCGGATGATCGACTTCCAGCAGTTTGAGACCTTCGACCCCAACGGCCCCGGCCTTGGCAACCTCTTCGGCCAGATCTCGCCCTTCGAGGCGCTCGGGGTCTGGCCCTCTGGTGACTTCCGCCTCAGCCCCGGCGACGGAGCGGTTCCGGCATTTGGCTATTTCCTCGGCGCCGCGTTCGCCTCGATCCTGCTGGCCTACGGGGCCTTTCTCTGCTGGCGCCGTCGCGAGACGGCCCTTCTCGCCGGCCTCGCTGCCGCTGTGCTCGCCTATGCCGCGGCCCGGGCACTCGGCACGCCGTATACCGCCGCCAAGGCGATCGAGATCGGGGCGCCGCTGGCGGCCTTGGTCATCGTCCTGCCCCTCCTGCGCCGCCCGGTCGCCTGGCTCTACCTGCTCGTCGCGGGCGGCTGTTCGTTGCTGGCCCTGGCCAACGCACCCGTGGGGCCCTCTTCCTACTCACCTGCTCTCACCGACCTGCGGTCGACGGTGGGCGAGGGTCCAACCCTCGTCCTCGCCTCCCCGCAACTGCTCGCCGACGAACACGGCACCCCGTACATCGCATGGGAGCTACGCGGGGGTCGCGTCTGCATCGACTCCGCCGGGGACCGGCTGCCCGCAGGCGTCCGCTTCGTGGTCACGGAGGCCACACCCAGCCAGCCTCCCTTCCGGGGCCTCCGGGTGAAGCGCATCGCTTCGCCATACGTCCTCTGGGAAGTCACCGCACCGGTCCCTGGGAAGAGCCCCTGCCCCCTGATCGCCGTCCGCCAAGCCCGCCAAGGCTCCCCCTAACTCGCTGACTTCGTCTTTGTGGGTGCATATGGACCCACAACCACGAAGTCAGCGGTGGGCCTGGCGTGGGTAGCATGGCCAGATCGAGGCTGCGACGCAAAAGATCACGGTCAAACTGCCCGACGGAAAGCCGTTGGAGCTGGGCGTCGGCGCCACCGGCGCCGACGCCGCCGCGGCGATTGGCCCCGGGTTGGCCAAGGCCGCGCTGGCGATCCGCGTCGACGGTGAGCTGCGGGACCTCACCGCTCCGCTTCCCGATGGGGCCGAGATCGCGATCCTCACCGACCGTGACCCCGAGGCGCTTGACCTGATCCGCCACGACGCAGCCCACGTGATGGCAGAGGCGGTGCAGGAGCTCTATCCCGGGACCAAGGTGACGATTGGCCCGGCGATCGAGAACGGCTTCTACTACGACTTCGACTTCCCCGAGGACGTCAAGGTCACCGATGCCGACCTGGAGGGGATCGAGGCGGCGATGCGTACCCACATCGAGGCCGACGAGCCCTTCGAGCGCCGCGACGTGCCGGTCGCCGAGGCGATCGAGATCTTCGAGGGCCAGGGCGAGGACTACAAGGTCGAGCTGATCCGTGACCTGGTCTCAGGCGTTGGCGTCGAGACGGTCTCGCTCTACCGCAACGGCCCCTTCGAGGACCTTTGCCGCGGCCCGCACGGCCCCTCGACCGGGCGGATCAAGGCGATCAAGCTCAGCTCGCTCGCCGGCGCCTACTGGCGCGGCGACGAGAAGCGCCAGATGCTGACCCGGATCTACGGCACCGCCTTTTTCTCGAAGAAAGACCTCGCCGCGCACCTGGAGCTGATCGAGCAGGCCAAGGCCCGCGACCACCGCCGCCTCGGCCCCCAGCTCGGCATCTTCATGCTGCGCGAAGAGGCGCCGGGGATGCCCTTCTGGCTGCCCAACGGGACGACCCTGCTGCACTTGATCGAGGACCAGGTCCAGGCCCAGCTGCGCAAGCGCGGCTACAAGGAGATCGCCACGCCGCAGGTGCTCGACGAGGAGCTCTGGCACCGCTCCGGGCACTGGGAGAACTACCGCGACGACATGTACTTCATGCAGTCCGACGAGCGCCGCCTGGCGCTGCGACCGATGAACTGCCCCGGTGCCTGCCTCGTCTTCGACTCCGAGCGCCACTCCTACCGCGAGCTGCCGCTGCGCCTGGCCGAGTTCGGCCGTGTCTCCCGCAACGAGCGCGAGGGCGTCCTGCACGGCCTGCTGCGCGTGCGCGCCTTCACCCAGGACGACGCCCACGTCTACTGCACCGAGGAGCAGATCGCCGACGAGGTCGCCGACATCTGCGCGGCGATCGACGAGCTCTACGCGCGCTTCGGCTTCGAGGACGTGCGGGTCGAGCTCTCGACCCGGCCGGAGAAGTCGATGGGCTCCGAGGAGCAGTGGGCGAAAGCGGAGGCGGCACTGACCGAGGCGTTGGAGCGCCAGGGCCGCGAGTACGAGCTCAATCCCGGCGACGGCGCCTTCTACGGACCGAAGATCGACTTCCACGTCACCGACGCGCTCGGCCGCTCCTGGCAGTGCGGCACCTGCCAGCTCGACTTCCAGATGCCCGAGCGCTTCGACCTCGGCTACGTCGGCGCCGACGACGCCACCCACCGCCCGGTGATGATCCACCGCGCCCTGCTCGGCTCGATGGAGCGCTTCGCCGGGATCCTGATCGAGCACTACGCGGGTCGCTTTCCCGTCTGGCTGGCGCCGGTGCAGGCGATCGTCCTGCCCGTCTCCGATCGCCACAACGAGTACGCCGAGCGCGTCGTCGCCGAGCTGCGCGAGGGGGGTGTGCGGGTCGAGATCGACACCCGCTCGGAGTCGGTCGGCAAGAAGATCCGCGACGCCGAGCTCGGGCGGTACCCGTACATGCTCGTCGTCGGCGACCGCGAGGAAGAGGCCGGGGCCCTGGCGGTCCGCTCCCACGAGCAGGGCGAGCTGGGGGCGATGCCGGCGGCAGACTTGACAGCGCGCATCCAGGCAGAGAGTGAGCCCTCTTGACCCGTGCGTTGGCCCAAGACGCCGCCTCTGTCTATACTCCGGGCACTTGATTGCAGGTACGCAAAAGACCTCGCGGCGCTGAGCGTCCCGTGCCCGCACCTCTACCTCTCGTCCTCTTGAAGCTCCACGACACTTCTAGCTAGTGCCGGTCCCGCGTAGGTTCGATCGGCGCCCACCAGAGCGCGACACGACTCGGATCAACGAGCGGATCCGCGTGCCCAAAGTCCGCCTGATCGGGGCGGACGGGGAGCAGCTCGGCATCGTCGAGATCGCCGACGCGCTGAAACGCGCCCAGGATGCCGACCTCGACCTGGTCGAGGTCGCCCCCGGCTCGAAACCTCCGGTCACCCGCCTGCTCGACTACTCGAAGTACAAGTACGAGCAAGAGCAGAAGCAGAAGCAGGCCCGCAAGCACCAGCAGCAGGTCAACATCCGAGAGATCAAGCTGCGACCGAAGATCGCCCAGCACGATTACGAAACCAAGAAGGGCCACGTCGAGCGCTTCCTGCGCCACCAGGACAAGGTCAAGATCACGATCATGTTCCGCGGCCGCGAGCAGGCGCATCCGGAGCGGGGGAGAGCGCTCCTGCAGCGCCTCTTCGAGGACCTCGACGGCCTCGCCGTTATCGAGTCCCATCCACTTCAGGAAGGCCGCAACATGAGCATGCTGCTGGCGCCGGGGAAAGAGGCGGCGAAGACCGAGGAGAAGCCGGCTGCCGAGGAGGCGCCTGCCGCGACTGAGGACACACCCACAGCGGATGCCGAGCCTGCGGCCGAGGCGGAAGAGGCGGCCGAGGAGACACCCGCAGCCGAGGCGGAGCCGCCGGCAGAGGAGAAACCGGCCCCTGATGAGGATGCCGCCGAGGAGTCCTCCGGCGACGATGTGGCCGCGGCCTAGCCCAGGCTCACGACTACGTCTGCGATTCGCTCCGCCGCCTGTCCGTCCCAGAGAGGCAGCGGCTCGGGCGGGGTGGCGGGACGCACGGCAAGTGCCGCCGGGATCCCGGCGATAGCGGTCGGGTCGAGCCCGAGCAAGGTGTTGGTGCCGGCACTGACCGTGATCGGGCGCTCGGTGTTGTCGCGCAAGGTGAAGCAGGGGATGCCGAGGTAGGTCGTCTCCTCCTGGATGCCGCCGGAGTCGGTGAGGACGGCGCCGGCGTCGGCCAGCAGCGAGAGGAAGTCGAGGTAGCCGAGCGGCTCGCAGAGGAGCAGGCCCGGGTGCTCGGAGCTGGACCGCCTCCATCATCTTGCGCGTGCGGGGGTGGACCGGGAAGACGACGGGCATCTCGCTCGCCAGCGCCGCCAGCTGCGCGACCGTCTCCGCCAGCAGCGGGCCGTCGACGAGGGCGGGGCGGTGCAGGGTGACGAGCACGTAGGCGCCGGGCTCGACCCCGAGGCGTCCCGCGGTTCCCGCGGCGCGGAAGCGCTCCTCGAGGGCAACCAGGGTGTCGATCATCGTGTTGCCGACGAAGTGCATGCGCTCCTCGGCGATTCCCTCGGCGCGGAGGTTCTCGGCGGCATCCCGGCAGTGCAGGAAGAGATGGTCGGAGAGCTGGTCGGTGACGATCCGGTTCAGCTCCTCGGGCATCGTGCGGTCGAAGCTGCGCAGACCCGACTCCACGTGGGCGACCGGGATCTGCATCTTCGCCGCGGTCAGGGCCGCCGCCACGGTCGAGTTGACGTCGCCGGGAACGATCACCAGGTCGGGGTGCTCCTCCCCCAGCACCGGCTCCAGCCGCTCCATCACGCGCGCCGTCTGCTGCGCGTGGGTGCCCGAGCCGACCTCGAGCATGTGATCGGGCGCCGGGACGGCCAGCTCCTCGAGGAAGACCGCCGACATCGGGCGGTCGTAGTGCTGGCCGGTGTGGACGAGCGCGTGGCGCCCCTCCGGCAGCCGCGCCCGCAGGGCACCGATCACCGGGGCCGTCTTGACGAAGTTCGGTCGCGTTCCGACCACGTAGACGATGCGCATCGGGCGCCACAGTACCCTGCGCCCCGCCTGCCAGCCGGAAAGAGTGCCTGCACCGAAGGGCGCCCGTCTGCTTCAATAGCCACTCCGATGCCCAAGATGAAAACTCATTCCGGCGCCAAGAAGCGCTTCCGCAAGACCGCGACGGGCAAGCTGCGCGGACGGCGTGCGTACTCGAGCCACATCCTCGAGAAGAAGTCGCCGAAGCGCAAGCGGCGGATGGCGCGGCCGGTCGAGATCGCCCCGTCCGACTCCAAGACGGTGCGCCACCTGCTCGGAGGCGGAAAGTGAGCCGGGTCAAGCGCTCGGTCCACGCGCGCAAGAAGCGCCGCAAAGTCCTCAAGGAAGCGAAGGGCTACTTCGGGCGCAAGAACTCCTCCTACCGTTTTGCCAAAGAGCAGGTGCAGCGGTCGGGGATGTATGCCTACCGGGACCGGCGAAACCGCAAGCGCGAGTTCCGCCGGCTCTGGATCACCCGGATCAACGCCGCGGCGCGGCTGGAGGGCATGAGCTACTCCGAACTGATCCACGGCCTCAACGGGGCCGGCGTCGAGGTGAACCGGAAGATGCTCGCCGACATCGCGGTCAACGACCGCGATGCCTTCCGCCGATTCGTGGAGCTAGCCCGGGAGGGTGCGGCCGCCTAGCCGCAGCCAGACTCCACTTTCCCGGGCGGGCCGTCTTTACGGCCCGCTTTTTCGTTCCAGGAGAAGAAACGCAGAGCAAGAAGACGACACGACTACCCACCAGAGCGATGATCGAGAGCCCCCACAACGAGAAGCTGAAGCTGGTCCGCAAGCTGCGCGACCGCAAGCACCGCGAGCGCGAGGGCGCCTTCGTCACCGAGGGCGAGGACCTGGTCGAGGCCGGGCTGGCAGCCGGTGCCGAGCCGCGCTTTCTCCTCACCGCCGCGGGCAGCGGGCTCGGGGGCGAGGAGGTGGATCCCAGCCTGCTGGCCGAGGTCTCGAGCCTGGGTTCGGGCACGCGGGCGATCGCCGTCTGGCCGCGGCGCTGGTCGGAGCCGGGCGACTCGCCCTGCCTGTACCTGCATGGGGTGGGCGACCCCGGCAACGTCGGCACGATCCTCCGCAGCGCCCATGCCCTGCTCGGCGGGGTGGTCGTGCTCGGCCCCGGTTGCGCCGATCCCTTCTCGCCGAAGGCGGTGCGGGCCAGCATGGGCTCGGTCTTCGCCCAGGCCGTGGCCCGGGCCGAGGTAGCGGCGACGCCGGCGCCGCGGGTCGCGCTCGTCGCCCACGGTGGCGAGGGCCTCTCGGCCCTGCAGGGCGCGGCGACGCTCTGCCTCGGCGCCGAGCGCGAGGGGCTGCCGGACGAGGTGCTCGCCGCCTGCGACACGCGGGTGACGATCCCCCTGCGCCCGGACGGGGCCGAGTCGCTCAACGTGGCTGCCGTGGCCGCAATTTGCGCCGAGCGGATATCGTCGCTCGCCATGCCGGAGGACGCTGCCAATGCTTGATCGGATCGAGGAGATCAGGGCGGAGGCCGCCGCGGCGATCGCCGCCGCGCCCAGCACCGCGGAGCTGGAGGAGCTGCGGGTCCGCTACCTCGGCCGCAAAGCAGAGCTGACGACGGTCCTGCGCGGGATCGCCGACCTGCCCGCCGAGGAACGTGGCCAGGTAGGCGCCGATGCCAACAGGGCCCGCAAGGAGCTGGAGTCGCTGATCGAGGAGCGCGCCGCCGCTCTCGACGCGAGCGAGCTGGAATCGCGGCTCGCCGGCGACCGCGTCGACGTGACCCTGCCCGGGGCCCCGCCGCGGCCGGTCGGCCACATCCACCTGATCACCCGCACCACGCGGCTGATCGAGGACGTGATGGTCGGCCTCGGCTACCGGGTGATGGAGGGTCCCGAGGTCGAGCACGACTACTACAACTTCACCGCGCTCAACCACCCGCCTGGCCACCCGGCGCGGATGCTCCAGGACACCTTCTACGTGCAGTCCGACCCCGAGGTGCTGCTGCGCACGCACACCTCGCCGGTGCAGGTGCGCAGCATGGAGTCCCAGCCGCCGCCGATCTTCATGATCGCCCCGGGCAAGGTCTACCGGCGCGACTCCGACGCCACCCACAGCCCGATGTTCCACCAGGTCGAGGGGCTGGCGATCGGCGAGGGGATCACGCTCGCCGACCTGCAGGGGACGCTCGACGAGATGCTGCGGGCGATCTTCGGCGGCAATCGGGAGGCGCGCATGCGGCCCCACTTCTTCCCCTTCACCGAGCCCAGCGTCGAGTTCGACGTCTCCTGCTTCCAGTGCGAGGGGACCGGTGAGCTGGCCGGCGGCGGGCGCTGCAACCTCTGCAAGGGCATCGGCTGGATCGAGGTCGGCGGCGCCGGCATGGTCGACCCCAACGTGCTCGGCTTCGTTGAGCGCAACGGATACGACTCCGAGCGGGTCCAGGGCTTCGCCTTCGGCATGGGAGTCGAGAGGATCGCGATGCTGCGGCACGGGGTTCCCGACCTGCGGCGCTTCTTCGACAACGACGTTCGGGTTCTGGAGCAGTTCTCGTGAGGGTCCCGTATTCATGGCTGCGCGAGTACTGCGACCCGGGCGTCGAGCCGGGCGCGCTGGCGGAGCGGCTGGCGATGACCGGCACCGAGGTCGAGCGGGTGGGCGTCCGTCGGCCCGCCCTCGGCCGACGGCTTCGTCGTCGGCCGAGTGCTCACCGCCGAGCCGCACCCCAACGCAGACCGGCTGCGTGTCTGCACGGTCGACACCGGGGACGGGGAGAGGACGATCGTCTGCGGCGCGCCCAACGTGGCCGCGGGCCAGACCGTCCCGGTGGCGCTGCCGGGGGCGACGATGTCGGGCGGGCAGGAGATCGGCGAAGCGAAGCTACGGGGGGTCAAGTCCGCTGGGATGATCTGCGCCGCATCCGAGCTGGAGCTGGGGGAGGGCTCGTCCGGGATCCTCGTGCTCGAGGACGACGGGCTCGTGCCGGGCACGCCGCTTGCCGAGGTGCTGCCGATTGCCGAGCCGGTACTGGAGTTGGAGGTGACGCCGAACCGGGTCGATTGCTTCGGCATCTACGGCGTCGCCCGCGAGGTGCACGCGATCAGTGGAGCGCCACTGGGGCCCGATCCGTGGGCCGAGGACGCGGGGGCCGAAGGCAAGGGCGAGATCGGCGACTACGCCTCGGTGTCGGTCGAGGTACCCGAGCTCTGCCCACGCTTCACCGCGCGCGTCTTCACCGATGTGACGGTCGGTCCCTCACCGGCCTGGCTGCAGGCGCGGCTGGTCGCGGCCGGCCAGCGGCCGATCAACAACGTCGTCGACATCACTAACTACGTGATGCTGCTGACCGCGCAGCCGCTGCACGCCTTCGACCTCGACCAGGTGCCCGACGGCGCGCTGACGATCCGCGCCGCGACCGAGGGGGAGAAGATGAGGACCCTCGACGACGTCGAGCGGACCTTCGACGTCGAGACGGTCCTCGTCTGCGACGCCAACGGGCCTTCGGGGATCGCCGGGATCATGGGTGGGCAACGCAGCGAGGTCTCCGACGAGACGACGAGCGTCCTGCTCGAGGTCGCCAACTGGAACGGGACCAACATCCTGCGCACCTCGCGGATGCTCGGTCTGCGCTCGGAGGCCTCGTCGCGCTTCGAGAAGCAGCTGCACCCCGAGCTCTGCCTGCGGGCGCAGCGGATCGCCTCGCGGTTGATGGTCGAGCTCTGCGGCGCGAAGCTGGTGCCCGGGACGATCGACGTCTCTGCCGGGACCCCGGAGCCGCGGCGGCTGACCCTGCGCGGCGAGCGGGTCGAGGGCCTGCTGGGCATGCCGATCGACCAGGACGACCAGGTCGCCTATCTGGAGCGGCTCGGCTTCGGCGTCGAGGCTGTGGGCGAGGACCTCGAGGTCACGGTCCCGCCCGACCGCCACTACGACGTCACCCGCGAGGTCGACCTGATCGAGGAGGTCGGCCGGGTCCACGGCCTCGACGAGCATCTGCCGAGCACGCTGCCGGCGGTCGCCGGCCGGGTCGGCGGCCTGACCCGCGAGCAGCGGCTGCGGCGCCGGGCAGAGGACGCGCTGCGGGATCTCGGCTTCGACGAAGTCGTCGGCTGGAGCTTCACCGACCCCGGCGAGGCCGCGCGGCTGCGGATCGATCCGGACGATCCTCGCGCCGATGCGATCGTCCTCTCCAACCCTCTCTCCGAGGACCAGTCGGTGATGCGGACGACCGTGCTCGGCTCGCTGCTCGACGTCGCCCAGCGCAACCTCGCCCGCGGCGCTGACCGCGTCGCACTCTTCGAGTCGGGTCGCGTCTACCTTCCGACTTCGCCGAGTCCGCAAAAACCCGTCTCCAAGATGGGTAATCGCGACTTCGATGCTCTGTCCGGCGTATTTCCCGGGGAGCGAGCCGCACCCGATCACGAGCCGCACCGGATTGGGGGTCTCGCCGTGGGGCCGCTGGTGGCCAAGTCCTGGCGCGGGGGCGGTGAGCCCACGGACTTCTTCGCGCTCAAGGGGACGCTCGAAGCACTGGCGGGGCAACTCGGTGTCCGAGCTCTCTTTCGAGCCTGTCGGGGAGCCGTTCCTGCACCCGGGCCGGTCCGCCCGTGTGAGCGTGGCGGGCGAGGCAGCCGGCTGGCTCGGCGAGCTGCACCCACTTGTCTGCCGGGAGTGGGACATCGAGGCCGCTGTCGGCTTCGAAGCCGACCTGGCGATCCTCCTCGCCACCGCCTCCGCGGGCGAGGAGGCCTTCGAGGACGTGACCAGTTTCCCCGCCGTCAACCAGGACATCGCCGTCGTCGTTCCCGCTGAGGTATCTGCTGCCCAGCTGCGCGAGGCGGTTCTCGCCGGAGGCGGAGAGCTACTGCGTGCGGCTGAGGTCTTCGACCTCTACGAGGGCGAGCAAGTTGGCGAGGGTCGCAAGAGCCTCGCTCTGCGGCTCGAGTTCCGTGCCGCTGATCGCACGCTGAGCGACGACGACGTCTCGCCGTTGCGCACCGCGATCGAATCCGAGCTGGAGAAGATCGGCGGTGAGCTGCGTGGCTGACACCGCCAAGCAGCCGCTTGCCGGTGAGCCGGCCGCCCGGGTTCTGGTTGCCGGCGCCTCCGGCTTCACCGGCGCCCTGGCGGCGCAGATCGTCTGGCGCCACCCGAAGCTGGAGCTGGTCGCGGTCACCTCGCGCAGCGACGCCGGCACCCGGCTCGACCGGCTCTACCCGCGCTACCGGGTGCCGCTGGAGCTGACCGAGCTCGACCTCGACCGGATCGAGGGGGTCGACGCGGCGATCGTCGCCTACCCGCACGGCGCCTCGGCCCCGGCGGTCGCCGCCCTGCGCGGCCTCGGCGCGCTCGTCGTCGACCTCTCGGCCGACTTCCGCCTGCGCGACCTACCCACTTACGAGCGCTGGTACGGCGAGCACGGTGCGCCGGAGCTGCTCGAGGGCGCCGTCTACGGGCTTACCGAGCTCTACCGCGATGAGTTGCGCAAGGCCGAGCTGGTCGCCACACCCGGCTGCTATCCGACCGCGAGCGTCCTCGCGCTGGCGCCGCTGGCCGAGAAGGGCCTGCTTGCAGACGTCGTCATCGACGCCAAGCAGGGCGTCTCCGGCGCCGGCCGCGGCGGCGGAGACGCGATGCACTACGTCTCGATGGACGAGAACGCCTTCCCCTACAAGACCGAGGGACACCGCCACCGGCCCGAGATCGAACAGGAGCTGGCGGCGCTGGGCAGCCCGGCGCCGGTCACCTTCGTCCCGCACCTGCTGCCGCTCGACCAGGGCGAGCTGACCAGCTGCTACGTGCAGACCAGCGAGCCGGTCTCCAAGGAGGAGGTGCAGGCGCTCTACCGCGAGCGCTACGCCGGCGAGCCGTTCGTACACGTCGTCGACGGCCCACCCGGGCTGCGTGACGTGCGCGACACAAATGAGTGCCATATATACGTCTCTGTTACGGAAGCGTGGTCGTGTGCTCGCCTTCTCGGCGATCGACAACCTCTGGAAGGGCGCTTCGGGCCAGGGCGTGCAGAACCTCAACCTGATGCTCGGCCTCGACGAGACGATGGGTCTGCTGTGAGCGAGCGGATTCTTCAAATCGCGCTGGGTCGACCCCCCTGTCGGGGTCGAGGAGCTCGATCCTGCCCAGCTTGCCCCTGGCTTCCGGGCCGGTGGGGCGCATTGCGGCCTCAAGGGCGGTGGCAAGACCGACATCGGCCTGCTCGTCTGCGACGCGCCGGAGGTTACTTCCTCGATCCTGCTCACCCGCAACGCCTCGGCGGCGGCCCCGGTGCGCGTCTGCAGGACGCGCTGCGAGCAGGGTGCCATCCGCGCTGCCGTGGTCAATGCCGGCAACGCCAATGCCGAGACGGGCGAGCAGGGTTACGCCGACGCGGTCGCGATGTGCGACGAGGCGGCGGCGAGGCTCGATCTGCGGCCAGAGACGGTCGCCGTGGCCGAGACCGGCGTGATCGGCGTGCCGCTGCCGGTCGAGGCCGTCCTGGCCGGCATCGGCGAGGCCGCAAGCGGCCTCTCGGAGACCGGCGGCATCGCATTCTCCGACGCGATCCTCACCACCGACCGCTGGCCGAAGCGGTGCACGCTGCGAGCCGACGGCGTGACCGTCTCCGCCCAGGCGAAGGGTGGAGGCATGATCCAGCCGAACATGGCGACGATGCTCTGCTTCGTCCAGACCGACGCGGTGGTCGAGAACCCCGACGCGGCGCTGCGCGCCGCCACCGACGCCTCCTTCGAGCGGATCACCGTCGACGGCCAGATGAGCACCAACGACACCGTCCTGCTGCAGGCGACCGGCGCCGCGGGGGTCTCGCTGCCCGACGGGCCTGCTCGAGGCCGTCCTGCTCCAGCTCGCGATCGAGGTAGTCGCCGACGGCGAGGGCTCCGACCGGGTCTGCCGGGTCCAGGTCGACGGCGCCGCATCCGCGGCGGAGGCGGAGCGGGTCGCCCGCGCGATCGCCAACTCGCCCCTGGTCAAGACGGCGCTCTTCGGCCGCGACCCCAACTGGGGCCGGATCGCCCAGGCGGCCGGGATGGCGCTTGCCGGCGAGGACCTCGAGGAGATCGGGGCCGACTCGATCGACGCCGCGGAGCTGGGCGAGGAGGTCGCCGAGGCCGAGCTCGGCCTGCGGCTCGACCGCGGCGAGCACAGCGCCCACGTCTGGTTCTCAGACCTCGGCTACGAGTACGTGCGGATCAACGCGGAGTACACGACGTGAGGGGGCAGGATGACCGAGCAGGCACCGCAGTCGCGGGCGGCCGGAGTCAGCGTCGAGACGCTGATGGAGGCCCTGCCCTACATCCGCGAGTTCCACGGCCGCACGGTCGTGATCAAGTACGGCGGCGCGGCGATGCGCGACGAGGAGCTGCGCGAGGCCTTCGCCACCGACGTCGTCCTGCTCAAGTACGTCGGCATGAACCCGATCGTCGTCCACGGCGGCGGGCCCGAGATCAGCGAGTACATGGACCGCCTCGGGATGGAGGTCCGCTTCCACGAGGGGCTGCGCGTCTCCGACGCGGAGACGGTCGAGGTGGCGAAGATGGTCCTGCTCGGCAAGCTCAACTCCGACATCGTGCAGCGGCTGAACCGCCACGGCCAGCCGGCCGTCGGCCTCTCCGGCAGCGACGGCTCGATGTTCGAGGTCGCGCCGGTGCCCAACGCCGAGCAGGTCGGCTTCGTCGGCTCGATCGAGCGGGTCGACGTCGACGTGCTCAACCACATCGCCGCCGACTACATCCCGGTCGTGGCGTCCTCGGCCTCCGACCGCGCCGGTCAGTCCTACAACGTCAACGCCGATGAGGCCGCCGGCAAGGTCGCCGCGGCACTCGGCGCCCACAAGGCGATCTTCCTCACCGACGTCGAGGGCTGGCGCGCCGACGCCGCCGAGGAGTCATCGCTGATCTCGCGCGCCACGGTCGAGGAGGTCGAAGAGCGGCTGGGCGAGATTGAAGGGGGCATGCGCCCCAAGCTCGGCGCCTGCGTCGACGCGATCCGTGGCGGCGCCCAGTCCGCCCACATCATCGACGGCCGCAAGCCGCACTCGCTGCTGGTCGAGCTCTTCACCGACGCCGGGATCGGGACGATGGTGACCCCGTGAACCTGACCGACCTGCAGGCGCTCGAGGAGCGCTACCTGATGCGAACCTACCGGCGTGCGCCGGTTGAGTTCGTTCGCGGCGAGGGCGCCCTGCTCTGGGACGCCGAGGGCCGGGAGTACCTCGACTTCCTCGCCGGCATCTCCGTCTGCACGGTTGGGCACTGCAACCCCGACGTGGTCGAGGCGGTGCGCGAGCAGGCCGGCCGCCTGATGCACACCTCCAACCTCTTCTACACCGAGCCGATGGTGCGCCTCGCCGAGCGCTTGGCCGAGTCGAGCCTCGGCGGCCGCGTCTTCTTCGCCAACTCCGGCACCGAGGCCAACGAGTGCGCGATCAAGATCGCCCGCAAGCACGCTCACCGGCGCGGGGTCGAGGCGCCGGAGATCGTCAGCTTCGAGCGCGACTTCCACGGCCGCACCTACGGCGCCCTCTCGGCGACTCCGGCGCTTGCCACCAACCCCGCCCTGGCCCCGATGCTGCCCGGCTTCCGCTCGGTGCCGCTGAACGACGCCGGGGCGCTGCGCGCCGCGGTGGGGGAGAGCACCGCCGCGGTTCTGATCGAGCCGATCCAGGGCGAGGCCGGGATTTACCCGGTCAACGAGGAGGCCCTCCTCGCCGCCCGAGAGGTCTGCGACAAGGCCGGTGCCCTGCTGATCCTCGACGAGATCCAGACCGGGATGGGACGCACCGGCTCGCTGTGGGCCTACGAGCAGGCCCCGGTGCGCCCAGACGTCCTCACCAGCGCCAAGGCGCTCGGCGGCGGGATGCCGATCGGTGCCTGCGTGACGACGCCGGAGGCGGGCGAAGTGCTGGAGCCCGGCGACCACGGCTCCACCTTCGCCGCCGGCCCAGTCGCCTGCGCCGCCGCCCTCGCCGTGCTCGAGATCGTCGACGACCCGGTGCTGCTGCGCCGAGTGCGCGAGCTCGGCGCTCAGCTCCGCGACGGCCTCGCGGCCCTCGACGGCGTGCGCGAGGTACGCGGCCGGGGCCTGATGCTCGGCGTCGGGCTTGAGGAGGGGCTGGAGGCCGCCGCGATCGGTGCCGACCTGCTCGCGCGGGGCCTGATCGTCAACGTCCCCGAGCCGGGGACGCTGCGGCTGCTGCCGCCGCTGACGGTCGATGCGGACCAGATCGAGCGGGCCGTCACGCTGATCGGCGAGAGCCTCGAGGCCCGCTGACGTCAGCGGTCTTCGTCGAAGAACCGGTCCGCGGCCTCGAGCAGTAGCGGCTTGATCGCCTGCCAGCGACGCTCCACCTCGGCGCGACCGGAGACCGGGATCGCCATCAGCAGCCCGCGGATCAGCGAGATCGAGGCGTCGAGCAGCACCGGGTACTCGGTGCTCTCGAACTGGTCGGGGAAGAGCGTCGCCGAGGTCGCGGCGAGGATCCCCTCGATCCTGCGCTCGAGGTCGCGCAGCGCTTTCGCCAGCTCGGGCTCCGACCAGGCGGCGACCCAGAGCTGGGCGGCGGCCAGCGCGGCGGGGGAGGTGAACTGCTGCCAGGCGGCGTCGAGCACCGCCTCACGACGCTCGGGCTCGCGCAACGCCGAGAGGTCGATCTGGTCGAGGCTCTCTTGGGCAAGGCCCAGGGCGATCTCGGTGACAGCCTCTATCAGTAGGCTCTCGCGAGTCGGGAAGTAGTGCATCAGGGTGCTCTGCGCGACCCCCGCCCGTTCGGCGACCCGGCGCGTGGTCAGCTTGGCGTAGCCCTCCTCGACCAGACACTGATTGGTCGCCTCGAGGATCGCGTGGCGGCTCGCCTCGCGCTGCTCGGCGCGGGTCTGGCGTCTCGGCTTCTCCGCCAGCTCATCGATCATCTGATCGATGCTACTGTAGCCCGGCAATTCATCGATCAAACGATCGATAAGTAACGAAAAAGGTGCAAGCGAGAGTCGTGGCAGACGACCAGATCAGCGGATCACGAATGAGGCGAGCGGCGTCGATCGCCGGCGTCGCGGCTAACGTCGCGGCCCGTAGCGCGACCGCCAAAGCGGTCTCTGGCCGTTCCGAGGCCCGCCAGGCCGCCGCGGCCCGCCAGCAGCTGAAGTCGGCGGAAGCCCTGGTCAAGGTGCTGGGCAACATGCGCGGCGCCGCGATGAAGATCGGCCAGACGCTCTCCACGGTCGACCTGGGCATGGTCCCCGAGGAGGTGCGACCGCGCTTCCAGGAGATCCTCGCCGGCCTCCAGCAGGACGCCGAGCCGGTCAGCTTCAAGGCGATCTCGAAGGTCGTCACCGACGATCTCGGCGGTCGCCTCTCCGATCACTTCAGTGACTTCGCCGAGGAGCCGATCGCCGCCGCCTCGATCGGCCAGGTCCACCGGGCGAGGACCCGCGAGGGGCGCGACGTCGCCGTCAAGGTCCAGTACCCGGGCATTGCCGAGGCCATCCACGCCGACCTGCGCAACTTGCGCCTAGTGTTGCGGCTGCTCGACGTGGTCGCGCCGGGAATCAACACCGGCGCGATCGCCGACGAGATCCGTGAACGGATCTCCGAGGAGATCGACTACGAGCTCGAGGCGACCAACCAGCGGGCGATGGCGCGCGCCTACCGCGACCATCCATTCATCCTCGTGCCCGGGGTCGTCGCCGACCTCTGCCGCGAGCGGGTGATCGTCAGCGACTTCATCGAGGGCGCTCGCTTCGCCGAGGCCAGGCAGCGCGACCAGACGGCACGCGACCGGATCGGCGAGATCTTCGTCCGCTTCTACATCAACGGCCCGATGCGGCACCGCCTGCTCAACGGCGACCCTCACCCCGGCAACGCGATCTTCCTCGCCGACGGCCGCGTCGCCTTTCTCGACTTCGGCTTCTTCAAGCGGCTCTCCGACGCGGAAGTCGCCCACCTGATGGCCTCCAACCGGGCGCTTGACGCGCGCGACGCGGAGGCCCTGATGGAGGTGATGGTCCAGGTCGGGGCGTTGGAGCCGGACCCGGCCCTGGCCCAGCCCTTCCTCGAATCCTACGAGGCTATTTTCGCCTGGCTCTTCTCCGAGGAGCCGCTGCAGATCGACGGCACCCGCACCGGCGAGATGATGCGCCGCTACAACCAGCTCCAGGGCGACGCCGACTTCGAGTCCCTCACCCTGCCGGCGGAGCACATGGTGATGATGCGGTCGGTGATGCTGCTGATCGGCCTGCTCGGCCAGCTCGAGGCCACCAACTGCTGGGCGGCGATCGGCCGTGAGTGGCTTTATGACGAGCCGCCGGTCACCGAGCTCGGCATGCTCGAGGCCGACTACCTGGACCGGCATGGGGCGCTGGTCTGAGCCGGAGGGGGCATGAGCGCGACCGCCACCAAGCCCCGCGAGACGCCGACGCTGAACGGGTTCAGGGTTGCCCGCGAGATGCTGGTCAAGGGGCTCTCGATCGACGGCCAAGTGGTGCAGGGAATCGCCGACGCCGACATCGTCCGCTGGCGAGCCGGGCGTCGGTTGGTCTTCGCCCTCGGCAACCCCGATTACGTCGACCACGTGCTGCACGAGAACGCCGACGGCTACCACAAGTCGATGGAGTACGAGCTGCTGCGCACCGTGCTCGGCCTCAACCTGTTCACCGACGAGGACGAGTCGTGGCGCTATCACCGCATGCTGCTCAATCCGGTGATGGCGAAGCGCCATGTGCGCGAGATGTGCGACCTGATGATCGACCCGGTCGAGCGCTTCCTCGCCGGGCTCGACGACGGTCGCGAGCGGATCGAGCTGGAGATGACCGGGGTGATGACCGTGCTCACCCTCGACGTCGTCGGCGCCGCCCTCTTCGGGCACCAGTTCGGCGAGGTGGCGCGACAGATGAAGAAGGTCGTGACCAGCGGCCTGCGCTCGGCCGAGGTCGCCACGCGCCTGCTGATGGTCACCGCGCCGCCGGTCTGGCTGACTCGGGCGATCGCCGCCGCGATCCACCGCGCGCCCTACCTGCCGCCGCCACTGGACCGCGTGCAATGGGTGATGCGCACGGTCGACGAGGCGGTCTGGAGCCTGATCGACGAGCGCCGTGAGAACCCGAGTGAGACCGGCGATCTGCTCAACCTGCTGCTCAGCGTCGAGGACGAGAACGGCAAGCTGCCGCTGCGGCGGGTCCGCGACGAGGTCACCACCTTCATGCTCGCCGGGCACGAGACGACCGCCAACGCGCTCTCCTGGATGTGGTATCTGCTGGCGCTCAACCCGGAGGCCCGCGATCGCATGCTCGAGGAGGTCGACACCGTCCTCGCCGGCCGCCGCCCTACCGTCGCGGACCTCGAGAAGCTGCCCTGGACCACCGCTTGCGTCGAGGAGTCGCTGCGCTACTTCTCGCCCGCCTGGGCGATCCCCCGGGTTGCGATCCGCGACGACGAGATCGACGGCCACCGCATCCCGCGGGGCGCCACCGTGATCATCCCCGTCCACGGGATCCACCACGACCCCCACCTCTGGCCCGACCCGGAGGTCTACGACCCGAGCCGGTTCATGCCTGAGAACGCGCGCGGCCGCCATCGCAGCGCCTATCTCCCCTTCGGCGGCGGCCGGCGGATCTGCATCGGCACCAGTTTCGCCCTGATGGAGTCGACCCTGATCACGGCGATGATGAGCCAGCGCTTCGTCTACGACCTCGTCCCCGGCCACCCGGTCGAGCCCGAGGCGACCCTCACCTTGCGGCCCCGGAGGGGGATCCGC
Organism: uncultured Solirubrobacterales bacterium; assembly: GCA_963753585.1. Taxonomy (GTDB): domain Bacteria; phylum Actinomycetota; class Thermoleophilia; order Solirubrobacterales; family 70-9; genus VRUE01. The sequence goes on along the minus strand of CAVWCU010000001.1, from coordinate 848,609 downwards.
ATGGTCGCGCGGCGGCGGCACAGGGCCGAGATCGGCTCCGGCATCTGATGACCGCTTGCTCCCAGTAGCCGGTCAGCAGTCAGATCACGGCCCTGCATGCCTAAGCTACGCAGCTAGATGAGCAAGGAAAAGCGACCCTCGGAGCCGCGCGCCCTGACCAGCAGCACCGCGGAGCGCCTGGCGGCGATCGTCGAGGCTGCCGAGCAGGCCGCGTCGAAGGTGATCGACGACGCCGAGGAGCAGGCACAGCGGCAGCTCGAGGAAGCGAGCGTCCGCGCCGACCGGCTTGTCGCCGAGCGCCTGCGCGCGCTCGCCGACGAGCTCGACCCCCCGTCCGCGCCTCTCCGCGAGAGCCACCTGAGGCCAGTCCAGGCTGCGGCCGAGCTGGAGGCTGTGCCCGGCCCCCGCTCCGGTTCGGCGGGAGCGCGCCTGCTCGCCACCCAGATGGCGGTATCGGGCAGCAGTCGCGGGGAGATCGAGCAGCGGCTGAGAAGCGGCTTCGACATCGAGGACACGCGCGAGATACTCGACGCGATACTCGGACCTGAGGAGTAATCCCCATGCACGAGGACCCGACACGGATGATGAGCCAGCCCGACCCCCACAAGCCCCACGGCAACATGCGCCTGCTCGTCGCCGGCCTGGTCGCGGTGATAGTCGGCCTGGTGATCGCGATCGCCGTGATCGCCGGCGAGGACGGCGACAGCGGCACCACCTCGCCCGTCACCACCGTGCCGGCGGAAACCACCGAGCCGACGACCGAGACGAGCGCCGACTCCACCACGGAGACGACTGCGCCCACCACCACCGAAACGACGGCACCGACGACGACCACGGAACCGACGACGACAACCACGACGCCACCGCCCGAAGAAGAAGACCCCGGCAGCGGTGGAGTTCCCGCTCCCTAGCGGTGCCTGACTCTTCCGCACAGACCCGCACCGCCTCCTACGAGGCGGACCCGGCCGAGGTGCGGCGCGTCCTGCTGCTCTACTCGGGCGGCCTCGACACGAGCGTGATGCTGAAGTGGATCCAGGACTCCTACGACGCGGAGGTCGTCTGCCTCACGGTCAACCTCGGCCAGCCCGGCGAGGACTACTCCGTGATCGAGGACAAGGCGAAGCGGCTCGGCGCGCTCGAGTGCCACGTGGTCGACGCGCGCGAGGAGTTCGCGGCGGACTACGTCGTGCCGGCGATCAAGGCCAACGCCCTCTACGGCGGCGGCTACCCGCTCTTCACCGCGCTGGGCAGGCCGCTGATCGCCAAGCTGGCGGTCGAGTACGCCCGCCAGGCGGGCTGCGACACGATCGCCCACGGCTGCACCGGCAAGGGCAACGACCAGGTGCGCATCGAGGCCACGGTCGCGACCCTGGCGCCCGAGCTGAAGACGATCGCGCCGGTGCGCTCCTGGCAGATGGGGCGCGAGGAGGAGATTGCCTACGCCCGCGAGCACGGCATCCCGGTCAAGGGCGGCACCGAGGTGACGCCCTACTCGATCGACGACAACCTCTGGGGCCGCTCCTCGGAGGGGCGCTGGATCGAGGACCTCGACCACGCGCCCGAGGACGACGTCTTCCAGCTGGTCACCCGCCCCGAGGAGGCTCCCGACGAGGCCGAGATCGTCGAGGTCGAGTTCGAGGCCGGGATCCCGGTCGCGCTGAACGGTGAGCGCCTGGGGCTGGTCGACCTGCTCGAACGGGCGGCCGAGATCGGTTGCCGCCACGGTGTCGGCATCGTCGACCACATCGAGGACCGCATCGTCGGGCTCAAGGTGCGCGACATCTACGAGGCCCCGGCGGCGGCGATCCTGCTCACCGCCCACCAGGAGCTCGAGAAGCTGGTCGGGACGATCCACCAGAACCAGTTCAAGCCCGAGCTCGACCGCAAGTGGGCCTACCTCGTCTACGCCGGCCTCTGGTGGGAGCCGCTGCGCAGCGACCTCGACGCCTACATGGACGCCGTCAACGCCCAAGTCACCGGGACCGTCGGCCTGAAGCTCTTCAAGGGCGGCGTGAGAGTTGTGACCCGCTGCTCGCCCAACGCCGTCTACGACGCCGACCTCGCCTCCTTCGCCGAGTCCGGCGGCCTCTTCTCACAGGCCGCCTCACCCGGCTTCATCGAGATCTGGTCGCTGCAGTCGCGGATGGCGCATCGAATTCGTCAGCGCGGGGAAGAGGGGAAGGCATGAACTACGACAGGCTGGGCAAGATGGCGATCCGCTTCGCCCTCAAGTACGTGCGGGTGCGCTACAAGCGTCAGATCCGCATCGGCGTCGGCCTCGCCGCCGCAGGCGTGGCGATCGCCGCCTACGTCGCCAGCCGCAACGTCCCCGAGGGCTGACCGGCACGCAAGATTCGTTGCGGGTTATCGTCAAGTTGTGAGTATTCGCTAACGAAAGCCGCTAGCCTCGTCGGCTTCGTGGTTCGTACCCCGGTGACAAAGGCAGGGCCCCGACGGCCCGCCGTTCTCGTGGCTGCGCTGATCGGTTTCGCGTTGCTGTCGGCAACGGTCGCCGGAGCGGCCAGTGTCGGCGACCTCGAAGCGAAGGTCTCCGCCGCGCGCAGCGAGGCCGGCTCCCTGGCCGCGAACCTGCAGGCGGCTCAGAGCGAACTGGCCACGGCTCAGGCGGAGGCCGACGCGGCGAGCGCCCGCGAGGAGGAGCTCACCGGACTGCTCGCTACGGGCGAAGAGCGCGCTGCGCGCCTGGCCAGCGGCGTGCGCCGCACGCAACACCGCCTGGCGGCGGAGAGGCGCCGCCTGCGCCGAGCGCGCGCTGCGCTTGCAGAGCGGCTCGTCGCCATCTACGAGAGCGGCAGCCCGAGCACCGCCAGCGTCATCCTCGCCTCCGGCAGCTTCGACGAACTTGCCACCCGCGCCGAATACCTGGAGCGAATCGAGAGCTCCGACTCCGACCTGGCCGGCCGCGTGGCCCAGGTACGCCGCACCGTCGCCGCCGCACTCGAGCGGATTGCCACCCTCAAGGACAAGGTCGACGCTTACAACGAACGCCTCGCCGCTGCCCGCACCGAAATCGCCGGGGTGCGCCAGGAGGCCGAAGCCGCGGCTGCCCAACTGCACTCGGTTACCGCCGCTCGCTCCGCCGCCCTGGCCACGCTCAAATCGAAGATCGGCTCCTGGGTGAGTGACATCGAGGCAGCAGAAGCCGCGAGCCGAGCCGAAGCCGAAACCACCGTAGAGCGCTGGCTGGGCGGCCCCTACTCGATTCCGACCTACATAGTCATGTGCGAGTCGGGAGGCAACTACAGCGCCATCAACCCGTCTTCGGGAGCCGGCGGTGCCTACCAGATCCTCCCCTCGACCTGGGAGCTCTACGGAGGCCAGGGCGCTCCTCACGAAGCTTCGAAGCAAGAACAGGACCGCATAGCCGCCGAAATCTGGGCCGACTCCGGCGGCGGCGCCTGGGTCTGCGCCTGAGCCGAGGTTCCGGGGAGGGGTGGAGCGTCTTGTACTTTTTCGCGATTCCCGCCTGAGGCGCCAGCAATTTCCGCTCCTCGAAAAAGTTAAGCGGAACCCCTCCCCGGAACCTCGGCCCTCCGAAATACCCCCGGAACATGCGCGGAAGACGCCCGAAATTGGCCCGCTCCATCTGAGCCGCTTGGCATGATCGCCATTCCGTGAGCAACCCCTCGGCAGTCCATCTCCACGCCCACAGCGAGTACTCGCTGCTCGACGGCGCCTGCAAGATCGATGCGATGGCGGCTCGCGCCGCGGAGATGGGCCAGCCGGCCCTGGGCCTCACCGACCACGGCGTGATGAACGGGGCGGTCGACCTCTACAAGGCCTGTAAGAAGCACGGGATCAAGCCGATCGCCGGCTTCGAGGCCTACTTCGTCGACGACGTGAAGACGCTCAAGGAAAAGCCCAAATACGAGCGCAACCACCTCACGCTCCTGGCCGAGAGCGACGCCGGCCTCGCCAACCTGGTCAAGCTGACCTCGGCCGGATTCCTCGAAGGCTTCTCGCGCGGCAAGGCCAACGTCGACATGGAGATGCTCGCCGCCCACTCCGAGGGCGTGATCGTGCTCACCGGCTGCCTGCAGTCGCGTTTCTGTCGCCGCCTGATCGAGGAGCGGCCCGACGACGCGCGCGCCCATCTCGACGACCTGATCCAGGCCTTCGGCCCCGAGCAGGTCTACTTCGAGGTGCAGAAGAACGGCATCCCCGAGCAGGACAAGGTCAACGAGGGGATCGTCCGCTACGCCCATGAGCTCGGCCGGCCGCTGGTCGGCACCGCCGACGTCCACTACCTGCGGCGGGAGGACTTCGACAACCACTCGGCACTGCTCTGCGTTCAGACCAAGTCGACCCTGGCGGCGCCGAAGATGAGCTTCGACACCAACGAGTTCTACTTGAAGAGCAGCGAGGAAATGACCGACTCCTTCGCCGAGTGGCCGGAGGCGGTGCCGACGACGCTGGAGATCGCCGAGCGCTGCAACGCTGAGATCGAGCTGGGCAAGCTGCTGCTGCCGCGCTACCCGACGCCCGACGGCGAGGAGCCCGAGGCGATGCTGCGACGGATCGCCGCCGAAGGGCTGCGTGCTCGCTACGGCGATCCGGTGCCGGCCGAGGCTCAGGAGCGGATCGAGTTCGAGCTCGGCGTGATCGAGGAGATGGGCTTCTCCTCCTACTTCCTGATCGTCTGGGACTTCGTCCGATACGCCAAGGACAACGGGGTTGCCGTCGGCCCCGGCCGCGGCTCGGCGGCCGGCTCGATCGTCGCCTACGCGCTGACGATCACCGACATCGACCCGCTCGCCAACGACCTGCTCTTCGAGCGCTTCCTCAATCCGGGGCGCAAGTCGATGCCGGACATCGACATCGACTTCTCGGTGCGCGGGCGCGAGCGGGTGATCCGCTACGTGGCCGAGAAGTACGGCCGTGAGTCGGTCGCCCAGATCATCACCTTCGGCAAGATGGCGCCGCGCGCCGCCACCCGCGACGCGGCCCGCGTGCTCGGCTTCGACTACGGCAGCGGCGACCGCCTCGCCAAGCAGATCCCGGAGCCGATCCTCGGCCGCAACCCCTCCTTCGAGGAATGCCTGCAGCCGGGCCAGGAGCTGCGCAAGACCTACGACTCCGAGCCCGACGCGAAACGGATCCTCGACGTCGCCCAGGGCCTCGAGGGGATCATCCGCAACAACTCGATCCACGCCGCCGCGGTCGTCATCGCCGACCGGCCGCTGCAGGAGATCGTGCCCCTGCAGCTGGCAGAGGACCGCAGCGCCCCGGCAGCGACGAGCGGAAACGGAAACGGAAACGGCGGCGGCAAGGGCGAGCGCCAGTACAAGATCGTCACCCAGTACTCGATGGGCCCGATCGAGGAGATCGGCCTGCTGAAGATGGACTTCCTCGGGTTGCGCAACCTCGACGTGATCGAGGACGCCGCGGAGATCATCAGCCGCTCGCGCGGCGTGGAGATCGACGTCAGCGCGATCCCGATGGACGACGCAAAGACCTTCGAGATGCTCTCCCGCGGCGAGGGCACCGGCGTCTTCCAGCTCGAGTCCGAGGGAATGCGGGAGGCGATGAAGAAGGTCAAGCCGACCGAGTTCGACGACATCGTCGCGCTCGTCTCCCTCTACCGGCCCGGGGCGATGCGCTACATCCCCGACTACGCCAAGGGCAAGCGCAACCCTTCCTCGGTCACCTACCCCGACGACCGCCTGCGCCCGATCACCGAGCCCACCTACGGCTGCGTCCTTTACCAGGAGCAGCTGATGGAGATCGCCAAGCAGATGGCCGGCTTCAGCCCGGCCGAGGCCGACGACCTGCGCAAGGCGATCGGCAAGAAGAAGCGCGAGCTGATGGCGACGATGAAGGCGAAATTCCTCGAGGGAATGCAGGCTTCGGGCACCGCGAGCAAGGTCGCCAACGACATGTGGTCGCTGATGGAGGCGGCTGCCGACTACTCCTTCAACAAGTCCCACGCCGCCTGCTACGCGCTGATCTCCTACCGCACCGCATACCTCAAGGCCAACTACCCGGCCGAGTACATGGCGGCGGTGATCTCCTCGGTGATGAACACCAAGGACAAGGTGCCGTTCTTCGTCAACCGCTGCGAGGAGATGGGGATCGAGGTGCTGCCGCCCGACGTCAACTCCTCCGACCACGACTTCGTCGTCTCCGAGAAGGCGATCCGCTTCGGCCTCGACGCGGTGAAGAACGTCGGCCACGCCGCGGTGGAGGCGATCCTGCGCGCCCGCGAGGACGGCCCGATCGACTCGATCTGGGACTTCTGCGAACGGGTTGACTCGCGCGCCGTCAACAAACGGGCGATCGAATGCCTGATCAAGTGCGGCGCGCTGGATTCGACCGGGGCGATGCGCAAGGGAATGCTCGAAGCGTTGCCGGCGGCGCAGTCGGCAGGGCAGAAGGCCCAGGAGGACGCCCAGCTGGGGCAGGGCTCGATCTTCGACTTCGGCGACGAGGGGGGCGGCGGGGTCGGCGGGGCCGCCCAGGCGCACCACCGCCCGCCGATCCCGGCAGTTGAGTTCGAGCGCGCCGAGCTGCTGGCCCTGGAGAAGGAGACGCTCGGGACCTACCTCTCCTCGCATCCGCTAACCGAAGTGAGAGGCGCGCTGCGGGCCCGGGTCGATTGCAGCCTCGCCGACCTGGCGAGCAAGCAGGACGGCTCCTGGGTGACGGTCGGCGGCATCGTCACCGAGTGCAAGAAGATCCGCACCAAGAGCGGCAGCCAGATGATGTTCGCCACCCTCGACGACGTCGAGGGGCAGGTCGAGATGCTGGTCTTCAAGGCCGACGAGGCCGAGAGCGCCGCCGTCATCGCGTCCGACGCGATCGTCGTCGTCCGCGGCCGCCTCGATCACAAGGACCGCGGTGAGACGAAGCTCGTGGTGCAGGAGGCCGAGCGCTTCGAACCAGACGCCGAGGAGATCGCCAGCGCGCCCGAGGTGTCGAGTGGCCCGAGTGGCCCGGTCGAGGTCGAGATCGAGGCGGCCCTGCTCACCGACGTGCTGGTCGAGGAACTGAAGGCGGTGCTCGAGCACCACAAGGGCGAGTCCGAGGTGCACCTGGCGATCCGCACCGCGGCCGGCGAGTCGAAGCGCCTGCTGCTCGGCGAGGGCTACCGCGTGCGTCCCTCCGGCCGGCTGCGCAGCGAGCTAGACCACGTCTTGGGCCTCGACGCGATGGCCGCCTGAGAGCCCCGCGGCTCCCGCCCGGGAACCGCAAAGGAGCTGCTCGGGCCATGCCGCGAGGAGCCTCAGAGAAGAAGCGAGCGCGGCGGCGGCGACGTCTCGGAGTGGATCGGCGCTCGGCAGCGGCGCTCCCTCGACCAGGGTCGCCAGTGAGAGCGTGAAGCGGGCGAGGAAGGCGGGCTCCTGCCTTTCCACGGACATGCCCGCTTTTCTGGGCAAGCCGTTCAGCTCCAGCGCCAGGAGGTGGACCGCCCGCCCCATCTCCTTCTCGCTCGGCTTCACCGGTGGGTCGGCGAGCGGGGTGGTCAGAAGAGCATGCATCAGGTCGCCGATCTCGGCGACTCCCTGGCGAAGCCAGGCGTCGTCCACCTGGATGTGCTTGCGGTGCGGGGTCGCGAGCAACAGGAGCGCCAGCGCGCAAGGGCCAAAGCGCGCCGGGTCCAGGTCGGCGAGCAGGGCAGTGTCCAGCTCCTCGATGAGCTCTTCAGCTGCGTCCTCGGCGCCGAGGACCCCGCCGTGTCGCATTCGCAGCGCGCCGTAGCGAACGTCCACGGCGCCCACCGCCGGTCTCGTCGGCGCGCCGACGCCCTGCGCCGTGCCGGGAAGCGTGTTGATCCGCGCCAGGGCCTCGGCGACGGCCTCCAGGCGGAACGCCGCCAGCGACTCGGCCTCGCCGGAGGTTGGGCCCGCAGGCTCCCTCTGCTTGCCCTCCTCGCCCAACGGAAGAATTTCCGGGCCCTCGCGGGTCAGCCAGGCCCTCAGAGCCGTCGGCTCGACGCACAGGTAGAGGTGCCTCGGCCGCACCGCCACGTCCTCGACCCAGTCGTGCGAAGAGAGGCGGTCTGCCGCCCGAGCCGTGTCCCCGGCGATCTCCGCCTTCACCGCGCCGGGACCGACGGGGGAGCGCTTGGCGATCTCGACCGCCTGCACCGCGTCGGAGACCTCGGCCAGGAGCCGGCTCGCCTCCTTCTCGATCGGTCCGGCATGAGGAGCCAGCTGCGGGGCCGCCGGGGCGGTCATGGCATGTGCTGCTTGGGGCCCCGGAAGACGAAGCTGGTGTCCCGTATCGACCGTTGCCCCAGGAGCGCCATCAGCAGCCTGTTGATCCCGATGCCGAATCCCCCGTGCGGTGGGCACCCGTCGCGGAACATCTCCAGGAAGTGCGGGCGCAGGTAGGTGTCGATCGTCTCCTCCTCCAGCCCGGCCTGCCCGATCTGCTCCCCGAGCAGGTCGAAGCGGTGCTCTCGCTGCCCCCCGGAGGTGATCTCGATTCCGTTCCAGAGCATGTCGAAGCTGCGCGAGAGGCCTTCGTCGTTCCCGCTGGACGGTTCTTGCATCGTGTAGAACGGCCTTGCGCCTGCCGGGTAGTCCGTGATGAAGACCAGGCTGTGCCCATGCTCCTGGTGGGCGCGCTTGGAGAGCGCTCGCTCCGCCTCGCCGAGGAGCCGCTCGCGGCCGTCCGCCGACTCGTCTCCGGTCAGCTCTTTCAGGATCCCGACCGGGAAGCGGGGGATCGGCGTCGACGGAACCTCGACCGGCATGCCGAAGCTGCTTTCGATCGCCTCTCCGTGCGCCTCCGCGACCGCGGCGAGGGCGTGGCGCAGCAGGCCCTCCTCGAAGTCCATCAGGTCCCGGTGAGAGTCGATCCAGGACATCTCGAAGTGGGCGATCGTGAACTCGGTGGCGTGGATGGGGGTGGTGCCGGGCTCGCTGCGGAACACGGGGCCTATCTCGAAGACCCGCTCGAAGCCCGCCGCCATCGCCATCTGCATGTAGAACTGGGCGGACTGGACGAGGAAGGCCTCCTGGTCGAAGTAGGGCACGCGGAACACGGTGGCGCCGCTCTCGCTGCCGCCGCCGCTGATCTTGGGTGTGTGGAGTTCGATGAAGCCTCGCGCGAGTGCGTATTCGCGCATCGCCGCCTCCAGCGTCGACTGCACCGCGAAGATCAGGAACCGCTCCGGCGAGCGCAGGTCGAGATGGCGGCGGCTCGGGGCCGGCTTGTCCCCGTTGGCCTCGGTCGAGGGGGAGCCGTTTGCCTGCGCCAGGACCTCGAACGTGTCGACGTGCAGGTGCGGGCTCCGCGCCGATCCCGTGACGGTGCCCGACGCCCGCACCGTGCTGCCCGCCTCGGCCGGGCAGGCGGGCAAGCCCTCCGCCGGCTCCAGGAGCGACTCGAGCTCTCCGCTGCGGTCGCTCAGCAGGAAGCGGAATGAGTCGGGAGACATGCGCGGCTTGCCGATCCAGCCGCGTACCGTCACCTGCTCGCCGAGGCGCCCCCGGGCCTCTCCGATCGGCAACGGGCTCGAGGACAAGATGTTCACCCCATCAAGAGGCGTTGGCGGCGGCGGTGGCGGCGCTCAAATCGATTCGCGTCACGCGCGGGCGCGCCGGCGCCACATATGCAGCGGTCCTGTTGAGGTCGCGTAGGGAGTATCCCCGCAGCAGCCAGCGGTCGGTGCCGTCGAGCGCGGCGGGGAAGCGGTCCCGGCCGTGCAGGCAGTCTTCGTTGCCGAACGCGAGCAGGTCGCCCCTGTGCAGCTGGAGGCGGCGCGTGGCGCGGTGGGCGGCTGCCGTGAACGTGCGCGCCGCGCGTGCGGCGACCTCGTCGGTCGCCTCCAGGGTCTCGTGCCAGCGGACCGCGGGCCGGCGGAAGGAGCCCGTCAGGGGCGCCACCCTCAGCGCGATGTCCTCCTCGCCCTCGACCCGGTGGCTGTCGACGACGCTGAAGTTGAAGCGCTCGTCCCGCAGCACTTCGATCTCGTCGTCGGTGAGCTGGACCAGTATCTCGTCGAGCACGGCGAGCCTGGTGGCGGGCGGGTCCTCGGGTGCTCGGACGCAGTAGAGCACCACCCAGTCCGGGCGGATCGGGTGGAACGCGTTCTCCGTGTGCATGCCGAGCTCGACTTTGAAGGACGCGTTCGACTGCGTCGACGCTCCCTCTTTCGTCGGGTAGATGTTGTGCACGAGGGAGCCTTTCTTCTCCATCGCGTACCCGAACTCGTCGCCGAGCTTGCGCACGGCCAAGGCGATCCAGGCGTTGCCTCGCCTCACGGTCTCGGCTCCCGCGCCGAGCTCGATCGGGGTAGGACCGGGGTCCTCGTCGAATGGGAGCCCCCTCAGCAGGACCACCGGCACGGTGCCGCGCCGCAGAGCGGCCAGGGCGGCGCGAGCGCGACTGGGAAGCGCTCCCTCGACCACCTCGGCGGCGTTGAAGAACTCCTGCGTCCCGGCCTGGATGGAGGCTGCTTCCACGGGCTCGAGCAGCTCTCTCTCGATGACTTCGGCGGCGTGCTCACGCTCCTCGTCGGTGAGCTCCACGGTCCACACCGGCTCGGTGTCCTGCAGGCCCGAGGCCGACTCGGCGGCGGGGGGCGGCGAGGGGGCCGTTTGATCTGCGAGTCCGCCCTCGGCGGAGGTGGCGATGCCGGTCATGGGGTTCTCCTCCTAGCGCGGGTTAATCGGCCAGATTCTCTTTCACAGCAGTACGCCCGACGGGAATCGAACCCGCAACCTTTGGCTTGATAAGCCAATGCTCTTCGAACGCACCTTCCACCACTGGCGCGATCCGCTTCTTCAGTCGTTCTGAACGATGAGCCATTACTTCGACTCCCGCCGGTATCCGCCACTCTCCTGCAAAAAGCGGGAAGTTTAAGAATCCTAAGATCGACTTCGTCCACGGGACGCCGAGCGATTTCCACCACATTCTTTACCGTTGAGCTACGGGCGCATGGTTTTTTGCCGCTGGCAGCTTCCAAAGATTCAAGCGAGTATCCAAAGCGCATCTGGGGTCAGCTCGTTCCTTTTGTCGGAGTTGTCAGCGACTCGATAGATCAACAACAGCCAATAATCAAAAAAACCGTATCAGAGAAGTCAAGGGCTTTGGACCCCTCGATTTCTCCCCCGAAATTTGGCTTCCGGCCCGCCTGGTCCGTAGACTTCGCCCATGCCAGCGACGCGCGAGAAGACGGGCGAGTGCAGGCAGTGCCGCTCCTTCTGCGACAAGATGGTCGAGCCCCGCGGTTGCGTCGAAATGCGCTGCCGCTACCTCTACAGCTTCGTCGACATGCTCAACGGCGTGCAGTACGTCGGTTGCATGCAGGACGTCTTCGCCGCCAAGGTCGAGCTCGACGCGGTCCTCCAGCCCGGTGGCTTCGGCGGCGTGAAGATGACCGGCGAGGCGCTGCCGCACTGCCAGTTCTCGGTCGAGCGCGCTTATGAGGGCTCCGGCGAGCCCTACGAGTGCGTCAACCGCCGCTTCTTCGACTGCGCGGACGCCGGTCCCGAAGGCATCAAGGCCTTCGACCTGCGCGACATCTGAGGGCGAAATCACGACATCGTTCCGTGTAGAATCGCGGCATGACAGAGACTTCCGCAGTGGCAGAGGCAGAGAAGCTGGTGGCTGAAGCGGCCGGCGACACCGACGGCGCTTCCAGTGAGGGTCCGAAGTTCACCCTCGAGCTGAACCAGGACCAGAAGGACATCCGTGATTGGGTGCACGGTTTCGCTGAGGGCGTCGTCCGTCCCGCCGCCGAGGAATGGGACGAGCGCGAGGAGACTCCCTGGCCGGTGATCCAGGAGGCCGCCAAGATCGGCCTCTACAGCTTCGAAGCCCTCGGCCAGTTCTGGGCCGACGAGACCGGACTGACCCTGCCGATCGCCAACGAGGAGCTCTTCTGGGGCGACGCCGGCATCGGGATGGCGATCATGGGCACCTCGCTGGCCGTCGCCGCGATCTTCGGGCAGGGGACCCCGGAGCAGATGGGCGAGTGGATCCCGCAGTGCTTCGGCAGCGCCGACGACCCCAAAGTCGCCGCCTTCTGCTCCTCGGAGCCCGACGCCGGCTCCGACGTGTCCGCGATCCGCACCACCGCCAAGTACGACGAGGCGACCGACGAGTGGGTCATCAACGGCCAGAAGGCCTGGGCCACCAACGGCGGCATCGCCGACGTCCACGTGGTCATCGCCACGGTCGACCGCGAGCTCGGCTCGCGCGGTCACGCCGCCTTCGTCATCCCGCCGGGGACCAAGGGCTGTGAGCAGGGCGCCAAGGTAAAGAAGCACGGCCTGCGCGCCTCCCACACCGCCGACGTCCACCTCGACGACTGCCGCATCCCCGGCGCCTGTCTGCTCGGGGGCAAAGAGAAGCTCGACGAGAGGCTCGCCCGGGTCCGCGAAGGCAAGAAATCCAAGTCGCAGGCGGCGATGCAGACCTTCGAGGCAAGCCGGCCGACGGTCGGCGCCCAGGCGCTCGGCATCGCCCGCGCCGCCTACGAGTACGCGCTCGATTACGCCAAGGAGCGCCGGCAGTTCGGCAAGGCGATCATCGAGAACCAGTCGATCGCCTTCACCCTCGCCGACATGAAGCTGGAGATCGACGCCGCCCGTCTGCTCGTCTGGCGCGCCGCCTGGATGGGCCGCAGCGGGCAGAAGTTCGAGAACGCCGAGGGCTCGATGTCGAAGCTGAAGGCCGGCGAGGTCGCCGTCTGGTCGACCGAGCGCGCGATCCAGATCCTCGGCGGCAACGGCTACACGCGAGAGTTCCCGGTCGAGCGGATGCACCGCGACGCGAAGATCTACACGATCTTCGAGGGCACCTCCGAGATCCAGCGCCTGGTGATCAGCCGCGCGATCTCCGGCGTTCACGTCAAATAGACGGGCCGGGGTGACTGGCGCGTAGGTCGGACTATTTCCGACTTTCGCGCCCGGAGGACCGCTTCCTACCCCTGGCGTCGCTTCAGCCCGGCTTTTCGGAGGCGCTTGGCGGCTAGGACTTCTTTGCGGTCGGCGCCTTTCTTGGCCGGACCGGGGGTCTCGAGGGTGGCGGGGAGGCCCGCGAAGCGGGGCTCGGAGAGGAAGGCGGCCAGGCCTTGTTTGCCCATCTCGCCCTTGCCGAGGTTGGCGTGGCGGTCGCGGCAGGAGCCAAGGGGAGCGGCGGCATCGTTGACGTGCAGGCAGCGCAGGCGGTCGAGGCCGACCTTGGCGTCGGCTTCGTCGACGACGGCGGCGAGGTGCTCCTCGTCGGTTATGTCGTAGCCCTGGACGAAGAGGTGGCAGGAGTCGAGGCAGAGGCCGAGGCGCTTGCCGGCGCCCGCCAGCTCGATCAGCTCGGCGGTCTGGTCGAAGTCGCGGCCCAGGAGCCCTTTGTGACCGGCGGTCTGCTCCAGCAGGAGGTGGCAGCTGTCGGAGTCTTTGAGCGCCGCCGCGATCGTTTTCCCGGCACGTTTCATCGAGGGGCCAAGCGGCTCTTTCACCTGTGCTCCCGGATGCAGGACGATCCCGGATGCGCCGATTTCGTCGCCGATCCGCAGGGCGTGGGTCAGAGACGCCTGGGACTTCTTGCGCAGCTCTTTGTCCTTGCTGGCGCAGTTGATCAGGTAGACAGCGTGGATCACGACCGCTTCGACCGGCGAGTCGGCCATCGCCTCCTTGAACGCGGCAAAGTCATCCGGCCCGTATTTGGTCGGCCGCCACATGCGCGGGCTCTGGTTGAAGATCTGGATCGATTCGCAACCGAGCTCGGTACCTCGCTCGATCGCCTTGTCGAGCCCCCCGGATGTCGAGACATGCGCGCCAATGAGCATGAATTGCGCATCCTATGAGTTACGCTTGTGGTCTTAGTCAAGGGTGTGCTCACGACGGGTCCGTTTCGGCGGACCCGTCGTTTCATTGGGGCATTGGCGAACTGGACTGGGTAATCCAACCCGGCGCGCTGTGGAAACATGCCCGCGTGCCCGAACCTTCCTTGCGCCTCCGCTTCGCCCCGTCGCCAACCGGCGCCCTGCACATAGGTGGGGCCAGGACCGCCCTCTACAACTGGCTCGCCGCTCGTCATTCGGGCGGTGAGTTGGTGCTGCGGATCGAGGACACCGACCGCGAGCGTTCGACCGAGGAGAACGTCGAGCAGATCCTCGACGCGCTGCGCTGGCTAGAGCTGGACTGGGACGAGGGGCCGGTCTCGCAGGTCTCGCGGGCGGAGCGGCACGCTGCGGCGCTCGCGCGGCTACTCGAGTCCGGCGCCGCTTACCGCGACTCCGCCACGGCGAAGGAGGTCGAGGCCTGGAAGGCCGAGCACGGGGCCGACCGCGGATACCGGGGCACGCCGGTCGACGAGCCGGGCGCGGCGGTCCGGTTGCGAGTGCCCGAGGAGGGGGAGACCGTGGTCGATGACCTGATCCGCGGCCAGGTGCGCTTTCCCAATCGCAGCTATGACGACTTCGTCATCGCCCGGGGCGACGGCTCGGTGCTCTACAACTTCGCCGTCGCGGTCGACGACGCCGAGATGGGGATCGACGAGGTCGTGCGTGGCGACGACCACCTCTCCAACACGCCGAAGCAGCTGCTGGTCCTCACCGCCCTCGGCCATGAGCCGCCGCGCTACGCGCATCTGCCGCTGCTGCACGGGCCCGACGGCAAGAAGCTCTCCAAGCGCCACGGCGCCGCCTCGGTGCAGGAGCTGCGCGAGGCCGGCTACCTGCCGGCGGCGATCCGCAACTACCTCGCGCTGCTCGGCTGGGGAACCGACGACGACACGACCCTGATGTCGACCGAGGAGCTGATCCGGCGCTTCCGGGTGCAGGACGTCGGTAAGGCCGCGGCGATCTTCGACGAGAAGAAGCTGCGCTGGGTCAACGGTCGCTTCATGCGCGAGCTGCCGCTGGAGGAGTACACCGAAGCGGTGGCGCGGCATCTGGGGCGCGAGCCTGACGACCGCCTGCGCGGCGCCTGCGCGATCGCCCAGGAGAAAGCGCAGACCCTCGAGGAGGTGTGGCCGCTGATCCGTTTCCTCTTCGAGCCGCCGATCGAGGACGAGAAGGCGTGGGGCAAGGTGATGAAGGACGGTGCGCTGCCGGCCCTGGAGGCGGTGCGCTCCGCCCTGGCCGACCTGGACACGTTCGACGCCGGCGCGGTGGAGAAGGCTCTGGAGCCGCTCCCGGAGCGGCTCGACGCCAAGCCGGGTCGGGTCTACCAGCCGATTCGCGTCGCGATCACCGGCACGGCGGTGTCGCCTGGAATCTTCGAGTCGCTCGCGGCTCTGGGCCGAGACGAATCCCTCGCCCGCATCGATTCAGCCCTCGCGCGGCTCCGTTCCTAGCGGACAACGGGCGGGTTCCAGCCTGCCCAAACGGACAAATGCCCTGACTGATCACCCCAGTTTTGGGGATGGGCAGGCTAAACCGTGCGTCCTTCCCTGCCGATGAAGGCTGCAAGCCAGTTCCCCTGCGATGCAGTCGACCAAGCAACAGACCAACGGCAAAGTGAAGCCCGAGGCGGCGCCAGCCAACGGTGCCCGTTCCAACGGCGCTCGCACCAAAGCAGCGCCAGGCGCCCGCCTGGCCGCCGCCTTCGACGCGGTCGAGAAGTTCCCGGTCCTGATCGAGTCGCGAGCGCGGGTGATGCGCGCTGCGACCGCTGAGACCGCTCGCGTGTCCGAGGTGATCGAGGCGGTCGAGTCGGACGTCGGCCTGGCGATCGCGGTCCTTCGCTTCGCCAACCGCAGCAGCGGCGTCGCCGGATCGGTGGGCAGCATCCCCGAAGCCGTCGACGTGCTGAAGCCGGCCGGGGTGCTGGCGATCGCGGGCACCGCGCCTGTCTTCGACTTCTTCGAGCCCAACGGCGGCCGCGAGATGCGGCCCGAGCGCTTCCGCGTCCACGCCCTCGCCACCCAGCGGGCCGGCGACGAGATCGGACGCACGGTGGGCTGGGACAGCCGCGACGAGCTGGCCGCCGCCACTCTCCTGCATGACGTCGGGCGGCTCGTGATCTGCAACCTGCACCCGGGCGATCGGGGCCAGTTCGACGCGGTCGCCAAGGTGCCCGAGCAGCGACTGCGCGAGGAGCGTGACCGGCTCGGGATCGACCATGCCCTGGTCGGCGGCGTGCTGGCCCGACGCTGGAACCTGCCATCGCACATCGCCGTCGCGATCGAGCGCCATCACGCCGCCGACGCCGACGGGCTGGCGGCGATGATCGCGACCGCCGACATGGTCGCCCACTACGGCCAGGGCGAGGCGGTCAACCCGGAGCGCCTCCACACCTGCGCCAGGCGGTGTGGCCTCGATCCCGACGCGCTGCGCGATCTCCTCTACGAAATGCCCTATGCACGCAGCGACTCTCCCCGGGTGACGGAGCCCTGCCCACTCTCCGCCCGCGAGCTCGACGTCCTCCGCCACCTCTCCCAGGGGATGGTCTACAAGCAGATCGCCGGGGAAATGCAGCTCTCGGTCTCGACCATCCGCACCCATCTACACAACGTGTACGGAAAGATCGGGGCGGTTGACAGGGCGCAAGCTGTTCTTACCGCCCGCGACCGCGGTTGGATCTAGAGCGGCTCAGGCGCGGCGGGTCCTGTCACCGATCTGGTGCCACCACCCCTGCGGTAGCTAAAGCTTCCTCGGGGTGGTCCCCCAGATCGATGCCACCCCCCGCGAGAGTCGCTTTCGATTGACAGCTCTCTGTGCGCGCCGTGAGAGAGCGCCCAGAGAAGCCGAAGCTCATCGCACAAGATGGCTGGGGGCGCACAAGCGTCTCATCCTCGTTGCTGGGGTTATGCAGTCGCCGACTCAGCGCGTCTCCCGCGGGTGGCGCTGTAGGGGGAACCGCCCCTGAGGACGCTTTAGCGACCGGAAGGGGCGGTGGGTCCCTGCAGCGACAGGACCCGCGGGCCAGCGCCTACTCGATCAGGGACTCGCGGAGCGCAATTGCGACGGCGTGGGTCCTGTTCCTGGCCTCCAACCGCGCCAGGGCGTTCTTGGTGTGGGTCTTCACCGTTTCTTCGCTGAGGTCCAGCTCGCGGGCGGCGACGGTCGTCGATTCCCCGTTGGCGAGCAGCTGGAGGATTTCGCGCTGGCGCTTGGTCAGCTTGCCGCGGCTGCCCCGCGGAGGGACGGCGGGGTCGACGAAGCGTTCCTGGGCCAGCGCAGCCTCGGCGGCGCGGCGCAGCTGCTCGGTGCCGGCGGTGCGCGACACATAGGCGCTGGCGCCCGCCTGTAGGGCGGCGCTGGCCAGGTGGCGCTCGGCGCGGTCCCCATGGGCGACGATGCCAAGCGTGGGCTCGGCCCTGAGCAGGGCCCTGATCGCATCGATGGCGCCGATCGGCTCGGGGTGATCGTTGCCGCTCCAGCGGCGCATGTCGAGGATCGCCACGTCGACGCTGCCGACATCCCGTACCAGCTCGACCGCCTCCTCGCGACAGGTGGCCTCTTCGATGTCGAAGCTGTCCTGCAGCGCCCTGCGCACGCCGAGGCGGACGATCGGGTGACCGTCGATGACTAGACACTGGGGACGCTCGCTCAGGACTGCTTCCGATCTCTCGGTTTTTGCTGACGGCTCCAATTTGTCAGCCCTGGAGCCCGATCCCCCCGATCCTAACCCAGCCCGGTCCGAGGGGTGCGGTAGAAAGCCCGTGTGATCTCAATTACCTCGAAGTCGCGCTACGCAGTTGTCGCGATGGCGGAGCTAGCTCGCTCGGGAGAAAGGCCGGTGCCGATCAAGGAGTTGGCCGAGCGCCGCGACGTCCCCGAGCAGTTCCTCGAGCAGCTCTTCTCGACTCTGCGCCGCTCCGGTCTGCTGACCAGTCACCGCGGGATGAAAGGCGGCTACACGCTCTCCCGCCCCGCCGAGGAGATCACCGTCCTCGAGGTCGTCCAGGCGCTCGACGGGAAGGTCGGCCAGGAGGCAGACGAGGCCGGTGGCATCTGGGCCGAGGGCGTCACCGCCCTGCGCAAGGTCTTCGGCCAGACCACGATCGCCGAAGTCGCCCGCCGCGAGGCGGAGGCGGCCGGGTCGGGGATGTACTTCATCTAGATCTCCGATGATCGATTTAAGTTCAGAGCAGGCGACTGCGATTGCCGCAGGGATTGCCGCCCTTGTCGCCGTGGCCGGAGCGCTTCTGGCAAGCAGGCACAATCGGCGGTCGATCGAAGCTTTGGAGATGCCATTTCTGATCCCGAATCCTGGCGTGAACGCTCAATGGCGACTTCGGTTTGAGGATGGAACCGCGGGACCCATCCTTCGGGCGCCTATGCACAACGTCGGGATGGGTCCGGCAATTATGGGAGATGTGCAGCTCGTTGTCGACGGTGTCCAGATCTTGTCCCCGGCTGGTGGCCAGATTCCATTCCAAGTCAAGGAGATCCAGCCGCTTCCTCTCCAGCTCCTCCATAGGCAACCGGAGCCCGATGCGAGGGTGAGTTGCGGGTCTACTACTTGCATGCGTCGGGAACTCAACATATGACCAGATGTCACGTCAAGATTGACCATGCCGGGGTATTGCCAACAAGCTTCGTTCGCGAGCGTTCGGATGATGCAGAGCGACCTTTCCTCTTCCAGTCGAACCCAGTCAACTAGTTGGGTCCCACCGGCTACACCAGCTTCCGCCGTCAACTCGATCTTGATGCCGAGCGATGGGTTTAACATGGCTTTGCAAGAGGCGGAAAGTGGATATCGAGAGATGATCGAGGCGTGGCGACGGAGCTAGGACACTCAAGCGGCGATCCGGCCGACCTGACGGCGGAGCGGTTCAAGGCTGCCCTATATGGGGAGCGCGACTACCCGCGGGGAGCCGTATTCATCGATGCCGAGGCGTCCTTTGCCTGGGACGCGACGGTTCGCAACGTCCGCGAGGAGCGCCCAGTCGTGCTGGTCTTTCCCGATGGCTTGGAGAAGGTCATCATGCCGTCGTCTCCTGCGGAGAGAGAACAAGGCGGACTGATCGCCACCGCTCGCAGGCCGGGAGAGCGGTTCAACCCAACTCGCATTCTTGGCTAGCCACACTTGCGCCGGCGGCGTTGCCGCGAGCGCCGGAGGCGGCTGATGCAGATCGGGGGGACCGCAGCCGCAGTGGTCGGCGAGACGCCGCTGGTCGCCCTCTCGCGTCTCGGCGAGGGGTTGCCGGGTGAGGTCTGCGTCAAGCTCGAGTACCTCAATCCGGGGGGGTCGGTGAAGGACCGGATCGGGGTGGCGATGATCGACGCGGCCGAGGCAGAGGGGCTGATCGAGCCCGGTAAGTCGGTGATCGTCGAGCCGACCAGCGGCAACACCGGGATCGCGCTGGCGATGGTCTGCGCGGCGCGGGGCTACGAGCTGATCCTGACCCTGCCGGAGGGGATGAGCCGGGAGCGGTCCAAGCTGCTGCGCGCCTACGGCGCCGAGGTGCGGGAGACGCCTTCGCTGGGCGGGATGACGGAGGCGGTCGAGCTGGCCGAGGAGATCTGCGAGCAGCGCAAGGGGTTCATGCCACAGCAGTTCTCCAACCTGGCCAACCCCGACGTGCACCGGCGCACCACGGCCGAGGAGATCTGGCGCGACACCGACGGGCAGGTCGGAGCCTTCGTCGCCGGCGTCGGCACCGGGGGCACGATCACCGGCGTGGGGTCGGTGCTTCGCGAGCGCAGCCCCGAGACCCTGGTCGTCGCGGTAGAGCCGGCCAGCTCTCCCGTCCTCTCCGGCGGCATGCCGGGCCCGCACAAGATCCAGGGGATCGGCGCGGGCTTCGTTCCGGAGGTGCTCGACCGCTCGGTGATCGACGAGATCCTCTCCATCTCCGACGAGGACGCACTCGACACCGCCCGCCTCGCTGCCCAGCGAGAGGGGGTCCTCGCCGGGATCTCGGCCGGGGCCAACATCAAGGCGGCGCTCGATGTCGCCGCTCGCCCGGAGATGTCGGGCAAGCGCGTGGTGACGGTCGTCTGCGACTCGGGCGAGCGTTACGTGTCCCTACCCTTCTTCTCACCATGAGCAGCTGGAAGAGGTTGGTAGCGGAGGTGCGCGCGGATGTCTCTGCCGCCCGCGACCGCGACCCAGCGGCGCAGAACGTCTCGACCTTCGAGATCCTCACCAGCTGGGCCGGGGTGCAGGCGCTGCTCGCCCACCGGCTGGCCCACGCCCTGCTTGAAGCCGACGTACCGATCGTCCCGCGGGTGCTCGCCTACGTCACTCGCTCGGTGACCGGCGTGGAGATCCACCCGGCGGCGAAGATCGGCCGCGAGTTCTTCATCGACCACGGCTCCGGGGTGGTGATCGGTGAGACCGCGGAGATCGGCAAGTGCGTGACCCTTTACCAGGGGGTGACACTGGGAGGGACTGGCTTCCAGCGCGGCAAGCGCCACCCGACGCTGGGAGACAACGTCACGGTCGGCTCCGGCGCCAAGCTGCTTGGCCCGATCGCCGTCGGCGACGGCGCCAAGATCGGCGCCAACACGGTCGTGATCGAGGACGTGCCGCCGCACGCGACCGTCGTCGGCAACCCCGGCCACCCGGTCAAAGTCGACGGCCGGCGCGTCGAGGGCCCCGACGCCGACTGGATTCACCTGCCCGACCCGATCGCCGAGGCGATCAAGACCCTTTCGCAGCGGATCGCCGAGCTCGAGCAGCGGCTTTCCGAGCTCGATGGTGGCAACGTGCCAGGCGGAGAGCCGACCGAGCTTCGCGAGCGCACCGGCCGCTCCTCGGCCGGCGGCTGAGGCCTCGGGACCCAGCCGGGTCCAAAGCTATTCTCGGACTCATGCTGCAAACCGAGCCCGAGACGCCTGTGGACGCCGGCGGCGCACCGATAGAACCCGGCGCCGACTGGGCCGAGCGACTGTTGGCCGGCCTCAACGAGCCCCAGGGCAAGGCGGTGCAGCACGGCGAAGGGCCGTTGCTTGTGCTGGCCGGGGCGGGGTCGGGCAAGACCCGGGTCCTCACCCACCGCATCGCTTACCTCTTGGCGACCGGTGCTGCCCGCCCGGGCGAGATCCTCGCGATCACCTTCACCAACAAGGCGGCGAGCGAGATGCGCGAGCGGGTCGAACAGCTGGTCGGCCGGGCCACGCGTGCGATGTGGGTGACGACGTTCCACTCCGCCTGCGCCCGGATGCTGCGCGCCGACGCCGAGAAGCTCGGCTACTCGCGCAGCTTCACGATCTACGACGAGTCCGACTCGTTGCGGATGCTGAAGCGCTGCATGGCCGAGCTCGGGGTCGACCCGAAACGCTACCCGGCGCGCTCGATCCGCTCCCAGATCTCCGGCGCGAAGAACAAGCTCGTCGACGCGCCCGCCTACGCCCAGGCCCAGGGCAGCGTCTTCGAGGAAACGGTTGCCGCCGTCTACGAGCTCTACGAGAAGCGGATGCTGGCGGCGAACGCGATGGACTTCGACGATCTCCTGGTCCGCACGGTCAACGTCCTGGAGATCTCCGACGAGGCTCGCGAGCGCTGGCGGCGCACCTTCCGCCACGTCCTCGTCGACGAGTACCAGGACACCAACCACGCCCAGTACCGGCTGCTACAGCTGCTCACCGCCGAGCACGGGAACCTGATGGTGGTGGGCGACGAGGACCAGTCGATCTACGGGTTCCGCCATGCCGACATCCGCAACATCCTCGACTTCGAGCGCGACTTCCCCGAGGCCGAGGTGGTCAAGCTCGAGCAGAACTACCGCTCGACCCAGACGATCCTTTCCGCCGCCAACGCTGTGGTCGAGCGCAACCGCGAGCGGCGGCCGAAGCAGCTCTGGACCGAGATAGTCGGCGGCGAGCCGGTGCAGCTCTCCGAGCTCTCCGACGAGCACGAGGAGGCCCGCTGGGTCGCCGGCGAGATCGAGCGGCTCGGCGAGGAGGAGGGCATGCGCCGCGAGGACGTCGCGGTCTTCTACCGGACCAACGCGATGAGCCGGGTGCTGGAGGACACGCTGGTCCGCTTCGAGCTGCCCTACCAGGTGATCGGCGGCACCAAGTTCTACGAGCGGGCTGAGATCAAAGACGCGGTCGCTTACCTCAGCCTCCTGGCCAACCCCGCCGACCAGGTTTCCTTCGCCCGCATCGTCAACTCGCCGCGCCGCGGCATCGGCAACACCAGCCAGGGCCGCCTCGCCTCCCACGCCAACACCACGGGGCTGGCGATCTGGGAGGTGGCCGAACGGGTCGAGGAGGTGCCGGGCCTGAGCGCCGCGGCGATCAAGGCGGTCTCGCGTTTCCACGAGACGATGGAGGGACTGCGAGCCCGGGCCGACGAGGCGCCGGTGTCTGAGCTGCTCGAGGCTGTGCTGCGCGAGAGCGGCTATCTCGACGCGCTGGCCGCCGAGCGCACGATCGAAGCGGAGGGCCGGGCCGAGAACCTCGAGGAGTTGGTCGGCATGGCCGGGGAGTTCGACGCCAACCACGAGCTGGAGGGTGAGGGGGAGTCCTCGCCGTTGGAGGAGTTCCTGCAGCAGATCTCCCTCTACACGCAGCAAGACGACCTGCGCGAGGAAGAGTCGCTGATAACGCTGATGACCCTGCACAACGCCAAGGGGCTCGAGTACGACACGGTCTTCCTCATCGGTTGCGAGGACGGCGCCTTCCCCCACATGCGGGCGCTGGAAGAGGGGGGAGAAGAGGAGGAGCGGCGGCTCTGTTACGTCGGCATCACCCGCGCCCGCAAGCGCCTCTATGTGACCTGGGCGCGCGAACGCCGTCTCTTCGGGCGTGCCGAGCGCAACCTGCCCTCGCGCTTCATCGACGAGTTGCCGGCGGAGCTGACCGAGCGCCACTCCAGTGCGCCCGGTGCGGCGGCGGGCCTAGGTTGGGAGACGACGAGCGCGGACGCGGCGGCGCCGGTCGATCCCGGCCCGGCCCTGGAGCTGCGCACCGGCGACGACGTCGTCCACGCGGCCTTCGGCGACGGCGTGGTCACCGCGGTCGAGGCGGGCGGGATCGTTGTCGTGCGCTTCGCCGGCGACGGGGTGGAGCGCAAGCTGATGGCCGACTACGCACCGATCCGGAGGCGGTGATGGGGGCCAGGGTCATCGACGGCAAAGCCGTTGGCGCGGTCGTTCGCGCCAGGGTCGCCGAGGAGGTCGCGGCCTATGAGGCCGAGCGGGGCCGGACCCCGATGCTGGTCACGGTGATCGTCGGCGACGACCCGGCCTCGGAGATCTACGTCCGCAGTAAGCACCGCGCCTGCGAGGAGGCCGGGATTCGCTCGGCTCATCACGGCCTGCCTGCGGAGACGAGCGAGAACGAGCTGCTGGAGCTGGTCGGGGAGCTGGGGGTGGACCGCGATGTCGACGGCATCCTCGTGCAGCTGCCGGTGCCTGACCAGATCGACCCGGATCGCGTTGTCGCCGCGATCGATCCGGCCAAGGACGTCGACGGGTTGACCCCGGTTAACGCCGGCCTTCTCGCGCACGGGATGCCGGGCCTCGTCCCCTGCACGCCGGCGGGGGTGATGGAGCTGCTCCGTCACGAGGGGGTCGAGCTCGAAGGCGCCGAGGCGGTCGTCGTCGGTCGTTCGAAGTTGGTCGGCGTTCCGATCGCGCGACTGCTGCTGGCGGCGAACGCGACGGTGACGATGTGCCATTCGCGCACACGCGACCTGTCCGCCACCTGCCGGCGCGCAGACGTGCTGATCGCTGCGGCGGGGGCGCCTGGGCTGCTCGGCGCCGATGCCGTCAAGCCTGGCGCGGTGGTGATCGACGTCGGGACGAACCACACTGAGGACGGGCTTCGTGGCGACGTCGACTTCAACGCCGTCGCCGAGGTGGCGGAGGCGATCACGCCGGTGCCCGGAGGAGTTGGCCCGATGACGATCGCGATGCTGCTCGTCAACACGGTGGCTGCCGCCCGGGCGCGGGTGTAATGTCGAGCCGACCCCTAGACCACGGAGGGTAAGCAGATGGATCTGGACAGGCTGAGCACCGGTGAGAAGATCGCATCCGTATCCGCGATCCTGCTCTTCGTCTTCATGTTCTTCAACTGGTTCGGCGTCGAGGTCTCCGGTGTCGGAGGGTTCTCGGGCACGATCTCCGGTGAGGGGGGCAACGCCTGGGAGGCGCTTGACTTCATCCCGTTCGTCCTCTTGGTGGCGATCATCGCCGCGCTCGGTGTGGCGGCCCTGCGACTCAGCGACGCCGCCTACGAGCCGCCGGTCTCGGCCAACACCGTCGTCACCGTGCTCGGCGTGATCTCGGTGCTGCTCATCCTCTACCGGATCGTCGACCCGCCCAGCTTCGGTGACTTCGGCGGCGTCTCGGTCGACGCGACTCTCAACATCGGCATCTTCCTCGGCTTG
This sequence comes from uncultured Solirubrobacterales bacterium, assembly GCA_963753585.1. Classification (GTDB taxonomy): domain Bacteria; phylum Actinomycetota; class Thermoleophilia; order Solirubrobacterales; family 70-9; genus VRUE01. Next base: position 824,400 of record CAVWCU010000001.1, on the reverse strand, counting down.
GCCTCCGCCGCGGGGATCGCCTACGGCGGCTACAGCGCGATGCGGGAGGAAGGGATGACCTTCGGCGACGCGGCGGACCGACTTTCCAGTGGGCCCGGCGCGGGTACTCCTCCTCCGCCGACCCAGCCGCCCTCCTCGTCGGCACCGCCTCCACCTCCGCCGCCGCCCCCGAACCCGCCGCCACCGCCGCAGGCGTAGGGCTGCGGGCAGGGGGTTCCGCTTAACTTTTTCGAGGGACGGGGACTGCTGGCGCTCGGACGTACGCTCGCGAAAAAGTACAAGACGCTCCACCCCCTGCCCGCAGCCCTAGAATCCGCCGCGTGATTGAGCGGGAGCAGGTACTTCACGTAGCGAAGCTGGCGCGACTCGGGCTGTCCGAGGAGGAAGTGGAGCGGATGGCCGGGGAGCTTTCCGGGATCCTCGAGCACGTCGACCGGATCGGTGAGCTGGACCTGGACGAGGTGGCTCCGACGTCGCATGTGGTTGAGCTGGAGAACGTGCTCAGGGCGGACGAGCCGCATGTGAGCTTGGATAGGGATGTGGCGCTTGCGCAGGCGCCAGATCCAGTCGACGGGGCGTTTCGGGTTCCTTCGCCGCAGGCGGAGGGATAAATGGCCGACATGCTCGATCTCACCGCCGTCCAGGCGCAGGAGGCGATGGCTTCGGGGGATCTGTCGCCGGGGGAGTACGGGAAGGCCTGGGCTGAGGCTGCAGCTGGGGACGAGCTGAACGCGTATCTGTGGCGGGACGGCAACGGCGATGCGGGGGCGATCGCGGTCGAGCAACCACGGCTTGCTCCGGTCGCAGTCAAGGACATCTTCTGCACCGAGGGGGTGCCGACCACGGCCGGGTCGCGGATCCTCGAGGGCTACCGGCCGGCCTACACCTCGACCGCGGTTCGGCGGCTGATTGAGGCGGGGGCGCCGGTCCTCGGCAAGACCAACATGGACGAGTTCGCGATGGGATCCTCCAACGAGAACTCGGCCTTCGGGCCGGTGCTGAACCCCTGGGACCGTGGCCGTGTACCGGGCGGCTCCTCCGGCGGCTCAGCCGCCGTGGTCGCCGGCGGCCTGGCGCCCTGGGCGATCGGCACCGACACCGGCGGCTCGATCCGCCAGCCCGCTTCGCTCTGCGGCATCGTCGGCCTCAAGCCCACCTACGGCGCGATCTCCCGCTACGGCATGATCGCCTTCGCTTCCTCGTTGGACCAGTGCGGCCCGCTCACCCGCGACGTCAGGGACGCCGCGCTGATGCTGGCGATCCTGCAAGGGGCCGACCCCTGCGACTCGACCTCGGTCGGGCTCGAAGCGGCACCGCGCCTGCCTGACCGCGAGGACCTGAAGGGCCTGCGCTTCGCCGTCCCCTCCGATCTCGCCCGCGACGCGATCGAGCCTGGCGTTCGCGAGGTCTTCGAGGCGACGCTGTCTCGGATCGAGCAGCTCGGCGGCGAGATCGCCGAGGCCCCGCTGCCCCATGCCGAGCACGGGATCTCCGCCTACTACGTGATCGCCCCGGCCGAGGCCTCCTCGAACCTCGCCCGCTATGACGGCGTCCGTTACGGGATGAGGAGCGAGGGCAGCGGCGACCTGATCGAGATGTACGAGACGACCCGGGCGGAGGGGTTCGGCACCGAGGTGAAGCGCCGCATCATGCTCGGCACCTACGCGCTCTCCTCCGGCTACTACGACGCCTACTACGGGCAGGCGCAGAAGGTGCGGACCAAGATCGCCGCCGACTTCTCGGCCGCCTTCGCCGAGTTCGACTTCGTCGTCACGCCGACCTCGCCCTCGGTCGCCTTCGGGCTCGGCGAGAAGACGGCCGATCCTCTGGCGATGTACCTGAACGACTTCTTCACGGTGCCGATGAGCCTCGCCGGCATACCCGCGATCTCGATTCCCGCCGGGCTGGCCGAGCCCCAGGGCGGCGGCCCGCAGCTCCCGGTCGGCTTCCAGATCGCCGCCCCGGCCTTCGCCGAGCAGAAGCTCCTCGACGCCGCCCACGCCCTGGAGCAGGCGATCGGCTTCGAGGCGAGGCCGGAGGAGGCTCCCGGTGGCTGAGCTCGAGGCGGTCATCGGGCTGGAGATCCACGTCCAGCTCGCGACCAAGACGAAGATGTTCTGCGGCTGCGAGCTCTCCTTCGGCGACGAGCCGAACGTCCACACCTGCCCTGTCTGCCTGGCCCACCCGGGCGTGCTCCCGGTGACCAACGAGCAGGCAATCCTCTATGCGCTGAAGATCGCCGCTGCCCTGGAGTGCGAGGTGGCCCCTCGCTCGATCTTCCACCGCAAGAACTACTTCTATCCCGACAGCCCCAAGGCCTACCAGATCAGCCAGTACGACATCCCGATCGCCAGCAACGGGCGCCTCGGCGGCGTCCGCATCCACCGCGCCCACCTCGAGGAGGACGCGGCGAAGATGATCCACGTCGGCGACTCGGGCCGCATCCACGGCTCCGGCGCCTCTCTCGTCGACTTCAACCGTGGCGGCACGCCGCTGGTCGAGATCGTCACCGAACCCGACCTCCGCGGCGCCGCCGAGGCAGCGGCCTGGGCGCGCCTGCTGCGCGAGACCGTCCGCCAGCTCGGCGTCTCCGACGTCAACATGGAGGAGGGCAGCCTGCGGGTCGACGCCAACGTCTCGGTGCGGCCCGCGGGCAGCGATGAGCTGGGGACGAAGACCGAGCTGAAGAACATGAACAGCTTCCGCTTCCTCGAGCGGGGCATGGAAGCCGAGCTGGCGCGCCAGCGCGAGCTGATCGAGGGAGGGGGGACCGTGGTCCAGGAGACCCTCCACTTCCACCCCGAGGACGGCACCCTGCACCCGCTGCGCTCCAAGGAGGAGGCGCACGACTACCGCTACTTCCCCGAGCCCGACCTGGTGCCGATCGCTCCCACCGAGGAGATGATCCGCGAGGCGCGCGAGTCGCTGCCGGAGCTGCCGGCGGCGCGAGCGGCTCGCTACGAGGGGGAGATGGGACTGGCCGAGGATGTCGCCGCCCTGCTCGCGGCCGACCCCGAGACTGCCGGGTACTTCGAGCAGGTGGCCGGGGCGGCAGGCGGGGTCGAGCCGCGCGTGATCGCCAACTGGGTAACCGGTGAGCTGGCGGCGGCGCTGCGCCAGGACGGGGGAGAGGGGGGCGCGGCAGACTCGAAGGTCGAGCCGGGCGCCCTGGCCGCCCTCGTGGGCATGGTTCAGGAGAAGAAGATCTCCCACGGCAGCGGCAAGACAGTGCTCTCTACCCTCGTCGCCGAAGGCGGCGACCCGGAGGCGATAGTCCAGCGCGAGGGTCTCGCCCAGATCTCAGACAGCGGCGAGCTGGAGTCGATCGTCGCCGCTGCGGTCGAGGCCAATCCCGAGGCCGCCGATCAGATCCGCTCCGGCAACCAGAAGGCGATCGGCGCCATCGTCGGCGCCGTGATGAAGCAAACGAAGGGGAGAGCCGATGGCGGCGAGGTAAATCGCCTGATCAAGGGGCAACTCGGGATTTAAGGCGTGGGGCGAACTTCTCGCCCTTACGCCTTAGACAGACGTGGACGCCCCAACCGCGGCGGTCCTGCTGGCCTACGCGGGCGTGATTCGGGCGCTGATCGCGCTTGCATCGAAGCTCGCGAATCGTCGGTAGGGCACGCCGCGAAAGAAACGGCCCCGGGGTAGCTCCCGGGGCCGTTCAATGTGAACACCTTGGGCGAAACCTTATCGCTGCATCGAGTCGCTTGCAAGGACAACTTGAAAGTGCGTTCCGTTACTTTGTAACAACTTGTTACAAAGTGCTAAGTTTGGGTGCATGGCCTGGAACGTCGTCATCGCCGGTGGTGGATTCGGGGGCGCGATGGCGGCGCGGGAGCTGGAGCGGGTCCTGCCGCGGCAGTCGACCCGGCTGGTCCTCGTCAACGACGTCAACTTCCTGCTCTACACGCCGTTCCTGCCGGAGGCCGCGGCGGGGACGCTGGAGCCTCGGCACGTGGTCACGCCGCTGCGCGAGATCCTCGACCGGACGTACCTGCGCCTGGGCTCGATCGCCGGCCACGATCCGGTGGCGAAGACGGTCGAGCTGCGCACCCGCGAGGGCGAGGCCGAGCAGCTTCCCTACGACCAGCTGCTGCTTGCGCTGGGGTCGGTCTCGCGGGTGCTGCCGGTGCCCGGTCTTTCTGAGCACGCGATCGGGTTCAAGAGCCTGGCCGACGCGATCTGGCTGCGCAACCACGTGATCGAGACGCTGGAGGCCGCCAATGCGACCGACGACGCGGCCCGGCGCGAGGAGCTGCTCACCTACGTCTTCGTCGGCGGTGGCTATGCCGGCCTCGAGGCGCTGGCCGAGCTCCAGGACTTCGCCACCGACGCGATCGAGAGCTACCCGCGGGCCCGCCTGCACGGCATGCGCTGGGTCCTGGTCGAGGCCGCCGACCGCGTCCTGCCCGAGATCGACGCCGAGCTTGCCGACTACGCCGTGCGCGAGCTGCGCGGCCGCGGCATCGACATCCGCCTCGGCACGACCCTGGAGGAAGTGCGGGCCGACAGCGCCCGCATCGCCACCGGTGAGACCCTGCCCACCCGGACCGTCGTCTGGACGGCGGGTGTGGCCCCGCACCCGAGCCTGCGCCGGCTCTCGGTTCCACTCGACGAGCGCGGTCGTGTCCCCGTCGACGATCACCTGCGGGTAAGGGGCATGGACGCGGTCTGGGCGATCGGCGACTGCGCCGCCGCTCCCGACCCGCGCGGTGGGCTCTGCCCGCCGACCGCGCAGCACGCCGTGCGCCAAGGCCCGGTGGCGGCGCGCAACATCGCGGCTGAGCTGGGCGTCGGCAGCACGCGCTCCTTCGACTATCGCGGCAGCGCCGCCTTCGTCAACCTCGGCCGCTACAAGGCCGTGGGCAAGGTCGGCAGCCGCACCTTTCGCGGCTTCCCCGCTTGGTGGATGGCCCGGACCTACCACATGAGCCAGATCCCGGGTGCCGCCCGCAAGGCCCGTGCCGTTATCGACTGGACCGCCAGCCTGCCCTTCCGCCGCGACATCTCCGAGGTCGGCTCGATCGGGCACCCGAAGCGACTTGACGCGACAATGGACCCGTGGGATTCGAGTACCTCGTCATCGCCTTCTTCTTCGGCCTAGCCACCGCGATCATCGGCAAGGGCAAGGGCAGCTCGTTCTGGCTCTGGCTGCTGATCGGCACGATGCTGCCTCCGCTCGGCCTGATCGCGGTGATCCTCTACCGCTCCGAGAAGGACGAACCCGAACGCCAGTGCCCCAACTGCCACAAGGCAGTCAAGCTCTACGTCCAGGTCTGCCCCCGCTGCGGCACCGACCTCTACCTGCCCGACCCGGCCGAGGTGCGGCACCCGGGAGTTGGTTAGCTGTCGGGGTGCGCATGCGTTGGCCGGCAACCCTCCTCGCCCTCTTGGCGGTGCCCTGCGGGTCCGCCGGCGCGGCGACGCTCGAGCCGATCGGCAGCTTCGAGGAGCCGATCTTCGTCACCTCCGATCCCCGTGACCCGGAGCGCATCCTGATCGTCGAGCGTGAAGGGAGGGTGGTCGAAGTGGCACCCGGTGGCACCCGGGTCTTCGCCGACATCAGCGCCCTGGTCAGCTGTTGCGAATCGGAGCGGGGCATGCTCTCGATCGTCCCGGCCCCCGATTTCAATGCCTCGGGCCGTTTCTACGCCGCCTACACCGGCACTGAAGCCGACGGCCAGGAGGGCGACGTCCACGTCGACTCGTTCCGTCCCGATCCAGGGGATGCGAGTCAGGTGATCCGCGAGCCGATCGTCTCGATCGGCCACTCTCAGGAAGCCAACCACAACGGAGGGCAGCTCCAGTTCGGCCCCGACGGCTACCTCTACGTCTCGCTGGGCGACGGCGGGGGCGGGGGCGACCCGTTCGAAAACGGCCAGGACACCGAAGAGCTGCTCGGCAAGATCCTCCGCATCGTGCCGCGCCCGGGGCAGACTCCGTCCTACGAGGTGCCGGCCGGCAATCCCTTCCTCGCGGGGCCGGGGCGGGACGAGATCTGGGCCTCCGGGTTGCGCAACCCCTGGCGTTTCTCCTTCGACCGCGCCAGCGGGGGGATGGTCGTCGCCGACGTCGGCCAGGATGCGCGCGAGGAGGTCGACTACGCACCCAGCCCCGGCGGGGGCGTCGTCTCCGGCGCCGGGGCGAACTACGGCTGGAACTGCCGCGAGGGCTTCCTCGAATACGAATTCCCGCCGGCCGGCTGCGGTTCCGCCGCCGGTTTCACCGAGCCGGTCTTCGACTACCCGCACGAAGACCCCGGCGACGGCAGCGCCCACGGTTGCTCGATCATCGGCGGCTACGTCGTCCGCGACGCGAGCGTCGGCGACCTCTACGGCCGCTACGTGTACACCGACTTCTGCAGCGAGGAGATCCGTTCGCTCCTCCTGCCGGGCTCCGGCGGAGTGGCGAGCGACGATCGTTCCGAGGGCCTCACGGTCGACCGGCCGACCTCCTTCGGCGAGGACTCCTGTGGGCGCGTCTACGTCACCTCCAGGGAAGGGGCCGTCTTCCGCCTGCAGGGGGACTCGCCCGCCGTCTGCCCATCGTTGGCCACGGCCACTCCGATTTCCAGGATGCAGCGACGCGCTCGGTTGCGCATCTCCGCCCGGTCGCTCGGCGCAAGCGGCCATCGCTTCAAGGTTCGGGTTCGCCTCCTGCCCTGCACCGGAGCTGCGGGGCGCAGGGTCGCCCTGCGGCGCGATGGCCGGAGGATCGCCGCCAAGCGCCTAGACCGTCGCTGCACGGCTCACTTTCGCCTGCGTATCGCCAGGCGGGCGTCGTTGCGCGCGGTCGCCCCCGCGAGCGGCAATCAGTCGCGAGTTCGCTCGCGGCGCCTGGTCCTCAGGCCGAGGCGCTAACTAGCGCAGCCAGGTGCGGACGATCGCGTTGGCGAAGCCGAGGCCGTAGCGGACGACGGCGGGCTTCTTCGAGTGGCCGTGGAGGCGGCGCTCGACCGTGATCGGGACCTCTTTGGCGGGGATCCCGCGCTTGATCGCCTCGATCATGAACTCGGAGGTATGGAACTGCTCCTGGCGCAGGACGAGCTGGGGTAGGACGGTGGTTCGCACGGCGCGGTAGCCGTTGGAGCAGTCGCTGACCTTGGTCCGGGTGATGGTGGAGACGAGCCGGTTGAAGAAGACGATGCCGAGCTCGCGGGACAGGTGGTTGCGGTCGGCCTGTCCGAGCACGCGCGAGCCGTGGGCGACGTCGACCTCGCCGTCGAGAATCGGTTTGACCAAGCGTTCCATCTCCGCGGGTAGGTGCTGCCCGTCGGCGTCGAGCGTGACGACGACCTCGGCGCCCGATTCGACCATCAGGCGGTAGCCGGTGCGCAGAGCAGCACCGCCGCCGCGGTTGATCACGTGGCGGGCGACGACCGCACCGCGCTCGGCGGCGACGTCGGCGGTGCCGTCGCGCGAGCCGTCGTCGACGACGAGCACCGCGATCGGCGTACCGCAGACTTCGCCCGGCATCAGGTCGAGCACGTAGCCGATGTTCTCGGCCTCGTTGTAGGCGGGGACGACGACCGCGACCTTGCTGCGGAAGCGGGCCGGGAGGTCCGCTTGGCGGAACTCCTCCCAGGCGAGCCCCTCCAGCACGGCGGAGAGCTGGCGCGCGTTGCGGGCCCCCTGCGAGAGCGCCCGCAGGGCGAGCATGAAGAGGATGAAGATCGAGAAGACGGCGAGACCGAGGATGCGGCCGCCATTGCCCTTCTCGAAGGAGAAGGCGGAGAGCAGCGCGTCGGTGATTTCGGTTCCAGAGACAAGCGCCAGCCCCAGGCCGGCGGCGATCAGGATCAGCACGTCGACGTTTCGCAGCGAGTGCCGGCGCAGGACCGCGTAAGCGACAAGCGCGACCGCGGCGATCAGGCCGAAGCTGCGAAGCGCGGTCAGTTCGGCGGGGAAGATGCCTGCTTGGAGGACCATTCGCGGTTAGACAATAGGGCCGCGTTCGCCCGCGAGAGGGCAACGCCGGCAAGCGGAAAGATCAGCGTCATCAGCACCTCGTTGCGGCGCGGGGCGGCGAGGGTCGTGGCGCCAACCGCCGTGACCAGCGCCAGCGGCGTTGCCATCGCGACCAGCTCCCACCAGCGCCGCCGCGCCGCCAGCGCGCCGAGCCCGGCGAGGCCCAGCAGCACGATGAGCACCTGGACCACCCGGCCCGCGGTGCTGCTCATCGCTTCGCCGATCCCGGCGCTCCACATTCGCCATGCCTTTCGCACCGTCATCGCCGCGTAGCCGGTCGGGTCCTCGCCGAGGTAGTGCGAGAAGTTCTGCCTGCCGATCTTCCCCAGCGCCTCGTCGCGCGGCAGCTCGGGATAGCGCTCGGCCACCCGGTCGAAGAGCGGCGTCGGGTCGACTTCCTCGAGAGCCTGGGAGTGTGGATCCAGGTCCCGGTGCTGGTAGCGCCGCACCAGCGTTGCCTTCACCCGCTGGTATTCCCCGTCGGCGGGCAGGAACGTCCCCACGTACAGGGCCTTTCCCCCGCCGGTCGAGATCGGCACCGTTCGGTCGAGCGCCACCTGGTTGCGAACTGCCCAGGGCAGGATCGGCAGCAGCAGGGCGGCCCCCAGCAGCGCCGCGCTGGCCAAGCCGGGTTTCCAGCCCTGTTCCCTGCCGACGCCGATCAGCGCCAGTACCGCGAAAGCTACGCCCACGAGCAGGTACTCCGGCCGCACCAGGGCCAGGCATCCGAACAACAGCCCCGGCACCAGCCACCTACGCGAGGGGCCGTTTCCAAGCCCGTCCGAGGCCCAGAGAAAGGCGAGTACCGCTGCCGGCAGGAGGAAGATCGCGGGGGGCTCGCTGAACAAGGCGCCGGTCGAGTGGATGAACGGGGGGTAGACGGCGACCCCGAAGGCGCCGATCAGGCCGGCGGGCCGGCAGTTGATGCGTCTCCCGAGCAGGTAGACGACGACGATCGCGCCGAGGCCGAGGAGGAGCTCGACGATGCGGGCCGTGCCTTCGCGTGCCCCACCGGTGGCGTAGAAGCTGGCGGCATACAGGAGGGGTGCGCCGGGAGACCAGTCGCTGGAGTCGCGGAAGTCCGCCCCGCCGAAGCTCTGTTTCTCGTATAGCGCCTTGGAGAGCGCGTAGTAGGCGCGGGCGTCGTCGCCGGGCGTCGGCAGAGGCTCGACCACGCGGTATGCACGCAGGCCGAAGCCGAGCACGAGTATCGCCACGAGCAGGATCAGCGTCATGCGCCCATGGCGCTCCGGGAGCCCACGCAGCCATGCCTTCAGCGAAGCCATCGCGGCAGGCTATCCCGGCGTCCGGGTGCCGAGCGGTCGATTGACCACCCTATGTGTGGGTCAATCGACCGCTCGCACGTGCGGCCACCCACGCAACCCCGACTCCGGCCAGCGCCGCGACGAGCGGCATCGTCACCAGCACGCGCCGAGGGGAGGCGACCAGCAGTGCGCATACCGCGGTGATCCCGACGAAGATCGTCGCCAGCAGTAGCGCCTCCCAGCGCCGCTGTGCGGCGAGCACGATCAAACCGGCCAGCCCGAAGAGGACCAGCGCCCAGTGCAGCAACTCCCACCCCGGTTGGCGCATCACGTCCCGCGGCCCGTGTCCCCAGATCCGTCCGACCTTCGTCGCGACGAACCCCGCGTACTCGACCGGCTTCTCGGAGACGTCGTCCCAGAGCTGTTCGCGCCCCATCCGCCCCAGCGCCTCGTCGGTTTCCATCCGCGGATAGCGGCTCTCCGCCAGCTGAGCAAGGATCTGCTCGAGCCGGAGGCGCCGCACGGCGTTGGGTGCAAACAGTTCGGGATGCCGCTCGACGACCTCCGCCCCGACCTTTTCCGGATCGCCGTCGGAAGGCAGGTAGGTGCCGGCAAAGAGCACCTGCCCGCCTCCCGTGGACACCGGAACGAACCGGTCAAGTGCAGCGGCGTTCCTCACGGTCCAGGGCACAACCACGATTGCGACCCCGGTCAACAGGACCCCCGTCAGGGCCAGCGACCTGCGCCAGTCGTCTCGCCAGTCCCTCGCCAGCACGACCAAGCTCACGAGCAAGACGATCCCGAGGTACTCCGGGCGGACGAGTATCAGGCATCCGAATAGGGCGCCAGGCAAGAGCCATCTCACCCGGGGGTGGCGTGGGGGGAGGGGGGTCGAGGACGGACCGTGGCCCGCCCGCAGTGCCCCCCTCCCCCCACGACAGGACCCGCGGGCCGACACGGTCGGTCCCGCAGCCCAAAACATGGCGAACACCCCGCCTGAGAGCAGCGTCGCCGCAAGCGGCTCCCCCATGAGCATGCCCTGGTACTCCACGAGAGCGGGGTAGATGGCGATGGCTCCGGCTCCGATGAGACCCCCGAGAGGCCCCGACAGCCGGCGCCCGATCAGGTAGGTGAAGAGAACCGCGAGCGTGCCGATGACGGCCAGGACGAGTCGCGCCAGCTGTTCGTGGACGCCGCCGGTGAGCTTGTAGACGCCGGTGACGAAGAGGGGCAGACCCGGGGAGTAGTTGCTGTCGGGTTGGGTGGCTTCCGGGCCCAGCGCAAACCCCTGGCCGTCATCGAGGTTCCGGGCGATCTCGGCGTAGGCGGCGGCGTCGAAGACCGGGGCGCGACCGTCCCAGGCCTCGCCCACCCGCAGGCCCAGCCCGAGCAGCAGGATTGCGGCCAGAGCGGCAAGGCCGGCCCCGCCACCGTTGCGCTTTGCCAGGCCGCTCATGCCGCGGATGCTATGGCGCACCCCGTCAGGTCCGTCCGCTACGCTGCCGCGACTTATGCGCGTTCTCATCCTTGGGGGCGACGGCTACCTGGGCTGGCCGACAGCCCTCAGGTTCTCTGCTCGTGGCCACGAGGTCACCGTCGTCGACAACTTCGTCCGTCGCCGCTGGGTCGACGGCGTCGGCAGCGACTCGCTGACGCCGATCCTTCCGCTGGCTGAGCGCATCGACGCCTGGCGCGCCCAGTCGGCCGGCAACGAGATCCGCAGCTGCGTCGGCTCGGTCGAGGACGGCGAGTTCCTCGACGGCGTCGTCGCCGAGACCCGGCCCGAGGTGGTCATCCACTACGGGCAGCAGGCCTCGGCGCCCTACTCGATGGCCTCCCGCGAGCAGGCGGTCGAGACCCAGTACGGCAACGTGATCGGCAACCTCAACCTGCTCTTCGCGATCCGCGACCACGTTCCCGAGTGCCACCTGGTCAAGCTCGGCACGATGGGCGAGTACGGCCAGCCCGAGATCGACATCGAGGAGGGCTATATCGAGATCGAGCACAAGGGGCGCAAGGACACCCTGCCCTTCCCGAAGCTGCCGGCCTCGCTGTACCACTGCTCCAAGGTCCACGACTCGACCAACATCCACTTCGCCTGCCGCACCTGGGGCCTGCGCGCGACCGACCTCAACCAGGGCGTCGTCTACGGGATCGAGACCGACGAGACCGCGGGCGACGAGCGGCTGATCACCCGCTTCGACTACGACGAGATCTTCGGCACCGTGCTCAACCGCTTCTGCGTGCAGGCGGTGATCGGGCATCCGCTCACCGTCTACGGAACGGGCGGCCAGACCCGCGGCTTCCTCAACATCCGCGACACGCTGCAGTGCGTCGAGCTGGCGGCGCTGAATCCCGCCGAGGCGGGCGAGTTCCGCGTCTTCAACCAGTTCACCGAGCAGTTCTCGGTGCTCGAGCTCGCCCAGCTGGTCAAGCACGCCGGCGAGCACCTCGGCTACTCGGTCGAGATCCAGCACTACGAGAACCCCAGGGTCGAGAAGGAAGAGCACTACTACAACGCGATCCACACCAAGCTGCTCGACCTCGGCCTCGAGCCGACGCTGCTCGGCGAGGAGCTGGTCGAGTCGATGATCCACGCGATCGAGCGCCACAAGGACCGCGTGATCGAGACCTCCATCGATCCCCACACTCGCTGGAAGCCCGGCGAGCCCGTGCAGCTCTAATTCGCCTGCGAGACAGGCACAAGCCCGCTGGTACCATCGCGATTCCCATGAGAGCCGCCGACGCATTGATGGAAAGCCTCAAAGCCGAGGGCGTGGAGCATGTCTTCGGCATCCCCGGCGGGGCCAACCTGCCGACCTACGACGCGCTGGTCGACGCGGAGTTCCGCCACATCCAGGTGCGCCACGAGCAGGGCGGGGGGCACGCGGCGGAGGGGTACGCCAAGGCCTCCGGCAAAGTCGGCGTCGCCTTCGCCACCTCCGGGCCGGGCGCGACCAACCTGGTCACCGCGATCGCCGACGCGATGCTGGACTCGGTCCCGACGGTCTTCATCACCGGCCAGGTGCGGACCGAGCTGATCGGCACCGACGGCTTCCAGGAGGCCGACATCCTCGGCTCGACGCTGCCCTTCGTCAAGCACTCCTTCCAGGTCACCGACCCGCGCCAGATCCCCGAGTACGTGCACGAGGCCTTCCACGTCGCCTCGACCGGGCGCCCCGGGCCGGTCCTGCTCGACATCCCCCAGGACCTCTCGCGCGCCGAAATCGACTACGCGCCGCGCACCGAGCCGGTCGAGCTGGCCGGCTACAAGCCGCCGAGCGCCCCCAACATCAAGCAGGTCCGCATCGCCGCCAAGGCGATCGCCAACGCCCGCAAGCCGATCCTCTACACGGGGGGCGGCGTGGTCAACGCCAATGCCTCCGAGGAGCTGCGCGAGCTCGCCGCCGCCGACCGCTTCCCGATCACCTCGACCCTGATGGGCCTCGGCGCCTACCCGGCCTCCGGCGAGCAGTGGCTGGGGATGCTCGGCATGCACGGCACCCGCGCCGCCAACTACGCGATGGACGAGGCCGACCTGATCGTCGCGATCGGCGCCCGCTTCGACGACCGCATCACCGGCAAGCTCTCCGAGTTCGCGCCCCGCGCCAAGTTCCTCCACATCGACATCGACCCGGCGGAGATCTCCAAGAACGTCCCCGCCCACATCCCGATCGTCGGCGACGCCAAGCTGGTGCTGCCGGCGCTGACCCGCGAGTACCGGGCGCTGCAGACCGACAGCTCGCGCCTCGACGGCTGGTGGAAGCAGATCAAGGCCTGGCAGGACGAGTACCCGCTCCGCTACGACGAGGGCAACGACGGCGAGATCAAGCCGCAGTTCATGATCGAGGCGATGCACCGGGCGACGCAGGGCGACGCGATCGTCACCTCCGACGTCGGCCAGCACCAGATGTGGGCGGCGCAGTACTACGGCTTCGAGAAGCCGCGGCGCTGGATCAACTCGGGCGGGCTGGGGACGATGGGCTTCGGGCTCCCGGCGGCGGTCGGCGCCAAGGTCGCCTGCCCCGAGGAGACGGTCGTCTGCCTCGCCGGCGACGGCAGCCTGATCATGAACTGCCAGGAGCTGGCGACCTGCGTAGCCGAAGAGATCCCGGTCAAGGTCTTCCTGATGAACAACGGCTACATGGGCATGGTCCGCCAGTGGCAGGAGCTCTTCTGGGACCGCCGCTACAGCTCGGTCGAGATGGGACCGAGCCCCGACTGGGTCAAGCTCGCCGAGGCCTTCGGCGCCACCGGGCTGCGCTGCGAGGACTCGGCCGACCTCGAGGAGACGATGGCGAGGGCGCTGGAGACCGACGGGCCGGTGCTGCTCGACGTGCGCGTCTCGCCCGAGGAGAACTGCTTCCCGATGATCCCGGCGGGAGCCGCCGCCAGGGACATGGTGGGCTGATGGAGGCCGGCACCCCTCAGGTGGTGAAGCTGGAGGACCTGCGCGTCCCGGGGCAGCTCAGCGGGCGCAAGCACATCCTCTCGATCCTGGTCGAGAACAAGCCGGGCGTGCTGGCGCGCGTCGCCGGCCTCTTCTCCCGGCGCGGCTTCAACATCGACACGCTCGCCGTCGGCCCGACCGACGACCCGAGCATCTCCCGCATCACCCTCACCCTCGACGGCGCCGTGCACCCGATCGACCAGGTGACCAAGCAGCTGCACAAGCTGGTCAACGTGCTGAAGATCCGCGACATGGAGCCGGAGGAGACGGTCGCCCGCGAGATGGCGATGTTCAAAGTCTCCGCTGCGGTCGAGAGCCGAGCCGGAGATCATCCAGTTCGCCGAGATCTTCCGCGCCAAGATCGTCGACGTCTCCCGCCGCACGCTGACGATCGAGGTCACCGGCTCCGCCGAGAAGATCGAGGCCTTCGAGCGGATGATCCGCCCGCACGGCCTGATCGAGATGGTCCGCACTGGCGAGATCGCGATTGCTCGCGGCAGCGACTGAGAGCCTCCTCGCAAAGCTGAGCGGGGCGCTGGAGCGTGCCGCCGAACGCCACCGCCGAACGCTGGTCAGCGTCACGACGCCGGTCGAGGCGATCGACCCCTGCGCGGCCGTGTTCGCCTCGCGGCTGGCATCGGACCGCTGGTTCTGCTGGGAGCAGCCTGACCGGGAGTTCGCCCTGGCGGCGCTCGGCGTCGCTCAGGAGGTGACGTCGCGCGGCCCGGACCGCTTCCGCGACGTGGCCCGCGAGTGCCTGGGTGCCGAGGCGATCTTCGACGAGCCGCGGGCCTGCCTGCAGGAGCCGGAGCCGTCTGGGTCGGCGGCTTCGCCTTCGATCCCGAGGGCGGCGCCTCCTCGACTTGGTCCTCGCTGCCGCCGGCCTCGCTGGTCTTACCCGAGCTCTCGATCTGCCGCAGCGGCGGGGACGCCTTCCTCACCGTCAACGCCGTCGTCCATCCCGGCGAGGACGCGGAGACGAAGGCGAGCGCGATCGCGGCTCGCCTCTCGGGGCTGCGCCTCGATCCCCTGCCGATGCTCGACCCCCACCCGACGGCGACGGGTCGAGATCGCCAGCGTCCGCCCGCCGGGCGACTTCGAGCGGGCCGTGGCGGCTGCGACCGAGCGGATCGAGGCGGGGGAGATGTCGAAGGTGGTGCTGGCCCGCGAGGTGCTCGTCTCGGCCGGCGCGGCTCATGATCCGGCCGCTGTCTTCGGCGCGATGCGCGAGCAGTTTCCCTCCTGCTTCTGCTTTTGCTGCGGCACGCCCGAGGCGGCCTTCGTCGGCGCCAGCCCCGAGCTCCTGATGCGCCGCTCCGGCGCCAGCGTCTCCACCGTCGCGCTGGCCGGCTCGACCCGCCGCAGCTCCGATCCCGCGGTCGACGACCACCTCGGCGAGCAGCTCCTGCGCAGCGACAAGGACCGCCGCGAGCACGCGATCGTCGCCGAGCGGATCGCCCGCGTCCTGCGCCCCCACGCGGTCTGGGTCGAGACCGCGCCGGAGCCGGAGATCGTCAAGGTCGCCAACATCCAGCACCTCGCGACGCCGGTGGTCGCCCAGCTGGCCGAGCCCCGCTCGGCGGTCGAGCTGGCCGGCATGCTGCACCCGACGCCGGCCGTCGGCGGCGAGCCCTGGGAGATCGCAACAGCCGCCATCGCCGAGCTCGAGCGGATGGACCGCGGCTGGTACGCCGGCCCGGTCGGCTGGATGGACGCCACCGAAGACGGCGAGTTCTGCGTCGCCCTGCGCAGCGCCCTGCTGCGCGACCGCGAGGCCCACCTCTACGCCGGTGTCGGCGTCGTCGCCGGCTCCGACCCCGCCGCCGAGCTGGCCGAGACCGAGATCAAGCTCGAGGCGCTGCTGCCGCTGCTTGCGGAGTGAGCACACCACCACGGGTTTGGGTACGTAAGAATCTCCGGCATGACAGGGAGGGCATCCGGCGTGGCGGGGGCAGTGCTGGCCCTGCTTGCGCTCACATCGAGCGCTGCCGTCGCGACGACGGCTCCGCCGGGACCCCGGCTCGCGATCGTCTCTCATGATGCGCGTTACGGAAAGGCGATGATCGCCGTCGGGCCTGGGGGTGAGATGCCCGAAGACCTGGACGTCCGTCCGCTGCCGCCGTTCGCGCTGGTCGCCGGCTCGCGCCCCTCCTGGTCGGCCGATGGTGGCCTGCTCGCATTGTCCATCTCGGGCGATGAAGGACAGGCGGTTGGCGTGGTCAGGGCGGACGGCAGTGGCCTGCGGGTGTTCCGACGCGCCTTCCTCGACGGTGGTGACCCCGTGATCGCTCCGGACGGCGGCTCCGTGGCCTTCCCGCGGGCCAAGCTAGTCAAGGTGCTGCCCGGTAGGGAGAACTATCTGTTCAAGAGCTCGATCTGGTTGCTCGACGTCAAGAGCGGCTCGGTGCGACGACTGACGCGATGGCGGCTGGCCACCTATCTGGCGCCGAGCTCCTTTTCGCCCGACGGCTCGAAGCTCGCCGCCAGCTCGTTCGACCGGCGGGGGTTCAGGGCGGTTGCAATCGACCTCCGCAGTGGCGGCCTCTCGCTGCTTGCGCGGGAAGCCCTGGAACCGACCTACTCGCCCGATGGCTCCCATTTCGCCTTCGTGCGCTACCTGAACTGGCGGCTGAACGGGATCAACGAGAGAGTGCCGGCGGCCGACGAGCTGCGAGTGGGACGCGTCGGTGCCGTTACCGGGGCAAGGCTGCTGCTGCGCAAGCGCGGCTTCTTCGCCTCACCGAGCTGGGACCCTTCCGGGCAGCGTTTGGCGTTCACTCATTCCCCCGCTGATGAGCTTGGAGATCGGAGCCCCGAAGCGGGCGACAGGGTGATGGCAATCAATGCCGATGGGACCTGTCTCAGCAAGGTGCTTTCGGACCCCGGCCTGACCCTCTACGGCGCCACCTGGCAGCCCGGCATCGGGCGCGAGGCGGGGTCGATCAGCTGCTGAGCGATGCCTGGACGGCGGCCGCTAGGCGGCGGTGCGCCTTGACGTTGCTCCGCCGGTCGGTCTTGACCTCGATCAGGCCGGTGCCGGCGGTGAGGGCGTCGGGCAGTTCGGCGAGAGACTCGAGGCGGCGGTGGGGCAGATCGAAGAGGTCGGCCGCCTTGGCTGCGTCGACGCCACGGGGGGTTCCGAGGAGCGCCTCGAACTCCTCGCCCGGCAGCGCCTCCGCCTGGGGGAGGAAGCCGAAGATCGCGCCACCGTCGTTGTCGATGACGACGATGCGCACGGGTGTGGAGGTGTCGCGGAGCGTGGCGAGGCCGCCGACGTCGTGCAGGAGGCCGAGGTCGCCGGTGAGGATCGTGGTTGGGCGGCCCGACGCATGGGCGGCGCCGATGCCCGAGGAGACGAGGCCGTCGATGCCGTTGGCGCCACGGTTGCTGAGGAAGAGAGCGTCGGCGCTAGAGGGGGCGAGAAAGGCCTCCTGATCGCGGATCGGCATGCTCGATGCGGTGTAGACGAGGTCGTTGTCGCTATGTGCGCGGCCGAGAGCAAGGTGGAGCCCGGGCTCGGTTGGCTCCGCGATGCCCGCCAGCTCTGCTTCCAGCACCTCGCGGGCGGCTCTGTCGGCCTCGAGCCACCGGGCCGGCGCCGGCCGGTCCTCGCCGAGGCGCGCCGCCCAGCCCGCAGCCAGCTCAGTCGGATCGGCCCTGAGGAGCGCGGCGGCGTGGCGGCCTGGCTCGTTCCAGCCACAGCTCGGGTCGATGACGATCTCGTCCGCGCCCGAGCCGGCGACCCATGTGCGCAACGGCCTGCTGGTCGGCATCTGGCCGAAGCGCAGGATGAGATCAGGCGTCATCGTGTCGCGAAAGCCCTCGTCGCGCAGCAGGTGGTCGTAGGCGCTGACGACGTGGGAACGGTCGTGGGGACCGCAGCGAAGCTGCGAGGTGGGCTCGGCGAGAATCGGGAAGCCGGCCGTGCGGGCGAGGTCGGCGAGCGGCTCGCGCAGCTCGGGGTCGAGCTGACGGCCGGCGATGATCACGCCGAAATCGGAGTCACGGATATGGCCGGCGACCTCGTCGAGGAGGAACTGAGAGGGCTCCATGTCGATCGGGGTCACCGCCGTCAACGGCCGAGCGCCGCGCCCCTCGAGGGCCAGCGGATCGGTCGCCGTCACCGAGCCCTCGACTGGAATCGGCGCGAGTGGCTCGCGCCAGGGCAGGTTGAGGTGGACGGGGCCCGGCCGGGGCTCGCCGCGGGCCGCCGCCAGCGCCCGGCAGGCGACCGAGCGGTAGTGGAGCAGGCCGTCGTCGCCGGCATCGTGGGTCCCGACTTCGCAGAACCAGCGAACCGAGGAGCCGAAGAGCTTCACCTGGTCGATCGTCTGCCCGGCGCCGATGCCGCGCAGCTCTGGCGGGCGATCCGCGCTGAGCGCGATCAGGGGCACCGCCGACTCGTCGGCCTCGCAGACGGCAGGGTGATAGTTGGCGGCAGCGGTGCCGGAGGTGCAGAGCATCGCCACCGGCATGCCTGTTGCCTGGGCGGCGCCGAGGGCGAAGAAGGCCGCCGAGCGCTCGTCGACGATCACGCTCACCTCGATCTCGGGTTGGCGCCAGAGCGCAACGGCGAGTGGGGTCGATCGCGACCCCGGTGAGATCACGGCGTGTCGCAGACCGCCCCGTGCCAGCTCCTCGACGAAAGCGGAAGCGAGCGCGGTATTGGCGTTCGTCTGGTCCACGCCAGGAACCTAAACGACCACCGACTCGCGGGTCCTTGAAGCCTTTCCGGTGCTACAGCCCGGAAAAAGCTTCAACGAGCGTCGAGGCGGTGCGCTGCGAGTGCGGCCTCGTCAATCTCGACGCCGAGGCCGGGCCCCGCTGGTACGTGGAGCTTCCCATTGCGCAGCTCGCACTCGACCGAGGCGATCGTCGAGGAGAAGAGCCGCTGCGTGGCGAGGCCGTGGGCGAATCCGCCTGCTCCGACTCTCCCGGCATCCAGGGTCTGGGCGACCTGCGCGCCCGCCGCGATCCCCACTGGCCCGTCGAGCGCGCTGGAGACATAGGACGGCAGCACCTCGGCGATCTCGATCGCCGCCTCCGGCCCGCCGACCTTCGAGAGCTTGATTCCGGCGAGCGCGCAGGCGTTCAGATCTCTGGCCCGTTCGGCGTCGGCTTGGGTTTCGACGCTCTCGTCGCCGGCGATCGGGATCGAGGTGGCACCCGCGATCTCGGCCGCCTCCTCGAGGCTGGCGACGGGCTGCTCGGCAAGCTCGACGTCGAACGGCTCCAGCTCGCCGAGTATGCGAACGGCGGCGTCGACGTCCCAGGCCGCGTTGGCGTCCACCCGTATCCGCGCCTGCGGCCCCACCGCCTCGCGCACGGCGCGCACCTGACCGACGTCGGCGCCGACCCCGAGCTTCAGCTTGAAGCTGGTGAACCCCTCTTCTGCCCAGGCCAGCGCGTCGTCTGCGACTGCTGCCGGCTCGCCCGCGACGAGGGTCGCGTTGCACTCGACCGGCTGCGTCGCCGCCGCCGCAATCTCACTCGACGCCATGCGTCCGCGAAGGTCGAGAAGGGCCGTCAGTGCCGCGCAGCGCGCGGGAGGGGAGAGCGCGATGGCGTCGCTGCGCAGCGTCGCCTCGTCCAATGCATTGCGCTGGCCAAGTGCCTCGAGCTCCCCGACCACCTGCGCCAGCGCCGCCCCGCCCCGCAGTGAGAGCGGTACCGCTTCGCCCAGCCCAACCAGGCCATCGTCGGAGCGCAACCGCAGCAGCACCATCTCGCGTCGGTCGAGCGCACCGCGCGCGGTGACGTAAGGCTTGCGGAACGGCAGCGCGTAGGGAATGACCTCGACCGAGGCGATCTTCATGCAGCCAACAGTAGACCCGCGGAGACGAGCAGGCTGAAGACGGCCAGCAGGGCGCCCGTGCCGGCGAGGGCACCGTTAAGGGAGGGGCCGTCGGTGCGGTTGGTCATCGCCCGCATCGGGCCGATCGCCATCGGCAGGGCGAGCAGGCCGATCAGCGGCAGCAGGCTGCTCCCGGCGCCGACCAGGGTGATCGGCAACACGACGAAGGCGCCCAGGACGAGCATCCGGTAGAGGACGACGGCGTTGTGGCGGCCGGTGCGCACCGCCAGGGTCATCTTTCCCGCCCTCCGATCGGTTTCCAGGTCGCGCACGTTGTTGACGACGAGGATCGCCGTCGAGAGGAAGCCGATCGCGATCGACAGCCCGAGCGGCAGCGCCGCCAGTTCCTCCACCTGCACGTAGAAGGAGCCGTTGACGGCGACCAGGCCGAAGAAGAGGAAGACGAAGACCTCGCCCAAACCCTCGTAGCCGTAGGGCCGCGGCCCGCCCGTGTAGAGCACGCCGGCTGCGATCGAGACCGCCCCGATCAGCAGGATCACGATCCCCGCAACCGTCGCGAGGTAGATCCCGCAGGCAACGGCTATGGCGAATGCGATCCAGGTCGCGTTGAGCACGCGCCGCGGCGTGACCAGGCCCGCCGAGGTAACCCGCACG
Source organism: uncultured Solirubrobacterales bacterium (assembly GCA_963753585.1). Lineage (GTDB taxonomy): Bacteria > Actinomycetota > Thermoleophilia > Solirubrobacterales > 70-9 > VRUE01. The sequence continues at coordinate 804,243 of CAVWCU010000001.1, read as the reverse complement.
GGCCCTAGCCGGTCAGCCGTGTCGGCTCCCCGCCGCGCGTCCGAATAGTCGTTGGCGAGGTTCGTCCCGACCTGGATGAAGATCGAGCCGATCAAGGCGGCGATGAACGCCCCGACCCTCGGGAGCTCCCCAACCCATTCGACCGCCGCCGCCGTCCCTACGAACACAGGAGCGATCGCCGCCGGCAGCGTTCGCGGTCTGGCCGCCATCAGCCAAATCCTCATGGCCGCCTCGGGAACTGCCCGAAATCGGGCTGCCGCTTCTGCTTGAACGCCTCGCGGCCCTCGCGAGCCTCCTCGCTGCCGTAGAAGAGGAGGTTGGTGTCGTGGGCCAGCTGTTGGATCCCGGTGTAGCCGTCCTCGTGGGCGTTGAAGCTGGCCTTGACCAGGCGCAGGGCGAAGGGGGAGAGGGCGAGCATCTCCCGGCACCAGGCGACGGTCTCTTCCTCGAGGCGGTCGAGAGGGACGACCGTGTTGACCAGGCCCATGCGCTCGGCCTCCTCGGCGTCGTACTGGCGACATAGGAGCCAGAGCTCCTTCGCCCTCTTGGTGCCGACGAGGTCGCGCAGGAGGGAAGCGCCGAAGCCCCCGTCCCAGGACCCGACCCTCGGGCCGGTCTGCCCGAACCAGGCGTTGTCGGCGGCGATCGTCAGGTCGCAGCAGAGGTGGAGGACGTGGCCGCCGCCGATCGCGTATCCCGCCACCATCGCGACCACCGGCTTCGGCAGCCGCCGCATCTGCACCTGGAGGTCGGTGACGTGGAAGCGGCCCAGGGAGGCGCCCTCGGCGACGTAGCCGGTGTCGCCGCGGACCTGCTGGTCCCCGCCCGAGCAGAACGCCCGCGGCCCCTCGCCGGTGAGGATCACGGCTCCGACCTCGGTGTCCTCGCGAGCAAGCTCAAACGCGGCCGAGATCTCGACCAGCGTCTGTGGCCGGAAGGCATTGAGCACCTCCGGCCGGTCGATCGTGATCTTCGCGATCCCGTCGGCCTTCTCGTAGCGGATGTCGCCGTACTCGCCGGCACTCTCCCACTCGATCGGCGCGTAGAGGTCATCTTGGGGCGGGGCTTCCTTGTGGCGTTTGGGCATGATGGGCACGATATCCCGCCGATGAAACTCGACAACTGGCTCGCCCAGAGATCGCAGAGCTGTCCCGACCGAACCGCGCTGGTCGCGGACGGGTCGGAAGTCACCTACGCGGAGCTGGAGGCCGAGGCGACCTGGGTTGCCCGGCGACTCGCGGCCCAGGGCGTCCGGCGCGGATCGGTTGCCGCCTTGACGATGCACCCTCGCCGGGAGCAGGTCGTCCTCATCCACGCGCTGATGAAGCTCGGGGCGGTGCTGCTGCCACTCAGCCCCAGGCTTTCCGCCGAGGAGCACGCGGCCGTGATCGTGGTCGAGGAACCGGCCATCGACCTCGACGACGCCGGCGAGCTGACCCAGACCGAGGCCGACATGCCGCTTCTCGGCGAGCACGACATGGACGACCTCGCCTGCAAGGTGATGACGAGCGGCAGTACCGGCGCCCCCGACCCGGTCGGGCTCACCTACGGCAACTTCCTCTGGAGCGGCGTCGCCTCGGCCTTCAACATCGGGGTCGAGCCCGAGGACCGCTGGCTCTGCTGCCTGCCGCTCAGCCACATCTCGGGGCTGGGAATCGTGATGCGCTCCGTCATCTATGGCACGACGGCCGTGGTTCACGACGGCTTCGAGGTCGATCGTGTGGCCGGGGCCCTGGCGCGCGAGCGGATCTCCGTCGTCTCCCTGGTGACGACGATGCTGACGCGGCTGCTCGATGCCGGCGCCGACCTCTCCGGTCCGCGCGCGATCCTGGTCGGCGGCGGTCCTGTGCCGGAGGATGCGCTCGAGGAGGCAATCGGGCGTGGCGCGACGGTCGTGCAGACATATGGCCTCACCGAGGCCTGCTCGCAGGTGACGACGCTTGCGCCCGCCGACGCCCAGCGAAAGCTCGGCTCCGCCGGGCGACCCCTGCTGACAACCCACCTGCGCATCCAGGAAGGCGAGATCCTGGTCCAGGGACCCACGGTCGCGCCGGGGCGCGCCGATGCCGACGGCTGGCTTCACACCGGCGATCTCGGTCGTATCGACCAGGAAGGCTTCCTCTACGTCGAAGACAGGATGGACGACCTGATCGTCAGCGGCGGCGAGAACGTGATGCCGGTCGAGGTCGAGAAGGTGCTGCTGCGACACCCCGAGGTCGTCGACGCCGCGGTGGTCGGGCGCGAGGACCCGGAGTGGCAGCAGGCGGTGACGGCGATCGTCGTGCTCGAAGACGGCTCCGAGGTGACGCCGGACGAGCTGCGCCGCCACTGCGCCGAGTCCCTGGCCGGCTTCAAGGTGCCGAAGCGGGTCGAGCTCGCCGCGGCGCTGCCCCGCACTCCCTCCGGCAAGCTGATGAGGCGCGCCCTCCGCTAGCCTGCCGCCCATGCCCAAGGACATCTTTTACGACTCAGACGCCGACCTCTCGCTGCTCAACGGGAAGACCGTGGCCATCCTCGGCTACGGCTCCCAAGGCCACGCCCACGCTCTCAACCTGAAGGACTCCGGCGTCGATGTCGTCGTCGGCCTGCGTTCCGACTCCTCCAGCCGCGCCAAAGCGGAAGCGGCGGGCCTCGAGGTCCTCGACATCGCCGACGCCGCCAGCCGCGGCGACGCGGTGATGATCCTGCTGCCCGACGAGAAGCAGGCGGAGGTCTGGGAGACCGACATCGCCGACGGCATCGCTCCCGGCAACCTGCTCCTCTTCGCCCACGGCTTCGCGATCCACTTCGAGCAGATCGTCCCCCCGCCCGGCGTCGACGTCGGCATGGTCGCGCCCAAGGGGCCCGGTCACCTCGTCCGTCGCCAGTACGAGGAAGGCAATGGCGTCCCTTGCCTGATGGCGGTCCACCAGGACGCCACCGGCAACGCGCATGGCCTCGTCCTCGCCTACTCCTCCGGCATCGGCGGCGGCCGCGCCGCGGTGATCGAGACGTCCTTCAAGGACGAGTGCGAGACCGACCTCTTCGGCGAGCAGGCCGTCCTCTGCGGAGGCGCCAGCGAGCTGGTCCGGGCAGGTTTCGAGACCCTGGTCGAGGCTGGCTATGACCCGCGCCTGGCCTACTTCGAGTGCCTGCACGAGCTGAAGCTGATCGCCGACCTGATGTACGAGAAGGGCATCCAGGGGATGCGCTACTCGATCTCGAACACGGCCGAGTACGGCGACATGACCCGCGGCAAGCGGGTCATCGGCGAGGAGTCCCGCGCCGCGATGAAGGAGATCCTCGGCGAGATCCAGTCGGGCGAGTTCGCCCGCGAGTGGATCGCCGAGAACCGCGCCGGCGGCGAGAACCTCTCCCGCATGCGCGAGGAGGGCAAGGGCCACCAGGTCGAGAAGGTCGGCAAGGACCTCCGCGACATGATGCCCTGGGTCGATCAGGACTTCTGAGCGCGGCGCATCTCGGGGTCCTCGGTCGGGCTCCTCGGGTCACGCACCGGAGTGCGCTCCCCTCGTCGCCCTCCCTGCGTCCCCCGACCTGCTTGCCCTCAGAAGCCCTGAAAGGGCTCTATGCCCCAGGAGGGCCTTCGGCGCCGAAGCGAGTCTCGCCCTCGGGCAGTTTGCCGTCGCGGCCGACGTAGCCGTCTTTGCCGCCGACGATCACGTAGACGGCGTCCTCGGAGTCGCTGAGGTTGCGCAGCCCGCGCACGGTCGAGGCGTCGACCCAGGCCAGGCCGCCCGGCTCCAGCTCGTGGCTGGTCCCGTCGCCGAACTCGATCGCCACCCGGCCGCTGTGCAGGAAGTACAGCTCCTCCTGCTCGTCGTGGTAGTGGCTCCCGGTGGCGTAGGAGGGCGGCAGCACGATCGCGTTGACGCCGAAGGCCGTGACCCCCAGCTCCTTGCGGATCTTGCGAAAGCCCGGTCCCTCGCCGAGGTCACTGAGGTTCGCGACGGCGTAGCCGTCGCCCTTCGTGACCGCTTGCCCTGAGGTCTCTGTCATGGTCGTCAGCCTATGCGGTTGGCCGCTGGGTATTGCCGGCGATCTGCTCTGCTGCGTCGCGGATCTTGAAGGTGACCACAATCAGCTCGAGCCAGAGCCTGACCACGATCAGGTAGATCAGTGCGACCAGCGGTGCCAGTATGAGCATCAGGATCCCGCTGCTCGCCCTGTCGGCGAAGGCGGCGATCACGAAGATGACCGTGCCGATCGCGAGGACGATCATGCTGACGACGTAGAGGAACCGGATCAGCTTCGGTGTGATCAGGCTGTTGAACCGCGTGTCCATCAGCGACGCGAAGAAGCCTTGTCGCGACTCGTATCCCGGGCTCGCCTGCGTAGATGCCTCCATTTGATCCTCCGCTATTGGTGGGTTGATTCGATGCGCCACCCTAACCGTCGCAAAGAGACCTGACCAGTGTTGGATTGGCAGCCCTTGGTCCACCCGCGGCGGTCAATAACCTGTCGCCTCCCGTGACGCCGTCTACCGCCACCCAGATTCCCGCCGAGCTCAAGCCCGCCGACGGCCGGTTCGGCTGCGGTCCGTCGAAGGTGCGGCCGGAGGCTCTCGCGCGCCTGGCCGAGCGGTCGGTGCTGATGGGGACCTCGCACCGTCAGAAGCCCGTCCGCGACCTGGTCGGACGCATTCGAAGCGGCCTCGCCGACCTTTTCGGCCTGCCCGATGGCTATGAGATCGCGCTCGGCAACGGCGGCACCACCGCCTTCTGGGACGCCGCGGCCGCCTGGCTCGTGCGCGAGCGCTCCCTGCACCTCACCTACGGCGAGTTCTCGCAGAAGTTCGCCAAGGTGACGGCGGCAGCTCCCTTCCTCGCCGACCCGGTCGTGGTCGAGGCGGAGCCCGGCGACGCTCCGGCGCCGAGCGCCGACCCGGCGGCCGACGCGATCGCCTGGGCGCACAACGAGACCTCGACCGGCGTCATGGTCCCGGTCGAGCGCCCCGCCGACGCCGGCGACGCGCTCGTCCTGGTCGACGCCACCTCGGGGGCCGGCGGCCTGCCGGTCGACGTGAGCCATGCCGACGCCTACTACTTCGCGCCGCAGAAGGCCTTCGGCGCCGATGGCGGCCTCTGGCTGGCGCTGCTCAGCCCCGCGGCGGTCGAGCGGATCGGGCAGCTCGACGGTGCCGAGGGACGCTGGCAGCCGGCCTTTCTCTCGCTGCAGACCGCACTGGAGAACTCGCGCAAGGAGCAGACCTACAACACGCCCGCCCTGGCCACGCTGCTGCTGCTCGCCGACCAGGTCGATTGGATGCTGGAGGGCGGCGGCCTGGACTGGTGCGTGCAGCGCACCTCGGCCTCCTCGGGTCACCTCTACGGCTGGGCCGAACGGGCCGATTTCGCCTCCCCTTTCGTCGCCGACCCGGCCAAGCGCTCGCTGGTCGTCGGCACGATCGACTTCGACGACTCGGTCGACGCCGCCGCGGTCGCCACGACCCTGCGTGCCAACGGCATCGTCGACGTCGAGCCCTACCGCAAGCTCGGCCGCAACCAGCTGCGGATCGGCATGTTCCCGGCGGTCGAGCCGGCTGACGTCGAAGCGCTTGCCGCCTGCATCGAGTGGGTCGTCGAGAACGTGGGGGAGACTCGGAAATGAAGGTCCTGGTCAAGGAGAAGATCGCCGACTCGGGCGTCGAGCTGCTGCGCGAGAACTTCGAGGTCGACCTCGGGCTGGAGATGTCCGACACGGAGCTGGCCGAGGCGATCGGCGGCTACGACGCGATCCTGATCCGCTCGGCGACCAAGCTGACCGCCGACCTGATCGAGCGCGCCTCCAACCTCAAGGTGATCGGCCGCGCCGGCACCGGCGTCGACAACGTCGACATCGCCGCCGCCACCCGCCGTGGCATCGTCGTCGCCAACGCGCCCGAATCGAACTCCGTCGCCGCCGCCGAGCACACCGTCGCCCTCGCCCTGGCGCTCTTCCGCAACGTGCCGCAGGCCCACGGCGCGCTCGTCGACGGGCGCTGGGACCGGGCCAAGTACAAGGGCGCCGAGCTCTACGGCAAGACGATCGGCATCGTCGGCTTCGGCCGCATCGGCCAGCTCGTCGCCAAGCGCGCCAAGGGGTTCGAGATGGACGTGGTCGCCTTCGACAAGTTCGTCTCGGCCGAGCGCTTCCGCGAGCTCGGCGTCGAGGGCGCTGGCAGCCTCGAGGAGCTCTACGGGCGGGCCGACGTCGTCACCGTCCACGTCCCGAAGACGCCGGAGACCGTGAACCTGATCGACGCCGAGGCGATCGCGGCGATGAAGGAGGGCGTGCGGATCGTCAACTGCGCCCGCGGCGAGCTGGTCGACCTCGATGCCCTCGTCGAGGGGCTGGAGTCGGGCAGGGTCGGTGGCGCGGCGCTCGACGTATTCCCCTCCGAGCCGTTCACCGAGCACCCGGTCTTCTCCCGCGGCGACGTCGTCGTCACGCCGCACCTCGGCGCCTCCACGGCGGAGGCGCAGGACCGGGCCGGCATCGTCACCGCCGAGCAGGTGACTGCGGCGCTGACCGGCGCGGTCGTCACCAACGCGGTCAACATCGCCGCCGTGCGCCCGGAGGAAATGGAGGCGCTGGCTCCCTTTGTGCCGCTCTGCGAAAAGCTCGGCCGGCTCGCGGAGGGGCTGGCGCAGGGATCGGTCGACCGGGTCTCGGTCGAGTTCCGCGGCAGGCTGGCCCAGTACGACACGCGGCTGCTGGGCATCGGCGTCCTCGTCGGGCTTCTCGCCGGGCACACCGAGGAGCCGGTCAACCTGGTCAACGCTCCGCAGATGGCCGAGGAACGCGGCATCGAGCTGGTCGAGACAAAGGAGTCGAGCTCCGAGGACTTCACCGAGCTGGTGACCGTCTCGCTTCGGTCCGGCGGCGACGAGGTCGAGGTCGCCGGCACAGGCGTCGGCCCCCGCAACGAGCCCTACCTGGTCTCGGTCTGGCGCGAGAGCTTCTACCTCCCCCTCGCCGAGCACATCGCCGTCTTCCGCTATGCCGACCGGCCAGGGATGATCGGCAGGGTCGGCACCGTGTTCGGCGAGGAGGGGGTCAACATCGTCTCGGCCGCCGTCGGCGCCGAGGAAGACGGCGAGCGCGCGGTGATGGCGCTGACCACCGACGCGCCGGTCCACGAGGAGACGGTCGCCAAGATCCTCCAGCTCGAGGGGTTCTCCATTGGGCGCGCAGTCGACCTCTAGGTCGGACGGCCTCAACGCATAGGCTTGATGGAGTGAAGGCCCTTGTGCAGACAAAGAACGGTGGACCGGAGGTCCTCAAGGTCCAGGAGATGCCCGATCCTCCGGTCGGTCCAGGTGAGGTGCGGATCGCTGTAAAGGCGGCCGGGATCAACTTCGCCGACACGATGGCGCGGGTGGGTCTGTACCCCGACGCGCCCAAGCCCCCGTGCGTGATGGGCTATGAGGTCGCCGGCACGATCGAGTCGGTGGGGGAGGGCGTGACCGAGCATGCGGTCGGCGCTCGCGTCGTCGCCGGAACCCGCTTCGGTGGCCAGGCGGAGCTCGTCACGGTCCCAGCTGAGCAGGCGCTGCCGATGCCCGAGCGCCTCAGCTTCGAGCAGGGCGCCGCTTTCCCGGTCAACTACGGCACCGCCTACGCCGCACTCGTCCTGATGGGGAGCCTGCGCGAGGGGACCCGGGTACTGATCCACGCAGCCGCGGGCGGCGTCGGGATCTCGGCTACGCAGATCGCCCGCAACGCCGGCGCAGAGATCTTCGGCACGGCTTCGCCCTCCAAGCACGACGCGATCCGCGCTCAGGGGGTCGACCACCCGATCGACTACCGCAACCTCGACTTCGAGGCCGAGACGATGCGCCTCACCGGCGGCGAGGGCGTCGACCTGATCGTCGACGCACTCGGCCCGACCTCGTTCCGCAAGGACTACCGGCTGCTGCGCCCCGGCGGGCGGCTCGTCATGTACGGGCTCTCGGAGGTGACGAACGAAAGCGGTCGCGACCTCCCGGCGATGCTGAAAGGCCTCTTCAAGATGCCCCTGGCGACGGTCCCGTGGTGGAAGAGCCTGATGGTGATGAACGAGAACAAGGGCGTCTTCGGGCTCAACATGCTCAAGTGGTGGGAACGCGAGGGCAACCTCGACCGGGTCACCCAGCCGCTGATGGCCGACCTCGAGGCCGGTCGCATCGAGCCCGTCGTCGCCGAGTCGTTCCCCTTCGAGCGGGCGGGCGATGCCCACCGGTTCATCGCCGAGCGCCGCAACGTCGGCAAGGTCGTGTTGTTTCCAGGGTAGGCGCCCGCCCGGGGGCGAAGGTTGCTGCGATGAAGAAGAAGAAGATCGTCATCTTGCTCGCCGTACTGGCGGTTGGGACCGCGCCGCTCGCGTACGCCGAAACGCCCTCCGAACCGACCACCGCGAACATCGTTCTTGCCGGAGGCGCCACCCAAAACTCGATTCACATCTGGCTCACGCCCGATGGCTACAGCTACGTGATCGATTCGGCGGTGCCCCTGGAGGTTGGCGGGACGATCTGCAAGCACCCGCCGGAGAACCCGAACGAGCTGATCTGCGAAGCACCCCCGGTTACCGGCTTCATCGTCTTGGGGGGCAGCCGCGATGACACCGTGACCGTGGCGCGAGCCGTCGAGATCCCACTGACGATGAAAGGCGGGCCGGGTAAGGACACGCTGCTCGGCGGTAGCGGATCCGATCTCCTGATCGGGGGGGCCGGCGCCGATCGGCTCGGGGGTCGGGCCGGTGACGACGTCGTCTACGGCGGACCCGGCAATGATTCCGTATGGGGGGGTGCCGGCGACGACGTTCTGCATGGTGGGCCCGGTCGGGACACGCTGCGCGGCGGTAGCGGCAACAACATCCTGTCCGATGATGCTTCTGCGAGTTCGAGCAGCAGCTCGCGCTACTAGGAGGGACTAGGCCGAGCCGCCGGTCGGCGGTCGACGCGGAAAGAGCCTGCCCCCTACGAAGAAGAGCGCGATGAGGAAACCGAAGAGCGAGAGGCCCGCGTCGAGCCGGAAAGCAGCCTGGATACCCTCGACGAAGGAGTCCTGCGCGGAGAAGACCGTGGTTGTGAGGGCCAACCCGATCGAGCCGCCGGCGATCTGAAACATGTAGACGATCCCGCCGGCGAGACTGGTCTGCGACTCATCGACAGAGGTGACCCCGGCGGTGGTCGCGGTCGGGTAGAAGCTGCCGATCCCGATCCCGAGCACCACCATGCCGGCGATGAGCGACCCGTAGCCGGAGTCGTCGCCGACCAGCGAGAAGACGAACGGGGAGATCGTTATGCAGCCGGCGCCCACGACGGCCAGCAGCTTCGCGCCGAGGCGCTCGAAAAGGGGGCCGGCGACGAAGGAGACGCAGGCGAAGGTGGCGAGGAAGGGGAGCATGCCGACCCCCGCCTCCAGCGGCGAGTAGCCGAGCTGGTGCTGCATGAACTGGGGCAAGTAGAGCAGCGCCGCGAAGAAGGTCGCCGACATCAGCAGGATCGCCAAGCAGGAAGCGCGGAAGCTCTCGTTGGCCATCACCGACCGGGGCACCAGGGCGCTGAGCCCGGCCCCGCGCTCGATCGGCGCGAAGGCGACGAGCATGATCGCCGCGAGGGCGAACAGGGCGAGCACGCGCGGGTCGCCGAAGCCCCAGTCGTCTCCCTGGTCGAGCGCAAGGAGCAGCGCGACCAGCCCGACCGAGAGCGTCGCGATTCCGGGGTAGTCGATTCGCTGCTCGCCCGGCTCGGGCTCAGCGACCTTGACCAAGCGGTAGGTGACGAGCACGGCGAAGGCAGAGATCGGCACGTTGAGGAAGAAGATCCAGCGCCAGCTGAGGGCGTCGGTGAGAACGCCCCCGATCAGCGGCCCGATCGCGTTGCCGAGACCGGCTGCGCCGATGACTATCCCACCCGCCAGCCCGGCCTTCTCCTCGGGCAGGAGGGAGTAGGTCATGCCGAGGATCGCCGGCCACATCAGCGCCCCGCCGATTCCCATCAACGTCCTCGTCGCGATCAGCCAGGCCTCGGATTGTGCCGCGCCGCCGAGGGCGGACATCGAGGCGAAGATCGCGGTTCCGAGGAAGAAGGCGTTGCGGCGGCCGAACATGTCGGCGAGACGGCCGCCGGTCACGATCATCACGCCGAAGGTCAGCGCGTATGCGTTGATCACCCACTGGATCGTGTTGACGTTGGTGTTGAAGTCGCTCTCCATCGTCGGGAGGGCGACGTTGATCGCGGAGAAGTCATTGGCGATGACGACGACCGCGATGCCCATCGAAAAGAGGGCGAACCAGGTCGAGCGGGTTATCGCCGGTGAGGACTGCTCGCTTGCGATGCGCTCAGCCTACGCTAAGCTGAGGTGACCGAATGACGCACCGGCTCGACAGCCTCGCGCTTCTCCTTCTCCTCCCCCTTCGGGGGGAATAGCGCTGGGCGGCGCGATAGCCGCGAGAGACAAGGTCATTCGAACGGAGTAGAGAAGGAGGAGGAACGGTGTCACCAGTAAACGACGCAAACCGCGTCCACATCTTCGACACGACGCTGCGCGACGGGGAGCAGTCGCCCGGCATCTCGCTGAACACCGCGGAGAAGGTCGAGATCGCGCAGCAGCTGGCGCGTCTCGGCGTCGACGTGATCGAGGCGGGTTTCCCGATCACCTCACCCGGCGACTTCGAGGCGGTCGAGGCGATCGCCCGCAGCGTCGAGGGCCCGGTGATCTGCGGCCTGGCGCGCACCCACAAGGCCGACATCGACGCGGCCTGGGGGGCGATCAAGGATGCCGCCCGGCCGCGCATCCATACCTTCATCTCCACCTCCGACATCCACATCGAGCACCAGCTGCAGACCGACCGGGAGGACGTCAAGGGTCAGGCCCGGGCGGCGGTGACGCTGGCCAAGTCCTACTGCGAGGACGTCGAGTTCTCGCCGATGGACGCCACCCGCGCCGACGTCGATTTCACCGCTGAGGTGTGTGCGATCGCCGTCGAGGAGGGCGCCACCGTGGTCAACATCCCCGACACGGTCGGCTACACCACGCCTGAGGAGTACGCGGACTACTTCCGTCGTCTCTACGAGCTGGTGCCGGCGCTGCGCGGCGTCGAGATGTCCGTCCACTGCCACGACGACCTGGGCCTGGCGGTTGCCAACTCCTACGCCGGTGTCCTGGCCGGCGCCCGGCAGGTGGAGTGCGCCGTCAACGGGATCGGCGAGCGCGCCGGGAACTGCTCGCTGGAGGAGATCGTGATGCTGGTCCGCACCCGCGAGGACGTGCACGGCCTGCAGACCGGGGTCAACACCCGCGAGCTGGCCCGCACCAGCCGCATGGTCTCGCGCCTGACCGGGTACGCGATCCAGCCCAACAAGGCGATTGTCGGCCGCAACGCCTTCGCCCACGAGTCCGGCATCCACCAGGACGGCGTGCTGAAGGAGCGCACCACCTACGAGATCATGGACGCGACCGAGGTCGGCCTGGAGTCGAACTCGATCGTCCTCGGCAAGCACTCAGGCCGCCACGCGCTGAAAGACGCGCTGGAGCAGCTGGGCTTCAAGGTCGAGGGAAACGCCCTGAACGCCGCTTTCAAACGCTTCAAGGAGGTGGCGGACCGCAAGAAGCAGGTGACCGCGCTGGACCTGGAGGCGATCGTCTCCGACGAGATGCGAGAGAAGGCCGACGCCCACGAGCTGGCCTGGTTCGAGGTCGAGGCGGGCTCCCGGCGGGAGCCTCTGGCCCGCGTCGCCGTGAAGATGCCCTCCGGCGAGGAGGCCGTGGGCGAGTCGGGTGGCGACGGCCCCGTCGACGCGATCTTCCACGCGATCCAGAAGGCGACCGGGACGGAGTGCGAGCTGCGCCAGTACACGGTCGAGGCGGTGACCGGGGGAGAGGACGCTCTAGGACAGGTGACAGTGATGCTGCGTACGGCGGGTCGCCTGGCGACCGGCCAGGGCGTGGCCACCGACATCCTCGAGGCGTCGGCGCGGGCCTACGTGCGAGCCCTGTCGAATGCCCTGGAGGGCGCCGCGATCCGCGAGGCCGAGGCGGCCACCGCCGAGGCCGCGGTAGAACGTACTCCCGGCCCATAAACGTCACACATCCGCGCGCCTGAGCGCACCACACGCGCACCGGGAGCCGTCACCGTTGGCGCGTGCCCGCCGAATCCGCGCTAACCCATCTTCAAGAAGGGCTTTCGCGGACTCGCGGTGATGATCGCGATATCGCCGAGTTGGCGCGGCGACAGCATGGGGTGGTGGGGCGGGGGCAGCTCGCGCGACTCGGTCTCAGCGAAGGAGCGATCGACGGGCGGATTAGGACAGGGCGCCTGCATCGATTGCACGCGGGTGTCTATGCGGTTGGGCATGAGGTAATTGGACGTGAGGGCCGTTGGCTGGCCGCCGTTTTGGCCTCCGGCCCCACAGCGGTGCTTAGCCATTTCTCCGCTGCCGCACTCTGGGGGATACGACCCAACTCGCGAAGCCGAATCGACGTGATCGTCCCGCACAGGAGCCGGTCCTCGGCGGCGATTTGGCGCCATATCGCGTTTCTGCCGGTCGACGAGCGAACCATTGTCGACGACATACCTGTGACTACTGCCCCTCGCACGGTTCTCGATCTCGCCGCCACCACATCTATCGATATCGTCGAGAGCGCGATCCGCCAGGTCGAATACCTACGGCTCTACGATCGCCTCTCTCTTCCCGACCTGATCGAGCGCTATACGAGCCGGCGTGGCGTGCGGCGATTGCGAGTCGCGCTCGAACGCATAGAAGGCGCGCCGCCCGGGCGCGTAAGGAGTCCGCTGGAGGAGCGTTTCGTGCGGTTCCTGCGACGCCATCGGCTGCCGCTGCCCCGTCTCAACGACTGGATTGTCGTGGGCGCGAGGAGATTCCAGGTTGATTGCCACTGGCCCCGTGCCCGGCAGGTCGTCGAGCTCGACAGCTGGGAAGCGCACGGAACGCGCTCGGCATTCAGGGAGGACCGTGCGAGAGACCGAACCCTTGGCACGGCGGACTATGCCGTGACGCGCATCTCCTCTGCCCAGCTCGACGACGAACCTGAAGCCATTGCCGCTGACCTGCGGAGGCTGCTCACCCTGGAATACAAACGTATGTGATAACGTACGGATATGCCACCGACCGGGATTGGAACCGAGCCTCCGCGCGCCCGAACTCTCACCGAGGCAGAGGCGCCGGCGATTGGCAATCGCGTGCGGGCCCTGCGCGAGGCGATGGGGCTCTCGCTGCGGGACTTGGGTGAGCGGTCCGGCGTCAGCGCGCCGATGCTCTCGCAGGTCGAGCGGGGGGAGACGAGCCCGACGCTGGCGGTGGCAGCGAAGATCGCCGCTGGGTTGGAGCTGACCCTCTCGCAGCTGCTGCGCCTGGACGAGGGGGAGCACGTTGCGGTCAGCCGCGCCGGCGCGCGGCGCAAGCTCGAACGCGGCGGGCACGATTTCGAGGAGCTGACGCCACCGTTGCCTGGCCAGCGCGCTGATGTCTCGCTGCACTCGCTCGACGCAGGCGCAACGACCGGAGGCCGGGACGACCCACCGATGCACGAGCCGGGTAGCCGAGAGACCGCTGTCGTCCTCTCGGGCACACTCGTGCTGGTGGTCGACGGGACCCGTCACGAGCTGAACGAGGGCGACAGCGTCACCTTCGACGCCGACCTGCCCCACCATTTCGAGAACGAAGGCGAGGAGCCGACGCGCTTCATCGCCGTGATCGCCGCCGGCCTGCGCCGGGGTTAGGAGGAGGCCCGATGCCGCAAACGATGTTCGACAAGCTCTGGGGGGCCCACGAGGTCTCCGACGGCCTCATCTACATCGACCTTCATCTCGTTCACGAGGTCACCTCTCCGCAGGCCTTCGACGGACTGCGGATGGCCGGCCGCGCGGTGCGGCGCCCCGACAAGACGATCGCCACCGCCGACCACAACGTTCCCACCGACGGGACGATGGCGGCAAAGCTGATCGCCGACGAGCTATCGCGCGTCCAGGTCGAGACGCTGGAGCGCAACTGCGAGGAGTTCGGCATCCCGATCTACTCGTTGGGCTCCGAGCGCCAGGGCATCGTCCACGTGATCGGCCCGGAGCTGGGCGTGACCCGGCCGGGGATGACGATCGTCTGCGGCGACAGCCACACCTCCACCCACGGCGCCTTTGGCTCGCTGGCTTTCGGCATCGGCACCTCCGAGGTAGAGCACGTGCTCGCCACCCAGTGCCTGGTGCAGAAGCGGCCGAAGACGATGCGAATCGTCTACGGCGGCGAGCTCGGCTCCGGGGTCACCCCCAAGGACCTGATCCTGGCGACGATCGGCCGCCTCGGCACCGGCGGCATGGTCGGCCACGCGGTCGAGTACGCCGGCCCAGCGATCGAGGCGCTCTCGATGCCGGGGCGGATGACCGTCTGCAACATGACGATCGAGGGCGGTGGCCGGGCCGGGATGATCGCCCCCGACGAGACCACCTTCGAGTGGGTCCGCGGCAAGCCAGCGGCGCCAGAGGACTTCGAGGCCGCCGTCGAGCGCTGGCGCCAGCTGCCGACCGACGAGGGTGCCAGCTTCGACACAGAGGTCGAGGTCGACGCCGCGGCGATCTCGCCGATGGTGACCTGGGGCACCAACCCCGGCATGGTCGTCGAGGTGACCGACTCGGTCCCCGACCCCGCTGCGATGGAGTCGCCTGCCGACCGCGAGTCGGCCGAGCGCGCCCTCGCCTACATGGGTCTGCAGGCCGGCACGCCGATGATCGAGGTGGCGCCGGAACGGGTCTTCATCGGCTCCTGCACCAACTCTCGGATCGAGGACCTGCGCGAGGCGGCCGAGATCGTCGACGGCCGCAAGGTCGCCAGCTCGGTGCGGGCGATGGTCGTGCCCGGCTCCCAGCAGGTCAAGGCCGACGCCGAAGCGGAGGGCCTGCACGAGGTCTTCCGCTCGGCCGGCTTCGAATGGCGCGAGGCGGGCTGCTCGATGTGCCTCGGCATGAATCCCGACATCCTGATCGAGGGCGAGCGTTGCGCCTCGACCTCGAACCGCAACTTCGAGGGACGCCAGGGCAAGGGGGGGCGGACCCACCTGGTAAGCCCGAAGATGGCGGCGGCGGCCGCGATCGAGGGCCACTTCGTCGACATCAGGGATTGGAGCTAGAGATGAGGCCGATAGACGTAATCGAGGGCAAGGTGTCGGTGCTCGACCGCGCTGACGTCGACACCGACCAGATCATCCCCAAGCAGTTCCTCAAGCGAGTCGAGCGGACCGGCTTCGGCGAGTTCCTCTTCTACGACTGGATCCGTGACGGCGAGATCGAGCTGGAGTCGAACCCGATCCTCCTCACCGGGGCGAATTTCGGCTGCGGCTCCTCGCGCGAGCACGCTCCCTGGGCGCTGGAGGACTTCGGCTTCCAGGCGATCGTCGCACCCTCCTTCGCCGACATCTTCTACTCGAACTGCACCAAGGTCGGGCTCTTGCCGGCGATCCTCGGCGAGGAGCACTGCCGGGCCGTCGCCGAGGCGGGGGAGGCGCGGATCGACGTCGACGACGAGACGATCACCTGCGCTGCGGGCGTCTTCAAATTCGAGGTCGAGCCCGACGTCAAGCACCGCCTGCTCAACGGCCTCGACGACATCGGCATCACCCTGGAGAACGTCGTCGCGATCGACGAGTTCGAGCAGTCCGGGTCCGCGCACGGCCCGGTGACGACGGCGCTCTGACCTCGCCGTGAGCGCCGGCCCGATCGAGTGGGACGCTGAGAGCTACGACGAGATCTCGGGCCCTCAGCTCAGCTGGGGGATGGAGGTCCTCGATCGGCTCGATCTGAGGGGAGACGAGAGGGCGCTCGATGCGGGCTGTGGCTCGGGACGGGTCACCGAGGAGCTGGTGAGCCGCCTGCCGCAGGGCCGGGTGGTCGCGGTCGACGGGTCTGAGGCGATGATCGCCAAGGCCAGGGAGAGGCTCGGCGGGCGGGCCGACTACCTGGTCGGCGACCTCGCGGAGCTCCAGATCGACGGAACCGTCGATCTGGTCATATCGACCGCGACCTTCCACTGGATCCCAGATCACGAGCGGCTCTTCGAACGCATGCGGGCCGCACTGCGCCCGGGGGGACGCCTCGTCGCCCAGTGCGGTGGCGAGGGCAACATCCGCGAGCACGCGGAGGCGACGGCGGAGGTAGCCGCTCAGCCTGAGTTCATGCCCTACCTCGAGGACGCCGCCGAGCTGTGGAACTACGCAGGTCCCGAGCAGACAGAAGGGAGGTTGTGGCGGGCGGGCTTCGCGGAGGCGCGCTGCTGGCTGGAGCCGAAGCCGGTCGTCCCGGAGGACCCACTCCGCTTCACGATGACCGCCACGCTTGGCGCGCATCTGGCAAGGCTGCCGGGGGAGCTGCGCCGACCTTTTGCCGAGGCGGTCCTCGATCGCTCCCGCGCGCCGTTCACCCTCGACTACGTTCGCCTCAACATCGAGGCCGGCGTCAGCGTATGAGCTGCAGGCATAAAGTTCCGCCTCGATGAGCGCACCACGCATAGTCCTGCTGCCCGGCGACGGGATCGGGCCCGAGATCGTCGCTGCCGCGCGCCGGTTGCTGGAGGCACTCGGCGAGTTCGAGTTCGCCGAGCACCTGATGGGCGGATGCTCGATCGACGCCCATGGCACGGCGCTCACCGACGAGGTTCTCGATCTCTGCCGCGCCGCCGACGCCGTCCTGCTCGGTGCCGTCGGCGGGCCCAAGTGGGACACCACGGACCCCGATGCGCCGCGGCCAGAGCAGGGCCTGCTCGGCCTGCGCAAGGGGATGGGCCTCTACGCCAACCTGCGCCCGGTTCGGCCCAGTCCCGCCCTGGTCGGCGCCAGCCCGCTGCGTCCCGACGTGATCGCCGGCACCGACCTGCTCGTCGTCCGCGAGCTGACCGGCGGCATCTACTTCGGCGACAGCGGTCGCGACGGCGACACGGCCCACGACACCTGCGAGTACTCGGCCGGCGAAGTCGAGCGGATCGCGCGGGTCGGCTTCGAGGCGGCGCAACACCGTGCCGCGAGCTCCGCGCGCAAGCCCCACGTCACCTCAGTCGACAAGGCGAACGTGTTGGAGACCTCACGCCTGTGGCGCGAGGTGGTCGGCCGTGTCGCGCCGGACTACCCCGACGTCGAGCTCGACCACCTGCTTGTCGACAACGCCGCGATGCAGCTGGTCTCCCGCCCGGCCGACTTCGACGTGATCGTCACCGAGAACCTCTTCGGCGACATCCTCAGCGACGAGTCGGCGATGCTGACCGGCTCGCTGGGAATGCTGCCCTCTGCCAGCCTCGGCGCCGAGGGCGAGCCGGGCCTCTTCGAGCCCGTCCACGGCTCTGCTCCCGACATCGCCGGCCAGGGTGTCGCCAACCCCCTTGCCACCTTCCTCTCCGCGGCGATGATGCTGCGCCACGGCCTCGACCGGGCCGGCGAGGCGGTGCGCATCGAGACGGCGGTCGACGAGGTGCTCGGCCGCGGCCTGCGCACTCCCGATCTGGCCAGTGCGGGCGAGGCCCCGGTTGGGACGGTCGAGGTCACCGACGCCGTGTTGGCCGCGCTCTAGCTCATCGGGCATACTTCCCGGAGCATGGAGACCGCGGAGCTGATCTGGCAGAACGGCGAGTTCGTCGCCTGGGAGGACGCCAAGACGCACGTCCTCACCCACGGCCTGCACTACGGCACCGGCGTCTTTGAGGGCGTCCGCTGCTACGAGACCGAGCGCGGCCCGGCCGTGTTCAGGCACGCCGATCACCTCGACCGGCTGGCGAAGTCGGCCGAGCTCTACTACTTCGAGCTCCCCTACTCGACCGAGGAGCTCGCCGAGGCAACCCGGGAGCTGATCCGCCGCAACGGACTCGCCTCCTGCTACATCCGCCCGCTCGCCTACCGCGGCTACGGCGACCTCGGCCTCTACGCGACCGACGCCCCGATCGACGTCATCGTCGCCGCCTTCCCCTGGGGTGTGTACCTCGGCGAGGAGGGTCAAAAGCACGGGATCCGCGCCTCCGTCTCCTCCTGGCGGGCGATCTCCGGCGACAGCCTGATCCCACACGCCAAGGCCGCCGGCCAGTACCTCAACTCGATCCTGGCCAAGACCGAGGCGCAGAAGGCCGGCTACGAGGAGGCGATCCTGCTCGACCAGCACGGGCACGTCTCCGAGGGCTCGGGCGAGAACGTCTTCGTGGTCCGCGACGGCGTGCTCGTCACGCCCGGCCACGCCAACGCCATCCTCGACGGGATCACGCGCGCCTCGGTGGTGCAGATCGCCGGCGACCTCGGTTACAAGGTCGAAGAGCGCGACATCGCCCGCGCCGAGCTCTACCTCGCCGACGAGGTCTTCCTCACCGGCACCGCGGCCGAGCTGGTCCCGGTGCGGGAGATCGACGACCACGCGATCGGCGAGCCGGGCGAGATCACCCGGGTGATCCAGGCAAAGCTCGACGACGCCCTGCACGGGCGGGCCGAGGAGTACCTGGAGTGGCTTGACTTCGTCGAGGCTTCGACCGAGGCAGATCGACCCAGTAAGGTCAGTTCCTGATGCAGCACCGTTTCGAGGCAATCGGGCGAATTACCGCAGCCGCCTAGCGGCTGGCGCGGCAATGCCGTGTGCGCGGGCCGGCAGGCCCTCTCCCCGATCTCTCGAATCGAAAGGCATCAGATGGAACAGGTAAAGCTCTACGACACCACCTTGCGTGACGGCATGGGTGGCCACGGCATGTCGCTCTCCGTGGGCGAGAAGCTGAAGGTCGTCCAGGCGCTGGACGCGCTCGGCATCCACTTCGTCGAGGCGGGCTTCCCCAGCTCGAATCCGAAGGAGGCGGAGCTGTTCGAGCTCCTGGCCGAGCAGGAGCTGAAGCAGACGACGGTCGCCGCCTTCGGCATGACCCGCCGGCGCGACCGGCGCGCCGAGGACGACGAGGCCCTTGCCGTGCTCGCCTCCTGCTTCGCCCCGGTCGTCTGCCTGGTCGGCAAGAGCTGGCGCCTGCACGTCGACAAGGTGATCAAGGTCTCCGCCGAGGAGAACCTGGCGATGATCGGGGACTCGCTCGCGTTCCTGCGTGAGCAGGGCAAGAGGCCGGTCTTCGACGCCGAGCACTTCTTCGACGGGTATCGCGACGACCCCGCCTACGCGCTCGAATGCGTGCGTGCGGCGGCTGAGGCCGGGGCTGAGAACGTCACCCTCTGCGACACCAACGGCGCCAGCCTGCCGGGCTTCGTCGCCGAGACCACGGCCGCGGTCCTCGCCGACCTCGCCGGCGCGGTCGAGGTCGGCATC
The DNA here is from genome assembly GCA_963753585.1 of uncultured Solirubrobacterales bacterium. Taxonomy (GTDB): domain Bacteria; phylum Actinomycetota; class Thermoleophilia; order Solirubrobacterales; family 70-9; genus VRUE01. The sequence continues at coordinate 785,003 of CAVWCU010000001.1, read as the reverse complement.
CACACCCACAACGACGCCGAGTGCGCGGTGGCCAACTCGCTTGCCGCCGTCGGCGCCGGCGCTCGCCTGGTGCAGGGCTGTGTCAACGGCTACGGCGAGCGCTGCGGCAACGCCAACCTGGCCTCGATCCTGCCGGCGCTGCAGCTGAAGATGGGCTTCGACGTGGTCTCTGGCGAGCAGCTGGCGAGTCTCACCCCAACCTCGCACTACCTCGACGAGCTCTGCAACATGGCCCCCGACCCCGACCGGGCCTACGTGGGGCGCAACGCCTTCGCCCACAAGGCGGGCATGCACGCCGCCGGCGTGGCGACCGACGCCAGCACCTTCGAGCACCTCGACCCGGGGCTGGTCGGCAACGAGCGCGCCATCCTCGCCTCCGAGCTCTCCGGCAAAGCGACGATCCGCAGTGCCGCCGAGAACGCCGGCCTGGAGCTCGACGATGCCGCCGCCGCGCGTGCGGTCGAGCGCCTGAAGGAGAGGGAGCACGGCGGCTACCACTACGAGGCCGCGCAGGCGTCCTTCGAGCTGCTGCTGCGTCGCGAGGCCGGAGTCTACGAACCGCTCTTTGAGCTGGAGGGCTTCCGGGTCACGACCGAAAAGCGCCAAGGCGGCCGGGTCGAAACCGAGGCGACCATCAAGGTCGAGGTCGACGGGGAGCGCTACGTCGAGGTCGCGGAGGGCAATGGCCCGGTCAATGCCCTGGACAATGCCCTGCGCGCCGCGATCGGCGCCCGCCACCCGCACCTCGCCGACATCGAACTGACGAATTACAAGGTGCGGATCCTCGACGAGGCCCACGGCACCGGCGCCGTCACCAGGGTGCTGCTCGACTCCACCGACGGCCAGCACGAGTGGGGCACGATAGGAGTGTCGGAGAACATCATCGAGGCCTCCTGGGAGGCCCTGGTCGACTCGCTTGCCTACGCCTTCCAGCCACGCGCCGGCGACGGCGACGCCGGGTAGGGTCCGGCCGATGGCCGGAGTTCCAGACACCGAGACGATTCCGCTCGCCCGGCCCGAGATCGGCGCCCGCGAGGAGGAGCTGGTCCTGGAGGTCCTGCGCTCCGGTCAGCTCTCCCTCGGCCCGATGGGGGCTCGCTTCGAGCGTCAGTTTGCGGAGTGGCTCGGGGTCGAGGACGCGGTCGCGGTCTCCAGTGGCACGGCGGCGCTGCACCTCTGCGTCCGGGCGCTCGGGTGGGGCCCCGGAGACGAGGTCTTGACCAGCCCCTTCAGTTTCGTCGCCTCCGCCAACTGCCTGCTCTACGAGGGTGTCCGCCCGGTCTTTTGCGACGTCGACGCAGACACGCTCAACATCGATCCCGGCGCGGCAGCGGCGGCCGTCGGCGAGCGCACGGTGGGAATCCTTCCGGTCCACATCTTCGGCTACCCGGCGGCGATGCCCGAGCTGGAGCGGCTCGCCGCCGGCCATGGCCTCGGCATCGTCGAGGACGCCTGCGAGAGCCTCGGCGCGGTCGACTCGGAGGGTCGCCGGGTCGGCACCCGCGGCAACCTCGCGACGTTTGCCTTCTACGCCAACAAGCAGCTGGCGACGGGGGAGGGGGGGATGATCGTCCCGACGGACCCCGATACGGCGAGCCTGTTTCGCAGCGCGCGCAATCAGGGCCGCGAAGCGGACATGGGCTGGCTCGACCACACCCGCCTTGGCTTCAACTACCGGCTTCCCGACGCCGCCGCCGCGCTCGGCGTCGCCCAGCTCGAGAAGCTCGACGCGATGCTGGCAAGCCGCGCCCGCGTCGCCTCGCTCTACGAGGAAGGCCTGGCCGGCGTTGAGGGCGTGCGGGCGCTGGCCGGCGCCCGCGGGGCCGAGCTCCGCAGCTGGTTCGTCTACACCGTTCAGTTGCCGGCCATTGCCGACCGCGACGCAACCGTCGCCAGGCTCGGCGAGCGCGGCGTAGCGAGCAAGGCCTACCTCCCCTGCATCCACCTCTTTCCCCACCTGCGCGAGCTCGGCTACGGCGAGGGGCAGTTCCCGGTCGCGGAAGCCGCCTCGGCCTGCTCGATCGCGCTGCCCTTCTTCCCAGCTATGGGCGAGTCTGAGGTCGGGCGCGTGTGCGAGGCTCTCGCCCAATCGCTCAGCTGATGTCTCGCTTCCGCAAAGACCCGGACCCGCGCTTCTGGCGCATCAACCGCTCGATCGAGTTCGACTGGCGGCTGGCGCCTTACGACATCGACCAGTCGCAGGCCCACGCCCGCGGCCTGCGCGAGATCGGGGTCCTGGACGACGCCGAGCTCGAGCAGATCGACGGCGGCCTGGAGCGCGTCCGTGCCCGCATGGGCGAGCACGGCTTCGAGTTCGAGGAGGCCGACGAGGACATCCACATGGCGATCGAGCGGCTGCTCGGCGAGGAGATCGGCCCCCTGGCCGGCAAGCTCCACACCGGGCGCTCGCGCAACGACCAGGTCGCCACCGACGTGGCGATGGTCGTGCAGGCGCACTCGCTGCGCGCGATCGAGCTGGCTGGAGCGGCGATGGAGCGGCTGCTCGATCTCGCCCAGCGCCACCGCGAGTGGGCGATGCCCGGCTACACGCACCTGCAGCGGGCCCAGCCGGTCTACCTGGGCCATCACCTGCTCGCCTACTTCTGGATGCTCGGCCGCGACGTCCTGCGATTCCAGTTCGCCCTCGACAGCGCCTCGGTTATGCCGCTCGGCTCCGGTGCTCTGGCCGGCGTCAACTGGGAGATCGATCGCCGCGCCGTCGCCGACGACCTCGGCTTCGAGCACGTCAGCCGCAACTCGATCGACGGCTCCTCCAACCGGGACTTCGTCCTCGACTACCTCGCGGCTGCCTCGACCTGCGCGATGCACCTCTCGCGGTTCGGTTCGGAGATCGTCATCTGGAGCTCATCTGAGTTCGGCTTCTGCGAGCTCGACGAGTCCTTCTCCTCGGGTTCGTCAATCATGCCGCAGAAGAAGAACCCCGACTCGGCTGAGCTGCTGCGGGCGAAGAGCCCCCGGGTCGCGGCGAGCTACGCGGCCCTGCTCGGCACGATGCATGCCCTGCCGCTGACCTATGGCAAGGACATGCAGGAGGACAAGGAGCCCCTCTTCGACGCGATCGACACGATCGAGGCCTGCCTCGACGCGACCGAGGGGATGCTGGCTGGGATCGAGTTCGACCGCGAGCGGCTCGAGGCCGCCTCTGGCGATGAGATGCTGGCCGCCACCGAGGTCGCGGACCTGCTGGTCCGGCGCGGCGTGCCGTTCCGCGAGGCGCACGGCATCGTCGGTGGCCTGGTTCGCGACGCCGTCGAGCAGGGGAAGTCGCTCTCCGAGCTGACGCCGGAGGAGTTGCGCCAGCGCTCCGAGCACCTCGACGAGTCCTTCTACGAGGTTCTCACCCGCAGCAGCTGGCTCGAGTCGAAGCGGATCGAGGGGGGCACCTCCTCCGCCTCGCTTGCCCGCCAGCTCGAGCAGGCCGGCGAGACCCTGGCCGCGGTCAAGGCCAGGGTCGAGGACGAGCGCGCCTGAAGGTGACGCGAGAAGCTTCGTTGAAGGCTTACCGGGGTGATAGCCCGGACAATGCTTCAACGAGCCGGCTGCCGAGCGCGTTCTTCGAGCGCTCGGTGCACCTGGTCGCCCGTGAGCTGATCGGTTGCCGGCTCTTCTATGCCGGCTGCGGCGGCGTCATCGTCGAGACCGAGAGCTATGAGCGAGACGATCCGGCTTGTCACGCCTACGTCGGCCTGACCGAGCGGACGGAGGTGCTCTTCGGCCCCCCGGGGCGCGCGTACGTCTATCTCTCCTACGGCATCCACAGCCTGCTCAACGCGGTCGCGGAACCCGAGGGGGAGGCCGCCGCGGTGCTGATCCGGGCGATCGAGCCGACCGCGGGTCTTGAGGCGATGGGCGAGCGACGCGGCGGCCGCCCCGACCATGAGCTCTGCTCGGGCCCGGGCAAGCTGACCGAGGCTCTCGGCATCGGCCTCTCCGAGAACGGAGCCGACCTTGCCGGCGACCCGTTCCTGCTGCTGGCGCCCGAGCCAGGCTGGGAAGCGGAGATCCTCACTGGCCCGAGAGTGGGCATCACCAAAGCAGTCGATCGTCCTTGGCGCTTCGGCGTCGCCGGCAGCGCCTACGTGTCTCGGCCTAGCCTGCGGTAACGCCGCCGCCGCCGGTGGGTGCCGCCGGTTCGCTCGATGCCGGCGGCGGTTCGGAGGCTTCAGGCGTCGCTTCGGACGGTTCTTCGGATTCTTCTGGGGCTTCCGGTTCGCTCGGCGAAGGTGGGGGGGTGTAGGTCGAGTCGGAATCCGGCGACTCCTTGCCCTTGCGCTCCGCCTCGGCTTCCGCCGCCCTGTCGGTCTTGATCTCCTCCCAGGCAGATATGACGCTCGCCCAGATCAGGGCTGGGAAGGTGCCCCCCTGCACTGGCCCGCCGTTGTAGAGGGTTGTCATCGGCGTCACCGTGTCGGCGTAGCCGACCCAGACGCAGGCCGTGACTTCTTCGGTTGCCCCGCAGAACCAGGCGTCGCTGTTTTCCTCCGTGGTGCCGGTCTTGCCCCACTGGCCGGCGGCACCGATGTCGGCGTTGACGCCGGTGCCGCTGCTGACCACGGTTTCGAGGATGCTCTTCGCTTCGCGGGCGACGTCTTCGGGGATCACCTGGGTGTGTTTCGAGTCATTGTCGCCGTCCTTGATCGTCTGATCGTCCTGGTCGGTGACCTGGGTGTAGGCGACGGGGCTGTTGCCGGGGCGCGGCGCCAGCGTGCCGCTGACCCGGTCCCCGTCGTTGGCCAGGGTCGTGTAGGCGTAGGTCCAGCCCATCGGCGTCACCCCGGGGTCGATCCCGCCGAGCACCATCGCCGGGTTGGTCGAGATCGGGTCGTTGTAGCCCATCTTGTGGATCGTCGCGGCGATCGACTGCGTCCGGTCCTCGACCGTCTTGCCCTTCAGCCCTTCGAGCGCCAGCTGGGCGTAGACCGAGTTGTCGGAGTTGGTGGTCGCGGAGACGATGTCGCTGACGCCGGCATAGGCGCCCTCGTCGTTGGTGACGACGAAAGTTTCCTGGCCTTTCTTGCCGTAGCTGAATTCCTGCTCCGCTGATTCATACGTGGTGTAGGGGGAGATCCCCTGTTCGAGCGCGGTGAGCAAGATGAACGGCTTGATCGAGGAGCCGGGCTGGCGGTGGCCCTGGGTGGCGAGGTTGAACGGCTTGGTCTCGAAGTCGGGGCCGCCAACCATCGCCTTGATGCCGGCGTTCTTATTTTCGATCACGACGACGGACGCCGTCGCGGGCGAGTAGCCGAGGTATGAGTTGACCGCTTCTTCGGCCGCTTCCTGTAGGCGCAGATCGAGGGTCGACTTGACCTTCAGCCCGCCGAAGAAGGCCTTGGCGGCACCGTAGCGTTCGACCAGCTGCTGGCGCAGCCAGGCGGTGAAGTACGGCGCCTCGGAATCGAGCCGGGGCGGCTCGATGTCGTCGGGTGGGGGCAGCGCCTTCTGGCGGCCTTCCGCGAGCTGCTCGCGTGTGATGAAGCCCTGTTCGTACATCTTTTCGAGCACGAGGTTGCGCCGCCCGAGCGAGTTTTCGGGGTAGATCTTCGGGTCATAGGCGGAGGGCGAGGCGATGATGGCCGCCAGCGTTGCCGCCTCCCAGGTCTCGAGCACCGAGGCGCACGGCTCGCTCTGGGTCCCGCAGCCTGGGTGCGCCTCGCCGAAGTAGGTGCGCGCCGCGGCCTCGATCCCGTAGGCGCCCTCGCCGAAGTAGATCGTGTTGAGGTACTGGGTGAGGATTTCGTCCTTGGTCCAGTGGCGCTCGAGGCGGTAGGCCAGGGCGGCCTCGCGGAACTTCTGGAAGAGCGTGCGGCTGTCCTGGGCGGCGAGCGCGTTCTTGACGAACTGCTCGGTTATCGTCGAGCCGCCCTGGGCGGCACTCTGGCTGAGGATGTCCTTGACCAGGGCGCGGCCGATGCCCTGGAAGTCGACCCCGCTGTGCTCGTAGAAGCGCGTGTCCTCGATCGAGACCACCGCGTTCTTCACGTTGGGTGAGATCTGCCCGGAGGTGAGCAGGATCTTGTTCTGGTCGCTGGTCAGCGTTCCGATCGGCTCGCCCGAGGCGTCGTAGACCTCGCTGTTCTTGGACTCCTTGTACTGGGCGAAGTTGTAGATCGCCGGCAGGTCGCGGGAGACAGCGGCCATCATCCCGAAGACCATCGAGACCAGCCCCAGCACGCCAAGCCCCATCACGACGAAGAGGATGCGTAGCTTCTTGAGGCGCGGCTTGCTGCGTTCGCCCGCCAAGAGAGTGCGGCAGTCTAGCATTGGGGCCTTGAGCGCCGACCGAGCAAGCGTGCATCTCTGGTTCTTCGCGCCGCGAGGTCGGCGCGATCCGTGATGGCGACGGACCTGACGCGCAACGCGGTCGACGTGCTGCCGGCGGGGATGCTGTCCGAGCAGCTGACCGCCGGGCGGCCCCTGCGCGTCAAGCTCGGAATCGACCCGACCACGCCCGACATCCACCTCGGCCACACGGTCGTGCTCGAGAAGCTGCGCGAGTTCCAGGAGGCAGGCCACCAGGTCGTGCTCATCGTCGGCGACTTCACAGCCCGGGTCGGCGACCCCAGCGGCCGCTCGGCGCAGCGCCCGCTGCCCTCCCCGGAGGAGATCGAGGCCAACGCCGCGACCTACCAGGAGCAGGCGTTCAAGCTTCTCGACCGGGACCGCACCGAGGTCCGCTTCAACAGCGAGTGGCTGCGGATGGCGCCCGAGGCGCTGTTGGGGCTGCTGGCGCAGACCACCGTGGCCCGCCTGATCGAGCGCGACGACTTCCAGAAGCGGCTCGCCGCCGGGGCGCCGATCGCAGCGCTGGAGCTGCTCTACCCGCTGCTGCAGGGTTACGACTCGGTCGCGGTCGAGGCCGACGTCGAGCTGGGGGGGACTGACCAGAAGTTCAACCTGCTCTTCGGCCGCGACATCCAGTCCGCCTATGACCAGAAGCCCCAGTCGGTCCTGACGATGCCGATTCTGGTCGGCACCGACGGCGTGCAGAAGATGAGCAAGTCGCTCGGCAACTACATCGGGGTCACCGACGAGCCTGAGGAGATGTTCGGCAAGACGATGCGGGTGCCGGACGAGGCGATGGCCGACTACTACCGGCTGGTCTTGGGCGCGGAGCCGCCGCAGGGTACCGCGCCGAACGAGGCTAAGCGGGCGCTCGCGCGCGGGATCGTCGAGCGCTTCCATGACGCGGCGGCGGCGGATGCGGCCGAGGAGCACTTCAACCGCCTCTTCGTCGAACGAGGGACACCTGACGACGTCGAGGAGCTTGACCTGGAGCCTTTTCTGGGCGAGAACGGGGGCGAGGTCCACCTGCCGGCGTTGATGGCGAGCGCCTTTGAGATCAGCTCGAGCGAGGCGCGACGCCTGATCTCGCAGGGGGGTGCAAAGCTAGATGGCGAGCCGATCCCAGCCGGCGTCCTGGATCTGGCGCCCGGAGAGCTCGACGGGCGCGTGCTGCAGGCCGGCAAGCGACGCTTTCGCCGCCTGCGAGCCGGTGCCTGAGCCGGGCTAGGCAAAGCGCGCCGGCAGCGCTATACTCCTTCGTCCCTCTGGGCAAGGCCTGGTGCCTGGCCCATGCGTGATGAGCGGCGAGTCCCGTCGCTCTGGGGCGCAGCGGTCTTTGAAAACTGAGCAGCGTGCACCCCGCGGACATTCGTGTCCGTGGGATGTTTGAGCCCGATCCACTCGGTGCGCCAGCGCGCCGGGTGGTCTGATTTACCCGTCATGCCGGTCGCCGAGTATGTGTACCCGGCGATTTGCAATTTGCCAGGCATGACAGCTCTCTGTAAGAAGTACCTTCACGGAGAGTTTGATCCTGGCTCAGGACGAACGCTGGCGGCGTGCTTAACACATGCAAGTGGTGCGACGAACCAGGGCTTGCCCTGGGGCAAAGCCGCGAACGGGTGAGTAACACGTGAGTAACCTGCCCCGATGACCGGGACAACCCGAGGAAACTCGGGCTAATACCGGATGTGGCGCACAGGCGTAAGCCCGTGTGCTAAAGGAAGCTTCGGCCTCCGCATTGGGAGGGGCTCGCGGCCCATTAGCTTGTTGGTGGGGTAACGGCCTACCAAGGCAACGATGGGTAGCTGGTCTGAGAGGACGATCAGCCACACTGGGACTGAGACACGGCCCAGACTCCTACGGGAGGCAGCAGTGGGGAATCTTGCGCAATGCGCGAAAGCGTGACGCAGCAACGCCGCGTGGGGGAAGACGGCCTTCGGGTTGTAAACCCCTTTCAGGAGGGACGAAGGTTCGCCGGTGAATAGCCGTGCGGATTGACGGTACCTCCAGAAGAAGCTCCGGCTAACTACGTGCCAGCAGCCGCGGTAATACGTAGGGAGCAAGCGTTGTCCGGAATCATTGGGCGTAAAGCGCGCGTAGGCGGCCCTGTAAGTCCGTTGTGAAAGTCAAAGGCTCAACCTTTGAAAGCCGATGGATACTGCAGGGCTAGAGTCCGGAAGAGGCGAGTGGAATTCCTGGTGTAGCGGTGGAATGCGCAGATATCAGGAGGAACACCAATAGCGAAGGCAGCTCGCTGGGACGGTACTGACGCTAAGGCGCGAAAGCGTGGGGAGCGAACAGGATTAGATACCCTGGTAGTCCACGCCGTAAACGATGGGCACTAGGTGTGGGAGGTGTCGACTCCTCCCGTGCCGTCGCTAACGCACTAAGTGCCCCGCCTGGGGAGTACGGCCGCAAGGCTAAAACTCAAAGGAATTGACGGGGGCCCGCACAAGCAGCGGAGCATGTGGTTTAATTCGACGCAACGCGAAGAACCTTACCTGGGCTTGACATGTTGGTGACCGCCGTGGAGACACGGCTTTCCTTCGGGACACCATCACAGGTGGTGCATGGCTGTCGTCAGCTCGTGTCGTGAGATGTTGGGTTAAGTCCCGCAACGAGCGCAACCCCTGTCCTATGTTGCCATCATTCAGTTGGGGACTCATAGGAGACTGCCGGTGACAAACCGGAGGAAGGTGGGGATGACGTCAAGTCATCATGCCCCTTATGTCCAGGGCTACACACGTGCTACATTGGCGCATACAAAGGGCAGCAATACCGCGAGGTGGAGCGAATCCCATAAAGTGCGTCTCGGTTCGGATTGGAGGCTGAAATTCGCCTCCATGAAGGTGGAGTTGCTAGTAATCGCGGATCAGCAATGCCGCGGTGAATACGTTCCCGGGCCTTGTACACACCGCCCGTCACACCACGAAAGCAGGTAACACCCGAAGCCGGTGGCCTAACCTTTTGGAGGGAGCCGTCGAAGGTGGGACTTGTGATTGGGGTGAAGTCGTAACAAGGTAGCCGTAGCGGAAGCTGCGGCTGGATCACCTCCTTTCTAGGGAGATTTCTCTAGAACGTCGACCGGGCTCCCCAGTGCCTCTATGGCGCTGGGTACGCTGCTCAGTTTTGAGAGACCGCCAACGGCAGTCCGTCGTTGTGCGCGCCTCGGTGGACCTTGAAAACTGCACAAGGCCAATATCGAGATCCGCTTAGGCGGATTTCGAGGGTAATTTAATTACGATCTGTACACGTTGTGTATAGGTCGCTCACCGTCAAGATAGTAAGGGCTTACGGTGGATGCCTTGGCACCAGGAGTCGATGAAGGACGTGGACGGCTGCGATAAGCCGCGGTGAGGCGCTGAACAGCCTTTGACCCGCGGATCTCCGAATGGGAAAACCCGTCGCCGGTAATGCGGCGGCATCCTGTGGTGAATACATAGCCACAGGAGGGTAACCGGGGGAACTGAAACATCTAAGTACCCCGAGGAAAAGAAATCAACCGAGACTCCCTTAGTAGTGGCGAGCGAAAAGGGATCAGCCCAAACCTGACAGGTGTAAGCGGGCACGCGTTGCCTGTCGGGGGTTGTAGGGCGTCATGCCCGAGCCGTGCCTGGCTCGGCAGCAGTTACAAAATCAGGTGTTAGCCGAAGCGAGTGGAACCTCGCACCACAGAGGGCAATCGTCCCGTAGGTGAAAGCATACTGATCTGCTGATTGACGTTCCTGAGTAAGACCGCACCCGTGAAACGCGGTCTGAACCTGGGGGGACCACCCTCCAAGGCTAAGTACTCCCTGGTGACCGATAGTGAACTAGTACCGTGAGGGAAAGGTGAAAAGCACCCCTGAAGGGGAGTGAAATAGTACCTGAAACCGTAAGCCTACAAGTGGTCGGAGCACCTTCGGGTGTGACGGCGTGCTTTTTGCATCACGAGCCGGCGAGTTACTCGTCAGTGGCAAGGTTAAGCGATGAGCGGAGCCGTAGCGAAAGCGAGTCTGAATAGGGCGACACAGTCATTGGCGGTAGACCCGAAACTGAGCGAGCTATCCATGGGCAGGCTGAAGCGGGGGTAAGACCTCGTGGAGGGCCGAACCGACCTAGGTTGAAAACTGGGCGGATGACCTGTGGATCGGAGTGAAAGGCTAATCAAGCTCAGAGATATCTGGTTCTCTCCGAAATATATTTAGGTATAGCGTCGAGTGTTTGCGTTTCGGCCGTAGAGCACTGTTTGGACTAGGGGCCCTACCAGGTTACCGACTTCAGGCAAACTCCGAAGACCGTTACGGTTAGCTCGGCAGTCAGTGTGCGGGGGATAAACTTCGTACGCAAAAGGGAAACAACCCAGACCATCAGCTAAGGTCCCCAAGTACTAGCTAAGTGGTGAACGATGTCCGAGTGCATAGACAACCAAGAGGTTGGCTTAGAAGCAGCCATCCTTGAAAGAGTGCGTAACAGCTCACTGGTCAAGTGTTCGGGCGCGGAGAATTCAACGGGGCTCAAGCTAGTCACCGAAGCTATGGGTGTGTAGGCCTGCGGGCTCTACACGCGGTAGGAGAGCGTTCCAGTTGCGAGAAGCGGATGCGTAAGCCTCCGTGGAGCGGCTGGAAGTGAGAATGCCGGCATGAGTAACGAAAGAGGGGTGAGACTCCCCTCCACCGATTGTCCAAGGTTTCCTGGGTAAAGTTCGTCTGCCCAGGGTTAGTCGGGACCTAAGGCGAGGCCGAAAGGCGTAGCCGATGGCCAACAGGTTGATATTCCTGTACCACGTCGATTCCGTTATGACCGATGGGGGGACGGGGAAGGGTAAGGGAACCCAGGCGATGGTCGTCCTGGGGCAAGCACGTAGCCAGTCGCTGTAGGGAAATCCGCAGCGGCGTTTTGACGCGAGGTGCGATGCCAGCTGGCTTGACCGCCGGCGAGTCCCCGATCCCATGCCTCCGAGAAAATCCTCTAGGCAGGATTCGCGTGCCCGTACCGATAACCGACACAGGTGGACAAGTAGAACATACTGAGGTGAGCGAGCTAACTCTCGTTAAGGAACTCGGCAAAATCGTCCCGTAACTTCGGGAGAAGGGACGCCCCGGTAGGGTGAACTCCATACGGAGGGAGCCTGAGGGGGCCGCAGTGAATTGGTCCAAGCGACTGTTTACCAAAAACACAGGCCTCTGCTAAGTCGCAAGACGACGTATAGGGGCTGACGCCTGCCCGGTGCCGGAAGGTTACGCGGACTTGTTAGCGCTTCGGCGCGAAGCAATGAAGCTAAGCCCCGGTAAACGGCGGCCGTAACTATAACGGTCCTAAGGTAGCGAAATTCCTTGTCGGGTAAGTTCCGACCTGCACGAATGGCGTAACGACTTGGACGCTGTCTCAACGAGAGGCTCGGTGAAATTAAAGTCTCGGTGAAGATGCCGAGTACCCGCAGCTAGACGGAAAGACCCCGTGAACCTTTACTGCAACTTGATATTGGAGTCTGGGGTATCTCGCTCAGGATAGGTGGGAGACTGTGAACCAGTGGCTTTGGCTACTGGGGAGTCACCCTTGAGATACCACCCTTGGTAGTCTGGGCTTCTAACACCATGCCGTGATCCGGGTGGTGAACAGTGTCAGGTGGGCAGTTTGACTGGGGCGGTCGCCTCCTAAAGTGTAACGGAGGCGCCCAAAGGTTCCCTCAGCACGGTTGGAAATCGTGCGTAGAGTGTAAAGGCAACAAGGGAGCTTGACTGCGAGACCGACGGGTCGAGCAGGAACGAAAGTTGGGCTTAGTGATCCGGCGGTAGCAAGTGGAAGCGCCGTCGCTCAACGGATAAAAGGTACTCCGGGGATAACAGGCTTATCGTTTCCAAGAGTCCACATCGACGAAACGGTTTGGCACCTCGATGTCGGCTCGTCGCATCCTGGGGCTGGAGTAGGTCCCAAGGGTTGGGCTGTTCGCCCATTAAAGCGGTACGCGAGCTGGGTTCAGAACGTCGTGAGACAGTTCGGTCCCTATCTGCTGTGGGCGTTGGAGAGTTGAGGGGAGTCATCCCTAGTACGAGAGGACCGGGATGAACGTGCCGCTGGTGTATCTGTTGTCCCGCCAGGGGCATCGCAGGTTAGCTACGCACGGAACGGATAACCGCTGAAGGCATCTAAGCGGGAAGCCGTCCTCGAGATGAACTCTCCCATCCCCTTGAGGGAGTAAGACCCCTGGTAGACCACCAGGTTGATAGGCCGGCGGTGCAAGCGCAGCAATGTGCTCAGCCGACCGGTACTAATGGTTCGAGGGCTTGACGGATGTTTTTATTACTTACCCATTGCGGCCTTGTGCGGTTTTCAAGCTCCACCGGGGCGGTCTCGCAAAATTCCGGTGGTTCATAGCGAGAGGGAGACACCTCTTCCCATTCCGAACAGAGCAGTTAAGCCTCTCAGCGCCGATGGTACTTGGAGGGCAACCTCCTGGGAGAGTAGGTCGCCGCCGGTTCTTCTTAGTAGCGGTCCGCGACGAAGTTGGTCGCGGGCTGCGGCGTCCGATTGGCGGCGCGCTGCGCCCCCGTCGAGCGGCTTGCGTAGCGCTGCTACGCGGCGCCTCTCGCCGGCGGCGAATCGCTTGCTACTCGGACGCCTCGCTTCCGCGCCTAACTTCGTCGCGGACCGCGAGGGATCTGGCCAGGAAGCGCTCGAGGCGTCGCTCGTAGAGCCCGGGGTCGACGTTCCAGCTCTGCGTATGGCCGGCCTCCGGCACTGTGTAGTAGGTCACCCAGTTGGGTAGCTCGGTGGCGAATTCCTCGCTGGTCTCTATCGGGACCACGTCGTCGTCATCGCCGTGGAAGAGCAGGATGGGGAGGTGGAAATCCTCGGTGTGCTGGAGGGCGTCGAGGCTGTTCCAGTCTGGGTTGATGCGGATGTCAATGGCCCACTTGACGGGAAGGGCGGCGAATGCGGGGTAGCCCATGCGCTCTGCGTTGAACTCGAGGATGGCGTTCCAGTCCAGGGCGGGGGCGTCGAGGACCAGGGCGCTGACGCGGCTTGCTAGCGGCGAGCGCTGCATGAACTGGCCGATCAGGGCACCGCCCATCGAGTAGCCGACGAGCACCAGGCGGCGGGCGCCGTGGGCGAGCGCGAAGTGCGCGGCTGCCTCGAGGTCGCGCCACTCGGTAAGGCCCTGGTGGTGCAATCCGTCGGGACTTGAGGGCGCGCCGAGGTCGTCGCGATAGGTGATCGAAAGTGAGGTCAGGCCAGCGCGACGCAGGGCGGGGAGGATGCGCAGGCCGACTTGGGGGTCGTCGTTGATCCCGTGCACGACTATCGCCCAGGTTGCAGATTGCCGTGACGGCTTCGTGGGCACGAGCCAGGCGGGCAGAGGGCCGAGCTCTCCCTCGACCAGGACCTCGGAGAAGGGCAGGCCGCGCGCCTCGGCGGGAGTGCCGGAGTAGGTGCTGCTGTCGAAGCCGATCTGCTCGGTGCCCGAGGCGAGGTAGCCCTCCACGTCACCCAGCTCGCGGGTCACCGTGTCGGCGTCCTCGCGGATGACCGGTCCGACGATTGCGTGTCCGGAGTGCCAAACGAGGCCGTAGTAGCCGGGCCTCAGGGTGGCGTCGGAGCGATCGAGGGTTATGCGACCGGGTCCCATGGCCTCAACCTCAACCGGGTCGTACCAGGGTTTGTGCTCGGGAACCAGGACGGCGCTGGAGAAGTGCCAGCCCGCTGCGGCAATCGCCCCCAGGACGAGCAGCAGGGCTGCCGCACCGCCGATCGCCCATCGCTTTCCCGCTCGCCACCCGCGCCAGCTCATGGCACGACTAGCCTGCTCAGGAGTGCTGGGGTGCGAAGCGGGCGATCGCGGCGTTCCAGGTGCCGTTGCTGCGCATCGTGCCCACGCGGCGTCGCGCCTGGCACGGCTTCGGAGCTGGTTTCACCGGCTCGAGGCCATACTCGCCCAAGGTGGCGAAGTCGATCGCCAGGTCGACGGCGTCGGCGATGCGGTCTGTGGTTGAGGTCTTCGTCGTATCGAACATAGGTTCGTAATCTAGGGCGCTCTGCGGACGGCATCCCGATTCTGCAGGCGGTCTTGCATCTGGCGCCTGGCAGCCTCTTTCTTTTCGGTTGGCGGGGCGGCGAAACCGAGGACCAGGGCGGCGGTCTTCGCCGGCGCCTCGACGTTGGGAGAGTGTCCCACGCCGGTCATCAGCTCGGTCTGCGCATCCGGAATCGCGCTGCGGTAGGCGGCCAGAGCCGCGCTCGGGTCGCTGGCGATCTGCTCCTCGGCGCCCATGATCGCCAGCACCGGCTTGCCCAGAGCGGCGAGGCGCTCGGGGAGCGAGCGTTCGCCGGTGTACTCGTCGAAGCCATCGTGCGAGCCGGAGTAGGAGCTGTAGGTCATTCGCTTGACGTCCTCGACGAAGGCGTCGGGAACCGAGAACCCGGGAGCGAAGGCGATCCCGAGGCCGTCGCGGATCGAGAAGTCGGGCTTGACCCGCCAGAGGGCCTGCCCGATCACCGGCTTGAAGGGCAGTTCGCCGATCAGGCCTACGTCGCCGTAGGTGGTGTCAGGGATGCTGTCGATCAGCACCGCCCTGTCGACCAACTGGGGCGACTGTTCCGCGAGCGCGACCGTGACCGGGCCGCCGAGAGAGTGGCCGACGACCGCCGCCTCGCTGACACCGAGCCGGCCGAGCGCCTGGGCGACCAGGTCCGCCTGGTTGGAAATCGAGTAGCCCGAGCGCGGCTTCTCAGAACCGCCGTGGCCGAGCAGGTCGACCGCCACGACGCGGTGGTCGCGAGCGAGCAGCGGGATCATCCCGTCCCACCAGTCGATCGCGCAGGTGAAGCAGTGGATGAGGACGATCGGACTGGCGTCGCGGGGGCCGCGGTCGATCGCCTGCACCTCTCCGCCCGAGAGCGTGAGGATCTCGCCGTCGGGTTCGGTGACGCTCGCCGGCTTGGTCTGGTGGTCGACGCTGAGCGCATTGAGCGCAAGCAGCACGACTACCGCTGCGATTGCGCCGATCAGGATCTTCCAGCCTCTCCCCATGCCGGTCGTTACCCTAGCCGAGCATGAGCGAGAAATTCGTCATCCGGGGCGGCGTGCCGCTCTCCGGCGAGCTCACCGTCGCCGGCAACAAGAACGCGGCCCTGCCGATCCTCGCCGCCTGCCTGCTCACCGAGGAGGAGCTGCTGCTCGATCGCGTGCCGCGCATTCGCGACACCGAAGCGCAGATCGCGCTGCTCGAGCAGCTCGGAGTCGAGGCTGAGTGGACAGGGGACAACAGCATCCGCCTCTGCGCGGCCGGGGTCGCCGAGATGGCAGTCGACGAGGAGCTCTCGAAGCAGATCCGCGCCTCCTTCCTGCTCGCCGGCCCGCTGCTGGCCCGCTTCGGCGAAGCACGGATGCCGCCCCCCGGCGGCGATTTCATCGGCCGTCGCCGCCTCGACGCACACCTCGACGCCTTCGCCGACCTCGGCGCCACGGTCGCCGGCGATCGCTGGATCGAGGTCAAGGCGCCGGCCGGGGGCCTGCGCCCCTGCCACATCTTCATGGACGAGCCCTCGGTGATGGGGACCGAGAACGCCCTGATGGCGGCTGCCCTCACGCCGGGCCCGACGACGATCTCCAATGCCGCCTGCGAGCCGCACGTGCAGGACCTCGCCCGGCTGCTGAGCGCGATGGGGGCCGAGGTCTCCGGGATCGGCTCCAACGTGATGACCGTCCACGGTCGCGACAAGCTCGGCGGTGCCAGGTACACGATCTGCCCCGACCACATCGAGGTCGGTAGCTTCATGGCGCTTGCCGCGGCGACCGGGGGCGAGCTGCGTATCCGCAACGTCGAGCCCGCCGACCTGCTGAACGTGCGGCGCCAGTTCCGCCGCCTTGGGTTGCGCTCGGAGATCGAGGGCAACGACGCGATCGTGCCGCCCGGGCAGCGCCTGCGCGTGCAGGCCGACCTCGGCGACGCGATCCCGAAGATCGAGGACGGTCCCTGGCCGGCCTTTCCCGCCGACCTCACCTCGATCGCCCTCGCCCTCGCCACCCAGGCCGACGGCGAGATCCTGATCTTCGAGAAGATGTTCGAGAACCGCCTCTTCTTCGTCGACAAGCTGGTCGCGATGGGCGCTCGGATCACGCTTTGCGATCCCCACAGGGCGATCGTCAGCGGTCCGAGCCGGCTTCACGGCGAACGCGTCGAGAGTCCCGACATCCGGGCCGGGATGGCCATGCTCATCGCCGCGCTTGCGGCCGAGGGCACCTCGGAGATCGGCAACATCCGCCAGATCGACCGCGGCTACGAGCAGATCGACGAGCGCCTGCGCGCGCTCGGCGCCCAGATTGAACGGCGCTCGTCAGAGGTCCCGGCCTAGCAGGGCTTTCTCGCCCGCTCTCGTAAGGTCCGGCGGATGATCCACCCGATACCCCCAGGCACCCGTGACGTGCTGCCCGACGAGATGCGCGAGCTTCGCCGGCTGCACCTGGCGATGATCGAGGTCTTCGAGAGCCGCGGCTACGGCGAGGTATCGACGCCGGCGATCGAGTACGACGAGGTGATGGGCCGCGGCGACGGCCGCACCGCCGCTTCGGCCTACCGCTTCTTCGACGAGCGCGGCGACCTGCTCGCCCTGCGCTCCGACATGACCGTGCCGATCGCCCGCCTCGTCGCCAGCCGCTATGGCGGCGCCGATCCGCCGATCCGCCTCTGCTACCTCGCCAATGCCTTCCGCGCCGTGCGCCCGCAGCGCGGCCAGATGCGCGAGTTCGCCCAGGCCGGGGTCGAGCTGATCGGGGCGCCCGCGCCGGAGGGCACCGCCGAGGTGGTGGATGTGCTGGAGGCGACGCTCGACGCCGCCGGGCTTAACCGCGCCGTGATCGGGCTCGGCGACTCCGACCTCTTCCGCCAGCTGCTCAGCGAGCTGGGCGTCGAGGGCGAGGCCCGCGACTCGGTGCTCGGCCGGCTCGCCGCCCATGACTTGGTCGGGCTGGAGGCCGAGCTCTCCGATCTCGAGGGGATCGACGCCGAGCGGGTCGCCACCTGCGTCGCGCTCTCGCAGCTGCGCGGCGGCAAGGAGGTGCTGGAGGAGGCGCGTGCGCTGGGGGGCGCGGCGGTCGAGCGGGCCACGGCCCGGATCGGCGAGACCTTCGAGGCGTTGGAGGCGCGCGGGGTCGCCGACCGCGTCCAGATCGACCTCGGGCTGCTGCGCGACCTCGGCTACTACAGCGGCGCGATCCTCGAGGTCTACGACCCGGCGATCGGCCACGTCCTCGGCGGGGGCGGCCGCTACGACGGCCTGCTGAAGCGCTTCGGCCTCGACCTGCCGGCGGCGGGGTTCGCCCTGTACCTGGAGCGGGTGCACGTCGCCCAGATGGAGGAGGCGCGCGGGGGGGAGGGACCGTGAGCGTCGAGGTCGCCGGACTGGGTCACACCAAGGCCGAGGGCCCGCTGAAGCTGGCGGTGCCGCGCGGAGCCCTGCTCGGCGAGACGCTCGACGCCCTCGACGCGATCGGAATCGACACGAGCGAGGTGCGCGGCGAGTCGCGCTCGCTGATCTTCGAGACGGAGGGCATCACGCTGGTCACCATGCGTCCCTCCGACGTGCCGACCTACGTCGAGGCCGGCGCCGCCGACGTCGGCATCACCGGCAAGGACGTTCTGCTCGAGCAGGCCGACCGGGTCGTCTACGAGCTGCTCGACCTCGGTTTTGGCCGCTGCCGCATGGTTCTCGCCGCGCGCAAGGGGGACGAGAGCCTGGGGGAGTCCCAGCGCCGCCTGGGGATGATGCGGATCGCGACCAAGTACCCGCGCACGGCCGAACGCCACTTCGAGTCGACCGGGCGCCAGGTCGAGGTGATCGAGGTCAAGGGTTCGATCGAGCTGGCGCCCCTGATCGGCCTCGCCGACGGCATCGTCGACCTCGTCGCCACCGGCCGCACCCTGAAGGAGAACGACCTCGAGGTCCGCGAGGAGATCCTCGAGTGCACGGCGAGGTTCGTCGCCAACCGGGTCGCGCACAAGCTGCGGGCCGCCGAGGTGGACGACTTGACGGCGAAGCTGCGGGAGGCGATGGCGGGATGAGGGTGCGGCGCTTCGAGTGGCGCGGAGGGAAGGACACTGCCTCGGAGGTTCGTGTCTGGGCGACGAGCAGTCAGCTCAATCCGCAACTTGATGACACTCTCGATGAGATCGAACGAGCTTGTAGGGGTCAAAACCGAGACAAGGCGATTTTGGAGCTGACCGCTCGCTTGGACGCCACCGAGGTTGCTCTCACATCTCTGCAAATAGCGCCCGAAGAGGTTGCCGCCGCACTGTCGAGGATCGATCCGGCTCTACGGGAAACGATGGAGGTTGCAGCGTCAAACATCCGGGCGGTGGCGGAATCCCAAGTCAACACTGAATCGAGAACCGTTGAACTGCCGCAAGGGCAATCGGTCACCATCCGGGATGTACCCGTGAGGGCAGCGGGGATCTATGCACCTGGGGGCCGGGCTGCGTATCCATCCAGTGTCCTCATGTGCGCAATCCCGGCGCAGACAGCCGGTGTTGCCCGCATTGCACTGGCGACACCTCCTGATCCGAATGGCAAGGTCAATGACGTTGTTCTTGCTGCTGCTGCGCTTTGTGGGGTCAGTGAGGTTTACGCAATGGGCGGTGCGCAGGCAATTTTTGCTCTTGCCTACGGGACCGAGACGATCGAGTTCGTCAGCGTTATTGCAGGCCCTGGGAATGATTGGGTCCAAGAGGCCAAGCGGAGGGTCTACGGGATCGTTGGCATCGACTCCTATGCCGGTCCCTCCGAGTTGATGCTGGTAGCCGGCCATGACACCGATCCTGAGTGGGCGGCACTCGACCTCTGTGCCCAGGCCGAGCATGGGGGAGAGGGGGCACTGGTCGCCGTTGCCGTGGAGGAGGCGGTGCTGGAAGCGGTGGGTGCGGCAACCGAGCGAGTCGCGAGTGAGCGCCCCGGTGTTGGAGATGTCCCGCTGGCCTTGGTCCAAGTGCCCGATCTGAGCGACGCGATCGACCTAGCCAATGCCTTCGCCCCCGAGCACCTTCAGCTGATGGAGGAGGACGCCGTGCTCCTCGCCGACCGCGTCACAGCAGCCGGCTGCGTCTTTGCCGGCCGTCACGCAGCGACGGCGTTCGGTGACTACGTGGCCGGCTCCAACCACGTGCTCCCCACTGAAAGCGCCGGCCGCTTCTCGGGACCGCTCGGCCCAGACGTCTTCCGCCGCAAGATCTCGACTGTGAAGGTTCCCGCCGACGCCGCGGCGAAGCTTGCTCCACACGTCGACCGGCTTGCCCGGGCCGAGGGATTCCCCGTCCATGGCGAGTCGGCGATGATTAGGACTGAGAAATGAGCAGAACAGCAACGAAAGAGCGCAGCACGGCTGAGACGCAGATCAAGCTCTCCCTCGACCTCGACGGGGGCGAGTCGAGCTCGGCCACGGGGGTCGGGTTCCTCGACCACATGCTCGACCTGCTCGCCCGCCACGGGCGGCTGGGGCTGAAGGTCGAGGCGAACGGCGATCTGGAGACCGGTGCCCACCACACGGTGGAGGACGTCGGCATCGTGCTCGGACAGGCGCTCGACGAGGCGCTCGGCGACCGGGCGGGGATCCGGCGCTACGGCTCGGCCGTGGTGCCGATGGACGAGTCCCTGGCGGAGTGTGCGATCGACATCTCGGGCCGTCCGCACTGCGTCTTCGACGCCGACCTGCCGACGACCTCGATCGCCGGCTTCGACACCGAGCTCGCCGAGGAGTTCTTCCGCGCCGTCTCCAACAGCGCCAAGTTGACCCTGCACATCTCGGTTCGTTACGGGACCAACGCCCACCACATGATCGAGGCCTGCTTCAAGGCCTTCGCCCGCGCCCTGCGGGTGGCGGTCTCCGTCGACCCCGAGGAGAGCGGCGTGCCGTCGACAAAGGGAACGCTCAATGAGTAGCGCTCGGATCTGCATCCTCGACTACGGGATGGGCAACCTGCGCTCGGTCGAGAAGGCGCTCGAGCACGTCGGCGCGACCGCGACGATCGCCAGCGACGCCGACACGATCCGTGCCGCCGACGGCCTGATCCTGCCCGGCGTGGGCGCCTTCCCCAAGGCAATGGCCGTGGTGCGCGAGCGGAGGCTCGACGAGACGATCGCCGAGCGCCGCGAGGCCGGCGTCCCGATCCTCGGGATCTGCCTGGGCCTGCAGCTGCTCTTCGACTCGACCACGGAGTTGGGCGGGGCGGAGGGCCTCGGCCTGCTGGCGGGCGGGGTGGCAGAGCTCGACGCGCCCGGGCTCAAGGTCCCGCACATCGGCTGGTCTCCGGTCCGCTGGGAGCGCGAGTCGCGGCTCACCGAGGGGATCGACACCGAGACGCCCTTCTACCTGGTCCACTCCTTCGCGCCGCACCCCGAGCCCGGCGATCTTCTCGGCACGGCGGAGTACGGGGCCCGCTTCGCCTGCGCGGCCGAGCGCGACAACGTCTTCGGCGTCCAGTTCCACCCGGAGAAGTCGAGCGCCGCCGGGTTGCGGTTGCTCTCCAACTTCGCCGGCATCTGCGCCTCTGTCCCGGCGTGATCCTCTATCCCGCGATCGACATCCGCGGCGGCCAGGCCGTGCGGCTGACCCAGGGCGACTACGAGCGCGAGACCGCCTACGACGCCGACCCGGTCGACGCGGCGAAGCGCTGGGCCGGCGAAGGGGCGGAGATCCTGCACGTGGTCGACCTCGATGGGGCGAAGGCGGGGGAGCCCCGAAACCTGGACGCGATCGGACGAATCGCAGCGGCGGTCGAGTGCCCGATCCAGGTCGGCGGCGGCCTGCGCGACGAGGCGTCGGTCGCGGCGGTGCTGGACGCCGGCGCGGAGCGAGTCGTAATCGGCACCGCAGCACTGCGCGACCCTGAGCTCCTCGCCGCCGCACTTGAGGCCCACGGCGACCGCGTAGTCGTTTCCGTCGACGCCCGCGACGGCAAGGTCTCCCTGGCCGGCTGGACCGAGGCCAGCGACGTCGATGTGGCCAACGCCGTCGCGGACCTCGGTGAGCGGGGCGTTGCCCGCTTCCTCTGCACAGCAATCGAGGTCGACGGCACGATGGAGGGTCCCGCAATGGCCGAGCTGACCCGAATCGCAGCGGCCACCCAAGCTCAAATAATCGCCTCGGGCGGAGTCGGAGACCTCTCCCACCTCGAGTCCCTCGCCCGCGAGGCTGCTCCCAACGTAGAGGGCGCCATAGTCGGCCGAGCCCTCTACGAGCGCAAGTTCACCGTCGCCGAGGCCATTACCGCCCTCCGCTGATCGCTGACTTCGTGTTTTGTGGCGCTATACGCCCCCTAAAGACGAAGTCAGCAGGAGGCTTAGGCTGTAGCGATGGTTTTGAAGCGAGTTATTCCCTGCCTCGACGTCGACGCCGGTCGCGTGGTCAAGGGCACCAACTTCGTCGGCCTGCGCGACGCCGGCGACCCGGTCGAGCTGGCGGAGCGCTACGACGCCGAGGGCGCCGACGAGCTGGTCTTCCTCGACATCACCGCCTCGCACGAGAAGCGCGAGACGATCGTCGAGCTGGCACGGCGTACCGCCGACAACGTCTTCATCCCCTTCACGATCGGCGGCGGGATCCGCTCGGTGCCCGACGCCCAGGCGGTGCTCGACGCCGGCGCCGACAAGGTCTCGGTCAACTC
Organism: uncultured Solirubrobacterales bacterium; assembly: GCA_963753585.1. Classification (GTDB taxonomy): domain Bacteria; phylum Actinomycetota; class Thermoleophilia; order Solirubrobacterales; family 70-9; genus VRUE01. The sequence continues at coordinate 763,065 of CAVWCU010000001.1, read as the reverse complement.
CTCGGCGCTGGCGCGTCCCGAGCTGCTGAGCGAGCTGGCCGACCACTTCGGAGCCCAGTGCGTCGTGATTGCGATCGACGCCAAGCGCGAAGGCGAGAGCTGGGGCGTCTATGTCAACGGGGGCCGGAAGAAGGTCGACGGGCGAGACGCGGTCGGGTGGGCGCGGGAGGCGGTGGAGCTTGGGGCCGGCGAGGTGTTGCTGACCAGCATGGACCGCGACGGCACCAACGACGGCTACGACATCGAGCTGACCCGTGCTGTCGCCGACGCCGTCTCGGTTCCGGTGATCGCTTCGGGCGGAGCCGGCACGCTCGAGCACCTGAGCGAGGCGATCGCCGACGGTGGAGCCGACGCCGTCCTCTGTGCCTCGATCTTCCACTACGGCACCTTCCGCGTGCACGATGCGAAGGAGCGCCTCGCCGCCGACGGCATCCCGGTTCGGCTCTGATGCAAGGGGAGCCCAGCGGGGGCCTCGCCGAGGCGCTTGCCCACGTCCACCCCGAGCTCGACGTCGTCAGCGAGGTCGCGACCGAGCCCGTCTACTTGGTCGGCGGTGCGGTGCGGGACCTGCTGCTCGGGCGCGGCCGCGCCGACATCGACCTCGTCGTCGAGGGCGACGCCGCCGCCCTCGCGGGACTGCTCGGCGCCGAGGTCGTCTCGCATGAGCGCTTCTCAACGGCGAAGGTGAAGCTGGACGGGCACGAGGTCGACATTGCCAGCGCCCGCGCGGAGAGCTACCCGCAGCCGGGCGCGCTGCCGGTCGTCGAGCCGGCGGAGCACGTCGAGGCCGATCTGGCCCGGCGCGACTTCACGATCAACGCGATGGCGATCCCGCTGCGGGGAGAGTCGCGCCTGATCGACCCGCACGGCGGTCGCGAGGACCTCGAGGCGGGGGTGTTGCGGGTCCTCCACCCACGCTCCTTCGTGGACGACCCGACCCGCGCGATCCGGGCGGCGAGGTATGCGGCGCGCTTCGGCTTCGCGCCCGAGCCGGAGACCGAGGAGCTCCTGCGCGGAGCGGACCTCGGCACCGTCTCCGGCGATCGGCGGGAGGCCGAGCTGCTTCGGCTCGCGGCGGAGGAGGAGGCACCTCGTGCCTTCGCCCTGCTCGCGGAGTGGGGGCTGGTCGAGCTGCGACCGGGCGGAGTGGAGCTGGCGCGCAGCGCAGCGGAGCTGCTTGGCTCAGGGCCCTGGAGTGAAGTCGCGCCCCGCCCACGCTCGCTGCTCATGGCGGCGTTGGGGCCCGCCGACGGAGAGGAGGCGCTTGCACGGGAGCGACCCGAACGGCCCTCGGAAGGGGTGGAATTGGCAGAGAGCCGTAGCCCGGTCGAGTTGGTCCTCGCCCGGGCGCTGGGCGCCGAGTGGCTTGACCGCTACCTGGCCGAGTGGCGCGTGGTGGCCCTCGAGATCGACGGCTCGGACTTGATGACGGCCGGCGTTCCCGAGGGCCCGGCCCTCGGCCGCGGCCTGCGGGAGGCCCTGCGGCGCAAGCTCGACGGCGAGGTCTCCGGGCGGGAGCAGGAGCTGGCCGTGGCCCTGGAGGCGGCCGGAGGCGGCAATGGAGTGGCGTGAAAAGGACGGAGGGCGTTGGCTGGAGGCGCGCCTGCCCGGGGCCACCGCGGCCTTCACGACGCGCACGCTCGGCTCGGCGAAAGAGAGCCTTGCGCCGCTGGCGGCTCTTGGGGTCGATCCCGGCGGGATCGTCAACGCCTGCCAGGTCCACGGCACCGACCTAATCTTCCACGGCCATGGCGAGGTCTCCGCCGAGGCCGACGGGCACGTGATCGCCGACCCCGGGACCGTCGGCCTCGTCTTCGGCGCCGACTGCCTTCCGATTGCGGTTGCCGGACCGGAGGGCGCGGCGATCCTGCACTGCGGCCGGCGGGGCCTGGAAAGTGAGATCGCCATCCGTGGCGCCCTCGCTGTGCGCGCGACCGCTGCGGCAATCGGCCCCGGCATCGGTCCCTGTTGCTACGAGGTCGACCTCTGGCGCGAGGCGCGGCGGCAGCTGCGCGAGGCGGGGGTCGAAGAGGTGGAGTCCGCGGACCTCTGCACCTGTTGCGAGCCCGACCTCTTCTTCTCACACCGACGCGACGGCGACCCGAGGCGTCAGGCCGGTCTCGTCTGGCTCGACGGCGAGGCGGCCTGACGTGCCCGGGCTGATCCACGGGCTCGACGCGGCGAAGATCGCCGCCAACCTGGAGCGGGCGCGGGAGATCGCCGGGCCCGGGGTGGAGATCCTCGCTGCCACCAAGTACGTGTCCCTGGAGGAGATGGGAGCGCTCGCCGAGGCCGGGGTGGAGCTCGTCGGCGAGAACCGCCAGCAAGACCTGGCAGCCAAGCACGAGCGCTGGGGCGACGCTTTCGAGTGGGACTTCATCGGCAACCTGCAGAGCCGCAAGGTGAAGCAGCTGTTGCCAGCCTGCCGGCTGATCCACTCGGTCGCCACCGACTCTGCCCTGGAGCAGCTCGGCCGCCACGGCGACCCCGCCACCGAGGTCCTGGTAGAGGTCAACGTAGCCGGCGAGGAGGGCAAGAGCGGAGTGGGCCCGGACGAGCTACCCGCCTTCATAGAGCGCTGCCCCGTCCGCGTCGCCGGACTAATGACGATGCCCCCGTTCAGCACAGACCCCGAAAACTCCAGGCCATACTTCGCCCGCCTCCGGGACCTGGCAGCTCAACACAACCTCGAGCGCCTCTCCATGGGCACCTCTCAGGACTGGCAGGTTGCTGCAGAGGAGGGGGCGACCATCATCCGCCTGGGCACAGCGCTCTACATCTAGACGCATCTCCCGCGGGTGGCGCTGTAGGGGGGACCGCCCCTGAGGACGCTTTAGCGACCGGAAGGGGCGGTGGGTCCCCTGCAGCGACAGGACCCGCGGGCACAGCGCCAAGTAAGCCATAATCAGTAAAGGAATCGACCTGTGAAGGCCGAAACACGCGATAACCATGGCCCTACGCGATACATGGCATAGAGCGCTGGTCTACTTCGGCCTTGCCGAGGACCACGACTACGGCCCCGAATACGAAGACGATTTCGAGCCGGAGACGGGCGCCGAAGAGGCCGAGGGCCGTCGTGACTCGAGCCAGGTGCGCCGCCTGCCCACCTCCAGGCGCTCCCGTCGGGACGAGATCGACGACATCTTCTCCGACGACGAGCCGATCGCGGCGTCGCGCACGCGCACGCTGCGGCCTGTCTCCAACGGCGACTCCGACGTCCAGGTCCACCTCGTCATCCCCCGTAACTTCAACGACGCCCAGCAGGTCGCCGACCAGTTCAAGCGCTCGGTGCCGGTGATCCTCAACCTGCAGACGACCGACCACGAGCTCTCCAAGCGGATGATCGACTTCTGCTCGGGCCTCACCTACTCGCTCGACGGCGGCATGCAGCGGATCGCCGAGAAGATCTTCCTGCTGACGCCGCGCAATGTCGAGGTCTCCGCCGAGGAGAAGGCGCGTCTCCTCGACAAAGGCTTCTTCAACCAGTCCTAGCTGCGACTAGTCTCCCGGGCGATGATCGTCGGATTCGTCGGCTCGGGCAGCATGGCCGCCGCAATGGCGCGTGGATTGCGCGGCGCGGTGGAGGCGATGGTCTTCACCGACGGCGGCTCCGGTCGAGCCGCCGAGCTGGCCGCCGAGGTCGGTGGGGAGGCTCTCGCCACGAACCGCGAGCTGGCGGAACGCGCGGACGTCGTCGTGCTGGCCGTGAAGCCGGCGGCGCTTGGTGCCGCCGCGGCCGAGCTGGGCGATGCGAAGGCGGTCGTCTCCCTGCTCGGGGCAACTTCCCTGGAGAAGGTGTCGACGGCTTTCCCGCGAGCCGAGGTCGTTCGGCTGATGCCGAACCTCGGCGTGGAGGTACGCAAGGGTGTGCTCTGCCTGGCGGGCGATCCCGACCCGGCCCTCCGCGAGATGCTCGGGATCCTGGGCCATGTGGTCGACCTGCCGGACTCCCAGTTCGACGCCGCCACGGCGGTGATGGGGTGCGCTCCCGCCTACCTCGCGCTCGCGGTCGAGGCGATAGCCGATGCCGGTGCGGCCGACGGGCTGGACGAGGAGCTGGCGAGGGAGCTGGTGGTGGAGACCACCGCGGGGACGGCGGAGCTGCTGCGGGCCCGCCACCCGGCGGATGTGCGGCAGGCCGTGGCCTCTCCCGGGGGCAGCACCGAGGCGGGGCTGGAGGCGCTTGACCGCGAAGGTGCCCGTGAGGCCTTCGAAGCCGCAGTGAAGGCTTCGCTGGAGAGGATGCGCGGATGACTCTCCTCGCGCTCGCCCGCAGCGACATAGCCGCGTACGTCAGCGCGCTGTTCCTCGTCTACATCATCCTGATCTTCCTCAACGTGCTGATCTCCTGGGTGCCGCGCATGCCCTACAACCGGCCGCTGCGGGCGACTCTCGACTTCATCAAAGAGACCACCGATCCCTACCTGAGCTTCTTCCGGCGCTTCCTGCCGCCTCTCGGCGGTGGCGGCTTCGCGCTCGACCTGAGCCCGATCGTCGGCGTGATCGCGCTCTTCATCGTGCGCGCGATCGTCGTCGGCCTGATCGAAGGGTGACCGCCCCCCGCGCCCGCGCCTGGGGCCTTGCCGGCGCGCTTGCCGGCCTGGTCCTCGCCCTCGACCAGGCCGCGAAGGCCGTGGTCGAGGCCAAGCTCGTGCCCGGCGAGGACGTCGACGTCCTCGGCCCGGTGGAACTGACGCTCTCGCACAACACCGGAATCGCCTTCGGCCTGGCCAGCGGCGGGGGTGCTCTCCTGGTGACGCTTCCCATCTTGGCGCTGATTGCGATCGGCGTCGTCTTCTCGCGGGACCCGACCCGGCGGGGGATGTGGATCGCCGTGGGGCTGCTCGCCGGAGGCGCCCTCGGCAACCTCGTCGACCGGGTCCGTGCCGACGCCGTGACCGACTACATCCAGATCGGCGCCTGGCCCGCCTTCAACTTCGCCGACGTCGCCGTGACCGCAGGCGTTCTCCTCTTCGTCCTCGCCTACCTGCAGGAGCCATGAGCGAAAAGCTGAGGATCGTCCACGCCGACGAGGCGCTGGCCGTGGTCGACAAGCCCGCGGGCCTGGTCGTCCACCCGGCGCCTTCGCACCGCGGCCCGACCCTGGTCGACGAGCTCGGCGACCTGCTCGGAGGCGGAGCCGACCCCGAGCGGCCGGGGATCGTGCACCGGCTCGACAAGGGCACCAGCGGCCTGCTCGTCGTCACCCGCACCGACGAGGCCCACGCGGCGCTGCAGGCGGCGGTGCAGCGCCGCGAGGTCGAACGCGTCTACCTCGCCCTGGCGCGCGGCCGCCTTTCTTCCCGCACCGGCACGATCGACGCCCCGATCGGGCGTGCCTCGCGTCAGCGCCACCGCATGGCCGTCTCCGGTGCCGCCTCGCGCCAGGCCCGCACGCACTTCGAGGTGCTTGAGCTGCTCGGGGCCGAGACCTACCTCGATGCCAAGTTGGAGACCGGCCGCACGCACCAGATCCGCGCCCACTTCGCGGCGATCGGTCACCCGCTGGCGGGCGACACGACCTATGGCGGCGAGCGCAAGTACGGGCTCGAGCGCCAGTTCCTCCACGCCCACCGGCTCGCCTTCGACCATCCCTCCAGCGGTGAGCGGCTGAGTTTCGCCTCCGAGCTGCCGGCGGACCTCGAGGCCGCTCTGCAGGCGGCCCGCGCGGCCTAGCCCCGCCCCTCTACAATCCACCGGCTCGGAAACCGACCCCCGTCGGTGCCGAACCGGATCCTGACCGGCATCGCGCCGGGTCCCGGCGAGGGCGGCGGGGAACGCATCTCACAACCCCAAGGAGCTTCACCCATGCCAGAGGCAGGCCTCAAAGAGCTGCTGGAGGCCGGAGTCCACTTCGGCCACCAGACCCGTCGCTGGAACCCGAACATGCGCCGCTACATCTTCGGCGAGCTGGACGGGATCCACATCATCGACCTCGTCCAGACCGAGGCGCTGCTGGAGAACGCGCGCCGCTTCGCCGGCGAGCTGGCCAGCGGCGGCGGCACCGTGCTCTTCGTCGGCACCAAGAAGCAGGCCCGTGGCCCGGTCGAAGACTGGGCCAACCGCTGCAAGATGCCCTACGTCAACCAGCGCTGGCTGGGCGGGCTGCTGACCAACTTCAACACGATGTCCGCGCAGGATCGCGCGCCTGCACGAGCTCATCGCGTGGCGCGAGGAGGGCAAGCTCGAGCTGCTGCCGACCAAGGAGCGGATGGGCATGCAGGCGGAACTCGCCAAGCTCGAATTCAACCTCGGCGGGGTCCGCGACATGGAGCGCCTGCCCGACGCGGTCTTCGTCACCGACCTCAAAACCGAGGAGATCGCGGTGCGCGAGGCGGCCCGCCTGCGGATCCCGATCATCGCCCTGGTCGACACCAACTGCGATCCGACCCCGATCGACTATGTGATCCCCGGCAACGACGACGCGATCCGCTCCTGCGAGCTGGTGATCGGCACGATCGGCAGTGCGGTCGACGAGGGCGCCAGCTCCTGGAGGGTCAAAGAGGAGCGCCGTATCGCCGAGGAAATGGAGCGGCGAAAGAAGGAAGAGGAAGAGCGCAAGAAGCGCGAGGAAGAAGAGAAAGCGCGGATCGCCGCGGAGGAGGCTGCTCAGAAAGCCGAGGCGGAGGCGCAGGTTGCCAAGCAGGCCGAGGCGGCGCAGGCTGCTGCCAAGGCTCCTGCTCCCAGTGCTCCGGCTCAGGCACCGGCGGCTCCGACTGCAGCCCCGACCGCACCGGCTGCGGGTCCTGTCGCGGGGCAGGCGGCCTCGTCCTCGCAGGCTGCGGACGAGGCCCCCAGCCCCACGCCACCCGCAGAGGAAGCGGCTAAGCCTGAGGCGGCTGAGAAAGCCCCCGAGGTGGAGAAAGCTCCTGCCCAGGCGGAGAAGGCTGCGGAGCCCGAGAAAGCTCCTGAGGAGAAGAAGGCTGAGGAGCCTGCTGCGGAGGAGAAAGCTGCTGAGCCCACCGCCGAGGAGAAGGCTTCCGGGAGAAAGCTGAGGAGGGGAAATGAGCGTCACTGCTGCCGACGTGAAGGCGCTTCGGGACCGGACCGGGGCGGCGATGATGGACTGCAAGGCCGCGCTGACCGAGTCCGAGGGGGACGTGGACCGCGCGATCGAGATCCTCCGGGTCAAGGGCCAGGCCTCGGCCGCCAAGCGCGAAGGGCGCGGCACGAACGAGGGGGTCGTCGCCTCCTACATCCACGCCAACGACAAGGTCGGGGCGATGGTCGAAGTCCAGTGCGAGACCGACTTCGTCGCCCGCAACGAGGACTTCAAGGCCTTCGCCTACGAGGTCGCCCTCCACGTCGCGGCGATGGCGCCGCGCTACGTCACGATGGACGAGATCCCCGAGTCCGAGCGCGAGGCCGAGAAGCGCGTCTTCGAGGAGAAGGCGCGCGAGGACGGCAAGCCCGACAACGTCGTCGAGAAGATCGTCGAGGGACAGCTCGCCAAGTGGGGCAAGGAAGTCGCCCTGCTCGACCAGTCCCACGTCAACGCCGAGAAGCACGACTCGAAGTCGATCGAGGAGCTGCGCCAGGAGCTGGCCGCCAAGACCGGCGAGAACATCCGCATCGCCCGCTTCGCCTACTTCCGCGTTGGCGAATAAGCTCGCGAGGCCCAATGGCCGGTGACCCCCAGTTCAAACGCATCCTCCTGAAGCTCTCGGGCGAGGCGCTGATGGGCGACCTCTCCTACGGCACCGACGCGGCCGAGGTGAAGCGGATCGCCGAGCAGGTTTCCGCGATCCGCGGGCGCGGGGTCGAGGTGGCGATAGTCGTCGGCGCCGGCAACATCTACCGCGGCCTCGCTGCCGCCGCCGAAGGGATGGACCGGGCGACCGGCGACTACATGGGGATGCTGGCGACCGTGCTCAACGCGCTGACGCTGCAGGACGCCCTGGAGAGGACGGGAGAGCACACCCGCGTCCTCTCGGCGATCGACGTCAAGGAGGTGGCCGAGCCCTACATCCGTCGCCGCGCGATGCGCCACCTGGAGAAGGACCGCGTGGTGATCTTCGCCGCCGGCACGGGCAACCCGTTCTTCACCACGGACACCGCGGCCGCACTGCGGGCACTGGAGATCCACGCCGAAGCGATCCTGATGGCGAAGAACGGGGTGGAGGGCGTCTACGACTCCGATCCGGCGACCAACCCCGACGCCGAGTTCATCGCCGAGATCGGCCACCGCGAGGCGATCGAGCGCGGGCTCAAGGTGATGGACTCGACGGCGCTCTCGCTCTGCATGGACAACGACCTGCCGATCTACGTCTTCAACATGGGAGACGCGGGCAACATAGATAGGATCGTCAGCGGCGAGAGGGTGGGCACGCTGGTCGCCAGCGCGCCCTCCGGGTGACGAGAACGGGGGCCCAGTGGAGCTGATCGACGAACTGCTCGAAGACGCGAAAGGCCGTATGAGCAAGTCGGTCGAGTCGAGCCGTGGCGAACTGGCCACGGTGCGGACCGGCCGCGCCTCCCCGCACCTGCTCGACCGCATCGTCGTCGACTACTACGGCGCCCAGACACCGCTCAAGCAGCTCGCCAACGTGGCGACCTCCGACGCCCGGCTGCTCACCGTCACCCCCTTCGACAAGTCCTCGATCGGGGCGATCGAGAAATCGATCCAGGAGTCCGACATCGGCCTGACGCCCAGCAACGACGGCAACGTGATCCGGCTGCAGGTCCCCGAGCTGACCGAGGAGCGCCGCCGCGAGATGGTCAAGGTGGTGCACGGCGTCGCCGAGGAGGGCCGCGTCGCGATTCGCAACATCCGCCGCGACGTCATGCACGACCTGCGCGAGCTGAAAAAAGAGGGTGAAGCGGGCGAGGACGACGAGCGCCGCGCCGAGGCCGCCCTGCAGAAGCAGACCGACGACTCGATCGCCGAGATCGACTCTCTCCTGAAGGGGAAGGAAGAGGAGATCCTGGAGGTGTGAGTGCCTCCGCGCGGTACGTGGCGATCATCACCGACGGCAACGGGCGCTGGGCAGAGCAGCGGGGCGTGCCGACAGTGGAGGGGCACCGGGCCGGTGCCGACACCGTGAAGGCTCGCCTGCGCGACGCCGTCGAGCTGGGGATCGAGGAGCTCACCGTCTTCTCCTTCTCGACCGAGAACTGGTCGCGCCCGGCCGAGGAGGTGGCGGGGTTGATGGCGATGTTCGGCGAGCGGATCGAGGCCGAGACGCCCGAGCTGGACGCGGAGGGCGTGCGGATGCGCTTCGCCGGACGCCGGGAGGGCGTCGCGCCGGAGCTGGTCGAGCGCATGGACTGGGCGGAGGAGAAGACCGCCGCGAACGACCGGATCACCCTCTTCGTCGCCTTCAACTACGGCGGACGGGCGGAGATCCTCGATGCGGCACGGGGATTCGAGGGTGGCTCGGAGGAGGAGTTCCGCCGCCGGCTCTACGCGCCCGAGATGCACGATCCCGACCTCCTGATCCGGACCAGCGGCGAGCGGCGCATCTCCAACTTCCTGCTCTGGCAGTGCGCCTACTCGGAGCTGGTGTTCCGCGACGAGCTCTGGCCAGACTTCGGCCGCGAGGCGCTGGAGGAGTGCCTGCGAGAGTTCGAGGAGCGCCAGCGCCGCTTCGGGGCGAGGGTCTGATGCAGGATCTCTTCGACGACGACCTCTTCGAGGAGCCGGCACCCAAACCGCCCCCGCGACCGCCGCGGAAGCCCCGCCGGCGAGGGGGAGCGCGGAGCGGCGAGACGGTCAAGCGCATCCTCTTCGCCATTCCCTGGGCCATCTTCGCGATCGCGATCATCGTTGCCGGAGAGCTGGTCTTCACCGTGGCGATGATCGGGATCGGCGTGCTCTGCCTGCGCGAGTACATCTCGCTGACCGGGGAGATGCGCCCGATCCAGCGAGCCGCCTACATCGCCGTCCCGGCCTTGGTCCTCGCCGCCCATTTCGGCACCGCCTTCAACGTCCTGCTGATCCTCGCCGCCTCGTTTCCCGTGCTCTTCGCCTTCGGGGTCGACCGCCACCATCGCGACGGAATCACGATGTCGATGGGAGTCACCCTGCTCGGGATCGTCTGGATCGGGATCCCACTCGTGCACGCGGTGCTGCTGCGCGACCTTCCCGACCACGGTGCCGCGCTTCTCGTCGACGTCCTCGTCGGCACCTTCGCCGCCGACACCGGCGCCTACGCGACCGGCCGCATGTTTGGCTCGCACAAAATCGCGCCGACGCTCTCGCCGAACAAGACGCTGGAGGGCCTCCTCGGCGGCTTCGTGATCGGCACGATGGCCTTCTGGTTCGCCGGTCTCTACCAGGACTGGCTCTCCGGCGTGGACGCCCTGATCATGGGTGCGGCGGTGGCGGCGATCGCCCCGGTCGGCGACCTCTTCGAGTCGATGCTGAAGCGCGACCTGGGCAAGAAGGACACCGGCACCCTCTTCGGCCCCCACGGCGGCATCCTCGACCGCCTAGACGCCGTCTTCTTCACCGTAGTAGTCGGCTACTACCTCGCCATCCAGCTGGTCTACTGACGCGAGTCCGCGAAAACCCGTCCCCAGCAAGGGTTTTCGCGGACTCGCGAGTCGTAGGGTCGCCTCCGTATTCTCTGGGTGGATGAAGAAGCTGGTGATTCTGGGCAGCACCGGGTCGATCGGGACCCAGGCGCTGGAGATCGTCGCCGCCTCCAAGGAGCTCGAGGTGGTCGGTCTGGCGGCCGGGTCGAGCTGGGAGCGGGTGCTTGCGCAGGCCGGCGAGCACGGCGTCGGCACCGTCGCGTTTTCCGACGCCGGGGCGTCGGAGGCTGCGCGTGGGGCCTGGGATGGCCAGGTGCTCGCGGGCGAAGACGGGATCCGGGAGCTGATCGTCGGCTCCGGCGCCGATCTGGTCCTCAACGGGATCGTCGGGGCTGCCGGCCTGGGGCCGACGATCGTCGCGCTGGGCGAGGGGGTCGACGTCGCCCTCGCCAACAAGGAGAGCCTGGTGATCGGCGGCGAGCTGACGATGGCTCTGGCCGAGGCGACCGGGGCACGGCTGCTCCCCGTCGACTCCGAGCATTCCGCCCTCTTCCAGCTGATCGGCGCCGAGCCTCCGGGGACGGTCGACCGGCTGGTTCTGACCGCGTCGGGCGGGCCCTTCCGCGGCCGAACCGACCTCGCGAGCGTGAGTATCGAGGAGGCGCTCGCCCACCCGACCTGGAGTATGGGAGGGCGGATCACGGTCGACTCGGCGACGCTGATGAACAAGGGCTTCGAGGCGATCGAGGCTCACCACCTCTTCGGCATCCCCTTTGAGCGGATCGAGGTCGTCGTCCACCCGCAGTCGATCGTCCACTCCCTGATCGACCTCAACGACGGGGCGACCTTGGCCCATCTCGGTCACCCCGACATGCGGGTGCCGATCTCCTACGCGTTGCACTACCCGCAGCGCGCCGACGTCGACGTGCCGCGCCTCGACCTCGCCGCAGTCGGCCGGCTGACCTTCGAGTCGCCCGACCTGGAGACGTTCGCCTGCCTGCGCATAGCCCTGGAGGCCGGAAGGGCGGGGGGGACCGCGCCCTGCGTCCTCAACGCGGCCGATGAGGTCGCAGTCGCCGCCTTTCTCGACGGGAAGATCGGCTTCACCGCGATCCCCGCCGCGATCGAACGGGTCCTGGAGGCGATGCCGGCGCTGGCGCCGACTCACTTCGAAGACCTCTTCGCGGTCGACGCCGAGGCCCGCCGCCGCACCGAAGAAGAGGTGGGAGGGTTGGCCAGGGTATGAACTGGCTCCTGATCTTCCTCGGCTTCTCGTTGCTGATCATCCTGCACGAGGCCGGGCACTTCTTCGTGGCGAAGGCGACCGGGATGCGGGTCGAGCGCTTCTTCCTCTTCTTCGGGCCGACGATCTGGTCGTTTAAGCGCGGCGAGACCGAGTACGGGGTGAAAGCGATCCCACTCGGCGGCTACGTGAAGATCACCGGCATGAACCCGGAGGAGGAGGTGCCGCCGGAGGTCGAGCCGCGCGCCTACTACCGCCAGCCCGTTTGGAAGCGGATCGCCGTGATCGCCGCCGGCCCCGGGGTCAACATCGCCCTCGCCTTCGCCATCTTCACCTTCGTCTACTTCACCAACGCGCAACAGGTGACTCAGTCGGTGGGCGAGATCCGCGCCGGCTCACCGGCCGCCATGGTGCTCGAGCCGGGCGACGAGATCCTCGCCGTCGACGGCCGCTCCTACCCTGGTCTTGACCGCGAAGCGCGACTCGAACGCTTCGCCGACCAGGTTGCCGGTCACGAATGTGCCGGGAAGCAGGTCGACGGTTGTGTCGCCACGACGCCGGCCACCCTGCGCATCAGCCGCAACGGCGAGTTGCGGACGATCTCGGTTAGCCCCGAGTACGACGCGGCCAACAGGCGGGCCCTGGTCGGCTTCGCCTACGGGACCGAAGCGGAGGAGATCGGCATCGGCGCTGCGGTCGGCCGGGCTTGGGACACGGTTTGGCTGGTGACGACCAAAACCGCCTCGATCTTCTCGCGCATCTTCGAATCCGAGCAGCGCAAGGAAATCTCCGGCATCGTCGGGGTCAGCGACGTCGCTAACCAAACGCTCGACCTGGGGGTCGACCGCTCGCTGATGCTGCTCGCCCTGGTCAGCCTCTCTCTGGGCCTGATCAACCTGCTGCCGATCCTGCCGCTGGACGGCGGCCACATCTTCTGGGCCCTGGTCGAGAAGCTGCGCGGCAAGCCGGCCTCGCTGCAGGTGATGGAGCGGGCCACGGCGATCGGCTTCATGCTCGTCGTGATCCTCATGTTCATCGGCCTGACCAACGACATCGGGCGTCTCAACGGCGAGGGATTCGACGTCCGGTAACTGGGCGAGCGGCGCCACCCGGATACCCTTCGCATATGGCATCAAAACGCCAGATATTCGTCGGCGGCGTGCCGATCGGCGGCGGCGCTCCCGTCGCCGTGCAGACGATGACCAAGACCGAGACCGCCAACCTGGCGGCGACGATGGAGCAGATCCGCAAGGTCGCCGACGCGGGAGCCGACATCGTCCGCGTCGCAGTGCCCCGTGATGACGACGTCGAGGCGCTGAAGACGATCGTCAAGGAGTCGCCGATCCCGGTGATCGCCGACATCCACTTCAACCACACGCTGGCGCTGAAGGCGATCGACGCAGGCGCCCACTGCATCCGGCTCAACCCGGGCAACATCGGCGGTCGGGAGAAGGTCGCCGAGGTGGCGCAGCGGGCGACCGCCGCCGGCGTGCCGATGCGGATCGGGGTCAACTCGGGCTCATTGCCCAAGCATCTACACGCGCTCGAGCGGGAGAGCCCGGTCGAGGCGCTGGTCGCGGCCGCGGTCGAGTTCGTCGAGCTGATGGAGTCGCTGGACTTCGAGGACTTCAAGGTCTCGATCAAGTCGACGAACGTGCCGAACACGATCGCCGCCAACCGCCTGCTCTCCGAGAAGATCCCCTATCCGCTGCACCTGGGAATCACCGAGGCGGGGACCAAATGGTCGGGGTCGCTGAAGTCCTCGGTCGGCCTCGGCACGCTGCTCGCCGACGGGATCGGCGACACGATCCGGATCAGCCTCTCGACCTTCCATGCGGAGGAGGAGGTCAAGGTCGCCTGGGAGATCCTCAAGGCGCTGCAATTGCGCGAGCGCGGCCCGGTCCTGATCGCCTGCCCGACCTGCGGTCGTCTCCAGTTCGACATGGACTCCGTCGTGGCGGAAATCGAGCAGCGGCTGGAAAGCTACGCCGAGCCGATCGAGGTCGCCGTGCTGGGCTGCGCAGTGAACGGGATCGGCGAGGCCTCCCACGCCGACTTCGGCATCGCCGGCGCCAAGAACGAGGGCCTGATCTACGCGCACGGCAAGCCGCTGCGCAAGGTCCCGCAGGCCAAGCTGGTCGACACTCTCTTCGAAGAGATCGACAAGTCGCTCGATCGCGGTGGAGTGGAGTTCGACGAGAACGAGTCGCGCGAGGGCGCGGCCTGGCTGGCGAAGATCGAGGCGGAAAACGCCGGCGAACTGACTCCTGAGAAGATTGCGCGGATGGAGCACGAAGCTGCTGAAAAAGGCGAGTCCGACCGGGTGCTGCTCGACGAGGACGTCTCGCCCACGGCGGGGCGCCGCTTCACGCGAGCCTGAGATGGTTAACGGTCGAGCCCTGACAGAGGCGGCGAGCGTTGCCGAGGCCTTCCAGCTGACGGCCGCCGAGCACGGCGATCGCATGGCGATCCGCACCAAGGGGGACGAGTTCACCGCCACCTGGTCGGAATACGCGGAGCGGGTGCGGCGGATCGCCGCGGGCCTGGCGACGCTCGGCGTCGGCCGCGGCGACACGGTGGGCCTGATGCTCGTCAACCGGCCGGAGTTCCACTTCGCCGACACCGGGGCGATGCACTTGGGCGCGACGCCGTTCTCGATCTACAACACCTCCACGGTCGAACAGATCGGGTACGTAATCGGCGACGCGGCCAACCGGGTCCTGTTCACCGAGGCCGCCTTCCTCGACACGGTGCTGGAGGCAGGCGCCGGGGCACCGGCGCTCGAGCACGTCGTGGTCGTCGACGGCGACGCTCGCGACGGCACGATCTCCCTTGCGGAGCTGGAAGCGATGGGCGAGGAGGAGTTCGACTTCGAAGCTGCCTGGCGGGAGGTCGAGCCGGACGACCTGGTGACGCTGATCTACACCTCGGGGACGACAGGCCCGCCGAAGGGGGTGCAGCTCACCCACGGCAGCCTGCTGGCAGCGGCCCGCTCCTTCAACGAGCTGATCCCCTTCCCCGAGGGCGGCCGGCTGATCTCCTGGCTGCCGATGGCCCACGTCGCCGAGCGCAACGTCACCCACTACATGCCGATGGTGCACGGCGTCACCACCACCTGCTGCCCCGATCCGCGCCAGGTGGCCGCCTACCTGGCCGAAGTGCGACCGACCTGGTTCTTCGCCGTGCCGCGGATCTGGGAGAAGCTGAAGGCGGCGATGGAGATCGGGGTCGAGGCCGAGCCCGACGAGAATCGCAAGAAGGCGGTGGAGTGGGCGCTGGACGTGGGGATGCGCAAGGTCGAGGCCGAACAGGGCGGTGGACCGGTCCCCGCAGAGCTGGCCGAGGAATACGCCCAAGCGGACGCGCTGGTGCTCTCCAAACTGCGCGAGCGGGTCGGCCTCGACGAGATCGAGGCCGTAAACGTCGGCGCCGCGCCGACGCCGCGCGAGGTGATCGAGTTCTTCCACGCGATCGGCGTCCCCCTGGCCGAGCTCTGGGGCCTCTCGGAGAGTTGCGCGGCCGGCACCTGCAACCCGCCGGAGCGGATCAAGATCGGCACGGTCGGCCCACCGGCTCCGGGAATAGAGCTGAAGCTCGCCGAGGACGGCGAGGTGCTGCTGCGCGGGGCGGTCCTGATGACCGGGTACCGCAACGACCCCGAGAAGACCGCGGAGGCGATCGACGCCGAGGGTTGGCTGCACACCGGCGACGTGGGCGAGCTCGACGAGGACGGCTACCTGCGCATCGTCGACCGCAAGAAGGAGTTGATCATCAACTCGGCCGGCAAGAACATGTCGCCGGCGAACATCGAGGCGAAGATCAAGGCGTCGAGCCCGCTGATCGGGCAGGTCTGCGTGGTCGGCGACAACCGCCCCTACAACGTGGCGCTGGTCGTGCTCGACCCCGACGCGGCACCCGCCTTTGCCGCGCAGAACGGGATCGAGGCCTCTGCGTTGGAGGGGCTTGCCACCGAGTCGGCGGTGCTGGCGGAGGTCGGCGCCGGGGTCGAGCGGGGCAACGCCCGACTGTCCCGGGTGGAGCAGGTGAAGAAGTTCAAGCTGCTGCCGACCGACTGGCAGCCGGGCGGGGTCGAGCTGACGCCGACGATGAAGCTGAAACGGCGGCCGATCGAACATCGGTACACGGAGGAGATCGAGGGGCTGTACGCCGAGTAGCCGGCCGTTCCGGCGCGGCGGGTCCTGTCGCCGCAGGGGACCCACCACCCCCTGCGGTCGCTAAAGCGCGGGCGGGTCCTGTCGCGGCAGGGGACCCACCACCCCCTGCGGTCGCTAAAGCGCGGGCGGGTCCTGTCGCGGCGGCCCTCCCCCATGTGCTCGGACGCCTTCGGCGTCCTCTGCTATGGGGGACCCCCGCCACCGCGCCACCCGCCCGAGGAGCGGGATAAGTTTCCGGGGTGACTCGATTCAGCCAGGCATTCCTGCCAACCCTGAAGGATGCGCCGGCCGACGCCGAGGCGCTCTCTCACAAGCTGATGGTCAGGGCTGGGTTGATTCGGCAGGTTGGGGCGGGGCTGTGGTCATATCTGCCGGCTGGGTGGCGGGTGCATCGGAAGGTGGAAGCGATTCTTCGGGAGGAGATGGCTGGGATCGGGTGTCAGGAGATGCTGATGCCGGTTCTGCAGCCTGCGGCGAACTGGGAGAAGACCGGGCGGTACTCGATCGACGAGCTGTTCAAGCTGGAGGACCGCAAGGGGTCGCCGATGGTGCTGGCGATGACGCATGAGGAGTGCGTCACCGATCACGTCTCTCGCGAGGTGCGTTCGTACCGCGACCTGCCGCTGATGCTGTACCACCTCCAGACCAAGGAGCGCGACGAGCCGCGGCCGCGGGCGGGGGTCCTGCGCACGCGCGAGTTCACGATGAAGGACGCCTACTCCTTCGACCGCGACGAGGAGGGGCTGGAGCGCTCCTACGAGTTGCAGAGCGAGGCGTACGCGCGGATCTTCGACCGCAGCGGGCTGCGCTGGTACCGGGTCGAGTCCGACGTCGGGATGATGGGCGGCTCCGGCGCCCACGAGTACATGGCGCCCTGCGCGGCCGGCGAGAACGAGGTCGCCCTCGCGCCCGGCTACGCCGCCAACGTCGAGGTCGCCTCGGCGGAGGCGCAGCCGGTCGAGCTGCCGCCGCCCCTGGAGGTGCCGGAGGAGGTCGACACGCCCGGCCTGACCAAGGTCGAGGAGGTGGCCGGGCACCTCGGCTTGCGGCACGGCGCCTTCATCAAGACGCTGCCGATCATCGTCGAGGGCCGGGGAATGGTCTTGATACTGCTGCGCGGCGATCACCGGCTGAACGAGATCAAGCTGCGCAACGGGATGAAAACCGACTTCCGCCAGGCCAGTGCCGAGGAGATCGAGGACCAGCTCGGCCCGGTCGGTTACCTCGGCCCGGTCGGCAGCGGCCTGCCGATCATCAAGGACGCGGCGCTGAGCGGCAATTCCTACGTCTCCGGCGCCAACAAGCCGAACACCCACCTGCGCGGCATCGACCCCTCGCGCGACTTCGAGTCCTACGAGATGGATGTACGCACAGTCGAGGCCGGCGACACCGCGCCGGGCGGTGGCACGATCGAGATCGAACCGGCGATCGAGGTCGGCAACATCTTCAAGCTCGGCACGCGCTACTCCGAGCCGCTCGGCGCTACCTACCTCGACGAGTCGGGAACGGAGCGGCCGATCGTGATGGGCAGCTACGGGATCGGCCCGGCCCGGATCGTCGCGGCCGCGATCGAGCAGGGCGCCGACGAGCGCGGCATCGTCTGGCCGCGGGCGCTCACTCCCTGGCAAGTTCACCTCGTCTCGCTGGCGAAAGCGGGGGAGGAGGAGCGCGACGCGGCGGACACCCTGTGCGAGGAGCTGCTGAGCGCCGGTATCGAGGTGCTGTACGACGACCGCGACGCGGGAGCCGGGGAGAAGCTGACCGACGCCGAGCTGCTCGGCTGCCCCTTGCGGATCGTCGTCGGCCGCCGCGGCCTGGCCGAGGGCGTGGTCGAGGCAAGCGAGCGCGCCGGCGGCGCCGAGCACAAGCTGCCCGTGGGGGAGGCCGCCGCCCAGGCCGAGGCCCTCCTCCGGGGCATCGATGACTGACAGCGCCCCGTTCGGGCGCGGCCGGGTGCGGCGCCTCTTCGGCCTCGACCGCAGCGGCCCGCCTCCCCGGCAGACCCGGAAGGGCGAACCGCTCAACCCGTGGACGCTGCCCAATCTGGTCGGTTACCTGCGCCTCGCGGCGCTTCCCCTCTTCCTCTGGCTCGCCTTCGAATCCGGCGACGGCCGCAGCGTCCCCGCAGCGACCGTCTTCTGGCTGATCGCGGCAGGCGACTACGTCGACGGCTTCCTCGCCCGCGTCACCGGCCAGTACAGCCGCCTCGGCTCGATCCTCGACCCGCTCGTCGACCGCCTCACGATCCTCGCCGGCGCCGTCGTCTGCTGGCACTTCGAACTGCTGCCGCGCTGGGCCCTGGCGCTGCTCGCCGCGCGCGAGCTGGCGATGCTCGTCCTCGCCCAGTACGGCCTGCGCCACGGGGTAGAGATCCGGGTCAACTGGCCGGGCCGGATCTCCGTCTTCCCGATCATGGGCGGGATCTTCTTCGCGATGGTCTTCGCCGGCTGGGTCCCGGCCGCGCTGCTGATCGTCGGCCTCGGCTTTGCGATCGTCGCCACGGTGCTCTACGCCCAAGCAGGAATCCGCGAAGTCCGCGCCGTCCAAGCCAACCACCGCTGACTTCGTCGTTATGGGGGCATATGGGCCGATAAAGGCGAAGTCAGCCGCGTTGCAACCTTCAACCTTCAGTTGAACCTTCGGCACAGCCACCTATAATCGCCTGAGGAGGCCGCCAGAGGCCACAACCTCAACCAAGGAGCGAGATGGAGGACACCTTTCCCGACCTGGGTTCCCTCAGCGACGAGGAGCTGAAGGGCCTGATCGACAAGCTCACGCAGGAGGAGGACGAGATCTCCTACAAGCGCCGCGTCCTGCACGGGAAGATCGACATCCTTCGTGCGGAGCTGGTCAACCGCCTGCGGCAGAAGCGCGAGCGCGGGGACACCCTCTTCTCCGGCGACGACGTGGCACAGCTGACCGAGATCCTGGCGGGCAAGGCGCAGGCGGCCGAGGACGAACCCGAGGACCAGCCCGCCTAGCGGAGGTACTCGATGGCCGTCCACTGTCCCGAATGCGGTTTCGTCAACCCTGAGGGCGCCAACTACTGCCAGAAGTGCGGTGCTTACGTCGGCGGCCCGGCCGAGGGCGGGGAGGGCGACGAACCGACGACGATGACCTACACCGTCGACGACACCGGCGAGATGCAGCCGGTCGACATCGACGAGACGATCGAGCGCAGCGGGGCCGCCCTGGTGATCCGCGCCGGCGGAGGCCGCGCCGGCGAGAGCTTCGCGCTCGGCGAGGACCGGGTCAGCATCGGGCGCAGCCCCGACGCCGGCGTCTTCCTCGACGACGTCACCGTCTCCCGCAACCACGCGCTGCTGGTGCGGCGCCGCGACGGCCTCTACATCGACGACCTCGGCTCGCTCAACGGCACCTATGTCAACCGGCGTCGGATCGAGTCCCACCGACTCGCCGACGGCGACGAGATCCAGGTCGGCAAGTACAAGCTCAGCTACCTGGAGAAGTAGGACGACCCCGATGGCCGTCTCAGAGCAGCAGGTCCGCCAGCGCGACTCGCGTCCCCGCAAGGCGCTGACGATCGGCGCCGTCTGCAAGATCCTGCAGAGCGAGTTCGACGACGTCTCGATCTCGAAGATCCGCTATCTCGAGGACCAGAAGCTGCTGACGCCACGGCGGACGCCCGGCGGCTACCGCCTCTACAGCCAGTCCGACGTCGAAAGGCTGCGCACGATCCTGCGCCTGCAGCGCGACGAGTTCCTGCCTTTGCGGGTGATCCGCCAGGAGCTGGCCGCGGGCGGCGACATCACCGCCGCGGTCGGCAGCGCGGACAAGCGAACCGCGGGCGGCGCCGTGCGCAGGGCAATCCTGATCGACACCTCGCGGGCCTACCTCACCCTCGAAGAGGTGATCGAGGAGACCGGCGCTCGCGAGGAGCTGATCTCCGAGCTGGAGAACTTCGGCATCGTGCAGCCCGAGAAGCGAGACGGCAAGACCGTCTACGACGAGACCGACCGCGAAGTGATCCGCGCCGCCAACGAGCTTTCCCGCTTCGGCGTGGCGGCACGCAACCTGCGCGTCTTCCGCTCCTCGGCCGACCGCGAGGCGAACCTGCTGGAAGCGCTGCTCGGGCCGTCGCTGCGCTCGCGCAACCCCGAACGGCGCAAGGAGGCACTCGAGAGCCTGGAGAGCCTGGCTGCGACCGTCAGCCACCTCAAGCACCTGCTCCTCGTTCGCGACCTTCGCCGCCTCGCCGGCGACTGATTCGGCCTACCGTGCCGCGAGCGACTCGCCGGAGGACGATCGACGCACCGCGGTCGGAGGTATGGGACCTGGTTTCCGATCCCTACAGCCTGGCGCGCTGGTGGCCGCGAACGATGCGGGTCGAGAGCGTCGAAGGGAGCGGGGTGGAGGCGCAGTGGACCAAGGTCCTGGGGACGGCCGAGGGACGGGGCGTACGGGCCGACTACCGCTGCACCGAGTCGGCCGAGGGCGAGCGGTACGCGTGGGAGCAGCAGGTGGTGGGAACGCCGTTCGAACGGCACCTGCGCCGTTATGAGGTCGTGGTCGCCCTCCAGGATGCGGGGGAGGGCACAGAGGTCTCGCTGGCCGCGGTGCAGGCCCTGCGCGGGCTCTCGCGCCTTGGCGGACCGATGATGCGGCGGGGGCAGGGATCGTTGCTCGACGAAGCCCTCGACGGGATCGAGCGGGCGTTGTGAGCACCCCAATCGTCAAGGTGATCGCCGGTGGTTCGAATCCGTGGCGATTGGGGTGCGAACGAAAGGTTGTCCTATGATTGCTCCCCGGCGCGACTCGAAGTGGTGGGGGTGGGGTGACCCGTCGGTCCTCCCAGAGCTCGATGAGGCGGCCCTCGAGACCCTGCGTGAACGGGTCGGCGAGCTGAGCCCTTCGCCGCGCGCTGTGGAGCTCGAGGGCTTCGAGCTGCCGCCGCCGGAGCCGCTGCCCCGAGCGCTCGTCGAGGCGGTGGGCGAGGAGAACGTCTTCACCGGCCTCGAGGACCGCGTGCGCCACGCGACTGGCTGCGGCTACGCCGACCTCGCCCGGCTGCGCGGCGGCCACCTCGATGCCGCACCGGACGCGGTGCTGCTGCCGCCCGACGCCGACGCGGTGAAACGCGCTGTGGACCTCTGCGCGACCGAAGGCGTCGCAGTGGTGCCGTTTGGAGGTGGGACCAGTGTCGTCGGCGGGGTCGAGCCGTTGCGCGGGAGCCACTCGCGCGTGGTCAGCCTCGACCTCGCCCGCCTGCGTGACGTGGAGGTCGACAGCCGCTCGCTCACCGCCAGGCTGGGCGCCGGCCTGCGCGGCCCCGAGGCCGAAGCCGAGGTCGCCACCCACGGGCTCGTCCTCGGCCACTACCCGCAGTCCTTCGAGTACGCGACGATCGGCGGCTTCGCCGCGACCCGCTCGGCGGGGCAGGCGTCGAGCGGCTACGGGCGCTTCGACGCGCTGGTCAGCTCGGTGCGCCTGATCGCCCCGGCGGGCGATCTGCGCACGCTGGAGACGCCGCACACCGCCGCCGGCCCCGCCCTGCGCGAGCTGGTCGTCGGCTCGGAGGGCGTCTTCGGCGTGATCCCCGAGGTGACCGTGCGGGTGCGGCCGGCGCCGCGCGTGCGGCGCTACGAGGCCTGGATGGCGGAGAGCTTCGAGGCCGGGGCGGAGATCGTCCGCGCCCTGGCGCAGGGACCGGGCCTACCCGACGTGATCCGCGTCTCCGACGAGGAGGAGACGGAGGTCTCCCTGGCGCTCTCCGGCCCCCGTGGCATCGCCGGCACGCTCTTCGGCGGCTACCTCGGCCTACGCCGCCGCCGCGGCGGCTGCCTGATCGTCGTCGGGCTGGAGGGCGAAGAGGAGTCGGTCGCCCGCCGCCGGACGCTCTCGGTGCACGAGCTGCGCCGCCGCGGCGGCGTGTACCTGGGGCAGTCCGCCGGGCGCTCCTGGGAGCACGGGCGCTTCCAGGGCCCCTACCTGCGCGACACGCTGATGGAGATGGGGGCGATGGTCGAGACCCTGGAGACCTCGCACACCTGGAGCCGGCTCGGCGAGCTGCATGGGGCGGTCGGTGCGGCGATCCGCGATGCGCTCGACGGTCAGGGCACGCCCGGGCTCGTCTTCTGCCACCTCTCCCACGCCTACGCCGACGGTGCCTCGCTCTACTTCACCTTCATCTCCCGCGCCCGCCGGGGCGAGGAGATCGCCCAGTGGCAGCAGGTCAAGCGCGCCGCCTGCGAGGCGATCGTCACCCACGGCGGCACGATCACCCATCACCACGCAGTCGGCCGCGACCACGCCCCCTACATGGAGGCGGAGGTGGGTGGCCTCGGACTCGAGGTGCTGCGCGCGGCGAAGGAACGGCTCGATCCCGTGGGCATCATGAACCCGGGCAAGCTGCTGCCCTGAGCTACTGCTTGCGGATCGCGGGGCCGGTGATCTCGCCCCTGAGGACGCTTTCGCCGGTGTAGGGGGGCAGCCGGCGTTCCGCTTTGGCCTTGGCCAGGGCGGCTTTGTAGGCGGCGCTCGAGGTGAGCGAGACGTCGACCTGGTCGAAGGCTCCACCGGCGACGTAGCTGAGGACCTGGGTCGGGACGGGCAGCTGCACGGCGAGCTTGCCTTCGTCTTCCTCGCTCACCGGCACCGCGCCGATCCGCAGAACCAGTTTCGGCGAGCGGTAAAGCCAGATCGTGTAGGTCTCGCCGGGCGGCGAGGGCTCCAGCCCCTCGGCCTCGACCTGCAGCAGGACGCTCTTCTTGTAGCGCCCGAAGAGGGCACGGCCGCTGGCGTCGCTGCCGTCGGTCGGCTCGAGGATCGCCTGGGTGAGCTTGCTTTCTTCGGCGGCGGTGAGGGAGGTGCCGCCGCTGTCCGTCGCCGCCGAGGATGAGGACGACGAACCCCCGTCATCGCCGCCGAGGATGAGGACGACGACCAGGATCAGGACGACGAGGGCGCCCGCGCCGACACCGATCAGCGCGCCGCGGTCCTTTGATCCGCGTAGCCGGGCAAGCGGTGAGGGTCGCACGGCCTGCTTGGATGCCGGAGGCGGCGGGGGTGCCGGAGGCGGAGCCGGCTCAGAAGCCTGTGGCTGTGGCTCTGCGACGGGCGGTTGCTCGACGGGCGGTGGAGGCGATGGAGGGCTGGGCGGCGTCGCCGGTGCGGGGGGCGAGGCGGGTGCCTCCGGCTCCTCCACCTCCGAGAGCGCCTCCTTCACCCGGGCACGCAGTTCCTCGACGCTGATTCCCATCAGCGCGGCCATGTCCTCGTAGCCCTCTTCGCGCTGCGCGAGCAGCCGGAGCATCGCCTTCTGGTCGTCGGTCAGTGCCACGGGCCGGAAGCCTACGCGAGCCTCCCCCGGAAGGGGCGTGTCTGAGGTTAAGGGGGTCCTACGCACCCATAAAGTCAGACACGCCCCGTGGAGGTAGGGTGCTGGCCGCTATGGCCGACGACCCGCAGGGACTGGTTTCTCACTTCGACGCCCTGCTGGGCACGGAGTGGCTTGACGACGACCCCGGGCACGCTCGCGTGCGGGTGCCGATGCGCGACGAGCTGCGCCAGCCGGTCGGCCTCCTGCACGGCGGCGTGATGTCGAGCCTGGTCGAGAGCGTCTGCTCACGGGCGACCGCGCTGGCGGTGCTGGACGACGGGATGATGGCGATGGGCCAGTCGATCAGCGTCAGCTTCATCCGGCCCGATTACCGAGGGCCACGCCGAAGTCCAGGCGAAGGCCCGCCATTGCGGCCGGACCACCTGGATCTGGGAAGCGGAGGTCAAGGACGCCGAGGATCGCCTCTGTGCCCTCGCTCAGATGACCATCGCGGTCAGGCCGATCCCGAAGTCCGCCTAGCCGCCGAAACGATTCGTGATCGGCAGTCGCCGGTCGCGCCCGAAGGCTCTCGGCGTGATGCGGATGCCCGGCGCCGCCTGGCGCCGCTTGTACTCGGAGCGGTCGACCATACGGATGACCTCGTCGACGACCCCGGCCGGCAGGCCGGCGGCGATCATCTCCTCGCGGCCCTCGTCGCGCTCGACGTAGGACTCGAGGATGCGGTCGAGCAGCTCGTAGGGAGGCAGCGAGTCGCTGTCGAGCTGGTCGGGGCGCAGCTCCGCCGAGGGCGCTCGCTCCAGCACCGACGCCGGCACCAGCTCGCGGCCCGGCGCTCTCGTTGCGGTGGCGGACCAGCTCGTAGACGAGCGTCTTCGGCACGTCCTTGATCGCGGCGAAGCCGCCGGCCATGTCGCCGTAGAGCGTCGCGTAGCCGACCGACATCTCGCTCTTGTTGCCGGTCGTCAGCACCAGCCAGCCGTGCTTGTTGGAGAGCGCCATCATCATGTTGCCGCGGATCCGCGCCTGGATGTTCTCGGCGGCGAGGTCGGGCTCGGAGGGCCGGGTCGGGTCGCGCGGCAGCGGCTCGTCGGCGGCTTCACCGCTGTTGCCCCGCCCGAACGCGTCCGACGAGCGAGCTCTCGTACTCGGCCATCGCCGGCGCGATCGGGATCTCGATCAGCTCGGTGCCGAGGTTGGTGGCGATAGTCCGCGCGTCGGCCTGTGTTTCAAGGCTGGAATGCGGCGAGGGCATCACCACGCAGCTGACGTGCTCGGGCCCGAGGGCGTCGACGGCGAGCAGCGCGACGAGGGCCGAGTCGATCCCGCCGGAGAGCGCCACGCCGACGTGGCGGAAGCCGTTCTTGCGCGACGTAGTCGCGCAGGCCGAGCGACGAGGGCGGCGTAGACCTCGGCCAGGTCGGAGAGCGGCTCGGCGAGCCGGCCCGGGCTGGGGGAGGGGACCTCGCAGACCAGCAGCTCCTCCTCGAACTGGGCGGCGCGGGCGATCACCTCGCCGCTCGGGATCGACGACGAAGCTGTGCCCGTCGAAGACCAGCTCGTCCTGGCCGCCGACGAGGTTGCAGAAGGCGAAGTGGGCGCCGTAGGCGCGGGCGCGCTCGGCGAACATCGCTTCGCGCTCGCGCCCCTTGCCGCGGTGATACGGCGAGCCCGACGGGTTGGCGATCAGGCTCGCGCCCGCCTCCGCCTCGGTCGAGGCCGGCGGTCCCGGCATCCAGACGTCCTCGCAGACGGTCAGGCCGACCTGCTGCCCGCCGACCTCGATCGTCGCCGGCTCGTCGCCCGGGACGAAGTAGCGCTGCTCGTCGAAGACGGAGTAGTTGGGCAGCCGGTTCTTGCGGTAGACCGCCCGCACCGCGCCGTCGGCGAGCACGGCGAGCGAGTTGTGGGCGTGGCGGAAGTCGCCGCCGCCCGCGACCGGCTCGGCGAAGCCGACCAGGGCGACCAGGTCCCGCCGTCTCGCCGGCCGAGCTCCTCGACCGCGCGCCGGTTCGCCTCGACGAAGTGCCGCTTCAGGTAGAGGTCCTCGGCCGGGTAGCCGGGCACGCAGAGCTCGGGGAAGATCGACCAGCTCGGCGCCCTCAGCCGCGGCGCGGCCGATCCACTCGGCGATCTTGGCGGCGTTGCCGTCGATGTCGCCGACCGTGGGGTCGATCTGGGCCAGGGCTACGCGCAAGCGGGCTTCCTCGGGAGCTCACGCCTGAAGTATCGCCGCCGCGGCGGCTGGACGCGCCTGGCGTGGCCTGTAGATTGCCGCGCGTGCGGGCGCGCTGGCGGCTGATAGGGGTATCGCTGGCCTCCCTCGATTCTGCTCGCTTGCCCTGGCCTGCCGCGGCCACCGCCGGCGGACCAGTGGGTCTTCCGCGCGCCGGCGGCGCGCCCCACCGACCGCCCCGACCCCAACCGCAACGCCTACACGGTCCCCGAGGCGCCGCGCTCGCCCGCCTGCACGCGCCATTTCTGCGTCCACTGGGTCGCGGAGGGCATCGACGCGCCCGAAGCTGGCCGACGGCGACGGCGACGGCGTCCCCGACTACGTCGAGCAGGTGCAGGAGGTCGCCGAGCACGTCTACGCGATCGAGAACGGCAAGCTCGGCTGGCGCGAGCCGAAGTCCGACGGGCGCGAGGGTGGCGGGCAGCGGCAAGACCGACGTCTACCTCGACCAGATCGGCGGGGCCCTCTTCGGCTACGCGGCGCCCGACCGCGGACAGGCGGCGAGGGGCACCGCCTGCCGCGCCGCCTGCACGGCTACCTCGTGCTCGACAACGACTACGACCCGCGCGAGTTCCCCGGCACCACGCCGCAGCAGGACCTCGAGGTCACCTTCGCCCACGAGTACAACCACATCCTCCAGTTCGGCTACGACGCCTACCAGGACGCCTGGTTCGCCGAGTCGACCGCGGTCTGGATGGAGGACCAGGTCTACGACGGGATCGACGACTACCTGCGCTACGTGCGGCGCTGGGTCAAGCGCTACGACACGCCGCTGACCGCCAACTCGATCAAGGAGTACGGCTCGGCGGTCTGGAACGAGTGGCTGGCGCGGCGCTACGGGCGCGACGATCGTGCGCGACGCCTGGGCCCGTGCGGTGCACACGAAGCCGGGCGGGTTCTCGGTCGCCGCCTACGGCTCGGCGATCGAGGCGCCGGTGGCTCGGACTTCAGCCGCGACTTCGCCCGCTTCGCCGCGCGACCTGCCCGAGTGGCGCACCGGCCGGATCTTCCCCGAGGGCAGCTCATACCCCGACGTCTCCACGCCAGGGCAGCCTGCCGGTCGGCGGCCAGGTCCTCGCCGGCGCCAGCTCAACCACACGACCTTCCAGCTGCTGCGGGTCCACGCCCGGGCGGGACGGGCCCTCGTCGTCAAGGCGATGGCGCCGCGGGGAATCGCCGCCGGGCTGGCGCTGGTCGGGCGGACCGGCAGCGAGCGCCGCGGCCACGCCGTCCGGGTCCTCGACTTCGCTCGGCGCGGCGGCCGGATGACGGTGCGCCTGTCGCGACCGGGGCGCTTCGATCGCATCACCGCGGTGCTGATCAACGCCGACACCAGCGGCTGCCGGCTTCAGCGCCCGCCGGCTCGACTGGGCCTACTTGACCGACAGCGCGCCGTTCCGCGTCTCGGCGCGGCTGGCTCGCTGAGTCTGCTCCCCCGTTGCCGGAGCGCCGGTCGAGTTCGGCGATCGCACCCTCGAGGTCGAGGCCGAAGCTCTCGAGGTCGGCCATCGCGTCGTAGTCGCCGACGAGGCCGAAGTCGACCTGGCCGTTGTAGGACATGATCCCGACGCAGAGCGCCTGGCGGCGGGCCAGCGGCACGAGCGGGAAGATCGACTCCATTTCCCGCCCCAGCACGAAGAGCGGGAACTGCGGCCCGGGCACGTTGGTGACGACGAGGTTGAAGAAGCGCTGGGCGGGCTGCAGGCGGGCGGCCTGGGAGGCGATCGTGGTCGGGGCGAAGTCGACGACCCGGGTGAGGATCTCGGCGCCGACCGCCTGGCCGGAGCCCTTCAGGTCGCCCATCGTCTCGGTGATCAGGTGCAGGCGCTGGACCGGCTCCTCGCACCAGATCGGCAGCGGCGCCATCATCGCCGAGATGCGGTTGCCGAGCGCGCCGCGCTCTTCTTCGGCGCGGACGCTGACCGGCACCAGCGCCCGCATCTCGAGGCCCTCGGTGTCGTGGCCGCGGGCCCGCAGGTAGTTGCCGATCGCCCCGGTGACGACCGAGAGGACGACGTCGTTGACGGTGCCCCCGTGCTCGTTCTTGACCGCCTTCAGCGTGTCGAGCTCGGTGCGGACGAAGGCGATGCGGCGGTGGGGGCCGATCTCGACGTTGAAGGGAGTCGAGGGCGCGGACATGCCGGCGCCGACCACCTTGCCCGCGTCGCCGATGCCGCGCAGGACCTGGCGCGGCCCGCGCAGGGCGGCGCGGACGCCGCGGACGATCTCGCGCGGGCTGGTCGCGCGCTCGCGCAGGGCGTCGCCGAGCAGCTGCAGGTCGGTCGGCTCGGGGCGAGGCGCCCACTTGGGCGGGCGCACGGGCGGGTTCGCCGGCTCCTTCTCGACGTCGAAGAGGACGGTGGTGATGTCGACCCCGGAGATGCCGTCGACGAGGGCGTGGTGGCTCTTGCCGATGATCGCGAAGCGGCCGCCGTCGAGCCCCTCGACCAGCCAGAGCTCCCAGAGCGGCTTGCTGCGGTCGAGCTGCTGGGAGAAGATCCGCGCAGCCAGGTTGCGCAGCTGCTCCTCGGAGCCGGGCGCCGGCAGCGCGGTCTGCCGCACGTGGTACTCCAGGTTGAGGTGGGGGTCGTCGACCCAGACCGGCCGGCCCTGGCCGAAGGGGACGAAGCGCAGCTTCTGGCGGAAGCGGGGGACCAGGTGCAGGCGGGAGGCGATGTGGTCGCGGAAGTCCGTCGTGGCTCGGCGCCGGGCCCTCGAAGATGCTGGCCGAGGCGACGTGCATGTGCGCACCGGCTCTCTCCATGTGGAGGAAGGAGGAGTCGAGTCCAGTCAGCCTGTCGCCGCTCACGGGTGAATCTTCGCACACGCTTCGAGGGGTCCTGCGAAGCGGTGGTGAACCTGGGAGCTCAGGCCGCTGGGCCGAGCTGCAGCTGGCCTCCCGCGGCGTCTCGGGCTCCGCCGCCTCGCCGGCGCCGCCGTCGAAGCCGGCGACGCCGGACGCCGAGCAGTCGCACCGGCCGCGGCGGGTCGTAGGCGCGCAGCAGGTCGAGGGCGACCGGCACGACCACTGCCGGATCGTTGGTCGGGGCCTCGACCGTGTGCGAGCGGGTGACGTTGGTCCAGTCGTCGAGGCGGACCTTGATCCCGATCGTGCGGCCCTCCAGCTCGCGCGAGCGCAGGCGGCGGCAGAGCTCCTCGGCCAGCTGCGGCGAGGTGGCGTTCCATCTCGTCTCGGTCGGCGACGTCGACGTCGAAGGTGATCTCCGTCGACTGCGACTTGGTCTCGCGAACGACCGTGATCGGGGTCTCGTCTTCGAGGCGGGCGCGGCGGTGCAGCCAGCGCCCCTGGCGCGGGCCGAAGGATCGCTCCAGAGCGCAACGGGTCCTGCGCGCGCAGATCCGCCAGGGTGCGGATGCCCATCGCCTCCAGCTTGGCGACGGACTTCGGCCCGATGCCGGGGATCAGGCCGGGCGACTCGCTCGAGAACCGCTCCAGGGCCTCCCCCCGCGAGAGCACGACCAGGCCGGCGGGCTTGCCCAGCTCGCTGGTGATCTTCGCCAGCATCCGGCTCTCGGAGATCCCGATCGAGCAGGTCAACCCGGTCTCCTCGCGGATCTCGGCGGCGATCCGCCGCATCGTCGCCTTGGGCGAGAAGATCCCGGTCAGGTCGACGTAGGCCTCGTCGAGCCCGACGACCTCGACCGTCTCGGCGTTGCGCCGCAGAATCGCCATCACCTGCCCCGAGGCCTCCCGGTAGGCGGAGAAGTCAGGCTGCAGGTAGACGGCGTCCGGCAGTCGCCGCCGAGCCACCGCGGCGGGCATCGCCGAGTGGATTCCCGCCAGCTTCCGCGCCTCATAGCTGGCCGTCGTCACCACCGCCCGCGGCCCCGAGCCGCAGACGACGACCGGCTTGCCCTTCAGCTCCGGCCGCCGCCGCAGCTCGACCGACGCGTAGAAGGCGTCCATGTCGAGGTGGGCGACGGTGCGCTGAAAGGCCACATGTCGATGGTAGGAGGGGGTGAGGACGGGGTTGAACGCGCTGAGCGCGGGTAGATTCCAGGCATCGCGGACGTAACGCACACCAGGATCGATGAGATCGAGGCTCTCCAGGGTTTCGACAGGGTCAGCCTCCGCCGCGCCGCCGCGGCCCTCGGCGTCAGCTCGTTCGGCATCTCGATCGAGGAGATGGCACCCGACGCCGACGAATACCCGGAGCACGACCATTCCGAGGATGGCATCGGCGGCCAGATGTTCGCCAAGCGGCCCCAGCAGCTTGGCCAGGAGGAGGTCTACATCGCGCTCCGTGGCTCAGGCACCCTCGAAGCCGACGGCGAGCAATACCCACTCGACCAAGACCACATCGCCCGAGTCGGTCCGGCTGTCAAGCGCAAGGTCACCGCCGGCCCCGACGGCCTCCGTCTCCTGGCCCTCGGCGCCACGCCCGGCGAGACCTACGATGCCGGCGGCACGCTGTAGCTCTGCTCCTCGCTTCTAATATTGGCTCAATGGCTTCCCCCGAGGCGAAGAATCTGGAGGCGATCTCCAAGGCGATCGACCAGCACAACTCCAACTGTCCGTTTCCGGCGGCGGAGGTGCGGATGAACCCGTTCGAGGTCGAGCGGCTGGGCTGGGACCACATCCGGGGGCTGCCGGTCGTGCCCGATGCGGAGATCGGCACGGGTCGCTTCCGGATCGTCTGCTCGCGTGACCTCGACGGCGAGGAGCTGGAGGAGGTCGAGGCGGTCGGTCAGGAGCTCCAAACCGTCGCGCCCACTCACAACTGAGTGCTTCTACGATTGATCGATTGTGCCCCCTATGAGGTGGTCAATCGTTCAATCGAGGTCAGACGGAGTTCCAGAAGTCGAGGCCTAGGCCCGACAGCCAGCTCTGGGCCTCGGCATTCAGCTCGGTGAGCTGTCCGGTCCAGATCAGGATGCCCATCGCGATCAGGATCACGCCGCCGGTGGCGACTATCGCCTGGTAGTGGCGCTTGACCACCGTGAAGGCCGTCGTGGCGCGGGAGAAGGCGATCGCGGTGAGGAGGAAGGGGATCGCCAGCCCCGCCGAGTAGACGGCGAGGAGGAAGGCGCCGCGCCCGGCGGAGTCCGAGAGGGAGGCAGCGGAGAGGATCGCGCCGAGGGTGGGGCCGATGCAGGGGGTCCAGGCGATCGCGAAGGCGGCGCCGGCGACGATCGGCCCGCCCTTGCCGGCTCGCTCCAGTAGCGCGTCGACGTGCCACTCGCGGTTGAGGCGGGTGACGAAGAGCGAGGCGACGAAGAGGACGCCCATGGCGACGATCAGCGCGCCGGAGATCTTGGTCAGCAGCTGCTGGTGGTCCTGCAGGGCCGAGCCGAGGCCGGTCGCGGTCAGGCCGAGGAGGATGAAGATGGTCGAGAAGCTGGCGACGAAGAGCAGGCTCGGACCGAGGATCCGCCGCCAGCCGGCGCTGTCGAGTTCGCTCGCGGAGACCCCGCTGACCGCGGAGAGGTAGCCGGGGACCAGCGGCAGCACGCAGGGGGAGAGGAAGGAGACGACGCCCGCCGCGAGGGCGGCGAAGATCCCCACGCCAGCGGCGGGATCGGTGCTCAGTGCAGCGAGAATCACGACCCTTCAGGCTACCGAGGGTGTCCCTCTTTGCGATTGGGCCAGGCGAGCCGGGCCCCGCGCTCCGGCGCGGTGCCCTCGTCGCCGTCCCGGTCGGCGTCGCGATGCTGCTCGAGCTCGGCCTCGACAGCCCCTCGAAGGGCGCGATCGCGACCGGGGCGCTGCTCGCCGGGTTCCCCGGCCTCGACGCGCCCGCCAAGGCCAGGGCTGCCTGGCAGGCCGTCGTCGCGCCGCTCGTCGGAATCGCCGCCGCCCTCGGCGTCCTCACCGGCTCCAGCGCCGTGCTGGCCGTGGCGACGATGGCTGTGGTCGGTGCCGCGGCGGGCTACTGCTTCTCCGTCTCGCTCCGCTTCGCGATCGCCGGCCTCTCGGTCGCGCTCTCACTGCTGATCGCCCAGGGTCTGCCGCTCGACACGGCCGACGCCCTCCCGGCGCTGCTGCTCGCCACCGCCGGCGGCCTGCTCCAGGCCGCCTTCGCACTCTGCATTTGGGTGGCGTGGGACCGCGAGGAAGACCGCGCGCCGAACGCCTGGAGCAGGAGCGCGACCGCCGCGGCCTTCGCCGCCAACTTCACCCTCGGCTCGACCAGCTTCCGGCACGCGCTGCGCTTCGGTGTCGCGCTGGCCACGGGCGTCGCCGCCTACTGGCTACTGGGAATGAGCGAGCACGGCTTCTGGATCCCGCTGACGATCCTCTTCGTCCTGCGCCCCGAGGAGGACCAGACCTTCCAGCGCCTCGCCCTACGGGCGATCGGGACCGTCGCCGGGCTCGTCGTCGCCACGGCTCTCGCCGAGTGGCTGCGCGGCGATGCTCTTGCCATCGCGGTCGCACTCACGATCGCAACCGCCCTCGCATACGGCCTGCTCACCGTCCAGTACGCGCTCTTCACCGCGGCGATTACCGTCTACGCGGTGCTGCTGGCCGACTTGATCGGCGAGCCGGCCCTGCGGGCAGCAGGTGAGCGGGGGCTCGCGACGGCGATCGGGATCGCCATCGCCGGCGCCTCGTTCCTGCTCTGGCCGAACCCGAAAGTGGCAGGGGAAGCCGAAGCCGGTAGATTTACTGGCCAGGCAGCCAAACTCGCCCGCGGGGCGCGGCGACGACACAGGAGCAGACTTTGAGCAACCGCACGTTCGTGATCGGGGTCGGGATGACCAAGTTCGAGAAGCCCGGCAGCAAGGAGGGCGACTATCCGGACTGGGCCAAGGAGGCGGGGGAGAAGGCGCTCGCCGACGCCGGCATCTCCTACGACGACGTCGAGCAGGCCTACGCGGGCTACTGCTACGGCGACTCGACCTACGGCCAGCGGGCGCTCTACCAGCTGGGCCTCACCGGGATCCCGGTCGTCAACGTCAACAACAACTGCTCGACCGGCTCCTCGGCACTCTTCCTCGCCCGTCAGGCGGTCAAGGGCGGCCTCGTCGACTGCGCCCTCGCGGTCGGCTTCGAGAAGATGGAGCCGGGCAGCCTCGGCGTCAAGTACACCGACCGCACCAACGCGCTCGACAAGCACGCGATGCGGATGTTCGAGATCCGCGACCCCGAGCAGTCCCCGCCTGCCCCGCAGATGTTCGGCAACGCCGGCCGCGACCACATGGAGAAGTACGGCTCCAACCCCGACCACTACGCCTGGATCGGCTGGAAGAACCACAAGCACTCGGTCAACAACCCCTACGCCCAGTTCCAGGACGAGTACACGATCGAGGACATCAAGGCGGCGAAGATGATCCACGACCCGCTGACCAAGCTGCAGTGCTCGCCGACCTCCGACGGCTCGGCCTGCGCGATCGTCGCCTCCGAGCGCTACGTCGAGGAGCACGGCCTCTGGGACCAGGCGATCGAGATCGCCGGCCAGTCGATGGTCACCGACCTCAGCTCCACTTTCGACGAGGACGCCGACTGCATGAAGATCGTCGGCGCCGACATGTCGAAGCAGGCCGCGGACGAGGCCTACGCCGAGGCGGGAGTCGCGGCCGAGGAAGTCGACGTCTGCGAGCTGCACGACTGCTTCAGCGCCAACGAGCTCATCACCTACGAAGCACTCGGCTTCGCGGCCGAGGGCGAGGGCCACAAGCTGGTCGACGAAGAAGCCACCACTTACGGTGGCAAGGTCGTCGTCAACCCCTCGGGTGGGCTGATCTCCAAGGGCCACCCGCTCGGCGCGACCGGGCTGGCGCAGTGCTCGGAGCTGACCTGGCAGCTGCGCGGCCAGGCCGACAAGCGCCAGGTGGAGGGCGCGAAGACCGCGCTGCAGCACAACATCGGCCTCGGCGGCGCCGCCGTGGTCACCGTCTACAAGCCGGCGGCCTGAGGCCCGCTGGAGGAGGAGGCACCCGATGGCGAAGAAGGAGCGACGCTCACTCAGCGGCAAGGTCGTGGCGATCACCGGGGGCGCCCGGGGGATCGGCAAGGCGACGGCGACGGCACTGGTCCGCAAGGGCTGCCGGGTCGCGATCGGCGACCTCGACCTGGCCCTGGCCGAACAGACGGCCGCGAGCCTGGGCGGGGGAACGGTCGCGCTGGCGCTCGACGTCACCGACCGCGGTTCCTTCACCGCTTTTCTCGACGCCGCCGAACGTGAGCTCGGCCCCGTCGACGTGATCGTCAACAACGCCGGGATCATGCCTGTGACGCCGCTCGTGGAAGAGGCCGACGACTCGGTCCGCCGCCAGCTCGACATCAACGTCTACGGCGTCATCGTCGGCACCCAGCTGGGGATCGAAAGGCTGCGCCCGCGGGCCGGCGGGCACATCGTCAACATCGCCTCCCAGGCGGGCAAGGGCGGTGTCCCGGGCATCGCGACCTACTCGGCGACCAAGCACGCGGTCGTCGGCCTCAGCGAGGCCGTCCGCCAGGAACTGCGCGGCAGCGGGGTCGAGGTCAGCTGCGTGATGCCGACCGTCGTCAACACCGAACTGACGGCGGGGGTCGGCCAGCGGTTCGTCAAACCGGTGGAGGCCGAGGACGTCGCCAACGAGATCGTCGACGCGCTCGAGATCCCGCGCTTCGACGTCTGGGTGCCGCGAGCCAACGGCGCCATGTTCAAGTTCGTCGGGCTGCTCCCGCGTGGCCTGCGAGAGGCGATCGGGCGGTTGATGAAGATCGACAAGCTTATGACCGAAGTCGACCACGGCGCTCGTCACGCCTACGAGGAGCGCGCGGCGGCCAGCAAGTCGGACGAGGATTCTGAGGCGAGCGAGCAGCCCAGCGCCGAGCGCGAAGCCGCGTAGCGGCGGAGATCTGCCGATGGGGCGGATCTACGACGCGACCTGGGGGAGGGGTTTTGCCGCGGTCTACGACCGTGGGCTGAAGGCAACCGAGGACGCCGGGCTGTGCGAGGTCCGCCGCGAGGTCCTGGCCGGGGCGAGCGGGCGGACGATCGACCTCGGCGCCGGCACCGGGGTCAACTGCGAGCTGTTCGGGGCCGCGGTGACAGAACTGGTACTCGCCGAGCCCGACGAACATATGCTCAAGAGACTTCGTGCGAAATTGTCACAAGCGAGTGGGGAGGGGCCGGCGGTCGAGGCGGTCCAGGCACCCGCCGAGAAGCTGCCGTTCGAAGATGACAGCTTCGACACCGCGGTCTTCACTCTGGTCCTCTGCACGGTCCCTGACCCGGTCGCGGCCCTCGCCGAGGCCGCTCGGGTACTGAAGCCCGGTGGCAAGCTGCTCTTCGTGGAGCACGTCCGCGCCGAGGAGCCGGCGCTGGCGCGCTGGCAGGACCGCCTAGAGAAGCCCTGGCGCTTCCTCGCCGACGGTTGCCACTGCAACCGCGACACGGTCGCAACGATCGAAGCCTCGCCGTTCGAGCTGGAAGAGGTCGAACGCGGCGACCTGCCCAAGGCTCTGCCGCTCGTCAAGCCGCTCGCCCGCGGCCGCGCCACCCTTGCCGCCTGAATGAGATCGGAGATCGACTACCCAGCGGGCCCGGTCGCCGACAAGCTGACGCTGTGGCCGGTGGATGACGGACGCTACGGCCTGGATGCGGTCTTCCAGGGGGCGTCAGGCTACGAGCGCTGCGAACAGCACCGGTCGGCCTTCGAGGCGGTTGGCGCCCACTGCTCGCTGATCCAAGGCCTTGACGACTCCTGGTCGTTGCGCCTCGGGCCATTGACGGCGCACGAGGTAGGAAAGGCGATCACGGCCTTCGTGCGGTAGGAGGAGGCCCATGAGGCCGGTCCCCAGCTCGACCCAACGCACGATAATGGTGGTTATGTCTACTTGGAGCTGACAACGCTACCCGAGGGCGGCGAGGAGCCCTTCGTGGCGCCCCGCGGGCCTAGCCCGCCGCTTCGATGCCTTCTTCGAGAACAGCTGCCGACTCGGGTGTTCCCATCGCTGCGACACCGTTGGTGGCCGGGCCGTCGAGCGCAAACGACGGCGTGCCGGTGAAGCCCAGCTCTCTTGCTTCCGTCGTGCTGGCGGAGACTTCGTCGAGGACGGCCTTGCTTTCCCGGTCCTTGTTCCACTTGGCGATATCGGGAACCCCGGCGCCTTCGGCGATCGCGGTGAGGAACTCATCGGTGACGTAGCCGGAGCGCTCGATGCCTTGGTTGCGGAAGAAGAGCTCGACGAAGTTCCAGCCGCGGCCCTGTTTGCCGGCGGCGACGGCCGCCGCGCCAGCGGGGATCGACTGTTCGTCGATGATCGTGTAGTTGCGGAAGCTCAACTTCGCTTCGCCGCTGCGCACCTGGTTTTCGATGATCTGCGGGAGCACTTCTTCGGAGTAGCCCTTGCAAACCGGGCATTGAAGGTCGGCGAACTCGATCACGGTCACCTTGGCCTTCGGATCGCCGAGGAGCATGCCGTTCTGCGGGATGCCGGAGAGTTCCTGCTTGACCTCGGCGATGCCCTCGAGGTCGCTGCTGTCGCCGCCACTGCTCTGGTTCTGGCTGACGACGATCAGCACGACGACGACGGCCACGGCGATGAAGGCGATGGCGCTGGCGAGCTTGATCAGGTTCTGGCGGCGCTCGTCCGCACCGCTCTGGCGGTCGCTCACGGCTCGGTACCCACGTAGGCAAGCATTCGGAGTGAATTCGTAGCAAACAGCAGGGTCATCAAAACTGCGCTGGCCACGCACCACTGGCAGATCGCCTCGATCGTGAAGACCTCGAGGTAGGTCAGGTAGAGGCTGTAGCCGAAGCCGACGAGGGCGATCGCGAAGCCGGCCATGCGGGCCAGGTCGCCGCGGAGAAGAGCGGCGCCGAGCAGCAGCACGTAGCCGAAGATCCCGAAGACGGCGATGTTGACCCCGAGCAGGTGCGAGTAGGAGCTTTCGGCGACCGTCTGGCACCCGTGCCCGCCGGCGATGCAGACCGGCGAGCCACCCCCCGACTCCTCGATCGCGATGTAGGCCGCGACGCCGATGCCGAAAGTCGCCAGGAAGGTCGCAATCCCTCGCAACCTCCCCTCTGCCGGCGCCTTCATCGCCGCAACGCTATTGGAAGCCTCTTTGGAAAACCTAAGAGCCTGCGACGAAGGCCGCGATGGCGCGCGAGAGGCGGCCCCCCTGCCAAGCCAACGGCGACTCCCCGGGTTCCTCGCTGATCAGCTGTGCTCGTGGGATCCGCTCGGCGTAGCCGGCCGCGACCTCGTATGGGTGACCGGGATCGCCCGCGTCGTGGCTCGCCACGACCAGAACCGGGATCTCGATCGACTCTAGATCCTCGAGGTCCTCGAACGGCTGCGAGCGCGGGACCTGTCGCAGTGCCTCGGCGATCGCGCCGAGGTGCCGGTGGCGCAGCATCCGCTCGCGGGTGAAGCGCAGGACCGAGTCGCGCCAGCGGGGGTCGATCTGCTGGTGGCGGTCGACGTAAGAGACGAAGCCCTCGATGCCCTCGCGCTCGAGCGCCCCGGCGAGGCCGTCCCAGTAGACGAGCGACTCTTCGCCGATAGCCGACCCCGGGTAGCTCGGCCCGATCGCGACGAGGCCGGTGAGCCGCCCGGGATGGCGCAAGGCGTAGGCGATCGCCGTGTGAGCACCCATCGAGTGGCCGCCCAGCAGGAAGGGGCCCTCGCCCACCTGGGAGTGGACGACCGCCTCGAGGTCGCCCACCAGCTCCGGGTATCCATAACCCCCGCCCCCCGGGGCGGGGTCGGAATCACCGTGGCCGCGCGCGTCGTACGTGATCACGGCATGTCCGGCACGCGCCAGCATCCGCGATCCATGCACGACCGAGCCGCGGGTCGCCGTCAGCCCATGGCAGAGGACGACCGGTGCCCCCTCCCCCGCCGCCTCGCCATGGATTGCGGGCCCGTCGCCGACCGTGAACGCACGGGGCGCGGCCTTGTCCTCGGGCATCAGCCCAGGGTGGCCAGGGCGCGCTCTATGTCGCCCACCGACTGGAAGGTCGCCCCCGTCCGCGAGACGTGCCGGTAACGGACGATCCCCTCGCGGTCGACTACGAAGATCGACCGCATCACGTAGCGACCTCCCGGCACGTCCTCGAGCTCGGTGAAGCGGGCCAGTGGCCCCAGCCAGGCGGTGACGCCGTAGCGCTTGCTCACCTCGAGCTGCTCGTCGGCCAACAGCGGCACGCTGAGCTCCTGCTCCTCAGCCCAGCGCTCGTGGGAATCGACCGACTGGGGCGATATCCCGACCACCTCAGCATCGAGCGCATCGAGCCTCTCGGCGTTGTCGCGGTAGGAGCAGAACTGCTTGGTGCAGACGGTGGTCGCGTCACCCGGATAGAAGGCGAGCACGACGCTGCGCCCGCGGTGGGCGGAGAGCTTGAAGGTGTGTCCACCAGTACCCGGCAGCTCGAAGTCCGGTGCCGTGTCTCCCACATCGACCTTGGCCATGGGCCAGAGCCTAAGGCAGATAGGAGGGATTGGCAGTTAGCCCTTTTCGACCGTCATCTCTTCGATCAGGACCGTCTGTTTGGGTTTCTCTTCGGGGGTGCCGAGTTCGCCGATGCGCTCGACGACGTCCAAGCCTTCGTTCACCTTGCCCACCAGGGCGTATTCGGGCGGGAGCCCTGCGTCGACCCCGGTGACGACGTAGAACTGGCTGCTGGAGCTGCCGGGCGGCTCGGCCGAACTCTTCGCCATCGCCACCACGCCTTTCGTGTAGGCGAGGTTCGCCGGCGGCTTCTCGACGATCGTGTAGCCCGACCCGCCGGTACTGGTGCCTTCCGGATCTCCGCCCTGAAGGACGAATTCCGGAACGATGCGGTGGAAGGTGAGGTCGTCGTAGAAGCCTTCCTCGGCTAGGAAGGCGAAGGAGTTGGCCGTCTTCGGGGCGCGCTCGGTGTCGAGCGCGATCTCGAATGTGCCGCAGCTGGTCTCGACGACAACCGTGGCTTGCTCGCCCTTCGAGAGAACCTGCTTCGGCGCATTGAAGCTGACCGTCTTCGGTTTCGGCGCTTCGACTTCCCGGCAGCCGTCCGCGCTTGCCGTCGTGGTCGAGTCCTCGCCGCCCCCGCTGCGCCCGATCAGGATCGCTGCGACCACGCCGACCGCGATCAGGGCGAAGACGCCAAGGATGATCAGGCGCTGGTCGAACCCCTGCTGCTGCTGCTGATCCTCATCCATCGCGGCGGAAGCCTAGATGATCGAGTGGCTGCCTCGGCACTTGCGATCATCGGGGGCGTGCCCGCTTCCTCGCTGATCTCGCTGGCATCCGCCGTGCTGCACGTGCCGCCGCCCGAACGCGCCCTGGTCGTCGGCTGTGGGGACGGCGAGGCCGTGCTGTTGCTGGCGCGCGAGTTCCCGGCGGCGCGGGTCCGGGGGCTGGATCCGTCGCCCGGGCTGGTCCGAGAGGCAACCGCCCGGGTCGGCCTCGACCCCGAGGGCCGGGTCGCGTTCAAGGTGGGCAAGGCCTCCTCCCTCCCCTACCCCGACGAGTTCTTCGACCTCGTCGCTCAGCTGCGCGGGAACCTGTGGCCCAAGGAGATCGTGCGGGTCCTGCGCCCGGGCGGTCACCTGATCTACTCCGAGAGCCCGAGATGGCCTTTGCGACCACGGCCCCGCTCGCTTGCCCGTGGGCTCGCGAGGCAAGGCTTCGCCGCGGTGCGGGCCGCGGCGGCCGGAAACGGCAACTTCTACGTCGGCCGCCTCGGCCGGCCCGACTGACCCGCGTCGTCCACCTAGTGCCGCGTCCGGCAACGTCGGCCCGCTTCTGACGAGCGAAAGGCAAGCCTGGGTAGGCGCCGCAGGGAGACGGAGTAGCAGCGCTACTTCGTCGACCGAGGACAACGCCAGGCGAAGTCTTGCAGCCGTCAGAACGGGGCGAACGTTGGCTGAGGCGGCACTAGGCTGCCGACTCGATGGCAATCGAGGGAATGCCGCTCACCCTGCTGGTCAACCCGCACTCCGCGCACGGCCGCACGCTGAAGCTGCTGCCCAAGGTCGAGCAGGAGCTGGACGAGCGGCGGATCCCCTTCCGGGTGGAGCGGACCAAGGGCCTCGAGGACGGCGTGGAGCGGGCGCTGCACGCGGTCGAGGTAGGTGAGCTGCCCGTGGTCTGCAGCGGCGACGGCCTCGTCGGCGCCGTCGGCGGGGCGATGGCCGGCACCGAGACGCCACTGGGGATCGTCCCGGGTGGGCGCGGCAACGACCTCGCTCGCGTGCTCGGCATCCCCGACGACCCGGCCGGCGCGGTCGCGGTCCTCGCCGCCGGGGAGACCCGGCAGATCGACGTCGGCGAGGCCAACGGCAAGCGCTTCCTCGGCATCGTCAGCGTCGGCTTCGACTCCGAAGCCAACCGGGTGGCCAACGAGACCTCCTTCATGCGCGGCAACCTCGTCTACGCCTACGCCGCCGTCCGCACGTTGCTGGCCTGGAAGCCGGGCCGCTTCACGATCCGGGTCGACGAGGAGCGCTACCGGTTCACCGGCTACTCGGTCTCGGTCGCCAACAGCCGCGCCTTCGGCGGCGGCATGTACATCGCGCCCGACGCCGAGCTCGACGACGGCGAGTTCGACGTCGTCACCGTCGGCGAGGGAAGCAAGCTGCGCTTCGTGGGTAACCTGCCGAAGGTGTTCAAGGGCACCCACGTCGAGGAGGACCAGGTGCGCGTCTTCCGTGCCCCGCACCTGGAACTGACCGCGAGCCGGCCGTTCCCCGTCTACGCGGACGGCGAGCACCTGACCGAGCTCCCCGCCTCGCTGCGCATCCTGCCCCGCGCCCTCAACGTGCTCGCGCCCGCAGCCGGGCCTTGACCGCCTTCGGCGCGAAGGTCGCCCTCGCCCGCGCGGTGGGCGCCGCCAGCCGCAGGAGCGGCCGCGGTGGCGGCACCACCCTCCCCGGACGCCTTCTGCTGAAGCTGGAACCCGAGGCGCTGCGGCGCCTGGGCGCGGGTCTCGACCGCGGCACGACGATCGTCAGCGCCACCAACGGCAAGACGACCACGGCGGGGATGATCGCGGCGCTCCTCGAAGCCGACGATCGCCGCCCGGTCCACAACCGGGCCGGCTCGAACATGACCTGGGGCGTCGCCACGGCCCTCCTGGAGCAGAAGGGACGAGAGGGCCTCTTCGAGGTCGACGAGGCCTGGCTGGGGCAGGTGGCCGCCCAGCTCGATCCCTCGCTGATCGTTCTCGGCAACCTCTTCCGCGACCAGCTCGACCGCTACGGGGAGATGGAGGCCCTGGCCGAGGACTGGGCACGGGTCGTCGAGGCGCGGGCGGACCGCACGCGCATCGTCCTCAACGCCGACGACCCGGCGATCGCCGATCTCGGTCGCGACGCGGACGGCGAGCCGCGCGAGGGCATCGCCTACTTCGGCATCGAGGACACCTCGCAGGCGCTGCCCGAGCTGCAGCACGCCTTCGACGCCAAGCACTGCCGCCGCTGCGGCCATCCCTACGCCTACGAGCGAGCCTTCGTCGGCCACCTCGGCCACTACGCCTGCCCCGGCTGCGGGGCGCGGCGCCCCCAGCCCACGGTGGCGGCGACCGAGATCGAGCTGCTCGGCATGGAGGGCTCGCGCGTGGCGCTGAGCACGCCCTCCGGCCCGCTCCGGCTGGAGCTCCCCCTCCCCGGCCTCTACAACGTCTACAACGCCCTGGCCGCCGTCGCCGCTGGGCTGGAGCTCGGGGTGGCGCCGGAGCGGATCGCCTCCGCCCTGGCCGGGATGAGAGCGGCGTTCGGCCGGGTCGAGACGATCGAGGTCGCCGGAACGCCGCTCTCGATCCTGCTGATCAAGAACCCGGCCGGTGCCAACGAGGTGCTGCGCACGCTCCGCCTCGAGGCCGGCGAGGAGGGGCTGGACCTCTGGATCGCGCTCAACGACCGGATCGCCGACGGGCGCGACGTCTCCTGGGTCTGGGACGCCGACTTCGAGCTGCTGGAGGGCGCGGTGCGCAGGGTCGTCTGCGCCGGGACGCGGGCGCCGGAGCTTGCGGTACGCCTGAAGTACTCTGGCTGGCCAGTGGAGGCGATCGAGGTGGAGCCGGAGATCGGGGCCTCGCTCGACCGGGCGCTCGACGGCGCCGGCGGGCGCCTCTTCGCCCTCCCCACCTACACCGCGCTGCTGGAGCTGCGCAAGCTGCTCGCGGACCGCGGGCACGCAGAGGAGTTCTGGCGATGAGCCTGCTCTTCGGGAACGACCCCGAGGCGGTCATCTGGAACGAAGTGGAGTGCGGCGACTACGAGGCCGACCTGCCGCTCTGGGAGGAGCTGGCCGCCTCGCTCGACGAGGACGACGCGATCATGGAGCTCGGATGTGGCGCCGGCCGGGTCGTCCACCACCTCTCCGCTCGCCTGCCCAATCTGGTGATCGGCCTCGACTGGGATCCCGACCTGGTCGGGGCCGTGTGGGAGAAGTGCCGGGGCACGTCTGGGGATGCGGAGGTGGAGGACGTCCGCGATTTCGGCCCGTTCGGGACCATGTTCAGCCTGATCCTCGCGCCGATGCAGCTGATTCAGCTCCTGGGCGGCAGGGAAGAGCGGGGCGACTGCCTTCGGTGCACGGCCGACTGCATGGATCCCGGCAACCGGGCCGCCTTCGCGATCGTCGAGGAACTGCAGCCGGCGCCCCAGGGATCGCCCCCGCCGCTGCCCGACGTGCGCCAGGTCGACGGCTGGATCTACTCGAGCTTGCCGCTGGAGCCGGTCGTCGACCCGGACCGGATCGTGCTGCGCCGCCTGCGCCAGATCGTCGACCCCGAGGGGAACATGGAGGACGAGATGAACGAGGTCGAGCTGCGGGTGCTCGGCGCCGAGGAGCTCGAAGGCGAGGCCACCGAGGCCGGGCTGCTGCCGGTCGGCCGGCGCGAGATCCCGGCCACCGAGGCCCATGTCGGCTCGACCGTGGTGCTGCTGGAGAAGGCGCCGTGACGGAGCTGCGACTGCTCGCCCTCTACCCCGAGCAGATGAACATCTACGCCGACCGCGGCAACATCGTCTTCCTGCGACGGCGCTGCGAGTGGCGGGGCATCGGCTTCGAGTACGCGGCCGCGGGGCCCGGCGAGCGCTTCGAGCCCGGCTCCCACGACCTGGTCTACCTCGGCGGCGGCCAGGACCGCGACCAGCGCGCAGTCGCCGCCGACATGGTCGAGAGCAAGCGCGAGGCCCTTGTCGCCGCGGTCGGCGACGGCGCCGCCGTGCTCGCGGTCTGCGGTGGCTATCAGCTGTTGGGCCACAGCTACCAGCTCGGCGAGGAGCGGCTGGAGGGGCTCGGCCTGGTCGACCTGGAGACGATGCGAAAGCCCGGCCCACGCCTGATCGGCAACGTCGCGATCGAGGTCGACCTCGGCAGCGGCGCCCGCACCGTGGCCGGCTTCGAGAACCACGGCGGCCGCACCTACCTCGGACCCGGCGAAGAGCCGTTCGGCCGCGTGATCAAGGGCTTCGGCAACAACGGCGAGGACGGCCTCGAGGGCGTCGTCAAGGACAACCTGATCGGCACCTACCTGCACGGCCCCCTCCTCCCCAAGAACACCTGGCTGGCCGACCACCTGAT
Source organism: uncultured Solirubrobacterales bacterium (assembly GCA_963753585.1). Classification (GTDB taxonomy): domain Bacteria; phylum Actinomycetota; class Thermoleophilia; order Solirubrobacterales; family 70-9; genus VRUE01. The sequence continues at coordinate 720,164 of CAVWCU010000001.1, read as the reverse complement.
CGCCCTCGCCCTGGAGCGCCGCTACGGAGCGCGCCCCGAGCTCGACCCACTCGACGACACCCTCGAGCTGGCGGCTCACGAGTCGGCCCGGCGGGCCGCATTGGCCTAGCGGCCGGTTAGCGCCCGCTGGACCCGAAACCGCCGTCGCCGCGGGTCGACTCGGTCAGCGACTCCGCCTCGACCGGCTCGGCGAGTGCGATCGGGGAGATGACCAGCTGAGCGATGCGGTCGCCCGGCTCGACCCGGAAGGTCTCGGCCGGGTCGGTGTTGAGCAACAGCACCCGAATCTCACCCCGGTAACCGGAGTCGATCAGGCCCGGCGCGTTGACCAATGTGATCCCATGCTTCTTGGCCAAACCTGACCTCGGAAGCACCAGCCCCGCGTGCCCCACCGGAATCTCCACGGCTACCCCAGTCCCCACACTCCACCGCTCCCCCGGCCCGATATGAGCAGCCTCACACGCGTACAGGTCCAACCCAGCATCCCCCTCATGCGCTCGCGAAGGCAGCACCGCCTCGTCCTTCAGCTTCGCGACCCGGAGTTCCACGGCGCTCCACCCTAACGGCCCCTCGCCGGGGGTGGCGCCGATCTGGGGGACCACCCCGAGGAAGCTTTAGCTACCGCAGGGGTGGTGGCACCAGATCGGCGACAGGACCCGCGGCGCCAGCACCGTTGGTCCTGAGGTCCTCAAAACGATGCAGCTCGGCCAGGGGGATTTTGGCCTGAACGAGAACTCCGTCGGCTCGGTCTTTGCGGTCGAGCTTGCCGGCGACTTCATGAAGCTCGTGCAGTCGCCCTCCCTCGGCGTAGGGAATCAGCAGCTCCACCTCGGCGAGAGTGTCCTCGAAGGCCACCTCGATCCGCTCGCGCAGCTCGTCGAGGCCCTCCCCGGTCAGGGCCGAGACGAGGACGGCGTCGGGGTGGCGCATTAGCGCCTCGTCGCGGCCCTCGGCCTCGAGCAGGTCGGCCTTGTTGAGCACGAGCAGGCGCGGGCTCTCGCCGGCGTCGATCTCCTCCAGCACCTCGTCGACCGCGCGCATGTCGGCGCGGCGGCGCCCCTCGGGCGCGGCGGCGTCGACGACGTGCAGGATCAGGTCGGCCAGCACGGTCTCCTCCAGGGTCGCCTTGAAGGCCTCGACCAGTTGGTGAGGCAGCTTCTCGATGAAGCCGACGGTGTCGGTCAGCAGGTAGTCGCGCCCGGAGAGCTCGAGGCTGCGGGTGGTCGGGTCCAGGGTGTGGAAGAGCCGGTCGCCGACGCCGACCTCGGCCCCGGTGAGCGCGTTCAGCAGGGTCGACTTGCCGGCGTTGGTGTAGCCGGCGAGGGCGACCCGCGGGAGCGAGGAGCGCTCCCGGCGGGCCCGCATCACGCCGCGATTGCGCTTGAGCCGCGCCAGCCGGCGCCGCAGGGCGGCGATGCGGTCGCGAGCCAGGCGGCGGTCGGTCTCGATCTGGCTCTCGCCCGGGCCCCTGGTGCCGATGCCGCCGTCCATCCTGCCCGCGCCGAGGCGCTCGAGGTGGGTCCAGAGTCCCCGCATGCGGGCCATGTTGTATTCGAGCTGGGCCAGCTCGACCTGCAGCTTGCCCTCGGCCGAGTGGGCGTGGTCGGCGAAGATGTCGAGGATCACCGCCGTGCGGTCGATCACCGGCACCCCGAGCGCCGCCTCCAGGTTGCGCTCCTGGCGCGGCGCCAGCTCATCGTCGCAGGCGACGAGGTTGGCGTCGCAGGCGACGATCTGCTCCTTCAGCTCGTCCAGCTTGCCGCGGCCGACGTAGCGGTCCGGGTCGGGCGCGTCGCGCTGCTGCATCGCCTCGCCCGCCGTGGCCACGCCGGCGGTTCGCAGCAGCTCCTTCAGCTCGGCCAGCGGATCGGCCTCGGCCTGCCGGCCCGCGATGCCGATCGCGAGGGCTCGCTGCCGGGCCCGGGGATTGGAGAGGCCGGCGCCGTTTGCGCCGTAGCCGGTCTGTCCCTGGCGTCCGTTTCTCGATCGTTGCACTTGTGCCGATTGTAGGCGGAGGCTTGGGTCCGGATAGGGTTAGCAGCCGTGAAGGCCTTCGTCACAGGAGGAACGGGGTTCATCGGCGGCGAGGTCGTGCGCCAGCTGCGCGCCCGCGGCGACGACGTGGTCTGCCTGGTGCGAACCCCCGAGAAGGGTGCGAAGCTCTCAGGGCTCGGCTGCACGCTCCTCGCCGGAGACCTCGGCGACGAGGCGGCGCTCCGTCAGGGCATGGAGGGCTCCGACGCGGTCGTCCACGTCGCCGCGATGTACGAGGTCGGGATCCCGGCCAAGCAGCACCCGGCGATGTACGAGGCCAACGTCAAGGGCACCGAGCGGGTGATGCGGGCTGCCCTGGAGACCAGGGTCCCGAAGGTCGTCCACGTCTCGACCGTGGGCACCTTCGGCAACACGCACCGCAAGGTCGTCGACGAGACGTACAGGCACCCGGGCAAGGAATTCACCTCCTACTACGAGGAGACGAAGCTCGAATCGCAACGGGTCGCCGAACGCTTCATCGCCGAGGAGAGCCTGCCCTGCGTGATCGTCCAGCCCGGCGGCGTCTACGGCCCCGGCGACACCTCTCAGGTGGCCGACCTGCTCGAGCAGTTCTTCGCCGGCCGGCTGCCGCTGCTCCCCTTCCCCGAGCTGGGGATCTGCATGACCCACGTCGAGGACATCGCCGCCGGCATCCTGCTCGCCCTCGACAAGGGCAAGAGCGGCGAGGCCTACGTGCTCAGCGGGCCGGTGACGACGATGCGCGACGCGATCGAGACCGTGGCCGGCCTTTCCGGGCGAAAGGCACCGAAGCGGGCGCTGCCGACCGGGTTGATGAAGGCGATGGCGCCCTTCGGGCCGCTGGTCGGGAAGCTGATGGGCCAGCCGCCGAACCTGCACGAGCTGATCTCCTCCGCCGACGGCGTCACCTTCTGGGCGAGCCACGAGAAGGCCAGCCGCGAGCTCGGTTACGCGCCGCGCGGGATGGAGGAGGGCATGCGCCAGACCCTGGAAGCCGACGAGCGCTTCCCCTCCCCGGCGGCCTGAGCGCCGCGGCAGCCGTGCGGGTCATCGACGTCAAGCACCTCGGGCGCCCGCACGTCATCGGCTGCTGGGAGGTCGACGGGTGCCTGGTCGACCCGGGGCCGCAGTCATCGATGGAGACGCTGCTGGAGGCGCTCGGCGACGAGCAGCCGCGGGCGCTCCTCCTCACCCACATCCACCTCGACCACGCCGCCGCGACGGGGGCGCTGGTGCGGCGCTGGCCCCAGCTGGAGGTCTACGTGCACGAGCGCGGCGCTCCGCACCTGATCGACCCCTCGAGGCTCCTGGCCAGCGCAGAGCGGCTCTACGGCGAGGAGATGGGGCGGCTCTGGGGCGAGATCGTGCCGGTGCCCGAGGCAAACGTGCGCCCGCTGGCCGGCGGCGAGGACGTGCTCGGCATGCGCGTCGCCTACACGCCCGGCCACGCCTCGCACCACGTCTGCTACCTGCACGAAGAGACCGGCACCGCCTTCGTCGGCGACGTCGCGGCTGTCCGCATTCCACCCTCCGATCTGATCATCCCTCCCACCCCGCCGCCCGACATCGACGTCGAGGCCTGGATCGAGTCGATCGCGATCGTCGAGTCCTGGCGGCCCGAGCGCCTCGCCCTCACCCACTTCGGCCAGGTCGACGACCCGATCGAGCACCTGGAGAAGGTCCGCCTGCGCCTGCGCGAGGAGGCCGGACTGGCACGCGAGCTCTCGGCGGAGGAGTACGAGCGCCACCATCGCGACCGCGTGGCCGAGAGCGTCGACCCCGGGACCGCCGCCGAGCTGATCCAGTGCGTCCCGCCCGAGTACCAGTGGCGCGGGCTTGACCGCTACTGGCGCAAGCGCGAGGGTTAGGACGCCCGCAGCGGCGGGTACGTGCTCGTCCATCGTCAGCCATCCCAGGAGGCAAGCGTGAAACCGATTCTCCCCCGGCGTCCCAGTCTCGTAGCTCTCTTCGTCCTGGCCGCAACGGCCTCCATCGGCCTCGTCGCCTGTGGTGACGAGGAGGAGGCGCAAACGCTGACCTTCACGGTCGCGCAGGAAGGCAAAGGCTCCAAGGTCAGCGGACCGCAGAGCGCCGAGCCCGGCCTCGCGGAAATCACGCTCGAGAACGAAGGGAAAGGCGAAAGCGACCTGCAGTTGATTCGCGTCGAAGGGGACCACTCGGCCGAGGAAGCCATCGAAGGGCTGGAAGCGGCGATGGACGGGAAAGCCTTCCCGGAGTGGTTCTTCGCCGGCGGTGGGGTCGGCACGACGGCGGCCGGCAAGAGCCAGACCGTCACCCAGGTGCTCGAGCCCGGCACCTACTACGCCTTCGACACCGAAGGAAGCCAGGGCCCGCCCGGTGCGGCGTCGGTGCCCACCCTCGAAGTCAGCGGCGAGGAGTCCGACGAGACGGTGGAGGCGGACGCCACGGTGGAGGCCTTCGAGTACGGCTTCGAGGCCGAAGCGTTGCCCTCTGGCAAGACCGAGATCGCCTTCGACAACACCGGAGCCCAGCCGCACCATCTGCTCGCCTCGCCCCTGGTCGGCGACAGCACGGCCGAGGACGTGGAGCGCTTCTTCAAGACGGACAAAGGCAAGCCGCCGCTCGAAGAGGAGGGCGGCCAGCAGACAGCGGCGATCGAAGGTGGCGAAGAGCAGCTGATCACGCTCGACCTCGAACCGGGTCGCTACGCCCTCTACTGCTTCATCACCGATCGCCAGGGCGGCCAGCCCCACGTCTTCAAGGGCATGGTCGACGAAGTCGAGGTCGAATAGCCGCTGGCCCTCCTTCTAGGACAGGTGCTCGCGCATGCGCTCGACGGCCTCTGAGATGCGGTCGTCGGGCGTGGTGAGCGAGATCCGGAAGAAGCCCTCGCCGCTCGGCCCGTACATCGAGCCCGGCGAGACGACGACGGCCGCCTCTTCGAGCACCAGCTCGGCGAAAGAAGTAGACGTGTGGCCCTCGGGGACCGGCGCCCAGACGTAGATCGTGCCCTTCGGCGGCGTCACCTCGACGCCGATCTCGCGCAGCGCGCTTACCACGAGGTCGCGGCGACGGGTGTAGGTCTCGTTCATCCGCTCCATCGGGCCGCTGGGGCCCTGCAGCGCCGCGACGCCCGCCATCTGCACGGCCTCGAAGAGGCCGGAGTCGACGTTCGTCTTCAACCGCCAGTAGGTCTGCACCGCCTCGGGGTTGCCGAGGATCGCCGCGCAGCGCCAGCCGGTCATGTTGTAGCCCTTGGAGAGCGAGAAGACCTCGACGCCGACCTCCTTGGCGCCGGGCGTGGAGAGGAAGCTCGGGGCCACGTAGCCGTCGTAGGTCGTCTCCGAGTAGGCGTTGTCGTGGACGACGAGGATCTCGTGCTCGCGGGCGAAGGAGACGGCCAGCTCGAAGAAGCCCTCGGGGACGATCGCGCCGCTCGGGTTGTTGGGGAAGTTGAGGAACATCAGGCGAGCCTTCGCGGCGACCTCGGCCGGGATCGCGCTGAGATCGGGTGCGAAGCCGAGCTCGGGAACGAGCGGCAGCAGCTCCGCGGTGGCCCCGGCGAGGATCGGGCCGCCGGTGTAGACGGGGTAGCCGGGGTCGGAGGCGAGCGCGACGTCGCCGGGGTCGAGGAAGGCGAAGCAGAGGTTGTAGATGCACTCCTTGGCGCCGATCGCCGGGATCACCTCGTTTTCAGGATCGATCGCGACGCCGAAACGGCGGTCGTAGAAATCGGCGAAGGCCCGGCGGAACTCCTCGCGCCCGCGGTTGCTCGGGTACTGCTGGTTGCCGGGGTCGGCAACCGCCTCCTGCATTGCCGAGACGACGTGCGGGTAGGTCGGTTCGTCGGGATCGCCGATGCCGAGGCTGATCACGTCGATGCCGGCGGCGCGCTTGTCGGCGATCGTCCGCTCCAGTTCCTGGAACTTGTAGGGAGGCATCGCCTCCAGGCGCTTTGACGGGTCTGAGATTCCCACGGGCGCGGGAATCTAGTCGTCCAGGCGGGCGAGTGCCGAGAGCAGCTCATGTGAGAGCTCGCCGGAGCAGATCGGCTCGGCCCAGCCGGTCAACGTGACGTCGAGGTCGTTGGAGATCTCGACCTCCAGCTCGCCGCCGTCGAGGACCACCGTGATCGGGCTTGGGATCCCACCAAGGAAGGCAGCCACGGCGACGCCGCAGGCGCCGGTACCGGAGGAGAGCGTCTCCCCCACTCCGCGCTCGAAGATCCGGGCCCGAACGGGGCCTTCACTGAAGATGTTCCGGAACGAGACGTTGGTCCGGTTGGGAAAGAGCTCGCTGGATTCGATCTCCGGTCCGAGCTCGTCCAAGTCGAGGCTCTCGATGTCCTCGCCGACTTCGATCACGCATTGCGGGTTGCCGACCGAGACGTGCTGGAAGGCCCACTCGCGCCCCCCGGCCAGCAGCGTTCCATTCCCCCCGGGCCCACCGGAGGGAAAGTCCTTGGAGGCCGTGCTCGCCCGGCCCATCTCGACCGAGCAGGTCCGATCAGAGGTGATCGTCGGCGTAATCGGCCCGGCCACGGTCTGGATCGTGAAGGTGTCCCGGTCGGTCCAGTCATGGCGGCGCAGGTAGAGAATCGCCTCACGGGCTCCATTGCCCGACAGCTCCGCCTCGGAGCCGTCCGGGTTGAAGATCCGCAGCGAGGCGACGAACTGCGGGTCATCGCTGTGCGAGAGCAACAGCACCCCGTCCGAGCCGATACCGAAATGCGGATCGCAGAGCCGCCGTACCCGCCCCGCCGTCAACTCCCACGGGAGCGGATCCCCCTCGACGATCAAGTAGTCGTTCCCCAGCGCCTGCCACTTCTCGAATCTCACCGCCGCAGCCTATCCCGACCCTCCGGCGCTGACTTCGTGGTTTTGGGTGTATATGGACCCCAAACCACGAAGTCAGCGGAGGCGGTGGGCGATTTGGGCCGCCACTTCGGCGTCGGTGAGGTCAGTGCGGTCGATCCAGTGGAGGTTGGGGATCTTGCGCATCCAGGTGAGCTGGCGGCGGGCGTAGTTGCGGGAGCGCTTCTGCATCAGCTCGACGTCCCCGGCGAGTACTTCGTCGAAGCCCAGGGCCTTGCGTGCCGTGCGCGACGGACCGGCGGCCTCGGCGCGCACGACCTCCTCCTGCGCCCCCGCCGCGACGATCGCCTCGGTCCGGGCGTCGATCCTCTCGTACAGCTGCTCGCGCTCCATGTCGAGCCCGAAGATCGCCGTCGGATATCGGGTCTCGGGCGACCACAGCTCCGAGTCCTCGGCTTCGGGCTCCGCCTTCACCAGCGACAGCGCCGCCAGCGCCGCCCGCAGGTAGAGCCCCGTCCCCCCCACCACGATCGGCCGCCTCCCGGCCGCCAGCGCCGCATCGATCTCAGCATGCGCCAGCGGCATGTAGTTCCCCACGTTGAAAGCCTCGGTCACCGGCACGAACCCGACCAGCCTGTGCTCAAGCTTCTCCTGCTCGGCGGCCGCGGCGACGCCCGTGAGCACCGAAAGCCCCTCGTACACCTGAAGCGCGTCGCAAGAGATGGCAACGGGGTCCTCTCCCCGCTCCCGAAACTTCTCCGCCAGCTCGACCGCGACGCCGGTCTTCCCGACTCCCGTCGGCCCGAATATGGCGATTACGTTCATCGGAGTAGCGGCGATGCCTCGAACGGCTTGTACTTTTTCGTCAATCCGCCCGCGGACAGCCGACCACGATCACCGAAAAAGTTGAGTGAGAGGTTTCGCCGCTACTCCGCTCAACGTCTGTGAAGTCGCATCGCCAATCTCGACGCTGACGAATTCCCCGGGCTCGGCCTCGCCGTCGAAGTTCACCGCCTTGTTGTGCCTCGTCCGCCCCCGCAGCCGCGTCTCGTCCGTCCGGCTGGTTCCTTCCACCAGAACCTCCATCTCTCGCCCGATGAACCTCCGGGCCCGCTCGGCAGCCCGTGCCTGCACCAGCTCGACCAGCCGCTCCATCCGCTCGACCTTGACCGGATGCGGCACCTGTTCGTCCAGCTCGGCCGCCTCGGTTTCGCGTCTCGGAGAGAAGACGAAGGTGAAGGCGCCGTCGTAACCGACCTCGTCGACCACCTCCAGCGTCTGCTCGAAGTCGGCCTCGGTCTCACCCGGGAAGCCGACGATGACGTCGGTGGTGATCGCGCAGTCGGGGACGTGCTGGCGGATCAGCGAGACCCGGTCCATGTAGCGCCGGCGGTCGTAGGTGCGGCGCATGCGCTTGAGCACCGCGCTGGAGCCCGACTGCAGCGGCAGGTGGATGTGCTCGCAGACGGCCGGCAGCTCGGCGTGGGCCCGGATCACGTCCTCCTTCATGTCCTTGGGGTGTGGGCTGGTGTAGCGGATGCGCTCGATTCCGTCGATCGCGTCGACACGGCCGAGCAGCTCGGCGAAGCCGATCCGGGTCGCCTTGGGCAGGTCGCGGCCGTAGCTGTTGACGTTCTGCCCGAGCAGCGTCACCTCGCGCACCCCGTCGGCGGCGAGGGCCTCCGCCTCCGCCACGAGCTGGGCCGGGTCGCGACTGACCTCGCGGCCGCGGGTCGAGGGCACGATGCAGTAGGAGCACTTGCAGTTGCAGCCCTGGGAGACCTGCAGCCAGCCCTGGAACTCCCGAACCCGCCGGGTCGGCAGGCTGGCCGAGAAGTCCTCGAACTCGAAGTAGCCCTGGGCGCCCAGCGAGTCGGAGTTGAGGAACTCGGCGAGCTTGTGTATCTGCCCCGGACCGAAGGCGACGTCGACGAAGGGGAAGCGCTGGAAGACCTCCTCCTTGACCGACTGGGCCCAGCAGCCGCCGACGCCCACGACCCGGTCGGGGTATTCGGACTTGAGCCGCTTGGCCTCTCCCAGGTGGGCGACGAAGCGGTTGTCGGCCGACTCGCGGATCGAGCAGGTGTTGAAGAGGATCAGGTCGGCGCCGTCGCGACTCTGCGCCTCCTCGTAGCCCAGCGACTCGAGCATTCCGCGCATCCGCTCGGAGTCGTGCACGTTCATCTGACAGCCGAACGTGGTGACGTGGTAGCTGGGCATGCGCTCAGCGTACCGGGGCGACAGCCCCAATTTCCAGCGCTACTGCGCCTCCTCCTCTTCGGCTTCCTCGGTCGCCTCGTGCAGGGCCGGCTCCTCGTGGTGTTCCTCGTCCTGTGCGTGGAGCACGGAGTAGGTCGTAGTGCCGCCGATCAGGAGGACGAACCAGAGCACGACGAGCGCCCCGAACCTTCCCGGGAACTCCTTGGCGCGCAGGCCTATGAAGCTGAACAGCACAGCCGAGACCGCCAGCGCGATTCCGCAGATGTAGAAGAGGTCACCATTGCTCATGCGGCGGGGATCCTATCCACTGGAGGGCAGGCGCCGTCAGGCAGCCTGCGCCTCTTCAACCGGGGGCGCCTCTGCCTCGGCGGCAGGCGCGACCTCGGCGCCGATGCCGAGGGCGGTGCGGATCTTGGCCTCTATCTCGTCGGCGATCTCGGGGTTCTCGACCAGGAACTGCTTGGCGTTGTTGCGCCCCTGCCCGAGCCGGGTCTCGCCGTAGGAGAAGAAGGCACCCGACTTACGCACGATGTCGTGCTCGATGCCGAAGTCGAGCAGCTCGCCTTCGCGCGAGATGCCCTGGCCGTACTCGATCTCGAACTCGGCTTGGCGAAACGGCGCCGCGCACTTGTTCTTGACGACTTTGACCCGCACCCTGTTGCCAACCGCCTCGGTGCCGTCCTTGAGCGTCTCGATGCGGCGGATGTCGAGGCGCTGCGAGGCGTAGAACTTCAACGCCCGGCCACCCGGCTGGGTCTCCGGCGAGCCGAACTGGACACCGACCTTTTCGCGGATCTGGTTCGTGAACACGCAGACGGTGTTGGTGCGGCTGAGGTTACCGGCCAGTTTGCGCATCGCCTGCGACATCAGGCGGGCCTGCAGACCCACGGTCGTGTCGCCGATCTGGCCGTCCAGCTCGGCTTTCGGCGTCAGCGCCGCGACGGAGTCGATCGCCACCACGTCGACGGCGGCAGAGGCGATCAGGCGGTCGGCGATCTGCAGCGCCTGCTCGCCGTAGTCGGGCTGGGAGACCAGCAGCTCGTCGGTGTCGACGCCGATCGCCCGGGCGTAGACGGGGTCCATCGCGTGCTCGGTGTCGATGAAGACGCAGACCCCACCCTTCGCCTGAGCCTCGGCGATGACGTGATAGATAAGCGTCGTCTTGCCCGAGGACTCCGGGCCGAAGATCTCGACGATCCGCCCGCGGGGCACCCCGCCGATGCCCAGCGCGAGGTCGAGTGCCAGGGCGCCGGTCGGGATCGCTTCGACCGGCAGGGCGCTGTCGGCGCCGAGGCGCATCAGCGCGCCTTGCCCGAAGTCGCGCTCGATCTGGGTGACCGCGGCCTCCAGAGCTGCGTCCTTCGCCTTTGCCTCCTTAGCCGAGGCGTCCTTCAAAGCTGCTTTTTTGTCTGCCATCTCTTCCACCTCGCCTATTTTTTGGACAACTCGACTTGTGTCAGGGGGACGTAACGAGCCCCCTGAGGGCTAAGTTCAGAACGGTAGAGAGCCAACCGGCGGCAACTCGCAGGCTGCAACAAAGCCTTCGGCAGCTCCCCGGGAGGCTTCGAGACCCGCATCGGCCGCTTCGACCCTTTGCCCTCGGACTTGACGCGGGCAACCGTGACGTGAGGCCAAAACAGCCGCTTCTCGGGCTTGTAGAGCCGGCTTGCAACGAGCTTCCCCTCTAGCTCGTTCTGCAGCGCGACCGTGCCGGGGGAATCCGCCGGCAGGGCGAAGACGCGAGCCCGTCGCAGCGACGGCTTGGCCAGTGGATCGCCGAGTCTCAGCGCCGGCGCCGGCGCCCCTACCTCCCCGACGATCTCACCCAGCCGGGGGATCTCCTTCTCCGGCAGGTAACCGAGGAAGACAAGGGTGATGTGCAGCGACTCGGGTGGCACCATCCGCAGGGCCGGATCGCGTAGCTCACGCCTGCCCCACGCCACCACCCCATCGCGTAGCTCGCTGGGCAGGTCGAGTGCGACGAACAGCCGCGCGCGAGGGCTCTTCAGTCTCTCCTTCGCCATCGACTGCCCACGCTAAGGGGCGGCAGCGCACGAAACAACGCTAGGCAGTCACGAGAGCGTCAAATGGTCCAGACGCGACCGTGCCGTCGATGGCGGTGACGACAAATCCTCTTACCACTTCGAGTCCTGACGAGCCGCTTGCCCTTGGCGCAGCGCCCGGTCGAGGACTTCGGACGGGTCGGGGGTTCCCCCCGGGAAACCTGTCCGGGCTCGGGTCCCGGCGCATCCCTTGCCAAGTCTGGCCCGTCGATCACGCCTCGCCCCTGATCGACGATCTGATCCGGAGCGCTCTCCTCGGGTTCCGGTTCCCCGTCCTCCGGCTCTTCGACCGGAGGCTCTTCGGATTCTTCATCTGCCTTCGCCTCTTCCTCGGGCGGCTCCAAGAGCGCGGCGTCCAGCGCCGAGAATCGGGCCATTGAGTTTCCGACGACCTGGATGCAGATGGTGCCTTTGGGGCACGGGTAGGGCTCCCACATGTATTCCCAGAGCGAGAGACACGCGAGTTGGCCGGGTTCGCCAGAGAGGGGCACTTCGGTCAGGTCGAATTCGGCCGAGCCGCCCGAGCTCTGTTTGCCCAGCCAGGCAAGCGTGATCCCGTCGCCGAGCGATCCCCAGCGACGCGCCGCCGACGAGCATTCAGCCGGGTCGGTGCCTGTGCCCACGGTGACGTACGGACGCCAGTTGCAAATCGTGGAGGACCACCAGCCAATCGGGACATTGCATCCGCCCCAGCTTGCAGTGCCCGCGATACTGCCCTGCGTCCAGTCCGCACTCGACTCCGCGCGAGTGATCTCACCGCTGGCGGCCATCGCCGTCCCGGTCGAGAGGGTCGTCGCGACAAGCGCAGCAGCCATCGCGAGAGTCAGCGAGAGGTGCTTGTGGTGTCTCCCCATAGAAACGTGCCCAGACAAGACCGTTTGAGTACTGGCTCGACCATACCTTCCCGGGAGGTCCCTGTCTACAACGGCGCTTCCTCGCCGCTGAGCAGGATGCGGAGCAGGTGCATCCCGACCAGCGCCGAGCGCTCGCGGATGTCGGCGCGACCGCCCGGAATCACCGGGTCGCGGGCGAGCGAGGTGCCGTCGGCGAGGCGGGCGTTGAAGCAGACGTAGCCGACCGGCTTCTCCTCGCTGCCGCCGTCCGGGCCGGCGATGCCGGTGATCGAGACCCCCACGTCGGCCCCGAAGCGCTTCAGCGCGCCCAGGGCCATTGCCTCCGCAACCTCAGGCGAGACGGCGCCCTTCGCCTCGATCAGCGCGGGATCGACCCCCAGGAGCTCGGCCTTCGCCTCGTTGGAGTAGGAGACGACGCCGCCGGCCATGTAGCCCGAGGCGCCCGGCAGGTCGGTGATCCGCGCCGCCAACAGCCCCCCGCTGCACGACTCTGCGATGCCGAGCCGGTGCCCCTGCAGAAGTCCCGCAACCTGGGAGTCGATCGTCTCGCCGTCGAGGCTGAAGAGGTGGCGCTCGTGGCGCTCGGCGAGGCCGGTGCGCACAGCCTCGGCGGTGCCGGCGGCCCCGTCGCGGTAGCGGACGTCGATCTCGATCTCGCCGCGGCGCAGACAGGTCGTGATCTCGACCTCCGGCAGCGCGATCCCGGCACCCTCCATCTCGCGCAGGCTCTTGGCGATCTCCGACTCGGGCACCCCGAACATGCGCAGCGTGTACCCGTGCAGTGGCGAGGCGCGCTGGAGCAACTCCTGAACCGGCTCGGCGGCCAGTGCCGCGGGCCACATCGGCTGCAGCTCGCGGGGTGGCCCAGGCAGGACGACGACGACTCGCCCGTCAGCCGGGACGACCAAGCCGGGCGCGGTGCCGACCGGGTCGAGCGCGATCGAGCCGGTCGGGATCATCGCCTGCTTGCGGTTGGCCTCGCGCACCGCCTCGGGGTCGAAGTTGAAGCGGCGGGCGAAGCCGCGCAGGATCGCCGCGATCTTCTCCTCCACCTCCTCGTCGAGGACGAGCTCGCGACCGGCGAAGCCGGCGACGACCTCCGCGGTGAGGTCGTCCGCGGTCGGCCCAAGCCCACCGGAGGTGACGATCAGGTCCATGCCCTCGCCGGCCATGAACCGCAGGGCGGCCTCGAGGTCGCCCGGGCGGTCGCCGACGACGAGGATGTGGGCAACCTCCATCCCGAGCTCGGCTAGGCGTTCGGAGACCCACGGCCCGTTGCGGTCGGCGATCCGCCCCGTGAGGACCTCGGTCCCCGTCACCACTATTCCGGCGCGGACCTCGGTCATGCGCAGGTGGGTCGCTCCGCTTCGGAGAGCCGGGTCAGCTGCCCCGTGGCGTCGATCGAGTACCCGATCGGGCTGGACGTCGCTGGGATCTCAGCTTCCTGGCCGTCGACGAGCATCGATACCTCCCCGTTGCCGAGGGAGACGGTGAAGCTACCGGACCGGAACGGCCCCGCCTCGGCTCCCGCTTCGAGGATCAGGCCGTCGAGGAGCTCCCTGCCACCACCACCGAGGAGACAGACCCAGACTTCGGCGGTGGCGAGAAGGGCGAGCCGCACGGTCGTCGGCCTCGTCGGGTTCGGCTGCGAAGTCACGGGAGCCCCGTCTCCCGTGATCCTCGTGGGGCTGTCCCCAGCCGGCTGTCGAGATCCTTCGCCACCGTCTCCGCCGTCGGGCAGGGCGACGATCGCGATCGCGCCGACGAGGACCACACCCGTCACCGCAACCCAGCCGAGTCGGGAAGTTGTCCGTTCTGGACGGGGAAGGGAGCGCCCCGCGGGGCTCGCCGCCAGGTCGGGGCTGCTCCCCGACCCGCCTTCGACGCTCTCGCGGTACTCGGTTGCGAGCCGGTCCCCGTCCAGGCTCAGGAACGAGGCGTAGGTGCGGATGAAGCCGCGGGTGTAGACACCGCCGGGGAGCGCATCCCAGTCCTCGTCCTCGATCGCCCGCAGATAGCCGAGGCGGATCCTGGTTACCGCCTCGACCTCGGAGAGCTCGATCCCACGACGCGTACGCGTCTCGCGGAGGATTGCGCCGATGTGGCGTTCCATCCCTCCATTGTCCTACCGCGTCTACTCGGGCAGGGCGCCGGACGGCTCAGGCTCGACCGGTTCGTCCGAAGCGCCGATGAGCCGGGCCAGGTCGGCCTGGGTGACCAGGACCTGGCGAGGCTTGGAGCCTTCGTAGCCGGAGATGACGCCGCGCCGCTCGAGCATGTCGATCAGGCGGCCGGCGCGGGTGTAGCCGACGCGCAGGCGGCGCTGGATCATCGAGACCGAGGCGGTCTCGGTCTCGACCACGACGCGGATCGCCTCGTCGAGCAGGTCATCGCTGTCGGGGTCGTAGTCCCCCTCGGCTTCGACCCCCTTCTCCTCGTGCACCTCGAGCAGCTCCTCCTCGAATTCGGGTTCCCCCTGCTTGGCCCAGTGCTCGGTGATGCGGGCGGTCTCCTCCTCGGTGACGAAGGCACCCTGAATCCGCTGCAGCTTCGAGGTCCCGGCGCCGCGGAAGAGCATGTCGCCCTGGCCGAGCAGGGCCTCCGCCCCACCCTGGTCGAGGATCACCCGCGAGTCGGTCTGCGAGGAGACCGCGAAGGCGATCCGCGCGGGGATGTTGACCTTGATCGTCCCGGTGATGATGTCGGTCGACGGTCGCTGGGTGGCGAGGACGAGGTGGATGCCGGTGGCGCGGGACTTCTGCGCCAGCCTGATGATCGAGTCCTCGACCTCGGCCGGCGAGACCATCATCAGGTCCGCGAGCTCGTCGATCACGCAGAGGATGTGCGGCAGCGGCGGTTCGCCGGCCTTGGCCCGGGCGCGGTTCAGCTCGGCGAGGTTGCGACAGCGAGCTTGGCCCATGATCCCGTAGCGGCTCTCCATCTCGCCGATCAGGTTGGCGAGGACGTTGGCGGCCAGGCGCGGCGAGGTGACCACCGGCGTCAGCAGGTGGGGCACGTTCTCGTAGTGGTTGAGCTCGACCTGCTTGGGGTCGACCAGGACCAGCCGCACGTCGTTGGGGGAGGCCTGCATCAGGATCGAGGAGAGGATCGCGTTGACACAACCGGACTTGCCCGAGCCGGTCGTGCCGGCGACGAGCACGTGCGGCATCTTCGCCAGGTCGGTCCAGACCGCGTTGCCGTCGATCCCCTTGCCCAGCCAGGCCACGAGTGGCGAGGTCTTCTCGGGGCGAGGGGCGTAGATGTCGCCGAGGCGGACGATGCGGCGACGCGTGTTCGGCACCTCGACCCCGACCGCCTGCTTGCCGGGAATCGGCGCCAGGATGCGGATGTCGGTCGAGGCGAGCGCATAGGCGAGGTCGTTTGAGAGCTCGGTCACCTTCTTCACCTTGGTGCCGGGGGCGAGGCGAAGTTCGTAGCGCGAGACATGCGGGCCGCTGACGATGCCGACGATCTTCGCCTCGACTCCGAAGTGCCCGAGGGTCTCGACCAGCTTGCGCCCCACCAGCTCGTGATCGCGCGGATCGACGCCCTTGTCGCTCTTCCCCCGCTCCAGCACCTTGGCCGGCGGCGGGCGGTAGTCGATCTCCTCCGAGGTGGTGACCCCCCGCTTGTTGCCCTGGGGCGTAAGCGCAGCTTGCGCGGGGACCGGATCGACCACCGCGGCCTCTTCCTCGGCCTCGATCTCAGCCAGCTCCTGGTCGAAGCTCTCGGTGACGGGTTCCTCAACCGCCTCATCGGGGCCCTCAGCCAGGGCCACGGTTGGCTCCATCTCCTCCTCATCCGGGTAGGCGCTCATTACGTCGGTTGGCCCGGGCTCGGTCTCGAAGGCAAACGTCTTCTCTTCCCGCCGGGCGTCCCGGCTCCTGGCCACAGTGTCAGCCACCCCTCGACTGCCGACGAAGATCGCTCGAAGTCCGCGCCCAATGCCGCGGAACAGCGTCGAAATCGAAGTCCCCGTAACCAGCAGACCGCCGACGACCAGCATCAAGACCGTCGCAATCCGGGCCCCCACATCCCCAACCAGATAAGTCAGCCCCGTCTCAACTCCAGACCCGACCTTGCCCCCGTCCCAGCCAAAAAAGAGCACGAAGCTCAAGTAAACGCCAGCGGCGATCAAAGCCAGCCCGATCAAATCCAGATGCCGCTGCTCCAAGGCCCGAGGCAAATGCAATTTCGGCTTCGAAGCTTTCGCTTTGGCTCGCGGCTTGCGGCGGGCAGCGGCCTTCTTCTTGCGCACGAACATAAGTGCCCGCTTCGACACGGATCGCCCCTCCCCTGCGCCTAAATTCACGCTAAAAGCGGCTCGGATTCCGGCGCAACGCGGCTAACATCGCTGCGATGCTCACAATCGAGCCCGAAACGGCCACCGCCCGCGTCCTCGTAGTCGAGGACGACGCCGAGATCGCCGACGTCCTGCGCCGCTCGCTGCGCCAAGAGGGATACGAGGTCAAGACCTCCGCTGACGGCGTCGACGCGCTCGACGTCGCCTCCGGATTCGCTCCCGACCTGGTCGTCCTCGACCTCGGGCTTCCCCGCCTCGACGGGATCGAGGTCTGCCGCCGCCTGCGGGCGGACGGCGACGTGCCGATCCTGATGCTGACTGCCCGGGCGGAGACGGAGGACCGCGTGGACGGCCTCGACAGCGGCGCCGACGACTATCTCGTCAAGCCCTTCGAGCGCCAGGAGCTGCTGGCCCGGATCAGGGCGCTGCTGCGGCGGCGGCCCCCGCGGGGATCGGCTTCGATCGCCGTCGAGAACCTCACGCTCAATCCCGGCACGCGCGAAGTCAGGCGCGGCGAGCGCGAGCTGGAGCTGACCAACCGGGAGTTCGAGCTGCTCGAATACCTGATGCGAAACGAGCGCCTCGTGGTCTCGCGCGAGCGCCTGCTCGACGACGTCTGGGGCTACGACCCGACCGCCGCCACGAACACGATTGACGTCTTCGTCTCCAACCTCAGGCGCAAGCTCGAGGCAGGCGGCGAGTCGCGACTCCTGCACACCAAGCGGGGAGCCGGCTACGTGCTGAAGGGGTAGATGAAGAAGCTCCTGCACAAGCCCGGTACCTGGCCGGTCCGCTGGCGCCTCGCCGGCGTCTCCGCCGGAATGACGCTGGTGATCCTGCTCGCCTTCGGCGCGGTGATCGGCCAGATGACGACGAACCGCGTCCGCGACGACTTCAATCGCGAGGTGAGCGACGCCGCGCAGGCCCTGGCCGGGGAATTTCGCATCGTCTACACGCCGGTCGGCAGGGTCTCCTTCAAGCGGGGCCCCAGCCTCGACGACTTCGTACGCCCCGACAACGCCAGCGCCAGGGTCTTCGACCTCAACGGCAACCTGGTGGAAGAGAGCAGCGGCGCCGCCGGCATGGGGCCGCTCTCTCCCGGCCTCTCCGACCACCGACAGATGCGCGTTGCCACTGCTCAGATCACGGGCACGACCGGCCTGGTCACCGGCTACGTGCAGTACGGCCGCAGCCTTGCCCACGTCGAGTCGACCGTCGACCGGCTCTGGCTCTTCATCGCCGCCGGGATCTTCGGCGGTACCTTCCTGGCAAGCCTTGCCGGACTGGCAATCGCCGCGCGCGCGATGCGACCGATCTCGGCCCTGACGGCGACCGCGCGCGAGGTCGCCGTCACCGGCGATCCCTCCCCCCACATGCCGGACCCCCAGGTCGACGACGAGGTGGGCGAGTTGGCCCGGACCCTGGAGCAGATGCTGCGCTCACTCGACGCTGCCCGCAGCGAGCGCGAGGCGGCGATGAAGAAGCAGCGCGAGTTCGTCGCCGACGCATCGCACGAGCTGCGGACGCCGCTGACCAGCGTCCTCGCCAACCTCGAACTGCTCGAGGCCTCGCTGCGGGAGCCACGCGACGGCGAGGAGCGGGCGATGGTCGACTCCGCTCTGCGCTCCTCCCGGCGGATGAGCCGGCTCGTCTCCGACCTGTTGCTGCTGGCCCGCGCCGACGCGGGCCGGGTCGGCCAGCACCGGCCCTGTGACCTGGCCGAGGTCGCCGGCAACGCGGCGGTCGAGGTCGCCCCAACGCTGGTAGATCACGAGCTGGCTGTCGACAACGGCGCCCCCCTGGCGATCGAGGGCAACCCGGACGAGCTGCACAGGATGGTCCTCAACCTGCTCGACAACGCCGCCCGGCACACGCCGGTGGGAAGCCGGATCGAGTTGCGCCTGCGCGCAGCCGCGGGCGACGCCGTGGTCGAGGTCTCCGACGACGGTCCGGGCGTCCCGGCCGAGCTGCACGGGCAGATCTTCGACCGCTTCGTCCGTGGCGAGGGCCCAGCCGACACCGCCGTCGGAGCCGGAAGCGGCCTCGGCCTGGCGATCGTCGCCGCCGTAGCCGCATCGCACCGAGGATCGGTCGAGGTGGCGGAGTCGGAGAAGGGCGGCGCCCTCTTCCGCGTCCGCCTCCCGCTCGCCAGGTCTGAGCAAACAGTTACCCCGGCTTAAGCCCCGCTTTACCCCGCCGATCTAAATTCCGTTCTGGACGAGACACACAAGCCCGCTGGGACTCTCCCCAACGCGTCCCAGCGGGCCCAAAACTCACTTTCTCCCTAAGCAAACCTGAGGCGGTTCGGCCCGCGGGTCCTGTCGCCGCAGGGGACCCACCGCCCCTTCCGGTCGCTAAAGCGTCCTCAGGGGCGGTCCCCCCTACGACGCCACCCGCGGGAGAAGCGCTTTCGGGCAAGCTCGCCAGAGACAAACGCTCCTCGCGGGGGGTGGCGCGGTTTTGGGGGACCAGCCCGAGGAAGCTTTAGCTACCGCAGGGCTGGTGGCACCAAAACCGTGACAGGACCCGCCGCGCCGAAGCGTTCGTGTCAGACCTCTACGACGACGGGAATGATCATGGGTCTTCTCTTCAGCTTGTCGTACACGAGCCCCGCCACCGCGTCGTGCAGGTCTTCCTGGACCAGATGCAGCTCGCGGGTTCCCGCCGAGGCAGCGTCCTCCAGCGAGTCCTCGACCACGTCCTTCAGCTCGTCGACGAGAGCGTCCGCTTCGTCGAGGAAGGCGACACCGCGGAAGAGCACTTCCGGGTCGGCGATCACGTGGCCGTCCTCGGAGGAGATCGTCGCGACGACGATGAAGATCCCGTCGGCCGAGATCTCCCGGCGGTCGCGCAGGGCGACGTCATCGGGCTCGCCGACGTTGACCCCGTCGACGTAGATCACTCCGGTGTGGATGTCCTCGCCGAAGCGGGCGCCGTCCTCGTCGATCTCGAGAGGCAGGCCGTTACGACCCTGGAAGATGCGCTCGGGCTCGACCCCCACCGATTCGGCCAGCTCGGCGTGCAGGCGGAGGCGCTGGTAGTCGCCGTGCACGGGCAACACGTAGCGAGGTTTGGTCAGGTTGAGCATCAGCTTCAGCTCCTCCTGCCAGCCGTGGCCAGAGGCGTGGATCGGCGCGCTCTTGGCGGTGACGACGGTGGCACCGATCTCGTAGATGCGGTCGATCGTCTCGTTGACCGCACGCTCGTTCCCGGGGACGGGCGTGGCCGAGAAGACGACCGTGTCACCCGAGTGCAGCTCGACGTCGCGGTGGTCGTTGTTGGCCATCCGCCGCAGTGCCGAGAGCGGCTCGCCCTGGCTGCCGGTCGAGATCACGACGACCTTCTCGTCGGGGAAGTTCTCGATCTCACGAGGCTGGATGAAGAGGCCCTTCGGCGCTTCGGCGATGCCCAGGTTCGATGCGATGTTGAAGTTCTTGCGCATCGAGCGGCCGACCAGCGCCACGCGCCGGTCGAGCTTCACCGCGGCGTCGATCACCTGCTGGACGCGGTGGATGTTGGAGGCGAAGGAGGTGACGATGATCCGGCCCTTGCAGCCGGAGAAGGTCTCCAGCAGAGCCGGCCCGACGCTCGACTCCGAGGGCGCGATCCCGGGCCGGTCGGCGTTGGTGGAGTCGCCGCAGAGCAGCAGCAGGCCGTCGCGACCTATCTCGGCAAGCCGGGAGATGTCGGCCGGGCGACCGTCGACCGGTGTCTGGTCGAACTTGTAGTCGCCGGTCATCAGCACTGAGCCGAGCTCGGTCGTGAGCAGGACGCCGCGGGCGTCGGGGATCGAGTGCGAGAGGTGAATCAGCTCCAGCTCGAAGGGCCCGGCCTTTACCTTCTCCCCCGCCGCGAGGTCCTGGAGCGGCGCGTCGCCGAGCTTGTGCTCGTCGAGCTTGGAGCGGACCATCCCGATCGTCAGCTGGCCGCTGTAGATCACCGGAGGCGAGCCGAGCTCGCGCAGCACGTAGGGCAGGGCGCCGACGTGGTCCTCGTGCCCGTGGGTGAGGACGATCGCCTCGATGTCGTCCACGCGCTCGCGCAGGTAGGAGAAGTCGGGCAGGACGAGGTCGATCCCGAGCATCTCGGCGGTCGGGAACATCAGGCCGGTGTCGACGACGACGATACGGCCGGCGTACTCGACCACGGTCATGTTCTTGCCTATCTCGCCCAGCCCTCCGAGCGGCAGCACACGAAGCTTGTCGGCGGACACTAGGGCGTCACCGGGGTGAGGCCGACGCTCTCCAGCGCCGCTCTTACGGTCGCTCGCTGCTCCACATCGGCGGGGACGAGGGGAAGTCTCAGGGTGTCGGTGGGGATCAGGCCGGTCATCGCCAGCGCCGCCTTGACCGGGATCGGGTTGGTGGTCACGCCCATCGCCGCGTAGACCTGGCGCAGCCCCGAGTCGACCTCACGCGCCCGATCGAGATCCCCGGCCTGGGCCGCGTCCCACATCTCGCGCATCTGCGGACCGACCAGGTGCGAAGCAACGCAGATCCCGCCCGCCCCACCGATTTCAAGCGTCTTGAGGAAGATGTCGTCATTGCCGGCGAGGATCTCGAGTCCCTCGATCGGCTGCAGCTCGTCGTTGTTGGCCTGCTTGACCGCCACCACGTTGTCGATCTCGGCGATCTCGGCGAGTTGGTCGGGAGGCACGTTGACCACGACCCGCGAGGGGATGTTGTAGGCGATCAGGGGGAAGCCGGGGACGGCGGCGGCGATCGACTCGAAGTGAGCGAGGATCCCGGCCGGATTGGGCTTGTTGTAGTAGGGCGTGACGATCAGAGCCGCGTCGGCGCCCGCCTCGACCGCGCCCTGTGTCAGCTCGATCGAGTGCTGCGTGTAGTTGGTGCCGGTACCGCAGATCAGCAGGACGTCGTCGCCGAGCGCCTTGCGAATCGCCCGCACCAGCGCCAGGGCCTCCTCGTCGGTCAGGGTCGGGGCCTCACCGGTCGAGCCCGAGATGACCAGCCCGTGCGAGCCGTGCTGAAGCAGGTACGTCGCGAGCTTCAGCGCGGCGGCCTCGTCGACGGCGCCATCCGCGTCGAACGGGGTGGCCATCGCCGTAATCACGCCACGAATCTCCTTCATGGCGCCAGGGTATCGCGGTAGATCGGTCGAGATGCCCTCAAAGCAGCTTCTCCAGCCCGACGGTGAAACGGTCTGTCAAGCCACCGACCTTTCGCATTGCCAACAGCACGCCGGGCATGAAGGAGCGGCGGTCGATCGAGTCGTGGCGGACGCTGAGGGTCTGGCCCTCGCCGCCGAAGATGACCTCCTGGTGGGCGACCAGGCCCGGCAGCCGTACCGAGTGGATCGGCTCGTGCACGTTGCCCCCGGCGCCCGCGATCAGCTCGGCGGTGCGCTTGGCGGTCCCGGACGGAGCGTCCAGCTTCTTGTCGTGGTGCAGCTCGACGATCTCGCACTCGGGCATGTGGCGGGCGATCGTCTGCGAGATCTCCATCAGGAGCACGGCGCCGATCGCGAAGTTGGGGGCGACGAAGCAGTTCGCCTGCGACGCCTCGGCGGCGGCCCTGAGCGCGTCGAGGTCAAAGCCGGTAGTGCCGATCACCACGTGCACGCCCGCGGCCAGGCAGGCTTCGGCGTTGGCGAGGGCGGTGTCGGGGGTGGTGAAGTCGACGACGACGTCGGCCTCTCCCAGCACGTCGGCCAGGCCGGTGCCGAGGGCGGGGTCCGCCCTGCCGCTGAGCTCGGTGTCGTCAGCCGCTTCGACCGTCTCGCAGACAGCCTGGCCCATGCGACCGGCGGCGCCGGATACGGCGACCCGGATCACGCTGTCACCAAGGCCTCGCTGACCGGGCCGACGGCCTCGCGAAAGGGGCTCTCGTCGCGACCGACGCAGGCAGCGGAGAGGCGCTCGGGGCGGTAGAGCTCCGCGGCAAGGGCGGTCAAATCGTCGACCGCGACGGCGTCGATCTTGGCCAGCATCTCGTCGAGGCTGTCAATCGGCAGGCCGAACAGCGTCGCGCGGGAGATCCTGCTCATCCGCGCGGCGGTCGACTCGGAGGAGAGGACGAGGCGGCCCTTGACGTTCTCCTTGGCACGGGCCAGCTCGGCGGCGGTGACCGGGGTGCCGCGTAGCCGCGCCAGCTCGGCACCGATGATCGAGCAGGCCTCCTCGACGTTGTCCTCTCGCGTGCCGACGTAGGTCGCGACCATGCCGGAGTCTGTGTATTGCTCGCTGTAAGAACCGACCGAGTAGGCGAGGCCGCGCTTCTCGCGGATCTCGATGAAGAGTCGCGAGGAGCTCGAGCCGCCGAAGATCGAGTCCAGAACGGCCAGGGCGTAGCGGCGCTCGTCCTCGCGGGTGATCCCGGGTGCCCCGAAGCAGATGTGGTACTGCTCGGTGTCCTTCTCGTAGAAGCACAGGCGCGCCTCCTCGCCGGGGCCGGTGGCCGCCGGGGTCTCCGCTGTCGCCGACGGCGGGCGCACCAGGCGCTCCGCCAGATCGGCGATGCGCGCATGCTCGACGTTGCCGGCGGCGCCGACGACGACGTTGGGCCCGGTGTAGCGGCCGCTGCGGTAGGCCTCGATCGCCGGTACGGGAACCGAGCTGATCACCTCCGCCTCGCCCAGGACCCGCCTGCCGAGCGGGTGCTCGCCGAACACCGCTTCGGCGAGGATGTCGTGGACGCGGTCCTGCGGCTCGTCCTCGTACATCGCGATCTCCTCCAGCACGACCTCGCGCTCGGAGTCGACTTCGGGGTAGGTCGGCGCCAGCAGCATCTCGGCCAGAAGGTCGAAGACCTCCTCGGTGTGCTCGTCGAGGAAGCGGGCGTGGATGTGCGTCGTCTCCTTGCCGGTGGCCGCGTTGACCGAGGCGCCGAGGCCGTCGAGCCGCTCGGCGATCTCGATCGCCGAGAACCGCTCGGTGCCCTTGAACAGCAGGTGCTCGAGGAAGTGGGAGACGCCCGCCTGCGCCGGCGTCTCGTCGCGCGAGCCGGTGCGCACCCAGAGCCCGAGCGCCACGGACCGCACCGAGGGAACCTCCTCGGTGACGACCCGGACGCCCGTGCCCTGCTCAGTTAGCTGGGGTGCGCTCAATGCTCGTGCTTTAGCGCCGCTCGCGGTCGCCGCCGCGGGGACGACGCCCCTCACGGCCGCCGCGGTCTCCCCCGTTGCGACGCGAACCGCCGTCGCCCGAGCCAACCGCCGCCAGTTCCTCCGGGCTCTTACCCGCGACCGAGGGGTCGTCGGAGAGGCGCAGGCCGATCCGGCCGCGCTCGCGGTCGACCTCGACCACGGTCACGTCGATTTCCTCGCCCGCAGTGAGCACGTCGTCGACCGAGTCGACCCGCTCGCCGGGCTTGACGTTGGAGATGTGCAGGAGGCCGTCGGTGCCCTTGACCAGCTCGACGAAGGCGCCGAAGGTGGTCGTCTTGACGACCTTGGCCGCGTTGTAGCGGTCGCCGATCTCGGCCTCCTTGGTCATCGACTGGATGCGGGCGACGCAGGCTTCGACCAGCGAGCCGGTCGGGGCGTAGATGCGGATCGTGCCGTCGTCCTCGACGTCGATTTCGGCTTCGAACTCCTCGCAGAGCGCGCGGATCGTTTCGCCGCCTTTACCGATCACGGCACCGATCTTCTCCTGATCGATCTTGATCGCTTCGATCCGCGGGGCGTGCTGGGAGAGCTGCTCGCGCGGGCCGTCGATCGCCTCGGCCATCTTGCCGAGGATGAACTGGCGGCCCTTGTTGGCCTGCTCCAGCGCGTCGGTGAGGATCTCGAAGGTGACACCGGTGATCTTGATGTCCATCTGCAGAGCGGTGATCCCGTCCGCGGTGCCGGCGACCTTGAAGTCCATGTCGCCGAGGTGGTCCTCGACGCCGGCGATGTCGGTGAGGACGATGTAGTCGTCTCCCTCCTTGATCAGCCCCATCGCCACGCCGGCGACCGGAGCGCTGACCGGAACGCCAGCGGCCTGCAGGGCCATCGATGAGGCGCACACCGACCCCATCGAGGAGGAGCCGTTGGACTCCAGCGTCTCCGAGACGACCCGGATCACGTAGGGGAAGTCCTCTTCGCCCGGAATCGTGGCGAGGAGGGCACGCTCTGCGAGCGCGCCGTGGCCGATGTCGCGGCGCTTGGGGCCGCGCATGAAGCCGGCCTCCCCGACCGAGAAGGGCGGGAAGTTGTAGTGGTGCCAGAACTTCTTCGAGGTCTCCAGCCCCAGCGTGTCGATGCGCATGTCCATACGCGTCGTGCCGAGAGCCGCGTTGGAGAGGATCTGCGTCTCGCCGCGGGTGAACAGAGCCGAGCCGTGAACCCGGGGCGAGATGTCGACCTCGCACTCGATCGGGCGGATTTCGTCCTGGGCGCGGCCGTCGGGACGCTTCTTGTCGACGGCGATCGCCTTGCGGATCGTGTCCTTCTCGATCGCCGCGAAGGCGGCCTTGACCTCCGACTTCCGCGCGTCGTCGGCGTCGGAGTCATCGGTCTCGGGGGCGTACTTGGCGACCACCTCGTCCTTGACCGCGTCGATCGCCTCGTAGCGCTCGAGCTTGCCCTCGGTGGCGATCGCGTCGACCAGAGCCTGGCCATGCGAGGAGCGGATGTCGTCGATCAGGCCCTCGTCGATGCTGGGCGCCTCGACTTCCATCTTCTCCTTGCCGGCCTTCTGCTGCAGTTCCTCCATCGCCGCGGTGAGCTTCTTGATCTCGCCGTGGGCGATGTCGAGGGCGTCGAGGATCTCCTGCTCGGTGACGCCGTTGGCGCCGGCCTCGACCATCAGGATCGCCTCGTCTGTGCCGGCGACGATCAGGTCGAGGTCGAGCTCGGCGTGATCCTCCTCGGAGGGGTTGACGACGAAGTCGCCGTCGAGCTTGCCGATCCGCACCGCGCCAACGTGGGCAGCGACCGGGACAGGCGAGATCGCCAGCGCCGCGGAGGCGCCGTTCATCGCGAGGATGTCGTAAGGGTGGATCTGGTCCACCGACATCGGGACTGCGACCAGCTGAGTCTCGTAGTGCCAGCCCTTCGGGAAGAGCGGCCGGATCGGCCGGTCGATCATGCGTGCGGTCAGCGTCGCCTTCTCGCTGGATTTGCCCTCGCGACGGAAGAACGAGCCGGGGATCTTGCCCGCGGCGTACATGCGCTCCTCGATGTCGACGGTGAGGGGAAGGAAGTCCACGTCGCGAAGGCTCCCGACGGTTGCGGTGCAGAGCACCATGGTGTCGCCGGCTTGAACCACGACCGCGCCACCCGCCTGCTTCGCGAGTTTTCCGGTCTCGAAGGAAATCTGGCTGTCGCCGATGTCCGCCGAAACGCGGGTTACGTCAAACATGCTCATTTAGTTGTCCTACCTCCGGCCGCCCGGATGGCGGCCATTTGCTTTCAGAACTCTCGTTCTCTTTCGCAGAAGAGAGTACAGGTGCCTAGGGGAAGATGGCGGGAGTGCCAGTGACGCCGGCACGGATGCCGGACTCGAAGTCGCGCCGCACGCGTGCAGCAACCGCGTCAGAGCGGCGCTCGGCCTCGAAGCGGTCGAGATCGAGGCCGAGGCGCTCGGCCCGCTCCCACAGGTGCGGGTCGTCGACATGGCCGCGATCGGCGTAGAGCGAATCGACCATCTCGAAGAAGCGTCCTTGCCTGCCGGCCGCCTCGGCCGCCGCGTGCAGGGCCGGCGAGCGCGGGTGCTTGCTGGCGACGGGGAAGTGACGGAAGACGATCGTCGCCTCGCTGCTGGAGAGCTCGGCCCAGGCCGAGGCGCAGTGCGGACAGCCGAGGTCGGCGTAGACAATCAGCTCGGGCCCCACGCCGCGGCGGTGGTCCTCCGGCCCGACCGGCGGCACCGCGGCGCTGGTCAGGTCAGGCGTCAGAGCTGCTGCTCAGGGCGTCGAAGATCAGGTTGGCCCCTGGGATCTCCAGCGGCGTCGGGGATTCGTGCACCCACTCGACGGTGCCCTGCTCGTCGACCAGCACCAGCGAACGGTTGGCGGTGCCAGCCCTCTCGATGTAGGCGCCGTAGGCGCGGGCCACCTCGCCCTTGGGCTCGAAGTCGGCCAGTAGCTGCGTGTCGATGCCGAGCTTTTCCTGGAAGGCCTTGTGGGCGAAGCCGCTGTCGACGCTGATCCCGACCATCGTCACGCCCTTGGCCTCGATCTCGGGCTTGACCTCCTGGTAGATCGAGAGCTGGTCGCTGCAGACCGGGCTGAAGTCGAGGGGGTAGAAGACGAGGAGGACCTTGCCGCCGCGGAAGTCGGAAAGCGAGACCTTCTGGCCTGTCTGGTCGCGCAGGGTGAACTCGGGTGCCGGTTCCCCGGCCGCGATCATCGCCGCAGGCCGAGTTCGCCGACCAGGGAGCGGTAGCGCTCGAGGTCGTGGCGCTCGAGGTAGCGCAGCATGCGGCGGCGCTTGCCGACCAGCATCAGCAGGCCACGGCGCGAGTGATGGTCCTTGGTGTGCGTGCGCAGGTGCTCGGTGAGTTCGTTGATCCGCTCGGTGAGCAGGGCGACCTGTACCTCGGCCGAGCCGGTGTCGCCGTCGGCGCGACCGTACTTGCCGATCAGCTCGCTTTTTTTCTCTTTGGCAAGGCTCATCTCGAAAAAAGTGCCGCGCTCCAAGTGGAGCTCACGGCCGCTGGAAGCTAGCACAGACCCGCTTCGCGTCCTCGACATCGACGCGCATCTGGGCGATCAGCTCCTCGACCCCGGCGAAGCGTTTCTCACCCCGCAAGCGAGCGACGAAGGCGACCCGCAGGTCGCTGCCGTAAAGATCGCCATCAAAGTCGATCAGGTAGGTCTCGATCAACACGCCACGCCCGGTCTCGAAGGTGGGTCGCACGCCGACGTTGACGGCAGCCGGAACTCCGTTGGCAAAGGCCGCGTACACGCCGTGCCCGGGGATGGCGAGACGATCGTCGGGGACGATGTTCGCAGTCGGGAAGCCCAGCTCGCGCCCACGCTGGTCACCTCCCACCACCTCGCCCTCGACCATGAACGGCGCGCCGAGGCAGTGGCGGGCACCCTCCATGTCGCCGGCGGCGATCAGGGCCCGGATCCGGGTTGAGGAGACCGTCTCCCTGTCGACCTCGACCAGCGGCACGACCCTGGTCTCGAACTCCGTTCGGGCCGTCAGCATCTCCGGGTCGCCCTGCGCTTTTGCCCCAAAGCGGAAGTTCTCTCCGACCGAGACCTTCTCCGCGCCAAGCCTGGCGATCAGCACGTCCTCGACGAACTCCTCGGCGCTGCGGCCGGCGAACTCGCGGTCGAAGGGGATTACGACGAGCTCGCGCACGCCGAGCCCCTCGATCACGTCGCGCTTGACGCCGAAGGGCATGATCAGCTTCGGCAGGGCCGCCGGGTGCAGGATCTCCAGTGGGTGTGGGTCGAAGGTGAGAACCGTGTCCGCATCGTCGATCACGGCTTGGTGTCCGCGGTGAACCCCGTCGAATGTCCCGATCGCGACGTGGCGGGGACGCGGCTCGGCGTCCGGCAGCGAGGTCACAGCGATCTTCTCCGTCATCGCAGCGCCTCCGCGGCAGCCGGGACCAGCTCGCCCACCTGCTCGAGGTCGAATTCCCGGCCGGCGTCCTCGACCCGGAAGGGCCCGATCGCGGTACGGCGGAGCTCTGCGCAGTAGGCGTCGCCGAGCGTCTCCAGCAGGGTGCGGATGTAGGTGCCGGCCGAGCACTCGATCTCGTATTCGGCGCTCTCGGCGTCGCTCGCGAGCAGCTCGGCACGGTAGACGTCGACCTCTCGTTCGGGAGTCTCGACCGTCTCCCCACGGTGAGCCTTGCGGTAGAGGCGCTCGCCGCCGACTCGGACCGCCGAGGTCATCGGCACCCGCTGGCGCACGCGGCCGGTCGGCAGCTCCAGCGACCCCGGGACGAGACCCGTCTCGGTCAGCTCACCGTCGGGGTCGCCGGTGCTCGAGCGCCAACCCAGCCGCGCCCGGGCCACGTAGGTCTTCGGCAGCCCGGTGAGGAAGCGCTGCAGCCGGGTCGCCCGGCCGAGCAGGACCAGCAGCAGCCCGGTCGCGAAGGGGTCGAGGGTGCCCGCGTGCCCTGCCTTGCACCCGCGCTCTCGCCGTACCGCCACGACCATGTCATGCGAGGTTATCCCGGCCGGCTTGTCACAGAGCAGCACGGCACCGTCGCCTTGCCCTCCCATCGTCAGGGCCCGAGCTGAGCTGCAACCTCATTGCAGAGGAAGGTGACCAGTTCCTCCAGCTCGAGGTCGGTGGAGAATCCGGCGGCTCGTTTGTGCCCCCCTCCCCCGTGCTTGCGGGCCATCGCCGAGACGTCGGCCTCACCGCTGCTGGAGCGCAGGCTCGCCTTGCGGGCGGCGC
Organism: uncultured Solirubrobacterales bacterium; assembly: GCA_963753585.1. Classification (GTDB taxonomy): domain Bacteria; phylum Actinomycetota; class Thermoleophilia; order Solirubrobacterales; family 70-9; genus VRUE01. The sequence goes on along the minus strand of CAVWCU010000001.1, from coordinate 691,606 downwards.
GCCCGCGGTCGCCCTGGTCGCGGATCAGGGCGGCGACCTTCGCCCCCTCGACCGAGCGCAGGTGGTCGATGATCCCCTCCGTCATCTCCTCTCCAGCGCCGGTCGCCTCGTAGTCGGCCTCGGTTATGTAGGTGAGGACGAGCTGGTCGTTGCAGTGACGCTCGATGCCGTCAAGCGCGCGAGAGAGCAGCCGCAGCTTTTCGATCGGCACGTGCTCGTAGAGGCGGCGATAGGTCTCGTCGACCTCGACCCCGGCGTCGATCAGCTCGGCGGCGATCCTGTGCGTGTGGGCGTTCGTGTTCTCGTACATGAACTTGCCCGTGTCCGTGACGAGGCCGACGTAGAGCGCGGAGGCGATCTCGGGGGTGATCTCGACCCCCAGCGCGATCGCCAGCTGGTAGACGATCTCCGCCGTGCTGGAGGCGCCGGTGTCGAGCAGGTTGACGTCGCCGAAGAGGGTGTTGTCGTGATGGTGGTCGATGTTGATCCTGAAGTTGTCGCCGGCCGTGAGGAACTCGACCGGCATGCGATCGACGTTGCCGCAGTCGAGGAAGACGATCGTGCGGTCGGCCATGTCCGCGGGGGCCTCGTGGAAGACCTCCTCGAGGGGTAGGAAGCGGTACTCGATCGGCAGCGGGAACTCCTTCGCCGCCATGAACATCACCGAGTCCTTGCCGAGTTGGCCGAGCAGGTGATGCATGCCGAGCAGAGAGCCGAGCGCGTCGCCGTCGGGGCCCTCGTGGGCGGTGAGGAGAAAGCGGTCGCGCGCGCGCAGCTCGGCGGCAGCGTCCTCCAGGCTCGACGGCCTTACCCCGACCTGGCTCACTGCTGCTCGTCCTCGTCGAGCAGCTTCGATATCCGCATGCCCTGCTCGATGGTCTCGTCATAGTGGAAGGTCAGCGTGGGGGTTCGCTTCATCCGCGTCTCGGCGGCGATCTTGGACTGCAGCACCCCATGCGAGGAGCGCAGGCCGGCGAGCGTCGCCTCCCGCTCCTCCTCGGAGCCGAGCACGCTGACGTGCACCTTGGCGGCGCGCAGATCTGGGCTGGTCTCGACCGATGTCACGGTTACGAAGCCGATGCGGGGGTCACTCAGCTCGGCGATCGCAGCGCCGAGGATCTCGCGAAGCACCTCGTTGATCCGGCGCATGCGAGGAGTGGCCATCTTACGCCAGCGTCTGCTCGACCTGCTTCGTCTTGAAGAACTCCAACACGTCGCCCTCCTTGACGTCAGCGTAGCCGTCGAGGACGACGCCGCACTCCTGGCCCTCCTCGACCTCCTGCACGTTGTCTTTGAAGCGGCGCAGGGAGCCGAGCTTGCCGTCCCAGATGACCGTGCCCTCGCGGATCAGTCGGACACTGGCGTCGCGCGCGACCTTGCCCTCGTTGACGATGCAGCCGGCGATACGGCCGACCTTGGAGGCCTTGAACGTCTGTTTGATCTCGGCCTCGCCGAGGATCTCCTCGACCTCGACCGCCTCCAGCATGCCCTCCATCGCGTTGCGCAGGTCCTCGGTGATTTTGTAGATGACCGAGTAGGTGCGGACGTCGACGCCCTCGCGCTCGGCCGCCCGGCGAGCGTCGGCGAGCGGGCGCACGTTGAAGCCGATGATGATCGCGTCGGACGCCGAGGCAAGCATCACGTCGGACTCGTTGATGCCGCCGGTCTGCGAGTGGATGATGTTGATCGCCACCTGCTCCTGGGGCACTTTGGCGATCTCGTCCTGAAGAGCCTCCAGCGAGCCGGCAACGTCGGCCTTGAGGACGATGTTGAGCTCCTTGATGTCACCCTCCTGGACGCGCGAGAAGACCTCCTCGAGGCTGACCTTGCGCGCCTGGCGGCGTGCCAGCGCCTCCGTCTTGAGCCGGTTTGCCCGCTCCTGGGCCTCCTGGCGGGCGCGGCGATCGTTCTCCACCGCGTGCACGAACTCGCCCGCGTCGCAGACGCCGTCGAAGCCGAGCACCTCGACCGGCATCCCCGGCCCGGCGCTTTCGACCCGCGTGCCGGTGAAATCCTGCATCGCCCGCACCCGGCCCCACTGCGGCCCGGCGACAAGCGAGTCGCCGACCTCGAGCGTTCCGCGCTGGACCAGAATCGTGACCACAGGGCCGCGGCCGGGGTCGAGCTGGGACTCGACCACGGTGCCGGATGCCGGAGCGTCGGGGTTGGCCCCGAGCTCCTCCAGCTCGGTGACGAGCAGGATCATCTCGAGCAGCTTGTCGAGGCCCTCGCGGGTCTTGGCCGAGACGTCGACGTAGACGGTCTCCCCACCCCAGTCCTCGGGCGTGAGGCCGTCGGCGGCGAGCTCGTTGCGGACCCGGTCGGGCTGGGCGCCCTCCTTGTCGATCTTGTTGACCGCAATCAGGATCGGCACGTCGGCGGCGCGAGCGTGGTCGATCGCCTCTTTGGTCTGCGGCATCACCCCGTCATCGGCAGCGACGACGACGACCGCGATGTCGGTGACCTTGGCGCCGCGGGCGCGCATCGCGGTGAAGGCGGCGTGGCCGGGGGTGTCGAGGAAGGTGATCGTCTTCTCGTCCTGGTGGACCTGGTAGGCGCCGATGTGCTGGGTGATTCCCCCGGCCTCCCCCGCGGCGACCTCGGTCTCGCGGATCGCGTCGAGCAGCGAGGTCTTGCCGTGGTCGACGTGGCCCATGATCGTGACCACCGGCGGGCGGTCGGCGAGGCTCTCCTCGGTGTCCTCGAACTCCGGCGCCTCGGGCTCCTCCTCGGCGGCGGTGACGATCTCGATCTTGCGGTCGTACTCGTCGGCGATCGCCGAGATCGACTCGTCGGTGAGGGTCTGGGTGAGGGTCGCCATCTCCCCCATCATCATCAGCTTCTTGATCACCTCAGCGCTGCCGAGGCCGAGCAGCTCGGCGACCTCGCGCACGGTCGCCCCGGAGGGCACCGTGGTCGCCTCAGGCTCAGCCGCCTCGACTTTGGGCGGCGGCTCCTCCAGCATCGGCCGCCGGCGGCGGCCTCCGCGCCTGCGCGGCGGGCGCTGCGGCGGTGGCCCACCCATCTGATCCCTTCGGGCGGCCTGCGAGTCGATCACGACACGCCGTTTTTTCCCGCTGGCGGCGCCTGCGCCACCGCCGGAAGCAGGCTTGGCAGCGGGTCGCACCGGCCCTTTCGAAGCGCCGGCCGACTTGGCGGCCGAAGGCTTGGGTTCCGCGGCGGCTTTGGCTTGTGCCTTCGGCTTGGCAGCAGCCTTGGGCTTTTCCTTGGTGGCAGCGGGAGCTCCCCCGTCCCCTTTCGCCGCCTTGATCGCCTTCAGCGCATCGGCCTCCTCGACACTGGAGGCCGCCGCTTTCGCCTCAATCCCGGCCCCTTTCAGGGCGGCGAGCAGCTCTTTGCTGGTCAGCCCCTGCGCTTTCGCGATCTCATGAACCCGTTTTTTCGCCACTAGGACTGCTCTGCCTCCTCCGCCACGGGCTCCTCAGACTCCGACGACTCCACGGAATCCTCCTCCGCCTCGTCCTCCACAAGCTCCGGAGCAGGCTCCTCGCCGACCTCGTCGCCAGCTTCGCCCTCGGCCTCAGCCGCCTCCTCCGCGGGTGGCGTGGACTCGGAGGGGCCGAGAACGGAGGCCTCGCCCCCGCCCGCAGGCCCCTCCGAGGCCGCGTCGGGCCCCGCGGCCAACTCCTCTGGGGCCTCCTCCTCCGGAACTTCCTCGACGAACTCGGCTTCAGCACGCTCGACGATCTCTGCGACCTGCCCCTGATCGGCGTCCGGATCGGCGAGGATCTCGACCTCGGTTTCGGAAACGGCCCCGAGCACCGCCATCTGGTTTGTATCGAAGCGACTCAGAGCCTGATGCTGCGGCAGGCCGCAGTAAGTCGAACCCTCGATCGCCGCGTTGGGACAGCGGCGGCCGTTGGAGAGCACCGCCATGCAGCGTCCGTCGAAGGTTTCTTCGCCCTCATACTCGACGTCCTGGTCCTCTTGGGAGAACTCGGTCTCGGACTTGATGTCCACCCGCCAGCCGGTGAGCCGAGCGGCGAGGCGGGCGTTCTGGCCGTCGCGACCGATAGCCAGCGAGAGCTGGTCGTCGGGGACGATCACCGTCGCCTGGCGCTCCCCGTCGTCGACGATCACCTCCCGCACGCGGGCCGGCGAGAGAGCCTTGGCGACAAAGCGGGCGGGCTCCTCGTTGTGGGGGATGATGTCGATCTTCTCGCCGCGCAGCTCGGAGACGACCATGCGCACCCGTGAGCCGCGCGGGCCAACGCAGGCGCCGACGGGGTCGACCCCGTCGGCGTGGGAGATCACCGCGATCTTCGAGCGGTAGCCGGGCTCGCGGGCGACCCCGACGATCTCGACCAGCTTGTCGGCGATCTCCGGCACCTCCATTTCGAACAGCTTCTTGATCAGCTCGGAGCTGCGCCGGGAAACGACGATCGCGGGGCCTTTGGTCGAGTCCGAGACGTCGGTGATCACGGCCTTGACCCGCATGCCGTGGTCGTAGCGCTCGTTGTAGACCTGCTCGGACTTGGGCAGCAGCGCCTCGACCCGCTCGCGCAGCTGGACCAGCGTGTAGCGCTTGTCGGACTGCTGGATGATCCCGGTGATCAGCTCGCCGACGCGATCCTGGTACTCGTCGAACATCATCATCCGTTCCGCCTCGCGGATCCGCTGCAGGATCACCTGCTTGGCGGTCTGGGCGGCGATCCGGCCGAAGTCTTCGGGGGTGACGTCTCGGGTGGAGATCTGGTCCTCGTAGGGCGCGATCATCTCCGGATCCAGCTCGGGCTCCTCCGGCTCGCGCAGCTCGCCCGTTTCGGGGTCGATTTCGCGCTCTTCGGCCTCCTGCGCCTCCGCCGCCTCGGCGAGCAACTTCTCCTCCAGCTCAGGCGGCAGGATCAACTCGAAGACCCGGAAATCGCCGGTTTCGTGATCGAGGTCGACGCGGGCGTATTTGGCCGCGTTGGGGGTCTTCTTGTAGGCGGAGAGGAGGGCGTCCTCGAGCGCGTCCATCAGCTTGTCGGCGGAGATCCCCTTCTCCAGCTCCAGTGCTTTGACTGCCTCGACGATCTCTTTGCTCACTGGAGCTGCTCCTTGTCTTTGCGGTACTTGGGACCGGGCGAGGACACCTCGAGCGAGTACTCGGCCCGCAGGTGGCTGAGGTGCATCGTCACCTTCTCGCAGAGGGCGAGGTCGACGCCCTCGGGGTGATCTATGAAGAGCCGCAGCGCTTCCTTGCTCGGCTGCTCGAGCGCGACCAGGTCGAGCTGGGAGTCGAGCTCACGAAGCTGCTCTTGGATGTCTTGCTGAAGATCTTGCACTGGGTCAGGCCGTAAAAAAAGTGGGCCAGGCCCACTTCGGGTACATCGGGTGAGGCATAAAGCTCAAAAGCGAGTATAGCTCGGCGTGCGTGTAGGAGGGACGGCAATCCCCTCGCCCGAACAAGCGTCGCGCTAGTTAGCGCGACGCTTTGAGTATCCGTCCGTTCGAGGGGATTGCCGTCCCTCTTCTCGGAGGGAGCTCACTCGATCGAGGATTGCCTCGGCGATGGTGTCCTTGGGAGCTTGTGGGACCGGGGTCTCACTCGCCGAGTCAATGAGCGTTACGGCGTTTTCTTGGCTCTCGAAGCCGATCTCAGGATTTGAGATGTCGTTGAGGACCATGAGGTCGGCGTTCTTGCGCTGGAGCTTCTCGCGGGCGCGGTCGGTGTTCTCGCCGGCTTCGGCGGCGAAGGCGACTACGGTTTGGTTCTCGCCTCGTGTGGAGGTGAGGGTGGCGAGGATGTCCTCGGTGGGCTCCAGGTGGAGGTCCAGGGAGGCGTCGCGGGTGAGCTTGCCCTCTGCGACTTCGCTAGCCCTGAAGTCGGCTGGAGCGGCCGCCATCAGGAGGACGTGGGAGCCGGGGAACTCGGCCTGGGTAGCCTCGGCCAGCTGCTCACCGGTCTCGACGTCGATGCGGTGGACCCCGGGGGGCTCGGGGAGGGCTACGTTGGCCGCGATCAGGGTCACGTCTGCGCCGCGGCGGGCGGCGGCTGCAGCGAGGGCGATGCCCATGCGGCCGCTGGAGCGGTTGCCGAGGAAACGGACCGAGTCGATCGGCTCGCGAGTGCCGCCTGCGGTGACCAGGACCCGGAGGCCGTCCCAGGGGCGGTGGCCCGTAGGAAACTCGGATTCGACCAAGGCGAGGAGGCGGGATGGGTCGGGCAGCCTGCCCTTGCCGCGCTCGCCGCGGGAGGCGAGGGCACCCTCGTCGGGCTCGATCACGGTGACGCCCCGCTCGCGCAGGGTCGCCAGGTTGGCCTGTGTCGCAGCGTCCGCGTACATACGGTCGTTCATCGCCGGTGCGACCAAGCGTGGCGCCGTACAGGCGAGGAAGGAGGTAGTGACCATCGAGTCGGCGACCCCGGCCGCGAGCTTCGCCAGCGTGTTTGCCGAGGCCGGCGCGACGAGGTAGGCGTCGCAGTTGGCGGCGAGGGCGAGGTGGCCGATCGGGTCATGCTCAGGCGCCCGGTCGCCGGGGAATGCGCCGCGCATCGGGTCTCGCTCGAACTCCGAAGTCAGCACCGGGGCGCCGACGATCCCCTCGAAGGAGGCGGCGCCGACGAAGCGACCGGCGCCCTCGGTCATCAGAACCCTCACCCCGTGGCCGGTTGAGGTGGCCAGGCGCGCGAGCTCGAGCGCCTTGTAGGCGGCGATCCCTCCGCTGACCCCGAACAGGATTCTGGCCATGGCTTGTCTCCTCGCTCCGGCCGAGCCGGTGGCTCGGCTAGGAGCGGTACTCGTATTTGAGCTTGCCCTCGGCGACCTCCTCGAGGGCGATCGAGAGGTAGTTTCGCTCGCCGGGTACGTCCACCATCGGGGGTGGGTACTCGCCGAAACTGCCCTCGCCGAGGTTGTGGTAGTAGCTGTTGATCTGCCGGGCCCGCTTGGCGGCGACGACGACGGCCGCGTAGTGGGAGTCGGTGTGGTCCAGGAGCTTGTCAACGCGTGGTTTGATCATTCGGCCCCGGAGTCTAGTGGTACGCCGAGCTCGGCGCGCACGATCCCTTCCAGCTCGCCGGCGGCCCGCTCCAGCTCGTCGTTGACGACCCGGTGCGCGAACTCATCCTGGGCGGCCAGCTCCTGCTCGGCAACTTCGAGCCGTGAGTCGATCGCCTCGATGCTGTCTGTCCCCCGTGACTCCAGTCGGTGCCGCAGCGAGGCTGGATCCGGGGGGGCGATGAACACCTGCACCGACTCCCGCATCGCGGCCCGAACCTGGCGCGCTCCCTGCACCTCGATCTCGAGGACCACCGAGTGGCCCTCATCGAGTCGGTGGCGGACCTCGGAGCGCAGCGTGCCGTAGCGATTGCCGCTGTAGGTGGCGAACTCGAGGAAGTCTTCGGCCTCGATCCGGCGGTCGAACTCCTCCGGCGTGAGGAAGTGGTAGTCGCGCCCGTCGACCTCGCCCTCGCGGGGCTGCCGGGTGGTGGCGGACACGGACAGCTCTAGGCCGGGCACACGCTCGAGCAGCCGGGCGATCAACGTTCCCTTGCCGACGCCAGATGGACCTGTGATTACAAAGACCTTGGACATAGGACGGCCGCGAAAACCAAGCAGATCGCCCGGACGCAGGGAGCGTCGCGTGCTCTGCACGCGAGCGACCGAGGACGGCGATATGCGCCGGTTTGCAGCGGCCGGGTCGTTATCTGCGCAGCTGCGAGACGAGCTCAGCCCGTTGACGCTCAGACATGCCCCCGATGGTCTTCGAGGGGGAGATCCGGCACTGGTTGAGGATCCTGTTGGTCTTCACCCTGCCGTACTTGGGTACCGCCAGAAGCATGTCGAAGACCTTCGCGGTCAGCAGGTAGTCGGGCGGGTCGAGCAGCAGCGTGTGGATGTTGGCTTTGCCCGCCTTGAGGTCCTTCTTGAGCTTGGCGCGCGCGGTGCGAATGTCGTTGGCGCGCTTGAGCGCGTCCATTCGCTGGTCCAACGATCGCTCTGGGGTCACGGCGGAAGTCTTGACTGGGCTGGCCATGTGGGCGGCGAGTATAGCCGCGGGTCGCCGGCGTGCAAGGCCTTCGGGGCCTTTTAGGAGGAAATTCACCTCGACCTCAGGTCGAGGTTTAGCTTCGGGAGGCAGTCGGGGCACTGCTCCGACTCGGCTTGAGCGCTACGGCTAGCTCGCCCGCAACTCGCTGTCCAGCCCGTGGGTCCCGAAAGCTCTCCGTTCCCACGGCGACAAGCGTCGCCCCGGCGGAGATCATTTCCATCGCATCGGCACCGCTGGCGACCCCGCCCATGCCGACGATCGGGATTTGAACCGCCGCCGAAACAGCCCGGAGCTGAGCCACGGCGATCGGCCGGACAGCGGACCCTGAAAGGCCGCCGTGACCGGCGGCGATGCCTGGTTTTCCCGTGGCAGGATCGATCGCACTCGCCTTCAACGTGTTGATCAGCGACACCGCATCGGCTCCCCCCTGCTCAGCCGCAATGGCAACCTCTGCCGGATTGGCCACGTTGGGAGTCAACTTCACGATCAGCGGCTTCTCGGTCAGCGGCCGCAGCGCTTCCAGGAGTGCCTCCGTTTCGCTCGGCTGCTCGCCGACGATGAGGCCAGAGTGGACGTTGGGACAAGACACGTTGAGCTCGATCGCGGCCACCTCGTCTCTCTCCCCCACGCCTGTGACGAGTCGCGAGAACTCCTCCTTGCTCGTCCCCATCACCGAGACGATCAAGGGCACCGGAAGCTCGGCAAGCTGGGGCAAGTCCTCGGCCAAGAACCCCTCCAGGCCCTTGTTCGGCAACCCGATCGAGTTGATCATCCCCGCCGGGGTCTCCCAGATCCGCTGCGGCTCGTTCCCCGCTCGCGGCTGCGGCGTGATCGTCTTGGATACGACTGCCGAGAAGGGGAAGCTCTCTAGCAACTCATCCCCGTAGACACGGCGCGCGGCAATCGCGTCAAAGGTCCCAGACGCATTGATCACGGGATGCTCGAGCTCGATGCCGCAGAACTCGACGGCCGATGACGGCCCCCCTGATCCGTCCCTGCCGGGGGGTGGCGTCGCAGGGGGGACCGCCCCCGAGGACGCTTTAGCGACCGCAGGGGGTGGTGGGTCCCCTGCGGCGACAGGACCCGCCGGCCCAGCGCGCAACACGGGTCCGTCTACGCACAGACGCAGATAGCCGCCTCCGGGCTTAGGGACGGCGCAGCCGAAGCAGGCGCCGTAGCCGCAGGCCATTGGGGACTCCATCGCGAGCTCACATGGGATGCCGGCGTCAAGGCACAGCGCGCCAACGGCATCGAGCATCGGGGGCGGGCCACAGGCGTAAACAGCTGCCGTACTCGCATCGTCGCCTTCAAGCATCGCGGCGAGCAGCTCGGTGACGTAGCCATGGTGCCCGATGTGGCCGTCGTCGCTAGCCAGTTTGATCTCGCAGCAGGAAAAGAGGTCGTCAAGGCCACCGGAGTGGACTTCGTCGCGGAAGCCGAGAAGAACACGCGTCGGAATGTTGCGGGCAGCAAAGATACGGCGCAGTAGGGCCAGCGGAGCGATGCCGATTCCGCCGCCGACGAGGATTGCGCCCGCTGCCTCCGATGAGAGCTCCTTGGGAGCCGAGAACGAGTTGCCCAGCGGGCCGTTGACCCAGACCTGCTCGCCTGGCTGCAGCTCACAGAGCCGGTCGGTGCCCGGTCCGATGCCCTCGATCAGGAAGTCGAGGCGCACGCCCGAAGCGGCTGGGGCTGTTTCGGCCACGGAGAGGGCGCGCGGCAGGTACGGCCGGCTGTCTCTTTGCTCCCAGTGCTGCTCGGTGGCGAGCATGTAGAACTGGCCCGGCTGGGGCTCGGGGCCCTCCTCGTCGATCAGCGAGAAGAGCTTGTAGCCGCCCGAGGACTTGCTCTCGGAAACGGTGCAGAGGCGGCGCCCGAAGGGCGCGGTCATCGAGGCTGCTTCGCCCTCTCCAGGCCGTGGATCTCCTGGAGGGAGCGGACGTCGGAGTCGCCTTCGATATTCGCGGCGATCGCGCGGACTGCGGCGGATGCACCGGTCATCGTCGTTACGCAGGGGATGCCGTGGCGGACCGCGGCGGTGCGGATCTCGTAGCCGTCGGCACGGGCGCCGGAGCCGGTCGGGGTGTTGATCACCAGGGCGCAGCGGCGCTCGCGGATCAGGTCGACGACGTTCGGCGAGCCCTCGGCGATCTTGCTGATCGTGGTCACGGGCACGCCCATCGCCGAGATCGCCTGGGCGGTGCCGCTCGTGGCGATGAGCTCGAAGCCGAGGTCGTGGAAGCGGGCGGCAATCTGCGTCGCCGCCGGCTTGTCGGTGTCTGTGACCGTGATGAAGACCGACCCCTCCACCGGCAGCGAGACGCCCGCCGCCGCTTGGGACTTCCCGAATGCCGCGGGGAAGTCGGCGGCGATGCCCATCACCTCGCCGGTGCTCTTCATCTCCGGCCCGAGGACCGAGTCGGCGCCGGCGAAGCGAGCGAAGGGCAACACGGCCTCCTTGACGCTGACCATGCCGGCGGGCGGGTCGCGCAGCTCCTGGTCGGAGAGCTTCTCGCCAAGCATCAGCCTGGCCGCGACCTTGGCCAGGGGAACGCCGGTCGCCTTGGAGACGAAGGGGACGGTCCGCGAAGCGCGCGGATTGGCCTCGATCACGTACAGCTCGCCGGCGGCGACTCCGTACTGGATGTTGATCAAACCGATCACGCCCAGCTCCAGGGCGATCTGCCGCGTCGTCGCCCGGATCTCCTCGAGCATCTCCTCGCCCAGGCTCAGCGGCGGGATCACGCAGGCGGAGTCGCCCGAGTGGACGCCGGCCTCCTCGACGTGCTGCATGATCCCGGCCACGTGGACGTCGGTGCCGTCGGCGAGCGCGTCGACGTCGACCTCGATCGCGTTCTCGAGGAAGCGGTCGAGCAGCAGGGGGTGCTCCTGGTCGGCCTTGACGTTGGCCTCCAGATAGGCCCCGAGGTCCTCGGTCGAATAGCAGATCTCCATCGCCCGTCCGCCCAGCACGTAGGAGGGCCGGACCAACAACGGGAAGCCGACCTCCCGGGCGATCGTCGTCGCCTCCTCGGCCGAGAGCGCGGTGCCGTAGGGCGGGTGCTTGATGCCGAGGCGACGCAGCAGGGCGCCGAAGCGACCGCGATCCTCGGCCAGGTCGATCGCGTCGACCGGGGTGCCGAGCAGAGGGACGCCCGCTTCCTCCAGGGCGCGCGCGAGCTTCAGCGGGGTCTGACCGCCGAACTGCACGATCACTCCCTCGGGCTTCTCCTGCTCGCAGACCGCGAGCACGTCCTCCTCGGTCAGGGGCTCGAAGTAGAGGCGGTCGGAGGTGTCGTAGTCGGTGGACACGGTCTCCGGGTTGCAGTTGACCATCACCGCGTCGCGGTCGAGCTCGCGCACGGTCATCGCAGCGTGCACGCAGCAGTAGTCGAACTCGATCCCCTGCCCGATCCGGTTCGGCCCGGCGCCGAGGATGACGACCGAGCCACGATCACCACGCCGCACCTCCGAGGCTGCCGCACCGGCTGAGGGGCGCTCGTAGGCGGAGTAGTAGTAGGGCGTCGCCGCCTCGAACTCCGCCGCACAGGTGTCGACGGACTTGTAGGTGCGGACGAGGCCCTCGGTGCCGTCGCCATCGCGGGCGAGCGCCTCCAGCTCGCGCAGGAACCAGCGATCGACGAGGCAGCGTTCGTGCACCTCCTCGACGCCGACGCCGCGCTCGAAGGCGGCCAGGATCAGGTCGAAGCGCTCGGGACACGGCTTCTCCAGCAACTCGAGCAGGGCTCCGTCGTCGGCGGGGACCTCGGCCTTGGAATCGAGCTCGCGCGAACGCAGCGCCTTGGCGAAGGACTCGCGGAAGGTGCGGCCGATCGCCATCACCTCCCCCACGCTCTGCATGTGGGTCGAGAGGCGCCCCTCGGCGCCTGGGAACTTCTCGAAGGCGAAGCGCGGGATCTTCGTCACCACGTAGTCGATCGTCGGCTCGAACGAGGCAGGCGTCGCCTGGGTGATGTCGTTGGGGATCTCCTCCAGCGCGTAGCCGACGGCCAGCTTCGCCGCCATCTTGGCAATTGGGAAGCCGGTCGCCTTCGAGGCCAGGGCCGAGGAGCGGGAGACGCGCGGATTCATCTCGATCACGGCGATCTCGCCGCCTTCGGGGTTGACGGCGAACTGGACGTTGGAGCCGCCGGTCTCGACGCCGACGGCGCGGATCACGGCTAGCGCCTGGTCGCGCAGGTCCTGGTAGAGCGCGTCGGTGAGGGTCTGCGCCGGTGCCACGGTGACCGAGTCCCCAGTGTGCACGCCCATCGGGTCGACGTTCTCGATCGAGCAGATGATCACCGCGTTGTCGTTGCGATCGCGCATCACCTCGAGCTCGAACTCGCCCCAGCCAATCACCGACTCCTCGACCAGGACCTGGTTGATCGGGCTGGCGGCCAGGCCCTCGGAGACGACCTGGCGCAGCTCGGTCTCGGTCCTCCCCACGCCGCCGCCCTGACCCCCCATCGTGAAGGCCGGGCGGACGATCGCCGGCAGCGTGATGCGCCCGTCGGCCAGCGCCACCTCGACCTCGCCGAGGCCCTCCACCGTCATCGACCATGGGATCCGCAGCCCGGCCTCGGTCATCGTGCGGCGGAACTCCTCGCGATCCTCCGCGCGCCGGATCGCGGCAGCGTCCGCTCCGATCAGCTCAACCCCGAAGCGCTCCAACGTCCCGTCCTCGTGCAGGGTCATCGCCAGGTTGAGCGCGGTCTGGCCGCCCAGGGTCGGCAGCAGCGCGTCGGGGCGCTCCTTCTCGATGATCCGCGTGACCGGGCCCGGCAGCAGCGGCTCGATGTAGGTGGAGGTGGCGAACTCCGGGTCGGTCATGATCGTCGCCGGGTTGGAGTTGACCAGGACGACTTCGTAGCCCTCCTCGAGCAGTACCTTGCAGGCCTGCACGCCCGAGTAGTCGAACTCGGCGGCCTGGCCGATCACGATCGGACCGGAGCCGATCAGGAGGATCTTCTCGATGTCGTTGCGCCTAGGCATGGGCGAGCTCCAGGAAGGAGTCGAAGAGGTGGCGGGCGTCGTGCGGGCCCGGCCCGGCCTCGGGGTGGTACTGGACCGTGGCAGCGGAGACGTCCTTCAGCACCAGGCCCTCGACCGTGCGGTCGTAGAGGTTGAGGTGGGAGAGCTCGGCAACGCCGAAGTCGGTCTCCCAGCGGACCGGCTCATCGACCTCGATCCTCGGCTCGCCGCCCGGCCCCCGCACGGCGAAGCCGTGGTTCTGGGAGGTGATGTCGATCCTCCCCGTCGCCAGCTCCTTGACCGGGTGATTGGCGCCGCGGTGGCCGAAGGGCAGCTTGTAGGTCTCCAGGCCGACCGCACGGCAGAGCAGCTGGTGGCCGAGGCAGATGCCGAAAAGGGGCCGCTTGCCGATCAGGTCGCGAACGGTCTCGACGACGTAGCCGAGGGCGGCGGGGTCGCCCGGGCCGTTGGCCAGGAAGACGACGTCCGGGTCCTCGCCGAGCACCTCCTCGGCAGAGGAGGTGCAGGGAAGCAGCGTCACGCGACAGCCCCGCTCGCGCAGCTGGCGGACGATGTTGAGCTTGACGCCGGTGTCGATGCCGACGACGTGCGGGCCGGCACCCTCGAAGCGGACCGGCTCGGGCGGCGTCACGGCGCGGGCGAGGTCGGCCCCGTCCATCGAGGGCTCGGCGTCGACGCGCTCGCGCGCCTCCGACTCCGAGGTGCCCGCGGGGAAGATCCCGCCGCGCATCGCGCCGCGATCGCGGATGTGGCGGACCACCACGCGGGTGTCGACCCCGCCGATCCCCGGCACCCCGCAGTCGGCGAGCCAGTCGAGCCAGCCGCCCTCGGAGGTGGCGACGTCCTCTCCGTTCTTCGGGTCGCGCATGACGACGCCGCGAGCGTGGATGCGATCCGACTCCATCGCCGCCGCCGAGACTCCGTAGTTGCCGACCAGGGGGTAGGTGAAGACGATGATCTGGCCGGCATAGGAAGGGTCGGTGACCGACTCCTGGTAGCCGGTCATCGCGGTGTTGAAGACGACCTCACCGGTGACCGGCTCGGCATGCCCGCAGGGAACGCCGTCGAAGCGGGCCCCATCCTCGAGCAGCAGGAAACCCTCGCTCACGCCGCCACCCCCAGTGAGAAGGAGCGCAGCCGGAAGGCGACCTGGCCGCCGGCGAGGGTGAGGACGACCTGACCGGTGAGCTTGCGGCCTCCACACCAGGAGTTCGAGGAGCGGCTCTCGTAGCCGTTCTCCCCCACCGTCCACTCTGCCGAGAGGTCGCAAAGGGCGATGTTGGCCTCGCTCCCGGGGGCAAGCGAGGAGCGCTCGACGTCGAAGGGGGCGGCGCCGGCGGACATCCGCTCGACCACGAGGCCGAGGTCGAGCACGCCGGGGAGCACGAGCTCGGTGTGCAGGGCGGCGAAGGCGGTCTCCAGGCCGGTCACCCCCATCGCCGCCTGCTCGAAGGGGACCTCCTTTTCCTCCGGAGCGTGCGGGGCGTGGTCGGTGGCGACGCAATCGATCGTCCCGTCGCGCAGGCCGTCGATCAGCGCCTGGCGATCGGCCTCGGAACGGAGCGGCGGGTTCATCTTGAAGCGGTGCGGGTCGAGGCTGCGCACCTCCTCGTCGGTGAGGCAGAGGTGGTGCGGCGAGGCCTCGCAGCTGATCTGCACGCCGGCCTCCTTTGCTCGGCGCACGACCTCGACCGACTCGGCGGCCGAGAGGTGCTGGACGTGGATCCGCCCGCCCTCGTAGCCGGCAAGCGCGGCGTCGCGGGCGATCGCCGTCGACTCCGAGACCGAGGGGATGCCGTCGAGGCCGAGAACCGCGGAGACGGGGCCCTCGTGCATCACGCCGCCGCCTGAGAGCTCCGGGTCCTCCTCGTGCAGCGCGATGGTGCCGCCGCAAAGCCGCTGGTACTGGAGCGCCCGCCGCAGTACGAGCGCACTGCGAACGGGAAGCCCGTCGTCGCTGAAGCCAACCGCCCCGGCGTCGCGCAGGGAGGCCATCTCGGTCAGCTCCTCGCCCTTCATCCCGGCGGTGACCGTGGCAAGGAAGCCGACCCTGACCGAGGCAGCCGAGCGGGCGTCCTCGCGCAGCGCCTCGACGTCGGCGGGGGTGGAGACGGGCGGGTCGGTGTTCGCCATCGCGAGCACCCCGCAGTAGCCGCCTGCGGCGGCCGAGCGGCTCCCCGTCTCGATGTCCTCCTTGTGCTCCTGGCCCGGGGTACGCAGGTGGACGTGTGGGTCGAAGAAGGCGGGGAAAACGTGCAGGCCGGTCGCGTCGATCTCCTCCAGGTCGGTCGCGTCGGCCGATCCGGGCGCTGCCAGCTCCGCGATCGAGCCGTTGCGGATGACCACGTCGTGGCTGCCCTCGATCCCGGCGACTGGGTCGAGCACGGCGCCCCCACGCAGGAGGAGGTCGGCGCTCTCTCCAGAGCGCATCTCGAGGGGGCCCGCGCTCATGCCGGCTGCCCTATCGCGGTGGGCCGTCCGGCGCCGTTGCCGGCCGCCGGCGCCGACTCGTCGTCGCCGGCGGCGAGCAGCTCGTAGAGGATCGCCATCCGCACCACGAGGCCGGAGGCGACCTGCTCTGCGATCAGCGACTGCGGCGAGTCGATCACCTCGCCGGAGAGCTCGACGCCCCGGTTGACCGGCCCTGGATGCATCAGCAGCTGGCGGCGCCCGAGCCGGCGCGAGTCGATCTGGAAGCGGGCCGCATACTCGCGGAGCGAGGGGACAAAGCTCTCGGCCATGCGCTCGCGCTGGAGGCGCAGGGCGTAGACGACGTCGGCCTCCCCGAGGCGGTCCAGCGAGTGCTCGATCTGACAGCCGAGCTGCTCGAGCCCACGCGGGATCAACGCCGGCGGCCCGCACACGGTGAGCTCGGCCCCCATCGCCTTGAAGGCGATCAGGTTGGAGCGGGCAACGCGGCTGTGCAGGACGTCGCCGACGATCCAGATCCGCTTTCCCTCCAGGGAGTCGAGCCGGCGGCGCAGCGTGTAGACGTCGAGCAAGGCCTGGCTCGGGTGCTCGTGCTTTCCGTCACCGGCGTTGACGACCGCGGCATCGGCCCACTCGGCGACGAGCTGGGCGGCGCCGGCGTGCGGATGGCGGATCACGATCGCGGCCGGTTCATAGGCGGAGAGCGTGGCGACGGTGTCCTTCAGCGACTCGCCCTTGTCGACCGAGGAGCCCGCCGCCTTGACCGAGACCAGGTCGGCTGAGAGGCGCTTCGCCGCCAGCTCGAAGGACGAGCTTGTCCGCGTGCTCGACTCGTAGAAGAGGGTGACGACGGTGCGTCCGCGCAGCGTCGGCACCTTCTTGATGTCGCGCCGGCCGACCTCGGCGAAGCTCTCGGCGCGGTCTAGGATCGCCTCGATTTCCGCTTTGGAGAGCTGCTCGATCGAGAGCAGATGCCTCATGCGGTCACCTCCACCGGCTCGGAGATCGTCACTTCGTCGGAGTCGTCGATCTCCTCCAGGCAGACGTTGACCCGCTCCTCCCGTGCGGTCGGCAGGTTCTTGCCGACGTAGTCGGGGCGGATCGGCAGCTCGCGGTGACCGCGGTCGCAGAGCACCGCAAGCTGGATCCGCTCGGGGCGCCCGTAGTCGAAGAGCGCGTCGATCGCGGCGCGCACGGTGCGGCCGGTGAAGAGCACGTCGTCGACGAGCACCACCGTCTTACCCGTCAAGTCGAAGTCGATGTGGGAGGCGTGGACGACCGGCTGGCTTGCGCGAGGCTTCACGCCGACGTCGTCGCGGTAGAAGGAGATGTCGACGTCGCCGATCGGCGCCTCGGAGCCGGTCAGCTCGGCAAGCAACGCGTTCAGCCTGCGAGCCAGGAGCGCGCCCCGGGTGTGGACCCCGACGACCGCCAACTCCCCGGGGTCGGGGTTCTTCTCAGCGATCTCATGGGCGATCCGCTGCAGGGTTCGCCTCAAGTCGTCGTGCGTCAGCACGACCTTGTCGCTCACTTCGGTTTGCTCCTTCCTGGCCTCTCAGGACCTGGTTAAAGGACGGAGCCAGAGTAGCAGCGCCGCGAGATGACGCCCTGGGCTATTCCGCTGTTTCCGGCTCCCCATTGGCCTGGCTGCGGGCCCCGTTTGGCACGAGCTCCGGCTCTCCGCGCTCGGGGAAAGGGATCTCGATGACATCGAAGTCGCGGGGGGCCAGGGTCGGCTCGAAGACCTCGCGGGCCTCCTCGAGGACCTTGCCGACGTGGTAGCGCGAGGAGATGTGGACCAGGGCGAGCATCTTCACGTGGGCCTCGCGAGCCACCGCGGCAGCCTGACCGACGGTCGAGTGGCCAGTGTCGGCGGCTCGCTGGACCTCCTCCTCGGAGAAGCTGGCGTCGTGGACCAGGAGGTCGGCGTCGGCCGCGGCGGAGACCGTCGAGTGACAGGGTGCCGTGTCGCCGGTGATGGCGACCGTGCGGCCGAGGCGCCGCTCCCCCATCACGTCCTCGGGGCGGACGGTGCCCGCTTCGCCCTCGACCTCCTCACCGCGCTGGAGGGCAGCGAAGGTGGGGCCTTCCCGGACCCCGAGGCGCTTGGCGGCCTCGGGGTCGAAACGCCCGGGCCGCTCTTTCTCGATCAGCGTGTATCCATTCGCCCGCACGCTGTGCTCGACCGCGAAGGCCTCGACCCTGGCGCCGTCGTGCAACACAGCGTCGCCTGGGTCCATTTCGACCAGCTCGAGGTCGTAGTCGGTGCGCCCGATCAGCCGCCCCAGGGTCTTGAAGAGGTCGTGCAGCCCACGGGGCCCGTAGATCGTCAGCGGCTCCTCGCGGGCGGTCAGGTCGTAGGTCTTCAGCAGCCCCGGCAGGCCGAGGATGTGATCGGCGTGGAAGTGGGTGAGGAAGATCTCGTCGACCTGGGTCAGCCCCACCGAACGCTGCAGCTGGCGCTGCGTCCCTTCCCCGCAGTCGAACATCATCCGCTTGCCACCGCGGACGAGCATCACGCTCGCGGTCGAGCGCCGTGCCGAGGGCACCGAGCTGCCGGTGCCGAGGAAGATCGCCGAGAGGTCCATGGGGCCTGCGAGCCTACGCGAAGGGGAGCCCGAGCTACGCGAAGCTAGACTGGCCTGCGAGCGCCCGTAGCTCAGCTGGATAGAGCGCCGCCCTCCGGAGGCGGAGGCCACAGGTTCGAATCCTGTCGGGCGCGCTCCCTGTTGAACCTGTCAGTCGGCTTTGAACCTGGATCGCCACTCCTCGCGATCGAAATGCGCAGGGTCCGTCTCGGCCACGAAACGCTCGAGGAGGGCGACGAAACGTCCCGGCTGCTCCACCTGGGGAAGGTGCCCGGCGTCCTCGAAGATCTCCAGCCGGCTGTCAGGGATCGCGTTGTGGGCCTCCTCCCCGTGACTCGCCGGGATGATCCGGTCGCGGGCTCCCCAGACGATCTGCACCGGCACTGCCTCGGCCAGGTAGAGGCGGTCGACAGCCGCGACGCGCTGTCCTTTGACACCGACCACGGAGCGCAGGGTCGCCAGAAAGGCCTTGCGGCGTTGTGGCTCTGAGAGGGAGGCGTATCCTCGCGCGACCTCGGCCACGTCGGCAGAGGGCCTGATGCCGACGGCAGCCAGACGCCGACCGACGGCACCGCCCATCCTCTGCCCCAGGCCGGCCGTCGCCGCAATGAACAGGTCGGCCCCCGGCAGCGCCGCGGCTCGCAGGACGGGACTGACCTCAGGCCCGAGCCCGCCGCTCGAGACCAGTACAAGGCGCTCGACCATCTCGGGGAACTGGTAGGCGAACTGCATCGCGACACCGCCCCCGAGCGAGTGGCCCACCACCGTCGCTCGCTCATGACCCATTACCAGCAGCAGATCGCGCAGGGAGGCAGCGAGGCTTCCGAGCGAGTAGTCGCCCGGCCCGGCCGTCGAGGCGCCGTGACCCGGGAGGTCGGGCGCGATGACCGTGTGTCGTTGCGCCAGGGGCTCGATTACCTCGCGCCAGTTCTCAGAGCTGCCAGCCATCCCGTGAACCAACAGCAGGACCGGCCCGTCACCGCCGCCGAGATAGCTGATGACGCGACCGTGCAGCCCAGTCGCCTGGACGGTCACCTCTACGGGATCGGAGGATGTCGGGCGCTGAGCCAGACCTCCACCGTAGCCGCCCCGGCATCCCGGCGAAGATCCCCGCACTCGCGCCCGCACTTCCAATACTGTCGCGACCGATGCCCGACGAGAAGCAGAACCGACCGCCGCGTGGGGCGCTGGTCGTGATCGCGGTCGGGCTGCTCGCCACGCTTGTCGCGGCGTTGCTGAGCACGGACAAGCCGCTCGGCGCGGCGACCCTGGAATGGGTCGAGGAAGCGCGGATGCCCGACCCGAAGCCGGTCGAGATCCCGGGAGGCGGGCGAATGACGCTCTCCGAAGGGCAAATCCGCTCCACCGAGCCGAACGCCGGCGAGTACACCCTCTTCCGCTCCTCGGCCCTGTTGACGGTCGACGCGGGCTCGGCGGTCGGGCACGGCCGGCTGCGCTGCACGATGGCGGTCCCGAAGCGCACGATCATCGCCAAGACACAGAAGAGCCGCGCCTCCTACCCACACTCCAGCGAAGACCTGGCCGACCAGGAAGTAAGCGAAACCTCGCTGGTCGAATTCAGCTCCCACAGCACCGACCTGGCATCGGTTGAAATCGGCGACGTGCTCGGCTCGCGCTACACGCGCGAACCCGGCATCGTCGTCGAGTGGCCTCCCTTCCGCATCGGCGAGCAGGTATGGCAGCTGGGCCTGCCCGCCGGCCGGCCACGGGAACCGCTGCGACTCCCCTTCATCTCGATCTGGCGCACCACAGTCAACCCCGCCGCACGCGTCTCCTGCACGATCGAGACGGCCGCCGGCTCGGCGACGGTCGGCACCGCCGGCACCCTCGGCTAGAGCCTAGGGCGCGACCAGCAGCTCCGGGCCTTCGATGCCTTTGCCGACCTTGTTCAGCTTCGGGTTGGCGGGCGCCCCCTCCATGCGGCTCGCGGGCAGCGGCGCGCACATCGCCACCGCGTCGGTGACCTCGAGGTCCGGATGCAACCAGGCGGCCTCCGCCTCGGCGCCGGGCAGGATCGCCGGCATCCGGTCGTGGACCTTGGCGACCACCTCATTCGGCGTCGTGGTGACGATCGTGCAGCTGTAGAGCCAGCCGTCGTCGAAGCCTCTGTCCTCGGGGTCCTCCCACTCCTTGCGGGTGCAGATGCCGGCGAACGCGAAGGGCTCGCCGCCGTCGACCGTGAAGCGCCACGGCTGGCGGGGCTGCTTGGGGTCCTCCGCCACCATCCACTCGTAGAAGCCGTCGGCGACGATCAGGCATCGGTGGCGGAACTTGCCGACGAGAGGAGAGTAGGCGCGGCTCGAGGTCAGGTTCTCGGTCTTGGCGTTGATCATCCGGTAGCCGACCTTGAGGTCCTTTGCCCAGCGGGGGACGAGGCCCCAGCGCATCAGCCGCGCCTCGCGCTCGCCCCGCGCGGCCTCGTCGGGATCGGGCGAGGAGCGCACCGTCAGCACCTCCTGGGTCGGCGCCACGTTGAAGCGCCCCAGCCCGGCTTCGACCTCCTCGACCCGCTCGGCCCGTGGTGGCGGCGCGTCCCCGGCCGCGTTTCGCTCCAGTGCCCTCTCCAGCTCGACCTGGAAACGGTCGGCGATCGTCTTCGTGTCCTTCGTCGTGACCGTGAAGCGCCCGCACATGGCTACACGGACACCTTTGCGGGGCGGGCCTCCGGGTGGGACCGGTACCACTCGAGGGTGCGGCCCAGGCCCTCGGCGAGCTCGACCCGCGGCTGCCAGCCGGTCAGCTCGCGGAGCTTGGTCGAGTCGACGTACTGGCGGTCGATCTCGCCGTCGGGGGTGCCCGCCCCGAGATACTCGGGCTCCACGCCGGTACCCGCCACCTCGGCAATCAGGTCGATGACCTCTCGCACCGAGTGGGGTCGCTCGCCGCCGGCGTTGAACGCCTCCCCCTTCGCTCCCTCACCGTCGAGCGCCGCAGCGATCGCGAGGTAGGCGGAGACGGCGTCCTCGACGTGGAGGAAGTCTCGTTCCGGGCTGCCGTCGGAGCGGATCTGCGGTGAGCGGGCGCCAAGTACCGCGATAGTCGCCTCCGGGATCAGGCGCGAGAAGTTGAGGTCGCCGCCGCCGTAAATGTTGGCGAAGCGGGTGACCGCAAGCGGCACGCCGTAGGCGTGGGCGTAGCTGCGGGCGATGACGTCGGCTGCGGCCTTGCTCACGTCGTAGGGATAGGAGGCACGCAGAGGGAAGTCCTCCTTGTAGGGAAGCTCGGGGCTGGTGCCATATGCCTTGTCGGAGGAGGCGAAGACGACCCGGGCGACGCCATGGTCGCGACAGGCCTCGAAGACGTTCCAGGCGCCGCGCACGTTGACCTCGAAGGTCTCGGCCGGAGACTCGCGAGCGACCCCGACGATGGTCTGCGCGGCGAGGTGGAAGACCGAGTCGCAACCGGCGACAGCCGCGCTCACGGCCTCGGAGTCGCGCAGATCGCCCTCGGCGAGCTCGATCTCGCCGCGCAAGCCGAGCATGTCGAGCGCCGAGAGGCGTGGGCCGCCGACGTCGGCGATCCGCGGGTTGGGCCGGTCGAGCACCCGCACCGTGTCGCCGCGTTCCAGCAGGGCCTTGGCCAGGTGCGAGGCGACGAAGCCGTGAGCGCCGGTGACCAGAGCGCGGCTCATCGCGCCTCGGTCGCGATCGGAGGCCATGTCGTCCAGGGAGGCCGTCCACCCTCCCAGAGGTCGTTGAGCTCGACCGCGTCCTTGTAGGTGTCCATGCAGTCCCAGAACCCCTCGTGGCGGTGAGCGCGGAGCTGGCCGTCCGCAGCCATGCGCTCGAGCGGCTCGCGCTCCAGGACACTGTCCTCGTCCAGGTAGTCGAGTGCCCCCGGCTCGAAGCAGAAGAAGCCGCCGTTGACCCAGTGCTCGCTGCGCGGCTTCTCGACGAAGCCTTCGACTCGTCCCTCGCCGTCCAGCCGTGCGACGCCCCATTGGAGCGTGGGCTGGATCACGGTGACGGTCGCCAGTGCGCGGTGCTCCCGGTGGAACCCGAGCAGGGCGCCGAGGTCGACGTCGGCGACTCCGTCGGCGTAGGTGGCGCAAAACGACTCATCGCCGAGATGCTCGCCGAGCCGAGCGATCCGCCCCCCGGTCGGCGTGTCGATACCCGTGTCCACGCACGCGACCTCGATTCCGCCCGGCCAGGCCTCGCCCGCGACGAATTCCTCGATCATCTCCCCCAGGTACCCGGTCGCCAGCAAAAAGCGCTCGAATCCCTGCGCGGCGTAGATCCCGATGACGTGCCAGAGAATCGGCCGCCCACCGATCTCGACCAGCGCCTTGGGCACTGCCTCGGTCCGCTCCCGCAGCCGCGTCCCGCGGCCGCCGCAGAGAATGACGACTGGTGGCTTCATCGCATCCGACATTTACCCCACTCCAGTGTGGTCAATATCGGATGCGGCGATCAGCCGCCCGCAACGGCGGGCAAAATCGTGACCTCTGCGCCGTCGTCGATCTGGGTCGCCAGCCCCTCCTGGAAACGGATGTCCTCGCCGCTGACGTAGACGTTGACGAAGCGGCGAAGGTCGCCGTCCTGGGTGATCCGCTCGCGCAGGCCGTCGTGCGTCTCGAAGACCGCGTCGAGGACCTCGCCGACGGTCGAGCCTGCGACCTCAAGCTCTGCCTGGCCCCCGGTCGCGCCACGCAGCTGGGTCGGGATCTTCACGGTGACTGACATCAGACGGCTACCTCCTGGCGGAACTCGGCCTCGAAGCTGTCGAGGTCGGGGTCGATCTCGTGCATGCGGAACCTATCGCGGGTGGCGTCGAGGGTCTTCAGCCCCTCGCCCGTTATGTAGACGACGACCCGCTCGCCGGCGGCGATCTCGCCACGCCCGGCCAGCTTCGCCAGCACACCGATCGTGACGCCGCCCGCGGTCTCGGTGAAGATCCCGGTCGTCTCGGCCAGCAGGCTGATCCCGTCGCGGATCTCCTCGTCGGTGACCGAGTCGATCGCGCCCTTGGTGCGGCGAGCATGCTCGACCGCGTAGGGGCCGTCGGCCGGGTCGCCGATCGCGAGGCTCTTGGCGATCGTGTCGGGGCGCTGGGGCTTGCAGACGTCCCAGCCTTCGGCGAACGCGGTGGCGACCGGGCTGCAGCCCTGCGCCTGGGCGCCGTTGAAGACCGGCTGTTCTCCCTCGACCAGACCGATGTCCAGCCACTCCTGGAAGCCGCGGCCGACCTTGGTGAAGAGCGATCCCGAGGCGATCGGGCAGACCACCCGATCCGGCAGCTCCCAGCCCAGCTGCTCGGCCGTCTCGTAGGCGAGCGTCTTCGAGCCCTCGGCGTAGTAGGGACGCAGGTTGACGTTGACGAAGGCCCAGGGCCGCGTTTCGGCGAGCTGGGTGCAGAGGCGGTTGACGTCGTCGTAGTTGCCGCGAACGCCAACCAGGTTCGTGCCGTAAATGCCGGTCGCGAGCAGCTTCTGCTCCTCGAGGTTGGCGGGAACGAAGACGTAGGAACGCAGGCCGGCGGCGGCGGCATGGGCGGCGACCGCGTTGGCGAGGTTGCCGGTCGAGGCGCAGGCGACCGTGTCGAAGCCCAGCTCCTGTGCCTTGGCGACCGCGACCGCGACGACGCGGTCCTTGAAGGAGTGGGTCGGGTTGGCGGCGTCGTTCTTGATCCAGAGCTCGGCATCGAGTCCGAGGCGCTCGGCGAGCCGGTCGGCACGCAGCAACGGCGTCAGGCCCGGCTCGAGCGGGTCGCCGGGGCGCCCCTCGAAGGGGAGGAAGTCGGCGTAGCGCCAGATTCCCTGCGAGCCGGCTTGGATCTTGCGCTTTGTCTCGTGCGGGTCGAGACCGGAGAAGTCATAGGCGACTTCGAGCGGCCCGAAGCAGTTCTCGCAGGCGAAATTAGCGCCGAGGTCGTACGTCGCCCCGCACTCCTTGCACTTCAGGTTCTCGATTGCCATCCGATCTCGCTTTCCATTGCCAAAGAAAAAACCTCCGCCTTTGTGGGGCAGAGGTCCGATCGGACGTCCCCCACATCTTCCAGGCCTCTACGACAACCTGCTGGAGTTGGCACCTGCCCCGAACCCGAAGGTTCGAGATGGTTGCCGGGGCTTCTACGGGCCAGTCCCTCCACCCCTCTTGATGTGGCGCTTATGTAGGCATGAACCTTACCAGGGGCGTTCTCGTGCAGCCGGCACTTGGGCCGGCGGCTAACCTAGTGCGTCCATGCCCGCCGAGCTGATAGGCCAAAACGATGCCGAACCTTCCGAAGCCGAGGCTGCGGCGGGTCCCGCGGCGCGGCGAGCCGGCTCATCCCGCGGCGCAGGCTGAGCCACAGGCACCGCGCGTCGAGCAGATCGACGCTTCCGGCCTGCGCTGGGTCAACATCGAGCAGCCGGGCGCGCTGGAGCGCGAGTGGCTGGAGCAGAGCTTCGACTTCCACGCCCTCGACCTCGAGGACGTGCTCTCGCGCAACCAGCGGCCGAAGATCGACGTCTACGACGACTACCTCTTCATCGTCCTGCACTTCCCCGTCTTCGACCCCGCCGCCGGGCGGCTGGGCACCGGTGAGCTCGACCTCTTCGTCGGGCCCGGCTACGTGGTGACGATCCCCAACCAGCCGCTGCAGCCGGTCGAGTATCTCTTCGAGCGCTGCCGGGCCAAGGAGGAGCTTCGCGAGCAGCTCTTCTCGCGCGGCTCGGGCTACCTGCTCTACCGGCTGGTCGACGACAGCTTCGACTACTGCTTCCCGATGCTGCGCAAGATCGGCAACAAGCTCGACGCACTCGAGGACGACATCTTCGAGGGGCGCTCGGAGGAGGTTGTGCGCGACATCTCCAACGTCAAGCAGGAGATCATCAACTTCCGCAAAGTGATCCGGCCGCAGCGGCCGGTGCTGCGCGACCTGGAGAAGGTCAAGCAGCGCTACCTCGCGACCGACCTCGACCTGGAGATCTACTTCGACGACATCGTCGACGCCCACGAGCGGATCTGGGACATGCTCGAGAACTACAAGGAGGTGGTCGAGGCGCTGGCCGAGACCAACGAGTCGGTGATCTCCCACCGGGTCAACGACATCCTCCGCGTCCTCACTTCGATCACCGTCATCGTCTTGCCGCTGACCCTGATCGCCAGCATCTGGGGGGCGAACGTGCACGTTCCGGGCGAGGGAGACTCGACCGCTTTCTGGATCCTCCTCGGCGCGATGGTCGCGATGCTGGTCGGCATGGTCGGCTACTTCCGCCGTCGCGGTTGGCTATAGCCTCCAACACCCGTGGCCAATTTCCGCATCTGGGCGCCCTGGCGCCTCGCCTACGTGAAGGACGCAGCGAAGGACATCGAGGAGGAGTGCATCTTCTGCGCCAAGCCGGCCGCAGGTGACGACGAGGCGTCCCTGATCGTGCACAGGGGCGAGAGCTGCTTCGTCATCCTCAACCTCTTCCCCTACACC
Organism: uncultured Solirubrobacterales bacterium; assembly: GCA_963753585.1. Taxonomy (GTDB): domain Bacteria; phylum Actinomycetota; class Thermoleophilia; order Solirubrobacterales; family 70-9; genus VRUE01. The sequence goes on along the minus strand of CAVWCU010000001.1, from coordinate 666,167 downwards.
AACGGCCACTTGATGGTGGCGCCGTACGAGCACATCGGCAGGATCCAAAACCTGCCCGCCGAGACCGTGGCGGAGATGATGGCCCTGGCGCAGCGGGCGATGAGCCGGCTGGAAGACGTCTACGACCCGCACGGCTACAACGTCGGCTTCAACCAGGGCCGTGTCGCCGGCGCCGGGGTCGAGCACCACATCCACATGCACGTCGTCCCGCGCTGGGGCGGCGACACCAACTTCATGCCCGTGATCGCCGACACCAAAGTGATGCCGCAGACGCTCGAGCAGAGCTACGAGGCGCTGAAGGGGGCTTTTTGAGCGAGCAACCGACCCTGGCCCCTCCTGGGATCTTCAAGGCCTATGACATTCGCGGGCTGCACGGCTCCGAGATGGACGAGACGACCGCACACGCGATCGGCCGCGCCTTCGCTCGCGTGCTGGCACGCTTGCGCGACAAGCAGCCGGGCGAGCTGCGGATCGGCCTCGGCCGCGACATGCGCCTCACCGCGCCGGTGATGGCCGCCGAGTTGCGGGACGGCCTGATCTTCGAGGGTGCCACCGTGCTCGACGCCGGGATGGTCGCAACCGAGATGCTCTACCACCTGGTCGGCTCGCGCGAGCTCGATGGCGGCGCGATGGTCACCGCTTCGCACAACCCGAAGGCGTACACCGGGGTGAAGCTGGTCCGCGAGGGCGCGTTGCCCCTCTCCGGCGACGCCGGGATCGGCGACGTCAAGGCGGAGATCGAAGCTGGACTTGGGCACGCGCCCGGCGGCGGCTCCCTGGAGGAGGTCGATGTCTGGGACGAGTTCCGCGCCCATGCTCTCTCTTTCATCGAACCACGGTCGGTTAGGCCGATGGTGGTCGTCGTCGACGGCGGCAACGGCATGGCCGGGCCGATGGTCGGGCCGACCCTGCACGGCCTCGGCCTCGACCTGGAGGAGATGTACTTCCAGCCCGACGGCGAGTTCCCCGACCACGAACCCAACCCACTGCTGCCGGAGAACCGGCAGATGATCATCGAACGGGTGCGGGCAAGCGGCGCTGACCTCGGCATCGCCTGGGACGGCGACGCCGACCGCTGCTTCTTCATCGACGGCAGCGGCGAGTTCTGCGACGGCGACTTCGTCTGCGCCCTGCTCGCCCGGGCGGCACTGGCGAAAACCCCAGGGGCGACGATCCTCTACGACCCGCGCTCCAGCCGCGCGGTGCCCGACCTCATCGCCGCCGAGGGGGGCGCTCCGCCCTCTCCCGCGTCGGCCACGCCTTCTTCAAGGCTCGGATGCGCGAGGAGGGCGCAGTCTTCGGCGGCGAGGTCTCCGGCCACTACTACTTCCGTGACTTCTGGTGCGCCGACTCGGGAACGATCCCGGCACTGCTGATGCTGGAGCTGCTCTCGGTCGAGGGCCGCTCGCTCGCCGAGCTGATGGCGGAGTTCCGCTCGCGCTACTTCATCTCCGGCGAGATCAACTCCGAGGTCGCCGACCAGGAGGCGAAGATGGCCGAGATCGCCGAGCGCTACGGCGACGGCGAGCAGACGACCCTCGACGGGATCTCGGTCGATTATCCCGAGTGGCACTTCAACGTCCGCCCCTCCAACACCGAGCCGCTGCTGCGGCTCAACCTCGAGTCGCTGGTCTCGCGCGAGGACATGGAGGCCAAGCGCGACGAGGTCCTGGGGCTCATCCGCGCGTGACGCTCACCCCCGAGCAGGCTCTGGAGCAGGCGGCGCTAGCCGGCATCCACTGCCTACGCATCCCAACTCCGTTCGCCGTCGGGCGGGTCAACTGCTACCTGATCGAGGACGAACCGCTAACCCTGGTCGACACCGGGCCCAACTCGGGCAAGGCGCTGGACGAGCTGCAGTCGCAGCTGGGCGAGCGCGGCCACTCGATTGACGACCTCGAGTTGGTCATCGTCACCCACCAGCACATCGACCACCTCGGCCTGGTCGAGATCGTCGTCCAGCGCTCCGGCGCCGAGGTGGCGGCGCTCGGCATCGCCAGCGACCGGTTGGCGAACTTCGACGAGGATGCCGAGGTCGAGGACCGTCTCGCCGTGGAGCTGATGCTGCGCAACGGCATTCCCGAGGAGGTCACGGCAGCCCTACGAAGCGTCTCCCGCAGCTTCCGCGCCTGGGGCTCACAGGTGACGGTCACGAAACCGCTTGCCGACGGCGAGGAGATTGCTTTCCGAGACCGCACCCTGCAGGCGATCCACCGCCCTGGGCACAGCCCCTCCGACACGATCTTCTGGGACGAGGCGCGGCGCATCCTGATAGCCGCCGACCACCTGATCGCCCACATCTCTTCGAACCCACTGATCTCACCGCCGCTCGACGGATCCGAGGGGCGCCCGCAGGCTCTGGTCACCTACATCGAGTCGATGCGCAAGACCCGTGAGATGCCGGCCGAGATCGTCCTCTCCGGCCACGGCGAGCCGATCACCGACCACGTCGCCCTGATCGACAGCCGTATCGCCGGGCACGACCGCCGCAAGGAGAAGATCTACAAACTGATCGCCGAGCAGGCGCGCAGCGGCTACGAGCTCGCCCAGGCGATCTGGGGCAACGTCGCCGTCACCCAGGCCTTTCTCACCCTCTCGGAGGTGATTGGCCACGCCGACCTTCTGGTCAACGAAGGACGCGTGCGCGAAGTCGACGACGGGGAGGTAATCCGATATGAAGCGACCGGGTAGGCACCGCTCCGCCAAGAAGCAGATGCTGCTGATCGTCAACCCCTACGCGACGACGGTGTCGGACCGGCTGAAGAACCTCGTGGTCTACGCGTTGCAGGGGCGTTACGAGGTCGAGACCGTCGACACTGAGGCGCAGAACCACGCGACCGAGATCGGGCGGGAGGTTCGCGACCACGGCTACGACATCGTCGTCGCCTTCGGCGGGGACGGGACCCTGAACGAGGTCGCGAACGGGCTGGCGGGGACCGACGTGCCGGTCTCGGTGTTGCCGGGCGGCTCCACCAACGTCGTCTGCCGCACGCTGGGCATCCCCAACGACGTGGTCGACGCAACCGAGCACCTGCTTGCAATGGTCGACGAGTGGCAGCCGCGGAAGATCGACCTCGGCATGGCCGATGGTCGCCACTTCGTCTTCTCGTGCGGGGTCGGCATAGACGCCACCGTGGTCAAGCGGGTCGACGCCCATCCAAGGCTGAAGTCACGGGCCGGCCCCTACTACTACACCTGGGCCACCGTCTCGGCCTTCTACCGCTCCTACCTGGTCAACCCGGTTCGGATGCGGGCGCGGACCAGCGGCGGCGAGGAAGCCGAGGGCGTAACTGCGCTTGCCCAGAACTCGGACCCCTTCACCTACTTCGCCAGCAGTCCGGTCCGGGTCTGCGAGGACGTCGCGATCGACGACGGGACGCTGGCCCTCGGCGTCCTCAAACGCGCCGCGGCGCGTGACATGCCGACGCTGATCGCCCGGCTCTTCGGCGAGCGAGGCCCAGCAGCCAAGCACCGACAGATCGAGCACTTCGCTGGGATCGCCGAGGCCACGATCTCCTCGGTCTCAGAGACCAAGGACGGGGTCCTGCGACCCTTCCCCGTCCAGGTCGACGGCGACTACATCGGCGAGAAGACCGAGCTCATGCTCAGGGTCGACCCCGGCGCGCTCACCGTCGTCTCCTGAGCGATAGCCGGCGCATATCGGCGTCCTCGGTCGCTCGCGTGCAGAGCACGCCACGCTCCCTGCGTCCTTGATCTGCTTGGCTGTCGCTCAGGAGGGAGTTATTCGATAAGCGTCAAATACGCTCTCCACGTTCCTGAGGCGGGAGATGCAGGCCTTCAGCTGCTCGGTGTCGCCCACCTCGACCACGAAGCGGTTTTTCACCATCGGGTGCTTGGTCATGCAGCTGGCACCCAGGATGTTGATCCCGGCCTCCGCGAAGGTGCGCGAGAGGTCCTCGAGCAGGCGAGTGCGGTCGTAGGCGTCGATCTGCAGCTCGACCCGGTACGAGGACTCGTTGTCACCGTCCCAGCCGACGTCGACGAAGCGTTCGGGCGCGCGCTTCAGCGCCTTCATGTTCTTGCAGTCGTTGCGGTGGATCGTGATTCCGCGGCCGAGCGAGACATAGCCGGCGATCTCGTCGCCGGGTACCGGCCGGCAGCACTTGGCGAGGCGCACCGCGACGTTGCCCGACGCACCCTTGACCTTGATTCCGAAGTTGGCGGCATCCTTGGTCCGTCGTGCCTTGTCCTCGCGGTGGGTGGAGAGGCCGAGCGGATCGGCCTCCTCGACCGCCTCCCCCTCTTTCAGCCGCTGCATCAGCTTGTTGGCGACCGCCTTGGTCGAGACCTTGCCCTGGCCGAGGGCGATGTAGAACTCGGTCGCCTTGCGGAAGCCCATCTCGCGGATCACGTCGACCAGCAGCGGCGAGGCGGCCACTTTCTGCATCGGCAGGCCGCGTGTACGCAGGGCTTCCTCGAGGCCTTCGCGCCCCTTGCGCTCAGCGTCCTCGCGGCTCTCCTCTTTGAAGAAGGCGCGGATCTTGTTGCGTGCGCGGCTGGTTCGCACCAGCTTCAGCCAGTCGCGAGAGGGACCGCGCTTCTGCTTCGCGGTCAGCACCTCGACGATGTCGCCCGAGCGCAGCTGGTAGTGCAGGGGCACGATCGAGCCGTTGACCTTGGCGCCGACGCAGGCGTGACCGACGTCGGTGTGGACCGCGTAGGCGAAGTCGAGCGGAGTCGAGCCGGCCGAGAGGCTCTTCACCTCGCCCTTCGGGGTGAAGACGAAGACCTCTTCCTCGAAGAGGTCGACCTTGAGCGACTCGAGGAACTCGGCCGGGTCCTGGTCCCCCTCGGACTCGACCAGCTGCCGCAGCCAGGTCATCTTCTCCCGCTGCGGGTCCTCGACCTCGCCCTCCTTGTAGGCGACGTGAGCGGCGATCCCGTACTCGGCGAGCTTGTGCATCTCCTCGGTGCGGATCTGGATCTCCAGCGGCTTGCCCTCGGGCCCGATCACCGTCGTGTGCAGCGCCTGGTACATGTTCGCCTTCGGCATCGCGACCCAGTCCTTGAAGCGACCGGGCAGCGGCTTCCAGAGCGAGTGGATGACGCCGATCGCGCCGTAGCAGTCCTTGACCGAACCGACGATCACGCGCATCGCGGTGAGGTCGAAGATCTCGTTGAACTCGCGCCCCTTCTTGGTCATCTTCGTGTAGATCGAGTAGAAGTGCTTGGCTCGTCCGGAGATCTCCGCCTCGATCCCGACCTGGCGCAGCTCGCCAGCGAGGAAGCTGCCCGCGTCCTCGACATAGTTCTCGCGCTCGTCGCGCTGTTGGGCGACGAGCTGCTTGATCTCGGCGTACTTGCGCGGGTGCAGGGTGGAAAAGGCGAGGTCCTCCAGCTCCCACTTGATCGCGTGGATCCCCAGCCGGTGGGCCAGCGGGGCGTAGATCTCCAGTGTCTCGCGAGCCTTGGCCAGCTGCTTTTGCTTCGGCAGCGCGCCGAGCGTGCGCATGTTGTGGAGGCGGTCGGCCAGCTTGATCAGGATGACCCGGACGTCGGTGGCCATCGCCACCATCATCTTGCGGTAGTTCTCCGCTTGGCGCTCGTCGCGACTCTCGAAGGTGATTCCGGTCAGCTTGGTGACGCCGTCGACAAGCTGCGCTATCTCGGCGCCGAACTCCGACTCGATCTCCTCGAGGCTGGCACTGGTGTCCTCGACCGTGTCGTGCAGGAGCGCGGCGCAGAGGGTCTGGGTGTCGAGTCGCATCCCGGCGCAGATCTGGGCGACGCCCACCGGGTGGGTGATGAACTCGTCGCCCGATCGCCGCAGCTGGTCGGCGTGGCGATCGCAGGCGAAGTCGAAGGCGCGGGTGATCAGCTCGCGGTCGACGTCCGGCGCCGGGGGCGCCTCTCCCCTCTCAGCGCTGCCGTTCCCGGCGCCGTCGCCATTTCCGTCCGCAAAGTCGAACTCCTCGACCACGGCGAAGAGGTCGCCCAGAAGCTCCTGGTTCGCTACGGCTGTCTCTGTCCTTCGAGGAATCGGCTTGCCTCCTGATAGCGGGCGCCGTAGGCGCGAAACGACGCCGAGCGCTCGAGATCGGTCTCCTCTGAGGATACGACCCCGACCTCGCCTGCGCCGCCATCCGGCGCTCCCCGCACCAGACCCAGCTCGGCGAGGACGCGGAAGCAGCGGGCGACGGTCTCGGCCCGCCGCGGGTGCGGCCCGCTCCCCAGCAACGCCTCGCGCAGGTCCTCCCCGCTCGCCTCACCGGCCTCGCGCAGGTCGCGGAAGGCGGCTACGAGCACCGGTCGCTGGGCCAGCTGGTCGGCGACCGCGCTGAGAGCGAAGCGCCACTCCGCCTCGCCCCAGGCACGGTGCAGGTAACACCCCTCCTCGGCCGCATGGGAAGCAAGCTGCGCCAGATGTGCGAACGGAGGCGGGTCGACGAGGACGACGTGAGAAAAGCCCACGGGAAGGCTCGGGTCGCGCTCCAGCTCCGGGTAGTCGGCCAGTCGCAGTCCCTCCCGGGCCATGCCGACCCGGAGCGTGGCGTCGGCACAGAGAGCGAGGACGCTCTCTCCGCTGGAAGCAAGCTCCCCTGCCACCGCGGCAGGAGCGTTGGTGCTGGTGAGGACTCGGCGCTCGTGGGTTCCCGGCGAGGGCTCGTGAGCCGGCGGCCACTCGCCGGGGTCGAACGCCAACTCGGCCTCGAAGCGCCGCCACCACTCCTCCGCCTCGACGGAGTCCGCATCGCCGCCACGGGGATAGACCTCGCGCAGGACCACCTGCGGCTCGACCGCTCCGTTCCACCGGTTCACCTCGAGCCGCACGGCGACGTCGACCAGATCCTCCTCGCCAACCCCGAGCGTAGGCCGCCCGAAGGCAACCCCAAGGGCGCGGTGGGCACCGCTGTGCAGGCTGAAGCGCGCGTGCTTCCCCTCCCCGATCGAGCGCACATCCCTGACCCGAGCCGACGGCACGAGCAGCCGAACGCCCGGGTTACCCATCCCGAAAGGCGCCAGCTGCTTCAGCTCCTCGGCCAGATCGAGGCCGAGTGAGGCCCCACCCACCATCGCATCGATCCGCTCCGTCCGCTTCAGGTCCTCGGGCCCGAGCACGCTCGCGGCATGAGCCGCAAAAGCCTCGCGAAAGGCGCCGAGCTGGCTCTCCTGAAGCTCCAGCCCAGCCGCCGCCTTGTGCCCCCCGAACTGGCCCAGATGCTCCGAGCACGCCTCGAGTCCGGCGAGCAGGTCGAAGCCGGGAATGCTCCGCCCCGAACCACGCCCCCCGCCCTCTCCATCGAGCGAGATCACCACCACGGGCCGGTGGTGCTTCTCGACCAGCCGCGAGGCGACGATCCCGATCACGCCCGGGTGCCACCCCTCGCCCGCAAGCACCAGCCCCGGTGCCTCCCGCAGATGCTCAGGCAAGTCACGCAACGCGGCCTCAGCCTCATTGGCGACCTCCCGCTCAGTCGCCCGCCGCTCCCCGTTCGCCCGGCTCAGCTCAACAGCAATCTCTTCGGCCCGCCCCGCGTCCTCGGTCAAAAACAGCTCAACCCCAGCGTCGGCCCGGTAGAGCCTGCCCGCCGCATTGATCCGCGGCCCCAATCGAAACGCCAAATCCCCCTCGTCCAACTGACTCGGATCACACTTGGCAGCCGCCAACAGCGCCCGCATCCCAGGCCTCCGAGCCCGCCGAACCTCCTCCAACCCCCGCTTCACCAACGACCGGTTCTCTCCCACGAGCGGCACAACGTCAGCAACCGTCGCGAGCGCCACAAGATCAAGATCGGCATCGGCAGAGGCGCCGGGGGTGGGGTCCCCGGGCCGGCTATCGCCGGGAGTTCCCGGGGACCCCACCCCCGGCGCCTCCCGCAGCGCGGATGCCAGCTTCCAAGCAACAGCGGTACCGCACAGCTCCTCGAACGGGTAGCCGTCAAGTGCCGGATGCAGGATGGGGCAATCAGGCAACTCATCGCCAGGCTGGTGGTGGTCGGTAACGATGACGTCAAGCCCCAGCGAACGAGCGAGCTTGACCTCATCGACCGCCGTAATCCCACAATCGGCGGTGATCAGCAGCCGAGTCCCTCGTTCTGCAAGCTTCTGCACGTTCTCGGCGCTGAGGCCGTAGCCATCGGCCATGCGATCAGGGATCAGCCAGTCGCACTCAGCACCGAGCTCTCGCAAAGTGCTGACAAGGATCGAGGTGGCGCAGACGCCGTCTGCGTCGAAGTCGCCGTGCACGGTAATTCGCTCGCCCGCTCCAATCGCCGTCTGGATGCGCGTGAGGACGGCGGCCATCGAGCGAAACGCGTTCGGCGGGTGCGACTCGTCGGCGTCGAGGAACGCCTGGGCCTCCTCTGGCGTCCGGTACCCGCGCCGCACAAGCGCGATCGCCACGGGCTCGCTCAGGCTCAGCTCCGCCGAAAGCTCCCTCGCCTCCGCATAGGAGTAGGGCTCGGCCTCGTATGCACGCAGGGTCTCCGCCATGCAAGCAGGCTAGAAACCACCTGGGACGGATTCTCACCACCCCAAGCTCGTAAATAGCAGGGCTTCTGATGGGCCGTCGAGGGTCGGTCCTCCGGGAACTCCCGGCGATAGCCGGCCCGGAGGACCGACCCTCGACGGCCCGATAGACCCTCTACTCGACGCGCTCTTCGCGCGAGCCGATCGCCCAGACGACGGCGAGACCGAGCGCTGTTCCGGGGATCGCGATCAGCGCGGTGAGCAGGTCCGTGTCGCCCAGGCTCCGACCCGAAGCCGCCTGGACGATCGCGCCGAAGACCACGGCTCCCACCGTGGCTCCGAGCAGCGCACCGACGATTCCCTGCCAGAAGCGGTCCGGGACGAAGACCGTGAAGTGCCAGAGGGCGAGACCCATCGTGAACCAGACGACCATTGCCATCGCTAGATGACCGCCTTCATGGCCGCGTGCGGGGTAACTGAGGTGGTCATCTGTTCCTCCCGTGCTTGCGTCGCTGCTGGCGGCGTTCGCGACGTCGCTCGTTTCGCTCCTGCCGGGCCACCTCGTCCGGGTCGGCGACCGGTGGCTCGCCGTTGCTCGAAGGCTCGCCGCCGTCCCTCGTTGGCTCTGGCTCCACCGTCGCCACCGCGCTCGCCTTCGGCCGCTCCGAGCGCTGTGCGGCGATCTCCTCGGCGAGCCCTGCGTCGCTCTCCTCCGCGTCGTCAATGCGCGCCACTTCGAGCTCGTCGGCGAAGGCGGGGACGCTCCCAACCGCAGCGGTGATCCGCTCGCGCCGGCGCATGAAGCTCGGCTCACGTTCCTTCCATGCGTTGAGCACCGGCGAGGCGATGAAGATGGACGAGTAGGTGCCGGAGGCGATCCCGACCATCATCGCGAAGGCGAAGTCCTGCAGTGTCGCGCCACCGAAGATCAGCAGCACGGTGACCAGGAAGACTGCCGACAGACCGGTGATCAGCGACCGGGTCAGCACCTCGCTCATCGAGCGGTTGACTATCTGCGAGAAGGCGGCTCGCGGCATGCGCGGCACGTTCTCACGCACTCGGTCGAAGACGATGATCGTGTCGTATAGCGAGTAGCCGAGAATCGTCAGGAAGGCCGCCACCGTCGCACTGGATACCTCGCGACCGGTGAGCGAATAGACGCCGGCGGTGATCAAGATGTCGTGCGCAACCGCGATCAGGACCGGCACCGCGTACTTGGCCTCGAAGCGGAAGGCAACGTAGGCGGAGATCAGGAGCAGCGAGAAGATGATCGCGAGGATTGCGCTGCGGGCCACCTGCTCGCCGAAAGTCGGACCCACGCTGGTGTTTTCGAAGCTGCCGGGCTGGACGCCGAACTCCGACTGGAGGGTGGCCCGCACGTCGGCGACCCCTCCTGGCTGCAGCTCGCTCGCCTGGATCTGGAAGCCGTCGCCGAACTCCTCGTCGTTGGTCTCCTGGATCTCAGCGTCGCCGAGCCCCTCGACCTCGAGAGAGTCCCGTACCTCCTCGACGGTGGCACTGCGCTCGGGGGCGAAGTTGAGTCGCGTGCCCGACTCGAAGTCGATGCCGAAGTTGAGCTGGCTGACAGACAGCGACAGGGCACCGACGATGAGGATCACGCCGGAGACCGAGAAGAACCAGCGGCTGGCCCCGATGAAGTCGAAGTGCCACCTGAGGCCCGAGTCCTCGGTGCCTGCACCGAGGAAACGCGGTGAGTTGAGCAGGCGCCCACGACCGAAGGCGGCAAGCAGCGCCTGGGTGAAGACCACGGCGGTGAACAGAGAGACCAGGGTGCCGACGCCGAGCGTGAAGGCGAAGCCCTTGACCCCGGCCGTAGCCAGCACGAAGAGGATGAAGGCGGTGAGCAGGGTGATGACGTTGGCGTCGACGATGGTCGCGATCCCGCGCCTGTAGCCCACCGGGATCGCCGCGGACATGCTGCGGCCCGCCCGTACCTCCTCCTTGATCCGCTCGAAGATGATGATGTTGGAGTCCGCCGCTACACCGATCGTCAGGATCAGGCCGGCGATGCCCGGGAGGGTCATCGTGATCGGGATCAGCTTGATCAGGGCGAAGAAGAAGATCGCGTAGACCGCCAGGCCGAGCACCGCCACCAGGCCGAGGAAGCGGTAGTAGATGATCAGGAAGGCGACCACCAGGAGCAGCCCGATGATCCCGGCCCGTAGTCCCTGTTCGAGCGCCTGTTCTCCCAGCGTTGCCGAGACCTCCGACTGACTGATCAGCTTCAGGTTGATCGGCAGCGCACCGATCTGCAGCACGGTCGCCAGGTCCTGGGCGTCGGTGACGCTGGTGAAGCCACCCGCTATCTGCGCTCCGGTGCGGCCGTCGATCCCGTCGGGGTTCTCGGCGAAGTTGATGATCGGGCGCGTCTTGACTTCGTTGTCGAGGACCACGGCGAAGCGGCCGGAGAGGTTTTCGGCTTCTTCTCCGGCGGCCGGGCCGATCGCCCGCGAAGCCCCGCGCTGGGCGATCTGGCGAGTCACTTCCTGGAAAGCCTGGCGACCCTCGTCGGTGAAGCCGAAGGAGACGTTGGGCTGGCCGAGTTCGTCGTATTCCTGCTTGGGTCGCGTGATGTCGAGGCCTGAGAGGGCCGGCCGGTCCTTCAGGGCGTACCAGCCGGGCTCGCCGTTCTCGAGGACCTGACCGTCGCGGTCGCTGGGCAGCTCGGAGACGACGATCGTGCCGACGGGAACTTCGATCACGATGCCCTTGCGGGGGCGCTTCTCCCCGGTCGGCTTCAGGTAGAGGTCCTTCTTGGCGAGCTCCGGCCCGGCGATCAGCTCGTGCGGTTTGGACTCGGTGAAGAGGTAGAAGCGCGGCCGGCTGGTCGAGCACGTCGTGCAGTCCTCGACGGGCTTCTGTTCAGAGGCAAGCTTGGCCGCGTTGTAGGCAGCGGGGAAGGCGCCGGAGTAGAGCAGCTGCTGATTTTCGAATTTGGCGATGTTGCGATTCGCGGCTTCCCATTCTTCGGTCGCCTTCTGCAGCGCGCCTTCGGGGGGTTCGGCGCCGGGGCGGCCGGCGATCGCGAACTCCTGCCCGATCAGGTTCGGTTCCCAGTCGTAGAAGAAGAGCTGGGCGGTCGTTCCCACCTGGTCGATTGCCCGCTGGGCGTTGCTGACGTCGGGAAGGCTGACCGTGATCCCGTCCTCGCCGATGCGCGAAACCTCGGGCTCGGAGACGCCGAACTCGTCGATCCGCTCACGGATGATCTCGATCGAGCGCTCGATGTCCTCGCCGCTGACCGACTCGACCTGGTTGGTGGGCGTGCCCTGGTAGATCAGTTCGACCCCACCCTTCAGGTCGAGCCCGAGCTTGGTCGAGGTCGAGCTGATCACCAGCAGCGAAGCAGCGATCAGACCCGCCACGAAGACGAGGACGAAGCGGTTCCAGCGTCCCATCCTCTTCATCTGCTCCGCCTCCCCCGCATCGCCCTACCCCTCCGGCGTGAGGACGATGAGAAGCCCACCGTCGTCGTCGTAGGCGGGGAATACATCGGCGACGGCCTCCGCCGGCAGGTCGCCCTCGGCGTTCACCGAGACCCGCTTGCCCAGCGAGCGCACCCCCCACTCCAGCGATGTTTCGATCGGGTCGCCCGAGGCGCCGCCGTTGCTTGTCTGCGGCTCGCGGCGCTCGTCTGGCTCGCGCCATTCGAGCCCGAGCACCTCCTGCACCGGCCGTCCGATCACGTCCTCATCGGTGAGGCCGGTCAGCTCGAAGCTGCCCCGGCCGGCATCGATCACCCTGGCCTGCTGGTCGCAGACGAAGAATGCCGCGTTCGGTGCCGGGTAGTAGTCGTCGAGCAGCTCGAAGACGAAGCCGAAGCCGCATTTGGAGCAGCCCTTGGGACGGGTGCTGAAGCCCGCGGTTCGCTCCGCGCTGGCCTCCCTGTGGCCGCAGTTGGGGCAGATGAAGAACGGCATCCCCCGCCAGGTTACTGAGAGTGACTTTTAGAAGAGGCTTCTTGCGGCATCGGGAACCTGCAGGCCCAGGTGCTCGTAGGCCCTCGGGGTGATCACGCGGCCCCTCGGGGTCCGCTTCAGCAGGCCCTGCTGCAGCAGATACGGCTCGAGCACGTCCTCGATCGTGTCGGCCTCCTCGCCGATCGCGACGGCCAGGGTCGAGAGGCCGACAGGGCCCCCGGCGAACTTGTTGGCGACCGTGTCGAGCAGGGCGCGGTCGCTGCGGTCGAGGCCGCCGGCGTCGACCTCGAGCATCTCCAGGGCGGAGGCCGCAACCTCGGCGTCGATCGCCCCCCGGTCCTTGACCTGGGCGAAGTCCCGCACTCGCTTCAGCAGTCGGTTGGCGACCCGTGGCGTGCCACGGGAACGCTCGGCGATCGTCCGCGCCCCCTCGGCGTCGATCGCGACGCCGAGGATGCCCGCCGAGCGGACGACGATCTCCCCCAGGTCCTCGGCGCTGTAGTGCTCGAGCCGGTGGGAGAGGCCAAAGCGATCCCGCAGCGGCGTCGTCAGCAGCCCGGCCCGGGTGGTGGCGCCGATCAGCGTGAAAGGCGGCAGCGGCAGGGTAACGGTGCGGGCACCGGCGCCCTGGCCGAGCACGACCGGCAGCTCTCCATCCTCCATCGCCGGGTAGAGCGTCTCCTCGACCGCGCGGCCGAGTCGGTGGATCTCGTCGACGAAGAAGACGCTGCCGGGCTCCAGAGCGGTAAGGAAGGAGGCGACGTCGGCCTTGCGCTCCAGCGCCGGGCCGGCGGTCTGCACCATCGGCACGCCCATCTCCTCGGCGACGATGTGGGCCAGCGAGGTCTTGCCGAGACCGGGCGGGCCGGCCAGTAGGACGTGGTCGAGGGGCTCGTCGCGGCCGCGTGCAGCCTCGATGAAGATCGCCAGCTGGTCGGTGACCTGGGTCTGGTTGACGAAATCGGCGAGCCTGCGTGGGCGCAGCGAGCGGTCGAGGTCCTCGTCGGGCACGTCGGCCCGGGCGTCGTGAACCCGCACGTCTTCGGGGGTGACCTCCTCGCCGGGCGGGAAAGGTCCCTCGACGCCGGGGGTCCGGATCCGCTTCTCGCTCATGCCTTGCTCCGTGAGGTCCCGGCCTTGCGCAGGGCGGCCGCGATCAGCTCCTCGGCGTCGCCGCTGTCGATCCCATCGAGCAGCTGCTCGGCCTCCAGTGGCGCGTAGCCGAGGTTGACCAGGCCGTCGCGGGCAAGGGAACGGGCGTCCTCGCCGTCGCCGACCGGTGCCACCTCTTCCTCCAGCGCCCCGGCGATCTTCTCTCTCAGCTCGACGATGATCCGCTCGGAGGTCCGCTTGCCGATGCCCGGCACGGCCTGGAAGCGCTTGGCGTCGCCGGCCGCGATCGCACGCAGGAGCTCGCGTGCGGGCCCGCCGGAGAGCGCGGCGAGGGCCACCTTGGGCCCGACGCCGCTGACGGAGATCAGCTCGCCGAACAGGTCGCGCTCCTCCTCGGAGGCGAAGCCGAAGAGGGCGAGCGAGTCCTCACGGGAGATCAACTCGGCATGCAGGAAGGCCTCGCGCCCTGTTGCCGGCACCGCCTTCAGGGTCTCCGCCGAGACGGCCAGCCGGTAGCCGACGCCGCCGGCGTCGATGACCACGTGGTCGGGGCGGCGCACCATCACCTCTCCGCGGACGGCCGCGATCATGCCGCCGGCCTCGAGCCCTGCGCCACGGTGCCCGCGGCCGCGACGGCCGCCTGGTGCCCGGTGCCGCCGCCGTGGCAGATCGCCACCGCGAGCGCGTCGGCAGCGTGGTCGGGCGTCGGCGGCTCGGGCAAGCCGAGCAGGGTGCCGACCATCCGCTGCACCTGCTCCTTGCCGGCCGCGCCGGACCCGCATACGGCCTTCTTGATCGCCTGCGGCGTGTAGGTGAAGCAACGCACGCCGCGCTGCGCCGCCGCCAGCATCGCCGCCCCACTGGCCCTGCCGACGGCCATCGCCGAGTGGACGTTCTTGCCGAAGTAGAGGTCCTCGAGCGCCATCGCCTTGGGCTCGTGCCACTCGATCAGCTCCGAGAGGGCGCCGTGGATGCGCTCCAAGCGCAGCTCCATCGGCAGTTCGGGCGAGGTCTCGACGACGCCACCGTCGAGCGCGACCATGCGACTGCCCTCGATCCTGACCACGCCGAAGCCAAGGTTGGCTGCACCGGGGTCGATCCCCATCACGACTTGCATGGGAAGTGATTCTGGGAGTAGCCCCGGATGCCTTCTAGCGGTATGGATGGGGGGAGCCTCTCAACACGTCACCGAGTGACGCCCAGGTTACGAAACCGATATCAGGGTCCCCCAGCTTTAAAAAAAGCTTGGGGTGACCGAGACGGCGCTTCGAGTCGTGGAGCTTTTGAACCTTGTGGTGCTTCGAAAGGGATGGCGGGTGCCCCTCCCCAAAACACTCCAGCGAGGCTCCTGCCGAGCGTTTTGGGGAGGGGCACCCGCCATTCCCCACCAAGACTCCCGACTAGGCTGCTTGCGCCGCCAGCTTTTCGATGATCTCCTCAGGCACGTCGAAGTTGGCGTGGACCTCGTTGACGTCGTCGTGCTCCTCGAGCGTGTCGACCAGGCGCAGCAGCCATTCCGCGTCGGTGCCCTTGACCGTGACCGTGCTCTTCGGCTCCATCGCGACGTCGGCCGAGGCGATCTCTACCCCGGCCGCCTCGAGCGCCTCGCGCACCGCGCCGAGGTCGCCCGGCTCGCAGACCACCCGCAGCCGGTCGCCGTCCTCGCGCACGTCCTCGGCCCCGGCGTCGATCGCGACGATCAGATCCTCTTCGCCGTAGCGGCCGGCGTCGACCGCGACCACGCCGCGTTTCTCGAAGATCCAGGCGACCGACCCGGGCTCGCCGAGGCTGCCGTGATGCTTGGTGAAGGCGTGGCGCACGTCGGCGCTGGCGCGGTTGCGGTTGTCGGTCAGCGCCTCGACCAGGATTGCCGCTCCACCGGGCCCGTAGCCCTCGAAGAGGATCCGCTCGATCGCCGCGGCGTCCGTGCCGACGCCCCCTCCGCGGTCGATCGCGCGCTGGATATTGTCCTTCGGCATCGAGGCTTCGCGAGCCTTCTGGACCGCGGTCGCCAGCGCCGGGTTGCCGTCGGGATCGCTGCCGCCGTCGCGTGCCGCGACCGTGATCGCCCGCGCCAGCTTGGTGAAGAGCTTTCCGCGTTTGGCGTCCGCGGCGCCCTTCTTGTGCTTAATGGAAGACCACTTCGAGTGACCAGACATAGCTGCCATTCTATGAATCGGCAATGGCCACCGACTCGTACAGCGTCAGGCCGGCCAAGGGACTGGCCGCCAGCGTCATCTTCGTCGCGATGCTCCTCGCCGCCCTCTCGATCTGGACCGCGATCCCGCTCACCTGGATCTACATCGGGTCCAAGGTCTCCCACACGCAGTTCCCAAGCACAGGGCCCTACTTCGTAGTCGCAGCGGGCATCATCGTCTCGGTCCTGCTGATGGCCTGGCTGATCGGCCGGCTCAACCGCCTCTACATCCAGGTCACGGGCACCAACCAGCTCACCCCGATGCGCGCCCCCTGGCTGAAAAGCATGCGCGACAGCTCCCCCCGGGCCGGCTCGACCACGGTCGTCGAGGCCGTCCTGATGGGCTCGGTCCTGCTCGCGGCCTTCTGCCTGACCGTCTGGTTCTTCTTCCTCGCCGGCTCGCCGCTGCCGACCCAGTAGCTGACGTCCCTGGCCCGCGGGTCCTGTCGCGAGAGGCGCTTATCGCTGACGAAGCTGATCCGAAAGCGCTCCTCCCGCGGGTGGCGCTGTAGGGGGGACCGCCCCTGAGGACGCTTTAGCGACCGGAAGGGGCGGTGGGTCCCCTGCAGCGACAGGACCCGCGGCCGGAGAGCTAAACGACGAACTTGCCGTTTTCCTGCATGACCTGACCGTCCACTTCGAGCTTGCCGCCTAGGCGGAGGTCGCAGACCAGGTCGGTGTGGACGGCGGACTCGTTGACGCCGCCGGACTCCGGGTAGCTGCGGCCGACCGCCATATGGACGGTGCCGCCGATCTTCTCGTCGAGCAGGACCTCGAGGGTGCCGCGGTCGATCGCGTAGTTGGTGCCGATGCCGAGCTCGCCGAGGCGGCGAGCGCCCTCGTCGGTGTCGAGCAGCTCGATCAGGAACTCCTCGCCCCTCTCCGCGCTCGCGTCGACGACCTTCCCGGACTCGAAGCGCAGGCGCACGCCCGAGACCTCGCGGCCGCCGATCACAGCAGGCAGGTGGAAGGTCACCTCACCCTCGACCGAGTCCTCGACCGGGCCGGTGAAGAACTCGCCGTCGGGCATGTTGTGGTCGCCAACACAGGGAATGAACTTGCGTCCGGCGATGCCCAGCTTGATGTCGGTCCCCGGGGCGATGACCCGCACCTCCTCGTGGCCCTCGATCCACTCGGCCAGCCGTTCGCACTCCTTCGAGGCGCGCTTCCAGGCGGTCAGCGGGTCGGGGTCGTCAGCGAGGCAGGCGCCGAAGTAGAAGTCCTCGTAGTCGTCGAGGCTCATCTCGGCCTCCGAGGCGTAGGCGTTGGTCGGGTAGAGCGTGTAGCACCAGCGGAAATCGCCCGCTGCGCTGCGGTCCATCATCTTCGCCAGCAGGTCGCCGACGGCGGTCTGGCGACGAGTCTGGCGCTCCGGCGGAATCGCGGAGAGCTCGCGTGTGTTGGCGCTGGCGCCGACGGCGATGCGCACGTCGGCCTTCTCCGCCATCCACTCCGTCACCGGCGAGATCCAGTCCAGCTGCGCGTCGCTGGCCTGCTTGTAGTAGACGGAGGCCAGGCCGTCGAGGGAGACGTTGAGAATCGGGTGGGCGCCGGCCTTCAGCACCTCCTCGTAGACAGCGCGCAAGAGCGGCTCGGCGCCGGCCTCGCCGTCGATCGAGACCACCTCGCCCTCGGCCACCTTGGTCGAGTATCCGACCAGGATCTTCGCCAGATTCTCCGCCCTTGGGTCCCTCACCGCGCTGTCTCCTCTCGCTCGTGAACGCTCGTCGTCATCGCCATGAACAATGCATGAAGGCGCGGATCCTCGGTCAGCTCGGGGTGGAAGGCGCAGGCCAGAACGGCGCCTTCGCGGATCGCCACCGGGTGGCCCTCGTACCTGGCCAACACCTCGACACCGGCCCCGCACCGCTCGACCCAGGGGGCGCGGATGAAGACCGCGCGGAGTGGCTCGTCGCCGATCCCGGTCAGCTCGAGGTCCGCCTCGAAGCTCTGCAGTTGGCGCCCGAAGGCATTTCGCGCAGTCGTCGCGTCGATCAGCCCCAAGTGCTCGTCATCGCAGACGATCATCCCAGCGCAGGTTCCGAACACCGTCCTCCCGGCTTCCCGGTGTGCCCGGATCGGCTCGACCAACCCGGCCGACTCGATCCCCTTCGAGATGGTCGTGCTCTCGCCACCGGGGATCACCAGCCCGTCCAGCCCTTCCAGATCGACCGGCACCTTGACAGCCGTTACATCGGCGCCCAGCTTCCGAAACACACGCTCATGAGCTTCGAAGCCCCCCTGGATCGCGAGGACGCCGATGCGCAGCTCAGGCACCGCGGTCCTGCAGAAGCGCGTCGGCCGCCGCCAACTCGGCGATCTCGAGCCCGGGCATCGCGCCTCCAAGCCCGATCGAGGCGGCCGCGACCCGCTCGGGGTCGTCGAAGTGCGTAGTCGCCTCGACGATCGCCTTGGCGCGTCGCTCAGGCTCGTCGCTCTTGAAGATCCCCGAACCGACGAAGTTGCCTTCGGCGCCGAGCTGCATCATCAGCGCGGCGTCGGCGGGTGTGGCGATGCCACCGGCGCAGAAGAGGGGCACCGGGAGGCTGCCGTTCGCGGCAACCTCATGGACGACTTCGAGCGGTGCCTGGTGCTCCTTGGCGGCCCCGGCCAGCTCCTCTGGGCCGAGCTGGGCGAGCCGCTTGATCCCAGCGACGATCTCGCGCATGTGGCGCACGGCCTCAACCACGTTGCCCGTCCCCGCCTCGCCCTTGGAGCGGATCATCGCCGCCCCCTCGCCGATCCGCCGCAGGGCCTCGCCCAGGTTGGTCGCGCCGCAGACGAACGGGACCTCGAAGGCGAGCTTGTCGATGTGATTGCGCTCGTCGGCGGGGGTGAGCACCTCCGACTCGTCGATGTAGTCGACCTCGAGCGCCTGCAGCACCTGAGCCTCGGCAAAGTGACCGATCCGCGCCTTGGCCATGACCGGAATCGTCACCGCCTCCTGGATCCCCTTGACCATCGCCGGGTCCGACATCCGCGCAACCCCGCCGTCCCGGCGGATGTCGGCGGGAACCCGCTCCAGCGCCATCACCGCACAAGCCCCCGCATCCTCAGCGATACGAGCCTGCTCAGGCGTGACCACGTCCATGATCACCCCGCCCTTGAGCATCTCGGCAAGGCCCGTCTTAACTCTAAAAGTCGCTCTCTCAGCCATGGATGCCAATACTACGTGTCGGCCCGTTCCCCCTGCTCGCAACCAACGAATACAAGCTGTCAGCCAGCGCCGCCTATCCCGCGGGTGGCGTCGTAGGGGGAACCGCCCCCGAGGACGCTTTAGCGACCGGAGGGGGTGGTGGGTCCCCTGCGGCGACAGGACCCGCGGGCCAACGAGGTCTCGCTACTTCAGTTTGTAGGCCCTGATGCGGTCTTTGTGAGTGTCTTCGTCCCTGGCATACAGACCGTGTGCCAGGGCTTGGACCAATGCCATCAATGCCGTGTTGGAACGGGCGAAGGAGGGGCTGTTGGAGGAGTAGTAGAGCGTCAGCTCGGCGTCCTCCCCCACCTCCGACATCGACGCGTCGGAGATCGCCAGGGTGCGCGCGTTGCGGTGCAGCGACAGCTTCATTGCGCGCAGCAGAAGGGGATGGGCCCGGCCGGAGGAGAGGATGATGACCAGCGTCTCGTCGTCTATCCGCCCCAGCCGCTGCAGGGACTCGCCGCCGGTGCTGGCGACGATTTCGGCCCTGATGTCGAGCAGGCTGAGCGTGTGCCGGAGGTAGCTGGCGAAGAAGGCCATCTGGTCGACGCCGACGATCACGACCCGCTGGGCCTCTGCCAGCGCCGCGACCGCACCGTCGACCTGCTCGCGGGTCAGCTTGCGCGCCGTTTCCTCGAGGTTCGCGTAGTCGGCGCCCAGCGACCCCTCCAACTCGGAGTGGTCGAAGGAGAAGAGCGAACCGGCGCTGGACGCTCCGCTCGTCGTCGCTCCGGCCGTCCGGTACTCCTCGATGGCCGCCTGCTGAAGCTCCGGATACCCCTCGAACCCGAGGGCCTGGGAGAAGCGCACGACCGTAGAAGACGAGGTGCTCGCTCTCCGGGCCAGCTCCTCGGCGGTGAGGAAGGCCGCCTCGTCGAGATGGTCGACGATGTAGCGGGCGACGTCTTTCTGGGAGCGCGAGAACTCGTCGAAACGCTCCTGGATGTAATCGGAGAGGCTCTTGAGCTGCGCTGCTGATTTGGTTGCGGTCTTGGTCACGGGCCTCAGATTCGCCGGACCGCACGCTTTCCCTTCCGGCGGCCGTCGGAAGGATCTGGTTGGATGGGCACTGCGATGACGCTCGAACAGGCACTGCGCCTCACCAACCGCAACATGGTCGCCTTCGACCTGGTCCTTGGCAGCGCGGCGATCCTTGCCCCGGCGACGACCCTGAAGGTGCTTGGACACGAGCACCCGTCGCCCGACGCTGAACATCTCTTCCGTCGCTGCGGCCCTATCTGGCTCACCTTTGCGGCGGCCCACGCGCTGGCTGCTCGCCGCGGCGAGCAGCGCGACTGGTGGGCGCTGGCCTGGCTGCGCGGCACCGAGATCGCCACCGACGCACTCTGGGCGGAATCCTCGGCCGTCAGCCGCCCCGGGGCGAAGCTGGGCCTGCGCCTCGCCGGGGTCTCGAACCTGGCGATGGCCGCCGGTTTCGCCTGGCTCTCTCGGAGGTAGCACCATGGCGGATCTCGCCGGGCTGCCAGACAAGCGCTGGAGCGTGCGGGGGCTGACAGAAGAGGGCGACGAGGCCTGGGTGATCCGCGGCATCTCGCGCAAGCTCTACCGCTGCCCCTCCTGCCACGGCGAGATCGAGATCGGCAGCGAGCACGTCATCGTCCAGTACGTCTTCCGCCTCGGCGGCACCGAACACCACCACTGGCACCGCCGCTGCGCCGAAGAGATCCTGATCCCCGAACTGCGCGAGGCGCGCCGCGTGCCGGCTGGAGAGTCGGCGCAATCGAAGCTGGAGCAGCGCGGTCGCCACCCCTCCGGCCGGCGCCGGCGCCGCTGACGTGAGCCGCCGCGCCGAGCTGGCCTCTGTCTATCTGCGGATCGGCCGCACCTACCTCAGGTGGGCGCCGTCGCTGCTGGCGCTGGCGCTGATCGTCTTCATACCGCTCGGACTCGTGCACGCAATCGCCGTGCACGCCGAGATCGGCTCCTTCGACGTCGACAGCTTGATCGAGGTCTTCGCCGCCGCGGCGGCCGTGATCGCCCTGGCCGTGACCGGACTGCTCGGCGAGGTCTTCTACACCGGCGCGGTGGCGATCTCGCTGACCCACCCCCACGACGGCAAGCCACCGACGCTGCGCGAAACGGCGCGCATGGTGAACTACGGCCCGCTGATCGCGATCGACCTGATCTACGGCGTCGCGGTTGCCGTCGGGCTGGTCCTCTTCTTCGTGCCGGGAATGCTCGCTTTCGTCTGGCTCGCCCTCGCGGCTCCGGTGGTGGAGATCGAGCATCGCGGCGTGCGCGCGGCCCTTACCCGCAGCGTCCAGCTCGTGCGCGGCAAGTTCCTCCTGATCGCGGCCGTGATGATCCCGATCGAGATCGTCGGCGACGTCCTCACCAACCTCGCCACCGAGCTCGCCCATGACCTGCTCGGCGAGACGCTGCTCTCGAAGTGGCTGGCCGACGTGCTGTCCAACCTCGCTTTCACCCCGTTCTTCGCCGTCGCCGCTGTGCTGCTCACAGTCGACCGGATCCACGAAAAGGAGGGTGCGGTAGTCGAACTACACTCGAAGCCGGAACAGTGAGCACTGCATCGATCTTCACCGACTTCTGGAACCAGCTCGTCGAGCACGACGAGCAGGGCCTCTTCCTGGTCCTCGCCGGCTTCGTCCTCTCCTTCGCCTTCATCCGCATGAGCACGCGGCTGATGCGCAGCCCCAAGGTCCCCTGGTGGCCGGGCAGCGTCGTCAGCGAGAGCGGCATCCACCTGCACCACCTCGTCTTCGGGATCGTGACGATGATGGCCGCCGGCACGCTCGGCTTCAGCACCCTCGGCACCAGCCCCTGGATCGAGATCTGCGCCTTCGCCTTCGGCGTCGGCGCCGGCCTGACGATCGATGAGTTCGCGCTCTGGGTCTACCTCGACGACGTCTACTGGGCCGAGGAGGGGCGCAGCTCGATCGACGCGACCGTGATCGCCGCCGCCGGCATGGTACTTCTCCTGCTCGGCTTCAGCCCGTTCGACGTCGACACCAGCTCGCCCGGCGAGATCGCCGCCAGCATCGCCGGCGTGCTGCTCCTCTTTGCCCTGGTGGCGATCTGCTTCGCCAAGCAGCGCCTGATGCACGGCTGGATCGGCTTCTTCGTCCTCCCCTTCGCGATCTACGGCGCCTCCCGGCTCGGCAAGCCGGACTCTCCGTGGGCACGCCGGCGCTACGGCGAGCGCGACCCCGCCAAGCAGGCGCGGGCCGAAGAGCGCTTCCCGCCCGACCGGCGGACCGAGCGCTTCAAGAACGCCTTCCGGGACATCGTCGGCGGCAAGCCGAGCGAGGGCGTCGCCGCGGCCCAGCAGGAGGCGATCGCCGCAACCCGCGAGGCGGTGGCCGAAGCGCGCCACCGGGCCGAACGGGTTGCGCACATCGACCGGCCGGACTCGGACCGGCGCTAGCGAGCCCCTGGCTTCTTCCGGCGGGCAGCGGGCCTTCCAGGTCCGATGTGCTTGTTCAGGATCGCCTTCACCCGCCCGTTCTTGCGCAGCAAGAGCTTGTCTGCGGCAGCGTCGTACTCGATCTGGATCGCGCCGTAGTCGAGCATCTTGTGGTGGTTGGCGCACAGCACGACGAGGTTGTCCTTGGTGTCGAGGTCGGCTTCGCGGCTGGCGACCGCCCGCAGGTGGGCGACCTCGCTGTACCGACTCCCGTTTGCCTGCTTGAAGGTGAATCCACAGCACTGGCAGCGACCGCCGTAGAGCCGCTTCAAGTCGACGACGATCTTGCGGTCTCGCGCCAGCTGACGAATCACGGCTGTGCGGGCCAGTGGCGGCGCCGAGGACGTCCGGCTCGCGATCGCCTCTTCGAGCTCCTTCCTCGACATTCGATCCACCAGCGGGTCGAGCGCGACGGCAGCCGCGACGTCGTCACCGGCGGCGATCGCCCCGAGCGCCCTGCCCAGCGCACCTCCAACCGCACCCAGGTCGTCGAGCATCTCGTCGACCGACGAGTAGCGCGAGGCAATAGGCCGGTCGACGCGGATGAAGCCGCGCGGGTAGAAACCCGGCTTGTAGGTCAAGGCGTCGAGGACGGCGTGGCGTGGCGCCTCGATCCAGCGCAGCTCGTCCAGCAGGTACAGGTACTCCCAGGTCGCTCCGTCGGAGTCGGTGCCCCAGAGCTGCTTCGCGACACGCGGGGCGTGCTCGCACAAGAGCACCCGGCCGGCCACCGGGAAGCGGCCTTCGGAATAGAAGAGCACCCAGTCCCCAGGCTCCATCGCTTCCCAGGTGCCGACCTTGCTGCCTCCCCTGGTGCCCCAAGCGGCGACCCCGGCCGGCGATCTCTTCGCAAGGGCGAGGGAGTGCCTGCTCAGCCCGAGGAGGCTGGACGGCTCCACCGGGCCGTTGACGGTCCGCTCCAGGTTCCGGCGGGCAACCGGGTCGGCGGCGGGAACCAAGAAGAGGCTCGTCACAACTCCGAGTGCTTGTCCGCCCGGCCCTTGCTCAGATCGGCCGGGTAGCGCTGCGCGTTCTTGTCGACCTTGCGCTCGATCGCCGCAAGAACGTCGATCTCTGCGGCCGAGGCGAAGTTGAGGCAATGGATCATGACGTCGGCAAGCTCCTCTTCCACGGCATCGCGCCTGCGTTCGAGCACCTCCCCCTCGGATCGCGGAGGAGACCAGAGGAAGAGGTCGAGCAGCTCTCCGGCCTCCAACGGAAACGGCCGCAGCGAGGTTCGAGAGCGAGTGGAACTGCCCCCAGTCGCGCTCGCCCCGGAACCGCTCGAGGCGCGCTTCGATCTCGACGAGCCGCGGATCCGCCATGGCGACGAGCATATCCTCAGCGGCGCTACTCCCCCATCGCCTTGATCACGAGGCGCTTGGCCCGGCGACCATCGAACTCGCAGTAGAACACCTGCTGCCAGGGGCCGAGGTCGAGCCGGCCGGCGGTCACGGGGACGATCGCCTGGTGGTGGACGAGCAGGTTCTTGAGGTGAGCGTCCCCGTTGTCCTCGCCGCCGCGATGGTGGCGGTAGTCACCCCCGTCCGGAAGCAACCCTCCGGCGACCTCGTTCGAAGCGGGCTTCCAGCTCGGAGGGGCAACCTTGTCGAGCCATTCGAGCACGTCTTCGTGCAGTCCGGGCTCGTCGTCATTGACCCAAACCCCGGCGGTGATGTGCATCGCCGAGACCAGGACCATGCCCTCCTCGATGCCGGCGGCGTCGACCGCCGCCTGCACGTCCTCGGTGATGCGGATCAGCTCTCGCCGGCCCTCGGTCTCGAAGGTCATGTACGCGGTATGGGACTTCACCCTCCACCTCCTTTGGCGATGATCTGCCGGCCGGGCCAAAACGGCCACTCCTCGAACTCGCGGCAGCGACCGTCGGAGACAAAGCGAACGATCCAGAGGTCGCGGTACTGGAGGCGATCCAGTCCGCCGTACTGGACTTCCACGCGGACCACGGCGGTGTCGCCCTCAACCGCGACGATCTCGTGACGCATGTCGAACGGCTCGTCCGGCCCCTCGCGCTCGCGCTCCCAGAGCTCGGCGATCGCGGCAATTCCCGTGGCGGGCTCCTCGTAGGGCGACATCCGGTAGGTGGCGTCCTCGGCGAACAGCCCACGCAGCGACTCGGTCCCCGCCGCACGCCAGGCCCGCTCGTAGCCCTCGACCCATTCCTCGATGCTCGCGTGAGCCGCCTCGGCCACCCCTCGAACACTACGACCTCCCGCCCGGCGTTAACCGGGGGAACACACCGCGCACCTAGACTTGGAAAGGGAAATGCGTCGTCTCCTCATCGCAGCCGCCATCGCCGCCCTTTGCCTACCGATCGCCGGGGCCGCCGCACAGCGCCAGATCGTGCAGTCGGGCAACGTGCGCGTTTCCTTCGGCGGCCGGCTTGCTCCCCGTGCGCTGCCGCGCGAGCGCCCGGCGCCGGTGACGGTGCACCTCGACGGCTCGGTCGCAACCGTGGACGGCACTCCCCCGCCACAGCTGCGCGAGATCGCCGTGGCGGTGAACCGCGCCGGGCGGCTCTCGACCGTGGGCCTCCCGACCTGCCCTCCCTCCCGCCTCCAGCAGACCAGCACCGAAGCCGCTCTCGACCTCTGTCGCAGCGCCCTGGTCGGCCACGGCCGCTTCGCCGTCAGCGTCGACGTCCAGGGCTCGTCCCTGATCCCGGCCAAGGGGGCGGTGCTCGTCTTCAACAGCAGCACTCGCAAAGGCCCGGGGATGGTGCTGCACCTCTACGGAACGACGCCGGTGAAAGCGGCCTTCGTCCTCCCCTTCGTGATCTCACACCAGCCCAGAGGCGAGTTCGGGACGGTCTTCTCGGCCAAGATCCCGACGCTCGCCTCCGACCTGGGCTATGTCACCGACATCGAGCTGACGATCGGCCGCAGGTACCGCTACGCAGACGAGGCCCGCAGCTTCCTCAGCGCCCGCTGCGCCGCGCCGGCCGGTTTCCCGGGGGCTACCTACCAGCTGGCGAAGGCGACCTTCACCTTCCCCGAAGACAAGCGGCTGACCAGCAAGCTGCCCGGGGACTGCAGGGTCCGGTAGCTACTCGACCAGTGCCTCGGCTGCGCCGGGAGGAGCGAGCGGGGCCTCCGCGTCGAGCCAGCGAGGCCTGCCCAAGAGCCACCGCCCGGCCCTCGGCACCACCTCGGTGAGCAGCTCCGCATATGCGATGTCGGGGTCGGCCTCGCTGCCGAAGCCGAAGAGGAGCTCGGGCGCCAGGGAGGCGCTCATCGCGGCGCGGCCCTCGACCAGCCGCCGGTAGTCGTTGCGTTCCAACTCGCCCTCGTGGGCCTCGAGCGCGACAAGGATCTCCCTCATCCGCGATGGCCCAAAAGCGGTCGCCATGGTCGGCTGGCGCAGCGAACCCCAGAGCGCCCACATCCACCAGCGCGGCGCCCGGGCGCCGGGTGCGACCAGCGCGTCGCGCACCGCCTCGGCGACGAGGACGTGAGCCGGGTGCAGCTCGTGCGGTCCCGGCGAGACGACGATCTTCGGTTGCAGCTCCGCGATCGCCTCAGGGACCGCTGCACGGGGGTCGAGGCCCTCGGGGAGGCGCAGCTCGAAGCCGGCGAGCCGGCAGGCCTCGCGCAGCTCGGCCTCGCGTTGCCGGCGCCGGTCCGGCCCTCCGAGCCCGCAGGCCAGGTTGACCACCCTCCAGCCCGCGTCGCGGAGCGCCATCAACGTCGCCGGCGCCCCGATCGCCTCGTCGTCGGGGTGGGGAGCGCAGTGCAGGACGATCCCGCTCAAAGCCCGAGGCCGCCGACTCCACGCTCGTCCCAGCCGAGGTGATGGGCGAGCTCGTGGCGGAGCGTGCGCTCGACCTGCCTGCCGAGCAGCGCGGGATCGTGGCCGAAGTCGCGCTCCAGCGTGTCGCGATAGATCACGATCCGGTCCTCGTAGCGGTCGCGGGCGATCCCGTCCCCCTCGTAGAGGCCGTAGGCGTGCATCTCGGCACCGCGGTCGGAGATGACGACCGCGACGCCCTCCAGCGCTCGCTGAAATTCCTCCGGCAGCGCGTCGATCGCGTCGGCGACCAACGCTTCGAAGGGGTCCATGCCCTCGGGCTCCGCCATCCCCGAGAGGATGACGGTTCGCCCGAGCGTGGCCCGTCTTCTTCTCAGTAGCCGTACTTTTCGGCCTGCTTTTCGGCCTCTTCGATCGCCTCGCCGGCTTCTTCCTTGCCCTTTTCGATGCCTTGCTTGGCTTCTTCTTCGGCCTTTTCGATCGTCTGTTCGGTCTGGCTCTTGCCGCCTTCGATTCCCTTCTTGGCTTCCTTCTTGCTCTCTTCGAGGCCCCGCTTGGCGGCCTTTTCGGCTTCGTCGAAGCCCTTGCCCACTTCGTCCTTGGCCTTTTCGATGCCCTGTTTGGCCTCTTCGAGACCTTGTTCGATTCGGTCTTCGGCCTCCGAGACGCTGTCGCTGTCGCTACCGTCCCCGCAGCCGGCCGCGACCGCACCGAAGGCGCCGATCGCAAGCATCAGCACCACCAGGCGAGCCAACCTCCCGCCCCGCCAACTCAAGTCTCTACTCGACACAATCGCTCCTCTCGGTCGCAGGTTGAGGTGATCTTTGCACTTGTAACTGGCCGCCGGAGACTGCGCAGCCGACATTCACCCCCCTCTGGGGTGGTCAAAGTCGGATGCGTTGCGCCTCGGGCACTAGGGTGCCGCCGTGGAGTCCGCCGCAGCGACAGCCAGAGACAGCGCGCTGTCCCGTCGCCTCACCCGCATCGCCGCCTGGATCGGCGGCGTGGCACTCGTCCTCGCCGCCCTCGACCTGCTCGGCGTGCCGGTCCTCGCCTGGATCGGCGACTTCCTCGACAAGGTCGCCGACGTCCCGGCCTGGGCGATCGTCGCCGGGGTCGGGTTGGAGAGCGCGCAGACGAGCCTCGCGGCGCTCGCCTGGTACGGCATCCTGCGGGCGGCCCTCCCCCGGTCCGCGATCCCCTTCCGCCTCGTCCTCGCCTCCTACGCGGTTGCCGTCGCGCTCAACAGCTTCCTGCCGGCCAACCTCGGGACCTTCGTGATGCTGGTGATGCTCACCACGCTGATCTCCGGCGCCACCTTCGCCCTGGTCTTCTCCGGGCTGATCGTCGAGAAGATTCCCTTCACGGTCTTCAACATAGGCCTCTACCTCTACCTCTTCCTGACGATCAGCGGCTCGTTCTCGATCAAGCTCAGCTTCCTCGCCGACCACACCGGCCTCCTCGTCGCGCTGATCGTCGGCGCCGCCGTCCTCCTGGTCCTGCTCGCGCGCGTCTTCTGGGAGCGCCTGGGGACGGTCCGCGCCCAGCTGCTCAGCGGCGGCGCGATCCTGCGCTCTCCGCGGAAGACGGCGACGAAGCTCTTCCTCCCCGTGCTGGGCAGCTACCTGGCGCGCCTGGCGATCGTCGGCGTCTTCCTCGGCGCCTACGGGATCCCGGTCACCTTTCAGAACATCGCCACGGTGACCGCCTCGAACTCGATCTCAAACAGCGTCTCGGCCACCCCCGGCGGCGTCGGCGTGACCCAGGCGATGAACTCGGCCGCGCTGGCGGGCGAAGCCTCCGCCAGGGATGCGACCGCCTACTCGATCGGCCAGCAGCTGGTCATCTCGACCTGGGACGTGGTCTTCGCGATCGCCCTCGTCTCCTGGGTCTTCGGCTGGAGCGGCGGCAAGCAGCTGGTCGAGGCCTCCTACGCAGAAGCGAAGGCGAAGAGTCGAGAGGTCAGGGACAGCCGCAAGGGACGGCGGGATGCCTAGCGGGGGGGTTGGGGTGGGATGCCGGTGCCCCTCCCCAAAACGCTCGGCAGGAGCCTCGCTTGAGTGTTTTGGAGAGGGGCACCGGCATCCCCTCCACAGCGCACGAGCTTCGAAGCTCCTTCCCCCCGGGTACCAGCGGGCGGCTCCCCAAAAGCTCCACATGCCGCAGGTGCCGTTACGGGCGCCCCAAGCTTTTAAAGCTTGGGAACCCTGGTACCGGCTTCGCAGTCTGGGCGTCACTCGGTGACGTGTTGGAAAGGGAGCCTGGCCGTCCTCCAGGCGAATATCGCGAAGCGGGCGGAAATGCAATCCGGTGATTGCGCGGCCGTAGGCCGCGCTCCTGGTTGCACCGCGCTCAAGCGCGGTGCTCAATTCGACTGGAGGACGGCCAGGCTCCCCCAACCCCCAAGCACCGTGAATCGATCGTCGGAGCGAAACCGGTACAAGATCCTGGCCAGCTGGCCAGTTCGCCCGGTAGGATCCGCGGATCAACCCGACTAGGAGCTCACAGATGAACCCTGCCGCCGCAAAGCTCGAGGACGAGCTCGTACTGGAGCGCAAGCACTGGATCGACGGCCCGCCCCACGCACTGTTCAAGGAGATGCGCAGTGGCTGCCCGGTCCACTGGACCTCGCACGTCAGCGAGTTCCCCGAGGCGGCCGGCTTCTGGTCGGTGACGACCGCCGACGACGTGCACGAGGTGAGCCGCGACTGGCAGTCCTACTCGTCGGAGGTGGGTGGCGTCACCGCGATCAACGAGGTCTTCCCGATCGAGCTCTCGCGGGCGATGTTCATCGGCATGGATCCGCCCAAGCACGACCGGATTAAGGCGCTCTTCCAGGCGGGCTTCACGCCGAAGCGGATCGCCGCGCACGAGGAGGCGATCCGGGAGATCGTCGTCGGCGTGCTCGACCGCCTCGAGGGGCGCGAGACCTGCGACCTGGTCACCGACGTCGCCCAGCCCGCGGTCTCCCGCGTGATCGGCAGCTTCATGGGCATCCCCCCCGAGGACGACGAGGTCTGGGCCATGCTGATGAACTCGACCCTGGGCGCCGGCGACCCCGACCTCAGCCCCGGCGGGGTCGAGGAAGCGCTCGAGCAGGCGATCCCCGAAATCTTCGCCCGCTGCAACAAGATGATCGCCGCCCGGCGAGAGAATCCGACCGACGACCTGACCAGCGTCCTCGTCCACTCCGAGGTCGAAGGCCAGATGCTCGAGGAACACGAGATCGTGATGGGCTTCTTCCTCCTCGTCGCCGCCGGCAACGACAGCACCAGGTCGACCTACGCCAGCGGCATGCGGGCGCTGATGGAAGACCGCGAGCAGCTCCAGATGGTCCTCGACGACCCGACCCTGATCCCCGGCGTGGTCGAGGAGGCCCTGCGCATGTTCCCCGCCTTCGCCCATTTCCGCCGCACCGCGACCCGCGACGTCGAGCTGAACGGCAAGCAAATCAAAGAGGGCGAGAAGGTGGTCATGTGGTACGCGTCCTCGAACCGAGACGAGACGCGCTACGAGGACCCCGACCGCTTCGACGTCCTGCGCAATCCCGAGCACCAGGCTTTCGGTGCCGGCGGCCGCCACTTCTGCCTCGGCACCGCCCTCGCCCGCCTCGAGCTGAAGATCCTCTTCGAGGAGACCCTGGCCCGTTACCCGAAGATGACGATCGACGGCAGGCCCAAGTTCGTCGAGTCGGGCTTCCTCAACCAGCTGAAGACGCTGCCGGTGCGGCTGACGCCTTAGGGCAGCGTCACCCGCGCACCCCGAGCTGTCTGCTCAGGAGCCGAGCAGCTTGGCCTTCTGAGCCGCGAACTCCTCCTCGGTGAGGATCCCCTGGGCCTTGAGCTCGCCGAGCTCCTTGAGCTGGTCGATCGTCGACTGGCCCCCGGCTTCCGGGGCCGCGACGGGCGCCGCCGGCGCCGGCGCGGGTTCCTGTGCACCTTCCTGCTGAGCCCAGCGTTCACCCTGACGTTTGGAGACGCGATTGCTCACCGCGGTCGCGGTCCCGGCGATGGCGGCAGTTCGTGCCACTCCTCTGAGTAGTCCCGGCATGATCTTCCTCCTTCAGGATTCTGCTTCGGCCGCGTCAAGGGCGGCAAGCAGGTCTTGGATCGGGATGCGCCCGCTGGCGACGAGCTGCGCCCCGGTGCGGCGCATGGCGGCGGCAAAGGGCGCAGCCCAGCGGTTCTCGTAGACCAGCAGCGCCGCCGACGTCCCCGGTTCGAGAGCCTCGCCGGCAGCCGTGACGTCGTCGCCGGACAGCAGACCGGACGACGCGCCCTCGAATGCCGCAAAGGCCTCCACTCCATCGCCCAGGTCAGCGATCTCCAGGGCGGCGACGGAGCCGTCCTCGCCCTTGGCGATGAAGGCCAGGTCGAGGATGCGAATCAGGCCGCGCTCGACCAGGTCGATCAGGTGCGGAGCGGCCTCGCCGGTCGGCTGGCGATCCGGCCACTCGACGATCAGGTAGTCGATCGGGCCCATCTCATCGAGCGCTTCACCGTTCAACTTCGCTCCTTCCTTCGCGGATGCGGGTGAGCCGGAAACCCTCCGGCACGTGCACCCTACTAGGCGACGGTCGGCACCTCGCCGGCGTCCATCGGATGCAGCTCGCCCTTGACCAGCGCCTCGGTTCGCAGGTGACCGACCGCCTGGTACTCAGGTGAGGAGATCATGTCGAGGAAGGCCTGCCGCGTCGGGTATTCGACCAGGGCGACCATGTCCCACGAGCCCTCGCCGAGGAGGGCAACGGCCGGTTGGCCGACGAAGACGATCCGCCCGCCGACCTTCTCCAGCAGCGGGGCGACGGCGGCGCCGTATTCCTCGTAGCGCTCCTGCCCTCCGTCGGGCTTGAAGGCGAGCAGGTTCAGCATCACCACGGGCACGCCATCGCCGGCTCGCCCTGAGAAAACCGCGAAGCCCTCCTGGTTCAGCCGCTCGGGGTCGGAATTGGTCTCCATGTGCATCTCCTCCGCTTTGGTTGTGGGATCGCCTCCCGGTACGGCGGGAGTCTATGAGCCGCCGAACGCAGCCCGGACCTCGCCGAGCAGCTCGCGGTGGGGCGGCGAGAACTCCTTGCCCTTGCGGTGAACGAGGTAGACCTCAATCCGCACGTCGGCGCCGGCGATGGCGACCTCGCGGAGCAAACCCAGCTCGAGCTCCTCGGCAACCGCGCTGCGGAAGAGCATGCTCACGCCGAGGCCGGCGCGCACCGCCCGCTTCATCGCCTCGGGGTGACCGAATTCGAGCACCACGTCGCGCTCCTCGACGCCGAGATCCTTGAGGCTGCGGTCGACGAAGCGACGGCGCACGATCCCCTCCGGCGCTTCGACGAACGGCAGTCCGGCGAGCTCCGCCGGCGCAACCTCGGCGGCGACGGGCTCGGCGTCGGGAGCCGCGATGAGGACGAGCTCTTCGTGGCCGAGCAGCTCCGTCTCCAGCCCGGGGCCGTCGGGGTCGGCGTCAGAGACGACGATCGCGAAGTCGAGCGCACCTGCACGAGCGTCCTCGATCGCGTGTTCGGTGTCGGCGATGCTCAGCCGCAGCTCGACCTCGGGGTGCGTGCGCCGGAATCGAGTGAGGACAGGTGGCAGGCGGTAGCTGCCCAGCGACATGCTCGCCCCGAGCGCGACGCTGCCGCGGCTGCCCTCCGAGAGACCGGCGAGGTGACGGTCGAGCTCTCGCGTGCGGGCGAGGACGTCCTCCGCCCAGGCGTGCACGACCAGGCCGGACTCGGTCAGGTGCAGGCGGCGCCCCTCGCGGTAGAAGAGCTTCGTGCCGAGCCGCTCCTCCAGGGAGCGGATGTGAGCCGAGACCACCGGCTGAGCGACGAACAGGGCCTCGGCGGCACGCCCGACCCCACCCAGCTCGACGACGAGGCAGAGCACCTCCAGCTTGTGGAGGCTGATCCGTCGATCGATAGCCAATTGGCGTTGCATCACCGAGAAAAACGTATTGGAACTATGACTCTAGCTGCGCGACCATCGCCCTGCGTGAACCTCCAAGAGGCGATCTCCGACGTACGCCGGGGGACCATCCCAGCCTCGGCCTACAGCGATCCAGACCTGTTCGAGCTCGAGAAGCGCCGGCTCTTCGCCCGCGCCTGGATGTTCCTGGCGCACGAATCCGAGATCCCCGACCCCGGCGACTACGTCGTGCGACGGATAGTCGACGACTCGTTCATCGTCTGCCGCGATGAGGCGGGTGCGATCCGCGTGCTCTTCAACATGTGCCTGCACCGCGGCATGCAGGTCTGTCGCTCGGAGCTCGGCAACACCTCGCACTTCCGCTGCCCCTACCACGCCTGGACCTACAAGAACACCGGCGAGCTGACCGGCGTGCCGTTCCACCAGGACGCCTACGGCGGCGAGGCGGGGCTTACGCGCGAGGGGGTCGGGCTGCTGCCGGCGCCCCGGGTAGGCGTCTGCGAGGGGCTGATCTTCGCCTCGCTGGACGAGGACGCTCCCGACCTCGAGGACTACCTCGGCGACTTCCGCTTCTTCCTCCGCATCTACCTCGGCCAGAGCGAGGCCGGAGCCGAAGTGCGCGGGCCGCAGCGCTTCGTGATCGACGCCAACTGGAAGATCGGCGCCGAGAACTTCTCGGGCGACAGCTACCACACGCCCCACACCCACGCGAGCGTCGTCGACATCGACCTCTTCAGCGCGCCCAAGGCCGCCAAGCGCAAGGAGGGCGCGTCGTACTTCGCCGGCCGCGGCGGCGGCACGACGTACAAGCTGCCCGACGAGGGCTTCCGCGGCAACCTCGCGCACGTCGGCTACCCCGACGAGATGATCGACACGATGGAACGGGCCTGGTCGGCCGAGCACCGGGCGCTGATCGGCGAGGCGCGCTTCATCTGCTCCGCTGCGACGGCGATGCCCAACCTGAGCTTCGTCCACAACTGGCCACAGGTGAACGCCGACGGGCTCGTCGTCCCCTTCGTCTCGATCCGCCTCTGGCAGCCGATCAGCTCGACCCGGACCGAGGTGCACTCGTGGTTCGCGGTCGACCGGGGCGCGCCGGAGTGGTTCAAGGCGGCGTCCTACAAGGCCTACCTGATGTGCTTCGGCTCCTCGGGCATGTTCGAGCAGGACGACGTCGAGAACTGGACCTCGATCACGAGGACGTCGCGCGGTCAGATGGCCGAGCGGCTGAACCTGCACGGCCGGATGGGGCTGACGCGCGAGGGCGAGACGATCGTGCCGCCACTGTCGGGCTGGCCGGCGCCGGGCCGGGCTTTCGTCGGCTTCGGAGAGCACAACCAGCGCCAGCTGCTGAACCTCTGGTGCGACTACCTGGAGCGGGAGGAGGGCCCCGCCGACGGCGCCGGCCCGCCGGCCCGCGCGGCGACCCTCGACTGAGATGCCCACGCCGCTCTCCTACACCGGCGAGGCCTACGGCGAGGTCCTCGACTTCGCCTACGCGGAGGCCGCCGCGCTCGACGAGCGCCGCCACCACGACTGGCTGGCGATGCTCACCGACGACGTCGTCTACCGGATGCCCGTCCGCGTGACGACGGCGCACTCGCTGGATGACAGCCTGCTCGTCGACATGGCTCACTTCGACGAGGACCGCTACTCGCTGGCCAAGCGCGTCGAGCGGCTCGACACCGAGCACGCCTGGGCGGAGGACCCGCCGTCGCGCACGCGCCGCTTCGTCACCAACGTCCGCGGTTGGGAGGGCGAGGAGCCGGGCGAGCTCCTCGTCGCCGCGAGCGTGCTGCTGTTCCGCAGCCGCGGCGACCGCACCCCGCCCGACCTCGTCTCGGCCGGCCGTCGCGACGTCCTGCGCCGCGTCGACGGCGCCCTCAAGCTCGCCCGGCGGGAGCTGGCGGTCGACGAGTCGGTGCTGCGCACCCAGAACCTGGCGGTGTTCCTGTGAGCAAGATCGACGACGGCGACGCGGTCGAGCTGGCCAACGAGTACGCGGCGGTGACCGTGCGCAAGGTGCAGACCCACAACGGCGTGCGGCTGGAGATCGTCTCGCCGCGGCTCGGCCGCGGCATCCGCCTCTGCCCGGTCGAGCTCGAGACGCTGACCTGGCAATCGCACGAGACCTTCTCCGAGTTCCTGCAGACGCCGTTCGGGCCGGAGCCCGAGCCCGAGTGAGCCTGCTCGCAGGAAAGGTCGCGCTGCTCTCGGGTGGCGGGTCGGGGATCGGCCGGGCGGTCCTCGACGCCTACCTCGAGGAGGGCGCCGCCGTTGCGGTGCTCGAGCGAGACGGGGAGAAGTGCGAGGTGCTGGCGCGGCTCGGCGCCCGGGTCCACGTCGTGCAGGGCGACGCGACCTCGGCCGAGGATAACGCGCGCGCCGTGGCCGAGACGCTCGAGCGCTTCGAGGCGCTCGACACCGTGGCGACCTTCGTCGGGGTCTTCGACCACTACACACCACTGTCGGAGATCCCACCCGAGCGCCTCGACGCCGCCCTCGCGGAGGCCTTCTCGGTAAACGTCGGCTCCGTCCTGCACGCCGCGCGCGCCGCCGGGCCCGAGCTCGTGCGCAGCCGCGGCAACTTCGTCGTCACCTGCTCGAGCTCCAGCTACTACCCGGGTCGCGGCGGCGCGCTGTACGTAGCGAGCAAGCACGCCTTGCGCGGGGCCGTGGTGCAGCTCGCCCACGAGATGGCGCCCGAGGTGCGAGTCAACGGGGTCGCCCCGGGAGGAACGGTCGCCACCGACCTGCGCGGCATGGAGAGCCTCGGGCAAGCCGGCGAGCGCCTCGACGACCGCCCCGGCCGCGAGAAGGCGCTGCGCGAGCGCACCCCACTCGGGGTCGCGCTGCGCACCGAGGATCATGCCGGCGCCTACGTCTACCTGGCAAGCGACCGCGCCCGTGGGGTGAGCGGCGAGATCATCCGCTCCGACGGCGGCCTGGCGGCGCGATGACGGCGCATACCGACGGGCCGCAGCTGCGCGCGACCGTAGCGACGGCGTGCCGGGTGCTGGCCCGGCGCGGCCTGGTCGACGGCGTCCTCGGGCACGTCTCGGCGCGCGTCGCCGACGACGA
Source organism: uncultured Solirubrobacterales bacterium (assembly GCA_963753585.1). Taxonomy (GTDB): domain Bacteria; phylum Actinomycetota; class Thermoleophilia; order Solirubrobacterales; family 70-9; genus VRUE01. The sequence continues at coordinate 631,072 of CAVWCU010000001.1, read as the reverse complement.
GCTCGTCGTCCGCTGCCGCGGAGCGGCGGAGCGCGGCCTGGCGTGGACAAAAGCCGAAGACGTGTGGCGAGTGGGCTTCGACGGGCGAGGGGTCGACCTGCCCGACGGCTACTCCCTGCCCAACGAGCTGCCGATCCACGCCGAGCTGATGCACGCACGAGCGGAGGTCGGGGCGGTGGTCCACGCTCACCCGCCCGCGGCGCTGCTCGCCGGCCTCGCCGGGCTGACGCCGCGGCCCGTCTTCGGCGCCTACGACATCCCGGCGCTGCGCCTGGCGCTCGACGGCGTGCCGACCTTCGACAACGCCTCGCTGATCGACACTCGCGAGCTCGCGCTGGAGCTGGTGGCGGCAATGGAGGGGCGTCCCGTGTGCGTTATCCGCGGGCACGGCATCGCCGTCGCCGCGGCGACGGTCGAGGAGGCGACGGTACTCGCCGTCAACCTCGAGACGCTGCTCTCGGTGACGGTGGAGCTGGCGCGTCTCGGGGCCACACCTCCCGATCTGACCGGGGCCGAGCTCGCCGCCCTGCCCGACCTCGGCTCGTCCTTCAATCACGACCTTGCCTGGCGGGCGCTCGTCGCGGAGGCAGGCGATGGGTGAGCCCCTCCCCTACCGCAGCAGCGAGCTCCGCCTGCCTCGACGGGGGCTCACGATCGCGCCGGCGACGCTGGTCGAGCTGGACGGCCCGGTCTACGGGCATGACCGCGTCCTCCCAGGCGACGCCGATCTCACCCACGGGCACAGCGGCGAGCCGCTCGGCGAGCGTATCGTCGTCGCCGGGCGCGTGCTCGACACGGACAGGCGCCCGCTGCCCGACACCCTGATCGAGGTATGGCAGGCCAACGCCGCCGGCCGCTACACCCACGCCGGCGACCGGCACCCGGCGCCGCTGGACCCGAACTTCAGCGGCGCCGGACGCTGCCTCACCGACGCCGAGGGGCGCTATCGCTTCACCACGATCAAGCCCGGCGCCTACCCCTGGGACAACCACGACAACGCCTGGCGGCCGGCCCACATCCACTTCTCGGTCTTCGGGCGGGCGTTCGCCCAGCGGCTGGTCACGCAGATGTACTTCCCTGGCGATCCGCTGCTCGAGTGGGACCCGATCTTCAACGCCGTCCCCGACGCGGCGGCGCGCCGGCGCTTGATCGCCGCGTTCGACCCCGAGACGACCGAGCCCGCCTGGGCGCTCGGCTACCGCTTCGACATCGTGCTGCGCGGTCGCACGGCGACGCCGATGGGAGACTGACTCGGATGACCACCGGCACTCCGTCCCAGACCGTCGGCCCGTTCTTCACGATCGGCCTCGGCGACAGCGCACACGGAGACGTAGTCGACCCAGCGCGTGCGGACGCGGTCGGCATCGTCGGGGTCGTTCGCGACGGCGCCGGCGAGCCGGTTGCCGATGCGCTCGTCGAGCTGTGGCAGGCCGAGGGCTGCGCCCGCGCCGCCACCTCGGCGGAGGGGAACTTCAGCTTCGTGACGGTCAAGCCGGAGCCTGTTCCGGGCGCCGACGGAGGGATGCAGGCGCCGCACGTCGCCGTCTCGGTTTTCGCCCGCGGCCTGCTCTCCCGGCTGGTCACCCGCATCTACTTCCCGGACGAGCCCGAGGCCAACGCGCGTGATCCGCTGCTGAGCGGACTCGACGGCGCCGATACGCTCGTCGCCCAACCCGAGGGGCCCTGGCTGCGCTTTGACATCACCCTGCAGGGCGACGGCGAGACGGCCTTCCTAGATGGTTGACCCCACGACCCCGCACGCCTGGATGACGCGCATGGCGCTGCGCATCTCTGCGTCCTCGGGCTTGCCTTTGGCTCCACCAAAGGCTGCACCCTGCGTCCTTGATCTGCTTGGCCACGCCCGCCCCCAGTCGCACGTGGCCGGGGGGTCAACCATCTGATGCCTGACGAGCTGTTCGACGCGAGCCTCGTGCCCGACGCCCTCGCACGGGCCCTCGACGACGACGCCTGGGTGCGGGCGATGCTCGAGTTCGAGACGGGACTCGCGGCGGCGCAGGCCGAGCACGGCCTGATTCCCCACTCCGTGGCGACGGCGATCGCCCGGGCCGCCGACGCCTCGCACCTGGACCCCGCCACGCTCGGCCGCGAAGCCGCCCTCACCGGCACCCCGGTCGAGCCGCTCGTGCGTGCGCTGCGCGCCGCCGCCGGTGAGGAGACGGCGGACTGGGTCCACCACGGCGCCACCAGCCAGGACGCCCTCGACACCGCCGCGATGCTCATCGCGCGGCGAGCGCTCGACCGCATCGAGCCGGACCTGGTGGCAGCGGCCGATGCGTGTGCGGCCCTGGCCGAGCGGCACCGCGCGACGCCGATGCTCGCCCGCACCCTGCTGCAGCCAGCCCTTCCGACGACCTTCGGCCTCGTCGCCGCTCGCTGGGCGCTCGGGATCGACGACGCCCGCGAGCGCCTGCGCGACGTGGCCGAGCGGCGGCTCGCCGTCCAGCTCGGCGGCCCCGCCGGCACGCTCGCCGCGCTCGGCGGGGACGGCCCTGCGGTTGCCGCGACGCTCGCGCAGAAGCTCGGCCTTCGCGAGCCGGTGCTGCCGTGGCACACCCTGCGCGGCCCCGTTCACGCCCTCGGCGGCGCGCTCGACGAGGCCGCCGGTGCGGTCGGCAAGCCGGCGCTCGACGTCGTCCTGCTCTCCCAGGCGGAGGTCGGCGAGGTCGCCGAGCCACATGAGGAGGGTCGCGGCGGGTCCTCCTCGCTGCCGCACAAGCGCAACCCGATCGGCAGCGTGCTGGCACTCGCCGGAGTGCGGCGGGTGCACGCGGCCGCCGCCCTGCTGACCGGCTCGATGCTGCAAGAGCACGAGCGCGCGGCGACTGGCGCCTGGCATGGCGAGTGGGCGGCACTTCGCGATGCACTGGCGCTGACCGGCGGGGTCGCGGCGACGATGGCGGACGTTCTCGGCGGCCTCGAGGTTCACACCGAGCGGATGCAGGTCAACCTCGCGGCGAGCGGCGTCCCCGGGCTCGACTCCACGGCGTGGCTCGGCGCCGCCGATGCCTTCGTCTCCCGTGCCCTGGAGGGCAGGAGAGGATGACCGCACGCCTCGAGCACCGCTTCGACGGCCCCGAGGACGCGCCGGTCGTCGTGCTCTCCGGCTCGCTGGGAACCACGATGGCGGTCTGGGATGCCCAGGTGCCGACACTGGCCGGGCGCTACCGGGTGCTGCGCTACGACCACCGCGGGCACGGCGGCTCCGAGGTCCCACCCGGCCCCTACGCGATCGAGGACCTGGGCCGCGACCTGCTGGCGCTGCTCGACGAGCATGACATCGCCCGCGTCTCCTTCTGCGGCCTCTCGATCGGCGGCATGGTCGGCCTCTGGCTCGGCGCGGAGGCTCCGGAGCGGGTCGAGCGGCTGGCACTGCTCTGCACCTCGGCCCGGCTCGGCGCGCCGGAGTGGTGGGACGAGCGGATCGCCGCGATTCGGCGCGCCGGGGTCGAGAGCATCGCCGACGCCGTCGTCGAGCGCTGGTTCACCGAGGACTTCGCCGCGCGCCAGCCCGAGATCGTCGCGCGCCGCCGAGCCGAGCTGGTCGCTACGCCGCTCGAGGGCTATGCCGGCTGCTGCGCAGCGATCCGCGACTTCGACCTGCGCGACCGACTTGCGGCGATCGAGGCGCCGACGCTGGTCCTCGCTGGGCTGCAGGACACGGCGACGCCGGTCGAGCATCAGGCCAGGATCGCGGCCGGCATCGCGGGAGCACAGCTGTGCGTCCTCGACCGGGCAGCGCACCTGGCCGCGGTGGAGCAGGGGCCGGCCGCAGCGGCCGAGCTTCTCGATCACCTGGGCGACGGAGGCGACGCGCGACGCGCGCGCGGCATGGCGGTGCGTCGCGAAGTCCTCGGCGACGCCCACGTCGATGCCGCGATCGCAGCGACCACGCCGTTCAACGAAGACTTCCAGCGCTACATCGCGGGCGCGGCCTGGGGCGACGTCTGGACCCGCAGCGGAATCGACCGGCGCATGCGCAGCGCGATCACGCTGACGGCGCTGCTCGCCGCCAACCGCATGGAGGAGTTCGCCATGCACGTCCGGGCCGCCCGCCGCAACGGGCTGGGCAACGAGGAGATCGCGGAAATCGTCCTCAACGCGGCCGTCTACCTCGGCGTACCGGCAGCCAACGACGGGTTCCGGGTCGCGGGCCGGGTCCTGGCCGAAGAGACATAGGCGAACGACTAATGATCTCGGCCTTCATTTGTATTTCCCCTATCCCGAGACGGGATGGGAGGATGCCGGGGTCACCCGGAGCGAAGGAGCGGGATGTTGGCCACAGACGCTAGCGCCGAGACCGTGGAGTTCCTGCGGCGTTACTACGACGCGATCGACCGGCAGCGCCCCGAGGAGGCGCTGGCGCTCTTCGCCGCGGACGCGACCGTGCGGGCGGTCAACGGGCCCACCCAACCGTGGATGGAGGGCCTGCAGGCGATGGCGCGCCAGCTCCGCGGCGTCACCGCCACGCGCCACGCGATCACCCGCGTGCTCGAGGGCGCCGACGGCGAAGCGGCCTACGAGGTCGACATCACCTACGTCCTCGCCGGCGGCACCGAGATAACCCTCGCCGGTTCGGTCTTCTGCACGATCCGCGACGAGCTCTTCCAGAGCCAGCACCTGTACGTGGACCTGACGCCGGTCCGCGACGCGATCGAGAAGGAGAGCTGAGTTGGGCTCGCTCCGCAAGGGCAAGATCCCCTACGCGCCGAGCGGTACCGGCGAGTACACCGAGGAGATCTACTCGCTGAAGGGGTTCTTCGGCGAGTGGGCGCACCTCTACCGCCGCCGCAACCTCGCGCACCCGCTGCGCTGGTCCGACGAGCGCCTGATGTACAGCGGACTGGACTCGGGCGCGCTGATCGCGACCGATGCAGGCGACCCGCGTGGGGAGCCGCTGCGGCTGATGGAGGGCGAGGGCCACTCGGTCTCCCTCTCCCAGCGGGCGGCGGCGATGCCGTTCGCCGAGAAGAACGTCGACGCCCACCAGATCCGCTTCTACCATCGCGGCCGCTTCCGCCTCGAGACCGAGCTGGGGCCGCTCGAGATCGAGGAGGGCGACTTCGCCGTCATCCCGCGCGGGCTGATCTACCGCGAGATCCCCCTGAGCGACGACGGCAACGCGGTCTTCGTCTTCGAGACCACCGCGACCATTCGCCTGGCAAAGGAGATGTGGGACGGCGTCGGGTACGCGAGCCTCTTCGTCGACTACTCCGAGATGGTGGTCCCCGAGCCGGCCGGGGAGGAGATCGGCGGCGAGACCGAGGTGCGGGTGCGTTGCGACGGCGAGCTGCACACCATGGTCTACAGCCACGATCCGTGCCGCGACGTCGTCGGCTGGATCGGCGACCCGGTCCTCTTCAAGATGAGCGTCTGGGCGGTGCCCGGCGTCGGGACGAGCCGTGGGCACCTGACCCCGCCGGCCAGCTGCGTCCTGCTCGGCGAGAACAAGGAGTTCTTCTTCAACGCCCTGGCGATGCAGCCCTTCCCGAACACGCCGTCGCCGGACGGCAGCATCGGCCCGCCGTCCCATCTCAACGACTACGACGAGCTCTGGCTCACCCACCGCTCGCAGATCGCGCCCGAGGACCACCTCTGGCTGCTGCCCCGCACGCTGCCGCACCCGGGGTTCAAGATGCCCACCGTCTACCCGCCGAACCCGGTCCGCGAGATGCGCGAGATGCGGATCAACTTCGACACGGCAACTCCGCTGGGCTGGACGGCGGAGGCGCGCGCAGCGCTCTTCGACAACCCGCTCGTTGCCCAGTACACGAGCTTCATGGGATTCCCACCGGATGCGGTCCCGACACACCTGCGAGAGCGGTCGGACGCCGAACCGAAATGAATGCCGCGTCCCCCGACGCCACGGCGCGCCCACACGGGGCGGGCTGGGGCGAGGAGACCGACACGTTCATCTCGGGCGACCTGGCCACAGCCCTCGCGTACGTGACCCCGGCGCAGGGGGCCGTCGTCGCCCCGATTACGACTGCCGGCGTACGTGACCGCGAGGCGGGGACGGTGATGCTCACCACCTCGCTCGCCTTCGGCAAGAAGCTCGAGCGAATCCGGCGCGAGGACCGGGTGGCTCTCGCTTTCCACGCCCGCGAGCACGGCTTCGCCGACGGGCCGCAGTTCGTCCTCGTCCAGGGCCGCGCAACGATCGGCTGGACCGATCCCGCCGCACAGGGGAAGGCGCTGGCCAGAGGAACGAGGCGCTTCTTCTCCCCGCCGAAGTCCGGCCGCTTCTGGCGCTGGTGGATGCACGAGTACTACATGGAGCGGGTGCCGGTGACCGTCGCGGTCGAGCGGGTGACGAGCTGGCCCGACTCGACCGGCGATGCGCCCCCTGCCGTGCACGGAATCCCCCTGCCCACCGCGCCACCGGACTCGCAGGCCGCGCCGCGCGGCGGCGTCGCACCGCGCATCGCCGCCGGCCGCGCCGGGGCGCGCCTGCGCCGGCTGCCGCACCTGCTGCTCGGATGGGTGGACGCCGACGGCTTCCCGGCGGTGGCGCCGGTGAGCATCGCCGCTGCCGATCGCGAGGGCCTGACGCTGCTCGATCCGACCGGCGCCGTGCCCAGCGGCCGGCGCCGGGCCGGGCTCCTCGGCCACGGCTTCGGCCCCGAGCTGACCGCGCTGCGCGCCCGCCAGCACACCGGCTGGCTGGAAGCGGAGGACGGTGAGGTCCGCTACGCGCCGCACACCGAACAGCACTACCGCACGCCGCGGGGCACGACCGCGACCGCCTTCGTCAACGGAGGGCAGGCCAAGCTGAACAAACGCCGGGCGCGCCGGGCCGAGGCCCGGGAGAAGCGATGATCGAAGAGCCGCTCGACCTCGACGGCATCGAGCGCGAGATCGTCGCGCTCTCGGGGCCGGAGATGCCGCGGATGGGCTGGGGCTCGCACCCGTGCCAGGGCGCCTACTACCGCCCCGCCGGCACCCGGCCGAAGGTCGCGTTCATCGCCGCCCACTACAACATCGACTTCTCCGAGCACTACCTGGCCGACCACCTCGCCCGCCGCGGTTTCGGCTTCCTCGGCTGGAACACGCGCTTCCGCGGGATGGAGGCGTTCTTTTTGCTTGACCGGGCGCTGCTCGACATCGGCCTCGGCGTCCGCTGGCTGCGCGAGAACGGCGTCGAGACCGTCGTCCTGCTCGGCAACTCGGGAGGCGGCTCGCTGATCGCCGCCTACCAGGCGCAGGCCCAGCAGCCGGTCATCCGTCCCGCCTTCGGGATGCCGCTCGCCAACGGTCTCGACGACCTCGCTTCCGGCGACCTCTACGTCAGCGTCGCCGCGCACCCGGGCCGGCCCGAGGTGCTGACCAACTGGCTCGACCCGGCACTCATCGAGGAGAGCGACCCGGTCGGGACCGACCCCGCGCTCGACATGTACGACGAGGAGAACGGCCCTCCCTACCCCGCCGAGTTCGTCGAGCGCTACCGCGCCGCCCAGCGAGCCCGCAACAACCGCATCACGGCCTGGGCCAAGCAGGAGCTCGAGCGGGTGAAGGCGGCCGGGCAGTTCGACCGGCTCTTCACGGTCCACCGCACCTGGGCGGACCTGCGCTTCCTCGACGGCGATCTCGACCCCTCCGACCGCCCGACGCCGGCGTGCTACCTCGGCGATCCCCGCTTCGCCAACCGTGGCGTGCTCGGCATCGGCATGCTGAACACGCTGCACAGCTGGCTCTCGATGTGGAGCCTCTCCGAGTCGCAGTGCAACTCCGAAGAGCACCTGGCCGCGATCTCGCTCCCCTCCCTGATCGTGCAGCCGACGATGGACACGGGCGTCTTTCCCAGCGACGCGCGCGCGATCCACGACGGCCTCGCCGCAACCGACAAGCAGCTCGTCGAACTCCCCGGCGACCACTACTTCCGCGGCCTCGAGGGCGCCCGCACGCAGGTGGCCGACCTGCTCGCCGCTTGGGTGACGGAGCGCATACGATGAAACTTTGCCGCAACATTTGACGCGGTGGCGGTTTGAGCATTCGAACCAGCCCCAACTCGTCCGGGGCTTACTTACCAAGGAGGCAGGGAAATGAAGTGTCGAAAGCGACACGGCAGTGACGTGCGCGCAAGTTCGGGCACCAAACACAACAGGCTGGGCCGACTCGGCGTCCTGGTCGCAACGGTGACGAGCGCCTGTGCGCTCCTGGGGGCATCGGCAGCACAGGCATCGACGATCACGATCGGGAGCGTTCTGCCCCCCGGATCCAGTCCGACGGAATTCGGGCAGGTGCAGACCTTCTTCAACACCGCGCTGCCCGAGAAAGGCGCCAACCTCGTCTCGCCGGTCAGCGGCGCGATCGTGCGCTGGCGCGTGCAGGGCGCCGAAGGCGGCCCCTTCTTCCTGCGGGTCCTCCGGCCCAATGGCTCCGGTGGCTACGGGGCGATGGGCACCAGCAACCCGGCCACACCGTCCGGAGCCGGACTGCAGACGTTCAGCACGAACCTGCCGATCCGCGCGGGAGACCTGATCGGGATCGACCCGAGCAACCCCACCGACAAGATCGGCGTCGCCGACGTCGCCGGGGCGAGCTACGGCTTCATCTTCCCGCCGCCTTTCGACGGGGCGACCGTCGCCCCCAGCGGCACGGTCTCCGGCAAGGAGGTCGAGCTCAGCGCCGAAGTCCAGCCGACCCCCGCGGTCAGCTCGCTTGAGCCCGACTTCGGGCCGGTGGCCGGCGGCACCAGCGTGAAGATCACCGGCACCGACTTCAACGCGGCGAGCGCGGTCAAATTTGGCTCGACTCCCGCAACCGGCTTCACGGTCGAATCGGACACCCAGATCACGGCGATCGCCCCGCGCAGCACCAAGGTCGGCGCGGTCGACGTCACCGTTACCACCCTGGCCGGGACCAGCCCCACAATCAGGGCCGACCGGTACTTCTACGAAGGCTGCGTCGTCCCCAGGCTGAAGGGCAAGAGGCTGAAGCCCGTCAAGAAGGCGCTGGGCCGGGCCGACTGCAAGCTCGGCAAGGTCAAACGCGCCGAGGGCAAGCCGGGCAAGGTGATCAAGCAGAACCCCAAGCCGAGCAAGGTCCTCAAGTCAGGCTCCAAGGTCAGCGTCACTTTGGGTCAGTAGGGCCGACACCAGCGCTTCGAAGTTGTCTAAGACAGCGGGTCCAGGGCGGCATTTCTGCTGCTCTGGACCCCAGTCCGTAGCTCCACTCTGCACCTCACCGGTTGCCCTCGGTGCAAGAACATCGGGGGGAGCGAATAGGTTGAGTGAGTGCCACTGTTCGAAGTGGAGAAAAAGAGCAGGCGGGTTAGTGAGGTGACGCCGACCACCTTTCCAGACCTGAAGCTCTGGGAGCGGCAGGATCTGGAGGCATGGGTGCTGTCGGCTCCCGAGCTCGCGGGTGGAGACTTCAAGGTCGTCACCTCCGAGTTCGATCGTTTCGACAAGACCTCAGAGCGACTCGACGTCTTGGGGATCGTGCGCATCGAGCCGGGGCAGGGACGCCTCGTTGTGGTCGAGCTTAAGCGCGACGGAGCCAGCAAGACCGTCGACCTGCAGGCAATCAAGTACGCCGCCTACGTCGCGGCGGCACAGTTTGGCGAAGTCGTCGAAATGTACGCGAGCTACCACGAAATGCCGGAGGACAAGGCCGAAGCGAAGCTGCTGAATCTGCTCGAAAGCAGCGGGACGAGACTCCCGTCATCGACGACAAACCTCGAATCGTCCTCCTTGCCGGTGACTTCCGTCCCGAGGTAACTACAACCGTGCTTTGGCTTCTCGACAACTTCGACATGGACATCCGCTGCGTCCGCTTGCAGCCCTTCACCGTAGGCGAGCGGATCTTGGTTCACTCGGAGATAATCATCCCGCTGCCCGAGGCGGAGCAATACCGGCTCGGCGTGCAGCGCAAGCGTCGCGAGGTCGAGCGCGAGCAAAAGCAAAAGGCGCGTGCTCAGCGCCTGCTTCCGCAGTTGGTCGAAGCCGATGCGTTGAAGCTGGGCCAGCCCCTGTACTTCCGCCGTGCGGCCGTCCCAGCCTCCGCCAAGCCGTGGAGCACGAAGGAGCCCCTCTACACGGCGACACTCAAGGCGAGCGAAGGAAACAAGACACTCGAGTGGACTGACCCCCAGAGCGGAGAGACACTGCTGGACTCACCCTCACTTCAAGCCGCAAGACTCCTCCACCGCCTGGGGCTGCGCTCGGGGGAACCCTCGAGCGCAGGCGTCAACGGGATGGCCTACTGGACCGTCGATGGTGAGATCAGCCTGCTCGACCTCGGCGCGGAGGTCGGGGTCTTGGAACGAAGCGCCCGAAGCGTCAACCGCGATGCGCTGCGCGAGGCTTGCGACGCCATACCCAAGGGACACTGGACGACGTATGGCGACCTCGCCGACGCGATCGGGGTCCCGGGCGCCGCGCAGTCCGTCGCGGGCGTGATCTCCTCTGACGAGTCGATCCCGAACGCGCAACGCGTGCTGCGCTCTACAGGCCACATATCCCCAGGTTGGAGCGCCACCGATGGCGGCGGCCCCGAGGTCGCGCGCCAGCGCCTCGAGATGGAGGGGCTGACTTTCAGCGAGAATGACTCTGCCGACCCTTCGCGTCGCTGGACGCCGCCCCCCAAGGGCTCACCGTGAGAGCAAAGGCATCGATCGCCGGCCGGCCGGGTTAGCGCGAAACGAAGCCGAAGAGGTGGCCGGCGATGTTGCGGATCTGGATCTCTTCGGAGCCCTCGGTGATCCGGTAACGGCGGTGGTGGCGGTAGATGTGCTCGAACTGCTTGTGCCGGGTGTAGCCGACGCCGCCGTGCACCTGCATCGCCCGGTCCGCCGCGTCGCAGACGAGGCGGTTGGCGCGGTAGTTGCACATCGAGACCTTGTCGCTGACCCCGCTGATCCGACCCTTTCCGCTGTCCATCTCGTGCGCCGTCTTTCGCACCAGGCCTCGCAGCATCTCGATCTCGGTCGCGAGCTCGACCAGCGGCCACTGGATCGCCTGCCGCTCGGCGAGAGGCTTGCCGAACGTCTTGCGCTCACGCGCGTAGGCGACCGACTCGGTCACGCAGTACTCAGCCGCGCCGACCCCCGAGGCCGCCTGCCGGATCCGGTTCTCGTGGACGAAGAACATCGCCGTGGCGAGGCCCCTCCCCTCTTCGCCGAGGATCGCGCCGGCGGGCACCCGGACGTCCTTTAGCACCATCTCGGCGTGGTCGGTCGGCATGTTGAAGGTCCAGTGCATATACGGAACCTCGACGCCGGAGGCGTCGGTGGGGACGATGAACGCGGTGATCCCCTCGGCCGCGCCCGGGTCGCCGGAGGTGCGGGCGAAGACGATCGCGTGGTGGGCGAAGCCGAGCCCGCTGATGAAGCGCTTGGCCCCGTCGATCACCCAATCGCCGCCGTCCCTGACCGCCGTCGTCTGCAGCCAGGTCGCGTCGCTGCCGTGGTCGGGCTCGGTCAGGCCGAAGGCGAACGCCAGCTCGCCGGAGATCGAGCCGGCGAGGAAGGCGTCCTTCTGCTCGGCGCTGCCGAACTGCTCGAGGATCAGCGGGAAGACGAGGTTCCCCACCACCGAGGACTCCATCTGCAGGTCGTTGTGCAGGCCGAGCCCCTTCGCCGCGAGGTGGTCGCGGATCACCGCCATCCCGAGGTTGGTCCCATCGCGCCCGCCCATCCGCTCCGGCAGCGCGTAGCGGTAGAAGCCGGCAGCGTCCGCTCGCCGCCGCATCTCCTCGAGCAGCTCGACCCACTCCCGTGAGTGAACGCCGTCGTTCTCCCAGTCGGTGCGCTTCCACTCGCGACGGTGGTCGAAGAACTGCATGTTCTCGGCTTCGAGGGGCACGATCTCGCGCTCGATGAAGGCATCCAGCTCGGCGATGAAGTCCAGGAGGTCCTGCGGCAGCTCGTAGTCCATCGGCGGTTACCTGACTTTGTCGGGGGTGTTCGAGTCTGTAGCCCCGTCACGAGCGGGCATCTGGAGGATCAGGCCGGCGTCCTCGGGTTCGACGTAGCGCGGGTTCCAGAGGCTGAGTCTCTCGACCACGTTGCGCCGCGTGACCTCGGCCACCTCGTCGAGGCGGTCGTCGAGCTCACCGGCCCGGATCGCCCGGGCCAGCTCGTCGTCGTCGCCGAACCCCAGCGCCTCCAGGCGCTCCGCGTGCCCCTGCGCCTGGACCGGCCCGAGCACGATCTCGCGCTCGACCGTGGCGGCGACGTTGGCGGCGACGCGGGCCATGAAGCTGAGGCGTCCCTCGGTGCCGGACATCACGTCCTGCTCGAGGAAGGTGCGCAGGGCATCGACCAGCTCCGCCGTGCTCGGCACGCCGCGGGCCATCTCAGCCGCCCCGCCCGTCGAGGTACAGCAGGACGTCGTACTCCTGCTCCCACACGCGGCGGCCGATCGCCGCAAGCTCGATCGAGCGGACGTCCCCGGAGAGGTGCCGCGAGGCCTGGACCATGCACCCGACGCCCCACCAGACGCTGCTGAAGAGCTCCCACCAGCGGACGAGCTCGGGGTCGACGCGCTGCCCCGAGACCTTTTCGTAGCCTCGGAACAGGTCGGCGTAATCGCCGAAGCCCCCGACCGGACGTTCGACGACTCCGAAGCGCCAGCACCGCGCGCAGAGGTACCCCAGATCCTCCATCGGGTCCCCCAGGCGAACGAGCTCCCAGTCGAGCACCGCGCGAATGCCGTCGGGGCCGACCAGCAGGTTGCCGTTGCGGAAGTCGCCGTGGACGACGCGGCCGGCCCCGGCGTCGGGCTGATTCCGTTCCAGCCGGCGCATTCCCAGCTCGAGGGCCGGGCTGCTCTCCTCGAAGAAGTCGAGGGCGCCGCGCAGCTGCCCCAGGGAGTCGGGGGTCTCCAGCCCCTCCACCTCCCCGGGGTCGATCGCGTGCACCCGGGCGAGGATTTCCCCGCAGCGCTCGGCCAGGCGCGGGCGGACGTCGGCGTACGCGTCATCGCGCAGGATGCGGCGGGGAACCGTCTCGCCCTCGACGAAGTCCATCACGATGAAGGGGGCGTCGAGAGCGGCGGGGTCGCTGCCATGGGCAATCAGCTTCGGCACCGGCACGCCGGCGCGCGCCGCCGCTTCGATCGCGGTCGCCTCGCGCCGCATCGCCTCTCCGGCCCGGGCCGCCTTCGGCGGGTCGCGGCGCAGGATCAGCGCTCGCTCGACCCCGTCGGCGAAGACCGCGTCGAAGGCCCAGGTCTCGCGGCTGGCGCCGCCGGTCAGCCGCCGCAGGTTGCGCACCTCGACCTCCCGCTCCGAGCACGCGTCCGCCACTACGGCGCACAGTTGCTCGGCGAGCTGCTCAGAAGGCGCGGTAGCCACCATCGATCAGGAAGGAGTCACCGGTGTGGTACTCGCTCGCCGGGCTGGCGAGGTAGACGGCGATTCCGGCGAAGTCGGCCGGGGTGCCCCAGCGACGGGCGGGGATCCGCGGCAGCACGCGGTCGATGAACGGCTGCCAGGCGAGCATCTCCTCGGTCATCGCCGATTCGACCCAGCCCGGCAGGATCGAGTTCGCCCGGATGCCATATTTCGAGAGCTCGACCGCGCAGGAGTTGACCATCGAGACGAGCCCGCCCTTGGAAGCCGCGTAGTTCTGCCCCCGCGGCTGCCCGGAGAGCGCCGCGAGGCTGGCGACCCCGACCAGGCTGCCGCCTTCCCCCTGCTCGACCATGCTGCGCGCAGCCCCCTGCAGGGTCAGGAAGGCACCGTTGAGGTTCACCGCCAGGACCCGCTGGAACTCCTCCGGTGACATCTCGAGGAAGCGCTGCCCCCCGGCCGCGACCCCGGCGCAGGCGAAACAGGAGTCGATACGCCCAAGTCGATCGAGGGTCTCTGCGAAGCCGGCCTCAACCTCATCCACGGAGCTGACGTCACAGCGAACCGCGACGACCTCTCCCCCATGACTGGCGATCCGCTCCCTAGCGGCCTCGTTGCGCTCCTCGGTGCGCCCCCAGATGCAGACGCTCGCCCCGGCGGCGGCAAGGCCCTCGGCCATGCCGAGCCCGATGCCGCTGTTGCCGCCGGTGATCAGCGCCACATGACCCGACAAATCGAACGGGTTACCCATATCCCCTCTCCCAGGTTGACCGCCGGGATAATATGGGCAGGGTGCCAGGCCCAGGTCCCGCGACCCCTAACCGCCTCGGCGCCATCAGGGCCACCCGTCGCACCCAACCTCGAGTCTAGAGCCGCAAGGAAGCCGCCGACCGAGGGGTCGGCACGGACAACGCCAGCTTCCACCGCGTGTGGGGGACCTCTGCCACGACCGAGTACATCTCCACATCGCCGAGCCGGAGTACGTCGTCGTCGCGGGCCAGCGGCACGATGTTGTTCCAGACGCGCTCAACGAGCTTGTCGCGGCGAGACAGCCGAACCAGGCGCTCGAACTCGAAGCCGATGTTGGCCAGTCGTCCCTCTTTCTTGATCGCCACCTTCCTCGGAGCGAACTCCGAGTTCGGCGGCAGCAGGAGCACCCCGTCACCGTCGATCAGCACAAAGCTCAGCTCGTCGGCGTGGGAGCGCTTGCGCAACTCGTCCCGCAATGCGAGAGGCAATGTCCAGGCACCCACCTGGAAGGCAGAGAACAAGAGGCCCCGATATTTCTTCCGGACGTCTAGGATCGGGACGCACAGAAACGCCGTCGCGTTGTCGTTGAAAAGCGATTCCACGGTGGAGGACACGAACGGCTCGCGATACATGTGCGCCTGCCTTACGTACGGGCGTCGATGGAGCCCCTTTTTCTCGCGTTCAGGCAGTGACAGACCCGGGGGCAAGCCCACCTCCACGATGGAGTCATCGACATCGAGGAGATAGACGCCTTGGCCACCGAGCTCGCCTAGTTTTTTGCTGATCGCACGCAACTGCTTCGCACCTACGGTCTCGAGCGATCCGCTTTTGAGTTTCCGCGCAAACTTGCCGAGCTCGCCAAGGCCAGATCCGAGTGCTTCTCCTAGCTTGTCCAGGGCACCTGACAGCGATGAGTCGAGATCGAGCTGATCGTGGGCACTGGAATCCGCAGCGGCCAGGAGATCGAATTGCGACCGAACAAGGGACACGGTGCGCGCGTCGATGTTCTCCGGGGCCTCCAACGTCAGTGGCGGCTGAAGAGCGACCATCCCGCGCGCCGCGAAGATCTCCGGCGTTCGCTCGCCCATGTTGAATTGCAGGCTGTAGAAGGCTGGCCCGGTTCCGGCGCCTTTCTTCCGGGTTTCGAAAATGTGGATGACGTCCTCTACCAGTCTTGTGATCTCGGGGTCCCGGTGGCCGAATCCCACGAAGAGAGTGTTTGAACGCGAGGCATTTTCGAACGGATTCGAACATCTCCTGGTTGGTCCGGTAATGGCGACGGTACTGGCTGCGCGTCAGGATGAGCTCCTCGGAATCCCTCGCCAGGCTGCCGTGGAGCTTGAAGATGAGCGGACTACCCTTGGACTTCTTGAACGACCGATCGACTCGGTGGGTTTTGAGGTCGGCATCGGTCGTGATGACGCGAGGCTCCACCCCATACAGTATTTTCCACGCTTCCTCGAACAGGCAGTCGTAGTTCGTGGTTACGTACACGTCCTGTTTGAGCGCGGCAAGGAGGAAATGGGCAAGCGTTGGGGTCGTTGCCCGTTTGATCGACACACGTAGCGCGTTGTCGAGTATGGGCATTCCCATGTGAGACGCGAGCACCTCGGCTGCGGTAAGGGGATCGTGCTCCAGCTCGGGATCGCCCGCGAAGTCAGCCTGAAACCCCAGTCGGTCGAGCAGGTCCCACCACGAGGGGAGGTCGGCTTCTGCAGAGACACCGGCGCCAAAGAACGGCACGCAGTGCTGTTCTTTGGCAGCCCGGACGAGTCGGGGTGGCAAGAAGGTGTCGAAGGCCTTGAGATCCTCCTTGTACTCAGAGTGGGTCAGTCGATCGAGGTACTTGAGGAGCACGGCGACGTTCTTAGGCTTCGCGATGTCCCCATCAGCCAATGCCTTCTGCAAGTCGCCCGTTACCGCCCCAAGCTCCATGGAACGTTCTTGCATTTTGCGCAGGCTAACGATTAGTGGGGCGGGAAGGACTCGAACCTTCGACCGACGGATTATGAGTCCGCTGCTCTGACCAACTGAGCTACCGCCCCAGTGGTTGAGGAGGGTAGCGCTAGGCGCTGAAGAGCTGGGCCAGGGAGCGGCCGACGTCGGGGGGCTCTTCCTCGCCCTTGGCCGCGGCGGCGGCGCCTTCGGCCAGGGCCTTGGCGGCGTCGGCGATCTGGTGGGTGCGGCCGCCGCGGATGGTGCCGGTCTTCTTCGCTTCGTCGAGGTCGGATTCCATCAGGCCGGCCAGCTCGGCCAGGCGGCGCAGGCCGACTACGCCGGCGGCGCCCTTGAGGGCGTGCGCCTCCATCCGCATCGTCTCGAAGTCGGTCGTCTCGGTCGCCAGGCCGGCGGCGATCACGTCGCAGCGGCGGCGGGCCTCCTCGGCAAAGGAAGCCAGCAGCTCGGCGTCAGGGCTCGTCTTCTCGCTCATTCTCCGATTAGTCCCTTCACTGTGCTGGTCAGCTCTTCGACGCCGAAGGCGCCCTCGATCTCAGCCACGATCCTTCCATTTTGGTCGATCGCGAACAACCACGGCTCGCTCGGCAGGTGGAAGGCGCGCACCTGGGGGCGCACACCCTTGTTCGGGTCGTTGTCCTTGTAGATCTCCATGTGGATGAAGGCGGCCTCCTCGCCATAGAGCTGCTTGAGCTGCTCGGTGACGTCGGCGACCGGCCCGCAGACCCGACTCTGGCAGAACTGGGGCGTCGCGAACAACAACACGATCGGCTCCTTGCCGAGCACGTCGGCGTAGTCGACTTCACTCTGCGTGTCCGGCGGGATTCGCGTGGTGATCTTGCTGAGGTCGCCGCCGACGTCCTCGGGGGTGGGCGTGTGGATCAGCGGGGCTTTCTGGCCGAGCTGCGGAACCCTGGCGAAGGCGCCCACCGAGGCGCTGGGCAGCAGCGAGGACTTTAGCTCGCCGTCCTCCTCGATCAAGGCGACGATCCGCCACTCCCCATCCTCCGGGAAGTCGACGTGCGTGACGTAGGCGGCGGTGGCGGCGTCGGGGTCGTCGGTCGTCGTCATCGCGCGGAAGGCGGGCTGGGTCTCGATGCTTTCGACGGCCGCCGGGTAGGGGCCAACCGCCGGTTGGTCGAGAGCTTCCTCCAGCGCTTCTTTCTCCCGCTCCGTGCCCGCGGCGGTGCCTTTTTTCAGCGGCACCCGCGCAAAGTAGAGCGCGACCTTGGCGTCGGCGACCTGGCTGCCGTCGCGTTCGAAGACCCCGAACGGGTAGCGGTTGCGGCCCTCGTAGAAGACCTTCGCCGCGGGCGAGACGACCAGGGTCGAGGGGCCGGCGGAAGATTCGACCACCTGCGCCAGGGTCTTGCCCTCGGCGCTGGGAAAATCGCTCTTCGGCGGCGCCGGGCGACTTTCGGCGGCGCCCTGCGAGGAGTCGGTCGAGGTGTCCGAGTCATCGCCGCACCCGGTGAACGCGGCAACCGCGAGCGCCGCCATGAGGGCGAGGGCGGCAAGGGCTCGGCTACGACGCATCGGCGGCATGTTATTGAGCGTCGTGAGCCGGGAGCGGTGCCCCCGAAGGCACCCTCGCCGGACTGGAGATAGGGTCCGCAGCGCAGAAGGGCAAGCGGAAGGAGAAGAGGTTGGCGGAGCGAGCGGCACTTATCACCGGAGCGTCGAGCGGCATCGGCCTGGCGATCGCCCGGGTGCTCGGCGGAGAGGGCTACGCGCTGACGGTCGCCGCACGGCGTCCGGAGAAGCTCGAGAGCGCCGCGGAGGCGCTGCGCGCCGACGGCATCGAGGTGCAGAGCGTCGCCGCCAACATGTCCGACGAGGAGGGACTGGTCGGCGTCTTCGCCAAGCACCGCGAGACCTACGGGCGCCTCGACGTGCTCGTCAACAACGCCGGCGTCGGCATCGGGGCGCCGATGGAGGAGATCCAGACCAAGCACCTCGACATGCAGCTGGCGGTCAACCTGCGGGCCCTGATCATCGGCACCCGCGAGGGCCTGCCGATGCTCAAGCAGGCCGGCGGCGAGCACGGCAAAGCGCTGATCGTCAACACCGCCTCGATCGCGGGCAAGGGCGGCCAGGCCTGGCTCTCGATCTACGCCGCGACCAAGGCGGCGGTGATCAACTTCACCCAGTCGACGCACCGTGAGGTCGGCGGCGCCGGGATCCAGTGCACGGCGCTGGCGCCGGGCTTCGTCGAGACGCCGATGACCGAGTTCGTCCAGGGACAGATCCCCGGCGAGGAGATGATCCGGCCGGAGGACCTCGGCGAGGCGGTGCGCTTCCTGCTGCGCACGTCGAAGAACTGCCACGTCCCGGAGATTGTCTTCACCCGCCCGGGCGAGGGCCTGGACACCCCCTGACGCTTGCGTGACGAGGTCCAGTCGTCGCCAGGCTAGGACGCAGGGAGGCCGAATAGCAGCGCTATTCGGACGACCGAGGACACCGCATGGCGGCGATCTGGGACCGTCACCTATGCGATTTCTCGTAGCCGCCTTCGGCGACCCAGGCCACGTCTTCCCGGCGATCTCGCTGGGGCGGGCGCTGTGCGGGCGCGGCCACGAGGTGACGATCGAGACCTGGGAGGAGCGTCGCGAGGCGGTCGAAGGCGCCGGGCTCGGCTTTGCTGCGGCCGAGGAATACCGCATGTTCCCCCCGCCGGACCCCGACTCGCCCGAGGGCGCCCACGCGGCCGAAGCGGCCAAGGCGCTGCTGCCACTGCTCGAGGAGACACGCCCGCACGCGGTCGTAAGCGACATCCTCACCCTGGCGCCGACGCTGGCGGCCGAGAAGGCGGGCGTGCCGTTGGCGACCCTGATCCCGCACATCTACCCAGTCGTGGAGCCGGGATTGCCGTTCTTCGCCGTCGGGCTGCAACCACCGCGCACCCCGGTCGGGCGAGCCATCTGGCGGACCGGACAGCGAGCGCTGAACATCGGCCTGGAGCAGGGCCGCAACGACCTCAACCGCCAGCGGGAGAGGCTCGACCTGCCCCCGGTGGACCGCTTCCACGGCGGCATTAGCCCCGACCTGGCGCTGGTCGGGACCTTCCCTCATCTGGAGTACCCGCGGGGCTGGCCGGCGGGGGTGGAGATCACCGGGCCGATGACCTTCGAGATCCCCCACCCCGAGATCGAGCTGCCGCCCGGGGACGAGCCGCTGGTCCTGGTCGCCCCGAGCACTGCCCACGATTCCGAGAACCACCTCGTCCGCACGGCTCTCGCGGCGCTGGCCGAGGAGCCGGTGCGGGTGGTGGCGACGACCAACCGTGTCGTCCCCCAGCGCCCGATCGAAGTCCCCGCCAACGCGGTCCTGGTCGACTGGCTCAGCTACAGCCAGCTGATGCCCGCCGCCTCGCTGGTCGTCTCCCACGGCGGCCACGGCACCGTGGCCCGCGCCCTCTGTGCAGGCACGCCCGTCCTGATCTGCCCGATCATCGGCGACATGAGCGAGACCGCGATGCGGATCTCCTGGGCCGGGTGCGGCCTCTCCCTCCCCTGGCGCCTCTGCCGCCCCGCCCCACTGCGCTGGGCCACCCGGCGCTTGCTGGAGGACCGCTCCTTCGCCGAACGGGCGGCCGAGCTTGCCGCCTGGGCCGCAGTGAACGATGGCGCCACGCGCGGCGCCGAGCTGGTCGAGCAGCTGGCGCTCAGCCGGGCAACGGCCTAGGACGCTCCTTAAGCTCCGGGGGTGGGACTCGAACCCACAACAACTCGGTTAACAGCCGAGTGCTCTACCGATTGAGCTACCCCGGAACGACCTGGAGGAATTTACCGATTAGGGCCTGACCCGCTCGGTGCGGGCGATGCGCTCGACCAGGGCGGCGCGGTCGCGGCTGAGGGCGGCGCGGCGCTCGTAGTCGTCGCGCTCGCCGGCGGCGGCGATCTCGGCCTCGATGCGGCGCTGCTCCAGGAGGAGGTAGTTGAGCTCCATCGCTTCCGGGGAAGCGGGCTCGTCGTGGGCGAGGATGACCAGCTCGGCGATCAGGCCGGCGAGCTCGGAATCGTCGTGGGGAAGGTTGGAGGCAGGGTCCTCGGGGTGCTCGCGCAGCCAGGTCAGGGCGCGCATTCCCATCGGCGAGAGGTGCTGATCGCCGAGGCGGGCCAGGTACTCCCTGCCCTCGGCCGGCCGGGCGATGCACATCGCCAGCAGGGCACGCTCGCGGCGCTCGCGCGAGGTCAGCTCGGCGGTCCGCCTCGGTGCCGGCGTCGCGGCGCCGCGCGTTGGCGTCTCTCCGGGCCCGCCCGTGGTCGGCTGCGCGGCAACCACCCGCCCCATCACCATCGCCGGCTCCAGGTCGAGGCGCTCGGCCACCTGCCGCACCAGGTCGTCGCGGCTGGCGCTCTCCCCCAGCCCGGCCAGGATCGGCGCGACTTCACCCAGTGCCCCGTCGCGCTCGGCGGGCGAGGCCGTATCCGTGCGATCGAGGACGAGGCCGACCTGGAACGCGGTGAGCTCGACCGCGCCGTCGAGGAGCGCCCGGAAGCGCTCGGCCCCGCCTTCGGCAGCCATCATCTCCGCCGGGTCCTCGCCGGCCGGCATCGCCGCCACGCGAAGCCGCATCTTGCGGCCGGCCGCCACCCGCTGTGCCCGCAGCATCGCCTCCTGCCCGGCGGCGTCGGCGTCGAGAGCCAGCACGACCTCGTCGACCATCCCCGAGAGCGAGGCCACCTGCTCCTCGGTGATCGCCGTGCCCATCACACCGACGGCCTCCTCGATCCCCGCCTGGTACAGGGCGAGGACGTCGGTGTACCCCTCGACCACGACCGCCCGCCCGGCCTTCGCGATCGCGGCCTTGGCCAGGTCGATGCCGTAGAGCATCGTGCTCTTGTGGAAGAAGTCGGTCTCGGCCGTGTTGACGTACTTCGCCCCCTGGTCGGAGCGCATCGCCCTGCCGCCGAAGCCGAGCGTGCGGCCGCGGCGGTCGCGGATCGGGAACATGATCCGCGAGCGAAAGCGGTCGTACTCTCCCCCGCCCCGCCCGCGCTGGACCAGCCCAACCCCGCGCAGCTCCTCGACCTTGAACCCCGCCCGCTGGCCGCGTAGGAGCACTTTGTCCCAGGCGCTCGGCGCGTAGCCGACGTCGAAGGCGCGCAGCACCTCCTCGCCGAGGCCGCGCTGCGCCAGGTACTCGCGCGCCTTGCCCGCCTCGTCGGAATCCCAGAGATAGGCAGCGTAGAAGGAGGCGGTGCGGTCGAGCAGCTCGCTCAGCCGGCGCCGCTGCTGGCGCTTGGCCTCCGCCCGCGGGTCCTCCTTCTCGCGCTCCAGCTCGACCCCGTAGCGGTCGGCAAGCAGCTCTACCGCCTCGGCGAAGCCCAGCCCCTCCTTCTCCTCGACGAACTTGATCGTGTCGCCGCCGACCCCGCAGCCAAAGCAGTGGTAGAGCTTTTCCTGCGCGTCGACCGAGAACGAGGGCGTGCGCTCCTCGTGGAAGGGGCAGAGGCCGACCCAGCGTGTGCCCTGGCGGCGCAGGTCGGTGTGCGCCGAGATCACCTCGACGATGTCAACCGCCTGCTTGACCCGCTCCAGGCTCTCGGTCGATATCAGCGCCACATAGCCACCGTAGCGCCCCGCTGCCCGCTCAGAACCTTGCCTCCTCGGGGATCGTCAACTGCGTGAACTTGGCGATGCAGTAGCGGTCGGTCATCCCGGCCAGGTAGTCGGCGACGCGCTGGCAGTCGCTTGCGTCCTGCGCGGGCGAGGGCGCCTCGTCCGGGCTCTCCATGTAGTGGTCGAAGAGGACCTGCATCACCCGGTGCACCCGGTCGTGCTCGCTGCGCGCCAGCGGCCCGAGGTAGACGCGGTCGAACATGAACTTGCGCAGGCGCAGCATCGCGCCGCCGATCTCTTCGCTCTGGACGATGTCCCCCGCTGCCTGCGAGCGCTCGACGATGTCGCGGACGAGGGTGTCGATCCGCGCCGAGCCGGTCTCGCCGAGCAGCTCTATCTCCGTCGCGGGAAGGTCCTCGGTGCGCAGGATCCCGGCCCGCAGGGCGTCGTCGATGTCGTGGTTGATGTAGGCGACGCGGTCGACGAGCTTGACGATCCGTCCCTCCAGCGTCGCCGGCTTGCGCGAGCCGGTGTGGTTGAGGATGCCGTCGCGCACCTGCTCGGTCAGGTTGAGGCCGCGCCCGTCGCGCTCCAGCACCTCGACCACGCGCAGGGAGTGCTCGTTGTGCTTGAAGCCGGCGCCGCAGCGCTCGCGCAGCGCCGCGTCGAGGGCCTCCTCGCCGGCGTGGCCGAAGGGCGGGTGGCCGAGGTCGTGGCCGAGCCCGATCGCCTCGGTCAGGTCCTCGTTGAGGCCGAGCGCACGGGCCACCGTGCGGGCGATCCCGCAGGCCTCCAGCGTGTGCGTGAGCCGGGTGCGGTAGTGGTCGCCCTCGGGCGCGACGAAGACCTGGGTCTTGTGCTTGAGGCGGCGGAAGGACTTGGAGTGGACGATGCGGTCGCGGTCACGCTGAAACGGCGTGCGGACCGGGCTGTCGGCCTCCTCCACCGCACGGCGCGCCGGGTAGGACCGCGTCGCCCCATCGTCAAGGAACTCAGCCTCCCAGGCGCGAACCCGATCCTCAAACGTCATCGTTGCGTCCACCCTTCGATCCTAAGGGCCTTGCCCGGCAGGGGTGGAACGTCTTGTACTTTTTCGCGAGTGCCATCCGGACACAGCAATCACGCCCCTCGAAAAAGTTAAGTGGAACCCCTGCCGGGCAAGGCCCTCAAGCTGCCGAACGGAGCTGCACATGCGCATGGTGCTCGAGGGTCTCGCCGACAGCCCGCTCGACCTGGCGCAGCGCCAGCTCCTCGGCGGCCGGCGCCTCGGCCAGCGGGCTGCCGATCGCCTCGACCATGAATCGGTGTGCTTCCTCTGAGAGTGGGAAAGCGCCCGCTTCGCAGCTCGCGCAGACGACGCCCCCGGCCGCGCCGGAGAAGCCGCTGAGGTGCTCAGCCTCGCCGCAGCGCGTACAGGAGGCGAGCTCGGGCGCGAAGCCGGCCGCGAGCGCCAGCTTGAGGCGGAAGGAAAGCGCCGTCTCCAGCGTGCTCGCCCGCTCGGCCGCGGGGTCGTCGAGCAGCGCCAGGTAGCGGCAGAGAAGGTTGTAGGCGGGCGGGTTGGGCTCGGCCGAGTCGAGCAGCCGCAGCACAGCGTCGCAGGCGCGGGCACCCGCGTTCAGGGCCGCGCCGGAGGCGCGCAGCCGGGGGTAGCCGTCGGCGGTGGAGGCGCTGGTCACGGTGAGTAGCTCCCCGCGCCCTTCGTGCAGGATCAGGTCGAGGCGGAAGAACGGCTCCAGGCGACCGCCGAAGCGCGACTTCGGCTTCCGCGCACCCTTGGCGATCGCGCCGATCCTGCCCCGCGTCTTCGAGTAGAGGTGGAGGATGCGATCGGCCTCCCCGTAGCGGATGCTGCGCAGCACCACCGCCTCTGTCTTCAGCGTCGTTCCGGCCATAGCCGGTCTACGGTGAACGACGGGCCGGACGGCGCCTCCGCGGTTTCCGGCGCAGCCTGACCTGGCAGCTCGGGCAGTAGTAGGTCGAGCGGCCGGAGACGACGATGCGCACGATCGGGCTCTCGCAGCGCGGACAGGGCCGGCCCTCACGGGTGTGGACGAGGAACTCGTCCTGCATCGTGCCCTTCTCGCCGCGACCGTCGCGGTAATCGTCGATCGAGGCGCCGCCGCCGTCAATCCCGGCTTCCAGCGCAGCGACGACCGCATCGTGCAGCGCCTCCAGGTGCTCGGGTTTCATCGAGCCGGCCGGCGAGAGTGGGTGCAGACGTGCCCGGAAGAGGGCCTCGTCGGCGTAGATGTTGCCGACCCCGGCGACGCCGGACTGGTCGAGCAGGAAGGACTTCAAGGGTGCCGTGCGACCGGCCGCCATCTCTCCCAGGGCCTCGGGTGTGAAGTCGCCAGAGAGCGGCTCGACCCCGAGGCGGGCGAAGCGCTGGTCGAGGTCGGCGTCGTCGATCAGGAAGGCCTCGCCGAAGCGGCGCGGGTCGGTGAACCAGAGCTCACGCCCGTCGCCGAGCCGGAAACGGGCCCGCAGGTGGCGCTCAGAGACCGAGCGCTCACCCTCGTAGAGACGCATACCCTCAGAGGGATCGAGCTTATTTTCCCCCTCGACCAGGACCAGGTTGCCGGTCATCCGCAGGTGCATGACCAGCGTCCGGGCCCCGTTGAGTCCCAGCAGCAGGTACTTGCCGCGCCGGCCAAGCCCCTCGATCGTCGCCCCCGCGATCGCGCGCTCCAGCTCTGCCGGCGGAACGGGTCGGCACCAGCGAGCGTCGAGCACCTCCAGCGCCTCGATCTCACTCCCCGCCAGCTCCGGATCGAGCTGCCGGCAAACGGTCTCCACCTCCGGCAGCTCGGGCATCCGCCAGTTCTACACGACGGTGACTTCGTCTTTATGGGCGCTATAGGACAAAAAGACGAAGTCAGCGGAGATGGGGGGTCAGATCAGGTGGCGGTGGCGCGGGGGTGGGCCTTGAAGTAGGCGTCCTTGAGGTGCTCGCCGGAGAGGTGGGTGTACATCTGGGTCGTGGCGATGTCGGCGTGGCCGAGCATCTCCTGGACGGCACGCAGGTCGCAGCCGCCCGCCAGCAGGTGGGTGGCGAAGCTGTGGCGCAGCGTATGCGGGCTCATCTGACCCGCCAGGCCGGCAGCGCGGGCGTTGCGCTGGACGATCTTGTAGAGGCCCTGGCGGCTGAGCGGACCGCCGCGGAAGTTGACGAAGAGCTTCACCTCGTGGCGCTCGCCGATCAGCTTCGGACGCCCGCCTCTCAGGTAGGCGGAGATCGCCGCGATCGCCTTGCGGCCGAGGGGGACCAGGCGTTCCTTGCTGCCCTTGCCACGAGCGCGCAGGAACCCCTCGTGCAGATCTATGTCACCGAGCTCCAGCCCGATGGTCTCCGAGGCGCGCAGCCCGCAGGCGTACATCACCTCCAGCAGCGCCCTGTCGCGCAGTGCCGCGGGCGCATTGCCCTCCGGGGCGGCGAGCAGCTTCTGAACCTCGGCGTAGTTGAGAACCTGGGGGAGCTTCTTCGCCCGCCGTGGGGCGCTCAGGGCCGCGGTCGGGTCGTCGCCGATCAGCTCGTCGCGGCGCAGTTGCTTGTAGAAAGAGCGTAGGCAGGCAGCCTTGCGGTGCACAGTCGCCGAGGAGCAGGCGGGACGCCTTTCCCCTGTCGCCAGCCCGGCAAGGAACTCGCTGATGTCCGCCGGCCCCGCGGCGAGGGCATCGATGTCGCGGGCGGCGAGGAACTCGCCGTACTGATGAAGGTCGGTGCGGTAGGCGTCCAGCGTGTTGCGCGAGAGGCCGCGCTCGAGCTCCAGATAAGAGAGGAAATCGAGGACGAGGCCCTCGAAGCGGGACTCGGTGCGCGGTGGATCGGCGACGACCATGGCGGGAGGTTCTCCCCGCCGAGCTTCAACCCTTGTGGCGCAAGCCACCACCCGCGGGAGCTGCGGCTAGGGCGGTGCCTGATGCCAGGGCCGCGGCAAAGAAGAGAGGGTCCTCGGCGATGGTGCGGCCCATCGTTTGGGCTGGGAGGTCTGAGCTGGTGTAGCCCGGGAGGTCTGCTTGCGCCTCTGTGAGGCGGTGGCGCCAGCCTGCGGCGGTGGCGAGGATTGCGATTGGGACTGGGTCGCTGGCAGGGACGGGGATCTCTACGGGGCCTAGGAGCATCTGCAGGACGGTGAGGGTGTGGTGGCTCACCGGTTTGTGGCGCTCGCGGAGATCGGCGTTGGAGAGGCGGGGCGAGAGGAGGGTCGGAAGGCCGAGGGCGAGGGAGGCGTGGGCGGTGTCGAGGGCTGCGATCCCGCCGTGGCCGAGGCGTGTGTCGGAACCGATGATGCCCGGCCCCGGTCCTGCGATCGCCGCGTCCCAGCCGAGGGACTGGGCTGTGGCATCGAGCGCGCCCGCGACCGAGAGCGCCTCGTGCTCGCCTCCGTATGCGGGAGCAGCGGTGACGTGACCGCAGAGCAGATCGCGCTCGCGCAGCTCGGCGACGTCGCGGCTGAGCGAGCCCGGCAGCGCCCCTCCCCCTGTCTGCACGTAGCCCACCTTCAGCCCCGGAGCCTCCTGAGCCGCCGCCCAGGCCGCCGGCGCCAGATGCCCGTGCAGTGGCAGGACCAGCACCGGCATCGTCGCCACACTGCGTTCCGGTGCGCCTTTTGCACCGTCAGCATCCAAAAGACGTATCGGAAGCTCGACTGGGTCGACCGCGTGCTGGAGCGAGCTGTAGTTCAGCTTCATCACGTGCTCGGACCCCGGGGCCCCTCCCTGCAGGCCGCGGGTCAGGTTGACGTGGACGACGTCGAAGCCACCCGAGCCGAGACCCAGGTCCAGGGCCTCGACGTTGACGACAACCTCATCGCCCTCGCGCATCTCACCGAGCAGGGCCGTGTCGGCCCAGGCCGTCCGGCGCTCGCCGTCGACCTCGACCACCAGCGGCTCCTCGCCGACGACGACGCCGCGGCGCAGCTTCAGCCGGCCGCTCACAAGCCTCTAGGCCGCCGCCGCGACGATGCCCTCGCAGACCTCGAGCATCGCGTCGAGGTTGCGCGCGCTCACAGCCTCGTCGGACGTGTGGTTGGCTTCGGTGCCGTTGGCGAGCAAAACGCAGTCGAAGCCGTTCGAGATCAGCGCGTTGGCGTCGCTGCCGCCACCGGTCGCCGTGCGCTCGGGATCGAACCCGGCACTCCGCAACCCCGCCTCGGCCAGGGCCAGCGCCGGCGAGGAGGGCGGGATCTGGTAGCCGCGGAAGAGCTCTTCGATCCGCACGTCGGCGTCGCAGCCGTGCTCGCTGGCGCCCCAGGCGCAGGCGTCGCTCAGCGACCCAGCGACCTCGGCGGCCCGGCCGGAGTCGAGACTGCGCGCCTCGGCGACGATCGCGCAGTGCCCGGGAACGACGTTGCCCGAGGTCCCACCCGAGATCACGCCGACGTTGGCGGTCGTCCCCTCGTCGAGCCGGCCCAGCTCCATCCGCGAGATCGCGGCGGCAGCGGCGGCGATCGCGTTGCTGCCGTCCTCGGGCCGGATGCCGGCATGTGCCTCGACCCCGTGGAAGTCCGCCAGCACACGCTGCTGGGTCGGCGAGGTGACGATCACCTCGCCGATCGAGCTGGCGTGGTCGAGGACGAAACCGCGCTTCGAGCGCAGCGTCGAGACGTCGAAGGCTTTCGCGCCGCGCAGGCCCTGCTCCTCGGCGACGGTCAGGACCAGCTCGATCCCGACCGGCGGCGGCTCGGCGACGTGACGCGCAACCAGCTCCATGAAGACCGCCACCGCCGCCTTGTTGTCGGCCCCGAGGATCGTCTCTCCGGCGCTGCGGAATACGCCCTCGGATTCGACCACCTCGATCTGACCCTTGTGCGGCACGGTGTCGACATGGGCACAGAACATCACCCACTCCTCACTCGCCCCCGGCAGGCGGGCGAGGATGTTGCCCGCTCCCGCTTTGGCCGGCCCCGCGGCGTCGTCCTCGCTCACCTCGAGCCCGAGCGCGCGCAGTTCGGCGGCGATCGTGTCCGCGACCTCGCGCTCCTCGCCCGTCGGGCTGCGGATCTCGCAGAGCCGGATGAAAGTTTCATGGAGTCTCTCCACGGCAAACAGGCTAACCGGGTGACGGCCCCAGGCGCCGCTATGCGGCGTCCTCGGTCACCCGAATAGCGCTGCTATTCGGGCTCTCTGCGTCCTTGCCTAGCGACGCCTGGGACTCGTCATTTGCCCCTCCGCTTCCGCCTCGGGTAGTGCTTCGCCGTCGGCGGGACGCTCGCCCGCGTGCCGCGCCGCGGCACCGACGAACTCGCGGAAGAGCGGCTCGGGACGGTTCGGGCGGGAGTTGAACTCCGGGTGGAACTGGGAGGCGACGAAGAACGGGTGGTCGGGAAGCTCGATCATCTCGACCAGCCGCTCGTCCGGCGAGGTCCCGCCGCAGACCAGCCCCTCGTCCTCGAGCCGGCGGCGCAGCTGGTTGTTGACCTCGTAACGGTGGCGGTGGCGCTTGTAGATGACCGCCTCGCCATAGATCTCGCGTGCCCGCGTCCCGTCGTGGAGCTTCACCGGGTCCGCGCCGAGCCGCATCGTGCCTCCCATCTCGGAGACTTCCTTCTGCTCGGGCAGCAGGTCGACCACGGGGAACGGCGTCTCGGGGTCGAACTCGGCCGAGTTGGCGCCCTCCATGCCGGCGACCGTGCGCGCGAACTCGACCACCCCGATCTGCATCCCGAGGCAGATCCCCAGATAGGGAATCGAGCGTTCGCGGGCGATCCGCGCCGCTGCGACCTTGCCCTCGATGCCGCGCTCTCCGAAGCCGCCCGGGATGAGGATCCCGTCGGCGCCCTCCAGCCGCTCGGGGTCGAAGTTCTCGGAGTCGACCAGTTGCACCTCGACGTTCGCCCCGTGGTGGATGCCGCCGTGCTCGAGCGCCTCGATCACCGACTTGTAGGCGTCGGCGAGCTGCACGTACTTGCCGACCAGCGCAATCCGCACCTTGCCCTCCGCCGTGTCGGCGCGGCGGATCATCGCCTCCCACTCGGCCAGGTCGGGCGCCGGGGCCTCCATGCCGAAGTGGTCGAGCACCAGGTCGTCGACGCCCTCGGCGCGGAAGACCAGTGGCACCTTGTAGATGTTGTCGACGTCGTTGGCAGAGATCACCGCGTCGACGGGAAGGCTGGCGAAGAGCGCGATCTTCTCGCGGATCTCGCGGTCGAGCCGCCCCTCGGAGCGGCAGACCAGCGCGTGGGGCTGGATCCCGATCCGGCGCAGCTCGTTGACCGAGTGCTGCGTCGGCTTCGTCTTCAGCTCGCCGGCGTGGCCGACGTAGGGCACCAGGGTCAGGTGGACGAACATCGACCGCTTCGGCCCGAGGTCGGTGTTGAGCTGGCGAATCGACTCGAGGAAGGGCAGCGACTCGATGTCGCCGACCGTGCCGCCGATCTCGGTGATGACGAAGTCGACCGCCTGGGACTCGGCGACGATCAGGATCCGGTTCTTGATCTCGTTGGTGATGTGCGGGATCACCTGCACCGTGGCGCCGAGGTAGTCGCCACGGCGCTCGCGGTTGATCACCGAGTTGTAGACGGCGCCGGCGGTGACGTTGGAGGCGCGCGAGGTGTTCTCGTCGGTGAAGCGCTCGTAGTGGCCGAGGTCGAGGTCGGTCTCCGACCCGTCCTCGGTGACGAATACCTCACCGTGCTGGAACGGGCTCATCGTCCCCGGGTCGACGTTGATGTAGGGGTCGAACTTCTGCAGTTGGACCCGGAAGCCGCGGGAGACGAGGAGGCGACCGATCGAGGCCGCGGCGATCCCCTTACCGAGAGCCGAGACCACCCCGCCAGTGACGAAAATGAACCTCGTATCTCCTTGGGAGGGCCGACTCATGCTCTGCCAAGCGAGTCTAGCCAGCGCAGGGGCGGAACCGAATCGATCGCGGCGGAGATCGAACGTAACTCTCCGTAAATGGTCAGTCCGGCGACCGCGGCGAGGGCGATCAGGCGGGCATCGGCCCCCAGCGTCGTCAGCAGCCAGACCCCGGCGACGGCGCCGAGCAGGTTGGAACCGGTGTCGCCCAGCATCGCTCGCTCGCGCAGGGTGAACCAGGCGCCGACCGCCACCGGGCCGGCGAAGATCCCGAGCAGCTCCAGCGGCGCCAGGGTCCAGGCGCCCAGGCAGAGGCCGGCCCCGAGCAGCGCCAGGCCCTTCTCCGCTCGCCCCGGCCGCAGGTCGAGCAGGTTGAAGGCGTTGGTGGCGAGGATCAGCAGGGCGACGTCGGCGAGGTAGCGCCAGGACTCCAGCCCGCGCCCGGAGACGACGTAGGCGGCCAGCGCCAGCGCCCCCAGCGCCTTCACCGCTCCGGTCGAGAGGCTGCCCCGGCGCAGTGCCCGCATGTGCCCGCGCCAGCCGCGCGGCGCGCCGGCCACCTCGCCCCGTCCCAGCGAGTCGTCGAGGAAGCCGAGGAATGCGACCCCGAGCAGGTAGGGCATCCAGCGGCGCAGTTCGGGGACGAGCAGGTCGAGGTCGGCGCGGTCGTCGAGGAAGGCGAGCGGCGCCAGCGCGACCAGGGCCGCGGTCGCCAGCACCGCCCCCAGCGGAAAAGCGAGCGAGGCACCGCGGTAGTTCTCGCGCACCAGGCCGGCGTCGAAGAGCCCGCGCACGCCCGCCGGCACGACGAACAGGGCGACCGCTATGGCGACCGGGAGCCCGACCCAGGTCACGGCTCGTGGACCCCACCGGCGGCAGCAGGTCCGGGAGCAGGCGATCTGCCGAGCCCTTGATCCCGAAGCTGCCCTCGGCGCCGAGTAGGGCGAAGACGGTCGCGACCCGGCCCGCCGCGAGCTCGGCGTCGTCGACGCTGGTCAGGTCGTTGCCGTTGAAGAACGAGACCGAAGAGGGCTCCGTGCTGGAGGTCTCGACGCCGACCGCGGGGGTTCGGGTCCCGGCGATGCCGGCGATCAGCGCCGATTCGAGCCGGCTCGCGCTGGAGCGCTGCACCACGCCCATGTCCTCGGGCACGTCACGCACCACGATAACGCCGTCGAGGGCGCCGAAGTTGCCGCTCGCCCGGGAGAAGAGATGACCGCGGACGAGCTCGGGCAGGGTGCCGCCGCGGACGATCTGGCGTCCCAGCCCGACGCCGAAGGCGGTGAGCGTGTCGCCGTCGCGGCGCAGAGCGGCGAAGCGAGTCTTCGACAGGTCGCCGGCGAGAGCGCGCAGGTCGACCGGCTCGCGCACCACGCCGACCCCGACCAGGCGCGCCCCGGTCGGCCCCAGCGCGTCCTCGATCGCCGCCGAGGTCTCCCCCGGCAGGTCGCCGAGGGCGACGACCCCGATCCGCCTCCCGGAGAGCCGGTCGCGCACCAGCGCCGGGTAGACGCTGCTGGCGAACTCGTCCGAGCGCGCCAGCTCGGCGCTCAGCTCGTCGGCCCGGTCGCGGGCGTCCTGCAGGTTGCCTGTGAGGCTGCGCTCGAGGTCCCGGCGCGTGTTGGTCAACGCGTCGCCGCCGAACTCGGCGCCGATCAGGATCCCGATCGCGAGGGCGAGGAACACCGCGATCATCGAGGTCGCGTGGTATTTGGCGCTGTAGCCCATGGAAGCCGAGAAGGCTAATGGCGGCCTCGACGAGCCGCTACAGCCCCAGCCAGATCTTGACCTTCAACCAGACCAGGTCGAAAAGGCCGCTGAGGGCAGGTGCGGTGATGACGACGATCGCCACCAGGATCGCGAATGCGGCCATGAAGAGGACGAGCGGGCCGAAGGGGGAGCTCGGGTTGTAGAGCCGGCTGACGCCCTTCGCGTCGACCAGCTTCTCGCCGATCCGCAGCCGGGTGAGGAAGGTCGAGGACATACCGCCGCGCTTGCGGTCGAGGAACTCGATCAGGTTGAAGTGGGCGCCGACGCTGACGATCAGCGCCGCGCCCTTCTCGAAGGCCATCAACATCGCGACGTCCTCGCTGGTGCCGGCGGCGGGCAGCACGGTGTGGTCGAGCCCGAGGTCGAGCAGGCGCTGCCGACCGGGAGCGCGCCCGTCGGGATAGGCGTGGACGACCAGCTCCGCCCCGCAGCGCAGCGCCCCGTCGCCCGCGGAATCCATGTCGCCGAGGATCACGTCGGGCTTCATCCCCGCCTCCAGTACCGCCTCGGCGCCACCGTCGACGGCGACGACCAGCGGGCGCACGTCGCGGATGTAGGCGCGCAGCGCCTGCAGGTCGCGGCGGTGGTGCTCGCCGCGGACCACGATCAGGACGTGGCGATCGCGGAAGGACGCGCGCGTCGGCGGGAACTCGACGCTGCCGGTGAGCAGGTCCGTCTCCTGGCGCACGTGGGCGACCGTGTTTTCGGCGAACTCGGCGAGCGCCTCGTCGACCCGCTCGCGCTGCTCGTCGAGCTGGACCTCCAGCTCCTCGACCCCGAGCACGCGGCCACGCAGGACCTCCCGGTCGCCGGCGAGCACGGCGCCGCCGGAGACAGTCACCCGCTCGCCCTCGCCGAGCAGCTCGAACGGGTCGGCGCCGTCCGCGTCGACCAGCACCACGCCGGCGCGGGCGAGCAACAGCGGCCCCGCGTTCGGGTAGCGGCCGTTGGAGGACGGCGCGGCGTTGATCACGACCCTGACGCCGGTGGCGATCAGCTCCTCGGCCGCGATCCGGTCGATGTTGACGTGGTCGACGACGGCGACGTCACCGGGAGCCAGGTGCTTGACCAGATGCTTGGTGCGCCGGCCGAGCCGGACCGTGCCCTCGATCACCTCGCCCGGGGACCCACCGTTACGGCGGGAGAAGAGGGCAGGAAGACGACGACGGCTGGCAGTGGTTGCCACCGGAGCAGGTTAGCCGCTCTGGCAAGCGCCGCAATCTGTTTCAGAGAGGTTTCTCAGGCTGCGGCGAGCAGCTCCCGGGCGTGCTGGGTCGCCGCCTCGTCAGACTGCTCGCCACCGAGCATGCGGCGGATCTCCGCGACGACTCCTTCGCCCTCCAGCCGCCGCACGGTGGCGCTGGCACGCTCGCCGGAGACGTCCTTCTCGAGCGTGAAGTGCGTCTGGGCCAGGGAGGCGACCTGGGGCAGGTGGGTGATGCAGAGCACCTGGCGGCCCTCGCCGAGGGCCCGCAGCCGCTCGCCCACCGCACGGGCAGTCTTGCCGCCGACGCCCGCGTCGATCTCGTCGAAGACGAGTGTTCCCGCGCCCCCCGCGGCGCCGAAGCCGCTGAGCGCGAGCATCACCCGCGAGAGCTCGCCGCCGGACGCGGCGTCGCGCAGCGGCGCCGGCTCCAGGCCGGGATTCGGGGCGAGGCACAGCTCGACCGACTCGGCTCCGTTCGGGCCGAACCCGTCGGGATGCGGCTCCAGCACGACCTCCAGCCGCGCGCCGGGCATCGCCAGCCGCTCCAGCTCCTGCGCCGCCTCACGTTCCAGCGGCGCGGCCGCCTTGGCCCGCGCCTTGCCGAGCCTGGCCGCCAGCGTGGTGCGGCTCGCCTCGGCCTTCGCCAGCGCCGCCTCCGCCTCCGCGCCGCGCTCCTCGGCGCTCTCCAGGCGGGCGATCTCAGCCCGGCAGTGCTCGGCGTGCGCGAGGACGGCCTCGACGCTGCCGCCGTGCTTGCGCTCGAGCCGGTCGAGACCCTCGAGGC
Organism: uncultured Solirubrobacterales bacterium; assembly: GCA_963753585.1. Taxonomy (GTDB): domain Bacteria; phylum Actinomycetota; class Thermoleophilia; order Solirubrobacterales; family 70-9; genus VRUE01. The sequence goes on along the minus strand of CAVWCU010000001.1, from coordinate 597,926 downwards.
GCTCCTCGACCGCAGCCAGGCGGCCGGGATCGGCCTCGAGCCCCTCGGCGTAGTCGCGAAGCTCGCCGGCCACGTCGCCCAGCTCGATCGCCAGCGAACCCAGCCGCGCCGAGAGCGCGTCGAGATCCGGGTCTACCCCGCCGGAGCCCTGCAGGAGAGCCTCTGCCTGGGCGAGGAGCTCGGCCGCTCCCCCTCCGCCCTCCTCGGTGCCGAGCGCCGCCGCGTGCGCCCCCGCCGCGGCCTCGCGCAATCCCTCGGCGTGGCGCAGCCTCTCGCGCTCGGTCCCGAGCTCCGCCTTCTCGGCCGGATCGGGCGCGACCTCCTCGATCTCGGCGAGCTCGTAGCGGCAGAGGTCGAGATCGCGCTCGCGCGAGCCGTCGCGCTCGCGCAGCTCGGCCAGCTCCGCCTCCAGCCGCAGGCACTCGCGGTGGGCCTCCCGGTAGCGCTCGCGCAGCTCCAGGTGCTCGGCGCCGGCGAACCCGTCCAGCACCTCCATCTGCGCCGAGGAGATCGTCAGCTTGCGGTGCTCGTGCTGGCCGTAGAAGGCGAGCAACCTTCCGCCGAGCAGCTTCAGGTCCGAGGCGGAGGCAGCCCGCCCGCCGACGAAGGCGCTCGTCCGCCCGCCCGCAGAAACCCTGCGGCCGAGGACTACCTCGTCGGCATCTTCAGGTAGTCGTTCAGCCAGCTCCGCTATCTCAGGCTCTGCCAGCAACCCCTCCGGCAAGTCGAACACCCCCTCGACCCAAGCCTCCTCGGCCCCGGGCCGCACGATCCCCGACCGGGCCTTCCCGCCCATCAACAGATCTAGCGAATGAGCCAAAACGGTCTTCCCCGCCCCGGTCTCCCCGGTGATCGCATTAAGTTCTTTGCCGAGGCGCAGTTCCGCCCTCTCGATGAGGAGGAGATTCTCGATCCGCAGCTCGCGCAGCACGCCCTCTGTGTAGCAAGTGGCGCGGCGGGTCCAGCTTCTATGCGGCGGCAGCCTCCGGCACGGCCTCGGCCGGCTGCACGAAATCGCTGGACCTGACGAGCAGAAAGCCGGCGGCCGCCACGACGAAGGAGAGGATCGCGCCGATCAGGAGGATCTCGTTGAAGCCGCTGACGAAGGCGGCTTCGGAGGCCTCGACGATCCGTGCCTGCTGGCCCGGCGGAGCAAATCCGGCAGCCGCGTGGGTGCCGCTGGAAGAGACCGCTTCGGCCAGCCCGTCGGGGGCATTCGGCAGCAGCTCGTTGAGCCTCGAGGCCACGCGCGACTGGAACACCGCGCCCAGCGAGGCGATGCCGGTGGCGATGCCGATCTGGCGGAAGGTGGTGTTGATGCCCGAGCCCATGCCGGCCTTCTCGACCGGGACGACGGCGATCGCCACCTGGCCGATGCCGGGATTGGCGATCCCGATGCCGATCCCGGCGACGAGGAAGCCCGGAAGCAGCTCGCTCACCTCCGAGTCGGGGCTGAGGCCGTGCATCAGCAGCAGGCCGAGGCCGACAGCGGCCAGCCCGGTGCCGAGCAGGACCCGGATCGGGATGCGGTCGGAGAGCTTGCCGGCGATCGGCGAGGCGACGAACGAGAGCACCGTCAGCGGCAGGAAGCGCAGGCCGGTCTCCAGCGGCGAGTAGCCGAGCACCCCCTGCATGTAGATCGTCAGGTAGAGGAACAGCGCGAACATCCCGCCGGAGAGGCCGAAGGCCACGGCGGACACCCCGTTGAAGGCCGGCTTGCGGAAGAGGGTGAGGTCGAGCATCGGGTGCCGGCTGCGCGCCTCGATCGCAATGAAGGCGAGGAGCAGCAGCGCCGCGCCGCCGAGCGAGGCGACGATCGTGGCGCTGCCCCAGCCCTCGGGGTTGCCGCGGATCAGGCCGAAGATCAGCAGGAAGAGGCCGAGGGAGAAGGTGGCGAGGCCGGGCAGGTCGATCGGCGCGGCGTCCTGGGCGGCGACGTTGGCGAGCTTGCGCTCGGTGAGGGCGATCGCGAGCGCGCCGATCGGCACGTTGACGAAGAAGATCCACTCCCAGCCGAGGTGCTCGGTGATCAGGCCCCCGACCAGCGGGCCGATCGCCACGGCGCCGCCGACCGTCGCTCCCCAGACGCCGAACGCCGTTGCCCGGTCCTTGCCGTGGAACTCCTGGCCGATCAGCGCCAGCGAGGTCGCGAACATCGCCGCCCCGCCGACTCCCTGCAGCCCCCGCGCCAGGTTGAGCAGGGTCGGATCGCCGGCGATGCCGCAGAGGAACGAGGCGAAGGTGAAGATCGCGAAGCCGATCGAGAAGACCCGCCTGCGGCCGAGGCGGTCGCCCAGCGAACCGGCGGTGAGCAGGAAGGCGGCCAGGGTCAGCGAGTAGGCGTCGACGACCCACTGCAGGCTGGAGAGGCTGGCGTCCAGGTCGCGCTGGATGTCGGGCAGGGCGACGTTGACGACCGTGATGTCCAGCAGCAGCATGAACGTCGCGATCGAGATCAGGACGAGCGTCCACCACTTTCGCTCCATCGCCGCAGCCTAGACAACGGCCCTACCCGACTCTAGAGCCTGCCCTTTAGACGGCTAGGTGGCCGAACTTCTCTCGAATGCGGTGGTAGAAGCTTGTGCCTGGGAGCTGGGCTAGCTTGCCTACGGTGTCGGCGAAGCGGATGTCGAGGGCGGTGCCCGGCGCCAGGGAACCGGCGTGCGCGCCGTCGATGGCTACGTCCACCGGCTCGCGGCCGGAGGCGTTGCCGACGCTGAGCACGTCACTCGGGGCTACGACCAGGGCGCGGGCGGTCAGCGAATGGGGCGAGATGTAGCTGACCACGTATCCCTTCACCCCCCAGGCGAGGATCGGACCCTGGTTGGCGAGGTTGTAGCCGGTCGAGCCGGCGGGAGTGGCGGCGACGAGCCCGTCGCAGCGCACGTTGCCGACCTCCTCGCCGGCGATCCGGTAGCTCAGCTCGGCGACCCGGTCGTGAGGGCGGCGGCTGAAGCTGACGTCGTTGAATGCGAGCTGCTCCTCGCCGTCGACCTCGATCGCCAGAGCGGGCAGGTCGATCGCCTCGGTCTCCCCGGCCAGGGCACGGCGGATCCCCTCCTCGGCATCGTCGCGCTCGACCGCGGCGAGGAAGCCGACCGTGCCGAAGTTGACGCCGAAGACGGGCACGCCTGTGCCCGCGAAGCGGCGCAGCGCGTAGAGGATCGAGCCGTCGCCGCCGAGCACGAGGCAGAGGTCGGGATCGCCGGGGAGCGACTCGACCCGCTCGACCTCCGCCGCCGCGCGATCGTGCTTGGAGATCTCGTCCTCGGTTGCGACGAGCCGCCAGCCGGCATCGCGGGCGACGGCGGTTGCCACGGCAACCGCTTCGGTTGCGGCCGGCGGATGGGAGTGGGTGATCAGCGCGGCGGTCTTCATTGCTCCCCTTCCACCGCAGCGATAGCCGCCTCGAGGTCGGCGACTTCCCCGTCCCGGCCGCACCAGACGAAGGTCTCGCGATTGCCCTTCGGGCCGGGCAGGCCGGAGGAGGCGAAGCCGCGCACCGCGAGGCCGAGCTCGCGCGCCGCGAGTGCGACGCCGAGGATCGCCTCGCGCCGGTCTCCCGCATCCCGGACGACCCCCTTGCGGACCCGCTCCCGCCCCAGCTCGAACTGGGGCTTGACCATGGCGAGCAACTCGCCCTCGGCGGCCAGGCAGCGGGCCACCGCGGGCAGCACCTTCACGAGGGAGATGAAGGAGACGTCGATCGTCGCCAGCTCGGGGACGAAGGGCAGGTCCACCGGCAGCATGTCGCGGGCGTTGAGCCTCTCGATCACCGTGACGCGTGGGTCCCCTCTCAGCCCCTGGTCGATCTGCCCGTAGGCCACGTCGGCCGCGGCGACCCGGGCAGCGCCGCGCTGCAGCATGCAGTCGGTGAAGCCGCCGGTCGAGGCGCCCACGTCCAGGCAGTCGCGCCCGGCGACGTCTATCTCCAGCGCCTCCAGCGCGTTCTCCAGCTTGATGCCGCCGCGGGAGACGAAACGCGGCCCCGAATCGACGACGAACGCCGCCTCCGGCTCGACCAACTGGCTCGGGCGCAGCGCCACCGGCCCGTCGGCGCCGACGCGCACCGCGCCGGCACGCACCGCGACCGCAGCAGCGGTGCGCGACGGGAACAGGCCTCGCTCGGCCAAAACCGCGTCTATCCGGGCCTTCTTCATCCGCCCGAACGGTAGCGCCGGCCAGGCACAACGACGCTGCTTAACGCGAGATACAGGTTTTTATCCAAGCTTTGGTTTAACCTGATTGCATGACAGGGGGTCGGGTAGTCGACCGATTTGGACAACGGGTCTGTGATCCCACTCACATACAAAGCGCACGTATGTTCGTATTCTGTTCAAGGATTCGAAGAGGACAACCGATAAGGACCACGAACTAACAAACTTCTTGGCTGGGTCCGGCGCCGCCAACATGGCGCCATCGCCTCCCACGATGACGTTCCAGCGGCACATCAAAGGGCCCACCTACCTCCCACGGATCCACATATATAGAGATAAATATCTCTCCTCCCTGTAGTAACCCCAGAAGACGCTCCGCCTCCCCGGCGGGGCGTTTTCTGTTGGTGGGGGCTTGCTAGAGCCGTTTGCGGGCACAGGCCGGACCGCCTGAGCCTTCCCTCTGATCGTCGCGAGAACGACCAATGCGCCAGTCCTGTGCCGATTCTGCAACGCGGCCGCGACAGGCGCTCCAGACACCGGGGTGGCCGGGGGCCACGGCGGTAGAATCCGGACATGGCTGCAACACCCTCAAACGCCATCGAACTAGACCCCGAGTTTCTGGCGCGCGTCCGCAAGGTCGCCGACGAGCGTGGCGTAGCCATGCCTCAGCTCGTCAAAACGGCACTTGAGCACGAGATAGGCGACAAGAGTCCGCAGCCCCCATTTTCGCTGATCGGGGCGTTCAAGGCGGGGCGCAGCGACCTCAGCGCCCGCGCGAGCCGCGACGAGTTCGAGCCGCGGCCATTCCGCTGATCCTCGACACAGGCCCCCTGGTCGCGGCAATGGTCGCCGATGACGCTGACCATGAGCGCTGCGCCCCCCTTCTCCAGTCCGGCCCGGAACGCCGCGTCGTCGCTGCCCCGGTCCTCGTCGAGCTTGACCACCTGCTCAGCCGCGAACTCGGAGCCGATGCCTTCCCGGCGCTGCTAGACACAATCAAGGCTGGCGAGCTGGATGTCGAGGATCTGACCTCGAGCGACTACGAGCGCATCGCCGACCTGATGCGCATCTATGCCGACCTTGAGGTCGGCTTCGTTGACTGCGCCGTCCTGGCCGTCACCGAGCGCCTCGAAGAGCCGAAGCTCGCCACTCTGGACCATCGGCATTTCGGCACAATGCGACCGTGTCATGTTGAAGCGCTTGCCCTATTGCCATAGGGCTGCCAGCTCCATTCTGTTGCTTGACTCAGTCTGGGGGCTCTAGCTCCCACGCCAAGCTCGCTGGCTTGTCATCCAATGGGAGAAGCTCAATTTTGTGTCTCCCGGGCTCCACCTCTCCCAAGTCACGAACCTCAGCGTCGGGCAGTTGCAGTTTCGCCCTTGCCAGGTCGATCTCCTGGTCGAAGATTTCGACGCTCAGTGTCTGCTCAATGGCAATGCCCTTACCCGGCATGAGTTGAGGAAGCACCTCGGCTGACCCAATCATGCTCGCATTCTCCCATTTGACCGGCATCCGCCGATCCTTTATGCAGGTTGCGGCCAGGTATACAACCCGGGCGTCTCCCTCTGAGATTTCGTTGGGCACCTTCAATTCCACCCCCGACCAATCCTCAATTGACACCACCCTTTCCAACAAGGCCAAGAGTGCATGCGTCCGCTCGTCGATCTCGCCCGGCTCGGTTGGATGGCGAAAAATCCGCTGACCGCCTTTGCGGCTGCGAAAAGTCAACTCGCCCTCGCCCAGCAAAGCCACCAAGAACCTCAGAGCCTTCACTTGGTCACGTGCAGGAGAGCCATCAAGGGCATGACTCCAATTGACCTGCATCTCGCCGTGATCGCCTCGCCATGCCAGCCTCACCTGTACGACAAGCCCGCCGAAGCCACCCTCGAAGGCAATGTCCCACTCGTCGGGTGGATCATCCGATGCGACCAGAGTGAGGTCCAGCGTCTCGTCACCGGTGGTGGTTGTCGCCTTCATTTCGAGAGGCCACGGCGGAATGGTCGGCTTGAGGTCGATACTGCCCGCAATAGGCTTACCCACATGCTCACGAAATGCTGGCGGTAGCTGCTCAAAGGTCACGACAGCCCCCTCCTGAATCGAGACCGGGCGACCCCTTGCGACCGCTGCTTGGAATAGCTCTGCGGCGCGCTTACCATCCTCATCGTCAGTGAAGCCCACATGCACGCGAGGTGCGAACTCCCTTGCCGCGATCTCATCGCGAGGCACAGCGTCAATCCGAACCGTGTTGCCATCCTCTGTGGCGGCAAAGCTCAGCATGCTTCCGGGCGACAGCGGCAACTCCATTCCCTCCTCATGCTGAATCTGTGGATATGTAAAGAATGGATCGTGCCCCCGCAGGAACTCTCCCACGGGCCGCACTCGCTCGATCGCATCGGAAGCACTCTCCAACGGACCACCAGCTCGAATGGCGCGGACGATTAGCTCCTTGTCGTGCTCCGGATCACCGAAGTAGTGGCGGGCAATCTGCCTCCCCTCGTCAGATCCGTCGAGGCGAGCAAGAATCTCATCTTTACCCCAGTGGTCAACTGAAACACCTGCGTGGCGGTTGACCAGCTTCTCGCGAAAGTTCTTCTGCTGTCCGACGGTGAGATTTCGCGGAAAACAAAATGTCATTCGCTCGATTTCGTATTTTTCAATCGCCGTATCTAGAGATGCCTTGCACTTGGACCAATAGATGGTGCTGGGGTAGCGCTTAGCCTGCCACCCACGCTCCCATCCGTCTGTTCCCTTCGGAAGAAGCGCGTCAGCGCCCCCATCGGGATCGTCGGTCGGAACCGCATCCGAGCATTCCAGACGAATCAGCCGAAAGCAGAGCTGCTGAAAATCCTCGTCAGTAAGCGACGCCAAGTCTAGCTGCCTGGGTCCAAGGGGAGCATCTCCGGCCATCTTGCAGATGCTACGACGATGACCGGCAGGTCCGCGAACTGCTCGCGCTCAATCCCCGGTTGGACCGTCTCCACATTCCAAGTATGCGTCCATCCGCTCGCGCACCTCGTCATGGCTGCCGGGGAGCAGGTGGCAAGCGATTCAGCAACGCCGGGAAAGTTCTCGCCCCGCTTTCGTCACGATGCGCCAATAATGCGCCAGTCCGACCCGCCACCCAGCGGTTTCCAGCGGTTCTCTGCGGGTTCGATTGGCTTGAACAAGCGGACTCCGCTTTGCCATGCGGCTAGCACCGCTTCTCTCCTCCCTGTAGTAACCCAGAAGACGCTCCGCCTCCCCGGCGGGGCGTCTTCTGTTGCAGAACCGAAATTCTTGCCCTCAGCCGTTAGCGGATGGGGCCGCATATGGCCCTCGTGCACCAGTGCGCAAGGATCCGAGCTGAGGCCGCGTCAGTGCTGGAACGGGGGCCCATCGATTCCGCCGGGCCTCACATCAAACTTCTTCGACTATGGCAGCAATCGTTAATGCGGTGTCTGAGCTTTTCGCGGCAGTCCTCGGCCGCTTCGGGCATGTCGGACGGGCGCGCGGGCGCGCCAACATTCAGCAAGATCTTGGACTCCTCGGACAACTTCGGGACTCGCCGGAGTTCGGGACTGATAGCAGCGCGTCAGTCTTCCTGGTCGCCCACATCACTTCAGAGGTAGCAAGATACTCGGGGGTCGAGCCTGCGCCTAAGAGACCCTGGGGCGCCATTTCCCTCGCACTTTTTATCGGGGTGCCTCTCGCTTTCCTGGCATACAGCCTGAGTGAAGATGGTTTCGACTGGTTCTCGGTACTCCCAGGACTCGGCGCCCTTCTGATGTTCGTCGCAGTCGTCCAGCTGTTTACGGACAACAAGGACTCTGAGCCTGAAAAGCCAGAGAAACCCGCCGGGAGCCGCGCCTAGTGGGACCTTCAAAATGTGCCGGGTGCTCCGACTCGCTGAAGCCTCGACTCAAGCTACGCTCAGCCTGATTGGGATGAGGTGACCACCTCCCCGCGAGGCGTTTCTGTTTGTGGGGCCTACAAATTGCGGACCCGGCGACCGATCTCTTGATCCTGGGGATATCCGGCGGACTCCCAGAACGCCCCAGCTGCGTCGTCCTCGAAGGCAACCAGAGCGGTTACCCGGCGGACGCCACAACCTCGCAGATACTCCTCGCCCGCCCGCGTCAGGGCGATCCCGATGCCCTGCCGCCGATGTCCCTCGTGGACGGTGAGCCGGTACATGTTCCCCCGCCACCCGTCCCAGCCGGCGATCAGGGCGCCGACGATCACACCGTTGAGCTCAGCCACCAGGAGGGCGGCCGGAGAATCCTCGATCAGGCGCTCGACGTCGTCGAGGCGGTCGGTCGTCGACGCGTGCTCGCTCCGGGCCCGGGTCCAAAGCTCCAGGACGGCCTGCGCGTCCTCATGCCGGCATCGACGTATTTCGACTCCCTCGCCAGTCAAGTAGGCAGTATCGCAATGCTCGGCGAGACGATCCACCGAGGCGGCAGCGATAATGCCCGCATGACTCGCAAGCGGGGGCTGATCGTGTCGGGAATCGCGAGCCTGCTCCTGCTCCTGGCGATGTTGCCCGCCGAGAACCGGATGACGGACACCGGCGGCCCGGGGATGATCCCGTTCGAGCTGACCGGCGGCCAGGACCGGGCCGACGAGATCCTCGCCGAATGGGGTGAGGACGGCCAGGACGCGGCTCGTGAGTCGCTCTGGATCGACTTCGGCTTCCTGCTCGCCTACGGGGCCTTCCTCACCCTGGCCCTCACCGCGACGCGGGACCTTGCCATCCGACGGGGCTGGCACCGGCTGGGAGCGATAGGCCGGGTAGCGGTCTCGTTCGGCGCCCTGGTCGCCGCCTTCGACGCGATCGAGAACGTCTGCCTGCTGCTGACGCTCGACGGCGCCGGCGCGGCGCTTCCCCTTCTGGCGACGATATTCGCCTCCTGCAAGTTCGTCCTCCTCGCCCTGGCGATCGCCTACATCCTCGCCGGCTTCGCGATCCGCCTGAGCGGGCCCAGGGGCACCGCCATCGCCGAAGACGGCTGAGACCGCGCACCGCGACGCGATGCCCAAGGCACCGGCGCGGTCGAAATAGTGGATCCGCGACGCTCCCTGACGTGCGAAGCCACATACATAGAGATGTCTCTCCTCCCTCGAGTAACCCCAGAAGAGACCCCGAGAGGCTAACCGATTGAGCCTTTTGACGCAAGCCTGCCCGAAGGCTGGGCGGATCAGCTCAGGGCGGGCTCGCCCGAGCGCAGCGAGGCGAGGACGCGCTGAGCGACCGCCTCTCCGGTGAGGCCGGCCTCCTGGCGCAGCAGGGCCGGCTTGCCGTGGGTGACGTAGCGGTCCGGGAGCCCGACGCGCATGACGTGGGCACGGTCCCCGGGACGGTCGGAGAAAGCGTCCTCGAGGTGCTCCAGCACCGCAGAGCCGAAGCCTCCCGGCAGGACGTTCTCCTCGATCGTCACGACGAGGTCGTGCTCCCGCGCGAGCCGCTCGGCCAGCTCGCCGTCGAGCGGCTTGGCGAAGCGGGCGTCGGCCACGGTCGCCTCGAGCCCGTGCCCGGCGAGGATCCCGGCCGCCTCCAGGGCGACCGCGACCCCGTAACCGAACCCGAGCAGGGCGACCCGCTCGCCGTTCGCCAGCACCTCGCCGGTGCCGATCGGGATCTCCCGCGCCTCCGCCGGCAGCTCCGCCCCCTCGGCTGCGCCGCGCGGGTAGCGCAGCGCCGCCGGGCCGTCGTGGGCCACCGCCGTGCGCAGCATGTGGACCAGCATCGCCTCGTCGCGCGGAGCCATCACGACGACGTTGGGAATCGGGCGGAAGTAGGAGACGTCGAAGGCGCCGTGATGGGTCGGCCCGTCATCGCCCACCAGGCCCGCCCGGTCCATTGCGAAGGTGACGTCGAGCTCCTGCAGGCAGACGTCGTGGATGATCTGGTCGAAGGCGCGCTGGAGAAAGGTCGAGTAGATCGCGCAGACCGGCTTCGCGCCCTGGATCGCCAGGCCCGAGGCGAGCAGCACCGCGTTCTGCTCGGCGATGCCGACGTCGTAGTACTGGCCGGGCACCTCGTCGGCGAGCCTCTGCAGCCCGGTCCCCCCCGCCATCGCCGCGGTGATCCCGATCACGCGCGGGTCGCGGCGCGCCTCGGCGACGATCGCGTCGCCGAAGACCTGGGTGTACTGGGGCGGCGCGCTCGGCGCCGGCGGGACCTCGAGCCGCTCCGGCGCGATCCCCTCCGGCGAGTCCGATTCCTGCACCCCGACCGGCCGCCGATGGGCCTCAAACGTGTCCATATGTTCCGTTTGCGGCCCGTCGGCGGGCTTTTCGGCGGGGGCGCCGTTGACGATGCTCTTCGGCTTGGCGGCGTGCCATTTCTCCATGCCCTCGAGGCCGCCCTCCTCCGCCGGGGAGAAGCCCTTGCCCTTGACCGTGTGGATGTGGACGATCACCGGCCGGTCGGCGTCGAATGCCTCGCGCAGGGCCTCGCGAAGGGCGTGCACGTCGTGGCCGTCGATCACGCCCATGTAGGCGAGGTCGAGCTCCTCGAAGAAGAGCCCCGGCGCCCAGTAGGCCTTGATCGCCGACTTGATCTCCGGCCCGAGCCGTTCGATCCGCCGGCCGAGGCCGAGCGGCAGCTTGGTGAGCCGGTCCTCGACCCCCTCGCGGGCGTGGTAGAGGCGCGGGTTGAGCCGCACCCGGTTGAAGTAGCGCGAGAGCGCCCCGACGTTGGGCGAGATCGACATGCCGTTGTCGTTGAGCACGATCACCACCGGCGTCTGCAGGCCGCCGGCCGCGTGCAGCGCCTCGTAGGCGACGCCGCCGGTGAGGGCCCCATCGCCGATTACCGCCGCGACCTTCCCGTCCTCGCCGATGCCCTTGCGCATCGCCTCCTTCAGCCCGACCGCGTAGCCGATCGAGGTGGAGGCGTGGCCGGCGCCCATGATGTCGTGCTCGGACTCGAAGACCGAGCAGAACGGGGCGAGCCCCCCGTACTGGCGGATCGTCGGCAGGCCCTCGCGGCGGCCGGTGAGGATCTTGTGCGGGTAGGCCTGATGGCCGACGTCCCAGAGCACCTTGTCGCGCGGCGAGTCGAGCAGGCTGTGCAGCGCCACCGCCAGCTCGCAGGTGCCGAGGTTGGCGCCGAAGTGGCCGCCGATCTCCCCGATCGTGTCGATGACGTAGGCGCGCATCTCCCGCGCCACCTGTTGCAGCTGGGCGTCGTCGAGGCCGTGCAGGTCGGCCGGCCCGTCGATGCCGTCGAGCAGGCGCGGCTCCTCGCCCTGGCGGTCTGCTGGGTTTCCGTTGTCGCTCATTCGTTCCTGGTGAAGATGTAGTCGGCTACCCGCCGCAGGTCGGACGTATCACCGGCGGCTTCGTCGAGGGAGTCGACCGCCTTCGCATGGGACTCGGCCGCAAGCTGGCGCGCCCGCTCGAGGCCGAAGTGGCTGACGTACGTGAGTTTGCCATGTCGCTCGTCGCTTCCGCGCGGCTTGCCGAGCCGCTCGTCACTCCCGGTCACGTCGAGGATGTCGTCGACGATCTGGAAGAGGACGCCCAGCTCACTGGCGAACCGGCGAAACGGCATTGTCTCAGGTTCGCCCAGTCCCTCGAGGACGAGCACTACGCCGACGCTCGCGGCGATCAAGCTGCCCGTCTTCAGCGCGTGCAGCGCCCGCAGTTCCTCGGCGTCGCGGCGCCCACCGACTACGTCGACGTACTGGCCGCCGACCATTCCCTCGACCCCCGTTGCCACGCTCAGCTCGCGCAGCGCCGCGAGCACCCGCGCCGGCTCGCCCGGCTGTTCGCAGGAGAGCCGCACCGCTTCGGCGAAGAGTCCGTCCCCGGCGAGGATCGCCACGTCCTCGCCGTACTTGATGTGGGAGGTCGGTAAGCCGCGTCGCAGCTCGTCGTCGTCCATCGCCGGCAGGTCGTCGTGGATCAGCGAGTAGGTGTGGATCAGCTCGATTGCACAGGCGACCGGCAGGAAGCTCTCCGGCTCGACGCCGAGCGCCCGGGCCGTCGCCAGCGCCAGGACGGGGCGTACGCGCTTGCCCCCGGCCAGCAGCGAGTAGCGCATCGCCTCCTCCAGGCCGGCGGTCGGGCCGGTCTGGGCGAAGCGCAACCGCTCCAGCTCGGCGTCAACCAGAGCCTGGAGGTCTTCCGGGTAGCTCACGAGCGCGGCTCGGCGGCCTCGCCCTCGCGGATACGCCGGTTCGTCTCCTCGACCGCCTCGGCCGAGAGCTCGGCGGCCTCGCCGGCAAGCTCCGCGGCACGCCCGTCGCCGGCCTCGCCGGCCTCCAGCTCGCGGGCGATCGTGCCGAGCCGCTCGGAGATCTCGCGCAACCGGCTCACCGGACGCCCTCCCGCTCCCGTGCGATCGCACCGAGCACGCCGTTGACGAAGCCGGGCGCGTCGACGCCGCAGTACTCCTTGGCGATCTCGACCGCCTCGTCGATCGCCACCTCGGTCGGCACGTCGCCGGAGTGCTCGATCTCGTACAGCGCCACCCGCATCACGTTGCGCTCCAGCGGGGCGATCCGCTCCAGCTCCCAGCCCTTGGCGTGAGCGGCGATCGCCGCGTCGAGCTCGTCGCGGTGCGTCTCGACCCCGGCCGCCAGCTCGCGCGTGAACGGTCGCGACTCGGCCACCAGCTCCTCCAGCGGGCGCCCGGTCACGTCGCGCTGGTAGCAGGCGAAGACGGCGTCGCGACGCTGGTCGGACCTACGCATGGGTTCTCCATTCTCGCGCTTCCGCCGGTCGGCCGAGCGCTACGCGCGCGAAACGTACTCGCCGCTGCGGGTGTCGACGCGGATCGTCTCCCCCTCCTCGATGAAGAGGGGGACCTGGACGGTGACGCCGGACTCCAGGATGGCCGGCTTGCTGCCGCCGCCCGAGGCGGTGTCGCCCTTCACGCCCGGCTCGGTCTGGGTCACTTTCATCTCGATCACGCTCGCCACCTGCACGTCGCTGGGCCGCTCGTCGACGAAGAGCACGTCGACCTCTGCATTGGGCAGCACCCACTGCATCGACTCGCCGGCGAGCGCGCGCGGGATCTCGATCTGCTCGAAGTCGCGGCTGTCCATGAAGACGGCGGCGTCGCCGGAGTCGTAGAGGTACTGCATCTTGCGCGATTCGGTGCGCACCGGCCGGAACTTCTCCCCGGCGCGGAAAGTCTTGTCCTGCACCGAGCCGTCCTCGAGCTTGCGCAGCTTGGTCCGCACGAAGGCCCCGCCCTTGCCGGGCTTGACGTGCTGGAACTCGACGATGCGGAAGATCGTGCCGTCGATCTCGATGTGCGAGCCGTTCTTGAATTCGTTGGTGGAGATCACGGCGGCGAATCCTAGTCAGGACACTGGAAGCGGGCGCCGTCGCCGGCGGGCCGTAAGCTTGGTGACCTGGGAATGGGAGTGTCTGCTCGAATAAGCCTGTTGGCCGGCGCCGCGACGCTGCTGATCGTCGGCGCGGCCGTAGCGGAGGAAACAGGCCCGAGCCGGGCCGAATACGTCTCGCAGGTCGAGCCGATCTGCGAAGCGAACACGATCGCCAACAAACGGATCCTCAAGAACGTCCAGGCCAAGGCACGGAACGGCAAGCTGAAGGAGGCCGGCGCGCAGTTCATCCATGCCTCGGCTGCGTTCGGCTCGACCGTCGACAAGCTCTCCGCGGTGCCCCGCCCACCTGAAGACGACGCACGGCTGTCGAGGTGGCTCGATCACCTGAGGATCGTGCAGGCGAACCTTCGCGGCCTGGGCAAGGCGCTGAAGGCCGAGGACAGGATCCGCGCCGCGCACGAACGGATCCGGGTCGAACGCAGTGCCAACGCGGCCAACAACGTCAGCTTCGCCTTCGAATTCCGCTACTGCCGGATCACGCCCTCCCGCTTCACCTGAGCGCCGGGCGCCGACCGCAAGCCTGGCGGTACTACTCGGCTTCGGCCGCGGTGGTCGTGGTCAACCTCGCCGCGGAGCCACCGGCGAGAACCCGGCGCACAAGGCCGGGCGTGAGGATGCGGAACACAGCGGCGAGCGCGTACGCCCGTGGCACGTAGCGCTCGGCCTTGCCCCGAAGCCCGGTCTGGACGATCGCCTCGGCGACCCGCTCGGGCCTGGAGACGATCCAGCGGGTCAGCGCTTTCTCGCGCAGCTCGGTCGCCGGGAAGCCCTCGGTGGCGATGAAGCCGGGAAGGACGAGGCCGACGTGGACCCCGTTGGAGCGCTCCTCGGCGTAGAGCGAGTCGGTCCAGCCGATCAGCGCGAACTTGCTGGCCGAGTAGGAGCCGGTTCCGGCGCGGGCCACGCGACCGGCGGTGCTGGCGATGTTGACGATCGAGCTGGGCGCCGAGGCGCGCAGCGCCGGCAGCAGGGCCTCGGTGAGGCGGACGACGGCGTCGAAGTTGAGCTCCATGTTGCGGTGGACGTTGGCGTAGCCGCCCTCGCCGAAGGCGCCGCGCCAGGCGGCGCCGGCGTTGTTGACCAGCAGCGTCAACCGGCCCCCGTGCTCGGAGACGTGGGCGCGGACGCGCTCAGGCGCGTCGGCACCGGTCAGGTCCACGGCGACGTAGGTGGCCTTGCAGGGCAGCGACTCGGCGAGAGCCCGCAGACGCTCCTCGCGCCGCGCGACGAGGATCAGCTCCATGCCGGGCTCGCGGGCGAGCCGCCGCGCCGCGGCCTCGCCGATGCCGCTGGAGGCGCCGGTGATCAGGGCGACGGTGCCGTTCGCGTTCACGGCGCCAACGCTATTCAATTCGCTCAGAGCCTTAAAGCGGACGTCTGTTCGAACCGACATACTGCCGCCCTCGTGAGCGAGACCCCCGGATTGCTCGACAAGCTCCTTCGCGTCCCCGCCCCCTCGGGATACGAGACGCCCGCGGCCGCCGCCTGGCGCGAGGAGGCCTCCTTCGCCTCGCTCTCGACCGACGGCATCGGCTCCTCCGTCGCCCGCATCGGCGAGGCTTCGCCGCTCCTGGCCGTAGTCGGCCACATCGACGAGATCGGCCTGGTCGTCCGCCACGTCGACGAGAAGGGCTTCCTCTGGTTCGCGCCGATCGGAGGCTGGGACCCGCAGATCCTGGTAGGGCAGCGGGTCGAGGTCCAGGGCCCGAACGGCCCGGTGCTCGGGGTCATCGGACGCAAGCCGCTGCACCTGCTCGACGCCGACGCGCGCAAGAAGGTGGTCGAGCTGAAGGGGCTGCACATCGACGTCGGCGCCGCCGATCGCGAGGAGGCCGCCAAGCTGGTCAGGGTCGGCGACCCGGTCGTGATCGCTAGCGAGCCCCGGCGCCTCGCCGGCTCTCGCGTCGTCTCCCGCTCGATGGACAACCGGCTCGGCGCCTACGTCGCGCTGGAGGCACTGCGCCGCTGTCATGAGCGCGGCTCGCTGAGCGGCAGCTTCGCGGCGATCGCCGCCGTACAGGAGGAGATCGGCCTCTTCGGCGCCCGCACCTCTGCCTTCGCCGTGAAACCGGACCTTGCCGTCGTCGTCGACGTCACCCACGCCACCGACGCGCCCGGCGTCGACGAGAAGGAGCTAGGCACCCACACGCTCGGCTCCGGGCCGGTGATCTTCCGCGGCGCCACCCTCTCCCCCAAGGTCTTCGAGCTCCTGGTCGAGACCGCCGAGGAGGCCGGGATCGAGCACACGCTCGGCGCCTCCGGCAACTCGACCGGCACCGACGCCGACGCCGTCCAGTTCGCCCGCTCGGGCATCCCCACGGGCCTCGTCGAGATCCCGCTGCGCTACATGCACTCCCCGGTCGAGATGGTCGACCTGGCCGACGTCGAGGCGACCGTCGAGCTGATCGCGGCCTTCGCGGCGCGTATCGACGACAGCATCGACCTCAGCCGCTAGCCGTCAGTTCGACATGAAGACCATGTCGCGGCCGTTCGCCTTCGCCGAGTAGAGAGCGGCGTCGGCCCTGGCGACCAGGTCGTCGGTGTTGACCACGCCCGATTTGGAGACCGCAACACCGATGCTGATCGTCACCCCCACCCCGACCGGGCGGCGCTCGCGCACCGCCTTGCGCAGGCGCTCGGCGACCGAGATCGCGTCCTTCTTGCTGGCGCCGGGCAGGACGACGAGGATCTCCTCGCCACCGATCCTGTAGATCGAGTCGCCGGCGCGCAGAACGGAGCGCATCGTGTAGGCAACGTCCTGCAGGACCTTGTCGCCGGCGGCGTGTCCGAGCTGGTCGTTGACCCGCTTGAAGTGATCGAGGTCGCAGAGCAGCAGAGCGTGTGAGAGCCCGTCCCTTTCGTTGCTTGGCTGGCCGTCGAGGTCGGCAAGGCGTTGCTCGAGCGCGTTGCGGTTGAAGAGACCGGTCAGCGGGTCGAGGGTCGAGCGGCGTCGGTGGGCGCGGTCGGACTCGACCAGGGCGCCGGAGAGGACCACCGTGCTGAGAATCAACGCCGTAGCCGCGATCAGCGTCTGACTGTGCTCGGCGGCGCCGGCAGGATCGACGGCTACCGTGCTGATGAGGAAGACGGTGAGCAGATAGGCGGTGCCGACGACCATCCCCCAGGGCTCGAAGCGGGCCCCGAGGGTGACGGCCGGCAGCGCGAACCACATCAGCGCCGGGCTGGTCGGGCCACCGGTCGCGATCACCGCGCCGGCGAGCAGCAGCGACAGTGCCCCCCAGGCCCCCGCCACCCAAAGCCAGGGATGGCGGCTTGCCTGCATGAAGTGGTCGGCGACAGCGAAGCCACAGAAGCCGGCGGCGAGTGGCGGCAGCCACAGCCAGCCGACCGTGGGCCCAGCCGAGGCGAGCGCCAGGGCCAGGATCGCGAAGCAGGCGGCGCGGTAGCGTCGCACCCGCTGCTCCATGTCGAGCAGGCGCTCACGGCGTGCCTCCGCACGAATCGCCGCCAGCGACTCAACCGAATCGCCCGAGTCGTACTCGGGGCCGGTGAGCGCCTCGCGAAGCCTGCTTGAGATCGTTGCCACGACCGGCTATCGACCCCTGGCCTCTCGGCGCTTAACTTTGCATTCGCGATACCGCGCTACTCGACTAGCTGCAGCTCCTTGGGTAGGCCACTGAGGTTGCGGTAGCCGTCCGAGGTGACGACGACCAGGTCCTCGATCCTCACACCGAGCTCGCCGGGTAGGTAGATCCCGGGCTCGACCGTCACCACCTCACCGGCTTCGAGCACGTCCTCCGAGCGCGGCGAGACGCGCGGCTCCTCGTGCACCTCGAGACCGACCCCGTGGCCGAGGCCGTGGCCGAACCGCTCGCCGTGCCCGGCGGCTGCGATCCGCTCGCGGGCGACGGCGTCGACCGCCTCGGCGGATGCGCCGGCGCGGACGGCACCGAGCGCCGCCTCTTGCGCCTCGCGCACGACCTCGTATACCTCGCGGGCGCGCTCACCGGGCTCTCCGGTGGCGAAGGTGCGGGTGCCGTCGGAGCAGTACCCGTCGAGCTTCGCCCCCATGTCGAAGACGACCAGCTCGCCGCGGCCGATCTCGCGCTCACCGGGCTCGGCGTGCGGCAGGGCACCGTTTGGACCGGCGGCGACGATCGCCGAGAAGGACGGTTCCGCCCCCAGCTCGCGCATGCGGGCTTCGGCAGCGCGGGCGACGTCGAGCTCGCTGCGCCCGGCGAGGCCGCGCTCCAGCGCCCGGCGCCAGATCTCATCGGCAAGCTCGGAGGCGGCGGCGATCGCGGCCAGCTCGGCGTCGTCCTTGACCCGGCGCAGCTTCTCGACCGTCCCCCCCGCTCCCTCCAGGGTGACGCCGTCGGGAAGCTTCTCCTCCAGTTTCCCCAGCGTGCGGACGGCCATCTGCTGGTCCTCGAAGCCGGTCCGCCCCGCCAGGTGGGCGGCGATCCCGCCGAGCCAGTCGTCCTTGACCGTGATCACCTCCCAGCCGTCGACCTCTGCCTCGGCGCGCTCGGTGTAGCGGAAGTCGGTGAAGAAGAGGCGCGCCTCGCCACCGCAGACGCAGGCCCCGTTGGTGCCGCCGAAGCCGGTCAGGTAACGAACGTTGACCAGGTCGGTGACGAGCAGCCGGTCCAGCTCACGCTCGGCCACGAGGGTGGCGAGACGGTCGCCGCGAGCCTGCATCAAGCGGTGCCCGCGCCGAGCTCGGCCGCGAGCAGCTCGAGCGCGTCGCGGTAGCCATCGGGGCCCTTGCCGAAGATCTTCGCCAGGACCAGACCGTCGAAGACGGAGAGCTTGCGCCACTCGTCGCGAGCCTCGACGTCGGAGAGGTGGACCTCGACCGCGGGCAGGCGGGCGACGTCCAGCGCGTCGGCGATCGCCCGGCTGTAGTGCGACCAGGCGCCGGCGTTGACGAGCGTGGCGTCGGCCAGCTCCGGCACCCGGTGCAGGTACTCGACGAACTCACCCTCGGAGTTGGTCTGGAAGAAGATCGCTTCCAGGCCGAGCTCGCGTGCCCAGCCACCGATCTTCCGCTCCAGTTCTGAGAGCGAGAGCCCGCCGTAGACCTCGGGGTCGCGGCGCTCGAGGATGTCGAAGTTGACGCCGTGCAAGACGGCGACGCGGTTGTGGGCGGTGGTCACTGGATCAGCTCCTCCACGGCTGCGCGGACCTTAGCCGGATCGACCAGCTCGCCCGTGCGGGGTTTGCCGGGCTCGGAGAGGAGGACGAAGCCGACGCCCGCCGCGATGCGCTTCTTGTCTCGCCCCAGCGCGACAAGCGTCTCATCCACGCCGACCCCGGGGTCGAGGGCGACCGGCAAGTCGTGGCGGCGCAGGACCGACTCGACCTCCTCGCGTAGCTCGTCCGCGCCGGAGAGCCGCAGCGCCGCCAGCAGACCGAGTCCGACCGCCTCGCCGTGGCGGTAACGCCCGTAGCCGCTCGCGGCCTCGATCGCGTGGCCGACCGTGTGGCCGAGATTGAGCACCTGGCGCAAACCGGCGTCGCGCTCGTCGGCTGCGACGATCTCGCACTTGTGGCGGGCGCAGGCGAAGATCAGGTCGCCGAGATCGCCGGGCTCGATTGGATCGATCGAGCGCACTCGCTCCCAGAGCTCCTCTCCGGCCAGCAGTCCTGTCTTCAACACCTCGACGAAGCCGGCGGCGAGCTCCTCCCGCGACAGGCTGACCAGAGTCGAGATGTCGACGAGGACCGCCGCGGGCAGGTGGTAGGCGCCGGCGTAGTTCTTGCCCTCGGGCAGGTCGACTCCGGTCTTGCCGCCGTAGGCCGAGTCGACCTGGGCGACCAGGGTCGTCGGCACTTGAATCACGGGAACGCCGCGCTGGTAGACATGGGC
This sequence comes from uncultured Solirubrobacterales bacterium, assembly GCA_963753585.1. Taxonomy (GTDB): domain Bacteria; phylum Actinomycetota; class Thermoleophilia; order Solirubrobacterales; family 70-9; genus VRUE01. The sequence continues at coordinate 578,592 of CAVWCU010000001.1, read as the reverse complement.
GCAGAAGCCGGCCAGGTCGCCGACCACGCCGCCGCCGAGGGCAACCACGTGATCCTCGCGGGTCATCCCGGCACGGGCCAGCTCGCCCAGCACCCGATCGGCCTCGGCCATCGTCTTCGCCGACTCCCCCGGCTCGACTTCGACCGTGGCGACGAACGGTTCGAGGGGCTCGGCGTAGAGGGCCCCCACGGTCCGGTCGGTGACACAGAAGCGACGCCCGGGCAGGGGCCACTCGCCCTTGCCGAGCAGGCCGGACCCGACGAAGACCGGGTACTCCCCCGAGGCGCTCGCCGCCCAGAGCATCCTCGTCCCCGCCGGCAGCTCCGTAAGCGCCAGCAGCGAGGGCATCGCGCGGGCGATCATCTCGCGCTCCCCGGCCGGCACGATCGCGTCGGCGAGGGCCTCGTAGTGCGGCAGCCGCTCTTCCAGAAGACGCGCGACGTCATCGGCGCTCGTCGCCAGCGGGCGGTCGCTGCGGGCGATCCGCTCCCAGGCCTGTGCGGCTTCGACTTGGAGCCAGACGACCACGTGGCGGTCCAGCGCCACCCGGACCCGCTCAGAGAGAACGCTGCCGCCGCCGAGCGCGATCGCCCCGCCGTCGGCCTGCTCCAGAAGCGCGCCGACCACCTCGGCCTCACGCTCGCGGAACGCGGCCTCGCCGTCCTCCTCGAAGGCGTCCCGGATCGGCTTGCCGAGCGCCTCCTCCATCAGCGCGTCGACCTCGACCGTCTCCAACCCGGCCTCGCGCGCCGCAGCGAGCGCCGTGCTCTTGCCAGCCCCCATGAAGCCGATGAAGACCAGGGCGGGCTTCATCGCTCAGCCCCGGAAGTCGATGCGCTGCTTGTAGGCCTCGACTGCGGCGAGCACGTCGTCGATGTGGTCGCCGCCGAACTTCTCGCGGTAGGCGCGGACCAGGACGAGGCAGACCATCGCCTCGGCGACGACCGCGGCCGCGGGCACCACGGTCGAGTCGGTGCGCTCGCGCAGCGCCTGCGCCGGCTCCTTTGTCTCGGTGTCGACCGAGCGCAGCGGCTTGGTCAGCGTGGAGATCGGCTTGATCGCCGCGCGCACGGAGAGCGGCAGGCCGTTGGTCATGCCGCCCTCGAGACCACCGGCGTGGTTCGTCTCGCGGTAGTAGCCGCGCTCCTGCGACCAGAAGATCTCGTCATGAGCCTCCGATCCAGGCCGCCCGGCGACGTCCCAGGCTTCGCCGATCGCAACTCCCTTGACCGACTGGATCGAGGCGACGGCGCCGGCGAGGCGCCCGTCGAGCCGGTCTTCCCAGGAGATGTGAGACCCGAGCCCGGGAACGAGGCCAAAAGCGCGCACCTCGAAGCTGCCGCCGAGGCTCTCGTTTGCCTTGCGCAGGCGGTTGATCTCCGCGACCATCGCCGCGCTGGCCTCGGGGTCGAGGCAGCGCACGGGGTCATCGTCGACGTCGGCGAAGTCGCCGGGGCCGAGATCGGGCTTCTCGGGGGCGAGGACCGAGGCGATCTGCAGCACGTGGCTGTGGACGCTGACTCCGAGCGCTGCCAGAAAGCCGCGGGCGATCGAGCCGGCCGCCACGCGGGCGGCGGTCTCGCGGGCACTGGCGCGCTCGAGGACGTTGCGTATGTCCTCGTGCCCGTACTTCTGGGCGCCGACCAGGTCGGCGTGCCCCGGCCGCGGCAGGTGAACCTCGTCGACCTCGGCCTCGACCGGCCAGGGGTTCATCCGCTCCTCCCAGTTGGCGTAGTCGCGGTTGGCGACGAGGACGGCGATCGGGCTGCCGAGCGTGCGGCCGTGGCGCAGGCCGGAGCGGACCTCGACGGCGTCGGTCTCGATCTTCATCCGCCCGCCGCGGCCATGGCCGAGCTGGCGGCGAGCCATGTCGCGGTCGAGCGCCTCGCGGTCGAGCTCGAGGCCTGCCGGCATTCCCTCGACGATCGCGACGAGCCCCGGCCCGTGCGACTCGCCCGCAGTCGTGAATCGAAACCCGCTCATCAGGCCGCCAAGGCTATCGGCGGATCGAACGGGCGGCGGCGCGCATCGTGTCGAGGGGGGGCTTGCGGCCGGTCCAGATCTCGAGGGAGAGGGCGCCCTGCTGGACGAGGATCTCCAGACCGTCGACGACGGTGGCGCCGGCAGCCTCGGCGCCGCCCAGCAGTGCGGTCGGCTCGGCGCCATAGACCATGTCGACGACGACCTGAGCTGCGCCGAAGCCGCCCGGGTCGAGTGGCAGCTCCGCGAACGGGTCCTCGCCACCAAGGCCGACCGCGGTGGAGTTGACGATCACCTCGAACGTCCCCTGCTCCGGGTCGGCGACCGGGTCGCCCCCCAGTTCGGCGCAGAGGTTGCGCGAGCGCAGCTCGGTTCGGTTCCAGACGGCCACCCGGGCGCCCTCGCGCAGCAGAGCCCAGACGACGGCGCGGGCGGCGCCACCGGCGCCGAGCACGAGCGCCCGCTTGCCGGCCGGCGAACCCGGAAGCGCGCGCAGCAGCCCCTCGGCGTCGGTGTTCTCCGCGCGGATCTCGTCCTCTGCGAAGACCAGCGTGTTGGCGGCGCCGATCTCACGGGCGGTCTCGGAGAGCTCGTCGGCGAGGGCGAGCGCCGCGGCCTTGTGCGGCACCGTGACGTTGGCGCCGGCGAATCCTTCGCCCGGCATCGATCGCACCCGCGCCTCGAAGGCGTCCGGAGCGACGTCGATCGCCTCGTAGCTCCACTCCCCCCCCAGCCCCAGCTCGGCCAGCGCCGCGCCCTGCATCGCGGGCGAGCGCGAGTGGCCGACCGGGTGTCCGAGGACGGCGAGCCGCGGCACGTCTATTCCCCGCAGCTGTCCGGCGAGTTGCCGCCGGCCGCTTCGCGGGCCGAGTTGTAGCTTTCGACGTCGCGCTGGAACTCGGCTTCACTCGAGGAGAAGGCGTGCTTGCCGCAGCTGCCCGGCTCGACCACGTAGAAGAGGTAGTCGACCCTGGCCGGCCGCGCCGCCGCTTCGAGCGAAGCGAGGCCGGGACTGCCAATTGGCCCCGGCGGCAGGCCGGCGTTGAGTCGCGTGTTGTACGGAGATTCGACGGCGAGCTCGGATTCGGTCAGCGGCTCGGTGTAGTTGCCGGTAGCGAAGCGGATCGTCGCGTCGATGCCGAGGGGCATCCCTTCCCGCAGGCGGTTGTAGATCACGGCGGCGATGAGTGGGCGCTCGCCGGCGAGCTGCGCCTCCTCCTCGACCAGGGAGGCGATCGTCACCACGTCGTAGGTAGTGAGGTTCTTCGAGCGCGCGTAGCTCATGTCGACCCCCTTGATGCGCCGCTTGAAGTCTTCGAGCTGCAACTGGACCAGCGTCGCGGCCTCGGCGCGCCTTTCCAGCTCGAAGGTGTCGGGGAAGAGGAAGCCCTCGAGGCTCTCGGCATCCTTCCCGCCGTACTTGGCCGGGTCCAGATACGGAGAGCGGACGCTTGCCCGCTCATAGCTGCCGCGCAGCCCTTCGTCCTTGGCGAGCTCGGCAGTCTGGGCACGGGTGTAGCCCTCGGGCACCGTCACCGTGATCGTCCTGATCACGACCGGCGGTGGCGTCTCGCGGTTGAAGTGGCGGTAGGCGAACGCCGCGATCACAACCACGCCGAGGACGATCGCCGCGACCCCGACGGCGATGCCGAGGCGGCGGCCGGACGAGCCGGGGGGCCCTTCCTTCTGTGCCTTGGGTGACTTCGGAGGCTTGGGTGGCTTCGAGGAGCCGGACGGATCGACCGCGGCCGGCGCTTCGCCGCCGCGCTCGGCGCGGCGCGCTTCGCGCTCACGACGCCGCTGCTCGCGTTCGGCGGCGGCATGCTCCTCACTCATCGTCGCCCTCCTCCATCGCGGCGCGACCGGCCAGGTATGCCTGGAGCAGGTGGGCGGCGGCGATCGAGTCCGGCGGCGCCGCGGCGCCTTCGCGCCTGCTCGCCTCGGCCATCCGGGTCGTCAGCCGCTCGTCGTAGGTCTCGACCGGGACGTCGAGGATCGCCTCCAGTTCTCCGCAGAAGGTCCGGGCCAGGGCCGCCTGGCTGCCTTCCTCGCCGCTCAGGTGCAGGGGCAGGCCGACGACTACGCACTCGACCCCGTGCTCGGCGACGAGCTCGGCGACCGCACGCGCCTCGGGTGGTTCGATCACCGCCATCGGCGTCGCCAGGGTCCCGCTCGGGTCGGAGATCGCACAGCCAATCCGCGCGGTGCCGTGGTCCAGCGCGAGCACACGCACCTACCGCTACCCGACCTCTCGCTCGATCGCCCGGCGCGCGGTCGCCAGCGCCTCGTCGAGCTTGGCGGGGTCCTTGCCGCCGGCCTGGGCCATGTCGTCGCGACCGCCACCCCCGCCGCCGACGACCGCGGCTGCCTCGCGAACGATCTCGGACGCGGAGAGCCCCCGCTCGACCGCGCCCTTTGAGACGAGGACCACCAGGGCGACCTTGCCCTCCGCTGCCCCGCCGAGGACGATCGCCGAGTCGCCGCCCAGCTTGGACTGGACCCGGTTGGCGAGCTCGAGCATCTGCCTCTGATCCGCCAGCGGCACGCCCGAGACGACCGCCTTGACGTCGCCGGCATCAGCCGCCTCGCCGAGGAGCCGCTCCGCCTCCTCGCCAAGGGCCTGGGTCTGGGCCTCCTGCGCCCCCGCGCCGGCCTCGCGCAGGCGCTCGGCGGCGCGGCGGGCACCTGCGAGGGGGTCCTGCGGAGCGCCGAGCAGGTCGCCCACCTCGCGCAGACGGTCCTCGCGCTCGCGGAACCAGTCGATCGCGGCGGGGCCGGTGAGCGCCTCGATCCGGCGCACGTTGGCGGCGCTGGAGCCCTCCGAGGAGATTTTGAAGATGCCGACCTCCGCGGTGTTGGCGACGTGGGTACCGCCGCAGAGCTCGCGGGAGACGCCCTCTACCTCGACCACCCGCACCCACTCGCCGTACTTCTCGCCGAAGAGCGCCATCGCGCCGAGACGCTCGGCCTCCGTGCGCTCCATCTCCAGCCAGCGCACCGGCTGGCTCGCCTTGATCCACTCGTTGACCCGGTTCTCGACCGCGCGAAGCTCCTCGCCGCCGAGCGCCTGGCCGTGGGTGAAGTCGAAGCGCAGCTTGTCGGGCCGGACAGCGGACCCGGCCTGGCGAACGTGGGTGCCGAGCCGCTCACGCAGTGCCGCGTGCAGCAGGTGAGTGGCGGTGTGGTTGCGCATCGTCGCGTGACGGGTCTCGCGGTCGACAACGGCCTCCACGGCGGTCGCCGGGTCGATCTCTCCGGCCGGCTCAACCTCGAGCGCCTGGTCTTCGCCAACCCGATAGACGTCGAGCACCCGCGCCTCGCCCCCCTCCCAGCGCAGCACGCCGGAATCGGCGACCTGGCCGCCGCCCTCGGCGTAGAAGGGACTCTCCTCCAGCTTCACCAGCGCACGCCCATCGTCGCTCTCGACAGCGGCCAGGCCGGTCGTCGCGCGCAGGGTCTCGTAGCCGACGAAGCGGGTGGGTGCCGTCTCGCCGGCAAAGGCGATCACCCGCTCGTGGCGGTCCTCGGAGCCGTGTGCGGTGGCGGCACCGGTGCGGGCGCGCTGGCGCTGCTCCTCCATCAGCTCCTCGAAGCCGCCGTCATCGACCGAGAGTCCCTGCTCCGCCAGCAGCTCCTTGGTCAGGTCGTAGGGGAAGCCGTAGGTGTCGTGTAGTTCGAAGGCAGCAGCGGCGTCGATCCAGGAGGTTCCAGACTCCCTCGCTTCGAAAACAAGCTTCTCCAGAAGCACGCTGCCGCGCTCCAGCGTGCGGCCGAAGCTCTCCTCCTCGTCGCCGACCCAGCGCGCGATCGTCCCGCGCTCGGCCGCCAGCTCCGGGTAGGCCTCGCCCATGACCTCGATCGTGCACTCGGCGAAACGGCCCAGCCAGGGCGCTTCGAGACCGAGGGTGCGCCCCTGCTGGATCGCCCGGCGCATGATCCGGCGCAGGATGTAGCCGCGGTCCTCGTTCGAGGGCACGACGCCGTCGGCGATCAGGAAGGAGGCCCCGCGCGAGTGGTCGGCGACGATCCGCATCGCCCGGGTCACGGCCGCGTCCTCCCCGTAGGAGCGTCCTGACATCTCCTCGGCGAGGTCGAGCAGCGGCCGGATCAGGTCGGTCTCGAAGACCGACGGGACGTCCTGGAGGACCGCCGCCATCCGGTCCAGGCCCATGCCGGTGTCGATGTTGCGCATCGGCAGCTCGGCCAGCGACCCGTCGGAGCCGAGGTCGTAGGTCATGAAGACGTGGTTCCAGAACTCGAGGAAGCGGTCGGTGTCGTCGCCGGGGCGCTCGCCCGGGGCACCGAAGGCCTCGCCGCGGTCGAGATAGAGCTCCGAGCACGGGCCACAGGGCCCCGTCGGGCCGGCCTGCCAGAAGTTGTCCTCGCGGCCGAGGCGGACGATCCGCTCGTCGGGAACCCCGACCCGGCGCCAGACCTCGATCGCCTCCTCGTCGGGGCCCAGCCCGAGCTCCTCGTCACCGCCGAAGACCGTGACCCAGATCCGCTCGGGGTCCATGCCGAAGCCCTGCGTCGAGAGCTCCCAACCCCACGGGATCGACTCCTCCTTGAAGTAGTCGCCGAAGCTCCAGTTGCCGAGCATCTCGAAGAAGGTGAGGTGGCGGGCCGTGTTGCCGACCTCCTCGATGTCGGTGGTGCGGAAGCATTTCTGCACGTCGGCGAGGCGGCGGGCCGGCGGCTCCTCGCGGCCGAGGAAGTACGGCTTGAAGGGCTGCATCCCGGCCGTGGTCAGTAGCACGCTCGGGTCGAGCACGGAGGGGACGAGCGAGGCCGAGGGCACGATCTTGTGCCCTCGCTCCTCGAAGAAGGAGAGGTAGGTCTGGCGGATCTCGGTCGCCTTCATGGACGGGAGCCTAAGGTCTCCGGGCGGCGCTGGGTGCCGCCTCAGCCGGCGGTGGCGATCGTGCCGTGGCCGACGATGGCCTCGCCAGCCAGCAGCACGGCCGTCTGCCCGGGCGAGACGCCGGCGAACGCCTCTTCGAGCTGGATCTCGAGCCGTGGATGTTGGCCGGTGGGCGCCGCGCCGATCTGAGCGGGGACGGGGCTCGCGCGGTAGCGCAGGCGCACCGCGTCGACCCGGGCACCGTCGCGGTGCAGAACCGCGTTGCGGACCCGCACCGTCTCCGCCATCAGCTCCCGGCGCGGGCCGACCGTGACCGTGTTGGCGGCAGCGTCGGTGGCAAGCACGTACATCGGCTCATCGGCCCCGCCGCCGATGCCGCGGCGCTGGCCGACGGTGAAGTGGTGGTGACCGCGGTGGCGGCCGACCTTGCGGCCCGAGCGGTCGACCAGGTCCCCCTCCCGCTCGCGCAGGCCGCCGTGGCGGCGCAGGAAATCGGCCTTGCCCTGGCCGGAGAGGAAGCAGAGGTCCTGACTCTCGGGCTTGCGGGCGACGGCGAGGCCGTGGCGGGCTGCGATCTCGCGAACCTCGGGCTTGGTCAGCTCGGTGAGCGGAAATCGGACCTGCCGCAGCAACCCCGGCGGTAGCGCCGCCAGCATGTAGCTCTGGTCCTTGTTGGCGTCGGACGCGGCTGCGAGCAACGGCCCGTCGCCGTCTTCGACGATGCGCGCGTAGTGGCCGGTGACGAGGTGGGTCGCGCCGACCCGCTCGGCGAGGTCGACCATTGCCGCTATGCGCACCTCGCCGTTGCAGGCGATGCACGGGTTGGGTGTCGTACCGTCCGCGTAGCCGGAGACGAACCCGGCGACGACGCGCCGGCGGAACTCCTCCTCGAGATCCAGCGTCAGGTGCGGAATCCCGAGCGAGTGGGCAAGCGAGCGGGCACCGAGCACGGCCTCCGGGGAGCAGCACGCCTTCGCCCCGTCGGTCTGCGGGTCGGCCCAGAGCTTCAGCGTGACCCCGGCCACCTCCGCCCCGCGCTCCCGCTCCAGCAACGCAGCCACGGCGCTGTCGACCCCGCCCGACATCGCGACGAGCACCCGGTCGCCGCTCACCCCGGCGAGCCTCTTCGACGATGCGGCCGCCTGCGCCAGAGCCCGGTGCAACGCATCCGCAGCCAGCTGCGCCGCGTGCCGCTTGGCCGGAGTCAATCCCCCGATCGCCCCTTCGACCTCCTCGGTTCCGATCCGCGCCGCGTCCAGCACCGCCGCCCCGTCGACCATCTCGGCCACCGCAGCGCTCGCGGCCCGAGTCGCCCCGCACCCCTCGGTGTCGAAGGTCACCCCAGCGACGACGCCGTCCTCAACCACGAGAGATACTCGAGAGAGGTCCCCGCAAGCGGCCCCACCCGCCGCCCCGGTGAAGGCGCCGTCAGGGGCCGGTCCGTTCCGGCTCGAATCCTGCAGGTAAGCCTCGAATAGCTCGCGATCGATTGACATCCGCACCTATGGTGCCAGGACCCGTGCGGTGGTACGGTTGCGCTGAGGCTCGAGCCCGTGCGCGAGCCGCCTCACCGTTTGACCCAACACAAACGGCGCGGGAGCTGATCTCTCTCGGTCCCTTGGGATTGCGAGGAGGCCCCCACCCTTTACTTCAAGGGATCAAAGCCAGAGGCGGTACCGGCGGGCTGGAGCCTCTTTTGCCTGCGTCAATCGTCCAGGTCCAGATTGGAGAGCAGCAGCTCCGCCTCGCTCCAGTCGTCGGGCTGAACCCGGAGCGCGATGTCGCCGCGGCCGAAGCGATCGAGCGGCCAGTCGGCGGTGAGGACCGCCTCGATGCCCCCCTCTTCCAGGGCCTGGCGCCAGGCCCGAGCCGTCCGCACGTCGACGAAGTCGCGAACCACCTCCCAGCTGTCGAAGCTGGGGTCGTCGACGTGGATCGGCGTCGCTCCGGGGCCGGGTGCCGACTTGAACACAGCTCGAATCCGACCGAAGAAGCGCATCTCGTGCCTAGTGGCCGGCGAGCTTGCGCTGGTGAATCGAGATCCCCAGCTCCTTCAGCTGCATCTCGTCGACGGGCGCTGGAGCGCCGGTCAGCAGGTCGAATCCCGACGCGGTCTTGGGGAAGGCGATCACGTCGCGAATGGTCTCGGCCCCGTACAGGCGCTGCACGATGCGGTCGATGCCGTAGGCGATGCCGCCGTGCGGCGGGGCTCCGTAGCGCAGCGCCTCGAGCAGGAAGCCGAAGCGCGCCTCCGCTTCCTCGGCGTCGATCCCGAGCGCCGCGAAGACCGCCTTCTGGGTGTCGGCACGGTTGATCCGGATCGAGCCGCCGCCCAGCTCCTGGCCGTTCAAGACCACGTCGTAGGCGAGGGCGCGGGCCGCACCCGGGTCCTCGGGGTCGAACTCGCCGGCCGGTGCCGTGAACGGGTGGTGCAGGGCGTCCCAGCGACCCTCCCCGGCGTTCCACTCCATCAGCGGCCAGTCGACGATCCAGATCAGGCGGTCCTCGCCCTCCTCGATCAGGCCGAAGCGCTCGGCCAGGTCGATCCGCATCTGGCCGAGGACCGCGTCGGTGACGGGCCGCTCGTCGGCCACCAGCAGCAGGAGATCGCCCTCCTCGGCACCGAGGCGCTCGTTGAGCTCGCGCAGCTCCTCCTCGGAGAGGAACTTCGCCGTCGGCGAGCGCCATCCCTCGCCCTCGCGAAATGCCCAGACGAGGCCCTTGGCCCCCAGCTCCTGGGCGCGCGAGATAAGCCCGTCGAGCTCGGAGCGGGGCATCTCACGGCGGCCCGCGTTGAGCCCCCGCACCGCTCCGCCGCCCTCGATCACCGAGCGGAAGACCTTGAACTCGGTCTCGCGCAGCGCCTCGCCGAGGTCGACCAGCTCGAGGCCGAAGCGCAGGTCCGGCCGGTCGGTCCCGAAGCGCTCCATCGCCTCGTCGTAGGGCATCCGCTCCATCGGCAGCTTCACGGGGGGGCCGTCGACCCGCTCGAAGACGTGCGCGAGCATCCGTTCGTTGAGCTCGATCACGTCCTCCGCCTGGACGAAGGACATCTCGACGTCGAGCTGCGTGAACTCGGCCTGGCGGTCGGCCCGGGTCGCCTCGTCGCGAAAGCAGCGCGGGATCTGGTAGTAGCGCTCGAAGCCGGCCACCATCAGCAGCTGCTTGAAGAGCTGCGGGGACTGGGGCAGGGCGTAGAAAGAGCCGTGCTGGAGGCGGCTGGGGACGAGGAAGTCGCGCGCGCCCTCGGGCGTCGAGCGGGTCAGCATCGGCGTCTCGATGTCGAGGAAGCCCTCACCGTCGAAGAACTCGCGTATCGCCGCGACGACCCGGTGCCGGAGTTCGAGCGCCTCACGCATCTGCTCGCGCCGCAGGTCGAGGTAGCGGTGGCGCAACCTCGAGTCCTCGCCCACCTCGCCGGCGAAACCCTCGATCTGGAAGGGCGGCGTCTCGGCCTCGGCGAGCAGCTCCGCGGCGCTCACCTTCAGCTCGACCTCTCCCGTCGGCAGCTCGGCGTTGACGGTCTCGGGGGAGCGCTGGACGACGGTGCCGGTCGCCGACAGCACGTGCTCCGCGCGCAGCTCGTGCCCGAGCTCGAAGGCGCCGCCGGCCTCATCGGGGTTGAAGACGAGCTGGACGATGCCGGTGCGGTCGCGCAGGTCGACGAAGACCAGGCCGCCGTGGTCGCGGCGACGGTGGACCCAGCCGGCGACGCGGGCCTCGGAGCCGACCCGGTCGGGTAGAACCTGGCCGCACCACGCGTCGCGGTATCCATTCGGCTGCAGTGCCGGGAACTCGGTCATGCCCGTCCCCCTGTGATCTCCTCGATCAGGTTGCCTGTGTCGACCGGGCGCTGCTCGCCGCTTTGCATGTCGCGCAATTGGGCCGCCCCGGCGCCCTCGAGAATCAGCACGCGGCGTGCGCCGAGGCGGTCGGCGTGCTTGAGCTGGCCCTTGAGGCCGCGCCCACCCAGGTCGACCTCGGCCGAGAGCCCCGCCTTGCGCAGTTCCCCTGCCAGGAGCAGGGCCAGCGCGCGGCGGTCGCCTTCCTCCTCGGCGGTGGCGACGAAGACGTCTCGCCCGGCAGACACCTCCTCCTCATCGAGCGCCAGCGCGATCCGCTCGATTCCCGCGGCCCACCCGATCGCCGGCGTCGGCGGCCCGCCCAGCTGCTCGACCAGGCCGTCGTAGCGACCGCCGCCGCCGATCTCCGACTGGGCGCCGAGACGGTCACAGACGAAGGAGAAGATCGTCCGCGTGTAGTAGTCGAGGCCGCGCACCAACGTCGGGTCGATCTCGTACTCGACTCCCGCGGCGTCGAGCAGAGTTCGCACCTCCGCGAAATGCGCGGCGTCCTCGTCCTCGAGGCGCTCGAGGAGCTTCGGCGCCGACGCCATCGCCGCGCGGGTGTCCTCGTCGTCGGAGTCGAAGGCGCGCAACGGGTTGGCGTCGATCCGCTCGCGCGCCTCCCCGGACAGCTCGCTTTCGTGGGCGCGCAGATACGCCTTCAGCTCCTCCAGGTACGCCTCGCGGGCGCTGAGCGAACCCAGGCTCCCCAGCCGCAACTCGACCCCGGGGACACCTAGCTCGGCGACGAGTTCGGCGAACAGCCCGATCGCCTCTGCGTCGGCGAGCGGCGCGTCGCTGCCGATCGCCTCGATCCCGAGCTGGTGGAACTGCCGGTAGCGCCCCGCCTGGGGGCGCTCGTGGCGGAAGAACGGGCCGGCGTAGGAAAGCTTCACGGGCTGCGCGAGCTTGTGCATCCCATGCTCGACATAGGCGCGGCAGATCGGCGCGGTCCCCTCCGGACGCAGGGTGAGGCTGCGCCCCCCCTTGTCCTCGAAGGTGAACATCTCCTTGCGAACGATGTCGGTGGAGTGGCCGACGCCCCGCTCGAACAGCTCCGTGTCCTCGAAGCTCGGCGTGGCGATCGGCTCGTAGCCGGCGCGAGCGAAGATCGTCGCGGCGGTCTTCGCGATCCTCTCGCGCGTGCGAGCAGCCGCCGGCAAGACGTCGAACGTCCCGCGAGGGGCTTGGTACTTGATTCCTGCCACAGTGACGCGACCTTACCGGCCGGCGCCCTACCCTGAGAGCTGGGCGAGAAAGGGGTTCGTCGCCAGCTCGGCCCCCAGCGTCGTGACACCCATGTGCCCGGGGTACACACCGGTCTCCGGGGGGAGGGACTCGACCAGGGTGCGGATCGACCGCATCAGGGTCGGCCCGTCTCCCCCCGGCAGGTCGACCCGCCCGACCGAGCCCTGGAAGAGCACGTCGCCAGAGAAGATCGTGTCGTGGTCGCGCACCGAGTAGGTGACGTGGCCGGGGCTGTGGCCCGGGGTGAAAATGACGTCGAGGGTGAGCCCTGCCAGCTCGAGGCTCTCACCGCCCTCCACCGCCACGTCAGCCTCATAACTCTCGTAAGGGCCGAAGCCGGGCACCGGCACGAAGGACATGATGTCGGCGAGCACGGGGACCTCGAGCTTCGGGCAGTAGACGGGGGCACCGGTCATTTTCGCAACCGGGGCGACGGCGCCGATGTGGTCGAAATGGCAGTGGGTGACCAGGATCGCCTCGATCTTTACCCCGAGTTCGTCGATCTCGGCCAGGATCCGGTCCGGCTCCTCACCGGGATCGACGACGAACCCTTTGCCGGAGCCTTCGCGACGGACGATGAAGCAGTTCTCGGCAATCGCGCCAACCGTGAGCTGGCGGATGTCGAGGTTCACGGTCGTTCGGCAGCGCGTATCCGCGCCCGCTCCCGGCGTCGCCACATCAGCATGTCCATGTAGTAGCCCGCGGGGATGTAGAACGCGAGCATGAAGGCGCCGAGGCCGAGCGCGGAGCCGAGCGGGCGTTTGAAGATCAGCAAGAGCAGGACGGTGAAGATGACGGCCGCCACCAGCCCGCGAGTGATCGCGCTGCGCCAGGTCGGTGGCTGGTCACCGCGCGGTGCGGCCTTCTTCTTGGTACCGGCGCGGGCGCGGGCTTTTGCCTCGGCGCGGTTGCGCGGGCGCGACGGCCGGCGGTTGGCGTCGACACGGCCTCCCTGGGTGCCGCGGTGCTTGCGGCGGCGCTTCTTCTTGGTCTGTGCCATGGGCTGAATCTAGCGTTTCGGGGGCCCTACGCGGCGGACCGCAGGCGCGCCTCGATCGTCTGCACGGCGGGATCGAAGCCGCGAATCGGCACGTCGGAGGGATAGCCGGCGAGGGCCGCCGCCGGGACCAGCCCGACGACCTCGGCTTCGACTGGGCGTGCGCCGAGCGGGGCGGCCAGCTCCCGGACGCGCTCGACCACCTCGGCCAGCGGCACGGCAAAGGGATCGTGGACGTTGGTCGAGACCTGGGCGCGACCGCTGGAGAGCACCAGCCCCAGCGCCCGCACACCCGGCAGGCCACCCCCGGACTCGCGCAGGCCCGCGGCGACGGAGCCGGCAAGCTCGGGGTCACCGCTGTCGAGCTCGACGTTGAAGGCTGCCAGAGGTGGCCGCGCGGTCACCAGCGTCACGCCCGCTGTCCGGTGGGGAAAGGCGGGCCCGTGATCGGGGTGAAGCTCGCCGCCCTCCATCCGCAGCCAGAGCTCGGCGAGCCCGCCGTTGCGGAAGTAGGCACGCTCGGCGTGCTCGGGGCGGCGGGCCAGGTCGCCGTAGAGAAAGACCGGAACGCCGAGGCCGCCGATCTGCGCCGCGAGCTCGACCGCCTCCGCGCGGGCGGCGTCGCGGTCGACGGGGTCGAGCCAGACGACCGGGCAGACGTCGAGCGCCCCGACCGCTGGGTGCAGCCCGTCGTAGCCGTTCATGTCGACGGTCTCGATCGCTTGCGCGGCGCCCGAGAGGAGCGCGTCGCGAAGCGGCGCGGGGTCCGCCGCCAGGGTGAGCACGGTGCGGTGGTGATCGGCGTCGGAGTGGAGGTCGAGCAGGGTAGCCCCCCGCGCAAAGGCACTTTGCAGGCCGGCGATGCGACCGGAGTCCCGCCCCTCGGAGACGTTCGGGACGGCGAGGAAGGCGGGCGTCACCGGGTCAGACGAGCAGCTGGCCGCCGCGGACGATCTCCTTGCCGTCCACTTCCACGGTCGGCTCGACGATCACGCAGTCGAGGTGGACGGGGACCTGGACGGTGCCGCCGATCGCAGCCGAGGCGCCGAAGGCGACGTGCGCGGTGCCGAGGATCTTCTCGTCCTCGAGGATGTTGCCGGTCAGGGTGGCCTCTTCGTTGGTGCCGATGCCCAGCTCGGCGACGTTGGTGCCGTCCTCGCCGTGCAGGGTCAGCATTTCGAGCAGGGCCGCGCCCTCGGGGCCGGTGGCGTCGGCGAGGTGACCGTCGCGCACCGTCAACTCGACCGGGGTCTCGACCTTGCCCACGCCGGCGATCGAGCCGTCGACGACCAGCGTCCCCTCGGCGGTGGTGGGAGCGACGAAGGCCTCCCCGCAGGGAAGGTTGCCGAACGCGCCCGGAGCGTTGAGCACGCCGGCGTCGGCGATCGGGATCCGGTCCTTCAGCCCGAGCCGAAGGTCGCTGCCGTGCCGGCAGGTGATCCGCGCCTCCTCGCCGCTGCGCAGCGCGGCCGCGATCGCCGCCCCTCGCCGCCGCAGGGTGCGCATGTCGGCGTTCATCAGCCGCGCCAGCATGTCCTCGGTCACGCCCGGCAGCGTGGCGATCCGCACGCCGGCCTGGGTCGCAGCGCGGCGCGCGTTGGTGTGGGAGAGCGACTGGATCGTCGGCGCCAGCACGACCTCGGCGGCGACCATCGCAGCCGCAACCGGCGTCGGCGGCTCGGCCCCGTTGGAGTCGAGCTCGGAGATCACCGCCAGGGTGGCGAACGCCCCATCCCCCTCGGCCTCGATCCTCATCAGGGCGCCGATGTCCTCGGTGACCGGGTTGCAGATCACCAGCACCTCTTCGCCCGGTTCGATCCGCAGGCAATCCCGCAGAACCGTCCTAACCGCCCTGTCCAGCTCCTGCGTCATGTCCCAAGGCTAAGCCTAAGGCCTAATTCGCCACGGAACACGCCCCTGGCGAGAGCCGCCCCTCCATCGCTACGATCCACTCCCCGCCGGAGTAGCTCAGCTGGTTAGAGCAGCGGAATCATAATCCGCGTGTCGGGGGTTCGAGTCCCTCCTCCGGCATCGCAGCGGCAAGCGGAGACTGTTCGCCTGCGCCGCAAGTGGACTCCCTACTCGCCGTACGGCAGGGGACCTGGCTCCGGTCTGAAACTCGGAGCGATCGACTCCGACCCCAGCGTGCCCTCCGGCGGCCGAACGGCCGGGAACGCCGATGGTGGCGATTCGCTCACCCTCGGATCATCCTCGCTAACCGATTCGTCCCCCGCCTCGGCCTCGGGAAGCTTGGGGGCCTTCGCCTGCCAGTCCTTCAGGTTCTCCACCAAATCACCGTAGAAGCTCACAACCTGGCGCTGAGTCTCGTGGACGAACGAGCGCTCGCCGCGGCCCCGCTTTGTTCCCAGTGGCCGGGCGAGAGACAGGATGAACGCCCTCGGCTCCCGCTTCGGATCAGTCGGCGAGAGCAAGAGCTTTGCGTCTTCCCTCGCCTCCGAAAGCAACTGAGCCGTCGTCTCTTTTGTTCGGGCGAACTGGACTTCGATTCGGAGGTCGTCTGGCGCCTTCTTCAGCTGCTTCAAGATCCAGTTACTCGCGTCAACGGCCGCCCATCCTTTGGAGCGCCGATCTTCACGTTGGTACGGGTCTGCCGCGCCCTGAGGTCGGCTTCAACTTCGATAGGACCAACCGCGGCGGGGACGCGAAATGAGCCGGACAACCTGCCCTCGTCGCAAAGCGTCCTCAGCAGCACTTCACTCAGGGCCGTGCCGCTCTTGGACTGAGTTGGGAGAACTTGGACGCCAAGCTCCTGGCTGAGGCTCAGGCACAGGTACTCCATGAATTGCTCCCACCGATCCACCACGTCCCGGACTCCGGGGTCGGTCGCACGGATCGTTCCATCGCGAGCGGCATTGCGAACGGTGACCCACTGTTTCCCCATGTCCTCAAAGCCGACAGCCCCGGACTTTTCGTGAGCCAGGTAGGCAATCAACTCGTTGAGAATCCAAGCCTGGTCTGGGTCTTTGACCCCGCGGTGCTGATGCTGCAAAACCGCCTCAGTGAGAATCCTCCACCAGGAAAGGTGCACCAGCGCAACCCGACGAAGCTTGCGTCCGTCTACTTCGACTGGCACGTCCTCCGGCCCAGCGGTGATCTGGTTGGAGATGGTCATGACGGCATCAAATCCGTGTTCACGGGCTAGGTCTAGGTAGCCGTTGATCTGCTCGGACCGCAGGAGCGCGTTGTCGGTCTTTACCTCCACCAAACACCGCCATCTCGTCTGCCCTCGCTCCACGACGATCACACCGTCGGGTCGCAGAGTCTTTCCCTCTGCCGTCTTGAGCGGAACCTCGGTATAGGTCGAGATTCGACCAGCGGGCGCGCCGATTTCTTTGAGTAGGCTGCGGCCAAACTCATCCACCGCGCCCATGACCGCCAGGAGAGAGGAAGCTCCCCGAATCTCCTGCTCCTCCTGGCCCCGAATTCCTGCGACCGGAATCAGCCTGGCGGGCATCCAGGCATCGGACGCCGCGGTTCGTTTGCTTCCCTCTCCGGCCTCCATGTTCCTCAACCCTATGCGAGGGGGTGGGAGGGAGCAAACAACCGAAGGTCGGTGAGGGCCCGCCTTTCACCGCGTTGCGTTAAGCGTCCGCACGAAGGTATTTCGTCCAGGGGAGCAGTCCGTGAAAACGTGTGGTGGGCCTCGGCATGTGTCTTTGAGGGACAGTCAGTCCCATCGCGAGGCACCGCGTTTTATTCAGCCACCGCCTTCGACGAGTCCGGCGAAACGGCAATCAACTCGGCGTGAAGTTCTTGAGCGGCATGCCCTGGACGAACGCAGTCGGAGCTGATCCACGGCATCGGCCAAGCGATGATGGCGCACACGAAGGCGCTGGTCGAAATCGCCTATGACCTCGAAACGCAGATCGGCCGGCGGCCACTACGGCAGAGCACGAGTTGATCGTCATCGTGGGCGCACCTCCCCCTTATTGCAAAGATTGAGCGAGACGCCAGTTCAGTCGCTGTGATGCGAGATGAGCCGATGCGCCCGGCGAGCGCGGGGGATCTCGGGGAGTCGATCCGCGAAATAGCCAAGGGCGACACCGCTCATGACCGCGACCAAGCCGAAGGCCGCGACGGCGATGCCGGCACTCGCGTCGAGCTGGTTAAGCAAGAGCACCAACCCTGCGATTATGGCCGTGGGAACGGCGCATAGGGCAATGCGAATCGCCATAAGCCCAGCCGAGCCTACCAGGCCGCGCGGACAAAACATTCCCACATAGGGAGGGGTCGCTCAGGTGTTCTGGTACAGAGGTCCGTCGCCGCCCTCTGGCGTCGTCAGGCGGCCGCCCTTGGCCGTGATCGCGCCGCACTGGACGCAGTTGGTGTAGTTGACGATCACGTCGACGTCGCCGGTCTCGGGGGCGTCGTCGGGGATCTCGTAGACGCCGGCGGGGCACATCCACTTCCAGGTCTCGGCGATCTCGCGGGGGACCTGCTTCTGGACGCGGATGTGGTTGGGGGCGTCGTCGCGGGTGGCGTTGCCGGTGATGAAGACGCTGGAGAGCTTGTCGAAGGTGAGCTTGCCGTCGGGCTGGGGGTAGCCGTCCTTGGTATCGCCGACGAACATCGGCTGGGCGTCGTTGCGGTGCAGCTTCCAGCGGCCGCCGGGGAAGCGGCCCTTGGTGGCGATCATCAGGTTGACCAGGGGGCCGCCTTTGAGCAGGCCCTTCTGGAAGGGCTGGCGGGTGTTGCGCTGCTCGTAGAGGTCCTTGCGGATGATCGAGTCCTCGACCGCCTGCTCGTATCCAGAGAAGTCGTCGCTGCCGGCCTGCAGCGCGGCGTGGATCTGCTCAGCCGCGAGCATCCCCGCCACGATCGCGTAGTGGACGCCCTTCAGCGCCGCCAGGTTGACCATGCCGGCGCCGTCGCCGACGATCGCAGCACCCGGCATCGAGAGCTTCGGCATCGCCCAGTAGCCGCCGGCCGGGATCGCCTTGGCGCCCCAGCTGACGCGCTCGCCGCCCTCGAGGATGTCGCGCACCATCGGGTGGGTCTTGAACTGCTGCAGGAAGTCGTGGGCGGAGCTGGTCGCGTCGGCGTAGTCGAGGTCGAGGACGAAGCCGATCGAGACCAGGTCCTCGCCGGTCTTCTCGTCCACCATCGGGTAGATCCAGGAGCCGCCGATCTGGTGGTAGCGCGCGGATATCTTCAGCGGCCAGCCGGCCAGCGTGTGGATCACGCGGTCCAGCGGCTTGGCCACCTTCCAGACCTCTTTGACGCCCAGCTCCCAGACCTGCGGCTCGCGCCCCTCGTCGAGGCCGAACTCGCGCACCGCGGCGTCGGTGAGGTGGCCCCAGCAGCCCTCGGCGAGGACGGTCGCCTTGGCGGCGATGTCGGTCCCGGGCTCGAAGTTGCCCAGCTCCTCGCCGTCTTTGCCGCGCCCCTTGTCGCCGGAGCGGACGCCGACGACGGCGCCGTCCGAGACGATCAGCTGCGTGGCCGCGGTCTCGGTCAGCAGGTAGGCGCCGGCCTCCTCGGCCTGGGCCTGCATGTAGCGACAAAGGGCCGAGACCGAGATCACCTCGTTGCCGTGGTTGCGCTGCGGCGGGGGCGGCGGGATGCGGATCTTGCGTCTTGGCGCTGGGCAGGACGTAGATCGCCTCCTTCTCCACCTCACCGAAGGCAAAGCCCTCCTGGCGCCACTGCTCCCGGCTCATCTCCGGGAAGAGCTCCTGCAGCGGCCCGGGCCGCATCACCGCCCCGGAGAGGTTGTGGGCACCGCAGGTCTTCGCCTTCTCGATCACGGCAACTGGGACCTCGCCGAGCTTCTCCATCGTCTCCGGATCGTCGGCCAGGAGCTGCAGCAGGCGGTTGGCACAGGCAAGCCCGGCGGTGCCGCCGCCGACGATCACGACGCCGATCTCGATCCGCTCGTCCTCGCCGTCGAGCGAGCGCTTTACGAACTCCTCGCGCGGCTCGACCGGGGGCGGAAACTCCGCCGGCACGAACTTCCCGTCACCGTATTCGAACATGCCGGAACTATATCCCGGCGGTTGACTGACGAGTCAATCAGCCGAGCGTGGCGCCGACGCCATGCTGGCGGAACTCTTCGAGCATCTCGCCCATCGCGTCGACGTCGCAGGCGACGCCTTCGGCCCAGGGCTTGTCGGGATGCTCGTCGAGGGTCTTGTAGCCGTTGCCGCTGACAATCGCGACGACGGTGTCGTCGGGATCGAACTTGCCTTCGTTGGCGAGCCTTGCGGTGCAGGCGATCGTGGTGCCGCCCGCAGGCTCGGTGAGGATGCCCTCGGTGGCGCCGAGCAAGTCGATCGCCTCGAAGATCTCCTGGTCGCTGGCCGTCGCGGCGCTGCCACCCCGCGACGTCACCGCGTCGACCACGAGCGGGCCGTCGCCGGGCGCGCCGATCGCAATCGAGTGCGCCGCGGTGTGCGGGGTCTGCGGCTCGATCTCACCGGAGCCGTCGCTGATCGCCGTTGCGATCGGGCTGCAGCCCTCGGCCTGGGCCACGTCGATCTTGACCCCCGAGGTCTCCGCCAGACCCACGGTCTCGAGCTCGACCAGCCCCTTGTGCACGCGCGAGGAGAGCGTGCCGCCGGCGGCCGGGATGACGAAGTGGTCGGGCGCCTCCCACTCAAGCTGCTCGACCACCTCGTAGGCGACCGTCTTCGCGCCCTCGGCGTAGAACGGCCGCAGGGTGATGTTGGCGAACTGGATGCCGCTGGAGAGGGCCAGCTCGCGGCAGGCGCGGTTGGCTTCGTCGTAGTTGCCGTCGAGCTGGCAGACGGCGGCACCCAGCGCCCGGCAGGCACGTGCCTTGCCGCGCTCCATGTTCGACGGGTAGAAGACGTAGGCGGTGACACCGGCCTTGGACGCCAGCGAGGCGACGGCGGTGCCGACGTTGCCGGTCGAAACACAGCCGATCTCGTCCTTGCCCAGCTCGAGCAGGCGCGCGACCGCCATCGAGACCACGCGGTCCTTGTAGGAGAGGCTGGGGCGTGAGGTGCTGTCGTCCTTGAGGTAGAGCTTCTTCAGGCCCAGCTCTGCCCCGAGCCGGTCGGCGTGGATCAGCGGCGTGCGGCCGCTGTAGCGCCCAACCCGTGCCTGGGCCTTCGCGTCGACGATCGGCAGCAGCTCCTCGAAGCGCCAGATGTTGATCTCCCGCTGGGCCGGCGGGATCTCGCCGAGTCGCTCCCTGGCCAACTCGTAGTCGTAGTCGATGTCGAGCCCGTTACCGCAGCCAAGGCACTTGGACGTCGTATCGAGCAACGGCAGGCGGCGGCCGCAATCGCGGCAGACCAGTTCGGTCGCGCAGGAGCGGGTTCGGTCCTCAGGGCTCAGCATCGACGATCTCCTCCGAGCAGGGTACTGGGCGCTCCAAGGCGCTGCCACCACCACAGCTCCGATCGCACCTCCGCATAGGACCCAGGGGTATAACAGACACGCCGCAATCGATCAACCAACTTTGTGCATTGGCCGGGTCCTAAAAGGAATTGGGCCCGTCCGAGCGGCTGTCACGTTCCGCGGGGACGGGCCCAAATTCGGCGTGGCCATCGATCCGGCCACGGCTAAGAACCTGCGCTGCGGCCAGCTATATGGCCGCCCCCCCTCTCCGAGGGCCTAGCTGCAAGGGGTGAGAGGGCGAAACGGCCGTCGCGGTGGGCGGCGCTACGTGCTCGAGGTGGGGCAGTGCGCGCAGCGCCATCGCCTTCTTTGTGCACCTGAAACGTCCGTCTTCTCGACTCATGACTCGACACAACTCCTTAGTCATCGCAAAGCGAGTCGCCCCTGACCGGGATTCTCACCTCTTCGCAAACGCTTTGGTCGTCAGCGTGTGTACGTATAACACACGCTCCCGCTACCAGTCAAGTCTTTTTGCGCAAAAGCGGCTGACCGCTGCCGGCTCACACCGCAACCTGCGCGGGGCTGCGCCAGCTCGGCACCCGGTAGGCGACTTCGAAGCCGGCCCGGAGGAGGCTCGCGCGATCGATCACCGGCGGTTCGCCACCGGCGTCGACCAGGACGAACGCGTCACAGCCCTCAGCCATCGCGTCTTCCATGCAGCGATGCAGCACCGCGAGCTGTCCGTCTCCGTCGCGACCCGCGTAGTGCCGCGACGCCAGTGCGATCGAGGCCACCCCGGCGTCGACGTGCATCGCCACGTAGGCGAGCGGGTCGTCGCCGATGATGCCGCAATAGCAACGCCAGTCCTCTTCTCCCAGTAGGCAGAGGAAGAAGGTCTCGGTTGCCGTCGAGAGGCCGAGGCTCTCGACGAGCGGCGCCCCGAACCCTTCGTCCCACTCCTCCCAGTCGAGCACCTCGATGTCCGCTGCCGGGGAGAACTGCGGCTCGGTCGCGTCGCGGACCAGCTTCGCCACCCCGTCGTCGCGAATGTGTCCGTGCCCCCGCAGCCAGTCTTCCGCCGCAGCCGCCTCGGGCAGACCGGGGATCACGGGAACGCGGTAGTCGACGCCGCAATCGTCGCTCCATGCAGAGCGCCTGGTCTCGAGCCAGCGGACCGCATCGCCCAGGTGCCCGTTCGAAACGGCCCCTGCCTCGCTGGCGCCGAGGATGAAATTGACCCCCGAATGCCTGGGCACCTCCGCGACGCACGCCGCATGGATCGGGCCGAAGCGCACCACGTCGACCCCGCTCTCGTGCACCGTGTCCGGGATCGGGGTCTCCCAGAGCCCGGCCCAAAATGCCTTCTCACTGGCCGCCAGGCGTGCGACGTCGCGCGCTGCGGCCTCCAGCTTCCCTTGCTCTCCCATTTCAGCCCATCCTTCCCGCGAAGCCCATATAGAAAACTCAACATACTTTTTCTGGTACTCCTGAAGGGAAGAACGCGCGACAGAGGCAAACGGTTTCACCGTGTGGCGATTGCGCCACAAGCAACCCCAAACCCCGGCGGCAGAGGTCGTCGGGCCGGAATTCAAAGTAGAGCGCGGTGTGTGGTATCCAACCCGCCGCGCAAGAGGTGCGCAGGAAGAGGTCGGGGGCAACAAGGGTCAGCAGAGCGTGCCGATGCCGTGTCGCGGCTCTTTACCGGACTCTCCCTTTGCCGTGCCAGGCGAGCCTCCGTTGAGTGGACCCCGCCTCTTCGCTGCGCTGATCGTCAGCAATTCCATTCATAACAGGTTTGCGCCAACCAGTCAACTACTTTTGTTCAAAACTCTTAGAGCGTACCGGCACCCGAGGAGGCGGTCGGGAAGACGAGCCTCTCCGGCCATGGCCCGGGGAGCTCCCCGGCGTCCTCGCCTCCGGCGAGGAGAAGAGCCTCGCCGGCGTGAGGCGCGAAGGGAATGAGCGCTCTCGCAAGCAGGAGCAGGGCCGCGACCTGGGCCTCCGCGTCTGCGCGATCGAGCTCTCCGCGACGCGCGACGACGCGCTTCTCGAAATCCTGGATTCGCTCGAAGAGACGCGTGACGTTGCGGACCGCCTTGTGCATCTGCAGCTCCTCGAGATCGGCGGTGATCCGGGCCAGGCCGTTATCGACCCATTTGCACAGGCGCTCGCGCATGAAGGCGGTGTCCTCGGCCGCCTCCGGGTCCTCCGGCGCCCCGGCGGCACCCTCGAAGCGCTTCTGCGAGTAGGCCCAGACGTTGCGCAGGAAGCGGTCGGCGAAGCGCAGGGCGCTGTCGTTCCAGTTCAGCGTCTTCGCCGGACCCGCCGCATAGAGGATGGCGAGGCGCACGGTGTCGGCGCCGTAGCGCTCGACCAGCTCGTCGGGATCGACGACGTTGCCCAGGTGCTTGCTCATCTTGCGCCCGTCGGCGATCACCATCTCGTGGAAGAGACATCCCGAGAAGGGCTCGCCCTCGGCCATGAACGCGAAGGGGCCGATGTCCCTCAGGGCCTTGGTCACGACGCGTTGGTCGAAGACGAAGCCGCCGCTGTCGGAGCCGGCCACGAGGCGCTCGGACGGCAGCCAGGTGCGCAGCTCCGGGTGGTCGAACATGGACTCGGCCCTGCCCTCGGGCGGGACCGCTGCCGGGACCCACAGCCAGAGTGCATCGAAGTGGCAGTCGAGGGTGTCGGTCTCACGCCTGGCGGGTGCATCGCACCGCGGGCAGGCCACGTCGACGAAGCCGGCGAGCTCCGCCAGGGGATTGCCCTCGCCGGTCGGCTCGACGTCGCGGGGCAGGACGACCGGTAGGTCCTCCTCGGGAACCGGCACTGCCCCGCACGCATCGCAGTGGACGATCGGGATCGGCGTGCCCCAGAAGCGCTGGCGGGAGATCGAGAAGTCCGCGGCCCGGTAGCGGACCGTCTGTCGAGCGTCGGGTTGCGCCCCGGGAGCGGGCTCGGCCGCGTGCCCCTCCCCCAGCCTCGGCACGCGCTCCGCGACCGTCGCATCCGCCTCGTCGGCGGCCGGGATGCCGAGCGCCGCCGTGGGCCCGTAACGGGCGTCGACGATCGGCGAGACCAGGACCGGCAGGGGATCCGCCGCCCACGGCGCCGGCACCGAGGCACCGGTGTCGACGACCGGCACCGACCTGGCGTCGCGGGCGCTGCGCTCCCATCCACCGGAGCGCAGCTCGTCGAGCTGCTCCTGAACGGCCGAGTCGGTTACCCATGCCTCGACCTTCGGGTGGCGCGGGGAGAGCACTACGAAGCTCGCCTGTGCGACCGCACCGCCGTGGGGCGTGAACACCTCGAAGTCGCTTCCGTCCGGACCGGGCAACTCGACCTCGACCCCGTCGCTGCGGCCGAGGATGTACCGCTGGGTCGAGAGGGAGATCTCGTCCCACTGACCCCGCTCCTCGAGCTCGCGGAGGCTCCGGTCGTTCTCCTCCAGGTAGGGCGTGATGCGCAGGAACCACGTCGGCCGGCGGATCAGGCGGACCTCGTTGTGACAGCGCCAGCAGCGTCCGTCCTCCACCTGCAGCGCGGCTAGCGTCGTGCGGCAGCCGTCGCACCAGTCGACGGTCGTGTCGTCGCGGTAGATCAGGCCGGCCTCGAGAAGAACGAGGAAGAGCCACTGCGACCAGCGGTACTGCTCCTCGTCGGAGCTGTAGAAGACGCGGTCGTAGTCGAATGAGAAGCCGAGCCGCTTCATCTGCTCGAGCATCCGCTCGCCGCAGCCCTGCACCCACTCGGCCGGCGGAACCTTGCGCTCGATCGCCGCCATCTCGGCCGGCAAGCCGAACGCGTCGAAGCCGAAGCCGAAGAGAACGGCGTCCCCCCGGGCGCGGCGGAAGCGGGCGTAGGCGTCGCCGATCGAGTAGTCGCGAACGTGCCCCATGTGCAGCTTGCCCGAGGTGAAGGGGCTGGACGGCTTGATGTAGATGCCGCGGCCGGTTACATCGTCCGGCGCCGGCGTCGCGAAGGCGCCGCTCTGCGCCCACGCGGCCTGCCGCCCGGCCTCAATCGTCGATGCGTCGTAGCTCGATCTTGCGCTGCTCATCTACCTGGCTCCTCATGCGCTCCCGTGCGTCACGAGCGAGACAATTTGACCATTGAGCAACGGGCGCTTATCGTCTTAGGTCGAGTCTACACTCGCAAAACTCTCATAAAGCTGCCCCGGCGGTGCTTGCGACACCCCGGGGCCTGGCCGAGACCTGAAGAGGAGGTCCCAACATGACAGAGGGTAGAGGAGTCACGGGAGTAGTCGACGGGCAGCTGGACGAACGGCTCGTCGAGAGGACGCTCGAAGCTCTTTCCGAGGCACCGCCGGAGGAGCGGGTCCGCGAGGCGGTCGAGACCATCGTCGACCTCGCGGAGCTCGACCCAACCGGCACCCGAGCGGCGCTCTGGTCCCTGCGTGGTAACCGCGATGCCGTCGAGCGCCTGGAGGCCTCGCTGGGCATGAGCCCGGTGCGGGCAACTCTCGCGCTCGGTGCCGCGATAGAGCTCGCCAGGACCGAGCTCGCCGCACCGGAGCCCGACCTGCGCAGCCGCATGCCGGAGCTGCTGCGCTGGCTGGAGGGCTCCTGGTAGGGGTAGGCGCTTCTAGAGCTTACGGCCAGCGACGAAGAGCTCGAACTGCGTGTCCTTCGGGGGGCGCGGCTTGCCGTTGCCCCTGAAGACGTTTGCCAGGGTCATGCCGACCGACTCGTAGAGGCCTTCGATCTCCTCGACGGAGTAAAGGCGCTGGCGGAACGGAATCGGGGAGACGCCCTCGAAGACATCGCCAAAGTGGATCGGGGTCGTCGTCCCTTCTAAGTAACGGGTCCGGCTGTCCCAGCGGTGGTCGATCAGTTCGATCATCGAGTCGCCCTCGATCCAGGTTTTCTGCGGCAGGTGCGTTTCGGCATAGAGGACGTTCGGAAGCTGCATCAGGTGTCCGCCGCCGGGGCGCAGCGCCTGCGCGACGACCTCGAAGGTGCGGCGGTTCTCCTCCTCGGTCTCGAAGTAGCCGACGGCGCCGTCGTTGAGGCTGAGTACCAGATCGAACTCCTCGTTGAAGTCCAGCTTGCGCAGGTCCGCTTCGGCAAAGGTGGCGTCGACTGACTGCGCCTCCGCGTCCTTTTCCGCGATCTCGAGCAGGTCGCGCGAGATGTCGACGCCGACAGCCGAGAAGCCCCTTCGCGCCAGCTCCAGCGAGTGCCTCCCCGTTCCGCATGCGAGGTCCAGCACCCGCTCCGAGCCCGTCGCGCCGAGCATCGCGAGGGCACGATCGACTTCGGACTCGGTCTGATCCGCCCACGGCCTACGAGTGGTCTCCTCGGGGGGAAACGCCCGGCGGTACCAGTCGGAAGGAATATCGATTGCACTGGCCTGCGGCATTGATCAGGAATCTTAGCGCTCAACCGCCCCGGCGAGCGCGGACAGCCCTAGGAGGGCTTGGCGAAACCCGCGTGTGCGGCTGGCGAGCGCCGGACCAAGCGGGACAAGGACGCAGGGAGGCCGAATAGCAGCGCTATTTGGCCGACCGAGGACGCCGTACCGCGCGGTGTCCGCCGCCGCCAGGCGTGCGCGGGGGTTTCGCCAAGCCCTCCTTAGTAGCCGGGCTACGCGAACGTCCAGAGCTTGTTGCCGAGGAAGTTGAACGGCATCGCGACCGCAACCGCGATCGCCTGCGCCGGGAGCGCACCGAGGGGGGTGCTGAGCAGGAGGGCTTCGAGAGCGACCAGGTTGACCAGCAGCGCGCCGACGCTGACGGCAAAGAAGCGGGCCGCCTGGAACCCTGCATGGCCGTCGGCAGCCGCGAAGGTCCAGTGCCGGTTCCAAAGGAAGTTGCTGCTCACCGCGACGCAGAAGGCGCCAAGCGCGGCTGGGACGTGGTGCAGGCCGATCTCGGCGCTGAGCAGGGCGAAAACGGCGAGGTTGATCACGTACCCCGAGCCGCCGACGAGACCGAACTTGATCAGCTGCCACCAGCTGGCCGGGCGGCGGGCGGCGGCGCCGAGCCTGTAGGCGAATTCCGCAGCGGGACTCATCCTGAGAGAGCCTATGAGGTCGGTAGGCGTAAAGTCCCGGCCGCATGCGAGGCAGAACCTCGATCCTCCTCGCCGCCGGGTCCGCGGCGGCCGTTGCCCTCGTCGTCCTTCTCCTGGGCGGAGGCAAGGACGGGACTGTCGCTCGGGCCGACGGCGATACGGACACTCCTCGCCCCAGCGTGGAGGTGATCTCCCCGCGCAACGGCGCCCGGCAGTCGAGCCACGCGGTCGTGGTCAAGGTCGCCCTGGACAACTTCCAGCTGGCGCCACGTCACTTCGGCGGCGAACCGCAGCTGGGTGAGGGTCACATCCGTTTCGGGCTCAACCGGGTCCCCGACTGCGTCGACCCGGTGAAGCTCCAGCGAGCGATCGACAGCCCGTTCGGCAAAGGTCGCCTGGTCGGCGCCTCCTTCGACTTCCCCGAGTACGCGGGCCCCAACGGCGTACTAGCCGAGCGGATCGGCTCTGCGGGCAGCTACTCGCCGGCAACCAGGCCCGAGATCTACTACCACGACCTGCGCTCCGGCTTCTACCGGCTCGTCATCACCCTCGCCCAGAACGACGGCTCCCCCACTCCGGTCCACGCGGTCACCAATTTCCAGATCCTCCCCCGCTCCGGCCAGGGCCCGAAGTGCAGCGGCGGCAAGGTTCCCAGCGCCAAGGCTGCTGCGTTCGACTAGCTCGGCCCAAGCCGCACGGCGCCAATACTTCACTTTGTATAGTGAGATTCGATGCGGACCTACCGCCGCCTGACCGCCTTCCTTCGTCCCTACCGTCGCCAGCTCTGGGGATCGCTGGTGTTCGCCTGGGCCGCGATGGGGATGACGGTGTTGATCCCGTGGCTGATCGGGCGCGCGATCAACGCGATCCAAGCCGAAGAACAGCCTGATCTGCTTCCACTGGCGCTGGCGATCGTCGCCGCTGGGATCCTGCGCCTGGGCTTGACTCTCGTGCGGCGGGTGGTGGCGGGGAAAGTCTCGCTTGCGGTCGAGTTCGACCTGCGCCGGCGCTTCTACGGGCACCTGCAGCGGCTCGAGCTGGGCTTCTTCGACGGCCAGCAGACGGGACAGCTGATGTCGCGGGCGACCGTCGACCTGCAGTCGATCCGCTTCTTCCTCGGTTACGGCCTGATCTTCATCACCCAGAACCTGCTGACGATCGTCCTCGCCAGCGCGGTGATGTTCGCGCTCGAGCCCTGGTTGGCATTGATCGCGCTGGCCCCGGCCCCGTTCGTCGTCTACGCCTCCTCCCGGTACAACCGCGTCTCGCGGCCGGCCGTGCAGGAGGTGCAGCAGCGTCTCGCCGAGCTGACCGCCGAAGCGGAGGAGAGCGTCTCCGGCATCCGCATCGTCAAGGCCTTCGCTCGCGAGGAGCACCAGCTGCACCGCTTCCAGCGCGCCGTCACCCGCGTCTTCGACCAGAGCGTCTACTCGACTCGCCTGCAGGCCTTCTTCTCGCCGCTGCTCGGCTTCCTCCCTCAGCTCGGGATAGCGCTGGTGCTGCTCATCGGCGGTCGCCAGGTGGTCGCCGGCAGCCTCAGCCTCGGCGCCTTCACCGCCTTCTACGTCTACGTCGTGATGCTGGCGGCCCCGATGCGGATGCTGGGGATGACGCTGGGCATGGCACAACGGGCGATCGCCTCCGGCAACCGGCTGTTCGAAGTGCTCGACCGCGAGCCGCAGATCGAGAGCCCACCCGGAGCGCCCGCCTTGCCGGCCGGCGGCGGGCGGGTTGAACTGCGCGACGTAACCCTGCGCTATGGCGGCGACCGCACCGACGCACCCGACATTGACCACGCTGAGGGTGGGTCGATGTCGGATGCGTCGGATGCGGCCCTGAGCGGCGTCGACCTCGACGTGGCCGCGGGGAGCACGGTGGCCCTGGTCGGGCCGTCCGGCTCCGGCAAGACCAGCCTGGTTGCGCTGATCGCCAGGCTGTATGACGCCGGCGAGGGGTCGGTGCTGGTCGACGGCGTGGACATACGCACGGTCGACGTCGCCTCGCTGCGCTCGCAGGTCGCCTTCGTCGCCGACGACAGCTTCCTCTTCAGCGCCAGCGTCGCCGAGAACATCGCCTATGCCCGGCCGCAGGCCAGTCGCGAGGAGATCGAAGTAGCCGCCCGCCGCGCCCAGGCGGATGAGTTCATCCGCGACCTGCCCGGCGGCTACGACACGACCGTGGGCGAGCGCGGCCTCACCCTCTCGGGCGGGCAGCGCCAGCGAGTGGCGATCGCCCGTGCCCTACTGGCCGACCCGCGGATCTTGATCCTCGACGACGCCACGTCGGCCGTCGACGCGACCACCGAGGCGGCGATCAAGGCGGGATTGCAGGAAGCGATGGCCGGCCGCACGACCTTCGTCATCGCCCACCGCCTCTCCACCGTCTCACTCGCCGACGAGGTCGTGGTGATGGACGAGGGCCGCGTCGTCGACCGCGGCACCCATGAGGAGCTGCTCGAGGGATGCGGCTTCTACCGGGAGATCGCCGAGCACGGCCTCGCCGACACCGTCTTCCTCCAGCGCGACCTCGAGCAACGCGAGGAGTTGGCTCGGCTGTGAACGCCCCAATCGACACGGTGACTTCCGGGGGCTCGAATCCGTGTCGATTGGGGCGTGAACGCGGGGTGGTTCTGTGAGCGCGATCGGGAACCTTTGGCGCCTGCTCCGCGGCGAGGACCAGCGTGCCCGCAAGCTGCGCTGGCTGGCCGGCCTGCTGCGCCCCTACCGCGGACGGGTCGCGCTGACCGTCGTCGCGATCCTCGCCGCCACCGCCGCCGGGCTCGCGCCTCCCTACCTCGCCGGGCAGGCGATCGACGCCGGCATCGCCACCCGCGACACCGACGCCCTGACGCTGATCGTGATCGCCTTCGTCGGCGTGGCGATCGTCTACGCCGCCGCCACATACGCCCAGACCTACCTGGTCGGCTGGGTCGGCACCCGCGCCCTCCAGGACCTGCGCGAGCGCGTCTTCGACCACATCCAGTCGATGTCGATCGGCTTCTTCACCCGGCGCAGCCCAGGCGTGCTGATCAGTCGCCTGACCAACGACATCGAGGCGCTCAACCAGCTCGTCACCACGGGGGCGGTGACGTTGCTCTCCAGCGGCCTCACCCTGATCGGCGTGGTGACGATCATGCTCCTGCTCGACTTGAAGCTGGCCCTGGTCGCCTTCCTCACCTTCCCGCTGCTGGCGATCGCGAGCGTCATCTTCCGGATCGTCTCCCACGGCGCCTACCGGGCCACGCGCGAGCGGATCGCCGCTGTCACGGCCTATCTCCAGGAGACGCTGAGCGGGGTGCGGGTGGTTCGCAGCTTCGGCCAGGAGGCAAGGCACACGACCGCGATGGACGAGCTCAACGAGGCCAACCGCGAGGCCAACATGAAGACCGTCTACCTCAACGCCACCTACTTCCCCGGCGTGGAACTGCTCTCCGCCGTCGCCACCGCGGCGATCATCCTCTACGGCGGCACCCAGGCAATCGAGGGCGCCGTCCAGGTCGGAGTGATCGTCGCCTTCATCGGCTACCTCCAGCTCTTCTTCGACCCGATCCAGCAGCTCTCCCAGCTGTACACGACCTACCAGCAGGGGATGGCGGCTCTCGACAAGATCTTCGAGCTGCTCGACACCGAGCCGGACATGGTCGACGCGCCCGGCGCCGTCGACCCGGGAACCCTGCGTGGCGAGATCGAGATGGAGGGGGTCAGCTTCTCCTACGCCGAGAATGCTGACTTCGTAGTTAGTTCCGCTATCCGGAACGAAACACAAACTCAGCCTGAGGGTTGGGCGCTGGAGGACGTCGACCTGCACGTACCGCCCGGGCAGACGTTGGCGCTGGTCGGCGCCACCGGGGCCGGCAAGTCGACCTTCGCGAAGCTGGTCGCGCGCTTCTACGACCCCCAGCAGGGCCGGGTGCTGGTCGACGGCCACGACCTGCGCGGGATGCGCCAGCAGGCCCTGCGGCGACAGCTCGGGATCGTCCCCCAGGAGGGGTTCCTCTTCTCCGGCAGCGTGCGCGAGAACATCGCCTTCGGCCGGCCGAGCGCCTCGCTGGAGGAGATCGAAGCCGCGGCGGCGGCCGTCGGCGCGACGGACTTCATCGCGGCGCTGCCGGAGGGGATCGAGACCGAGGTCGGCGAGAGGGGCGTGCATCTCTCAGCTGGACAGCGCCAGCTCGTCGCCTTCGCCAGGGCCCTGATCGCCGAGCCCCGCATCCTCATCCTCGACGAGGCGACCTCGAACGTCGACGTGCGCACCGAGAAGACGATCGAGCGCGGCCTCGAGCGGCTGCTTGCCGGCCGCACCGCGATCGTCATCGCCCACAGGCTCTCGACCATCCGCCGCGCCGGCAAGATCGTCGTCCTCGAAGGAGGCCGCGTCGCCGAGACCGGCACCCACGAGGAGCTGATCGGGGCGGGCGGTCCCTACTCGCGGCTGTACGGCGCCTGGGAACAAAGTTCGGCTGCCTGAGGGCCATCGGGGGTCCTTCCCCAGGCCGCTTCGCGGGAGTTCCTGGGGAAGGACCCCCGATGGCCCTTTGGGAGTCGACCCGCTAGGGGCCTATACCGCCGGAGCTTCCGCCAGTAGTGCCGCCACCTTCGGGAGCTCCTGTCGTACCGCCGCCTTCAGCGGTGCCGCCGGCACCGCCGGTTTCGGGGGCGGGTTCCGGCGCCGCTTCGACTTCGGGTTCTTCCGCTTCGGCTTCTGGTTCTTCTGGCACTTCGGTCGAGCCGCTTTCGCCTGATTCGGGTGCAGTGCCCGCACTGACCGGCGCGCTGGGGCCCTCGCTGCACTCTTCGAAGCCGTATTCCTCTGCGGCCGACTGGAAGCTGGTGAGAGCCGAGGATGCGTTCGATTCGGCCGTTTCGAGAGCCGCCGTGTCGCCCCGCTCAGAGGCGAGACTGACTTCGTCCTCAGCCGTGGAGAGCGCTTCGGCGGCGGCGATGAATTCCGGGTAGTCAGCAGATTCCTGAGGTACCCCAATGCTCTTGAGGCTGTCGACCATGCCGGCGTAGAGACTGGCTGCCTGTGCGGCCGGGGTGCCGGCTTCGGCGTTTGTCCCGACGGTGCCGACAGCCGCGTTGACCTCGGCGCAGATCGCGTCGCCGCGTTCGATCAGTTCGGCCTGCGTCACCGCCGTCGTCGTTTCCGTGGTAGTCGGCGCCGATTCAGTCGAGTCGTCCCCCCCACCGCATCCGGCAAGAAGAGCGGCGGCGGCCAGAGCGACGACCAAGGCATAGGGAGGTCTCATGCGAGGGGCGAAAGTAGCAAAGCGATTAGACAACCCCGCCGGGCTTACCCAAGCTTTAACCCCGGGCATGGCCGGAGCCTTGGGGGCCTCTCCTCAGGAACTCCCGCGAAGCGGCCTGAGAAGGGTCCCCCGAAGGTCCAGGCGATCCCACCCCAAACTGCGCCCCAGGGACTCGAACCCCAAATTCCAGTTCCAGAGACTGGCGTGTTGCCAATTACACCAGGGCGCAACGCAGGGACCGAAGAATACTGGTGGCAAACATCCAGGGAGCGCGCTGCCGGTGGCCCTATGCGATGGCCGAGAGATCGCTGTCGGCGTCCGCGATCGCATCCCTGCCAGCAGAGACGTCGGTCCCGGCGGCGAGCAGGCGGCGGGCCTCGGCGAGGTCTTCGGGGCACTCGACGCTGAGAGCGCCGGCGACGCGGCCGTCCTTCAGGTACCAGACGGAGAACTTGCCGGCGTCGCGATCGCCTCGCCAGATCTCCTCGTCCCATTCGGAGGCGGGCCCGACGTACTCGAGGCTCGCCCAGTCGGCGAGATCGCTGAAGAAGTAGGGGACGACCTCGTAGTCCGCGTCCGCGCCGAGCATGTTCCCGGCCGCGTGCATTCCCTGCTGCATCGCCACGTCCCAGTGCTCGACCCTGAGGCGGCGGCCGTGGACGACGCTCTCGTAGGAGCAGCAGTCGCCGGCAGCGTAGATCCCGTCGGCGGAGGTCTGCAGCTTCGAGTCGCAGACGATGCCGTCGTTGACCTCGAGGCCGGCGCGCTGGGCCAGCATCGCGTCGGGGCGCACCCCGGCGCCGACGACCACCGCATCGCACTCGACCGCGAGGCCGCTCTTGGTCAGCACCGCCTTGACCCTGCCGTCGCCCTCGTAGGCCTCGAGCTCCTCTCCGCCGTGGATCGTCACGCCCTTGGCTTCGAGCAGCTCGTGGAACCAGCGACCGGCCTCCTCGCCGAAGGTGCGGGACAAGACTGTCTCCTCCATCGTCACGATCGTGCACTTCGTCCCCCGCGCGGTCAGCGAGGCGGCGACCTCGGCGCCGATGTAGCTGCCGCCGACGAGGACGACGTGCTCGGCCGCTTCGGCGTCGGCCCGGATCGCGTCGGAGTTGCCGTAGGCGCGCAGGTAGTGGATGCCCTCGTTCTCGGCGCCCTCGACGCGGAGGATGTTGACCATCGCCCCGGTGGCGATCAGCGCCTTGTCGAAGGCGATCTCCTCTCCCCCCTGCAACTTCGCGGTGCGCGCCGGCGGATCGAGCGACATCACGTTGACGCCGGAGCGCAGCTCGACCCCGTTCTCCTCATACCAGGAGGGCGGGTTGACGTAGGCATCCTCGCGTCCGGCCTCCCCGCGCAGGTACTCCTTGGACAGCGGGGGGCGTTCGTAAGGTGGCTCGGGCTCGCGGCCGGCGAGCAGGATCGTGCCCTCCGCCCCGCGCTTTCGCAGCTCCGCCGCGCAGTGGGCAGAGGCCATGCCTCCGCCGACGAGCAGGAAGTCGACCTCGGTCAGCCATCGGCGCCGGAGCCGTTGTCACCCGGCCCGAAGAGTTCCTTCAGCTGCTCCTCGTGCCCCGGATCGAGCACCGCGAGAACCTCGTCGCCGGCTTCGAGCACCGTGTCGGCAACCGGCACGAAGCCCTTGCCGCTACGCAGCACCGAGATCAGCAGGCTCCCTTCGGGCATCTCCAGATCGCCGACGCGCCGCCCGGTCACGCCCGAGTCCTTGCCGAGCAGCATCTCGATGATCTCCAGCTGCTCCTCCTGCAGGTCGAGCAGGTGGACGAGGCCGTACTCGGGCACCTCGTGCTCGAGCAGGCGCAGGATCAGGTCGGTGGCGGAGACCGAGGGCTTGATCCCGAGCAGGTCGAAGTGGGGCTTGTTGCGCGGGTTGTTGACCCGGGCGATGATCCGCTCGACCTCGTACTTCTCGCGGGCAACCTGGCAGATCAGCATGTTGTCCTCGTCGTCGCCGGTCACCGCGATCACCATGTCGGCCCGCTGGATCCCGGCGCGCTCCAGCACCCAGAGCTCAGAGGCGTCGCCGTAGGAGACGTTGTGCTCCAGCTCCTGCTCGACCGTGAGGTAGCGGCGGCGGTTGCTCTCGATCAGCGTCACCTCGTGGTCCTTTTCGAGCAGCTCGCGGGCCAGGTTCCAACCGACCTTCCCTGCGCCGACGACGATGATGTACATGCCTCAGCCCCCCCGCCCGGCTTCTGCCGGGTCACCGGAGGCGGCGCTCTCCCGGGACGGGCCCTCGAGCACGACGGCCTCGAGCATGTCGATCGCGACCCGGGTCGGGCAGACCGTGTGCACGCCCTGGCGCTCGTACCACTCCGCCCGCAGGGGGTCGAGGATGCGTGCGACCACGGTCGGGACCTCGTAGCGGCGCTGCGCGATCTGGGCGATCACGATGTTGGTGTTGTCGCCGTCGGTCGAGGCGATGAAGGCATCCGCCCTCTCGATCCCGGCGGCGACGAGAGCATCGGTCTCCAGGCCCGCCCCGACCGTGAACTGGCCGCCGAGGTCCTCCCACCCCTTGTCGAGCCCGACCTCGAGCCGGGCGTGGGACTCGGGGTCCTCGTCGAGACAGGAGACTTCGTGCCCCTGGCTCAACATCGCCCGCGCCAGGGAGGACCCGACGCGACCGCATCCGACGATGAGAATGAACATGGCCGGATACTACGTGTCCGAGGACGCCGATATGCGCTGGCCATGCGCGTCATCCGGAGGTGCGGTGAGCAGCACCCGGCAAGGAGCCTTCTTCAGCACGTACTCGGTCGCGGCGCCGATCTCGGCCGGCTTCGCGGCGCCGATCCCCCCCAGTGTCGCCCCGCCCCTGATCTTGGTGGGAGGCTCGCCCCCCATCACGATCGCCTCGGCGCCGCTGTGCCGCGCCGCGTCGACGATTCCGGCGCCGACGTCGCGGGCGCGCACCGCTTCCGCCGTCACCCGCACGTCAGCGTACTCCTCGCCCACGTCACTGGCGCGGCGCAGGGCACGGGCCGCCTGCCGCTCGATCTCCGGATCCAGCTCGGCGTCAAGAGCAACGGTCAGCGGCACCTCGATCACGAAGATCAAATCGAGACGGGTCGGGTCGGCGTCAGCGGCGGCTTGCTCCTGCTCCGCTGCGGCCAGTCGGCCGGCGGTGGCGACGATGTCGTCGTCGAGCTTGGTGCCGAAGATGGGCACGAGGATGTTGCGGTAGGCGACCTCCGGCACCTGCTTGGTCAGCGCCTTCTCGGTCACCGAGACGCGCTTGGTCAGGCTCGTCCCCTCGACGACCTTGCGGTAGACGACATAGCACAGGAGCCCGAACAGCATCCAACCGCCTCCGACCCAGCGCGCCGTGTCGTGGTAACCGAGCACGCTGAGGAAAGCGAGGCCGCTGATCGCCGCCGCCAGCACCGCCGGGATCGGCAGCCGAGCGCCCCGCCAGGAGATGTTCCAGGGGACACGGAACGGCCTCGGGAGGTTGGGCTCGGTGACGCGCAACCGGATCACCGAGAGGTGGGCGATCGTAATCGCCAGCGTTGCGCCGAAGGCGTACAGGCCGGCCAACACGTGCACGTCTGCGGGCACGACCAGGCCGATCGCGATCAGGCCGGAGATCGCGATCGCCACGTGTGGGGTCGCGTGGGGACGATTCAGCTTGCCCAGCCAGCTGGGGATCTGACGGTTGATCGCAAGCGTGTAGATGTGGCGGGACACCCCTAGCAGCGAGGTCGTCGTCGCCCAGAAGAGCACCGGCGCGGCGACGATCGCGACGGCCCAGCGCATCCCGTCGGCGACCCAAGCGGGTTCGTAGGCGGAGACGACCCCCAGGATCGGCGCCTCGACGAACTCGCCGCCGAGCGCCGTCTCGGGGCCGCTCGGACCGGCAATCACGGGCACCGCCATCAGCGCGATCGTCGCCATCGCCGCGTAACCGAGCGGGACGGCGATCGCGCCGATCGAGACAATCCGCCTCAGCTCGCGCGGCTTGGCGTCGATGTCCGGCGAGAGGTCGGCGGCGGCCTCGATCCCGGCGTAGGCGAGCATCGCGATCACCGCCGCGTAGACGATGTCGGTGACGTTCGGGTCGGTGAAGAGGTCGAGCTCGGCGGTGAGCCGGTCGGGATGGAAGACGACGAGGACGCCGACCGCGACCACCGCCAGCTGGAGGACGATGTCGGCGAGCGCGAGCACGGCCAGCTGGCGCTCGCGGCCGCGACCGGTCACGTTGAAGACGTTGAGCAGGCAGGCGGCGACGATGACCAGGGCGGCAACCCCCACCTCCCAGCCGGAGGAAGCGAGGTCGCCGGAGATCGGCGCGAGGTAGTGAGGGACCGAGATCGCGGCCAGGGCGGCGACGATCAGGTAGTCGATCAGGATCGCCCAGCCGGCTATGAACGCGATCAGCTCGTTGAAGGCGTGACGGGCGAAGCTGGAGGAGCCGCCGCGCTCGCGCAGCATCCCCGCTCCCTCTGCGTAGCTGAGCGTCGTGAGGACGAAGAGGAGCCCCGCGGCAAGGAAGATCAGCGGAGTCAGCCCGAGGCCCCGCTCGGCGACGACGCCGAGCGCGAAGTAGATCGAAGCGCCGACCGCCGAGTAGACGGCGACGAAGAGGCCGGGCACGCCGAGGCCGCGTTGCAGGAGCGGCGGCAGCGGCGGCTTCTGCGGTTGCTCGGGCTCGGTCAACGCAACGCGATCCAGAGGCGCACGGATCCGAGCAGGAGGAAGGCGACGCCGAGCAGTGTCCCGACCGAGAGCGGACCGCCACCGTTGGCAAGGGTGCTGATGAGGATCGCCAGGCCCAGCGCTAGGAAGACGAGGGAGAGGGCGCGGACGGAGCCGCGGTAGATCCGTTCGGGCGAGCCCACGCCTGCGATTCTACGGCCGGGTCGGAGACGACGATGACGCGGCAGGGGCGCTGGCCGAGCACGGTCTGCAGCGTCTTGTCGTAGAGCGGACGGCCGTTGCGGTAGCGCAGGCCGACGACGACCGCGGCTGCCGAGATCAGCTCCGCCTCGTCGGCGATCGCGTAGCCGGCCTGGCCGGGCCGGACTCGCTCGACGTGCCCAGTCACCCGCTGGCCGCCGATCAGCTTCGCCTGCTCGATCTTGCTCTGCGCCTCGGACTCCTGCGCGGCGGGAAGCTCGGCGTCCAGGGGAAGGTTAGTGGGCACGGTCAGCATCGAGTGGATGTGGATACCGCGGCGGCGCTTGGAGGCGAGCTTGACCGCAGTGGCGACCATCTCCTCCGAGAACGGCTCGCCGTCCTCGAAGGCGACCAGGACGCTGCGGTACTCGATCTCCTCGACCCCGAGCGGCTCGGGCGTCAGGACCTTGACCGTCTCGGTGAGCGGTAGGCGCTGGCTGCGGCGGTAGAGCACGTAGACGAGGAGCCCGAAGGCCATCCAGCCAAGCCCCACCGCGAGCGTGCGCGGGTTGAGCGCCATAACGACTATCCAGGCCGCGAAGGTGCCGAGCCCTCCGAGGACGGCGGTCAACGGCACCTCGGTGCCGAAAGCACGGAAGTTGAGCGGGGGCTTCCAGGGGCGTTCGTCCTCGGACCGGCGGCGCCGCAACTGGATCACCGAGACGTGCGCGATCGTGAAGGACAGCATCGCGCCGAACGAGTACATCGTCGCCAGGAAGTCGGTCTGCCCTGGCAGCAGGGTGATCATGGCGATCGCGGAGAAGACGAGGATCGCGATGTAGGGCGTCCGGTAGCGGGGGTGGACCTGACGCAGCCGTTCGGGCAGCTGGCGGTGCTGGCCCATCGAGTAGGTGAGGCGGGAGACCCCGATCAGGCCGGCGTTGGTCGCGATCAGGAGGATCACCGCGGCGAGCACCCCGACGTAGAAGCGCAGCGCTTCGGTGGGGCCGTGGCTGAGGCCGAGGTTCTCGACGATGCCGAGGATCGGGTCGTTGGCGAACTGGGTGCCGAGGGTGGTCGTGTACTGGCCCGCCGCGTCCTGGGTGACCGGCATCGCCGAGAGCGCGACGACGGGGATCAGCAGGTACAGCCCGAGCACGGCGACGACGGTGAGGCCAACGCTGCGGGGAATCGTCCGCGCCGCGTCCTTCGCCTCCTCGGCCATGTTGGAGATCGTCTCGATCCCGGTGTAGGCGATCATCCCGACCGCGATCCCGAGGGCGAAGTCGCTCCAGGTCGGGGCGACGCCGAGGTGGACGTTGTCGACCAGGATCTCCGGGCTGAGGACGAGGAAGATGCCGATCCCGACCAGCACCACTTGGGTGGCTAGGTCCGCCACCGCCAGGACCAGGTTCAGCTTCGCCGACTCCTGCGAGCCGCGGATGTTGAGCAGCGCCAGGGCCACGATCAGCACGGCGCCGCCGACGATGTCGCCCGGCGCTTCGCCGAGGGGCTCCCAGAAGACGGCCAGGTAGTGGGGGACGAAGTAGGCCGAGATCGCGACCGTGATCACGTAGTTGAGCATCTGGCCCCAGGCCGCGACGAAGCTGACCAGCTCGTTGAAGGCATGGCGGGCGAAGCTCGAGGAACCGCCGGCCTCCGGGTACATCACCGTCGCCTCGGCGTAGGTTGCGGCGGTCGCGGCGAAGATCAGTCCCGAGATGACGAAGGCGACCGGCGTCAGGCCCAGGGCGAAGGCCGCGGTGACGCCGAGCGCGTAGTAGATGCTCGAGCCGACGTTGCCGTAGGCCGCGGCGAAGAGGCCGCCGACGCCATGTAC
Organism: uncultured Solirubrobacterales bacterium; assembly: GCA_963753585.1. GTDB lineage: Bacteria > Actinomycetota > Thermoleophilia > Solirubrobacterales > 70-9 > VRUE01. The sequence continues at coordinate 540,349 of CAVWCU010000001.1, read as the reverse complement.
GCGACTCAGCGACTCGTCGCGAGGGATCCGCTGCGCCATCTGTTCCTGCCTGGGGCCTTCATCTAGGCCGAATATACGGACGCAGCCGGTGCCCGCCGCACGTGGGCGCGGCTCAGGCCGGCCGGCGAATCGCAGCCGCAGAGGGTCAGCGCAAGCTCCAGCTCGGCGCGCAGCAGCTCCAGGACCCCGAGCGCCCCGGGCTCGCCGCCGGCCGCCAGGCCCCAGAGGGCGGGGCGGCCGACCAGGACCGCGTCAGCGCCGAGTGAGAGGGCGACGGCCACGTCCGTCCCACGCCGCACCCCGCCGTCGACGAGGACGGCAGCCCGGCCTTCCACAGCGTCGACGACCTCGGGAAGCGCCTCGGCGCTGGCGACAGCGCAGTCGAGCTGGCGCCCACCGTGGTTGGAGACGACGACACCCGCGGCCCCATGCTCGACGGCGAGCGTCGCGTCCTCGGCGGTGAGCACGCCCTTGACCAAGACGGGCACGCTGCAGTCCGAGGCAAGCTCCTCCAGGTCGGCCCAGCTCAGTGCCGGTTCCATCAGGGCGAAGGTCTCCTCGATCGTCACCGCGCGCTCGGAGCCGAGCGCCGCCTGGACGCTGGGAACGCCGAGGCCCTCGGGGATCCTGAAGCCGGTCCGCAGGTCGCGCTCGCGACGGCCGCCGCGGGGCGCGTCCACGGTGACGACGATGGCCTCGAAGCCGGAATCGATCGCCTCCTCCATCAGCGCCCGGGTCACAGCCTCGTCGCGGAAGCAGTAGAGCTGGAACCAGCGCCGGCCGCCGGGCGCCGCGGACGCGACCTCGCCGGGCCTGGTCGTGGCCAGGGTCGAGAGGCACATCACCGTGCCGGCGGCCGCGGCGGCCCTCGCCATCGCCAGCTCGCCCTCGGGGTCGACCAACCGCTGGTAGGCGACTGGCGCCACCAGGATCGGCATCGAGAGCTCGGCACCCAGCAGCTCCGACTCAGTCCGCCACTCCCTGTGACCCGCCAGCATCCGTGGGCGCAGGCGCCAGCGTCTCCAAGCGGACACGTTCTCCGCCAGCGTCACCTCGTCGCAGGCGCCGCCGAAGAAGTACCCGGCGACGCCGGGGTCGAGCTTCTCCTCGGCCGCCCGCTCGAAGTCGGCGACGTTGACCAAGTCGTCGATCACCGTGGCCGCGACCCTAGCGCGCTCGTCCCCGGTGGCGACCGCAGCGGCTGCGAGGATCGCGTCGTCCCGTCCCGCCAGAGAGCCCAAGCCGGCTCGGTCACACCCGGAGGAAGCAAAGTGGAGCAAGAGAACAGCCGTCAGTCCTGGATCCTGATCGCGATCGCCGGGCTCGGCCTCGCTCTCGGTGTGATCGCCCTGATCGTCGCTTTCAGCGCCAAGAGCGCCAGCGACGACTCCGCCAGCGAACAGTCCGTCGAAGAAGTCTCCACCAAGCTCTCCAACATGGCCGACCGGCTCGGAATCGCCGAGGAGAGCCTGACCGGTGAGCAGAAAGAACTGCAGGGCAAGGCCAAGCAGACGGCCAAGGAAAACCGCAGCTCCGTCGACAGCCTCTCCAAGCGACTAGGCAAGCTCGAACGCGAGACCGCCAAGCTAAAAGCCAGCGCCGAACAGACCGCGAAGCTGGCGAAACGGGTCGGCTCGCTCGAAGCCCAGGTCGAAAGCCTCAACACCCGCATCGCCGCCACGAACGAACGGGTGACGAAGCTGAGCAGGCGAGTGAACAACGCCAGCAGCTCCGCCGGCGGCGCCCAATCGGCTCCGTAGATGGCGGGCGACTTGCGCTGCGACCCATGCAGCGCTAAAGTTTCGGCACGTGTTTGTATCCACACTTGAACGGCCCCGGGGCTCCCCGGGGCCGTTTCTTTTTGCGGCTCGCTACTACCGGCGATCCACCAGCTTGGAAACGAGCGCCAACAGCGCTCGTATCAAGCCGGCGTTGGCCAGAAGCACGGCCGCCGTGTTCTGATCCACGACTGCCTAAGGATCTGATCAGCCCGATTCACCCCCATCGAGGTGATAGCGGGCCCACGAAGCCACGCCACGAGGAGCCCTCCGGTCATCCCCCGAGGACAACTCGCTGGGCCTTACAGAGGGGCCGGGTGGCCTCTCCCAAAACACTCAAGCGCGGCTCCTGCCGCGCGTTTTGGGAGGGGCCACCTGGCCCCTCCCAACGCTCCAAGCCTAGAAGTGAACTATCGGGATGATCAGGATCGCGACGATGTTGGCGACCTTGATCATCGGGTTGATCGCCGGCCCAGCCGTGTCCTTGTAGGGGTCGCCGACCGTGTCGCCGGTCACCGAGGCTTCGTGGGCCAGCGTGCCCTTGCCACCGTGGGCACCGTCCTCGATCAGCTTCTTGGCGTTGTCCCAGGCGCCACCACCGGCCGTCATCGAGACGGCGGCGAAGAGGCCGACGACGATCACGCCGATCAGCAGGCCACCCAGCGCGTTGACGCTGAGCAGGCCAACGATCACCGGGATGACGATCGGGATCAGCGAGGGCAGGATCATCTCCCTCTGCGCGGCGGCGGTGACGATCGCCACCGTCTTGCCGTACTCGGGCTTTTCCGTGCCGTCCATGATCCCGGGGTGCTCGCGGAACTGCTCGCGAACCTGTTCGACCACCTCGCCGCCGGCGCGGCCGACAGCCTCGATCGCGAAAGCCGAGAACAGGTAGACCATCATGCCGCCGATGATCAGCCCGATCAGCACGTCGGGGCTGGTCAGGTTGAAGAGGCTGTTGAGGTCGAACCCGGCGGGCGCCTCGTCGGCAAGCTCGCTCTTGAAGGCGGCGAACAGCACCAGCGCGGCGAGCGCGGCGGAGCCGATCGCGTAGCCCTTGGTCACGGCCTTGGTCGTGTTGCCGACCGCGTCGAGCGGGTCGGTGACATTGCGCACCTCCTCGGGCAGCTCCGCCATCTCGGCGATGCCACCGGCGTTGTCGGTGATCGGCCCGAAGGCGTCGAGCGCGACGATCAGCCCGCAGAGCGAGAGCTGAGCAACGACGGCGATGCCGATGCCGTAGATGCCCGCCAGCTCGTTGGCACCGAGGATCGCCAATGCCAGGACGATCGCCGGAGCGGCGGTCGACTGGAAGCCCTGGGCGAGCCCCTGGATGATGTTCGTCGCGTGGCCCGTCTCCGAGGCCTTGGCGATCGCCTTCACCGGCCGGAAGCGGGTCGACGTATAAAATTCGGTGATCACGAAGAGCAGCGCGGTCACCGCGATGCCGATCACGGCGCAGAGCCAGAGGTCGGTGGTCGTGACCGTCTCGGCCGCGGTGCTGAGCCCGAGCCGCACCGCGTCGCTCATCAGCCACTCGGTGATCGGGTAGAAGGCCGCGACCGAGAGGATGCCGGAGATGATCAGGCCCTGGTAGAGGGCTCCCTCGACCCGGTCGGTTTTGGTCCGCACCGAGAGCGCCCCGATGATCGAGGCGATGATCGCGACGCCGCCGAGCACCAGCGGGTAGATGGCGACCTCATTGGCAAATTCGCCACCGGCACCGGTGAAGGTGAGCACGCCGAGCAGCATCACGGCGACCGAGGTGACCGCGTAGGTCTCGAAGAGGTCCGCGGCCATGCCGGCGCAGTCGCCGACGTTGTCGCCGACGTTGTCGGCGATCACGGCCGGGTTGCGCGGGTCGTCCTCGGGAATCCCCGCCTCGACCTTGCCGACCAGGTCGGCGCCGACGTCGGCGGCCTTGGTGAAGATGCCGCCGCCGAGGCGGGCGAAGACCGAGATCAGCGAGCCTCCGAAGCCGAGGCCGATCAGCGCGTCGACCGCATGCTTGTCGGTGCTGCCGGTAGCAACCAGAATGCCGTAGTAGCCGGCGACGCCGAGCAGGGCCAGGCCGACGACGAGCATGCCGGTAACCGAGCCGCCCTTGAAGGCGACGTCGAGGGCCGGCGGTACGCCGCCCCGCGCCGCCTCGGCAACGCGGGAGTTGGCCCGCACCGAGAGGTTCATGCCGATGAACCCAGCCGCGCCCGAGAGAACGCCTCCGATGACGAAACCAACGGCGGTCTCCCAGTTCTGCAGCAGCAGGAGCACGATCGCAATCGGCACGGCGACCGCCGCAATGATCGTGTACTGGCGGCTCAGGTAGGCCTTTGCGCCCTCCTGCACCGCGCCCGAGATCTCCTGCATGCGCTCGTTGCCGGGCGACTTCGCCAGCAGGCGCTGGGTGATGATGAGTCCGTACAACACCGCCGCCCCCGCGCAGACGAGCGCGACGACGACTCCGTAATCGGTCAAGAAGCTGGTCAAGTCAATTCCTCCGGCGTGGTTTAAGCGGCGCGGGAGTCTATCTACGCGCGCCGACATCGGCGGTGTAGGTGCGTTTCGTCTCCGCCACGGCGTCCCTGTAGACGTCCTCGATCGCCATTCCCGCGTCGATCGCCTCGTGCGCCCGCTGGGCGCCGTTGCGAGCCGGAAGGTCGACCTCGATGCCCAGCTGGGCGCGCGCCGGCTCGGTCCAGGCGAGCAGCGACTCCAGGGCCGCGGGGGCCTCCACCTCGACCCCGCGGCGGAAGTCGATCTGCCGTCCGCTCATCCCGTAGCGGATCGCACGCCAGAGGTTCTCCTCGATCTCGCGGTCGGCGAGCGGCCGGCCCGCGCCGTCGTAGCCGTGCTCGTCGTAGGAGAGCGCGGTCTGGGCGATGCAGGCGGCGATCAGGCCGGCGAGGGCGAAGGACTCCTCTCCACGCGTCTGGGCGTCGCAGATCCGCACCTCGACCGTGCCGAAGGAGTGGTGCGGGCGCACGCTCCACCAGAGCTGCGTCGACTCGACGACCGAGCCGGTCCGCTCGAGGGTGCCGATGAAGTCGGCATAGCTGGGCCAGTCGACGAACGGGCTGGGCACCCCACAGCGGGGAAAGGTGCGGGTGAAGATCTCAGTGCGCGACTGTGTGCAGGCCGCTGTCGCGACGGTCGAGGAAGGGCGAGTTGGCCGAGACCGCGAGCAGCAACGGCAGCAGCTCGCGCATCCAGTCGCAGACGGCGATCGCGCGGTCGGCGCCGCGCACGCCCATGTGAACGTGCATGCTCCAGGTGTTGTTGCGCTGGGCGACGTAGCCGAGTTCGTGCCGAAGGCGGTTGTAGTGCGGCGTGTCGATGATCCGCTGGTCGAGGTAGTCGGCCCAGGGGTGCGTGCCCATCGCTCCCAGTGCCAGGCCCATCCCCTCGACCAGCTCGAAGAGGCGCCCGCGCCGTTCACGCTGCAGCGCCATCGCCTCGGCAAAGTCGCCGGCCCGGCCTGAGCGGATCTCGATCTCCGAGGCGATCAGCTCCCCGGCCGCGGACTCGGCAAGCAGCTCGTCGCGTTGGCAGGCCTCGTAGACGTCCTCGAAGCGGTGCTCCAGCTCGAGCGTCGCAGGGTCGAGGAGCGCGAACTCCTCCTCGAGCCCGATCGTGAAGTCGGTAGAGGACTCGAACGTCTCCCGAGCGAGGTCGAGGTCCAAGGATCAGCCTCAGGTCAGGTAGAAGTAGAGCGCGTAGAGCAGGTCGACAGCGGGGCTCGAGGTGTGAACCGTCACCTCCGGCGGCACCTGGAGAAGCTGCTCGGAGTAGTTGAAGATGATCTTCACTCCAGCCTCGACCAGCCGGTCGGCGACCGCCTGGGCGGCGGCGGCGGGCACGGCCAGCACGCCGACGACGATCTCCTGCTCGGCGACGACCGACTCCAGCTCGGAGAAGTCGCGCACCCGCATGTCGCCGACCTCGCTGCCGACCACCCCGCTGTCGACGTCGAACATGGCGACGATCTGGAAGCCGTGGTCGGCGAAGATGTCGGAGCTGGCGATCGCCTGGCCGAGGTTGCCGGCGCCGAAGAGGGCGATGTTGTGTTGGCCCGAGGTGCGCAGGATCTTGCGGATCTCCGCCACCAGGGAGTCGACGTTGTAGCCGACGCCACGCTTGCCGAACTTGCCGAAGCCCGAGAGATCGCGGCGGATCTGGGTCGGGTTGATGTGGGTGTACTCGGAGAGTTCCTGCGAGGAGATCGTCTCGCGGCCCATCTTGCGGGCCTGGGTGAGGACCTGGAGGTAGCGCGAGAGCCGTGCCGCGACGCCTAGCGAGAGCCGCTCGCCCTCGACGATCAGCCCGTCGGCCGCCTCCTGCTCTTCGATCAAGGGGCTCACGCCCCCACAGTATCGAGCCTTGCCCGAACCGCCGCCTCGTCGAGCAGCAGCTCAGACACGACCTCGCCGTCAACCTCCACTACCGGGATTCTCTCCAGCATGCGCCGCAGCAGCAATTCCTCGCTCTCGATGTCGACCTCGTGCAGCTCGAAGCGGAAGCCCTCCGCGTGCAGGGCGACGAGCACCTCGATCGCCTCCGCGCAGAGGTGGCACTCGGGCCGGGAGTAGACAGTGACCTGAGTCACGCCGCCCGCTTGCCGGTGGCGAAGGCGTCGTAGGCGAGGTAGTCGGGGTAGGGGATCGGCTCGGCGAAACGAGCGGCGGAGCCGATCATCGCCGCGTTGTCGGTGCAGAGCTCGAGCCCGACCAACTTGAGGACGGCTCCATTGCGCTCGCAGAGCCTCGCGCGCCGACTCGCGCAGCGGCCCGTTCGCGGCCACGCCCCCGCCCAGGGCAACGGCCTGCCAGTCCCCACGCTTCAGCGCGCGTTCGAGCTTGGCGACGAGCTGGCCGACGGCGGCGGCCTGAAAGCTGGCCGCGAGGTCGGCGCGACGCTCGCTCGACGCCGTCGGGGCCGAGGTCCCGGCAGAGGTAGACGAGCGCGGTCTTCAGACCGCTGAAGCTGAAGTCGAGGCCGGGGTCGCGGCTCATCGCCACCGGCATCTCGAACGCCGCGGGGTCGCCTTCGCGGGCCAGCTTCTCCAGCGCCGGCCCGCCCGGATAACCGAGCCCGAGCAGGCGGGCGACCTTGTCGAACGCCTCTCCGGCTGCGTCGTCGAGGGTCTGGCCGAGCACCTCGTGGCCGGCGTGGCCGCGTACGGCGGCCAGCAGCGTGTGGCCGCCGCTGGCGAGGAGGCAGAGGAAGGGCGGCTGCAGTGGCTCGGGCTCGAGGAAGTTGGCGGCGACGTGCCCCTGCAGGTGGTCGACCGGGATCAGCGGCAGCCGGCGCGGGGCGGCGATCGCCTTCGCCGTGCTCACCCCGACCAGCAGCGCGCCGATCAAGCCCGGCCCAACGGTGACTGCCACCGAGCCGACGTCGTCGAGCGTGGCGCCGGCCTCCTCCAGGGCCGCCTCGACGACCGGGGTCACCAGCTCCAGGTGGTGGCGAGAGGCGACCTCGGGCACGACACCGCCGAACTGGGCGTGGGCCGCCGCCTGCGAGGAGATCGTGTTGGCGAGCACGCGTGGCCCGTCCAGCAGCGCCGCGCAGGTGTCGTCGCACGAGGTCTCGATGGCGAGGATCAGTCCAGCCACATGATCAGAGCGTCCTCGCCGTTGTCCTGGTAGTAGCGAGGCCGCACCCCTGCCGAGCGGAAGCCGAGCCTCTCGTACATCGCGATCGCGGGCCGGTTGGAGACCCGGACCTCGAGCGTGAAGGGAAGCCGCCCTCCCCCCTCCTCGAGGAGCCGCGAGATCAAACCGCGGGCGATGCCGGTGCGCCGGCGCTCTGGGACGACGGCGACGTTCATCAGGTGCCAGACCTGGTCGTAGCGCGAGCAGACCAGGTAGCCGCACAGCTCGGTGCCGTCGGTCGCCGCGAGGCAGATGCCCGACGGCTTGGAGAGCTCGAGCACGAACATCGCCAGCGACCAGGGGGTGGGGAAGGAACGGCGCTCGATCGAGATAACGGCGGGCAGGTCGCTGTAGGCGAGCCGCCTCATCTCGACTCCCTCGATCGCCTCACTCGGCTGTCTGGACATCGTTTCGCTCACGCCATCGCTGCGCATCGGGAGGTCTCAGGTAGATCGGGTCGAGCCGGTCGCCGCCCACGCTGCCGCCGGGCGCCGCGAGCGCGCAGACGTGCCGCGCCGCGACCCGGTGGACGGGGTCGGCGTCGCCGGGAACCTCGACTTCCCGACTCGCCAGCTCATCTCGAAATCGTACCGCTCCCGACCCGGCCGCCAGAGGCGGTTGCGGAAGAGCCCCGACGCGGTCTGCCAGCTCCTCGGGCTTGGCCACGAAGGGCTCCCAGAGCCGGGAACCGTCAGCCGCGTAGAGCGCGGCAAACGCCTCTCCCCGGCGCGCGTCGAGCACGGCCAGACAAACCCGATCCGGGCTCACGGCCTCGCCCACCGCCCGGCCGAGCGCGTCGAGGGTGCAGACCCCCGTCACCGGCAGACCGGTGCTCGCCGCCAGGCCGCGAGCGGTGGCGATCGCGATGCGGATCCCGACGAAGGAGCCCGGACCCAGACCGACTGCGATTAGGTCGACCGCACCCCAGCCGCCGGCTGCCGCCGCCGCGCGCTCGACCTCGGCCAGCAGCGCGGTCGAGTGCCGCGGGCTCCCGTCGGACCCGAGCCCGAGCCGCTCCTCGTGCATCGCCGTGCCGCCGCGCGTCGAGCAGACAGCGGTGTCGGCGGTCGCCGTGTCGAAACCGACGACGGCAATCTCGGTTCTCGGGCGGTCAGTCAGAGACTTTGAAGATGAAGAGACCGACGCGTTTGCCCCCGACGAACCAGGTCACCCGGTGCTTGCCGGGGATGTTGGACGTGATCTTGTTGACGTAGAGCTTTCCCTGCTTGGCGGGCTGGGCTTTCGCGCAGATGTTTTCCCCAGTCGGGAACTTGACGCAGATGCTGTAGTCGACTTCCCCCTGGAGGCTTTTGAAGAAGGCGCCCTTCTTGCTTTTCTTCGGGCATTTGTGCGCCGGGGTCGCGTTCTGGGAGACACCGCAAGCGACGTAGTGCTGGTAGGCGGCGGCCCCCGCCGATGCCGGCGCCAGGCAGACCAGCGCGGCGACCGCCAGCAGCGCAGCGCCCAGCGTCTTCATTCCCTTCATCGGCATCCCTCCAGCTCGCGTTTCGACGTCCGTTCGATGCTACATGCACCGTCACTCATCGAACACGCCTATTTGCGGGCGGATGCGGCGGGAATCTCGATCTCGCGGCGGTCGCCGCCCGCGTGGGCGAGGCGCACGGCCAGGACCTGCCGGTCGGCGAGCTGGGGCTCGGCCACGGCCGGCCACTCGACGAAGGCGACCGCGCTTGCAACCAGGTAGTCGTCGAGGAGGGCCGGGTCCTCGCCCTCGAGGCCGCCCTCGAGTCGATAGAGGTCGAGGTGGGCGACCGGCAACCGCCCGCCCTCGTAGCGGTGGCCGATCGTGAAGGTGGGAGAGGTGACCGGGGATTCGATTCCGAGCGCCCGGCAGGCGCCGCGGATCAGGGTCGTCTTGCCGGCCCCGACCTCGCCGCTGACGACGACCACGTCGCCAGGGGCGAGCCGCTCGGAAAGCTCGGCGCCGAGCGCTTCGGTCGCTGCGGCGGACTGCGTGAGATGGACGCTCACCCGAAGAAGCCGAGCTGGTCGGCGGGGGGCTCGGGCGCCGAATCCGCCTCCTCCGCCTCCTCGAGAGGCTCTTCGGCAGCGACCGGGGGACCCATCGCCAGAAGGTCCGGGATGGTGGCGAAGTCCTCGCGCAGGGTCTCCTTCACGGCCGGTGTGCGCAGCGCGGCCGCCGGGTGGAATATCGGCAGCAGGAAGACCGTGCGGCCGCCCAGGTCGTGCACCTGGGGCGTTCCCCGCACCCGGGTGATCCCGGCCGGGTTGCCGGTGAGCAGCTTGGTGGCGAAGTTGCCCAGCGTGCAGATGACCGTCGGCTCGATCAGGCGCACCTGCTCGAAGAGGTAGGGACGGCAGGTCTCGATCTCCAGGGGCTGCGGATCGCGATTCCCCGGCGGCCGGCTCTTCAGCACGTTGGCGATGAAGACCGCCTCGCGCGAGAGCCCGATCTCCTCCAGCATCTGGTTGAGCAGCTGGCCGGCGCGGCCGACGAAGGGAAGGCCCTGGCGGTCCTCTTCGGCCCCCGGCGCCTCGCCGACGAACATCAGGTCCGCGTCGGCGTCGCCGGCCCCGAAGACCGCCTTGGTGCGCGTCTCGTGCAGGGGGCACTTCGTGCAGACCTGGACTTCCTTGTAAAGGGAGACCAGCTCCTCGCGCCGCTCCTCCGCCGTGGCCATCAGAGCTCACCCGCCGCGCGCTTGCGCTTGGTCTCGGCCAGGCGCTCACCACGCGCGGCTTCGCGCTCGCGGCGCTGCGATTCGCCCGAGCGTACGCCGGCGCCGCGTGGCTGGCGCCCAGGCGGAGAAACCGGCGAGATCAGGCGCCGTGTGCGGCCCGAACCGCAGGCAGGGCAGGCGAGGCTCTGCGTATCGCTTGGCGCCAGCTCCTCGAAGCGGTCGCCGCACTGCTCGCACTCGAACTCGTAGACGGGCACTCTGGCGCCCATCTTAAGAGTCTCGGGACCCTAGGCCACTAGGACAGCGGCTCCCAATCCCATGCCTTCGCTGAAGTAAGGCTCTCCTGCTCAAGGTAGCGCCGCAGCTCGGCCAGCTCGGCGGGCTCGATGCCGTAGACGTGGTCTGGTTCGGGGAAGTGGCGGGTGCGGACCTCCTCGACGTAGCGCTCCATGCCGCCGACCATCTCCTCGTGGACGTTGGCGTATTGCTTGACGAATTTGGCCATGCGGCCGGTGGTGATACCGAGCAGGTCGTGGAAGACGAGAACCTGGCCCGCGGTCGCGGGGCCGGCGCCGATGCCGATGGTCGGGATCTCGAGCTTCTCGACGATCGCCTCGGTGACGGCGGCCGGGACGGCCTCGAAGACGATCGCGAAGCAGCCGACGGCCTGCAGCGCCAGCGCGTCCTCGCAGAGCTGGATCGCGCTCTGGGCGGTCTTGCCCTGAGCTTTGTAGCCGCCGAGGGCGGTCGCGGTCTGGGGCGTGAGGCCGACGTGGCCCATCACCGGGATTCCGGAGCGGACGATCGCGCGGGCGCGCTCGACCGAGACCCCCCCCGCCTCCAGCTTCACCACCTGGCAGCCGGTCTCCTTGACCAGGCGCTGGGCGTTGCCGATCGCCAGCTCGTTGCTCGCCTCGTAGCTGCCCATCGGCATGTCGCCGACCATCAGCGGCGTCTTCAGCCCGCGCCGCACGGCCTTGCCGAGGACGATCATCTCCTCCATCGAGACCGCCTCGGTGCCGGGGTGGCCGAGCACGACCATCGCCGCGGAGTCGCCGACCAGGACGACGTCTGCGCCGGCCTCCTCGGCAACCCGGGCCGAGGGGTAGTCGTAGGCGGTGACCATCGCGATCGGCTCGCCGGCAGCCTTCATCTCGGCGAGGCGCGGAAGGGACACCGGCGGGCGTCCCTCCGGCGGCGCGGTGTGCGAGCGGGCGCCGGAGCTCATCAGGCCATCTCCGCGTCCGACGCGTGCGCGGGCTCGGCGAGGAGCACCTCGGGGTGGCTGTCGACGGCGACGATCTCGTTCACGTCGTCGACGTGGACGACGACCGGCGAGTAGGTCTCGAGGTCGCTCTCGTCGTAGGCGCCGAAGGAGGCGACGATGATCTTGTGGCCCGGGCGGGTCAGGTGCGCGGCCGCCCCGTTGACCTGCATCGTCTTCGACCCGGGCTCGCCGTCGATCACGTAGGTGACGAAGCGCGCTCCGTTGTCGATGTCCCAGACGTGGACCTGCTCGTTGGTGATCAGGTCCGCGCTCGCCATCAGCTCGGTGTCGATGGTGATGCTGCCGATGTAGTCGACGTCGCAGTCGGTCACCGTCGCCCGGTGGATCTTGGACTTGAGCATCTGCCTTTGCATCAGATGGCTGACCTCCAGTCCGCGTGCGACCGGGGGCGCACGCGGCCAAGCAGATCAAGGACGCAGGGTGCAGCCTTTGGTGGTGCCAAAGGCAAACCCGAGGACGCAGAGATGTGCAGTGCCGCGTGCGTCATCCGGGTGTGCGGGGATTGGGGGTCAGCCATTTTGCCTCCGTCAGCTCTTTCGAATTTCGTGTTTCAAGGTCGAATCACCACGTTGTCGATCAGGCGGGCGCCGCCGACGTGGGCGGCCACCGCGACCAGCACGTTGCGGTCGCCGAGCTCGGCGACCTCGGTCAAGTTCTCTGCGTCGCGCGCCTCCAGGTACTCGGACTCGACCCCGGCGGCCTCGAGCTCGGCGCGGGCGGCCCGCAGGCCGGCATCGAGGCCCTGGGCACGGGCCGTCTCCTCTGCGACACGTAGCGCCCGCGAGAGCGCGGTCGCCTGCGCCCGCGCGCGCGGGTCGAGGTAGGCGTTGCGGGAGCTCATCGCCAGGCCGTCGGCCTCGCGCACGGTCGGCAGCACCTCGACCCTCACGGGGACGTCGAGGTCGCGGACCATGCGGCGGATCACCGCTACTTGCTGCGCGTCCTTCTGGCCGAAGTAGGCGACGTCGGGCTGGACTGTGTTGAAGAGCTTGGCCACGACCGTGGTGACGCCGCGGAAGTGCTCAGGGCCACGGCGCGAGGGGTCGCCGTCGAGGACCGCAGTCAGCTCGCCGTCGACCTCGACCTGGGTGGCAAATCCGCCCGGATAGACCGCCTCCACCGGCGGCGCGTAGACGAGGTCGACGCCGGCCTCCGCAGCGAGCCGCAGGTCGCGCTCCTCGTCGCGCGGGTAGCGGTCGAGGTCCTCGCCGGGGCCGAACTGGGCCGGGTTGACGAAGAGGCTCATGACGACGAGATCGCACTCGGCGCGGGCGGCGCGCAGCAGCGAGAGATGCCCCTCGTGGAGGTAGCCCATCGTCGGCACCAGGCCGATCGAGCCGCCGTCCCGTCGCGCCGGAGCAAGCGCAGCTCGAAGCTCGTCCTTGACACGGAAGAGCTTCACGTCGCCTTGTGCGTGGGTGGGATCGACGAGTTCTGCGAGGTTCATTTGGTCCATGCCCTTCGGGTCACGGCCGCTTGCGGATTATAGGCAGTCTCGTGCGGAACTACGCGGTTTTGATCACATTGCGCGCGTTGCCCAATGGCAACTGCTAATGCCGCTTCAGCGGCCTCGCAGGGCTGCCCGCCGCGATCGTCCCGGGCGGCAGGTCGCGGGTGACGACCGAGTTGGCACCGATCACGCAGCGGTCGCCGATCGTCACCCCACTGGTGACGACACAGTTGGCGCCGAACCAGCAGTTGGAGCCGATCCTCACCGGCCCCTTGGAGGTGAAGCCCTGCTGGGTGATCGGGACATCGGGATCGTCGAAGCGATGGTCGGAGTCGCCAACGAAGCAGCCGTTGGCGAACATCGTGTGGTCGCCGATCTCGATCCGCTCGAGCGCGGCCAGCATCGTGTTGCGGTTGAGGAAGCAGCCCTCGCCGATCTCGATCCGCGCCTCGGGAGCCAGGGTGAGCCAGCAACCCGGCTCCAGCAAGGTCCCTTCGCCGATCCGCAGGCGACCCTCGTCGAGCGCCTCGAGGACCTCGCCCTCGACCGGCTGGCGCACGTAGAAGCCGCCGCGCGCCGCGTGGCGGGCCAGCCGCCAGCGCCGGGCTCCTCGCCGGTTGCGCTCATACCAGCGCCGCTTCGCCCACCAGATGCGCCACCCTCTCTGCACCGCGCCATAGACTGACGCACGTGGCGGACTTGCGCGGTGGTATCGACCTCGGCGGGACAAAGATCCAGACCGCGATCGTCGACGCGAGCGGCGAGGTGCTCGGCCAGTCGCGGCGGCCGACGCCGAGGAGCGGGGGGCCCGAGGACGTGGCCGGTGAGATGGCGGCGGCGCTCCGCGAGGCTGCCGAGGAAGCCGGAGTGCAGACCGACGCCCTCGAGGGTGTCGGCGTCGGCTCGCCCGGCGACGCCGACGAGCGGACGGGCGTCGTCTCCGGCGCCCGCAACCTTCCGGGCTGGGAGGGCAGCTTCGCGCTGGCGGACGCGCTCGAGGAGGCGCTTGGGACCGCGGTCCGCGTCGGCAACGACGTCCAGGTGGCCACGGAGGCCGAGTTCCACCTCGGCGCCGGACGCGAGTTCTCCAGCCTGATCGGCGTCTTCTGGGGCACGGGGGTCGGCGGCGGCCTGGTACTCGACGGAAAGCCCTGGCTCGGTCGCGGCGCCGCCGGGGAGATCGGCCACATGGTCATAAAGCACGGCGGGGCGAAGTGCCCCTGCGGGCGCAGGGGCTGCATGGAGGCCTACGCGGGCCGGGCGGCGATGGAGGCGGAGGCAAGGCGCCAGCACGATGACGGTGTCAAGACCGATCTCTTCAAGCTGATGCACAAGCACGAGAAAGACCGACTGACCAGCGGCATCTGGCAGCGTGCGCTGGACCACGGGGACCACCTCGCCGAGAAGCTGATCGACCGGGCAATCGAGGCCCTGGGCACGGGGATCGCGTCGGCCGTCAACCTGCTCGACCCCGAAGCGGTGATCATCGGCGGCGGCCTCGGCGTTCGCTTCGGCGAGCGCTATATGGGGCCGCTAACCAAGGAGATGGGCAAGCACCTCTTCGTCGACGAGCGCCCGCCTGCGGTCCGCGTCGCCTCACTCGGCGATCTGGGCGGCGCGGTCGGCGCCTCGCTGCTGTTCGCTCGCTGAGCCCTCCTAAACCCGGCCAGCCGCTTGGCGCTCACGCCGGGCAATCGCGTCGACGATGACGGCCAGCAGGAGGACGCCGCCGGTGACCATGAACTTGACTGCGGAGGAGAGCGCGAGCAGGTCCATGCCGTTTGCGATCGAGCCGATCACCAGGGCACCCAGCAACGCGGTCCAGACCGCGCCGCGGCCGCCGAAGAGGCTGGTTCCGGCGATCACCGGTCCGGCGATCGCCAGCAGCAGCAGTTCGCTGCCCCCGGAGCTCTGGTTGACCGCGAGCAGCCGGGAGGCAGCGAGGATGCCGCCGATCGCCGCCATCGTGCTGGCCAGGGCGAAGACGGCAACGCGGATCTTGTCGACCCCTATGCCGGCCCGGCGCGCCGCCTCGGCGGAACCGCCGACGGCGTAGACGTGGCGGCCGAATCGGGTGCGCTTGGCGATGTATTCGAAGCCGACGACGAAGGCGAGCAGGATCAGCAGCGCCAGCGGCACGCCGCGGTCGGAGTTGAGGACGGCCACCGCGCCGACCGTGATCGCGGCAAGGAGGGCGATCCGCACCGCCAGCAGCGCGAGGCTCCGGCTCTCTCCGGTCAGCCCGTGGGCGACGCGGCTGCGGTGCCCGGCGAGGACGACGCCCGCATAGGCGGCGACGATGACCGCGGCGAGGGTCCAGCCGACTGCGTCCGAGTAGAAGGTATTGGCGAGGCCGGTGATCTTCGGGTCGTTGATGTTGATCGAGCCGGTCGAGCCGAGGACTTGGAGCAGGGCGCCCTGCCAGGCAAGCAGGCCGGCGAGGGTGACGACGAAGGAGGGCACGCCGAAGCGGCTGAACACCGACCCCTGGAACAGGCCGATCGCGGTGCCGACGAGCACGCCGGCGGCGATCGCGAGATAGGGGTTCCAGCCGTGCTTGACGTTGAGCACGGTCATCACGGCGGCGGCCAGGCCGCTGACCGCACCGACCGAGAGGTCGATCTCGCCGAGCAGGAGCACGTAGACGATGCCGATCGAGATCAGCCCGACCGCGGTGATCTGCAGCATCAGGTTGGTCAGGTTCTCGGCCGAGAGGAAGCGGTCGTTCTGGGACTGGAAGATCGCCCAGATCACCGCCAGGCCGAGGACGACTCGCAGCGAGGCGAGGTCGCCCTGGACGAAGCGCCGCAGGGCGCTGGGGGCAGGCCCTGCCTGGTCCTGGGGCTGTCCGGCCGCCGCCGGGGTGGCGCCTGCGGCGGCGCTCATCGCTGCTCTTCCCCGTCGCCCCCGGCACCCGTGATCGCCGAGACGATGTGCTCCTCCGTCGTCTGCTCGGCGCTGAAATCGCCGGCGGCGCGCCCGAGGCGCAGGACGACGATCCGGTCGGCGACCTCGAAGATGTTGGCGAGGTTGTGGCTGATCACGACCACGCCCAGGCCACGCTCGCGCAGAGTCCCGATCAGCTCCAGCACCAGCTTGGTCTGCGGCACGCCGAGCGCCGCCGTCGGCTCGTCGAGGAGCACTACCTTCGGCTCGCCCAGCAGCGAACGCGCCACTGCTACCTGCTGGCGCTGCCCGCCGGAGAGCGTCCCGACCTCGGTGCGCAGGCTGGGAATCGTCACCGCAAGGCTGGAGAGCAGGTCGCCCGCCCGGTGCTCCATCTTCGCCTCGTCGAGCTGGCGGGTCGTCCGGGCCGGCCCACCGGTGATCTCCTCCTGACCGAGGAAGATGTTTGCCACCACGTCTAGGTTGTCGCAGAGCGCCAGGTCCTGGTAGACGGTCGCGATGCCCAGGGCCGTGGCGTCATGGGGCCGGGAGATCGTCACCCGCTCCCCGGCGAAGCGAATCTCACCGGCGTCCGGCGGGTGGATCCCGGCGATCGCCTTAACCAGGGTCGACTTGCCGGCCCCGTTGTCGCCGACCAGCGCGACAACTTCGCCTTCGCCGACGCCGAAGTCGACCCGGTCCAGGGCCTGGACCGGGCCGAACCTCTTGCTTACCCCGTCGATCTCGAGCAACGGGGCTTCTGCGCTCATCGCATCCCCCCGGCTAAGAGATCCCCGCTTTTTCGCAGGCTTTGACGTAGGGGCCAGTGCAGAGTTCGTCGACCGATACTTCTTCGTCCGCGATCACGGTCTGCTTGATGTTGTCTTTGGTAACCGCGATCGGTTCGAACAGGATCGAGGGTACTTTGCCCGCTTCGTTGTCGAGTTCGTCGGTGACTTTGCCCTGCGGGATTTCTCTGCCTTCGGCGAGGTCGATGGCGATTTCGGCACTGATCGAGGCCTCGGGCTTGTAGGCCTTGTAGACCGTCATGTACTGCTGACCAGCAAGGATCCGCTGCAGGCCGGCGACCGTCGCGTCCTGACCGGTGGTGGGCCGTTCTTCGGGGTCAATCCCGGCCGCTTTCATCGCCGCGATCGCACCGCCGCCGGTGTCGTCGTTGGCCGCATAGACCCCGGCGAAGCCGTCTTTGCCGATCGCCGTGATCGCCTGCTGCATCTCGTTCTGGGCGTTGGTCGCCGACCATTCCGGCGTGTCGTATTCCTTGGCGATCTCGACGCCGGCGGCTTCGAACCCTTTGTTCGAGCCTTCCTTGAAGAGGGCGGCGTTGCTGTCCGCGGGGTCACCGTTGATCTTCACGATCGGCCCTTTGGGATTGCCGTCTTCTTTCAGTTTTTTGGAGAGCGATTCGGCCTGCAGTTCGCCGACGCGGACGTTGTCGAAGGAGACGTAGACGGCGACTTCAGCGCCAAGGATCAGCCGGTCGTAGCTCAGCACCGGCACGCCCTGCTGGTCGGCCTTCTGGACGCTGGCGGCCGCCGAGGCGGCGTCAACCGGGTCCAGCACCAGCACGTCGGCGCCTTGAGTCAGCGCCGCTTCGACCTGGCTCTGCTGCTTGGACGCGTCCTCGGTGGCGTTGCTGTAAAGGATCTCGCAGTCAGGGCATATTTCTTCGACCTTTTCTTCGAAGCGCGGTCGGTCGGAAGCCTCGTAGCGTGGGGTCTGGTTCTCGGGCAGCAACAGGGCGATCGTCGGACCGCCTCCGCCACCTTCACCCGTTCCCCCGTCGTCGTCACCGCAGCCGACGGCGAGGACAGTGACCGCAAGGATGAAAGTCGCGGCCCCGAGTCGCTTCAAACCTGAGTGGGACATGAGCGTTCTCCTTTTGCCCTGCCCGAACCGCTACCCGCTTGCCGCGTTTCTCACTCTTCAAGGTAGCGCTCGGCCACCGTCGGCACACACAATTTCCGGTTAGTGGCTAATCGCCGGCTCAGGCCGCAACCGGCTCGCGCCGCTTGCGCGAGGCTCGCTTCGGCTTCGCCGGCTCGACCAGCTCGGCGAGGAAGCGGCCGGTGTAGGAGCCCTCGACCGCTGCTACCTCCTCCGGGGTGCCGGTGGCGACCACCTCTCCCCCCTCTTCGCCCCCCTCGGGGCCGAGGTCGATGAGGCGGTCGGCGGTCTTGATCACGTCGAGGTTGTGCTCGATCACGACGACGCTGTTGCCGGCGTCGACCAGGCGGCCGAGCACGTCGAGCAGGCGCTGCACGTCGGCGAAGTGCAAGCCCGTGGTCGGCTCGTCGAGGATGTAGAGGGTGTTGCCGGTAGCGACTTTGGAGAGCTCGGTCGCCAGCTTCACTCGCTGCGCCTCGCCCCCGGAGAGGGTCGTCGCCGCCTGGCCGAGGCGGATGTAGTCGAGGCCGACGTCGTGCAGGGTGCGCAGGCGCCGCGCGATCTTCGGCACGTTCTCGAAGAAGACGACCGCCTCCTCGACCGACATCTCCAGCACGTCGCCGATGTTCTTGCCCTTGAAGCGGACCTCGAGCGTCTCACGGTTGTAGCGCTTGCCGTGGCACTGCTCGCAGGGGACGTAGACGTCGGGCAGGAAGTGCATCTCGATCTTGATCTGGCCGTCGCCGCGGCAGACCTCGCAGCGCCCGCCCTTGACGTTGAAGCTGAAGCGGCCGGGCTTGTAGCCGCGGGTCCGCGCCTCCTGGGTCTGGGTGAAGAGCTGGCGGATGTGGTCGAAGACGCCGGTGTAGGTCGCCGGGTTGGAGCGCGGCGTGCGGCCGATCGGCGACTGGTCGATGTTGATGATCTTGTCGATCTGGCTGAGGCCGTCGACCCCGTCGTGGGCGCCCGGGCGCAGCTTCGCCTGGTGCAGCCGGTTGGCGACCGAGTGGTGCAGGGTCTCGTTGACCAGGGTCGACTTGCCCGAGCCCGAGACACCGGTTACGCAACAGAAGACGCCAAGCGGGATCGCGACGTCGACTTCCTTGAGGTTGTGTTCGCGGGCGCCGCGGACGCGCAGGGCGCCGCTGGGCTTGCGCCGCTGCGCGGGAAGCTCGATCCGGCGCTTGCCGGAGAGGTACTGGCCGGTCAGCGAGGCGGGGTTCTTGGCGACGGCGGCCGGGGTGCCGGCGGCGATCACGTGGCCGCCGTGTTCGCCGGCGCCGGGGCCGAGGTCGACGAGGTGGTCGGCGGCGAGCATCGTGCCCTCGTCGTGCTCGACCACGATCACCGTGTTGCCGAGGTCGCGGAGGCGGTCGAGGGTGGCGATCAGCTTCTCGTTGTCGCGTTGGTGCAGCCCGATCGAGGGCTCGTCGAGCACGTACATCACGCCGACCAGGCTGGAGCCGATCTGAGTCGCGAGGCGGATCCGCTGCGCCTCGCCGCCGGAGAGCGAGCGGGCGGAGCGACCCAGAGAGAGATAGCCGATGCCGACGTTCTCGAGGAAGGCGAGCCGTTCGGAGATCTCGCGCACGATCAGCCGCGCAATCGCCCGCTCCGTTTCGGTCAGCTCCAGGGCGGCGATCCACTCCCCCGCGCCGCGAGCGGACATCTGGCTGAAGTCCGCGATGCTGATCCCGCCGACCTTGACCGCGAGGCTCTCCGGGCGCAGCCGGGCGCCATCGCAATCGGGGCAGGGCTGCTCGGCCATGTAGCCCTCGATCCGCTCGCGGTTGACCTCGGAGTCGGTCTCCTCATAACGGCGCTGGAGTTGGTTGACGATCCCCTCGAAGCGAACCCTGTAGGAGCGGCGCCGGCCGAAGCGGTTCGTGTAGGTCACCTGGTGGCGCTCGTCTCCGGTGCCGTGGAGGAAGATCTCTTTCTCCGATTTCTTCAGCTTCGACCAGGGCTTCTCGGCGTCGACTCCGTACTCCTCGGCAACGGCCGCGATCAGCCGCCGCCAGTAGGCGGTGACTCCCCGGTTCCAGGGCTGCAGGGCGCCCTCGGCCAGAGAAAGGGTCGGGTCGGGGACGACCAGCTCGGGATCGATGACCCGCTGGAATCCGAGGCCGTGGCAGCGCTCGCAGGCGCCGTGCGGCGAGTTGAAGGAGAAGATCCGCGGCTCCAGCTCGGGGATCGAGGTGCCACAGCTCAGGCAGGCGAACTGCTCGGAGAACAGCAACGGCTCGCCCGCCTTCTCCTCGACCATCTCGACTTCGACCAGTCCGCCCGCAAGGCCCGCGGCGGCCTCGACCGACTCGGATAGGCGCCTGCGCAGGTCCGGTTTCATCACCAGGCGGTCGACGACCACCGAGATGTCGTGTTTGAACTTCTTGTCGAGGACGATCTCCTCGTCGAGCCGTCGAAGCTCGCCGTCGATTTTCACCCGCGAGTAGCCCTCGAGACGGAACTGCTCGAGCAGCTTGCCGTACTCGCCTTTGCGCCCGCGAACAACCGGCGCCATCACCATGAACTTGACGCCCTCCTCGAGGGTCATCAGCCGGTCGACGATCTGCTCCTGGGTCTGGCCGGTGATCTCGGCCCCGCACTCGGGGCAATGCGGGACGCCGATCCGTGCCCAGAGTAGGCGCAGGTAGTCGTGGATCTCCGTCACCGTGCCGACCGTGGAGCGCGGGTTGCGCGAGGTCGTCTTCTGGTCGATCGAGATCGCCGGCGAGAGTCCCTCGATCGAGTCGACGTCGGGCTTCTCCATCAGCCCGAGGAACTGACGGGCGTAGGCGGAGAGCGACTCGACGTAGCGCCGCTGCCCCTCGGCGTAGATCGTGTCGAAGGCGAGGCTCGACTTTCCCGACCCCGAAAGCCCCGTGATCACGATCAACGCGTCGCGAGGCAGCTCGACGTCGACGTCCTTGAGGTTGTGCTCCCGGGCACCCGAGATGACGATCCGATCCGAAGCGGCCACTGGCGCGATTCTACGCATACGAACAGATGTTCTGGGGGAGAACTCCCGCTGACTTCGCCCTTATTGCCGATATGCGACAACAAAGTCGAAGTCAGCGGGGGGTAGCGGCCCTTGCCGAGAGGCAACACGGGGTCGTGTCAGGACGACAGCTGGTCGAGCTTGGGTTCTCACGTCAGAAGGTCGCTCGTGAAAAAGGGGCAGGACGACTGCACACGCTGCACCAAGACACCTATGCAGTGGGGCGCTGTGCCGTCTCGCGGCAGGGGCTATGTCTTAGCGCCGTGCTCGCTGCCGGCGACGATGCGCTGCTGAGCCACAAGTCCGCAGCCTGGCTATGGGGCCTGACCAAGAGATGGCAGCAGGTAGTCGAGGTGACGGCAGCGAGTCCCCGGCGAACCCGGGGAGCGATCCGCATACACAGCGCCGAAGCCCTGATAGGCGACGATCGCACCTGGTCGGAGGACATCCCCGTAATCGCCATCCCGCGCACGCTCTTGGACTTTGCCGCGGTCGACCCCCACTTCCTGGGTCAGGCGCTCGACAACGCTCGGCGCCTCGGCCTACTGGACCTGATCGCAATCGACGAGTTGCTCTCGCGCAGCAGGGGCTTCAGGGGGGTGGCGCGGCTGCGAACCGCACTGGAGCTTCACCGTCCCGAAGCCTTCACGCGCTCGGGCCTGGAGCGCCGATTCCTTGCATTGACCCGGCGTGCGGGCCTGTCGCGGCCGTCGATGAACATATTCGTAGAGGGATATGAGCTCGACGCCTACTGGCCCGCCGAGCGCTTCGCCGTCGAACTCGACACCTACGACTACCACGGGACACCGGCAGCGTTCGAGGCTGACCGCGTCCGCCAAGAGAGCCTGAAGCTCTCCGGCATCGAGATGATCAGGGTCACCGGCATACGCATGGATCGAGAACCGAAATCCATCGTCCGCCGGCTCCGCCGACTCCTTGCCCAGCGTCGCCACGATTTGGGCCTCCAGCCCCAATCTCAACGCTGACTTCCCCCTTCTGGGTGCATACGGACCCACAAACACGAAGTCAGCGGTCAGTAGAGGGCGGTGGCTAGGCGGCGGCGGTAGCTGACGGCCGCCGGGTCGGCTGGGGGGAGGTCGGCGAGGATGCCGACTACGGCGCGGCGGAGTTGCTCGCGGGTGTCCTCGTCGGCGTCGGCGATCGTCTCGATCAAGGCGTCGAGGGCGACCTCGCGATCGCCGCGGTCGACGGCCTCGAAGGCGTCCGCCCCTACGCCCTCCTTCGCCAAGCCGATCCGAGCGGCGATCCCCTCGGCGGCGAAGTCGCCCTCGTGGGCCTCGACTGCGCTCAGCGCCTCGTCGTCGGCCCCGCGCTCAAGCCTCTTCTTCGCCAGGGCGACGGCTATGTCCGCCCGACGCGGCTCCAACTCGGTGGCCTCGCGCAGCGAGAGCTCGTCACCCGCCTCGAGCAGCGTGTCGGCGCGCGAGGGCACCAAGCCGTCGAACAGATCTTCTACCTTTGCCTTCGGGACCGCGCCGACAAACTCGTCGACCACCGTGCCGTCGCGGAAGGCCTTCACCGCGGGGATTCCCTGCACGCCGTAACGCGCCGCCAGCGCTTGGTTGGCGTCGACGTCGACCTTTGCGAGCACGACCTCGCCGTTTCGGGCGGCCTCCGCCTCCTCCAGCGCCGGGGTAAGGGTCCGGCACGGCCCGCACCACTCGGCCCAAAAGTCGACCACCACGGGGACCTGGCGCGAGCGCTCGATCACCTCGCTCTCGAAGCTCACCTCGCTCACGTCGATTGCCATGCCCGCAGGTTATTAAGGAGCCTTGCGCGTGGCACGGAGCGCGAGTAGCTTGAACCGAAAGGCAGGGCCAAGCACTCCAAAGGAGGAGAGATGTCGAACCTCGACACAGCCCGGTCCGCCTACGAGGCCTTCGGTCGCGGAGACCTGGAAGCGCTGAAGGAGATGATGGCCGAGGACGGCAGCTGGCTCACCTCCGACGAGCTCCCGCTCGGCGGAGAAACCCACGGCCGCGACGAGATCATCGGGAACTTCGCACAGATCCCGAACTACTGGTCCTCGTTCACGGTCGAGCCGGAGGAGTTCATCGACGCCGGTGAGTGGGTCGTGGTGCGGGGAACGCAGCGAGCCGGCCACAACGGCCACAGCTTCGAGGCCCCGTTCGCGCACCTGCTCAGGTTCGCCGACGGCAAGATCGTCCGCGGCGAGTTCTACGCCGACAGCGCCAAGGCAGCGAAGGTCCTGGCCTAGGCAGCGGTACCGACAGCGAGCCCGGCGACCTGCAGGCGCTCCTCGACCACGGCGCGCTGCTCGACGAGTGGGCGGCCGCAGGAGCCGGGCTCGCTGCCCTCGACCACCCGGGTCGAGCCGTCGCGGAGGCGTATGCGCAGGCGGCTGGGGAAGGTCATCCGCAGCACCGAGGTGTCGAGGGCCTCGATGCCAGGGTCGCCGCCATCGCCTCTGAGCCGATCGCGCAGCGAGTGGCCGAGGTGACGGCGCAAGCCGCGATCGGCGACAAGCGCCCTGACGATCGCCGGCGCCGGGTTGGCTCCCTCCATGTTCGCGTAGGCGAGGCGGCGGCGGATCCGCAGCAGGTCTCCCAACCCGAGGTCCGGAGAGGCGCCGGCCTCGAGGCTGCCCAGCAGGGTCGCCGCGGTCGCGCCGGGGTCGTGGCGGAGCTCGACTCGGGCGGCCAGGGCGCGGATCTGCGGCTCGTTCTCGGCCAGCCAGGCGGGATCCAGCTCGGCCGGGGTCAGCCGACCGGCGATCAGCACGATCGCCGCTGTCAGCGTGGCGGAGAAGTTGACCCTGATCGGGGTCAGGTCCGGTCCCTGACCGAGCTCCTGCATCTCGCAGGTGAGCCAGCCGGCCTCGATCTCGATCCGCGCAACGTCCTCCGCTTCGACGCCGAAGGCAAGCGCGGCCTCGGCGACCGACTGTAGGTAAGCGCAGCCGGGCACCCGCTTGTAGGCGAGCGTGTCGGTTAGCCAGACCCGCCCGAGCGCACCAAGCATCGCCGGCCGCGGCGCGAAGGAGAGGCCGGCGAGGACCCCGCGCGGGTGCTCGATTACGTCGAGCGCGCCTGTGACACCGTCGGCGGCGAGCAGCGCCGCACGCGCACCGACTGCCGCCGGCTCGGCGGCGGTCAGGAGCTTGCTCTTCGGTCCCATGAATCCCGGCCACATCCCGTAGGGCGGCTGGTAGAGGGCGATCGCCAGGGCGTGCGCGCTGCGCCCGGCGTCGAGGCCGAGTCCGACCGAGGCGGCCACTGCCGCCGAGGCGCAGTGGATCGAGGCCCAGAACTGGCCGTTGTGGGGACCGAGGAAGAGAGACGCGCCGAGCCTCCCGGCGACCTCGTTGGCGGCGACCTGGGCGAGGAGCCGGCGCTCCGGATCAACTGCGAAGGCAGCAGCAGCCGGCACCGCCGAGTGCCCGGTGTGGCCCATGAAGAGGTAGTCGTCCCAGTCGTGGGCGATCGAGGCGGCAGCCGAGCGGTAGATCTCCCCGGTCGGCCCGTCGGGAGCGACGGCTGCGAAAGGCGCGGCGGCCTCCTCGCCGGCGGCGCGCCCGGCGGCGACGCACAACGCCTGCAGCTCCGCTCGCTCGCGGACGCTCTCCGGCAAGTCGTCTGCTCGCAGCCCAACTGCCCACTCGGCAATCTCCGTGCAGATCGTCACGCGACGATGCTCTCAGGCCGAGGGCCTACGCGCCAGCCCGCATCCCGTCCAGGTCCCTCCGCAACTCCTTCAGCTCGTCGCGCAGCCGAGCCGCCTCCTCGAAGCGGAGGTCGTCGGCCGCGGCCAGCATCTCCTCCTCGAGCGAGACGATCGTGCGCTCCAGCTCAGCCGGGTCCTCGAACTCGGCGGCGCGCTTGCCGCGGCGCTTACGCGGGGCCCGGTCCTCCATCGCCAGGAACTCGCTCATCTCGGAGATGCCCTTGCGCACGGTCTCCGGCGTGATCCCGTGCTCGGCGTTGTAGGCGACCTGGATCGCCCGGCGGCGGTCGGTCTCGCGCATCGCCGCCTGCATCGCATCGGTCTCCTTGTCCGCGTACATCAGCACCCGTCCGTTGACGTTGCGGGCGGCGCGGCCGATCGTCTGCACCAGGCTCGTCTCGCCGCGCAGGAAGCCCTCCTTGTCGGCGTCGAGGATCGCCACCAGTGAGACCTCGGGAAGGTCGAGGCCCTCGCGCAGGAGGTTGACCCCGACCAGCACGTCGTACTCTCCGAGGCGCAGGTCGCGGATGATCTGGATCCGTTCCAGGGTGTCGATCTCCGAGTGCAGGTAACGGACCCGGACGCCGTACTCGAGCAGGTAATTGGTCAGGTCCTCGGCCATCTTCTTGGTCAGCGTCGTGACCAGGACGCGGTCGCCGTCCTCGGCAACGACCTTGATCTCGTTCATCAGGTCGTCGATCTGGTTCTTCGTCGCGCGCAGCTCGATCTCGGGGTCGACGATCCCGGTCGGGCGCACGATCTGCTCGACGATCCGCGTCGACTCGGCCCGCTCGAACAGCCCCGGCGTCGCCGAGACCATGACCAGCTGCGGCACCCGCTCGAGGAACTCGTCGAACTTGAGCGGCCGGTTGTCGATCGCCGAGGGCAAGCGGAAGCCGTAGTCGATCAGGGTCTGCTTGCGCGAGCGGTCCCCCTCGTACATCCCCCCGACTTGCGGGATCGTCTGGTGGGACTCGTCGACGAAGACGACGAAATCGTCGGGGAAGTAGTCGATCAGCGTGTGCGGCGGGCTGCCGGGGGGCCGGCCGTCGAGGATGCGCGAGTAGTTCTCGATCCCCGAGGTGAAGCCGATCTCCTTCAACATCTCGATGTCGTAGGCGGTGCGCTGGCGCAGCCGGTGGGCCTCCAGCTGCTTGCCCTCGGCCTCGAGCTCCGCGGTGCGGGCGGCCAGTTCGGCGCGGATTTCCTCCACCGCGCGCTCCAGGGTCTCGTCCCGGGTCACGTAGTGGGAGGCGGGCCAGACCGAGACGTGGTCGATCGTGTCGAGGATCTCGCCGGTCAGCGGGTCGAAGTGCTGGATCCCCTCGATCTCGTCGCCGAAGAGGGCGATCCGGTAGGCCGACTCGGCGTAGGAGGGCATGATCTCCAGCACCTCGCCGCGCACCCGGAAGGCGCCGCGGCCAAGGACCGAGTCGTTGCGCTGGTACTGCATCTTGATCAGCTTGCGAAGCACCTCGTCGCGGTCGATCTCCTCGCCGACTTTGAAGAGCTGCATTTTTTCGTTGTAGACCTGGGGCGAGCCGATCCCGTAGATGCAGGAGACGGAGGCGACGATGATCACGTCGCGGCGGGCGAAGAGCGCCGCCGTCGCCGCGTGGCGCAGACGGTCGATCTCGTCGTTGATCGAGGAGTCCTTCTCGATGTAGAGGTCCTGGGCCGGGACGTAGGCCTCTGGCTGGTAGTAGTCGTAGTAGGAGACGAAGTACTCGACCGCGTTCTCGGGGAAGAACTCGCGGAACTCGTTGCAGAGCTGCGCGGCCAGCGTCTTGTTGTGGGCGATCACCAGCGAGGGCCGCTGCACCGCCGCGATGGTGGCCGCCATCGTGAACGTCTTGCCGGTGCCGGTGGCGCCGAGCAGCGTCTGGAAGCGGTCCCCGGCGCCGAGGCCTTCGGCCAGCCCCGCGATCGCCTTCGGCTGGTCGGCCGTCGGCGTGTAGGCCGGGTTGAGCTCGAACTCGGGCACCGGATGACCTTAGCGAGCGGTTTAGACTGCCCGCCCATGACGCGCTCACGGAAACTCCTCGCCGGCCTCTTCGCCTTCGCCGGGACGATGCACTTCGTCATCCCGCGCAGCTATGAGGCGATCGTGCCGCCCTCGATACCCAAGCGGGAGGCGGTGGCGATCAGCGGCGTCGCCGAGATCGTCGGCGGCGCGGCCGTGCTGGCGCGCCCGACCAGGCGCTTCGCGCGCTGGTGGCTGCTGGGCCTCCTGGTTGCCGTCTTCCCCGCCAACGTGCACATGGCGGTCAACCCGGAGCAGGTCGACGGCCTCGACCTCGACCGGCTGCCACGCTGGGCGCTCTGGGCCCGGCTTCCCCTGCAGCCGCTGGCGATGCTCTGGGTCTGGCGCGCAACCCGCGACTGATTCGTATATAAACGTGCCGTTTCGTCTGTAGGTGTTTTGGCTGTAGCGCTTCTGTCTTAGCAGACAGAGAATTGCCGCATGAAACCACGCGAACGTTTTGCAATCAACCTGCGCAAAGCGCGCAAGAAGAAGGGCGTGTCGCAGGAGGAGCTCGGCTTCCTCTGCGACCTGCACCGCACAGAGATCTCGCTGCTGGAGCGCGGCGGGCGCGAGCCACGCCTCGGCACCATCGTCAAGCTCGCCAGCTCGCTTGAGACGACTCCGGAAGCGCTCTGCGAAGGCATCGCCTGGCTGCCGAAGAAGAGCAAATTCCAGTTCAAGAAGTAGCGGCTAGGGAAGGAATTCTTCGAGCAGGTTCTGGGCGGGGCCGAGGAAGGTCTGCAGGTTGTCGAGCAGGGTGCGGGCGTCGTCGATCAGTTCGATCGCCTGGTCGAGCGGGATGTTCCTCAGCGACTGACGCAGCGGCCCGGCGAGGAGAGGGCTCAGGGCCCCGGCGTCTTCGGCGTCGTCGACGGCGCGCAACAGGCCGGCCCGGATCGCCCGGGCGAGCTGGGCGTCTCCGATTCCGTAGCGCTCGGTGAAGCGTTCGCGCGACTCCGGCGTGGCCAGCGCCCGCGCCAGCGTCTCGCGACTCACCCCAAGCTCGCAGGCAGCACCGTCGAGCGCCGAGAGCGAGAACTGCTCGGCGAGCTCGTCGAGACCCGCAGGGTCGCGCCAGGGACGCGTCTCGCAGGGATCCGCGGTCTTCGCCGGCGCATAGGAGGAGCCGCCCGAGGCCAGGTAGATCCCGGGGAGCGCGACGGCCGCGACGATTGCGGCGACAACGAGGACCTGGGCTCTCCGCACGGGGTTCATAGATCCACCCTCCTCGCGAGGCCGATCGGGATCAGCGAGAGCAGGCCGAGCAGCGCCGCGAGGCCGAAGGAGGGGCTGAAGGCGTGGGTGGCGCCGCGGTTCAGCTGCTCCTGGAGTTCGTCACGCAGCTCGACGACCGCGTCGCGGTCCTCGGGGTCCTCGGGCAGCGGATCGAAGGCAGGGCCGATCGTCGGAACCCTCCCCTCCTCTCCTTCGAGCTGGCTCTCGATCCGCTGCGCGAGTTCGAGCTTGAGCAGCGGCGGCGCCGGCGAGTCGAGGATCACCGCGGTGCCGGCGTCGATCGCGTCCTGGCGCTGCTCGGCGATGTCCGCGGTGAAGATCGGGGTCAGCGCCAGTAGCCCGAGGACGACGCCCGCATGGCGGGCCGAGATCGTCCAGCCGCCGTGGATCGCCTGCGGCGCCCGCCCGTGCAGCGCCGTCTCGGTCAGGGCCGAGAGCACCAGGGCCAGGCCGATCCCGACCATGACCTGGGGCGGCACCGTCAGCGCCACCTCAGCCTTGGGCAGCAGTGCCAGCGCCCCGAGCCCGCCGGAGACGAGGATCGCCCCGGCCGCCGCGCGCGCCCTGGCGCTCGGCACCAAGTGTCCGAGGCGGCTGCCGGCGATCGCCGCCAGGGGCATGACGCTGACCACGATCGCGGCGCCGATCGGCGTCAGGCGCCAACCCTCGATCAGCAGCAGGACAAGCAGGAAGAGGGCGGCGGCGATCGCCGCCGAGACCATCGCCAGCGCAAGGTTGGCGAGCAGGTGGGGACGGCCGGTCTGGCGCAGCTCAGCCGCGAGCACCCCGGTCGCCGCCTCGTGCTTGGCGACGGCGAGGATCGGCACCGCGGCGGCCAGCGCCACCGGCACCTGGACCAGGAAGATCGACTGCCAGGAGACGAGCTCGGTGAGGAGACCGCCGGCGGCCGGGCCGAGGGCTGCGCCGGTTGCCCCGGCGGTGGCCCAGACCGCCGTCGCCCGGCGCTCGGAGCCGACCGTGGCGGGGAGCAGCTCCAGCACGGCGGTCACCGCCAGGGCGCCGCCAAGGGCCTGCACGCAGCGGGCGGCGATCAGGGTGCCCAGCTCGGCGGAGACCCCACAGGCGATGCTGGCGCCGGCGAAGACGGCAAGGCCGACGGCTGCCGCACGCCCCGGGCCGGTGCGTCGCGCAAGATGGGCGGCGGGAACTGCCGCCAGCGCCATCACCAGGTTGAAGGAGACGAGGACCCAGGTGACGCCGGCGACGCTGGTGTCAAGCTCGCGGTAGATCTCGGGCAGTGCCAGGACGACGATCGAGGAGTCGGCCAGGACCAGGCCGACGGCGAGGGCCAGCGCAGCGACACGCGGTCTCGGCGCCTCGGGACTCAATATCCCAGCTCCCTCGCGTACTCCTCACGGTAGGCGTCTTGCTTGTCGAGCACCTCTTCGACGTAGGCGCGTGTTTCGGGGAAGTCGATGCCCTCGATCGTGAGCTCGTCGCCCCCCCAACGGTCGACGTTGGTCGGGCCGGCGTTGTACGCGGCCAAGGCGGCAACCACGTCGTCGTCGTAGCGGTCGAGCAGTTCGCGCAGCACGAAGGTCCCGTAGCGGATGTTGATTTCGGGGTCGGCGAGGTCGCCGACCTCGAAGGTCGTGCCGCCACTGTGCCGCTCGACTTCGTTCGCCGTCTGCGGCGTGACCTGCATCAGGCCGCGCGCACCGGCGCTCGAGGTGCTGTCGCTGAACTTCGACTCGGCGTAGATCACGGCGGCGATCAGCGAGGCGTCGACTTCCTTTTCACGCGATTGCTGGCGGATGATGTCCTCGTGGCGCAGCGGCAGCGTCAGCTCCTGAATCGCCCGGTCGATTACCCCGCTCACGGTCAGGAAGGCTACGGTGGCGGCGGCGAGCACGCCCCCGATCGCCAGGCGACGTCGCCTTCGCCTTCGTCCTTTCATCCCTCCAGCTTCGCGACCAAGGCGGACAGGCGCCGCTCGAGGTCCACGATGCTGCCGTCGTTCTCGATCACATGGTCGGCACGAGCGGCCTTCTCCTCCTGGGTGAGCTGACGCGCCTCACGCTCGCCAACGAGCGCATGGCCGCGCGCCTCGGCGCGCGCGCGCCGCACCTCGTCGGAGGTGACGACCGCCACGGTGGTGTCGAAGACCGGCGCCATCTCACCCTCGAACAGCAGCGGCACCTCGACGACGGCGATTGCGACGTCGCCACCCAGCGAGCCGAGCCAGCTTCCGATCCGTTCTCCGACCAAGGGGTGAATTTGCGCCTCCAGCCATTTCAGCTGCTCCGGATCCGCAAACACGATCTCGCCGATCCTGGTGCGGTCGACCCGACCGTCAGGCGCGATCTCCTCGCCCCAGCGCTCCGTCAGCCGGCCGAGCAACGGCTCCGAGTCGAGCAGCTCGTGCACGACTGCGTCGCTGGAGATGGTCGCCGCCCCCAGCCGCTCGAACGCGGCAAGCGCCTCGGACTTCCCGGCCGCGATCCCCCCGGTCAACCCGATGGTCAGCGGCACGGCGAGCTAAGACTCGGAGGGTTCCTCGGCAGGCGACTCGGCGTCGCCGCTCTTGTCGGTCTCCCCAGCAGCCTCGTCCGTGTCGTCAGGCGAGTCCGGCCTCTCGATCACCGATTCGCCCTCCTGCTCCGCCTCTTCGGCCTCCTCGGGAGTCTCGGCCACAGGAGCCTCGGCCTCGGCAACTGCTGGCTCCTCAGCAGCAGGCGCCTCCTCCTCAGCGGGCTCCTCAACAGCCGGAGCCTCAACCTCCGCGGCCGGGGCCTCCTCAGCCTCAACCGCCTCATCCGCGGGTGGCGTGGAGGAGGGGACGTCGCCCGCAGCTTGCGAGGACGACGGGTCCTCCTCCACGACAGGATCCGCGGCCGACTCCTCTGAGCCCTCGGCGGAGTCCCCTGCCGCAGCGGCATCGATCTGCTCGCCGAGGTCCCCCATCGCCATCTTGCCTTCGGCAACCTGCTTGATGCTGAGCGAAAGCCGCCGCCGCTCCTCGTCGATCTCGAGGATCTTGACGTTGAGCTTGGTGCCCGGCTCGACCACCTCGCTGGGGCTCTCGACATGGTGGTCGGCGAGCTCTGAGATGTGGACGAGGCCCTCGACTCCCGGCAGGATCTCGACGAAGGCGCCGAAGGCGACCACCTTGGTCACCGATCCCTCGAGCACGTCGCCGGGGCGGTGAGCGCTGATCACACGTTGCCAGGGGTCCTCTTGGGTCTGCTTGAGGCCGAGCGATATGCGCTGGCGGTCGCGGTCGATGTCGAGCACTTTGATCCTCACGGTGTCGCCGATCGCCACCGCCTCGGAGGGATGGTTGACGTGGCTCCAGGAAAGCTCTGAGATGTGGATCAGGCCATCGATCCCATCGAGGTCGACGAAGGCACCGAAGTCGACGATGTTGGAGATCTTGCCCTCGACGATCTGGCCGGCCTCGAGGCGACCGAGGATCTGCTCGCGCACCTCCTTGCGCTCTTCCTCCAGCACCGCGCGGCGGGAGAGCACGACGTTGTTGCGGCTGCGGTTGAGCTCGATCACTTTGCATTCGAGGGTCTGGCCGGTGAACTCCTCGAGGTTGTGGACGCGGCGGATGTCGACCAGCGAGGCGGGCAGGAAGCCGCGCACCCCGAGGTCGAGGATGAGGCCGCCCTTGACGACCTCGATCACGTTGCCTTCGACCGGTTCGCCCGACTCGGCAGCGGCCTCGATCCGGCGCCACGCCTTCTCGAAGCGGGCCCGCTTCTTGGAGAGGACCAGGCGCCCTTCGTTGTCCTCCTTGGTGAGGACGAGGGCGTCGACCTCTTCGCCCAGCTCGACCTCATCGGCCGGGTTGACCGACTTGCGGATCGAGAGCTCGTGCGAGGGGATGACCCCCTCGGACTTGTAGCCGATGTCGACCAGGACCTCGTCCTTGTCGATCCGGACGACGTGCCCCTTGACTACGTCGCCCTCCTCGAAGGACACCATCGTCGCCGCGTAGTTGGGTACGACCTTGCCGTCGACTTCCATCAACAGGCCGCCGGAGCCCTCGACGGGCGTACCGGTGGACTCTGGGGTGATGGTCGTATCGGTCACGGACACAGCGGCGCATGATTGCAGGTGGATACGCTCTGCGTCGTGCCGATTCGTGCGACGAAACGCGGCGAGGAGCGGACGCCCCTCGACGGCAGCCATGATGTGCTGATCTGCGGGGCGAGCTTCGCCGGGCTCGCGGTCGCCCGGGAGCTGGCGGGATCGGGGGCCGACGTCCTGCTGATCGACCGCTACGAGATCGGCGAGCGGCAGACCTCCGCCTGCGGCATCCCGACCGAGTGGATGCGAGTGATGGGGTTGATGGACGCCGAGCGCCAGCGCTTCGACTCGCTGCTGATGCACACCCCTCACGGCGACTCGCGCTTCCGCCTGCCGTTCACCTTCTCGACCTTCGACTACCGCGAGCTCTGCGAGATCCTCTGGCGCGACTGCGACGCCAGGTTCGAGACCGCGAAGGTGAACCGGCGTCTGCGGCCGGCGAGCGGCGAGAAGACGATCTCGGTCGAGACCGACCGCGGGATGATCTCGGCCCCCCTCGTCGTCGACGCGCTCGGCTGGCGCCGCATGCTCGCCGGCGGCGACGGCTACCAACCACCCGACGCGCCGCTCTCACGCGGACTCGAGGTCCATCCCGACGGCAAGAGCGAGGATCTCGAGGTCTGGATCGACCGGCGCTACGTCCCCGCCGGCTACGGCTGGTCGTTCCCCGCCGGCGACGAGCTGCGGATCGGGGTCGGCTCC
This sequence comes from uncultured Solirubrobacterales bacterium, assembly GCA_963753585.1. Lineage (GTDB taxonomy): Bacteria > Actinomycetota > Thermoleophilia > Solirubrobacterales > 70-9 > VRUE01. The sequence continues at coordinate 508,002 of CAVWCU010000001.1, read as the reverse complement.
TTCGACCCCCGTTTCCACGTCCGCGCCACCACCGAGCTGCTCGCCGAAGACCTCGGCAGCGAGAGGGTCCGCTACCAGGGCAACTGGATCCCGCACAAGCTGCGCCGGGCAACCGAGGGAGGGGTGTTCTTTGCCGGCGACTCGGCCGGCCACTGCCTGCCGCTCAGCGCCGAGGGCATCCGCACCGCTCTCTACTTCGGGATCGCGCTGGGGAGGGAACTGCGCGGTGTCGTAGAGGGCCGCCAGAGCCGCGAGACCGCCGCCCGCCGCTATGCCGAGTTCAACGACTCCCACGAGTGGAAGTTCCGCTGGATGCTACGGGTGCAGCGCCTCGTCCCGAAGATCCCCCCTCGCCTGCTGGGGCCGCTCGTCCGCGCGCTCGGCGTCAAGCGGTTCATCGACTGGTCGTTCGGCCACTACCTGCGGATAGCGCCGCCGGAGTTCGCGCTCGACTCAGCGAACCACGAGAACGGTGCCGGCAAGAAGCAGGCCGACGCCGACGATGCGCTCGGGGCTGAGCGAAACCTGGTCGAGGCCGAAAAGGCCTAGCCGGTCGATCGCCACCGAGGCGACCAGTTGCCCGGTGATAGTCGCGGCGGCGACGCCGCCGGCCCCGATCGCCGTCACCGCGATCAGCGCGTTGGCCACGTAGACCGCACCGAGCAGGCCGCCCAACAGGTAGTACCAGCTGACGTCGAAGGTCGAGCCAAGCCCGCCCGCCTTGCCGCTGAGCACGACGATCGCCGTCAGGGCGACTGTGCCGACGAGGAAGGAGATCAGCGCCGCCGGCAGGCTCCCCGTCGCCTTGCCCAGCCCCGCGTTGATCGGCGCCTGCAGGGCGATCAGCCCACCAGCAAGCGCAGTCAGCAGTACGGCCAGCCCCCGGTCCATGCACCGGGTCATATCAGCCCATCCACGCTGACTTCGCCCTTATACGTCCAATAGCGCCGGAAAAGACAAAGTCACCGTCTGGGGAGAGCGTAGGCTTGGTCGATGGAGGGTGGGCGCACGGAGGCGATCGGCGACGATCTGCTGACGGCTGCCGCGGTCTCGATCACGGGACACGCCGACGGCCGGGTCACCCTGCTCGACTGCGCCCGCGCCTTTGCCCGCTTCCGCTCGCCGCAGGTGCTCGCGGCCTTCCTCGTCGCGTTCCTGGCCCTGCGGGCGGCGGTCGGGGGCTGGGGCTGGATGGACCTGGCAATCGCGGCGCTGCTGGTCGCCGCACAGCCGTTCACCGAGTGGCTGATCCACGTCGGCCTGCTCCACACCAAGCCGCGAAAGGTCGGGGGCAGGGCCGTCGACCTGCCGACGGCGCGCGCGCACCGCTGGCACCACCGCGAGCCGACCCGGCTGGAGGCCGTGCTGATCCCGGGCTCGCTGATCGCCGGGTTCCTCGTCCCCGTGCTGCTCGTGATGTGGCTGCTGAGCTGGCCCTGGACGCTACTCGGCGGCGATCACGTCGCCCTCTGGCTGACCCTGATGATCGTGAGCGTCGTCCTCACCGGCGTCTACGAGTGGTGCCACTTCCTCATCCACACGCCCTACCGGCCGAAGAGTCGCTACTACCGCGCGATCTGGCGCTCGCACCGCCTCCACCACTTCAAGAACGAGCACTACTGGTTCGGGGTCAGCTCCGACGCCGCCGACCGGGTGCTGGGCACCAGCCCGGACCACCGGACGGTGCCGAAGTCAGAGACCGTGAAGACCCTCGGCGTGCAGGGCTGAGGGCTCGCCGTAGACCTACTTGGCGTCGAGCCAGTCCGCGCCGACGCCGATGTCGACCTCCAGCGGCGGGTCGAGCTCGTAGGCGGCGCACATCTCGCGCCGCACCAGCTCGACCGCGTCGTCCATCTCCACCGGCGGACCCTCGAAGAGCAGCTCGTCGTGGATCTGCAGGACGAGGCGGGTCGCGGCACCCGACTGCTTCAGCGCCTCGCGGCAGCGCACCATCGCCACCTTGATGATGTCGGCCGCCGTGCCCTGAATCACCGTGTTGACGGCAAGCCGCTCGCCCAGCCGACGGGTGTTGGGGTTGCCCGAGCGCAGCTCCGGGATCGAGCGGCGTCGCCCCATCAGGGTGGTCACGTATCCCTCCTCCTGCGCCCGCTCGACCACCTGCTCGCGGAAGGCGCGCACAGCGGGGAAGCGCTCGAGATAGCGCGATACGAATTCCTCGCCCTCTTTGCGCGGGATATTGAGCCGGTCGGCGAGGCCGAACCCGGTGAGGCCGTAGACGATCCCGAAGTTGACCATCTTCGCCTTCGAGCGCTGGCCGACGTCGACCTCCTCGCGGGAGATGTCGAAGACCTCTGCCGCGGTCGCCGCGTGGACGTCGTCGCCGGCGCGAAAGATCTCCTTCAGCACCTCCTCCTCGGCGACGTGGGCGAGGACGCGCAGCTCGACCTGGCTGTAATCGGCGGAGAGCAACCGGGCGCCGGCCTCGGCGACGAAGCAGGCGCGGACGGGGCGGCCGATCTCGGTGCGGATCGGGATGTTCTGCAGGTTCGGGTTGGTGCTGGAGAGGCGGCCGGTCGTGGTCGAGGCCTGGTTGAAGGTGGTGTGCACGCGCCCGGTCTCGGGGTCGATCAGATCGGGAAGCGAGTCGAGATATGTGTTCTTCAGCTTGGTCAGCTCGCGCCAGTGCTCGATCTTCTCGACGATCGGGTGCTCCTCGCGGATCTGGGCGAGGACGCGGGCGTCGGTCGAGTAGCCGGTCTTGCCGCGCCGCTTCCGGGTCAGCCCCAGCTCCTCGAAGAGGACGCGGCCGACCTGCTGCGGCGAGCCGATCGTGAACTCCTCGCCGGCCAGCTCGAAGATCTCCTTCTCCAGGGTGTCGATGCGCTCGCCGAAGCCGGCCCCGACCTCGGCCAGCCGCTCGGCGTCCAGCTTCAGCCCCTCGCGCTCCATCGCCGCGAGCACGTGGACCAGCGGCAGCTCGACCTCGCGCAGCAGCCCGCCAAGGCCGAGCTCCTCGATGCGGGGGCGCTGGGTGTCGGCCAGGGCTGAGGCCAGGCGGGCCTCCTCGGCCGGGTCGAGCCCTGCCTCGCCGTCGCTGTCGCCGTCGAGCGAAAGCTGGCCGTCGGCGGCCTGGTCTTCCGGAGCCGCACCCGCCGCGATCCCAATCCCCGCGTCCGCGGCCAGCTCGGTCAGCTCGTAGGTGCGGCGTTGCGGCTCCAGCAGGTAGGCGGCGAGCATGGTGTCGTGGTCGAGCCCCAGCTCGACTCCCTCGCGCGCGGCTGCGGCGAGCAGGCCGTGCCGGCCGCCGCCGAGTGACTTGGCGTCGTGGGCGACGAGGGGGCGGGCAGATATCGCCGCGGCGAGCTCATCCTGGGTCGAGCTGCCGGTGAGGATGCGCGCGCCGTCGACGGCCGCCCAGCGCTCGCCGTCGATCGCCAGGGCCAGCGGCCCCTCGCCCTCGCCCAGGTCCCCGGCACTGCCCTCGACCGCCTCGACCTCCAACTCGGTCTCGACCCTGCGGCCCGGCACCGCGTCGCCCTCCGGCAGCGCTTCTTCCAGCCGCTCCATCACCGCCCGCAGCTCGAACTCGCGCATGAACTCGCGCAGGACGCCGCGGTCGGGCTCGGCGACCATGGCCTCGGCCAGGTCCACCCCGGTCTCGATCTCGTACTGCAGCGTCGCCAGCTGCTTGGACATGCGGGCGTCGTCGGCGTGCTCGACCAGGTTCTGCTTGCGCTTGGCGCCGGAGATCTCCTCGACGGCGGCGAGCACACCCTCGAGGTCGCCGAATTTCTGCAGCAGCTGGGTCGCCGTCTTCTCGCCGATCCCGGGAACGCCGGGGATGTTGTCCGAGGTGTCGCCGCGCAGCCCCATCAGGTCGGTGATCCGCTCCGGCGGCACCCCGTAGCGCTCCACGACGGCCTCGGCGTCGTAGATCTTGGTCTCGGTGATCCCCCGCGAGGTGCTCATCACCCGCACCCCGTCTCCGACCAGCTGGTAGGCGTCGCGGTCGCCGGTGACGACCATCACCGGGATCCCCTCCTCGCGGGCCTGGCGGACCAGCGAGGCGATCACGTCGTCGGCCTCGTAGCCCTCGACCCTGACGTTGGTGTAGCCGAAGGCCTCGACCAGCGGCATCAGGTGGGGCCACTGCTCGCGCAGCAGGTCGGGGCGCGGTTTGCGCTGGGCCTTGTAGAGGTCGTAGGTGACCTCGCGCCCGGACATCCCGGCGTCCCAGGCGACGACGACCCCGGCCGGCGCGTGCTCGTCGATGATCTTGACCAGCATCGACGCCAGCCCGTAGATCGCGTTGGTCGGCCGTCCGTCGCTGGTCCCGATCGACTCCGGCAGCGCGAAGAACGCCCGGTAGGCGAGCGAGTTGCCGTCGATCAGGAAGAGCTCGTGGTCGGGCGCCATGCGGCGATCATAGGTCTGCACCCGGCGCAGCCTGGCGCACGAATCCTTGGTACCGGAATAACGCCCCCCAGGTTTCAAGAGATAGCCTGCCGCCAATGGCAAACGTCACGACTCGCCGCAGGGGAGAAATCCTCCGAAACCTCTTCCAGATCCTCGAGCAACAGGACGAAGGCCTTCAGGCAAAGGACGCGATCGCTCAGCTCGAATCGATGATGGAGCTAACCGACTTTGAGAAGTCGCGCTTCCCCAACAATCCTGATCTTGTTCGCTTTCCCAAGATCGTCCGCTTCGCGACGATCGCGTCAGTCAAGGCCGGCTGGCTTCGCAAGAGGAGTGGCACATGGACGCTGACCGAAGATGGCAAGGAGGCACTACACGCCTTTCCCGATCCGGAGAAGCTCTTGTCCCTCATCGAGCCCAGCGACGTGGGTGTATACATCTCGCTGGGCAGCTTCACAAGCGACTGCGCCGCCCTCGGCCGGCGAACATCGAGACGAGTCACGCTGATCGACGGAGACGAGCTGCTCAAACTTTGGTTCGAGTACTTCGAGCGGATCGATGAGGACGGCCGGCAGCTGCTTCCAATCAAGCCGGTGTATTACCTCGACCCGAGCGCCAGCTCCACCTGACCGTATTCATCGCGGACGCCGGTCTCCCGGGCTAACGGGCCCGGACCAATCCAATGCCCGGAACGAAGCGCCCGACGCTCCCGGCGTACTCGGCGTAGGCCTCACCGTGGGTCCGCAGCAGGTGCGGCTCCTCGACCAGGCGCACTTGGAGCTCGAGCGCGATCACGAGACAGACGATCGCGGCTATCGCGAGGGCGTTCGGAACCATCAGGACGAGGCCGAGCACGGTGGGGATCATCGCGCTGTAGATCGGGTTGCGGACCAGTCCGAACGGACCGTCGGTGACCAGCTCGGTGCGCTCCTCCGGGTCGACGCCGATCCTCCAAGCGTCCCCCATCGCAAGCTGCGCGCCGAAGGTGAGCCCGATCCCGACCACTCCGAGAAGGAGACCGACGACCTGGACCGGGGTGTGGTCCAGCGCCGGGACCGGCTCGAGCACGCCGAGCAGCGCGAGGACCGGCGCCGCCCCGCCCATCGCCAGCGAGGCGACGAAGAGGCCCCCAGCGAATCGCTCGAGCGGACCGGCGTCGCGGGGAAGCCCGTGCACTCCCGTCGACCCGGTGCGGCGCAGCTGCACGGCGATCCGCACCCCAAAGGTGAGAGCCAGGGAAAGCCCGTACATGATGAGTGCCGCTGCGGCCATCTCGGCGGTCAGACCTTTGCGGCCCTGCGGGCCACCACGTCGAAGTCCCGGCTTTCCCGGCCGCCGTCGTCCGAGGCGAAATCGAGCTCGACCCGGAGCCTCAACCATCTCGCCGCGATGCGTTGACGGGCGGAGCGCGAGAGCCTGCACCGGAGGACCGCCGGTCCGGGGGCCCCCGCATGCACGCGCGTTGCGCACACCGCCACGATCCCGTCGCGGGTACGGATTGTCACCCGCTTGCTCAGCGTCCCGGCCTCGGGCAGGTCCAGACGAGTAGTCAGGACACCCTCGGCCACGGCGGCGCGGCCGACTCGAAGCGAGGGTGCCGGAGGAGAATGGGGAGCCGGAGAGGAGGGGGGCGACGGCGGCTGCTCGCCCTGGGAGCTCAGCCAGGCATCCAGTTCCGCCGGTCGCCCCGCGATGAAGCCCCGGGTCTCCGCAACCCCTTCCCCGATTTCTTCGAGACCGTGCTCTTCCCGTGGGGCCCCGAGCTCCTGCCACGGCTCGAGCAGCGCGGCCGTGGCCTGCGCCAGCGGGTCGAGGTCGAGCGCTTCGACGGCCTCGCCCACGTCCGCGAGCGATTCGCGATAGAGGTCCCGGCAGCTCGGGTCGGCGAGGCATTCGTCGAAGAGGAGACCGGCCTCGGCGCCGAAATCGAGGCGGCTCGACCAGGTCTGGTCGGCCCCCCAGGGCAGCATCTGGAACTCGCCCGCGGCATCGCTGAAGAGGTAGAAGTTGTTCGGCATCACACCGCCCGGAAACTGGCTCGAATCCGCCCCCGCGTAGCCGTCCCAGTGCCCGAGGAACTTCTCGCCGGCCCACATCCGGGTCATCTCACTGAGATCCGCGATGCCCTCGACCCGCTCCGAGAACGTCTCGCCGCCACCGGCCACGGCAGCGATCAGCGCTTCGAGGTCGGTGCGCACCTCCTCGTCGCCCTCGTCGACCGAGAACGCCGCCGCCCCGCCCGGCGTGACATCGGTGCCGTATTCCCCCTCGTAGAGATGCTGGGGATCGTCGAACTCGCCGAACCAGCGTTCCAGGCCGACGTCGTCGAAGACCTCGACGTTCAGGTAGACGCCGAAGTCCTCGCCGTTGAGGCGAACGTAGGCGTAACCGGTGCGTGGAGCCGGCACCCCGGCCGCGCGGAACACCGTGTAGGCAAGCGTCTCGTGGATCATCGACGGATCCTGGACCATGTTGTTGAGGGTCAGCTTCTTCAGCCCGAAAAGCCTCTGTTTCGCGTACTCGTTGAACTTGACCTTGAAGCCGGCCTTCCCGGTCAGCGGCCGGAAGGAGCCAACCTTGCCCTTGAGGCGAATGCCGACCTCGTTCGCCAGCTCGATCGTTTCTCCCTCGCCCCCAGGCGTGCCGTCGGTAAAGGTGAGCGCGAACGTGCCTTCCACGTACTCATCCGGATCTTCTTCTAGTTCGTCGATCGCTTCGGGCGAGAGGCCGATGTCGACCACGGTCACCGTGCCAGGGTCATAGATCGGTGCGGCTTCTCCCGGGGCGGGCTCGGCCCTGGCGGCCTCCGCCGCGAAGGAGAAGACCAGGCAGAGCGCAGCCCAGATCAGGAATCCGTCACCGCGCCCGGCATCGAAACTGGGAGCCCTCATGAGCTGGCAACGCTAGCGGAGGAGTGCAAGGCGGGGAGAGCCAGGGAAGACCGTGCGTAGCCGGGCCCGCCGAATCTGATTCGATAGCCGTCATGGCCGTAAGCGCCCAATACAGCGTCACGATCCGGGTCGAGCTCGACGCGCGGCAGGAGCCGCTCGGGAAGCTGACCGCTGAGATCGCCGAGGCCGGCGGGCAGCTGCAGGGGGTCGACCTCGTGCCGGGAGCCGGCGGCGAGGGCAAGCGGGTGCGCGAGTTCACGATCGACGCCCAGGACCGCGAGCACTGGGAGCGGATCCTGCGCGGGATCGGCTCGACCCGCGGCGCCAAGGTGCTCGACTACGTCGACCGCACGATGCAGATGCACCGCGGCGGCAAGATCTCGGTCGAGAACAAGTACCCGCTGAAGACTCGCGACGACCTCTCGATGGCGTACACGCCCGGCGTCGCCCGGGTCTGCCAGGACATCCACGACGATCGCTCCAAGGCCTTCGAGTTCACGATCAAGAAGAACACCGTCGCGGTCGTCTCCGACGGCAGCGCCGTGCTCGGCCTCGGCAACATCGGCCCGGAGGCCGCGATGCCGGTGATGGAGGGCAAGGCGATGCTGTTCAAGGAGTTCGCCCAGGTGGACGCCTTCCCGATCTGCCTCGACACCCAGGACGCCGAGGAGATCATCAAGGCGGTCGAACTGATCGCCCCCACCTTCGGCGGCGTCAACCTCGAGGACATCTCCGCCCCGCGCTGCTTCGAGATCGAGGACCGGCTGAAGGAGTCGCTCGACATCCCCGTCTTCCACGACGATCAGCACGGCACGGCGGTGGTGACAATGGCGGCGCTCTTCAACGCGTTGAAGATCGTCGGCAAGCCGATCGAGCAGCTGCGGGTGCTGGTCGTAGGCCTCGGCGCCGCCGGGGTGGCGGTGACCAAGATGATGCTCGCCTCGGGCGTCACCCACGTGGTCGGCTGCGACCGCCAGGGCGCGCTCTCGACCGAGCGCGCGGACTACGTCTCCGGCGAGATGAGCGGGATCAAGCGCTGGTACGCGGAGAACTCGAACCCCGACAAGCTGAGCGGCCAGCCTGACGAGGTGATCGAGGGGATGGACCTCTTCATCGGCCTCTCGGGCCCGGGCACGATCGAGGCGGCCTCGCTGGGCAAGATGAACGGCGACGCGATCGTCTTCGCGATGGCAAACCCGAACCCCGAGGTGATGCCCGAGGACGCCGCCCCCCACGTGCGGATCATGGCCACCGGGCGCTCGGACTACCCGAACCAGATCAACAACGTGCTCTGCTTCCCGGGCATCTTCCGCGGCGCCCTCGACGCCGGCGCACCGCGGATCACCGAGGAGATGAAGCTGGCCGCAGCGAAAGGCATAGCCGAAGTCGTCGCCGAGGACGACCTCTCCGAGGACTACATCATCCCCAGCGTCTTCGACCGCGACGTCGCGCCCAAGGTCGCCGCGGCCGTGGTCGAGGAGGCAAAGCGCGAGGGCATCGCCCGCTTCAGCGAGGAGACCGGTACCTTCTCCACGGTAAAGGTCACCTAGCGCCGTGCGGGTGCTCGTCACCGGAGCCAGCGGTTTCATCGGGTCGGCGCTCTGTGACTCGCTGCTGGTCCGGGGCGACACCGTCGTCGGCCTGACGCGCGACCCGAAGCGGGCGCGCCGGACCAACCCCAGCGTCAACTGGCACGCTTGGGAGCCGACCCTCGAACGGCCGCCCGCCGAGGCCTTCGACGACGTCGACGCCGTCGTCAACCTGCTCGGCGAGAAGATCGACCAGCGCTGGACCGACGAGTCCAAGCGCCGGATCATGGAGAGCCGCCGCACCGGCACCCACAACCTGATCGGCACGATCGCCGGCCTCGAGCGCAAGCCGCGGGTCCTGGTCAGCCAGTCGGCGATCGGCTTCTACGGCGACCGGGGCGAGGCGATCGTCGACGAGTCGAGCGACCCCGGCGAGGGGTACGACGCGGAGGTCGTACGCGAATGGGAGAAGGCCGCGCGCGAGGTCGAGGGGAGCGGCGTGCGCCTGGTCGTAGTCCGCACCGGCCACGTGCTCGACCCGAGCGACGGATTCCTCGCCGCGCTGCTGACGCCGTTCAAGCTCGGCGTCGGCGGCCCGCTTGCCGGCGGCGCCCAGTACGTCTCCTGGATCCACGTCGCCGACGAGGTCGGCATCCTGCTCTGGGCGGTCGACAACGACAAGGTGAGCGGCGTGGTCAACTCGACGGCGCCCAATCCCGTCACCAACAGGGTGTTCTCGAAGGCGCTGGGGCGTGCCCTCAACAGACCAGCTGTCATGCCCGTCCCTGGAGTCACGCTCGACCTGATGTACGGGAAAGAGTTCGGGCAGGTTCTCCGCGGTGGCCAACGGGTCTTGCCACGTAGGGCGCTGGATCTGGGTTACGAGTTCCAGTATCCGGAGTTGGACGAGGCGCTCGAGGATTTGCTCTAAGCGTTGGGAGGGCCGGGAGGCCCCTCCCAAAACGCTCGGCGGGAGCCTCGCTGGAGTGTTTTGGGAGGGGCCTCCCGGCCCTCATATGACTCGGAAGCGCTCCTTTACGACTCGTCGAGCTTTTGCTGCAAGGAGCTTCGGAGGGAGCCCGAGCCCGATGCCTCTATGAGCTTCAGGAGGTTGGCCATTGCGGATTTGCCCGAGCTTGAGGTGAGCCAGGGGATCTCGGCGGTTTCCAGGATCGGGTGGGTGAAGCGGGCGGCTTGTGGATTCGGAGCTTCCAAGAAAGCCACAGCGATCGAGTCCTCGGTAGCTCTCCGCGCGTTGGCTCCGAGAGTTGCCAGGTTGAGCTTCCGGCCATCGGTTGCGCTGGGAAGGCAGACAGCTCTCACGCTGAGGCTCCCGGCGCGGCCCCCGGCCCTCGCAAGCTCCTGCTCAGCCCCAGCGCAGAGCGGCGCCTCCACGTAAGCGATCACGGTCGCGTCCTCAGCCACGCCTTCGCCCTGCCCGCAGCCCACCCCAGCTACGAGCAAACCAAGCCCGATCGCGACGAGGCCCTTTCGCAAGACATAAGAGGGCCGGGAGGCCCCTCCCAAAACACTCAAGCGAGGCTCCCGCCGAGCGTTTTGGGAGGGGGCACCCGACCCTCCATACGCCTAGCCAAAGAAAACCTCAGCCTCCGAGTAAAGAGACTCGGGAACGGTCTTCAGCTCCGCGGTCGCTTCATCGAGGCTCACCAGCTGAATGTCCGTCCCCCGCAAAGCGGTCATCTTGCCCCACTGCCCGGAATCGACGGCGTCGATCGCATGCAACCCGAACCTGGTCGCAAGAACCCGGTCGAACGCAGTCGGCGTACCCCCGCGCTGCACATGGCCGAGCACCGTCGCCCGCGCCTCCTTGCCCGTGCGCCGCTCGACCTCGCCCTCCAGCCAATGCGCGATGCCGCCGAGGCGGACGTGGCCGAAGGCGTCGAGCCCGTCCTCCTGCACCTCGGGCATCCCGCCGACCGGCGTCGCGCCCTCGGCGACGACGACGATCGGGGCGTAGTTGCTCTCGAAGCGACGGCCGACGAACTCGCAGACACGCTCGAGGTCGAAGGGCTGCTCGGGGATCAGGATCACGTTGGCCCCGCCGGCGAGGCCCGAGTGGAAGGCGATCCAGCCGGCGTGGCGACCCATCACCTCGACGATCAGGACGCGGTGGTGGCTGTCCGCGGTCGTGTGCAGCCGGTCGATCGCCTCCATCGCGATGTTGACCGCGGTGTCGAAGCCGAAGGTGTAGTCGGTGGCGCCGAGGTCGTTGTCGATCGTCTTCGGCACGCCGACGATCGGGATGTCGTGCTCGCGGTGCAGGCGAGCGGCTGCCCCGAGCGTGTCCTCGCCGCCGATCGCGATCAGGCCGTCGACGCCGTCGGCCTCCAGGTTCGCGGCGATCCGTTCGGCGCCCCCGTCCTCCTTGAACGGGTTCGTCCGCGAGGCACCGAGGATGGTGCCGCCGCGGGGCAGGATGCCGCGCACCTCGGGCACCCCCAGCGGGCGGCTCTCGCCCGCCAGAGCACCGTGCCAGCCGTCGCGGTAGCCGACGAACTCGTGCCCACAGCTTTCGACCCCCTTGCGCACGATCGCGCGGATCACGGCATTGAGGCCCGGGCAGTCCCCGCCACCGGTGAGCACGCCGATCCGCATTGGCCCAGATTAAAGCTGCCGGTCGTGCGGCAACGCGGTAAGTTCGTCTGACACTGCGAAAGGAGCGGAGATGGGCGACGTGGTCGACTTGAACGCGGTCAGGCAGGCGCAACAGAAAACCTGGTCGGAGGGCGACTTCGCGATGGTCGCGGGAATCGTCGAGATGGTGGCCGAGGAGCTGGTCGAGGCGGTCGGGGTGATCGCCGACGAGCGCGTGCTCGACGTCGCCTGCGGCAGCGGCAACGGTGCGCTCGCCGCCGCACGCCGGGCGTGGGGCAACACCATCGGTGTCGACTTCGTCCCGGCCCTGCTCGAACGCGGGCGCGAGCGCGCCGCCGCCGAGCATCTCGACGTCGAGTTCGTCGAGGGCGACGCCGCCGAGCTGCCCTTCGGCGACGCCGAGTTCGACGTCGTCATCTCGATCTTCGGGGCGATGTTCGCGCCCGAACACGAGAAGGCCGCCGCCGAGCTGCTGCGTACCTGCAAGCCGGGAGGCCGGATCGGGATGGCGAACTGGGTGCCCGACGGCGGCGTCGGCAAGATGTTCATGACGATCGCCAAGCACGCTCCGCCGCCTCCGGGCGTCACCTCGCCGCTGCTTTGGGGCACCGAGGAGCACCTGCGCGAGATGTTCGGTGAGGAGGTCTCCGAGCTGCGAGTCGAGCGGCGCAAATCCCGCCAGACCTTCCGCTCGCCCGACCACTTCATCGAGTTCTTCCGCACCTACTTCGGGCCGACCAAGGTCGCCTACGAGCGAGTGGGGCCGGAGGGCGAGGAGGCACTGACGGCCGACCTCCGTGCCTACCTGGAGGAGTTCAACACCGCCGGGCCGGAGACCCTCGTGCTCGAACCCGAGTACCTGCAGGTCGTCGCAACGCGGGTCTGAGGCAGCGCCGCTAGGACGTGGGCTTGAAGACGCGAAGTACGGCGCCGATCAGCAGGACGGTGAAGAAGACCATCCCGGCGATCGGCCCACCCTGCCCGAAGGCGTAGGAGAGCGTCATCGCGGCCAGGGCCAGAAAGAGCGTCACGACCATTCCCATGCGGCCGGAATCCTAGCCGTTGGCCAGGGCGGTGCGCGTCTCGCGCAGAAAGGAGCCGACGGCCTCGGCCGCGGCATCCGGCCCACCAGCCTCTCCGGCGGCGCGAACGAGCCGGCTGCCGACGATCACGCCGGCGGCAACGCGGCCGACCTCGGCCGCCTGCTCCGGAGTGCCGATGCCGAAGCCGACGGCAACCGGCACCTCGGCATCCTCCTTGGTCGCCGAGATCAGGCCCGCGAGCTCCGCCGGCAGCTCGTCGCGCTCCCCGGTCGTCCCCACCGTGGAGACGACGTAGACGAACCCCCGCGCGGCGGCACAGATCCTTGCCCGCCGCTCAGGAGGAGTAGTCGGCGCCACCAGTGGGACCAAAGCCAGCCCCGCATCGTCGAACGCGGTCCGCACCGGCTCGGCTTCCTCCAGCGGCAGGTCGGGAACGATCGCCCCGGCGGCTCCAGCAGCCAGTGCCCGCCGCGCGAACTCCGCCGCCCCCCCATGCGCCAGCACCATGTTGGCGTAGACCATGAACACGACCGGCACCCGCTCCCCGATCTCCTCACACAGCTCAAGTGCCGTATCGAGAGTGGCACCAGCCGTCAAAGCAGCCGTAGCCGCGGCATGAATGATCGGCCCATCGGCCAGCGGATCCGAAAAGGGCACCCCAAGCTCAACCAAATCCGCCGACCCAGCATAAGCCTCCGCAACCGCCGAGGAGGTCTCTCGATCGGGGAAGCCGGCCATCATGTACGGCATCAGCGCGGCGCGGCCTTCCTCTTTGGCCCCGAGGAACGCCGCGGCGATCCGCTCCGCACCAGTCGAGGCTGTCGAGCTGGGGACCGGGGGGTGGCTCGATGGAGCCTCCCCGCTGTTGCTCCAGCGAGTCACCCCCCGGTCCCCTTCTCCAACACCTCTGCCAAGTCCTTGTCCCCCCGCCCCGAGAGGCAGAGAACGTCGTAGCCATCGCTCTCGCCGGTGTTCTCCAGAAGCCACGCGATCGCGTGAGAGGACTCAAGGGCGGGAATGATCCCCTCCAACCGAGAAAGCATCGAAAAAGCAGCAAGCGCCTGCACGTCGGTGACCGCGAAGTAGCTGGCCCGCCCACTGTCTCGCAGAAATGCGTGCTCGGGGCCAACCCCCGGATAGTCGAGGCCGGCTGAGATCGAGTGGGCCTCCAGGATCTGGCCCTCCTCGTCGGCGATGACCGAGGAGAGCGAGCCGTGCAGGACACCGGTGCTGCCCTTGCCCAAGGAGGCGCCGTGACGGTCGGTGTCGAGCCCCTCCCCCGCCGCCTCAACACCGATCAGCTCGACCCCTGCGTCATCGACGAAGGGCGTGAAGATGCCGATCGAGTTGGAGCCACCGCCGACGCAGGCGATCACGCGCGCCGGCAACGTCCCCTCGGCAGCCAGGGCTTGCTCCCGCGCCTCGTCACCGATCACCCGCTGTAGATCGCGAACCAGGGCGGGGAACGGGGCCGGCCCGACCGCCGAGCCGATCACGTAGTGGGTCGTCTCGACGTTGGCGACCCAGTCGCGAATCGCCGCGCTGACCGCCTCCTTCAGCGTCCGCGCTCCCGCGTCGACCGGCACCACCTCGGCCCCGAGCAGGCCCATGCGCTCTACGTTGGGCCGCTGGCGGCGGATGTCCTCTGAGCCCATGTAGACAACGCACTCGAGGCCGAACAGCGCGCAGGCGGTGGCGGTGGCGACACCGTGCTGGCCGGCGCCGGTCTCGGCGATCACCCGCGGCTTGCCCATGCGCTGGGCGAGAAGGACCTGGCCGACCGCGTTGTTGATCTTGTGGGCGCCGGTGTGGGCCAGGTCCTCGCGCTTGAGGTAAACGGTGCGACCGGCCTTCTCGGAGAGCCGCTCGGCCAGGTAGAGCGGTGTCGGGCGGCTGATGAAGTCACGGTGCAGCCTGGCCAGACGCTCGCGGAACTCGGGGTCCTCGCGCGCCGCCGCCCAAGCCTCGGCCAGCTCGTCGAGCGCGGCGATCAGCGTCTCGGGTACGTAGCGCCCCCCGTAGGGGCCGAATCGTTCCTCGACGGCGCTCATGCAGACGGGACGCTAGCCGCCTTGGCGGCATCGAAGAAGGCCGCCATCGCCGCGTGGTCCTTGCGGCCCGGCTCGGCCTCCACCCCACTCGCCACGTCGACCGCGAAGGGATGGGTCGTCGCGATCGCCTCGGCGACGTTGTCGGGCCGCAGCCCGCCGGCAACAATCGCCGGCACCTCGGAGCGGTGCCCGCGCAAGAGGCCCCAGTCGAAGCTTTCCCCGGTGCCTCCCCAGAGGCCCCGGCCGCGGCGGTCGAAGAGGTGGAAGTCGGTGCGGAAGGCCTCGGCGGCGTGGATCTCGGCGGCACTGGCGACGTGGATCGCCTTGATCACCTTGACGCCCGTGCGGCGCGCCACCTCGGAGCAGAGCTGTGGCCCCTCGGCCCCGTTCAGCTGCACCATGGTCAGCCCCGCACCCTCGACCGCCTTCGCCACTTCCTCCAGCTCGGGGTTGACGAAGACCCCCACGACCTCGCACTTACGCCGAAACGCAGCGCAGATCGCCGCCGCTTCTCCAGCCTCCACAGCCCGCGGGCTCTTGTCGTAATGGATCAGCCCAATCGCCCAGGCACCGAGCTGCACGGCCTCCGCCGCGTCGTCGAGGTTCGTAATCCCACAGATCTTCACCCGCATGCCCCCAGGGTACGGGAGCGGCAGGCGCGCCTATTCCGCCGCCGCTTCGACCGAATCCGGCCGCACCCCGAGCGTGACCGTGACGGTCTTCTCCTCACCGTCGTCCCGCAGCAGGGTCATCTCCATCTTGTCGCCCGGCTCGGCCGCGTCGACGGCGTCGATCAGGGCTTCCATCGAGGTGACCGGCTCGCCGTCGATCTCGGTGATGATGTCGCCGCCGAGGCGCACCTGCGCGCCTTCGATCGTCGCATCGGTGTCGCCGCCCTCGATCCCGGCCTTGTCCGCGGGACCGTCCTCGGTCACTTCGTTGACCAGCACGCCCTTGTCGGTCGGCAGTTTCAGCGCGTCGGCGATCGCGGGCGTGATGCTGCCGCCGGTGATGCCGATGTAGGCGTGCTCGACCTCGCCGTCATGCTTGATCTGCTCGACCACGTCGCGAGCGGTGTTGATCGGCACCGCGAAGCCGATGCCGAGGTTGCCGCCACCGCTGCCGCTCTGGATTTGAGAGTTGATCCCGATCACGCTGCCGGAGGCGTCGATCAGTGGGCCGCCCGAGTTGCCGGGGTTGATCGCCGCGTCGGTCTGGATCACATGCGAGATCGAGAAGCCGTTCGGCGCCTGGATCTGGCGCTGGAGCGCAGAGACGATGCCGCTGGTGACGGTGCGGTCGAGACCGAAGGGGTTGCCGATCGCCACCACGGGGTCGCCGACCTGGACCTTCGAGGAGTCGCCGAGCGCCAGCGGGCGCAGCTGGTCGGCCGGCACGTCGACCTTGAGCAGGGCCACGTCGGTCGCGGGGTCGGTGCCGACGATCTCGGCGTCGTGACTGGTTTCGTCGGAACCGAGCGTCACCTGCACCTTGCTCGCCCCCTCGACGACGTGGCTGTTGGTGATGATGTGGCCTTCCGTGTCGACCAGGAAGCCGGAGCCGGTTGCGACCCCGCCGCCTTCGCCTTCCGGTTCGGGTTCGCCGAACGGGTTGATGCCGGAGGATCCTTCGGGTGACCGCGATGCCTGGATGAACGCAACCCCCTGCCCGTCACGGCGGTAGATCTGGTTGACCAGGTTGCTGTCACCGCTGTCCTTGACGGTGACGGGCGCCGAGAGGGGCGTCGCGACCGTCGTCGTCGAGCCACCCTCCGCCTCGATCCAGCCCGAGGCGATCGCCACCCAGCCGAAGGCGGCGACGACCGCGCCGCCGAGAAGCGCGGAGCCGAAGGGGGACCGAAGGAAGCGTCGCATCGGAGGAACTGTAGAGCCGCATCCTCAGTGATTCCTAAACAGTGCCCAATCCGGTGCTGAAGCCACCGCGCTCAGGGAAGGTGGTGCTCGCGAGTGCCCTCTTCGGTCCCGGTCAGCTCACGCGTCTTCGCCTCGGGGTCGGCGGCGCTCATCAGCGCGCTCCCGATCAGCACCGCGTCGACGCCGACCCGCTCCAGCTCCTCCAGCTCCGCGCGGGAGGAGATGCCGCTCTCGGCGACGACGGTCTTGCCGGCCGGCACGTCGGGCATCAGCTCGTAGGTGGTGGCGATGTCGACGGTTCCCTGGTCGAGGTTGCGGTTGTTGATGCCGATCACGTCGGCGTCCAGGTCCAGTGCGCGCTTCAGCTCCTCCGCATCGTGGACCTCGACCAGGCAGTCGAGGTCCAGCTCACGGGCCTCCCGGTAGAGCTCCGCCAAGCGCCGATCGTCGAGAACTCGGACTATCAGCAACACCGCGTCGGCCCCGTTCACCGCCGCCTCGTAGAGCTGGTAGGGGTCGACGATGAAGTCCTTGCGCAGGATCGGCAGGTCGCACGCATCGCGGGCGGCGCGCAGGTCCTCGAGCGAGCCGCCGAAGTGGCGCTCGTCGGTGAGCACCGAGAGTGCCGCCGCGCCGCCGCGCTCGTAGGCACCCACCTGGGACGGGACGGAGGCCGAGGCGGAGATGTCGCCGGCGCTGGGAGAGCGGCGCTTGAACTCGGCGATCAGCGAGAGCCCGGGCCTCACCAGGGCCTCGTTGAACGGGCGGTCCTCGCCGCGCGCGGACAGGCGAGATTCGAGGTCCGCCTGCGACTCCTGGCCGCGGCGCTCCTCCACCCCTTCCCGCGCCACCGAGATCAGCTGCTCGATCATTGCCACTTGAGGGTCAAAGCCTAGACGGAGGGAGCGGTGGTCGCTGCGATCAGGCGCTCCAGCATCTCCCCGCCCGCGCCCGAGTCGATCGTGACCGCGGCCACCTCGACCCCCGCGGCGAGGCTCTCTGCCCGGCCGCCGACGTAGATCGCGGCACCGGCGTTGAGCAGGACGAGGTCGCGACCCGGGCCGCTCTCGCCGGCGAGCACCGCCCGGGAGGTCGCGGCGTTCTCCTCCGGCGTGCCCCCCGCGACGTCGCCGAGCTCGGCCATGGCAAGACCGAAGTCGCCGGGCTCGACGAAGTGCTCCTCGGTGCGGCCGTCGCGGACCTCGATCACGCGGGTGCGGGCGGAGATCGAGAGCTCGTCGACCCCGTCCTCCGCGGTGACGACCATCGCCCGCTCGCTGCCGAGCCCGACCAGGGCCTCGGCGATCGTCTCCTGGTAGTGGCGGTCGGAGACCCCGAGGAGCTGCCGCCGGGCGCCCGCCGGGTTGGTCAGCGGGCCGAGGAAGTTGAAGATCGTCCGCACCGCCAGCTCCCTGCGAACCGGGACCACGTGCGCCATCGCCTTGTGGTGGCGGGGGGCGAACATGAAGCCGAAGCCGACCTCGTCGATGCAGCGGCCCACCTGCTCCGGGTCGAGCTCGATGTCCACGCCGAGCGCCTCGAGCAGATCGGCGGAGCCGCACTTGCTGGTGCTGGAGCGGTTGCCGTGCTTGGCGACGGCGCAGCCCGCCGCGGCCGCGACCAGTGCGGCAGTGGTCGAGACGTTGAAGGTGGAAGGCCCGCCGCCGGTCCCGGCCGTGTCGACGAGGTCGGTGCGCGAGGTGTCGACCGGAGTGGCGAGCGAGCGCATCGTGCGGGCAAGGCCGACCAGCTCGGGAACCGTCTCCCCCTTGGCGCGCAACGCGATCAGGAAGGCCCCGGTCTGGACCTCGCTCGTCCGTCCCTCCATGATCTCGGCGAGGACCGCCGCGGCGTGGTCGGACGTCAGGTGGTCGCCCGCGCAGACCGCGTCGATCGCCCTGGTGACGACGTCGTTCGGCGTCAACTCTCCTCCAGGAAGTTGGCCAGCAGGTGCTTGCCCTGCGGCGTCAGCACCGACTCGGGGTGGAACTGGACGCCCTCGGCGGGCAGCTCGCGGTGCCGCGCGCCCATCACCACGTCGCCGAGACTGGCACTCAGCTCGAGCTCGTCGGGCAGGTCGGGATCGGCGACGAGCGAGTGGTAGCGGCCGGCGACGAGGGGGCTGGGCAGGCCGGCGTAGACGGCACGCCCGTCGTGCTCGACCTCGGCCTCCTTGCCGTGGATCGGCTCGCCCTGCACCGTGCGACCGCCGAAGGCCTCGACCAGCGACTGGTGGCCGAGGCAGACGCCGAGGACGGGAGTGCCGGCTTCGGCGAAGCGGCGGATCGCCTCGATCGAGATTCCGGCATCGGCGGGCGTGCAGGGGCCCGGCGAGACGACGAGACGGTCGGCGCCGCGCTCGAGCAGCTCGTCCACCGTCGCCTTGTCGTTGCGAACGACCTCGATCTCCGCACCCAGCTCTCCCAGGTACTGGACCAGGTTGTAGGTGAAGGAGTCGTAGTTGTCGACGACGAGAACCCTCATCGCAACCTCACGGCCAGTCCGGCTGCTCGCAGGCCAGCTCGACCGCGCGGAAGACGGCCTTGGCCTTGTTGACGGACTCGTTGTACTCGTAGACGGGCTTGGCGTCGGCGACGGTGCCGCCTCCCGCCTGGACGTGCATCTGACCGTCCTTGACGACCACGGTGCGGATGTGGATCGCGGTGTCGAGATCGCCGTTCCAGGAGAGGTAGCCGATCGCGCCGCCGTAGGAGCAGCGCTTGACCGGCTCCAGCTCGTCGATGATCTGCATCGCCCGCACCTTGGGCGCGCCGGAGAGCGTGCCCGCGGGCAGGGCGGAGCGCAGGACGTCCATCGCGCCGACCCCCTCGCGCAGGGTGCCGGAGACCTGGCTGACGATGTGCAGCACGTGCGAGTAGGTCTCGACCACCATCAGCTCGTCGACCGCGACCGAGCCGTACTCGCAGACACGGCCGAGGTCGTTGCGGCCGAGGTCGACGAGCATCACGTGCTCGGCCCGCTCCTTGGGGTCGTTTTTCAGGCGCTCGGCTAAGCGGCGGTCCTCGTCCTCGTCGGACCCGCGCGGGTAGGTGCCTGCGATCGGCCGCGTCTCGACTCGGTCGCCGGTTACCTTGACCAGCGGCTCGGGTGAGGCCCCGGCGATCTGGAAGTCCCCGAACTCGAGGAAGTACATGTAGGGCGAGGGGTTGACGGCGCGAAGACCGCGGTAGATGGAGAAGGCCTCGACCGGCGCCGGCGCGCTGAAGCGCTGCGACGGCACGACCTGGAAGGCGTCGCCGGCGTGGACGTAGGAGACGATCCGCTCGACCGCCCCTTCGAACTCCTCGCGCTCCATGTTGGAGGCGAACCGGGGCGGCTCGGCCACGACGGGGCGCTCGGGCGCGGGGACGGCGCCGCGCAGGCGCCTGCGGGCGTCAGCGATCGTCGCGGCGGCGCGCTCGTAGGCGGCGTCGATGCCGCCCTCGTCCTCCGCGAAGGCACAGGCCATGATCGTCAGCTCGTGGCGGAGGTGGTCGAAGACGAGCAGCAGGTCGGTCACCATCAGCGCCATGTCGGGCAGGCCGAGCGGGTCGGGGTTGGGCTCGCCCAGCGGCTCGACCGTGCGCACGAGGTCATAGCCGAAGAAGCCGACCGCGCCGCCGCTGAACGGCGGCAGGCCCTCGACCGGCGCCGGGCGGAAACGCGAGAGGTGCTCGGCGACGGCGGCGTAGGGGTCGGGGGCGTCGCGCCCCTCCCCCCGTCCTCGGAGAGCACTCCGTCGCTCCAGCGCAGCACCGAGCGGGGGTGGAAGCCGACGAACGAGTAACGCCCGACCTGGCCCTGCTCGGCCGACTCGAGCAGGAAGCAGGGGGTTCCCTCCGGCTCGCCGGCTCGCAGCTTGAGGAAGGCCGAGACCGGGGTCTCGCAGTCGTCGAGCAGGCGGGCGCAGACCGGCACGACGTTGCCCTCGGCGACCAGCGCCCGAGCCTGCTCGAGGGTCGGCTCGAGCCTCAGCTCGGAGTCAGCGGCGACGGCCATCGAGCACTTCCATCGCAGCGGACTGCGGGACCTCGCGCGAGGCGAGCAGGACGGCGAGGTGGTAGAGCAGGTCGGCGGCCTCTTCGGCGACGCGCTCGTCGGACTCCTCGCGGGCGGCGCGCACCACCTCCTCGGCCTCCTCCTCCACCTTCTCGCCGATCAGCTTCGGGTCGTCGAGCAGCTTCACCGTGTAGCTCCCCTCCGGCCGCTCGGCAGCACGGCTGCGCAGCGTGCGCTCCAGCGACGCCAGCATCTCGTGCAGGGCCGGCGCCGGCTCGCCGTCCCCGTCGAGATCCCGGAAGAAGCAGCTGCGCTCGCCGGTGTGACAGGCAGGCCCGGTGGGCTCGACCAGGGCGACGATCGCGTCACCGTCGCAGTCGTAGCGGAGCTGGCGCAGCTTCAGCACGTTCCCAGAGGTTTCCCCCTTGCGCCAGATCTCCTCCCGCGAGCGGCTGTAGAAGTGCAGCTCCCCGGTCTCCACGGTCAGCCGCAGCGACTCCTCGTTGGCGTAAGCGAGGGTGAGGACCTCGCCACTGGCGTGGTCCTGCGCCACGCACGGGACCAGGCCGCGCTCGTCGAATTTCAGCTGCTCGAACATCGAGCCATCGTAGTTACTCGATACCGAGGCGATCCAACAGGTCGTCGTCGCGACGCCAGTGGCTACGGACTCGGACCTTGAGGTCGAGGTGGACCTTGGCGCCGAGCTCGGCCTCAAGCGAGCGACGGGCAGCGGTGCCGACCTCACCAATCTTGGCTCCGCTCTTGCCGATCAGGATGCCCTTCTGGGACTCGGTCTCGGCCCAGATCTCGGCGGACACGGTGACGAGCCCGTCCTCGCGCTCGCTCACCTCCTTGACCGCGACCTCGACCGAGTGCGGGATCTCCTCGCGGGTGCGGTTGAGCACCTGCTCGCGGATCAGCTCGGCGAGCAGCAGCTCGCCCGGCTGGTCGCTGTGGTCCTCGGGCGGGTAGAGATAGGGGCCCTCGGGGACGAGCTCGCCGAGGCGCTCGACCAGGGCCTCGAGCCCCTCGCCCTCGCGGGCGCTGATCGGGAAGACCTCGTCGACGCCCTCCAACTCGGCCGCCTCGGCAAGCACCGGGACCAGCTCGTTCGGCCCGGTCCGGTCGGCCTTGTTGACGGCGCAGATCGTCGGCAGGCGAGCGCCGGCCTCAGCCAGGGCGCGGGCGATGAAGCGATCGCCCGGCCCGACGCCCTCCTCGCCGTTGATCACGATCAGGGCCAGGTCGGAGTCGGCCAGCTCGCGCTCGACCCGCTTCTGCATCCGCTCTGTCAGCACGTCGCGAGGGCGCTGCACGCCCGGGCAGGTCGACGAGGACGAGCTGGCAGCCGGCCTCGAGGTCGGTGTGGATGCCGCGGATCGCCCTCCGGGTCGTCTGCGGGCGCATCGAGACGATCGCCACCCTGCTGCCCACGATCGCGTTGACCAGGGTCGACTTGCCGACGTTGGGCCGGCCGGCCAAGCCGATGAAGCCCGCGCGGGTCACGTCAATCCCTCCAATATCCGGGCCTGAAGCGCGAGCATCTCGCCTTCGTCGGTCTCGTGGTCGTGGCCGCAGAGGTGCAGGACGCCGTGGACGGCGGCCTCGATGACGTCGGTGCAGTGCTCCGGGCAGATCACGACGTCGCCCAGCTCGCGCGGGCCGGCGGTTGGCTCGGCCCCGTCGAGCGGGAAGGCGAGCACGTCGGTGGGCGCGTCCTTGCCACGGTGCTCGCGGTTCAGCTCGCGAATGCGATCGGCGTCGACCAGCTCGACCGCGAGGTGCCCGTCGCCGACTCCGGCGCCGTCGAGGGCCGCCGCGACCGCGTCGCGCAACTCCGGGGGCACGTCTGAGAGATCCCGGCTCAAGGGCCGGGGGTCGGGCCGTGTTCGGCCCGCGCCGCACGCTCGCGGTTGCCGTGCTCGTCGTAGGCGGCGACGATCCGCTGCACGAGCTTGTGGCGCACGACGTCCTCACCGCCGAACTCGATGAAGGAGATGTCCTGGACCGAGTGGAGGATGTCACGCACGGCGACGAGGCCGGAGCGCTGATCGGTCGGCAGGTCGATCTGGGTGACGTCACCTGTGACGACCATGCGCGAGTTGAAGCCAAGCCTGGTCAGGAACATCTTCATCTGCTCAGGGCTGGTGTTCTGGGCCTCGTCGAGGATGACGAAGGAGTCGTTCAGGGTGCGGCCCCGCATGAAGGCCAGCGGCGCGACCTCGATCACGCCGCGCTCGAAGTAGCCGTTGACGCGGTCGGGGTCGAGCATGTCGAAGAGGGCGTCGAAGAGCGGCCGCAGGTAGGGGTCGACCTTGGCCTGGATGTCGCCGGGGAGGAAGCCCAGCCGCTCGCCCGCCTCCACCGCCGGCCGGGTGAGGATGACCCGCTGCACCTGCCGTTCGGCCAGCGCCGCGGCCGCCATCGCCACGGCGAGGAACGTCTTGCCCGTGCCTGCTGGACCGACGCCAAAGGTGATCGTGTGATCGCGGATCGAGTCGACGTAGCGCTTCTGGTTGAGCGTCTTCGGCGCGACCTTTGTGTTGCGGTGGCGCCAGACGACGTCCTCGAGGATCTCGGCCGGGCTCTCGTGCGCGTCCAGCGCGCCGGTCACCGCTTCGATCGTCCCCGGCGCGACTTCATGGCCCTGCTCGATCAGCTCGACCAGCTCGTCGACCACGGTCGCCGCCGTCTGCACGTCGTCGCTCTCGCCGTCGAGGGTGAGGACGTTGCCGCGCAGGTGGAGCTCGCAGTCGAGGTGGCCGCGCAGGGCCCGGAGCACGGCGTCCTCGGAACCCGCCAGCTCGGCGGCGACGGTGTTGTCGAGGGTGAGCTGCCTACGCGCCAAGTCGCTCACGCACCGCCGCGCTGACCCGCTTGCCATCGGCACGCCCGGCGACCTTCGGCATCAGCGC
Source organism: uncultured Solirubrobacterales bacterium (assembly GCA_963753585.1). GTDB lineage: Bacteria > Actinomycetota > Thermoleophilia > Solirubrobacterales > 70-9 > VRUE01. Next base: position 484,707 of record CAVWCU010000001.1, on the reverse strand, counting down.
CGACATCACCTGGCCCATCTGCTTCTGCTCGCCGGCTCCCGTCTCGGCGACCGCGGCATCGACCAGCTCCGCCAGCTCCTCGTCGGAGAGCTGCGCGGGCAGGTAGCCCTCGATCAGCTCGGCCTCGAAGCTCTCAGCCGTGGCTTGCTCGGCCCGGCCGGCCTCGCCGTAGGCCTCGGCGGCTTCCAGCCGCTTCTTGCGCTCGCGCTGGAGCACGGCGACCTCGTCGCCGTCGCCGAGCTTGGCCTCCTTCTGCAGGGCGTCGACGACCATGCGCAGGGCGCCCGCTCGCTCGCGGTCGCCCGCCTTCATCGCCGTGCGCACGTCGGCCTGGACCTGCTCGAGAACGCTCATGGCCCTAAGGGTAGTCGGCAGCGTCGGGCGTCATCCGATCTCGACCCGCTCCACCGCGCCCAGTGGCATCTGCAGGAAGCGGGTGCCCAGGTCGCAGAACGAGTCGACGTCGCCGGTGCAGAGAAAGCTGTACGTGCCTTCGCCGGCGGGCGGGCGGGCAAGGCCGCCGCGCTCGAGCGTGCGCTGGACCGCCGCGGCGACGGCGTGGCCGCCGCTGACCAAGCGCACGTCGCGGCCGAGGATGCGCTGGAGCATCGGCGCAACGAGCGGGTAGTGCGTACAGCCGAGGATCAGGGTGTCGACCTCGGCCCGCCTCAGCGGCGTGCAGTAGGCGCGGGCCATCTCGAGCACGCTCTGGTCGAACGGCGAACCGTCCTGGATGAACGGCGCGAGATCGGGAGCCTCGACCTCGGTCACCTCGAGCGCCCGGTGCTGGCTTTCAAGCGCCCGGCGGTAGGCGCCGCTCTCGACCGTGTTCGGCGTCGCCAGCACGCCGACCCGGCCGCTGTCGGTGATCGCGGCGGCGATCTCGGCCTGGGGCTCAACCACCGGCACAACCTCCACCCCGTGCGCGGCAGCGACCTCGCGCGCCACGTCCTCGCCGATCGAGGTCGCCGTGTTGCAGGCGATCACCAGCAGCTTGGCGCGGCCGCCGAGCAGGCGCCCGGCGATCGCCGCGATGCGCGCCCTCAGTTCGCCCGGGTCCTTGGTCCCATAGGGGAACCAGGCCGTGTCGCCGAGGTAGACGTAGTCCTCTTCCGGCAGAGAGACGAGGCACTCGTGCAGGACGGTGAGACCACCGACACCCGAGTCGAACATCGCGATCGGGAGCGAAGGGTCGAGCCGGGCGCCGCTGGGTTCCGAGACCGTCAGCGCCGGCGCCCTAGATGGTTGATCCCACGACCGCGTGTGACTGGGGGCGCGCGTGGCCAAGCAGATCAAGGACGCAGGGTGCAGCCTTTGGCGGCGCCAAAGGCAAACCCGAGGACGCAGAGATGCGCAGTGCCACGTGCGTCATCCAGGTGCGCGGGGTCGTGAGATCAACCATCTAAAGGAAGGGCTTGTAAGTCATGAAGAAGATCGCGACGACGACGATCAGGCCCGCAAGCCCTCCCACTTTGCTGAGCCGTTCGCTTACCGCGTTGAACTCATCGCTGAGCGTGTCGCCGGCCTTCAGGTCGCGTTCGGCCAGCTCCCTCGCCTTGCGCGTCTGCGGTCGAAAGAAGGCCCCTTGAAGGGCGAAGAGTCCGATGATCGCCAGGTACCCGACGCTGAGGAACGCCTCGCTGGCGTCCCAGTCGCCGTCGGCCTGCAGGTAAATCCCCGCAACCAGCAGGACGATCATCCCGGGAGAGACGAGGTAGCGATCCACCTTCTGCACTCCGGCGATGATCGCCGGAGTGGCGCGGGGGAACTGCGGTGCAACCGAGAAGAAGAACCCGTAGCCGAAGGTCGGCCCGAACGCCAGCACCACCGCGAGGATGTGCAGGAAGAGCGCAATCTTGTACCCGGGGTCGACGATCGTCGCCAGCATCGCCGGGAACCATATTCGACGCCTCGGCAGAAATGCGAAACCGTCTCAGCCCACATATATCGGGGGCTGAGACGGTTTCAACGGCCGCACAGCAGCATCGCCGCCCAGTCGCCGTCGCGGCGGCGCTCGTGCTCGGCAAGACCGAGCGGCGCGAAGGCGGCCGCCATTTCATCGAGCTCGCCCGGGAGGAGACCGGAGAGGACGAGCGTTCGGGGCATCGGGGGAGGGTCTGACGGAGCCTCCCCGCTGTTGCTCCGGCGGACCCTCCCCCGATGCCCCTCAAGCCTCCCTGCGATCTCCCTCAGGATCGGGGCGGTCATGTTGGCCACTGTCGTCGGGGCAAGGGCCGGCAGCTCTGCTCGTAGGTTGAGCTTCTCCACCTCGACGCGCACGCCATTGGCCTCGGCGTTAGTGGCTGCAGCCTCTATCGACGGCTCCTCATGGTCGAAGCCGCACACCGGGCTCCAACCGAGCTTCGCGGCCGCAATCGCCAGGACCCCCGAGCCGGTGCCGAGGTCCGTGAGAGGTCCCGAAGCTTCACCCGCCTCGGCCAACTCGAGGAGAAACTCGAGGCACAGCCTCGTGGTCGGGTGGGCGCCGGTGCCGAAGGCGCGGCCCGGGTCGACGACGAGGTCGACTGTGCCCTTGCGAGGCTCCTCCCAGGAGGGGCGCAGCCAGAGGCGCTCGCCGACCAGCAGCGGCTTGTGGAAGTCCTGCCAGCGGTCGGCCCAGTCGTCGGGCACCTCGGTTGCCACCACCTCGACCAGTCCGTCGCCGGCAACCACCTCGATCTCGCCCAGCTCGGGCAGCTCGCCCTCGCCACCATAGATCGCGTACTCGACATAGCCGGGACCTCGCTCCTCCTCAACCCCGTTGGGGGCCAGCACCGTGAGCTCGGCGAGGACGATCTCGGCCTGCTCGGGCGCGCAGCGAACTGCCAGGCGGATCAACCGAACGCTCTGCGCACGCGGGAGAAGAAGCCACCGTCGCCCTCCTCGGAGCGGAGGTTGTGCGGCTCCAGGGACTCCTCCAGCTTCTCGGCCAGCTCGCGTTGCTCGTCGGAGAGGCCGGTGGGGACGATCACGTGGACGACGACACGCAGGTCTCCCGGCGGCCCCCCGTTGGCACCCGGCAGGCCGTGACCGCGCAGTCCGAACTGGGAGCCGTGCTGAACCCCGGGCGGCAGCTCGACCTCCCGCTCGCCCTCGTGGCTCGGGATCTTGACGGTCGCTCCCAGCATCGCCTCCACCGCCGAGATCTCGACCGCGTGGACGAGGTCCTGGCCGCGCATCGGCCCCCGCCTTACCTCGAAGCCGAAAGCGCCGCCGAAGACCGCCTGGAACAGGTCCTCAACCGAACCGAAGCCCGGGCCGCCGGCCGCAGCACCGCCGCCTCGCAGGCCATCGTGGCCGAAGCGGTCGTAGACCTGGCGGCGCTCCGGGTCGGAGAGCACCTCGTAGGCCTCGGCGGCCTCCTTGAACTTCTTTTCCGCGTCGGGGTCGTGGGCGTTGACGTCGGGGTGCAGCTCGCGGGCGAGTCCGCGGAAGGCCCGCTTCAGCTCCGTCTCGGAGGCGCCGCGCTGCACCCCGAGGACCTCGTAGTAGTCGCGTGGCATCGGGTCCCGATCAGCCGTCGTAGACCGTCTCGCAGTAGCGCGAGAGCTCGCGCGCGGCGGCGCGCACGGAGGCGATCGCGGTGGCGTAGTCCATGCGCAGCGGACCGACCACGCCGACGGTCCCGAGGTTGCGGTGCGCGAGCCCGTAGTTGGCTCCGACGACGCTGACCGAGCGCAGCTCCGGGCGCGGGTTCTCGGCGCCGATCCAGAGGAAGACCGAGCGCTGGTCGAGGGACGAACGCAGCATCTCGAGCAGGCTTGCCCGCTCCTCCAGCGCGGTCATCAGCCGGTCGGCGCGAGGCAGGTCGGCGGAGTGCGCTTCGGAGAGGAGCCGCGAAGCCCCCTCCATGTAGAGGGTGTCGGAAGACTCCTCGCGCTCGAGCTCGGTGAAGGCGGTGCCGAGCGTGGCCAGGAACTCGGCCTCGAGCGGGCCGAGCTCGGGGTCGGCGAGGCGGCCAGCGATCATCCGCGCGCCCAGACCCATCCCCGAGAGCGACTCGTTGAGGTAGCTGGACGCCCACTCGACCAGGCCGGAATCGACCGGGGCCGGGAAGTCGAAGACGCGCTTGGCGACGGTGCCGTTGGAGGCGATCGCCACCACCATCACCCGGGTCGGCTGAAGGCGCAGCACCTCGACCCGGCGGATCGTCGCCGCGAGGGTCTCCGGCGGCGCCATCGCCAGGGCCATCAGGTCGGTCATCTGCGCAAGCACAGCGGTCGTTTCGCGCATCGCAGCGTCGATCTCCCGTCGCAGCTCCAGCTCCACTCGGCTCTCCGCCGGCGGCCCCCCGGCGGCCATCATCAGGTCGACGTGGCGCCGATACCCCAACTCCGTCGGAATCCTGCCGGCAGACGTGTGTGGATGCGTCAGGTACCCGGCCGCCTCCAGAGCCGCCAGCTCCGCCCGCACCGTGGAAGCTCCCCACTCAACCGCCGGAAGCTCAACAAGCTCTTTCGAAGGCACGGGCTTCCCCGACGCGAGATACGCATCGACCACCAGCTTGAGAATGAGCTCCTGCCGAGGCGAAAGCACGCTTCGAAGTCTAAGAGGAGCGGCGGGCACCCCTCCCAAAACACTCCAGCGAGGCTCCCGCCGAGCGTTTTGGGAGGGGTGCCCGCCGCTCCCAACGCCTACAGCTGAACTTCCGCCTCGGCGTTGCGAATCGTCTGATTCTCACCCTGCGCAGCAACCACGTCGATCGTGGCCTTGCCGCCCTCGGCCGACTTCACGGTGCCGGTCACGACGATCTCGGTCTCGGGAGCTCCCATCCCACGAAACTGCACAGAAAGCTTCTTGAGCTTTCCCGGGTCGCCGCCGGCGGCGTCGGTAGCGGAGCGCGCGACCAGGCCCATCATGTAGAGGCCGTGAAGGATCGTGTTCGGCAGGCCGACCGCCTTTGCGAACTCGGGGTCGATGTGGATCGGGTTGAAGTCGCCCGAGGCACCTGCGTAGCGGTGCGGCAGGTACTTGTCGGGGGTGACCCTCAGCTCGGGGATCGCGTCCCCTGTGTTCAAGTCCGCCATCTCAGACTCCCCTCACGATGTTGGTCCAGGTGCCCTTGACGACCTCGTCGCCGTCCTGGTTGACGGACCGGGTCTCGAAGACGTAGAAGCCCTTGCCGTCCTTCTCGAAGATCTCCAGGCACTTGGAGGTGGTGGTGATCTCGTCGCCCGAGCAGGCGGGCTCGCCCCACTCGAACTCCTGGGCGCCGTGCACCATCGCGGCGAAGTTCATCCCCACCTCGGGGTCGAACATCGCCGGGCCGAGCGCCGGGGCGCTGTAGACGACGCAGAACATCGGCGGCGCGACGACGTCGCGGTAGCCGGCTGCCTTGGCCGCCTCGCGGTCGAAATGGACCCGGTTGTCGAGCCCGATTGCACGCGCGTACTCGCCAATCTTCTCCCTGCCCACCTCGTAGGTGGTGGCGGGCCATTCCTTGCCTATTGCCTCAGTCTTGATAGCCATGGCGCGGGACCCTATCCGTTCCCAAGTCGCGCCGCCCGCCTACTCGTCGATCTCCAGCACCGCCAGGAACGCCTCCTGCGGCACTTCCACCCGTCCCACCGACTTCATCCGCTTCTTGCCCGCTTTCTGCTTCTTCAGCAGCTTCTGCTTGCGGGTGACGTCGCCGCCGTAGAGCTTCGCGGTGACGTCCTTGCGCAGCGCCTTGACCGTCTCGCGGGCGAGGATGTTCGAGCCGATCGCCGCCTGCACCGGAACGTCGAAGAGCTGGCGGGGAATCGTCTTGCGCAGCCGCCCGACCAACTTCTTGCCCTGCTCGTAGGCGAATTCGCGGTGGACGATGATCGAGAGCGCGTCGACCCTGTCGCCGGCGAGCAGGATGTCGACCTTGACCAGGTCCGATGCCCGGTTGCCGATCGGCTCGTAGTCGAGCGAGGCGTAGCCGCGGGTCGAGGACTTGAGCAGGTCGAAGAAGTCGAGGACGATCTCGGCCAGCGGCATGTCGTAGCGGATCTGCACCCGCTGGGGGCTGAGGTAGTGCATGTCGACGTGGGTGCCGCGGCGCGACTGGCAGAGCTCCATGACGGCGCCGACCTGCTCGGCGGGGCAGATCACCGTGGCGCGGATGTAGGGCTCTTCGATCGTCTCGATCGCGGCCGGGTCGGGTAGCTCGGTCGGGCTGCGGACCTCGACCTGCTCGCCGTTGGTGAGATGGACCTCGTAGCGCACGTTCGGGGTCGTCGCCAACAGGTCGAGGCCATACTCGCGCTCCAGTCGCTCGCGCACTATCTCCATGTGGAGCAGGCCGAGGAAGCCGCAGCGGAAACCGAACCCGAGCGCCTCGGAGGTCTCCGGCTCCCACGAGAGGGCGGCGTCGTTGAGGGCGAGCTTCTCGAGTGCGTCGCGGAGGTCTTCGAAGCGGTCGGTGTCGATCGGGAAGAGCCCGCAGAAGACCATCGGCCGAACCTCGCGGTAGCCCTCCAGCGCCCCGGTCGCCGGCCGGTCGAGCGAGGTCAGCGTGTCGCCCACGCGCAGCTTGGCGACGTCCTTGATGCCGGTGATCAGGTAACCGACGTCGCCCGCGTCCATCCCCTGCACCCCCGTCATCGCGGGACGGAAGAAGCCGATGTCGTCGATGTCGGCCTCGGTCCCGTTCTGCATCGCCAGGATTCGCTCGTGCTTGCCGAAAGAGCCGTCGACCATCCGCACGTAGGCGATCACGCCGCGGTACTGGTCGAACTCGGAGTCGAAGATCAGCGCCCGGGTGGGAGCCTCGGGCTCTCCCTTCGGGGGCGGGATGTGCGCGACGATCGCCTCCAGCACCTCGACGACCCCCTCCCCCGTCTTGGCGGAGATCCAGAGGGCTTCGCCGGGATCCCCACCGGTCAGGTCGGCGATCTCCTGCGCGACCCGCTGGGGCTCGGCGCCCGGAAGGTCGACCTTGTTGATGACCGGGATCAGCTCCAGCCCGTTCTCGATCGCCAGATAGGTGTTGGCGACGGTCTGCGCCTCGACGCCCTGGGCGGCGTCGACGACTAGCAGGGCACCCTCGCAGGCAGCGAGGCTGCGTGAGACCTCGTAGGAGAAGTCGACGTGGCCGGGGGTGTCGATCAGGTGCAGGTGGTAGGTCTCGCCGTCCGCGGCCTTGTACTCGACCCGCACCGCCTGCGCCTTGATCGTGATCCCGCGCTCGCGCTCGAGGTCCATCGAGTCGAGCATCTGCGCCTGCATTTTCGCCGGGTCGACGGCACCGGTGATCTCGAGGATGCGGTCGGCCAGGGTCGACTTGCCGTGGTCGATGTGGGCAATTATTGAAAAGTTCCGGATGTGGTCCATCGGGTGCCGGAGTATGACCATGCGTGTTGGCCCGCGGGTCCTGTCGCTGCAGGGGACCCACCGCCCCCTGCGGTAGCTAAAGCTTCCTCGGGGGCGGTCCCCCCTACAGCGCCACCCGCGGGAGAAGCGGGGTCACCGGCACGCCCAGGGATCGAGCGGACTACTGAGCTTGTAGATGATCGTCGGGGGCTTGCGCAGGACCACTGCTGCGCTTGGAGCTTGGGTCCAGCGGGCGGTGGCTGGATATGGGGACTTTCCTGGTTCTATGCGGTCTCGGCTGGCGACGACGTAGTCGTAGTTGCCGGCGTTGAGGAGTTCGCGCCAGCGGCGGCAGGTGGTGGGGGGGGTGAAGCCGCCGTGGGGCTGCTCTTCGCCGACGAACTCGACTTGGTTGGAGAGGTCGCGGCCGAAGAGGGGGTACTGGCGGGTGCTGGTGGTGGCGATGCGGGCGTCCTCGACTCCCTGGGCCCATTTGAAGGCGGCATTGAGGCCCGGGGCTGTGAAGGTGGGGCTCTCGTAGCGGTTCTCTAGATAGTGGCGCTGGACGGGATAGCCCACCGCGACCAGCAGCACCGCGCCTCCCACCGCAAGAAAGGCCAACCCCCTCTCCAACCGCTGACTTCGTCTTTTGGGGTCCATATGCACCCTTAACCACGAAGTCAGCGAAAGGGAGACGAGGGGGTTGCGAAATTGTGGGGCGGTAGGGAGCAGAGCGAGGCCGAGGACCAAGGCTGGGGCCAGGTAACGGAGGCCGGACTCGAAGCCCCTCGGCATTCCCTCGGGGCCGGAGGCGGAGGTAGGGGCAATAAGCCAGGCGAGGGCGGCGGCCAGGCCCACGGTGCCCGCGACACGGAGCACGGGATCCGAGCGGCGCCCGAGACAGAGGAATAGGCTCGCGAGGGCAGCGCCCAGGAGCAGCGGCCAGAGAAAGGTGAGGCCGTCGTGGAGCCCGGGCAGGAGCCAGTCGGACCAGACCGAGCCGTCGGTTAGATAGCCGAGGACGCTGTGTCCTTCGCGGCCGCCGAGGGCCTGATCGGGTGCCGGCAGCGAGATCGGACCGAGGTCGTCGATCCATGGCAACGGGTTGCCGGCCTGGATGAGATTTCGCAGGTACCAGTAGCCACCACCGGCGAGGGCGGCCAGTCCGGCGACCGCCAGCGAGCGCCACCTCTCTCCCCTCGGCGCAATCACCGCCAAACCGACGACCAGGGCCGCCGCCGGCAGCAGGAAGTTGAGCTTTGTGCCGGCGGCCATTCCAGCCGAGAGACCCACCACGGCCAAGGGGCCCAGCGCCAGTGCGGCTCCTACCTGCTTGCGAGAGGAGCCGCACTGGCGCTGGGCCACGGCAATCGCAACAGCAGCAAGTAGGAAGAAGATCCCGACGATGTCGTTGCGCGCCTCCCCGGCCTGATCGGAGAGAGCAGGCAAGCTCAACGCGATGGCACCCAGGGCCAGCGAGAACGGCGCGACCTTGTACGGCCTGCCGATGCACCAGCAGGCAACCAAGCAGCCGACGAACCAGCCGAGGTTGAGCAGGGGAGACAAGATGTCTCGGTCGAAGGCCAGCATCCCGACCCCGTGGAACAACTCCGAATTCGCCGGGTAGAACCAGGCCAGGAACTGCGGCGCGATGAAGTGCAGCCCCCACGTGTCCCCGCTCTGGAAGAACCCCGCCGCAAAAGGCCCGTGGTACCAGGTCGAGTCGAATCCGGTCATGCCTGTGGACAGCTTCGGCTTCACGTCCAACGCGAAATGAACGACTGCTATCACCGCAATCGCTAGGGCGATCACGGTCAAGACCCCAACGGACTGGCCGCGGGTCCTGTCGTGGGGGATGGGGGGGCGCTGCGGGCGGTCCACGGTCCGTCCTCGACCCCCCCATCCCCCACGCCACCCGCGGGTCAGCGCCCAGCTCCCGAATCCGATTGCCACTACCCACAGCAGGTATGGCAGCGGCTTGAACAGCCCGAAAGCGCCCAGCAGCTCACCGGCCCAGAGCAGAATCGCCAGTGCGATGACCGTGGTTGCGAGGTGTGCTGGTGCTCCGTCAACGCCAGAAAGGGCACGGTGGCGAAGCCCCGTCGCGCCCAGCCAGGCGGAGCTGACGATCAGGGCGATCTCGGCGACCCCCAGCAGATAGCGCCCCACGCCCAACATCTAGCGCCGCCGCACGAGGCGCATGATCTGCTCGAGCTCGCCGATGCGCAGCAGCTTGGCCGCCCCGACGTAGGCCAGGCCGCCGAGGCCGAGGGCAGCGCCGAGGGAAGTGATCTGCCCTGCCAGCCCTCGCCCGAGCGCGTCGTCGAGCAGATCCCAGACGCCGAAGCTGATGACGGCAAGAGCGGCGGCGGCGGCCGTTATCCGCAAGCCCGTGTCGAGCAGGCGACCGAGCTCGAGACCGCCGAGCAGCCGGCGCAGGATCACGCACTGGGCCACGACGCTGGCTACCGTGGCGATCGCGGTCGCGGCGACGATCCCGCCGACGCCGAGGTGGTAGAGGCCGAGCGCCGCGAGGGCGGTGACGGCGAGGTTCGCCGCCGCGATGCTGGTCGGCACCCAGGGCCGCTGGAGGCTGAAGAAGGTGCGGGTGAGCAGCAGGAAGAGGCCGTTGGCGGGCAGCGAGAAGGCGAACCAGAAGAGCGCGGTCGCCACCAGCGTGGTCTGCTCCGGCGTGAACTCGCCGCGCTGGAAGACGAGCCGCACCATCGGGTCGGAGAGGACGAGAACCGCGGCGGCGGCCGGGATCAGGACGAAGAGGATCTGGCGCATCCCGTTGGCCATCGTCGCCCGCAGGTTGTCGTGCTCTCCCCGCGAGGCGAACCGGGCAAGGGTCGGGAAGAGAACGGTCGCGATCGCGACCGAGAAGATCCCCTGCGGCAGCTGGTAGATGCGGAAGGCCTTGTCGATCGCCGCCGGCGCCTGGTCGCTGACGAGGGTGCCGAAGAGGCTGTTGACGATCAGGTTGAAGTTGATCAGGCCGAGGCTGATCGTCACCGGCAGCATCAGCAGCAGGACCCGCCGCACGTCGCGGTTGCGCCATTCGAAGCTCCACTCGAACTTGAACGGGGTGTTGCGCAGGTCGAAGGCGGGGATCAGCAGCTGGACCAGGGTGCCGGCGAGGATGCCGATCGCGTACGCGTAGATCCGGTCCTGGCCCTCGAACATCGGCGCGAGGACGACGACGAGGGTAATGATCGTCAGGTTCCAGAACAGCGGTGAGATCGCGAAGGCCCCGAAGCGGTCGTAGCTGTTGAGCACGCCGACGACGACGCCGCTCATCCCGAGCAGGATCAGGATCGGGAAGAGGACCTGGGAGAGGGTGACGGTGAGGTCGAGGATCGCCCCTTCGAAGCCCGGGGCGACGAGCGGCATGATGACCGGCGCGGCGAGGACGAAGAGGGCCGTGATCGCGCCGAGGACGAGGGTGACGAGGAGGAGCAGGGTCGAGGCGAGCCGGAAGGCCTCGCGGTAGTTCTTCTTCTCCAGCTGCTCGGTGAAGATCGGCACGAAGGCGGGCTGAAGCGCCGCGTCGGCGAAGAGGGCGCGGACGAGGTTGGGGACCTGGAAGGCGATCGTGAAGGCGGACATCGGGCCGCTGACTCCGTAGTAGGAGGCGGCGACGATCTCGCGCCCGAGCCCGGCGACCCGCGAGGCGGCGGTAGCGATCGAGAAGAACGCGGTCGAGCGGGCGATCCGGCCGGGCGACGGCTCGGGCGACGGTTCCTCACCGGGATCGAAGGCCTCGGCGGCGCGCAGCGCGGCGTCCGCCTCGATGTCGCGCCCGTCCGGCGTCTCGGGGGTCTCCAATACCTATCTCACTCGCTATAGTCGGCCGCCGGAAACATGGCGAACATAGCCTCACAGAAGAAGCGGATCCTACGCAGCGAGCGCGAGCGCACGGAGAACCGCCTGCTCACGAGCACGGTGAAGACCTACTTCCGCCGGCTCGAAAGCGCCGCCGAGGCCGGCGACGCGAGCAAGATCGAGACCGAGCACAAGGCTCTGGTCTCCAAGATCGACAAGGCCGTCCAGAAGGGCGCCCTGCACAAGAACACCGGTGCACGCAAGAAGTCCCGCGCGGCCCGGATCGCCTCGGCCGCCGCGGCGAAGTAGCTACGCCGCCGCTCCAGCGGCGCTCCTGATCGCCAGCGTCAACGCCAGCTCGTCGCCGTAGTCGGCCCCGCCGCGACAGGAGACCTCGAGGTCGGCCAGCGTCGTCGTCGCCTCGCACAGATCCTCGAGGCTCGCCCTGCCCAACTTTGCGACCAGCTGACGCGCTGCGTAGGGGTGCATCCCGAGGCCTGCCTCGACCTGCTTCGGCGGCACCCCCTCCTCGAGCTGAGCGGCCGCGGTGCAGGCTTTGCGCAACCGAGAGGCGAGGCCGTAGATGAGACCGGTCACGTTCTCCCCCTGCGAGATCAGCTGCTCGGCCAGCCTGCTCGCCCTTGCCGGGTCGCGCTCCAGCAGAGCGTCGGAGAGGGCCCAAACCGCGGCTTCGGACGTGTCGGAGACCATCGCGTCGAGATCGGCCGCGGTCACCTGCCCGCCCTCCCCGGCCCAAAGCGCCAGGCGCTCGAGCTCGTTGCGCAACCGCACCGGGTTGGCGCCCATGCGGTCGACGAGGATGCGGGCGCCGGCGGGCTCCAATTCAAAGCCGAGGCGCTTGGCGTCGCCGACCAGAAGGCGCGGCATGTCGCGCGCCTTCGGCGCCTCGAACTCATGGATCTCGCCCTTCGCCGACCTGACGGCTTTCGCAAGCTTCGCCGGCGCCTTGGCCCGCGCGATCAGGACGACGGTCAGCTCGGGCGGGAGGGCACCGATGGCAGCGGCGACAGCCTCGAGCTGCTTGTCGCGCCAGCGGTCGACCCCGTCGGCCAGCAGGTAACGCCGCGCCTCGGTCAGCGACATCGCCGGGATCGCGGCCAGCAGGGCCTCGTGATCGGGAGCGCCTCTTCCCTCGCTCGGCTCGAAGACCTCGAGCGCCCCGGCGCCACCGTCGCCTTCCGCGCGAGCTCGCAGACGGGCGCGCGTTTCATCGATCTTCGCGCCGTCAGTGCCGGCGATCAGGTACAGCGCTGCCAAGCTCTCAGCCATCGCGGCCGAGTGTAGATCTAGTCGCGGCGGCCGTCCGACTTTCCCCGGTGCCAGTCGTCGTGGTCATGGTCGTCGTCCCAGTCGTGATCGTCGTCCCACTCGTCCTCGTCCCAGTCGTCGTCGTCCCCATCCCAGCGGTCCTCCGGCGATGAGCGCTCCTCGTCGTCATCGGAGTCCCAGCGTCGGTCGTCACGACGATCGCCGGAGTCGCTGCGCCGATCGTCGCGCTCGTGCGCCTTCTCCTTGTCACGCCCTCGGGATTTTCCATCGGCACCAGCGGCCACCGGCGCCGGCTCCTCCGCCCCGTCCTCGTCCTCACCGGACGCTGGAGCCGAGGCGGGGGGCTCCTGACCGGTGGGCTGAGAGATCGGAGCCGGTGCTGTCTGAGGAGGTGGATCCGAGGGCCCTGGGCCCGGCAGGGCCGGCTGCTCGGCCGGCGCTTTGGTGAGCTGATCCGCGTCGGCGACATTCGGCTCTAGATCCGATGCCGTCTCGCCGTGGCGGTTCGCCGTCGTTTGCGGACGCTGCCCCACGCCGCCGCGCGTCGCGAGAAGCGGATGCGTCTCGGCCTGGACCAGGGCGATCGTGTCGTTTTGGACCACACCGGGGGCCGGAACAGCGGGAAGGGGGCCGCTGAGGACGCCGGGCCAACCGATCTGGGAGACGAAGGCGACTAGAGCGAGCCCGACGACGGTGACGAGCCCCAGAAGGCCGATCGTGGTGCTGCGCAGCCTGATGAGCATGCCGTCTCCCGTCAGGCTCGAGCCGAGGAGCCTTCGCGAGAGCGCATGTCGGGTCCTGTAGAGCACCACTACGGCCATCGGCCGTGGCATCCCGATCCCGATAGCCGCCGGCCAGGAAAACCAAATACTGGGTCGGCGATTCGTTGAGGTCGCTGCCCAGGAGGGCTAATCGCTCGTGCCGAGCGCGACGTCGGTCCGGCCGGCGTCGAGCACGACCGTGCCATCGCGGTCTGTGCGCAGAGCGGGAACGCGGTGTGCGGCGAGGGTCGCCAGCGTGGTGGGCGCTGGATGGCCATGAGGATTGTCGTCGCCAACGGAGATGACAGCGAGCCGCGGCCTGGCACGATCGAGAAGCGCGCCGAGACCGGCGTCTTCGCTGCCATGGTGCGCGACCTTGAGCACGTCGACCGGCCCGGGGTCGATCGGCACCGCCTCCGCCTCGGCGTCGCCGGTGAGCAGCAGTGAGAGGCGGTGCCAGCGAACGAGGAGGACCAGGGCCTGGGTGTTCGGATCGGCACCCGCCAGCGGCGTGGCGAGCAGCTCGCCCGGCGGCCAGAGGACCTCCACCCACAACCGGCCGGCCCGGAGAGCGTCGCCGGCGGCGATCCGCACCGGAGTGGCGCCGGCCGCTTCGGCCTCACGGCGGAGCCCGGCGCCGATCCGTGCGTAGGCGAGCCTCCTCACCGGAAAGCGGCCGAGCAGCTCCTCGATCCCGCCCGCATGATCGGACTGTTCGTGGGTGAGGATCGCCGCCCCGAGTCTCTGGACGCCGGCAGCACGGAGCTTCGCCGAGATCTCGGCGCCGGGCGGGCCCCCGTCGACGAGAACCGCCGGCGCGTGGGCCGGCTGGAGCAGGATCGCATCGCCCTGACCGACGTCGAGAAAGGTCACGCGCAGCCCGCTCGCGGGACCGCTCGCACCGGCCCCACCGCCCACCCAGGCCAGCGCCGCGATGGCGGCGCTGGCCGCTCCCGCAACCCAAGCCCTCCGAAACGCTCGCCGACGGGACGAAATCACGCCTATATGTCGGGATTTCGTCCCGTCGACGGGGACGGTGCGGCGACGTCTGAGGATGGCGAGGCGGTGGTGGCGCAGGATGGCCGGGGTGCCGATTGCGGCCGCGGTGAGGACGAGATAGGAGGCGACGAGGCCACCCAGCCCCAGCCGCACGTGCGGGTAGGCCCAGCTCGGGCTGCCGCACCAGGCAGCCACCTGGGCGATGTAGGCGAGGAGGAGGGCGTTGACCGCGTTGAGGAGCTCGACAGGAAAGCCGGGGACCTGGCCGCCGGCCGCCGCCAGCATCCCCAGCCACATCGCTGGCGCCACCGCGGGCAGCGCCAGCAGGTTGGCCACGAGCGTCGTGGTCGAGACCGCTTCGAAATGGAATGCGATCAAGGGCGCCGTTGCCAGGGTGGCGGCGACGGTCAACGCGGCGCCCTCGGCGAGGACCCCGCGCCATCCCCGCCCGCCGATCCGGGCGACGATCGCCTCGGCGCAACGGCGAAGCCAGGGCGAGGATGCCGAGCACCGCGGCGAAGCTGAGCTGCCAGCCGACGTCGCCGGCGACGCGCGGGTCGATCGCGAGGGCGAGGGCCGCGGCCACGGCAAGCGCGTAGAGCCGTGAGGAGCGCCGGCCTGCCAGCATCGCCAGGACGCCGAGGCCGCCCATCACGCCCGCACGCATGATCGAGGGCCCGGCACCGGCCAGCGGCACGTAGACGACGATCGCCCCGAGGATCCAGACGAGGCGGGTGCGCAGCGGCATCCCCAGCGCAGCGAGCAGCGGCATCGCCAACAAGGCCAGCAGGGCAACGTTCTGGCCCGAGACGGCGAGCAGGTGGCTGAGGCCCGAGCGGCGGAAGTCCTCGACGGTCGCCTCGCCGATTCGCTCGTCTTCGCCGAGGACGAAGCCGCGCGCCAGCTCGGCCTCGCGTGCGGGAATGCCGCGACCGAGGGCGTCGACGGCTCGCCCGTGGATCTCATCGCGATGGACGAGTGCGAGAGCGACCGCGGCGAGAGCCGCGAGGATGACCAACCGCGATGGCCGCCCGCTGCGCATCGCGTGCCTAGAGAGGGAGGGGAGTTAAAGAGGAGGGGATCAGGGGATATAGGCTGAAGGCGGGCGCGCAGGGACTCCATCGTCGCCGGCCCGATCCCGCTCACCTGGTCGAGCTGGTCGACCGAGGCGAGGCCGCCCTCCCCGTCGCGGTACTCGAGGATCTTCTGCGCCGTCACGGGTCCGATCCCGTCAATCGTTTCCAGCTGCTCAGCGGTGGCAGTACCGAGACTGATCGGGCCGTCTTCACTTGCGCCGGCCGTCGCGAGCGGCGCGCCCCCTGGCCCCGCCTTGGGCACGACGACCTGCTGCCCATCGGCGAGGCGGGCCGCCAGGTTGATCGCTTCCAGCAGGGCATCGCGGTCGGGACCGCCCGCCCGCGAGACCGCGTCGGTGACCCGTGCTCCCACCGGCAACCGGTAGACGCCGGGCTGGGCGACCGCGCCGGTGACGTGCACGACCACGTCGCCGCCGGAGGAGTCGAGGCTGAAGCCGCTACTCGGATCAGACGATTCACCGGAGGCGAAGCTCGGGGCGGGCTGGTAGGTGGAGCCGCTCCCCTCAGCCCGTATCGCTCGTGCTCCAAGCAGAAGAAGCAGCACGGCGACGGCGCCGTAGACGGCGATCTGCGACCTGCTCAGCTCGGGCATGACCCGAACCGTCCCCGATGCCGGCGCGCGCGTGGCGCGCACAGTCACACGGTTTAGCTACAAGTCTTCATCGTCATAACCAGCGACCTCCGCCAACTGGTCGCTGTACAGCTCCGAAGCGGCAACCGGTGGCGACTGCACCGAGATGCAGGCAAGTTCGCCCTCGCCATCGTTGGCGATTGAGTGATCGGTCGCGGGCGGCACCAGGATCAGATCGCCCTCGGCGACCTGTTGGGTGTCTCCGGCCACGGACATCGTGCCCGTCCCCCTCACCACGAGGTAGACCTGCTCGGCCTCTTCGTGAGAGCGCAGCGACTGCTCGGCCCCGGCGGGAAGCTCCAGCCAGGTGACCGAGAGGTTTCGCGAGCCGAGTTCGCCCGCGTCCATCAGCACATACGTGCGCAGGCGGTGCCACTCCTCCACCGGCGCCTCTGAGAGCCTCCTCACTTGCACGGCCGCTTTGTACCAGTTCTCGGGCCTACCGGACCACTAGGTTGACCAATTTGCCCGGCACCACTACCTCCTTGACGACCTCTTTGCCGTCGAGGAAGCGGCTGACCTTCTCGCTGGCGCGGGCGAGCGCCAGGAGCTCGTCTTCGGGGGCGTCGGCGTCCGCCTCGATCCGGTCGCGCAGCTTGCCGTTGACCTGAACGACGAGGGTGACCGTGTCGCTGACCAGCATCTCGGGATCGGCGATCGGCCAGGGCTGCTCCCAGACGCGGCCGCCCTGCAGCCGCTCCCAGATCTCCGCGCCCAGGTGGGGCGCGAAGGGGAAGACGAGCGAGGCCGCGATCGCCGTGGCGAAGCGGACGGTGGAGTCGCCCTCTGGCTCGTCGTATATCCCCTCCTTCAGCCGGTAGGCCTCGTTGACCAGCTCCATCACGGCGGCGATCGCGGTGTTGAGCTGGAAGTCGCGCTGGAAGTCGCGGGTGACCTTGTCGATTGCCCAGTGGGCCTTGGACAGCAAGGTGCGAGCGTCGCCCCCCGTTGCGCCGGGATCCAATGCGCCGGCCGTCTCACCTTCGACCTCCTCGCAGAGCCGCCAGAGGCGCGAGAGGAAGCGGTTGACTCCCTCCACCCCCTCGTCGGCCCAGTCGGCGTCGCGCTCGGGCGGACCCATGAAGCAGATGTAGGTGCGGGCGGTGTCGGCCCCGTAGCGCTCGACGTACTCGGCGGGACTGACCGTGTTGCCACGCGACTTCGACATCTTCGCGCCGTCGCGGGTGATCATCCCCTGGGCGAAGAGGTTGGCGAAGGGCTCCTGCACGTCGAGGTGGCCGCAGTCCGCGAGTGCCTTGGTGAAGAAGCGCGCGTACATCAGGTGCAGGATCGCGTGCTCGACCCCGCCGATGTACTGGTCGACCGGCAGCCAGTGATCGGAGGCGGTGCGGTCCCAGGCGGCAGCATCGTTGCGCGGGTCGAGGTAGCGGATGAAGTACCAGGAGGAGTCGACGAAGGTGTCCATCGTGTCGGTCTCGCGCCGTGCCGCCCTGCCGCAGCGCGGGCACTCGGTGGCGACCCAGTCCTCGGCGGCCGCCAGCGGGCTCTTGCCCTGCGGTGAGTAGTCCTCGATCTCGGGCAGCTCGACCGGGAGCTGGTCGTCGGGCACGGGCACGATGCCGCAGTCTTCGCAGTAGACGACCGGGATCGGCGCGCCCCAGTAGCGCTGGCGCGAGACCAGCCAGTCGCGCAGGCGGTAGTTGACGGACGTCTCACCCCGGCCCTCCTCGGCGAGCCAGGCGACGATCTCCTCGTAGGCCTCGCGGTTGCCCTTGCCGTCAAAGCGCCCCGAGCCGGTCATCGGCCCGTCGCCGGGGTAGGGCAGGCCGGCGTCCTCGCGGGCGGTCTCGGGATCGGTTCCCTCGATCACGCGGCGGACCGGCAGGTCGAACGTCCTGGCGAACTCGTAGTCGCGCTCGTCGTGGGCGGGGACGGCCATGATCGCGCCGGTGCCGTACTCCATCAGCACGTAGTCGGCGACGAACATCGGGATCTCCTCGCCGTTGACCGGGTTGACGACGCTGCGGCCGAGCGCCACGCCGGTCTTCTCGCGGTCCTCGGCGCCGCGCTCCTCGGCCGACTCGCGGGCGGCGCGGTCGACGTACTCGCGCACCGCGTCCTCGGCGGGGGTGCCGGCGACGAGCCGCTCCAGCTCGGGGTGCTCGGGGGCGAGGACGAAGAAGGTGGCGCCGAAGAGCGTGTCGGGCCGGGTGGTGAAGACCGGGAAGTCGAGGCCGAGCTCCTCGCAGCGGAAGACGACCTCGGCGCCCTCGGAGCGGCCGATCCAGTTGCGCTGCATCGTGATCACGTGCTCGGGCCAGGACTCGAGCAGCTCGAAGTCGGCGAGCAGGCGCTCGGCGTAGTCGGTGGTCTTGAAGAACCACTGCTCGAGCTTGCGCTGCACGACCTCGGTGCCGCAACGCTCGCAGCGGCCGTCGACGACCTGCTCGTTGGCGAGCACGGTGGCGTCCTTCGGGCACCACTGCACCGGCGCCTCGGCCCGGTAGGCGAGGCCGCGCTCGAAGAGCTGGAGGAAGATCCACTGCGTCCAGCGGTAGTACTCGGGCGTGTGCGTCGCCAGTTCGCGCGACCAGTCGATCGAGATGCCCCACTCGCGGAACTGGCGCTGGAAGGACTCGATCGAGCGCTCGGTCGCGACGCGCGGCGGCTCGCCCGTCTTGATCGCGTTGTTCTCGGCCGGCAGCCCGAAGGAGTCGTAGCCCATCGGGTGGATCACCTCGAAGCCGTGGCGGCGGCGGAAGTGGGCGATCGCGTCGCCGACCGCGTAGCACTTGAGGTGGCCGACGTGTGGCTGCCCCGAGGGGTAGGGCAGCATCTCCAGCACGTAGGACTTCGGCTTGGAGGGGTCGTAACCGGGCTGACCGGGGTTGGCGACCTCCCAGGTCTTCTCCTCGGCCCAGACCCGCTGCCACTTCGCCTCGATCGCCTTTGGGTCGTAGCCGCTCATCGCGCGATCTTATGAGAGGTGTCGCGCGCGGCGGGTCCTGTCACGGATTTGGTACCACCACCCGCTGCGGGGGCGGCTTCGCCGCCTCCTCGGGGTGGTCCCCCAAATCCGTGCCACCCGCCGCGAGATGCGCTTTCAAGTGGCGCGATGACGTCAAACGACTGGGGAAAGAGCTTCCAAAATGTGGGGCCAGACGTAGACCTCGACCGTCGCCGCGACGACGAGGACGGGAATCGCAAGCAGGACGGTGATGAAGGTGGCGGCGAGGAGCTGGTTCCACTCGCCACGCCGGCTGGCGATCAGCCAGGCGGCGAGCGGCAGGAAGAGGGCGGTCAGCTCGGGAATCGCGTGGGGCAGGACGCTGAGGATGAGGGCGGCGTGGGAGATCTCCAGCTGGTAGGCGATGGTCGAGCCCTGGAAGCCGAGGTAGAGCGCCTGGGTACAGAGGGAGAAGAGGGTGACCGCGCAGACGAAGAGGATCGCGAACTCGGCGGTCTTGACGTGGATCCAGCGCGAGAAGCCGGCCCGCTGGGCCGCCGCGATCGGCATCGAGGCGCCGGCGATGAAGCCGGCGACGCAGGCCGTCGCGTGCAGGGCCAACACCAGCGAGTTGCGCCAGAGGATCGGCAGCAGGTCGCCCGGCTCCGACGGTTCGGTCAGGCCCGGGAAGTGAAGAGGCGTGATGTCCGGCGTGAGCAAGCCGGCGACGACCCAGACGGCTCCCAGCAAGGTCAGGGAGATCGCAAGGCTGAGCGCCGTCCAGCCCCGCAGGACCGCCCACGGCCGCCCGTTCCAGGTCTCCAGCGCCGCCCGCGTGTCGTCCATCCCGTGCGAGAAGACGTGCTCGTTGCTCGCGTTCATCGGTAGCTCATCGGCAGCATCGGGCTCAGGTCTGAGAAGTGGAGTCGACAGTCGTCCGCCCCGGGCGCTGGCCATCGATCAGCTAAAGGAACTGGGTGGCTCAAAGCCAGGGAATCCTCACCGAGGAGGAGTTCGCCGCCCAGAAGGCCAAGCTGCTCGGCTAGGGCTGGATAGAGAGAGCCGGCCGCACCGGCCGGGCTCTCTCTGAGGCGTTCTAGGCCCGGCTTACGGGCTCGTCCTCGCCGTAGACGACGAGGCCGTGGATGCAGATCACGCAGAGGGCGAAGATCCCCAGCGACCAGAACGGAAAGGCGCCGCCAACCGCGAGGAGGGCGCCAATTGCGCCCAGAGACGCGGCGATCAGCCCGATGACTCGTCCGAACGCGTTGCCGGCGAGCAGAGAGAGTCCACCGCAGAGTTGGACGACTCCCAGAATGACGGTGATCCAGCCCCAGGTGCTGAGACCGGAGAACACGTATCGCGTGTTTTCCACGAAGAAGCTGGCGTCGCCGATCGCAGCGATGCCGTAGATGACGTTGAGCGTGCCCGCGATCAAGAGCAGGATGGCGACGAAAGCAGCTCGGCCAGCACCCCTCATATGTATTCCTTTCCTAAGTCGGCGCCCTTTCCTGGGCGACCGAGCGAATGTCGACCAAGCAGCCTCGCTGGTCCTCTGACAGCACGGAGCGGTTGTGAAATTCAGCACTTGCCTGATTCGACACCAAAGGCAGGAACCCCCCTCGAGTAGCGCGTCACAGGGTGGTCTAGCTCGCAGGCATAGGGCGCCACTCGCCTCCGAACTCAAGCAAGCGCTTTCCGCTTGATCGAGTCGAACTCCTCCTGGCTGATTGCGCCGGTGTCCAGCAGCTCCTTGGCCTTGGCGATCTCCTCCGCGGCGCCTCCGCTGCCGGCCGTCGTGCGCACGTACTCGTCGAACTGCGCTTGGGCGGCCTTCGTCTGCGCTGCGCTGCGCTCGGCCATTCCCGAGCCCTGCGTGCCGAGGTAGATGAGCACGCCGACGAAGGGCAGGACGATCGCCAGCAGACACCAGCCTGCCTTGGCCCAGCCCGAAATGTCGTGGCGGCGGAAGAGGTCGCCGAAGACGTTGAACAGGAGGCCGATCCAGATCACCAGCCCGAAGAAGACGAGCATCGTCCAAACAATGTCGAGGAGCGGATAAGAGCTGGCAACTGGAAGCATTGATTCCTCCTGATTGTGGCGCTGATGGCGCCGGGCGACGATCGTACATCGACAGTCCGTCCCGCCCAGGGCTACGAAAGGCGCTTTGCGTGCGCCGCTCGATCGCCCCGAGGATAGGCTCGCGGCCCTAGCCGGCGGTCAAAGGAGAGCTGATGGACATCTTTGAGGTTGAGCAGAAGGAAACGCTGAAACGGGAGGAGGTCGCCGAGCGCCTTCGCAAGCTCGCCGACATGCTCGCCCGCCACAACGAGATCGAGTTCGAGCGTGGTGGAGTGAAATTCACCGTCAACGTCCCGGATGAAGTCCAGCTCAAGGTCGAGCTCGACATCGAGACCGACGAGCGCGAGCTGGAGATCGAGCTGACCTGGTGACCCAGCCAGGTCGCTGCACTCAGGCCAGGACGGTCTCGCCAAAACCCGACGGCTTGGGTTCCGGCAGACGCGTCATGCGGAAGGAGTTGAAAAGACCGATGAGGCCGGCGAGGAGCGGAATCAGCAGGGCCACCTGAAGGGCGAGTGGTCTTGCATCGGTGTTGATGCTGATGATCTCGTCCTGGGTCGCCTGCGGCTCGTCGGCGAGCAGCTTGTCCAATTCGGTGTTGGTCATCACCTCGGCGTCCTCTTCGAGGGCCTTGGCCACGCGCTCCTTCTCGGCCGGGGCAAGCACCGTGCTGTCGTCTGACATCTGGGTGAAGGCGACGGAAAGGGTTGCCAGCAGGATGGCGCCGGCAAACGCCAACCCGAACGACAGCCCGAACGAGCCGGCGGCGGAGTTCAGGCCCGCGGCCTCGCTGACGCGCTCCTCGGAGATCGGGGCCAGCGTGTAGTTGTTGAGCTGGGACACCAGCAGGCCCAAGCCCAAGCCTGCGATGACCAGCGGTACTACAAGGGCCCAACCGGAGTCCGCGCGTGGCACGATCGGAATCAAAATCGCAATGCCCGCGGAGAAGAGAGCGAATCCCAATCTGATCAGGGTGCTCGGGCGTCGCGCTCCCGCCTTCCTCGCCGCCAGAATCGCCATTCCGAACATGCTGAGCGAGAGCGGCGCCAACGAGAGCCCGGCCTCCATTGCGTTGTACTCGAAGACCATCTGCAGGTAGATCGGCAGGGCGATCATGGTGCCGCCCAGAGCGATCTGCTGGAGCGTCTGCTGGGAGATCCCGAGCCTGAAGACCTTGGCCTTGAACAGGTCCGGGTCAAACAGCGTCGGCTTGCCCTCCCGCTTGCGGCGCCTGAGCCAGTAGACGAGCGCGGCGAGCGCGATTCCCCCGATCGCCATCAGCTCGGCGACGGCCTCGCCGCCCTCCTGCCAGACCAGGACACTGAGCACGATGCCGCCCATCGCGAAGACGGACAGGACCGCCCCAACCGCGTCGACGTGCCGAGGCCCTGTGTAAGGCACGTCGCGGACCAGCCCCAGGCCGGAGAGAACGACCACGATGACGACGACCTCGAGCGTGAACGCGAGTCGCCAGGTCAAGTAGGTGGTGATGAAGCCTCCGAGCAACGGTCCGACCGCAGCGGCGATCGCTGCGGCGGCCCCGACCAGGGCGTAGGCCTTTTTCTGAGCCGCGCCCTCGAAGTTGCCGTGGATCAGCGACTGCATGGCGGGCAGCATCAGGGACGCCCCAAGCCCGCCGATGATCGCCCAGAAGATGACGACCGGGGCAAGGCTCTGGGTCAATGCCATTGCCGAGGCGCCGGTCGCGTAGGCGAACAGGCCGAACGTGTACGCCCGCTTTCGCCCGATCAGGTCGCCGACCTTGCTTCCGATCAGGATGAATGCGGCCGAGACCAACGCCTCCAGCGCGATGGCGGATTGGAGCCCGCTGACGGTCGTGTCGAGGTCGCGAACCACCGCGGAGATCGAAACGTTCATCAGCGACGTGTCGACGACGAGTACAAACATTGCCATCGCCAGCAGGACGGCAAGTCGTGGATTGCCCGATTCTTCCTTCGGCGGGGTTCCGCCTCCCTCGATCTCGGTCACCGGCGAACCCTCACACGCTGACCTTATAGGCGGTCAGTCGGCCTGGCCGCGCTGACGACGGGCACCCAGGCGCTCGCGCGCCGAAGGGCCTTCGGCCTTCTGCGCGATGTATTGCTGGGCGACCGAGGCCAGCAGGGCGACGAACACGCCGATGCCGGTGAGGATGTAGAAGATCGTGAAGATCTGGGTGCCGGCCGAAGTAGGCGAGAGATCGCCGTAGCCCACGGTCGTCAGGGTCACGACCGAGAAGTAGAGGGACTCGACGATGGTCCAGTCCTCGAAGCGCCAGTAGAAGAGCGTCCCGGTGAGCACCAAGGCGGCCGCGACGAAGGGCAGCGCCTTGGTCTCGGGGTCGCGCCAAACGCTGGCGACGGCACGCGCAAGCCCGCGGAACGCAAGGGCCAATGGAACCATGGAGACAGGTTTCGCCATGTCCATGCGCTTCCCTGGCGCGGGCATCGCCGTCCGGGCTTCGCAGATTCCTCGCACACGGCTACCGGGTTCCGGTTAAGGTCGGAGGACCATCGAGGCCGAGAGCTCCACGAGGGAACGCACTTCAGGACATCCGCGCATCGTCGCGGCGCTGCTGGTCCTCGCCACCTTGGTCACGTTCTTGGCGATCTTCTCGATCTGGGTCAACCGGCAGGCGCTCAACACCGACAACTGGGTCAACACGAGCGAGCAGCTCCTCCAGAACGAGGAGGTCAAGTCCCAGCTCTCCAACTACCTCGCCGACCAGCTCTTCGCCAGCGTGGACGTGCAGGCCGAACTCGAAAAAACGTTCCCGCCACGGCTCGCGCCCCTGGCCGGCCCAGCCGCCGGGGCTCTAAATCAGCTCGCTCCCCGGGTGGCCGAAAGGGCGTTGGAAACCTCCCAGGCCGAAAGCCTCTGGAGCGCGGCGAACCGCGGCGCCCACGAAACGCTGTTGAAGATCTTGAACGACGAGGGCACGGCGGTCTCGACCAGCGGTGGCGAAGTCACCCTGGATCTCAAGGCACTGGTCTCAGAAAGCGGTGGCCAGCTCGGGGTCGCCGGCAAGCTCGCCTCGAAAGTCCCGCCCGATGCCGGCCAGCTGACGATCCTCAAGTCCGATCAGCTCTCCGCGGCGCAGGACATCAGCAAGCTGGTCAGGCGCCTGCCGATCGTTCTCACCCTGCTGGCGGTGTTCCTCTATGGGCTCGCGATCTACCTCGCCGGGCCGCGACGCAGGCAGGCGTTGCGCTCGGTCGGCTTCGGCTTCGTCGTTGCCGGTGTCCTCAGCCTCCTCCTGCGAGGGGTCGCCGGGAACATGGTGATCGACGCTTTGGCGGGTAACGAATCGGTCAAGCCCGCCGTGGAAGCCGTCTGGAGCATCGGCACCGCGCTGCTGATGACCGTCGCCGTCTCGGCGATCACCTTCGGCATCCTCCTCGTCATCGCCGCCTGGCTTGCGGGACCCACCCGCATCGCCACGGCCCTGCGACGCGAGGCCGCTCCCTACCTGCGGGAGCGACGGGGCACGACCTACGCGGTGGTTGCCTTCGTCTTCCTGGTGCTCGTCCTCTGGGCGCCGGTTGCCGCTTTCGAGAAACCAATCGGACTCCTCCTGCTGGCAGGGCTGATGGTGCTCGGGACGGAGGTCCTGCGGCGCCAGGCCGAAGCGGAATTCCCGGACGCGAGCTTCGGAGGGTTCGGGGATCGGGTGCGGGCGTGGGGTCCGGGACGAGCGGCGGCAGAGCCGTCAGCCCCGCCGCAAGAGAGCAAGGTCGAGCAGATCGAGCGGCTCTCGGCGTTGAAGGACAAGGGCGCTCTGAGCGAGGAGGAGTTCGAGGAAGCGAAGGCCGAGGTGCTCACTGCTGGTTAGCTGTATCCCGCGTGCCGGCCGCCCCACCGTGAGCGCACCGAACCGCCTGGGCCACTTATGTCTTGGGCTTCTCCTTATGGAGCTGAGGGGGCTCGAACCCCTGACCTTCGCGCTGCCAGCGCGACGCTCTTCCAGCTGAGCTACAGCCCCGGGAGCTTCGTTGGCCAGTTTAGCGCCGGCCCTGCGGTTCAGGCCGGGCCGGACGCGAGCGTGGCGAAGGTCATCCCCGCCCGTTGCAGCCGGTCGAGCAGGGCGTCGCCCATCGCCTGGGCGGTGGTGACCTGGCCCGCGGTCTCGGGCAGCTCGTCGAAGGCGAGGCAGAGGGTCGACTCGGCGAGCATCTTGGCCGTCTCGTCGTAGCCGGGGTCGCCACCCGACACCTCGGCGAGGACCTTCCGGCCGCCGCCCTCGCCGACGAAGGTCACCTTGAACCAGCTCTTCGCACGCACCGCCTCGCTCGGCCCCTCGCCCGGCGATTTCGCCTTGAGCATGAGCTTGCGGGTGGGCGGCAGGAGTGCCAGCAGGAATGCCGGCGGGATGACGGCGGCACCGGCGAAGAGCACCGGCAGGTGCTTGACGACGAGGTTGTGGCCGTAGTTGAAGTCCGGCCCGTAGCGCTCCAGCGCGGCCGCGGAGCGGCGGACGATCGGCCCGTCGACGGTAGGGAACGTCACTGCCCAGCCGCCCAGGTCGGCGTCGCGCCGCAGCCGGGCGGGAGCCGAGTGAACCCGGCGCCCGGCCGGCCGCTGCTCGCTCCGGCGGCGGCGCCGGGCGGCGCTCACCGTCTGTCGCACCCGGCCGAACGCGTTGATCGCCGAGTGGAAGGTGCCCCCGGAGAATTGACCCTCGACCCGGACGTAGCCGTTGACGGTCAGCGGCACGCCCTCCGGCAGCTGCTTGACCGTGAAGTAGGCGCCGAGGTCGTGCGGGATCGAGTCGAAGCCGCAGCAGTGGACGAGCCGCGCCCCGCTCTGCCGCGCCTGCTCGTGGTAGCCGAGCCACATCCGGTCGACGAACTCCGGCTCGCCCGTGAGGTCGAGGTAGTCGGTGCCGGCGGCGGCGCAGGCGGCGACCAGCGGCTCTCCGTAGAAGGCGTAGGGACCGACCGTGGTGGCGACGACCTTGGTCGCCCCGGTTACCTTCGCCAGCGCAGCCGAGTCGGCCGCGTCGGCCTCGAGCAGATCGGGCGCCGGGACACCGGGCCGGAGAATCCCCTCGAGCTCCGCGCGGACAGCCTCCAACTTTGCCCGGTTGCGGCCCACGAGAGCCCAGCGAAGCCCGTCGGGGCCGTTCGCCGCGAGGTAGCGCGCGGTCAGCCCGCCGGTGAACCCGGTCGCCCCGAAGAGCGCAAGGTCGTATTCCCGCTCGGCCGCCACCGGGCCATTCTTACGCAAGGGCCTCGAAGCGGCGGCGCGACTCGGCGCCGGCGCGCTACGCGCCGGCGCGGCGGGCGATGTAGATCGCCTTGGTGTGCTGCGCGGTGTCGAGCGGCTGTGTGGGAATGCCGTCCAGGCCGTGGCCGTAGATGTCGAGGCACTCAAGGCCGGCCCGCTCCAGCGTCGCCAGGACCTCGGCTTCGGGGAAGTGGCGCTGGCGGTGGATGGCCGTCTCGCCCTCGGCGACGCCCGCTCCCTCCTCGCCTTCCACTTCGAGGCGCGATTCGCACACCGACCCGACGGGGACGCCGGGCGGAGCCAGGCCGCGCCAGACGAACCGCTTGCCGCCCTGCTCGACCACCGAGGTCTCGGCGTAGAAGGTCCGGTAGACGAGCAGCTCGTTGACGTCGAAGAGGAGCAGCCCGCCGGCGGCGAGGTTGTCCCGCATCCCCCGGAACGCCTGCTCCAGTTCCTCCGGGCCGAGGAGGTAGTTGATCGCGTCGTCGAGCGCCCAGACGAGGTCGAACTCCCCGAGCCTGGGCAGCTCGCGCATGTCGGCGACCGAGAGCTCGACCAGGTCGCCCGCCTTCTCCTCGGCCAGGGCCAGCATCGCCGGCGATAGGTCGCAACCGATCACCTCCCAGCCACGCGGCAGCATCGGCATAAAGCTCTTGCCCGTCCCGCAGGCCACGTCGAGCAGGCGCCTGCCCGTCAGCCCATTTGCCTCGAGGATCTCCAGCAGGTCGGTCAGCCACCCCTCGTAGTCGTAGTGGGCGGTGAAGTCGTCATAGACAGGCGCCATCGCCTGGTAGGTATTGAGCGCCCAGTCCCCACGCGAGCCGGCAGCGATTGCGTCCATGCCCAGAAGACCGGGCTTTTGCTCAGAAAAGTTCCAGTAACACCGGTCACTGAGCAAGTCGCCGGGCGATGACCTTGAGGGCAAGGACCTCGTCCGCGCCCTCGAAGATCGACAGCACCCGGGCGTCCACGTAGTAGCGACTGATCGGGAACTCCTCGGCATAGCCCATGCCGCCATGGATCTGCATCGCCTCGCGGGTCACCCACTCCGCGGCCCGACACACATAGGCCTTGACCATCGAGGCCTCCATCGCCCCCTCGCCCTGCGCCATCAGACGGGCCACGCGATAGGCGAACTGGCGGCTGGCCTGGATGACCACCGCCATCCGGGCCAGCTTCGCGCGGGTGAGCTGGAACTCGATGATCGGCTTGCCGAAGACGTTGCGCTCCGACGCGTAGTCGTAGGCGGCCTCGTATGCGGCCTGCATCACGCCCACCGCACGCGCAGCGGTCTGGATGCGGCCGTTCTCGAAACCCGCCATCTGGAGGTAGAAGCCGCGACCGAGCCCCTCCTCGCCGCCGATCAGGTTCTCTGCGGGGACGTACCAGTTGTCGAACGCGACCTCATAGGAGTGCATTCCGCGGTAGCCGATCGTGTCGATTGCGCGGCCCTCCATGCTGCCGCCCTCCTCCTGGCTGAGCTCGAAGCCGTGACCGGCGCCGCGCTCTTTTGGGACGATGAAGAGCGAAAGTCCCTTGTGGCCCTTTGAGCGATCCGGGTCG
Organism: uncultured Solirubrobacterales bacterium; assembly: GCA_963753585.1. Classification (GTDB taxonomy): domain Bacteria; phylum Actinomycetota; class Thermoleophilia; order Solirubrobacterales; family 70-9; genus VRUE01. The sequence goes on along the minus strand of CAVWCU010000001.1, from coordinate 457,044 downwards.
GTCCGCGCCAGCAGCATGAACACGTCTGCCCTGGCACCGAAGGTGCACCAGGTCTTGACGCCGTTGATCCGCCAGCCGTTCCCGTCCTGGGTGGCCGTGGTCCTCAGCGAGGCGACGTCGGACCCGTAGTCGGGCTCCGTCACGGCGATCGCGACCATCAGCTCACCGCTGGCCATGCGCGGCAGCCACTCCCGCTTCTGCTCCTCGGTGCCGCCTGCCAAGAGCGCCCGCGCCAGGATCTCGGGCCGGGTGACCAGCGAGCCGCCGACGCCGAGCGAGCCGCGCGAGAGCTCCTCGGTCGCAACGACCATCGAGAGATACTCGCCCTCGCCTTCGGCCGCGAAGCCGTCGTACTCCTCAGGGATAGAGACGCCGAACGTCCCGATCTCGGACAGCCCTTCGATGACCTCCTCGGGGATGTCCTCGTTGTTGCGGTGGACCTCCTCGGCGACCGGACGGATCCGCTCCTCCGCAAAGCGCCGGAAGGTGTCCTGCACCATCACGAAGTCGTCGTCGAGGTGGCGCGGCCCCTGGATCCCACAGAGCTCCGAGAGGAACTCCGGGGAGCGATAGGGGCGTGCAAAGGCGAGCGCGGTGTCGAGAGCCCCCTGCTCGGCGCCCCACTCCTGCTCGCGACCCATGAGCCGGGTGGCAACGTCATGGATGGCGTCGGCGACGAAGGCGCACGCGATGCGGGCCTCCTCATCCCCGTTCTTCCCGTAGTCGAGGACGGCCCGAGCGTTCTCGACTGCCGCTGCGGCGTGTGCGAGGTCGTAGGCGACGACCTGGTCGGCGTCGACGTCACCGGCGGCGGCGAGATGCTTGAAGGCGTCCTCGACAACCGAGCCGGCGGTCTCGACCGCAGACGCGGCTGCGGTGAGGTCGGGTTGCTCTACGGATGTGGCGGTGGCGGAATCAGTTTCTTGTGGCATGGACGGAGACAATAGATACGTGGCTTGCTTCGAGGTCTCAAGGCAGTATCGGCCGCACCCATGGAGGTTTCAGCTGAGCTGCTCGGCCAGTCCGATGAGGATGCCCTCAGGGCCACGCAGGAAGCAGAGCCGGTAGATGTCCTCGTACTGCGCGATCTCGCCGACGAGTTCGGCACCGTGGTTTTTGCGCAGGCGGGCAACGACGTCGTCGATGTCGTCGACAGCGAACATGATGCGGCGTATGCCCAGCGTGTTCGCCGGCGCGCTTTCCGGCTCGGCTCTGACCGCCGGCGGCGTGTGGAACTTGGTCAGCTCAACCCCGCTGTGACCGTCCGGGGTCCGCATCATGGCGATGTCGGCACGGACATCGTCGAGCCCGACGACGCGGTCCACCCAACGCCCCTCGACCGGCGCCTCGCCTTCCAGCTCCATACCCAGTTCGGCGAAGAACGCTTTGGCAGCCTCGAGGTCATCGACAACGATGAGAATGTTGTCCATCCGCTGAATCGTCATCTCTTCCGGAGTATTGCCGATCAGCCAAGCCGTCCGTCCCCACTTCGTGCCGCAATCGTCATGCGACGGTTCGCGACCCCCAGCGACCCAAGTCGGTCATGCCCGACCAACGACAATGACTCTGAACAGCGGCTCTAGAGGAGGGGGAAGACGACGCCCACCGTCGCGGTAACGGTGGAGTTGCCAGGCTTGGTCGGTGGCTCCGCGCAACCGGTGCGTACGCGCTTCGGCGTTCCGGACACGGGGGCCGATGCGCATTGCGGGCTGGACACGCCCTTGGCCGAATCTTGGGGGAGGGGGAGGAGATTTCGAATACGGGATCGCATTAGTCGTAGCCCGGCGACATCTGCACTTCAAATCCACGAACCGCTTCACTTCGAACCATGGCTGCGAGAACCGGATAGCTGCTGTCTTCGCCCACGGGGGAAAAGCCGATCGCCAGCCAGTAGTCCCCTTCCCATTCGACGGCATTGGGGTAGAGGCGCTCCAGTTGTTCGAGACTGTCGCCGATGCGGATGCCGCGGCTCGTCTGCCACCGCTCCGCCGTTGAACCCTGGATCAGTGCTGATTTGGCGACGCCCCGGTTCGCCCCGCAGGCGGCCGTTCTTCCGCCACCGCCGCCGTAGTAGGCGAAAGTCATCTTCAGCCCGATCTTTCTCCAGGACACCTCACAGCCGCTTCCTCCATAGCGAGGCTGGCGCGAGGACGGGCGGCCGAAGGCTCTGACGGCGGCTCCTACGGTGGGATTGCGCAGCGGATGAAAGCCACCGAGGTTCTGGACTCCGGCATCGTTGGCATCGATCGCCAGGACCGGGTTGGCCAACGGCGTCGTCTTCGTAGCCGGGCTCGCGGTTGCCGCAGCCCCGAGCACGAGAGACATGCCGAGGTAGGCGACGGCAAGTCCCCTCATCAAGCGGCTGACGGGATGCGAACCCACGACCTTCAGCATGGCATTACGCCGGCTCGTACCGCATCGCCACCGCGCCTGAGCCGAACTCCTGCCGGCCCACGAGCCTCAAGTCGACACGCTTCGACAGCCCCGCGAACAACGTCGGCCCATGGCCCACCAGCCTGGGGTGCACGACGAACTCGTACTCATCGATCAACCCCAGCTCCGTCAACGCCAGCGGGAGCTGCACGCCTCCCACGCCCAGTCCGTTGCCCGGCTCTTGCTTCAGCTCCTGAACTGCCCCCCCGAGATCTCCACGCACGAGCTCCGCGTTCCAATCGACCCGGTCCAGGGTGCTCGACACGACGTACTTCTTCATTGCGTCGATCGTCCGACCGAAGGGCGCCATCCAATCGGGCATCGCATCCATCTGCCCCGGCGGCCGCCAGGCAGACTCCATCAGCTCGTAGGTCACCCGGCCGAGGAGAAGAGCATCGGCCTGGGCGAGAGTCTCCGTCGCGTGACGATGGGTCTCTTCGTCCGGGGAAATTGCACGGTGATCGCAGCATCCGTCCAAAGTGACGTTGATGGAATACCGAAGAGGTCGCACTGCGTAAACATACTTTCCGGTCGAACGCCGAGGTGTCGCGCGGGTGTCCTGCCGGCTTGAGCTTTCCCAGCGCGGCGAACTGATCTCATCGGTCAAGATTGCCGCTCCAGATTCCGATTCTTGGAAAGTGATATCTGGACTGAGCCAGCGCGAGCGAAGGACCGTCCTTGTCGGCGGCCTCCTCGCCCTCTGCCTGCTCACCGCCTTCATCGCGCACGTCGCGGTCGGGTTTGGCGGCGCCGGCACCGATGCACTCTTCAACACCTGGATCTACAGCGCCCTGATGCTGACAAGCGCCGCCGCCTGCCTGTTGCGGGCTGCGCTGGTTCGCCGCGAGCGGGTTGTCTGGGCACTGCTAGGCGTCGGCTTGCTGCTCTATACCGGCGGGGAAATCTATTACGCGGCGGTGCTCGCGGGGCGGGAAACGGTGCCGATCCCTTCTCTCGCCGATGGCGGCTACCTTGCCTTCTATCCGCTCGCCTACGCGGCGCTGATCGCCCTCCTGCGGGCGAGGATTGGGGCCTTTCCTGTCGCGCGGTGGCTGGACGGGGCGATCGTCGGCTCCGCCGTCGCGGCGCTGGCGGCGGCTTTCGCGCTCGGGCCGATCGTCGATGCCTCAAGCGAAGGTCAGACGCTCGCCGTCACAACCAACCTGGCCTACCCGATCGCCGACCTGACCCTGTTGACGATGGTGGCAACCGCCGCCTCGTTCACCGGCTGGCGACCAGAACGCAGCTGGGCGGTCCTCGGTGCCGGTCTCATGCTGCTCGCCGTCTCCGACGGTGTCTATCTCCTGCAGGCTGCCAATGGGACCTACGTCGAAGGCACGATTCTCGACGCCGGCTGGCCATGTGGTGTTCTGCTGGTGGCTTGCGCGGCGTGGATCGAGCCGGGGACCGGGGCGCCACTGCGATCGCGGGCGGTGCGGATCATCGCGATACCTGCTGCTGCGGCCCTGGTTGCGATCGGCATTCAGGGAGCCGAACGATTCACCACGGCCCCTACCGCAGCGGCAGTCATCTCCCTGCTCACCCTGATCGCGGTCGTCGTGCGGTTGGTCCTCTCGTTGCGTGAGAGCCAGGGGGAAGTCCGCACGAGGGTGCAAGAGTCGCGTACCGACGAGCTGACCGGGCTGCCCAACCGCAGGGCGCTGACGTTGGACCTGGAGCGCGCGATCACGCAGCCGGCAGCAACCGGCTCCCTCCGGCTCCTCGCGCTGTTCGACCTTGACGGCTTCAAGCTCTACAACGACACCTTCGGCCATCCCGCTGGAGACGCCCTGCTGGAACGGCTCGGCGGGCGACTGGAACTCTTCGCGGCATCGAAAGGCAGCGCCTACCGGCTGGGTGGCGATGAGTTCTGTCTTCTGGTCGAGTGCACGGCGGCGGAGGTCGACGCGATCATCGCCGGCGCCGGCGCCGCGCTCTCTGAGCGCGGCGAGGGCTTCGCGATCGCGGCCTCCCAGGGCAGCGTCCTGTTGCCAAGCGAGGCCGGCTCGATGAAGGAGGCGATGCAGCTCGCCGACCGGCGGATGTACGCGAACAAGGTCAGCGAGAGGACCTCGGCCGGCTCGCAGTCGCGCGACGTGCTGCTGACGGCGCTGCGCGAACGCCAACCGCAACTGGCCGAGCAAGCCGTCGACGTCGCCGAGCTGGCGCTGGCGGTCGCCGAGGAGCTGGGCATGGAAGCCGAGCAACGCGACGAGACCTACCGCGCCGCGCAGCTGCACGAGACAGGGAAGATGGCGATCCCCGACGCGATCCTGAACAAGCCAGGCCCGCTCGAGGAGTCCGAGTGGAAGTTCGTCCACCAACACACCCTGATCGGCGAGCGGATCATCGCCTCTGCTGCGGCGCTCGTGCCGGTCGCGCGTCTGGTTCGCTCGAGTGGCGAGCGCTGGGATGGCGGCGGCTACCCGGACTCCCTGCGCGGTGAGCAGATCCCACTCGGCTCGCGGGTGGTCGCCGTCTGCGAAGCCTACGCGGCGATGGTCTCAGAGCGCCCCTACAGCGTCGCGATGCGTCCCTCGCGAGCCCTCGAAGAGCTTCGCCGCAGCGCCGGCTCGCAGTTCGACCCTGAGGTCGTTACGGCCTTCGAGCAGGTCGCCGGGCAGCGCGGCCTTCCCATCGGGTCTGAGCCAGAGAAGAGGCCGGGCGGGGCGACGCAAGCCGCGTCCACCCCGTCCCCATAGTCGATACGGCGATGCCGTTGGCTAAACCTGCTGGCACTTAAGCGCTGAGAGCGCGCGGACCGAGAGCAGACGACCGGTCCCCCCGCTTCATTTCACTTCGCATTTGGTTGCGGTGAAGAAGTCAGCGACGGATTTCCATGGAAGTTTGAGCGCGATCAGGAATTCCGACTCACCTTTTTTGAGGCATTTCAGCGTCGGCGTACATTTCGAGCCCGCTTTGACCGTGATCAGGGTTTTGTTTTTGTCGACGCAGTCTTTGGCGTCGAAGTCCAGCCAGTCCTCGGGGGGCCCCCATGATGATCAGGGTCCAGTCGGTTTTCCCGGTGTTTTTGACTTCCACCGAGATGGTGTCGTTGACTTTAGCGAACGGAATCGGGTCCGGTTTGACCTCGTAGTCCCATCTTTTCTGGGCGACGAACAATGCGGACGGTTCTTCGACCACCCACTCTCCATCCATCTCCGGATTTTGCCCGGGGCAGGTCCCGCTCGACTCTTCGAATTTGACTTCGTCGGCGGTGATTGTCGGTTCGGAGCTCCCATCGAACTCGAGTCGCGCCAGGTCGGTCGCCCCGCCTTCGATCTCGGCGGCGTTTTCGTCGACGAGGTAGGTGCAGTTGATCGCCACCGGTGTTTTTTCGCAGAAGAGGGTTGCACCGGGCCGGCTCCCTTCTTCCGGGTCTTCGTAGACGAACAGCTCGCCGTCGCCGGGCGTGGAGAGTTCGTGCTCGAGCTGCGTCTCGTACGGCAGTCCGACGGTGGTGACCGTGCACGGGCTGCTGGTCAGGACCTCCTCGCAGTTGGTGAAGGAAAGCGTGCTGAGGTCACCGGTCAGCAGCGGTGGTTCGACGGTGTCTTCAACCGGTTCGCCCGCGAGCGCGGATTCGCATTTCACTACCCCGTCGATTCCGAAGAGGGGGACTACGTCTTCGACGGTGAGGACGATTTCTTCGCTGCTCGCGGTGATCGCGGTGCCGGCTTCGAAGGCTTCGCCTTCGCATTCGTCGCCGCTGATGGGCGCTTCGGGGCAGGCGACGGTGGCTTCTTTTTCGGCGGCGGCGGTGCCGACGAAAACGAGGAGCGCGAGCGCCGCAACAAGCGTAGAGATGAGCATGCCGATCGGGCGCATCTGACTCTCCTTTGACTGGGTCACGGCACCTCGTGTGGAGTTGGCCGTGGGTGTACAGCCGTAGCCTTACCATGCCCGTCTTGAACAGTCAAGAAATATTTAGGGAAGCATCACCCAGGGGCGAGGACCAACCGGCCTAAGTGCAGGTAATTCGAAGCGAAGCGGCTGATGGGATTCGAACCCACGACCTTCTGCATGGCAAGCAGACGCTCTAGCCAGCTGAGCTACAGCCGCGCGGATCGCGAGTATAGCTGTGGGGGGCGGAGTTGCTTGCGATCTCGGCCGGCTGGTTGCTACTTAGTATTTGGTAGGCTGCTTTCAGTCCCGGTGGACGGTCGCCGGCTCGGCAACAAAGAGGAGGCTCAGCATGTTTAAGCCAAAGGCCCTCGTTGCGTTGTTCGGGGTGCTCGTTGTCGCGGCGGTCCCTCCCTCCGTCGCCTCGGCATGGGCACCCCCAGGGCAGGCGACCGTCCATCCGGGAGTCCAGGTCTTCACCGAAGGGGCTCAGTGCACGTCCAACTTCGCCTTCGAGGAAGGCACCGAGGTCTTCCTCGGCCAGGCCGCGCACTGCGCGGGCACCGGGGGGCAGACCGAAACCGACGGCTGCAGCAGCGGCTCGCTGCCGCTGGGGACACCGGTGGAAGTGAAAGGCGCCGGCCAACCGGGCACGCTCGTCTACAGCTCCTGGCTGACCATGCAGGCCGCCGGCGAGACCGACCCCGACACCTGCGCCTTCAACGACTTCGCGCTGATCGAGATCGACCCCTCCGACGTGGCCGGGGTCAATCCCTCGGTGCCCCGCTTCGGCGGCCCGACGAAAGTCGGCGCCCCCGGCGGGCTCGGCTCCACCGTCTACTCCTACGGAAACTCCGAACTCCGCGGCGGAATCGCCCAGCTGAGCCCGAAGCAGGGCGTCGTGGTGCAAAACGAAGGCAACGGGTGGAGCCACAACGTCCTCACGCTGACGCCGGGCATTCCCGGTGACTCCGGCAGCGGCTTCCTGGGCGGCTCCGGCGCCGCCTTCGGTGTCCTCAGCACCCTGCAGCTGGCCCCGCTCGCCGGCTCCAACGGCGTCGGCGATCTGGCCATGGAGCTCGCCTACATGCGCACCCACAGCGGCTTCGCCGGGATGGAACTGGTGCCCGGCACGGAGCCGTTCAAAGCGAACCTGGCCGGCGCGATCCTCGGCTTCTAGCCCAGCTCCGCCAACAAACCCTGCAGGTCCAGCGGCCGCGTGTACATCTCGACCTTCTGGCCGGGCTGCGGTGCCGGCCACTGCGCCCTGGGCCGGTCCCAGTAGAGCTCGATGCCGTTGCCGTCGGGGTCACCCAGATAGAGCGCCTCGCTGACCCCGTGGTCGGAGGCGCCGCTGAGCTCGACGCCGGCGCGGTGCAGGCGGTCGAGCACATCTGCCAGAGCGGCACGGGTCGGGTAGCGGATCGCGAAGTGGAAGAGGCCGGTCGAGCCCGGCGGCGGGGGCGAGCCGCCCTTCGAGTGCCAGGTGTTGAGGCCGATGTGATGGTGGTAGCCACCCGCGGAGACGAAGGCCGCTTCCTCTCCGAAGCGCTGCTGCAGCTCGAAGCCGAGCACGCCGCAGTAGAAGTCGAGCGAGCGCTCCAGGTCGGCCACCTTCAGGTGGACGTGGCCGATGTCGGCGCCGGGGTCGATCGGCTCAGGCATCGAGTGCGGCGTTGACGAGGCGATCGGCCTCGGCGTTGTGCTCGCGGCGCACGTGGCGGATCGACCAGCTCTCGAAGTCGCGCAGCGCCTCCTTCACCTGGGTGTGCAGCTCGCGCATCGTCGCGTCCTTGACCTTGTACTCGCCCTTGACCTGCTTGACGACGAGCTCGGAGTCGCCGACCAGCTCCAGCTCCCGGGCGCCGAGGGCCGCGGCCCGCTCGATCCCGAGCAGCAGCGCCCTGTACTCGGCGACGTTGTTGGTCGCGCGGCCGATCCGCTCGCCGCGCTCCTCGAGCACCGCGCCGTCGGCGTCCTGGACGACCGCGGCGATCGCCGCCGGCCCGGGGTTGCCGCGCGCCCCGCCGTCGACGTTGACGAGCAGCTTCACCGGCGCCTCAGCCAGCCGATGCGACGGCGGCGCACCGGGGAGCCGGGCGCGCCGAAGACCACCCGGGCGCCCTCGCCCAGGCTCGCGTTCCAGTGGCGGGCGGAGCGATCGAGCTGCTCGACGTCCTCGCCCCTGGCGATCTCCCGAACCGGCCGCCGGCCCTCGCCGACGTCGACGCCCCACTGGTACCAGCAGAGGTCCCAGGCGATCGTCACCCGCACCTCGCTCGGCGACCCCGCGGCCGCCCCTACCGAGACCGAGGGCCGGCCCAGGCTGCGGGTCAGGCCCGCCGCGGTGCGGGCGGCGTCGCTCTCGTTGAAGCGGACGACCGCCCGCTCGAGCTTGCTGTCGGGTGACTCCACCTGCCGCCGCCTCACGTTCGCCCCCGGAGCGGCTGGATCGCGCTGGTAGATGCTCACGCCTGAAAGCTAGTTCACCGGACTCCACGCGACGGGGTTCAGCCAGCAGCTGAGACGACTTTTTCGGCCAGGTGCGCGGGCACCTCCTGGTAGCGGTCGAACTCGACCTCGAAGTCCGCCCGGCCGCCGCTGATCGAGCGCAGGTCGGGCGCGTAGTCGAGCACCTCGGCCATCGGCACCTCGGCCCTGACCTCGGTCATCGCCCCCTTCGGCTCCATTCCCAGCGGGTGCCCGCGGCGCGAGTTGAGGTCGCCGATCACGTCGCCGACGACGTCCTCGGGACAGCTGACCGCGAGCCGCACGATCGGCTCCAGCAGCACCGGGTCCGCCGCTTCCATCGCCTCCCTGAAGGCCATCGCGCCGGCGATCTTGAAGGCCATCTCCGAGGAGTCGACATCGTGGTGCTTGCCGTCGACGAGCCGCACCCGCACCCCCTTCACCGGGTAGCCGGCGACCGTGCCGTGCATCATCGCCTCCTCCACTCCCTTCTCCACCGCGGGGATGAAGCTGCCCGGGATCGCCGCGCCCTTGATCTTGTTGACGAAGTCCAGGTCGATGCCGTCACCCGCCGGCTCGATCTCGATCTGACAGTCGGCGAACTGCCCGCGCCCGCCCGACTGCTTCTTGTAGCGGGCGTGGGCGCCGGCGGGACGGCGGATCGACTCCTGGTAGGGCACGCGCGGCGGGTGCAGCTCGATCTCGACCCCGAAGCGCCGCTTCATCCGCTCGACCATCACCTCGACGTGGATCTGGGTGAGGCCGGCGATGATCTGCTCCCCGGTCTGGGTGTCGCGGTGGACGTCGAGGGTCGGGTCCTCCTCGGTCAGCCGGCGCACCGCCGTCGCGGCCTTCTCCTCGTCCCCCTTGGACTTCGGCTCGTAGGCGAAGGCCATCACCGGGTTGGGAAGGTCGAGCGGCGGGAAGGAGATCTCCTCCTGGCCGCCGCAGAGGACGTCGCCGGCGTGCGTCTCCTTCAGCTTGGCGACCGCGCCGATGTCGCCCGCCCCCAGCTCGGGGACCGGCCTCAGCTCCTTGCCGAGCGGCTGGCCGAGCTGGCCTATGCGCTCCTTCTGGCCGACGCCGACGTTGAACGCCTGCGAGTCCGAGCCCAGCGTCCCGCGGTAGACGCGGAAGAGGTTGACGCGGCCGGTGTAGGGGTCGGCGAGAGTCTTGAAGACGTAGGCGACGAGCGGGCCGTCCTCGTCGGGCTCGATCTCGATCTCCTCTCCCCCGGCCCCGCGCGCCACCACCGCGCCGCGCATCGCCGGCGAGGGCAGGTCCTCGACCAGCGCCTCGAGCAGCCGGCCGGTGCCGAGGTTGCGCGTCGCCACCCCGCAGGTCACCGGGAAGATCCGCCCGTCGGTGACTCCCTGCTTCAGCACGCGCACGATCTCGTCGTGGTCGATCTCCTCGCCCTCCAGGTAGCGCTCCATCAGCTCGTCGGAGTTCTCCGCCACCTCGTCCATCAGCCTCTCCCGGTGCTCCTCGGCCTGCTCGCGCAGCTCGGCCGGGATCTCGACCTCCTCGGCTGCACCCGGTCCCGTCCCCTCGTAGGCGAACGCCTTCAGGTCGATCAGGTCGACGACGCCGCGGACCTCCTGCTCGGCGCCGATCGGGATCTCGGTGGCGACCACGTGTGGGCCGAAAGAGGCCTTCAGCGAGTCCATGGCGCGGAAGAAGTCGGCCCGCTCGCGGTCGAGCATGTTGACGTAGACGAGCCTGGCCAGGCCCTCGGCGTCGGCGCGGCGCCAGAGCCGCTCGGTGTGCACCTCGACTCCCATCACCGCGTTGACGACGACCACTGCCGCGTCCGCGACCCGCAGCGCCGCGATCGCGTCGGCGACGAAGCTCGGCTCCCCGGGGGTGTCGATCAGGTTGATCTCGCGGCCGCCGTGCTCGAAGCAGGCGAGGGCGGCGTTGATCGACATCGCCCGCTCCTGCTCGTCTGGCTCGTGGTCGGAGACGGTGGAGCCGTCGGTCACGTTCCCCAGCCGGCCGACCGCCCCCGCTTCGAACAGCATCGCCTCGTGCAGGCTCGTCTTACCGCAGCCCCGGTGCCCTATCAAAGCGACGTTTCGAATCCGGTCTGCAGCCTTATGAGGCACGCAAATGAAGGTACACCCCGCGCGGGGCAATTCAAGCGGTTGGGGGTGGTGGGCTGGAGGGGCCCCTCCCCAAAACGCGCGGCAGGAGCCGCGCTTGAGTGTTTTGGGGAGGGGCCCCTCCAGCCCCCTCGAAACACACAAGGTTCGAAAAGCCCGGAACTGAAAGTCTGATCTCGGGCTACACAAGCTCTTTTTAAAAGAGCTTGGAGACCCTGGTACCGCCTCCGCAATCTGGGCGTCACTCGGTGACGTGTTGAGAGGAGCCTGGCCGTCCTCCAGGCGAATGTCGCGAAGCGGCCTATGCAATCTGTCTATTGCGCGGCCGTAGGCCGCGCTCCTGGTTGCACCGCGCTCACGCGCGGTGCTCAATTCGACTGGAGGACGGCCAGGCTCCCCCAACCCTCAGCGGTAGCTAGCTATACGGCCTGGAGGCCGGACTTGAGGCGCATCACTGCCTTGGTGTGCAGCTGGGAGACGCGCGACTCGGTCACCCCGAGGACCTCGCCGATCTCGCGCAGGGTGAGGTTCTCGTAGTAGTAGAGCGCAACCACGAGCTGCTCGCGCTCGGGCAGCGAGGCGATCGCCTCGGTCAGGCGGTCCTTGACCTCGCTGCTGGCGAGCGACTCCTGCGGGTCCTCTGCGCGCGGGTCGGAGATCGTGTCGAGCAGCGAGACCTGGTCGCCGGAGGAGTCCGAGACCGTCCAGAGCTCGTCGAGCGCGTAGACCGAGGAGTTGGCGATCTCCAGCAGTGAGGTCTGCAGTTCTTCCTCGTCGACGCCGAGCTCCTTGGCCAGCTCGGCCTCCGACGGCGCCCGCTGCAGCTCGTGCTCGAGCTTGGCCTGCGCCGCCTCGATTTCGCGGGCGCGCGAGCGCACTGAGCGGGGGACCCAGTCGAGCGAGCGCAGCTCGTCGATGATCGCGCCGCGAATCCGGGTCATCGCGAAGGTCTCGAACTTGATCCCGCGCTCGGGCTCGAAGCGCTCGATCGCCCCGATCAGGCCCATCAGGCCGTAGGAGATCAGGTCGGCGTCGTCGACGTGGGACGGCAGCCCGGCCCCGAGGCGGCCGGCGACGAACTTGACCATCGGCGAGTAGGCGACGACCAGTCGCTCACGCGCACTGGCGTCCCCTTCGCCCTTGTAGCGGCGCCACAGATCGCGCAGCTCCACCTCTTTGACGCCTGTTTCCATGGCTCGGCCGTGATTCTAGAGTCGCTGACGGTCTATTTGCCGATCATGCGCGTGGATGGGTCGCGGCGTACGCGTCGCGCAGGCGAGCGGCATCCACGCGAGTGTAGACCTGTGTGGTCGATATAGAGGCGTGGCCGAGCAGCTCCTGGATCGCGCGCAGGTCCGCTCCGCCCTCCAGCAGGTGCGTGGCGAAGCTGTGGCGCAGGGAGTGAGGCGAGACCCCGGCGGCCAAGGCGGCCTCGCGGACCCAGAGCCCGAGACGGCGGGTGACGTCGGAGTTGGAGAGGCGCCGCCCGCTCTTGGAGAGGAAGAGCGCGGACTCCCGCGGGTCGGAGGCGAGGGCGTGGCGACCGCGCTCGGTGTAGCGCCGCAGGGCCTGCTGGGCGGGCTCGCCGACCGGCAGAAGGCGCTCCTTGGAGCCCTTGCCAAGCACGCGCAGCTGCTCGGTCTCGAAGTCGAGCGCGCCGACGTCGAGGTTGACGATCTCCTCGCAGCGCAGACCGCAGGAGTAGGCCAGCTCGAGCATCGCCCGGTCGCGCAGCTCCAGCGGAGTGCGGGCGGGGATCCGCTCCAGCAGGTCGCGCACCTGCCCGGCCGAGAGCACCCGCGGCAGCTTCTCCTCCCGCTTCGGGCTGGAGACGAGGTCGGCGGGGTTCTGGCCGACCCGCTCGGTGCGGACGAGGAAGTCGAAGAGGCCGCGGATCGCCGCCAGCTTGCGGGCGACGCTAGCCGGCGCCATCCCCTCCGAGGAGAGGCCGGCCGCGTAGCGGCGCACGTCGCGGTGGCGAATGTCTCCCGGGGCGCGACCCCCCGCCCACTCGACGAACTGCCCGAGGTCGACACCATAGGCTCGCCGCGTGCGCTCGGCCATGTTGCGCCCCCTGAGATCTCGGTCATACGCGCTCAGACACTCTGACCAGGTCACATCGAAGGATTCGCCTTCCCTTGCCCTCGTCCTCTGAGCGGCGCCAGAACCAAGCAGATCAAGGACGCAAGGAGCGAAGCGTGCTTCAGCACGTGAGCGACTGAGGACGCCGATATGCGCCGGTTCTGACGCCGCTCAGCCGATGTAGATCGGGGTGCCTACGTCAACTCGGTCGTACAGTTCTTCCACGTCGGGAATCGCCATCCGCACGCAGCCGTGCGAGGCTGCCGAGCCCAGCGAGTAGGTCTCTTCGGTGCCGTGGATGCCGGCGCCTTCGAAAATCCCCATCCAGCGCGCCTTGATCGGGTTGGAGGGGCCCGGCGGGATGTCCTGGCCGGCGAGGCTCCCGGCCCAGTCCGATTCGGGCACGTGCCAGGTCGGGTTTTCTTCCTTTTCCTGGATCGAGTAGAGGCCTTCCGGAGTTTCGAGCCCTTCCTGGCCGACCGCCACCGTGTAGGTCTTGACCAGCTTCAGGTCTTCCCAGAGGCGGAGCGTGTAGGTGCCGCGGTCGAGCGTCAGGTAGGACGGGTAGGAGCTGGCGACTTCCTGGGTCGTCACCTCGGGTTTCGTGTAGTGGGTGCGGGCGGCGATCGTGTGGTCGGCGTCCGCGTTGAGGACGGCGGCCTGCAGCCGGCGCGTGAGCAGGTTGTCGCGCAGCTTGCGCCCGTTCTGCGCCTTGACCACGACCAGCGATTCGGCGCTTGGCTCGACCGTCGCGTCCTTGGCTTCGCGGTTGACGGCGGCGGCAACCCTGCGCACGAAGCGGTTGATCGCGGGCTGGGAGTAGGTGATGTCGGCGCCGATCCGCTCTTCGACGTCGCCGCCGGTCACGTAGCGCACCAGCCGGCCCGGCAACCCGCCCTCGCGACTGTCCTCGAGCGCTTCGTCGACCGCGACGTCGAGATCGGCGTGGACCTTGAGCGTCTTGCCGGGGAGCTCCCAGCTCTCGCCGTCGTAGCCGACGCGGATCGAGTGGCGCAGGGGGCGCAGCAACTGGACGCGCACCGCATGCTTCGCTTCCTCCGCGTTCATGCCGCCGACGTCAACGCCGGCGATCGTCACACCGTCGGCGATCTCGTCCTGCTGCGTGGTGTCGTAGGCGTAGCCGACGGAGACGCCCAAAACGAGCAGAGCCAGGATCGCGACGATCGCAATTTTGCCTTTGCGACCCACTAAGGAGAGTTTAGGCACACGATCCGGTCGTTATGGCGGATATCGTTCCACTGACCGATGAGTACCAAGGCCAACGCCCGCAAGGGCTCCAAGGACGAGGTCCGCAAGGAGGTCTGGAAGGAGATGGACCGCGAGGGCGTGTCCCGCTTCCCCGGTGCCGAGGGCCGCATCCCGAACTTCGCCGGGGCCAAGCTCGCAGCCGAGAAGCTGGCCGGCTACCGGCTCTGGAAGCGCGCCCAGGTGATCAAGGCGAACCCCGACTCGCCCCAGACCTACGCCCGGCGCATGGCCCTGGAAGAAGGCAAGGTCGTGATCATGGCGGTGCCGCGGCTGCGCGACCCCCATCCCTTCCGGATCCTCGACCCGAAAAAGCTCACCAAACGCGCAGTGAAAGAGGCGGCGACGATCAAGGGGGCGCTCAAACACGGGCGTGTGACGGCCCTCGACGAACTGCCCGAGATCGACTTCGTGCTCTGCGGCTCGGTCGCCGTGAACCTCAGCGGCGCCCGGGTCGGCAAGGGCGGCGGCTACTCCGACCTCGAGTACGGCGTGCTGATCGACGCCGGCAAGATCGACGGCCACACCACGGTGGCGACGACCGTCCACCCGACCCAGGTCCTGCACCGCCACCTGATGATGACGTCGCACGATCTGCCGGTCGACGTGATCGCCACGCCGCGTGCCGTGATCGAGGTCGAGCGCCAGTACGAGCGGCCGCGCGGCATCCTCTGGGACCACCTGCAACCACCGCAGATCCGCGAGATACCCATACTCGAACGTATGGGCTATGCCTGAGAAGTCCGACGACTACGGCAATCCCGATCCCGAGTGGCTGGGGATCGACTGGCGCCCCCACGTGCACCGGCTCGACCTGCCGGGCGCCACCGTCAACTACGCCGAGATCGGCGAAGGCGAGCCGATCGTCTTCGTCCACGGCATCTCCGGGTCCTGGCAGAACTGGCTGGAGAACCTGCCCCACTTTGCGGCACGGGGCCGGCGGGCGATCGCGCTCGACCTGCCCGGCTTCGGCGCCAGCCCGATGCCCACCTGGACGATCGACATGTACGCATACGGCCGGCTGCTGCACGACTTCTGCGAGAAGCTGGGGGTCGACCGGGGCGCGACGCTGGTCGGCAACTCGATGGGTGGCCTGGTCGCCGGCGAGGCGGTGCTCTCCGCGCCGGAGCGCTTCGACCGGCTCGTCCTCGTCTCGGCCGCGGGCCTGATCAACACCTGGCTTCCCCACGAGCGAGGCACCGCGACCTCTCGCGCCTGGGGAACTTTCGGGCCCGGCTTCGGCAAGCTTGCGCGGGAGGTCGTGACCCGCAGGCGCGCCCGTTACCTGATGTTCCGGTTCTTCATGCGCCACCCGGGGCGGCTGGGCAAGGAGCTTCTCTGGGAGCAGATGGCGTCGGGGCTGCCAGCAGCGGGCTTCGCCGACGCCCTTGACGCCGTGATCGAATACGACGCCCGCGACCGCCTGGAAGAGATCGAGATCCCGGTGATGATCGTCTGGGGCACAGATGACTGGGTCATCCCATCCGTGGCCGCCCACAGCTACAACCGACGCATCCCCCACTCACGGCTGGAGATCCTCGAGAAGACCGGGCACGTGCCGCAGCTGGAGCGGCCGGCCAGATTCAACGCCCTGCTCGACGAGTTCCTGAGTAGCTAAGCGGTCACGGCACCGTGGGCGGCTGAGCTGACCGTCGCCGCGTACTTGGCCATCACTCCGGGGCCGAAGGGGGACGGCGGGGAGCTGTACTCGGCCACCCGCTTGGCTATCTCCTCGTCTGAGAGGTCCACGTCCAGGCGGCGGCCGTCGATGTCGACGGTGATCCGGTCGCCCTCCTGAATCGCCGCGATCGGGCCTCCCCTTGCCGCCTCGGGGGCGACGTGGCCGATCATCAGGCCCCGGGTCGCGCCGGAGAAGCGCCCGTCGGTGACCATCGCGACGCTCTCCCCCAGCCCCTCGCCGACGATCGCCGCGGTGACCTGCAGCATCTCGCGCATCCCCGGGCCGCCGACCGGGCCCTCGTTGCGGATGACGACGACGTCGCCCGGCTCGATCTGTTGGTCCTTGACCGCGCGGAAGCATTCCTCTTCGGACTCGAAGACCCGGGCGGGCCCGGTCTGCTGGGTCCGCTCGGTGCCGGCCAGCTTGACCACGGCCCCTTCGGGTGCGAGGTTGCCGCGCAGGATCGCCAGGCCGCCTTCGGCCTTCACCGGGTTATCGAGCGGACGCACGACCTCCTGGCCGGGGGCCTCGGTCGCCTCGCTCGCCACCTCGCCGATCGTCTTGCCGGTGACCGTGATCGCGTCGGAGTGCAGGCTGCCTGCTTCGGCGAGCCGTTGGAGGATCACCGGCACGCCGCCGGCGGCGTAGAGGTCGGTGGCGACGAAGCGCCCGCCGGGTTTGAGGTCGGCGAAGAGCGGTGTCGCTCGGGAGATGCGCTCGAAGTCGTCCATCGTCAGCTCGATGTCGAGCTCGCGGGCGAGGGCGATCAGGTGCAGGACGGCGTTGGTCGAACCTCCCGAGGCGCAGACGCAGGCGATCGCGTTCTCAAGCGAGTCGCGCGTGATCACCCTGCTCGGCCTGAGGTCGTCGACGAGGACGTTCAGGACCAGCTCGCCGATCCGCTCGGCGACCGTCCCCTTGTCGTCGTCTTCGGCGGGCACCATCGCCGAGCCGCCGGCGCTGATCCCGAGGGCCTCGAAGGCGCAGGCCATCGTGTTGGCGGTGAACTGACCGCCGCAGGCGCCGGCACCGGGGCTCGCCACTCCCTCGAGCTCGTGCAGTTCCTCGTCGCTCATGTCGCCCGCGTTGTGGGCGCCGATCGCCTCGAAGACGTCGAGGATGGTTACGTCGCGCCCGTGCCAGTGGCCGGGGGCGATCGAGCCGCCGTAGAGGAGGACCGACGGGACGTCGAGCCGGGCCAGCGCCATCGCGCAGCCCGGGATCGTCTTGTCGCAGGCACAGAGGGCGACGATCGCGTCGAACTGGTAGCCGCGCGCCATCAGCTCGATCGAGTCGGCGATCACCTCACGGCTGATCAGCGACGCCTTCATCCCCTGGGTGCCCATCGTCACCCCGTCGGAGACGGCGACCGTGTTGAACTCCATCGGCGTGCCGCCTGCGGCGCGCACCCCCTGCTTGACGTGCTCGGCGAGGCCGCGCAGGTGGAAGTTGCAGGGCATCGCCTCGGTCCAGGTGTTGGCGATCCCGATCGTCGGTCGGCTCAGCGCGTCGTCGTCGAACCCGACGCCCTTCATATAGGCGCGCGCGTGGGCGCGGTCGGGCCCGTCGAAGACTGTGGCCGAGCGTGGACGAGGCAGCTTGGTCGTGGTTGCACCGTTGGAGCTCATGGCCGAAATCTACTGTGGAGGTCCAGCGCTCAGGTTGAAGACGTCGACCGGGCCGGGGCCGGCGCCGATCCCGCGCAGGCCGGTTGCCACCGCCGCCGAGGCGATCTCCCGGGCCTTGCGGGCCGCCTCCAGCGGCGCGTCACCGTGAGCGAGAAAGGCAGCGAGCGCCGAGGAGTGAGTGCAGCCGGAGCCGTGCGCGGCACCGTCGGGATGGCGCGGGCCGGAGATCTCGACGACCTGTTCGCCGTCGAAGAAGAGGTCGACCAGCTCCTTGCTGTGGCCGCCCGTCACCACGACGGCCTGCGGCCCCAGCTCGAACACCTCTCGGGCCAGCTCCTCCTGGCTCGCCCCCTCACCGGCCCCGGTCAGCACCCTCGCCTCGGGGATGTTCGGAGTCGCGACGGTGCTCCTCGGAAGCAGTATGCTCGACCAGCGCCTCCCTGGTGTCGTCGTCGAGCAGCACCGCGCCGCTCTCGGCGACCATCACCGGATCGATCACGACGGGCGCCAACGCCGACCTACGTAAGTGAGCCTCGACTGCGACCGCGTCGATCACCGCTGGCGAGCCGAGCATGCCGATCTTCACCGCGTCGACATGGATGTCTTCGGCGATCGCCAGGATCTGGCCGAAGACCATCTCCGGCGAGACGGGCTCGACCACCTCGACGCCGACGGTATTCTGTGCCGTGATCGCGGTGATCGCTGTCATCCCGTGCACGCCACAACGTGCGAACGCCTTCAGGTCGGCCTGGATGCCGGCCCCACCGCCGGAGTCCGAGCCGGCGATCGAGAGGACTACTGGGACGCGAGTCGGAGCCATGATGCGCAGCCTAGATGTCAGGGGGTTGGAGCAGGGTCCGCGCATAGGACCCGACCAGGGAGCAGGTGACGTAGCCGAACGCCTCCAGGGTCGCGAGGACGGAGGCGGTCTCGGCGCCGGAAAGGTCGAGGCTGGCCGAGACCGCGTCGCAGGTCCCCTCCCCCTCCTCGATCGCCGCCAGTACGCGCAGCTGCCCCGGGTCCAGCGCCGGCCCGGTCCGCTCCGCCTTGCGAACGCCGGGACCCAGCATCGCGTCGAGCACGTCCTGGGCGTCGCGGACGAGGCAAGCGCCGCCGGCGAGCAGATCGTTGGTTCCTGCCGAGGCGCGCGAGTTGACGGGGCCCGGCACCGCGCCGAGGTCGCGGCCGAGGTCGGCGGCAAGGTCCGCGGTGATCAGCGATCCGGAGCGCTGCGCCGCCTCGACCACGACGGTCATCCCGGCCAGCGCCGCCATGATCCGATTGCGAGCCGGGAACGCCCAGCGCCATGCCCCGGTCCCCGGCGGCATCTCCGAGACGACCAAGCCGTCCTCGCAGATCCGCCGCCAGAGCGAGCGGTGCGAAGCGGGATAGGCGACGTCGGCGCCGCAGCCGAGCACCGCGACGGTGGTGCCGGCCTCGAGCGCCCCGCGGTGCGCACAGGCGTCGATGCCGAAGGCAAGCCCGCTGACGACGAGCAATCCGGCGGCGGTCAGCTCGCGTCCCAGCTCCCGGGCGATCTCGCGGCCGTAGGTGGTGGCCCGTCGCGCACCGACCACCGTGACGGTTCCCTCCGGCTCGAGACGCTCCAGCAGCGCCGGGTCGCCACGGCCGATCAGCGCCCAGGGCGCGTCGGCGGCATCGCGCAGGCCGACCGGGAAGCGTCGGTCGTGGCGGCAGCAGGCCCAGCACTGCGCAGCGGCGAGATCGGCGAGGAGGCGGCTCTCGGGCACGGCACCGACCTGGGCGAGGATCTGCGCCGCCGCATTCGGCGCGGCCGCCGCGGCAAGGTCCTCGCTGGAGAGGCGCAGCAGTTCGGGCGAGCGCGAGCCCACCGTCCCAGTGGCGATCTTCTCGATGTAGGGAGCCAGGTGGGCGAGCAGCCGCGAGCGGCGCAGGCAGTCCGGGCAGGCTCGCGGCGCGCTCACTCCGCATCCCTCCGGCGCAGCTGCAGCGCCTGGGCCATCTGCTCGCGCCCGATCGTCTCGACGCCGGCCAGGTCGGCAACGGTCCGCGCCAGCCTCAGGACCCGGTCGTGGGCGCGGGCGCTGAGCCGGCGCCGCGAGTAGGCGTCGGCGAGCAGCGCCGCGGCGGGCTCGTCGAGCGCGCACTCCCGCACCTCGCTCGGGGTCATCTCGGCGTTGCTGCGCCCGGAGCCGAGGCGGCGTTCCTGGCGCTCGCGCGCCGCGGCAACCCGCTCGCGCACCTCGGCGGAGCTCTCGCCCTGCGGGCCGGCGATCTCCTCGGCGCTGGGCTGGCGGATCGCGGCGAGGAGGTCGATGCGGTCGGCGAGCGCCCCGCTGAGGCGCGCCTGGTAGCGGCGCACCGCCAGCGGTGCGCAGCTGCACTCGGGGTCGGCCTCGCCACGACCGCATGGGCAGGGGTTGGCCGCCGCGACGAGCATGAAGCGGCAGGGCAGGTGGCGCCAGGCGCCGGCCCGGGCGATCGAGACCCAGCCGGTCTCCAGCGGCGCCCGCAGCGCCTCCAGCGTGTCGCGGCGGAACTCGCAGAGCTCGTCGAGGAAGAGGACGCCGCGGTGGGCGAGCGTCGCCTCGCCCGGCGAGGGCGGGTTGCCGCCGCCGACCAGACCGGCCGGGCTGACCGTGTGGTGAGGCGCGCGGAACGGCCTCCCGCCGGCCTCGCCGACGCCCAGGCGCCCGCAGGCGCTGGCGATCCGCGCCACCTCCAGCGCCTCCTCCGGGGCGAGCGGCGGCAGGATCGAGGGCAGACGGCTGGCTGCGAGCGACTTGCCGGCGCCGGGCGGGCCGACCATCAGCAGGCTGTGTCCGCCGGCGGCGGCGACCTCGAGCGCGTGGCGAAGGTGGCGCTGGCCGCGCAGGTCGGCGAGGTCGGGGACGCCCGCGCTGGAACCAAGTCGCAGCGGCATCGGCTCGGGCCGGTCGGGCATCCACTCCCCGGCCGCCAGCGCGGAGAGCTGCGCCGAGGCTCTCCAGGCAGATCACGCCGACATCGCCCGCCAGCGCGGCCTCGGCCCCGTTCTCGGCCGGGACCACGATCGCCTCCGTACCACGCTCCCGCGCCGCCTCGGCGATCGCCAGCACCCCGGGCACGGCACGAACGGCGCCGTCGAGCGCCAGCTCCCCGACCAGCGCCAGCTTCGGCAGCCGCCCCAGGTCGAGCTGACCCGAGGCGACGAGCAGCGCCGCCGCGATCGCCAGGTCCATCCCCGGGCCCGCCTTGCGCAGGCTGGCCGGGGCGAGGTTGGCGACGATCCGCCGCAGCGGGAAGTCGAAGCCGCAGTTGACCATCGCCGCCCGCACCCGCTCCCGCGCCTCGCGCACCGCAGTGTCGGGCAGGCCGACGACGGAGAAGGCCGGCAGGCCGCGGTGCACGTCGACCTCGACCCGGACGGGGCGGGCGGCGATGCCGTCGAGGGTGAAGGTCTGAGCCGTGGCCAGCACGGAAACCACGCTACGGAGCCAAATCCGACGCGTGGGCACCACATTCGCGCGGTTGTGCCAATCCTTTCGGCCCGAAGACGCGCAGCGGCTGTCGTGGGGCCGCCAGGCGCCCCTATGGTCGGTCTCGATGACCGCGCAGAGACAGCGAATCGGCCGCGCCGCCGAGGATCTCGTCGCCGCCCGCCTCGCCGCCTCGGGCTGGGAGATCGTCGAGCGCAACGCTCGCACCCGCTTCGGCGAGCTCGACATCGTCGCCCTCGACGGCCGCACGCTCGTCTTCGTCGAGGTCAAGGCCGGCCGCGCCGGCTCGGCCTTCGGCCCCGAGCGCCCCGTCCTCGGCGTCGACCGGCGCAAGCAGCTGAAGGTGAGGCGCCTGGCGACCGCCTGGATGGGCGAACGCCGCGAGCTCCCCCGCTACACCGAGATCCGCTTCGACGCAGTCGGCGTCACCTTCGACCGCGCGGGTCGCGCCAACCGAGGTCGAGCACATCCGTGGCGCCTTCTAACCGGCGAGCTCCAGCTGCGCGTACGCAACCGACTGAAACGAGCGGCGGTGCAGGGGCGAGATGCCGATCCGCTCGATCGCCTCGCGGTGCTCGGGGGTCGAGTAGCCGACGTGCTCCTCGAAGCCCCAGCCGGGGTGGTCGTCGGCGGCGCCGTGCATGTAGCGGTCGCGGGTGACCTTGGCGATCACCGAGGCGGCGGCGATCGCGGCGCTGGTGCCGTCGCCTTCGATCACGGCGCGGTGGGGCACGGCGCAGTCGCGCAGGGAGAAGCCGTCGACCAGGCAGGTCGCCTCGTCCCCGGGACGCAGACGTTCCAGGGCGCTGGCCAGGGCCTCGATGTTGGTCACGTGCAGGCCGCGGTCGTCGATGCCGCGCGCGCAGCGGACCACGACGCTGACCCGCTCGGCCGCGCGCAGCACGCAGGGGAACAGCTCGGCGCGCTTCTCGGCCTTCATCTGCTTGGAGTCGTGCAGGCCGGCGAGGGCGCGGCGGTCGGCGTGGGAGAGCGCCTCGTAGTCGATCAGCACCGCGGCGGCGACCAGGGGGCCGGCGAGGCACCCGCGCCCGGCCTCGTCGGCACCGGCGACCAGTGCGGCTGCCGAGGCCGCGGTCGAAGGCGAAGAGCTTCCGCGTCCGCGCCAGCCGGCGCTGGTGGGCCTTGCCGCCAGCGCAGCCTTAGAAGATGCCGACGCGGTCGGGGGGCCAGTAGGTGGCAAAGGCCTTGCCGATGATCCAGTCGCGGGGTATGGGTCCCCAGTAGCGGCTGTCGTCGCTTTCGCCACGGTTGTCGCCCATCATGAAGTAATGGTCGGGTGGGATCGTGATCGTTTTCGGCAAATTGCAGACTGAGGCCGTGCCACATGGCCTGGTGTAGGACTCTTCGGCTCTTCTCGACCCCGTTGACCACGGGGTACCCGTTGCGGACGGAGAGCGTGTCGCCGGGACCGGCGACGATCCGCTTGATGAAGTTCTGGTCGGACCGGGCCAAGGTGGGGCGCGGGCAGGCTTCCCGCGGCCCGTGGGGGATGCCGCACTGGGCACCGGAGTCGACCCCGGCCGGGGGGTGGAAGACGACGATGTCGCCGATCCCGGGGTCGGTGAAGCGGTAGAGGAAGCGGTTGACGAGGACCCGCTGGCCGACGTCGAGCGTCGGTTCCATCGACTGCGAGGGGATCTGGTAGGGCTTGATCAGCCAGGCCTGGATGGCAAGGGCCAGGGCAAGGGCCAGGGCGACGATCACGGCCAGCTCGACCAGCCCGCCGCCTCGGGTCTTCGGCTTGGGGATCCTGGGGGTCAGGCCGGGTCTCCGCCGGAGCCGTCGGAATCCTCGTCCGTCGTCTCTTTCTCGGCATCATCCGCCGCGGCGTCGTCCTCGGTCTCCCCCGCCTCGGCCGCCTCGGCGTCCGTGCCCTGCTCAGTCTCGCTTGCGGCCTCGGGCTCAGCCTCCGCCTCGGGCGCCTCTGAAGTCTCAGCCTCCGCCTCGGGCTCCGCCTTCTCCTCCTCGGAGCCCTCGGCGGCGGTCTCCTCCCTCGCCTCGGCCTCCGCGGGCGCCTCAAGCGTCTCGACCTCGGCCTCAGCCGACGACGCTTCCCCGTCAGGTGCATCCGCCTCTGCCGCGGGTGGCGTAGAGGATGGGGACTCGCCCGCAGCTTGCGAGGACGAGCTCGCCGTCCTCTGCGACAGGACCCGCGGCCTCATCCGCCTCGCCTTGCGGGGCCTCCTCCGCCTGCGCCTCCGCGTCTTCAGCCGCCTGACTCACGCCCTCCGCGTCCACCGCCTCGGGCTCCGCTGCCGCGGTCGGCGCAGAGATCAGCTCGTCGTCGATCCCCCAGCGTCGCTCGGCGACGCGTGCGGCCTTGCCGATGCGGCCGCGCAGGTAGTAGAGCTTGGCCCGGCGCACGTCGCCGCGGGCGGCGATCTCCAGTTTCTCGATCTTCGGCGAGTGCAGCGGAAAGGTCCGCTCGACGCCGACGCCGAAGGACTGCTTGCGCACGGTGAAGGTCTCGCGCACTCCCGAGCCCTGTCGCCGCAGGACGATCCCCTCGAAGACCTGGGTGCGGCGGCGGGTGCCCTCGACGACCTGGAAGTGGACGCGCACGCGATCGCCGGGGTCGAAGGACGGGAGTCCCTTCCTCAGCTGACCGCGCTCGATGTCTTGGATGACGCTGCTCATATCGATTCCCTCGCGCTTCGCTCGCTCACGCTCACCATCGCCGGATATCTCGTTCGCTCGCTACGCGCTCGCGAAAAAAGACCGCCGGGCCCGGGCCGGGCGCCGCGCGGTGGCGGAATGGTAGCTACTCGGGGCCTTTTTCGAGCTGCTCCGCCCGCGCCCTGCTCTGCTCCGCCCGCCAGAGCCGCACCCGCTCGTGGTCGCCGGAGAGCAGCACGTCGGGCACGTCCCAGCCCCGGTAGACCGGTGGGCGTGTGTAGTGCGGGTACTCGGGGGCTCCCTCCAGCACCTGGCTGAAGGACTCCTCGACCGCGCTGCGCTCGTGCCCGAGAGCGCCGGGCAGCTTGCGCATCACGACGTCGGCGAGGACCATCGCCGGCAGCTCGCCGCCCGCCAGCACGTAACGCCCGATCGAGACCTCGTCGTCGGCGAAGTGCTCGTGCACCCGCTCGTCGAACCCCTCGTAGCGCCCGCACAGCAAGGCCACGTGCGGCTCCTGCGTCAGCTCGTCAGCCAGCTCGTCGTCAAGCAACCGCCCGGTCGGCGACAGCAGCACTACCCGCGGCCGCTCCCCATTCGGGTAGGCCGCCTGCAGCGCCGCGTCGACGACGTCGACCCGCAGCACCATCCCAGCTCCCCCCCGTACGGCGCATCGTCGACCTGCCCGGCCCCGAGCGGCGTCGTGTCGCGGTAGTTGAACAACCGAAGCTCATTGCCTTCGGCGATCGCGTTCTGCACCGAGCGCTGCGACTGGAACCAGTCGAAAGCCTCGGGAAAGAGGGAGAAGATGTCGAGCTTCATGGGCACCGCCCCGGGTGCTCTCAGTCCAGGATGTCGACTATGACACGCCGGTCGAGCCGGACCGCGGCGGCCTTGGCGATCGTGCGAATCGCGTTGGCGACGCGGCCGCCCTTGCCGATCACGCGCCCGAGGTCGTCCTCGGCCACCGTGATCTCGTAGACCAGGTCGCCGTCCTCTTCCAGCTCCTCGACCACGACCGCCGAGGGATCCTCGACAAGCGACTTGACGAGGAACTCCAGAAGCTCGGTCACGGCTAGCTGCCCGAGGCGGCGATGCCCTTGGTGCGCAGCAGCGTGGCGACCGTCTCCGACGGCTGGGCGCCGTGCTCGAGCCAGTGCTTGGCGCGCTCCTCGTCGAGCTCGATCGTCGAGGGCTCCGTCTGCGGGTTGTACTGGCCGATCGTCTCGATCGTGCGACCGTCGCGCGGAGAGCGCTTGTCGGCGACGACGATCCGCCAGATCGGGTTCTTCTTCGACCCGACGCGTCTTAGTCTGATTCGGACTGCCATATGGACTGCGGCAGGTTACAGAACCTGGCGCCGCCTCCTCTGCTCCCGCGTCCGGGGGCGGCTATCTGAACCTTTGGCGGGGGCGCTTTTCGCCAGACATCGCGGCGAGCTGCTGCGCGTCGGGCATCTTGCCGGAGGCCATGTGGCGCATCATCTTGCGCATCTGGTCGAACTGCTTGACCAGCTGGTTGACGTTCTGGACTTTGGTCCCGGAGCCGTTGGCGATGCGTTTGCGGCGCGAGCCCTTGATCAGCCCCGGGTTGGCCCGCTCTTCGGGGGTCATCGAGAGGATGATCGCCTCGACCCGGTCGAGCTCGCGCTCGTCGATGTCAGCGTTCTTCAGCTGCTTCATCGCCCCCATGCCGGGGAGCATCCCGATCAGGCCGCTGAGCGGGCCCATTTTCCGCACCTGGCGCATCTGCTGGAGCATGTCCTCGAGCGTGAACTGGTTGCTCTTCAGTTTCGCTTCCAGGTCGATGGCCTGCTTCTCGTCGATCTGCTGCTCGGCCTTCTCGATGAAGCTGAGGACGTCGCCCATGCCGAGGATGCGCGAGGCCATGCGGTCGGGGTGGAAGCGGTCGAAGGCCTCGAGCTTCTCGCCGGTCGAGGCGAAGAGGATCGGCTTGCCGGTCACCGCGTTGACCGAGAGCGCGGCGCCGCCGCGGGCGTCGCCGTCGAGCTTGGTCATCACGACGCCGTCGAACTCGGCCGCCTCGGCGAAGGACTCGGCGACGCCGACCGCGTCCTGGCCGGTCATCGCGTCGACGACCAGCAGCACGTCGTGCGGCTTGACCCGCTTGCGGATCTTCGCCAGCTCGTCCATCAGGTCGCCGTCGATGTGGAGGCGACCGGCGGTGTCGACGATCAGCACGTCGCGCCGCTCCGCCTTGGCTTGGTCGAGCGCCCAGCCGGCGATCTCGACCGGGTCGGCGTCGGTGCCTTTCTCGTAGACGTGGGCCCCGACCCGCCCGCCTACGGTGACCAGCTGGTCGACCGCGGCCGGACGGTAGACGTCGCAGGCGGCCAGGGCGACGTCCTTCTTGCCGTTCTCGCGCAGGAAGCGGGCAAGCTTCGCGCAGGCGGTCGTCTTGCCCGAGCCCTGCAGGCCGGCCATCAGGATCACCGTCGGCCCGCTGGAGGAGAAGGCCAGCTCGCGACCGGTCCCGCCCATCAGCCCGGTCAGCTCCTCGTTGACGATCTTCACCACCTGCTGCCCCGGGTCGAGGCTCTCCAGCACGTCGGCGCCCAGGCAGCGCTCCTTCACCGTCGCGGTGAAGGACTTGACGACCTTGAAGTTGACGTCCGCCTCGAGCAGCGCCAGCCGGATCTCCCGCATCGCCGCATCGACATCGGACTCGCTCAGCTTCCCCCGCGAGCGAACATCCGAGAGCGTCGCCTGAAGGCGATCTGAGAGTTGGTCGAACACTGCGGGCAGCTTAAGGCAGTGACTTCGTGGTTATGGATCCATATGCGCCCATAACCACGAAGTCAGCGATCAGTCGGCGAGGAGGGCACTGGCGAAGTCCGTCGGGTCGAAGGGGCGGAGGTCCTCGAGGGTCTCGCCTACGCCGATCAGCTTGACGGGGATGCCCATCTCGTCGGCTATGGCGAGGACTATGCCGCCCTTGGCGGTGCCGTCGAGCTTGGTGAGGACGACGCCGTCGACCTCGGCGGCCTCGGCGAAGATCTTGGCCTGGCGCAGGCCGTTCTGGCCGGTGGTGGCGTCGATCGAGAGGAGGGTCTCGTGGGGGGCGCCGGGGAGCTGCTTGGCGATCACGCGGCGGACCTTGGTCAGCTCGTCCATCAGGTTGGTCTGGGTGTGGAGGCGGCCGGCGGTGTCGACGATGACGACGTCGGCGCCGCGGGCGCGGGCCGCCTCGACCGCGTCGAAGGCGACCGAACCCGGGTCTCCCCCCTCTTCCCCGCGAACGAGCTCGGCGCCGGCCCGCTCGGCCCACTCGGCGAGCTGCTCGGCGGCGGCGGCGCGGTAGGTGTCGGCGGCGCCGAGGACGACGGAGAGGCCGAACTCCTTGGAGAGGTGCCAGGCGATCTTGCCGATCGTCGTCGTCTTGCCGGTCCCGTTGACGCCGACCATCAGCAGCACCGCCGGCTCGCCGCTGAGGTCGATCGGCGCCCGGCCCGTGGCGGCGACCTCGGCGAGGATCTCGATCAAGCGGGCGCGCACGGCCTCGCCGTCGGCGGCGACGCTGCCGCCCTCGACCTCGTGCTCGAGCCGCTCGACCACCTTGGCCGTCGTCGGCGCCCCGGCGTCGGCCAGGATCAGGGCCTCCTCGAGCCGCTCCCAGGTCTCCTCGTCGATGCGGTCGAAGAAGCTTGCCGAGACCTCCTCGGCAAGCGCCTGGCGGCTCTTGGAGAGGCTCTCGCGCAGGCGGCGGAAGACGCCGCGGCGCTGCTCGGTGTCCTCAGCCGCCGAGGCGTTCGCGCTCTCGCGCGAACCTAGGTCGAGTATCTCCTGCCAGCTCGTCGTCATGGGGCTTGCCGTCGGAGGCTATCCGGGCGGCGGCAAGCAGCTCCTCCACGCTCTCGCGTAGGTAGGCGGAGATGCCCTCGAGCTCGGGCATCGAGGCCCGGTCGGCCAGCAGGCCGAAGTTGACCTGGCCGTTGTAGCTGATGATCGCGATCGCCAGCGCGTGGCGGCGGGCGAGGAAACCGACCGGGAAGACTCCCTCGAGCTCTCGACCGAGGACGTAGAGGGGGATCTGGGGACCGGGGAAGTTGGTGACCAGCAGGTTGAAGAGCCGGGTCGAGAAG
The DNA here is from genome assembly GCA_963753585.1 of uncultured Solirubrobacterales bacterium. GTDB lineage: Bacteria > Actinomycetota > Thermoleophilia > Solirubrobacterales > 70-9 > VRUE01. Next base: position 429,337 of record CAVWCU010000001.1, on the reverse strand, counting down.
TTGACCGCCGCGGTCGGCAGCAGCAGCACGGGCGGCGCGAAGTCCCGGAACCAGTCGTTCAGGCCCCAGATCGCTTCCGCGCCCAGCGGCTGCTTCGAGGACTTCAGGCCCTCCATCGCGGCATGGACGGCGCTCAGCCGCTCAACCGGGTCGGCGACGCCGACCGGCAGCGGACCGCGCATCGCCGTCAGCCGGTTGCCCAGCTCACCCCGCTCGTTTTCGGTCCGGATCGAGACCGGGACCAGCGCCTTCAGCTCCATGTCGTCGACCGGCACCTCGCGATCGTGCAGCCAGCTTCGCAACGCACCAGCCGTGGCCGAGAGGATTACGTCGTTGACCGTCACACCAAAGGTGTTCTTGATCAGCTTGAAGTCCTTGAGGGTGAAGCCCGCCCAGGAGAAGCTCCGCGCAGGGCCGATCTCGACGTTGAGCGGCACCTTCGGCGCCCGCCTGATCAGGTTCCAGGTGACCTCCCAGAGGCCGACGACGCCGTCTGCCGCCCGCTTTGCCGCCCGCCCCGGCCGCCGCACAGCGCCGCCCAGCCAACGCACCATCCGCATCGCCGTCCCCCAGACGCCGCTCACGGCACGGGCGACAAGGGCTGGGGACGAGGGTGTCTCCTGCGGGCTCCAGGGCTCCTCGGTGCGGGTCGGCTCGGCCCGCGGCTCGACGTCGAAGAGGAGGGTGCCGATGTCCACCGCCGAGAAGCCGTCGGCGAGCGCGTGATGGGTCTTGTAGACGATCGAGAAGCGGTCGTCCTCGAAGCCCTCCACCAGCACCAGCTCCCAGAGCGGGCGGGAGCGATCGAGGGGCGGCGAGAGCACTTCGCCGACGAGGTCGTGGAACTGGGTGTCGTCGCCGGGGGGCGGCAGGCTCACCCGGCGAACGTGGTTGGCGAGGTCGAAGTCCGGGTCGTCGACCCAGAAGGGCGTTCCCAGGCGCAGGGGCGGAACGGCGAGCCGCTGGCGCAGTCGCGGCAGCAGGTGGACGCGGCTGCGGATGTGGGTGACGAAGTCCTCGTGGCTGGGCGGGCTCCCCCCGCACATCAGCACGGCGCCGATCGCCATGTGCCCGTTCGACCTCTCGTTGGCCAGAAACGACGCGTCGAACGACGTAAGCCTGTCCATATGGCGTTGGGCCATTTGCCTTCCTTTCCTACCCGAAAAAGAGCGTAGCGAGCCCTCGGCCTAGGAACATTCTGTTTTCCTTAAGAGGAGTCGCAGGAGAGCGCGCCCCCTCTACGCCCGCCGAGCGCAGGGTTTCGCCGGCGATCTATGCGGCTTCTGCAGAGCCCGGCGCGGGCGTCGCAGCCGGCTGCTCGCCGATCAATCCCGGCCCCCGCGGGGTGTCAGCGTCGGAGGCCTGCTCCTCGGCGAGGCCGGCGAAGGGCGGCGGGGCGGGGGCTTCGGACTGCGACTCCTCGCCTCCCTCATCCTCTCCCTCCCCGATTTCGCGGGGCAGCTTCCGCGAGACGACCTTGGTGACGCCGTCGCCGCCCATGCTGACCCCGTAGAGGACGTCGGCTGCGTCCATCGTGCGTTTCTGGTGGGTGACGATGACGAACTGGGCGCGGTCGGAGAAGCGGCGGATCAGCTGCAGGAAGCGGTCGATGTTGGCGTCGTCGAGCGCCGCCTCGACCTCGTCGAGGATGTAGAAGGGGCAGGGCCGGGCGAGGAAGACGGCGAAGACGAAGGCGATCGCGACCAGCGACTTCTCGCCGCCCGAGAGCAGTGAGAGCTTGCGGGTCGACTTGCCGGCGGGGGTGACCTCGATCTCGACGCCTAGCTCGTCGCGTTCTTCGGTGGCCTCGTCCTCCTCCCCGCCCTCTGACTCCGGCGCCTCCTCCTCTGCCGCGGCGTCGCGAACCGGGCGCAGGCTGACCCGGCGCAGGGCGCCGCGGCCACCGGGGAAGAGGTGCTCGACCATCTCCTCGAAGTTCTTCGCGGTCGCCTCGAAGGTTTGCTCGAAGGCGCGCTCGATCTCGCGGTCGATGTCGCGGATCAGCGTCTCCAGCTCGCGCATCCCGCGCTCTGTGTCCTCGCGCTGGGCCTGCAGCGACTCGACGTGCTCGCGCGCCTCCTCGTACTCGCGCTCGGCCAGCGGGTTGACTGGCCCGATCTGGGCGCGGCGGCGCTCCAGGCGCTCGAGCCGGCGATCGATGTCGGCCCTCTCCTCCTCGCTCAGGGCCTGCTCCGCGGCCTCGACCTCCTCGCCCAGTCGCTCGGCGATCGAGGCCAGCTCCTTCGCCGCCTCGGCGCGCCGGTCGCCGAGGTGCGCGGCCTCGACCTCGACCTCGGTGAGGCGGTCGGAGGCGGCGCTCATCTCGGCCTGCAGCTCGTACTCGCGCTGAGAGCAGGCGCGCATCTCCTCGGCGATCTCGTCGCCGTCGTCCTCGCCGCCGACGACCCGCTGCTCGATTCGCTCGATTCGGGCGCGGATCGCGGTCTCCGCGGCGGTCGCGGCGGCAGCCGCGGCGCGAACGTCGTCGAGCAGCTCCTCACCGGCCGCGAGCCGCTTGCGCAGCTGCTCGCGGTGGCGCTCGCCGAGCAGGCCCTCCGCCCGCCGCGCGTGGCGCGAAGCGCGCTCGGCGCCGCTGCGAACCGCACCGAGGGCCGCCTCGCGGGCGCTCTCGCCCGCATCGGCGGAGCGCGCCCGCTGCAGCCCGTCGCCGGCGGCCGAGAGGCCGGCCTCGATCTCCCCCAGCTCCTCCTCGAGCTTGCGCGCGCGCTCGCCCGGCGCGGCGCCGTCGCCGACGTCGAGGGTCAGGGGCCCGAGCTCGGCCCGCAGGGCCTCCAGGCCCGCGGCGAGCTCGCCCTCGCGGCCCGCCAGGCTCGCGGCGCGTACGGCCACCCGTTGCTGCTCGCCGCGCAGCTTGGTCAGCACTCCCCAGGCCTGGGTGCGCTCGCGGTCGCGGGCGGCGAAGCGCTCCTCGGCCGCACGCCGCTTGCCGCTCACCTCGGCCAGTTGCGTCTCCAGCTTCGCCCGCTGCGCCCGTGCCTCCTGCGCCGCCTTTTCGGCGGCGGCGGCGCGATCGGCGCCGAAGCGCAGTTCCTCGGCGACCAGCTGGCCGCGCAGGCCCAGCTCCTCGCGCTCGATCCGGGCCCCGAGCTCCGCCGCCTGCGCCTGGCGCTTCAGTGGCCGCAGTCGCGCCCTCGCCTCGCGCTCGAGGTCGAGCGCCCGGTCGAGGTTGTCGCGCGCGGCGCGCAGCTTCAGCTCGGCCCGGCGGCGGCGTTTGCGGTGCTTGCCGAGGCCGGCTGCCTCCTCGATCAGCAGGCGCCGCTCACGCGGCTTGGAGTGGACGATCGACTCGACCCGGCCCTGGCTGATCACCGAGTGCATCTCGCGACCGAGGTTGGTGTCGGAGAGCACCTCGGTGACGTCGACGAGGCGACAGCGGGCGCCGTTGAGGCGGTAGCCGCCGTCGCCCGAGCGGTCCAGCGTCCGCTTGACCGCGATCTCGGAGAGCTCGGTCGCGGCGCGACCCTCGGAGTTGTCGATCGTGACCTCGACCTCGGCCATGCGGCGCTGGCCGACGCCCTTGCCGCCGGCGGAGATCACATCCTGCATCGAGGCACCGCGGATCGCGCCCGGGCTCTGCTCGCCGAGTGCCCAGAGCACGGCGTCGGTGATGTTCGACTTGCCCGAGCCGTTGGGGCCGACGATCACGCTGACGCCAGGGGAGAACTCGAGCTTCGCCCGCTCGGGGAACGACTTGAATCCCTTCATCTCTATCGATCTCAGATACATGTGCCCTGGTCCCTCGTCCCCGGAGCCCTAAGGCTCTCTTCTCGGTCGGACGCGATGCATCGCTAACCACCGAGGCGCTTCAACGCCTGCTCGGCCGCAGCCTGCTCGGCCGTCTTCTTGCTCCGGCCCACCCCCTCGCCGACCTGCTCGGAGTCGACTACCGCCGCGACTTCGAACTTGCGGCGGTGCGGCGGCCCTGATTCGCCGGTCACCTCGTAGCTTACGTTCGCGCGCCGGCGGGCGAGCAGCTCCTGCAGGGCAGACTTGAAGTCGATCCTGTTCTCGGCCGCATGCTCGATCCGCGGCTCGAAGGCAGTGGCGACCGCGTCGGCGATCCGCTCGAAGCCGAAGGCAAGGAAGCAGGCCCCGATCAGCGCCTCGGTCGCCTCGGGCAGCGGCCGCTCGCCGCTCAGCAGCACCTCGGCCGGAATCCCCACCTGCAGCTCCTCTGGCTCCATCTCGCGCAGCAGCTCGGGAACGCCCAGCTCGCGGCCGACCTCAGCACAGGAGACGCCGCTGACCGCCTGGTTGTGGATCTTGGTCAGTTCACCCGCGTCCTCGCCGGGGAAGCGGCCGATGAGGTCGCGGGCTACGGCGAGGGCGAGCACGCTGTCGCCTAGGTAGGCGAGGCGCTCGTAGGACTCGGTCCGCTCGTCCGTCCACGAGGAATGGGTCAGCGCCTGGCGCCGTAAATCCTCCGGCAGATCGTGGATCAGTTCCGCCAGCGTGCTCACGCCGGCGCGTGCTCGAGCACGAACTCGACCGCGTCGCCGACCGTGGCGATCCTGGCCGCCTGCTCCTCGGAGACGGAGATCCCGTAAGTGTCCTCCAGCTCCATCACCAGCTCGTAGAGATCGAGCGAATCGGCGTCGAGGTCCTCCTTGAAGCGGGTCTCCTCGGCGATCCCGGCGGCGTCGACTTCGAGCTCCTCGGCGAGGTGCTCGCGCACCAGGGTGAGAACTTCCTCGCGGGTCATGACAAAACCTTTCGTTCGCGCTCAAATCGCCACGGATTCGAACGACCGGCGATCACCGTGTCGATTGGAGCGCTCACAGGATGGTTCCTATCACGCGTTGCCACCGGCGTCACGCTCACCGGCGAGCGCCGCCCGGCCGGCGCCGCCCTCGCGCAGCAGTGCCGCGGTGCGGCCGATCGCGTCGACCTCGACGCAGCGGGCCGCGAGGCGGACGGCGTTGGCGATTCCCTCGGCCCCCGAGCTGCCGTGGCCGACCACGGCGACCCCCCTCAGACCGAGCAGGATCGCCCCGCCGGTGGTGTCGGGGTGCAGCTCGCGGCGCAACCCTCCGAGAGCCGGGCGCATCATCAGGCCGCCCAGCGCGGCCAGCGGGTTCGAGCGCGCGGCGTCGCGGATCGCCGCGGTGACGGTCTTCGCCGTCCCCTCCATCAGCTTCAGCGAGACGTTGCCGGTGAAGCCGTCGGTGACGACGACGTCGGCCGCCCCGGTCGGGAGGTCGCGCCCCTCGACGTTGCCGACGAACTGGATTCCCTCGACCCCGGAGAGGATCCGGTTGGCCTCGGCGACCTCCTCGCGGCCCTTGCCGGCCTCCTCGCCGACCGAGAGCAGGCCGACGCGCGGGCGCTCGACGCCGAATACGGCCTCGCTGAAGGCGGCGCCGAGAAAGGCGAACTGGACCAGGTGCTGGGCGCGCACCTCGACGTTGGCGCCGACGTCGAGGAAGAGCACCGGCTTGCCGGGGACGGGGAGCCGTACGGCGAGCGCCGGCCGCTGCACGCCCTTCAGCCGCCGCAGGCCGAAGGTGGCCGCGGCCATGGTCGCGCCGGTGGAGCCGGGGCTGGCCATCGCCTCGGCCCGGCCCTCGGCGACGTCGGCGACCGCGCGCACGATCGAGGCCTCCTTCTTGGCGCGAACCGCGGCGATGGGGTCCTCCTCGTTGCCGATCGACTCGGAGGTGGCAACGACCTCAACCCCCTCGACATCATCCAGTCCAAGCTCCTCCGGCGAACCGAAGACTCGGATCCGAATCCCGTCCGCCGCCGCCATTCGCGCACCAGCAGCGAGCACGTCGAACCCCTGCTCGGCCCCGAAGCCATCCAGGGCCACGGTCGGCCTGGGCGCCAAGCGCTACTCCGAGTCGGCAGGCGTGGCCGAAGGCTGGGCGATCGGGTGTTTGATCACCTCGCGACCGGCGTACGTGCCACAGGTGGGGCATACGCGGTGCGGCAGTCGCGGACTGTGGCAGCGAGGGCAACGACTTAGCGGTGCCTTGCCTGCCTTGTGGTTGGCCCGCCGCTTGTCGCGACGCGCACTGGAAGTTCTCTTCTTCGGGACCGCCATGGGTCGCGGGATGGTAGCGGTTACGAGCTTCAGTACACAGCGCGAACGACGGCCAGGCCGTCGGCTTGCCAGGTGACTTCGCCCCCGGACCAGGCGAGCAGGTCGCTGAGCTTGTCTGGGTCGAAGAAGTCAGCGATGACGAGAGAGCGGGAGTGCTCCTTTACCCGGCGGCAGAGGGCTTCGAGCTGGTCGTCGGTCTGATCGCCGGTGGAGAGGACCGAGATGACCAGGTCCCAGGGGCCGTCGGGCAGGGGGTCCTCCATGCGGGCGAGTTGGACGTCGTCGTAGGTCTGGCGCGCCCGGAAGACCATGTCCGGGCTGGAGTCGAGGCCGACGACCCAGGCGTCGGGGTGGGCCTCGATCAGGCGGCGGGTCGTCTCCCCCGTGCCCATTCCGAGCTCGAGCACCCGCTCTGGCGGGAACGGGATCGCCGCGATCGCCTGCTCCTGCAGCTCGTCGTAGCGCGGCACCTGCGAGCGAATCCGCTCCAGGTAGACCTCGGGTGTCCAGTCGAATCGATCCATTCCGTAATCTCGTCGGGAGCCCATCGTATGAGTCTGTCTGACAACCCGTGTGTGCGACTGGCGAGCGCCGGACCAAGCGGTGCCAGGACGCAGGGAGGCCGAATAGCATCGCTATTTGGCCGACTGAGGACACAGCACCGCGCAGCGTCCGCCGCCGCCAGGCGTGCGCAGGGGTTGTCAGACAGACTCTAAAAGCCCGGCCGAAGCGGAGGAGAGCCCATGGCGCAAGCGACGACGATCATCGACCTCGCCCGGTTGTCCCTCTCCCACGGTGAGGGCCGCCGGCTCGACCTTCCGGTTCGGCTGGAGCCGCTGGAGCTCGCGGGTCAGACCTACGCCGTCGCGCCAGAGTCGGTTCCGGCTCGCCTCGACGTCTCCCGGCCCAGCGGCGGCTACGCCTTCCGCCTCCGTTTCCCGCTGCGAATCGAGGGCCCCTGCATGCACTGCCTGGAGCCCGCGGCGATGGAGACCGAAGCCGACGCCCGCGAGGTCGCCCACGAAGACACCGATGACGAGGAGCTGCGCAGCCCCTACGTGGAGGACGACGAGCTAGACCTAGGCCGCTGGGCCCACGACGCCGCCGTCCTGGCCATCCCCACCCAGTTCCTCTGCCGTCAAGACTGCGCCGGCCTCTGCCCGATCTGCGGCGAATCCTTAAATAACGCCGACCCCGAGGAACACAAGCACGAGCAAACGACCGATCCTCGCTGGGCAAAGCTCAGCGAGCTAAAGCTGGAGGAGTGATGAGGGGAGGGTGTCGCCCCTCCTCAAAACACTCAAGCGCGGCTCCCGCCGCGCGTTTTGAGGAGGGGCGACACCCTCCCCAGCACTAAGCCTGCTCGTCCAGCTCCGCTACGGGCTCCTCGTCGCGCCCAGCGAGCCGGTCCCGCCCACGCTGGACGGCAGCAAGGAACTTCTGAAGGTTGACCTCGAGCGTGTTGAGGATCTCGTCGGCATAGTCCTCGGCGCCGAGCCGGATCTCGCGCTCCCGCGTGCGGGCGTCCTCGACGATCTCGTCGGCGGCCCGCTCGGCCTGCTTGGTGACCTCCTCATCGGAGATCAGGCGGGCCTGCTGCTCGCGGGCCTCGCGCACGATGCGCTCGGCCTCGCGCTTGGCCTCGGCAAGCATCTCCTGGCGCTCCTTGACGATCCAGCGCGCCTGCTTGATCTCCTCGGGAATCGTCGCCCGCATCTGGTCGAGCAGGTCGTAGATCTCCTCACGGTCGACGCGCACCTGGTCCGTCAGCGGCACCGGGCGCGCGTTGTGAACCACATCGTCGAGCTTGTCTATGAGAACGAGAACGTCCATCAGCAGGTCGTAAGCCTACGTGTAAGCGGCGACTTCGGTGAAGAAGCGGTTATTTCCTCGGCTTTTTGCAAGCTCTCGCCCAACACCCCCAACGTCCGGAAGCCTACCTGTCGCCAAAGCGCTGCGCCATTGCGCCCGCGACGGGACCGGGGACGAGGTCGGAGACGTCGCCTCCAAAGGTCGCCATTTCCTTGACGCCGGTGGAGGAAAGGAAGCTGTACTGAGGCGAGGCGATCATGTAGATGCTCTCGATGCCGGGGTCGAGCTTGCGGTTGAGCTGAGCCATCTCGAACTCGTACTCGAAGTCGGAGATCGCGCGCAGGCCCTTGACGATCGCCTTGGCCTCCATTTCGCGCGCGAACTCGACCAGCAGGTTGGAGAAGATCCGCACCTCGACGTTGGGCAGGGACGCCGCGGCCTCTTCGATGAAGGCCTGGCGCTCCTCGGCGGTGAAGAGCGTCTTCTCCTTGCGGATCGGGTTGTTGACGACCCCGACGACGACGCGCTCGAAGGCCGAGGCGCTGCGGGTGATGATGTCGAGGTGACCGTTGGTCACCGGGTCGTAGCTGCCGGGACAGACCACCGTGCCGTCGCGCTGGGCCATCAGCCCCCCTCTCCGTAGATCGAGACGTCGGCGGCGCCGTAGCGGCGCTGGCGCAGGCGCGGCAGCGAGTCGATGCGCAGCGGACGCCGCGCGCCGCTCTCGACTATCGCCCGCCCGCCCGGTTGGAGGAGGCGCGGCAGATGGCTGTCCAGTTCCTGCCCCACGCGGTCGGCGAGTCTATAGGGGGCGTCGACGAAGACGAGGTCGAAGCGCGGGCTCTCCTCACCCTCCGACCGGCCCGACAGCCAGCGAGAGACGTCGACGCGGACGAGCTCAACCCGGTCCCCGAGACCGAGCCGCTCGACGTTTCCGAGCGCGGCGCGCGTGTCGCGGTCGACCAGGGTGGCGGCTGCGGCACCGCGCGAGAGCGCCTCGATCGCGAGGGCGCCCGTGCCGCAGTAGAGGTCGAGGACGGTCGCGCCCTCGACCATGCCGCCGAGGACGGAGAAGATCGCCTCTCGGGCCCGGTCGGAGGTCGGCCGCACCTTCCAGCCGCGCGGCGCGACCAGCCTCTGCCCTCCCAGCTCTCCGGCGATCACCCTCATGGTCAGAGTGGTATCGGGTCGGCGGCGCCGGTGCCGAAGCGGCGGCGGGCGGCCTCCAGCAGCGGGCCGAGCTCGGGGGCGTCGAGCGAGCCGTGGCGCTGCATCAGGGCGAGAACCTCCTTGCGGGCGGCGACGAGGACGTCGCCGTCCTCGGGCAGCTCGGCGACGGCGAAGCGCGGCAGGCCGCTCTGGCGCGTCCCCAGCACCTCACCCTCGCCTCGCAGCTGGAGGTCGACCTCGGCGAGCTTGAAGCCGTCGCGCTCACGCTCGACCGCCTTCAGGCGACGGCGCGCCATCTCGCCCGCCTCTTCGGGGAAGAGGAGGCAGATCGACTCGTGCGCGCCGCGGCCGACCCGGCCGCGCAGCTGGTGCAGCTGGGAGACGCCGAAGCGCTCCGCCCCCTCGATCACGATCACGGTCGCGTTGGCGACGTCGATCCCGACCTCGATCACCGTGGTGGCGACGAGGACGTCGGTCTCGCCGGCGGCGAACGCCTCCATCGCCGCGGCCTTGTCGACCGAGCGCATCTGGCCGTGGATCACGCCGACTCTGAAGTCGCGCAGCTCGCCGGCCGCGAGCCGCTCCGCCTCTACCTCTGCCGCGCGTCCCTGCAATTTCTCGGACTCCTCGACCAGCGGGCAGACGACGTAGGCCTGGCGGCCCTCGCGCAACTGGCCGCGGATGAACTCATACGCCCCGGCGCGATCGCCCTCCTCGACGATCCGCGTCGCCACCGGCTTGCGCCCCGAGGGCAGTTCGTGCAGCGCCGTCGTGTCGAGGTCGCCGTACGCGGTCAGCGACAGGGTGCGCGGAATCGGCGTCGCCGTCATGTGCAGCACGTGTGGCGCCATCCCCTCAACCCCCTTCGAGTCCAGCGCCTTGCGCTGCTGCACCCCGAAGCGGTGCTGCTCGTCGACGACGGAGAGTCCGAGCCGTGCGAAGCGCACCGTCGGCTCGATCAGCGCATGGGTGCCGACGATCAGCCCGAGCTCGCCGGTGGCCAGCCGCTCCAGCGCTTCCCTGCGCCTCGGCGCCGGGGTCGACCCCGTCAGCAGCGCGAACGGCGTCGCCTCCTCCGCCAGCAGCTTCCCCAGCGTCGCCGCGTGCTGCTCGGCCAAAGTCTCCGTCGGCGCCATCAGCACCGCCTGGAATCCCGCTTCGAGCGCCCGCAGCATCGAGTACACGGCGACCACCGTCTTGCCGCTGCCGACCTCCCCCATCAGCAACCGCTGCATCGGCTCGCCAGAGTCCAGGTCTCCGTCGATCTCGTCGAAGGCCTTGAGCTGGTCCCGCGTCGGCTCGAACGGCAACGACTCGATCCAGCGCCCGACCTGCTCCCCGGGCTTCCCGAGTCGCGGCGAGGGCCGCGCCGTTCGGTGAGCCCGCTTCCTACTGGCCAAGATCGCCTGGTAGAGGAAGAGCTCTTCGAACCGCAACCGCTCGCGCGCCGCTTCCGCTTCCTCAACCGTCCTGGGGAAGTGCATCGCCTTGACCGCATCGGCAACACCGGCGAGCTCGTGCCGCGCTCGCACAGCCGCCGGTACCCCGTCGATCAGATTCGGCGCCAACCCGATCGCCTGCTCCAACCACTCCCGCACTTGCTTCGCCCGCAACCCCTCGGTCAGCGGATGAACGGGCACGAGCTCCGCTTCTCCCGCGGGTGGCGGAGGGTGAGGGGGGTCGAGGACAGCCCGTGGACTGCCCGCAGCGCCCCCCTCGCCCTCCGACAGGACCCGCGGGCCAGCAACGAACTCGTATTCCGAGACCACGAATCCCCGCTTGCCCATCGTGCCTGTAAGGAGCATCTGCGTACCCGGCGTGAGCTTGGAGGCGATCCACGGCTGGTTGAACCAGGTCGCCCGAACCGTGTCTGAGTCGTCCCCAACTTTGACCCCGACGATGCTCAAGCCACGGCGGCGGAAAGGTCGCGGCGCGTTGCCGAGCACCTCGACCGCGATCGTCGCCTGCTGCTTGAGCTCGAGACCGGCGATCGGGACGACAGTACGGTCACGATGCCTGTGCGGGAAGCGCAAGAGCAGGTCGCCGACGGTGGCGATGCCGGCACTCGCCGCGGCTTCGGCCGTCTTCGGGCCGACGCCCTCCAGCGCTTGCAGCGAGACGTCGAGCGCGCTCGGCCTCGGCCAGTGGACCGGGGCGTCACGCAGCTCAGCAGGGGTCAGATCGATGGTGGCCGCGAACGCCCGCACTACTGGGCCGCGAGCAGCCACCACCAGCTCGGCTGGCCGCCTTCGTGGGTCTCGATCTCGACGCCATCGGGGACGTGGGGGTCGAGCTCGTCAAGGGCCATCGGGGCGTCGGCACCGGCGATCACGGTGACTATCTCGGCACCCTCGGCGAGCTTCTCGATGGTGGCGGCGAGGGTCGATCCCGCACCCCCCCAGGCGACGATCTCGCCCTTGACGAAACCGACCGCGTCGCCCTGACGGAAGCGCCCCTGGGCGTCGTCGCGCGCTGCCGGGGCGACGCCACCGTCAGCGATATCGCTCAGGGCACCCTCAAGCCGCTCGGCGTTCTCCTCCGCTGGAGCCGTCGGGTCGAGCTCGACCAAGGTGAGCAAGCTCTTCTGCAGTGACGTCGCGGGCACTACCCGCGCCGGCTTCTCCGACAGCTCGCACGCCCGCTCGGCGGCCATCACCACGTTCGAGGAGCTGGGAAAGACCAGCACTTCCTCGGCGGGGACCTCGTGGATACCGGCCAGCAACTCGTAGGTGGAGGGGTTGAGCGTCTCGCCGCCGTGGACGACATGGGCACCGAGCTCGGCGAAGAGGCGCTCCAGGCCCTCGCCGGCCGCCACCGCGAGCGCGCCGGTCCGCCCGCCCTCCAGCCGGGCGCGCCGCTCGGCGATCTGCTCGCGCATGTCGGCGACGTCGAGGTTGGTCACCGCGCCGGCACCCCCGAAGAGCGCGACAGCGGCCTCGGGATCGTCGGTGTGGACGTGGACCTTGAGCGTCGCCTCGTCGCCGACGACCAGCACCGAGTCGCCCATGCCCTCGAGCCGCGGCAGGAACTCGCGCCCGCTCAGGCCGGCCCCGGAGACGATGAAGTTGGTGCAGTAGCGGAAGCGGCTGTCCTCGTGGTGGGGCCGGCTCAGCCGCGGCGCCTCCTGGTGGGACACCTCCGGCACCGCGGTGGCGTCGCCGCGCAGGCCGGCGACCACGCCGGCGAGGATCAGGACGAGGCCGTAGCCGCCGGCGTCGACGACCCCGGACTCGCGCAGCACGTCGAGCTGCTCCGGTGTCCTTTCCACGGCCCGCTGACCGTCGGCCATCGCCCGCTCCAGGACCTCGGCGAGGATCGCGTCCTGCTGCTCGTCGCTGACGCCGCGGTCGAGGCGCTGCTTGTCGGATTCGAGGCGGGAGAGCTGACGGGCAGTCGAGTGCGCCATCTCGCGGAACACCGTCAGCATCGTCCCCTCGGCGGGCTCGCGCACCGAGTCGTATGCGGCGTCGGCGGCGCTGGCAAAGGCGGAGGCGATCAGCACCGGGTCGATCAGCTCGCCCGGGCGGCTCGCCAGCTCCTCGGCGGCGCCGCGCACGATCTGGCTGAGGATGACCCCGGAGTTTCCCCGCGCGCCCATCAGCGCCGCGCGGGCCAGTGCCTGGACGAGCTGGGTGCGGCCGACCTCGTCGACCTCGAGGCCGTCGAGGCGGTCGAGCTCCTCCATCACCGCCCGCATCGTCATCGCCATGTTGTCGCCCGTGTCCCCGTCGGCAACGGGGAAGACGTTGAGGTCGTTGACCTCCTGGCGACGCTCTTCGAGATGCGCGTAGGCGGAGGTGATGACACGCCGGAAGCGCTCGATCGAGGGGTCTGGCATCGCTCGAAATCTAACTGCAGGGTGCGGATGAGCAGCATCGGAGCCCAGCCGCCTTGGAGGGGCTAGCGAAACCCGCGTGTGCAGTCCAGCGAGCGCCGGACCAAGCGGAGCAAGGACGCAGGGAGGCCGAATAGCAGCGCTATTTGGCCGACTGAGGACGCCGCTCCGCGCCGTGTCCGCCGCCGCTGGATGCGCGCGGGTGTTTCGCTAGCCCCTCCTTAGTTCGCTACGGTGCGGCGCTCGATGAGACGCTTCGCCACCTGGTGCACCGGGCACCGCAAGACCGTGATCCTCAGCTGGATCGTCGCCCTGTGCGGGATCGTCACGATCGCCGCCTCGGTCGGCTCCGATTTCAGCGAAGACTTCAAGCTGCCTTCCTCCGACTCGACCGACGCCTTCGACCTGCTCGAAAACAGGTTTCCGGCGCAGTCGGGCGACACGACGACGATCGTCTTCAAGGCCGAAGGCGGCGTCGAGTCGCCGGCCGTGCGCAGGACCATGCAGGGCCTCTTCGCCGAAGCGGCGGACCTCCCCCACGTCAGCGAAGTCGCCAGCCCCTATGCAGGCGGCGGTGCGGCGGCGATCGGCGAGGACGGCAAGATCGCCTACGCGACCGTCCAGTACGACACCTTCACCGACGAGATCGAAAAAGAGGACACGGCGAAGCTGATCGACGAGGCGGAGGCGGCCAACGGCGACGGCCTTCAAGTCGAGCTCGGCGGCCAGCCGGTCGAGGAAGCGCGCGCCGAAGAAGAAGGCGACGTCTCGTTCATGGTCGGCCTGCTGGCCGCGGTGGTCATCCTGCTGCTCACCTTCGGCTCCGTCGTGGCGATGGGACTTCCCCTTCTCACCGCCCTCTTCGCCCTCGGCGTCGGCCTCAGCCTGGTCACGCTCGGCACCCATGTCTTCGACACGGCGGAGTTCGCACCGCAGCTGGCGGCGATGATCGGCCTCGGCGTCGGCATCGACTACGCCCTCTTCATCCTCACCCGCTTCCGCAACGGCCTCGACGAGGGGCTCGAGTCCCGCGACGCGGCGATCGCCGCCGTCGACACCGCCGGCCGCGCCGTCCTCTTCGCCGGCGTGACGGTGATCATCGCCCTGATGGGGATGCTGCTGCTCGGCCTCTCTTTCCTCTACGGCGTGGCCATGTCGACGGCCCTCGCCGTGCTGATGACCATGATCGCGGCGCTCACCCTGCTGCCCACCCTGCTGACGATCGCCGGCCGCCGGGTAGACAAGCTGCGCATCCCAGGACTCAAGCGCGCCCCGTCGACCGCCGAAGACACGCGCTGGTTCCGCTGGAGCCGCGAGATCCAGCGCCGGCCGGTGGCCTCTGCGCTGCTCTCCGGCGGCCTGCTGCTGATCCTCTGCATCCCCACCCTCTCGCTGCGCCTCGGCTCCAACGACGCCGGCACCGACCCCGCCGGGACGACGACGCGCGAGGCCTACGACCTGCTCGCCGAAGGCTTCGGGCCGGGCTTCAACGGCCCCTTCTCGATCGTCGCGGCGCTGCCCGGCAAGGGCGAAGACGCGGCGCTCACCGAGCTGCGCCGCACGCTCGCCGGCGAAGAAGGCGTCGCCGAGACGACCGAGGTGATGCTCAACCCGGCCAAGGACACCGGCGTCTTCCAGGTCTACCCGACGACCTCGCCGCAGAGTGAGAAGACAACCGAGCTGCTCGACCGCATCCGGCGACGAGCTGATCCCACCGGTGGAGCAGCAGACCGGCGCCCAGGTGCACGTCGGCGGCATCACCGCGATCTTCGAGGACTTCGGCACCGCGATCGCCGACAAGCTGCCCCTCTTCATCGGCGTCGTCGTGCTGCTCTCGGCGCTGCTGCTGATGGCCGTCTTCCGCTCGGTGCTGGTGCCGCTGAAGGCGATCGTGATGAACCTGCTCTCGATCGGCGCCGCCTTCGGCCTGATCGTCGCCGTCTTCCAGTGGGGCTGGGGAGCGAGCCTGATCGGCATCGACGGCACCGGGCCGATCATCTCCTTCTTCCCGATCTTCCTCTTCGCGATCATCTTCGGCCTCTCGATGGACTACGAGGTCTTCCTGATGTCGCGCATCCACGAGGAGTGGGAGCGCGACCACGACGCCACCCTCGCCGTCACCCGTGGCCTCGCCCTGACCGGCCGCGTGATCACCGCGGCGGCGGCGATCATGGTCACCGTCTTCCTCTCCTTCATGATCGGCGAAGACCGCATCATCAAACTCTTCGGGCTCGGCCTCGCCGCCGCCGTCTTCATCGACGCTGTGATCATCCGCTCGGTGCTCGTCCCAGCCCTGATGCAGCTCTTTGGCGAGCGGGCCTGGTGGCTCCCCGGCTGGCTGGACAGGATCCTGCCGAAGCTGCACGTGGAGCCCGCCGAGGGCGACCCGGCGCCGACGGGCGAGCACCCCGTCGTCGTACCCGACTGAGTTAGCGGTCGACTGACCAAGCCAGAGCGTGCACGGCGACGAGCGAATAGCAGAGCTATTTGCGAGGAGTCGGGTGCGCTATGGCGCAGCGTCAGGCGGCCGCTAAGCCGCCTTGACGACCTTGTTTGCCTTCAGACAACGGGTGCAAACGTAGGCGCGCAGCTTGCGGCCGTTCTCCGTGATCCGCACCTTTTGCAGGTTCGGATCGAAGCGCCGCTTTGTAGCGACCATCGAGTGGCTTCGGGACTGGCCGAACGCCGGTCCCTTTCCGCAGCTGTGACAAACCTTGGCCATCGGGTCGCGCATGGTACATTGATCGTGAGTTAGCTAAGTAGACTAATGCTGAGCTGAATTTCAGCATCCGTTGGCGAAAGGGGGAGAGATATGAGTGCCGAGGACTTGGACAGCGTGAACATGCACGAAGCCAAGACCCATCTCTCGAAGCTGGTCGCTCGTGTCGAGAAAGGCGAGGAGATCGTGATCACCCGCGCGGGGAAGCCGGCAGCGAAGCTAATGCCGGTGCTTCAGGAGAAGCCGGGCCGGCGCAAACTCGGCGGTTGGGAGGGGAAGTTCGATGTGCCATCCCTTGAGGAATGGGCGGAGATGAAGCGGGAAACCGCGCGCGAATTCGAAGGTGAGATCTTCCCGAGCGACGAGGACCTCTGGAGGGGCGATTGAGGCTGCTGCTCGACACGCACACGATGATCTGGGTCTTTTCCGCACCTCGTCTGTTGTCCGCGCAGGCAAGAGACGCCATCTCCGCTAAGGAGAACGAGGTCTTCATCAGCGTGATCAGCCCCTGGGAGGTTGCGATCAAGCGATCGAAGAGGAAACTTCGCGCGCCTGACGATCTAGGCGAGGCCGTGGAGGCACACCAATTTCAGTTGCTACCGGTGATGCTTCGCCACACGAAGGCAATCGACTCACTGCCAAATCACCACGGCGACCCCTTCGACCGCATGCTCGTCGCCCAAGCGATCATCGACGGACTGACGCTGGTCACCTCCGATCGAGCCATGCGCCGCTATCCAGTCGCGACGCTGCCCGCAAGCTAACCGTCCCGCACCTGCCAGCGGTACGGGTTGACCTCTTCTTTGAGCAGGGCCATGCGGGCGACCGTGAGGGCGGCGTTGCGGCCCTGGTCGCGCTTGCCGCCGCCGGCGCGGGCGAGGGCCTGCTCCATCGTGTCGCAGGTGATCACGCCGAAGGCGCAGGGGACGCCGGTCGCCAGCTGCACGTCCTGGATGCCGCGGGCGGCCTCGGCGCAGACGAAGTCGTAGTGGTCGGTCTCGCCGCGGATAACCACGCCGAGGCAGGCGATGCCGGCGAAGCGCTCGGTGGTGGCGTGCAGCTTGGCGGCGAAGGGCAGCTCGTAGGCACCGGGCACCGAGACCTCGCTGACCGAGGAGGCCGGCACGCCGGCCATCTCGAAGCCTTCGCGGGCGCCGCTCAGCAGCCGTTCGGCGAGGTCCTCGTAGAAGCGGCCGACGCAGACGGCGAACTTGCGGCCGGAAAGCGCCTCCTTCTCCTCCTCGCCGAAGGCCTCGAGGAAGGCCCCGGACTCAGCCATCCGCCCGCTCGTCTTCCCCGGCGGCGTCGCGCTCGTCCTCGTCGTGGATCATCTCCTCGTCGAGGGCGAGGCCCTGGTGGTGCAGCGAGTGGCCCATCTTGTCGCGCTTGGCCCGCAGGTAGGCCTCGTTGTGGGCGTTGGGCGAGGACTCGATCGGCACCTGCTCGGTGACCGAGAGGCCGTAGCCCTCGAGGCCGACGATCTTCTTCGGGTTGTTGGTGAGGATGCGGATGCTGGTCAGGCCGAGGTCGCCGAGGATCTGGGCGCCGATCCCGTAGTCGCGCAGGTCGGCGGGAAGGCCGAGCTTGAGGTTGGCCTCGACCGTGTCGGCGCCCTCCTCCTGCAGCTTGTAGGCCTTGAGCTTGTTGAGCAGGCCGATCCCGCGACCCTCCTGGGAGAGGTAGAGGAGGACGCCGCGGCCCTCGTGCTCGATCTGTGTCAGCGCCGCGACCAGCTGCTCGCCGCAGTCGCAGCGCATGCTGTGGAAGACGTCGCCGGTGAGGCACTCGCTGTGGACGCGGACCAGCACGTCCTCGGCCCCGTCGACGTCGCCCTTGACCATCGCCACGTGGTGCTTGTCGTCGACCAGGGAGCGGTAGCCGACCGCGGTGAAGTCGCCGAACTCGGTCGGCAGGGCGGTGTCGACGACCCGCTCGACCAGCTTCTCGGTGCGGCGGCGGTAGGCGATCAGCTCGGCGACCGTGACCATCTTCAGGCCGTGGCGCTCGCAGTAGGGGCCGAGGTCGGGGACACGCGCCATCGTGCCGTCGTCGTTCATCACCTCGCAGATCACCCCGGCCGGGATCAGGCCGGCGAGGCGGGCGAGGTCGACGCTGGCCTCGGTGTGTCCGGTGCGCTCCAGCACGCCGCCGTCCTTGGCCCGCAGCGGGAACATATGACCGGGGACGACGATGTCACGCGGACCGGAGTTGGGGTCGATCGCGACCTGGATCGTGTGGGCGCGGTCGTGCGCGGAGATGCCGGTGCTGACGCCGCCCGCGGCCTCGATCGTCACCGTGAAGGCGGTCTGCAGCGGCGCCTCGTTCTTGGCTGCCATCAGGTTGAGGCCGAGCTTCTCGCAGCGTTCCGCGGTCAGCGCCAGGCAGATCAGGCCACGCGCCTCCTTGGCCATGAAGTTGACCGCCTCCGGCGTGGCGAACTGCGCCGCCATCACCAGGTCGCCCTCGTTCTCGCGGTCCTCGCCGTCGCAGACGACGACCATGCGGCCGCGGCGGATCTCCTCGATCGCTTCCTCGATCGTCGAGAAGGGGCTCTCGCCGGCGTCCCGATCCCTCTGCTCTGTCTCCTGCGGCTCTGTCATCTGGCTCACGCCGGCTCCTCTCCGGGGAATGGTGTCATCAATCGCTCCACGTACTTCGCCACCACGTCGCACTCGACGTTCAGCTTGTCGCCGGGGGCGAGCGTTCCAAGGTTCGTGCGCTCCAAGGTCTCTGGAATGAGGGAGACCTCGGCCCAGGAGTCGCCCAGGTCGGCGACCGTGAGGCTGACGCCGTTGAGCGCGATCGAGCCCTTCGCGACCACGTAGCGCAGCTCGGGACCGAGCGCCACCCGCAGGCGCCTTGCGAAGCCGTCGTCCTCGATCGAGAGCACCTCGCCCACGCCGTCGGCGTGCCCCTGGACAATGTGGCCGCCGAGGCGGTCAGAGGCTTTCATCGCGAGCTCGAGGTTGACGCGGGCTCCAGCCTCCAGGTTGCCAAGGGCCGTCACCGTGAGCGTCTGGTTCATCGCCTCGGTCTCGAAGCCGTTCGCGTCGACCGCAGATGCGGTGAGGCAGACGCCGTTGACGGAGACCGAGTCTCCGGTTGCGATCTCGGAAGCGAGCGCGGTGGCGATTTGCAGCTTCGCACCCCCGGCGCCTTTCTCCAGCGACTCGACACTGCCGATGTCTTCGACCAGTCCGGTGAACATCACCACTCCCTGAAACGGGTCTCGATCAGGGTGTCCTCCGCGCCGGGATCCACGACCTCGATGCGCTTGGAGCCGGCGAGCAGGACCGGAGCGACGAAGACGCGCGCCTCATCGATCTCTCCAGCCTCAGCGAAAGCTGCGGCGAGGGTCGGGCCTCCCTCGAGGAAGAGGCTGGTGACGTCGCGATTGCCGAGCTCGGCGAGGACGGGGCGGATACCGGTTGCGACGAGGATCTCGGCCCCGGCGTCCCTCAGTGCCGAGGCATCGGCCTCCGGGGACACGACGACCACGACCGGGGACTCGTCGAGAGTGGCGAGCAGTTGGGAGTCGAGCGGAAGCCGTGCCTGGCGGTCGAAGACGACGCGCATCGGTTGACGAGCTTTGGGGACACGGGCTGTGAGCAGTGGGTCGTCGGCGAGGACGGTGCCGATTCCGACGGCGATCGCGTCGGATTCCGCGCGCCAGCGGTGGACGAGCTCGCGGGACCGCTCGCCTGAGATCCAGGGGGAATCGCCGGGGGGCGTGGATGTGCGGCCGTCGAGAGACATGGCGAGCTTCAAGGTCACCAGCGGCAGCCCCGTGCGAGCGTGCTTGCGGAACGGCTGGTTGAGCAACCGCGCCGCCGTCGCCTCCTCATCTGCGGCGAACTCGACCTCCACCCCGCCGTCGCGCAGGATCCCGGGCCCCCGCCCCGCAGCCTTCTCGCTCGGATCCTCGGACCCGATCACCACGCGGGAGATCCCCGCCTCTAGAAGGGCCTCCACACACGGCGGCTGCCTGCCTTGATGCGCACAGGGCTCCAAGGTCACATACATCGTCGCCCCCGCCGGATCCTCCCCGCGCTTACGACAGTCCTCGAGAGCCGCCCGCTCCGCATGCAACCCACCCAATTCAGCATGAAACCCCTCGCCAATCACGTCCCCGTCACGAGCAACAACAGCTCCGACAAGAGGATTAGGACTGACCCGGCCCCGCCCGCCCTCAGCAAGCTCAAGCGCCCGCAAGAGATGCCCTCGATCCGTGCCTGTGAGCTGGGGATTCATAAGACCGATTGACGAGTCAATCAACACAAGCTTACTCCGGCTGTGAGGTGGATCACCGCGCTTGGCCTGCGCGCCGCTTTATGCGACAGGGCGCGGGCCTACGGCCAGGGCCGGTCTGTGGGCGCCTCCCGAACGGGCGGATACTCAAAGCGCCGGCCTAATTAGGCCGGCGCTTGTCCGGGCGGGAGGCGCCCACAGACCGGCCCCCCGGATACCCTGATCCCGCCCTATGAAGCTGATCGTCCAGATCCCCTGCCTCAACGAGGAGGCAACTCTCCCCGCCACGATCGCCGACATCCCACGCGAGATCCCGGGCATCGAGAAGGTCGAGCTCCTGGTCGTCGACGACGGCTCGACCGACCACACGGTCGAGGTCGCCCGCGAGCACGGGGTCGAGCACATCGTCCGCCTGACCAACAACAAGGGCCTGGCGGCGGGCTTCCAGGCGGGGCTCGACGCCTGCCTCAAGCTCGGCGCCGACGTCGTCGTCAACACCGACGCCGACAACCAGTACCGCGGCGCCGACATCCCGAAGCTGGTGGCCCCGATCCTCGCCGGCGAGGCCGACATGGTCGTCGGCGACCGCCGCACCTCCCAGATCGAGCACTTCTCGGGCTCCAAGAAAGCCCTGCAGAGGATCGGCAGCTGGGTGGTCAGTCGACTGGCGGGCACGACGATCGCCGACACCACCTCGGGCTTCCGCGCCTACAACCGCGAGGCCGCCCTGGGGCTGCTCGTGGTCGACAACTTCACCTACACGCTGGAGAGCCTGATCCAGGCGGGCAAGATGCTCGTCGCCGTCGAGGGGGTGGAGATCGGCACCAATCCGCAGACGCGCGAGTCGCGCCTCTCCGCCTCGACCGGGGGCTACGTGCGGCGCAACGCGCTCTCGATCCTGCGCATCTACGCCCGCTACGAGCCGCTGCGGGCCTTCGCCACCGCCGGCCTCCTCGTCGCGATCCTCGCCCTCGCCGCCTGGATGCCTTTCCTGCTCGACTGGGTCCTCAACGGCGACAGCACCGGCCACATCCAGTCGCTGATCCTCGGCGCGGTGCTCTTCATCGCAGCGATCCAGCTGCTCGCGCTGGGGGTGATCGGCGACCTGCTGGCCGGGCAGCGGGTGATGACG
Organism: uncultured Solirubrobacterales bacterium; assembly: GCA_963753585.1. GTDB lineage: Bacteria > Actinomycetota > Thermoleophilia > Solirubrobacterales > 70-9 > VRUE01. The sequence goes on along the minus strand of CAVWCU010000001.1, from coordinate 408,357 downwards.
CAGCGGGTCTTCGAGCGCGTGCGCAGGGTCGAGCTGGCGCTCGACGTGCCCCCCTCTCACTACGAGCGCGGCGCAGCGGAGCACTGATGCAGGCGCTGCGCAAAGCCCTGGGCGCCCGCCGCGGCGCTCGGGAGGGCAGTGGCTCGGCGACCGCCGACTACGGCAAGACCGCGAGCTTCCTGGCAATCGGCGTCGGCCTCACCGGCGTCATCACCTACGTCTACTTCTTCATCGCCTCGCACGTCCTCTCCAAGCCGGACTACGGCGAGATCACGGTCGTCTGGTCGGCCGTCTTCATCACCATCTCCACCCTCTACCGGCCGGTCGAACAGCTGCTCTCCCGCCACATCTCCGAACACCTGGTCAAGGGCGAGCCGATCGGCGGCACCACGCGCAACGCAGCCACGATCCAGCTCGGCCTGGCGCTGCTCTTCGCGGTCCTGGCGCTGACCTTCCGCGGGCCGCTCCAGGACGGCCTGCTCGAGGGCAACGAAACGCTCTACTGGGTCTACTTCTCGGCCGTCCTCTTCTACGCCGCCAGCTACTTCGCCCGCGGCTACCTCGCCGGGGTGAAGCGATTCGGCCTCTTCACCGCGCTGATCCTCTCGGAGTCGTGCTTTCGCACCCTGTTCGCGGTGCTGGTCGCGGTCAGCCTGCTCAGCGGCCAGTCCTGGGTGGCGATCGGGATCGTCGCCGCTCCGGCCCTTTCTCTGATGGTCGTACCCCTGGTCTTCGCCCGGCGCGCCCGGACGGCGCCCGGGCCCCAGGCGACCGAGGGGGACGCCGCGGTCTCGATGGCCCACGGCACCGGCTTCGCCGCGGCGGTGCTGGTGATCATGTTCAGCGAACAGGCCTTCCTCAACGCCGGGCCGCTGATCGTGCGCGGCCTCGACGGCGCCGCGGCGGCCGGCTTCATCTTCAACGTGCTGATGCTGGCGCGGGCGCCGCTGCAGCTCTTCCAGGCGGTCTCGACCAGCATCCTTCCCCACCTGACCGGCCTGCACACCAGCACGAAACCCGGCAGCGAGCGCGAGTTCCACCGCTCGGTGCGGGCGGTGCTGCTCGGCATCGCCGCCTTCACGGCGGTGATGGCGCTCGCGATCCTGGCAGCCGGGCCGCAGCTGATGCAGCTCGCCTTCAGCGACAAGTTCAGCTACGAGCGCGGCGAACTGCTGCTGGTCGCCCTCGGGACCGGGCTCTACCTCTCGTCGGTGACGGTCAACCAGGCTTGCGTCGCCCAGGGCCAGGTGCGCCGTGCCGCAGCCCGCTGGATCCTCTGCGCCGCCCTCTTCGTCGGCTGGAACTTCGTGCCTTTGGTCAACGACGAGTTCCTCCGCGTCGAGGTCGGCTTCACCCTGACCGCGGGCGTGCTGCTCGGCCTCCTCTACCTGATCTACCGCCGTCCCCACGAACGCGCCGAGGACGTGCCGGCCTCGGGTTCCCCCGAGGAGCTCGAGCTGCGCCTCGCCGCCGTCGACGAGAACACGTAGGTTCAGCCCGTGAGTGGAAACGATGCCGAGCTGATCCTCGTCGCCGGCGCCCTGCTCGCTGCCGGCATCCTCGGCGCGCTGCTTGCCGACCGCATCCGCATCCCGGGCCTGCTGCTCTTTCTCGGGCTGGGCATGCTCGCCGGCTCGGAGGGAATCGGCGGGATCGAGTTCGACAACGCCGAGCTGGCACGCACCCTGGGCACGATCGCGCTCGTCCTGATCCTCTTCGAGGGCGGGCTGACCGCGGGCTGGTCGGAGATCCGGCCGGTGCTGGGCACGGCGGCCTCGCTGGCGACGATCGGGACAGCGGTGACCGCCTGCGCGGCGGGGCTCGCGGCTCACTGGATCTTCAGCATCAGCGTGCTCGAAGGGATGATCGTCGGTGCCGCGATCGCCGCCACCGACTCGGCGGCGATCTTCGCCGTGCTGCGCCGCTCGACCCTGAAGAAGAAGCTCGCGCGCTCGCTGGAGGGCGAGTCGGGGATGAACGACCCGGTCGCGCTGCTGCTCGTGATCGGCTTCATCGAATGGATCCAGGAGCCCGGCTACGGCCTCGCCGACATGGCCGCCCTGCTCGCCATGAAACTGGCGATCGGCGCCGTGGTGGGCCTGGCCCTGGGCCGGATTGCCGTCATCGCCCTCGACCGGGCGCAGTTGCCGACCGACGGGATCTACCCGGTGGCGACGATCGCGATCGCCGGGCTTTCCTTCGGCCTGGCGGAGATCGCCCACGGCTCGGGATTCCTCGCGATCTATCTCACCGCCCTCGCCCTCGGCTCAGCTCGCATCCCGGCGCGGCGCACGATCGTCGCCTTCCACGAGGGCGTCGGCTGGGTCGCCCAGATCGGGCTCTTCATCCTGCTCGGCCTGCTCGTCTTCCCCAGCACGCTCGGCGACGTCGCCTGGCAAAGCCTCGCGCTCTCGGCCGTGCTGATCCTGCTCGCCCGTCCCCTTGCCGCCTTCGCTGCGACCGCCCTCTCGCCGCTCGACATCCGCGAGCGGGCGATGCTCGGCTGGGCCGGGCTGCGCGGCGCGACGCCGATCTGGCTCGCCACCTTCCCCGTCGTCGCCGGGGTGGGCAGCGGCGAAGAGCTGTTCGCGATCGTCTTCTTCGTCGTCGTCACCTCGACCCTGGTCCAGGGGGCAAGCTTCGAGCCTCTGGCACAGCGGCTCGGGCTGACCACCGACGAGCCGGCGCTACCGCGGAGGCTGCTCGAGTCGGGACGGATCCGCCGCATGGGCGGCGACGTCGTCTCCTACCGGCTCAAGCCCGGCGCCGCGGCCGCCGGTCACCTGGTGCGGGAACTGGGGCTGCCGCGCGACGCGCTGGTCAACGTCATCGTCCGCGACGGGCACGCGATTCCGCCACGCGGCTCGACCGTGGTGCGCGAGGGAGACGAGCTCCACATTCTCGTCCGCAGCGAGCTGCGCGAGGAGGTCGAGGAAATGACGAGACGCTGGCACGAGGGCCCTGTGGGTGCCCCCGCACCTCCCCGCCTGCCGCAGCGGGGTGCGCCGCAGATCTTCTCGGTCGGACCGGGCGGAGACATCGAGGACCCGTCGGCCCCGAGCTCGGTGAACGGCATCGCGGTCGTCTCGGTGCTGCGCAGCCGGAGGGATCGCGCCAGCGCGCTCGTCGCCTTGGCCGACGGCCGCTACGCGCTCACCACCGAAGCGGTGGTCGCCGTGGGAGACCGCCGCTCACTGGCGAGCTGGTGCGAACATCGCGCCCAGCGGGTGGGTCCCGACGAACCGGCAGAGCGCGCCTGGTGGCAAGAGGCGATTGGTGCCTTGATCGCGAGGGGCTGAGGCCGGCGCGTATCGGCGTCCTCGGTCGCTCGCGTGCTTGGTGGTGGCACGCCGCGCGACCCGCGCCGAAGGCGGGGTGCGAGCGCGCCAGCGCGAGTTCCTTGATCTGCTTGGCCTCAGTCCCTCGGGACTTGCTTCAAGCAGCACCGGCCGCGGCGGTGATCTCCTTGTAGGCGGCAGCTGGATCATTCGATCCGAAGACGGCTGAGCCGGCGACGAAGAGGGATGCGCCGGCTGTCGCGATCGGACCGGCGGTCGAGGCGTCGATTCCGCCGTCGACCTCGATCTTCGCATGGCCGGCCAGCGGCTTCAGGCGCGAGACCTTGTCGGGGGAGCCGGGGATGAAGGCCTGGCCGCCCCAGCCCGGGTTGACGGTCATGCAGAGGACGATGTCGGCGAGGCCGCGCAGCTCGGCTATCGCCTCGACCGGGGTGCCCGGGTTGATCGCGATGCCGGCGAGGCAGCCGAGCTCGCGGATCGCGGCAAGGGTCCGGTGAGCGTGCGGGGTCGCCTCCTCATGGAAGGTGATCGAGTCGGCACCGGCTTCGGCGAAGGCCTCGATCTGGCGCTCCGGGCGCTCGATCATCAGATGGACGTCGACGGCGCCTCCCGCGGCGTGGACCCGGTCGGCGATCGAGGATGCGACGAGCGGCCCAATTGTGATCGGGGGGACGAAGTGCCCGTCCATCACGTCGAAGTGGATCACCCGCGCGCCGGCGTCCATCACCTCGCCCAGTTGGCTGCCCAGCTGTGCGAAATCGGCCGAGAGGATCGAGGGCGCGACCCTCGGCGAGGCGATCAGCTCCCCCATCCGCTCGCTCATATGGGGGTCAGCATTGAGTGGCGACAGGTCTGGCAGGTCATGTCCTCGGTGGTGCTCATCCGGGCGATCGTCTGGTGCTCGCCGCAGTTGGGGCACTGCGAGACGAGCTCGAAGCGGCGCAGACAGTACACGCAGCGGAAGCGGCCCGGGAGCTGCGTAGGGCGCAGCCACGGCTCGTTGCAGCCGGGACAGGCGGCCCTGCGCATCAAGCCCTCTGCTGCCGGAGGCTCAGTCATCGGGACCATCATCGCGCCTCAGGCGGCAGATGAAGAATCCGGTGGTGCGATCGCGGTCGGGCCGGACCTGCAGGCAGCGGCCGTCGGCGGGCGAAGCGAGGCCAGGGGCGAGGGTGCCGAGGTCGTCGACCGCGAAGGTCGGGACGTCGCCGGACTCGGCCCCAGCGAGGAGGCCCGTGACCTGATCCTCGTTCTCGCGACGCGAGATCGTGCAGGTCGAGTAGACGAGCAGGCCGCCGGGCCGAAGCGCTTCCAGGCCCCGCACCAGCAGCTGCCGCTGCTCCCCGGCCAGGCGCTCGATCGCCTGTGGCGACTTGCGCCAGCGCGCATCCGGCCGGGACGCGAGCGCACCGAGATCCGAGCAGGGCGGGTCGAGTAGGACGCGGTCGAAGCCGGGTGCCATGCCCGCCGCGCCGGCGTCGGCCTCGATCACGGTGACGCTGCGCAGGCCCAGGCGCTGGGCCTGGCCCGCCACTTCGGCTGCCCGCGCGGGGTCGCTCTCGACCGAGATCACCTCGCCGCGGTCCTCCATCCGCGCCGCGATCTGGCCGGTCTTGATCCCCGGCCCGGAACAGAGGTCAAGCACCTGCTGTCCGGGCCGGGGATCCAGAAGCTCGACCACGGCGGCAGAGCCGCGGCTCTGCGGGGTCAGCTCTCCCGCCGCGACGAGCTCCGGCACGAGGTCCCCCGTCCGTCCCTCGACCACGACCATCTCCGGCGCAGCCAGGGGCCCATCCTCAATGTGGGCGTCGACACCCGCTTCGTGCAGCTTGGACAGGACCGCGTCGGGGTCGGTGCGGAGGGTGTTGACCCGGAAGGCGTGCTCGGAAGGCTCGTTGCAGGCCGCAAGCAGCGAGCGGGCGTCTTCGGCCCCGAGCTCGCGCCACCACATCTGCGCCAGCCAGAGTGGGGCCGAGTGCGCGATGGAGGCCGTCTCTAGGGTCGAGTCGTCGCCGAGCAGGAACGACACAAGAGCGTCGCGCTCGCGGGCGGCGCGGCGCAGGACAGCGTTGACGAACCCCGAGGCGTGGGCGGCGCCGGCTCGCTTGACCAGCTCGACCGCCTGGTCGACGGCGGCGTGATCGGGCGTTCCGTCGGCGAAGAGCAGCTCGTAGGCGCCCAGCCGCAGGCCGGCCAGGACGGGCGGGTCGAGCCGGCGCAGGGGCCGGTCGACGAGCCGGTCGAGGGCGGCGTCGATCGTCCCTCGCCGCTGCACCGCGCCGAAGGCGAGCCGCTGGGCCTGGGCCCGCTCGCGACCGTCGAGCTCGCGCGGGTCGGCAGCCTCGCGAAAGGCCCGCTCGGTGTGGGCGCCCTCCTCGAAGGTCGCCCTGATCGTCTCGAAGGCGAGCAGACGGGCTGGCGCAATCACAGCTTCGGCAGCGGATGACCGCGGAGGAAGGCGTCCGCCGCCATCGGCCTGCCCCCGGCCGGCTGCACGACCTCCAAGCGCAGTGCCCCCTGGCCGCAGCCGAGCAGCAGAGCCCCCCACTCGGCGCGCAGCTCACCGACCTTGACCGAGACGTCGACCGGTCGGGCGCGGCGAACCCCGAGCCGCTCGCCACCGCCGGTCTCGAGATAGGCGCCGACGTGGGGGGTGAGGGCGCGGACGACCCGGGCGAGCTCAGCCGCCGAGCGCGAGGGATCGAGGCGGCGCTCCTCGGCGCCGATCTTCTCCGCGTACGTGACCCCTTCCTCGTCCTGCTCGGCGAACTCGAGCGCTCCCTCGGCCAACAGGTCGAGCGCCCCGACCAGGAGGTCGCCGCCGAGCGCAGCGAGCTTCGCCGAGAGCGCCTCGAAGTCTTCCTCGGCGCCGACCGGGGTCTCCTCGCGCAGGGCGAGGGGGCCGGAGTCGAGCCCCTCCGTCACCTGCATCACGCATGTCCCGGTGCGTTCGTCCCCGGTCATGATCGTGCGCTCGATCGGCGCAGCGCCGCGCCAGCGGGGCAGGAGCGAGGGGTGCACGTTGAGCATCGGCCACTCCGAGAGCAGCGGCTCGCGGACGATCTGTCCGAAGGCGCAGACCGCGAGCGCCTGCGGGCGCACGGCGCGGATCCGCTCCAGCGCCGCCTCCTCGTTGACGTCGGCAGCCTGGAGCAGCTCGATCCCCAGCTCGCGCGCGGCCTCGGCGGCGGGGGGCGACTGGGTGCGCCGGCCGCGGCCCTTCGGCCGGTCGGGCGGGGTGACGGCGAGCAGGGGGCGATGGGTGGACTCGGCGAGCCGGCGCAGCACGACCGCAGCGAACTCCGAGGTGCCGAGGTAGACCGTTCTCACGCGTCGGTGCGAGGCTCGCGGTGCTCGCCCTCGCCCACCTCGTCCTCGTCGGCTAGCGGCGGGCTGTAGCTGTCGCCCTCTCGCAGGGCGCGAAGGGCACCCTTGCGTTGCTGGCGGGGGGCGCGGTCGAGGATCAGCACACCGTCGAGATGGTCGATCTCGTGCTGGAGCACGCGCGCCTCGAGGCCGGAGGCCTCGATCCGGATCTCAGCACCCTCGACGTCGCGCCCGCCGATCCGCGCGTGCAGCGAGCGCTCGACGTCCATCGAGACGCGGGGCAGGCTGAGGCAGCCCTCCTCGGCGAGGACTACCTCGTCTGAGAGCCATTCGATCTCAGGATTGACCAGCGCCGTCGGCTCGCTGTCGGGAGCCGCCTGGAAGACGAGTAGGCGACGCAACACGCCGAGCTGGGTGGCGGCCAGCCCGACCCCCATCGCGTCGCGCATGATCGCGATCATCCGCTCGACGTCGGCCCGCAGCTCGGGCCCGAACTCGCGCACCGGCGAGGCCACGCTCTTCAACACCGGATCGCCGAACTTGACCACGTGGGCCAGCGCGGCCTCGCGCCGCTCCAGCAGCTCCGCTTCGAGCTCTTCGCGCTCGGCGTCGTCGATATCGGTCTCAGCCCGATCGCTCACGAGTCAATTCTATGGACCGGCCTTGCCGCAGTCGGAGGAGAAGCTCAGCGAAGCGAGCGATGACGGGACCGCGACCTAACTTCAAGCGTCCGCACCGCAACCATGAGCAGGCAAACGAGCACTGGCATAAGCAGGACAAAGGTGTCCCCATGCAGATTCAAGAGACCGGCGGTCATCCCCATCCCAATGGCCAAGACGACCATGAGCCGATTCGTCCACATGGATCTCATCTTACGCACCGACCTGAGCAACTATCCACCAAGTCAACGCCATCAATCCCCCAAAGAACATTCCCTCGCGCCATCCGTCGATGCCAACGTCCAAGCCGAAGCTACGCCCGATGCGCACAAGCGACTCTCCGACGATGCCTCCGATCAGACCGATCGCGCCGATTTCCGCGAGCGTGATCCGCCCATTCGCAATGTCTGCCACTACGCCGGTGGCGAAATACCCAAAGCTCACTCGCTCTTAAGGCTCCGGCGGGCAAGACTCTTCCCCCCATACCCCGGCGGTCTTGGAAGGACGCCCCTACTGCGGATCGACGTCGACCGAGATCGCGACGTCGCGCAGGGCGCGGTTGGCGGCCAGGGAGTCGACCGTGTCGCGGACCGCGGCGATCGTCGCCTCGCGGTCTGTGGCCTTGAGCAGGAAGCGGCGGCGGTGGCGGTTGCGGATGCGGAACATCGGCGCCGGGCCGAGCAGGTCGGTGTCGTCGGGGATGGCGGTCGAGAGGGCGTCTGCCAGCTCGGCGGCGGCGCGGTCGAGCCGCCCCTCGACCTCGGCCTTGAGCACGATCCGGGTCAGGTGGGAGAAGGGCGGGTAGCGCAGCGCCCTGCGCCGCTCGACCTCCTCGGCGAGGAAGGCCGTGGCGTCGTGGCCGGCGGCGTGGACGATGCTGGGCGCGGTCGGGGCCAGGGTCTGGACGATCACCTCGCCGCCCGCCGGGCCCCTGCCGCTCCGGCCGGCGAGCTGGGCGACCATGGCAAAGGTCCGCTCGGCGGCGCGGAAGTCGGGGAATCTGAGGGTCGCGTCGGCGTCGAGGATCGCGCTCAGGGTCACCTCGGGGAAGTCGTGCCCCTTGGCGACCATCTGGGTGCCGACGAGGACGGCTGACTCCGCCTCGCCGAAGGCGGCGAGGATGCGGGCGTGCGCGCCGCGACCGCCGGCGGTGTCGGCGTCGAGGCGGAAGACCGACATCGGCGCCAACCGCTCGGCCAGCAGGGCCTCGATCTGCTCCGTCCCCACCCCCGCCTGGGAGAGGGTGGTCGAGTCGCACTCGGCGCAGGCGCGCGGCAGCGGCTCGGTGTGGGCGCAGTGGTGACATACGAGGCGGCCGCTGTGGCGGTGGACGATCAGCGAGACGTCGCAGTTGGGGCAATCCCAGTGCCTGCCGCAGGAGCGGCAGGTGAGCCAGGGGGCGAAGCCGCGGCGGTTGACCATCACGATCGCCTTCGCGCCGGCCTCGCGCACGGCTCCCAGCGCCTCCCAGGTCTGCGGGTGCAGCGGACCGGACCGGGGGTCGGCCTCGCGCATGTCGAGCACCCGCACCGGTGGCATCGCGCGACCGTCGACGCGGCGCGGCAGCTCCAGGCGCGGCATCTCCAGCCAGGTCTCCGGTCGCGGCGTCGCGGTGCCGGCGACCAGCACGGCACCGCAGTCCGCAGCCCGCTTGCGGGCGACGGACCGGGCGTCGTAGCAGGGATCGCCCTCCTGCTTGTAGGAGGCGTCGTGCTCCTCGTCGATCACGATCAACCCGAGGTCGGCGAGCGGGGCGAAGACGGCCGAACGGGGGCCGACGCAGACGCTCGCCTCGCCGCTGCGCAGACGGCGCCACTCGTCGTAGCGCTCGCCGTCGGAGAGGGCCGAGTGCAGGACGGCGAAGCGGTCGCCCAGCCGCGCCCGGAAGCGCGCCACCGCCTGCGGGGCGAGGCCGATCTCGGGGACGAGGACGATCGCGCCGCGGCCCCGGGCCAGGGCCGCCTCGACCGCCGCCAGGTAGACCTCGGTCTTGCCCGAACCGGTGACGCCGTGCAGGAGGACCTCGCGCGGTGCCTCGGCCTCGCCGTCGAGCGCGGAGACGATCCCCTCCACCGCCGCGACCTGCTCGGGGAGCAGCTCGGGCCGGCCAGCGGCCGCCCCGACGTCCGGCTGGGCGGAGCGGCGCCGCACCCGTGAGCTGCGGGTGGCGATCAGGCCGCGCTCCTCGAGGCGGCGCAGGACGGCACGGTCAGAGCCGACCGCGCTGGCCAACTCCGCCGCCGACATCTCCCCCGCCCGCAGCGCCTCGAGCACCGCTCGCTGCTTCACCCCCAACCGCTCGCCGCCGCTGAGGGCTTCCTCGCCCGCGGCGGCGATCTCCGCCCGCAGCTCCAGCCGCGAGCGCACCCGCTGCCCCGCGGCGCCGGTTCCGGGTGGCAGCGCCAACTGCAGGCCGCGTGAGGCGGTCGAGCAGTACTCGCGGGCGATCCAAAGCCCGAGCCGGACGAGCTCCGGCGGAGCACCGGCCTCGAGCGCCTCGATCGGCTCCGCCAGCCGCTCGGGGGGCAACTCGGAGGACTCGGCGAGCCCGACCACGACACCGAGGATCCGCTGGCGCCCGAACGGCACCCGGACCACGCTGCCGACCTCGAGCCCGGCCATCGCCTCGGGCAGCCGGTAGTCGAAGGGCCCGCGCAGGGCGCGTGCGGTGGTGAGCGGCTCGACCTTGGCGATGGACATCGGAGTCACGGTATGGAGGGTGGCGGACACCGCGGGTATGCTGCCGCTCGATGGCGCTGAACCTCAGCCCGGGAGAGCGGGTGATCTTCCAGGGCCACCCCTCGTGGCGGGCGATCCTCGGCTTCTACCTGAAGGGAATCCTCGTCGCGGCGCTCGTCGGCGTGATCTTCAAGCTCTTCGGCGCCGGCAGTGGCACGGTCTTCCTCGTCGTCCTCGTAATCGTCGGCGTGACGGTCCTGGCCGGCTTCGTCAAGCGGGTCGCGACGACCTACACGATCACCGACCGCCGCCTCAACATCCGCCGCGGCATCATCTCCCGCGAGGTCCAGGAGACGCGGCTGGAGCGCGTGCAGAACGTCAACTACAAGCAGTCCGTCTACCAGCGCGTGATGCAGATCGGCGACGTCGACTTCGACACCGCGGCGGGCGACGACTACAACTTCGTCTTCGCCGGCGTGGCCGACCCCCAGGACGTAGTCCACAGCGTCGACCAGGCGACCGGCGCAAACGCAGCCGGTGAACACGGTCTGGGCGAAGCACAGCCGCCTGCTTAGGCGGGACGCCGGCGTCCCCTCAACAGCCCGTGAGCTTCGAAAAGCTCGCCCCCCGAGGGCACTGCCAATCCTCGAAAGATCTTTCCCCGCAACGCCATCCGGCTGCGGCCTATGCAATCCGGTGCTTGCGCGGCGCTAGGCCGCGCTCCTGGTTGCACCGCGCTCACGCGCGGTGCTCAATTCGACTGGAGGACGGCCAGGCTCCCCCTACAAGATGCGTCAGGCGGGAGCCGCTTCGAGACCCGCGGCCGCCTTGAGCTTCTCGGCCCTGTCGGTCCTCTCCCAGGTGAAGGCGTCGCCCTCCCTGCCGAAGTGGCCGTAGGCGGCCGTCTGACTGAAGATGGGCCGGTGCAAATCGAGATAGCCGCGGAAGGCGCCGGGGCGGAGGTCGAACTCGGATTCGACCAGCTCGGAGATGCGCTCATCGGGCAGCTTGCCGGTGCCGAAGGTCTCGACCATCAGCGAGATCGGGCGGGAGACGCCGATCGCGTAGGCGACCTGGACCTCGCAGCGCTGCGCGAGTCCGGCGGCGACGACGTTCTTGGCCACGTAGCGGGCCGCGTAGGCGGCTGAGCGGTCGACCTTGGAGGGGTCCTTGCCGGAGAAGGCGCCGCCGCCGTGGCGGGCCATGCCGCCGTAGGTGTCGACGATGATCTTGCGGCCGGTGAGGCCGGCGTCGCCGACCGGACCGCCGATCACGAACTTGCCGGTCGGGTTGACGAGGAAGTGCTTGCGCAGCTCTACCTCGTCGAAGAGGCCGGGGGCCTCGGCGCCGAGCACCGGCAGCACGACGCTCTCCCAGAGGTCGGGCTTGATCTTCGACTCCGACTCGACCCCCTCCGCGTGCTGGGTGGAGATCAACAGCTTCTCGACCCCCACCGGGCGGCCCTCGGCGTAGCGCACCGTCACCTGGGTCTTGCCGTCGGGCCCGAGGTAGTCGAGGGTGCCGTCCTTGCGCACCGCGGCGAGCCGCTCGGCCAGCCGGTGGGCGAGGTGGATCGGCATCGGCATCAGCGCCTCCGTCTCCTCGGAGGCGTAGCCGAACATCATCCCCTGGTCGCCCGCGCCGGCGATCAGCAGCTCGTCCTCGACCGAGGGCTCGGTCCGCGTCTCGTAGGCCGCGTCGACACCCTGGGCGATGTCGGGCGACTGCTTGTCGAGCGAGACCAGGACCGAGATGTGGTCGCAGTGATAGCCGTAGTCGCCGTGGTCGTAGCCGATCTCGCGGATCGTCTCACGGACCAGCTCCGGCACGTCGAGGTGGACCTCGGTCGAGATCTCGCCCGAGACCACCGCCATGCCGGTGTTGACCAGGGACTCGCAGGCGACGCGGCCCTCGGGGTCCTCCGCCATCACCGCGTCGAGCACGGCGTCGGAGATCTGGTCGCAGACCTTGTCGGGGTGCCCCTCGGTGACGGACTCCGAGGTGAAGAGGTACTCGGACATGGTCGAAGCCTACCGTCGCCGTCGAGGGCGCGCGTGACCAAGCAGATCAAGGACGCAGGGAGCGTGGCGTGCTCTGCACGCGAGCGACCGAGGACGCCGATGTGCGCCGTGTCACGTGCGCCGTCGGCCCGAGTGCGGCACGAAGTCGATGACCAGGGGGATGCCCTCGAGGCCATAGGTCTCGCGCAGGCGGTTCTCGAGGTGGTAGGCCCAGTCGCGGACGATCAGCTTGCGGTCGTTGACCTGGATCGCGATCCGCGGCGGCCGCTCGCCGACCTGGGCCGCGTAGTAGAGGCGCAGACGGCGACCGCGTCGCGAGGGCGGCGGCGTCTTGGCGACGGCGTCGGCGACGAACCGGTTGAGCTCCGGCGTGGGGATCCGCTCCTCGGCCTTGTCGGCCAGCTCCAGCGCCTTCGGCAACAGGTTGTGGACGTTGCGCCCGCGCGTCGCCGAGCAGGTGACGACGGCGGGCCGGAGGCGCGACTTGCGCGTGACCCGGGCGCGGGCGTCGTCGATGTCGGTGCGGGTGACGTCCCACTTGTTCATCGCCAGCAGCGTCGCGCAGCCGGCTTTCATCGCGATCTCGGCCACCCGCAGGTCCTCGGCGGTGACGCCGTCGGAGGCGTCGCAGACGACGATCGCGACGTCGGCCCGCTCGACCGCGTGTTCGGAGCGCAGCTGGGCGTAGTAGTCGACCGTACCCGCGACCTTGGAGCGGCGGCGCAGGCCGGCGGTGTCGACGAGGACGACGCGGCGCCCGTCGACCTCGACCTCGGTGTCGATCGAGTCGCGGGTGGTGCCCGCCACGTCGGAGACGATCACCCGCTCGGAACCGAGGAAGGCGTTGACCAGCGAGGACTTGCCGGCGTTGGGGCGGCCGATCACCGCGACCCTGACCGCGTCGTCCTCCTCGCCGGGCTGGGCGTGCTCGCCGAGCAGCTCGACCACGCGATCGAGCAGGTCGCCGCTGCCGAGGCCATGCGTGGCCGAGACGCCGAGCGGCTCGCCGAGCCCCAGTTTGTTCAGCTCCGCACTCATGTGCTCGTCCTCGGGCCGGTCGAGCTTGTTGGCGACGACGAGGACCGGGACCTCGGCGCCGCGCAGGGTCTCGGCCAGCTCGGCGTCGCCGGCCCGCACACCGGCCCTCGCGTCGACGACGAGCATCACTACGTCGGCCTCGGCCATCCCCATCCGCGCCTGGCGCTGGATGTCGCGGGCAAGCTCGGACTCGTCCTCTATGTCGATGCCGCCGGTGTCGAGCAGCTCGAAGGCGACGCCGTTCCACTCGCAGCGCACGCGCTTGCGGTCGCGGGTGACGCCGGGCTCGGCGTGGGTCACCGCCTCCCGTCCGCCGGCGAGCCGGTTGACGAGCGTGCTCTTGCCGACGTTGGGGAAGCCGACGACGGCGACGACGGGCAGGCTCACGCCAGGCCCCGCTCGCGGGCGAGGGCCTCGACACGATCGACGACCTCGTCGAGGGCGAGGCCGGTGGTGTCGAGCTCGACCGCGTCCTCGGCCGGCCGCAGGGCGCTGTGCTCGCGGGTCTCGTCGCGGGCGTCGCGCTCGCGCTGGGCGGCCAGGACGTCCGCGGGGTCCTCTCCCGTCTGCTCGGCCCGGCGGCGCGCCCGCTCCTGCGGGGAGGCGGTGAGGAAGACCTTCAGCGGCGCATCGGGACTGACCACGGTGCCGATGTCACGGCCCTCGGCGACGTAGCGGCCGGCGGCGATCAGCCGCTGCTGCCCGGCGACCATCGCCTCGCGCACCGCCGGGTGCACCGAAACGCGCGAGGACACCTCGGTGACCTGCGGCTCGCGGATCGCGGCGCCGACGTCGCGCCCGTCGAGCTCGACCCGCTCGCCGTCGAAGCCGATCGCAAGCGACGCCGCCAGCTCGCCCATCGCCTCTCCGTCGCCGGGGTCTGCATCGCGTTCGAGCGCAGCGAGGGCCACGCAGCGGTACATCGCCCCGGAGTCGAGGTAGGTGAAGCCGAGCCGTTCCGCCAGGGCGCGGGCAACTGTGGACTTGCCGGCCCCGGCGGGCCCGTCGATCGCAATGACCATGGCGGCAGCGTATGGGCGGGGCGGATCAGCCGCTGCTACCCAGCAGCGAGGCCAGGTCGGACTCGAAATCGGGGTAGCTGATCGCCGCCGCCCCCATGCCCTCAACCACGACGCCCTCGCGCGAGGCGAGGCCGGCGACGGCCGCCAACATGGCTATCCGGTGGTCGCCGTGGGAGTCGATCGCGCCACCGCGCAGGCCGCCTTCCCCCTCGATCCGCATCCCGTCCTCCCCCGCCTCGACCGTGGCTCCGAGTGCGGCCAGGGCCTCGCAGGTGGTGGCGATCCGGTCGGACTCCTTGCGCCGCAGCTCGGCGGCGTCGCGGATCGTCGTCTCGCCCTCGGCGAAGCAAGCGGCGAGGGCGATCAGGGGCAGCTCGTCGATCGCCAGCGGGATCTCCTTCCCGCCGACCTCGGTCCCGCGCAGCTCCGCCGCGCGCGCCCGGATCGTCCCGACCGGCTCCCCGCCGTGCTTACCGACCGCTTCGACCTCCACCTCGACCTCGGCGCCCATCCGCTCGAGCACGCCGAGCAGGCCGGTCCTGGTCGGGTTGATGCCCACGCGCGGCAGCTCGACCTCGCTGCCGGGAACGAGAAGCGCCGCGAGAAGGAAGAAGGCCGCCGAGGAAAAGTCCGCCGGGATTGCCAGTTCGCCCGGCTCCAGGGCCTCGGCCGGCCGCACCGAGACGCCGCCTTCCAGCCAGGTGACGTCCGCTCCGGCAGCCGCCAGCATCCGCTCGGTGTGGTCGCGGCTGCGCAGGGGCTCCCCGACCCACGTCTCGCCCTCGGCGAGCAGCCCGGCGAAGAGCAGACACGACTTGACCTGGGCGCTGGCAACCGGCAGCTCGTAGGAGATCCCCTTCAGCGGCGCGGCCTCGACCGCCAGCGGCGGCAGCCGGTCCTCGCGACAGCTCAGCCGGGCGCCCATCTCGCGCAGGGGTGCTGCGATCCGGTCGACCGGGCGCCGCCGGATCGAGTCGTCGCCGTCGAGCGTCCAGCTACCCTCCGCCTGCCCCGCCAGCCAGCCCGGCAGCAGGCGCAGCAGCGTGCCGGCGTTGCCGACGTCGATCCGCGCCGGCTTGGCGCCGCGCAACCCGACCCCGCGCACGCGGATCGCCGGCTCGATCGCACCCGGGCCGGCACCCTCGACCTCGGCACCGAGCGCCTGCACCGCGGCCAGGGTCGAGCGGGTGTCGGCGGAGTCGAGGTAACCCTCGATCGTCGCCTCCCCCTCTCCCATCGCCGCGATCAGGGCCGCGCGGTGGGAGATCGACTTGTCGGCTGGCGGACACAGCCGTCCGCGCAGGGAGCCGCTCGGATCGAACCGCGTCGCCACGCCGCTCGCCTTACTCGCCGTCTCCGACGACGCTGGCACTGTGGCCCAGCCCGCGCACCAGGTCCGTCGCGCGGGCCGCCTGCGCGTCGCCCGCGACCCAGAGCGAGACCGCCCCGGAGGTCATATCGGGAGCCGGGTGGAGCGCCATGTCCTCGATGTTGACGCCGGCCTCGCCGAGGGCGAGGGCAAGCTCGGCGATCGTGCCCGGGCGGTTGGCGACGACGATGCGCAGCTCACGCAGCTCCTCGCCGGAGAGCTCGGCCTCCAGCAGGCGGCGGCGGTCGGCGGCGGCGGCAGAGTGCCACTCGGCGACCGCCTCGCGCTCGCCCCCGCGGATCAGCTCGGCGGCCTCGCGCAGGCGCGCGGCGACCGCGTCGACCGCCTCAGCCACCGCCTCGCGGTTGCTGGCGAAGATGTCGCCCCAGATCGCCGGGTTGGCGCCGGCGACGCGGGTCGTGTCGCGAAAGCTGGGACCGACCTCGGGCATCCGCTCGGAATCGCGGGTCAGCTCGTCCGCCGCCTGGCTGACCAGCACGTTGGCGACCACGTGCGGCAGGTGGCTGACGGTCGCCATCAGGCGGTCGTGCGTCTCGGCGTCGATCGCCTGGGCGCGTGCACCAAGCCCGCCAACCGTCCTGTAGAGCCGGTCGTAGAGGAGGCCGCTGGAGCGCTGCGATCTCGGGGTGAGGTACCAGCGGGCCCCCTCGAAGAGGTCCTCACGGGCGTTCTCGACGCCGGAAGTCTCGGCCCCCGCGAGCGGGTGCCCGCCGATGAAGCGCTCGTCGGAGCCGAGTGCGGCGACGATGTCGCGCTTGGTCGAGCCGACATCGGTGACGACCGCGTCGGGGCCGCATATCTCCAGTGCGGTCGCCGCGAGCTCGGCCAGGCCGGCGACCGGAGCCGCGCAGAAGACCACCTCGGCGCCCTCGCAGGCCTCGGCGGGCGTGCTCGCGGCGCGGTCGAGGACTCCCTCGGCCAGGGCCCGCTCGAGGGTCGCCGGGTCGGGGTCGAAACCGGCGACATCGCTCTGCAGCCGCTGCCGGGCGGCGAGCCCGATCGAGCCTCCGATCAGGCCGACGCCGAGAACGGCGACTCTCATTCTTCGCCGCGCCGAGCCTTCACCGCGGCACCGAACTGGCGCAGCAGCGTCGCCGTCGTCTCCGAGTCCATGCAGGCGTCGGTGATCGACTGCCCGTAGACGAGATCGCTGCCGTCGCCGACGTCCTGGCGGCCTTCGACCAGGAAGGACTCGAGCATGACGCCGGCGATCTGGCGGTTGCCGTCGGCGATCTGGTCAGCGATCTGGCCGGCGACGAGGAATTGCCTCGAGGGATCCTTACGGCTGTTGTCGTGGGACGCGTCGACCACGACCTGCTCGCGCAGGCCGGCGTCGCGCAGCAGCATCAGCGCGTGGGCGATGCCTTCCTGGTCGTAGTTGGGCGCGCCCCGGCCACCGCGCAGGATCACGTGACCGTCGGAGTTGCCGGTGGTGTAGAGGACGGCCGGCTTGCCGGCGTCGTCGATCCCGGCGAAGGCGTGGGGAGCCGCGGCGGCGCGCACGGCGTCGACGGCGACCTGGATGTCGCCGTCGGTGCGGTTCTTGAAGCCGACCGGCATCGAGAGGCCGGAGCCGAGCTGGCGGTGGGTCTGGCTCTCCGCCGTGCGGGCGCCGATCGCGCCCCAGGAGATCGCATCGGCAATGTACTGCGGCGTGATCGGGTCGAGGAACTCGGTGCCCACGGGCAGCCCGAGGTCGAGCACCTCGAGCAGCAGCTTGCGCGCCATGCGCAGGCCCGTGTTGACGTCCCCGGACCCGTCCAGGTGAGGGTCGTTGATCAGGCCCTTCCAGCCGGTCGTCGTGCGCGGCTTCTCGAAGTAGACCCGCATCGCCACGAGCACGTCCTTGTTCAGCTCGCGAGAGAGCTCGGCGAGTTCGGCGGCGTACTCCAGCGCCGCCTCCGGGTCGTGGACGCTGCACGGGCCGACCACGGCCAGGATCCGGTCGTCGGTGCCGTCGAGGACGTTGCCGACTTCGCCGCGGCCCCTCACCACCACCTTTTCGCGCTCCTCGCCCAGGGGCAGCTCTGTCAGCAGCCGCGCCGGGGAGACGAGCTCCTCGATCCGCTCGATCCGCTGGTCCCGGACCCGGTCCCGCGTCTCGCCCTGCATTCCAATCATCACTTTGCCTTCACCGTCCTCCACGCTCACAAGCCTACTTCCGGTTATGCCTCGCCGCACAAGATGCGCCACGGGGCGGGGACCTGTCCGACGTCCGACCAGTGCTTATTTGGGTGCGGCTCTCACCGCGCGGCCGAACGCCTAGCTAAATCGCCAGAAATAGGAGAAACGGGCAGGGAGGGACACAGCGTCGCTTGCGCAGTTTGCGTGCGTCGTGTCGGCGGTTCGCTTCACCTGCATGACTTTGTAGCAGGTGTAGCGGAATGAGTCCACCTAGTCGAGGATTTCGCCCATGGCGGCGAGGAAGCGCCCATTCTCCTCGGCGGTGCCGTAGGAGACGCGGATGTGGCCGGGGTCGCCGAGGGGCGTGCCGGGACGCACGGCGATCTGGCGCTCAGCCAGGCCGGCGACCACGTCTGCCTCCTCGGCGTCGCCGAGGTCGACCCAGGAGAAGTTGGCGTGGGTCTCGGAGGTGGCGAGCCCGAGCGCGCGCAGGCCCTCCTCGACGCGGAGGCGCTCGGCGACCGTGCTCTCGACCCGGCGGGTGACGTCGTCGGAGTGCAGGATCGCCTCGGCTCCCGCTGCCTGGGCGAGGGCGTTGACGCTGAACGGCTGGCGCACGGCGTCGACGGCCGCGCGGAACTTGGGTGAGCCGAGCGCGTAGCCGACCCGCAACCCGGCGAGGCCGTAGCACTTGCTGAAGGTGCGCAGGACGACGAGGTTGGGCAGCCCGGCCAGCAGGTCGACCGTCGCGTCGGGATCGTCGTGGGTCTGGAACTCGACGTAGGCCTCGTCGAGGAGGACCGTGACGTGCGCGGGCAGGGCATCGCAGAAGGCCGCGACCTTGGCCGCGGGGCGGTGGGTGCCGGTGGGATTGTTCGGGTTGCAGACGAGGACCAGCTGGGTCGACGCGGTCACCTCGGCCGCCATCGCGTCGAGGTCGTGGACGTCGCCCTCGGCCAGCGGCACGCGGATCTCGCGGGCGCCGGTCAGCGCCGGCAGGTAGGGGTACATCGAGAAGGCGGGCCAGGCGTAGAGGATCTCCGCGCCGGGCTCGCAGAGCGCCTCGGCGGCGGCAAGCAGGATCTCGCAGGAGCCGTTGCCGACGGCGATCCTCGCCGGCTCGGTGTCGTAGCGCTCGGCGATGCGGCTGCGCAGCAGCGTCGCGTCGGGGTCGGGGTAGCGGTTCATCGCCCCCGCCGCCGCGGCGATCGTCTCGACCACCTGCGGGTGCGGCGGGAACGGCGACTCGTTGGAGGCGAGCTGGGCGATTCCACCGGAGGCGATCGCCTCCGGCGCCTGTCCGGTCGGCACGCCGGCCTGGTAGCCCGGCATGCGGGCGAGCTTCTCGGCGAAGGTGACGCTCATCGCCTCATTGTGCCGAAGGTCCGTCTACTGAGCTGCGTGCAGGTCGGCGCGCAGCTCTTGCGTCGCGCCTAAATACACGTGGGCGGGCTCGTGGCCGACCGGCGCGTAGTAGTGGACCATCGCCCGGATCACTCGTGGCATCGCGCCGGGCACGTCGATCTCGCGAGCGCAGATCAGCGGCACCGAGTCGAGTCCGAGCCGGCGGGCGGCGACGGCCGGGAACTCGGCGTCAAGGTCCTCCGTGGTGGTGAAGAGGCAGCTGACCATTGCCCCCGCGCTCAGCGCGTTGCGGTCGACGAGGTCCCTCAGCAGGGTCTCGGTCGCCGCGACGATCGCCTCGGCCTCGTTGGCCTCGGCCTGCACGGCACCGCGCACCGCGAAGAGTCGCTCCTCACTCATCTTGACCCGAATCTTCCCAGAGGCGGGCGATGTCGTTCTCGGCAAGGCGCCTCGACTGCCCTTGCGGCAGCGAACCAAGCTCGATCGGACCGAAGCGGACACGGCGCAGCGAGACCACCTCGTTGCCGACCGCCTCGGTCATGCGGCGCACCTGGCGGTTGCGGCCCTCGCGCAGCACGACCTCGATCTCGCGCTCCCCAAGCCGGCTCACCTCGGCCGGCGCAGTCATGCCGTCCTCCAGCTCCACCCCACTGGCCAGCCGCCGCAGATCGGCATCCGAAGGCGGCCGTCGCAACTCCACCCGGTAGGCCTTCTCCACCTCATAGCGGGGATGCGTAAGCCGGTTAGCCAGCTCCCCATCGTTGGTCAGCAGCAGCAACCCGGTCGAGTCCGCGTCCAGCCTCCCAACCGGATAAAGCCGAGCCACCGAGTGGACCAGCTCAACCACAGCCGGC
Source organism: uncultured Solirubrobacterales bacterium (assembly GCA_963753585.1). Taxonomy (GTDB): domain Bacteria; phylum Actinomycetota; class Thermoleophilia; order Solirubrobacterales; family 70-9; genus VRUE01. Next base: position 388,579 of record CAVWCU010000001.1, on the reverse strand, counting down.
CTGCTCCCCGGCTCCCGCGCAGTCGACACCACTCCCGCCGGCTTGTTCACAGCCCAAACCTCCCGAGCCTCGATCCCCACCGGACTGCCATCGACCCTCACGTCATCCCCAGCTCCAACATCCCTGGCCGGGTCGGTCACAACTTCCCCACCAACCGTCACCCGCCCCTTACCGATGATCACCTCAGCTTTCCGCCGCGAAGCGACTCCCCCATGCGCAAGGAACTTCGCGAGCCTCACGTCAGGAGGACCGGGGGAGGGTCTGACGGAGCCTCCCCGCTGTTGCTCCGGCGGACCCTCCCCCGGTCCTCCCGGCCTCAGGGCTCACTGCGTTGCTCCCCGGCCTTCAGGAGTCGCTCCCGCAGCTCACGCTCGTCCTCAGGCGTCGGGTCGAACTTCGACGGGTCCGGCAGCTGCTCCAACCCGGACAGCCCGAACAGCCGCTCAAAGAGCTCGGTTGTCTTGAAGATTGCTGCCCCGAACTGTGAGCGTCCTGTCTCCTCGATCAGGCCGCGCTCGGCCAGGGTCTGCACCGCCGACTCGGAGGTGACGCCGCGGATGCGGGCGACCTCGGGGCGGGTGACCGGCTGCAGGTAGGCCACTATCGCCAGCGTCTCGGCCTGGGCCTGGGTCAGCGGCGGGGTACGCGGCTTGGCAAGCAGGCGGCGTGCCGCGGCCTCGCTGGCCGGGTCGCTGGCGAGGGAGAAGCCGCCCGCCACCTCACGCAGCACGACGCCGCGCTTGCCCTCGGCGAGGTCCTCGCGCAGCAGCTCGATCGCCTCCTGCACCTGACCCTCCGTCGCCTCGGTGGCCTCGACCAGGTCGCGAGCGTTGACCGGCTGCGGGGAGAGGAAGAGCAGCGCCTCGATCGTGCGCGTCAGGTCACTCATTGGGCCGCCTCCCGCTTGCGGATCTGGATCGGCCCGAAGGCTTCCGACTGCTCCCAGGTCACCTCACCCTTGCGGTAGAGCTCGAGCAGGGCGAAGAGGGTCACCGCCTGGGTAAGCCTGTCCTCGCCGCCGAACTGCTCGTCGAAGTCGATCGTCGAGTGGGCGCGCAGGGCGGCGCGTAGTGCCCCCAGCCGCTTTTCCAGGGAGACGGTCGGGCGGATGTGGTCGAGGTTCAGCTCCGGCGGCACCGTCAGCAGGTCGCCGAGGGCGGTCCCGAGGCGGTCGGGGTCGTAGACGGCCGTCGCTGCCTCGAGCGCGACCTTTCGCAGCTCCGGGGGCAGCGGCGCCGAGCGGTAGAGGTAGCCGCGCGCCGCCTCGAAGCGCTGAACCAGCATCGCCGCGGCATCGCGGTAGCGGCGGTACTCGAGCAGCCGTGCGACCAGCTCCTCGACCGCCTCCTCCGGCGTAACGTCCTCCAAGCCCTCCTCTTCGCCGGGCAGCAGCAGGCGCGACTTCAGCTCGAGCAGGGCCGCGATCAGGATGAGGAACTCGGTTGCGACGTCGAGCTCCAGCTCCTCCTCGCGCTCGAGGTGCTCGACGTAGGCGACGACGACCTCGGCCAGCGAGACCTCGAGCAGGCTCACCTCCTCGCGCAGCACGACCGCCATCAGCAGGTCGAACGGACCGGCGAAGACGTCGAGGTCGAGGTCCAGCTCGGCGACGGTCACGCGTTCAACTTAACGCGATGGGCCGATGCCCATGCGATCCCGGACGTCGACGAGGGTTCCGGCCGCGATCGCGCGCGCCTTCTCGGCACCGGACGCAAGGGCCGCCTCCAGCGCCGCCTCGTCGGGGCGCAGCTCGGCGTAGCGCTCGCGGACCGGGGCGAGATAATCGACGACCGCCTCCGCCACGGCCTTCTTGAAATCGCCGTAGCCGGCCCCCTCGAACTCGCGCTCGACCGCGGCGGGGTCGGTGCCATGAGCAACCGCGTAGACGTCGATCAGGTTGGTGATGCCGGCCTTCTCGGGCGCCCGGCGCACCTCGCGGTCGGAGTCGGTGACGGCGCTGCCAAACTTCTTGCGGATCGCATCGGGCTCGTCGAGGACGAGGACCGTGCCGGCCTCAGTGCCGCCGGTTGTCGACATCTTCCGCTCCGGCTCCTGCAGGTCCATGATCCGGGCGCCAACATCCGGAATGCGCATCTCCGGCACGACCAGGGCCTCGCCGAAGCGCTCGTTGAAGCGGCGGGCGATCTCGCGCATCAGCTCGACGTGCTGGCGCTGGTCGTCGCCGACCGGCACCTCGGTCGCCCGGTAGGCGAGCACGTCGGCGGCCATCAGCACCGGGTAGAAGAAGAGCGCGGCCGAAGCCAGCTCGCGTTGTTTGCCCGACTTCTCCTTGAACTGGTGCATGCGGTTGAGGTCGCCGTGGGCGGTGACCGAGGAGAGCAGCCAGGTCAGCTCGGTGTGCTCGCGCACGTCGGACTGGCGGAAGAAGATGCAGCGCTCGGGGTTGAGGCCGGCGGCGAGCAGAATCGCGGTCGTGTCGTAGAGGCGCTCGCGCAGTTCGGCCGGGTCGAAGGCGACCGAGATCGCGTGCAGGTCGACGATGCAGAAGATCGCCGGCTCGCCCCGCTCCTGCCCCTCGATGTACTGGCGGATCGCGCCGATGTAGTTGCCGAGGTGCTTGCGGCCGGTGGGTTGGATCCCCGAGAAGACGATCGGTTTTGGCATCGGGCGGAGCCTATTTCAGGCCCAGGCTCAGACGAGCTCCGGCGAAGTCCGGTCCGCGTCGGCGCCGTGGCCGCACTCGCCGGCCTGGGCGGAGCCCCGGCTGGGAAGAGCTTCCACTTTGCGGCGCGGGTTTTCGATGCCCACGGCGGAGACGGCGCCGCCGACGATCATCAGGATGCCGGCGATGCCGATGCCCAGGTGGAAGGCCGAGGTGGAGGCGTCGGCCGAGGCGGTGCTCACTCGCGCTGCCTGTGCCGGCGGCAGCTCGTCGGTTTTCGGCACCGCCAGCGGTTGTGCCTTGGCGTCGGCAATCGTCTGCTCAGCGCGGGGGCCGAGGGGGCGGTCGCCGAGGTTGGAGTCGAGGGTCGAGCCGAAGTAGGCGGAGATGACGGCACCGAGGACGGCGATCGCCAGCAGGCCCGCGACCCGCGAGATGCCGTTGTTGACCCCGGAGGCGATGCCGACGTGGCGTTCTTCCACCGAATCGAGCACCGTCGCTGTCAGCGGCGCCACGGTGGCCGAGAGGCCGAGGCCGAAGACGAGGATCCCGGGCAGCACCTCGGTGACGTAGTCGCCGCCGGCACCGACCATCAGCAGCATCAAGCAGGCCGATGCCGCCGACGATCGGGCCGATCGTCATCGGCAGCCGCGGCCCAGTGCCCGAGGCGAGCCGGCCCCAGCGCGGCGAGAGGAAGAAGAGGATCAGGGAGATCGGCGTCGTCGCCAGGCCGGCCTCCAGCGCCGAGTAGCCGGCCACCTGCTGGAGGAAGAGGCCGACGAAGAAGAGGCCGCCGATCAGCCCGGCGTAGGCGGTCAGCGTGGTCAGGTTGGCGACGGCGAAGTTGCGGATGCGGAAGAGGCCGAGGTCGAGCATCGGATGACGGGCGCGGGTCTCGTAGAGGACGAAGAGCGCGAAGCAGGCGATGCCGGCGACGAACGGGATCCAGACCAGCGGGTCGCCCCAACCCCGGGTGGGCTGCTCGATCAGGGCGAAGACCGGGCCGCCCAGCCCGGCCGCGGAGAGCCCGATCCCGGTCCAGTCGATGCCGCGGTAGGCATCGGGGTCGCGGCTCTCGCGCACGGCGTGCATGGTCAGCGCCACGGTCGCCGCGATCAGCGGCAGGTTGACCCAGAAGATCGCCCGCCACGAGGTGAGACCGATCAGCGCCCCGCCGCCGGCCGGCCCGAGCACGGTCGCGATCCCGGTCCAGGCGGTCCAGGTGCCCACCGCCTTGCCGCGGGCGGCGCCCTCGAAGGTGGCGGCGACGATCGCCAGCGACCCCGGCACGAGCAGCGCTCCGGCAACCCCCTGCAGGGCGCGGGCGGCGATCAGGAACTCGACCGAGGGGGCGATCGCACAGAGCGCCGAGGTGGCGCCGAAGGCGACGAGCCCGATGACGAAGATCCGCCGCCGGCCGAACTGGTCGCCCAGCGAGCCACCGACGAGCAGCAGCGCGACCATGGTCAGCATGTAGGCCTCGACCACCCACTGCTGACCAGCCAGCCCGGCATCGAGCCCATCGGCGATCGCCGGCAGGGCCACGTTGACCACGGTCCCGTCGAGGAAGACGACCGTCGAGCCGAGGATCGTCGCGACCAGCGTCAGGCGCTGTTGGCGAGACACCCCAGCGAGTCTAAGCAGGCAGGGCGCCCGACCCATCTACCCTTGAGGCGATGCTCCTCGAGTTCGACCTGATCCTATGGCTCGCCCACTCGCCTCACACTCCACAGTCACTGGCTGGCGGTCTCCGCACGGAAGAATCGAATGTGGGAGAGCTGCTGGATTCGCTGCGCGCCGAGAGGCTCATTCAAGACGCCGCAGCTGCCTCAGGTGCCTCATGGATCTCGATCCCACGACTGACACCGGAGGCGAAACGCCTCTACGGGCCGGTCCTCGAGCGGACCCCCGACATCAGGCCCGACCTCGTAGTCCTTGGCACCATTGAGCGATTCATCCTCGCGCTCTCGGATCGGACTCCGATCCCTTTCCGCAGGTCGACTTTGAAGCTCCTCGACGACGTTCCACTCGGAGAAGAGGACAAGAACGCGCGACTTGACATAGCGACTGCGCTCGCGGACACCTCCATCCGCTGCGCAGAGCTAGCACTCGAGTCGGGGGGCGAGGCAATGCTGGCGGAGGCGCTCGGGCGGGTTCCGCGCCACTGCGTCGAGGAACTGGTAGCAGTCGCCGCGCTGCTGGACGACTACGCGGAGCAGCTCGCGGATCCCAGGCTCAAAAGCGTGGTTGAAAGGGCCTCGTTGGCGTGCACCAAAGCGTGGGACCTGCGACCGATGACGAAACGAGACCCCAAGACTCTAGTCTCGACCAGTCGCGAACAGTCGGACCCGACCTCTCACCTTCGGGTCGCCGAGGAGGCCGGACTTTTGCTGCGCGAGCTGGGTCGTGCACATCCCGGCTTCGAACCGATTAGCGAAGCGCGTTCGATCATCACTCGGTGCGCTCCTTCAGCTCCCGCAACTGCTGGGCTGGAGTGAAGAAGTTGCGATAGGCGAGGGTGGTCGCCACGAGGCCGGCGATCGCAACACTGCCGAGCAGGGCGTAGAGGAGGATCAGCTGCAGGCGGACGGCGTCGGTCGGGTCGGCCCCGGCCAGCAGCATGCCGACCATCGTGCCGGGGAAGAAGATCAGGCCGGTGGTCTTGGTCGAGTCGACCAGGGCGATCATCCCCGAGCGCAGGGCGCGGCGAACGGAGGGCGCCGCCGCTTCGGTGGCAGTGGCGCCGAGGGCGAGCGTCGCCTCGATCCTGCCGCGCGAGTCCGCCATCTCGTCGCCGAGGCGGTTGAGCGCCACGGCCGAGGCGGTCATCGCGTTGCCGATCACCATGCCCCCGACGGGGACGAGGTAACGCGCCGTCGCTTCGAAGACGCCGAGGGCGACGACAAGGCCGAGCGTCATCGCACCTGCGGTCGCGAGCGCGATCAGCAGCGGCCAGAAGGCGCCCGGCACCTCCTTGGCCCGGCTGCGCGCGGTGAGCGCACCGAAGACGACCATCACGGCAAGCAGGGCGAGGACGAGCCAGATCGTGTCGGCTTCGAAGATCAGGGTGATCACGTAGCCGATCGCCGTCAGCTGGACGAAGGAGCGCAGCGTGGCGATGCCGATGTCGCGCTCGAGGTCGGCCTTGCGCCAGAAGGAGACGGCGGCGGCGAGGGCGACCAGCGCGAGGGTCGCGACGACCTGGCCGGTGGAGACGTGGATCGAGGTGCTCACGCCAAGACCTCCGCCAGAGGACCGCTGTCGGTCGCTCTACCCTCTTCCATGCGCACGACCCAGTCACCCAGGCGCCGTGCCTGCTCGGGGTCGTGGCTGACCAGGACAATCGAGATCTCCAGCTCGCGGCGCAGCTCGGCGAGCGTCGCCTCGATCGCGTCACGGGCGGCGTGGTCGAGCGCCGAGGTCGGCTCGTCAAGGAGCAGCACCTTCGGCTGTTGTGCCAAGGCGCGCCCCAGCATGGCCCGCTGCTGCTCGCCGACCGAGAGCTTGGCGACGTCGCGCCCGGCGAAACCGGGGTCGAGGCCGGCGAGGCACAGGCAGCGCTGGGGGTCGACCGGTTTGCCGGCGAGCTTCGCCGCGTAGGCGATGTTCGACTCGACCGTACCCTCCAGCAGCGCCGGCAGCTGCGGCACCAGCGAGACCTCACGGCGCAGGGGCAGCGGGTCGTAGGAGCCCAGCGGCCGGTCGCGGTAGGAGATCGTTCCCTCGTCCGGATCGACCAGCCGGTCAAGCAGACGCAGAAGGGTCGACTTGCCGGCGCCCGACGGCCCGACGATCGCGGTGACCCCCTCGGGGATGTCCGTGCTGACCGAGTGGAGGACCCGGCGCTCACCGCGAGCCAAGCTGACGTCCCGCAACTCGAACAGCACCGCCGCATGATCGCGCACCACCCGCAAGATGCCTCCCGCTGGGTCGCTGCGTTTGCCGCAGCCGGTGAGCGGCTGGAACAATCCGGGTAGTGAACGCCGATGGCTAGAGCGATCTGGAGCGGCTCGATCAGCTTCGGGCTCCTCAACGTGCCCGTGAAGCTGTACAGCGCGGTGGCCCGCCGCGGCATCTCGCTGCGCGAGATCCGCGAGTCCGACGGCGCCCGCATCCGCCACCGCCGCGTCGCCGAAGGGACCGACGAAGAGGTGCCCTACGAGAAGATCCAGAAGGCCTTCGAGATCACCGAGGGCAACTACGTGCCGATCTCCAAGGACGAGATGGCGGCGCTGGCGCCGAAGAAGTCCCGGGCGATCGAGGTCCAGGACTTCGTCGACATCACCGAGATCGACCCGATCTACTTCGACAGCCCCTACTACCTCGGTCCCGCCGACGGCGCCGAGCGGGCCTACTCGCTGCTCGCCAGCGCGATGGAGGGCTCGGGCAAGGTGGCGATCGCCCGCTTCGTCTTCCGCAACAAGGAGCACCTGGCGGCGCTGCGCACCGACGGCGGCGTCCTCACCCTGACCACGATGCGCTTCGCCGACGAGGTGGTACCGCCCACCGAGCTTGAGGACGTGCTGCCCGCCGAGAAGCCGAAGGTGGCGAAGAAGGAGATCGAGATGGCGGAGCGGTTGATCGACTCGCTGACCAGCAAGTTCGAGCCGACCGCCTACCACGACGAGTACCGCGAGGAACTGCTGGCGCTGATCGAACGCAAGGCGGAAGGCAAGGAGGTCCTCACCCCCGAAACCGCCGAGCCGGAAGCGACCAAGGCCCCGGACCTGATGGCCGCCCTGGAGGAGAGCATCGCCGCGGTGCAGGGCAAGGGGGGCGGCAAGGCGACGAAGAAGCCGGTGGCGAAGAAACGCAAGGCCGTGCCGAAGAAAGCCCCGGCGAAAAAACGCTCCGGCTCCCGCGCCAAGGCGAAATCCTCCAAGTAGGTGGCCACGAGCCAGCAGGTCGAGGTCGACGGGCGTGAGCTGAAGCTCACCAACCTCGACAAGGTGCTTTACCCCAAAGCCGGCTTCAGCAAGGGCGAGGTCGTCGACTACTACGCCAAGGTGGCCCCGGCGATCGTGCCCCACCTGGCGGGGCGAGCGGTGACTCTTCGCCGCTTCCCCGAAGGGGTCGACGACACCGATGCGGCCTTCTTCGAGAAGCGCTGCCCCAAGCACCGGCCGGAGTGGGTGCAGACGACGCGGGTGCTCGCCGGCCCCCACGCCGGGTACATCGACTACTGCGTCTGCGAAGACCGGGCGACCCTGGTCTGGATGGCCCAGCTGGCGGCGATCGAGCTGCACCCCGCCCTATCGCTGGGCAAAAAGCACGAGCAGCCGACCGTGCTCGCCTTCGACCTCGACCCCGGGCCGCCCGCCGAAGTGCTCGACTGCGGCCGCGTCGCCCTGCGCCTGCGCGAGCTGCTCGGCCACGTCGGCCTCGAGTCCTTCGTCAAGACCTCCGGCTCGAAGGGGATGCAGCTCTACGTGCCGCTGAACACGAAAACGACCTACGAGGAGACACGGCCTTTCGCCCAGGCGCTCGCCCAGCTGCTGGCCAAGCAGACGCCCGACGAGGTGATCGCGAAGATGGGGAAAAAGACCCTTCGCAAAGGCAAGGTCTTCATCGACTGGTACCAGAACAACGAACGCAAAACGACGATTGCCGTCTACTCCCTGCGCGCCCGCGAACGTCCCACCGTGTCCACCCCCGTGACGTGGGAAGAGCTGGAGCGCGCGGTCGAGCTCAACGACGCCGACTCACTCGTCTTCGAGGCCGCCGACGTGCTGAAGCGCGTGGAGAAGCACGGCGACCTCTTCGCCCCGGTGCTGGAGCTGAAGCAGACGCTGCCCGAGCTATAGGGGCTGGCGGAGCACCGGCTTGCGGGTAGCCTTGACCTCGTCGAGGCGGCGGACGGGGGTCGTGTAGGGCGCGGACTTGGCGACCTCGGGGTTCTCCTCCGCCTCGGCGAGGATCCGCTCGATCGCCTCGGCGAAGGCGTCGAGGCTCTCCTTGGTCTCGGTCTCGGTCGGCTCGATCATCAGGGCCTCCTCGACCAGGAGGGGAAAGTAGACGGTCGGCGGGTGGAAGCCGAAGTCGAGCAGGCGCTTGGCGAGGTCGAGGGTGGTGAGGCCGAGCTCGCGTTTCATCGGCTTGCCGGAGAGGACGAACTCGTGCATGCAGTGGCGGTCGAAGGCGACCGGCAGGCGCCTGCCGGCGCGGCCAGCGGCGAGGCGGGCCTTCAGGTAGTTGGCGTTCAGCACCGCGGTCTCGGAGGCCTCGGCGAGGCCGTCGGCGCCGAGGCTGAGGATGTAGGCGTAGGAGCGGACGAAGACGCCGAAGTTGCCCTGGAAGCCGCGCAGGCGGCCGATCGACTTGGGCCGCTCCAGGTCGAGGTCGAAGAACGGCCCATGGCCGTTGTCGCCGTCGCGGCGCACCACCTGCGGTCGCGGCAGGTAGGGCTCGATCCGCTCCGAGACGGCGATCGGCCCCGCCCCGGGCCCACCGCCCCCGTGTGGCTGGCTGAAGGACTTGTGCAGGTTGACGTGGACGATGTCGAAGCCCATGTCGCCGGGCCGCGAGTGGCCCATCACCGCGTTGAGGTTGGCGCCGTCGTAGTAGAGCGTTCCCCCCGCTTCGTGGATCAGCGCTGCGATCTCGGCGATGTTCTCGTCGAAGAGGCCGAGCGTGTTGGGGTTGGTCAGCATCAGGCAGGCGACCTGGTCGGGGCCCTCGCCGATCTTCGCTCGGAGGTCGTCCATCTCGACCCCGCCACGCTCGTTGGTCGCGACCTTTACCGCCTCGTAGCCGGCCATCGTCACCGAAGCCGGGTTGGTCCCGTGGGAGGTGTCGGGGGCAAGCACCTTGGTCCGCTCTTCGCCGCGGTCGGCGTGGAAGGCCCGGGTCAGGAGCAGGCCGGCGAGCTCGCCGTGAGAGCCGGCGGAAGGCTGCAGGCTGACGTGGGGCAGGCCGCAGATCTCGGCGAGCGACTCTTGCAGCAGCCACATCAGCTCGAGGGCACCCTGGGCTCGCTTCGGGTCTTGCGCCGGGTGCAGCCGCGCGTGGCCCGGAAGCGCCGCGACCCGCTCGTTGAGGCGCGGGTTGTGCTTCATCGTGCAGGAGCCGAGCGGGTAGAAGCCGGAGTCGAGGTCGAAGTTGCGCCGCGAGAGCTTGTTGTAGTGGCGGACGATCTCCGGCTCGGCCACCTCGGGCAGGCGCGGCGGCTCGTCGCGCAGCAGCTCGGCCGGGATCAGCTCCTCGAGCGGGGGCTCGGGGATTTCGGCGTCGGGCAGGACCGCGGCGCGGCGACCCGACTTCGACTTCTCGTAGATCGTCTGCGCGCGTTCGCGCTGCATCGGCGTCTCCTGAAGAACCATCAGCCGACCCCCTGTGGCGACTTTTCCGTGATATCGACGGAAAAGTCGCCACACCCGGCGGCGACCGCCGCACCGAGGACCTCGGCCAGCTCGTCGATCTGCTCCTTCGTGCGGCGCTCGGTGATCGCGACCAGGAGGCCGTCCTCGAACTCCGGGTAATCGCAGCCGAGCGGATAACCGGCGGCGATGCCGCGCTCGGCGCAGCGCTCCAGCACCCGCTCCACCGGGGCGTCGAGGCGGAGGGCGAACTCACGCGCGACAGGCGCCTCGTGAAGGAGCTCGACGCCGGGAACCGCGGCCAAGCGCTCGCGCGCGTAGGCGGTGCGGCGGACCAGCAGCTCGCCAAGCTCGCGATAGCCCTCGCGCCCAAGCCAGGCGAGGTGGACCATCGCCGCCAGCGCGTTCAGTGCTTGCGCCGTGCAGATGTTGTGGGTCGCTTTCTCGCGGCGAATGTGCTGCTCGCGCGTCTGCAGGGCCAAGACGAAGCCGCGGCGCCCGTCGACGTCCTCGGTTTCCCCGGCGATCCGACCCGGCATGCGGCGGATCTGCTCCTCGGTCGCGCAGAAGAAGCCGAAGGAGGGGCCGCCGAAGTCGAGCCGGTTGCCGAGTGGCTGGCCCTCGCCGAGGGCGATGTCGGCACCCTGCTCCCCGGGCGGCTTGAGGACGCCGAGCGTCATCGGGTCGGTGGCGACGATGAGCAGGGCGCCGTGCTCCTTCGCCGCCGCCCCAAGCGCCTCGACCCGCTCGACCGCGCCGAGGAAGTTGGGGCTCTGCAGGAAGACCGCAGCGGTCTCGCCGTCGACCTCCGCGGCAAGCGCTCCGGCATCGGTCTCGCCGTCGCGCAGGCCCACCTCGACCACCTCGGCGCCGTAGCCGACGGCATAGGTCTCGAGCGTCTCGCGACTGTGCGGGTGCAGGCCGCGGGAGACGACGAAGCGGCTGCGCCCGGTCGCCGCCATCGCCAGGTAGCCGGCCGAGGCGACCGAGGACGGTCCCTCGTAGAGGCCGGCGTTCGACACCGGCAGCCCGGTCAGCTCCGACATCGCGGTCTGGAACTCGAACATCACCTGCAGGCCACCCTGGGAGATCTCCGGCTGGTAGGGCGTGTAGGGGGTGAGGAACTCCGAGCGCTGGGTGATCGCGTCGACGATCGCCGGCACGTAGTGGTCGTACATCCCCGCCCCGACGAAGCAGACCTGCTCCTCGGCGTCGGCGTTGCAGGAGGCAAGCGCCGAGAGCCGCTCGAAGACCTCCGCCTCGCTCATCCCCGCGGGGAGCTTCAACGGACGGCCGAGGCGAAGAGGATCGGGAACCTGCTCGAAGAGCTCCGCGGTCGAGCCGACCCCGATCGCGGCCAACATCTCGGCTCGGTCAGAGGGGGTGGCGGAGGTGTAGCGCGTCACTCCGGGAAGGCTACGGAAGCGAGTGGCCGCGCCTTCTCAGGCGTTTTCCAGCAACTTGCGGTATTCGCCGGCGTCGAGCAGCGCTCCGGCCTCCTCCGGCGCGGTCAGCTTGACCTTGACCAGCCAGCCCTCGCCGTAGGGATCCTCGTTGATCTTCTCCGGGGTGTCTTCGAGCGCGTCGTTGATCTCGACGATCTCTCCCGAGAGCGGCGCGATCACGTCGGAGACCGCCTTCACCGACTCCACCTCCGCGTAGGTGGCGTCTTTGTCGACCGTGCCCCCGACCTCCGGCGGGTCGTAGAAGACGACCTCGCCGAGGCTGTCCTGGGCGTACCAGGTGATCCCGAAGACGGCATGGTCGTCCCCCTCCAGCCGCGCCCAGTCATGCTGGTCGTGGTAGAGCAGGTCGTCGGGGTAGGTCGCGTCGGCCAAGGTCATCCTTTCGGTTCGTAGAGGGGCTTGGAAGCTATCCGGGCGGGCCGGCGCTTGCCTCGCACGTCGATCTCGACCTCGGTCCCGGGCTCGGCGAGGTCGGCGCGGAGGTAAGCCATCCCGATCCCGACCTCGAGCGAGGGAGAGAAGGTTCCGGAGGTGACGGCACCCGCCGGCTCTCCATCTGCCAACACCGGATTGCCGGGGCGCGGGATGCCAGCACCCTTGATCCTGAAGGGGACGAGCCTCTCGGCGGTGCCCTCGCGGCGGGCGACGAGAACTGCACCGGCGCCTATGAACCCCGTCCCCTCGTTGCAGCACCAGCCGAGCCCCGCCTCGATCGGGTTGCGCTCCGGGGTCAAGTCGTTGCCGTGCAGGTGGAAGCAGGCCTCGAGCCGCAGCGTGTCGCGAGCGCCGAGCCCGCAGGGAACGACGCCCGCGTCGAGCAGCTCCGCCCAGATCGCCGGGGCCACCTCCGGGTTGATCAGCAGCTCGACACCGTCCTCGCCGGTGTAGCCGGTGCCGCAGATCAGAGCAGGGCGGCCGCCAACCCGCGCTACGGCCACCCGCATCCGGGGCGGCAGCTCGATGCCGAGGGCGTGGCTGACGATCGCCCGCGCGTGCGGCCCCTGCACCGCGAGCATCGCGTAACGGTCGGCGACGTCGCGCACCGCGACGTCGAACTCGCGGCTCCACCGCCCCAGCCAACCCAGATCCGCCACGTGGTTGGCCGAGTTGGTGACGATCAGGTAGCGGTCTCCGCCAAGCCGGTAGGTGAACAGGTCGTCGAGGACACCGCCCTCCTCATTGCACAGGCACGAGTACTGAGCCCCCCCGACCTCGATCTTCGCCACGTCATTCGAGAGAACCCTCTGCAAAAACCCAAGCGCCCCAGGCCCCTCAACCTCGACCTCGCCCATATGCGAGACATCGAACATCCCCGCATGAGTCCGCACCGCCGAGTGCTCCTCCTTGATGCCCTCGTACTGCACCGGCATCTCCCAGCCAGCGAAATCAACAAGCTTCGCGCCAAGCTGAAGATGCTGCTCATATAGCGGGGTCCGCAACGGCGTCACAGGACGCGCAAGCGTATTGCCTGAGCGCGGCCGCAAGGGCCATCGGGGGTCCCTCTCCAGGAACTCCCGCGAAGCGGCCTGGAGAGGGACCCCCGATGGCCCTCTCCCAACCCCCCAGAGCTATTCCTTCAGAAAGCCCGGAACGTCGATGTCGTCATCCGACACCCGCAATTTGCGAATGTCAGTGTCCTCAGCCGAGATCCGCGGTTTGGACTCGTAGCGACGCCGCACCCGCTGCGGCGAGCGGGCCAACAGCTCGAAGCCCTCGAAGCCGGTGGCGATCACGGTGACGCGGACCTCGTCCTTCATCGACTGGTCGACGACGGAGCCGAAGATGATGTTGGCGTTGTCGTCGGCCTCGGCCTGGACCAGCTGGGCCGCCTCGTTGACCTCGAAGAGGCCGAGGTCCTCGGGACCGGTGATGTTGAGCAGCATCCCCGTCGCGCCCTTGATCGACTCCTCGATCAGCGGCGAGGTGATCGCCGCCTTGGCGGCGTCGAGGGCGCGGGCCTCGCCGGCGGCGGAGCCGACCCCCATCAGGGCCGAGCCGGCGTCGCGCATAATCGTGCGCACGTCGGCGAAGTCGAGGTTGATCAGACCCGGGATCGTGATCAGGTCGGTGATCCCCTGCACGCCCTGGCGCAGGATGTCGTCGGCCTGGCGGAACGCCTCGAGCACGCTGGTGCGCCGCTCGACAGCCTGCAGCAGTTTCTCGTTCGGGACGATGATCAGGGTGTCGACGTTGTTGCGCAATTTCTCGATGCCCTCGAGCGCCTGCTGCATCCGTCGTTTGCCCTCGAACTCAAACGGCTTGGTGACCGCGCCAACCGTCAGGGCGCCGATCTCCTCCTTGGCGATCTCGGCGATGACCGGTGCAGAGCCGGTGCCGGTGCCGCCGCCCTCACCCGCAGTGACGAAGACCATGTCGGCGCCCTTCAGCGCCTCCTTGATCTCGTCGCGGCTCTCCGCCGCCGCGCCCGCGCCGACCTCGGGGTTCCCACCCGCACCGAGGCCGCGCGTCAGCTCCTGACCGATCGAAAGCTTGATGTCGGCGTCGCAAGCCTGGAGGGCCTGAGCGTCGGTGTTGACGGCGACGAACTCGACACCGCGAATGCCGGCGTCGACCATGCGACTAACGGCGTTGGTACCGCCGCCGCCGGCGCCGACGACCTTGATCACCGCGAGGTATGTGGATTCCATCTCCCGATTTCTCCAGCCACCGACTCTGGGTCGGCGTTTGAGTTGAGCCTTAGGTTGAGTTGAGCCTTGGTGCTATCCGAAGCTACAGCGATGCTTAAGGGTTCAAGGGTACGCCGTGACCGCGGAAATTGCGCTCAACGTAGGGCATTTCGCGGGGTCTGTCAAACGACCGGGCGACATCCTGCACATGGAATATCTCAAGGCTTACTTGAGGGTTTGGTGCATCTAACCCTGTGGTCGAGGGTTTAGGGAATCGGCGGAAGTGTATGCCCAGAGCCGCCTATCGCGGGATTGCTGGGTGCGTACAGGGCTACATAATCGAGCGATTCGATCGAGGGGTCGGCAAGGACCGCGGCGGCCGCCCGCCACTTGCGCGCAGCCTGCCTCGCTTCGCCAAAGCGCAGTTCGATTCCAGACTCGAGCAAGACGTCCACCCCGCTTTCGCCGTAATAGCTGCCCTCGACGTACTGCCGCAGGGCCGGCGGGACAGCTCCGAGGACGCGAGCCTGTTCGAGCATCGGCCCCTTCAGACGCGGGCCCTCCGGAGGTACGTCGAGCGGCAGGCTGGGCAGCGCGGATTCCTCGGGAACCGGAAACCAGGCGAGGATTGTGCCATCGGCGGCAACCGCCACGGCTTCGTCGGATTCGGCGCCGATCAGGGCAACCGGCTGACTCGAGACCAGTCGCGGCGACACCGTCTCGCCTCCGAAGAGGATCTGAGAGACGGCCCCGGCCAGGATCACCAGGAGAACCAACCCGACGGCGTTGCGCAGTCGCTTCACAGCTCCCAGCCCTCGGGCCAGCGGATCTCTCCGAGGACTTGCACCTCCGGCTCCAGCACCAGGCCGAAGCGATCGCTGACCCGCCGGCGTCCCTCGGCCATCAGCTCCAAGATCTCAGCTGTCGTCGCCTCGCCGGTGTTCTCGACGAAGTTGGCGTGCTTTTCGGAGAAGCGGGCGCCGCCCCGGCGAAGGCCGCGGCAACCCGCTGCCTCGAGCAGCTGGCCGGCGCTGCGGCCCTCGGCACGCTCGTCGTCGGGGTTCTTGAAGGTCGAGCCGAAGGTCTTGATCCCGGACGGCTGCGCCTCGCGACGCTTACCCCGCATCTCCTCGAGCCGTGCTCTGATCACAGCGGGATCGTCGGGGTGCAGGTGAAACGAGACCTGCGCCACGACCTCGCCGGGCTCGAGGTTGGAGCTGCGGTAGGCGAAGCCGAGCTGTTCGGGCACCCGGCGGTCTACCCCCGCCGCCGTGGCCACGTCGACCCACTCCAGCACCTCGGCGAGCTGGCCGCCGTAGGCGTTGGCGTTCATCCTCACCGCACCTCCCGCGGTGCCGGGGATGTTGACCCCGAACTCGATCCCGGCAAGCCCCCAGCCCGCAGCCTTGGCCGAGGCCGAGGGCAACCGGGCGCCGCCGCCGCAGACCAGCCGCTCGCCCTCCCGCTCGATCCTCGCAAGCTCCCCGTCGAGCTTGATCGCAAGCCCGCGGAACCCGGCGTCGGCGACCAGCAGGTTGGAGCCCGAGCCGATCGTCCCCAGCACGAGGCTCTCCTCGCGCGCCCAGGCGAGCAACTCCGACAGCTCGGCCTCCGTCTCCGGGCGGGCGAACCAGTCGGCCGCACCGCCGGTGCGCACGGTCGTCAGCCGGCTCAGGGGAAAATCGGGCTGGACGCCCGGCGGCGGCTTCACCCCTCATCCTCCCCGGCCAGCGCCTCTCCGAGCCGGAAGACGTCACCGGCACCGATCGTGACGAGCACCTGACCCTCGACGCCGGCTGCCCGGTTGCGCTGCAGGAGGCCGGCCAGAGCACCGCCCGACCCCGCTGGGTCGGGGAGCCAGCTCACCCTCCGTCCCCCGATTCGGTCCGCGGCGGCCCGCGCCACGTCCAGGCCGCTGACTCCGGCCAACTCGCCCACTGGCTCCTCGCGGGCCGGGTAGACATCGAGGACGACGACCTCGTCGGCGAGGGCCAGCGCCTCGCCGAACTGCTCGGCGAAGGCCTTGGTGCGCGAGTAGAGGTGAGGCTGGAAGACAGCGACGATGTGCTCGGAGCCGAGCTCGCGCAGGGCGGACATGGCCGCTCGGACCTCCGTCGGGTGATGGGCGTAGTCGTCGTATATGCGAACGCCGTCGCGGGCGCCCTTCAGCTCCAGGCGCCGCTTGACGCCGGGGAAGTCGGCCATCGCCTTCGCCACTGCCTCAGGGTCGAAGCCGGCCGCCGCCGCGGCGGCGATCGCCGCTCGCGCGTTGAGGAGGTTGTGCCGGCCCGGCACGGCCAGCTCGGGCTCGGCCTCGCTCGACTCGGGCCCAACCACCGCCCTCGCCCCAGCGGAGAACTCGTCGAATGCCTTGCGCAGCTCCGCCACCGATCCCCAACGGCTGTGGTGGTCCATCTCGACGTTGGTGACGACGGCGACCTCCGGCTTCAACTCCAGGAAGCTGGCGTCGCTCTCGTCGGCCTCGGCCACCACCCACTCGCCGCCGCCCCAGCTCGCGTTCGCCGCAGCGGCGCCGTCGCCGAGCCCAGGCACCTCACCGCCGACGAAGAAGGCCGGGTCGGCGCCGAGCGCCCGCAGCGCCCAGGCCAGCATCGCGGTCGTGGTCGTCTTGCCGTGGGTCCCGGCGACCGCGATCAGGCGCTTCTCGGCACAGAGCTGTGCCAACAGGGCGCCGCGGTGGATCGGCTCGACCCCGCGCTCCCGCGCCAGAGCCAACTCGGGGTTCTCGGCCCCGATCGCGGTCGAGACGACCACCTCGGCGCCGTCGGGCAGGTTGGCAGCGTCGTGGCCCACGACCGGTGCCAGTCCGGCCGCCCGCAGGCGCTCCATGTAAGAGGAGTCGGCGCGGTCGCTGCCGGTCACCGTCGCCCCCAGCTCGGCGCAGACCAGCGCCAGGCCGCTCATCCCGGCGCCGCCGATGCCGATGAAGTGCAGCTTGCGAGAGCCCCAGTCCGCGCTCATCAGACAGCCGCCAGGACCTCGTCGGCGATCCGCCTTGCCGCGTCGGGGCGGGCGAGAGCGGCCGAGGCCCGCGACATCGCGGCGAGGCGGGCCTCGTCGGCGAACAGGTCCGCCACGCGCTGGGCCAGCGCCGGGGCATCCAGATCGGCGTCGGCGACGATCTCGGCCGCGCCGGCGCCGGCCATCCACTCGGCATTGCCCCGCTGGTGGTCGGCGGTCGCGTGGGGGTAGGGAACGAGGATCGCCGGCCTCCCCGCCGCCGTCACCTCGAAGATCGAGCCTCCAGAGCGCGCCAGCACCAGGTCGCAGGCGGCGAGAACGTCGGCGAGGCCGGGCTCGTAGGCGATCAGCGTGTAGCGCTCGGCGTGCGGGGCCGAGGCCAGGCGGCGGGCGATCTCGTCGTGATCGCGCTCGCCGCTGAGGTGGATCACGTGAAAGTCGCGCTCACCCGCTCCCTCGCCCTCGGCGAACGCCCCGACCGCGGCCAGGTTGATCGAGCGGGCACCCTGGCTGCCACCCATCACCAGCAGGCAGCGGTCGGCGGCGGCCACCCCGAACCGCTCCCGTGCCGGCGCCCGGTCCGCACCCAGCACGGCCGCCGGGACGGGACGGCCGGTGAGCAGGTAGCGCTCGCCCTCACGCCCGGCGATCGGAAAGGCTAGGCAGACGCGTCGCGCCCGCCGGGCCAGCAGCCGGTTGGCGAGCCCGAGGTGGCTGTCGGCCTCGGTCAGGACCAGCGGGGTCCGCGAGAGGACCGCGGCCATCCCGACCGTCCCCGCGACGTAGCCGCCGCCGCCGAGGACGACGTCGAGGCCGCGCTCGCGCAGCACCTGCCGGGCGGCCCCGACCGCGCCGGCCGCCTTGCCCAGGGCGATCGCCGCCCGCAGGGGGTTGCGGCGGTCGATCCCGCGCACGTCGAGGAGGTCGATCTCATAACCGGCCTCGGGCACCAGCTCGGCCTCGATCTTCCCGCGCGCGCCGAGGAAGGAGACCTCGGCGCCGCTAGCCCGCAGCTCGGCGGCGACGGCCATCGCCGGCACGACGTGGCCTGCGGTTCCCCCCGCTGCCACTGCGACTCTGGGCGCTCTTTCCACGGCTCGTATGACTCCTTCGGCTCCTTTTGCGGGCCCCAGCGCTACGCCCACCCTCGACGACGCGCAGTTTGCCAGCGCCGGCGGTCCCACTCCGGGCAACGCCGAGGATCAGCCCGACGGCGAAGAGCGTCGTCAGCAGGCTGCTGTTGCCGTAGGAGACGAAGGGCAGCGGCACGCCGGTCAGCGGTGCCAGCCCCATCACCGCGAAGAGGTTGATCGTCGCCTGCACCATGACCATCGAGGTGAGGCCGGCGACGAGCAGCTTCGAGTAGCGGTCCCGGGCCCTCTGGGCGACCCGCAGCCCCGCGTAGCCGAAGAGCGAGAAGAGGCCGACCACACCGACGATGCCGAAGAGGCCGAGCTCCTCGCCGATCACGGCGGAGATCATGTCGGTGTGAGCCTCGGGCAGGTAGAAGGCCTTCTGCACGCCGTCGCCGATGCCGACGCCGAAGAGCCCGCCCGAGCCGAGCGCGATCTTTGCCTGGGCCGCCTGGAAGCCCGCCCCCGCAGCGTCGGAGCCCGGGTTGAGAAAGCCGGTCAGCCGAGCCATCCGGTAGGGCTCGATTACGGCCGCCAAGAGGGCGAGCGAGCCGACGCAGAGGGCGATCAGGCCGAGGTCGCGCAGGCGGACCCCGGCCGCGACCAGCATCGCGCAGGTGGCGAAGACGACGACCATCGTCGTGCCCATGTCCGGCTCGGCCATGATCAGCAGGCAGGCCGAGCCGACGACCAGCAGGTAGGGCATCAGGTCGCTGATCGAGCGCGTCATCCTCGGCTTGCGAGCGAGCATGTCGGCGCCGTAGAGGACCAGTGCCACCTTCGCCAGCTCGGAAGGCTGGAACTGCAGAGGGCCGGCACCGAGCCAGCGACTGGCGCCGTTTGCGCTGGTGCCGGCGGCGAGCACGACCAGGAGGAGGAAGAGCGAGCCGACCAGGAACACCGGCGTGAGCTGGCGCACGGCGGCGAGGCCGTGGCGCGCGACGAGGTGCATGACCAGCAGGCCGATCGCGCCGTACATCACCGTCCGTTTCAGGAAGAGGGCGCTGTTGGAGAGGTTGCCGTCGCTCAGCACCTGAGTGGTCGAGCTGGCCGAGAAGACCATCACCGCCCCGAGCGCGAGCAGGCAGAGGGTCGCGGTGAGCAGGATGTTGTACTCGGCGGGCAGGGCGACCGTGGAGCGGCGCTTCTTCTTGCCTGCGGATCCCTTCTTCTTCCCCGCGGACAGTTTCTTCCTCCCGCTGGACCGCGCCTTCTTGCCGCCGTCTTTCACGAGAGGCCCTCGACCAGCTCGCGGAAGCGCTCGCCGCGCAGCTCGAAGTTCTCGAAGGCGTCGAAGCTGGCGCAGGCGGGTGAGAGCAGGACCGTCTCCCCCGGCCGGGCGGCCGCGGCGGCGCGGCGCACCGCGTCGTCGAGATCGTCGCAGCGGTGAAGCGCGACGCCCGCCTCGATCGCCGGCGCCAGGGCCTCCGCCAGCCGCTCGGCCGAGGCGCCGGCCAGGTAGCAGGCGGTGCACACCTCTCGCACGGGCTCCAGCAGCGGCCCGTAGGCCTCACCCTTCTCACTGCCGCCGAGGATCGCGTGGACGCCGCCGGTGAAGGCGCGCAGGCCGACCGTGGCCGAGGCGACGTTGGTCGCCTTGGAGTCGTTGACGAAGCGGACGCCGCCGGTCTCGACCACCTGCTCCAGCCGGTGCGGGACCCCGGCGAAGCTGCGCAGCCCCTCGCGCACGACATCGCGGTCGATCCCCATCGCCAGCGCCGCGGCGGCGACGGCCATCGCGTTGGCGACGTTGTGCTCGCCGAGCAGGCCGAGATCGCCGCCGGCGAGCAGCGGCTCGCCGTCGTAGAAGATCGTCCCTTCGGCGAGCGCCACCTCGCAATCGGGGGCGGCACCGTGGCAGAAGGCGACGCGCCGGGCGCAGCCGCCGAGGTCGACGCCGGCGAGCGTCGGGTCGTCGGCGTTGTAGACGGCGACGTCCTCGTTTCCCTGGTTGGCGAAGATCCGCAGCTTGGCCCCGAGATAGGCCGCCAGGTCCCCGTGGCGGTCGAGGTGGTCGGGAGCGAGGTTGAGGAAGACCGCGCACTCGGGCGCGAAGGCGACGCTGTCCTCGAGCTGGAAGCTGGAGGCCTCGCAGACGACGGTCGCCCCGGGGTCGACGTCGCCGGCCAGCGCCGAGAGCGGCGTGCCGACGTTGCCGGCGACGGCCACCGGCTCCCCCGCGGTTCGGTAGACGTGCCCGAGCCACTCGGCCACGGTCGTCTTGCCGTTGGTCCCGGTCACCGCGACGAACCGGTTCGGGATCGCCCGCCAGGCCAGCTCCAGCTCGCCGACCACGTCGATCCCGCGATCCAGGGCGGCCGCGATCACCGGCGCCTCCCGGGGCACCCCGGGACTCTTGACCACCGTCCGCACCCCCTCCAGGAGCGCCAATCCATCCGCATCCAGGACGACTTCGACACCGAGCGCCCGAAGCCCTGCCGCCCCGGACGGATGCCCGGAATCGACCCCGATGACATCCCTCTCGCGCTCGGCCAGCATCCGCCCAACGGCCTGCCCCGAGCGCGCCAGCCCGACGACCAGAAACGGGCCTCCCGGAAGCTCCGGGCGAGCCTTCCTAGGCGGCGGCGCACTCATCCGACTTACCTTCTATCCGGGCGGCGTGGGACCTCTCTCACCGCCTGCCGAGGTCCGGTAGAGGACGTGTGGGCGCTGCGGGTGACCCGGGGGCAGGTCGGGGTGGTCGAAGTCGTCGCTCGGGTCGCGGCGCATCCCGAGCCGCTCCATCACGGCGCGGGAGCGGAGATTCGCGGCAGTCGTAAACGAGACGATCTCGGTCAGGCCCGCCTGCCCGAAGCCATACTCGAGCGCCGCCCGTCCGGCCTCGGTCGCGTAGCCGTTGCCCCAGGCCGAGCGGGAGAGCCGCCAACCAACCTCCACAGTCGGGGTGAAGTGGGCATCGAACTCCGGCACGGCCAAGCCGGCAAACCCGGCGAACTCACCGCTCTCGCGCAGCTCCAGCGCCCAGAGGCCGAAGCCACGCGCCTCAAACCCCGCCTCGATCCGCTCGACCAACGCATCGCTCTGCCCCCGGTCGAGCACCGCCGGAAAGTGTTCCATCACCTCCGGATCCGCGTTCATAGCCGCGAAGGGAGCACGGTCAGCATCAGACCAGCGCCTGAGCCTCAACCTCTCAGTCTCGAGAAGCTCCGGGCGAAGTTCCCCTCTCGCCGCCGCGGCCACCGAAACAGCTTCGCGCATCGCCCAGTCATCCAAGCGCACTGTCGAAGGGGTCGTGGGGCCCCTCCCCAAAACACTCAAGCGCGGCTCCCGCCGCGCGTTTTGGGGAGGGGCCCCGCGACCCCCACCCACCTACCGCCCGATGCTCTGCTGGTACAGCGTGAATCCGATCCCAGAGCACACCGCGGCGACGATCCAGAAGCGGAGCATGATCTTGGTCTCCGACCAAGCCATCATCTCGAAGTGGTGGTGCAGCGGCGCCATCAGCAGGACGCGGCGGCGGAAAGTTTTGAAGGAGAAGACCTGGATCGCGACCGAGAGCGCCTCGATCACGAAGATGCCGCCGATGATGACCAGCAGCACCTCGGTCTGGGTCATCACCGCCAGAGCGCCGATCGCGCCGCCGAGCCCGAGCGAGCCGGTGTCCCCCATGAATATCGAGGCCGGAAAGGCGTTGAACCAGAGGAAGCCGACACAGGCCCCGACCAGGCAGGCGGAGAGCAGCGCCAGGTTCTGCTGCTCGTTGGTGACGAAGGCGATCGCCGTGTAGGCGAGGAGGACGATCGCGCAGGAACCGGCGGCGAGGCCGTCGAGGCCGTCGGTGAGGTTGACCCCGTTGGAGGTGCCGGCGATGACGAGGAAGACGAGGACGAAGTAGAGGACGGGGCCGAGGTCGATGCTGGCATCGCCGATGCGGAAATAGAGGACCGGCTCGAGCCCGACCTCGTGGCGTGCCACCCACCACAGCCCCAGGGCGAGGAAGACCTGAAAGAGGATCTTCCAGCGGGCCGAGAGACCGAGCGAGCGCCGCTTGACGATCTTGATGAAGTCGTCGGCGAAGCCGAGCGCCGCGCAGCCCATCGCGACGCCAAAGACGGCCAGGCTCTGCGCGTCGCGATCGGAGAGGACGAGGTAGGGCACGCAGATCGAGGCGAAGACGATCAGGCCGCCCATCGTCGGCGTGCCGGCCTTGGCGTGGTGCTCCTGGGGCCCGTCCTCGCGGATGTGCTGGCCGAACTCCTTTACCCGTAGGAACTCGATGAACTTCGGGCCGAGGAAGATGCAGATCAGCATCGCCGCCATGCCGGCGATCAGGACTTCACCCATCGAACAGTTCCTCCAGGGTCTCGGCGACGGCCTCCAGGCCGGCCGAGCGGGAGCCCTTGACCAGGATCGTGTCGCCGGGCTCGAGCTGCGCTGCAAGCAGCTCGGCCGCCTCCTCGGGAGTGCCGACCAACTCGTCGGGGCCATAGTCGCGAGCGGGCTCGCCGACGCCGATCAGAAGGCCGACCTCAGCGGCGCGCGCCCTCTCGCCGATCTCCCGGTGGTAGGTGGGGCCGTCGGGGCCGAGCTCGGCCATCTCGCCAAGCACGGCGATGCGCCGCCCATCCCCGATCGACGCGAGGTGGTTGAGCGCGGCGCGCATCGAGACTGGGTTGGCGTTGTAGCAGTCGTTCACCAAGACGATCCCGTCGCCCATCTCGAGGCGCTCGCCCCGAAAGCGTGAGAAGCCTATGTTCGCAACGCGGTCGGCCATCTCGGCGAGCGGCGCCCCCAGGGCCACCCCGACGGCCACTGCCGCCAATGCGTTTTCGAGGTTGTGCGCCTCGGCGAAGGGGAAGTGAAAGTGCTGGCGCCCGCTCGGGGCCTCGACCAGAGCGTCGGTGACGCCGTCCGCGACCCGGCTCTCGATCACCTGGACGTCCCCGCCGGGGCCGAAGCGGAGCAGGCTCGGCGCTTCCTCGAGGTGCGACTCCAGGGGCCCGGCGTCGACCGGGACGATCGCGACCCCGGTGCGGGGCAGGGCCCCCAGCACCTCCGCCTTGGCCACGGCGATCGCGTCGACCGACCCCAGCAGCTCGACGTGAACCGGCCCGACGTTGGTGATCACCGCGTATTCGGGCTCGGCGATCGAGGCCAGCTGGGCGATCTGGCCGGGGCCGCGCATCGCCATCTCCAGCACCAGCGTCTCCGTCCCCTCGGGTGCCTCGAGCACGCTGAGCGGCAGGCCGATCTCGGTGTTGAGGTTCTCCCGGTTGGAATGGACCTCGCCGGGTAGCAGCGCCCGGGCGATGTCCTTGACCGAGGTCTTGCCGACCGAGCCGGTGATGCCGACCACGCGGGCGGCGAGGGTGCGGCGCCAGCCACGGGCAAGGGACTGCAGCCCGGCGAGGGGGTCCTCGGTGACGAAGGTCCAGGCGTCGGGCAGGCCCTCCGCGTGCTCGGGGCGCACCACGACCCCCCAGGCCCCGTTCTCGATCGCCGCCGCAGCGAACTCGCCGCCGTCGACGCGCTCGCCGCGGAGGCCGAAGAAGAGGTCGCCGCGGGTGCTCTCACCGGAGTCGATCGTCGCCCGCACGGGGTAGCTGGACTCGCCCCGCGCGATCAGCTTCGAGCGGGTGGCCGCCGAGATCTGCTCGGGCAGCAACTTCAAAGCCTGCGCAGCTCCTCGCGGGCGACCTCGCGGTCGTCGAAGGGGACCTTGCGCCCGCCCTCGAACTCCTGGCCCTGCTCATGGCCCTTGCCTGCGATGACGACCGAGTCGCCCGGCCGCGCCCGGCTGAAGGCGAGGGCGATCGCCGCGCGCCGGTCGGGCTCGACCTCGACCGCCGCCACCGCCGCGCCGTTCTCGGCCCCGGCGAGGACCTCGTCGACGATCGATCCCGGGTCCTCCGAGCGCGGGTTGTCGGAGGTGACGATCGCCAGGTCTGCCAGCTCGGCAGCCGCGCGGCCCATCAGCGGCCGCTTCTCGCGGTCGCGGTCGCCGCCGGCGCCGAAGACGACGATCAACTCGCCCGCGGTCAGCCGGCGCGCGGCGCGCAGCACGTTCTCCAGCGAGTCCGGCGTATGGGCGTAGTCGACGAGGACCGCGAATCCCTGACCCTCCTCGACCGGCTCGAACCGCCCCGGCACCCGCTCCGCCCGCGCCAGCCCTCCAGCCGCGACCTCCTGATCCACCCCCAGCGCCCGGGCCGCCGCAAACGCCCCCAGCGCATTGGCCACGTTGAAGTCCCCCGGCAACCCCGTCCGCACCTCAACTTCCCCGCCGACGGGACGAAATCCGCTGCCATCCCGCGGATTTCGTCCCGTCGGCGGGGTTTTCACGGTGAACTGGGCGCCGGCGGCGTCGAAGGAGACGTCGTGGGCGGTGAAGTCGGCCTCGGCACCTGCAGCGGAGAAGGTGATGCAATCGAGCTCCTCGGCCAAGCGGCGGCCGTAGGGGTCGTCGACGTTGACGATCGACGTCCCGGGGCCCATCTCGAACAGCAGCCGCTTCGATTCGAAGTACTCCTCCATCGTCTGGTGGAAGTCGAGATGGTCCTGGGTGAGGTTGGTGAAGAGGGCCACCTCGAAGTGGATCGCGTCGGCCCGGTGCAGGGCGAGCGCGTGAGAGGAGACCTCCATCGCGCAGGCGCGGTCCCCCGCCTCGAGCATCCGTCGGAAGGTCGCCTGCAGGTCGATCGCCTCCGGGGTGGTCCGCTCAACCTCCTCCTCCACCCCTCCCACAACCTGTTGCACCGTCCCCAGCAACCCACACTGGATCCCCGCCGCCTCCAGCACCTCGCGAATCAAGAAAGCAGTCGTCGTCTTCCCATTGGTCCCCGTAACCCCCACGACCCGCAGCTCCGCCGTCGGATCCCCGAAGAACCGCGCCGCCAGCGGCGCCATAGCCGCCCGCGCGTCCGCCACCACCACCTGCGTCACGTCCAGGTCCAACTCCCGCTCCACCACCAACCCCACGGCCCCAGCCTCCACAGCCGCCCCCGCAAACTCATGCCCATCGACTCTCTCACCCGGCACGCAGAAAAAAAGCGTCCCGGACTCCACTTTTCGGCTGTCATAAGCAAGAGACCCCACCTCGACGGCGGGATCGCCAACGACCCGGGCCCCAACAGCTCCCGCGACAAGCTCCTCCAATCTCACGCGCCGATTCTAAGAAGGAGGTCGGGTGGCCCTTCCCAAAACACTCAAGCGAGGCTCCCGCCGAGCGTTTTGGGAAGGGCCACCCGACCTCCCCTACTCCGGAGGCACACCGAGATAAGGAAGAGCAAACGCCGCGATCTTGCCGAAAGCCGGAGCGGCAACAGACCCGCCGTAGATGTCCCCCTGCGGCTGGTCGACGACGACCCCCACCAGCAGCTGCGGATCACGCGCCGGCGCGAAGCCGATGAAGGAGGCGACGTACTTGGTCTCGGAGTAGGTCCCGTTTTCGGCGACCTCAGCCGTTCCGGTCTTGCCCGCCAGCGTGTAGCCGGGCACGCTGACCGCGGAGGCGGTTCCGCCTGCTTCCAGGACGCCCTCGAGCATCTCGCGCACCTGCGCCGCGACGTCGACGCCAAACACCCGGTGCCCGCGCGGCTCCTCCACAGGCTCCCCGCCGACCTCCTCGATCAGCTGGGGCCGCCGCAGGACGCCGCCGTTGGCGATCGCCTGGTAGCCGGCCATCATCTGCATCGGCGTCACCGAGATCCCCTGCCCAAGCGGCAGGTTGCCCATCGTCGAGCCGGAGTAGTCCTCCAGCGCCGGCACGATCCCCCGCTCCTCGGCGGGGAAGCCCACTTCGGTCGAGCGGCCGAATCCGAAGCGTTTGATCCAGCGGCTGAATTTCTCGCTGCCCAGCTGCAACCCGATCGTCACCGCACCGACGTTGGAGGAGTGCGCGAGGATCTGCGCGACGCTGAGGGTTTCCGTCCCGCGCGCGTGCGACTCCTCGATCACGCGGTCGGCGACCTGGATCGTCGGCGGCAGGGTGAATGCCGAAGCCGGCGTGACCAGCTTGTCGTCGAGCGCGGCCGCGACCGTGAACGCCTTGAAGGTCGAGCCCGGCTCGTAGGTGAACCCGGTCGCCCGGTTGAGGAGGTCTTCGGGGTCGGCGCTCGAGAGGTCGGTTGGGTTGACCGGCGGCCAGTTGGCCATCGCCAGGACCTCCGAGCTGCGCGGGTCCATCACGATCGCCGTCGCCCCCTTTGGCGCGTACGCTTCGCCCACTTCGGCCAGCGCCCGCTCGGCGCTTTCCTGGATTGCCGGCTCGAGCGTCAGTTGGATGTCTTCGCCGTCCTCGGCTTCGTCGACGGTTTCCAGCCGGATCGTGTCGCCCTTGGCGTCGGTGACTATCTGCCGTTCCCCGTCATCGCCGTGAAGCACCGAGTCCTCACCGTCCTCCAGTCCGGTGAGTCCCTCGTTTTCGGATCCGACTGCGCCGATCACCTGGGCCGCCATCTCCCCTTGGGGGTAGGTCCGCCTGCTGTCGGGGTCCTGTCCGATCCCGGCCAGCCCAAGGCGCTCGATCCGCTGCGCCGTCGGCAGGTCGACCTTGTGGGCCAGTGCGGCGTAGCTCGATTCGGCGGTCAGCTCGGCCAGCACCTCGCTCTCCGGCAAGTCGAGGATCGGCGCGAGCTTGTCCGCCGCCAGAGCCGGTTTCGTCACTTCGGCCGGGATGGCGAAGATCGTGGCGGCGTCTTCGGAGGTGGCGAGCTCGTTGCCGTGGCGGTCGAGCACGCTCCCGCGCAGGCTCGGCAGCAGGATCGACTGGCTCTGCTGGCTGACCGCCTTCGATGCCAGCTGCGCCCCCTGCACGCCCTGCAGCCAGAAGGCGCGTACGACGACGACCAGGAAGCAGAGGAGGAAGGCGGCGAAGAGGAGGCCGATCCTTCGCTCGATCACCCGCACGGCCGGGCGCTCCTAGTAGCCCGAGCCGGCTGCGGCGAGTCGCTGGGCGGCGATGGCGACATCGTGCGGTCCCACCTTCAAGTACCCGATCCCATCCGAGCTGGCCACCGTCAGCCCGAGTGCCGCGGCGTCGTGGCGCACCCGCGCCGCGCCGGATCGTTGCGCGACACGGCTGCCCAGGATCGAGTTCTCCTGATCGAGCGCCTGGATGTTCTGGTCGACGTGCCCAGCGGTCGCGGCGAGGCTGAGCGTGATCACGTTGAGGGCGACGATCCCGGCCAGCAGCAGCCCGAGCACGCCGATCCATGCGCGGCCGCGCGTCATCCGCACCATCAGGCTGGAGTCGGGCAGGTGCCGCACGGCGGTCGCCGTGCCGACAGCGATCGGGATCAGCTTCAGCTGGGCGCCCGGGCGGCGGGCTGGCGCCCGTCGCGGCGGAGGAGCTTTGCGGGCCGGCTTGCGGGCCGGTGCGGCCCTGAGCGCCGGGGGCTTCTTGCGAGCGGGTGCCCGTGCCGGCGTCGCCGTTCGTGCCGGCGCGGCGGCGGCCATCAAGACCCTGCCTCGACCGGCTCGGCGACCTTTACCGCGGCGCGCAGGTGAGCGGACTTCGAGCGGGGGTTGGCGGCCATCTCGTCGGGGCCGGGAGAGACGGCGCGGCGGGTCAGCAGCTCGGCTTCGGGCTCACGGCCGCAGACGCAGACGGGCAGCTCGGGCGGGCAGACGCAGCCGCGCGCGCGCTCCGCCATGAAGCGCTTCACCCGGCGGTCCTCCAGCGAGTGGAAGGAGATCACGGCGAGGCGGCCGCCGACCGGCAGCATTTCCCAGGCCGTGGGCAGTGCGTCCTCGATCGAGTCGAGCTCGCCGTTGACGGCGATCCGGATCGCCTGGAAGGTTCGCTTGGCCGGGTGCCCGCCGCCGAAACGGGCCGACGCGGGCATCCCCGCCTTGATCGCGTCGACGAGCTCGGAGGTGGTGCTGAGCGGCCGCCGGCGGGCGATCTCGCGGGCGATCCCGCCCGCGTAGCGCTCCTCGCCGAAGAGGCGCAGCACCTGGGCCAGGCGCGCCTCGGGCCACTCGTTGACGATGTCGGCGGCGCTCAGTTGCTGGCGGGTGTCCATGCGCATGTCGAGCGGCGCGTCATAGGAATAGGAGAAACCTCGCTCCCAGGCGTCGACCTGCATCGAGGACATCCCCAGATCCATGTAGACCATGTCTGGGTGGATGCCTTCGCCGCGAAGGGTGCGAAGCCCTGCCGCGAAGTCGGTGCCGAGGAGGCGGGTCGCGCACGGGGCCTCGGCGGCGAACGCCTCGAAGCGGGCCTCTGCGGCGGGGTCGCGGTCGATGCAGACGAGCGTCCCGCTGGGCCCGATCGCCTCGGCGACGTGGCGGGCGTGGCCACCGCCGCCGAAGGTGCAGTCGACGGCGGTCTGCCCCGGCTCGGGGGCGAGCAGGGCGACCATCTCGGGGGCGAGGACGGGCTTGTGCTCGGTCGGCATATAGAGAAGGGTTGCGCGGTCTAGGGGCGGGGTGCGGTGAGTCGGGGCTGAGTGCGCACGGGCCGCCATCTCACTCAGACGCTCCGTTCGCGGCCAGGCCCTCGGCGATCTCCGGCGCGGAGGAGTCGAGCTCAGCCTCCTGCTTCGCCCAGTCCTCGGCATTCCAGATCTCGAGGTACTCCCCCGCCCCGATCACGACGCAGGGCCCGGAGAGGCCGGCGTGCTCGATCAGCGGCTTGGGCACCCGGATGCGACCGGCGGAGTCGAGCTTCTCGTCGAAGGAGCCGCCGTGGAAACGGCGGCGCAGCTGGCGCGCGTCGCGCCCGAAGGGGCTGTGCGGCGAGAGGAAGCGGTCGGAGAGCTGCTCGAACTCCCCGGTCGTGTGCACCCAGACGCAGGGGTCGAAGCCCTTGGAGAGAACGACTCCATCGGAAAGCGCCGCCCGGAACCTGGAGGGAACCGTGAGCCGATCCTTGGAGTCGAGACTGTGCTCGTAGAGGCCCCGAAATGCCACCGCCGGTTCCTTTCCGTGCGAGCTGCGTCGTGGAGTGCTGGGGAAGAGAGTTAGGACCGGAGTGATGAGGTGGGAGGAGCCTCACCACCCCGGTCCTTGGGCTTCAACTCGAGCGGCACAGTACCCCACTTTGCCCCACTTTGCAACACGACCCCATCCTGCAAGCCCATTTGCATCCCCCACGCCCCGCCTCCCGAGGAGGCGCGTCTGACCTTTTGGGGCCATATCGACCCATAAGCTCAGCGCCCCATGAACGCGCCCGACGACGCCAACGACCTGCGCGGCTTCCATTTCAGGGAGCTGCTGGGCCGGCCCCTGACCTGGATCGCCATTGCGATCTTCGTCTTGGCGGCGGGAATCGTCGGCGCGATCTACCTCGGCGCGGCGATCGGCGCCGGGGCCGCCGTCGCGACGCTGCTGATCTCGCTGCTGATCGTCCTCGCGATCGCCGACCGGCGCTCCGAAGCCGCCTTCTTCGCGGTCTACGCCGACCAGCGCGGCATGGCCCTATCCGGCCGCAGCGAGGTGGAATCGGTAACGCCACTGCTGTGCAGGGGCAGCGACCGCTACGCCGAGCACAGCTTCGCCGGCCCGCTCGCCGAGGACGTCGACGGCCTGCTTGCCCTCTACACCTACGAGGAAACGACCGGCAGCGGCAAAGACCAGCAGACCAGCTACTACCCCTACACGATCGGCCTGGTCGAGGTGCCCGAGTGCGCCGCGCAGGTCCCCGAGCTTCTCTGCCGGCGCAAGTTCGGCCTCCGGGTCTTCGAGGGCCTCGAGGACGCTTTCCGCAAATCGAGGCAGCGGGTCGAGCTGGAGAGCGAGGCGCTCGACGAGAGCTACGAGATCTTCTCCCTCAAGGAGCAGGACCAGGTCTGGCTGCGACGGCTCTTCTCCCCCACCTTCGTCGTCTGGCTCGGCGAGGAAGCGCCGAAGAAGTTCGCCTTCGAGCTCGTCAACGGCATGCTCTGCTGCTACGTCAACGGCCACAAGAAGTCCGCCGCCGAGCTCGATGTCATTCGCGTCGCCACGGCCATTGTCGCCCGACGCCTGCGCGAGGAGTCGTTGGAAACGAGCTAACCGCTGAAGCCGCCGAGCAGGACGTCGGCGTTGGCGATCAGGGCGGCGACGATCATCAGCAGGACCGAGGGGACGAGGACTAGGGCGACGACGAGCTGGATCTTGGGAGCGGCGCGGGCGGCCTGCTCCTCGACCGCGCGGCGCTGGTCGCGGCGCAGGGCGCTCGACTGGCGGCGGAGCTGCTCAGCCAGAGGCGATCCATAGCGGCGGGAGCGCTCGATCGAGGCGCAGAGGGCGGCCATCTCGCCCCCGGGCACCCGCGTGCGCAGGGACCGGAGCGCCTCGGCCAGCGGACGGCCGCAGGAGATCTCGGCGGTCGTCATGCGTATCTCCTCGGCCAGCGGACCCTCTCCCACTTGGGCCAGCTCGGCGAAGCCGGCGGCCGGGCTGCGACCGGCCGCGACGGCGACGGCGAGGAGATCCAGGGCGTCGGGCAGGGCCGCGACGAGGCGGCGCCGGCGCAACCTCTCGCGCTGCCGACGCCGCGCGTCCGGCACGAAGAACCCCGCCACCGGCATGCCGATCGCGACGAGTAGCGAGAGGCGGCCGGGCGCCGCGGGTGCCGCCACGAACGCGGCGAGCCCCCCGGCCACCGCGAAGGCGAGCCGCGCGGCCAATGCCGGCGCCGCCTCCTTCACTCGACCACCCGCGAGAGGCGGCGGATCGCGACGAAGCCCGCCAGCTGGAGTGCCCCCGCCAGCCCAAGCAGCACGGCGGAGGCCGGGGCCGCGAGCACCTCGACGGCGAAGCCTGGCTGGATCAGCTCGGCGAAGAGCGCGCCGCCGGTCGGCATCGCGACAACCAGCAGCCCGGTGAACCGCGCCTGCGAGGTCGCCGCCCTGGCATCCTCCGCGACCCGGTCGCGCTCCGCCGCCCCTTCGGCGAAGCGGCGCAGGAGGCCGGCGAGATCACCGCCGGCGAGGCGCTGGCTGAGCAGCGCCGCCACAAAGGCATCGACGCGGGTCGAATGCATGCGGCGCCGCCATGCCGCGATCGCGGAGGCGGTCGGCGAGCCGAGGTCCAGCTCGGCGCCGAGCCGGGCAAGCTCGACCGCGGGCGGGCCGTCGAGGGAGGAGGCCGCGGCGGGAAGCGACGCGCGCAACGACCGCCCGGCGCTGAGCGAGTCGGCGATCGCGATCGCGACGTCCGGCAGGGCGCGCTCGACCGCGCGGCGATAGCGCCTGCGCCGGGCGTTCACCGCCGAGGCGGCCAGGGCCGGCCCTGCCACCGCCAGTGGCAGGGCGAAGGTCGCCCCGGCCAGGAACCAGCCGCCGGCGATCGCCGCGACGGTGCCGAGCACGGCGAGGCGACGGCGCTCCGGCAGGGAGGGCGAGTACCCCTCGCGCCCGGCGCGGCGCAGCGGCTCCAGCGCCGCACGCACCCAGGCGGCGAGCGCGGGTGTCGCCAAGACCGCCTCGCGCACCCCCACCGCAGCGAGTCCTCCCGCGGCCGCGCCGGCAAGGGCGAGGGAGATGCCGGGCCCGCCGCCCATCATCCGCCTTGGGGATCGAGGGCACGCACGGCCGTCGCCCCGGCCACTCGCACGACCTCGGCGATCTCGGTCACCCGGCGGGCACCGTCGCCGCGACGCTCGACGTGGACGACGAGGTCGATGCCGCGCTGCACCTGCTCGGCGATCGCGCCGTGAGGAAGGCCCAGCCCGGCCATCAGCGCCAGCGTCTCCAGCCGCGCCAGGGCGTCGCCGGGGGAGTTGGCGTGGACCGTGGAGAGGGCGCCATCGTGACCTGTGTTGAGCGCGGTCAGCAGGTCAAGCGCCTCCGGGCCGCGCACCTCCCCGATCACGATCCGGTCCGGCCGCATCCGCAGGGCATTGCGCAGCAGATCGCGCACGGTCACCTCGCCCCTCCCCTCCACACTCGCCGGGCGGCTCTCCAGCCGCACCACATGCGGCTGTTGCAGGCGCAGCTCGGCCGCGTCCTCGATCGTCACCACCCGCTCCCCGGGAGCGATGAAGCTGGAAAGGGCGTTGAGCAAGGTCGTCTTGCCCGACCCGGTTCCGCCGCTGATCAGGACGCTGCGGCGGCCGGCCACGGCACGCTCGAGCGCTCGAACCTGGGCCGCGGACAGCGTGCCGAGCGCGACCAGCTCCCCCGGGCCGGGCCGGCTGGCGCCGAAGCGCCGGATCGAGAGCGCCGGCCCGTCGATCGCCAGCGGCGGGATCACGACGTTGACGCGGGAGCCGTCGGCGAGGCGGGCGTCGACCATAGGGCTGAGCTCGTCGATCCGCCGGCCCAGCGGCGCCAGGATCCGCTCGATCGCGTTGCGCAGCTCCTCCTCGCCGGGGAAGCTGACGCCGGCCGGCTCGATCCGGCCGCCGCGCTCGACGTAGACGCGGTCGGGACCGTTGACCATCACCTCCTCGACCGCGGGGTCGGCCAGGAGATCCTCGAGCGGGCCGAGGCCGACGGCGTCGCGCACGATGCGAGCCTCGACCGCGCTCCGGTCCTCGGCGCCCAGCAGCGCCGCCTCCTCTTCGACCAGGTCGCGGACTTCGTCCGGCAGCGGCGTCGACGGCGATCGCCCCGCCGCGGCCTCACCGCGCCGCCGCTCGATCAGGCGTGCCCACAACGATGCCGCGAGCTCCTCGACGTGGCGCTCGCGAGCGGCCACCTTCAGCCTTCCGGCAGCAGGGTCAGCTTGCGGGCGAAGCTTTCCGCCGCGATCAGGCGCAGCGCCTGTCGCTTGGTCAGGCCCAGGGTTGCGGCCGAGGCACCGCCTGGGCCGGGGCCGTCGGCTCCCGGGCCCAGCGCAAGAAGCGGCACCCCGGCCGCAGCCACGTAGGTCCGACCGGGGCCGGCCCCGGTCGGTTCGCTGGTCACCACCACGTCGACCTTCGCCCCGCGCGGCGAGGCGCCCATAGCGAGAAGCGCCTCGGCACCGCTGACGGAGATCTCAACCGGCCGGCGGCGACCCGCCAGCGCCGGGACGCCGCGGTCCCGGCGGCTCGGCAGGCGCAGCTGCGAGGCGAGCAGGTAGGAGCCAGGCGAGATCGCCGAGGCCGGGGCGAGCCCGAGCGCGTCGCGCGGCACCCCGAGTGCATCCGGGGGAACGAAGCGCTCGGGCACCCGCCGGACCTCCAGCGCGGCCGCTATCTCCTTCGGCCCCAGCGGCCCGGCCGGTCGCAGGCTCTGCGAGACGACCACCACCGGCCTCAGCGGTCCGTAGCCCCGGGCGATCCTGGCGCCGTAGCCGTCGGCGATCACCGCCGCGAGCCCCGCCGCCAGCAGCGCAGCGGCGAGGAAGAGCGCAGCCCGCGCTCTCCTGCTCACGCCGCCCAGCCTGGATCGTCGTCGGCCAACGGCAGCTCGAGCACAGCCAGTGACCCCGCCGCCGCCCGGCTGAGGGCGAAGCGGCCTCCGTGGGCAGCAGCGACGCGGCGCACGACGACGAGGCCGTGACCGTGGCGCCGCCGGCCGGAGAGACGCGAGATCGCCTCCTGGGCCCCGCGCCCGCGCGAGCGCGGACGCGAAGCACAACCGGAATCCACGACGGCGATCCGCAGCCGGCCTTCACGTCGCCGCGCGGCGACGACGATCGTCGGCCCGCCGTGCTCGATCGCGTTGACGATCAGGTTGTCGATCGCCTGGGCGAGCGCGCAGCGGTCCCCGTCGACGATCGCCCTGCCCGCATTCCAGCGCAGCTCCAGCGAACCGTCGGCGAGCCTCGCCCGGGCCTGCCAGCGCGCCACCGCGGCCTGGGCCAGCGAGCGCGCTTCGACCTGCCCCCAGGCGGGCGCGAGCGGCCCGCCGTTGATCTCACGGTCGAGCCTTTCCAGGGCTGCCGCCGCGAGCTCCATCGGGTCCTCGCCATCGCCCGGCGTGGCAACCGCCGGCCCCGCAGCGAGAGCCACCGCCTGCAGGGGACGGCGCAGCTCGTGCAGCGCCTCGTTGAGGGCGCTGCGGCGCCGGCCGTTGCGCAGGCTCTGGGCGGCGACTGTCGCCGCCATCGAGATCACCAGCGGCCAGCTGGCGACTACCTGTGCGAGCTCGGTCATCCGTCGATCAGCCTGTATCCGAATCCCCAGGCATTGATCACGAAGCGGCCGTGCTCGGGGTCGAGTTTTCGCCGCAGCCGGCTCGCATGAGAGTCGAGGGTCCGCGTGCGAGCAGGACTCCTGAAGCCCCAGACGGCCTCGAGCAGCTCGCGCTTGGCAAAGACCCGCGAGGGGTCGGTCGCAAGCACGCGCAGGAGCCCGAACTCCTTGTTCGAGAGCGGCACCTCCCGCTCTCCCACCCAGACCTTGCGCCGTGCGGTGTCGACGACGATCTCGCCGACGCGGCACGGCCCCTCGCGCCCTCCCGGCCTGCGCCTCAGGACCGCGGCGATCCTGGCGCGCAGTTCGGGATAGGCGAAGGGCTTCACCACGTAGTCGTCGGCGCCGAAGTCGAGGCCGCGGACGCGGTCGGCCTCGGCACCGCGGCCGGTGAGCACGATGACTGGCAACCCCGGGTCGAAGCGCGAGGTGACCCCGTCCGCGTCGCGGATCTCCCGCAGCACGTCGAGCCCGGAAGCGTCGGGCAGGCTCAGGTCGAGCAGCAGCAGGTCGGGGTGGTTGTAGCGACACAGCCGCAGCGCGTCGGAAGCGCTCGGCGCCGGCATGACGGCGAAGCGATCCGCCGCCAGGTGGTCGCAGAGGAGCTCCAGGGTCGGCGAGTCGTCCTCGCAGACCACCAGGCTGGCGATGTCTCGTCGCTGGGGAAGCATGCCCCGTCTAAGGGTCAGGCGACAAAAACTCTCCCCCCTCCCGCGCGGGAATCTCCAGGACCGCCCGAGCCCCGCGGTGGGAGACGGCGCGACGTGCGGGAACCGCTCGGTGGACGACGAGAAGCCGGCCCTTCCCGTCGAGGAAGCAGACGTCGAGCGCGAAGCGCATGCCGAAGGTGTGGACGCTGGCGCAGCGCGGGATGAGGAGCCCGGGCCAAGCATCGTCGCGGTCGAGGTAGGCAAGTCCAAGCAGACGGGAGCGGAACCCGGTGGCGACCGGAATCCCCCGACCGAACACGGTCGCGACCGGGAGACGGCGCAGGCGCGGTGCGAGACGAGGGTCCGCCATGCCCCCTCAAGGGACCGGCGGAGAGATCTCTCCCCCTCGTCGATGGAGCGGGTCCGGGTGCAAACGCTGTTTCAGCCACGGGCGCGCGCAGGCATCGGACTACGATGACCGGCATGATCCGACACCTGCTCTCACCGGGCTAGTGGGAGTGGATCGGCTTCAACTCATGGACAAGAAAACGACCCGCAGAGGGAACTACGAGTCTGGCTCGGACTACGTGCTCGAGTACGGAGAGCTCCGCTTCGCCTTCAACGAGGAGGACTTCGGCCAGCGCGTCGAGCAGGCGGCCGTGAAGCTGGGCTTCGTCGCCCAGGGTCTCAGCCCCGAGGAGCTCGACGACCTGCTCGACCTCGCCGTCAGCGGCGAGATCGCCGAGCCCAGCTCCCGCCTCGGCGAGCACATCAACGAGAACTGGGACGACCTCGTCGGCCCGGCCAACCGCAGCCTCGTCCACTGGCTGCGCCGCCTCGTCTTCCGCGGTGCCTGGCTAGATCAGCGGGTCAAGGAGGGGGAGCTCGACGTCGTCTTCGACGAGCGCACCCAGACCTTCGGCTACGTCCAACCCGACCGCAGCTCCGAGCTGATCGAGCTCAGCAAAGAGCCGTCGTGGCGGCGCATCGCCTACCGGCGCTGACGACGCTGGATCGGCGCATATCCGCGTCCTCGGTCGCTCACGTGCAGAGCACGCTTCGCTCCCTGCGTCCTCGATCTGCTTGACCCAACGACGTCAGGCTCGCTCAAGCGCGGCGACAACCGTGAGGGAGCCTTTTGCTTGGGCTGGGGCTCCGTCGAAGATTTCCTTCGCCACGTCGGCGTCCTCGATGCGGGTCAGGGAGTCGACCAGGAGGATCACGTCTTCTCCTGACTCGGCGCGGCGGACGGCTTGGGCGAGGGCGTCGCCGGCGTGGCGGGCCTGGGCAGCGGCGACGAGCTCGGCCTGGGGTGCCTCGCGCTTCCAATCGGCCAGCTCCTCGGGGCTGGGATCGACCAGCAGCGCGATCGGGTCCGGGCCGCCCGACTCGCCCGACAGCTCACCGGCGATCTCGCGCAGCAGCGCGGTGCAGGCCGTGCGGCTCTCGCCGTAGACGAGGGCCTGGCGGCCGGGCGGGGGCAGAAGCAGGTCGGTGAGGCCGAGGCCCTTGCTCTTGCGGCCGAAGCGGCGACGGCGGCGTTTGCGGCGCGGCCGCTCGGTCTCGGCGGCGGCCCTGGCAGCAGAAGGCTCGGGAGTGGGCACCGAGGCGGGCTCGGGAGCGGCAGGCGCTTCAGCCGCTTCCTCTTTCGGCGCACGGTCCCTGGGCGGGCGGTCCCTGGGCGGGCGATCGGCGCTGGAGCGCTCGCGACGACGACGCGGCGGTCGCTCCCGTTTTGGTGCCCCCTCTCCCCTCGGTTCCCGCGCAGCCTGCGCGGACTTGCCGTCGAGCAGCTTCTCGATCAGCTCCTCGCGACGCAGCATCCGGTAGCGGGGCACGCCCGCCTCGGCGGCGAGGGAGTGCAGTTCGGCGATGTGCTTGGAATCCAGCTCGGCCTTGGTCATCGGTGCAGCAGGTTATTGAAGGGGCTCGACGGCTGACTTTACGGCCGCGTGTGACTGCTCGCGGGGTCGACGCCGGCCTCGGCCGCGGCGGCGGGCCAGGCCTCTGCCGCCTGCTTGACCCGGCGGCGCGACCAGCCCAGCTCGCCGCCGAGCGCCGTGGCCACCGCCCGCACCGAGGCGGCGCCGCGCAGCTGCGGCGCGGCGAGGAGCCCGAGCCGAGTGCGGCGCAGCAGCACGTCGGCGACGCTGCGCGCCTGCTCGTGGCGAGCGGCGACCACGGCCTCGGCCAGCAGGTCGGGGCGGCCGGCGACGATCGGCGCCGCCAGCTTCGGGTCCTCCCGGACGAGGGCGAGGACGTTGCGCGCAGCGTGCCCGTAGCGAAAGGCGAGCTGGGCGATGGCCTCCTCCCCCACCCCCTCCGGGGCCTCCAGCTCCTGCGGCTCCGCCGCCCTGCCGAGCGGGATCTCGGCCGTGTGGCAGGGCGCCACGCGCCCCTCGCGCTCGACCAGCCGGTCGACGGTCTGCTTGGCCATCCGCCGCCACGTGGTCAGCTTGCCACCGGTGATCGTCAGCATCCCCGAGGAGGTCTCATACAGCTCGGCCTTGCGCGAGATGTCGACCGACTTCTTCGGGTCGCCGGTGGCGATCAGGGGGCGGACGCCGGCGTAGGCGCCGACCAGGTCCCGCTCGCTGAGCGAGGCGCCGAAGAACTCGTTGACGGCGTTGAGCAAATACTCGACGTCCTCGGCCCCGGGGCGCGGATGGTCGACGTCGCCGTCGAAGTCGTTGTCGGTGGTGCCGACCAAGGTGCGCCCATACCAGGGCAGGGCGAAGATCGCGCGCCCCTCGCCCGCCGGCACGATGCAGGCCGCGTCGCCCGTGGAGAGCACGTCGCGGTCGATCAGCAGGTGTGTACCCCGGCTGGGAGAGATCCGCGGCGCGTCCTCCTCCTCGACCACCTCCTCGGGGCGGATGCGGTCGGCGAAGACGCCGGTGGCGTTGACGACGTTGTCGGCCCCGACCTCCATCCGCTCGCCCGACTCCGCCTCGACGAAGGCGACACCGCGGGCGCGGCCGTCGGCGCCGAGCTTCACCTCGGTCACCTCGGCACCGTTCAGCATCGTCGCGCCGTAGCGCTCGGCCTCGCCGAGCACGGTGAGAACCATGCGCACGTCGTCGGTCTGACAGTCGTAGAAGAGGTAGGCGTTCTTGGGGTCGCGCGCCTCCAGCGCGGGCACCAGCTCGAGCACCTCGTCGCGGTCGATCATCCGGTGGCGGTCCGGCGACCAGTAGAAGTCCTCGTCCGTCTCCTTGGCCGAGCGCATCTCGCCGCGGCCGCGGCCGACTCGCGTGGTCGCCATCACGTCGTACATGTTGAGCGCGATCCCGAGGCGGCGATCGCGGCGGCGGTCGGGGAAGTCGGCGACGAGGAACGGCGTCGGGTAAACGAGGTGGGGCGCCAGCTGGACGAGCAGCTGGCGCTCCAGCAGGGCCTCGCGCACCAGCCCGAGGTCGAGGTTCTGCAGGTAGCGAAGGCCGCCGTGGACCATCTTCGAGGAGCGGCTGGAGGTGCCTTCGGCGTAGTCCCCGCGCTCGAGCAGCGCCACCGAGTAGCCGCGCGAGGCGGCGTCGAGGGCGACGCCGGCGCCGGTGATGCCGCCGCCGATCACGACGACCTCGAAGTGCCGGCCGGCGATCTCCTCGATTGCTGTCGCGCGGGAGAGCATCAGTCCAGGAAGAGGGTCGTCTGCTCGACCGGGGGACGCTCGGGTGGCTCCTTCTCCTGGCGCGGGCGCCCGAGATGCAGGAGGCCGACGAAGCGCTCGGCGTCGGGCAGGCCGACGGCGCCACGACCGCCGGTCGAGCGCAGCAGGCCGGGCGTGCGCCAGTAGCCGGCCAGGCCCCGAGCGTGGGCGCCGAGCAGGACGATGTAGGAGGCGACAGCGGTCGCGTGCAGGTCCTCCTCGTTTTGGATCGGGTCGGCGCCGAGCGCACAGGAGACGACGATGAGGGTGGGGGCGCGGTCGAGCTTCGCCGCTCCCTCGGGCCCCGCGGCCTCCTTCAGGCGCACGAGGGCTTGCGGCCCCAGGATGCGAAAGCGCCAGGGCGCGGTCAGGTGGTGATTCGGGGCCCAGCGCGCCAGCTCGAGCAGCTCGAGGATCTCCGCCCGCCCGAGCGGCTCGGTCCCGAAGGCCTTATGCGTGCGACGCGTCCTGATCGCGGTCTCGACGTCCACGCCTGCAACATAGCCGGGCCTCCTACCAGCCGTTGCGCCTCCCCAGCCACCAGGGAAAGCCGATGGCGAGTGCGGTGCCGGCGAGGCCGATGCCGATGGCGCCCTCGGCAGATGGAGGCGTGTCGTCACTGGCAACCGGCGCCGGCGACTCGGACTCCGGCGGCGCCACGCCGGTTCCCGGCAGCTCGCCACCGGTTTCCGGCGTCACGCCTTCGGGGACCAGTGGCGGGGCGGCCGAGCCGCCGCTGGAGCCGCCGCCGGATGGGGCAGGGACCGTGCTCGCGGGCGGTTCGGGCGCTGGTGCCACCGGGGCCGGCGTTGCTTCTTCGATTGGAGGAACGGTCGCCTGGGGCGGCGAGACCGGCTGCGGCTGCCGCGGCGGCGGGGAGACGGGCAGCGAGTTACCCGAGGCCGCGACCAAGACTTCGGCCGTGACCCAGACCGGGGTCTGGTCGCTGCTCGCCGAGTAGCTGTAGTGCCCGTCGGAAGCCTGCCTCTCCGCGAGGTAGTCGAGGGCGCTCTTGCCCCCCGATTCGACGTCGGCCGGGTCGGCACCGAACGCGATCATCCCCTGCACCGCCCACGAGGTCGACTGCGAGTTGACTTCGCCGCTGCCCCCTGCGAAGCCGCCGCTGGAGCGCTGGTGCCGGCGGAGGTAGGAGAGGCCGCGCGCCGCGGCGTCCGAGCTCGGCATCGCCTGCATCACGGCACCGGTCACATCGGCGTTGCTCGGCTGCCCGGGGACGTCGCCCCAGCCGCCGTCGCCGTTCTGGACGCTGCCCAGCCACGAGAGGGACTTCTGGAGGCTGCCGGTGGCACCCGCGGCGCGCAGCGCGATCACCGCGTACGCGGTCGACCCCGGCCAACCCACGTAGGAGCCGTTGCTCGCCCGGCGCTTCTCCAGGGCGGAGACGAGATTGCGATCGCCGAAGTCGTGCGGGTCGAGGCCGGCTCCCTCCAGAGCGAGGATCGTGCGCGAGAGGTCGCCGGCGCTGGTCAGCTGGTCGAGGTTCGAGCGCAGGAAGTCGACCGGGGTGCGCCCGCTCCGGGCGACGTCGAGGGGGTTGCGGCCGGCGGCCTCCAGGCCCAGCATCGCCCAGCCGGTGATCGCGGCACTCGAGGCGCTTCCGGGCGAGGTGCCAAACCCGCCGTCGGCGTTCTGCACCGACTCGAGCCAGTCGGCCGCGCTGCCCGATCCCGCGGCGCCGGCGGAGGTGGGAACGGCGGCGGGGAGCACGAGAGCGAGGAGCAGCGCCGTGACGAGGGCTGGCGATCGCCACTGGAAGCGCTCGCGGAAGCGGGTCAGCATCCGCACCATCGCCGGGCCGGCGAGCAGGGCGAAGACGACGTTGCCGATCGCGTGCGCTGCGTCGAACGGAATCGCACGCGTCTCCAGCACCAGGAAGCGCTGAATCGAGAGATCTCCACCGTAGGTCGCCATGATCGAGAAGTTCAGCAACACACCGTAGGCGATCCCGGCGAAACCGCAGGTCGCGGCGAGGGTAAGGCGACCGGCGTTGCGCGCACCGAGCGCCAGCGCGGCGCCGAGCACCCCGCACAACCCCCACCCCAACATCTGCCACGGCGTCCACGGCCCCTGGCCGAACCAGAAGTTGGAAACGAGGGCGGCGAGGGCGCCGACGGCGAAGCCCGGCGCTGGGCCGAGGGCGTAGCCGGCGAAGACGACGATGTCGGTCGTCGGCTTGACGCTGGGGAAGGCGGCGAAGGCGATGCGGCCCGCGATCGCCAGCGCGGCCAGCGCCGCGACGAGCGCCACCACCTGCGACGGCGGTCGCGAGCGCTCGTACCAGGCGAATCCGCCGAGCAGGACCGCGCCGAGGACGACGAAGGAGGCGAGCTGCCAGGACATCACTGATCACCGGATTGACGAAGGGCGGCGGCACCCTGCTCGGGGGTGATCACCCCGGGCAGGTCGAGGACGCGGGCGACCTCGGTGGCGAAGTACCAGCCACCGGAGAGGATCTCGGCCGCGGGGCCGTCGGCGATGACGACGCCGTCGCCGAGCAGGACTACCCGCTCGGAAAAGGCCGC
Organism: uncultured Solirubrobacterales bacterium; assembly: GCA_963753585.1. Lineage (GTDB taxonomy): Bacteria > Actinomycetota > Thermoleophilia > Solirubrobacterales > 70-9 > VRUE01. The sequence continues at coordinate 347,575 of CAVWCU010000001.1, read as the reverse complement.
CGCGAACTCGACGTCGTGGGTGGCGACGAGAACGCCCGCCCCTCTGCCTGAAAGTCTCTCGATCAGCTGGACGAGGTCGTCCTTGCAAGCGCGGTCCATCCCCCGCGTCGGCTCGTCGAGAGCCACCAGGCCGGGCAGCTCTCCTACCTCCATCCGCCCCGCCAGTGCGATTGCCAGCGCAAGCCTTTGACGCTCGCCACCTGAGAGGTCCCGCGGATCGGCGTCCACCGCGTGCTCCAGGCCGACTACCCGCAGCGCCGCAAGCCCCACATCGCCCGGAAGCTCGTCTCCCACCCGCTCGCGGACGAGGTAGTCGCTCGGGTTCTGGGAGAGCAGGGCCATTCCCTCGGGGACGTCGACCCTGCCGCGAACCGGGTCGAGCAAGCCGGCGGCGGTCTTCAGCAGGGTGCTCTTGCCGGCTCCGTTGCGGCCCATAAGCGCGACGCGTTCGCCTCGCCTAATCGCCAGGTCGACGCCCTTGAGGACGTCGCGTGGTGTCTCCCCCAAGGCGAGCTCGATCCAGAGGTCACTGGATGTGAGGGTCGCCTCGGAGGAGGGACGAGCCCTCCCCTCGCTCGACCTTTCCTGTGGAGCGAGCTCGATTGACGCGAGGGTTCGGCGGGCGTCGCGGACTCCGACGGGGAGGGGTTCGAGGCCGCAGAGGGAGAAGAGGCGGGCGGCTGGGGTCTCCAGAGCCGTGTCTGCATCCTGGGCCCAGGTGAGGAAGTCGCGGGGATCGCCGTCGAAAGCGATCGAGCCGGAGCTCATTGCGACCACGCGATCGGCTGCCGCGAGGCAGCGCTCTAGGCGGTGCTCGGCCAAGAGGATCGTCACCCCCCACTCCTCGTTGAGGCGCCGGAGAAGCCAGATCAACTCGTCACCGGCAACCGGGTCAAGTTGCGAAGTGGGCTCATCGAGGAGGACGAGGCGGGGGCGGGTGACTAGAGCTGCTGCGAGTGCGACACGTTGCAGCTCACCCCCGGAGAGCGTGTCGACAGCTCTGTCGAGCAGGTGCGGAATGGCCAGCGCGAGAGCGACCTCCTCGACCGCTCTGGCGCGGGAGCTCGGGCCCTCGCCTCGCATCTCCAGTGGGAGCTCTATCTCGGCCGCGACCGTGGTCGAGACGACCTGGGTCTCGGGGTCCTGGGCGACGTAGCCGACTACGGCCGCCAACTCTCCGGGGCCGGTGGCAAGGGCGTCGACTCCGGCTACCTCTACGCGGCCCTCGATCTCGCCGCCGTGAAAGTGCGGGACGAGGCCGCAGGCGGCGCGCAGGAGGGTCGACTTGCCGCAGGCGGAGCGGCCGGCCAGGAGGACCAGCTCGCCCGGGGCGAGCCGGAGCGAGACGTCGCGCAGGGCGGGCTGGGGGGCGTTGGGGTAGGCGTAGGCGAGACCCTCGATCGCGAGGGCCGGGACGGCACGGGCCGATGCCGCCAGGTCAGGCACGGTGGGCCTTCCGTCGCAGCGGAGCGAAGCCGCTGAGGACGAGCAGGGCCGAGAGCGCGAGCGTCGCCGGCCCGGCGCCGATCTCGATCGCCGGGTATTCGGAGAAGGCGTCGGCGCCGAGGAGCTTGCCGGCGATGGCGACGGCCAGCACAGTGGCCCCGGCCGCGTAGAAGCGCCCGTCGAACCGCGACCTCCTGACGCCCACCCGACCAAGCAGGGCAAGGACGCAGGGAGCCCGGTGAGGGGAGCGCACTTTTTGGTGCGTGACCCGACCCGGGCGACCGAGGACGCCGCCCTGCGAAGTGTCGGAGGGCGTCAGGGAGTAGCCGCGCAGCTCCAGCGTGGCGGCCACGTCAACGGCGCGGTCCAGCGAGCCTGCCAGGAGGCGACGGGCCAGCGGTGCCCGGCCCACCGGCGCGGCACCCGGGCCACGCAGCCGGGCGGCGTCGCGCAGCCGGGCGGCGTCGGCCGCCGCGACCGGGACAAGGCGCGAGATCAGCGTCGCGGTCAGGGCCGAGCGACCGGCCAGGGGCCGCAGCGCCCGCAGCACCCGGTCGGGGTCGACGCAGGCCGAGTAGACGGCGAAGGCGACCATCACGACCGCGGCCCGCAGGCCGATGACGGCGCCGGCGGCTATCGCCTCCGCGGTCACGTCGACCCGGCCGAGCAACGGCCACTCGCCCAGGCGCACGAGCACCGTCTCTCCGCGGCTGACCACGAGAGCGTTGACGGCGACGATCAGCAGGGCCAGTGTCAGCCCCATCCAGAGCGCCGCCCTGACGGCCGCGTGCGCCCCGGCCAGACGGCCGGCGAGGACCAACGCGACGCCGGTGGCGAGGAGGACAACCGGGCTCGAGTAGGCGAAGGCGACGGCGGCCAGCGCACCGAGATAGGCGACCGCGGCGGCGGGCGTGGCCACCTGCAGCGGCCCCTGTCTCGGCGTGTAGGCGAACGGCGATCTCATCGGAGCGGCAGCGGTTCCTCCTCCCCGCCTTCTACGGCGACCGCGTAATGATGGTGCAGGCTGTCGCGGTCGAGCAGCCCGGCGGCCGCCTCGACCCCGGCCGCGCTCGTCCCGCTCACCACCCAGACCGGCGGCGAGTCGAGCCGGCGCACCGCGGCGACGAGCCCGGCACCGGGCCCGAACGTCCGCCCTGGCTCACCGCCTTCGTCGAGGCCCAGCAGCCGCTCGCCGTCGGGGCCGGGTTCGAAGTCGGCGAAGACGCCACTGGTGCGCGGCCCGTCCTCGATCTGCGCCGCCGCCGGGTCGCTCCGCACCCGCTCCCAGGGACCGACGAGCACGCGGATCGCGTCCTCGGGCATCCCCTGAGCGACGACTACGCCTTCTGCCTCGAGCCGCTCGCGCACCGCCGCGCACGTCCCGCCCGCAGCTAGGCACTCAACCGCAACCGGCCTGCGCTGTCCGGCATAGCCGTCGAGAAACGGCTGGGGCCAGGAGCCGACCACGGCCGGGACCCGCATCGCCGCGTCCCAGTCGCGGTAGTCCCACCAGATCGCCTCGCCGCCGAGCAGCGTGTAGTCGGCGGCCCCGACGGTCGACTCGACGCCGTTGACGTAGAAGAACCAGTCCCGCGAGCGACCGAGGCTCCCCTGTGCCTCCACCCCGTCGATCGCCTGCACGAAGCCGCCGCCGTAGCGGGTCGAGACGTCGGCGTTGGCTTCGAGCACCCGCATCACGGTGTCGGACTCGGTCACCTCGCCGAGCTCGCGGTCGAGCACGGTGACGGTGCCGTAGTCCCTCGTCACGGTCAGCTCGACGTCGCCGACCCCCTCACCGGGGCCGAGGCCGCAGCCGGCGGCCACGAACGCCACTGCAAGCAGCGCGATCGCAGCCGCCGTGCCGCGGCACGCGGTCACTTACCTGAGCTGTCCGGGCACTCCCCGCCCACGCACACCGCCTCGCGGTTGGAGGGCGTGTCCTTGCCGTGCCGGGCGATCAGCCGTGCCGGGCCGGAGAGGGTCACCATCGCGCGGCCCTGGGAGTCGGTCGGTCCCGAGGCGCCGCTGACGATGGCATCGGAGGCGGGTGTCTTCTTGCCTTTTTCGTCGTAGGCGAAGACGCGGACGCCGAACGGCACGCCGGCCTGCACCTCGTCCGGCGCGCTCAGCACCAGCTCGTCCGGGTAGGGGTAGGAGCCGTAGGCCCAGAGCACGTCGTCGCCCTTGCGGACCTTGACCGCTTCGCCTCCGACCGAGGGGCTCTTGTGGTTGACCTTGAGGTACCAGCTGTTCTTGCCCTTGCCTTCGAGGCCGCCGATGCCGCACAGCCCGAGGCCGAATTCGTCGACGAAGCTGTCGGTGATCGAGAGCGGCTTCAGCGCGGCGATGAATTTGGCGCCCAGGATCAGCATGCCGAGCGCGGTGCCGCCCTTGACGGTCACCGATTTGCCGCTACCACCGGTGCCGGGGCCGAAGCAGGTCGCCTTGGTGCTGGTCTTGACCGAGACCTCACCGCCGGAGCCGAACGACTTTTCGGCGAGAACCTTGCCGGCGCTGCCGACCACGCGCAGGTCGGCGATCGGCCCCTTGGCGAGCGCCAAGGCGGCACTGGACATCACGAAAGCTAGAGCCAGCGCGCACGCGGCGGCCAGCCGAACTGGAATGAGTCTTGGCATTGAAGCCACCCTTTCCTCGAGGGTCGTCATGGCTGGCCGGGGACAGGTCTCCTGGCTTCCGGGGTTGGACCACCGCACCTTCCCGGGGAATCGGTGTCCTCCCCAGTGGCTGGCGCAGAGCGCCCGCGACGTTCCTCGACCCGGTCACAGTGGCGGGACCGCGCCGGCTTCTCACCGGACTTCCCTTGACCACCGACCGTCTTTACGCGGGCGAGTCTATCCGCTCTCTGGACGGGAACCGGTGCGGCCAGCACTGCCGTTGGGGCCCGCGGAAATCCGCATCGTGGGGCGTCCTGTTATCCATTACGTCACAAATGTTCAATAACAGTTAAGCTTTGTGGCGTGGCCTTGGCCCGCAGGCCGGTCGCGACACCGGCCTGCGGGTCGCAAATCTTTGGACAGGGCGCGCTGAACGTTCGTCCACCATTCTTGGCCTCCCCCCCAGCCCCGGCCTAGGCTCGGCGCAGGTTGTTCCTAACAAGGGGGAGGAAACGATGAGAAGAGGGATGAGGTTGCCGACGCCGGCGCTGGCGGTTGCGGCAGTGGCGCTGTTCGTCGCGCTTGGCGGCACCGTCTACGCAGCCAAGAAGGTCGGGCTCAACGGCCGCGCGATCAAGGTCAAGTCGCTGCCGGGCAATCGCCTGAAACCGGGCTCGGTGGCTGCGAACCGGTTGGCGCCGGGGGTGCTCTCGGCGCTCGGCCGACACTCCGGCCCGATCACCGGCGCCGAAATCAACGAGCTCAGCCTCGGCCAGGTGCCGAACGCGGCCCACGCCGAAACGGCAGACACCGCCCAGAGCGCCGTCGACGCCCAGACCGCCCTCAACGCCGTCAACGCGGTCACAGCGAGCAAAGTGAACGGCTACTCCGCCGGCTGCCTACCCGGCACCCAACCCTTCGCCGGAGCCTGCTGGCAAACCTCCCCCAGCGAAACAGCAATCAGCGCCCCAGCAGCAGCCTCCTCCTGCGCCACCCAAGGCGGGACCCTCCCCGACGCCCTCCAACTAGCCGCCTTCGCCCAAAAACCCGGAATAAACCTCGACAGCAAAGACGAGTGGAGCAGCGACATAACGAACATGACGGGTCCAGACGAATACGCAGTCGTGACGGTGTCTGCGAGCGGTGTGGTCGGCTTCGCCGTTTCAACAAGCTCACACAAATTCCGCTGCGTGATTCCGCTGCTCACCTGAACACGCCTTACCGGAGCATCAGGGCCGACCCCGGTAGGGGTGGAACGTCTTGTACTTTTTCGCGAGCGGCCATTGGCCATCAGAGGCGTAGCTCGAAAAAGTTAAGTGGAACCCCTACCGGGGTCGGCCCTCAGGTTTCAACCAGGCCGCGCTCAAGCGCGTAACGGACAAGCTCAGCGCGACTCGACAGGCGCAACTTCTGCTGAATATGCGCCCGATGGCTCTCCACCGTGCGAATGCTGATGTAGAGCTGCTCGGCCACCTCAGCGTTCGTATGCCCCAAAGCGATCAACCGGAGCACGTCGCGCTCGCGGTCGCTCAGCTCGTCGGCCTCCCCGCGGGCGTCGGCGCCGGCCGCAAGCCGCGCCCCGAGAGCCGGCTGAAGATAGGTGTCTCCGGCGGCGGCGCTGCGCACGGCCTGGACGAGCTCGGCGTCCGCGGCCTCCTTCAGCACGTAGCCGCGGACCCCCGCCTGCAGGGCACGGCGGGCGAAGGCGGGCTCGTTCTGCATCGTCAGCACGACTATCTCGGTGCCCGGCGAGGCCTCCTGGATGTCGGGCACCGCCTCGAGGCTGGACCGTCCCGGCATGTTGAGGTCGAGGATCAGGACCGCCGGCTTGTGGCCGCGGACGTAGCGGACCGCGGTATCGGCGTCGCCGGCCTCCGCCACCACCTCGAAGCCCGGCTCGGCGTCGAGCAGCATCCGCAGGGCGCTGCGCATCACCGTGTGGTCGTCGGCGAGGACGATCGTCGTCTCTTTCGCCTCCGACGCTGCGCCGTCGTGCACGGTGGCGACATTACCTGCGCCGGCGTTTCTCGCAGCTGCGCTCATCCCCACCATCTAACCCCCCGCGAGACCGCCGAGCATCGGTGTTTTACCGCGAACTTCAGCTTGAGGTCAATTCGCTTTGACCATATTGGCGCGAGCGATAGGATCGTTTAGCCGAAAAGGCTCGAAGGGAGGGCTGAGATGGCACAGGGTTACGACAGCAGCGCGCTCGACGAGCCGCGACTTCGCGAGCTCATCGACGTGGGCCGCACCCTGGTGGCGGAGCTCGACCCCGAGGTCGTCTTCCGCCGTGTGCTGGAGGTCGCCTGCGAGCTGACCGGCGCCCGCTACGCCGCGCTCGGCGTGCTCGACGAGGATCGCCACGAGCTGGAGCGCTTCATCACCCACGGCGTCGATGAGGAGACGCGGCGCGCGATCGGCAACCTACCCCGCGGACGCGGGGTCCTCGGTCTGCTGATCGAGCAGCCACGGCCGCTGCGCCTCAGCGACGTCGGCCACCATGCCCGCTCCTACGGCTTCCCCCCCGACGCACCCGCCGATGACCACCTTCCTCGGCGTCCCGGTGATGATCCGCGGCCACGCCTGGGGCAACCTCTACCTGACCGAGAAGGACGACGGCGAGTTCGACGACGCCGACGAGCACTCGGCGATGATCCTCGCCGAGTGGACGGCGATCGCGGTCGAGAACGCACGCCTGTACCACAGCGTGGAGAGCCAGCGCGACGAGATGGAGCGCGCCGTCCACCGGCTGGAAGCGACGACCGAGATCGCCCGCGCGGTCGGCGGCGAGACCGACCTCGACCGGATCCTCGAGGTCGCGGTCAAGCGCGCCCGGGCCCTGGTCGAAGCGCGCTCGCTGCTGATCTTGCTGCGTGACGGCGACGACCTGGTCACTGCTTCGGTCGCCGGTGAGCATGGGGGGTTCACCGAGACGCGCATCCCGATCGCCGGCTCGATTCCCGGCCAGGTGCTGGAGGCGCGGGCCCCGCGGCGCATCCACGACCTCGACCCGAGTCTGATGGCGCGGCCCGGCATCACGGAGGCGGGTGTCACGGCGCTACTGGTTCCACTCGTCTTCCGTGGCGAGACGCTCGGCGTGCTGGTGGCGCTAGACCCACTGGAGCGGGACGCCGGCTTCAGCGACGAAGACGAGCAAGTCCTCGTCTCCTTCGCCGCCAGCGCGGCGACCGCGGTCGCCACCGCCCAAACGGTCGCCGAGGACCGCACCCGCGAAAGCATCGCCGCGACCGAGCGCGAGCGCGGCCGCTGGGCGCGGGAGCTGCACGACGAGTCCCTGCAGAGCCTCGCCGGCCTGCGCGTGCTGCTCTCCGCCGCCAGGCGCAGCGAACCCGCGGAGGCCGAGCGACTGCTCTCGCAGGGGATCGAACAGGTCGACGACGCGATCGCCGAGATGCGCCGGCTGATCGCCGACCTTCGCCCGACCACGCTCGACGAGCTTGGGCTGGGCGCCGCCCTGGAGGCCCTCGCCGAACGCCTCGACGCCAGCGGGGCGATCGAGGTCGATCTGGACCTCGACCTCGACTTCCCCTCCGGCCGCAGGAAACGCAGGCTCGCCAGCGAGATCGAGGACACCGCCTTCCGCCTCGTGCAGGAGGCGCTCAACAACGCGGCGCAGCACGCGGACACCGATCGAGCCAGCGTCGAGGTGAGCGAGGACGAGGAGAACGTGCGGGTGCAGATCTCCGACGCAGGGCGCGGCTTCGACCCCGGCCTCAGAACCGACGGCTTCGGCCTGGTCGGGATGCGCGAACGCGTCACCCTCGCGGGCGGGAGCCTGGAGCTGCAGAGCGCTCCCGGCGCCGGCACCACGATCGTCGCCACGCTCCCCGCCCGGCTGCGCGACGAGCTCGACGAGCAGGCAAGCCGCGAGGTCGCCGCCCGGCGCGGACCGCGAAGGCTCGGCCAAACGGGTTAGGCGCCCAGCATCGCTCGGTAGAAGCTGTAGTCACTTCTGTCGGGCCGCAGGTTGGAGGCGAGCGCGAGGTGGTGGCGGGCGCGCTCGGTCTCCCCCGTCTTGGCCAGGGCGCGGCCGAGGCAAAAGTGCGCGTAGTCGTTCACCTGGTGGCGCTCGACGACAGCTCTGAACTCGACCGCGGCGGCGGCAAAGCGGCCGGAGCGGAAATAGGCGCGGCCCAGCGCCTCGCGCACCGAGGACTTCTCCGGTGCCCGCCGGGCCGCCTCCTCGAGTGGCGCCGCCGCCTCCTCGAAGTCCTCCTCCTCGAGTAGCTCGATCCCGCGCCTGTAGAGGGTGAAGGTGGAGTCACCTGGCTCCGTGGGCATCGGTCCAGTTTAGGAGGCGCCCAGACCCGGCTTGACCCGCCACCGAAAATGTCTATAGGCTCGCGCCCGGCATGGGAAGGGAGGACGTGTGAAACTCGTGGTCGGCATCGTGCGCCCGGAGAAGGCGAACGACGTGCTCGAGGCCCTCTACCGCGCCGAGGTGCGGGGAGTGTCGCTGAGCCGCGTGCAGGGGCACGGCGGCGAGCTGGAGCGAGTCGAGACCTACCGCGGCACGACCGTGCAGATGGGCCTCGCCGAGAAGGTGCGCTTTGAGATCGCGGTCTCGGATGACTTCGTGCAGCCGACGATCGACGCGCTCTGCGAGGGCGCCCGCACCGGCCACGTCGGCGACGGCAAGATCTTCGTCCTGCCCCTCGATCGCGCCGTGCGCATCCGCACCGGCGAGACCGACCACGGCGCCGTGACGCCGGTGGACAAGTGATGAGCGCGCTTCCCCTCAGCGCCGCGATCGACACCGGCGACACCGCCTGGATGATGGCCGCGACCGCGCTGGTGCTGTTGATGACCCCGGCCCTGGGCCTCTTCTACGCCGGCCTGGTGCGCTCGAAGAACACCCTCAACACCTTCATGATGTGCGTCGCGGCGATCGCGGTCGCGATGGTCACCTGGGCGCTGGTCGGCTACTCGCTCGCCTTCGACGGCACCGGCGACCTGATCGGCGGCCTCGGCTACGTCGGCCTCGAGGGGGTCGACCTGCAGCCACGCAACGGCGAATCGACCATCCCCCACCTCCTCTTCATGGCCTTCCAGGCCACCTTCTGCATCATCACCGTGGCCCTGGTCTCCGGCGCCGTGGTCGAGCGGATGCGCTTCGGCGCCTTCCTCGTCTTCGCCGCTCTCTGGTCGGTTTTGGTCTACGCGGTGCTCGCCCACTGGGCCTTCGGCGGCGGCTGGCTGGCTGAGCGCGGCACGCTCGACTTCGCCGGCGGCGTGCCGGTCGAGATGGCCTCCGGCTTCTCCGCCCTCGCGGCTGCACTGGTGGTCGGCTCGCGCAAGGACTACGGCCGCCTGGCGCTGCTCCCGCACAACGCGCTGTACGTGCTGCTCGGCGCCGGCCTGCTGTGGTTCGGCTGGTTCGGCTTCAACGGCGGCAGCGGCTTCAACACCGGCGCCAACAGCGTGCTCGCCTTCACCAACACGCTGCTCACCCCGGCTTGCGCCCTGATCACCTGGTTCGTCCTCGACCTCGTCCGCAGCCGCAAGGTGACGGCGGTCGGCGCCGCGACGGCGATCATCGTCGGCTGCGTGCTGATCACGCCCGCCGGCGGCTTCATCAGTCCGGGCTGGGCAATGGTGCTCGGCTTCCTCGGGGCGCTGCCCTGCTACGCGCTGATCGCCTGGCGGCCGCGCACCCGGGTCGACGAGACGCTCGACGTGCTCGCCGCCCACGGCATCGCCGGCTTCACCGGCATCCTCTTCATCGGCCTCGTCGCCCAGGTCGGCTGGAACGGCCTCGCCGACGGCCTCTTCTACGGCAACGCGGACCAGCTGCTCGACCAGGCCCTGGCCGCAATCGCGGCCCCCGCCTACGCCTTCGTCATGACCTTCGTCCTGCTCAAGCTGATCGGCGCGGTGATGCCGCTGCGCGCCAGCGAGCACGACGAGGCGGTCGGCATGGACGTCACGTACCACGGCGAGGAGGCCTACGTAACAGGCGAGGGCGCGATCCTCGTCATGCCCGAGGACGGCGGCGAGCCTCCGGTCCCGGTAGCCGACCCGGCCTAACCCGTCATCCCAGGGCTTCTCTGCGTTGGGTTAGGGGGAACCTGGCCGTCCTCCAGTCGAATTGAGCACCGCGCGTAAGCGCGGTGCAACCAGGAGCGCGGCCTAGACGGCCGCGCAAATATCGGATTGCATTTCCGCCGCTTCGCGACATTCGTCTGGAGGACGGCCAGGCTCCCTACAACACGTCACCGAGTGACGCCCAGGTTGCGAACCCGGCATCAGGGTCCCCAAGCTTTTTAAAAAAGCTTGGGGCGCCCGAAACCGCACTCAGATGTGTGGAGCTTTCGGGAAGCCGGGTGGCGTCGCGGGGAAAGGAGCTTTCGAGGATTGGCAGTGCCCTCGGGGCCGAGCTCTTCGAAGCTCGTGCGCTGTAGAGGGACGCCGGCGCCCCTCCCCAAAACACTCAAGCGAGGCTCCTGCCGAGCGTTTTGGGGAGGGGCGCCGGCGTCCCCTACCAACCTCACCTCAAGCCTGAGCAGCAACGTCCGCGGTAGCGAGTGCCTTGCCGTGGCGGATCAGGTCCGCGGCACGCTCTGCGATCGCGATCGTCGGGGCGTTGGTGTTGCCACGCGGAACGGTAGGCATCACCGAGGCGTCGACGACGCGCAGCGCCTCGGCACCCTCGACCCGCAGCTCCGAGTCGACGACCGAGCCGATCGCGCAGGTGCCGACCGGGTGGTAGACCTCGAAGGTGGTGCGGGCGACGTGGTCGCGCACGGCCCCCTCGGAATCGCCGTCGGGCACCGTGTACGGGTCGGCGCAGTAGGGCCGGAAGGCCGGCTGGGCACAGATCTCCTGGGTCAGGCGCATCGCGGCGACCATCCGGGCCATGTCGGCCTCGGCCTCGTAGAAAGCGTTGCGGACGATCGGGTGCGCGCTGGGGTCGTTGGAAGCGAGCCGCACCGAGCCGCGGCTCTCCGGCGTCAGCAGGCAGGGCGAGACCCAGACCCCGTGACCCTCAGGGTCCCCCATCCCCTCTTCGACGATCTGGATCGGGGCGACGTGGAACTGCACGTCGGGCGCCTCGACGCCGGCCTCGACTCGGGCAAAGCCGCCCGACTCGGCGAGGTTGGAGGCGAAGGGCCCGGTCTGGGACGCCTCGAACTCGGCCATCGCCTCAGGCTCGAGCGCCAGCAGCAGGCTCTCGGGCTCAGGCGTCGTCCAGACCCCAAAGGTGGCGGGGTGGTCGCTGAGGTTCTCCCCCACCGCCGGCTGGTCGAGCACCACCTCGACTTCGCGCATCGCCAGGTGCTCGGCCGGGCCGACGCCGGAGAGCATCAGCAGCTGCGGCGAGTTGTAGGCGCCGCCGCAGAGGATCACCTCGCGCTCGGCGCGCAGCTCCTGCGACTCGCCCAGCCGGCTCGCCTGCACCCCGACCGCGCGGGCACCCTCGAAGAGCACCCGGTCGACCCGCATGTACGGCATCACGGTCAGATTGGGCCGCTCCATCGCCGGGTGCAGGTAGGCAACCGAGGCGCTCGCCCGCATTCCGCCCCGCTGGGTCAGCTGGTACATGCCGACGCCGTCCTGCGCATCACCGTTGAAGTCCTCGTTGCGGGCCAGCCCGGCCTCGACCCCGGCCTCGACGAAGGCGGGGGTGATCTTGTTGCCCGAGCGCTGGTCGGAGACCGGCAGCGGCCCGCCGACGGCGTGCCACTCGGAGGCGCCGCGCTCGTTGTCCTCGGCCTTGAGGAAGTAGGGGAAGAGGTCCTCCCAGGCCCAGCCGTCCACCCCCCATTCGTCGTAGTCGCGGCGGTTGCCGCGGATGTAGACCATCGCGTTGATCGAGGAGGAGCCACCGAGCACCTTGCCGCGCGGAAGCGTGATGCGCCGGCCACCGCAGCCCGGCTCGGGTGCCGAGCTGTAGCACCAGTCGACCTCGGTGCGGGCCAGCGAGAGGTAGCCGAGGGGGACGTGGATGTTCTCGTTGGTGTCCGGCGGGCCGGCCTCGAGCAGGAGGACGCTCGTCTCCGGGTCCTCCGAGAGCCTCGCCGCGAGCACGCACCCGGCCGAGCCCGCTCCGACGATCACGTAGTCGTACATCCACCCCTCCTTGGTTGGCCAGCCGAACTGTGACGAGTGTACGCGCATATTGCCGTAGGACCAGGGGCTTTTCACCTGCGGCTGCTACGGTTGATGGGTCGGGTTTGGCGCGACGCCACCCGAGAGGTTCCGTTTCTCCGTGCGCTGCTGAGCGTTTTGGGGTCGCTGGATCTCCCCGAATCGCTCACAAGAAGGAGTAACAACATCGTGTCATTTGCCGACCTCGGCAGCTCAAAAGCCGTGGTGCGCGCGCTCGCCGAGCGCGACATCACCCAACCTTTCCCCGTCCAGCAGCTCGTCATCCGCGACGCGCTCGCAGGCCACGACCTGCTCGTCCAGTCGCCGACCGGCTCGGGCAAGACCCTGGCCTTTGGCATCCCGCTGGTCGACCAGGTCGAGCCCGGCACCAAGGGGCCCGCGGCCCTGGTGCTGGCGCCGACCCGCGAGCTCGCCGGCCAGATCGTCGACGAGCTCGAGTCGATCGCGCGCTCGCGCAACCTCCACGTCGCCGCCGTCTACGGCGGCGTCGGCTTCGGCCCGCAGATCAAGGCCGCGCAGCGCGCCGAGATCCTCGTCGCCACCCCCGGCCGGCTCGAGGACCTGATCGCGCGCGGCGCGATCTCCCTGAAGGGGGTCCGCATCCTCGTCCTCGACGAGGCCGACCGCATGCTCGACATGGGCTTCAAGCCTGCCGTCAACCGGATCGTCGGCCAGACGCCGGAGAAGCGACAGACCCTCTTCTTCTCGGCGACGCTGGAGGGCGCGACCGGCAAGCTCGCCGCCGCCTACACGCGCCAGCCGCGCCACCACACCCACGCGGCGCCCGAGCGCAGCAAGGCCGAGATCGAACACCGCTTCGTCCACGTCGACTCCCAGAGCGCGAAGCTCGACCACCTGGCCGGGCACCTGCAGGGGCCCGACGGTGGCCGCACCCTGGTCTTCGTGCGCACCAAGCGCGGCGCCGACCGGCTGGTGAAGCGGCTTCGCAGCCGCGAACTCGAGGCCGTCGCGATGCACGGCGACAAGAGCCAGGGCCAGCGCGAACGGGCGCTCGCCCGCTTCGAGCGCGGCGACGTCGAAGTGCTCGTCGCCACCGACGTCGCCGCCCGCGGCATCGACGTCGCCGACATCGCCCATGTGGTCAACTTCGACGCGCCCGGCGACCGCGACTCCTACGTGCACCGAATCGGCCGCACGGGGCGCGCCGGCCGCTTCGGCACCGGCACCAGCTTCGTCCTCTCCGACCAGGCCGTCGAGATGCGGCGAATCGCCCGCGACCTCGGCCTCAGCCGCGAGTTCGAGCAGAGCCTGGGCCACGTCGCCCCGGCCGAGCAGAAGCCTGCCGCGAAGCCCGGGGCCGGACGCCGGCGCCGCCGGCGCCGGAAGGTGTCCGCATGAGCGGCGCGAGCCTGGCGACGAAGTGGACCTGCGACGGCTGCGGGGTGACGACCGGGCGCATCGACCGCGAGCCGGTGCCGCTCCCCGATGCCTGGGAAGACTCGGTTGAGGGCTGCTTCTGCCTGGTCTGCCGCCGCCAGCGGGCCGCCGATGCGGCCCTCGACGCGGCGCCCAGCGATAGCCCCGTCGACGCCCGCGCCAAACTTCGCCGCGCCGCCCTGATCGAGTTCGAGGTCAGCCGCACGCCGGACGAGACCGACGGGACTATCGCGCGCGCGTGCCGGACCTCGGCCGCCGCGGTCACCCGGGCGCGTCGCCGCCTGCAGCTACCCGACCCGCCGCCGCCGAGCCCGGAGGCGCGGGCTAAGCGTCGGGCGGTTGCGAGCCGATAGCTGGATAGTGGTGACGCTCGCGTGCAGATAGGGATCGCCCTCGCCGTGGCAGCGGCGCTGATGACGAATCTCGCCTGGCTGCTGAAGCACCGCGGCTGCAACCTGGCCGACCCGGTCAGCATTCGCAGCCCGATTCGCAGCGCGCGCGGCCTCGCCGCCTCACCCTGGTTCGCGGCAGGCTGGGCCCTCGCCGCGATCGCTTGGCTCGTCCACGTCGCGGCGCTCTCGATGGCGCCGATCTCGATCGTCCAGGCGGTGCTGGCGGGTGGCGCCGTCACCCTTGCCGTGATGTCGCAGCGCCTGTTCGGCCACTCCGTTGAGCGCCGCCAGTGGTTCGCGCTGCTGCTGGGCGGGGCCGGCCTCGTGCTGCTCGTCTTCACGGTCCCCAGCTTCGAGGGCGAGCACTCCGGCTTCACCACCTCGACGATGCTCGGCTTCGAGGGCGGCCTGGCGCTGATCGCCTCGGGCCTGGCGCTGGGCCATCGCTCAGAGCTGCTCGCCGATCACAGCAACGTCCTCCTCGCCGCCATCGCCGGTACCCTCCTCGCCCTCGCCGGCGTCGCGATCAAGGGCCTGACCGGTGTGGGCGACATCTCTGCCGCCGTCCTCGCACCCTGGATCCTGCTCGTCGTCCTCGCCGGCCTCGGCGCCCAGTACGCCACCGCGGCGGCGCTTCAGCGCGGTGGGGCGATCGAGACCATCGGCCTGATCGGGCTGGTCGCGAACGCGGCCCAGATCGTCGGCGGGATCCTCGTCTTCGGCGACCCGCTCTCGACCAACCCGCTCGGACTCGCGCTCCAGACCTCGGCGTTCGCGATGGTCTGCGCCTCGGCGCTGCTGATCCCGGCGCGACGGGCCGGGTCCGGTCCCCTCGCCGCCGCGGCCTAGTCCCTCCTAGCTGGAACGCCCGGCTGCTGCGGCAAGCCAGCGGCGCTCCTTCGAGCGCATCACAGGCGTGGCGAGGATGCTGCCGAGGCGGCGCTGGGCGCTGCGCAGCCGGGAGTCGTTACCGGCCGGCAGCAGCTTGGCGAGCTGGCGGTACTCGCGCGAGACCTGGCTCCCGCGGAAGGCCGTGGCGACCGCGTTCAGCAGGTCGGCGGGGCTCGCAACCGTCGTCTTCGCGATCTCGGTGCCCTCGGCCGTAATCCGCAGCTCCGCCGGGTAACTGCGCGGCGGGGGCGGCTGCATCGGTGCGGCGAGCGCGGCGGCGGTCGAGTCGCTCAGCTCCGTGCGCACGGCCTCGACGTCGCGCGAGCGAGCGCGGCCCCGGCCCTGACCCTCCTTGGCTTCGACCAGGCGGGCGCTGCCCATCTCCCCCTCGCCGAGCTCCTCGAGCATCCAGCGGTCGCCCGAGACGGCGAGGATCGGGATTCCCTCCGCGGCAAGCGCCTGGGCGTAGACCTGGACCTCGCTCAACGACTCGCCGTCGAGCAGGACCTCCATCTCCCAGATGAAGGTGTGCGAGCAGAAGGCGCGGGGGTTGGGGGTGCTCGCGTGGTGGCCGATCATCGCCACGGCGTCGAGCGGGCCGCCGTTCGCCTTGGCCATCGACGGCTCCGTCTCGGCGAGGGCCAGGTCGGCGATCGGCCGGACCTCGACCCCTTCGGGCATCCGCTCGCGTTCGATGTTGGTGCCCACCATGTGCCAGTCGCCGACGGAGATCCGCTCGGCGCCGCCATCGCGGAGCGCGCCGACGACGGTCAGCACCTCGTCGGTCATCAGCCGGCGGCCGCGCGCGTAGGCGGAGGGATGCGACGGCAGGCAGTCGCCGGAATCGTCGATCCCGGCAATCCCCTCCATGTCCGCAGCGATCAGGACGTTCACTCGGCGCCCACCCTATCCACAGTGTGAGTATGTGCGAAGCGTCATCGAAGGCACCGTCGCATGAAGGTAGCGTGAAGCTTCGCGTGTCAAGCGACGACTTCTACGCTTCGCCCCTCGGGGCCGCCTACAGCGCCTACATGGAGCGGCCGCGAATCAGCCGAGTCATCGGCCGGGCCCTGTGGGGCGGCAACATGAGCCGCTACTACGAGAGCATGGACGCGGTCGCCGAGGTGCCCGACGGCGGCACCGTCGTCGATTGTCCCTGCGGAGCCGGGCCCGCCTTCAGGGCCGTCCCGGCAGGCGGATCGATCCGCTACCTCGCCGCCGACCTCTCGCCGTCGATGCTGCGGCGCGCCCACGAGCGTGCCCGACTGCGGGGTCTGGCCGAGATCGAGATCGTCGAGGCGGACGCGACCGCCCTCCCCCTCCCAGCCGACAGCGCCGACCTGTTCCTCACCTTCTGGGGCCTGCACTGCTACGACGACCCAGCCGGCGCCCTGGCGGAGGCCGCGCGGGTGCTCAAACCGGGGGGACGCCTGGTCGGCTCCAGCTTCGTCCGCGGCCGCGAGAGCCTGCGGCAGCGACTCCTGGTCAAGCCCGACGTCGGCGCCTTCGGCCAGGTCGGCACTCAACGGGAGCTGGAGGGTTGGCTGGCCGCCGCGGGATTCAGCCAGGTCGGCATCGAGCGATCCGGCCCGATGCTCTTCTTCGACGCGACCAACACTTCAGGTGAAGACCCGGGAAACGCCGCAGCGAACGGTTAGCTCACCCTCCCGATCCACATGATCCCGGCAATCGAGGCGGTGGCGAGCAGCGCGAGTGCAATGTCGGTTCTGCGCTCGTTTCCGGTGCGCGTCATCACACCCCTAAGAACACTGTTGGCCCGCTGGTGATGCTGTGTTCAGGGGGCTGAATCAGAACCCGGCCGAGCCGCGGTGATCAGGCAGGAGCCGAGCTAGTCGTCGCTCTCGAGGCCGATCTCGTCCTTGGCCAAGGACGTCGCGTCGAACACTTCGCTCGACTCGGGCAAGTCGATTTCGGGGGAGATGCCGAAGTCGTAGAAATCCACGCGCATGTCGATGGTCATGGACCCCTCGCCTCCTTCTCGCGGTTCCGATTTGACGAGTCTCATGCGTCGAACCAACCCGTCGGCGTCGATCCATGCCTCGACCTGCAGAGGCTCCTCTTCGATACGCGAGGCGAGATCCTCCGCGCCTTCCTCCCGCAGCCACTCGACGTTTTCGGAGGCGTCGACCGTGCCACGGTAGCGTGTCGTCGGCACGCCGCGCACGTCCTCCCTGCCGAGCTTCTGCACTTCGCCGGTCGCCGCTTCGAGCAGCGCCAGTTCCCCCTTCGCGTCGCCGCCGGCGGGGAGCGGCGCGTCCATCTCTTGGCCCATCGACGAGAAATCGAGCGCCATCCACTCGCGCCCGCCCGGCAGTGAGCCGAACTGGCTCGAGCGCATGTACATGACCGCTCCGTCGCCAACCATCTGCATCTTCATCAAACGGCCCGACTCGGAGCGCGGGACCGTCTGAAAAACCCCCCAGCTGCGACCCGTCTCGTCGTTGAAAACCATCTCCCCGGTCATCGTGAACGACTCCGACCCCGCCGGCGAGGAGGCGATCGCCCGCATCGTGGCCCGCCCGCCCGGTTTGTCCTGCGTCCTCTCAGCCGCCTCGGCAATCGCGTTCAGCGGTCCGCCGCCACCGCTGTCGCCCCCCTGCTGCCAGGCAAACACGGCAATCGCGACGATCAGGATCGACAGCCCGGTGGCGACCTGCCAGAAGCGCCGAGGGCGCCGACGCCTAGACGGCTCGCCGCCGAGGGGCCCGGATGTCGTCGTCTCTTGCAGGGTGCCCGAAAAGGTATCGACTAGGTACTGACCTTTGCGGCTCCGTGGCAAGTCAAACCGGATAGCGCGGGTCGAGGCGGACCGGTTTCGCTGGGGCAGTAGTGCGCTTCCCCAATCGGGAGACACGGGTGGCTTGCGTCACCGCAAGCAAATCTCTAGCTTTTCGGCCAAACTTGAGTGCATGTACGACAATCAAAGGATCACACACATGAACGACTCTGACGGTGAGGGAATGCGCGCATATAACTTCGGCATGGTCCTGTTGGAGGCTGGCAAGACCGACGACGCAATTAAGGCGTTCGTCAAGGCCGAGAAACTTGGGTGCAACCCTGCCACGTTCGCCCTCGACGGCATGGTCACCCCGCTGCCTGGTGAGCATTTGATCAGCCTGGAAAACCGACGCGCGGCCCTGAGGCGCGCCGGTTCGTAAGAAAGCGATCCTGCCAAGAGTCCGCTACGGCCAGAGACCCAAATCGCATGGGCAGCATCCGCTACGGTTTGAGCATTGCCGCATCGGTTGACTTCACGATCTCCTTCGACAGCCCCGACGAGGAAGGCTGGATCGTCGCGCGCGTCCTCGAGGTTTCCGGCGCGATGAGCCAGGGCCGCACCCGCGAGGAAGTGAGGGAGAACGCCCTCGACGCGCTGCGCACGGTGCTGACGCCTGACGAGGAGCTGGTGGGCGAGATGCCCGAGTCAGACCGCGAGCATCTGCGGTTTACCACTGCGTGAAGCGCAGGAACCTCGAACGGCATTTGAAGGCGCACGGCTGCCGCGAGATCGGTGGCTCGAAGCACGCGAAGTGGCGCGGACCGCAAGAACGAGGTTTCGGCCCTGCCCCGGCATCATTCGATCGGACCCGGGCTGGCCCGTGCCGTCTGCCGACAGCTTGGTATTCCACATCCGCGCAACCCGCGTTGATCTCTGCGCGTTAGGTACCTATGGCAAACAAGAAAAAACTCCACCCCCAAATCCGAGAGGCCCTTCAAGCCCCGGACGACATGCATGACGCCGACCTTCTTCGCAATCTTCGAGAGCGGACAAAGACTGTGTGCAAGCCGTGCTGGGAGCTCAAGTACTGCCCCTACGGACCCCTCGTCGAGGACTTCCCTCTCTTGCCTCCAACGCGCGAGGATGCGGAAAGGCACAACGAGTATTTCGAACGCTGCCTCGCAAGCGGGCGTATCGGGCAGGACCAGAAAGAGCCCCTTGATGACGCACGACGCGAGTACTTCGAAACCTCGGTTGCCGAGTTCGATCCCGAGGACTACCCCATCGAGATTCCCGCGATCCTGGACGAGGCAGCTTGCCGAGTCTTTGGTCATCTCTGTCCCGTGATTTACGTTTCTGAGCCCTACACGGAGACTTCAGAGGCAAGGCGAATGACCCGTTACATCCCCGCGGCAGTCAAGATGCGCGTAGCTCGGCGGGACAATTACATGTGCCAAGAGCCTGGCTGCAATAAGGCCCTGAAGGATTATGAGATCGAGTTCGATCACATAATCCCGGTGTCCAAGGGCGGCTCCTCGGAGGAGCACAACATCCGGGTGACCTGCCTGGAACACAATCGCCGCAAGGGCAACCGCGTCGATCTATAACCGGTCATCCCAGGACCAAGACCCGCCATACCCCTAATCGGCGCACTTTCCAAAAGCGAGGCTAGCGCTCGGCTTGCCCGCCTCAACCGACTCCGCCGAAAGCTGCTCCAAGAAGCCGCCTCGTCGCCTCGTCAATCAACGCCTCCCCCACGCCGCATCGGTGAGCTTCCAAGGGCAATCGCAAAGGTCTTGGCCGATACCGCAGAGCCGATGCACGTCTCCGACATACAGGCTGCTGCCGAACGCCTGCTCGGACAGCCGATCAACCCTCGCTCCCTCAAAGGTCGTCTTTCCGAAGGAACCTTGCTGCGCCATCCCAGATTCGAGCGCGTCGCCCGTGGCTACTACCGGCTTTGCTAGTCGAGCTATCTAGGGCATCTAGTCAGCCACCCCGCTTAGATTCCGGCCCTCGCGCCCTGGACAAGGATCGCGAGGGCCGGCCGATTCGTGCCTGCTTAGCGGTTCTTTACGACGCTCAGCATGGGCACGACTGTCTCGACAGTCGCGATCTTCACGGCGCCTCACCTCCTCCCGTGTCGTCAGCCCCGGCGATTGCCGGTCGGGAGGAATGGTGGACGAATTTGTGACCGGCGGACTTTTTGTGACCGGCGGCAAAAAGTTGGTTCGAAAACCCCTAATCTCGGCGTCCATCAATTGCCCAAAAGACTCTCGACTGGAGGAATTGCCCTGATGGAGCCAACGTCAGCAGCAGCACCGAGGATGCCCCATGATGCGCGCACGCGGGAGATGGATGAGGCCGTGGCCTACGCCCTGGGGAACAAGATCAGGAACCAGGCGCTGGTGATCCTGGCCGAGGGACCGCGCAGCAGCAAGGAACTGGCGAAGATGATGGGGCTAGGGACAAGGCTCGTCAGCAACCACATCAGCCGTCTTTACAAAGCAGGGTGCATCGAAATCGCGTTCACGGCCGAGAGGGGCAACGTCACGGAGGTCTTCTACCGAACCGTGATCCTGCCCTACATCACCGACGAGGCATATAGGAAGATGACGATGATGGAACGGCGTGACGTGAATGGCGTCACCACCCAGAACATTCTCACCGAGACGTTGGCGGCGTACCGCGCCGGGAAGATGGATGACGACGAGGATCTGTGGCTGCTCTGGGACGCCCTGATGTGCGACGAGCAAGCTCGGAAGGAAATCGCCCAAGAGCAAGCCGAATCCTACGAGCGGCAGAAGGACATAGCCGGTCGCGCCGCTACGCGGCTATGCGAGTCGGGCGAGGTCGGACAAACAACCATCATCGTGTCGATGGCCTTCGACAGGTCCCGAGCAGAGCTACCGGAGCGGCGTTACGTACCGCCCACAGAAAGCTGACCGGAAATTTTTCAGGGACTTAAATAGTGGGATGGACGCGAGCGTTCCGATCTGCGACCGTCTATCGCTCCGACGAATTGGATGAGTCTCACTTTGTCGGCAGGTTGTTCCAGCGCCCCTGGGCGGCTTCAAACCTAGTGGCCCTTCGCCGCCCTGGGGCGTCTGGAGCAGAAGGACAATGATGAAAGACGAAAGCAGCCAGTCACCCAACATGGAAGCGCAGATCCGCATGGCGCTCTCGCATCCCAAGCGCACGGAGATCTTCGGCCGCCTCATGCAGCAGAAGGACGGGACGAGCGAGGAGGAGCTGGCCGGCGAGTTCGGCATGGGCGTCCCCCTGGTGACGTACCACCTCAAGGTGCTGCACGACGCCGACCTGATCGCGCGCCTTGACGACGAGCAGGAGCCCGGTGCAGGCTGCGCTTACGTAGCGACACCGACCTTCTGATCTCCCCGCCTCGATCTGACACGGCCTAGGGAGGGGTGCTTGAGAGGTCGCCCGGACCGGGGCGGCCTCTCGTCGTTCTAGCTTCCTGGTCGATCAGGGTTGGAGCAAACTCAACGGCTCCACCTTCAACCTGACGGCCATCTTCTCCACGCTCTTGAGTGTCAGGTTGCGCTCGCCGCGCTCCACGCCGCCCATGTAGGTGCGATGCACGTCGAGCACATCAGCGAACGCCTCTTGGCTGAGCCCTTTGGCTTCCCGATACGCCCTGAGATTGCGGCCGAACGCTTTTTGTAGCTCGCCTTCCACAGACGGGAAGGCTTCCCGGTTGCTACTTGACAGTCTACAGACCTATAAGTAGCATCGCCGCGCCTGACTGTGGCTAGCCCAGTCAGGTCCTTCATCCAAGGCGACAGCAAGGAGCGGGGCATGACGAGCAGCACGGCTGGGCGGCGGTATTCATTCCTCATAGCGATGCTTGGCCTGCTGGCTGGCCTGGCATCGCTGCCGGCCAGCACCAGCGCGAGCCCGACGCCGCTCGCCTACGTGACGAATGCCAACGCTCTCACTGGCAACAGCGTCTCAATCATCAATACCGCGACCAACGCCGTGGTCGACACGGTTCCGGTCGGCACTTCGCCGCTGGATGCAGCCGTGACGCCTGACGGGGCTTTTGTCTACGTCGCGAATCTCGGCAGCGACGACGTATCCGTCATCAGCACGACCACCCATACGGTCGTTACCACGGTGCCCGTTGGCGACAGCCCAATGGGGATAGCCATTACGCCCAACGGGGGGAGGGCCTACGTGGTGAACGAAACTGCGGGCAGCGTCTCGGTGATCGACACGGCAACCAACGCCGCCATCGCCACGGTGCCCGTGGGTGACTTTCCCGCTACCGTTGCCGTGACGCCTGACGGCCAGTTCGCCTACGTCGGTCATGCCTTCAGCAGCCCCACTGACGACAGCGTGTCCGTCATCGCAACGGCTACCAACACGGTGGTTGACAGCGTGCCGCTCCACGACTCGCTCAGCGGCATGGCGATAGCCCCAGACGGAACTGCCTATGCCTCGGCGCTGCACAGCGAAAGCCTGTCGGTCATTGACACCGCCACGAACACGGTGGCGGACACCGTGGCAGTCGGGGAATCGCCGCTTGGCGTGGCGGTCACGCCCGACAGTGCCGCCGTCTACGTGGTGAACGCCTGGAACAACAACGTGTCAGTCATCGATGCAGCGACCACTGGCGTGGTCGATACGGTGCCAGTCGGTGAATCGCCCAAGGACGTGGCTATCTCGCCTGATGGCAGTCTGGCCTACGTCACCAACGGCGACTCTGACAACGTGTCCGTCATCAACACTGCCAGCAACACCGTCATCGCCACGGTGCCGGTCGGTGCCCAGCCGTGGGGGGTGGCGATCACGCCGTCCATTGAAGGTCCGGTAGTTCCGCCCCCGGAAGGACCAGTGCCGGCCACCGGCTCGGTGCCGGCGTCGGCTCCTGCCCTGCCACAAAGGTCAAAACCGAAATTGAGAAAGCCGCGCAAATGCCGCAAGGGTTTCAAGAGGCGCAAGGTTCATAGGAAGGTGAAGTGCGTGAGAGTCAAAGCGACGAAACACCACAAGGGGCCTAGCCACGCATAGCTTCATATTCAGCCGGAAGCTCAAGATCGGGCGCGAGTTCTTCGACAAGGCTTGCCAAGGATTCTCGTGCTTGGTTCAGCCCTTCGCCTCCTACGAATTCGCCGAATCCTCGCCGCCAGGCCCACATGCGGCCTAGTAGTTCGCGGCCGCTTACCATGCGTAATGCACCGTTAATCATGACTCGTTCATCGGCTCGCCGCACCGGATCGAGATACTCCTCGTCATAAGGTCCTCGACCTAATCCTTTGGCATCACGGAGAGCATCGCTGAGGAGCCACCAGCGCTCGACATCGGAAAAAGGAAGCGCCTCCTGCAAGAAGCGCAAGTATGTATTTACCTGCTGGCGGTGAGCGAGCGAGGCTGAGGCCGGCGGCACCATCAAGTCTGCCTCCTCATAGAGGTCTGCAAGATGGTGCAGTGAATCAGTCTCGGGAGCTGTCCAGCCGTGCCGATCAACCGGGAGGGGGTCCACATCAATACTGAGGTCTCTCAGTGCCGCATGGCTGAGCTGGCCAACGATGAGCTGCTTTCGTTCATATATGAGGCCGGGCTCGCCGCTGGGCGCTTCGCCAGGACCAGGCTGTCGCTGGGGCACGTTGCTTACTCCGATTATCAGCATTATTATCTCACACTATTACCAGTTTGCCAATAGCAGCGATTCACTGTTCGACACCTTCTCGAAGTAACAATTTAGTTGTAGTGGAGATAGAGTAGATAAAGAATAACGATGCATAGGACGACGCCGAAAACAAACAAGATAAAAGAGAGCCTGGGGTACCGATCCAAGAAGTTGTTGTAGAGAACTTCGATCTTGTACCAAATGGTCTTTTCGTGAAGTTCCCGTTGTCTTGCTGCGTATTCTTCCCAAGGGACCATAGGGGATGTCTCGGGAGCAGACGCCTCGGGATCGTGTGGTAGCTGAGGTGGCATACGTAGCTCAGCAGGCTCCGATGCTTGGTGGTTCCCAAGAAGTTCAACGAGGGCCTCTGCAAGCTCCTTAATGATTCTCTCCTCTGGGCCAGTCCGAAAGCCGTGATAGCTGTCAGTCCCGTAGGCGACCATTGCGTTTGTCCGCCTCGTTCGGACCGTTTGCCCCCTTGACTGCTCCGTCAGTCCATAGAGCTCAGCAGCAGCGTCGGCCGACTGATTCGCCCCGAGCCGTTCGACTGCTAGCTGCATCATTGCCGTGATGCTGTCGGCATCGCGGGCGCGGGGAGTAAGAAGCCAGGCCGTGCGTTGAAGCGTTCCTATCTCAGAGAAACGCTCGCCGGTCTGAGTCAGTAGTTGCCGAAGACGCCGGAGGTCTTCTACAAGCCTCTGCTTCCTCGGCACCCACGTTGGATCAACAACAGACATGGCCGGATTCTCCCATCCGACTGGTCCTCACGCCTGCTCAAAATCGCTCAGTTTCCCATGAAGCTCTCCAGCACCGAATTGAGGGCGAAAGAGGACCCATGAGCGGCGACTTTTGTGAGTAGCTGTGGCCATGAGTCCGCCGCTGACCTGTCCGCCCTCGCCCTCGCAGGATCGAGACTGCCCGCTCTACGAGCAGCGGCTTGGCCATAGCCAAGACGAGTCCCTACGTCGCGCCATCCTCATGGAGCGCCGCAAGGTCGCCCCCTCGCTTCTGGACTTGATCCGAGCCGAGGCAACGGCCCCGGCCGCGCGCGCTCCATTGGCTGCGCTGCCGCTAGCCCCCACCCCTGAACCGCTGCCAATCCTCCCCCACCTGAAAGGAGCCTCACATGGGCAATCTGCCCGCCCGCATGGATGAGCTGCGTACTTCTAACCAGCTCGTTCGTTCCAGCCGCAAGCAACGCAAGACCGCCCTGGCGATCTTTGACCACGGTTTGCAAGCCCGCTACCTCGCGGAGTGCGAGATGCAAGACGCCCACGCCCTGGCTGACGTTGTCCAAACGGCCCTCGAACTGGAGCTGTCCAACCTGGACTACGGCCTCCAGCTCGCCCAAGGTTCAGCCGCCAAGGCCGAGCTGGTGGCACGCAAGATTGAGCTGCAAGCCAGGATCAACAACGCCAGGATCGCTCAGCGCTTCGGGGTGTGGGGCCAATGATCGGGCTCATCATCTTCATCGTCTCCGCCATTGTGCTGGTGGCCTTTCTCGCCGTTGTCTTCGCTGATGGGGCCAAGGCCAAACGTGAATCGAAGCTACGGGCAGCCGTCGAGCTGCGGGGGGTTGAACGCCGCACCGACGTTGCTCACACCAAGCAGGCGATGCGGCAGGAGGCGGGACGAGTGCGCCGTGAGCTGGCGGCTGAATTGCGCCGCCTGGACAAAGGCAAATCGTGAACAAGCCTGTGGTCTTCCTCGTCGTCGCCATCGTGGCGCTGGCCGTGTTGGTGTCCGCTGGCCCGACGCTCGTAGCTCTCACCAACGCAGCTGTGCCCCTGGTCATCGTCGTCGGCGTCGTGGTGGTGGCGCTGCGTCTGGTGTTTTTCCACACCCGCAGGTGGTAGGCAGATTGTCAATTCCACGTCTTGACCGAGTAGCTGAAGGTGTCGGACAATGGAAGGTTCACGTTGGCACCTGAGCCCTCACCCTCATCCCCGAAGGCGTGTCTTTCGAGCGGTAAATGAAGGGAGGTATCACCATGCCAAAACGGCGAAAACCACAAACACGAATCCGGGTGCGCTCCAAAGCGCTCTCGCAAATTGACGAGACCAAGCTGGCCCTGGCCTTCTGGCTGATGGCCAAGCGCCTGGTCGAGGAGCAGGAGGTGTCAGAGGATAGGAAGGTGTCGAGTCCATGAGCCTCACGAAGCTGAACTGGTTTCAGCTTCGGTTCCCGCGAGACTTGGATCAAGAAAGTGTGCTCGCGGCTCTCGCGGCATTCTCCGGCGTCCCGTCCCGCACCCGAATCGTCTTGGAGCTGCACGCCGACCACGCCGGCATCAGACATCAGCTCGGCGTCTGGTCTCGCGATGTCGAGTCCGTCACCGCCACGCTGCGGGCAGCCATTCCGAGCTTGCGGCTCACGCCGACAGATTGGCAATCGTCACCCGGACATCGTGTGCTGCTGCAAACGAGCCCGGCTCTGGCGGCGCTGCGCACCGACAACCTGGCCGCTACTTCCGCTGCGCTGCTGTCGAGCTTGTTTCCGCTAGAGCAAGGCGAGTCGGTTTGTATGCGCTGGGACCTGCGCTCCTGGCCCCTCCCACCGTTGCCGGTCGGTCACTACGACGCCCAAGACGGCCGGGAGCGGATCATGCGTGCCAAGCTCGTTGAACCCGGTATGGCGGCTATCGGGGAGCTGGTCGTGCACGCTCCCGCGCGAGCCCGTCGAGTCCAGCTTGCCCAGCGCACTACCAGTGTGCTGTGGAGTTTGCGAACGCCCTACGGCCGGCTGCTGCCGAACGAATATTGGTTCGGACAGCTCGCCCGTCTGTTTCTCCAGCGGGGCCGTTACCTGAGCGCCCCCGAAGTCGCGGCCATTATCGGGTGGCCGATAGACGGGCCTGACCTGCCGGGGCTGGAGCTGGGCGCTGCCAAGCGCGCGACGCCGAGCGTCGAGCTGCCGGGCGAAGGCCGCCGACTCGGCATCTCCGACGCGCCGGGACTTAGCCGGCCGGTGGCGCTGTCGGAGAAAGCCTCGACGCGCGGGCTCTACGTCCTCGGCCCGACCGGCACCGGCAAGACCTCCCTGCTCAAGAACCTCATTCACGACGATCTCGAGGCCGGCCATGGCCTGGCGGTCGTCGAGACCAATGGCGACCTCATTACCGAGCTGGTGGACGCGATTCCACCCTCGCGGATCAATGACGTGGTGCTGCTCGATCCGACCGACCAGCAGCACGCAGTCGGCTTCAACCCGTTTGCCGGCTCACCCGATCCGTCGCTCGTAGCTGACCAGCTCGGCGAGCTGTTCCAACGCCTCTGGGCGGAGTTCTGGGGGCCGCGTACCGCCCAGCTCACCCACATGGGCCTGCTAACGCTGGCGAGGCGCAGACACGCCACCTTGCTCGACCTGCCGCGCCTCTACCTCGATCCGGTGTTTCGGGCGCGAGTGCTGGCCGACCTGGACGATCCGCTCGGCCTCGGCCCGGACTGGCAATGGTTCGAACGCCTGCCGGAGCGCGAACAGCTCACGGTTGTCTCTCCGCTCCTGAACAAGGTGCGGGCCTTCACCGCTCGACCCAGCGTGCGGGCCATCGTCGGTCAGTTCGCCCCCAAGCTCACCATGCGCGAGTTCATCGAGCAGAAGAAAATCCTGCTGGTCAATATCCCGAAGGGCCTGATCGGGGCCGAGACCGCGCAGCTCCTCGGCTGTCTTGTCCTCACTGCCATTTGGCAGGCCGCGACCGAGCGGGCCGCTTTGGCCCCGGAGCGCCGGCACGCATTCGGCGTCTACGTCGATGAGGTTCAGGACTTCGCTGACGCCCCGATCCCCTGGGACGAGATGTTTGCTCAGGGCCGCAAGTACGGCTTGGCACTCACCGTCGCGCACCAGAACCTGGCCCAGCTTCCCCCGGCGCTGCGGGAGGTCATCCTGGCCAACGCCCGCTCTAAGGCCGTGTTCGCACTCAGTCCATCCGATGCCAAGGTCATGGCGCAGGCTTTCGCGCCGTCCCTGACGGCTGACGACTTGCAAGCGCTTGACCCCTACGCGATCGCCGCCCAGGTCGCCCTTGATAGCGGCGGGGTGGCGCGGCCGGTCACCCTGACCACCCCCGCGCCCCTTTCTTCGCTCGGCAGCGCCGAGCGCGTCAGAGCCGCTTCAAGGGCCACCTACGCCCGCCCCCGGGCGGTTATCGAGGAGGCACTGCGCCGCCAGGTGGAGGGCCCCAGCCGGGGAACAGCGCCAGTCGGCCGCCAGCGTCGGAGGCGGCCATGAGCCTGCCGGTCGGTCTGCCGGTCGCGTGGAGCCAAAGAGCGCCGATTGCCTGGCGGCATCGGCTGGGCAGCTCGAATTGGCGCATGACTATTGCTCTACACAGGAGCGCAGAATGAGCACGCCGTACATGACGGCGGCCCGCCTGAAGGAGCTGGACGCTCGCCTCAGTGGCCGCGACCACGCCATCTTGCGCCGGGTCTCCGAACTGCGGTTCGTCAGCGGTGCCCAGCTTGTGCGCCTGCACTTCGCTGATGTCCCGGCCCGCACCGCTCGCGCGGCGCTGCTGCGCCTCAAGCAGCTAGACGTGCTGGAGCGTTTGCCGCGGACGGTAGGCGGCGTGCGGGCCGGTTCAGCCGGCTACGTCTACCGACTGGGCGCAGCCGGCCAGCGGCTGGCTGCCATGCACGGCTGGCAACCCTCGCAGCGCAAACGGCGGATGCATGTGCCGGGGACGATGTTCGTCGCCCACACGCTTCAAGTTGCCGAGCTGCATACGCTGCTTGTCGAAGCTGACCGCCAGGCTCGTATCGAGCTGATTGAGCTGGTCGGGGAAACCGCTTCCCGGCGCAGCTACGGCGGGCCGCTTGGCCCGCGCGTTCTCAAGCCGGACAGCTACGCCCGGCTGGGGGCCGGTGAGTACGAGTGCGTCTACTTCATCGAGGTTGATATGGGCACCGAGGGCAGCCGGGCGCTCTCGGCCAAGCTCCGGCAATACGTCGAGTACGAGGCCAGTGGGCGCGAGCAAGCCGAGCGCGGCGTCTTTCCTTTGACCGTCTGGTTGACCCCGGACGTGAAGCGAGCCGAGGTCATTGAGGACTGCATCGAGCGGCTACCGCGACCAAGCCGCGAGCTGTTTGCGGTCGCTCCGTTCGCGAAAATGTCCGAAGGCGGGAGTATACTTATACGTAGCAATTGGTCATGAACGAATGATGAGAGGAGGTGACACATGCCCACGAAATACACACCTAAAAAAACAGAAAATCGTGACACGGCGCAGGGGCCGACTAAGCGAGCCGTCATCTATCTGCGGGTATCCAGTGCGCAGCAAGCTGACAAGGACTACGACAGCGAGGGCTTCTCGATCCCGGCCCAACGTGAAGCCTGCCAGCGCGAAGCTCGCCAGCTCGGCGCTGAGGTCATAGACGAGTACGTCGACCGGGGCGAGTCGGCCAAGACCGCCAACCGCCCGGCACTAAAGACCATGCTCGACCGGCTTGAACGCGGCGACATTGACTACGTGATCGTCCACAAGGTGGACCGCCTGGCTCGCAACCGGGCTGACGACGTCGAGATCGTCATGGCGATTAGAAAAGCCGGGGCGCAGCTAGTGAGCGTCACCGAGAACATTGACGAGACACCATCGGGTCTGTTGCTGCACGGCATCATGTCCTCAATTGCCGAGTTCTACAGCCGCAACCTGGCAGCGGAAGTCATGAAGGGCACCACTCAAAAGGCCCAGCGCGGCGGCACGCCCTACCGCGCACCCATCGGCTACAAACCTAGCCGCATCGAGATAGACGGCCGCGAGGTCCGCGTTGTGATCCCTGACCCCGAGCGCGCTCCGCTCATCCGTGAAGCCTTCATCCTCTACGCCAGTGGTGATTACTCGCTCTCGGAGCTGGCGGCCATCATGGAGGAGCGCGGCCTGCGCTCCCGCCCAACCCGCCGCTATCCCAGCCGGGCACTCCTACCCAAGGACTTCCAAAAACTGTTGCGCAATCTGTACTTCCTCGGCCAGGTGCCCTATGGCGGCAAGGTCTACGAGGGCCGTCATGAGCCGCTAGTTGACGAGGCCACGTTCGAGCAAGTCCAAGAACTATTGACGGCCAAGCGCGTCAGCGGCGAACGCCCTTGGCGGCACTTCCACTACCTGCGCGGCAGCATCTACTGTGGCGAGTGCGGCCGCCGTCTGATCTACAACCGTGCCAAAGGCAAGGGCGGGCTCTATGAATACTTCGTTTGCGGCGGTCGCCAGCACGGGAACTGTAAGCAGCGCGCCCATCGCGTCCAAGCGGTTGAAGCCGCCGTCGAGCAGCACTACGGGGCGAAGGAACTCACCGACCAGGAGCGCGACAAGCTGCGTTCAGCCGTAACGGGACACATCGAGTCGGCCACTGTCCTAGCCGGTGAGAAGGTCGCCCAGGCCGAAATCGCGTTGACTCGGCTCGACCAGGAGGAGCGAAAGTTGCTCCAAGCCCACTACGCCGACCAGGTAAGCGAAGCCCTGTTTTCTGAGGAGCAGTCCCGCATTCGGCGCGAGCGGGTCGCCGCTGAAAAGCACATCGACAGCCTGAGCGTCGAGCACGATCAGGTGCTCAAAGCCCTCGACCTGGCCCTAGCCATGACCGACGATATCCAGGCGGCCTACGTCCAGGCTGGGCCGCAGGAACGCCGCTTGCTGAATCAGGGACTCTTTGAGCGGCTAGAGATTGACGGCGAGCGAGTCGTTGACGACCAGGATGCCGAACCCTTTGACCAGCTCCGGCACCTTGCACAAGGCTGGAACCAGACCATCTACGTTCCCGGCTCCAAAGCCAAAACCCCGGCCTCTGTTGCCAGAAACCGGGGTTTGAACGTCGAAAGCTTGGTACCGCTACGGGGATTCGAACCCCGGTTTCCGGACTGAGAAAAGCCCCCAATTTGCAGGGCTTTTTCTAATCCGGCGGCAATCCCGCTTAACAGCAGCAAACAGCCGAAAACAGAGCGACTTCTTGGAAGCTCGCTATTTGCGGTTGTTTGCGTCTATCAACGGACGTGCTGTTGCCTTTTTGTTGCCGAGAAGCAGCATGCTGTTGCCGAGGGGTGGCGCAGGCTCTGGCTCGTCCGTGGAAGAGGCATGGACCGAACGCCAGGGCAATTCCTGGCAGCGAAAGGAATGACCATGACCCAGCTAGCGAAGACCTCCTCCCCCGGCATCTACCGCGCCCACGGAAGCAGGTGCGACGGCACCGGCCGCTGCGACTGCCCCTACGTGATCACCTGGCGCCACCGAGGCCGCCAGCACAAAGAAACCTGCCGCACCTTCAACGAAGCGCGCGAGAAAAAGGCGCTCCGCGACTCGGTCGACAGCAAACCGGTCGAGCGGACCCGCTTCGGCGACTACTTCCCGCAATGGATTGAGACCTACGCCGGACGCACCCAGCGCGGCTTCTCGGAGACCACCCGCCCGGAGTACCAGCGCACGATCGAGAACTTCGCGATGCCGCGCTGGAAGACCCTGAAGCTCAGCGAAATCGAGCCGAAAGACGTCCGCGAGCTCTTGATGGCGATGCGCAACGAAGGCAAGAGCACCTCGATGATCAGGAAAACAAGGGCCTCGCTCTCGACTCTCTTCGCCACCGCGCTCGAAGACGGACTGATCAGCACGAACCCGATCCGCGGCGTCCGCATTCCCGCACCCCTGGTCGAGGAGGTGCCGGACGAGGATCGAGCCAAGGCACTGACCAGAGTCGAGCTGACAACCCTGCTCTCGGCGATCCCCGAGGACTGGCATCTCTTCTTCGAGTTCCTCGTCCATACCGGACTGCGCATCTCCGAGATGATTGGCCTGACCTGGGAGCACATGGAGCTGGAGAGCAACCCCCATGTAAAGGTCCGCGAGCAGTTCTACCGCTGCCAGCGCCGGCGACTGAAGAGCGGCTCCGGGCGGCGCGACATCCCGCTGGCGCCGAAGATGATGGCACGGCTCATCGAGCATCGGGAGGCGAACTACTCCGGCCCAACGGAGCCCGTCTTCACCTCCGATGTCGGCACCGAGCTGATCCGCGGCAAGGTCGCCGATCGCGTGCTCAACCCGGCCCGGGCGCTAGTCGGCATGCCGTGGGTCAGCTTCCATACCTTCCGCCACACCTGCGCCTCGCTGCTCTTCGCAAACGGCAAGGACATCAAGCAGATTCAGACCTGGCTCGGTCACGCCGATGCCGCCTTCACCCTGCGCACCTACGTCCACCTGCTTGAAGAGGGCGTCGGCTCCGCCGACTTCCTCGACGACGCGGTGGAAGTCCAACCATGGACTAGATGAGACGACGAACGGCTTCGAGTCTCTTCAGATCGGCGCGAAGCGCTTCAACCTCGGACCGAGAGCCATCCCCAGCCAATCCGGCTTTACCAGCGCGGATTAGCTGGTGCACAACCTCGATACGAGGCGCCTCGGTGTCTTCTCCCTCCCGCACGGCATAGGTGAAGCCAAGCTCAGAAACCTGATCGCCATTCCTGGTTCCAACAACCAGGAATGGCTTCTGGCTCTCCGCCTGGCTTGGAACCTCGATCAGAACCACACCTCGATCGCTAGAAGAAAGGGGTATCTGTTCAATCTTCACTCCCTCCATGCGTGGATAGACACGCTTCTGGACTACAGGGCGCAAGCGATCGGGCGCCGCATCGGCGAGAACACATCCATTTACCTTGGTGATTTCGTCGCCCTCGAGCCGACCCTTGGTCTTGGCTCCGATAAGGATTAGACCACCGCTGGCATTGGCGAAGGAGGCGACATCCTTGGCTAGCTCGTACTGACCGCTTTGTCGGTCGAGTCGGTAAGGCGAGCGCTTCGCATCGAGCCACTCGCTCTCGAAAGCGCCGACTAGGAGCTCTGGATGCCGCGCCCTTATAACAGAGGCGGCCGAAGCGACATCAAATTCGTCGGGGTATGCACCTTCGATCACTCCGCAGATGAGATCGGCGCGCCGAAGAGCATCGCCAACGCTCCTGCGACGGATCGGGATCTCAAGCGTGAGCCATACCCCCCAACCCCACCTCTCCTCCGTGAGGTAGATCTCGACGATCTTCATACTCTCCCGCTCAAGCACGGGTGACGCCAAGCTCCGAATGACTTGCTCATCTGGCTTCGCCTCAACCGCGGCCACAAACGTCTGTGCCATGAGCCGTCCGTCACGGAAAATAAGTGACATCTGGTCAAGCTGGCTCTCATCATCGATCTGGGCTTCGTCTTCGTCGGTGATGTGGATTTCGCCGGGAGCACCCCAGGAGTACTCGTAGCGGCAGAGCGCCGCCTGCAAACTCGTCAAGCCGACCGGCTCCAGAACCTCTCGCGTAGCTACAAGGCCAGCATCAGTGGGCACAATCCTCCCTAGGCCGACGACCTCCAGATATTCCTCGTCGCGTTTATGTCGGACCTGGGCCAGGGGCATTCCGTCATTCAGCAGCTTCACGCTCAGCGCTCAGGCCAGTCGCGCAGGCCTCAAGGAACGTGCCGATGCGGGCAACGACCTCCGCCAAATTGCGGAGATTGATGTGCTGCATCTCACTGGGCAGAGACGGCTTCCCACTCGTAGAAATGGAGTAACGGAAGGCGAAGGAGCCCTCGTCAACCTCGTCGAACTGGCGCACGCTGTCTTCCACTGCGTCGAGCGGCTCCGGCCTCTCCGGCCATCTCCTCTCTAGCAACTTGCGAAGAGGCAACCAATGGTGCAGCAGGGAGTGCTTGTTGTCGAATTGCTCGTCGATTCCGTGATAGCGGCGAGCTTGCCCCAACGTGTCCTTGAGCATCAACTCCAAGTACTGGCGATAGCAAAAGACGATTGGGTAGACCAAAGCATCTGCTTCGCCACGGTCCACTGCGACCCGTTCAACCAGAACATCACCTGCGCTCTTGTAGCCAATCGCGTAGAGCGTCCATCCCCCGCCCCAGTTCACACAGGCATTCATCCACCAATCGTCTCCGAAGGCAAAAACCTTATCCCCTGTACGGGGCCAGGGAATATCTATGTTTTCTTCAAAATCAGGCACCTCATCCAGCGCCCTAGAAGCGAATCCCAAATAGACCGCCGGCATCGCCCTCGTCGGAAAGCTCAAGACGAACGGACTCGCGCAGGTCAAAGCCGTCCGACAACTCATTCCAAGGCACAGTGTCGGAGTTGAGACAGCAGATGTACTGGAAGCCACATTCGCGCGACTTGCGCTCAGCGAGCGAAAGACCGAGAGCGATCTGACGCTCGTCGACTCCATCGAAGATCGTGCTGTCGTGGACGAGGAATCCGGGTGAGGGGCTGCGATCCGACCAGATCTCGGCGAGCATCAGGTCGTAGCAAAAGACCATCATCTCCTGGACACCCTGACTGGCGCCTCGCTCGATCTCGTAGGCAAGCTTGAGCCCGCCGTTGTCGGCAACGCTGATCATGAGTTCACCAGGGCTCTCGTAGAGCTCGGCGGTGTTGGCGCCAAAAAGATCGACTGCGCGGCTCCACTGCGGACGGCGCTCCTGAAAGTCCTCGCGGGCGGCGATCGCATTCTGATCGCGGCGCAGACGCAGATCGGCAAGTTCTTGGTCGAACTGGCGAATCTGATCAAGCTCGGCCCCGATCTGACCGAGCTGTTCGGAGCGGGCATTATGGAGCTCTTGTAGGCGCAGGTGCTCGCCGAGCGCAGTGTGCTCTCTGAGGACGTTGAGCAGGGTTGCGCGACGGTCCGAGAGGGACTCAATCTTGCGCTCGCGCTCCTCGATCACCGCCTGGAGACGCTCAAGCTCGCTCTCCAAATAATTACGGCGGTTGGCGTAGATCTGATCGTGAAAACTCTTCACCGCCTCAAGGCGATCGGTTAGCTGCTCGGGGAAATAGACCCCAGCCTCGGCATACATTGCCTCAATCGCCTGGGGATCAGCGGGTCGATCACTTTGGAGCGAGGCCCGGTTGAACTCCAAGAGCTCGCGATCGGAGACGTTCTGGCCAGAGAGGTCATGGATCTCCTTAGTGAGCTCACTCGCTTCGGACTCCAACTCCTCGTATTGAGGGTGGACTTGAAAAGTCTCCAGCTGGCGGGCGGCCTCGCGAATCTCACGTTCGAGGTTGATCTTCATGGCCTCCAGACGTCCCTCTAGATCCTCTCCATCGCCTCCTCCTGGATCTGCAGTCCTGCGCAGGGCCTCAATTGCCTTGCGAGCTTCGCGGATGCGCTTTTCTTTGAGTTGGAAGAGCTCTGCGTTACGAACAATCTGCCAGTCGAGCCCGAGCAAGACTGCGGCAGAGGCCTGCCGACTCCAGCTCTGCTGTCCGCGAAAGAAGGTGAAGGGGTCGCTAAAAGCGTCGCGACCGCGACGGGCGAAGTATGGAAGGAGAGTTCGGGCAGAAGGCGTGTAGGTCTCTTCGAGGAGCTCGCGAG
Source organism: uncultured Solirubrobacterales bacterium (assembly GCA_963753585.1). Taxonomy (GTDB): domain Bacteria; phylum Actinomycetota; class Thermoleophilia; order Solirubrobacterales; family 70-9; genus VRUE01. The sequence goes on along the minus strand of CAVWCU010000001.1, from coordinate 312,964 downwards.
GGAGGTTGAAATAGATCTCGCTAAGCGCCTCCTTCCAATCATCGACGGTGAAGTAGCGCTCACCGGTCTCCTCGTCTAGGCGCTCCTGGAGGTGCCAAGCGGATTCGACAGGGTCAATCCGGACACGGTTCTGGCGCGCGGTGTTGCGAGAGACAGTTGCCTCGGTCTGGCCGAGGTCGATCCGGGTCGAGAAAGTCCAGCCGTCGAGGGCGGGCTCAGCCAAAGTTGAGGAAAGTTTGGCACCGAGGCAGAAGTGGATGATCTCGACAAGCGAGGTCTTGCCGGAGCCATTGCGGGAGTCGCGCTCGGTCGCCTCATCCGTTCGTTCGGCGAGAACCACATTGAAGCCCTCGCTGAACTCGACTGGCTTGAAGGACTCGCCCGAGGCGGTGATCGCGCGGATCACGAGGCCCTGACGACGAGGCCGTCGTCAACCCGGACGAGGCCGATGGAGAAGAGGAAGCTGAGACCAAGGCAGAACTGGTCGAAGGAGCGGACGCCAGCCGTCTCGCGGGCTGCAGCCCAGAGCGCATTGACGGTTTGGGGCTGCGCCAGACGCGAGAGCAAGAAAGCGCCCTGGTTTAGGAGGGATCGCTCGGGCTGCAAGTGCTTGGTGGGGAGGATCATCGCTCGAAGATGTCGCAGAGCTCAAAGTAGTGAGCCACTATTGCAACCGCAGCCCACCGCTCCTTGCTTTGGGGGCCAGAATCTCCAGCGATCCGGTCAAGGAGGCCTCCAAAGACGGCATTTGGATCACCATCGAGCTCGCCACTCAGCTCTCCATAGCGCTCGGCAAGAGAGACAGCAACGCGCTGGGAGAAACGCTGGTCTGGGTGGTTTGAGACGTAGTGCTCGACAGTGGGGACAATCGGCATTGCCGCCTTGACGAGGATGCGGACACCGTCGTCAAACTCGTTGCGGTCCATCTTCTCCTCAAGCTCGACGAGCCCCAGATCCCCGTCGAGATTGGGGATGGGCTGGTCAGCGATGTAGGTAAGCAGGACTTGGACCTCGTGGTCGGTGGTGGCAGTGATCTCGGCGGGGATCGGAACGACGCCAAGGAGGTCGATGCGGTCGTTCTCGGGCAACGTTCTAACTTGCTGCCAGAGGCGCTCGCGCCCCCATTGGTCGACCTCGATCTCTTGGCTATCCTTGGTGAGATCGTTGAGACAGCTGAGGACAGCAGCGGGAATCCCCTTCTCCCATGCACTCCAGACGAAAACCCAGCGCTTCATCTGGCCCTTCCATTTCTTAACGGCGCCAGCAAAGTCATCCTTGATCTTGGCCACTGTCTGAGAGACGGTCAGATTCTCGGGCGCGTAAACCTGAAAGCAGGTACCGGAACCGGGTAGCCAGCCATCGCACTTCCAATCCCCTTCCTTGCCGGAAGGCTTGACCTTGATAAAGCTCGGATCGAGCTTTTCCATGATCTGCTCAAAGAAGGACTGGAATTCGGCGCCAGTGCGCTCCGCGCACTGGACGCGGAACGTGAGGGAGTGCCAGGCCAAGACAATCTCTTCGCGGTCCATCAGATGCCCTTCCGCCAGATAGACGCATCTGCGAGGCCGCCGCAGTCATTCACCCGCAAACCGCAAACTAGCACTGGCACGCCCCCCAACCCATTCGTTCAGCCCTCTTTCGGCAATCTATTGAATTTAAGTGTCGAAACGGACAGTCCTGATGAGACGCCGGGCCAACTAAAGCGACGCGGCATCGGGATCAAGGGCTGGGCGCATGCGAACTAGCCCTTGAAGGTTGACGAGGTTGACGCTATCCTTGGCAGTCAATGGCGGCAAATCCAGCCCTCCTAGATCGCACTGTCGAAGAGTTCCGACGCACTCTGACCGAGATCGGCGGTCAGCCGAGCTCGGCTGATGATGCTGAGGTGCTCGGTCGCCGCGCAGCGATGGTCGTGCTTGCCGGCGGGGCCTGGGAGCGGGCGCTTGGGGATCTGCTGACCAGTGCTGAAGCGCGGGTTCTGCTCGGTGGGATCAGCCGGGAGGCGCTGCGCAAGCGGGTCGTCAGTGGGTCGGTGATCGCGCTGCGCGACGACGCTGGGCTGGTTCGCTACCCGCGCTGGCAGTTCGATGCGGCCAGCGGGGCGCCCTTCATGGCGATCAAGGAACTCAACGAGATCTTCGGCGATGCGGGGCTCGACTCGTGGACGCTTGCCGCATTTGCCACCGCGCCCCAGCCGGAGCTTGGCAACCGGGCGCCGGTTGATGCCTTCGCTGACGCGGACATCGAGCCCCTGCTTCTCTCGGCTCACCGAACCGTGGCCGACCTGAAGCGTTGAGTCCGCGCGGCCTGCCCGCTCCTCCGGACGACCTGCCTGAGCTTCCCAGCACGAAGCTCGGGGCGAAACCTCTGTGGCGAATCCATGCCGCCGACGTCGCGCCCTGGTTCTTCGACGTCGGCCCGGATGGCAGGTTCAACCTCGCTGAGTCAGGCACTTGCTACCTCGCCGAGGAGCCGATTGGCGCCTTCGTCGAGAAGTTCGGGCGCCTACTACGGCCAGGCGGGGTGATCCCGGAGCCGCTGGTGGACACACAGCGGCTATCCAGGCTGCGTCCACCCAAAGCAAACGTCGTTGACCTAACGGACCCAACCGTTCTCGGACTCATCGGTCTCACCGCTGAGATCCATTCCACGACCAACTACAACCTGACCCAGGGCTGGGCGCTCACCTTTCAAGAGGCCGGCTACGCCGGCATCCGCTACAAGGCTCGCCACGACCCGCGCGGGCAGCTGGTCTCCATCGCTCTCTTCGGCTCGCGCAAACCGCCACGGAGCGCCGCCAAGACGACAGCGGTGCCTGTCGACCTTATCCACGAGGCCTCCGCCACCTTCGCGATCACGGTCCTTCCCCGTCGCCACTCGCGGCGCCGCTAAGCAACACACGCAGTCCGTCGTCCGTTGCCTCAAAACGTGCCTGCTTCGCACTGTCCTGTTGCCGAACTGTTGCCGCCACTGAACGAGAAAAACCCCGGCAAAACCGGGGCTTTTGGCTTTCTAGAGCGCTTTCTTTGAGGTACCGCTACGGGGATTCGAACCCCGGTTTCCGGACTGAGAATCCGGCGTCCTAGTCCCCTAGACGATAGCGGCGAGGAACGGGCATTCTAGCGAGCGGGGCGGGTGGTCCGTCATGCCGGGGGTCCTTGGGTCGGGATCGGGGAACCGCTAAATTGCCTGCCCTCGCGGCTGTGGCGGAACTGGTAGACGCGCACGGTTCAGATCCGTGTGGAGGAAACTCCGTGGAGGTTCGACTCCTCTCAGCCGCATCGAGGACCTGCCGCGGGAACCGCTAGGTTTCGGCCGATGGCCGAGATCCTGCCCCTCAAAGCCCTGCACTACGACCTCGACGCGGTCGGCTCGCTGCAGGACGTCGTCGCCCCTCCCTACGACGTGATCGACACCGCGACGCGCACCGAGCTGCTGCAGCGCTCGCCCTACAACGCGGTCGCGATCGACCTGCCCAAGCCCTACGGGGAGACCGGGCCGCAGGCCGAGGGTGAGGGCGACCCCTACGCCTATGCCGGCAAGACGATCGAGGTCTGGAAGCAGGCCGGAGCCCTCATCGCCGACTCTGAGCCCTCGATCTGGGCGATGGAGCAAGAGTACATCGGCCCCGACGGCTCTGCCCACACGCGCCACGGCATTCTCGCCCGCGTCCGGGTCGAGGACTTCGACACCGGCCAAGTCCTCCCCCACGAGCGCACGCTCCCCGGCCCCAAGCAGGACCGCCTGGAACTGATGCGCGCCACCCGCTGCAACCTCTCGCCGATCTTCTCGCTCAGCACGCTTGACCCATGGGCGCTCGTGGAGCAGGAGGTTGCCCTCGAGGACCCCTGGGGAGAGGCAACCGACGCGAGCGGGACGGTCACCCGGATCTGGCGCATCGACGACCCCGGGATCCACGACGAGCTGACCGCACTGCTAGCCGACGCGCAGCTGCTGATCGCCGACGGCCACCACCGCTACGAGACCGCGATCGCCTACCGCGACGAGATCGGCGGCGAGGGCGACCACAACTACACGCTGATGGCGCTGACCGGCCTCGACGATCCCGGCCTCTCGATCTTCCCCACCCACCGCCTGCTCTCCGGCTTCGCCGGCGACCCGGAGCGCCAGCAGCGCCTCGGCGAGGGCCTGCGCGAGCTCTTCGACGTGACCGAGGTCGAGACCGACCGCGTCGACCCGCTCGGCGAGGACGGCGTCGGCGTCTTCGGCCTCTACGACTCCCACCACAAGCGCGCCTTCCGCCTGCGGCTGAGGGACACGACCGAGCTCGACCGGCTGCTCGAGGGCCAACCAGAGGCCTACCGCCGCCTCGACGCGGCGATCCTCGAGACCCTGGTGCTGAAGGGCATCGCGGGGCTGAGCGAAGACGACATCCTCGCCAAGCGCGGCATCGGCTACGCCAAGAGCGTCGAGGACTCGCTGCGCCTGATCGACGACGGCACCTACGACGTCGCCTTCGTCCTGCGCCCGATCCCCGTCGACCAGACCAAGGCGATCTGCGAAAGCGACGCCAACATGCCGCCGAAGTCGACCTACTTCTACCCCAAGGTGCTGACCGGCCTGGTCTTCAACCCGCTCGCCTGACCTGGCCGCGGCGTAGGATCGGGCCGTGGTCAAGATCTACACCAAGAAGGGCGACGACGGGACGACCTCGCTCTGGTACGGCGGCCGCGTGCCCAAGCACCACGACCGCACCGAGGCCTACGGCTCGCTCGACGAGGCCTGCTCGCACCTCGGCCTCGCCCGCGCCCTCTGCGACGCGGGCGAGACGGAGCTCGCCGCCGACATCCTGCGCCTGCAGGACGACCTCTTCGTCGCCGGCGCCGAGCTGGCGACCGCGCCGGAGGCCGCCGAGCGGCTCGAGGACGGCGTCAGCCGCACCACCGAGGAGATGGTCGCCGAGCTGGAGCAGCGGATCGACCGCTACATGTCCGAGGTCGAACTGCCGCCGCAGTTCGTCATCCCCGGCGGCAACCAGCTCTCGGCCCAGCTCGACGTCGCCCGCACCGCGATCCGCCGCGCCGAGCGCCGCATCGCCGCCCTCGCCGAAGCCGGGGAGCTGGCAAGCGAGACCGTGATCCACTTCGTCAACCGCGCCTCCGACCTCGCCTACGCGATGGCCCGCTTCGCCGACGTCGACGACCCGGCGCTGTTCGAGGGCCGCCGCAAGCCCTAGATGAAGGCAGTCGCCCGTCGCCGGAAGGGATACGCCCACGAGGTCGAGATCGGGGACAACCACACGATCCTCGTCGACGAGCCGGTCGACGCGGGCGGCACCGACTCCGGCCCCTCCCCCACGCGCCTGCTTGCCGCCAGCCTCGCCGGCTGCGTCGCGGTGACGATCGAGATGTACGCGGAGCGCAAGGGCTGGGATCTGGACAGGGTCGAGGTGGACGTCGACGCCGAGTACGAGGGACACACACCCCGGTCCTTCACCGTCACCCTCCATCTCCCGGCAGAGCTGAGCGACGAGCAGCGAGCGCGCCTGCTCGTGATCGCCGGCAAATGCCCCGTGCACCATGCGCTGGCGCACGAGACGCCGGTCACCGTCTCCGAGCAGATCGAGTCGCTCTGATGGACCTCGGCCTGAAGGGGCGCGCCTGCGTCGTCACCGGCGCCAGCCGTGGGATCGGGGCCGAGACCGCGCGGCTGCTCTGCGCCGAGGGGGCGAGCGTGCTGCTGGTGGCGCGCGACGAGGAGCGCCTGGCCGCCGCAGTACGAGAGGCATCCGCAGCCGGGGCCGAGGCGGGCGGCCGCGCCGAGACCCTCTCCCTCGACGTCACCGACGAGGACGCGGGCAAGCGGATGCTGGCGACGGCACAGGAGCGCTTCGGCGCCCTCGACGTGCTGGTCAACAACGCCGGGACCGCGCAATGGCGCGATCTCGACGACGTCCCCGACGAGGACTGGCGCGCCCAGTATGAGCTCAACGTGATGGCGCCGCTGCGGGCGATGCGCGCCGCGATCCCGCCGATGGTCGAGCGCGGCTGGGGACGGGTCGTCAACGTCTGCTCGACCGCGGGCAAGCGGCCCTCGGCGGCGATGCCCGAGTACTCGGTGGCGAAGGCGGCCGAGCTCTCCCTCTCACGGCTCTTCGCCGACCGCCACGCGGGCGACGGCGTGCTCGTCAACGCGATCTGCCCCGGCCCGGTCGAATCGGAGATGTGGATGGAGCCGGGCGGTCTGCTCGACCAGTCCCAGCGGATGTCGGGAGCGGAGAGCCGCGAGGAGGCGCTGGCCGCCGCAGGCTCCAAGCGCCCGATCGGCCGCCTCGCCCAAGCCGGTGAGATCGCCGCGGCGATCGTCTTCCTCTGCTCCGAGCGCGCCTCCTACGTCAGTGGCGCCGCCTGGTCGGTGGACGGTGGCACCGTCCAGGTCATCATCTGACGGCGAGTGGAGCATTCACCACCTCATAGGGGGGTCAATCGACCACTCGCCGATCGCCTCCTCTCCCCCGAGGAGGCGCACGCGATGGAGGCTCGCGGCGGCACCGACGCCGCCGTGCTGCTGCCGCTGCACGGTTGGCCCGAGGAGCCGGGGCTGATCTTCACCGAGCGGCGCGCCGACATGCGACGGCACGCCGGCGAGATCTCGTTCCCGGGCGGCCGCAGGGACGACACTGACGCGGACCTGATCGCGACCGCGCTGCGCGAGGCGCAGGAGGAGATCGGCCTCGACCCCGCACAGGTCGAGCTCTGCGGCGCCCTCCCCCCCGCCGCGACCTTCGTCACCGGCTACCGGATCCACCCCTACGTCGGCCTCGTCCCCGATCTGAAAGAGCTCGACCTCGAGCCCAATCCCGCGGAGGTGGAGACGGTCCTCGCCTTCTCGCTGGAAGGGCTGCAGAGCGGCTATGAGATGCGCCGCCTCGTCCGCCGCGGCGTCCCCATCCACACCCCGGCCTACGAGGTCGACGGCCACCTGATCTGGGGAGCAACCGCCCGAATTCTCGGCGACCTGCTCGAGCGCCTGGCCTAGGCCGCCCCGACGATCTCGATCGGGATGCGCCAGCGCTCCGAGGCGGCCCGCACAACGGCAGATCCCCGGGCCAGGATCTCCGGGGCGACGGAGCCTCCCACCTCGTAGACGAAGCGGCGCACCGGGGTTTCGACCAGGCGCTCCAGGAAACGCTCGAGCCGCGGGCCGTGGATCGCTTCGAGATTCTCCTCGCTGCCGACGGCTGAGCCCAGCAGCCAGTAGACCTCGGCGACGTCGGCGACGAGCTCGAGCAGGGTCCCGGGCTGCTCCGGATCGGCAAGGAACGCCTCGAGCCCCGCCGACTCGATCGCCGTCAAGCCCTCCTGCCGGCGGCTCGTCCCCCGCACGGCCCAGCCTTCCTCCAGCAACCGCTGTCCGAGGGTCCGCCCGCGACAGCCGCAACCGACGATCAGCGCTCGCGCCACGCCCTAAGACGCCCGGGAGCGCTGGCGCAGCCGCTCCAGCTCCTCGGCTTCGACCTCTTCGCGCAGCTCCTGCTCGCTGCGCTCGGCAACCCCGCGGCGGCGGCGCATCTCGTTCTGCGCCTCGAGCATCTGCTGCACGTCGTCGATCTCGTTCTGCGCCTCGACCTCGGCCGAGCGAGTCGGCTTCCAGTCGAGCAGTTCAGCATTGTTGCCGGTGTAGAAGTGCTCGATCAGGAAGAGGACCCCGACCATCAGCAGCACCATCGCAACCGTTCCGAGCACGAACCACACGAGGCGAAGGATACGCCGAGCCCGCGCGTCGACTTAAATCCCGCTGATGCAAGAGGCCTTTGTAGTCGACGCGGTGCGCACGCCGGTGGGCAGCTACCGCGGCGCCCTCTCGGGCGTGCGGCCCGACGACATGGCCGCGCACACGATCGCGGCCGTGGTCGAGCGCACCGGCGTCGATCCCGAGCGGATAACCGACGTCTACCTCGGTGCCGCCAATCAGGCCGGCGAGGACAATCGCGACGTGGCGCGGATGGCCGCCCTGCTCGCGGGCCTGCCGAACACGATCCCCGGCGCCACCGTCAACCGCCTCTGCGCCTCGGGCCTGGAGGCGATCAACTGCGCCGCCCGCGCCGTCAAGCTTGGCGAAGGCGACTTCTACCTCGGCGGCGGCGTCGAGTCGATGAGCCGCGCCCCGTGGGTCGTCGGCAAGCCCGAGCGCGGCCTTCCGCGCGGTCCGCAGACGATGCACGACACCACTCTCGGCTGGCGCCTGGTCAACCCGCGCATGGCCGAGCTCGGCGTCTCCACCGAATCGATGGGCGAGACGGGCGAGAACGTCGCCGAGCGCTACGGGATCAGCCGCGAGGACCAGGACGCCTTCGGCCTGCGCAGCCACCAGCGCGCGGTCGCCGCCGTCGAGGCGGGGGTCTTCGCCGAGGAGATCGTCCCGATCGAGGCACCGCAAGGGCGGGAAACCGTCACGGTCGAGGTCGACGAGGGGCCACGCCCCGACGCCTCCCTGGAGAAGATGGCGAAGCTGCGGCCCGCCTTCCGCGAGGGCGGCACGGTCACCGCCGGCAACGCCTCGACCCTCAACGACGGCGCCGCCTGCACCCTGATCGCCTCCGAGGCGGGCGCGAAGGAGCTCGGCGCCGAGCCGCTCGCCCGCGTCGTCTCCTTCGGCGTCGCTGGCGTCGACCCCGCCTACATGGGAATCGGCCCCGCCTTCGCCATCCCGCGCGCCCTCGACGCCGCCGGCCTCAGCCTCGACCAGATCGACCTGATCGAGATCAACGAGGCCTTCGCCTCCCAGGTCATCGCCAGCGCCCGCGAGCTGGGGATCGACGAAGAGAAGCTCAACGTCAACGGCGGCGCGATCGCCCTCGGCCACCCGCTCGGCTGCTCGGGCGCGCGCATCGCGACCACCCTCGTCCGCGAGCTGCGCCGCCGCGGCGGCAAATACGGCATCGCGACGATGTGCGTCGGCGTCGGCCAGGGCCTGGCGACGGTCTTCGAAGCGGTCTGAGGTAGCCTCGCCGCCGATGGCGACCGAGCTGAAAGAGCTGGCCAGCGTCGACGGGACGATCTCGCCGACGGCGGAGGCAATGGTGCCGCTGCGCGACGACGGGCTCTACCGCGGCGACGGCGCCTTCGAGGTGATCCGGCTCTACGAGGGCCGGCCCTTCGCCCTCGTCGACCACCTCGACCGGCTCCAGCGCTCGGGCACCGCGATCGAGCTCGAGTTCGACCGCGCTGCGCTCGAGGGCGAGATCGACGCCCTGCTCGCCGAGCTCGGCGACGCGGACGGGCAGCTGCGGCTGATCGTCACCCGCGGCGGCCGCCGCCTCGCGATGACTGAGCCGATCCCGGCACACGCCGAGGCCGTCAGCGTCGCCACCGTCACCTACTGCCCGAGCGTGATCCTCAACGGCGTCAAGTCGCTCTCCTACGCGGCCAACATGCAGGCGACCCGGCTCGCCAAAGGTCAGGGCGCCGACGAGGCCGTCCTCGTCCAGCCAGACGGGACCGTGCTCGAGCCCCCCACCTCTTCGATCTTCTGGGTCTCGCCGCAGGGCGCCCTGCGCACGCCCGCGCTCGAGAACGGCGTGCTCGAGTCGATCACCCGCGACCGGCTGGTCAAGGCGCTCGACGTGGAGGAGGGCGCCTGGCCGGTGGCCGACCTGCGCGCCGCCCACGAGGCCTTCCTCGCCTCGACCACGCGTGAGATCCAGGCGGTGTCGGCGATCGACGACACTGAGCTGCCCGAGGCCCCCGGCCCCCGCACCCGCGAGGCCCAGGAGGCCTTCGCCGCGACCCTGGGACGCGAACTTCGATGACGAACGACCCGAACACAGACCCGAGAAAGCAGGGGTGAGATGGACTTCCAGTTGACCGACGAGCAGCGGCTGATCTCCGAAACCGCGCGCGAATTCGCCGACAAGGAGATCACGCCGCGGGTACGCGACAACGACCGCGCTGCCCGCTTCGACCGCGAGCTGGCCAGCAAGCTGGGCGAGGTCGGCTACCTCGGCGCCCCAGTTTCCGAGACCTACGGCGGCCGCGGCCTCGACTACATCGGCTACGGGCTGATCGTCGAACAGGTCGGCCGAGCCGACTCCTCCGCCCGCACCGTCGTCTCCGTGCAAACCTCGCTGGTCGCCGGCTCGATCGAGAAGTGGGGAACCGAGGAGCAGAAGCAGCGCTGGCTGCCGCGCCTGTGCTCGGGCGAGGCGCTCGGCTGCTTCGGCCTGACCGAGCCCGACACCGGCTCTGACGCCGCCAACCTGCGCACCCGCGCGACCAAGACCGACAGCGGCTGGTCGATCAGCGGCCAGAAGATGTGGATCAGCCTCGCCAACTTCTCCGAGGTGGCGCTGATCTTCGCCCAGACCGACCCCGAGAAGAAGCACAAGGGCCTTGCCTGCTTCCTCGTCCCCTGCGACAGCGAGGGCTTCACCACCCAGGAGATCCACGGCAAGCTCGGGCTGCGCTCCTCCGACACCGGCGAGATCTCACTCGACAACGTCGAGGTCGGCGATGACGCCATGCTCGGTGAGATCGGCGACGGCTTCAAGGTCGCGATGAGCGCCCTCGACAACGGCCGCTACAGCGTCGCCGCGGGCTGCGTCGGCATCTGCGAAGGCTGCGTCGAAGCGTCGGTCGCCTACTCAAAGGAGCGCAAGCAGTTCGGCGTCCCGCTAGCCCGCTTCCAGCTGGTGCAGGAGATGATCGCCGACATGATCCTCAAGCGCGACGCTTCGCGGATGCTCGTCTACCGCGCCGGCGTGCTCAAGGACGAAGGCAAGCCGAACACGCTGGAGACCTCGGTGGCGAAGCTCTACGCAACCGAGTCCGCGGTCGAATGCGCCAACCTGGCGATCCAGGTGCACGGCGGTTCCGGCTACGTCGACGACTACCCGGTCGAGCGCTACCTGCGCGACGCCCGCGTCACCACCCTCTACGAGGGCACCTCGCAGATCCAGAAGCTGATCATCGGTCGCGCCGCGACCGGGGTCAACGCGATGACGCCCCTATGAGCCGAGCGAGCAAGCGTGCATATCTGATTCTTCGCGCCGCGAGCGAGGCGAATGCTTGATGGAGGCGCGATGACTGAGCTCATCCAGATCTCTAGAGACGGCCACGTTGCCCTGCTCCAGCTCAACCGGCCCGAGGCGCGCAACGCCCTCTCGCCGGAGATGATGGAACAGATTGCCGCGACCCTGGAGGCCTTCGACCCCGACCCCGACATCCGCTGCATCGTCATCGCCGGCTCCGAGAAGGTCTTCGCCGCCGGCGCCGACATCAAGGCGATGAGCGAACGTAGCTTCGCCGAGGCGCTGCGCCACCCGGCCTCCTCCTTCTGGCGCCGCCTCGGCGCGGTCAAAACGCCGACGATCGCCGCCGTCTCCGGCTACGCCCTGGGCGGCGGCTGCGAGCTGGCGCTGGCCTGCGACATGATCGTCGCCTCCGACACGGCCCTGTTCGGCCAGCCGGAGATCACCCTCGGGATCATTCCCGGCGGCGGCGGCACCCAGCGCCTCGCCCGCGTGCTCGGCAAGCAGCTGGCGATGGAGTACGTGCTGACCGGCCGCCGCTTCGACGCCGAGATGGGACTTCGGATGGGCCTCGTCAACAAGGTCGTGAAGAAAGGACAGTGGCTGCAGGAAGCAATGGCCCTCGCCCACACCGTCGCCGAGCGCCCGCCGATCGCGACGAGGCTCGCCAAACAGGCGGTGCTTGCCGCCGAGGAGACCTCGCTCGGCGCCGGCCTGGAGAACGAGCGCCGCCTCTACGAGCTGGCGATGGCGACCGAGGACAGGGTCGAGGGGATGCAGGCCTTCCTCGAGAAGCGCGAGCCGAAATTCGAGGGCAAATGACGGCCGACGGGACGAAATCGACGCCATGAGCAACGATTTCGGCCCATCGGCGGTGGGTTGCATCGGGGTCGTCGGCGCCGGCACGATGGGCGCCGGGATCGCCCAGGTCGCGGCGCTGGGCGGCTACGAGACCCGCCTGCACGACCCGGTCCCCGAAGCTCTCGAAGCCGCCAACGACCGTCTCCACCGGGCCCTGACAAAGGGGGCGACGAAGGGCATGTGGAGTGCAGAGGAAGCCGACCACGCCGGCGCCCGCGTCGGCGCTGCCCAGAGCATCGGCGACCTGGCCGAATGCGACCTGGTGATCGAGGCAGCGCCCGAGGACCTCGACCTGAAGCGCGATCTCTTCGCCTCCCTGGCCGCCGCCTGCAAACCGGGGGCGATCCTCGCCAGCAACACGTCTTCGCTGCCGGTCACCGCGATCGCCGCCGAGGTCCCCGGCCGCGAGCGCGTCGTCGGTATGCACTTCTTCAACCCGCCGGCGCTGATGAAGCTTGTCGAGATCGTCGCCACCGCCGACTCCTCCCGCGAGGCGCTGGATACGACGGCGGAGGTCGGCAAGCGCATGGGCCGCACCCCGATCCGGGCCAAGGACTGCCCCGGCTTCATCGCCAACCGCCTCGCCCGCCCCTTCACCCTGGAGTCGCTGCGAATGCTGGAGCAGGGGGTTGCCGACGCCGAGACGATCGACCGCGTCTGCCGTGCGGGCGGCGGCTTCCGCATGGGCCCCTTCGAGCTGATCGACCTGATCGGCCTCGACGTCAACCTCAGCGTCGCCCGCTCCTTCTACGCACAGGGCGGCGAGCCCGAGCGCTGGCGGCCGAGCGCGATCCAGACGGAGCTCGTCGCCGCGGGCCGCCTTGGGCGCAAGAGCGGCCAAGGCTTCTACGACTACGGCGACCCACCCAACCCCGACGCGGCCGCCCCTTCGCACCAGATCGCGAGGCTGGCGGACAGCGGAGCGGGCGAAACGACCCTCGATCCCGAGGCGCTGGCCGAGATCGACCCCGCCGCGCCGCGGATCCTCCCCCGCCTCCTCGCCCAGATCGCCAACGAGGCCGCCTTCGCGCTCGAAGAGGAGGTCGGCTCCCCGGCCGACATGGACACCGCGATGCGGCTTGGCTTCAACTGGCCCCGCGGCCCGCTGGAGCTGACCGAGCTGATCGGGGTCGAGCGCGCGGTGGCGATCCTCGAAGAGCTGCGAGGGTCACTGGGCGAGGCCTACCGCCCCGCCCAGCGACTCCTCGCCGGCTCTGCGACCTAGTCGCGACCGATCAGGGTCTTGAACAGGTCCGTCTGGTCGCGGACGCCCATCACGTTGGTCGCCTGCGGACCGATCGCCGCCACCGGCACGCGGGCACCGGTGTGGGTCTGGCCACCCGCCGTCTTGCCCGTCGCGTAGGAGACGCGGATCGGGAACCCGTCGGCCGTCTGCAGGGTCGCGTAGAAGCCCGGCGTGTCCTGGTTGGCACCGACGATCTGGCTCGCATGGGAGTGGTCGGCGGTGATCACGACGAGCGTGTCGTCATGCCGCTTCTGGTAGTCGAGCGCAGCCCCGACGGCCCTGTCGAAGGCGAGGTTCTCGCCGATCTGGCCGCAAACGTCGGAGGCATGGTCGCGCTTGTCGATCGAGGCGCCCTCGACCTGGAGGAAGAAGCCCTTCCTGTTCTCCAGCAGGTCGATCGCCTTCCTCGTCATCGCCTCGAGGCTCGGCTCGCTGGCCGGCCGGTTGGTCTCGTCGCAGCGGAACGCCGGGCCGCCCGCTCCCGGGGTCGTCGCCGCAACCAGCGGTTTGAACTCGGTCGTCATGTTGCCCGGGGTGAAGAGGCCGAGCACCGGGCCTTTGCTCAGCGAGGTGATCCCGCTCAGCTCGGTCGCATTCTGCACGTAGCGGTAGCCCTTCGACTGGGCGTACTCGACGACCGTTTTGGTGCTGGCGTCGAGCGTCTGCCCGAAGCGGTTGCGACCGCCGCCCAGGTTGACGTCGAGCAGGTGGTCGACCTGCTGCTCGGCGATCGAGCCGAGCCCGCCGGCCTGCTTCGCCTCAGAGGGGCAGATCGTGCGGGTGTCGGCCGGCCCCTGGCAGGCACGCTGGGAGATGTGCGAGGAGGGCGCCGCCGGCGTCGCGTCGGTGATCTCGGCGGTGGAGACGTTGCCTACACGCATGCCGCGCCGGTCGGCGATCTCGAACGTCGTCGTGTAACCCGCGTTGGAGCCGGGAACGTTCTCGGCCGTGCTCGGCCCCTGCGAGAGCCGCGCGTCAATCGTCTTCTTGCCGGTCGACCAGGCGGTCGCGGTCGGCGCCGAGTCGGGGACGTAGTTCGGTGGGTACTCGGGACCGGGGCCGGCCGAGAGGCCGTAGGTGGTCAACTCGCCCGCGAAGGGAAGCGTCTCCATGTTCAGCGTTCCCTCGGCGCCCACGCCGTAGTAGCGGGCCAGCGTGATCTCACTGTCGCCCATTCCGTCGCCGATCAAGAGGATCACGTTCTTCGGCTTGTGCGAATCGATCAGTCGCTTGATCTCGTTTGAGTTGTCGTCGTCGTGACCGCCTTTGTGGGCGGTTGCCACGGCGCCCACGGAAACGACCGCCGTCAAGACCAGGGCGGTGAGCAGCGCGAGGTGCTTTCGCTTGGCTCGCATCGGGTGTTGCCTCCTTGTCGTGATTCCGATTTCGGATCCGGTCGGATCTCGTCGCGAACCTAGGAGGCAGCCGAAGCCCACTTGATAAAGAGGCGTGTCCACGCTGAGAAAGAGATGTGAACCGCGCCGCGCGCGTTGCGATGAAAGACTGCCCGCGTGGATCAGGGGGACTTCGAGGACGCGCGTCGGGGGCTGGTCGCGCCATTCGAGCCAGCGCGGATCGAGGACGAGAACGGCCGCACCGTCTGGGAGCTGGAGAGCTACGAGTTCCTCGACTCCGATCCGCCGGCGACCGCCAACCCGAGCCTCTGGCGGCAGGCACGCCTCGGTCGCATCGCCGGCCTCTTCGAGCTGGCGCCGGGCCTCTACCAGCTGCGCGGCTTCGACCTTTCCAACATGCATGTGGTCGAGGGCGAGGAGGGCATCGTCGTCATCGACCCGCTCGTCTCCGCCGAGACGGCCGCGGCGGCGCTGGCCCTCTACCGCGAGCACCGCGGCGAGCGGCCGGTCACCGGCCTGATCTACACCCACAGCCATGTCGACCATTTCGGCGGCGCCAAGGGCGTCGTCTCCCAGGAGGAGGTCGACTCCCGCGGCATCCCGGTGCTCGCCCCCGCCGGCTTCCTCCACCACGCGGTCAGCGAGAACGTCTTCGCCGGCACGGCAATGGGGCGTCGCGCCGGCTACATGTTCGGGGCGATGCTCGAGCGAGGCCCCGAGGGCCAGCTCGGCGCCGGCCTCGGCCAGACCACCTCGCTGGGCACGATCACCCTCCTCCCCCCCAACCTCGACGTGGTCGAGACCGGCCAGGAGGAGACGGTGGACGGCGTGCGCATGCGCTTCCAGATGACTCCGGGAACCGAGGCGCCGGCGGAGATGAACATCCACTTCCCCCGGATGCGGGCGCTCTGCATCGCCGACAACGCCGCCCGCTCGATGCACAACATCCTCACCCCGCGCGGCGCCCTGGTCCGCGACCCGCGCATCTGGGCGCACTACCTCGACCAGGCGATCGACCTCTTCGGCGCCGAGACCGACGTGCTCTTCGCCGGCCACCACTGGCCCTGCTGGGGGCGCGAGCAAATCGTCGAGTACCTCGAGAAGCAGCGCGACCTCTACACCTACCTGCACGACCAGACCCTGCGGCTGTTGAACCAGGGCCTCACCGGGCCGGAGATCGCCGAGACGATCGAGCTGCCGCCCAGCCTCGCCGAGGAGTGGCACTGCCGCGAGTACTACGGCTCGATCAGCCACAACACCAAGGCGATCTACCAGCGCTACATGGGCTGGTTCGACGGCAACCCGGCCCACCTCTGGGAGCACCCGCCGGTCGAGCGGGCGCGCCGCTACGTCGAGC
This sequence comes from uncultured Solirubrobacterales bacterium, assembly GCA_963753585.1. Lineage (GTDB taxonomy): Bacteria > Actinomycetota > Thermoleophilia > Solirubrobacterales > 70-9 > VRUE01. Next base: position 297,155 of record CAVWCU010000001.1, on the reverse strand, counting down.
TCACCGGCGGCGCCGAGGCCCTGCTGGAGAAGGCCCGCGCCAGCTTCGAGCGGGGCGACTTCCGCTGGGTGGCCGAGATCGTCAACCACCTCGTCTTCGCCGAGCCCGACAACCGCGAGGCCCGCGAGCTGCAGGCCGACGCGCTCGAGCAACTCGGCTTCGGCGCCGAGAACGCGACCTGGCGCAACTTCTTCCTGATGGGCGCCAGGGAGCTGCGCGAGGGCGTCTCCGGCACGCCGACCGTCACCGCGCCGGCCGACGTGGTCGCTCACCTCACGGTCAGCCAGCTACTCGACGCGATGGCGATCCGGCTCGACGGCCCGCGGGCCTGGGACGCGCACCTGCGCATCGACTGGCGGATCACGGACCCCGACGAGCAGCACCGGATCACCGTCCACAACGGCGTCCTCCGCCACAAGCCCGGCAGTCACGAGCCCGCCGCCGACGCGGCCCTCATGGTCGAGCGCGAGGCCCTCGACCAACTCCTGCTCAAAACCGCCGACATCGCCGAGCTGGCCGAGAGCGGCCGCCTCCGCGTTGAGGGCGACGGAGTCAAGCTTGGCGAGCTGCTCGGCCTCCTCGACGAGCCCGATCCAGGCTTCGCGATCGTTACGCCGTAGCAGCGCTGCAATCCGCGAGCTTGTTGGGGTGGGATGGCGGGTGCCCCTTCCCAAAACGCTCGGCGGGAGCCTCGCTTGAGTGTTTTGGGAAGGGGCACCCGCCATCCTCTCAACACGTCACCGAGTGACGCCCAGGCTTGCAAAGTCGGCCTCAGGGTCCCCAAGCTTTTAAAAAAGCTTGGGGTGACCGTAACGGCACCTGGCGGCATGGGGAGCTTTCGGGGAGCCGGGCTGACGCCCGGGGGAAAGAGCTTTTGAAGCTTGTGTCCTGTTGAAGGGACGTCAGCGCCCCTCCTCAAAACACTCAAGCGAGGCTCCCGCCGAGCGTTTTGAGGAGGGGCGCTGACGTCCCCTACGAAAACCGCCCAGGAACCCCGTCAGCGAGCAAGCCGGAACATCTCCTCGTCCTCATAACACCAGCTCCAGTCCTCGCCAGGCTCAACGGACCGGATCACCGGATGACCGGTCTCCGCATGGTGCGCCGTCGCGTGCTTGCCCTCCGAGTTGTCGCAGCAGCCGACGTGTCCGCAGCTCTGGCACATGCGCAGGTGTACCCATTGCATCCCCTGCTCCAGGCACTCCTTGCAACCGGCGATCTCCGCGGGAGGATCGAAGAACTGGATCGAGCTGAGATGTGCGCAGGCTGGAGCCGTGAATCCACCTTAGCGACCCCCCTGCGAGCCGCCACCCAACGGCTCAAGCCATGGTGCGCCGTAGCCGATGCCCGAGGTATGAACAGGTCAGGCCTTCGCCGCTTGACCCCGGCAACCGCCGTGGCGGCATGGATCGGGCTACTGGCGCTGCTGCTCGCCGCCTACGCCGCAGTCACGCTGGTGCCGATCGGCGGTTCCGGCACGCAGGATGCCTTCGGGCGCTGGGTCTACGACGCCGTCGTGCTCGGAGCCGCGATCGCCGTCCTCTACAGGGCGATCAAGCTGCCGGGGGAGCGGCTCGCCTGGCTCAGCCTCGGTATCGGGATGCTGCTCTGGGCCTTCGGCCAGACCTACTACTCGGTCGTCCTCTACTACGCGTCCCCCGCGCCGTTCCCCTCGCCGTCAGACGCGCTCTTCCTCGCCTTCTATCCCGCGGCCTTCTGTGCCCTGATGCTGCTGCTTCACAGCCGCTCTGCGCGGGTCGACACGTTCGCCTGGATGGACGGCCTGATCGGTGCCCTGGCGGTGGCCGCGGTCGCCGCTGCGCTGATCTTCCCGCCGGTGCTCGACGCGCTCGAAGGCAGCGCCCCGGGGGTCGCCGTCAGCCTCGCCTACCCCTGTGCCGACCTCGTCCTGCTCGGGCTGGTTGCGGGAGCGCTGACGACCTCGCGCTGGCGCGTCCACGGGGCGTGGCCGCTGATTGCCACGGCCCTGGCACTGTTCGGCGCCGCAGACGTCGTCTACCTCTCGGTCGCCGGGCAGTCCACCCAGGCGCTCAACCTGGCCAGCGTCGCCTGGCCGCTGGCGTTCCTCCTCCTCGCCGCCGCCGCGTGGCTGCCGAAGGCCGCCGTCGAGCCCGCCCAGGGCCGCACGGCCCGCTCGATCGCACTGCCGGTGGCACTGGCCGCGGTCGTCGTCGGCCTGCTCGCGGTCGGCAACGTCGTTCCAATCGGGACCGTCGCGATCGGGCTCGGGGTCGCCTCGCTGCTCGCAGTGCTGGCCAGGCTCGTCACCACCTTCGCCCTCAACACGAGGATGCTCGCCTCGAGCAAGCGGGAGGCGAGCACCGACGCGCTCACCGGCCTGCGCAACCGGCGCTCGCTGCTGGCCGACCTGGAGGCGAACCTCACTTCCCAGCGGCCACGAAACGACGCCCTGGCGCTGTTCGACCTCGACGGATTCAAGTCCTACAACGACAGCTTCGGGCACAGTGCCGGGGACGAACTGCTCAAGCGGCTGGGCGCGAGCCTCGAAGCCGCGATATCGCCATGGGGGACCGCGTATCGCCTCGGCGGAGACGAGTTCTGCGTCCTCTTCTCGACCGGGGACGACACGGCAGGCGCGATCGTCAAGGCAGCCGAGGCGGGCCTCTGCGAGAAGGGGCCCAGCTTCTCGATCAAAGCCTCGTGGGGAATGGTCCGGCTGCCCGGCGAGGCACGAACCCCAAAAGACGCGCTGCTGATCGCCGACCGGCGCATGTACACGCAGAAGGGGCAGCGTGCCGACTCCGCGCTGAGCCAAGCCCGCGGCGTCCTGCTCGGGATGCTGCGCGAGCGCGAGCCGCAGCTCGACCGCCACCTCGGCGGCGTTGCGCACCTCGCCGCCGCGATGGGACGCGCGCTCGACCTCGACGCTGAGGAGATGGACGTCCTCGTGCGTGCGGCGGAGATGCATGACATCGGCAAGATCGCGATCCCAGACGCAATCCTGCACAAGCGTGGGCCACTCGACGACGCCGAGGAGGACATGGTGCGGAAGCACACGCTGATCGGGGAGCGGGTGCTGGCGGCCGCTCCGGCCCTGCGCGAGGTCGCGAAGATCGTCCGCTTCAGCCACGAGAGCTGGGATGGCAGCGGCTACCCCGACGGCCTGGCCGGCAAGGCGATCCCGCTCGAGGCGCGGATCATTCTCATCTGCGACGCCTACAGCGCGATGACCGGCATCCGGCAATACGGGCCGCCTCTCTCCACCGGGGAGGCCGTCGCGGAGCTGCGCCGCGCCGCCGGGACCCAGTTCGACCCTGAGCTGGTCGAGCTGTTCGCCGGAAAGATCGCGGTCGAGGCTCGCCCGACGATCAGCCTCTGACGGGCTCGCTTTTCGACGCCCTCTCGCCGGCGATCTGAAAGAGTGAGCGGATGGGAGACGCCGAGTCGAGCGGCGAGCCGATCACCGAGGAGGGGATCGCCGCGCTGCGTGAGGAAATCGAGCACCTCGAAGGGCCGGCCCGGGTGAAGATGGCGGCGCGGATCAAGGTGGCGCGCGAGGAAGGCGACCTCAAGGAGAACGCCGAGTACCACATCGCCAAGGACGACCAGGCGCACCTGGAGACCAAGATCAAGCGCCTGCGCGAGCGACTTCGCACCGCGGTCGTGGTCGAGGTCGACGGCGACGCCGACAGCTTCGCCTTCGGCCGCACCGCCGAGGTCTTCGACGAGGGCAAGGACGAAGTCCACACCTGGACCCTGGTCGGCTCGACCGAGGCCGACCTCGCCGCGGGCCGGCTCTCCGCCGAGTCCCCGATCGGTAGGGCGCTTCGCGACGCCAAGGTCGGCAAGCCGATCGAGATCGAGACCCCCAAAGGGTCCCGCACGTTCGTGGTCCAGAAGCTGGTCGGCTGAGAGCCCCGAAGCTCAGCTGACGAAGAGCAGCACCCAGACGACCGCCGCCAGCACCGAGACCAGCAGCAGGCGAACCCCCAGTTCCCGGTCCTGCCGCACCTCGACCAGCCCGAGCAGCAGCCCCGCCGGCGGCAAGAGCACGGCGATCACGAAGGGGAAGATGCCAGCCAGCCGATTTCCCATCGAGCCACCCTAACCCAGTCGCTCCAGTATTTCCCTCTTGCGATGAATTGTCTGAGGTCTTTCTTCCTACAATGGCGTACTGACCATGCGCTCAGCGATGAGCTAAATCGACTTGCGGGCACAACCCTCGGCGAAGAGATCGAGCCTAGGGTGAAAGCAGTGTGCGTTCGAACATCGCTTGGTGCGCGATCTCGTACGCTTGAGAGCTAATTTCAACGTATGACTTCTGCGTCACGGTAGTGCTGGGTAGATTCAGGATTGACCAATCCGGCGCGAGCGCAAGCTGGGGTATTGCAAGAAGCATTTGTATCTCGAGGAGATACGGCCAACGCTCCTCCCCACGACCTCCTACAAGGGGAGCGTCGGCGCCGTTCCCCTTTGCACGAGCAATTGCGAAAAGCTTCTGCGTGCCGGCCGAGTAATAAACGAGATAGTCCCCTCGCTTGATCCCACTGGGGCACCAGGGCGCTCGCACGCCGCGCAGCAGCTCTGGTCTCTGCTCAATCCAGTGGTCGTCGAGCTGATAATCGGCAGCACCGACCATCTTGAGCCAGTAGCTACGCCCGGCCATGCCTATGCATCTAAGACCCAGGCGTCGGGGCGATCTCGACCGGCTCGCCGCCTGTCATCCAGTGGGCCTCGGGCGAGGGCGGGGTGTCGCGCAGGTACCACTCGGCGTCAAGGGCGCCCATGCAGCCGGTACCGGCGGCGGTGACCGCTTGGCGGTAGGTGTGGTCGACGACGTCGCCGACGGCGAAGACACCGCCCAGGTTGGTCCTGGTCGAGTCGGGCTGGGTGACGATGTAGCCGTCCTCGTCGGTGTCGACCTGACCGACCACGATCTCCGATTTCGGGATGTGGCCGATCGCGATGAAGGCGCCGTCGGCGTCGAAGTCCTCGGTCTCGCCGGTCTCGGCGTTGCGCAGGCGCACGTGGCCGAGCTTGCCGTCCTCGCCGGCGACGAACTCCTCGGCGACGAACGGGGTTTTGAACTCGATGTTGTCCCGCTCGCGGGCCCGCTCCTGCATGATCTTCGAGGCGCGGAACTCGTCGCGGCGGTTGACCGCGGTCAGCTCGCTGGCGTACTTGGAGATGAAGATCGCGTCCTCCATCGCCGAGTCGCCGCCGCCGATCACAATCACCTTCTGGTCTTTGAAGAAGGCGCCGTCGCAGACGCCGCAGGTGGAGACGCCGCGACCGCCCAGCTCCAGCTCCCCCGGCACGCCGAGTCGCCGCGGCTCTGCCCCCATCGCCAGGATCACCGTTTTGGCCAGGTGCTCCTCATCGCCGAGGTAGACCTTCTGCACGCCGCCGTCGGAGAGCTCGACCCGGTCGACGTCGTCGGTGACGAAGCGGGTCCCGAAGCGCTCGGCCTGGGCGCGGAACTGGGTCATCATCTCCGGCCCCATGATCCCCTCGGGATAGCCCGGGTAGTTCTCGACGTCGGTCGTGTTCTGCAGCTGGCCGCCCCACTGGAAGCCCTCGAAGACGAGCGGCTCGAGGTTGGCCCGCGCCGTGTAGAGCGCAGCGGTATAGCCGGCGGGCCCGCCACCGACGATGATCACGTTCTCGACTTTCTTGGCCTCTGTCATGTCCGTTCCGAGTCTAGTGGCGTTGCCAATACTTCACTTTGTATAGTAGCGTCGCGCTCGCTCGGCAAGCCCTCGGCTTCCCAGCGCTGAGCCGTGTGGCGGAGCTGGAAGAAGGCGACCAGGCCGAGGGGCAGGGGCATCCAGAAGGCGACCAGGCGGTAGACCAGCACCGCCGGGAAGACCGTCTCCTCGGGGATCCCGAAGAGGACGAAGGCGCCGATCATCCCGGCGTCCACCGCGCCGACCCCGGCGGGCGCGAGCGGGAAGAGGTTGGCGACCATGCCGAGGAAGAAGCCCTGGATGACGACGGCGAGCGGCACGTGGACGCCGAAGGCCTTGAAGGAGGCCCAGAGGATGCCGATGTTGGCGGCCCAGAAGCCGGCGGCGCCGACCACGGCCAAGCCCCCGCGCGAGGGGTTGGCGAAGAGCCCTGCCGTGAACCTCAGCCCCTCGCCGACGATCGCCGGCACCTTGGCGATGCTGGCGACGATCGCCTTGCTCCGCTCACTGCGGGTGAACCCGGCGACCCGTCGCCCCAGGTCGGGTGGGATCAGCGCCACGAGTATCCCGAGGATCAGCAGCAGGCCCGCGACCCCGGCGGGGACGATGGTCAGCTCGATCGAGCCCTTGCCGGGCACGACTCCGGTACGCAACAGGACCCCGCAGACGATCAGCGCAACCGGATAGAAGACGTACTGAAGCGCCAGGAAGGCCACCATCCGCCGCCCCGCGTCGTGCCGCGGCATCCCGGCCTTGCGCAGCGCCCAGAAGCTGAGCACGATGCCGCCGGCTCCCCCCGCCGAGAAGAGCCGGGTCGCGGCGAGGCCGGCCATGTTGATCTCGTAGGTCTCTTTCCAGCTCAGCGGCAGGACGTCGCCGCCGACCACGGCCTTGAACAGCGCCACGTAGGTGGCAATCGCGACGACGTTGAAGCAGATCGCGATCGCGACCCAGAGGAGGTCGGCCTCGCCGAGCTTGCCGAGCGCGTCGCCGAGGCCGACCAGCCGCGGGAAGAGGAAGTAGATCGCGACCAACACGACGAGGACGAGCAGTGTTGTCTGGGCAACCCGTCGCCGCGTGAAGATCGGAAGCTCAGCGGCATCGCCGCCGTTCGCCGAACCCTCTGGAGACACCTAAGGGAAGCTACCCGGTAGCGAGGCGCTCCAAGCGGCGCAGGCCTCGATTCACCGCGTGGACGGCCGGTTCGGCGAGCGGCTCGCCACGCCGCACGGTGGCGACGAGGCCGGCTCCGGCCAGCAGGTCGGTGACGTAGTGCTCGCCCAGGTAGACGAGCCCGAAGCCGAGCGCCGTCGCGTAGCCCCACCCGAGCGCGCCCTCGACCCGGCCCGCTTCGGAGAGCGAGATCGCGGCCATCGTCGAGGTGGCGAAGTGCAGCGAGGGCATCGCCGCCCACGGGTTGCCCCCGAGCGCCCCGTACATCGCCGGCCAGGCCGAGCCCCAGGTCTCCTCGCCGACGCCGACCATGATCCGGCGCACCTCTTCCCCGGTCAGCCCCTGCTCGGAGGCCCACCACGGCGGCGCCGTCGGCGCCGCGAAGTAGCCGACGCAGCCGAGGTCGAAGACCGCCGCCATCTGGCGAGCCGCCCGCGGGAAGCGCTCCGGGTGGCGCAGGAGGATCCAGATCAGGGCGATGTAGGGCTCGAGGAACCAGAGCCAGTGCACCCAGGTGAGAACACGATCGAGCGAGTCGACGCGACGGAAGCGGGCCAGGGCGCGCTGGAGGCGGACGTTGGGGAGCCGGCCGAACCCGATCGCGCGGTCGACCGCGATCGGGTAGCGGGTGCGCAGCCGGCGGCGCAGCCGCTCGGGATCGTCGTAGGGCAGCTCGTGCACCATCGTGAAGGCCCACATCTGCATCGCGAAGAGCGCAACGTCGCGCTTGTGCGAGCGGGGGTAGAGGACGGCAAGCGCCAGCGGGCCGGCGGCGCAGCTCGCGATCGTCACTCCGGCAGGCACCCGCAGGCGCCTGCGCAGCAGCGGCACGGCGACTGCGGCGGCGACTGCGCCGGCGGCCCCGGCGCGCAGGGCCGCGCGAAGCGCCGGAGATGACCGGGATCGCCTGCGCATAGGGTCGGCGAGTATATGGAGCCCCAGTAGGGCCTAGGCCCTACTAGCCGCCTTGGGCGAAACGACGGGCGCGGCGTCGCGCCCTCGCGCGTGATTAGAATGGCCGCGCTTTGGCGCCCCATTCTCCTGGCACCGACCAGATCGAAACCCTGCTTTGGATCGGCTTCGTCGCCGCGACGATCGTCGTCGTCGCAATCAACGGCGCGCTGGTCTACGCGCTGCGCCGTCGCGGCGCCGGCGTTCGCGAGTCGGCGACCGGGCGGCACACCCAGTTCCGAGTCGGCGCCCTGCTCACCGTCTTCGCCGCCGCGATCTTCGTCGTCAGCCTTATCTATACGGGGAAGGCGCGCGAGACCCCGGCCACCGGGCCGGCGGGCCTCGCCTCTGCACGCTCGGACCCGCTCCGGATCCAGGCGACGGGCCAGCAGTGGCTCTGGCGCTACGACTACCCGAACTCCGCCTACTCCTATTACAAGCTCGTCGTGCCGGTGGACACCGCGGTCGAACTCGACCTCGTCTCCACCGACGTGATCCACACCTGGGACGTGCCGCAGCTGACGGGCAAGCGCGACGCCGTTCCGGGCAAGACGAACCACGTCGTCTTCCGCGCTGACGAGGAGGGCCTCTACAAGGGCCAGTCGGCAACCTTCTCGGGCCAGGCCTACGCCGCGATGCGCACTGCCGTCGAGGTGGTCTCGGCGCAGGAGTACGAAGACTTCCTCAAGAGCCAGAAAGCCGACATCCAGTCTGCCCAGGACCGCGTCGTGGGCCTGATCGAAGAGGGAGAGGTACCGTGAGCGGAGCCCGCCCCGAGCTCGTCGTCGACGGCTTCCCCCGGCGCCGCCCGCGCTGGATGGAGATCGCCATCAGCGCCGACCACAAGGACGTCGGCCGCACGATGATCGTCGCCTCCCTCGGCTTCCTCTTCATCGCCCTGGTCGAGCTCCTGCTGATGCGCCTGCAGCTGGCGATCCCCGAGAACACGTTCCTGACGCCGGTCACCTTCAACCGGATGCTCTCGCTCTACGGCGCCACGGCGATCTTCCTCTTCGCGATCCCGCTGGCGCTCGGCCTCTTCTACTACCTGGCGCCGCTGCAGGCGGGAGCGCGGGGCACGGCCCTGCCGCGCCTCGGACAGATCGGGCTCTGGCTCTACATAGCCGGCGCGACCGTCCTCTACTCGGGCTTCCTCTTCACCCCCTCCGAGGCGGGCGTCAACCCGCTGGCGCCCCTCTCCGAGCTCGCCTTCCTGCCCAACAACGGGGTCGACGCCTGGGCTGCCGCCAACGGCTTGGTGACGCTGGGCTTCGTCCTGATCGCGATCAACCTGGTCGCAACTCTGCACAGGCTGCGCGCGCCCGGCATGGCCTGGCGCCGCCTGCCCGTCTTCACCTGGGCGGCCGCGATCTGCTCCTGGCTGCTGCTCGTGATCGGCCCGGTGATGCTCGGCGCGATCGCGATGCTGCTGATCGACCGCAACTTCGACGGGATCTTCTTCGCCGACGGCTCCGGCGGAGCGCCTCTGCTCTGGGAGCACCTGAGCTGGACCTTCTTCACGGGCACCTACATGCTGATCCTGATCGCGGCCCTGGCGGCGATCGCCGAGATCGTCCCTGTCTTCGCCGGCAGGCCGTTGCAGGGCCGCCGCGTCGTGGTCGGCTCGCTGATCGCGATCGCCGTGATCGGCACGCTGGCCTGGATGCAGAACATGCTGACCGCGCCAATCGGCATCGGCTGGATGTACTACGCGATGCTGATGTCCCTGGCGCTGATCGTCCCCTTCGGCCTCGTCCTCTACAACCTGATCGCGACGATGATCGGCGGTGCCCTGCAGATGCGCGCCCCGCTGCTCTTCGCGCTCGGCGCGATCTCGGCGATCTCGATCGGCCTCGCCTCTGAGATCTCGCACTCGATGGTCGCGGTCGCCTGGCGCCTGCAGCACACCACCGACTCCACGGCGGCGACCCACTTCGCCCTCGTCGGCGGTGCGGTCCTCGGCGGCTTTGCCGCCCTGCACTACTGGTTCCCGAAGCTGACCGGGCGGACGATGGGCGAGACGATGGCGCGGATCTCGTTCTGGACGATTGCGCTGGGCACCCTGCTCGCCTTCGTACCGCTCTTCTTCGCCGGCGGCGAGCACGGCGAGGTCGTCGACGCCTACAAGTTCTTCAGCGGCACTGGGGTCAGCGGCCTCAACCTGATCGCCTCGATCGGCGCCTTCGTGCTGGCGGCTGGGATCGTCCTCACGCTCGTCAACGCGATCCTCAGCCGCACGGGCGGCGCCCGCGCCGGCCATGACCAGTGGGGCGCCGACTCGCTCGAGTGGTTCGCGCTCTCGCCCCCCGAGCCGCACAACTTCGACGTTCTGCCCGACGTGCGCAGCGACCGGCCGATGCGTGACATCCGCGACGCGATCGGCCACCGCACGCGTCGCGACGAGCCTGCGGCGCCTGAGAAGCAGCCGGTAGCCTGACCCAGATGAGTGCTGCGACTGCGGCGACGGTATCGCGTCGGCCAGCGTCCCTGACGGTCCTGCGCGACTACCTGACGCTGACCAAGCCGAAGGTGCAGTCGCTGCTGCTGCTGACCACGATCACGACCATGTACGTGGCCGGCGACCCCTCGCTCGGCCTCGTCTTCCTGGTCTGCCTCGGCGGCGCTCTCTCAGCCGGCGGCGCCGGCGCGATCAACCACGCGATCGACCGCGACATCGACCGGATCATGGCCCGCACCGCGACCCGGCCGGTTGCGGCGGGGCGGATCTCGCCCCAAGCCGCCATCGCTTTCGGGACCCTGCTCGGCTGTGCCTCCTTCACCCTGCTGGCGCTGACGGTCAACCCGCTGGCGGCAGCGCTCTCGATCTCGGGCCTGTTCGGCTACGTCTTCGTCTACACGCTCTGGCTCAAGCGCAGCACACCGCAGAACATCGTGATCGGCGGGGCAGCTGGTGCCGTGCCGCCGCTGGTCGCCTGGGCGGCGGTCACGGGCGGGCTCGACGGCACCGCCTTCTACCTCTTCGCGATCGTCTTCTTCTGGACCCCGCCCCACTTCTGGGCCCTCTCGCTGCTGATGAAGGACGAGTACGCCAAGGCCGGCATCCCGATGCTGCCCGTGGTGCGCGGCGAGGACGAGACCCGCCGCCAGATCCTGCTCTACACGGTGCTCCTCTACGCCGTGACCCAGCTCCCCTTCTGCGCCGGCGGCTTCGGCATCGAGTACCTGGTCGCCTCGATGACGCTCGGGGCGGGCTTCATCTACTGCTCCGTTCGGCTGCTGCGCAGCGCCGACCGGCGCTGGGCGCTGCGCACCTACCTCTTCTCGCTCGCCTACCTTGCGCTGCTCTTCATCGCGATGCCGCTCGACCGCGTCGTCTAGTAGAAATCCGGGCGTGGACCGCGAGACAGCAAGATCGAGCATCTCCGCCGGCCTCCTCGCCGGTGGCATCGCCACGGCTGTATTCGCCCTCAGCTTCCTGGTGGCGGTCCTCTACGTCGCCTCATGACTCCCGAGCACAGGCACATACCCGAGCCGGGAGAGCAGGTCCACCCGCCCAGCTCCTCGTGGGCACCGGCGATCTTCGCCTTCGCCCTGGCCCTGACCGTGTGCGGCATCTTCGCCGAGGGATTCATGGTCCGCGGCTGGATCTACTCGATCATCGGCGGCGTGATCGCCCTCTTCGCCCTCCGGGCGATGGTCAAGGGCTCGATCCGCGACTACTACCGCCTGCCGCGTAAGCAGCACGTCCGCGGCGCAGTGCTGCCGGTCGAACAGATCAGCCCTTCGAAGCGCTAGCGGGTTGTTTGGGGGATGCCGGCGCCCCTCCCCAAAACGCTCGGCAGGAGCCTCGCTTGAGTGTTTTGGGGAGGGGCGCCGGCATCCCTTCCACAGCGGAAAAGCTTCGAAATCCGCTTCTCGACGCGCATCCCCTGCTTGGGACCTGAAGCTTGGGGACCTTGACACCGAGTCGCAGCTCAAGCCTTTCCGAGAGCTGTGCCACTCGGAGGGCCATCGGGGGTCCCTCCCCAGGAACTCCCGCGAAGCGGCCTGGGGAGGGACCCCCGATGGCCCTCCCCGGTCATAGGGTCGGCAGTCAGTCCGGCGACATTCCGGAGGTGGCGCCCTCCGATGTCCAGACCCTGACGATGTCGCGCATCGAGAGCACCCCGACCAGCTCGGGCCCGTCGTAGACGACCAGGTGGCGAATCCCGCGGCGCGACATCTCCGCCGCGGCGTGCTCGAGGCTCCAGTCCGGCGAGGCGGCGATCACGCTGTCGCTCATGTGATCGGCGACGCGCTCGGAATCGGGGTCCTCGCCGTTGCCCAAGGAGAGCAGGATGTCGCGCTCGGTGAGGATGCGCGGGATCGGGGTCTCGTCGTCGGCGACCAACGCGGCGCCGATCCCTTTCTCAGCCATCATCGTCGCCGCATCGCGCAGAGTGTGCGATGGCCCGACCGTGAGGACCACGTCCGACATGCCTTCCCGTACCTGCATCCGATGCCTCCCCTCTGTGGGTTCGCGAACTAGTGAGGATCGTCTCAAGCGTACCCGACGCCCGCACCCGCGCAAGGCGGCTTTCGCGGGACCCAGGCATATAGACTCCGGCGCGCTTTGCGCCGTATGCCCAAGCTCTCGACCGCCATCCGCCTTTTGCTCGCCCTCGCCGCCGTCGCGGCCGTGGCGCTGCCGGCTTCCGGCTGCGGCACCAGCGACGCCGACCCCGAAAGGGGCCGCGCCCTCTTCATACAGAAGTGCGGCACCTGCCACGCGATGGCGCAGGCCGGGACGACGGCTCAGATCGGTCCCGACCTCGACGACGCCTTCGCCGCGGCTCGCGCCGTCGGCGAGAACGACTCGACGGTCAAGGGCGTGGTCGAAGCGCAGGTCGAGTTCCCCAGGCCGAGCAACGCCAACCCGGCGGTCTCGATGCCCGCCGACCTGGTCAGCGGTCAGGACCTCCAGGACGTGGCTGCCTACGTCGCGCTCTACGCCGGCGTTCCCGGCGCCGCACCGCCCAAGGTCCCTGGCGGGCCCGGTGCCCAGGTGTTCGCCAACAACGGCTGTGGGGGTTGCCACACGCTGGCCGCCGCCAAATCGGGCGGTGTGACCGGGCCCAACCTCGACGAAGTCCTAACCGGCCAGGGCGCCGCGACGATCGACGAGTCGATCGTCGACCCCAACAAAGTCATCGCCAAGGGCTATCCGCCCAACGTGATGCCCGCCAACTACGCGCAGATGCTGAGCCCGAAAGAACTCGAAGACCTGGTCCAGTACCTGCTCGAATCGACGAGCGGCAAAGGCGGCGGGAACAGCAAAGGCTGATCCCTCCAGCGACCGCCCGGTTGGCGCTGGCATCATCCGCTGAGGCAACATGCGCGAGCGCCTCCGCATCACTCCCGAGCTGTACGCCAAGGTCGCCCTGGTCGCCCTCGCCGCACTCTCGCTGATCGTGCTGACCGGCGCCGCCGTGCGGCTGACCGGCTCGGGCCTCGGCTGCCCCGACTGGCCAAAATGCTACGGGGGGACGGTGCCGCCGCTCGACACGCACGCGGTGATCGAGTACGGCAACCGGCTGCTCACCGGTTTCGTCGGCCTCGCCGTGATCGCCGCCAGCGTCCTCGCCTGGTTCCGCCGTCCCTTCCGCGGCCACCTCGCGTTCTTCGGGGCACTGCTGCCCCTTGGCGTGATCGGCCAGGCGATCCTCGGCGCCCTGGTGGTCAAGTACCACCTCGCCCCCGGCCTGGTGATGAGCCACTTCATCCTCTCGATGCTGCTGCTCGACGCCTCCTTCGCCCTCGCCTGGTGCGCTCGCTACGAGCCGCGGGAGCGACGGCGCTCGAACGACCGCCTCGGCGTCTGGGCGGTGCGGGCCCTGATCCCGCTCGGTCAGCTGACGATCCTCGCCGGCACGATCGCCACCGCCTCCGGTCCCCACGCCGGCGCCCACGAGGGGCAGCTGGTCCACCGCTTCGAGTTCGAGGGGACGGGGACGCTGGAGTGGGTCGTGCAGCGCCACTCGGCGATCGCCGCCGTGTTCGGCCTTGCCACGATCGCCGTCTGGCTCCTCCTGCGCCGCCCAGGGGGCGACAGGAGAGCCGTCAGACCCCTCGGCGCCGTGATCGGCCTGCTCGCCCTCCAGGGGGGCGTAGGCGGCCTGCAGTGGGCCCTGGAGCTGCCGGCGGGCATCGTCTGGCTCCATGTGGCCCTCGCCACCGCCACCTGGCAGGCGATGCTGTGGAGCGTCGCGACCGCGGGGCGCCTGGAACCGCGATCCGAGCCCATGGCCCAGGCCGAGACGGCCGAGGCAACGATTCCGGCGCTGACTCAGAGCTGAGTGACGATGATCCAGAGCTGGGTGGCTACGAGACCCAGCATCGCCGCGAACATCGAAGCGCTCAACATTGCGATCCAGCAACAAAATTGTCACGAAGTTGCGCGGTCAGCCACGAGGTCGACCACGACGTGGCTGATCGGCAGGTCGATCTGCTCGCGGGCGCGGTCGACCACCCCCCGCTCGAGCCAGCGGGAGCGGTGCGGCGGGTGGGTGGAGATGACGATCTCGTCGGCCGGGAAGACCCGCAGCGCGTCCTCGATCGCCACGTTCGGATCGGAGTCGCCGATTTCCCCCCTCGCCTTCAGCCCCAGCCGCCCGATCGCGATCAGCGAGAGCTCCATCCGCTGCCGGGCCAGCTCGATCGCCTCGTCGACGTCCGATGCCCAGTGCGAGGCGCGCGAGCCGGTCAAGGCCGGGGTGACGATGAGGATCTCGCAGTCCCGCCCCTTGCAGCGGCCGCGGATCTCCTCCAGCAGCGCCTCCCCCTCGACCGTCTCGTTGGCCACCACGAGCATCCGGTGCTTGCCGTCTTTCCCACGGGTGAGGGCAACGCTCCGCGGCAGGGACCCGCGGGAATTGCGGTAGGCGACCCCGGCGCCGAAACCGATCAAAAGCGCCGCCCACACTACCCCGACGACCGGGCGGGTCAGCAGCGTCAACCCGATCACCGACACGGCTCCCCCTCCGATCACGACCACCCACTTGAACGCGTCAGCCTCGGACCTCAGGGGATTGTGCATACCCCAGTTTTACCGCGATGCCAGAGGATGTAAACCGTGGCGTAGATCGTAGATAGTTCTGCCCGCCCGTCACAGGGCGATGGCGACCGACTTTCACCGGAGACGTGCCATCAGCAGCGCATATTCGAAGTCGCGGTCGTGCAGCAGTTGCGTCCCACCGCCGACTACGACGTGGCCACCGGGAAGCGCCAAAGCCGAAGTGCCGATGCTGTTGTAGCCGGCGGGCAGGAGCTCGATCCCACCGTGGCCGAAGTGGCGATCCGGTTTGCCGTTGGGCAGGGAGCGAGCGACGGCGAAGATGAGTTTGGTCCTCCGATCGGAGGCACCTGTTCTCGCGGCCAGGCCGACCACGACTATCCGGCCGTTGCCCTGTACGGCCAGGCCGCGCGGTTCCTCCAGCTTTCGGGCGATGCCGTTGTAGGAGACTCCGCGCCTCCCAAAGCTGCGATCGAGACTGCCATCGGGGCCAAGCCGAAGCAGTACCACGCCACCCCACACCTTGGCGAGAACGATGGCGCCGCCACCCTCCAGAGCCACTACAGATGCCAGAAGAGGACAGCAAAAGGCGTTTTGCAAGCCGACCAGAACCTTGCCGTCCCCATTGCCGAAGCTCCCGTCAAGCTTCCCATTGGCCTTCAGGCGAGCGAGAAAAGGCTGGCTGTTGCGATAGCCGACGACGAGCATCTTGCCGCCGGGCAGAATCACGATGCCGCGCAGGCCCGTATAGCTGGGCCCTTCCCTGCGGTTGACGAAGAGGACGCGTCCGTTGTCGCCAAAGCTTCGATCGAGCCGGCCGTTCGGCTTATAGCCCGCCACGAGAGTCGCGGGCCGCCCCCCGCCGCGCTCGTGGCGGCCTCCCACCGCGACGATCCGCCCGCCCGGCTGCACCGCAACGTCATGGAAGGCCGCGCCTCCCGATCGGGGCGAGACCAGCCCCCTCGGCCCGAAGCTCCGATCGAGCTCGCCATTGCGGCGAAGCCTCACCACAAGTGCCGAGGTGTGCTGGGCGAAGCTATATCTCCGGTAGCCGGCAAGGACCACCTTGCCGTCGGCCTGCAGGTCGACCGCCTCGATTTCCGCTTCCCCCACAAAGCGAGGAAAGGCGTCTTCGAGGCCCGCAAACCCTGCCCCGCCGAAGCGCCTGTCGAGGGCGCCGTTGGCGTGAAACCGCGCCGCACCGAAGTACGGGGTTTCGGTGCCGCTGCCCAGTGCAGCGACCATCTGCCCGTTGCCCCCCAGGGCGAGGTCTTCGATCAGTGGGCCCTTGCCAGCCTGGGAGAACCATTGCCGTTCTGCGCTGGGCAGCGGTGTCTGGACAACGCCGCCTTCGCCAAAGACGGGATCGAAGGCGGACGCCGCCAAGCCGGAGCCGGCCCCAGCCAAGATGAGCAGCAGCGCGAGGCCCATGGCCAACGAGGGCCGGAGACGACTGAGAGATGACCGGTTCATTCTCGATAGAAGGCGCTTGCGGCGCCTATGTCACGAGAGAACACCCGTGTCTACAGGATGTAAACCGAGACGTAGACGATGATCCACATAACGTCCACGAAGTGCCAGTAGATGCCGGGAACCTCGACGCCGAGGTGGTCCTTGGCCGCGGGGCCGAAGTGGCCGCGGAAGGCGCGGATCGTGGCGAAGCTGAGCAGCAGCAGGCCGACGAAGACGTGGGCGCCGTGAAGGCCGGTGAGGCTGTAGAAGATCGAGCCGAAGCCGAGGTCGCGGGCGCTGAAGCCGATGTGCACGTACTCGTTGACCTGGATGAAGAGGAAGGTGGCCCCGAGCAGCCAGGTCAGCACCAGGCCGAGTTTCAGGCCGCGGTGGTTGCCACGCCGGATCGACTCCAGCGCGTAGTGGATCGTGAAGCTGGAGGAGACCAGGATCACGGTGTTGATCCCGGCCACGGCCACCGGCAGCTCGTAGGGCTCCGGCGGCCAGGTCGGCGGGTCGACGACGACCCGGAGGAAGAAGTAGGCGGCGAAGAAGGCGCCGAAGAGCATCACCTCGGAGACGATGAAGAGGAGGATTCCGAGCGTCTGGCGGTCGATCCGCGAGCTCTCGTTGGCCTCAGGCGGCCCGTGATGCTCCTCGTGGGCGTGGCCCAGTGCCACGGTTGCGCTCTCCATTAGGACTGCTCCCCCCCTCGGCGACGGCGGCGGCGACGGCGGCCGCGGGCCTGCCGACCTCGAGGTGCTCGACTGACTTGTCGGTGATCTCGCGCACCTTGCCGATCAGGTCGTCCTCGAGCCAGCGCGAGCTCTCGCCGGCGAAGGTCGAGATCAGCACCTCGTCGATGCTGTAGTGCTCGATCGCGTTCTTCACGGCATGGAAGGGGTCAGGACTCATCGGCTGGCCGGTGGCGTCGACGTCTGCCCGGTAGAGCTCGGCCAGCGTCGAGGCGAGATCGCGGACGATCTGCGGCTCCGTCACGTCATCTGCCCGCGGGCAGATGATCGTGTAGCGGTGCGGGTGGCCGGCGGCGCGCTCCTTGAGCCGACTGACCAGGTCCGGCGCAGCCACGGTCTGGGTCGCCACGACGAGCGTGTGGCTCTTCTCCCAGCTGATCGAGTCGTCTGAGATCCGCACGGGGATGTGGGTGACCTCGACCTCCGGCGCGAAGCGGTCCGTCGCCCAGGCGACCAGGTCCTTGCGGGTAAAGCCGAAGCGCGTCTCCGAGGCGCAGGAGAGCAGCACCTCGCCGGGTTCGTGGGCGCGAATGGCGTCGTCGAGCGCCAGCGACGGCTCGGTGTCCATCACCTCGCCGACCGAGTCGACCCCGTACTCGGAGAGGATCGACATCGTCACCTCGACCCGGGCCCGCGCAGCGTCGCGCAGTTCACCCGAGTCGATCAGCTGGCCGATCGCGGGCTGGTTCTGAGGTGCGGCGACGGCAACGAACGGGACCCGATCCGCCCTCTCCTGCACGGCCTTCAGCAGCTTGCGCCCGCCCGCCACCTCGTTGAGGAAGACGAGCAGGGGACGTGCCTCGGAGGCCTCGCTCATGTCGAGCCCACCACCGTCGTCTGCGGCTCCGCCGGGGACTCGACGCTCTCGCCGGCCATGATCGCGTGGCGCGCGCCGGGCACGCCGTACTCGTACGGACCGCCGACCACGCGCGGAATCTCCGGGAAGTTGAAGACCGGCGGCGGCGAGGAGACCTGCCACTCGATCGAGTTGGCCCGCCACGGGTTGGCCTCCGCGCGCGGGCCGAAGCGCCAGCTGACGACCATGTTGTAGAGGAAGACGAGCTGGCAGGCGCCGAGCAGGAAGGCGCCGCAGCTGATCAGGATGTTCCACTCGCCGAACTGGGTCGCGTAGTCGGCGACGCGCCGCGGCATCCCGTCCATCCCGACCCAGTGCATCGGGATGAAGGTGACCCAGGTCCCGATCAGCGTGCCCCAGAAATGGACCCGGCCGAGCCTCTCGTCGTACATCCGCCCGGTCATCTTCGGGAACCAGTGGTAGATGCCGGCAAAGATCGTGAAGACCGAGCCGCCGAAGAGCACGAAATGGATGTGGGCGACGATGAAGTAGGTGTCGGAGACGTGGATGTCGAGCGGCACCATGCCCAGCATCACGCCGCTGATGCCACCGATCGTGAAGGTGACGATGAAGGCGAGCGCGAACAGCATCGCCGTCGAGTAGGTGTGGATCTTTCCGAAGTAGAGCGTGCCCAGCCAGGAGAAGATCTTGATCCCCGTCGGCACCGCGATCAGCAGCGTCGTGATCATCATCGGCACCCGCAGCCAGCTGAACATGCCGGCGACGAACATGTGGTGAGCCCAGACCGAGTAACTGAGCACGACGATCCCGATCAGCGCCAGCGCCATCAGCCGGTAGCCGAAGATCGGCTTGCGGGCGTGGGTCGAGATGACCTCGCTGATGATCCCGAAGCCGGGCAGCATCATGATGTAGACGGCTGGGTGCGAGTAGAACCAGAAGATGTGCTGATAGCTGACGACGTCGCCGCCGCCGGCGAACTCGAAGAACTGGGTCCCGAGGGCGCGGTCGAAGAGGACCATGAACTGGACGCCGGCGATGAACGGCGTCGCGGCGACGACCAGCAGCGAGGTCGAGAGGTTCGCCCAGACCAGCAGCGGCATGCGCCAGAAGGTCATCCCGGGCGCACGCATAGTGATGATCGTCACAAGGAAGTTTAGAGCGGTGGCGATCGAGGAGGCACCGGCGAACTGGACGCCGAGGTTGAAGAACGACTGCCCCAGCGGCGCCCCTGTCGATAGCGGCGCGTACCCGGTCCAGCCGGTGTCGAAGGCGCCGCCGGGCGCCAGGAAGCTGCCGATGAAGAGCAGCCCGGCCAGCGGCAGCATCCAGAAGCTGAGCGCGTTGAGGCGCGGGAAGGCCATGTCCGGCGCGCCGATCATCAGCGGCAGGACGTAGTTGGCGATCCCGGCGAAGACCGGGATCACGAAGAGGAAGATCATCAGCACCGCGTGGGTGGAGAAGAGGCTGTTGTAGGTGGCGGCGTCGACGATCTGGGAGCCCGGCTGCGTCAGCTCGGCCCGGACCAGCATCGCCATCAGGCCGCCCACGAAGAAGAAGAAGAAGGTGGTGACGATGTACTGGATGCCGATCACCTTGTGGTCGGTGTTGAAGCGGAAGTAGTCCCTCCAGGTCTTGGCACCGTGCTGGGAGTGGTCCTCGGGAATCGTCGGCATGCCCACGGCCCAGCGCACCCAGTAGTCGAAGCAGCCGAAGCCGGCGAGGAAGCCGAGTGGGCCGGTCACCAGCGGCACGACGATGTGCGGGTAGCCGGTCTGCTCGGTCTGGTAGAGCGGCAGGTCGGAAATCGCCCGGAGGGCGATGACGAGACCGAAGCCGAAGCCGGCCCCGAGCAGCGCGCCGAGCACTCCGCGAATCCACCCCGGTCGCTTGATCGCAGCCGTCATCCCTTGTCCCCCATTATGCCCCGCCGGCGCCCAGGGGCACCGGGTCGGTCTCGGTGTCTTGGACGACGGACTCCATCAACGGCTCGGGCACTGTCTCTTTCAGCCCGGCGACCCATTTGCGGAAGTCGGCCGGGGTTTCGACGACCACCGTCGCCCGCATCGCGGCGTGGCCGAAGCCGCAGAGCTCGGTGCAGATCAGCTGGTAGGTGCCGAGCTTGTCGGGGGTGACGATCGCGGTCGTCGTGATCCCCGGCACGTTGTCCTTCTTGATCCGCCACTCCGGCACCCAGAAGGAGTGGATCACGTCCTGGGCGTGCATCTTGAAGTGGACCTGGCGATCGAGCGGGACGTGCAGCTCACCCTCCGACCAGGCCTCTTCCTTGCCCGGGTACCCGAAGCTCCAGGCGAACTGCTGGGAGAAGACCTGGACCTTGAGAGGCGGCTTGTCGGACGTCTCTTCGATCTCGCTGAGGACCGACCAGCTGTAGCCCGCGCCGAAGAGCACGATGATCGTCGGGATCACGGTCCAGGCCACCTCGAGGCGGGTGTTGCCGTGGATCGGCTCGCCGTCGGATTCGTCCCCCGGCTTGGCTTTGAATTTCCACAGCGCGTAGAAGAGCATCACCATCACCAGCGAGAAGACGAAGGCCGAGAGGACGATCATCACGCTGAGCAGCTCGTCGATCTTCGGCGCCGCCGTCGAGGCCCCCTGGCCGTTCCAGTTGATCGGCACCATGATCGCCGAGATCACGACGGTGCCCACGAGCGTGGCGGCGAACATCTTGGCTATCGGGAGGCGCCCGATCATCGGCGGCGCATTCTATGCATCCGGCAGACGGTCAAGGTCGCCCCGTGAGGCGGCGATCACGCCGCGGGCGACGCCCTCCCAGCTCCAAAGCCGGCCAGCGGTCTCGACAAGCGCCTCGCGAGCCGCAACGCGCTCCTCCTCGGGCAACCCCAGCCACCCGTTGAGCCGCTCGGCAATCGCCTCCACGGCCCCCTCCTCGACCGGGAAAGACGTCAGCTGCCCCACCTCCGGCGGCAGCGCCGCCATCAGCTGCCGCGAGACCTCCAGCATCCCCGAATGGCCCGCAGACACCGGCAGCACCCCGCAAGCGGCCGCCTCCGCAGCCACCATCCCAAACGCCTCCGGGAAGGTGCTCGGCATGACGAGGGCTTCTGCACCGGGAAGCAGCTCAGCCACCTCATCGTGCTCGAGCCGCCCGATGAACTCGGCCGAGCCTGCGGCAGCCTCGGCAGCTTCCACATAGCCGGAGGGCGGGTCGGCCAGGAAGGCAGACAGGATCGGCAACGGCCTCTCCTCCCCACCCTCCAGACCCCAACCAGCTGCCGCGATCTCACCAGCTCCACCGAGATCCCCTCCCTCAAGGGCAGCAAGCAGCTGCCGCAACCCGTCCTCGTACGCGCCGAACCCAGCGATTTCAAGCACCGCATCCGAATGCTCGGCCCTGACTAGAGGCCACGCCGCCAGCAACAGGTCGACTCCCTTGGAAACGATGAGCTTCCCGACGAAGACGACCCTCCGCGGGTGGCGCGGACTCGGGGGGGCCGAGAACGGAGGCGAAGCCCCCGCCCGCAGGCCCCCCCGAGTCCGCGACGGGCCCCGCGGCCGAAACGCCTCCGTATCCACGCCCGGCGGCCCCAACCGAGTCTTCTCTTGCAGCCCCGGCACGTCCGGCAGCGCCTCCCAAAGCGACTCAGCCGTATGCCGCGAGCCGACGAGCACGCCCCGAGCCGCTTCCATGCCCTCCCGGGCATAGGGCAGGAACCGCGGATGCGGTTTGACCGTGTACTCCAGAGCCGAGCCGTGGATCTTGGCTGCGAAGGGACCGACATCGGCGCGGGCGAAGATCGCCGGGCCCATCACGAGGTGGTTGGCGAGAGCTGCATCTATGCCTCCCGCCTTTGCCGCGACCTCGCGAACGGCGGCGACGTTGGCCTCGATGTAGCGATCGAGCTCCTCCTCGGTCAGCTCGGGAAAGGTCTTGACCTCGAAGCCCTCGTAGGGGTCCTTGACGTAGACGGGAAGCAGGCCGTGGATGTCGGGGTTGTGGATCTCGACCCCCTCGATCGTCGTCTCGCGGTCCTGGCAGAGCAGGTGGACCTCGTGGCCCAGCTTGGCCAGGGCGCGGGCGAGATTGGCGTTGTAGATGTTGCTGCCGGTGCCGCGCAGCATGTAGCCGTGGAAGAGGAGGACGCGCATCGGGACCGCGCAAGCTATTAGTCTTCGCCGTCGTGAACTCGAAGCAGCTCTTCCGGATGCGCGCACCGGCCTCGGGCCGCGAGGCCCTGGCCCACGCCGAGCCAGGCCAGGTCTACCTCGACCGCGAGACCGGCGAGGAGATGGAGCCGGTGGCGATGGTCCTGCCACTCGCCCCCTCCGCCTCGTCCCTGCCCCGCACGCCGGACAACCTCCGAGCCTGTGCCCGCTGCGACCAACTGATCGGCCTCGACGTCAGCGACTGCCCCTACTGCGGCAAGCGCCAAGAAGCTCTCTGAGCCCGGGATGAGCCGGGCGGGCCGGCGCCTCGTCGCTAAGGCCGGCCGGGTGGGGTCGATCAGCCGTAGGCCAGATAGACGTGGGGTTTTTTATCGCCGTTGATGCCGTTCAGTTTCAGCGTCACTTCGTGACTTAGTTTTGCCGGGCAGCGTTTCGGGTCTTCCGGCGGTTCTTCTTTTTCGAAGTCCAGAGTCTGCGTTTTTTTGATCGTCGTAGGCGCCCCCCCAAAGCCGTTGGTGACTTTCGACGACACCACGGTGGCTATGTAGATACATTTGGGTTCTTTGCCGGCTTTGATCGTCAGATGCGTCCGGAGTTTGAGGTTTTTCGACTCCGTCGAGGAAACGGTCAGCACAAAGGAGCCCTGCGGCGCAGACACCTGTTCGTAGACGAACATGCTGTTCGGGAAGGCATTCGTGGATAGCGCGACGGCGACGTCGGGGTTGCCTTTCAGGTTCGACGTGCAGGTGTTCCCAGCCCCGGCTCCTTCATATTTCACGACGAGGGTTTTCGTAGAGAGCCGTCCGTTGGACAGGTAGTCACCGGAGAACGGAGCTTTGCTGCAAGTGACGACTTCGGCGGTGCCGGACGCTTTGAACGTCGCGGCGGCCGTCGCTTCGCCTTCGATTTTGCCCGAGAAGGTTTTTTTCTCGCAGACCAGGAATTTGCGTTTCGGGGCCGGTTCCACGGGTTTCGGTTCTTCTTCGCAGAGCCTGGTGCCGGTCCGCACCTGTGCCATGTGGACGTCGGTAGAGAGGCCGTTGTCGGCCGTGACCTCATAGGTCGCGTGAACGGTGCCCGTTTCGGGACAGATTTCTAACGAGTCGGGTTCGGACAGGGCATATTCGTCTGTGACGTCGGCAATGGCCGTTTCCCCGCTGCTGGGCTTGTATGTGTTTTCCGGGTTGTAGAAATCCATCAGGACCGTCGCGGCTTCGCCGCCCTCGTACGTGCACGTCGGTTCGAAGATGCCGAAGAGGCACGACAATTCGGCCGTCGTTTCAGGCTGCTGGAGCGTCAGTTCGCCGTCTTCGAAACCGCCGATGTATTCGGCCTGCGCTTCGATCGGTGTGACCGAGGTGAGCGAGGTGACCGTGCAAGAGGGGATCGTAGTCGTGCAACTGCCGAAGGTCAGGTTCGTCATTTCGCCTTCGATGCTGGATTCGCCGACGGAGTCGAACGCTCCGTCGAACTGCGATTCCGTGCAACTGATCTCGTCTTCTGGGTTTTCGCCCACGAAGACCAGCTCGCCCGGGCCAACGCCGTGGGGGCTGTCGGCGGCCAGCGTCCCGCTCAGGGTGTCGCCGGATTCGACATCGACTCCATACGCGAAGGCTTCGGCGCACGAGGTGAGGACCGATCCTTCTTCTTCTTCGAACGCGAAGGGATGGGCGTCGCAGATCGCGCTCGCCGTGGCGCTCCCGGCGCCGGCGCCGGCGATCCCGATCGAGACGGCAATACCCAGGCAGAGGATTCTGATGAGTCGCACTGGGGCGCTAGCTATACCACTTAAATCTTATTAGTCAAGAAATTTAAGTGCGCTACGGCTGCTTGACGAGAGTCGCGGTGTACAACAACCGGGCGTTGGAGTAGTAGCAGCCGTAGGTCTTGGTTTTGCCGACGCCCTGCTGGGGGTGGCCGCCCTGGATGTCCTCCTTGGAGGCGCAGTGGCCGGTGAGGCGGCTGCCGCGCCAGGTGTCTTCGGCGGAGACGTTGAAGGCGAACATCGGCGCCCAGGTGGGGATGGTGAGAGCGACGACCTGGCCGCGGAGCACCGTCAGCGGGTGCTCGAGGGCGAAGATCGGGGTGCTGCCGAAGTGGGGGTTGAGCCGCTCCAGCGGGCCCTGGCGGACGAGCTTGTACTGGGGGGGCTTGGAGCCTTCGACCGGGCGCAGGACGCCGATCCGCGCCTGCGAGGGCTCGCCGAGGAATTCGTTGAAGAAGCCGACCTCGTCGGTGGTCGACTCGGTGTCGACGCGCGAGGGCTTCGCCAGCGTGATCGACCAGGCGACCAGCTTGCCGTCGAACGGCGCCTCGTAGGGTCGCGCGACCCCGCCGGCGTTGACCTGGAAGCCAGTCACATGGCCCTCTACCCGGCAGGGGACGACCTCGACGTTGTTGGCGATTTTCCCCGGGCACGAGGGGGGCGGCGTTTCCGTGGTCTTGCCAAGCACGACGACGCGCAGCGGCGCGGACTCGGCGGCCCCCGGCCAGGCGACCACGACCAGCGCGGCGAGCAGCGCAGCAAGCGCAAGCGCCATCGGCGCCCGCGAGCCCGGTTCGTTTTTGGCTGCTAGTCGCACGATCTCAAGCTGCAAACCCCGGGTCGAGACCAGGGTTGCGGCCACGATTCTGCCGCCCTCCCCGGGGAGATGCGGCGTTGCGCAGGCCCTTGCACGATCCCGGCCATCCCGCCTCTGTAGGGTTGCCTCCCGGAATGGAGGCCGCGGACCGAGCAGAGCAGTTCATCCCCGCCGGCCTCGCATCCCTGCGGATAGAAGCCGACGAGGTCGACCTCGCGGTGATGAGCGCCGCCCACCAGATGTTCTGGCCCGCGATCCGCGCCCTGCTCTCGTTCGACCTCGGCGACCTCGAGGCGGAGCGCAACCCCGACCTCTCCCGGGCCCCGGAGCAGCCTTGAACGCCCTCGACCTCTCCCTGCGCGGGCAGGCCGCGGCCATCGCCGCGGGAGAAGCGGACGCCACCGAGCTGCTCGACGCGACCCTGGCGAGGATCGAGGAGCGCAACCCGGCGATCAACGCCGTCGTCGCGACCTTCCCGGAGGAGTCGCGGGCGATGCTGGCCGAGGCGCCCGACGGGCCGCTGCGCGGCGTCCCGGTCGTGATCAAGGACGAGTGGCCGCTGCCCTGGCGGGCGCAACGCTTCGGCGCCGCGGAACTTCTGGCCCCGACCGCCCCGGGCGAGTCCGGCCCCTACCGCGCCCTGCGCGACGCCGGCGCCGTCGTCGTCGGCGTCGGCAACATGCACGAGCTCGGCTCGGGGAGCACCGGCAACGTCTCCGTCTATGGCGCCGCTCGCAACCCCTGGGACACCGAGCGCTGCCCCGGGGGATCGTCGAGCGGACCCGCGGCGGCGACCGCGGCGGGACTCGTCGCCGGTGCGGTCGGCGCCGACGGGCTCGGCTCCGTTCGCTTCCCCGCCGCTTACTGCGGCCTCACCGGGCTGAAGCCCACCTTCGGCCGCGCGGCGATGGCCGGTCACCACATGGCGGCGGTGACCACCCTGATCGTCTCCGGCCCGCTCTGCACCGACGCCGCCGACTGCCGCCTGCTCGGGTCTGCCCTCTTCGGCGAGGGGCTCGCCGCCGGAGATGCCGCCGGCCTGCGGATCGGCGTCGTCCGCGACACGGTCTCCGAGGACGTGACGCCCGAGGTGCGCGAGGCCTGCGATACGGCGATCGAGGAGCTGCGCTCGGAGACCGGCGGTGAGGTCCGCGAGGTAGAGCTGGCGAACCTGGAGGCGGCGACGCTGGCGGCGATCCTGATCATCAACGGGGAGAGCCTCGGCGGCGTCTCCCCCGAGCAGCTCAACGACCTCAACCCTGAGGTCAGCCCGATCAACCGTGGCTTCCTCAAGTACCGGATGCTGCTGCCGGCGGCGGCGATCGCGCAGGCGGGGCGCATCCGCACCCTGATGCGACGGCGGCTTGCGGCGCTCTTCGAAGACGTCGACGTGATCGCCTGGCCGACGATTCCCGCGGTCGCCCCGCCCCTCGAGGCCCCGCTGGTCGAGCTGCCCTCGGGGACGCAGACGGCCGACCAGGCAAACGTGCGCGGGGCCGCCCTCGCCAACCTGACGGGAATCCCGGCGATCAGCGTGCCGGTGGGCCTCGGCTCGGAGGGGCTCCCGATCGCGCTCCAGCTGCAGGGAGCCTGGGGGGCGGACGCGCTGCTCCTCGACGCGGCCGAGGCGCTGGAGCGGGCCAACGGCCGCCGCTGGGTCGACGCGCGGCCACCGCTGGCGCAGGCCGAGCCAACCGAGGCCTGATGCGGGCAATCGTCGTCGAGGGACTCGAACGGGCCTTCGACGAGGTGAAAGCGGTCCAGGGCGTCGATCTCGAGGTCGATGAGGGCGAGATCTACGGCTTCCTCGGCCCCAACGGTGCCGGCAAGACGACGATCGTGCGGATGCTGACCACGCTGCTGCTACCGACGGGCGGCCGGGCAACCGTGGCCGGCCACGACGTGGTCGGCGAGGCGCGGGACGTGCGCGCCTCGATCGGCGTCGCCCTGCAGGAGGCCGCGCTCGACCCGCTGATGACCGGGCGCGAGCTGATCCGGCTGCAGGCGACCCTGCAGGGCCTGCCCACCGCCGAGGGCCGTCGGCGCGCCGACGACCTTCTCGAGCGCGTTGACCTGGTCGCCGCGGCCGACCGCCGCGTCGGCTCCTACTCGGGTGGGATGAAGCGGCGGCTAGACCTCGCCGCGGCGCTGGTGCACGAACCCCGCGTCCTCTTCCTCGACGAGCCGACCACCGGCCTGGACCCGGTCAGCCGCAAGACGATCTGGGAGGAGGTGCGGGCGCTGAACGACGAAGGGACGACCGTCTTCCTCACCACCCAGTACCTGGAGGAGGCCGACCAGCTCGCCGACAACGTCGGCATCATCGACAACGGCCGGATCGTCGCCGAGGGCACGCCGGAGTCGCTCAAGGCCGAGATCGGCAACCCCCACATCCAGCTCCAGATCGCCGAGGGCTCGATCGCCCAGGCCGAGGAAGTCTGCGCGAGGATCGGCAAGCTGCTCCCGCCGACCGACGCCAAGACGGTGCTGGTGGAAGTCGAGAACGGCGCCGCCGACATCCCGCCCACCGTGCGGGCCCTCGACGAGGCGGGGATCGGCGTCGAGTCGCTGGAGCTGGTCCGCCCCACCCTCGACGACGTCTTCGTCGCCAAGACCGGCTACCACCTGGAGAAGGAGGACGAGGCCGGGCAGGAGGCGGTCAAGACGTGAGCGGGGCGGCGGCGAATCTGCGCGTGGTGCGGGCGCTGGGGGTGCGCTCGATCCGCCAGACCTTCCGCCGCCCGCAGCTGATGGCGCCGATCGTCGTCTTCCCCACCCTGCTGCTGGCGGTCCAGACCGGCGGCGCGGGCTCGGCCGTCGACCTGCCCGGCTTCCCGCCGGTGCAGAGCTTCCTCCAGTTCATGCTGGCCGGGGCGATGATGCAGTCGCTGATGCTGGCGGGCAACAGCGGCGGGATCGCCTTCGCGGTCGACATCGAGATGGGCTTCACCGACCGCCTCTTCGCCGCCCCGATCCCCCGCTTCACGATCGTGCTCGGGCGACTCGCCGGGACGGCGGCGCTGGGCCTCCTCTCCGCCCTCTGGTTCCTCGCGATCGGGCTCCTCTTCGGAGCCGAGATCCACAGCGGTTTCACGGGGGCGCTGATCGCGGTCGCGCTGGTCACGTCGACGGCGATGGCAGTCGGCGGGATCGGCGCCGCGATCGCGCTGCGGACCGGCCGCGCCAGCGTCGTCCAGGGCCTCTTCCCCCTGGTCCTGGTCGTCCTCTTCCTCTCCTCCGCCTTCTTCCCCCTGGAGCTGATGATCCAGCCGGCGAAGGCGATCGCCGAATACAACCCGTTCAGCTTCATCGTGGAAGGGATCCGAAACCCGATCATCGCCGAGGTCGACACCACCGACCTGCTCGGCGCGGTGCTGGCGATCGCCGGGATCGTCGCGCTGAGCCTGGTGCTCAGCGTCCGCGCGCTCAGGCACAGGCTGAGGGTGGGCTGATGGACCAGGCCGCCGCACTGCCGGAATGGCGAGCGAACCTGGCGGCCATCGGGGCGCTGATGGGACGCACCCGGAACGAGCTGCTGCGCGTGCCCGGTGCGGCGATACCGGGGGTGCTGGCGCCGACGATCTTCTTCCTCGGCCTCAACGGCGTCTTCGGCGCGCTCACGCAGCTCGAAGGGTTCGAAATCGGGACGTACGAGAGCTTCGTCGTGCCGGTCAGCATGCTCCAGGGCGCCGGCTTCACCGGCGCCGCCGCCGGCGTCAACCTCGCCCGCGACATCGAGGCGGGCTGGGTCGACCGGCTGCTCGTCTCCCCCGCCCCGCGCTGGGTCCTGCTCGCCGGCAGCGTCCTCGCCGCCAGCACCCGGGCGCTGATCCCCGCCACCTTCGTCCTCGCCATTGCCCTGCCGCTCGGGGCCGGCTGGCCAGGCATCGACGGCCTCTTCGTCACCTACCTGATGGTCGCCGCGATGGCCGCTGTGGCCGCCTGCTGGGGGTCGGCGCTGGCACTGCGCTTCAAGAGCCAGTCCGCAGCACCGCTGATGCAGGCCGGAATGATGGCGCTGGTCTTCACCACCACCGCGTACGCGCCGATGGCGCTGCTGCAGCCGTGGCTGCGGACCGTCGCCGAAGTGAACCCGATGACGGAAGTGATCGAAGCCGCCCGGCAGGGTTTCATCGGCGGGGTCAGCTGGGCAGGGACCTGGCCCGGGATCGTCGCCATGCTGGGTCTCCTCGCCGTCCTGGGCGCCTGGGCGCTGCGCGAAATGCGCCGCACGGCTCGATGACCCACCGCCGACGGGACGAAATGTCAATACATGGTCGACATTCCGGCCCGTCGGCGGTAGAGGTGGCCGAGCGGGTGCTGCGGGGGAACTGGGTGGAGGGGGGGCGCGAGGGGGTGCCCTTTGCCTACACGCGGCCGAGCCCTAGCCGCTATCCGTGGCAGTGGTACTGGGACTCCTGCTTCGCGGCGATCGCCTGGCGGCACTTCGAGCCCGATCGCTCTCGAACCGAGCTCGAGACCCTGCTCGCCGCCCAGCGATCCGACGGCTTCGTCGGCCACACGATCTTCTGGGAGGGGTCCGTCGCGCTCTCCCGGCTGCCCTTCTACAACGTCGCCTCGCGTCACTCGTTCCAGACCGGGACGATCCAGCCGCCGCTGCTCGCCTGGGCCTGGCAGATCGCCGTCGGCGACCCTGCCGCCGAGCCGCGGATCGCCGCCCAGGCCGACTGGCTCGGCGCCAATCGCGACCTCGACGGAGACGGGCTGCTCTGGATCGTCCAGCCCGACGAGTCCGGGCTCGACGCCTCGCCGAAATTCGACCCCGTCTGGGGTCGGCGGGCGTGCGCCCAGATCGGCTTCCCGCTCCTCGTCCACCGCAACCGGCGGCTGGGCTTCGACGCCCGCCGGATCCGCGACAAAGGCGGGCCGGTCCTCTGCGAGACCCTGGTCAACACGCTCTGGTCGCTCTCCCTGCAGGCACTGGGCCGCCCCTCGGCGACGCCGGCCCTCCTCGCGCGCCTATGGGACGAGGACCGCGGGCTCTTCCTCGACGAGGCGCAGCCGGGCGGCGCCCGGCCCGGCGTCGCCACCTGGGCCTCCCTGGCCCCGCTCGCCCTGCCCGACCTGCCCGAGGCGATCGGTCGCCGGCTGGTCGAAGAGCACCTGCTCGACGAGAACCGGTTCCTGACCCCTGTCGCGCCGCCCTCGGTCTCGGCCTCGGAGCCGAGCTATGAGCCCGGCGGCAGCCGCGGGCCGCTGCGGCGCTACTGGCGCGGCCCGACCTGGGTCAACTCGGCCTGGCTCCTCTGGCTCGGGCTTCGCCGCCTCGGCTACGAGGAGGCCGCGGCGCGGATCGCAGGGGGAGTGATCGGAGCGGTCGAGCGCGAAGGCCTGCGCGAGTACTACGACCCGCGCACCGGCGCCGGCCTCGGAGCCCACGACTTCGCCTGGTCGGCGCTGGTCGCCGAGCTGGTCGGCCCGCATGCGAGAGAATCGCCGCTGTGAGTTCGGACCCCCTGGTCAGCGTCGTCATCCCCGCCTTCGAAGCCGAGCGCTACATCGGCGAGGCGCTGGAGAGCGTTCGCGCGCAGACCTACTCGCCGGTGGAGACGATCGTCATCGACGACGGCTCGGCCGATCGCACCGCCGAGGTGGCCGCCGGCTTCGACGGGGTCACCGTGATCGTCGAGCGCAACCGCGGCCCTTCGGCGGCGCGCAACCGCGGCTTCGTGGCGAGCGGCGGTGAGCTCATTGCCTTTCACGACAGCGACGACGTGATGACGCCGGACAAGCTCGCCGTCCAGGCCGGCCACATGCTCGACAACCCAAGTGTCGGCTGCACGCTGGCCGAACAGGAGTTGCTGGTCGAGGAGGGCGCCGAGCTGCCTTTCTGGGCCGAGGGATCGAAGGTGCCCACCGTGATGCCCGCCAGACCGGCGAGGGCGGATGACGAGCCGGACGTGCACACGATGACGATGGTCCTACGGCGCGAGGCCTTCGAGCGGGTAGGGGGATTCGACGAAACGATGCGAACCGCCGAGGACATCGACTGGCTGCTGCGTGCCCGCGAGGCGGGGGTCGAGATCGCCCGCCTGCAGGCCGTGCTGCTGCGTCGCCGCGTTCATCCCGGCAGCCTCACCCAGGATGCCGCCGCCAGTCGCGAGGGGCATTTCCGGGCGCTCAAGGCGCGGATCGAGCGGAATCGCGCTCGCGCCGCCGGCTGAACGCCCGGCCGGCGTGCAACGGCAGCTGCCAGGCGCTCTCGAGACCCCAGAAGCGGCGTGCGAAGGAGACGAAGCCGGCGGGCGCGGGCGCGCCGGTGTCGAGGTCGCGCAGCCGCCGGTAGCGATCCCAGGCCATGCGCAGCGTGCGCAACGGGCCGTCCGGACGGCCGGCGGCCCGAAAGGCGGCCCGCTCGTGGCGCGAGGCCGGCGCGACCGCCAGGCGATCGAGCAGCTGCTGGGGCACGGGCGCATCGAACTCGTCGCGCAGATAGGTGAGCGCGGCGGCGGCGGCAACCGTCAGCTCGCGGCGCTCCGCCTCCTCGGCGACCCGGTCCCAGTCGAGCCTCTCCCCTGCGGCGCGGATCGTCACCACAGCATCGGCGATCCAGCGAAAGGGCGGTAGCGGGCTCCAGGGGGTGCCGTGGACGCAGGCGAGCAGCAGCTGATCGGCGAAGCAGGGCGCGCGCGTCGTAACCCCGGCCAGATCCATCGGCACGGCAGCTCTCCAGAGCTCGTCGTCGCGCGCCGGCTGCCAGAGCGCAAACCAGTGCAAGTCCACGTTGCCGCCGCCGGGGCCGGCGAAGCCGAGTGAGTGATGGACCTGGGTCCAGGCCAGCGGGTCGTCGTGATCGGCTTGCCATCCGGCGACAGCCAGGACCTCGATCGCCTCGCGCGTGCGGGTGATCGGCACGAGCACGTCGGCATCGTCCATCGGCCGCGCGCCGACGTCGCCGTAGGAGAGCAGCGCCAGCGAAGCACCCTTGGTCACCAGGGTCTCGATGCCGGCCGCCTCGAGTGCGCCGATCGCCGCCGCCGCCCGCCGGAAGAGCAACTGGTTCTGGCTCCAGGCACGCCGGTAGAGGCCCTTGAGGCGGCCGGCGACCTCGGCGTCGAAAGCGTCAGCGCCGAGGTTGCGGTAGACCAGCGGCAGCAGCCGCATCGAGCCGCCGTCGACGTCGTCGAACTCCACCGCGGCACGCCAGCGCTCCCAGGCGGCCGCTGCCGCCTGTGGCTCGTCGAGTGCGGCGTGCAGCACGAGCAGCTGCTCGGCGGTCGGCCTGTTGCCGAGAATGGCACTCACCGGGCGCCATCCCGGCGCCGGTCGAGGGACCGCTTGAGCAGTCGCGCGAACTCGGTCCGCTCTCCCTTGCCGCTGATCGAGTGGTTGGCGCCGTGCACGCGGCGCATGGTGACGGTCTCGGGCAGCATCGCCTGCGCCAGGCCAAGCTCACGGGCGCGCAGGAGGAAGGTGAGCCCGTCGCCCACCTTGACGTCCTCCGGCCAGGGCCCGATCGCCTCGCAGGCAGCCCGCCTGGCCAGCATGGCGCCCATGTAGAAGCCCGGCTGGGGGGCGTCGGGGATGCGCAGCCTCGCGACCCGCCCCTCGCCGAGCCCTGGGCTGGCGAACTGCTGCACGTGGCCGAAGACGAGGCTCAGCTCGGGCTCGGCGGCGAAGGCGGACAGCTGCAGTGCGGTCTTCTCGGGCCGCCAGAGGTCGTCGGCGTCAAGGAAGGCGACGAAGTCCCCGCGAAGGGCGCGCATAGCTGCGTTGCGGGCGGCCGAGACACCCCGTCTGGGCTCGCAGACGACCTCGACCTGCGGAGCGTAACCGCGGGCGATCTCCCCGCTGCCGTCGGTCGAGCCGTTGTCGACGACGATCACCTGATCGCAGGGCCGCTCCTGGGCGAGGATGCTCTCGATCGCCTCCGCCAGGTAGGCCTCCCCGTTGTACACGGGGATCGCCGCGGTGACCGTCGGCTCAGCCAAGCTCGCCCACCAGCCGGTCGACCGCCGCGGCGTTCTCCGCCGGGTCGGGACTGAGCTTCAGCGCATAGCTAGGCACCGCGCGCACCAGTTCCCCGAGAGCGGCCAGCGCTGCGGCCCCATGGAAACCCGACTGGATGATCGTGCTCGGCGCCAGGGCCCGCAGCCCCTCGGCCGCGGATATGGGACTCAGCGCCGCCTCTGCCTCCCCATGAAGGGCGGGGGCGACGATGGCCACGATCTGGAGGTTGCGACGCATGCGGCCGGGGGCAAGAGTGCGGATGTCGACCAGGGCCTTGGCAGGGCCCTCCAGGGTGGGCTCGAAGCCGGCCGGGTCGATCGCCTCGGTGCCCAGGCCGAGCCGGTCGGCGCTGTCCTCCGTCAGCTTCGCGGTCGACTGCATCGCGTGGGCGAGCGGCGGGGCGGTCTCGATCTCAAGCAGGACGTAGTCGTCGGCGACGATCTCCATGCCGGCCAGCGCGCAGGCGAGCGCCAGGGTCGACTTGCCCGAGCCGCCGCGCCCGACGAGCAGCACGCCGCGCCCATTGCGACCGACGGCGCCGGCGTGGGTCATCCAGCGGCCCCGCGGCGTCATCAGCAGCTGCAGCGCCTCGCGCAGCGGCGCCGCTCGCTCGCTGGGTGCGATGCGACCGGCGTCGGGCAGGTGGAAGACCGCTGAGCCGCCCTCCGGGTCGGCGGCGGTCACCGCGCCGGAGCCGGCAGCGGCCAGGACGCAGAAGCGCTCGGAGCGCAGGCGCGTGACCGGGTTCGTCCCGGGCGCCGCCCGCAGCTCCTCCCAAGCCGGGGGCGGCGGATCGACACCGGTCGAAGCGGAGTCGAAGACAGAGATCGAGAGACGCGGCGGCGCTGGGACCGTGGCAGCCAGGTGCTCGAAGGGCGGCAGCAGCGCCTCGCGCATCGACTCCCCGGCAAAGCCCAGTCGCAGCGGCAGGCCGGCGAGATCGAGGTCCTGCTCGACCGGACCGGCCACCGCGACCGCCCGCTCGAAGCCGGCGCGCAGCGCTCCGACGTACTCGGCGGCGAGATCGCCGTTTGCTGTCAGAGCCGGCGCCTGCTCCACGGGGCGCGCTAGGCAGCCGGTCGCGGCCAGCCGGTGGTGTCGACCTCGTGGATGGGATCGAGCAGGAAGTAGTCCTGCATGTCGTCGTAACGCTCGAAGCGCGGCGCCTCGAACGGGCCTCTCTGGCCGCCATCGCCCAGGCTCGGCCGCACGTCCGGAGCCCCCTCGGCGGCGACGAGAAGGCCGTGCTCGACCAGCTTGCCGAGCAGAGCCGAGACCTCGGCGCCGAGCGTCTCGGCATCCGCTTCGTAGCGCTCGCCCAGCGCCGTGCAGATCTCCGCTTCGGTAGCGCCGCTCGCCAGCAGGTCCCAGACAGCCGGGGCGCTGCCGGCCAGGCTGTAGTAGCTGCCGCCGCCGAGGTCGATCGCGATCACCTCGCCGTCAACCTCCTCGTAAACGACGTTCTCGGTGTTGATCCGCAGGCGCTGTTCGCTCACGGCGAGGGCTATTTGTAGCGGTAGGTGATGCGACCGCGGTCGAGGTCGTAGGGCGAGAGCTCGATCTTCACCCGGTCGCCGGGGAGGATGCGGATGTAGTGTCGGCGCATCTTGCCGGAGATGTGGCCGAGCACGTCATGGCCGTTGTCGAGTTTGACCCGGAACATCGTGTTGGGGAGGGCCTCGGTGATCTCGCCCTCCATCTCGATCTTCTCCTCTTTTCCCATGCGGCGGGGAGCGTAGCGGCTCAGCCGCGCAATTGCCGGGCGCGCTCGACCGCTTCGGCCGCCGTCGAGATCTCGCCCGCGTACTGGGCCGCCTCGAGCTCGGCCAGCAGCTCGCCCAGCTCCGGGCCCTCGACAAGCCCCAACTCCGCGGCCAGCTCGTCGCCGCGCACCAGCGGCTGCGGTGGCCCCTCGCGGCGCCAGTCGAGCGCCGCCGCCAGCATCTGCCTGGCCAGTGCCAGGTGGGCCTCGATCGCCTCCTCGGTCGCGAGGGGGCCCGACCCCCGGGCCGAGAGCCGGTCGGCGATCGTCAGCAGCGTCACGTCGGCACCGACGGGCTCCGTCGCCCGCAGGTACTCGTGGACGCGCCGGGGCGGCAGCGGTGCCTCGTGGACGAGGAACCCGAGGCGCAGGTGGTGCAGCGTCAGGCCCTGCAGGTACCGGGTCAGGCTGCGGCTCGCACGCAGGCGCCGGCACAGCCCGCCGACGATCGCGACGCCGTCGCGGTCGTGGCCGAGGAAGGTGACGAAGCCGTCCCTCTCGGAGCGCGTGGCCGGCTTGCCGATGTCGTGCACGAGCGCGCCGAAGCGCAGCGCCGTGCCGCGGCTCATCTCGTCTGCGAGCGGCTCGGCGAGGAGCGCCGCCAGCTCCTCTGCCCGCTCGCCCCCGAAGCGCCCCAGGTCCGCCTCGACCGCGAGCGTCTGCTCGAGCACCGCCATCGTGTGCCCGTGGACGTCGAGATGGTGGTTGGGGCCCTGTTCGACTCCGCGCAGCGCCTCCAGCTCCGGCAGGACAACCGCGGTGAGGCCGAGCTCGTCGAGCAGCGCCATCCCACGCAGCGGGTCCGGCCCGCCAACGAGCCGGTGCAGCTCCGCGAGCTGGCGCTCTCCGGCGGGCTCGGCCGCGCGCGATGCTTCCGATCGCGCGAGGGAGGCCGTGGCGGGGTCCACCTCCAGCCCGAGAGCCGCCGCGAGCCTGGCGGCGCGCAGGAGGCGCAACGGGTCGGAGGCGAAACTGCGCTCGTCCACCACGCGCAGCAGCCCGCCCTCCAGGTCGGGAAGGCCCCCGAAGGGATCGACCGGCTCGCCGCCGCCCAGCGGCAGCGCGACCGCGCCGATCGTGAAGTCGCGCTCGGCGAGGTCGGCCTCGATCGTCTCGCCGCGCAGCGCCGTCAGGTCGACCTGCCAGGAGCCGTCGGCCGCAACGGCACGCCAGGTCGCGTACTCGGCCGAAAGCTCGAAGGAGTGCCCGCCCCCCTCGCGCGCGATCGCCTTCGCGGCCGCCGCCGGATCGCCCGCGACGGCGAGGTCGAGGTCGTCGACCTCGCGGCCCAGAGCAGCGTCGCGGACCGCCCCGCCCGCGATCCAGACTCCCTCCGCTCCGCCGAGCGCGCGCTGGGCAAGGGCGACGAGCGGGGCCGATGCGAGGTGCCCCGCGACGCTCATGCCCAGACCCGGGGAACCCTGGCCGAGATCCCGCAGGTGACCTCGTAGTTGATCGTGCCGAGGCGGGTCGCGACCTCCTCGGCGCGTATCGAAGCCCCGCCCTGGGAGCCGATCAGCACCGCCTCGTCTCCGGGCTCGACCTCGGTCTCCGGGCCGAGCTCGACGGTGACGTTGTCCATCGAGACGGTGCCGACGAGCGGATGGCGCCGACCGCGGATCAGCACCTCGCCGTTGTTGGAGAGGCCGCGGCGCACCCCGTCGCCGTAGCCGAGCGGCAGCACCCCCACCCAGGTGTCCTCCGACGCCCGCCAGGCCTGGCCATAGCCGGCGCTGTCGCCCGCCGAGAAGCGCTTGACGTCCGCCACGTAGGAGTGCAACGCCATCGCCGGCGCCAGGCCTCGCTCGGCCGGGTCGCCCTGGAACGGGTCGAGGCCGTAGACGGCGACGCCGCAGCGCACCATGTCGAAGTGCGAGCGCCGGTCGCGGAAGACCGCGGCGCTGTTGGCGGCGTGGGCGGTGACGCCGGGGAGCTCGGCCCTGACCGCCGCCGCGACCTCGGCAAAGCGATCGAGCTGGCGGTCGAAGAAGTCGGAATCAGGTTCGTCGGCGGTGGCGAAGTGCGTCCAGACTCCCGCCACCTCGAGCTGCGGATCCTCGGTGCAGGCCCGGACCAGGGCCAGCACCTCGGCGGGATCGGGGCTGCCGAGCCGGCCCATGCCGCTGTCGTACTTGACGTGGACGCGTACCGGCCGGCCCTGAGCCCGCCCGCGAGCGCTGACGAGCTCCCGGAAGCCCTCCCGCCAGACCGCGACCTCAGATCCTGCCGCGAGCGCGTCCTCGAGGCCCTCGCCGTCCAGGGCACCCATCGTCAGCAGCGGCACCTGCGGGAAGCGCCGGCCAATCTGCGCCGCCTCGGTGCCGGTGGCCACGGCCAGCCTGCTCGCCCCACCGGCAAGCGCGGCGGACGCGCA
This sequence comes from uncultured Solirubrobacterales bacterium, assembly GCA_963753585.1. Lineage (GTDB taxonomy): Bacteria > Actinomycetota > Thermoleophilia > Solirubrobacterales > 70-9 > VRUE01. The sequence goes on along the minus strand of CAVWCU010000001.1, from coordinate 260,494 downwards.
GGCGTCGGCGCCGTGCCCGTAGCCGTCGGCCTTGACCACTGCGCAGAGCTCGGTGCCCTCGCCCAGCTCGGCCTTCAGCCGCGCGCAGTTGCGCTCGATGGCGCCGAGGTCGATCCGGGCTGAGGCCCGCGCCATGGCGCTAGCTGTCGGCGACGAGCGCGGAGAGCGCGTCGGCCCTGGTCACCAGCCCGGCGAGACGCCCCTCGCCGTCGACGACGGGCAGGTGGTTGTGGTGCTTCTCGGCGATCGTCCTGGCGACGGTCTCGGCGTCGTCGTCGGTGCGGGCGACGACCGGGTCCGGGGTCATCAGCTCGGAGACCTTCGTCGCGAAGGCCTTGTTGAGGCGCTCCTCGAAGCCCTTCATCGAGCCGATGAAGACGACGCCCCCCATGATGTTGAGGTAGTGCGGCAGGTGAAGGTCCGCCTCCTCGTCGCCGAGGATCAGGTCGGACTCGCTGACGATGCCGACGACGTTGCGTTCCGCGTCGATCACCGGGATCGCCCCCATATCGGTCTTGGCCAGGAGCTCGATCGCCGCGCGCGCGTCGGCGTCGGGCGAGACGGCCGGCACGTCGGCATCCATGATCTCGGCAGCGGTCTTCACAGCGCGAGGTTATTGGACCGACAGGATCGACGGCTGAACGATTGACCCCCACATGGGTGGGTCAATCGACCAGTCGCCAGCGTCAGAGGTGAAGGCCTGCGGGGATCGAGTCGATCACGTCCGTCGCGATCACCGACTCGGCGGCGCCGATGCGGGCCGCAGCGTCGCGACCGGCCCGCACGTGGGCGAGCACGGCCGCGCAGGCCGCGGCGAACGGCTCCAGACCGCGGGCGAGAAGCGCCGCGACGATCCCCGAAAGCACGTCGCCGGTGCCGGCGGTGGACAGGGCAGGGGCCGAGAGCGCGTTGACCGCGACCCGCTCGCCGTCGGCGACGATCGTGTCGTCGCCCTTGAGCACGACGACCGCACCGGCTACCCGGGCAGCCTCCCGTGCCGCGGACAGGCGGTGCGCGGAGATCTCCTCCGAGGAGCGGGAGAGCAACCGCCCCAGCTCCCCCGCGTGCGGCGTGAGGACGGTCGGCGCCCCGCGAGCAGCGAGCCGCTCGGGCTCGCCCGCGAACGCGCCCAGCCCGTCGGCGTCGAGGACCAGCGGAGCCTCGATCGCGACCGCCGCCTCGCGAGCGAGCTCCACCGACCCCGGGTCGCGACCCATGCCCGGGCCGAGCACCGTCGCGGCGGCCCCCTCGCAGGCACGCAGGACCGCCTTCAGCGAAGCGGGCGCCAGGCACCCGTCTCCGCCGGGGCAGCCGACCGACATCACCTCGGGCTGGCCCGCCTCGAAGATCGCCTCCAGGTCCGCGGGCACGGCCACGGTCGCGTAGCCCGCGCCCGCCCTGATCGCGGCTCGCGAGGCCATCTGGACCGCGCCGGTGAGCCCGCGCGAGCCGCCGGCGACAACGACCCGGCCCGAGCTGAACTTGGTCGACCTGGGCCCGCGTGCCGGCGCCAGCGCGAGGACGGCCGGCTCGATCGTGCCCGCGGCCGGCTCCCCGGGAGCGCCCTCGGGAATCCCGATCGGCACGACCCGCAGCTCACCGGTGTGCCACTTGCCCGGCGCGATCCGGTGGCCGGCCTTGGCCGCGTGGAAGCTGACCGTGAGGTCGGCCTCGACAGCCGAGCCCTCGATCTCCCCGCTCGAGGCGTCCACGCCCGATGCGATGTCGCAGGCCACGACCGGCGTGCCGCTGCGGTTGATCGCCTCGATCGCCGCTGCGGCCGGCTCGCGCGGCGCCCCGGCGAAGCCGGTGCCGAAGATCGCGTCGACGATCGCGCCCGAGCCGGACAGCCAGGCATCGAGGTCCTCCGGCGCCTGCGCCGAGAAGAGCTCGAGCGCCTCGACCGCGAATCCCATCGCGCCCAGGCACCGGGCGGCGATGAGCCCGTCGCCGCCGTTGTTGCCCTTCCCGCAGAGGACCCGAACCGGCCCCTGCGGCGCGAGCCCGGCGACGGCCTCGGCCAGCGCCGTCCCGGCCGCCTCCATCAGCTCCCCCTCGGGCACCCCCTGCTCCTCGATCGCCCAGCGGTCGACCGCGCGAATCCCTTCCGCGTCATACAGCGGCGTCAGCCACGAATCCATCTCAGGCAGTCTCGACGATGGCGACCGCCGCGGCAAACTCGCGCGAGTGGGTCAGCGAGACGTCGATGTGCTCCCCAGCCGCCGCCGCGGCCGCCCGGCCGGAGAGGCGCACAGTCGGCGGCTCCCCCGCGACGATCTCGATCTCGCGCAGGCCGAAGCCGCCAGAGAGACCGAGGGCCTTGACCACCGCCTCCTTGGCGGCGAAGCGGGCGGCGAGGTGGCGGGCCGGACGGGCCCGCACCGCCGCGTAGTCGCGCTCCGCATCGGTGAAGACGCGTTCGGCGAGACGGGGATGGCGCTCCAGCGCACGCTCCAGGCGGTCGATCTCGAGCAGGTCGATGCCGACCCCGGAAGTCATCGACCTGCTTACTTCTCCAGGCCCACGATCAGCTTCGCCGTCGCCAGATCGTCGTCGCTGCCGGTCCCCATCGCGACGTACTCGACGTGCTTGAGGTAGGGCTTCGCCTCCTGGAAGTCCTCGAAGTCGTCATCCGAGGGCGAGATCATGGATTCGGCCAGGCGCAGGGCTCCCGGGCCGTCGACGAAGGCGCTGATCGGGGTGCCGCCCAGAGCCGAGACCGCCGCCTTGTAGCTTGCGCCGTCGGAGAGGGTTTCGCCGCTTTCCGTGTCGAGGCCGGCGAGGGCCGGGGCGAGGCTGTAGCCGATGACGACGCGATCGGACTTGGAGACCACCACTAGCGACTTGTCGCCCAGCTCGTCGCTGCGAACCGAGAAGCCGCTGACGCCGTTGCTGTTGACCGCGGTCACGCCAGGCGTCCCGGTGTTGCGCACCAGAACGCCGAGATTCGCGACCGCCTTCGCCGCTTCGCCGGAGTCGCTGGTCAGCACCATGGCGCCGGCGAGCGAGCTCTCGGTGCTTCCCCGGGCGAACACCGCCGCGTCGTCAAGCGAGGCGGCGATCTTGTCGAGGTCGATGCCCGCTGCCTTCAGCGTGCTCTTCAGCTGGTTGGGAGGCACCCCCTCGTCCGGTATCCCGGTCTTGTCGAGCTCGTCGATCGCTTCGGCGAGCTGATCGCCGAACTCGGTGGCCCCGACGGCCGCGAAGGAGTCGGCAGGCAGCGAGCCGATCAGCTCGGAGGCGTCGCCGCTCGGCGGTTCCTCGCCGCCGGGGTCGCTGCTGATGTCGACCTGGATCTGGTCGGCGCCGGGGAGGATGCTGGCCACCGCGGTCGCTTCGCTCGGGTCGATCCCCGCGTTCTGGAGGATCTCTCTCGCCTGGGGGTCGATCTCGTCGTCCGAGGCCTCGAGCAATCCGCCGACGTCGACGTAGACGTCGGCGAGGCTGCCGTCGGAGGCGGCTGAGATCGCATCGACGAAGCCCGCTTCGTCTGCGAGCGAGTCGCCCTGGACGGCGTCGACCGCGGCCTTGAATCCCTTCTCGCCTTCGGCGACGACGAGGAAGTCGTCGATCACGCCGACGCCGTTTTCGTCGACGCCCCCGACCTTGAAGTCGATCCCTTCATAGGAGCCGTCTTCGAAGGGATCTTTGCTCTGCGCGGCCTGGTTGTCGATGAATTCCTGCGTCGCAGCCGCATCCGTCGTCTCGACCGCGATCACCGGGTCGGACGGATCGCCGTCCTCGTCGAGCTCCTGGAAGGCCACGCCCGCCCTCTCGCCCAGCCAGGGTTCGACTTCCTTGGCGAAGTCGACCGGTTCGCCGTCCTCACTCGCCGAGCTTTCCAGCTCGGAGACGATCAGCTCGCCGAGGCCATCGGCCCCCGCGACCGTGCTCGCGATCTCGTCCACGTCGGCCTTCGTCTCCCCGGTCGGGCGCAGATCGGCTTCGACGAAGACGAGCGAGCCGGGAGCGGCGAAGCCGGCCGCGTCGGAGCTGGAATCGCCACCGCCGCCACAACCGGCGATCGCGACTGCGGCGGTGACCGCCAGGGCTAGCAGGGCAAAGGGGGTTCTGGTCATGGCCGGGCAGACTAACGAGCGAGGGGGCGCGGAAGGCGCCGCCTGGACGCTTGACGGGTCTTACTCGACGGTGACGGTCTTCGCCAGGTTGCGGGGCTGATCGACGTTGAGGCCGCGGGCGCGGGCGATGTCGTAGGCGAGCAGCTGGAGGGGGAGGATGGCGACGATCGGCTGCATGATCCAATCGGTCCTGGCCACCTCGATCGTCTGGTCGGCGACCTCGCCGACGCGCTTGCAGCCCTCGGTCGCGATAGCGATCGTGTCCGCACCGCGGGCGCGCACCTCCTCGACGTTGGAGAGGACCTTGTCGAGCACCGGGCTCTCGGTGGCCACGCAGACGACCGGCGTCGACTCGTCCAGCAGCGCGATCGGCCCGTGCTTCATCTCCCCCGCCGCGTAGGCGTCGGTGGGGATGTAGGAGATCTCCTTCAGCTTCAGCGCCCCCTCGAGGCAGACCGGCAGCCCGACGTGCCGGCCCAGATAGAGGAAGAAGCCGTGCTCGAACTGCGCCGCGGCCACCCCCCCGGTGGCCTCCTCGCAGGAGGCCAGGGTCGCCTCGATCTTCGACGGGATCGCCTTCAGCTCGGCGACCAGCTCGGCGAGGCGGTCGGCGTCCAGCGTCCCGCGCAGCTCGGCCAGGCGCAGGCCGAGCAGGTACATCGCCGCGACCTGGGCGACGAAGGTCTTGGTCGCGGCGACGCTGACCTCGGGGCCGGCCCGGGTGTAGAGCACCGTGTCGGCGTCGCGGGTGGCCTGGCTGCCCATCACGTTGGTGATCGCCAGCACCTTGGCGCCATTCTCGCGGGCGAGCCGCATCGCAGCCAGCGTGTCGGCCGTCTCGCCCGACTGGGTGATCCCGATCACCAGGTCGTCGGGCCCGATCACCGGGTTGCGGTAGCGGTACTCGGAGGCCACGTCCATCTCGACCGGCACCCGCGCCCACTCCTCGATCGCGTAGCGGCCGACCAGGCCGGCGTGGTAGGAGGTACCGCAGGCGACGATCACGACTCGCTTCAGGTCGCGCAGGAAGGCGTCGTCGAGCTCGACCTCGGAGAGGTCGACCCCGTCGTCGCTCGGCAGCCGGTCGGCGATCGTCTCGGCGACCGCGTCGGCCTGTTCGTGGATCTCCTTCAGCATGAAGGTCTCATAGCCGCCCTTCTCGGCAGCCGACTCGTCCCAGGAGATCTCCTCTTTGTCGCGCTGCACCGGCGCGCCGGCGGCGTCGGTGATGCTGATCCCGCCGGCGTCGATCGTGACGATCTCGTCGTTTTCGATCGCCACCGCTTCGCGCGTCTCGGCCAAGAAGGCCGGGATCGCGGAGGCGAGAAAGGCCTCCCCCTCGCCCACTCCCGCCACCAGCGGGCACTCCTTGCGAGCGCCCACCAGCCGCCCGGGCTCCTCGGCGTGCATGGCGACGAAGGCGTAATGGCCACGCAGCTCGGCGAAGGAGGCCCTCACCGCGGCGGTGAGGTCACCGTCGTAGTTGCGCTCGATCAGGTGGGCGACGATCTCGGCGTCTGTCTCGGAGCTGAAGTGGTGCCCCTCGGCGGCGAGCTCGCGACGCAGTTCGGCGTGGTTCTCGACGATCCCGTTGAGGACTATGTGGACGCGATCGGAGCAGTCGCCGTGCGGGTGGGCGTTCTCCTCGGTGACGCGCCCATGGGTGGCCCAGCGCGTGTGGGCGACGCCGGTGGTCGCGGGCGGCGCTGCCACCGCGACACCACCTTGCTCGTCGCGCTCGGCAACGGCCGCACGCAGGTTGGCGAGGTTGCCGACCGCGCGCACGCTGGCGATCCGGCCGTCCTCGATCACCGAGATCCCGGCCGAGTCGTAGCCCCGGTACTCGAGTTTCTCGAGCCCGGCGACAAGCAGGTCGCGGCAGGGGCGCCCACCGACGTATCCGACGATTCCGCACATAAGGGAGGCAAGTAAGGGTAGAGACCGGGGGTCTCGATGGCTGAATGCTCAGGCAGGCTGGGCCTTTTCCTCCGGGGCGGTTTTTGGTGGGGCATCCCTTCAACAGAACACAAGCTTCAAAAAGCTCGCTCCCGAGGCACTGCCAAGCTTGGGGACACTGGCACCGTTTTCGCCGCCCGGGCCTTTCCGCCGCGTATGGGGGCCTTCGGGGGTCCCTCTCCAGGAACTCCCGCGAAGCGGCCTGGAGAGGGACCCCCGAAGGCCCCACCTCACCCGCTCTAAGCCAGCTCCTGGCGCACCAAAGTGACCAGACGCTCACAGACCGCCTCCGCCTCCTCGGCACTTGGCGCCTCGGCCATCACGCGCACCAGCGGCTCGGTCCCGGAGGGGCGGAGGAGCACGCGGCCGCGGCCCTCGAGTGCCTCTCCCTCGCGCTCTACCGCCTCCCAGACAGCGGTCGCGCCGGCGATCGCATCGCGGTCGGCGACCTCTACGTTGACCAGGGTCTGCGGCAGCCTGCGCATCGGCTCGACCTCGGCGAGATCGCGACCGCCGAGCTCGCGCATCGTCGCCAGCGCCGCGGCGGTGCCGTCGCCGGTGGCGACGAAGCGGGTGTCGATGATGTGCCCGGACTGCTCCCCACCGAGGCTCCAGCCGCGCTCGCGCAGCTCGTCGAGGACGTAGCGGTCGCCGACCTTGGTCACGGCGACCTCGATCCCGGCCTCATCCATCGCCTGGTGGAAGCCGTAGTTGCTCATCACGGTGACGGCGACGCCGCCGCCAAGCTCGCCCCGGGCGGACATTCCGCGGGCACCGAGGGCGATCAGCTCGTCGCCGTCGTGCGTACGGCCGTTGCGGTCGACGGCCAGCACCCGGTCGCCGTCGCCGTCGAAGGCGAAGCCGATCGTCGCCTCCGAGTCGGCGATGCGCGCGGCCAGGGCGTCGAGATGGGTCGAGCCGCAGCCGTCGTTGATGTTGCGGCCGTCGGGCTCGACGGCGATCGCCTCGACCGTCGCGCCAAGCCGCTCGAAGATCGCCGGGGCGGCACGGAAGGTGGCGCCGTTGGCGCAATCGAGCATCACGGTATGACCGGAGAGGTCCAGCGGAAAGGCCACCTCGAGCGCGCGCAGATAGTCCTCCAGACCGCCGTTCAGCTCCCGCACGTGGCCCGGCTCGGCAGTGCCGGCCTCGGCGTCGACCATCGACTCCATCCTCGCCTCGGTCTCGTCGTCGAGCTTCGTGCCCTGCGCGGAGAAGAACTTGATCCCGTTGTCGCGGTATGGGTTGTGCGAGGCAGAGACGACCGCGGCAAGGTCGAGGCCGAGGCGCTTGACCAGGATCGCGGCGGCCGGGGTCGGCAGCACGCCGCCGAGCAGCGCGTCGCCGCCCGCGGCGGCGATCCCGGCAGCCAGCGCCGACTCCAGCATCGGTCCCGACTCGCGCGTGTCGCGCACGATCAGCACCTGTGGTCGCTTGACCTCCAGCGAGGCCGTGGCCGCACGCCCGAGCGCGGTTGCGAGCTCGGCGGTGAGGAACGTCCCGGCCTCCCCCCGGACCCCGTCGGTTCCGAAGAGCTTGCGCCCCGCAGTCACTGGCTGGCTCCTAACGCTTGGAGAACTGCGGCCGCTTGCGGGCCTTCTTCAGCCCGGCCTTCTTGCGCTCCTTGGCCCGCGCATCGCGGGTGAGGAAGCCCCGGCGCTTGAGCTCGCCGCGCAGCTCCGGGTCGATCTCGGTCAGAGCCCGAGCGATCCCGTGCCGCACCGCACCGGCCTGGCCGCTGATGCCGCCACCGTGGACACGGACCCGGACGTCGACGTTGCCCTCGTAGCCGGTGATGACCAGCGGCTGCATGGCCGTCGTCTGATGCAGGGGGCGGGGGAAGAACTCCTCCAGCGCCCGCTTGTTGATCTCGACCTTGCCGCTGCCAGGCAGCAGGATGACGCGAGCGATCGCCGTCTTGCGCTTGCCGGTGGCGAGGTAACGGGCATCGCCCTCCATCTTCGCCGGGGCGCGGCTGGCGGCCTTCGGCTCCTCGACGGCGTCGCCGACCAACGCCGCCTCGCGCTGCGCGCGCTCCTCCTCTTCAGCTTCCTTGCGGGCCTGCTCCTCAGCGCTCAGCGGCCGCTCCTCCGGCTCGACCGCGATCGGCTCCAGGTCGGCACCGGGGATCACATCTTTCTTCTTCTCCTCAACCTTGGGCTGGGGCTTCTCCTCTTCAGGCTTTGCCGTCTCCGCCTCGGGCTCCTCAGCTTCCTCAGCAACGGGCTCAGCCTCGTCAGCGACCTCCGCCTCGGGCTCCTCAGCTTTCTCCTCCCCAGACTCCTCGACGGCATCTCCCTCGGCCTGCGACGCCTCGGGCTCCGAAGCCTCAGCCGCCTCATCCGCGGGTGGCGTGGGGGTGGGCTCCTCGCCCGCAGCCTGCGAGGACGAGGAGTCCTCCCCCGCGACAGGACCCGCGGCCGACTCGGTCGGGTCCTCGTCCTTCTCCGGGGTCGTCTCGTCCTTCTGAGTCTCGTCGTCGATCAAGTCTGGATCTCCATCGGTTTGGGCTGTTGCGCCTGATGCGGATGCTCGGGCCCGGCATACACCTTCAGCTTGGTCAACTGCTGCCGCGCGAGCCGGTTGCGGGGGAGCATCCCCTTGACGGCCTTGCGGATGACCTCCTCGGGACGCCGCTCGAGCATCTCGCCGAGCGTCCGCGACTTGATCCCGCCCGGGTAGCCGCTGTGGCGCCAGTATCGCTTTTGCGCCAGCTTGTCGCCGGTCACGTGGATCTTCTCCGCGTTGACGACGACGATGAAGTCGCCGGTGTCGACGTGTGGCGTGTACTCGGGCTTGCGCTTGCCCCGCAGCGCGTCGGCGATGCGCGTCGCCAGACGGCCCAGGGTCTGGCCCTCGGCGTCGACGACGTACCAGTCGCGCTGGCGGTCCGCAGGTGTGGCTACATAGGTCTTCATCAGAGAAAAGCCGCGGGCAGCGCCCAGCGGCCACGGCATGATAGCCGCCACGCCGCATCTGCGTACGTGGCCGCCTCGGTGTCTATACTGCCGCGCCAACAGTGCCGAATCCCAGCCGCACAGGTGGCTGGGAGCGGAGGAACCGCAGGAACCATTGCAGGTTCCCGGGGCGAATCGGCCGAAGAGGCCGTAGCGCAACTCTTTCAGCGCGAGCCCGACAGCTAACTCCGTAGGCGAACGAAAGAGAGAGTGGCAGTGGTAGGCAAGACCACCCGGCCTTGGCTGGCGGGAACGTATTTCACGATCGCGGCGATGGCGCTGCTGCTCTGCCTTGCGGCATCCGCAGCCGCCGGCACGGGTGGTGCGCCGACCGCAGCGGGCAGCCCGCCGCCACCCGGCAGCCCCAGCGGCACGCCGGCCTCCGACGCCCCCAGCGCCGGCGCCCTGCGCCTGGTCTCGGCCAAGACGACACCCCGCAAGTCCTTCTACTACGGCTTTCGCTACCCCAGGCTGAGCTTCGTGATCGCCAGCAGCCAGGCGCAGAACGACATCCGCATCGACGTCGTCGACGCGGCCGGTGCCGGCGTCCGCACCTTCTTCCGCAACGACGTCGCCCCCGAGACCGAAACCGCGATCCGCTGGGACGGGACGACGAACGACGGCCGCGCGGCCCCCAACGGGCGCTACACGTTCCAGGTCTCCTCGCAGGCCGGTGCCCTCGCCGCCCGGCCGGCGAGCGCCTCGGAAGCGCCAGTCCTCGGCTTCGCCTTCTACGGATACGCCTTCCCGCTGCTCGGCGCCCACGACTACGGCGGCAGCGGCGCCGTATTCGGCGCAGGTCGCTCCGGTCACACCCACCAGGGCCACGACGTGATGGCCGAGTGCGGTGTGCCGATCATCGCCGCGCGTGGCGGCCAGGTGCAGTACTCCGGCTACCACGAGCGCCGCCGGGAACTACGTCGTGATCGACGGCAAGGGCACGACGCTCGACTTCATGTACGCCCACTTCGCCGAACCCTCGCCGCTGAAGACAGGCGACGCGGTTCGCACCGCCCAGCCGATCGGCATCGTCGGCGACACCGGCTCGGCTACCGCCTGCCACCTGCATTTCGAGATCTGGACGGCCCCGGGCTGGTATGAGGGAGGCAGCCCGGTCGACCCGCTGCCCTATCTCGAAAAGTGGGACCGCTACAGCTGAGCTCGTTCGGCGGCGCCCGGGCCTGAGATCGCTCGTCCGTCCTCGGGCGGCGTCAACCGCGTGACGATCGCCAGCGCAACCGCCACCGGCACCGTCGCCGGCAACGTGTCAACCGCAAAGAACAGCAGGTCGAAAGCCAGCGCCAACCCGGCGACGAGCCCCGCCCCAACCCACTGCCGACGGGCCTGAAACGTCCAATATTTGGACGTTTCAGGCCCGTCGGCGGGTGGTTTTGCGAGGAGGCAGCCGACCAGGGCGGCTACGAAGAGGTCGCCGAAGCCCATGCGGGCGGCACCGAAGTTGGCAACCTGCAGGGCCGGCAGGTCGGCCGCGGGGGCGGCGGCGCTGAGGACCGAGCTGGGGCCCTGGAGCAGCTCGGCGGAGACGAGCCAGGCGTCGATCGCCGCCATTGCGTAGACCCCCCAGCGCAGCCACCTGGCCGGAACGGCACAAACGAGCAGCCAACCCAGCGTCACACAGGCGAGCGCAGAAAGCGCCAACGCTGCCGCTTCGCCCACCAGCGACCCTGTCAAGAGCCAAGCACAGGCAAAGAGCGCTGCCGTGATCGAGATCGAAGGCAATCTGCCGTAGCCAGCGAGCATCGAGTCCGCGAAAACCCTTGTTGACGACGGGTTTTCGCGGACTCGGACGAGGTAGGCAAGGGCGTAGGCGGCAAGTGGTGGCACGGCCACGAGTGCCAGGTAGGTGAGCGCCGTTGCCGAGTCCGAGTAGAGCTCGATCCCACCCACCACGACGACGATCGAGAGCGCGGGAACGAGCGCCCACCAGCGGCTCCTCAGGTCGGCCAGCCAGGGAGCCGAGCGCGACGCCGGCAGCGCTACCAGCGCCGCCTGCACCAGGCTGAGAATCGCGATCGAAACGGCGAACGAGGGCAATGGGCCCGACCGCTCAGGTCACTCCCACTCGATGGTTGCCGGCGGCTTGGAGGAGATGTCCAGCGCCACGCGGTTGACGTCGGCGATCTCGTTGATGATCCGGTTGGAGACCCGCTCCAGCAGGTCGTAGGGGAGCCGCGCCCAGTCGGCGGTCATCGCGTCGTCGGAGGTGACCGCCCGGATCACCACCGGGTAGGCGTAGGTGCGCCCGTCGCCCTGGACGCCGACCGAGCGCACGACGGGCAGCACGCAGAAGGACTGCCAGAGCTGGCGGTAGAGCTCTGCCGCGCGGATCTCCTCCTGCAGGATCGCGTCGGCCGTGCGGAGGATGTCGAGCCGCTCTTTGGTCACCTCGCCGCCGACGATGCGGATCGCCAGGCCCGGCCCCGGGAAGGGCTGGCGCCAGACCATCCGCTCGGGGAGTCCGAGCTCGGCCCCCACCGCCCTCACCTCGTCCTTGAACAGCATCCGCAGCGGCTCGACCAGCTCGAACTCGAGGTCCTCGGGCAGGCCGCCGACGTTGTGGTGGGACTTGATCGTGGCGGCGCCGTCGCTGCCACCCGACTCGATCACGTCGGAGTAGAGGGTGCCCTGGACGAGGTAGGCGGCGTCCTCGAGCTTGGCCGCCTCCTCCTCGAAGACGCGGATGAACTCCTCGCCGATGATCTTGCGCTTGCGCTCGGGCTCGTCGTGGCCGGCGAGCTTCGCGAGGAAGCGCTCCTCGGCCTCGACGTGGACGAGGGGGATGCCGAACTGCTCGAAGGCGGAGACGACCTGCTCGCCCTCGTTGAGGCGCATCAGGCCGTGGTCGACGAAGACGCAGGTCAGCTGCTCGCCGATCGCCTTGTGCACGAGCAGTGCCGCGACCGAGGAGTCGACGCCCCCGGAGAGCCCGCAGATCACCTTGCCCTCCCCCACCTGCGCCTGGATCCTCGCCACCTGCTCGGCGATCACCGACTGCGGCGACCACTGCTGCTCGCAGCCGGCGACGTCGCGCAGGAACCGCGTCAGGATCTCGGTCCCGTATGGCGTGTGGACGACCTCGGGGTGGAACTGGATCCCGTAGAGGCCCCGATCCGGGTGCTCGCACGCGGCCACCGGCGACCCGGGGCTGGAGGCGAGCGCCGTGAACCCCTCGGGCGGCTCGAAGACGGCGTCGCGATGGCTCATCCAGCAGTGCTGCTCCTCGGGCAGCCCCGCCAGCAGGCGGCCGCCGCCATCGCGCAGGGTCAGGTCGGTGCGCCCGAACTCCCCCGCCTCGGCCGCCTCGACCCGCCCGCCCAGGGCCTGGACCATCGCCTGCATCCCGTAACAGATCCCCAGCATCGGGATCTCCAGATCCAGCAGCTCGGTCGGGAACGCCGGCGCCCCCTCCTCGTAGACGGAGGCCGGACCGCCGGAGAGCACGAGCCCCTTCGGCTTGCGCTCTCGGACGACCTCCAGCGACGTGCTGGACGGCAGCAGCTCGGCGAACACGCCGCACTCGCGGATCCGCCTCGCGATCAGCTGCGAGTACTGCCCCCCGAAATCGAGGACGAGAACCTCCTCGGAGGCCTGGGCCGACGCCGCAAAAGCGCCGGCCTCAGTCGTCGGCGACTCCAACACCGGCGGAGACCGCCGCGCGCCCATTCGACCCCATGCCGACCGCCTGCTCGTTCTGGAGCTTCTTACCCTCGCTCATCAGCGCCGGCGCGACCATCACCTCGGCCCGCTGGAAGGAGCGGATGTCCTCATAGCCGCAGGTCGCCATCGAGGTTTTCAGCGCCCCCATCAGGTTGAAGGTGCCGTCGTTCTCCTGGGCGGGCCCGAGCAGGATCTCCTCCATCGTGCCGTCCTGCTTGGTCGTGACACGGGTGCCACGCGGCAGGGACGGGTGGAAGGTCGCCATGCCCCAGTGGAAGCCCCGGCCGGGAGCCTCCTTGGCCCGGGCCAGCGGCGAGCCGACCATCACCGAGTCCGCCCCGCAGGCGATCGCCTTGGAGACGTCGCCCCCGGTGCGCATGCCGCCGTCGGCGATCACGTTGACGTACTCGCCGGTCTCCAGCATGTGCTGGGAGCGGGCGGCAGCCACGTCGGCGATCGCGGTCGCCTGCGGCACCCCGATCCCGAGCACCCCGCGAGTCGTGCAGGCCGCGCCCGGTCCGACGCCGACCAGGACGCCGACCGCGCCGGTCCGCATCAGGTGCAAGCCGGTCGAGTAGGAGGCGCAACCGCCGACCACCGTCGGCACCGGCACCTCGGCGATGAACTCCTTCAGGTTGAGCGGCTCGACCGTGGTCGAGACGTGTTCGGCCGAGATCACCGTGCCCTGGATGACGAGGATGTCGATGCCGGCCTCGACCGCGATCTCGTAGTGCTCGCGGACTTTCTGCGGCGTCAGCGAGCCGCAGGCGACCGCGCCGCGCTCCTTGATCTCCGCGACCCGCTTGCCGACCAGCTCGGACTTGACCGGCTCGGCGTAGATCTCCTGCATGATCCGCGTCGCCTCGTGCTTGGGTGCGGCGGCAATCGCCTCCAGCCGCTCCTCGGCGTTCTCGAAACGGGTCCAGATCCCCTCCAGGTTGAGCACGCCGAGGCCGCCCAGCTCGTTGACGAGCACCGCGGTATCGGGGCTGACCACGCCGTCCATCGCCGAAGCGACGAGCGGCAGCTCGAAGCGGTAGGGACCAAGCGTCCAGCTGATGTCAATGTCGTCGGGGTCGCGGGTGCGGCGCGACGGAACGATCGCGATGTCGTCGAATCCGTAGGCGCGCCGCCCCTTCTTGCCTCGACCGATGTCGATCTCCAATTAGGTCCTCCAGGGTGGCGTTGAGACCCCAGCCTACACTTCGGCGGGGACCTCCAGATCCTGGACGTGGACCTCGCCGAGGAGGCGCTCGACCTGACCGCGGTCGACTACGCCGGCGCCGAAGTGCTGGGTCGACTCCGCCCCACAGGCGACGCCGTAGGCAAGGCACTCCCCGGCAGGCCGGCCCTCGTAGCGGGCGGCGGCGTAGCCCGCCAGGAAGGCGTCGCCCGAGCCGACCGTCGAGACCGGCTCCAGCGGCTCGGTGCGGACCTCGACGAAGCGCCTCTCCGTCCCCTCGCCGATCACCGCTGCGCAGCCGTCGGGCCGCGTGATCGCGGCCTCGCGGGCGCCGAGGCGAACCAGCTCGGAGAGCCCGTGGACGAGGTCCTGACGGTCGCCGAACTCCTGGCCGACCAGCTCCTCGGCCTCGCGCTCGTTGGGCGTGACCATGGCGGCGCCGGCGCGCAGGCCGGCGAGCATCGCCTCCCCCTCGGAGTCGAGGATGACCGGCACGCCGCGCTCAGTCAGGTCCTTGACCAGGCGCGCGTAGAGGTCGCCACCGGCCCCGGGGGGCAGGGTGCCGGCGAGCACGCAGAGCCTGGCGCCGTCGGCGAGGTAGCCGAGGCGGGCGGCGAATGCCTCGACCTCCTCGGGGCTGACCGCGGGCCCGCGCTCGTTGATCTCGGTCTGCTCGCCGGAGGTGGGGTCGATCACGGCCATGTTGATCCGCGTCTCGGCGGCGATTCGGGTGAAGTCGGTCAGGACCGCTTCCTCGCGAAGCTGCTCCAACAGCCGGTTCCCGGTCGGGCCACCGGCGAAGCCGGTGGCGATCACGGGCCGGCCCAGCCGGCCGAGGGCGCGGGCGACGTTGATCCCCTTGCCGCCGGCCAATGTGCGGCTCTCGACCGCTCGGTGCCGGTGACCGAGACGGAAGTTCGGCACCGCGACCGTGCGGTCGATCGCGGCGTTGAGAGTGACCGTGAGGATCATCGTGAAAGGCGCCTCAGCATGACTGCTCCGACCAGTATCACGCAAAGCGCGATCCCGATCGGGATCTCCTCCGAGCCGACGAAGCTCTTCGCCCGCTCCAGAGCGCTCGCCTCGGGCACCGCACGGCCGGCCCGCAGCGCCACGGCGGCGGCCTTCCTGCCGTCGATGAACACAGTCGCCCTGCCCAGCGCGGCGCCGCGGCTGATCGGGCCCTCGAGCTCGCTCGGCGCCCGCACCGAGAGACCGAGCCGCTGGTCGGGGCGAACCCCGACGGAGACCGTGCGCGCGGCGCGCAGCGGCAGCTCCCCGCCCCCGTAGCGAACCGAGGCCTCGGCGAGCTCCTCCCCGGCACGGATCGGCACGCGCCGCTCGTAGCGGGAGAAGCCGTACTCGAGCAGGCGCAGGCTGGCGAGGTCGCGTTCGGTCTCCGTCGGGGTGCCGATCACGACCGAGATCAGCCTCACCCCGTGGCGCTGACCGGAGCCGACCAGGACGTAGGCGGCGCCGAAGGTGTGGCCCGTCTTCACCCCGGTCGTCCAATTCGCCCGGTAGAGCAGGTCGTTGAGGGTGTCGATCGTGCGCGGCGGGCGCAGGCTGCGCAGGCTGGCGCTGCGGGCGTCGGCGATCCGGGCGAAGGCGGGATTGCGCAGAAGCCTCCGACTCAGCGTCGCCAGGTCGCGGGCGCTGGAGTAGTTGCCCTCCTCGTCGAGCCCGATCGGGTTTGCGTAGTGGGTGTCCGCCAGGCCCAGTGCCGCCGCGTAGCGGTTCATCTCGGCGACGAAGCGAGCTTCCGAGCCGGCGGCGGCCAGGGCGAGGTCGTAGGCGGCGTCGTTGCCGCTGCGCAGGATCAGGCCGTAGAGCAGGTCGCGCACGCTCACCCGCTCGCCGGGTCTGAGTTCGAGCAGCGACTCGCCGTAGATCGCGTCGTAGGGCGCAGCCCGCACGACACGGTCCAGCGGCAGCTCGCGCAGCGCCACGTAGGCGGTCATCAGCTTGGTCGTGCTGGCGATCGGCAGCCGCCGGGCGCCGGCGTGGGAGACGAGCACGTCGCCGCTGCGGGCGTCGATCAAGGCCCATGCGCGAGCGTCGATGCTCGGCGGTGCCGCCTCGGCCTGGGCGGGCGCCGTCCAGAGCAGAGCCGGCAATAGACATGCGAGAACCAGGATCGGGCGGCGCGGCGCGCCCAACATCATGGGGTTTCACGCACAAATCGCCACGGACTCGAATACCCGGTCGTCACCGTGGCGATTTGTGCGCTCACCGGCGCAGCTTCAGCATTTCGCCGGCGATCAGGATCTGCGGGTCGACTTCGGGGTTGAGCGTTTCGATGCGCGCGACCGAGACCCCGGTCAGGCGGGCGATCGCGATCAGGGTGTCTCCACTCTGGATTTCGTAGGAAGCCGGCGCCGGCTCCCTCGGCTCGGCCCTGCGCGCCGCCTCCCCGTCGCGCCCTTGCCCATTCGAGCCGTCCGAGCCGCCGCCAAGCACGCCCCCGATGGCGACGACGAGGAGGACGAAGGCAGCGATCAGGGCGAGTACCGCAAGGGTCCGGGCCGTGGCTGAGGTGCGCTTGTTCATTGCAGGTGACTGACGGTCGAATGGGCGCAGATCGTATCTGCGCGCCTATTCGGTCGAAGCGTCCCAAACCCTGGCGCGCATGTCCTCGGCGGCGGCGGCCGGGTCCTCGGCGGCGGCGATCCCGCGCGAGACGGGGACCAGAGCCGAGGCGGCACCCGCCGCGAAGGCGGCCCCGAGCAGCTCCGGTCGACCGCCCTGGGCGCCGACCCCGGGGACGAGGAAGATCGAGCGGGGCATCAGGGAACGCAGGCGGGCGATGTGCTCGGGAGCGGTCGCACCGACCACCGCTCCCATCCCGCTCAGCCCGCCCTCGCCCAGCAGCCGGTCCGAGAGCCCGTCGACCAGCCCGGCCAGGCGCTCGTGCAGCGGCTGCTCCGGCGCCGGCAGATCCTGCACGTCGGCCGCACCGGGGTTGCTCGTCCGCACCAGGGCGAAGACACCCGCCCCGGCTGCCCCGGCCGCCTCCACGAGCGGCTCCAGCGCGTCGACGCCGAGCAGCGGGTTGGCCGTGACGGCATCGGCGCCGAGGCCCGCCACAGGGCCCCACGGGGTCGGCGTCTCGCCCAGCAGCGCCTGGGCGTAGGCGGCCGCCGTGACCGGCACGTCGCCGCGCTTGCCGTCGGCGACGACGAGCAGGCCGGCTTCGCGGGCCGCCGCGCAAACCTCCACCAGCGCGGCCCAGCCCGGAGCGCCGAGGCGCTCGAAGCAGGCGAGCTGGGGCTTGATCGCGACGCAGGCCGGGCCGGCCCGTTCGATCAGCGAGCGGCAGTGCGCGGCGACCGCCCCGGCCGCACACTCGGCGGCCGAAGCGGCACCGACGGGAACGTCAGGCCCGTCCCCGGAGAGCTTCGACGGGTCGGGGTCGAGGCCGAGACAGACCTGGCTGCGGCGCTCTTCGACGAGCGCCGCGAGCCGGTCCGCAAAGGGCTGCGCCTGGCTCAGCCTTTGACCTTGGTCTTCAGCGCGGAGCCGGCGGAGAAGCGCGGGACCTTGCCGCCCGGGATCGTGATCCGCTCACCCGTGCGCGGGTTGACGCCCTGGCGGGGGCCGCGCTCGGCGACGTGGAATTTGCCGAAGCCGGTGAAGCTGACTTCGCCGCCGCTGCTCAGCGTGTCGGTGATCGCGTCGAGCACCGCGTCAACCGCGTCGCCAGCAGCCTTCTTGCTGCCCAGCCGCTCGTCGCCTGCCAGTTGGTCCAGAAACTCAGCCTTTGTCACGTCGAAGCTCCTCCGTCATGAGTGGTTGAAATCGCGGCGGAATCTAACAGCGGCCACGGCCGTAATGGCGCATGGAGTCAGGAACCGGCGACCGTCATCTCTCCGATCAGCAGCGGCGGCGTGCTGACCGAGCCCCCGAAGGGGACCCATCGCGGCCTCGATGCCGGCCGCCCGCACCGCCTTCAGCATCGAGACGAGGTCGCTGGCGATCGTGAACTCGCGCAGCGGCTCGGCCGCCTCCCCGTCGCGGATCGCGTGACCCGAGGCGCCGACCGAGAAGGCACCGGTAACCGGGTTGACGCCCGAGTGCAGGCCGGCGACGTCGGTGACCAGCACCCCGTCTCCCGCCTCGCGCAGCAGCTCCTCGAAGTCGAGCGCGCCCGGCGCGACGACGAGGTTCGAGGCCGAGACCGCAGGCTGGGAGCGGTAGCCCGAACGCCCGGCGCTACCTGTCGAGGCGGCGCCATCGCGGCGAGCGGTGTACGTGTCGTAGAGGTAGGTCCGCAGCATCCCGCCCTCGATCAGCGCGTTGGGGCGGCGTGGCACGCCCTCGCCGTCGAAGGGCGAGGAGGCCGAGCCGGCGGGGTCGAGACCGTCGTCCCGGATGACGAGGGCCTCGGCGGCGACCGCGGTGCCGAACAGGCCGGCGAAGGGGGAGCGCCCGCGCTGCACCGCGTCGGCGCCCAGGCCACGGCCGATCAGGGCGACGAAGCTGGAGGCAACCGTCGGGTCGAGAACCACCGGGCAGCTGCGCGATGCGGGCTTGCCGGCGCCGATCATCGCGGTCGCCCGCTCCGCCGCCTCGCGTCCGATCGCGGCGGGGTCGAGGGCCGCCGGGCCGCGGCCGAGGTCGAAGCCGAGCCCGGTCTCGCGCCCGCCGTCGCCCTCGGCCAGCGCCTGGGCGTACGCCGTAGCAGTCGGTGCGCTCGTACTCGCCCGCGATCCCGGTCGAGGAGACGATCGCGACGCGCTCCGCCGAGTCGGCGTAGACCGCCTGCTCGACCCCGGCGACACGCGGATCCGAGTCGAGCGCCGCCCGCTCGATCTCGAGCGCCAGCTCGGCGACGCGCTCGGTGGTCCAGTCCCCGAACGAGGGATCGCCCAACTCCAGCTCCGCTTCCCCTTCCGGTGCGCCTTTTGTACCCCCAGGGTCCATAAGGCGCACCGGAAGCTCGGGGGGCCGGCGAACTCGTCCTCGTCGGCGATCCGCGCCGTCTCGGCCGCGCGCGAAGCGAGCTCCGCGATCCCGGCCTCGGAGAGGTCGGTGCCGTAGGCATAGCCGGCCCGGCGACCGATCCAGGCGCGGATGCCGATCCCGCGCTTGGTCGCCGCGGTGAGGCTCTCGACCTCGCCGCCGTGGACGCGCACCTCGCGCCCCGCGTCCTCGGACGCGTAGGCCTCGGCGTCGCCCGCTCCCGCCGCGAGCGTGCCCTCGACGGCGCGGCGCGCCAGCTCGATCAAACCTCGGTCCCCCCCACCGTCATCGCCTGGATCCGGACGTGGCCCTGGCCGGTGCCGACCGGCACTTTCTGGCCGGCCTTGCCGCAGACGCCGGTCTTCATCTCGAAGTCGCTGCCGACCGCGTCGATCGCCGCCAGTGCATCGAGGCAGTTGCCGATCAGGGTTGCGCCCCGGCAGGGCCGCGTCACCCGTCCGCCCTCGATCAGGTAGCCCTCGGAGACGCCGAAGACGAAGTCGCCGGTCGCCGGGTCGACCTGGCCACCGGCAAAGGAGGCGGCGTAGAAGCCATGGCTCGACCTCGGCGATCATCGCCTCCGGCTCGGCGTCGCCGGGCGCGATGTAGGTGTTGGTCATGCGCGGCACCGGCAGGTGACGGAAGCTCTCGCGGCGGCCGTTGCCGGTCGAGCCGACGCCGTCGCGGCGGGCGGTCAGCCGGTCGTACAGGAAGGAGACCAGCCGGCCGTCCTCGATCACCATCGTCTTCTGGGTCGGCGTGCCCTCGTCGTCGATCGAGTCGCTGCCCCACTCATTGGGCATGCGGCCGTCGTCGTAGGCGGTGAGCAGCGACGGGGCGACCTGCGTGCCCAGCTTTCCGGCGTAGACGCTGGCGTCCTTCTGCACGTGGTCGGCCTCGAGCCCGTGGCCGGTCATCTCGTGGAAGAGGACCCCGCCGAAGCCGCCGCCGACCACCACCGGCATTGAGCCGGCTGGGGCGGGACCGGCGTCGAGCAGGGTCAGCGCCTTGCGCGCCGCGCCGGCCGCGATCTCGCCAGGGTCCTCGTCGAAGAGCTCGAAGCCGCGATGCCCGCCCAGCGTCTCGGCGCCGGTCTCGACCGAGTCGCCGCGGCGCGCCACCGCCTGCGCGCCGATCCGCACCCGCGTGCGGTCGTCGCCGCCGAAGAGGCCATCCGAGTTGGCGACGGTCACCTCGCGGCGCACCTCGGCGTAGGACGCGGTGAACTGGGCGATCTCGGGGCCGGCCGCGCGGCCGCGCTCGTCGAGGTCGCGAAGGAGCGCCGCCTTGCGCTCGGCGGGCACCTCGGACGGCCGCTGCTCGATCGCGTGCGGGGTGCTCGCCACGGCCTCCAGCGGGCGCGGCTCGGCCTGGCCGGCGTGCAGCGCCGCGGCGGCCTCGACGGCGGCGCGCTCGACGTCATCGGGGTCGAGGCCGTCGACGTGGGCGAAATAGGTGGTCCCACCGCTGAGCACCCTCACGCCGGCGCCCGCCGAGGCGCCCGACTGCACCGATTCGACCCGCGACTCGTCGATCGCCATCGTCAGGCCGGCGTTGCGCTCGACGAAGACCTCGGCGAACTCGCCGCCGTTGGCCAGGGCCCGGCTCAGCACCCGCTCGGCGAGCGCCGGCTCGATCAGGGCGCTCACGGCTTCGGGCGCTTTCCGGCGACCTCGATCAGCCGGCCCGCGGCGACGAAGAGCTCGCCGCCCGCCAGCGAGTCGGCCGCGTGGTCGCTGGCCCGGCCTCCGGGGTAGTAGAGGCGGGCGAAGGGTCGCCGGGCGACGCGGCGGCGGCGCATGTAGGCAGCCGCCTCGTCGGCGTAGCCCGAGACGCGGTCGAGCAGGACACGATGCGGCTTAGGAGGCATCGGCAGCCTCCCCGTCTACCCCGGCGGCCAGGTCGCGCAGCACCGAACGCATGTCGAAGAAGAGCAGCGAGGCGAGGGCGAAACGGTCGGTCACGGCGACAGCGGCCAAGCCACAGTGGCGCAGGGCGAAGACCTCTCCCTGCTCGGTGGCGATGTGAAGCTGTTCCACTGCCTCCGAGCCCGCACGGTCGGCGACGTCGAGCAGCGTCGCTGCATCCTCGCGCCAGCGCTCGGGACTGCCGCTGGCGGCAAGGACCGAGCCCTCGGAATCGAGGATCGCACCGCCGCGCAGGTCGGGAGACATCTCGCCCAGAAGGGCCAGCGCACCGGCCGCCGCGTCGTCCGTCACCGCCCCGCTCATCTCACCGTCGGCCATCTCGGCCAAAATACCGACCCATGACCCTGGCCCGAGCCTCCTGGATGATCGTCGTAGCGATCTGTGCCATCGCCGGGGTGGCCTTTGGTCTCAGCGACTACACCGGCTACGCGATAACGATCGTCGCTGTGGGACTGGCCGCTGCGGTGAATTTGCTGCCGAGTCCTTAAATCATTACCCGGGGGGAGAACTGGGTGGGCCTGGCGCCTTATTCGGACTATGTCCGACTTTCGCGCCAGGCCCGATGCGCTCATCGCAGAGATCGCCGATCGCCAGCACGGGGTTGTCACGACGGCGCAACTCCGGGCTCTGGGGCTCGACAAGGACCAGATCCTCTACCGAGCCAAGATCGGCCGTCTGCACCGTGTCCACCACGGCGTCTATGCGGTGGGACGAAGGAGGATCTCGCCTCGCGGGCGGTGGATGGCGGCGGCGCTCGCGTGCGGAGAAACAGCTGTGGTCAGCCACCGAAGCGCCGCCTCGCTCTGGGGGATGCTTCCCGTCCGACGCGAGGCCGTGGAGGTATCGGTCCCAAGCTACGGCGGACGGCGACAGCGGCCGGGCATCCGGGTCCACCGCAGCGCAACTCTCAGACCCGACCACGTCACGCGCCACCTCGAAATTCCTGTCACCACGGCTGCGCGCACTGTCTCGGACCTCGGACCCGTAACGTCGCCCCAAGAGCTGAGGCTCGCGGTCCGGCAGGCCGAGACGCTCGGCCTGCAGCTCGGGCCGGACACGGCCGGGGACGGAACCCGCAGCGAGCTGGAGTTCCTGTTTCTCGGGCTCTGCAAGAAGATGCGCCTGCCGATGCCAAACGTCAACGTTCGAATCGGTCCCTTCGTAGCCGACTTCATCTGGCCGGCGGAGAAGCTGATCGTCGAGACCGATGGCTACCGGTACCACCGAGGACGAGCCGCCTTCGAGGCGGACCACGAGCGCGACCTAGCGCTGCGCACGCTTGGCTACGACGTCATCCACCTCAGCTACCGCCAGGTGACCGAGAGGCCCAAGGAAGCCGCGGAGGCGGTAAGGCATGCCCTTGCCTGGCGCGAAAGTCGGACATAGTCAGACTTTCGCGCCAGGCTTGGCCTAACCAGCACGAAAAGGGCCCGAACGGGCTCGCTTGGGATCGCGAACCGAGGTCTCCGGCTCAGCGTGGATCAGGACCTCCGCACGCGGGATAGCTCCCTCGATCGCGTCGCGCAGGGTGTGGGAGAGCTCGTGGGCACGCTCGAGGCTGGTCCCGGAGCGGTACTGGACGTGGAGGTCGATGTAGCGGCGGGCGCCGGCGCGGCGGGCGCGCAGCTTGTGGTAGCCGGCCACCTCCTCGGTGCGAGCGGCCGCGATCGCAACCTCGATCCGGTCCATCTCCTCAGCGGGGAGCGTTTCGTCGACGAGCACGCCCGAGGAGCGGCGAACGATGCGGATGCCGGCGACGACGATCGCTCCTGCCACCACGAGCGCCGTGATCGAGTCGAAGGCGGCGTTCCCCGTCAGCTCGACCACGACCAGGCCCACCAGCACGCCGGCCGAGGTCATCGCGTCGGTGCGCAGGTGTGCTGCGTCGCCTTCCAGCGCCGGAGAGTCGTGGGCCTTCGCTTGCCGCGAGAGGACCGTGGAGACGACGAGGTTGGCCACCACGGAGAAGCCCATCACCGCGATCCCCACGCTGATCGTCTCGACCTCGGCGCCGACGACGAGGCGGTGCGTCGCCTCGAAGACGATGATCCCGGCCCCGACCAGGATCAGCAGGCCCTCGATCGTCGCCGCGAGGCTCTCGACCTTCTCGTGACCGTAGGGGTGGTCGGCGTCGGCCGGCTCGTCGGCCTTGCGAACCGAGACGAAGGCGATGACGGAGGCGACCAGGTCGATCAGCGAGTGGATCGCCTCGGTGAGGATCGCGATCGACCCGGTGATCGCCGCGGCAGCCAGCTTGATCGCGATCAGCAGCGCGTTGGAGGCGATCGAGAGTGCCGCCGCACCGCTTTTGGTGCGGATCATCGCCCGCCCGGTGCCACCTCGCCGGCCGCGAGATGGCCGGCAAGCAGCCGCGCGGCGGCGCCACGATGGCTGATCTCGTTCTTCTCGGCCTGGCTCAGCTCCGACATCGTGCGTTCGTCCGCGGGGCCGGTCGCCTCGGGAACGAATGCCGGGTCATAGCCGAATCCCCCGTCCCCCCGCGGCACCTCGACCAGGCTGCCCTCGCAACGGCCCTCGAAGACGTGCTCGGCACCGTCCTCGTCGACAAGCGCCAGGGCACAGTGGTAGGCGGCATGCCGGTCCTCGCCCGCCTCCACCACCTCGCGCAGCAGCTTCGCCAGGTTCTCCTCGTCGCTCGCCCCTGGGCCCCCGTAACGGGCCGAGTGGATCCCGGGCCGGCCGCCGAGCCCGGCGGCCTCGATGCCGGAGTCATCACCGATCGCAGCCCTGCCAGTGGCGGCATGGGCCGCACGCGCCTTCTCTAGCGCGATCTGCGCAAACGAGTCGCCCTCCTCGGGTGGCAGCTCGACGCCATCCGGCAGCGGCTCCAGCGCCAGCTCGGGCAGCAGTTCGCGCATCTCGCGCAGCTTGTGCTTGTTGGCCGTGGCGAGGATCAAGCGGAGCTACCCCTCGCCGACAGCCTTCTCCTGCACCTGGCGCAGACGGGAGATACCCATCTCGGCGAGGCCGAGCAGCTCGTCCAGCGAGGCTCGGGAGAGCGGCGTCTGCTCCGCCGTCGCCTGCACCTCGACCAGCCCGCCCTCGCCGGTCATCACGACGTTGGCGTCGACTTCGGCACCCGAGTCCTCGCCATAGTCGAGGTCGCAGAGCGCCCGCCCGCCGACCATTCCGACGCTTACCGCGGCGATCGAGCCGGTCAGCGGGATGGCCTCGATCTCACCGGCGTCGAGCAGCTTCTGAAGAGCCAGGCGTAGGGCGACGTAACCGCCGGTGATCGCCGCGCAGCGGGTCCCCCCGTCGGCCTGGAGGACGTCGCAGTCGACGTAGACGCTGCGTTCGCCGAGCGCCTTGAAATCGACCACCACGCGCAGCGAGCGCCCGATCAGGCGCTGGATCTCGACCCCGCGGCCGTCCTGCTTGCCCTTGACGACGTCGCGCGTCTTGCGCTCGCCGGTAGAGGCCGGGAGCATCGCGTACTCCGCCGTCACCCAACCTTTGCCCCGGCCCTGCATCCAGCGCGGCACGGAGCGGTCGACGGAAGCGGTGCAGATCACCCTGGTCCTGCCCAGCGAGATCAGCGCCGAGCCGTCAGCGGTCTCGACGTATCCCGGATCGATGGACACCGGCCGGATGTCGGCCGGTGCCCGGTCGTAACTGCGTGAGGCTGGCATGGGGCGCGAGTCTAGGGCTTATCTCGATAAGCCCTAGACCCCTGCCGCCTACTTATTTTTTCTTCGGCGGCTTGAGCTTGACTTTCGAGCTCGTGACGCCGGTGCCGGAGGCAGTTGCCTTGACGGTCTTGCCCTTGGCCAGTTCCTGCTTGGCCGGGCCCGAGAGCTTGACCTTGAGCGTTGCAGTGGCGCCCTCGGCGAGGCTGAAGGACGCCTTGCCGATCACGAGGTTCTTGGTTTTTTTGCCCTGCTTGACCTTGGCTTTGAGCGTCAGCGTCCCTTTGCAGGGCCCACCGGTGCAGGTGAGTTTGAGGTTTGCCTTACCGCTCTTGACCTGAGCGCTGCCCGCGGCTTTGACCTTGCCTTCGGTGGGCGGCGGGGGGTCGGCGGTGAAGGTCGCCGTCACCGTGGTGTCGGCTTCGATCGTCACCGTGCAGCCGCCGGTCCCGGAGCATCCTCCTCCCGACCAGCCGGAGAAGGTGGAGCCCGAGGCCGCCGAGGCGGCGAGGGCGACTTTGGTGCCTTTGGCGTATTTCGCCGCGCAGGCGCCACCGTCGCAGGTGACCGAGCCCGAGCCGCTACCCGCTTTGACGACCGTCAGGGCGAATTCTTCGACTACGGGTGTGAGGTTGAACGTCGCCGTGACCGCGCTGTTGGCGTTGAGCGTGAAGGAGCAGTTGCCGGTGCCCGTGCAGCTGATCGAGCCGGTGCCGGCGCTGTAGCCGGCGAAGGTGGAGCCGGCGTTGGCGGTGGCGATGATTTCAACCGTGGTGCCGCTGGGTTTGGGGCTCGTGCAGGCGCCGGCTGCGCCGCCGTTGAATTTGCACTGGATGGTGCCGTCACCGGTGCCGGCTTTCGTCACCGTCAGCGTGCGCTGGATCAGGGTGAACGTCGCCGTGACCGTGCTGTTGGCGTTGAGCGTGAAGGAGCAGTTGCCGGGGCCCGTACAGCTGATCGAGCCGGTGCCGCCGCTGAAGCCCGTGAAGGTGGAGCTGCCGTTCGGCGTGGCGATGATTTCGACCGTGGTGCCGTTGGGTTTGGGGCTTGTGCAGGCGCCGGCTGCGCCGCCGTTGAATTTGCACTGGATGGTGCCGTCACCGGTGCCGGCTTTCGTCACCGTCAGCGTGCGCGGGGTCGGCTCGAACGTCGCGGTCACCGAGCTGTCGGCGTTGATCGTGAAGTCGCAGGTCAGGCCCGTGCAGGCGCTGGCCGAGCCGGTGCCGGCGCTGTAGCCGTCGAAGTCGAAGCCGGTTTCAGGGGTGGCGACCAGGCTCAGATCGGTGCCGGCTTCATATTCGTCTTCGCAGAGTTCGGCATCGCCTCCGTCGACCTCGCATTCGACTTCGCCTTCGCCTTCGCCGACGATGTTGATGTCCAGATCGAATTCTGCCGGCGCCTCGGGCTCGAACGTCGCGGTCACCGAGCTGTCGGCGTTGATCGTGAAGTCGCAGGTCAGGCCCGTGCAGGCGCTGGCCGAGCCGGTGCCGGCGCTGTAGCCGTCGAAGTCGAAGCCGGTTTCAGGGGTGGCGACCAGGCTCAGATCGGTGCCGGCTTCATATTCGTCTTCGCAGAGTTCGGCATCGCCTCCGTCGACCTCGCATTCGACTTCGCCTTCGCCGACGATGTTGATGTCCAGATCGAATTCTGCCGGCGCCTCGGGCTCGAACGTCGCGGTCACCGAGCTGTCGGCGTTGATCGTGAAGTCGCAGGTCAGGCCCGTGCAGGCGCTGGCCGAGCCGGTGCCGGCGCTGTAGCCGTCGAAGTCGAAGCCGGTTTCAGGGGTGGCGACCAGGCTCAGATCGGTGCCGGCTTCATATTCGTCTTCGCAGAGTTCGGCATCGCCTCCGTCGACCTCGCATTCGACTTCGCCTTCGCCGACGATGTTGATGTCCAGATCGAATTCTGCCGGCGCCTCGGGCTCGAACGTCGCGGTCACCGAGCTGTCGGCGTTGATCGTGAAGTCGCAGGTCAGGCCCGTGCAGGCGCTGGCCGAGCCGGTGCCGGCGCTGTAGCCGTCGAAGTCGAAGCCGGTTTCAGGGGTGGCGACCAGGCTCAGATCGGTGCCGGCTTCATATTCGTCTTCGCAGAGTTCGGCATCGCCTCCGTCGACCTCGCATTCGACTTCGCCTTCGCCGACGATGTTGATGTCCAGGTCCCGCATGCCCCCCTCTTCTTCAAAGGTCGCGGTAACCGACTTGTCTTCGTCCATCGTCAACTCGCAGGTCAAACCCGTGCAGTCGTCCGAGAAGCCTGCGAATTCAGAATCTTCGTCGGCGACCGGGATCAGCGTCAGCTCGGTCCCTTCAGGGTATTCCGCTGCGCACTCTTCAGGGCCTTCCTGGGCTTCGCATTCGACATCGCCCGTGCCCGAACCGTCGAAGTTGATTTCAAGGTCGAATTCTTCAGGTTCGAGTTCGAAGAGCGCGGTGACACTGTGTTCTTCGTCCATCGTCAGTTCGCAGTCTTCGGGGTCGCAATCGCCTATCCATTCGACGAATTCGGATCCCGGGTCGGGGTTCGCAACCAGGGTCAGCTCGGTGCCTTCGAGATATTCTTCTTCGCAGGGCTCGGCCCCGCCGCCTTCCACGTCGCATTCGACTTCGCCCGTACCGTTGCCCGCCGTGTCGATCGCGAGCGGGAAAAATTCTTCCAGGGCTTCGAAGGTGATGGTGACGTTGTGTTCTTCGTCCATCGTCAGTTCGCACTCGCCGGGGCCGCAGTCGCCGTAGAATTCAACGAATTCGGAACCTGTTTCGGGCTCCGCGATCAGGCTCAGCTCGGTTCCTTCTTCGTATTCGTCCTCGCAGGGTTCGGCCCCGCCGCCTTCCACGTCGCATTCGAACGTGCCTTCACCGCTGCCGTCGGTCGTGATGTTCAGGGGGAAGTCGACTGCGGCGGCCTGGCTGACCGGAACGAGAAGGAAGCCGGCGACGGCCAGGACGAGGAGGACCAGACGGAAGCTCGAAGACGGCCTGCCATCGCGGTTAGCGGCATGGTGCGGACTGAATTTTTTCAAAAGGATGCCTCCGAGTGGGGTCTGGTCATGTCTATAAAAACAGCAGTCTAACCAAGAAAGTTGCGGAAAAATCTCAAGGCGAACATTCGGCCACTACCCTGGAAAAAGGCGTGCAATCTTCGGGAAATGGCTCTTGATACGGAAGGACCGCGGGGTCCGCGGCCCTTCCTCCCACTGGGGTAGCCCTGGCGTCAAATCGATGCGACGCGCCCGAGCTTGGCCGCAGCATAAGCTCATTCCCCCTGAATAGTCAAGAACTTCATTTGAACGCCACCCTGTCCACCGCCTCCTTGATCTTGTCGACGATCACGTCGGCCAACTCAGTTCCCTGTTTCCCGTTGAATCCCTTCATCGCAGCGACCATCCCCACCATCAGCAGCGATACGAGCAGGATCAGGCCGACGTACTCGACCGTTCCCTGCCCCCGCTCGCCGGCCGCCAGCGAACGGATCGCTCGGACCCTCGCCTCGACGGCAGCGTGCACGAACCCCATCAGCGCGTAAAGCATCGGAAGCCTCCTCTTCGTAGGTTTGAGGCCGATGCTCGGGCTCCGAGACGCACCGAACAAGACGAGAACGTGCCGCTTCTCCTACGCCAGACCGACGCGATCCGCTATTGCACGGTGGCTACCCGGCGTGCCGCCTCGACGCCGAGATATGGCGTCAGGGCGAACTGGATCGCATCGGGGACCAGCTCCGGCAGTTCGCCGGCACGTCCCTGATCGACGCGCTGGGCGACGAGCATGATGATCCCGCCGGCCACGGACTGCTCGACGATCCCGGGCAGCAGCGCACCGTCTGGGCTGTGCTTGCGACCGGGCAGCAGCAAACCGGCGGCGTAGCCGAGAAACCGCTGGTAGCGGGCAATCCCGTCGCTGCCATGGGCAAGTGCCCGGTTGGTCAGGAGGTCGGCGGCATCCGGGTCGGAGGCCGCGAACTCAAACCCGGCACGAATCGCGGCGGCCACCTGGTCAGGCCACTCGACCTGGGACACGTATGCCTCCTCGACCACGACCTGCAGACGCGCGAAGGCGGCCTCGAAGGCCCGTGGAAAATCGTCGTTTGAGGAACTCTCGGGCACCTAGCCTGCCTGCCTGCCTGGGCCATCTCGCGGAGCGGGAGAACTGCTCCGCGCACTATAAACATTGATGTCTGTGCAGGATGCCCGCCAGGAGTCCCTCTTAAGCAGCGCGGCGCATTTCCTCAGCCGCCGCCGTCGGCCCGATGTAGGGGACGAGCATCGCGAAGAGGAGGTCGGGCATGAGTTCGGGGAGCTGCTCGGTCCGCCCGCCCACGAGCTCGTCGAAGATCAGGCCGGAAACAGCGCCGACCGCCATCGTCGAGATGTGCTCCGGCAGCTCCTCGCCACCGTCGAGCCCCCGCCCCGTATCGAGATACGCGGTGAGGCGGGAAACGGCATCCCAGTGCCGCTGGCGTGCCTCGGCGCCGGCAGCAGCCACCTCGACCAGCGCGGTCCTCGCCAGCTCGGGCTCACGCGAGAAGATCTCCACCAGCGTGGCGAGCCCCTTGCGAACCCGGGGAAGCCAGGGCTGCTCGCCTTCGCATTCGGCGACGACGGTGGCGAAAACCCGCTCGACCATCCTGTCGTAGGCCGCGAGGAAGCAGTCGTGCTTGTCCTCGAAGTGCTTGTAGAAGGTCGTCCGGGAGGTGCCCGCCTCCTCGATCACGTCCGCGACCGCGGTCGCGTCGTAGCCCTTGCGGCCGACGACGCGGATCATCGCGGTGAGGATGCGGTCGCGGCGGCTTTCGAGCTGATCTGCCATGGAAAGACGAGAGCTGAGCTGGAAACTCTCTTGTCTAGCCATGATAGCGCTAGATGTACGACGTGGTTTATTTCCTCCCGGCCTCCTCGGCCGCGGCAGCGGGTCCGAGGTAGGGAACCAGGGCAGCGAAGAGAGCCTCCGGGAGGAGGTCGGGCAGCCGATCGGCCCGCCCGGCCTCGATCTCGTCGGTGACGAGGCCGATGACGGCGCCGATCGCCATGCGCGACACGTTCGCGGGGAGCCTGCGGCCGTCGGGGGCAAAGTCGCGGCCCTCGTCGAAGAAGGGTGTCATCCGCTGCAGCCCTGCCCGGTAGCGGCGCTGCGCGGCCGGCCCTGCCGAGCCGACGTCGACCAGCGCCAGACGGGCCAGCGGAGGGTCTGCCGCCAGCGATTCCAGCAGCACCGCCAGACCGGCGCGCACGCGAGCGGGCCAACCTTCCTCGGCTTCGAAAGCCGCGGAGATCCGGCGCACGAGCCCGTCGACGGCGCTGTCGTAGGCGGCGAGGAAGCAAGACTCCTTGTCCTCGAACATCTCGTAGAAGGTGGTGCGCGAGATGCCCGCCTCTCTGGTCAGGTCGGCGACGGTCGTCGGCCCGTAGCCCTTCTCCGCGACTACGACGAGAACGGCGTCGAGCAGGCGTTCCCGCTGAGAGCGGGCGACCACCTCCGCCGGCAGCCGGTGCCGCCCCCGCGGCGGCCGCCAGTGCTCACGTTTCGGGCGCCCCGCCTGCCGCCCCAACTCAGCGATCCGCCGCTGTCTTGTACCTCTCCGCCTCGCGGGCCTGGCGCAAAGCCTCCTCCTGGCCGAGGTAGGGGACGGTGGTGATGTAGACGATGTCGGGCAGTAGCTCCTGCAGCCTTGCGGTGTTGCCGGAGAGGATCTGGCCGACGATCAGCGACTCGGCTGCGGAGAGCGCGGCGCGGGAGACGCTCGACGGAATCGCTTCTTCCTCCACGGGGTCGTCGCGGCCGCGTTCGAGGAGGGACTGCAGGACCCGCTTGCCGGAGGCATAGAGCTGGAAGGAGCGCCCACCGGAGGCCGGGGCCTCGATCAGCGCCATGCGGGCAAAGGTAGGCCTGCTGGCCAACAGCTCGAGGAAGCCCGCCGTCGCGTCACGGACCATTGTCGCCCAGGGCTTGTCCGGAGAGTAGGCCGCGACGATGATTCCCATCGCATCGGCGAGGGACAGCTCCATCGCGGCGTGGAAGCAGTCCTCTTTGTCCTTGAAGAGCTCGTAGAAGGTCGCGCGCGAGACGCCGGCGGCGGTGCAGATGTCGGCGATCGTGGTGGCGCCGTAGCCCTTGTCTGCGGCGCTCTTCGCCATCGCGACGAGCAGGCGTTCGCGCTGGGAGTGGGCGACGGGCGGTTCGAGGAGCGCCTCCCGGCCGGCCGGCAAGCGCTCTTGCTCCAGCAGGCTCCCGATGTCCTTGGTCCGGGCGAAAGAGGTGCTGCTATCGGGTGACGAGGCGGAGGGCATTGGATTGCTCCTAACGGCAGACAGCGGTGTTTAGGTAAACGCGATTGTACACCCCCTCGGCGCTCTATGGACGCATCTGTACCAGGCTGGACAACCACGCAGCCTATTTTGGAACGCATGGGTTAACCCAGCCGGGGTGACCGCGGCGGGAGCGAACAGGCCTTAGAACGGCGTCAGACGTTCTTCAACCGCACCGCATGCGCATGAATGCCCGTCCCGACGACCCTCGCCGCCAGGGCTTTGCGGCCCTCCAGCGCACTCAGCGCCCGGCGACTGATTTTGATCTGCAGCACCGTCGAAGCGCCGGGCTGGAGGTCGAAGGAGGCTTTGCCGATCACCACGAAGCGTTTGCGTCCTTTGCTGCCGCCAGGGATCCTCATCCCCAATTTCAATTCGCCTTTGCAGGCCGAGGGACCATTGCAGAAGATCCTCAGCGCAGCCTTGCCGTTCTTCACTTTGGCGGTGCCGGCGACTACGACGAGCCCGTCCGTGGGTGTGGGGTTCGCGTTGAGCTCAAAGGTGGCGGTAACGCTGCGGGCCTCCGACATCGTCACCTGGCAGGGACCGGTGCCGGTGCAGGCGCCGGAGAAACCCACGAAGGTCGAGTCCGCGTCCGCGCCGGCGAGGAGGGTGACCTTCTTGCCGACGTCGAAGTCCGCTTTGCAGGTCGAGCCGCAGTCGATGCCCGGGGGGGCGCTGGTCACCGTGCCGGTACCGGTGCCCGCCTTGGTGATCGTGAGCGTGCGCTCGCCGACTGCGTCGAAGACGGCTTTGACCGTCCTAGCTTTGGTCATCGTCACCACGCAGGTCCCTTTGTTGCAGCCGCTGCCGGTCCAGTGGTCGAAGGCGGAGCCGGCGTCGGCGATGGCGGTGAGCGTGACTGGGGTTCCGCTGGCGAAGTCCGCTTCGCAGTCGGAGCCGCAGTCGATGCCGGCGGGAGAGCTGGTCACCGTGCCGGCGCCCGTGCCGATCTTCTCGATCGCAAGGGCGTACTCGACGACCACCGGTTTGAGGGTGAAGGTCGCGGTCACGGCGCTGTTGGCGTTGAGCGTGAAGGAGCAGGGCGAGGTGATCGAGCAGCCGCTGGCCGAGCCGGTGCCGGCGCTGAAGCCGGCGAAGGTGGAGCCGGCGTTGGCGGTGGCGATGATGTCGACGGTGGTGCCGTTGGGCTTGGGGCTTGTGCAGGCGCCGGGCGCGCCGCCGTTGAATTTGCACTGGATCGTGCCCGCGCCGGTGCCGGCGGGGGTGATCGTGAGGGTGCGTTCGGGCGGGGCGTCGAGGGTGAAGGTCGCGGTCACGGCGCTGTTGGCGTTGAGCGTGAAGGAGCAGGGCGAGGTGATCGAGCAGCCGCTGGCCGAGCCGGTGCCGGCGCTGAAGCCGGCGAAGGTGGAGCCGGCGTTGGCGGTGGCGATGATGTCGACGGTGGTGCCGTTGGGCTTGGGGCTTGTGCAGGCGCCGGGCGCGCCGCCGTTGAATTTGCACTGGATCGTGCCCGCGCCGGTGCCGGCGGGGGTGATCGTGAGGGTGCGTTCGGGCGGGGCGTCGAGGGTGAAGGTCGCGGTCACGGCGCTGTTGGCGTTGAGCGTGAAGGAGCAGGGCGAGGTGATCGAGCAGCCGCTGGCCGAGCCGGTGCCGGCGCTGAAGCCGGCGAAGGTGGAGCCGGCGTTGGCGGTGGCGATGATGTCGACGGTGGTGCCGTTGGGCTTGGGGCTTGTGCAGGCGCCGGGCGCGCCGCCGTTGAATTTGCACTGGATCGTGCCCGCGCCGGTGCCGGCGGGGGTGATCGTGAGGGTGCGTTCGGGCGGGGCGTCGAGGGTGAAGGTCGCGGTCACGGCGCTGTTGGCGTTGAGCGTGAAGGAGCAGGGCGAGGTGATCGAGCAGCCGCTGGCCGAGCCGGTGCCGGCGCTGAAGCCGGCGAAGGTGGAGCCGGCGTTGGCGGTGGCGATGATGTCGACGGTGGTGCCGTTGGGCTTGGGGCTTGTGCAGGCGCCGGGCGCGCCGCCGTTGAATTTGCACTGGATCGTGCCCGCGCCGGTGCCGGCGGGGGTGATCGTGAGGGTGCGTTCGGGCGGGGCGTCGAGGGTGAAGGTCGCGGTCACGGCGCTGTTGGCGTTGAGCGTGAAGGAGCAGGGCGAGGTGATCGAGCAGCCGCTGGCCGAGCCGGTGCCGGCGCTGAAGCCGGCGAAGGTGGAGCCGGCGTTGGCGGTGGCGATGATGTCGACGGTGGTGCCGTTGGGCTTGGGGCTTGTGCAGGCGCCGGGCGCGCCGCCGTTGAATTTGCACTGGATCGTGCCCGCGCCGGTGCCGGCGGGGGTGATCGTGAGGGTGCGTTCGGGCGGGGCGTCGAGGGTGAAGGTCGCGGTCACGGCGCTGTTGGCGTTGAGCGTGAAGGAGCAGGGCGAGGTGATCGAGCAGCCGCTGGCCGAGCCGGTGCCGGCGCTGAAGCCGGCGAAGGTGGAGCCGGCGTTGGCGGTGGCGATGATGTCGACGGTGGTGCCGTTGGGCTTGGGGCTTGTGCAGGCGCCGGGCGCGCCGCCGTTGAATTTGCACTGGATCGTGCCCGCGCCGGTGCCGGCGGGGGTGATCGTGAGGGTGCGTTCGGGCGGGGCGTCGAGGGTGAAGGTCGCGGTCACCGACTTTGCCGCGTCCATGGTCAAGGTGCAGGTGGGGCCGCTGCAGGCGCCCGAGAAGCCGTCGAAGCTGGAGCTCGATTCGGCCGTGGGAAGCAGCGTCACCTCGGCGCCTTCGGGGTATTTGGCCTGACAGGCTTCTGGGCCTTCTTCGGCTTCACAAAGGACGGTGCCCGCGCCGGTGCCGGCGGGGGTGATCGTGAGGGAGAATTCGGGAGCCGCTTCGAGGTCGAAGGTTGCGGTTACCGATTTGGCGGCTGTCATCATCAATTCACAGCTCGAGCCAGCGCAAGCACCCGAGAATCCGGTGAATTTGGAGCCCAGGTCGGCCTCGGCCAGCACGCTCACTTCGGTGTCTTCGGGGTATTTGGCCGCACAGGACCCGAGCGGGCCGCTTTCGACTTCGCACTGCACCGTGCCGGTGCCGGTGCCGGCTTGGACGATCGAGAGCGGATACTCGACCGCTCCCGGTTCCAGGTCGAAGGTGACGATGGCGGTGCGGTCGGCGTCCATCCTCAGTTCGCAAGCGAGCGGGCCGCAGTCGCCGGAGAATTCGATGAATTCCGAGCTGGAGCCGGGTTCCGGGACCAGCGTCAATTCGGTGCCTTCGGGATATTCGGCGGCACAGGGCCCGAGCGGGCCGCTTTCGACTTCGCACTGCACCGTGCCGGTGCCGGTGCCGGCTTTGACGGTCGAGAGCTGGAAATCGGCGGCGGCCAGAGCCGGGAACGCGAAGGCAAGGGCAAAGGTCGCTGCGACCAGGGCAGGGGTCACCCAACGTCCCCGATGCCGCTTCACTCGATGCATCTCCCCCTCCTTCGGTCCCCTGCCGGCCTAAACACCCCTGCCGGCGCTGTCCCATGCGACGGCGAGCGTTGCCGATCGCCGCCAATCTCTCCCAAAATCCTAGAAATACAAGCGTCTGACTCCCTAAGCCATAGAATTAGGACACACCGAGTCTCCAATGTCAACCCCCAAGCGGGTTTTCCCTGCAAAGCCGATCGCCGCATGCGGCGATCGGAGAGTGACGGCAGCCGCGGGTCCCTCCTTACGGGGCTTACGACGTCGTCAGCGTTTTGTTCACCCCATACGTCGTGCCGCTGGCGTTGGTGGCGACGATGCGGAAGTTGTATTTGGTTTTCGCGGCCAGACCGGTGATTTCCTGGCTTTTTTTGATCCCGCTCATGCCCGCTTCGATCGTCCCGTTGGGGATCGGGACGGAGGTGCCGTAGGAGGTGGTTTTGCCGTATTCGAAATGGTATTCGGTCGTCAGGCCGTTGGGATTGATCGTGGCGTTGAGGATGGCGGTGGTCGATTTGACTTCGGTCGCCGCTTCGGTGCTGGCCACCGGCGGATCGTTGGGCATCGTCCAGCGCTGCACGCGGTCGTTGGCGGAGTCGAGGACGAGGAGCTGCCAAGGCCCGGCGGCGGCGATCCCGCGCGGGGTGTCGAACTGGCCCGCGCCAGAGCCCTCG
Source organism: uncultured Solirubrobacterales bacterium (assembly GCA_963753585.1). Lineage (GTDB taxonomy): Bacteria > Actinomycetota > Thermoleophilia > Solirubrobacterales > 70-9 > VRUE01. The sequence continues at coordinate 225,716 of CAVWCU010000001.1, read as the reverse complement.
GTGCCGAACTGCTGTTCCATGTATTCGCCTTCGTCGGTGAAGCGCTGCACGCGGCCGTTGCCGGCGTCGGTTACCCAGAGGCGTCCGGCGACGTCGACGGTGATCTCCGCCGGGCCTTCGAACTGGCCGTTGCCCGAACCTGAGGAGCCGAACTGGGCCTGGTAGGCGTAGGTGGAGGGGTTGAAGCGCTGCACGCGGTTGTTGCCCGAATCGACCACCCAGATCCGGCCTTTGGTGTCGAGAGCTATCCCGTGGGGGGAGTTGAACTGGCCGTTGGCGGAGCCTTTGCTGCCGAACTTGGCCAGGAATTCGCCGGTGGCTTTGAATTTCTGCACGCGGTTGTTGCCGTTGTCGGCGATGAAGGCGCGGCCGGAGGAGTCGAAGGCGATCCCGGTGGGGCAGTCGAACTGTCCGTCGCCGGAGCCCGCGGAGCCGAATTTGGAGAGGTATTCGCCTTTGCTGTTGAACTTCTGCACGCGGTCGTTGCCGCAGTCGGCGACCCAGATGTTGCCGGTGGAGTCGATCGCCATCCCGTTGGGCAGGCTGAGCTGGCCGTTGCCGGAGCCCGAGGAACCGAACTGGCTCAGGTATTTGCCGCTTGAGTCGAACTTCTGCACGCGGTTGTTCTCGGTGTCGGCGATGAAGATGTTGCCGGCGGAGTCGGTGGCTATGCCAACTGCCGAGTCGAGCTGGCCATTGGCGGCGCCGCTTTTGCCGAAGTCGAAGTCAAAGCGCGGATCGGCGGCTTCTTCGGCGGTGAAGGTCTCGTCGGTGCCGTAGGAGGTGGTGTAGCCGTTGCTGGCGACGATGCGGAAGTGGTAGGTCTCGCCGGCTTCGAGACCTTCGAGCTCCTCGCTGACTTCGACGTCGCTGGTGCCCGCTTCGAGCGTCTCGGCCGGGACCGGGATGCTGGTGCCGTGTGATTCCTCATCCTCGTAGGCGGTGGTGTCGTATTCGAAGTGGTAGGTGGTCTCTAGGCCGTTGGGGTTGACAGTCGCGTTGAGGGTGACTTCTTCGGGGCCGATATCCGTTGCGGCTTTGGTCGTGACTGTGGGTCTCACGAAATGCTCGGCGAGGATTTGCTCCCCGTCTGCGCCCAGATCGGTGCCGGTCGCCAAGCAATAATCCGGCGAGGAACAGGAAATGCTTTCGAAGGCGCTGCCCTTGCCCTCGGGAAGGCTCGGCGCGCTCGTCGTCTGGGGTGTCCACTCGCTGCCGTCCCAACTCACGGCAAGCGGCCGGTAGGGGGCCCCGAAGGGACCGAGGGACCTAGCATTGCATGTAAGCGATTTGTTCTCCTTGCATTCGGTACCGACAACCGTGCAGGCAGAGGCGGCTGTGCAATCGACGCCGTAGATCTCCAGCGTATGCCCCTCGCTCGGCGCCGGCTCCATGCCGAGGCTGATCAATTGGCTGCCGTCCCAGCTCCAGGTGAAGTGCTCGTTGACAGCCAGGCAGCGCGTCGAGGCAAGGTCGGTCCCCGTGCAGGAGACATCGTCGAGCGCGGTGTACCGGCCTTTCCAGGGATCTCCTGGAACTTCGGGTTTCGGCACCGTCACGCTCGTCCACTCCTCGCCGTCCCAGCGCTGAGCGAAACCGTAGGATTGTGCTCCCTGTTCGATTACCGTATAAGAGCTACCGACCGCGATGCACGAGGTCGCCGAGGTGCAGGAGACGCCAGTGAGCTCCGCGCCCCCGTTGTGTTCCGCCGGGGCCTGGGCGGTGCTCATCGGTGTCCATTCCTCGCCGTCCCAGGCAAGGGCGATCGTGAATTCTTTGCCTGCTTCCCACCTCCCGCCGACGGCGACGCAAAAGGAGGTGGAGAGGCAGGAGATGTCGGCCAGCCGGTTGCCTTTCAGGCTCGCTTCGGTGACCTCTTTCTGCAGCGACCACTCGCTGCCGTCCCAGTGGACGACCAGGGGGTAGCGGGGCGCGAACCAGTCTCCCGGTGGCACCTCGCCAATTTTGGCGCTCCCCACCGCGACGCACCACTGCGGTGAAACGCAGGAGATCCCGCCTGGGTTATTGCCATCTGGCCCGCTCAGGCTTCCCGATTCGATCGGTTCCCCGAATTCTTCTTCCAAATCGGGAAGCGGCACGACCGACCACTCCTCACCGTCCCAGTGCGCGGAGACGGTCGAGTGCACGTCCGCGAAAAGGCCGCTGTAGCCATTGATGCCGGTGGCCATGCAGTCCTCCGCAGAAGAGCAGGAGATGTCCTGAAGCCGCCCTTCTTCGGGCGAGGTGGGTTGAGCCTGCCATTCCTCGTGTGGAGTCGACGTGGTGAAGGTTTCGTCCTCGCTGTAGGCGGTGCCAGCCACGTTGGTGGCGCTGATGCGGAAGTGATAGGTCCCGCCGCCGTTGAGGCGGTCGAGCAGCTCTTCGCTTACCCCGACACCTTCGCTGCCCGCGCCGGCGCTGAGGATGGGGCCCTGGCCCCCGTAGGAATCGGTCTTGCCGTATTCGAAGCGGTATGTGGTGGGCAGGCCTTCGGGGTTAACCGTGGCGTTCAGAGTGGCGCTGCGGTTGCCGACCTCGCTTGCCACCTCGGTGCTCACCGCTGCCGGGGTCGTCCCGAAGATTCGGTCGTTGCCGTAGAAGGCGCCGTTTTCGTTGCTCGCCACCAACCGGTAGTGGTAGGCGGTCTGTCCTTCGAGGCCTTCGAGCGGCTCCTCGACCGTGGCCCATTCGGTGCCCGAGCCGCCGCTTGTCGGCGATGCCGGGGCTTTCGAGCCATAGGAGGTGCTGGCGCCGTACTCGAACCAGTAGTCGGTCTCGACACCGCCCGGGTTGAGTTCGCCGTGCAGGGTCGCTTCGGTGCTCGAGTCGGCAGTGGCTGCCTGCGTTACGGCGACCTGCGCCCTGGCGTCGAAGACGGCCTCGTTGCCGACCTCGAGAACAGGCTCGGGCTTTTTGAGCAATTGTCCTTCTTCTTCCAGTTCTTCCCGTTCTTCCTGGCAACAGCTCCATATTTCCCGCTGTTCCTCCCATGCGACATAGAGGGAGTGGAGCCCTTTCTCATCGCCCTCTTCGACGATCGTCTCGCGAATCGCCTCTACGTCTTCGCGCCCTTCGGGGTTGTCTTCGCTGGCAAGGATCGCCGCCGCACCCGCCACATGGGGGGAGGCCATCGAGGTGCCGTTGAAGTAGGCGTAGGAGTTGCCCGGGATGGTCGAGAGGACGCAGACGCCGGGGGCGGCGACCTCGACGTCTTTGCCGTAGTTGCTGAAGCTGGCGCGCTCGTCGTCGAAGCCGTAGTAGTCGCTCCCTTTTTGGAATTCCCAGGTGTTTTCGATTGTCTCTTCGCAGCCAGGTATGAGCAGCGGATTGGCTTTGGCTTCGCCCTGGCCGTCGTAGTCCGCCAAGGCGGAGACGGTGATCGCGTCGGGGTTGCTGGCGGGGGAGAATTCGCTTGCATCCATAGCTGAGTTGCCCGCGGCGACCGCGTAGACCACGCCGGCATCGACCGAGGCGGCGATCGCTTCGTCCATTGCCGGTGCTTTGCCAAAGCCGCCGAGGCTCATGTTCGCCACCTCGATCTGCTCGGCATGGGCGGTGACCCAGTCGATTCCCGCGACGATCCAGGAATAGGACCCCCAGCCTTCGTCGCTCAGCACCTTCACCGCCCACAGCCGGGCACCGGGGGCGACGCCGACGACGCCTTCGTCGTTGTCGCGGGCGGCGATCGTGCCGGCGACGTGGGTGCCGTGGGAGTGGCCGTCGACTCCTATGCCGTTGTGGCATTCTTCGGTTTCCCCATTCAAGTCAAGCGGAACGCAGTCGGTGCGCTCAAAGACGTCGAGGTCGGGGTGCCCTGCGTCGATCCCGGTATCGATCACCGCCACGTCGACGTCGACCCTGGTGTTGTCTTCGCTGTCGATCTGCAGGGTCTCGTTGCCCGCGGCGCCCATACGCTGGATACCGGTCGGGGTGCCCTGAGAAAGGATGCTGACTTTGCGGTCGGGGGTGACGTACTTGATGCGAGGGTCGTTGCGGAGCGCCTTCACGTCGGCCTTGGAGAGCTCGGCGGAGTAGCCGCTGAGGGCGTGGCGGTAGACGAAGCCAAGCTCACCGTCGCGGTTTTCGACCTGCTGCTCAGCCAGCGCGCCGGGGTGCTCGACGGAGTCCTCGAAGACGACGATGTAGTGGCCGGGAACAACGGATTCCTCCGCACCTAGGGGCTCGGCTACCGCCGAGCCCCTGCCATCGAGACCTTCGACCGGAGTCTCGGCACTGGCCGCAAGAGCAAGAGCGGGAGATGCAGCCATCGCCAACAGCGCGAGCAGCATCGATCCTGCAAGGAACGCGAGCGCGGTACTGCGAATCCCACCAAGCGACATCGAGTCTTCCCCTCCTCTAGGCGCCGGCTAGCCCGGCGACACCCGCGGCCAAGCGGCCTTGAATGCGGGCATCCTTCCACCCGGTGAGGCCCAGCGCCAGGGCAATGTGACAAGCGGGAGAGGGGGATTTCAGCGAAGTGGAAAGTCCGCCGGCGCGGCGGCCGGCTTGCCCAGCGCCGCGAGGTGCAGAGCTACTTCCAGCTCCGCCGCGCATGTATCCACTGGACGGCCAAGCCTCTCCTCCGCTGCCCGCAGGCGACTACCCACCGCTTGGCGGCTAACCCCCAACCCCGCCGCCGCCGAAGAGACGTTCCGCCCCGCCGCGAAGTAAGCCCGCAGGGTCTCGATCGCCACATCCCCCCCATCCCGCTCTGCCTGCAAGGGCTCGAGGTAGAGCCGGCGCAAGGTGCCGGCGAGGAGCTCGTCTTGGAGCACCGCGGCAAGCAAAGCCACATCTACATAACGAACGAACGGCTCGGGGCTGCGCATTGCCACCGGCAGGGCGGCCTTGGCCTGGCGGTGGGAGAGGCGCCAGCCGGCGAGGCCGAGGCCCTGCTCCCCGATCGCCACCTTGACTCCCTCGGGCCAGCTCTCCTGTGCGTAGCGGTGAAGCGCGCACATCTCCAAGGGCTCGCGGGAGCCGAGCCAGGCCCAAACCGCTCCTTCGCTGCGACTGACGGTGAGCAGTCGGGAGCCGAAGGCGCTGGCTAGGTCCCGTAGTGCCTCTGCGGTCCCCTCCCCCCAGGCGATCACGGCGAGGTGGGTGCACTCGAGCTCATAGGCGAGATCGGAGGTATCGAGCAGCTCGCCGGCGAGCAGGCGCTCGACCCGCTCCGCCCGGCGCTCTTCTGTGGTGCCGGGGCGCTCTTGTGCCTCGCGGGAGTACTCCTCGCTGACCGCGGCGAGCAGGCGATCGAGGGCTGAGCGGGCGCGCAGGACTCGCTTTAAGTAGGCGCCGCGCATGCCCTGGCGCTCTGCCTCCTCGACCAGGTAGTCGGAGAGCAGGACGTAGCCGGCGGAGTAGCGGCGTAAGACGGTGTCTAGGCCGATCCCGTAGCGGGCGGCCAAGCGGGCCTGGGCCAAGAGGACGGGCGGCGGTGAGGGTGCGCGCTCCTCGCCGCGCTCGATCACCTCAAGGCCGTAGTCGAGGGCGGCGCCGATCGCTGTGCGCAGGCCTTCGACGTATTCAGGGTCCAGCGTGTCGAGGTCGACCGGCTGGTTGGTGTCGGTGACGGCGAAGGCTCGGGTGAGGACCGCCTGCTCGATCTCGGGGCGGCGGGAGCGAAGCCGCGCGGTCAGCTCCGCGCGGCTTTGCTCATAGGAGTTGCTTCGGTTCTGGGCGATCGCCACCCTTAGCGGTGGCGCCCTTGGCGCCCCGCGCCTTTCTTGCAGGAGTTCTGCATCGCCGGGCGCAGGGTGGTCTTCTTGCCGTTGTGGGCGGTGAACTTGGCGGTGACCCGGTTGACCTGGGCGCAGAGGTTGGTCGAGTTGACCATCAGGCCCTTCTTGCCTCCGGGGAAGAAGGCGGTGAGTTCTGTGAGCGGGGCGTCGGGGACGGTGTCGAAGGTGGCGCGTATTCCTCCGTTGACGGAGTCGATGCGGGCGATCCCGTTGACTTCCACCGGCAGCGAGGACGGTCCTTTGAGCACGAAGACCATGTCGGGCAGGGGGTTGTTGGAGGAGCGCAGGTAGATCGGGCCTTCCAGGGTCTCCTCCAGAAGGGGGCTGCGGGCTTTGACCGTGCCGTAGATGGAACCTGGCGGGCATTCTTTGGCCCTGAACTGCACCCTGGTGCAGACGGTCTTGATGTGGGCCTGGTCGAGGAACTCCGAATGCGGCAGGGCGACCGAGGTGGAGGCGATGTTGGCTCCTCCTGGTGGCATGCGCAGGGTGGTGCGAAGCTTTGGGTGCGCTCCTCTCCTTGTGCCGCCGAAGAGGCGCATAGAGAGCTTCGGGCCGAAGCCGAGCTTGGCGCAGTTGGTCGCGGTGTAGGGGGAGGAGGGGGTGGCGGTCTTGCCGCCTGAGGAATGCAGCAGCGAGGTCGTCGCCTTGGGGGCGCAGGAGGTCGGGTTGAGCGAAAAGCCAGGGCGGTCGAGGAAGACGTTGGCGGTGCGGTAGAGGACGAGTACGCCTTCGAGGATCTGCGGCAGGGGGTCCGATTTGGCCGTTGCCTGGGCTGTTACGGGGTCGACGTCGATCGCGCTCCTGACCACCTGGTCGCCGAGGTCGAAGGGGCCGGCTTGGGCTGGGACCACCGCTACCACGCTCAAGGGCGCTCCTTTATAGGGACCCGCTAGGTAGACGGCCGTGGGGCGCTTGCCCGGTTGGGGCACCCAGAGCGGGTTGGAACCCGCGCCGGCGGCGGCTGTTACGCGGCCGATGCGGCTGGCCGCTGGACACTGACCGGTATCGGCCTCTGCTCCATCGCAGCGGGGGATGCCGGCGAAGGTGGCGGCCATGCCCCTGGGCAGGGTCACCTCCAAGGCGGCGAGGTTCTCTTCGCCGTCTTGGCGGGTGACGGTGAAGGTGAAGGGCGAGTGGGCGCCGCCCTGGGGCTCGGTGGAGCCGGCGGAGATCTTCGGCGAGAAGCCGCCGAGGCCATCGCAGCCTTCGTTAATAGTCATCTGGGAGTCGGCGATCTGCGGCGGGCCGCCCGACCAGGGGACGAACTCGTACTCACTGGCGTACTCCCCGCAGCGGGGCGGGTTGAGCAAGGGTGCCCTGAAGCCAGACTTGAAGACGAGCTTCATCTCGCGCACCGGTGCCTGGGGGATGTCGAGGATCGTCGATTCCAGCTGGCCGGTCTGTTTGTTTACGTTGAGCTGGCCGGGCAGCTTGACGTGGGCGCCGAGGTCGTCTGCCACGGCCCAGAAGCGGTAGAGATTGCCCGGTTCGGGCTCCCTGAGGTAGATCGCCCCTTTAACCCTCCTGGGCAGAGCGGGGATCTCGACCTCGAAGCCGGCCAGCTTGGCCGCGTCGGGGCATTCCGCCGCCACCCGTTCGCCGAAGTTGACGTCGTCTTCCGAGCAGACGTCGAGGCCGTCGGCAGCACCGGGGTTGACCGTCATCCCCTCGGGCAGGGCCACCCGCACGTCGCGGGTCTGGGAGGGTTCGAGCACGTTCACGCCCACCGCAGCCGGGATCCGCGCCGTCACGTCGAGGCCCGTCGGCGCGCCCGCCCTGCGGTTTGTCGGCTCGATCGTCAGGCCGGGGCCGTAGGGGAGTTTGTTGCAGCCCGAGATCTGCGGGAAGCTCACCGTTTTGGTGTCGAAGCGGTCCGGTTCGATCCAGCTGGAGGCGCTGACGCTCATCTCCAGCGGCACCCCGCAGCGGGTCGGGTTGGTCAGGAAGGGCAGTTCGCGCCCACCCGGGTCGCGCGGTGGCGATTCGGTGCAGCCGTTGTTAATGACCTCCAGCGGCGTGCAGCGCTCGGTGTCGTGCTCTTCGGCCGCCGGCACCCCCCAAAGCGTCACCTCGCTGTCGATCAGGACCCTCGGAACGTCGATGATTTCGGTGCTGACCCCGTAGTCGCTCTCCGAGCGCAGCGTGATGTCGGCGAAGATCGAGGATCCGACCAGGCCCGCGACAAGGCCCACCCGCGCGAGCACGTCCCCGCCGGGGGGGGTCATCATGTAGAGAGGCTCGACCACGGCGCGGTTGAGTTTGTATAGGCGCACCCCGGCGAGCCCGATCTGCGAACCCCTGGGACATTCTCCCAGCGTCAGCTCCAGCGCCCGGCATTGCTGCGGCGCCCCCAGAACGCTGGGGTCCCCGATCAGCCCCGGGGGCAGGTCGGTGCGCACGTTTCGGACTGGCGCGAAGCTGTCGTGCAGGCCCTGGACGTCGGTCGGGCTGTCGGGGTCCTGGGCGATCGAGAAGCTGAAGGTGAGGTCGGGGTGCGCGCCGGCCTGTGTGGTCGAAAGCGACGCCTCCAGCGTCTCCAGCGCAAAGCATTTCGCTTTTGGCACTCCTTCGGGACAGGGTGGCCCCACCGCCCCCGCCGGTGCGGCGAGGGCCAGGGCGGCAAGTGTGGAGAGGGCGATGGTTGCGGCGCTTCGGCGGATCATCGGCGGGTCCCCCGGTCGTGGTTGGCTCGCTGCTTGGCGTGTTTTGCCTTTTGTTTCTTGCTCGAGCGTTTGCGGTGTTTCTTGGGCACGCAGCGGCCTTTGACCCGGTGCTTGCCTTTGGCGCAGCGCCGGGGCGGCTTGGCTTCCTCGTTGCCGTTGCCCGTCCCGGTGGTGGCGGGGGCGGGCAGGAGCGGCGGTGGGGTGCCTGGGGGCTGGCAGGCGTCACCTTCACAGGGCGCCTTCGCCGGCGGGTCGGGGATGCCGCCGAGGACCCGAGCGTCATAGAGCGAGAAGCTGGCCGAGATGTCGGCCCCTGCCAGCTCCTCGCGGGTGAAGATGAAGACGTCCTCCCCGTCGGCGGTCATGCCGAAGAGGTAGGTGAATTCTTCGCTTTGCCCGGTGGAGATCAGCGCCAAGCAGCCGCCCGGGCGCTGGCAGACGTCCCCGCCGGGGCCTTCTGTGCCGAACGCCTTCCACTCATAGACGTCGAGGGTCGCATTGGCGTCCTCGGGTAGGAGGGTGTCGCTGCTCTCGAAGACGACGGCGCTGCCGTCGTCGGTGACGTTGGGGACCAGCGTGTCGGCGTTGATGACCTCGCCGGTGCTCTGCAGCAGCGCGTCGGAGGCAGATGCGTGGGGGGCCCCGCTCGGCGAGCAGGAGACGCAGCTCAGCTGCGGGCCCGGCGCGGAGTCGGCGACGTAGCGATAGATCTCGCCCTTTTCTTCGTTGTCGTAGCCGGTGAGCTTGGCGTGGGACTGGAAGACCAGGACCTCGCCGTCGGGGGTCGAGCGGGTCGGAGAGAAGGCGCGGCCCATCTCATAGGCGGCTCCCAGCTGCCGCTGCCCGGGGATCGCGTTGGTCCACTGCAGCAGGTCTTCGTTGAACGTTTCCTGGCCGGCTTCCTTGCTGAAGCCGAGCAGGTCCTGGGGGTGTAGCAGGGCCACGAAGTGGGTGTCCGTCCCGTCCCAGGCGTAGAGGTTGGTCTCGCCGTCTTCGGCTTCTTTGCCTTTTTCGTTGGGTTCGACTCCAGGCAGGGCGTCTTCGGAGAGGAAGAAGGCGTGGGAGCCGTCGGCGGAGACATTGACGAAGACGGAGTTGGGGGCGATTTCAGTGGGTTCGTGTGCTCCGGGACCAGCACAGGGGTCCGCTTCGACGTCTTCGTCAACGTCGACGTCGCAGGCAAAGAGGCCGGCGGCGATCATCGGGTTTTCGATCGTTGGGGTGTAGGTGTCGTCGATGAAGAAGACCCGCTCACCGTCCGTGGAGATGCCGGCGTAGGTACCCCCTTCCGCGACGACGGTGGTCTCGCCCGAGCGGTGCACATAGAGCGTGTCGGCGACGGTGAAGACGACCGCGGCGCCGTCTTCGGTGTTGGCGATGTACCGGGCGTCTTCGCCGGCACCGAAGGCAGTACCGTCGGGTTTGAGCGAGACGACCTCGGCCGTGGCTTTGCCCGCTTCGCGGTCGTAGATCGCTTCGGTGCCCGCGGGCGGCGAGTCCCCCTCCAGCGGCTCTTTGGAGGTGAAGATCACGTGCGTGCCGCCAGCGCCGATGTAGCGGCCGGCCGCCTCCGGGTCGGTGCCCAGGGTGCCGCAGCCGACCAGCTCAAACTGGCGCGTGGGGTCGGCGAGCTCGAACGTCGCCTCGGGCTCGGGGGCGCAGTCGCGGCTGGCCTGGCCCGAAGGGACGCGCATGTAGGTGGCGATGGGGAAGGCCAGCTCGGACGGGACGTCGTGCTCGAAGACTTGGTGCAGCCAGTAGCGCTGGTCGGGAGAGACACCGCCCTGCGCGCCGCCGGCCAGTCCCGCGCCCTGGACGAAGGTGAGGCCGCTCTGCTCGCTTTCCCAGCCTCCCTCCGGGTGCGCCCCGGGCCCTCGCTCGGCGCGGAAGAAGTGGCCGTCCACCCGGGCGACGAACCCCCGGAAGGCAACGCTCTCGCCGGCCCCTGGGCCGCGCGGTGCGACGAGCCAGCTGTTGAAGAACCTGGCGCCGCCGGAGGGGCCGCTGAAGGCGCCGGGGGCGGAGATCGTCTGGGGCGGGGTGACCAGCTCGTAGGCGCGGCAGTCGGGCAGGAGGGCAGAGAGGCCGGTGCGGTATTCGGCGTTTTCGCAGTTCTGAACCGGCGGCCGCACCAGGGTTTCGAAGGCCTGCGGCGGACCTTCGACGGTCAAGGTGGCGTTCTCGACGATGATGCGGAAGCGGTAGACGGTGCCCTGCGCGAGGCCTGTGACCGGCACCTCGATCGCGACCTCGCCGTCACCGGGCGGGATCTCGCCCTCCGGCGTGCTCTGGGCACCTGCAAAGGTTTCCCCGTTGGCTTCGTATTCTTCCTCGGTCAGGTACTCGAAGCGATAGGTGGTGAGCAGGCCGGAGGGGTTGACTTTCGCCCGCAGCGTCGCTTCGTCGTAGCCGACCGGCAGCGCCGACTGGGTCGCCAGCAGGGGCGGACCGAAGAGGGCGGCCTCGCCGTTGTCTTCGCCAAAGGGGTTCGTGGCGTGGAGGCGGTAACGGTAACGGGTGCTTTCGGGTTCAATGCCCGTGACTTCGGCGTGGACCGGCACCGGTGTGCTGCCTTTGCCGATCTCGGCGGGGGTCTCCTCGCATGCCTGCGTGAGGGCGCCTTCAAAGGGGTCTTCGATCAGTTCTTCCTCGATTTTCTCCAGGTTTTCCTCATACGCTTCGTCGGTCAGGTACTGGAAGGTGCATTCTTCGAGTTCGAACTCTTCCGGGTCGACCGTCCCGTGGAGGGTGGCGCCGCCGGGACCGAAGCCGTCCGCGATGCCAGTGACGGCTTCCGGCGGCGCCCCGTACTCCAACGGCCCGAACGCGTTCACGTCGAAGGGCTGGACCGTGTTGTTGGAGGAGTCATTGGCGACGTAGGCGGTGCCGTTGGAGGGATAGGTGTCGGCGCAGGTGGGCGTCGTGGCTTCGGTCAGCGGCGGTTTGTGCAGGGCGCAGCTGTTGTCGAGCGCGAGCCGCAGGCCGACGGCGTTGGGGGCGAAGGTGCCGAACTGCGCAATGCAGGCGCCGAAGGCGTCGTACTCGCGCGCCACGTCGCCGGGCTGGTTGTTGGCATACTCGACGAAGTTGCCGTTGGACTGGTTGATGGCGATCCTCGGGTTGGAGCCGCCGGTGTCGCCGCTGTCGCAGCCGCCGCCTTCCCTGACTTCGCGGATCAGTTCCGCGTCTTTGGCTTCTTTGCCGCATTTGAGGACGTAGAGGATCCCGGCGGCGGCGTTGGCCGTCACGTAGACGTTGCCGTTCTTGCCGTAGACGTCTATGTCCTGGCGGGAGTTCGTCAGCCCGAGGCCCGCGCCGCATTCCCCTTCTACTTTCGAGCTTTCTGAGGGCGGAGCGAACTCTTTGATGATCGGGGTGAAGGCGAAACCGCCGACGACGAAGGCGTGTTCGTTGGCGGGGTTGACCGCCACCCCCGACAGGCCCGAGGCGGTGACCAGCGCCGGTGTGTGGCGGGTGTAGGTGGTGGAGCCGCTCGGCGGGTAGGAGGAGGGCGGGTAGTAGGTCATTTCCGTCGCGGCGGGGAAGTTCACCACGTAGACGTTGCCGCTGCAGTCGGCGGCGAGGTCGAGGGTGGTGCTGGGCACTTCGAAGTTGACCACTTCGGCCCCCGCCGGGGAGTAGACGCGGACCAGCGTCCCGGCGGCGACGTAGACGAAGCCCTCGCAGTCGACGGCCACGGCCCTGGCGCTCGCCAGGACTTTGGAGAATGGTGCGGGCAGCGACTGGCGCGAGGGCTCGAACACGGGGGCGAAGGCGAGCAGCGAGGCTCCGGCGCCTGAGCCGGAGCCGGCGTAGAGGGTGCCGTCGTTTGCCCCGCCGGAGCGCTCGACCGCGACCTGGGTCGGCTCGGCGTCTTCGAGCGCGGAGCTGGTCAGCTGGGCGAAGAACTCGCCGCTGGCGCCGAACTCGTCGATCGCTTCGTTGCCGGCGTCGTGGAGGAAGAAGTGACCCTGCGTGCAGGCCTGGTCCTGGCCGCCGACCTGGACCTGGATGCATTTGCCGTCGGCGGTGTTTTCGTTGCCGCGGTCGGCGGCGAGGTAGGCGCCGGCCGTGCCGAAGCTGAATTCCTGCTCGGCGGTGCCGGGGTTGTCGTCGTGGTCGACCCCGGTGACCGTCTTGCGCAGTTTGAGGCTGAGCGTGCTCGAGGAGCCGCTGTAGATCTCGAGCTCGTCGCCGGCGCCGTCGGCGACGGCGAGGTTGAGTTTCAGGCTCGCCCCCAGGGCGTTGGGGTTGGTGTAGGCGGCTACGCCGGTGGCTTCGGCGAGCGTGCCTTCGAGGGCGTGGCCGTTCCAGCCTGCCGTGGCCGTGCTCACCCCGATCGCCCCCTGGACCCTCGTTGTCACACTCGCGGAGCCGCCGGCTAGGCCGCTGGCGCTGCTCGTCATCTGCGCGAGGTCGCGCCCGGCGTAGGCGCCGCCGAAAGCGACTTCGTAGGGGCTGGTCCCGCCCGCGTCGCCGGGGCCGCCCGATACCGCGACGTCGCCGGGGGCGAGTTTGCCGAGCGCCTCGAGTGCCGCCTGCACTTCGGCGGCGGAGGCGTTGAAGGCGATCGGGGTGGTTTCTTCTGCTTCGAAGGTGAGTTTGTAGGTGCCGGCGCTGGCTTTGACCGTCACTCTCTGGGTCTCGCTGGGCGAGAGCGCTGTGGATACGGCATTGAGCTGGGGAACGTCGGTGGCGGCATAGGCGCCGCCGAAGCCGACCCGGTAGGTCTGGAAGCCGCCGAAGCCGCTGGCGCCGACCGCGACGTCGCCGGGGGCGAGTTTGCCAAGCGCCTCGAGCGCCGCCTGCACTGCGGCGGCGGAGGCGTTGAAGGCGATCGGAGCGGTTTCTTCTCCTTCGAAGCTGAGTTTGTAGGTGCCGCCGGTGCCTCCCAGGGCAAGCTGCTGGACCTCGTCGGTGCCCAACCCCCCCGAGCTCGCGGAGGGCAAGATTGTCATGCCCGCACCCTCGCTCGTAGTGCTTAGGCTCGCAGTTCCACCGGCGAGCCCGCTCGCGTCGGCAGACAGTTCGTTGACGTTGGCGTCGGCGTAGGCGCCGCCGAAGGCGAGTTCGTAGGGGGTGGTCCCGCCCGCGTCGCCAGGGCCACCCGATACCGCGACGTCGCCGGGGGCGAGTTTGCCAAGCGCCTCGAGCGCCGCCTGCACTGCGGCGGCGGAGGCGTTGAAGGCGATCGCGGCGGTTTCTTCTCCTTCGAAGCTGAGTTTGTAGGTGCCGGCGCTGGCTTGGATCGTGAGTTTCTGTTTCTCGCTGCCGGTCAACGAGGAGACGCCTTCCACCTGGGGCACGTCGATGTAGGCGAGAGCACCGAGGAAGGAGATCGTGTAGCTGCCGCTCACCGCGACCTCGCCGGGGTCGATGGTGGCGAGCGCCTCGAGTGCCGCCTGCACTTCGGCGGCGGAGGCGTTGAAGGCGATCGGAGCGGTTTCGGCCCCTTCGAAGCGCAGCTTGAAGCTGCCCCCGCTGCCGGTCGTGCCGACGCTCTGCACCTCGCTGCGGGTGTAGACGGCGACGTGGTCGTCCTCGGCGACGTAGAGGCGGTCGTCGAAGGGGTCGACGGAGATGCCCTCGGCGTCGCCGGAGGCGTCGATGATCTGGCGGGCGCCGTAGACGGGGGCGGCGGTTAGGGGGTAGGCGTCGGGGGTGTAGCTGACGACTTCGCCGGTGGCGCGCTCGGAGACCAGGAGGTTGCCTTTGGAGTTGACCGCGAGGGCGCAGGGGGCGTTGGCGTTGGCGATTTCCGCGATCGGGGTTGTGTGGTTCGCGGTGTCGAAGACCTTGACTTTGCCCTCGCCGGTCGAGGAGGCGTAGAGGTCGCCTTGTTTGTCTGCGGCTGCGCCGCAGGCCTTGTTGAGGTTGGGGACGTCGTGGGCGGAGGTGCGGGGGTGGTTGGGGGCGGCAAGCGAAGGGGAGGCAAAGGCACAGATGAGGAGGAATGCGGTCGCACAGCGGCCGAGGATCGCTCGGGCTGTCCTACCCCCGTTGGTCTTTACGTGTCCCATTTGCTTCCTTCTCTCCCTGGTCTTGGTCTTCCCGCCCTCCCCCCGGGGGGCGGCTTACGGTGCTGCTGTTCCTCGCTGCGCTATTTGAATTCGGCTGTCACTCCCTTTGCTTCGCTCATCGTCACCGCGCAGGCGCCGGTGCCACTGCAGGCCCCAGACCAACCTCCGAATTCGGATCCTTTGCCCAGCGTGTAGGTCAGTTCGACGACTTCGCCCGCATAGAAGGACGAGGTCTGGGTCGAGCAGGTGAGGCCGCAGTTGATCGAGGTCGGTTTGGACTTCACCGTGCCCTGGCCGCCGCCTGACTTGCTCAGGGTGAGCAGGTGCTTGGCGTCTTCGGCGAAGAGGGCTTCGACCTCATGGTCCTCGCCCATCGTCACTTTGCAGCCAGCGGGGTCGGTGCCGGTGCAGTCCCCGCTCCATTGCACGAAGTGGAAGTGTTTGGAGGGGGTCGGTTTGAGCGTGACCTGGGTGCCCTCTTTGAAGGCGGCCGAGGTCTCTGTGCAGGTGGCCAGGCAGAGGATCCCTCCGGGGGAGCTCTGCACCTTGCCCAGGCCCGATCCGGGGGCCTTTGAGACCTCGAGGTCATGGGTGGTGGTGAAGGTGGCTTTGACCGCTTTTGCTTTGCTCATCGTGATCGTGCATTTGCGCCCTGCAACCCCTCCGGTGTCGCAGTAGCGCCAGCTGACGAAGATCGAGCCGGGGTCGGGGGTGGCGGTGAGGACGACCACGGTGCCTTCCTCGTATTCGTCGGTGCAGGCGGGGTCGCAGACGATCAGGCCTTTGTCGCTCGTTACCGTGCCTGAGCCGGTGCCTTCGACGTCGACTGAGAGGAGGAATTTGGGGGTGGTCGATTCTTCGTCGAAGTTGGCTGTGACCGATTTGGCTGCGGTCATCGTCACTTCGCAGGTTGCGCCGGTGCAGGCTCCCGAGAAGCCGGTGAATTCAGAGCCTGCGTCGGGGCTGGCGCTGAGCGTGACCACGGTGCCGTGCTCGTAGAGCTCATCGCATTCTGAGCCGCAATCGATGCCCGGGGGTGAGCTGGTGACTTTGCCGGTGCCGCTACCCGTCTTCGAGACCGAGAGCTGGTGCTGTTCGAGGTCGAAGGTGGCGGTGACTTCGATGTCGGCATCCATCGTCACCAGGCATTTGTTTTCGCTGATTACCGAGTCGCAGCCGCTCCAGACGACGGCTTTGCTGTTGGCCCCGGGGGAGCCGGTGAGGGTGACTTCGGTGTCTTCCTCGAAGTCGGCCTCGCAGGTCGGGTCGCAGCTGATCCCCGAGGGGGAGCTGGTGACCGTGCCGGTGCCTGAGCCACCTTTGTTGACTTTGAGGGTGAATTCTTCGGTGGGGGGTACCTCGACTTCGGGATACTCCAACGGCCCGAACGCGTTCACGTCGAAGGGCTGGACCGTGTTGTTGGAGGAGTCATTGGCGACGTAGGCGGTGCCGTTGGAGGGATAGGTGTCGGCGCAGGTGGGCGTCGTGGCTTCGGTCAGCGGCGGTTTGTGCAGGGCGCAGCTGTTGTCGAGCGCGAGCCGCAGGCCGACGGCGTTGGGGGCGAAGGTGCCGAACTGCGCAATGCAGGCGCCGAAGGCGTCGTACTCGCGCGCCACGTCGCCGGGCTGGTTGTTGGCATACTCGACGAAGTTGCCGTTGGACTGGTTGATGGCGATCCTCGGGTTGGAGCCGCCGGTGTCGCCGCTGTCGCAGCCGCCGCCTTCCCTGACTTCGCGGATCAGTTCCGCGTCTTTGGCTTCTTTGCCGCATTTGAGGACGTAGAGGATCCCGGCGGCGGCGTTGGCCGTCACGTAGACGTTGCCGTTCTTGCCGTAGACGTCTATGTCCTGGCGGGAGTTCGTCAGCCCGAGGCCCGCGCCGCATTCCCCTTCTACTTTCGAGCTTTCTGAGGGCGGAGCGAACTCTTTGATGATCGGGGTGAAGGCGAAACCGCCGACGACGAAGGCGTGTTCGTTGGCGGGGTTGACCGCCACCCCCGACAGGCCCGAGGCGGTGACCAGCGCCGGTGTGTGGCGGGTGTAGGTGGTGGAGCCGCTCGGCGGGTAGGAGGAGGGCGGGTAGTAGGTCATTTCCGTCGCGGCGAGGTTGACCACGTAGACGTTGCCGCTGCAGTCGGCGGCGAGGTCGAGGGTGGTGCTGGGCACTTCGAAGTTGACCACTTCGGCCCCCGCCGGGGAGTAGACGCGGACCAGCGTCCCGGCGGCGACGTAGACGAAGCCCTCGCAGTCGACGGCCACGGCCCTGGCGCTCGCCAGGACTTTGGAGAATGGTGCGGGCAGCGACTGGCGCGAGGGCTCGAACACGGGGGCGAAGGCGAGCAGCGAGGCTCCGGCGCCTGAGCCGGAGCCGGCGTAGAGGGTGCCGTCGTTTGCCCCGCCGGAGCGCTCGACCGCGACCTGGGTCGGCTCGGCGTCTTCGAGCGCGGAGCTGGTCAGCTGGGCGAAGAACTCGCCGCTGGCGCCGAACTCGTCGATCGCTTCGTTGCCGGCGTCGTGGAGGAAGAAGTGACCCTGCGTGCAGGCCTGGTCCTGGCCGCCGACCTGGACCTGGATGCATTTGCCGTCGGCGGTGTTTTCGTTGCCGCGGTCGGCGGCGAGGTAGGCGCCGGCCGTGCCGAAGCTGAATTCCTGCTCGGCGGTGCCGGGGTTGTCGTCGTGGTCGACCCCGGTGACCGTCTTGCGCAGTTTGAGGCTGAGCGTGCTCGAGGAGCCGCTGTAGATCTCGAGCTCGTCGCCGGCGCCGTCGGCGACGGCGAGGTTGAGCCGCAGTTTGGCGACGGCTTCCACGTTGGGGTTGGTGTAGGGGGCTACGCCGGTGGCTTCGGTCAGCTGGCCTTCGAGGAGGTCGGCTTTTTCGAGGGTGCCGTCGGCTTTGTAGAGCGCTATGCGGTCGCCGGCGGCAACGAAGAGGCGGTTGTCGAAGGGGTCTGTGGCGATGCCCTCGGCGTCGCCGTCTGTGTGGATCGGTTCGGCGGGGCCGTAGATCGGGGTTGCTTCGAGGGGGAAGGCGGTGGGTTTGTAGCGGACTACGTTGCCGGTGGCCTGCTCGGAGACGTAGAGGGCGCCGGTCGTGGTCACCGCCAGGGCGCAGGGGGTGTTGGCGTTGGCGATCTCGGCGATCGGGGTGGTGTGGTCGGCGGCGTCGT
This sequence comes from uncultured Solirubrobacterales bacterium, assembly GCA_963753585.1. Lineage (GTDB taxonomy): Bacteria > Actinomycetota > Thermoleophilia > Solirubrobacterales > 70-9 > VRUE01. The sequence goes on along the minus strand of CAVWCU010000001.1, from coordinate 208,123 downwards.
AGACCTTGACTTTGGACTCGCCGGCGGAGGAGGCGTAGAGGTCGCCTTGTTTGTCTGCGGCTGCGCCGCAGGCGTGGTTGAGGTTGGGGACGTCGAGGGCTTTGGCGCGGGTGTGGGCCGGGGGGTCGGCCTGCGCGGGGGCGGCTAGTGCGAGGAGGAGAAGGGAAGTGGCGAGGGCAAGGAGCGCTGCCTTTGCGCTTCTTCGGTGGCCTTTGCTTCGTCCCATCTCTCTCGTTCCCCCCTGTAGTCCCTGTGTGTCTTGGTGCCCTTGGAGGCCGCTGCCCCGGGAGCCGGTTGGCTCCCGGGGCCTTGGCCTTGCTTCTAGGTGGCGTTAGTAGCTATCGCCCCCTAGTTGAATCCGACCGTGACTTCTTTGGCTTCGCTCATGGTCACGACGCAGGGCGTCGCCGCGGTGCCGGAGCAGGCTCCGCCCCAGTTGCCGAGGGTCGAGCCTTTGCCCGCCTGCACGGTGGCAGTCAGGGTGACCGTGGTGCCTTTGTAGAAGTAGGCGGAGTTGGAGCTGCAGGTGTAGCTGCAGTTGATCCCCGCCGGGCTGCTCTTCACGGTGCCCTGGCCGTTGCCGGACTTGGCCACGGTGAGCGTTTCTCTATCGAGTTCGGCGAACTCGGCCTCGACCGTCTGGTCTTCGGTCAGACCCGACAGCGTGCACGGTCCTTTGGGGCCTTCGGGGAGCGTGCAGCTGGCCGGGCTGGCGCTCCAGCCGACGAATTCGGAGTTCTTCACATACGGCTTGGCTTTGAGGATCACCGTTTTGGACGCCAGGAAGGCGGCGGTGGCCTCGGTGCAGGTATTGCCGCAGGTGACGCCGCTGATCGAGCCGGTGCCGTCGCCCGCCTTTTCCACGGTTACGTCGTTGGCCGGTTCGAACTTGGCTTTGACCGTCTTGGCGGCGTCCATCGTCACTTTGCACTGGCGCCCCTGGGCTCCGCCCGATTCGCAGCCTTTCCAGCTGACGAAGAGGGATTCGGAGTCGGGGGAGGCGGTCAGGGTGACTTGGGTGTTTTCGGCGAATTTGGCTGAGCAGGTGCCGCCGCATTCGATCCCCGCGGGGCTCGAGACGACCGTGCCGTCGCCGGTGCCTTCTTTGGTGATGGTTAGTTCGGGGCCTTCAACGACCGCCAGGTCGAACCTGCCGATCGCCGGGGTCGCGGGGAAGGGCACGTCACCCGCGGTCGTGAACCAGAGGTTGTTGTCGGGACCCGGTACGAGAGTGCCCATTTTGCCGAGCGTCGTCGGTGTCACCGACAGCGTTCGCGGTTCCAGCGGGAAGACGGTGAACGTCCCGTCCGTTTTGAAGCGGTAGAGCCTCTGGGGAACTGCCACAACGGTCTGTGTGATTGAGCAAGACGGTGTGGTGCCCGTGAGTGCGCTTATGCATTCCATCGTGGAAACGTTGGTACGAGCGAATTTGCCTTCGAATTCGACTACTCGTTCTTGAAGCGCGCCATTACCGCCCGGGATTTCAATGCCTTTGACGTTGGCAATGCCGCCGATGGACGAAAGGGCTCCCAGTTTTTCTTCGATGACCGCAGCCGAGGCATTAAATTCAATCGGTGCAGTTTCTTCGCCTCCGAATTTGAGTTTGTATGTGCCGCCGAGGTCTTCTGCGCCGGCTTGGATTTTGATTAGCTGCCTCTCGTTCTGGGTGGCCGTTTCCTTGGCCCAGACGTTGCCGTCGGCGCCGGTGGCGAACCCGGTGAAGCTAGCCCCGACCCCGAGACCGCCCAACCCGGTGTTGTAGTAGGCCGGGACGCCTTCGGAGGTGATGGCGCCGATCCTTTCTTCTGTCGGTGCCGTCGTGTTCTGAGCCGCGAACCAGACCCTTCCGTCGGAGCCGCAGGCGAGCGACTGAGGCCGGTTGTTACCGGTGCCGGCGTTGACCGTGAACTCGGTGAACGTCTCAGCGGGCAGCGTGATCTTGCCGATCGCTTTGGTCAGGCCGACGTCGCCGAAGTAGAGGTTGCCACCGCAGGTGATGATCGTGGTGGCGAGGGAACCAGTGTTGTAGCCGGAGGTGACGCCGGGGCTGAATTCGGTGACGCTACAGCCGGGGGTCATTTTGAAGATTTTCCTGGTCGTGGGGGTCGGGGCGACGGTGAACCAGAGGTTGCCTTCGGCCGCGACGATGTACTCCGGTTCGCCTGCCACCGAGCACTCCGTGAGGCCGGCCCCGGAAGTGTTGATGAAGCCGATTTTTTTGGCGACTTTCTCGGTGAACCAGAGCTTGCCTTCCGGCCCGGAGGTGATGCTGTGCGCAGCGCCGGTGAGGCCGGGGGTGTACTCGGTCACTTCGCCGGAAGGAGTGACTTTGCCGATTTTTTTGGTCGAGATGTCGTCGTTGGTGTACCAGAGGTTGCCGTCGGGGCCCTCGACGAGCGTGAGCGGTTTCGTCGGCTGGGTCGGTGCGATGAATTCTTCTTGGTCACCGAGAGCCGCCGGCGCGCTGCCCGGCAAGGCCAGGACCGCCACCGCGATCAGGGCTGCGGGGACGCCGAATCGCGTGCGCAGCCGTTTCAGAATCTTCGATTTCGATCTGGAAGGCGGTGCCTTCGAGGTGCCTCTCACGTGCTCTCTCCTTGTTCCCGAGCCCCTGCCAAGCCGCTTCCGGCGGCCTTTGGGCGACTCGATTTCCCTGATTGACAACGGCCGGATCGGGAACCCATCCCCATCCGGAGGTGAGGAAAATCGTGTTGGGACCGCCGCTCGGAGGAGTCGGTGAAAGCGCTGCGTTCGGCGGCCGATACCGGCGCACCGGAGACGTCGCGAGTCGATCCCCGCGACAGTGCAAAAACCGCGCTTCCCACCAGCTGTCTCCTCTCCGTGAAGGTCCCTGTTGACCGGGCCCTTCCCGTTCCCGCGCTACTTGGCGTGGGAACCCTGGCTAGGGCGACGGTCCTTTCGGTGACCTTCCCCGGTGCCCTGGAGGCGAGATCTCGCGCGTCCTTGGCTAGGAGAGTGCCTACTTCAAGGGTGGATAAACGTGTTTATCGACCCGGCCGGGAGAGTAGATACTTGTGTTTCTTTTGTCAAGGGAAAGTTCCTTTCCCCTGTAAATCAGCCACTTTTGCGCTGGATATAGGCGTTTATCGAGAGTCGCCCCCGGCCGCAGGCGCTCCCGCCTGCGGCGCCAGCAGGAAGATGTCGGCCGCCATCTTGGGGTCCATGTGGACCTGGCTGAGAAAGGCGATGACGCGACGGCCGGTGGCCTCCTCGACGACCGCGGTGAACTCCTCCTCCATCGCCGCCTGGAGGCTGCGCCGCAGGAGCGCGACCGTCTCTCCCCGCCCGGTGGCGATCAGGGTCTCCTCGACCTTGGTGAAGCCGTCCCAGAGGAAGGTGACGACCGCGTCGCCCATGTAATAGGTCTTGGCCGAGGTGGGGCCCTTGCCGTAGGAGCGGGTGTGGAGGGCGACCAGGCCGTCGGTGATCGCCGCCAGAACTTCGCCCACCGAGCGGTCGGAGTCCATCGCGGCGAAACCCTAGAGGGTTGATGCGGGTTAGGCGTGCGCGGATAACCCGCATCAACCCTCTAGCGCCGATGGTGGGGCTGCGCTACAGTGAATCGGTCCGGCCGAAATGCGGGCCAGCGCGAGCACCTGCGCAGCAGGCTGATCGGGTGGCGAGGGTTCTGAGGGGCCAGCGCTTACCGAGCGGAATTCGCGCGAGGAGCGATCACCGGTTGGTGCGACGCAAGTCGCCGCATTCGACCTAGCCTCCTGCTCGGCCTTTGATCTCGGGGCCCGGCGAGGGGCGAACGCTCCGAATCGAGGTTCCGCACATGAGCACTGAGGAAGTCTCCCAACGCCGGGCAAACCCGCCCTTGGTCGAGTTCTCCAACGCGATGGTCTCGCTGCACCGCGAGCACTTCGGCCGTGGGCCGGCGGCCGCACGGGCGTTCATCGCCGACGGGTTCGCGATCTGCGTCCTCACCGACGTCTACACGAAAGTCGAGCAGACCCTGATCGGGGCGGGCCGCCTCGATCACGTGCGCGACACGCGACTCCTGCACCAGGAAAGCCTGGAAGAGGAGTACAAGAGCGCCGCCGAAGCGGTGCTGGGACGGCAGGTGATCGCCTTCATCAGCGCGACGCACGCCGAGCCCGACGTCGAGATCGAGGTCTACCTGCTCGGCGATCCCATCGACTCCTCCGCCGAGGACGGAGCGAGCGGGGAGCGTCAGTCGGCGAGCAGCATCTCGACCTGAGCCGCGTCGACCGGGGGGGCGAGGAGGAAGATCTCGGTCCCCCACGGTCGCTTGGGCTCGAGGGAGACGCGGCTGACGAAACCCTCGACGCGACGGCCGGTAGCGCGTTCGACGAGCGCTTCGTAGACGGGGCGGATCGCGTGGGAGAACTCTTCGCGGGTAGTCCTCACCGCCGCGCCGTGCCCGCCCTGCACCATCTCCTCTTCGGCGGCGGTCAGCTCGACGTCCATGACCACCGCGACGAACGCCTCGTCGATCCCGACCTGGAGATTCGTGGCGGGACGCCCGTAGGCATCCTCGTGGACTTGCCTCAGCTCACGGATCAACTCGTCTTCAACCGGGTCCAACGATGGCCAGCTTTTTCCCACGGACCCCCAAAACCTTCCTCCGCTGCCCAAGGGGAAGGATAGCGCCGGCGGGGCGATTGGACGAATTGCGCGAGGATCGCCATCCCATCGCCTCAGCGCCGGTGCGGATCCGAGTCGGCGACGGGATCCGTCAGGGCGGCGACGTCGGCGAGGTCGGTGAGGTCGGTGGGGCAGCCACGGGCCAGCTTCATCGCGATCAGGTCGTCGAGGTCGACGACCGGAACATCGACCTCACCCAGCCGGACGTGGAGAGCGCGCTCGCTCAGCTCGGAGTAGGGGCGGCCACCGGGGACCTCGTGCATCACGTCGACGCCGCCGTCGCGCGTGGCGAATTGCCAGATCGTCGCCCGCGGCAGCATCTTCGCGTCGATCGGGGTGCCCTCCTCCCCCGCGTTGAGGACACGGGCGCCCAGCGAGCGCAGGGCGGCGGCGAGGCGCTTCAGGTTGGCCGGCTCCGGCGCCGGGACCAGATCGGCGTTCGATCGTCGTCCGAACATGCCCGTGAGTCTGCACGGCGAGCCCGCCGATCAGCACGTAGTCCGGCCGAAGTAAAAGACTCGGAAGATCTTGCTGCTTCGTAACGCACTAACTCACGCTACACTGAACAAATGGCGACAGCGCTAATCAACCGCAAGCGGGAGCTGGATCGGCTGCGCAAGGCGATCGCGCGGCCCCCCCAGCTGATCGTCATGCGCGGCCGGCGCCGGGTGGGCAAGAGCTTCCTGCTCGTCCACGCGCTGCCCCGCAGCCGGGGGGTCTTCTTCCAGGCCGACGAGCAGACAGAGCGTGCCCACCTCGATCTGTTCGCCCGGGAGGTCGCTCGCCTCCTCGGCCCCCGCGTGCCGCTGCGCTTTGAGTCCTGGGAGGAGGCGCTGGAGACGCTGGCCGAGCTGGCTCGGGAGCAGCCGCTGGCGGTGGTACTCGACGAGTTCCAGTGGATGAAGGCGGCGCAGCCCTCGCTCGACTCGGTCGTCCAGCGCCACTGGGACCGCTGGCAGCGCGAGGGCACCCCGGTGACCCTGATCCTCAGCGGCAGCGCCCTGCGGTTGATGGAGCAGCTGCTGGAGCCCGGCGCGCCGCTCTACGGCCGCGCCGACTACCGCCCGCTGCTCTTGCCGCTCGATTTCCGCGACGCCTCCCGCTTCGGCTCGAGCAAGCTGAGCGCGGAGCAGAAGCTGCGTCGCTTCGCCGTCCTCGGAGGCACCCCCCAGTACCAGGTCTGGGCCGGCGAGGATGCGCTCGAGGAGCTGATCGCGGAGCGCATCCTCAGCAAGGGCGAGTCCCTCTACGAGGAGCCCCTGCACCTGCTGCGCGAGGAGCAGGAGATCCGCGACCCCGCGACCTACTTCGCGATCGTCCGAGCAATAGCCGCGGGACGGACCCGCGTCAACGAGATCTCAAACGCCACACAGATCCCGACCCCGAACCTGGCGAAGATGCTCAGCCGCCTCGAGGCGCTCGGCTACCTCGAAGCTCGCGCGCCCCTCGGCCACAAGGGCCCCGAGGCCAGGCGCACGAGCTACCGCCTCGCCGACCCCTTCTTCAGGTTCTGGTTTCGATTCGTCTTCCCCAACCGCAGCCTCCTGGAGCGTGGCCGCGTGAAGGCCGTGCTGAAGACCGTCGAGCGCGACCTCGACACCTTCATGGGCCTGGCCTTCGAGGACTGCTGCCGCGCCTGGGCCGGTCTCCACGCCGGCGACTCCCTCCCTGCATCGCAGCAGCTCGGCAGCTGGTGGTCGCGAGACGGGCAGACCGAGATCGACGTCGTCGGCCTCTCTCGCGGTCGCTATGACCTGCTGGCCTCCTGCAAGTGGGATCGGAGAGCGCCAGCAGCCACGCTGAGTCAACTGCTCGCGCACCGCGACGCCATCGGCCGTGCCGGCTCTGCCCATCTGGCGATCTTCGCCCGGGGATTCGCGCCGGAGCTCGAGCGAGGGGCAAGCGAGGAGGAAGTCGCGCTGATCGGGCTGGACCGTCTTTTCGAGTGAGAGCAACCCACATCAGAAGATGTCCTCGGCGGTTACCGCGAGGATCATCGCCGACCTCACGGGAGGCATGGTTCAGCGAAAATAGGCAGCAAGCTTCAGCGAAATGATGTAGTGAACAGCGGCGAATCTGTGTAGTCGGCAAGACGACGACCGCCGGTCGCCATGCCGCCGACGTCGCGCTATTTCGAGGCCTACGCTCTGAACACCGCCGGCATCGTCTCCAACGCCACCCTGCTGGTGTGGCGGGGGTCAACCGCAGAATCTGCAGTCGAGACCTGATCGCATTCGAGGTGAAGGCCGACGCAGCCCCCGGGCCGCGATGCGGCCAGGCACCTCCTCTGGCTGAGATCGCCTCGGCGAGCGCTTCGTGGGAGGGATCGTGTTCCACTCGGGGCCCCGCGCTTTCAAGCTGGACGAAAAGGTCACAGCGGCGCCGATCTGCACGCTCTGGGGGACGTAACCAAAAACAGCTCTCCCCGCAGGGAAGGACCCTGCGGGGGGAGCTGGAGAGATCTAAGCGATCTCTACCGGGTGACGTAGAGCGGTTTGGGGGCTGTGACCGTGTAGTCGGCTTCGATGGTGGAGCCACCGATTTCCGGGCAGTTATCGGTGTAGCCCATCTCATTCAGGTGGGCATACGCATCCAGCTGTGCGGGATTGCCTCCCTCGAGGCTCCAGTCGACAAGTCCGTTGTCGGGGGGAGTCCAGAGTTCGTATTGGCATTCCGTGGTGGAATAGTCGGTGCCACCACAGACGAGCCAGAAGTTCAGTTCTGTCCCTGCCACGGCAAACACGCCGTCGGTGCCGCTGCCCCAGCTCAGCCCCCCGACGGTGGCGCCGCTCGTCACCGCCACTTCGCATTCGGCGAACTCTCCCGACACGGCGCATCCGCTGCCCGATATCCCCCAGCTCGTGATGGAGAAATGCAGCGGGTTGCCCGAGGCGGCTGAGCTTTTCGCTTTCAGCGAGCCCGGGCACTCGATGTCGCCGCGCGAGGTCGAGATCGTGATCGGATTCGCGCTGGCTTCGATCGTCGTTCCCGAGGGGTAGACGTTACTTGCAACGCAGTAGTCCTGGGCCACTTTGCAGAGCCTGGTTCCCGCGGTCCCCGCCGAGGTGCCTTTCTCGACGTAGACGGATTCAGGTGAGACGATCGCGAAGTGGGCGGTCAGATAGGTTTCTCCATCGCAAAGCCCAGTGCATTCGATCGGCGTTTCGTGGAAGACGAATTTCTCACCGCTGAAGCCGGCTGTCATCCCGGTCGCATCGACATTCGCCTCGAGTTCGCTAAAACCCTGCCCCAGGTCGCAGGTCCACGTCCACGCCGCGCCGAACGGGTAGGCGGTGGCGCTATCTTTGCCGTTCTGGTTGATCGCGGGGTTCGTGAGCACGGTCTCTCCGGGGTCTTCCACAAGGCAATCCCCGGCACCGCCAGCGCCGCCGACATCGCAGTTGTCGAAGGAGAGCGACGTGAGTTCGGAGTTAAGCGGGTCGCCGACCGAGGCTTTCGTTTTCAGCTCGACCGTGGCCTCGTCGCAATTGAAGGTAACGGCGTTGTGTTCTATTTTGAAGTCGGTGGCGACGGCTTTGAGCGTGATGCCGCTGACGTAGGTGTTTGCAGCCGAGCACGGATATTCGTTTGCCTTGCACAGGGCTGTGGACGCGGCTCCCGCGGCCGGTGCCAGGCCTGCCGCGAAGAAGGCGGAGACCGCGAGGAGAGCGGCTGCCAAGGTAGTGAGGCCGTGGACGCGGCTGCGTGGCCGAGACTGTTGAGCTGCTGTCATCTGGTGGATTCCTCCGTTGTTCGTGCCATTGACACTGATCCCCGGAGGATCTTCGATGCGGCTGGGGAGACGCACGGCCAACATGGACAGAAGGATGGAACGAGCAGGCCAGATTGGACGAGTCAGGCAGGATCTGTGAGCTGCTCCAAGCTCAGCGCCACTTCGATCTCCACCGCGCATTCGCTCAACCGGCGGCCCAGCCGCTCCTCTATCGTCCGCAACCGGTTGGTGATCGTGTGCCGCTTGACCCCCAGCGCCGCCGCCGCCGAAGACACATTCCGCCCCGCATCGAAGTAAGCCCGCAGGGTCTCGATCGCCACCTCCCCCCCATCGCGCTCTGTGCGCAAGGGCTCGAGGTAGAGCCGGCGTAGGGTGCTGGCGAGCAGCTGATCCTGCGAGACCGCGGCAAGCAAAGCAACGTCCACGTAGCGCACAAACGGCTCAGGACTGCGCATCGCCACTGGCAGGGCGGCCTTGGCCTGGCGGTGGGAGAGGCGCCAGCCGGCCAGGCCGAGGCCCTGCTCGCCGATCGCCACCTTGACTCCCTTGGGCCAACTCTCCTTCGCGTAGCGGTGAAGGGCACACATCTCCAGCGGCTCGCGGGAACCAAGCCAGGCCCAGAGGTTGCCCTCGGGCCGGCGCACGGTGAGCAGACGAGAACCGAAGGTTGATGCGAGGTCGCGCAGGGCCTCCTCGACGTCCTCCCCGCAGGCGATCACGGCGAGGTGGGTGCACTCGAGCTCATAGGCGAGCTCTGAGGTATCGAGCAGCTCGCCAGCCAGGAGGCGCTCCACTCGTTCGGTGCGGCGCTCCTCATTTGAGCCCGGGCGCTCTTGCACCTCGCGGGAGTACTCCTCGCTGACCGCGGCGAGGAGGCGATCGAGGGCTGAGCGGGCGCGCAAGACGCGCTTCAGGTAGGCCCCGCGCATGCCCTGGCGCTCTGCCTCCTCGACCAGGTAGTCGGAGAGCAGGACGTAGCCGGCGGAGTAGCGGCGTAAGACGGTGTCGAGGCCGATGCCGTAGCGGGCTGCCAAGCGGGCCTGGGCCAAGAGGACGGGAGGTGGGGATGGAGCGCGCTCCTCACCCCGCTCGACCACCTCCAAGCCGTAGTCGAGGGCTGCCCCTATGGCCGTGCGCAGGCCTTCGAGGTATTCGGGGTCGAGGGAGTCGAGATCGACTGGCTGGCCGGTGTCGGTAACCGCGAAGGTGCGGGTGAGGACAGCCTGCTCGATCTCGTCGCGGCGATCCCGCAGCCGTTCGGTCAGCTCGGCGCGGGCCTGCTCATAGGAGGCCCCGCGGCGGCTGCCCTGGGCCACCGTGAACATGGTTCAGCGCCGCTTCTGGCGCCCCGCGCCTTTCTTGCAGGAGTTCTGCATCGGCGGGCGCAGGGTTAGGCGCTTGCCGTTGTGGGCTGTGAACTTGGCCGTCACCCGGTTGACCTTGAGGCAGAGGTTGGTCGAGTTGACCATCAGGCCCTTCTTGCCGCCGGGGAAGAAGGCTGTGAGTTCGGTGAGCGGGGCGTCGGGGACGGTGTCGAAGGTGGCGCGTATGCCGCCGTTGACCGAGTCGATGCGGGCGATCCCGTTGACTTCCACCGGTAGCGATGGTGGTCCTTTCAAGACGAAGACCATGTCGGGCAGGGGGTTGTCGGAGGAGCGCAGGTAGATCGGGCCTTCCAGGGTCTCCTCCAGGAGTGGGCTGCGGGCTTTGACCGTGCCGTAGATGGAGCCAGGTGGGCACTCGTGGGCCCTGAACTGCACCCTGGTGCAGACGGTTTTGATGTGGGCCTGGTCGAGGAACTCCGAGTGCGGCAGGGCGACCGAGGTGGCGGCGATGTTGGCGCCTCCCGCTGGCATCCGCAGGGTAGTGCGCAGCCTCGGGTGCGCTCCTCTCCTCGTGCCGCCGAACAGGCGCATCGAGAGCTTCGGCTTGAAGCCGAGCTTGGCGCAGTTGGTCGCGGTGTAGGGGGAAGACGGAGTGGCCGTCTTGCCGCCCGAGGAATGCAGCAGCGAGGTGGTCTCCTTGGGGGCGCAGGAGGTCGGGTTAAGGCTGAAGCCCGGGCGGTCCAAGAAGACGTTGGCGGTTCTGTAGAGGACGGGGACGCCTTCGATGATCTGGGGCAGGGGGTCCGATTTGGCCGTTGCCTGGGCTGTGACCGGGTCGACGTGGATCGCCGAGCGCACTACTTCGTCGCCGAGGTCGAAGGGGCCGGCCTGGGCGGGGACCACGGCTACCACGCTCAAGGGCGCTCCTTTATAAGGACCCGCCAGGTAGACAGCGGTGGGGCGCTTGCCCGGCTGGGGGACCCAGAGCGGGTTGGAGCCGGCGCCGGCGGCGGCGGTGACGCGGCCGATGCGGCTCTCTGCCGGACACTGGCCGCTATCGGCCTCGGCGCCTTCACAACGGGGTACACCGGCGAAGGTGGCGGCCATGCCCCTGGGCAGGGTCACCTCCAGGGCGGCAAGGTTCTCTTCGCCGTCTTGGCGGGTCACGGTGAAGGTGAAGGGCGAGTGGGCGCCGCCCTGGGGCTCGGTGGAGCCGGCGGAGATCTTCGGCGAGAAGCCACCGAGGCCATCGCAGCCTTCGTCGATCGTCATCTGGGAGTCGGCGATCTGCGGTGGGCCGCCCGACCAGGGGGTGAACTCATAGGTGCTGGCGAAGTCCCCACACCTTGGCGGGTTGAGCAAGGGCGCCCTGAAGCCCGACTTGAAGACCAGCTTCATCTCCCTTACAGGCGCCTGGGGGATGTCGAGGATCGTCGATTCCAGCTGCCCGGTCTCTTTGTCGACATGGAGCTGCCCTTGGAGCTTGACGTGGGCGCCGAGGTCGTCTGCCACCGCCCAGAAGCGGTAGAGGTTGCCCGGTTCGGGCTCGCGCAGGTAGATCGCGCCTTTCATCCTGCGCGGCAATGCCGGGATCTCGACCTCGAAGGTGGCCAGCTTGGCGGCGTCGGGGCACTCGGCCGCGACTCGTTTGCCGAACTTGACCTGCGCTTCGGTGCAGACCTCGAGGCCGTCGGCGGCACCGGGGTTGACCGTCATCCCCTCGGGCAGGGCCACCCGCACGTCGCGGGTCTGGGAGGGTTCGAGCACTTTCACCCCTTGCGATGCCGGGATCCGGGCGGTGACGTCGAGACCCGTCGGCGCTCCCGCCTTCCTGTTGGTCGGCTCGATCGTCAGCCCCGGGCCGTAGGGGAGCAGGTTGCAGCCAGAGATCTGCGGGAAGCTCACCGTCTTGGCATCGAAGCGGTCGGGTTCATACCAGCTCGAGGCGGCGACGCTCATCTCCAGCGGAACCCCGCAGCGGGTCGGGTTGGTGAGGAAGGGCAGTTCGCGCCCGCCCGGGTCGCGCGGGGGCGATTCGAGGCAGCCTTTGAAGACCTCCGCCGGCGTGCAGCGCTCGGTGTCGTGCTCCTCGGCCGCCGGCACCCCCCAGAGCTCCACCTCGCTCTCGATCAGGGGAAAATCCGGTGGCGCGCCGACGATTTCGGTCCTGACCCCATAGTCGCCCTCCGAGCGCAGCGTGATGTCGGCGAAGATCGAGGCCCCGACCAGGCCTGCGACAAGGCCCACCCGCGCGATCACGTCCCCGCCGGGGGGAGTCATCATGTAGAGGGGCTCGAGGAAGTTCCGGTTGAGGCCGTACAGGCGCACCGCGGCCAACCCGATCTGCGAGCCCCTGGGGCATTCTCCGATGGAGAGTTCGAGCGCCCGGCACTGCTGGGGCAAGCCGAGCACGCTGGGGTCGCCAATCAGGCCCGGGGGCAGGTCGGTGCGCACGTTTTTGGTCGGTGCGAAGGCGTTGTGCAGGCCCTGGATGTCTTTCGGGGTCTCGGGGTCCTGCGCGATCGAGAAGCTGAAGGTGAGGTCGGGGTGGGCGCCGGCTTTGGTCGTCGAGAGCTCGGCCTCCAGCGACTCGACCGCGAAGCATTCGGCCTTGAGCGGTTTCGCGCAGGGCGGCCCCACAGCCCCCGCCGGTGCGGCGAGGGCCAGGGCGGCCATGGCGGAGAGGGCGGCCAGGGAGATGGTTGCGGCGCTGCGGCGGATCATCGGCTTGCCCCCCGGTCGTGGTTGGCTTTGTGCTTGTTGGCGCTCTTGCGGCTCTGTTGCTTTTGCTTGCGGTGTTTCTTGGGCTTGACGCAGCGGCCTTTGACCCGGCGCTTGGGCTTGCGGCAGTTGGGCCGCGTGGGCTGTGCGTTGCCATCGCTCACCCCGGTCGTGGCGGGCACAGGCAACACCGGCGGCGGCGTGCCCTGGCCCTGGCAGGCGTCGCCCTCGCAGGGTGCGGGCAACGGCGGGTCGGGGATGCCGCCCAGCACCCGAGCGTCGTAGAGCGAGAAGCTGGCCTCGACGTCGGCCGCCGCCAGCACCTCGCGGGTGAAGATGAAGACGTCCTCCCCGTCGGCGCTCATGCCGAAGAGGAAGCTGTCTTCTTCACTTTGTCCGGTGGAGATCAGGGCGAGGCAGCCGGCTGGGCGGTTGCAGACGTCGCCCCCAGGGCCTTCCGTTCCGGGCGCCTTCCACTCGTAGACGTCGACGGTCTCGTTGGCGTCCTCGGGGATCAGCGCGTCGCGGCTCTCGAAGAAGACGGCGCTGCCGTCGTCGGTGACGTTGGGGATCAGCGTGTCGGGGGTGGTGGCCTCGCCGGTGATCGTCTGCAGCAGCGAGGCGACGGGGGAGGCGTGGGGGGCCCCGCTCGGCGCGCAGGAGGCGCAGGAAAGCTGCGGGCCCGGTGCGGAGGGGGCGTAGCGGTAGACCTCGCCCTTGCCACCGTTGTCGTAGTCGGTGAGCTGGGCGTGGGACTGGAAGACCAGGACCCCGCCGTCGGGGGTGCTACGAGTCGGAGAAGAGGCGCGGCCGATCTCGTCGAAGTTCCCGCTGCTCGAGCGCTGCCCGGGGATCGCGTTGGTCCACTGGAGCAGGTCTTCGTTGACCACTCTGAAGCTGACTAGGTCCTGGGGGTGCAGATGGGCGACGAAGCGGATGTCCGTCCCGTCCCAGGCGTAGAGGTTGGACTCGCCGTCTTCGGCTTCTTCGCCCCTTTCGTTGGCTTCTTCACCGCTCAACACTTCCTCGGACATGAAGAAGACGTGGGAGCCGTCGGCGGAGACGTTGACGAAGACGGAGTTCTGGGCGATCTCGAGCGGTTCCTGGTCCTGTTCGGGGCCGGCGCAATTCCCCCCTTCGACGTCGCAGGCGTGCAGGCCGGCGGCGATCATCGGGTTTGCCGAGGTCGGGGTGAAGGTCTCATCGATGAAGAAGACGCGCTTGCCGTCCGTGGAGATGCCGGCGTAGGTGCTCCCCTCCGCGATGGCGGTGGTTTTGCCCGCGCGGCGCAGATAAAGCGTGCCGGCGGCGCTGAAGACAACTGCCTCGCCGTCTTCGGTGGCGGCGATGTAGCGGGGGGCTTCGCCGGGGCCGAAGGGGGTGTCGTCGGGCTTCAGCGAGAGCACCTCGGTCGAAGCGCTGCCCGCTTCGCGGTCGTAGATCGCTTCCGTGTTGGCTTCCGCCGGCGGTGCGTCGTCGTCGAGGTGCGCTTTGGAGGTGAAGATCACGTGCGTGCCGGCGGCAGAGATGTAACGGCCGTCGGCCTGCAGGTCGGTGCCGAGGTCGCCGCAGCCGACCAGTTCCCACTTGGCCTCGGGATCGGAGAGTTCGAAGGCTGCTTTCGGCTCGGGCGCACAGTCGCGGCTGGCCTGGCCCGCGGGGACGCGCATGTAGGTGGCGATGGGAAAGCTCAGTTCGGTCGGAGATGCGTGCGAGAGGAGCTCGTGCAGCATGTAGCGCTGGTCGGCCGAGACCCCCCCCTGTTCGCCTTCAAGATCCCCCGCCCCCTGGGCGAAGGTGAAGCCGTAGGGCTCGTTTTCCCAGCCGCCCTCCGGGTGCGCTCCCGGCCCTCGCTGGGCGCGGGAGAACTGGCCGTCCACCCCGGCGATGGACCCCGTGTAAAAGGCGACGCTCTCGCCGGCCCCCGGGCCGCGCGGGGCGACGAACCAGCTGTTGAAGAACCTGTGGCCGGCGGTGGAGCTGAAGGTGGAGGGGAGCCCGAGCGTCTGGGCTGGGCTCACCAACTCATAGGCGCGGCAGTCGGGCAACAGCGCGGAGAGGCCGACTCTGTATTCGGAGTTCTCGCAGTCCTGCGGGGCCGCGCGGACCAGAGTTTCGAAGCCCTGCGGCGGTCCGACCACGGCCTTGACGGGGTTCTCGACCAGGATGCGGTAGCGGTAGGCAGTCCCTTGGGCGAGGCCGGTTACCGGTGCTTCGATCTCGACCTCGCCGTCTTCTCCGGCCGGGATCTCGGCCTCGGGCGTGCTCGGGGCGCCTTCGGGGAAGCTTTCGCCGTTTGACTGGTACTGGGCCTCGGTCAGGTACTGGAAGCGGTAGGTGGTGAGCAGGCCGGAGGGGTCGATCGTCGCCCGCAGCGTCGCTTCGTCATAGCCGACCGGCAATGCCGAGCGGGTGGTCAGGATGGGCGGGCCGAGGCGCAGGGCCTCGCCATCGTCTTCGCCGAAGGGGTTACTGGCGTGCAGGCGGTAGCGGTACTGGGTGGTTTCGGGTTCGATGCCGGTGACGTCGGCGTGGACCGGAACCTGTGTGTCGCCTTTGCCGATCTCCCCCGGGGTCTCCTCGCATGCCTGTGAGAAGGCACCTTCGAAGGGGTCTTCGATCAGTTCTTCCTCGATTTTCTGCAGGTTCTCCTCATACGCTTCCTCGGTCAGGTACTGGAAGGCGCATTCGTCGAGTTCGAACTCTTCGGGGTTGACCGTCCCGTGGAGGGTGGCGCCAGCGGGGCCGAAGCCATCCGCGATGCCGGTGATGACTTGCGGCGGCTGCCCGTACGCCAACGGCCCGAACGCGTTCAGGTCGAAGGGCTGGACTTCTTCGCTTGCCCCGACAAAGGCGACGTAGGCGTTGCCGTCGGAGGGATAGGTGGCGGCGCAGGTGGGCGTCGTGGCTTCGGTCAGCGGCGGGTCGTGCAGGGCGCAGCTGTTGTCGATCGCGAGCCGGTAGCCGCCGACTTTGGAGGCAAAGGAGCCGAACTCCGCCAGGCAGGCGCCGAGGGCGTCGTACTCGCGCGCCGTGTTGCCGGGCTGGTTGTTGGCCCACTCGATGAAGTGGCCGTTGGACTGGTCGACGGCGATCCTCGGGTTGCCGCCCATGACGCCGCTGGGGCAGCCGCCGCCGCCTTCGATTTCCCGGATCAGTTCCGCGTCTTTGGCTTCTTTGCCGCATTTGAGGATGTAGATCTTTTCCGGGCCGGCCGAGAGGTAGACGTGGCCGTTCTTGCCGTAGACGTCGATGTCGAAGCGGGCGTTTTCGAGGCCGAGGCCGGCGCCGCATTCCCCTTCTGCTTTGGAGCCCCCCGAGGGCGGGCCGAACTCTTTGATCACCGGGGCAAAGGAGAACGCGCCGGCGACGAAGACGTGGTCGTTGGCGGGGTTGACCGCCACTCCCACCAGGCCGTTGACGCCGGAGACGCTGCTGGCCAGCACCGGTTCGTGGCGGGTGTAGGTGGTGGAGCCGGTGGGCGGGTTGGAGGAGGGGGTGTAGTAGGTCATCTCCGTCGCTCCGCTGGCGTTCACCCTGTAGACGTGCCCGCTGCAGTCGACGGCGAGGTCGAGTGTGGCGGTGGGCACTTCGAAGCTGGTCACTTCGACCCCGGCTGGGGAGTAGATGCGGACTTTTGTTTCGGCGGCAACGTAGACGTTGCCCTCGCAGTCGGTGGCCACCGCCCTGGCGCCCACCAGGACCTTGGAGAGCGGTTCGGGCAGCGAGGTGCGGGAGGGCTTCAGCGCCGGGGCGAAGGCGAGCAGCTCGGCGCCCGCGCCAGCGCCCGCGCCGACGTAGACGGTGCCGTCGCCTGCCCCGCCGGAGCGCTCGACCGCAACCTGGGTCGGTTCGGCGTCTTCGAGCGCGGCACTGGTGATCTGGAGGAAGAACTCGCCGGTGGTGTCGAACTCATAAAGCGCTTCGTTGCCGGCGTCGTGGAGGAAGAAGTGGCCCTGGGTGCAGGCCTGGTCCACCCCGCCGACCTGAACCTGGATGCACGAGTCGGTGGCGGTGTTTTCGTTGCCGCGGTCGGCGGCGAGGTAGGCGCCGGCCGCTCCGAAGCTGAATTCCTGCTCGGCGGTGCCGGGATCTTCATCGTCGTCGACCCCGGTGATCGTCTTGCGCAGTTTGAGGCTGCTCAGGCTCGTCGGGCCGGTGTAGATCCTCAGCTCGTCGCCGGCGTTCTCGGCGACGGCGAGGTTGAGTTTCTGGTTGGCCGCCAGGGCGCTGGGGTTGGTGTAGGCGGCGACGCCGGTGGCTTCGGTCAGTTCGCCTTCAAGGACGTCGGCTTTCTGGCCACCGGTCACCGTCAAGACGGCGATGCTCGGCCCCTGCACCGTCGTCGTCGCAGCTACCGTCCCAGTCAACCCTGCCGAGTCCGTTGATATCTGGTCGACGTCGGTCCCGGCGTAGGCACCCTGGAAGCTGACTTCGTAGGGGCTGGTCCCCCCCGCGTCGCCGGGACCGCCGCTGACGGCGATGTCGCCGGGGGCGATGGCGGCGAGAGCCTCCAGCGCGGCCTGGAGTTCGGCCGCCGTGGCGTTGAAGGCGATCGGGGCGGTTTCCTGGCCTTCGAATAGGAGCTTGTAGGTACCGGCGGTGGCTTTGACGGTGACTTTCTGTTTCTCGTTGCCGGTGAGCGAGGAGATCGCTTCGATCTGGGGCACATCGATGTAGGCGAGGGCGCCGGTGAAGAGGATCGTGCCGCCGTTGACAATTACGTCTGCGACGCCGATTGCAGGGAGGGCCACGAGCGCCGCTTTGACTTCGGCCGCCGTGGCGTTGAAGGCGATCGGGGCGGTTTCGGAGCCTTCGAATTTGAGCTTGTAGGTGCCGGCGGTGGCTTGGACGGTGACTTTCTGCACCTCGCTGCGGTAGACACCGACGCGGTCGCCTTCGGCGATGTAGAGGCGGTCGTCGAAGGGGTCTATGGCGATTCCCTTGGCGTCTCCCGAGGCGTTGACCGTCGCGACGGGGCCGTAGGTGGGAGAACCGGTGAGCGGATAGGCGTCGGGCACGTAGATGACCACGTTGCCGGTGGCCCGCTCGGAGACGAGGAGCTCGCCTTTGGTGCTGACCGCCAGGGCACAGGGTTCGTTGGCGTTTGAGATCTCGGCGATCGGGGTGGTGTGATCGGCGGCGTCGAAGACCTTGACTTTGGACTCGCCGGCGGAGGAGGCGTAGAGGTCGCCTTGTTTGTCTGCGGCTACGCCGCAGGCGTGGTTGAGGCCTGTGACGTCGAGGGAGGGAGCGGGGGGATGGGTGGGGGCGGCAAGCGAAGGAGAGGCAAAGGCACAAATCAGGAGGAATGCGGTCGCACAGCTTCCGAGGATCGCTCGGGCGCTCCTACCGCCTTTGGTCTTTAGGTGTCCCATGTGCTTGCCTTCTCTCCCTGGTCTTTGGTCTTCCCGCCCTCCCCCCGAGGGCGGCTTACGGTGCTTCGGTTCTGCGCTGCGCTATTTGAATTCGGCGGTCACTCCCTTGGCTTCTGACATCGTCACCGTGCAGGTGCCCGCCCCAGAGCAAGCTCCCGACCAACCCCCGAAGGTCGAGCCTTTGCCCGGAGTCGCGGTCAGTTCGACGACTTCGCCCTGGTAGTAGGCCGAGGCCTGGGTCGAGCAGGTGGCGCCGCAGTTGATCCCGGCGAGGCTCGACTTGACGATTCCCTGGCCTCCGCCCGACTTGGTCAGGGTGAGCAGGTGTTTGAGGTCTTCGGCGAATTCGGCTTGGACCTCGTGGTCTTGGCCCATCGTCACTTCGCAGGCACCGGAGCTGGTGCAGTCCCCGAGCCATTTGACGAAGTGGAAGTGTTTGGCCGGGGTCTGTTTGAGCGTGACTGCGGTGCCCTCTTTGAAGGAGGCTGAGGTCTCTGAGCAGTTGTTGAGGCAGAGGATCCCGCCGGGGGAGCCCTGCACCTTGCCGAGGCCTGAGCCTTCCCTTGAGACCTCGAGGGCGTGGGTGGTGGTGAAGGTCGCTTTGACCGTCTTTGCTTTGTTGACGGTGATCGTGCATTTGCGACCGTTGACGCCGCCTGAGTCGCAGGATTTCCAGCTGATGAAGATCGAGCCTGGGCTTGGCGTGGCGGTGAGCACGACCACGGTGCCTTCCTCGTATTCGTCAGAGCAGAAGGCGCCGCAGCTGATCGCGCCTTTGTCTGAGCTGATCGTGCCGGTGCCGGTTCCTTCGGGGTCGACGGTGAGGAGGAATTTGGGAGTCGTTGATTCCTCATCGAAGTTGGCGGTGACCGATTTGGCCGAGCTCATCGTCACTTCGCAGGTTGAGCCCGTGCAGGCGCCCGAGAAGCCGGTGAATTCGGAGCCCGGGTCTGGGCTGGCGCTGAGCGTGACCAGGGTGCCGTGGTCATAAGAGGCCGAGCATTCGCTACCGCAGTCGATCCCCGGCGGGGAGCTGGTGACTTTGCCGGTGCCCGAGCCCGTTTTCGATACCGAGAGCAGGTGCTGTTCTAGGTCGAAGGTGGCGGTGACTTCGGTGTCTTCGTCGAGCGTCACCAGGCATTTGTTTTCGCCGTTGACGGAGTCGCAACCGGTCCAGACGACGGCTTCGGTGTTGGCCCCGGGGGATCCGGTCAGCGTGACTTCGGTGTCTTCGGCGAAGTCGGCTTCGCAAGTCGAGTCGCAGCTGATCCCCGAGGGGGAGCTGGTGACCGTGCCGGTGCCCGAGCCGTCCTTGTTGACTTTGAGGGTGAATTCTTCGGGGTCGGGTTCTTCTTCGTCGACTTCGGGATACTCCAACGGCCCGAACGCGTTCAGGTCGAAGGTCTGGCCTTCTTCCCCGTCGAAGGCGACGTAGGCGTTGTCGCTGGAGGGATAGGTGGCGGCGCAGGTGGGCGTCGTCTGTTCGGTCAGCGGCGGTTCGTTGAGGGCGCAGCTGTTGTCGATCGCGAGCCGGTAGCCGCCGACTTTGGGGGCGAAGGAGCCGAATTCCGCCAGGCAGGCGCCGAGGGCGTCGTACTCGCGCGCCGTGTTGCCGGGCTGGTTGTTGGCGTACTCGATGAAGTGGCCGTTGGACTGGTCGACGGCAATCCTCGGGTTGCCACCCATGACGCCGCTGGGGCAGCCGCCGCCGCCTTTGAGTTCCCGGATCAGTTCCGCTTCTGCGGCTTCTTTGCCGCATTTGAGGATGTAGACCTTTTCGCTGCCGGTCGACACGTAGACGTTGCCGTTCTTGCCGTAGACGTCGATGTCCTGGCGCGTGTTTTCGAGTTCCAGGCCGGCGCCGCACACCCCTTCTTCTTTCGAGCCCCCCGAGGGCGGGCCGAACTCTTTGATGACCGGGGCGTAGGAGATCCCGCCGATGACGAAGACGTGGTCGTTGGCGGGGTTGACCGCCACTCCCACCAGGCCGTTGACGCCGGAGACGCTGCTGGCCAGGACCGGTTCGTGGCGGGTGTAGGTGGTGGAGCCGGTGGGCGGGTTGGAGGAGGGGGCGTAGTAGGTCATCTCCGTCGCCCCGGTGGCGTTCACCCTGTAGACGTTGCCGCTGCAGTCGACGGCGAGGTCGTTTGTGGCGGTGGGCACCGTGAAGCTGGTCACCGAGCTGCCGGCCGGGGAGTAGACGAAGACCGTCGTTCCGACGCCGACGTAGACGAAGCCGTCGCAGTCGGTGGCCACGGCCCTGGCGGTCGCCAGAACCTTGGAGAGCGGTTCGGGCAGCTGGGTGCGGGAGGGCTTCAGCACGGGGGCGAAGGCGAGCAGCTCGGCGCCCGAGCCTGCGCCCGAGCTGACGTAGACGGTGCCGTCGCCTGCCCCGCCGGAGCGCTCGATGGCGACCTGGGTCGGTTCGGCGTCTTCGAGCGCGGCACTGGTGATCTGGAGGAAGAACTCGCCGGTGGTGTCGAACTCATAAAGCGCTTCGTTGCCGGCGTCGTGGAGGAAGAAGTGGCCCTGGGTGCAGGCCTGGTCCACCCCGCCGACCTGGACCTGGATGCACGAGTCGGTGGCGGTGTTTTCGTTGCCGGAGTCGGCGGCGAGGTAGGCGCCGGCCGCGCCGAAGCTGAATTCCTGCTCGGCGGTGGCGGGGTTTTCGTCGTGGTCGACTCCGGTGATCGTCTTGCGCAGTTTGAGACTGGTTGCGCTTACCGGGCCGCTGTAGATCTCGAGCTCGTCGCCGGCGCCCTCGGCGACGGCGAGGTTGAGCTTGCGGTTGGCCGCCAAGGCGCTGGAGTTGGTGTAGGCGGCGACGCCGGTGGCTTCGGCCAGTTCGCCTTCGAGGAGGTCGGCTTTCTCCAGCGTGCCGTCGGCTTTGTAGACGGCTATGCGGTCGCCGGCGGCGACGTAGAGGCGGTTGTCGAAGGGGTCGACGGCGATGCCCTCGGCGTCGCCGTCAGAGTGGATCGGTTCGGCGGCGCCATAGGTCGGGGTTGCTTCGAGGGGGAAGGTGGTGGGTTTGTAGCGGACTACGTTGCCGGTGGCGCTCTCGGAGACGTAGAGGTTGCCCGTGGTGGTTACGGCCAGGGCGCAGGGTTCGTTGGCGTTGGCGATCTGCGCGATCGGGGTGGTGTGGTTCGCGGCGTCGAAGACCTTGACTTTGGACTCGCCGGCGGAGGAGGCGTAGAGGTCGCCGTTGGTGTCCGCGGCTGCGCCGCAGGCGTGGTTGAGGCCTGTGACGTCGAGGGCTTTGGCCCTTGTGTGGGCCGGGGGGTCGGCCTGTGCTGGTGCGGCGAGGAGGAAGGCGAGGAGGATGGTCGCGAGGGCGCTGAGCGCTGTCTTTGCGCTTGTGCTGTGGCCTTTGCTTCGTCTCATCTCCCAAGTTCCCCCTGTTGTGTTCGTCGTGCTGCTTTGTCCTGCGGTTAGCCGCTGCCCCGGGAGCCGGTTGGCTCCCGGGGCTTTGGCCTTGCTTCTAGGTGGCGTTAGTAGCTACGCCCCCTAGTTGAATCCGACCGTGACTTCTTTGGCTTCGCTCATGGTCACGACGCAGGGCGTCGCCGCGGTGCCGGAGCAGGCTCCGCCCCAGTTGCCGAGGGTCGAGCCTTTGCCCGCCTGCACGGTGGCAGTCAGGGTGACCGTGGTGCCTTTGTAGAAGTAGGCGGAGTTGGAGCTGCAGGTGTAGCTGCAGTTGATCCCCGCCGGGCTGCTCTTCACGGTGCCCTGGCCGTTGCCGGACTTGGCCACGGTGAGCGTTTCTCTATCGAGTTCGGCGAACTCGGCCTCGACCGTCTGGTCTTCGGTCAGACCCGACAGCGTGCACGGTCCTTTGGGGCCTTCGGGGAGCGTGCAGCTGGCCGGGCTGGCGCTCCAGCCGACGAATTCGGAGTTCTTCACATACGGCTTGGCTTTGAGGGTCACCGTTTTGGACGCCAGGAAGGCGGCGGTGGCCTCGGTGCAGGTATTGCCGCAGGTGACGCCGCTGATCGAGCCGGTGCCGTCGCCCGCCTTTTCCACGGTTACGTCGTTGGCCGGTTCGAACTTGGCTTTGACCGTCTTGGCGGCGTCCATCGTCACTTTGCACTGGCGCCCCTGGGCTCCGCCCGATTCGCAGCCTTTCCAGCTGACGAAGAGGGATTCGGAGTCGGGGGAGGCGGTCAGGGTGACTTGGGTGTTTTCGGCGAATTTGGCTGAGCAGGTGCCGCCGCATTCGATCCCCGCGGGGCTCGAGACGACCGTGCCGTCGCCGGTGCCTTCTTTGGTGATGGTTAGTTCGGGGCCTTCAACGACCGCCAGGTCGAACCTGCCGATCGCCGTGGTCGAGACGAAATTCGCGTCGCCCGCAGTCGTGTACCAGAGGTCTTTACCAGGACCGGACACGAGGGTGCCGTTCTTGCCGAACGTTGAGGCTGCCGGCGTCACTCCCAGCGTTCGCGGTTTCAGCGGGAATATGGTGAATTCCCCATTCGGTTTGAAGCGGTAGAGCTTCTGGGCGATCGCCGTTTGGGTCATTTCGACCGTGCAGGTCACTCCAGTGCCCGTGAGTCCGCCGCTTACGCATTCCAGCTGAGGAACGTCGGTACGGTTGAGTTTGCCTTCGAATTCGATCGTTCGTTCGACTGTTGCGCCGCCGGTGAAGGTTTCGACGACTTTGACGTTTGCAACGCCGCCGATGGTCGAAATGGCTCCCAGTGCGGCTTCGACTTCCAAGATGGAGGCGTTCCAGGCAATCGGAGCGGTTTCCTGGCCTTCGAATTTGAGTTTGTAGGTACCGCCGAGGTCTTCTACGCCGGGGTTGGTTTTGATCGTGACCTTCTGTTTCTCGAGCCGGGCGATCGGTTCCCTGGCCCAGACGTTGCCGTCGGCGCCGGTGGTGAACCCGGTGAGGGAAGCCCCGGCCACAGGGTTGGTACCCGGCCCGGTGGGGTAATAGGACACAGTGCCCGAAGTGGTGATGGCGCCGATTCTTTCTTCCGTCGCGTTGTTGGTCGCGAACCAGACCCTTCCGTCGCCGCCGTAGGTGAGCGAGTGGGGTTGGTTCGGGTTGCTGCCGGCGACCGTGAACTCGGTGAACGTCTCGCCGGGCAGCGTGATCTTGCCGATCGTTTTGGTCGCGCCGATGGTGCCGTAGTAGAGGTTGCCGTCGTCGCCGGCGATGATCGTGGCGGGGACGGAACCGGTGAGGAAGCCGGGGGTGGTGCCGGGGATGAATTCGGTAATGCTGCAGCCGGGGGTCATTTTGGCGATCCTCCTGCCCCCGCTTTCCGGGGCGAAGGTGAACCAGAGGTTGCCGTCAGACCCTGCGGCGATGGATTCCGGTTCTTTTGCCGTTGCCGGGATCGAGCACTCCGTGAGGCCGCCACCGGAAGTGTTGATCGAGCCGATTTTTTTGGCGGTCTTCTCGGTGAACCAGAGCTTGCTTTCCGGCCCGGCCGTGATGTTGAGCGCAGGGCCGGCGAGGCCGGGGCTGAACTCTTCTACTGTGCCCGAGGGAGTGACCTTGCCAATTTTGGTCACGGTGGAGTCGGTGTACCAGACGTTGCCGTCGGGGCCCTCGACGAGCGAGTGGGGTTTCGTCGGCTGCGTCGGTGCGAAGAATTCTTCTGTGTCACCGAGAGCCGCCGACGCGCTGCCCGGCAAGGCCAGGACCAGCACCGCAATCAGGGCCGCGGGGACGCCGATTCGCGTGCGCAGCCGTTTCAGAATCTTCGATTTCGATCTGGAAGGCGATGCCTTCGAGGTGCCTCTCACGTGCTCTCTCCTTGTGCTTGAGCCCCTGCCGAGCCGCTCCCGGCGGCCTTTGGGCGACTCGATTTCCCCGATTGGCCTCGTGAGGCCGCGGCGGGCGATACGGAGAGGTCGACGCTGGCCGTGTGGCCCGCGTCGGATGGTGAGACAGCGACAGGAACGAGGGGGAGAACGCGGCGTGGCAGTGAGGCAGGGCCTCTCCCGGTACACGACCTCAATCGTGCCCTTGGCTGCTTCGCCCGGTATCTCAACTTCTCTCCCCTCCGCTGCTGTCGTGCCGTTCCCCGTAGGGCCCTGGCCTGACCTCAGCCGAATCGGTTTTCCCTGTTGGTTTCCCTGCCCGCCGAAGCGGGCTTGTCGGTCTCCATGGGTGGATACCCGTGTTTACCGACTTGCCGGAGGGTAGATACTCGTGTTTCTTTTGTCAAGGGTTGGGCAGTTTTGCCTGGAAGTCAGCGTGTTTTCAGACAGATTGATGGGTTTACAGGTGGCGATCGGCTAGTCTCCCCCGCCATGCCGGAGGGACGTACACCGAGGGCCTTTGCAGTGCTCGCGATCGCGATCGCGGCGCTGGCAACCGGCTGCGGCGACGACTCCCCCGACGTCGCCAGCGTTCCCGGCTGCAAGGCGGTCGAGGCGCCGGAGCCGAGGGACGTAACCCTGCAGGCACCGAAGCAGACGGTGAAGCCGGGCGAAGAACTGACCGCGACCGTGCGGACCAGTTGCGGCAGCTTCGAGATCGTGCTCGACACCAAGCAGGCGCCGAAGACCACCAACTCCTTCGCCTACCTCGCCCGCGAAGGCTTCTACGACGGGCTCGACTTCAACCGGGTCGTCTCCGGCTTCGTCGTCCAGGGCGGCGACCCCACCGGCGAGGGCGACGGCGGCCCCGGCTACACCGTCACCGAGCCCCCTCCCGCCGACACCGCCTACACCAAGGGCGTCGTCGCGATGGCAAAGGAGCTGGACGATCCCTCCGGCCAATCCGGCAGCCAGTTCTTCGTCGTCACCAGCCTCGACACCGGCTACCCACCCGAATACGCCCTCCTCGGCAGGATCGGCAAGGGCTTCAACGTGGTCGCCCGGATCGACGAGCTCGGCACCACCGACGAAAAGCCCAAGGTGCCGGTCCTGATCGAAAGCGTGACGATCGAGAAGGGTTGAACCGGTGAGGGGCGTCGGGTCCGTCTCGGCGGACGCGCTTCGCGCTGAGTGTCCGCCGAGACAGACCCGACGCCCCAGTCCAGCGTTAGCTTGGGTCAGCCGGGGTGTCAGTAGATTTTCGAGGGCGCTTCCTGCAAGGACAAGGTTCTCGCCCTCGGCGATCGCACCCGCTTCACTCAGGTCCAAGGGCGGCGGAGACGACATCGCCATGCGTACCCACCAGCCCGATCCCGAGAGTTGCTGAGCTGCATACCGCTCGCGGATAGTCTCAACGCGTGCGCGTCCTGGTCGTCACCAACTTCGTTCCCGACGCCTCCGCCCCGCAGCGGGGGCGCTGGGTGCAGGACCAGGTGGAGGAGATACGGAAGCTCGGCGTCGAGGTCGAGGTCTTCTCCTTCCCGCGTGGCCGCCAGCACTACGGCCCCGCCACCCGGCGGCTGCGCCGGCTGCTGCGGCGCGAGCGCTTCGACCTGGTCCACGCCCACTACGGGCTGGTGGGGTGGTGCGCGCTGCTGGCGGGAGCCCGGCCCCTCGTCGTCAGCTTCCACGGGACCGACGTGCGCCACCCGGTCGTCGGGCCGACGTCGCACCGTCTGGCCTGGCGGGTGGACCTGGTCGCCGCGGTCTCGCGGGCGCTCTTCTCGGCCGAGGACGGCCGGCCCGGCCTCCCCCCCGTGCCGGGCTCGGCGGTCCTGCCTTGCGGGCCGGACCTCGGACGCTTCCGGCGAGTGCCCCGCGAGGAAGCGCGGGGGCGGCTCGGGCTCGACCCCGACGGCCGTTACCTGCTCTTCCCCGCCAACCCGGCCCGGCCCGAGAAGCGGCACGACCGGGCCGCAGAGCTGGCTAGCGCCTGCGAGGCCGAGCTGCTCACCGGCGGCGCGATCGACCCCGACGAGATGCCGCTCTGGGTCAACGCCGCCAACGCCGTCCTCGTCACCTCCGACTACGAGGGCTTCGGCCTCGCCTGCGTCGAGGCGCTCGCCTGCGACGTGCCGGTGCTGTCGACGCCGGTCGGGATCGCCCCCCACGTACTCGCGGGCGTGGACGGCGTCCTGTGCGCACCGTTCGAGCTAGATATATGGACGGCGGCGGCGCGGCCCCTCCTGGAGTCGCCCGACCCACGCGTCGACGGCAAAACCCGGGCCGCCTCCCTCTCAGCGCACCGCATGGCCGAGCGCACGGTCGTCGCCTACCGCGCGGTTCTCGATGGCGCGTGAAGCTAGACGCTCGCG
Organism: uncultured Solirubrobacterales bacterium; assembly: GCA_963753585.1. Classification (GTDB taxonomy): domain Bacteria; phylum Actinomycetota; class Thermoleophilia; order Solirubrobacterales; family 70-9; genus VRUE01. The sequence continues at coordinate 182,181 of CAVWCU010000001.1, read as the reverse complement.
AGGAGCTGCACGTCGACGCCGCACAGCTCATAGATCGGCGCGGCGGGCTCGCTCCAGGGCCTCCGAACCTCCTCGGGGCCGTGGGGTGGCGTCTGCAGGTCTGAGGTGAGCAGGCCATGGGCAGCGCGGCGAAGCGTCACCTGTCGACCCTCGGAACGAAGACAATCGAGGTAGTCCGGCTCGTACAACCCATCGAAAATCCCAAGCGCGTCGCCGAGATCGGACTCGGCGCAATGCAGGACGATGCGACCCGGCCCGTCGGACTCGATCCGCACTTGGTCGCCTGGCTTCAGCCCGGCAACCTTGAGGCTCTCAACGGAAAGGGTCACCTGACGCTTGGAGGAGATTCTCGGCATACCCTCTTTATATTGGCGAACTGCGCGAGTCAGGAATCCACGCCGGGGATCTCGTCGATCGGCAGCTCGCCGTGAACCTCAGCCAGACCTTCGAGGTCATTGCGATCTCGCGGCCGATCGGCCAAGCGCTTGAAACCGACGATGCTCGCCAGGCCGGCAACCTTGAATCTCGCGCCGCCATAGTCGGCGTCCCGGGCCCGCTCCTCGACCGTCTCATAGTCGAGCGGTGGGAGCCCACCGCGGATGATGTCGATGATTCCCGCCGTTGTCTTGGTCCGCAGGTGGGCTTGACCGATTAGGTGGCCATCCTGCAGGAGGACCTCGTCGCGATGGCGCGTCCCGCCGAGATTACGCAACGCCGCCAGAATGCGCCGGTCGTTTTCGTCGTCGTCTGGCACTAGAAAGTCAATGTCCTCGGTTGCGCGCACGAAGCGGTTTGCGATGACCGCGAAACCCCCGACCAAAACGAAACGCGCACCCTCCCCGACCATCGCCGCGACCGCGACGTCGAGCTCAGGATCGAGATTGCCCATCGGCCCGCTCCACGGCTCGCAGCAGGCCACCTGCCTGCGCTGAGAGGTGCTGGCCACGACGCAACAGCTCACCGATCGGAGTCTCAGGGGGCGGGGTCAACGCCTGTCTCTTCTCGGCGTTCAACCGCTTCCACTCGGCCTCGTGGCCAGGCTCCAACAGGGTTCTGTGCAGGGAGGAAGACATCTGAGTGAATGATACGCCGACGATGGGCCATCTGCGCGTAATAGATTGCATGCAATGGCAGAGTCAACGACGCAGCCCAGCGGCGGAGATCTCAGCGCGCAGGTCGAGATGGCCAAGAAGCGGCTGGAGGAGGCCGCGGCGGCGGCGAGCACCGCTGAGAAGCAGGTCGCGGCCGAGATCGAGGCGCTGGAGACAGATATCGAGAAGGAGCGCGCCCGCGCCTCCCAAACTCTGGAGGAGCTGCGCGCCGCGCACGCCGAGGAGCTGCGGCGCGAGCGCGAGGCGAAGGACCGGGTGATCGCCGAGGCGGAGGGCCGCCTCTCCGAGATCGAGGCGCAGGCCGAGGCCGCCGAGAAGCGGATCGCCGAGGCGGAGAAGCGCGCCGCCGAGGCCGAGGGCGCGATCGGCGACGAGCGGGCTCGGGCTCGCGAATCCGCCGCCGCCTGGCTCCGCAGCCAGGTCGAGGCGATCCGGCGAGAGGCAGGACGGCGATAGCGCCAAAGGCCGAGTACGACGTCGCCGTCGTCGGCGGCGGCGCGGCGGGCCTGTGGACGGCGCTGGTCGCGGCCGAGCGGGGCGCGGCGGTCTGCGTCGTCTCCCGCACCCCGCTCTCGCAGAGCGCGAGCTTCTGGGCGCAGGGCGGGCTGGCGGCGGCGCTGGAGCCCGGCGACTCCCCGGCGCAGCACGCCGCCGACACGATCGCCGCCGGGCGCGGCCTCTGCCGGCCCTCAGCTGTGCAGGTGCTGGCCGACGAGGCGCCCGGCGCGGTGCACGAGCTGCGCGACCGCGGGGTCGTCTTCGACCTCGACGAGGACGACGAGCTGTCCCTGGGCCTGGAGGGCGGCCACACCAGGCGCCGCATCGTCCACTCCGGCGGCAGCGCGACCGGCCACGAGATCACCTCGAAGCTGGCGGCGATGGTCGCCGCCGAGCCCTTGATCGAGGTGCTCGAGCGCGCCTCGATGACCGCGCTTTGGAGCGACGGCGAGCGCTGCCACGGGGTCCTGACCGACGACGGGCGAATCGCCGCCGCGGCAACCGTGCTGGCCACCGGCGGCGCGGCGGCGCTCTGGCGGCGCACCTCCAACCCCTGGGGCGCGATCGGCGCCGGGCCGACGATGGCCGCGGCCGCCGGAGCCGACCTCGCCGACCTCGAGTTCTGCCAGTTCCACCCGACCGCGCTCTTCCTCCCCGGCACGCGCTTCGACGGCATGCTGATAACCGAGGCCGTGCGCGGCGAGGGCGCGACTCTGCTCGACGCCTCCGGGCGCCGCTTCACCGACGAGCTCGCCCCACGCGACGCGGTCACCGCCGCGATCCTCGACCGGCTCGCGGCCGACGGCACCGAAGCGGTCTCGCTCGACCTGCGCGGGCTCACCCCCGCCCGCTTTCCCAACGTCTTCGACTCGCTGGTCGAGGCCGGCCTGCGGCCGAGCGCCGAGCCGGTCCCGGTCGCCCCCGCCGCCCACTACACGATGGGCGGGGTCGCGGTCGACCTCGACGGGCGCTCCTCGCTGCCGGGGCTCTACGCGGTCGGCGAGTGCTCCTGCACCGGCCTGCACGGCGCCAACCGCCTGGCCTCCAACTCGCTCAGCGAGTGCTTCGTCTTCGGCGGTCGCGCGGCGCTCGCGGCACTGGAGGAGAAGCCGGCGCCCAGCCCGACGGAGCCCGGCGAGTGGCGCTTCCAGCCGCCGACCGAGGCGACCCGCGAGGCGGTCTGGAGCCTGGCCGGCCCGCTGCGCCGCCCCGAGCAGCTGGAGGAGCTGCTCGGCGACCCCTACCCGCTGGCGGCGGCGATCGCCGCCTGCGCGCTGGAGCGGCGCGAGTCCCGCGGCGGCCACCTGCGTGCCGACTTACCGCACCTGGACCCCGGCCTCGACGGCGTCCACATCGTTCGCGGCGGCGGCGAGATCCGCCGCGAGCGCTGGGACTGACGTAGCGTGGACGCATGCTGCTCGGCGTCGACGTAGGCGGGACGTTTACGGACGCCGTCCTCTTCGACGGCGAGCGGCTGCACACGGCGAAGCTGCCGACGACGCCAGAGGACCAGTCGCAAGCCGTGATCGCAGCCGTGGAGGAGGTGCTGCGACCGGCCGGAGCGGCGGGCTCGGCAGTCGAGTCCTTCGCGCACGGGATGACCGTCGGCACCAACGCGCTGCTGGAGGAACGCGGTGCCCGCACGGCGCTGGTCGCGACCCGCGGCTTCGCCGACGTGCTCGAGATCGGCCGCCAGGCCCGCCCGCAGCTCTACCGCCTCTGTGCCCCCAAGCCGGCGCCGCTGGTCGAGGCCGGCCTGCGCTTCGAGGCCAAGGAGCGAGTCGGGCCCGAGGGCCTCGCCGAGCCGCTCGCCGAGGAGGAGCCGGAGCGGCTGACGGAGCTGCTGCGCGACCGCGAGGTCGAGTCGGTCGCGGTCTGCCTCCTCTTCTCCTACCTCGACCCGGCCCACGAGCGGCGCATCGCCGAGCACCTGCGCCGCGAGATCCCGGGCCTCCACGTCTCGACCTCGCACGAGGTGCTGCCCCGCTTCCGCGAGTACGAGCGCACCTCGACGACCGTCATCGACGCCTACCTCTCCCCCCTGCTCGGCCGCTACCTGGGCCGCCTCGGCGAGGCGGCCGCGGCGACGGGCCTGCCGCAACCGCAGGTGATGCGCTCCTCGGGCGGCCTCGCGAGTGCGGAGGAGGCGGCGCGGGCGGGCGCCTGGAGCGTCCTCTCCGGGCCGGCCGGCGGCGCCGTCGGTGCCGGCCTGCTCGCCCGTGTCTCCGCCGACGGCAACGCCCTCGGCCTCGACATGGGCGGCACCTCGTGCGACGTATGCGTGGTCGAGGAGGGCGAGGTGCGCCGTACCGACTCGCGCGAGATCGGCGGCCGGGTCATCCAGCTGCCGATGGTCGACGTGCACACCGTCGGCGCCGGCGGCGGCTCGATCGGGTGGCGCGACGCGGGTGGCGCGCTGCGGGTCGGGCCGCGCTCCGCGGGTGCCGACCCCGGGCCCGCGTGCTACGGCCGCGGCGGCACCGAGCCGACCGTAACGGACGCGAACCTGCTGCTCGGCCGCCTCGCACCCGGCTCCGAGCTGGCGGGCGGCGTCGCGCTCGACGTGTCAGCAGCGCGAACGGCCGTAGGCGCACTGGCGGACGCGCTCGGCATGAATGAGCTGGAGACGGCCGAGGGAATCGTTCGCATCGCCAACCAGGAGATGGTGCGGGCGCTGCGGGTGGTCACCGTGGAGCGCGGCATCGACCCGCGCCGCTTCGCCCTGCTCCCCTTCGGCGGCGCCGGTCCGATGCACGCGGCCGCCATCGCCGCAGAGCTGGGGATCGAGCGGATCCTCTGCCCGCGCGCCGGCGGCGTGCTCTCGGCGCTCGGCCTCTGCGCTTCGGACCGTCGCCGCGACACGACCCGCACGGTGATGCTGAGCGGAGCGGAGATGAACGCCGAGCGAATCGCGGCCGAGGTCGAGGAGCTGGTCGCAAGCCTCGGCGGGAACACGGACGGCGCCAAGCCCGAGGTCGTCTACGAGATGCGCTACGCGGGCCAGGCTTTCGAGCTGCCGATACCGGGAACCACTCGTCCCGATCCGGGAGACCTCGCCGAGCGCTTCGCCACCGCCCACGAGGAGCGCTACGGCCACCGCGATCCCGACGGCGAGGTGGTGCTCGTGCACGTCCGCCTGGCGATGGTCTCGCCCGGGCCGCGACCGCAGCTGGTTGCAGCCGAGACAGGCGCACTCGAAGAGGGCACTCGCGAGGTGCGCTTCGGCAGCGAGTGGGTGGAGACCGCGGTGCTGCACGGCGAGCCGGCGGCGGGCCTCCGCGCCGGCGGCCCCGCGGTCTTCGAGATGCCCGAGGCGACGTTCGTCCTACCCCCCGGCTGGCGCGCCGAGGTCGACGCCGCCGGGACGATCTGCGCGGAGGTCGAACGATGAGGCCCTGGCGCGTTAGTCGGAATATGTCCGAGCTTCGCGCCAGGTCGGCATGATGCTCGACCCCGTAACGCTCCAGGTCATGGTCGGCGCCCTGCGCGCCGCCTGCGAGGAGATGGGGGCGGCGCTGATCCGCTCCGCCTACTCGGCCAACATCAAGGAGCGCCACGACTGCTCGACCGCGATCTTCGACGCGAGCGGCGAGCTGGCGATGCAGGCGGAGCACATACCCGTCCACCTCGGCTCGATGCCAGACGCGGTCGCCGCGGTCCTCGGCCTGGAGCAGCGCCCCGGCCGAGACTGGATCCTCAACGACCCCTATCGCGGCGGCACGCACCTGCCCGACGTCACCCTGATCTCCCCCGTCTTCTCAGGCGGCGGCCTGCTCGGCTTCGTCGCCTGCCGCGCCCACCACGCCGACGTCGGCGGCGTCACGCCTGGAAGCATGCCGGCACGCTCCACCAGCCTGGATGAGGAGGGGGTCGTGATCCCCCCGACCGTCGCCGACGCCGAGACGCTGCGCGAGCTCGCCTCGCGCATGCGTTTCCCCCGCCAGCGACTCGCCGACCTCCGCGCGCAGGCCGCCGCCAACCGGATCGGCGCGCTGCGCCTGGCCGAGCTGGCCGAGCTCCATGGCGAGGCGCAGCTGCGGGCGGGGATGGAGGAGATCCTCGCCTACGCCGAGCGGCGCACCCGGGCGGCGCTGGGGGCGCTGCCGGACGGCAGCTGGAGTGCCGAGGACTTGCTCGAGGACGACGCAAGCGGGTCGCCCCGCGACGTCGTCCTGCGGGTCACGGCGACGATACGCGGCGAGAGCCTCGTCCTCGACTTCACGGGCACCGACCCCCAGGTCGAGGGCAACCTCAACTGCCCCCTCACGGTCACCAAGTCGGCGGCCTTCTTCGCGGTCCGCGTCCTCACCGACCCCGACGCGCCGCCGTCGGCGGGTGCCTACCGGCCGATCGAGGTCGTCGCGCCGCCGGGCTGCCTGCTGAACGCCCGGCCGCCCGCCGCCGTCGCCGCCGGCAACGTCGAGACCTCCAGCCGCGTCGCCGACCTCGTCATCGCGGCGCTCGGCGGCGCCCGCCCGGTGCCCGCCCAAGGGCAGGGGACGATGAACAACCTGACCCTCTCCGGTGAGGGCTTCACCTACTACGAGACGCTCGGCGGCGGCCAGGGCGCCTGCCCGGACGCAGACGGTCCCAGCGCCATCCACGTCGCGATGTCGAACACGCTCAATACCCCGGTCGAGGCGCTGGAGAGCGAATTCCCCTTGCGCGTGCGCGAGCTCTCGCTACGCCGCGGCAGCGGCGGCGAGGGCCGTCATCGCGGCGGCGACGGGATCGTCCGCGAGATCGAGGCCCTGGCCCCGATGCAATTCAGCCTGATCGCCGAGCGCCGTCGCAACGCACCGCACGGTCGCGAGGGCGGCGGCGACGGAGCCGAGGGCCGCAACCTCCGCAACGGCGAGGCGCTGCCGGGCAAGGCCGAGGGCGAACTGCAGCCAGGAGACACACTCCGGTTCGAAACTCCGGGCGGCGGCGGACACGGCCATTCGGACGAATAGACGTGATCTTCGTCACATATTTTGCGTTCTGAGCCGACTGCTCTAGAATGCGCAATTCAGGCGGCGCGGCTGCCTGGACAGGGTTCGAGGCGTCCTCCTCCCGGTCACAGATTCACCGACCTCATAAGGGTAAGACTTCAAATGCCGATCGCTTTCAAGGAATGGGCCGTGACGGTCCGTGCACTCGCCGAGGGCGAGCAGCTGCTGACCCTCCGCAAGGGGGGCATCCGCGAGGAGAACAAGCACTTCGAGCTCGATCACGAGCGCTTCTTCCTCTACCCCACCTTCGACCACCAGCAGAACAACCTGGTGCGGGAGTCGCATCACCCGGAGCTGGGCCGTGCGCTCGAGGAGGGTGTCTGGGGCGAGGAGGAACCGCCGGCCAAAGCGCTGATCCAGGACGGCGGCATCGCCCAGCCCGAGCGGGTGCGCCTGCGCGCCTGGGCCGAGGTCACCGACCACATCACGGTCGCCGACCCCCGCGTCGTCGATGGGCTCTCCCCCTTCTACGTCTGGACGCCGGACTACGCCGAGAAGCGGCTCAACTGGAAGCGGCGCCACCCCCTGCACGTACTGCTGCTGCGGGTCCACCGCATCCCCCGGCCGGTCACCGTCAAGGTGCGCGAGGAGTACCACGGCTGCCGTTCCTGGGTCGAGGTCGACCGCGACCTGCCCTTCGAGGGCACCCCGGTGATGGCCGACGAAGAGTTCGACCGCGCCCGCGCCGAGATCCTCGGTGTGTGCGGCGCCGCCGAGCCCGCCCTCGTCTAAGGCCGCCTGGCCGGCGCATATCGGCGTCCTCGGTCGCTCACGTGCAGAGCACGCTTCGCTCCCTGCGTCCTTGATCTGCTTGGCCAGACAGCCTTAGTAGGCTCGGCTCGTTGCCCTGGGTCGAGACGCAATCCCTGAGCTTCACCGCGCGCCACGACAGCGGCGACGCCGCCTTCGCGGAGCGGACGCTCGACCGGATGGAGGAACTGCGGCTGCGGCTCGAGGACCGCTTCGAGCGGGTCCCGGGCGACGTCACGGTCGTCGTTCACACCCACCCGACTCTGCTCTCCCTCGCCCACCCGTTCTTGCCGGCCGCGCGCTGGTCGGCGGCGCCGGCGGGGCGCCGCTACCTGGCCGGCTGGGCGATGGCGACCGAGCTCCACGTCCTCAACGACCCGCACATGGAGCGCCGGGCCGCCGGAGACGACTCGCGTGAAGCCCTGCGCGGCACCGCCGAGCGGCTCTACGCGCAGCTGGTGATCGCAGCCAACAACCCCGAGCTGCCGCCCTCCTGGACGCCTCGCCGCTTCGCCCGCTACCTCAGCTGGGCCTGGCTGGTGGAAGGCGGGGCCCAGTACTTCGCCCGCCAGGTCGGGCTCTACCGGGCGGCGGTGATCCGCCGCCTGCGCGAGAGCGCCCGGCCCTCCTTCCCCCCTTCGCGCCGCGATGCGGTGATCCTCGGCGGCACGATCTTCGACCTGCTCGAGACCGAGCGCGGCCCGGACGCCTGCGAGCGACTTGCCCTGCGGCTTCTGCCGGGCGGGGCCGCGGCAACGCTGGAGGCCGCCTTCGAAGCGCGGATCGGAGACATAGAGGCGGCCTGGCGCGACTACCTGCGCGAGATCGCGCGACCGGGCCCGGCCTAGTCTGACCCCGGGGCGCCCTCGAGCACTTCTCGGGCTTCCTCGGCTGCCGCCTCTGACACCAGCACCAGATGGGGCCCCGCCGCGAGAAAGTCGGGATTGTCGAAGCCCGGGGCGCGCTTGAGCATGCTTGGAATCCCATGCTCGGAGAGGAGTCCCTGGATCATCTCCGCCTCCATCTCGGTCTGGCCGTAGGCGACCTTGACCAGGCGCCCGCCGCTACTCGACGACGAGCTCGGCATCGGCGATCTTCAGGTCTTTGAGCCAGTAGCCCTTGACGTCGGGGGCCTCGGCATCCTCGAGCGAGACGATCACCCAGATCGCATCGGGCCAGCTGACCGCCTGGTTGACGTCGGTCTGGGAGGGATAGGCGGCGCTCTTGGTGTGCGAGTGGTAGATCGCGAGCAGCTCCTTGCCGTCGCGTTCGATCGCCATCAGGGCGTCGTACTGGCCCTGCGGGTCCATCTCGAAGCGCAGCGGGCTCGCCGCGGCATTCGCCACCGGAATCACGACGCCAGCCTCGCCGTCGCTGCCGCCGACCATCCCGCAGCACTCGTTCGGCAGATCCTCGAGCGCGTGCGCGACCATCTCGTCGATCAGGCTTTTGGCAATTCGCATCGGCTGGGGTGAGACGAGGCAGCTACCACCAAACGGTGGAATCCAGGTTCTCGATCTCCTCGATCGGCTTGGTGTAGACGCCGGAGGAGAGGTACTTCCAGCCGTCGTCGGGGATGAGGAAGACGACGTTGCCGCCCTCGAGCTCGCCGGCGATGCGGACGGCGATCGCGGCGATGGCGCCGGAGGAGACGCCGGCGAAGACGCCCTCCTCGTCGAGCAGCTTCCTTGTCCAGACGACCGCGTCGCGGTTGGAGACCATGATCTTGCGGTCGAGCAGGGTGATGTCGATGATCGGCGGGATGAAGCCGTCGTCCAGCGAGCGCAGGCCGTGGACCATCTCGCCCTGCATCGGCTCGGCGGCGACGATCAACGTCTCGGGGTTCGCCTCCTTCAGCCGGCGCCCATTGCCCATCAGGGTGCCGCCGGTGCCGAGGCCGCCGACGAAGGCCGTCACCTCGTCGAGCTCGTCGAGGATCTCCACCGCCGTGCCGTTGTAGTGGGCGAGCGGGTTGGCCTCGTTGCCGTACTGGTAGGGCATGAAGTACTGGGGGGCCTCGGCCATCTCCAGAGCCACCTCGACCGCGCCGTTGGAGCCCTTGGCGCCTTCGGAGTAGACGATCTCCGCGCCGTACATCTCGAGTAGCTGGGTGCGCTCCGCGGTGACGTTGTCGGGCATCACGACCTTGAGCGGGTAGCCCTTGCGGCGACAGATCATCGCCAGCGAGATGCCGGTGTTGCCCGAGGTCGGCTCGAGGATCGTCTGTCCCGGCTCGATCGCGCCCTCGGCCTCGGCCGCCTCGATCATCGACTTGGCGACGCGGTCCTTGACCGAGCCGGTCGGGTTGTGGCCCTCGAGCTTGGCGTAGATGCGGACGTCGGGATTGGGAGAGATCCGCGGCAGCTCTACGAGCGGCGTGTTGCCGATCGACTCGACAATATTTCCAAACCGTCCGCCGCATGGTCGATTTAGTAGCTCTCCCATCACTTCAAAAAGTATAGCCAGGCTTTCTGGGACGGCGAAAACCAAGTCTGCCCAGGACGCAGGGAGCGTGGCGTGCTCTGCACGCGAGCGACCGAGGACGCCGGTTTGCAGCCGTCTCAGCCGCCGGCCATCGCCGGCAGGATGACGACCGTGTCGCCGTCGGACACGGCTGTGTCGAGGCCGTTGAGGACCCGCACGTCCTCGTCGTTGAGGTAGACGTTGACGTAGCGGTTGAGCTCACCCTCTTCGCCGAAGAGCTGCGCGCCGGTGTCGGGGTGCGCGGCCGTGAGGGCCCTCAGCACCTCGCCCACGTTGGAGCCGGCGGCCTCGACCTCGGGCTGGCCACCCGTCTGCGCCTGCAGGACCTTGGGGATGCGAACCGTCGCCATCGAGCAGGAAAGCTACCGGCTAGCCGGCGCAGAAAGCGTCGTAGTCGGGAAACCGGCCCATCTCGGACTCGGGGATCTCGGCCGCGTCGGGGCCGCAGATCGGGCACTCGGGGTCGCGCCGCACCTTGAGCTCGGTGAAGCGGGTGCCGAGGGCCTCGTAGAGGAGCAGGCGACCGACGAGCGGCTCGCCGATGCCGATCACGAGCTTCAGCACCTCGTTTGCCTGGAGCGTTCCCATCGTCCCCGCCATCACCCCGAGCACCCCGTTGGCGGAGCAGCTCGGCGCCAGCTCGGCCGGCGGCGGAGTCGGGTAGAGGCAGCGGTAGCAGGGCCCCTCGTAGGGGACGAAGGTCGAGATCTGCCCGTCGAAGCTGAGGATCGAGGCCGAGACCACCGGCTTGCGCAGCCGCACCGAGGCGTCGTTGAGCAGGTAGCGGGTGGGGAAGTTGTCGGCCCCGTCGACGATCACGTCGTAGTCCTCGATGATCCCGAGGATGTTGGAGGCGTCGAGGCGCATGCGGTGCTCGATCACCTTCACGTCGGGGTTGAGCGCCTCGATCGTCAGCCGCGCCGACTCGGTCTTCGGCGTGCCGATCCGCTCGGTGCTGTGGATCACCTGGCGCTGCAGGTTGGAGGCGTCGACCACGTCGTCGTCGACGAGCCCGATCGTGCCGATGCCGGCGGCCGCCAGGTAGAGCGCCGTCGGCGCGCCGAGACCGCCGGCGCCGAGCAGCAGCACCTTGGCGTTCAGCATCTTCAGCTGGCCCTCGACCCCGACCTCGGGCAGCAGCGTGTGGCGGGAGTAGCGGTCGCGCTGCTCGGCGCTCATTCCCTCGGTCGCGACCACGGGCAGCCCCTGCTCCTGCCAGAGGAGGATGCCGCCGGCCATCGAGGCGACGTCGGTGTAGCCGAGCGCTTCCATCTGCTCGGCCGCCTTGTAGGAGCGGTTGCCGCTGCGGCAATAGAGGATCGTGCGCGCGGAGCGGTCCGGAGCGGCGGTGGCGATTTCGTCGCGGAGCAGACCAGGCGGGACGAGCTCGCCGCCCTCGATCCGGGCCTCCTGGAACTCGTGCGGCTCGCGCGTGTCGATCAGGACGACGTCGCCGCCCTCGATCTCCTGCGCAGCCTCGAAGGGCTCGATCTCCTCGACCTGGTGCTTTGTCTGCGCCTCTGTCGCCATGCCTCTCCTAAATACCTTAAATCCGATCAGGCTTTACTTCAAAAAGTATAGCGAGCCGACGAAAGCCGGCCCCTGGAGCGGGGCCGGTTGACGAAGTCGGCGACGGGCGAGCTCAGCCGAGGCTGGGGCGCATCTGGCGAAGCCTTTTCACCCGCTCCTCGATCGGGGGGTGGGTCGAGAAGAGCCCCGCGATGCCCTTGCCGGAGAAGGGCTTGACGATGTAGAGCGGCTCCGCGGCTTGGTTGACCCGCATCGGGATCGCGGCCGCCCCCTGCTCGAGACGCAACAGGGCGCTGGCGAGGGACTCCGGATTGCCGCAGATCTCAGCCCCGCCGGCGTCGGCCGCGTACTCGCGCTGGCGCGAGATCGAGAGCTGGATGATGCTCGCCGCGATCGGCGCCAGTATCACCAGGGCGAGCGAGGCGACGAGGCTGAGTGGGGACTCGTCGTCGTTGCCGAACCACATCAGCATGTAGGCGAGGTAGGTGATCGCGGCGCCGATCGCCGAGGCGACCGACTGGATCAGGATGTCGCGGTGCTGGATGTGGGCGAGCTCGTGGGCCAAGACGCCGCGTAGCTCGTCCTCGGAGAGGAGTTTGGTGATCCCCTGCGTGACCGCAACCGCGGAGTGCTTGGGGTTGCGCCCGGTCGCGAAGGCGTTGGGCTGCTCCTGGGGAATCATGTAGAGGCGCGGCATCGGCAGGCCGGCACGCGTGGTCAGTTCGCGAACGATCTGATAGAGCCGCGGCGCCTCGGACTCCTCGATCGGCTTGGCGCCGCTCATTTTCAGCGCCAGCTTGTCGCTGAAGAAGTAAGAGCCGAGGTTGATCAGCAGCGCGATCCCGAGGAAGAGGCCTGCCGTGCTGGGCCCGCCGATCAGGGCGCCGATGACGACCAGCAGCCCGGAGAGGGATGCCAGGAGGATCGTCGTGCGCAGGGTCGCGCCCCAGGTGGACTGCTTGGTGGTGGTCATCGCGTGATAGCTCCTCGGGTCGGTTGGACCTCGAAGTATGGACTCGACCCGGCGATAGGGCCATAGGGGTCAACCCCTATTCTCGCCCTGTGACGACCCTGGTCATCGTCGCGCTGACGACTGTGACTGCGACGCTCGCGGTCCGCCTGCTCGTCGTGCGCCGCCGCCTCGCGCCCCTGGAGCGCCTAATCGAGGAGATGGAGAAGGTCGACCTGAGCCGGCCAGGCCCAGTCCTCCCCCGCTCGATCGACGGGGTCGGCGAGACCGAGGAGGTCGAGCGGATCGAGCTTGCCTTCCTGCGGATGATGGAGCGGCTGGAGGCCGAGCGGCGCCGCGCCGGAAGCGCCGCCCTGCAGGCGCAGGAGGAGGAGCGGGCACGGGTCGCCCGCGACCTGCACGACGAGGTCAACCAGTCGCTGACCGGGCTGCTGCTGCGGCTGGAGGCGGCACGGGCCTCAGCCCCGCCCGAGCTCGAGGGGGAACTGGCGCAGACCAAGGCCCTGGCCAATCAGGCGATGCGCGAGCTGCTCTCGCTCGCACGTCAGCTGCGGCCCACCGCGCTCGACGACCTCGGCCTCGCGGCCGCGACGGCGGGACAGGTCGAGCAGCTCGCGCGCGGCGAGATCGAGGCCGAGTTCGCGGCGGAGGGCGACTTCGCCGACCTCGCCGACGACGCCCAGCTGGTCGTCTACCGGGTGGCGCAGGAGGCCCTCTCCAATGCCGCCCGCCACAGCGGCGCCGAGCGGATCTCTGTGCTGCTGCGGCGTCGCGAGGACGGCGGCGTGGCGCTCGAGGTCGCCGACGACGGGTGCGGCTTCGCCTTCGACGAGTCCGAGGGCGGCCTGGGGATCGGGGGGATGCGGGAGCGGGCGCTGCTGATCGGCGGCGAGCTGACGATCGAGTCGCGCCCCGGTCGCGGCACCACCGTCCGCCTCACCGTCCCGGGTTAGCGGGATGGAACCCGACAGCCAAGTTTCGTGGCGAGCATCTTCGCCACCTGTTTCGGGTCATCGAGCTGCTCTTCGGAAAGCCGTACCACCTCGTAGCCGCGACTCGCCAGCTCGACTCCCCGGGCACGGTCGTCGCGAAATGCCGTCAAGCCACGGTGGAAGCGGTAGCCGTCGGTTTCGACGACCAGGTGACGATCGCGCCAGAGAAAATCGACCAGGTGAGTGCCGATGCGAGCGTTGACCTCGGGCCGAGGCAGGCGGTGCCTGCGACAGAGCGACAGGAAAGCCCCCTCTAGATCGCTACGAGTGTGATCCCTTGCGTCCGCCTCGTCGAGCGGCAGACCGAGCACGTTCGCCTGCCGGATCGCGCGGCGCAGCTCGCGCGGGGGAACCTCGCCAGGCAGACGCGCCCGAGCCGCCAGACGCAGGTCGGCGATCGTTCGCGCCGGAGTCGTCACCGGAACACCGTGGCGGAGAGTTACCTCCGCCGGCAGCAGCGTGACCGATCGGTGCACATAGACACCGGTCCTCGCCATACGACCGGCGTCGCCGGAGACGATGACGTGGCAAGCACCCTCCGCGTCGGAGACCAGCTCCCAAAGGAACGCCGCGCTCCGATGACTTGCCGCCGCTCCCCAGTGCGCGAGCACGGCTCCTCCATCGTGGGGGCCGCAGCCCACGGCCAGCACAGCCCCCAAAAGCCGGCCCTGCGGCGCCAAGGCGACGTGACCCACGGCGTACACACCTCGATGCAGCCGATGCAGCCGGCCCGCGGCAAGCCGGCGGCGTATCGCCGCTTCGCTCAACCCGCAGCGGCGCAGCTGCCGAACCGACAGGACACCGTGCTGCTTCGCGGCGATCTTCGCGACTTGCAGGTCGGGCTTGGCGACTTTCCGCTCCATTGCGGAGGGTAAGTCGCCAAGCGTGAAACTCTCCCCCTTTCGGCTGACAGACTGAGCCGATGTTGCGCGTGCTGATCGCAGACGACCACGGCATCGTCCGTTCCGGAATTCGGCTGCTGCTGGAGCGGCAGGCCGACATCGAGGTGGTGGCGGAGGCCGCCGACGGCGCCGAGGCGCGCGACCTTGCGCTGCGCGAGCGTCCCGACCTGGCGATCCTCGACGTGAAGATGCCGAAGCTGACCGGCCTGCAGGCGACGCGCGAGATCAAGCTCCAGGCACCAGACGTCTCGGTGCTGATCCTCTCCATGCACGACGACGAGCGCTACCTCTTCGAGGCGCTCAAGGCCGGAGCCTCCGGCTACGTGCTGAAGGCACAGGCCGACACCGACCTGCTGGCGGCGATCCGGGCGGTCGAGCGCGGCGAGCCGTTCCTCACCCCCGAGGCGCAGCGGACGCTGATCAAGGACGTGCTCGAGCGCGGCTCCAGCGGCGAGGAGGAGCTGACCCCGCGCGAGGAGGAGATCGTCAAGCTCGTCGCCGAGGCGAACACGACGAAGCAGATCGCAGAGATCCTGCACCTCTCCGAGAAGACGGTCGAGAACCACCGCGCCAACGCGATGCGCAAGCTCGGCATGCGCGACCGGGTCGAGCTGGTGCGCTACGCGATCCGCCGCGGCCTGATCGAGCCCTGAGTCGCGCGGCACAGCGGTATAACCGACCGCTTCAGTAGGATTTAGGTCCCATGTTGTTCTCTACCAAAGCCGAGTACGGCGTCCGCCTGATGGTCGAGCTGGGCCGCCAGCCCGGCTCGATGCCGATCTCGCTCAGCGCCGTCGCCGAGGCCGAGCGGCTGCCGCTCTCCTACCTCGAGCACCTGGTGGCGAAACTGCGCAAGGCGGATCTCGTCACCTCGACCCGGGGCGCGCACGGCGGCTACCGCCTGGCCAAGCCGGCGGAGGAAATCACGATGGACGCGGTCGTCGAGGCGCTGGAAGGGCAGATAGCCCCGATGGAGTGCTTCCACGACTCGCCCGACGGCAAAGTGCTCTGCTCGCACGAGGACGACGGCGACCGCGCCTGCGCGACGAAGCTGCTCTGGACGCGCGTGCAGGGCGGCGTCACCAAAGCCCTCTCGGGCACCACGCTGGCCGAGCTGGTGGAGTTCGCCGGCCCCGGCACCACCGGCGAGCGCCGGGCCCCGGTCGGCACGGCAGCCTGACGGGCAGACCTTCCAAAACCCAGAAACGGAGTGAAATTGGCTGAGTTGGAGATACGCAACCTGCACGTGAGCGCCGAGGACAAGGAGATCCTCCGCGGCCTCGACCTCGACGTGGAGAAGGGCAAGGTCCATGCCCTGATGGGGCCGAACGGCTCGGGCAAGTCGACCCTCGCCAACGCGATCATGGGCCACCCGGCGCTCGAGGTGACCGAGGGGACGATCACCTTCAAGGGCGAGGACCTGACCGACGCCGACCCCGACGAGCGCTCTCGCGCCGGCCTCTTCATGGCCTTCCAGTACCCGGTCTCGATCCCCGGCGTATCGGTCAGCAAGTACCTGCGGATGGTGATCAACGCCCACCGCGAGGCTCGCGGTGAAGATCCGATCAAGATCAAAGACTTCGCCAAGGTCGCCCAGGAGGCGATGGCGCTGGCCAACATCCCGAAAGACTTCTCCAGCCGCTACCTCAACGAGGGCTTCTCCGGCGGCGAGAAGAAGCGGATGGAGCTGCTGCAGCTGGCGCTGCTGCGGCCGGAGGTCGCGGTGCTAGACGAGACCGACTCGGGCCTCGACATCGACGCGCTGCGCACGGTGGCCGAGGGCGTCAACAAGTTCGCCGGCCCGGACATGGGCGTGCTGATCATCACCCACTACCAGCGCATCCTGCACATGGTCAAGCCCGACTTCGTCCACGTCATGTTCGAGGGCCGGATCGTCAAGGAAGGCGGCCCGGAGCTGGTCGGCGTGCTCGAGGAGAAGGGATACGGCTGGATTCGCGAGGAGGTCGAGGCGGGCGCCACCGCCTGACCTCGGGGACGATGGAGCAGACGACGGCCAAGCGCTCCTCCCCCACGCTGCCCTTCCCGATCGAGAAGGTCCGGGCCTCCTTCCCCGCCCTGGAGCGAGAGATCCACGGGCGTCCGGTGGCCTACCTCGACAGCGGCGCCAGCGCCCAGCGCGTGCTGGCCTCGATTCAGGCGGTCGACCGCTACGAGCGCACCAACCACTCCAACGTCCATCGTGGCTCGCACACGCTCTCGGCGGAGGCGACGGCGGCCTACGAGGGCGCCCGGGCGACGGTCGCCGACCACCTCGGCGCCGCCGACCGGCGCGAGGTCGTCTTCGTCCGCAACGCGACCGAGGCGATAAACCTGGTCGCCCGCGCCTGGGGCGACGCCAACGTCGGCGAGGGCGACCGCATCGTGCTCACCGAGATGGAGCACCACTCCAACATCGTCCCCTGGCAGCAGCTGGCAGAGCGGGTCGGGGCCGAGATCGACTGGGTACCGGTCGGCGAGGATGGGCTGCTCGACCTGAACGTCTATGCATCTCTGCTGGAACGGGGTCCGAAGCTGGTCGCCGTGACCCACGTCTCCAACGTGCTCGGCACCGAGAATCCCCTGGCGGAGATCTCGCGGCTGGCGCACGACGCCGGAGCGCTGGTCCTCGCCGACGGTGCCCAGGGGGCGCCGAAGATGGCGGTTGACGTCGCCGAGCTGGGCGTCGACTTCTATGCCCTGACCGGCCACAAGCTCTATGCGCCGACAGGTATCGGCGCGCTCTGGGCGCGGCTCGACCTGCTGCGCACGATGCCGCCTTTCCTCGGCGGCGGCTCGATGATCCGCAAGGTGACTCGCGAGGGCACGACCTACGCCGACCCGCCCGCCCGATTCGAGGCCGGCACACCGGCGATCGCACAGGCGGTAGGGGTGGCATCGGCGCTGCGATGGCTGGACGGGGTGGGCATGGATGCCGTGCTCGACCATGAGCGTCAAATCGCCGACTACGCGCTGGAGCGTGTCGGCGAGGTTCCCGGCCTGCGCGTTTTCGGACCGTCGCGCTCGCCGGAGCGAATCGGCCCGGTCTCCTTCGAGCTGGAGGGAGTCCACGCCCACGACGTCTCCGAGATCCTCGACCGCCACGGCGTCGCGGTCCGCGCCGGCCACCACTGCGCCCAGGTGCTGATGGACCGCCTCGGCATAGCCGCCACCGCCCGGGCCAGCTTCGGCGTCTACACCACGCCCGAGGAGATCGACCGCCTGGTCGAGGGCCTCCACGACACGCGCAGGGTGTTCGGGCTCTGATGGACGAGCTCTACCGAGACCAGATCCTCGAGCACTACAAGCGGCCGCACAACTTCGGTCGCCTGGAGGAGCCCGACCTCGAGTTCGAGGACACGAACCCGTTCTGCGGCGACGAGCAGCACGTGACGATCCGGCTCGACGCTGAGGGCCGGGTGGCCGAGATCGCCTTCGACGGCAAGGGCTGCGCGATCTCGACCGCGGCGACCTCCCTGCTCACCGACGAGCTGGCCGGCAAGAGCCGCGAGGAGCTGCTGCGGCTGCCAAAGGAGTTCGTCCTCGACCTGCTCGGCATCGAGATCTCGGCGACGCGGATGAAGTGCGCGATGCTGGGCCTGAAGGTCGTGAAGAGCGCCAGCCTCGGCCAGCCCGCCGAATGGGAGGACGAGGGCAAGGTCGGCGACCCGAGCGAAGCGGCCACCGACCTCAGTTCGCTCTAGCGTCTCGCAGCCTGTTCGGCAAGCGCGATCACGGCGAAGCTCGCCCCGTGCGGGTCGAGGAGGATCGAGAAGCGGCCTGCCGGGACCTCCATCGGCTCGACCATGACGCTGCCACCGCCTTGCTTGGCCTGCCCGACCGCCGCATCGGTGTCCTCGACCGCGAAGTAGACCTGCCAGTGGGCCGGCACCTGCTCGGGCACGCCGCGTTCGGTCATGTCGAGGATGCCGCCCACCATTGCGTCGCCGAGGTTGATCGTCGTGTAGGAACCCGCCTCGCCCATGTCGTTGTCTTCGAAGGTCCAGCCGAAGACCGCGCCGTAGAACGCCTTTGCGGCCCCCAGGTCGCGTGTGTTGAGCTCGTTCCAGGAGAGGGCTCCCGGCTCGTTGACGAGGCCCGCGCCAGGGAACGTTCCGGGCTGCCAGATGCCGAACACGGCCCCGGTCGGGTCAGCGAATATCGCCATCGTGCCGAGGCCCATCACGTCCATCGGCTCGGCGATCGTCGTGCCCCCGGCCTCACTCACGGCGGTCGCGGTCGAATTCGCGTCCGCGACCGAGATGTAGGTCGTCCATGCCGGCGGCTGGCCCTCCTGCATCAGCGGCATCATCCCGACGACGTCAACCCCGCCCTTCGTCGCCCGCCGGTAGCCGCCGGTCTGCTCGACGTTTTCCGAAGCCGGCACCTCCCAGCCGAACAGCGCTGCATAGAACTCGATGGACGCGTCGAGGTCGGGGGAACCCAGGTCGACCCAGCACGGGGTACCCGGCGCATAACTGGTCCGTTCGCTCATCCTGATCTCCAATCCGTCGAAGGCCGTGGTCTGCGATCCTCTCACGTCGCTAAAATCCGACAAGAGCACTAGGAATAACGTGACGGACAGCACAACCACAAGCACGATCAGCGTTTGCCCGGCAGCCGAGCTGCCGCCGGGTGCGATGCGCCTGGTCGAGCACGACGGCCGCAAGATCGGCGTCTTCAACTGCGACGGCACCCTGTACGCGATCGAGGACCGCTGCTCGCACGACGACGGGCCGCTCGCCGAGGGCGAGTTCGACGCGGCGTCATGCACGGTGGAGTGCCCGCGCCACGGCTCCCTCTTCGACCTGAGCACCGGCAGGCCGAAGACGCTTCCAGCCTTCGCCCCGGTGCAGACGTTCACGACAGCCGTCGTGGGCGACACGATCACCCTGGAGGTCGAGTGACCATGGCTACACCTGAGGTCGTAGCGGAGAAAAGAGAGCTCGCCGGCATCAACGCCGACTACAAGGAGAAGTTCGGCTTTCACGACTCCGAGACCGGATACGC
Source organism: uncultured Solirubrobacterales bacterium (assembly GCA_963753585.1). Taxonomy (GTDB): domain Bacteria; phylum Actinomycetota; class Thermoleophilia; order Solirubrobacterales; family 70-9; genus VRUE01. The sequence continues at coordinate 162,942 of CAVWCU010000001.1, read as the reverse complement.
CTACAAGGCGCCGAAGGGCCTCAGCCGCGAGGTGGTCGAATCGATCTCCGAGTACAAGGACGAGCCGCAGTGGATGCGCGACTTCCGCCTCAAGGCGCTGGAGCACTTCTACTCGCGCCCGACCCCGAGCTGGGGCGGCAACCTCGCCCAGATCGACTTCGACGACATCCACTACTTCGTCCGCGCCTCCGAAAAGAACAGCCGCGACTGGAGCGAGGTGCCGGAGGACATCAAGAACACCTTCGACCGGCTCGGCATCCCCGAGGCGGAGCGCAAATTCCTCTCCGGGGTGGGCGCACAGTACGAGTCCGAGGTGGTCTACCACCAGGTCAACGAGAAGCTCGAGGCCCAGGGCGTGATCTTCACCGACATGGACACGGCGCTGCGCGAGCACGAGGATCTCGTGCGCGAGTACTGGGCGACGATCATCCCGGCCAACGACAACAAACTGGCGGCGCTCAACTCGGCGGTGTGGTCGGGCGGCTCCTTCGTCTACGTGCCGGCCGGGGTCAAGGTGGAGATGCCCCTGCAGGCCTACTTCCGGATCAACACCGAGAACATGGGCCAGTTCGAGCGCACCCTGATCATCTGCGAGGAGGGCGCCGACGTCCACTACATCGAGGGCTGCACGGCGCCGGTCTACTCGACCGACTCACTGCACTCCGCGGTGGTCGAGATCTGCGCCAAGCCGAGCTCGCGGGTCCGCTACACGACCGTGCAGAACTGGTCGCAGAACGTCTACAACCTGGTCACCAAGCGGGCCGTCGCGCACGAGAAGGCGACGATGGAGTGGGTCGACTGCAACCTCGGCTCGAAACTGACTATGAAGTACCCGTCGATATACCTGCTCGGGCCCGAAGCCCACGGCGAGATCCTCTCGATCGCCTTCGCCGGCGACGGCCAGCACCAGGACGCCGGTGGCAAGATCATCCACGCCGCTCCGCGCACCTCGTCCTCGATCTTCTCCAAGTCGATCTCCAAGGACGGCGGCCGGGCGACCTACCGCGGCCTGCTCGAAATCGCTGACGGGGCGACCGAATCGCGCTCCAAGGTCGTCTGCGACGCGCTGCTGCTCGACGAGGACTCCCGCTCGGACACCTACCCGACGATCCGCATCGACGAGAACGACGCCGACGTGGGACACGAGGCCACCGTCTCGAAGATCGGCGACGAGCAGCTCTTCTACCTGCAGAGCCGCGGGCTCGACGAGGAGGAGGCCTCGAAGATGATCGTCAACGGGTTCATCGAGCCGGTCACCAAGGAGCTGCCGATGGAGTACGCGGTCGAGCTCAACCGGCTGATCGAGTTGCAGATGGAGGGAAGCATTGGCTGAGGTCGCAACGCTGCCCCCCCTTCCCGACCAGAAGGCGAAGGGGTGGGAATTCACCGACCTCTCAGGCCTCGACGTCGACGCCTACGAACCGGGGACAGCGGGGGCTTCGGTCCAGGGAGCCGGGGGCGCGACGGTCATCTCGCTGGACGAAGCGGCCGAGTCCCATGCCGAGCTCCTCGCAGAAGCCCTCGGGTCGCTGGTCGACTCCCAGGACCCGTTCGTCGCCCGCAACGACGCTTCCCCGCGCGACGGCGTCCTCGTCCACGTGCCGCGTGGCGTCAAGGTCGCCGACCCGATCCGGATCGAGATCCCACTCGAGCACAGCGGTACCGCCGTCAACTGGCGCACGCTGGTCGTCCTCGAGGAGGGCGCCGAGGCAGAGGTGTGGGAACACTGGTCCTCCCCCGGCGACGACGTCGATGCGTTGCTCAACGCCGTGGTCGAGCTGAGCGTCGGCCAGGGAGCCACCCTTCGCTACGCAAACACCCAGGACATCTCCGAGTCGTCCTGGATCTTCGCCACGCAACGCGCCCAGGTCGAGCGCGACGGCCGGCTCGAGTGGGCCGCGCTCGGATTCGGCTCGGCCCGGGGCAAGGTGCGGATGGAGACCAAGCTGGCCGGAGCCGGCTCGGAGGCGCGGGTAACGGGTGGCTACGCCGGCGGCGCCGGACAGCACCTCGACTACGACACCACACAGGAGCACGCGGCGCCGAACACCAACTCGGACCTCGCCTTCCGTGGCGTCCTCGCCGCCGGGGCGACCGCGGTCTGGCGCGGGATGATCAAAGTCGACCCGGGCGCCCAGCAGACCGACGCCTTCCAGGAGTGCCGCAACCTGCTGCTCTCGACCGAGGCCCACGCCGACGCGATCCCGGGCCTGGAGATCCTCGCCGACGACGTGCGCTGCACTCACGCGGCAGCGGTCGCCCAGATCGACCGCGACCAGCTCTTCTACCTCACCTCGCGCGGCCTGGACCCCGCCGAGGCGAAGTCGCTGATCGTCGAAGGGTTCCTCGAGTCCTTGGTCGAAAGGCTGGCCGAGGGCCCGGTGCGAGACGAGGTTTCGGCGGCACTCGAGCGCAGGCTTGCCGAGATCCTCTAACGCTTGCTCTCTCCAGAGCTGGTTTCGTCCCGACCGGCGCCGCGTTCCAGAAGCTTGGATCTGATGATCGAGGCGAGAACGATGAGGAGGGGCGGCACGTAGAGGACCCAGAGCCAGTGGGTCGCGTGCGCGAGGGGAAGCAGGGCGGCCATCTCGGGAAAGTATGGCCCCCTGTATGCGCCGAAACCGCCGGCCTTGCGAAAACAGCGGTCCCGGCGCAACAAGGAGTGGGAGAGTCAAAGTGAAAGACTCGGTTTTCAGTAAACCAGATGTAAACGGGCTTTCATCGGTAGAAATCCGTGTACAGGGTGGTGATTCACACCTACTCTCCGCAAAAAGCGGGTTCATTGCTTTCAGGAATTCCCAGCCGAGAGCAGAAAAAGCCCAAAGCAGGTGAAGGACACCATGACCGCGAGCATCCAATATTGCGAACGCGCGGCTTGGCGAAAGTCCCCCCAATAGGCAGTCGCACGGTCGTGAGCGAGCGTTAGGCCGACGACGTGGCCGATCACCAGCGCCCCCACCTGGACGTACCAGATCGCGTTGGCGGTGAGGAGATTGAAGTCGATGCCCCCTGACGCGGTGCCGAAGAGGTCGGTCGTCGCGGTCCCGAGGGGGTCGGAGAGCAGGTAGGTGAACTGGGCCTGCTCCTGGAAGACGAAGAGGCTGAAGTAGTGGGCAACCAGGTAGGCGAAGGCAATCGGGATCAGGGTGTGGGCAAAGCCCGAGCGGAGCTTTCCGAACGACGGCGCACCGCGCACGGTCCCCATCCCCTTCACCCCGATGAGGTAGATGATCGCCACCCCCGCGAAGCAGAGCGCCAGGAAGATCGTGTTGGTGATTCGAAGCGAGGCGGTCAGGCTGAGCCCGGTCCCCGCAAGCCAATCGAAGGTCTGCTCGATCGCCCCCTTGAAGGCCGCCTCCTGGGCACCGTCGAAGCTGGTCGTGGCGATCGAGGCGATCACCACCGCCAGGGAGCCGGGCACCGTCGCCCAGTGGGAGGCCGCAGCCAACGGCAGGCGCCTGCCCAGCCTGCCGTCCTTGACCGCAAACGCGCCGAGCTGAGAGAACATCCCGAAGTAGACCGAGAAGACCTCCCCCGTCCTGCACCACTTCTCGACCCCGAACACGGCCATCATCACAAGCGTGTAGGCGGTGTAGACCAGGGCGGCCGTGGCGGTGTTCTCGGGCGAGACGCCGACGGCCACCCCGCCGCTGGTCCCGTAGACAACCTCCATCCAGACAAAAGCCAGAAGACCGACCGCAGCCGGCCAGCGGCCGAGCGCGTCCGGGTAGGTCAGGTGCGCGGGCCGCTGGCCGGCGAGGGCCGAGAACGCCCCGCCGACCCCACGACCGATCGCCCGCCACGGGTTTAAGGGCCTGAAGACGTCCCCGAGAAAAACGCTGAACAGCGGAAAGCCGAGCCAGCAGGTCACGAAGACGAAGGTGAGGGCGAAGTTCCGGTCGGGAGCCTCGGTCCCCCGCAGCCCGGAGTAGATCGCGACGCCGAGCAGGAAGACGCCCACCGCCCCACACACCGCCTGCACGGGGCGGCCGAGCAGGACCCGCGAGAAGCGGGGCCCGAGCGGTCGCCACCGGTCCTGCTCGAACTTCGGCGTGCGCCATGCGACCGAGAGCGCAAAGAACGAGACGATCAGGACGATCGACGCACCCCAGGCGAACAGCCAGGCCGGAATCGGCAAGTCCTGCCGCGAGGCCAAGGCATGCGCGACCGGCAGCAGGGACGAGGTCATGGATTGACGGTCAGCTCCGCGATCGGCTGCTTGCGCTCCTCCAGCTCGGCCTCGAACACGCCTTCGATCGTCGCCGGGAAGTCGAACGTCACCGACCCGCCGGCCTCGACGTCCTTCATCAGGTCGTAGCCGTGCACGTGGATCTCGTCGCTGACGTCGGATTCGACCTTGAAGCGGATGCGGTCTCCCTCGTCGAAGGTCAGCTCGGCGATGCCACCAACCGGTTCGCCGTTCTTGATGATGATCGTGGGAATGGCGGGCTTGTCCTGGCCCTTCTCGTTACCCGTAGGGGCCTGTTCCGTCTTGGCCGGAGCGTTGCTTGCACTATCGACTTCTTCACTGGCGCTCTTGCCGTCGTCTTTGAGGACGATCAGCAGCACAACCGCTACGGCTACGACTGCGATTCCCAAGATCACCCGGGTGGTATTCGATTTCATCAGTGCTCCTTCACTCGAGCGCGGGCGCTCGCCCACGCGGCTCGTCCGCGACCGAGATGTCGCGGCGCGTTCGTTCTCTCGCTAGGGAGCGACGGGCGGCGGCCGCTGAGCGAGGCCGAAGGCGATCAGGAGACCGCCGCTGACGGAGTGAAGGAAAGGAGCAGCCGGATGAGGCTGCCTACCCGCGGCACGAGGGCGGCGGCGCATCGCGATCCGCTCGGAGAGCCTGACGATCGCCTCGCAGCCGGGGTAGACGCCCAGCAGCAGCGAGACGAAGAGCGCCAACAGCGGGACAAGCGCGAGCAGGATCTCGAACATTGCTCGCGGGAATCTATCGGAAAGATTTAAGCGCTCCTAAGGCAATAGCTTTCGGCGATGCGGCCGGAGCGGGACAACATCGGGGCGCCGGACCTGCCTCCCAGCCTCGTCTGGATCGGCGAGAAGCCGAGCCCGATGCCCGCGCTTACCGCGGCAGGGCCGGTCCTGGTCCACTTCTTCGACTACTCCCAGCTCAACAGCGTGCGCACGCTTCCCTACCTGATCGAGTGGGATCGTCGCTACGGCGACGCCGGGCTGACCACGATCGGCGTGCAGGCGCCCCGCTTCCCCTTCGGCTCGGACCCGGTGAACGTCGCCGCGGGGGTGCACGAGCGCGGCGTCGAGCTCCCAGTCGCGATCGATGCGGAACGCGACCTCTGGCACGCCTACGGATGCGAGGGCTGGCCCAGCCTCTTCCTCTGGACCACCGGCGGTGCCCTCAGCTGGTTCCACTTCGGCGAGGGCGAATACCTGGCCACCGAGGAGGCGATTCAGGACGAGCTGCGCCAGCTCGACGCTCTGCAGTCCTTGCCCGAGCCGATGGAGGCACTGCGCCCGACCGACGGCCCTGGAGCTCGGGTACTGCCGCCGACCGAAGAGGTCTTTCCCGGTGGCTCGGGGGAGCGGCCCTGGACCGCCGGCGGGGACGGCGAGGAGCTGCGGGTCGAGTACGCCGGCGGCGGCGCCTACGTGACCGCCGAGGGCTCGGGCAAGATCGCGATCGAGCTCGACGGCTCAGCCATGGCGGAGATTGAGATCGACGGCCCCGCTCTCCATCCGCTCACGGAGCACCCCCGACACGAGCCCCACGATCTGGTCCTCCGACCCTCTACGGGCCTCCGCATCTGGTCCCTCAGCTTCGCGGCCGGTATCCCGGGGTAAGGGGACGACTTCCTCGTCCTATGTGGGAAGAAGCGCTACTCAGGGTCTAGGTGGCCTCCCCCGACCCGACCTAAGGGATTACGTCGAACTCGGTGAAGTACCCCCGGCCTTTGCCGCCCATGGGTGCGATCCCCTTGACGAACCGGTATCGGCCGACTTCAGCGTCGGTCGGAATCTGGTACCTCATGCACGACCCCGTTCCACCGCTTCCCATAAAGAGCAAGGGCATGATCCATGGCCCCTGCGGAGCCCCTGGCGCCCTCGTCCAGTCAGCGCCGTCCAATCGCTGGACTGCGTATGGAACGCCGAACTCAGCCCAAATGGTGCCTGGATTCTCAATCCGGGCGTATGCGGATTCCCCTGGCCTGAACGAAGTTCGATTGACGGTGAGTCGAGCGCGGAACCGTGGCTTGACCACCCGAAGGTATTCGGAGTAGCTGCCGAGCATCTCGCCCGACCGGTGGTCTCGGAACTCGATATCGAAGCGGTAGAACGCCGGCCCGGGCGGCACATCGAGCCAGAAACTGCGGTCACCGATCTTCTTGACCACGCCCAGATACTGATTTTCGGAGTCGATCGTTCTGATGACACTGCCATTGCGGGTGATTCGCGAAAGGGTCGTGGTCACGTCCCAGTAGAGATGAACCTCCTCACGTACACCGTAGGTGTCGTCGAAGAAGCCATAGCCGAACCCTCCCCGACCGACGATCACACGGCTAATCGCAGACTGATAGAGGGAGAGGTTCCTCGGACCAAACGGCAACTGCTCCGAAGCGGGTGGATGACGAACGGATGGCATTCGGTCGAGGATCGCCTCATAGTCCTGGACCGGATCTCCTTTGCAGAAGCGCTTCCCAAATGTCGGCATATCGACGGCGTATGCCGTCGGCGCTATCCAAAAGAGCATCGCCACGAGGGCAGCAGCGACTGACATCCCCATCGATGCGCGCCTTGAAAACTCCACGTCCAACCGCGTCTGGATCACGCGCTGGAGAGCTCTTCCCGAATCTCCTTCGGCAGCATGAACCGCACGTCCTCGTGCACCGTGCGCAGCTCGGAGACCTCCGCGGCACCCCGCTCGCGGAAGAGCTCGACCAGGCGCTCGACCAGCTCCTCGGGGGCGCTGGCTCCGGAGGTGATGCCGACCGTCTCCACCCCGTCGAGCCACTCCTCCTCGACCTGGGTGTGGTTGTCGATCAGGTAGGAGGCGGCACCGTGCTCGCGCGCGACCTCGACCAGGCGGTTCGAGTTGGAGGAGTTGGTCGAGCCGATGACGAGGACCAGGTCGCACTCGCGAGCGAGCTGCTTGACGGCGATCTGGCGGTTGGTAGTCGCGTAACAGATGTCGTCGGACTTGGAGCTGACGATCGCCGGGAACTTGGCCCGCAGGGCGGCAATCACCTCGGCGGTCTCGTCGACCGAGAGAGTCGTCTGGGTGATGAAGGCGACTTTCTCGGGGTCGGGGACCTCGAGCGCCTCGACCTCGGCGGCGGTTTCGATCAGGACGATCGCGCCCGGCGCCTCGCCGGTGGTCCCTTCGACCTCCTCGTGGCCCTCGTGGCCGATCATCACGATCGTGTAGCCGTCGGCGGCGAAGCGCCGCGCCTCGACGTGGACCTTGGTCACCAGAGGACAGGTGGCGTCGATCGTGCGCAGGTTGCGTGCGGCGGCGTTGTCGTGGACCGCCGGGGCGACGCCGTGGGCAGAGAAGACGACCATCTCGCCCTCGGGCACCTCGGTCTCCTCCTCGACGAAGATCGCGCCGCGTTTGGACAGCTCTTCCACCACGTGCTTGTTGTGGACGATCTCCTTGCGCACGTAGACGGGGGGGCCGTAGAGCTCGAGCGCCCGCTCCACCGTTTGCACCGCCCGATCGACGCCGGCGCAGTAGCCGCGCGGCGCTGCAAGCAGGACCCGTTTCGGGGCCGCCGTGGCAGGGGAGGGCATGTGTGCAGAGTAGCTAGCCTTGATCAATGGCAACCCAAGGACGACACCTCGACCGCCTGACGGCTGTCGACGCCTCGTTCCTGACCAACGAGAGCTCGGCGAGCCACATGCACGTCGGCGCGATCCTCGTCTTCGAGGGCCCGCCGCCGAAGTACGTCGACCTGGTCGAGCACGTGCGCGGCCGCCTCAACCAGGTGCCGCGCTTCCGCCAGCGCATCGTCGTGCCGCCGCTGGAGGCGGGACGCCCGCTCTGGGCCGACGACGTCAACTTCAACCTCACCTACCACATCCGCCACAGCGCGCTGCCCGAGCCGGGTGGCGAACAGCAGCTGAAGCGCCTCGCCGCCCGCGTCTTCTCGCAGCAGCTCGACCGCCACAAGCCGCTCTGGGAGCTGTGGCTGGTGCAGGGGTTGGAGCGCGACCGCTTCGCCCTCCTGACCAAGACCCACCACGCGATGGTCGACGGCATCTCCGGCGTCGACATCGGCACCGTGCTCTTCGACCTCGAGCCGGTGCCCGAGCCGGCGGCGAGCGAAGACGGTTGGGTGCCGTCGCCCGAGCCGACCACTGCCCAGCTGATGGCGCGCGGCGCGGTCGACGCCGCCGCCGCACCGGTGAAGCTGCTCGAGCGCGCGGTCGAGGCGGTGCGCCATCCGGAGTCGGCGGCGCGGCGCCTGGGCGAGGCGGTCGAGGGCCTGGGGGAGGTGGTGGGCGCCTTCGCCGACCCCGCGCCCGACGTGCCGCTGAACCAGCCGATCGGCCCGCACCGGCGCTTCACCTGGGCGCGCTCGGAGCTGGCTACCTTCAAGCGGATCAAGGACAGCCTGGGCGGCACCGTCAACGACGTCGTGCTCGCCGTGGTCACCGGCGCCCTGCGCGACTGGCTGCACGGGCGCGGGGTCCGCACCGAGGGCCTGGAGCTGCGGGCCCTGGTGCCGGTCTCGATCCGGACGCAGGACGAGCGGGGCGACCTGGGCAACCGGATCGCGGCGATGCGCGGGCCGCTCCCCGTCTACGTCGAGGACCCGGTGCGGCGACTGCGGGTCGTGAGCGAGCAGATGGAGGGGCTGAAGCGCTCCAAGCAGGCGCTCGGGGCGGAAGTGATCGCCCGCTTCAACGACTTCGCGCCGCCGACCCTGCTGGCGCAGGCCTCGAGGGTCAACTTCTCGACCCGGCTCTTCAACATGATCGTCACCAACGTGCCCGGCCCCCAGCTCCCCCTCTACGTGCTCGGCCGCGAGCTGGAGGAGGTCTTCCCGGTCGCCTTCCTGCCGCAGAACCACGCGATGGCGGTGGCGATCATGAGCTACAACGGCCGTGTCGGCTTCGGCCTGCTCGCCGACTACGACTCGATGGAGGACGTCGAAGACTTCGCCGCCGGCCTCAACCGCTCTTTGGCTGAGCTCGAGGAAGCGGCAAGCGCCGTCGCCCCCGCCTGACCGTGGCCGCCCTGCTCGTCGTCCTCTTCATCGTCGTCCCGATCGTCGAGCTCTACGTGATCATCCAGATCGGCTCGCTGATCGGGGTCTGGCCGACGATCGCGCTGCTCCTCGCCGACGCCCTGCTCGGCTCGCTGTTGCTGCGCCACCAGGGCCGCGGGGCCTGGCGCCGCTTCAACCTGGCGCTGGCCGAGCACCGCTTCCCTGGTCGCGAGGTGGCCGACGGCCTGCTGATCGCGATCGGCGGCACCCTCCTGCTCACTCCCGGCTTCGTCACCGACATAGTCGGCCTGATCTTCCTCGTCCCCCCGACCCGCGCGATCGTCCGGCGGTTGCTGCGCGGGTACGTCGGCCGGCGCTTCGTGGTCGTGGGCATGCCTGGATCGAGGGGACCCGCGGCGCCGAGACGGGAGTACGACTTCGAGGCCGAGGCGGAAGAGGTGGACGAGGAGAGTCCTCGACTGCCGGACTAGTTGTTCTGCTCCATTGCCTCCAGGCCCCGGTCGAGCGCGGCGACGCTCGTCGCGCCCTCGGGGACTGGAACGGCTCGAAACGTGGAGGCGGCCAACTCCAGGCGGAAGGCGGTCCGCCCACCGCTGTCGAAGGCGGTCACCAGCGGATTGTCCCCCCAGCTGACGAGCCAGCCTCCTCCCTCGAGCGGTCGCGCCGAGCCGCAGCAGTGGCTGGTCGTGATCCGAGGCTCGTTCAGCTGCCCGAGGTAGGTCGCAGTGCCCTTCTCCAGGTCGAGGCTGTAGGAGACGACGCGGGGCCGGCGGGGCCGGTCCTTGCCGTTGTCGTAGACGCTGACGTCGCCGTCCTCCTCGACACGGGCGTCGTGCTGGCCGCCGAACAGCTTGACTGCCGGGTCGCCGACGATCCGCAGCGAGTCGGCCGTCGGGGTGCCGCCCAGCTTCCAGACGATGTCGCCGGTCGAGCGCTCGATGCCGTAGATCGCATCGGTGTGGCGCATCGACACCACCACTTCGTCAGGTCCTCGTGGCTCGATCGAGTTGATGTGCACGGGATCGAAGGTGGTGACCCCCCGTGCGCTGTGCTTGGCGTTGCTGAGGACATTGCGCCACCACCGTCCGGTCTCGCCGAGGCCGATCTTCCCGCGTGAGTTCCAGCGCCAGGCCACCTGGCCATCGGGATCGACTTCCTGGATCTCCCCGAAGACTGCCGAAGCACTCTTGGGGCCGTCGAAGCGCTTCAGGTTCACCTTCGTGCCGGGAGCGTAGGTGTCAACGAGCACATTGCCGTTGCCCAGTTCCCGGAACTCGTGCCCGTCGATGATCTCCCCCTTCGTCCTCACCACCCGGATCAGCTCTCCGGAGGGCGAGCGGACCTCATGGGCCATGCGGGGATCCAGCCCATATCCGTCACCGAACGATCGTGCCCAGACGACGTTGCCGTCGGCCAGGATCTGTGCCCAGAGCGCCCGGGTGTCAGGGCTGTACCACCAGCGCGGGACACCCTCGTGATCGAAGACGATCACCCAAGGACGTGCGTCCCGCGAAGCCTTGAAGCTGACCACGAACAGGCCGGGATCGATTGGACGCAAGCCCTGAAACCGCCACTTCGGAAAGTCCGCAGGGAGGCACCGCACCTCGTAGGTACGGCGATCATTGCTCCTGGCGACGGTGAGGGTGAAGTTCTCGCCAGGGCGAACACCGGGGTCGACCTGCATGGCGCCCGTCCTCGGCTCGGCCGAGCCGACCGCGACCTTCGTCCCGACCCCTGTTTCGACGCGGATTGCCGCCGCACCGTGGCCGCATCGCGATACGTAGCGAGTTTTAGCGGGATCGAAGTCCGGATAGAGGCCGCTGATCGAGACCGTAGCGACAGGGTCAGGCTCCGTGTTGCCGGTGCCGCCGCAGCCTCCGATCGCGAATGCCAGCGCGGCCGGCAGGCCCAGGAGCAAGGCGCCTATCGCCCTGCGGGTCATGCAGCGAGACGGCCATCGCGAAAGCGAGGATCCCTGCCTAGAAGCCAAGTGCGAACTTGGCGTCCTCGGTCATCATCTCGGGGCTCCAGGGCGGGTCGAAGATCATCTTGGGGTGGACGGCGGAGACTCCCGGGAGGTCGCCGACGAACTCCTTCATCTGCTCGGAGACCTGGGGGCCGATCGGGCAGGCGGGGGTCGTCAGGGTGAAGGTAACGAAGACCTCCTCGCCCTCGATCTCGACGTCGTAGACGAGGCCGAGCGAGACGAAGTCGAGCCCCAGCTCGGGGTCGATCACCTCCTCGAGCGCCTCGATGACATCGTCTTCGGTCAGAACAGCGGTGTCTTCGGCCATGACGGCATCGTAGCCGGACCCCGTGCCCGGCCGCCCACGCAGGTTTCGCCAATCTCTCCTAGGCTTCCCGCCCGATGAGCAGCGAGGGACAGATCGTGCGGCGGTCGATCGGGATCGTCTTCTCCGACGGGGGGCTGCTCGCGCTGAGCGCGGTCCGTCCCGAGCGAGCGGGCGGGCACGGCGAGGAGGCACGTCTCCGCGGTGCTCTGCGGCGCCGACGGGGCGCCGGTCGAGGTCTCCGAGACGCTGCTCTCGACCGAGTACGGGCCCGACGGGGTGCAGCGGCGGGCGACGCTGGAGCTATGGCTGGACGAGGAGGAGGGACAGCCGCTGCGCGGCGCCGGCACGCTGATCAACTCCAGCGCGGTGAGCCATCCGGGCCTGAAGGGCCAAATTGCCTTCTTCCGCTGGTCGCTCGAGGGGCGCGAAGGGCTCGGCCACTACGAGGTGGTCTCCCGGGATGGCTGAGGGTCACAAGATCGACACGATCGTCTCCGACTTCGGCGGCGTGCTGACCACGCCGCTGATCCAGTCGTTCATGGCCTTCCAGGACCAGACCGGGATCACGACCGAGATCCTCGGCAAGGCGATGCAGGTCGCGGCCGAGGCAAACGGCGAGAACCCGCTCTTCGAGATGGAGCGGGGCGAGATCACCGAGGTCGCCTTCCTCGACTTGCTCACCGAGCACCTCGAGCCGCTGCTCGGCCACCGGCCGGAGATGCACCGCTTCAAAGAGATCTACTTCGAGGCGCTCGAGCCGAACCCGGAGATGATCGAGCTGATGCGGGAGCTGAAGGCCGAGGGCTACCGGATGGCGATGCTGACGAACAACGTGCGCGAGTGGGAGCCGCTGTGGCGCTCGATGCTGCCGGTCGACGAGATCTTCGAGACGGTCGTCGACTCGGCCTTCGTCGGCTGCCGCAAGCCCGAGTCGCGGATCTACGAGCTGACCCTGGAGCGAATCGCCAAACCGGCCGAGTCCTGCCTCTTCGTCGACGACGTCCTCGTCAACGTCGAAGGCGCCCGCAAGGCCGGGCTGCACGCCGTCCACTTCCAGGACAACGAGCAGGCGATTCCGGAGATCCGCGCGACGCTCGCTTAGTTGAGGTGCCGATGCAGGAACTCAAGCTGGTCGGCGAGGAGAGCCTCGTGCTCGGGGCCGTCGTAGACGTCGAAGTGGTCGACGCCCGGGTAGGTGCGTAGCTCGCCCTTGGGGGCGCGGCGAGCCGCGGCGATCGCCGGGCCGGGCCGGGCGACGCGGTCGGCCTCGCCGACGCAGACGAGCCAGGGGCAGTGCAGCTTGGATGCGTGCCGGACCGGGCGGAAGGGCCGGCCGAGGAGCCAGCGCGAGGAGACGCGGTTGCGCCAGCGCGAGTCCTCGCCGATCGAGACGACCCGGCGCCAGCCCTCCTCCCCACCCGGCGCGTTGATGAAGGCGGGCTCGTCGGGCTGGCCTACGGCAGGGACGTGCCGTCCCCGCGCTGCCACCGCGAGCATCCGGGCGGCCACCGACGGCGAGGAGCGGTGCGCCTGGCGGACGATGTCGAGGAAGGGGACCTGGCTGATCGCGGCGGCGACGCGCGCGTCCTGCGCAGCGACCGCGAGCGCGTTTCCACCCCCCATCGAGGATCCGAAGGTGACCACCCGGGCCGGGTCGACCCCGGGGAGGGAGCGGGCGAAGGCGATCGCCGCCCGCCAGTCCTCGAGCTGCATGCGGGGATCGAAGAGATCGGTCTCACCGCCGCTGTCGCCGAACCCTCGATGATCGAAGACGAGCGCCGCAAAGCCTGCAGCGGCAAACCGCTCGGCAAAGGGTCCGAGCCGATCTCGCCGCGTCCCCGACAGGCCGTGCGCCATGACGACGATCGGCGATCCCGCCGAGCCACCAGCGGCAGGGAAAAGCCAAGCCGCGCACTCATCCGCCCCGGACGCGAAAGTCAAGTCCTGCCTGTCCATCGTCAACTCAACGAGCACCGGGGGCGAAACGTGAGGTTTAGGGCAACGCATGGGGCGAATCGCCCTTGGTGATCTGGGCACGGAGGCCGGTGAGGACGCCGATCGCGGCGACCAGGGCGGCACAGGCCCCTGCCCCTGGAAGGACCCAGGACTTGGCGAAAACGGCCGTCAGGCAAGCGCATAGGACCAAGGCGATGACGCAAAGCGTGATCAGGTTCATGACCCGCTTGCGTTCTTCCCTGAACTCGCCGGAGTTTGCCTTGAGTTCGGTAAGCCGCTGATCGAAGAATTCCTGTCGTTCGCGCCCATGCTGCCTTTTGTGCTCGAGCTCTGCGTCGCTCTGCTCCCGGACCACCTCTTTGAGCATGGTCATCAGGTCCGTGATGCTGTAGTGCCCCTTGACGACGGCATCCTGAAACTTGGTCCATCTCGCCCTCTCCTGGGGGCTCAGCGCGTCGATCGTCTCCGCGTCCGGGTGCAGGAACGACGCAACCGAAACCAGCACTTCGATGATGTTGTTGTTGACGTCGTTTCCAGGCTGGATCGAAGGCGGTACGAAACCGCCGGACCGCTTGGGAGTCAGGAGAGAGCCCGTCCTCTCGGCAGTCACAGCTTCATCTCCCTCCCCTTCGGTCCGCCCGAGCGGCGATTGCGCCCTACATCAACAGACGAGACAAGAGAGGTCGGACCTGTGCGCAGCGCGATCGAGCAATGCGACTGGGGCTCCTCTCCGTTTTCGCGGCATCACGTCCTGGGATGGTTCGCTTTCGGAGGAGCCCGGGCTGAAAGGGAGGCAACCCGCCGCCTCCGCCCAAAAACACAGTTCTCCCAATTTGCCGCCTAGCCAGATTTTGGACAAATTATAGGAACTACTCTGCCTTTGCAAGGTACTCGTGCATCCCCAAACCGAACCCGGGGCGGGTCGCTTGGCTCCCTTGCCAGATCCTAGTTGTCCGAGCCGGCGCGATCCCAGATGTAGAGCTCCACGGCCTCCACGGCCAGCTCCATCTGGCGCGGCGGGGAGAGGAGGCTGAGGACCAGCTCCAGCGCATCCTCCTCGGTGACCCCGGCGTCGACGGCCTCCTCGCCGCGGAAGCCGGCGGCGAGCTTCATCGCCTCGCGGCGGTTCTCGCCCAGTGAGCCGAAGGCACCCATGAGGAAGTCGCGATTGGGAACGGGGTGGCCGACCTCGAGCGAGCCGTGCCAGGCGGCGAGCATCGAGAGGTCGTGCTCGTCCAGCTCGGAGAGCGCCTTGGCGTAATGGGTCTCGAGCTCTTGGTCGGGAATCTCGTCGACCCAGGCGCGCACGGCCTCGCCGAGCAGCTGCCGGCGCGCCTCACGCCCGATCGAGTCCGCGATCGTGCGGATCGCGTCGGCTGGGTCTACGAAGCAGAGGGCCATCTGCAGTGCAATCTAGAGAGGGCGGAAGACGCCAAACCGGCGCTGGGAAACCGCAGTTTGCGGCGGCCGGGCGCCGGGGGCGGACATAGGGTGAGGGCATGGCGCTGAAGCTGATCCACGGGCCTCCGAACTCGGGCCGGGCCGGCCGCATCAGGAGCGGGCTGATCGCCGCGCTGGAGCGCGAACCGGTGCTCGTGGTCCCCACCCTCGACGACGTCTACGCCTTCGAGCGCGAGCTCTGCGCGGACGGCGCGATCCTCGGCGCGGACGCGATGACCTTCGGCGGCCTGTTCGCCACGGTGGCCGCGGCGGCCGGTGCGCCTCCGGGCGCCGTCCTCACCCCCGCGCAGCGCCTCGGCGCGGTCGCGACGGCGGTGGCCGAGCGGCGAGGAGACATCGGCCCGCTGCGGGGCTCCGCCCTGCGGCCCGGCTTTCCGCCGGCGCTGGAGCACCTGTTCGACGAGCTGCAGGGAGCGGGGCTGGAGCCGGCGGACGTCGAAGCCGCGGCCGGGACGCTCGAGGGATCGGCGTACCTCGGCGACATCGCGACCCTGTTCGCCGGCTACGCGCAGGTGCGCGACCGGCTCGGGATGGTCGACACCCATGGCGTCGCACGCGAGGCGATCGACCTGCTGAGGGCCGGGAACGGGTTCTGGCGGCGACCGGTCTTCCTCTACGGGCTCGACGACCTGACGCGCAACCAGCTGGACCTGATCCAGGCGCTGGCGCCGGCCGTCGACGTCACCGTGGCGCTGCCCTACGAGCAGGAGCACTCGGCTCTCGCAGCCCGCAGCGCCCCGCTGCTCGAGGCGCTCGAAGAGATCGGGATCGACTCGGTCGAGAAGTCCCCGCCCGACCCCGCCAACACGAGCTCCCCACTCCTCTTCCACCTCGAGCGGGCCTTCGGCGCGACCGAGCCGGAGCGCCGGCCCCTCGACCAGAGCCTCGTCTTCCTGCGCTCCGCCGGCGCAAGCGGAGAGGCCGAGGCGATCGCCCTCGAGGTTGCACGCCTGCTCGCCGACGGGACCGACCCGGAGCAGATCGCGATCGTCGTGCGCGACCCCGCGCGGCGCGGCCCGCTCCTGGCCTCCGTCCTGGAGTCCTACGGAGTGCCGACGGCGCTCGAGGCGGAGGTCCCCGTCCTGACCACCTCGGTGGGCGGCTCCCTGGCGGCCCTGCTGGAAGCGGTGCTCGGAACCGGCCGGGCGAGGGACCTGCTGCGCTACCTGCGCGGCCCCTCGGGCGTCTCGCCGGAACGGGTCGACTGGTTCGAGCGCGGGCTCCGCCGCAACCGGGTCCAGACGGCGGCGGCGGCGCTGCAGCTCTGGGAGGAGAGGCACGGCGAGCCACCGGCGGACGTCGCCGGGGTCCGCGAGGCGGCGGGCCGGCCGGGAGACCTGGCCGCGCACCTCGCCGCGCTCGCCACGGCGATGGGCGCCCGCGTCGGCTCAGAGCTCGAGATGCGGGCTGCCGGGGCCATCGCCACCACGATGGCCGAGCGCGCCGAGCTCGACGACCTGGCGCCGCTCCCGGAAGCGGCCGCGCAGGCGCTGAGCGCAATTTCGGTGCGCGTCTGGAGCGGGCCGGTCGAGGACCGGGTCAGGATCACCGACCCGCGACGGGTGCGGGCGGCGCGCTTCGACAACGTGTTCGTCGCCTCTCTGCAGGATGGGGAGTTCCCGCGCGGCGCGGGATACCTCGACCCGTTTCTCAGCGAGCGCCAGCGCGAATCGCTGACCCTGTCGCCCCGACACGACAACCAGGCCGAGGAGCGCTACCTGTTCCACGCCTGCCTGGCGCTGCCGAGGCGCCGGCTCTTCCTCTCCCACCGCGACAGCGACGAGAACGGTGCCGCCGAGGCGCCCTCCCCCTTCCTCGACGAGGTCGGGCAGCTGCTCGAGCCGGCCGAGGAAGAGGCCCGCGGCAGGGACCTTGCCGACGTCGTCTTCCGCGTCGCCGACTCTCCCTCGGAGACCGAGCTGGCGCGGGCGATCGCCGCCTGGGGGCCGAGCGCCGACCCACACCGGCTCCTCGCGGTGGCCGGGGCCGAGGGCGAGACCGCCGGCCGGATCGGCGCCCGGCTGGAGGCCGCCCGCAACACGGAGGCCGCGACGCGGGCGCCGGGGCCGCTCTCGGACCCATCCGTGCTCGCCGCGCTCGGCGACGTACGCGCCTACGGCGGCACCACCCTGGAGGGCTTCGACGTCTGCTCCTACCGCTGGTTTGTCTCGCATGAGCTCTCCCCCCAGCCGCTCGACCCGCCTCCCGACCCGCTCGTCCAGGGCGGCATCGTGCACGCCGCTCTCTGCTCCCTCTACGAGGAGAGGCCGGCCGGCGATGCGCTGCCGCGGCCGGGCTCGCTGGACGCCTGGCTCGCCCGCAGTCGCGAGCTCCTCGGCGAGATCGCGGCGGAGCGAGGGCTTGGCGAGCACCCGGCCGAGAGGGCGATGCTCGCCCGCGTCGAGGGCCTGCTCGCCCGCTTCCTCGCCGAGGAGGCCGGCCGTGAGACCGGGGGCTTCGAGCCCTGGCTGCTGGAGGAGGGCTTCTCCGAATCCGAGGAGGCCGGGCGGGCGGCGCTCGAGATCGACGGCTGGCGCCTGCACGGAGCGATCGACCGGGTCGACCGGGCAGCCGACGGGCGTGCCCTCGTTCTCGACTACAAGCTCTCGAGCAAGGTCTCCCCGCGGGAAAAGCTCGAGGAGGAGGCGAAGCTGCAGCTGCAGCTCTACCTGATCGCCGTCGCCGATCTCTGGGGGGCGGAAGCCGTAGGTGGCCTCTACCACCCGCTGCGCGGGACCTCCGAGCGCCGGCCGCGGGGGTTCGTGCGCGAGGACGCCGCAGCCGACCTCGCCGGGTACGGGCTCTCCAGGACCGACGAGCTGAACGCCGAGGAGCTGGAGGAGCTGCTCGCCGGCGCCCGTCGCCGCGCCGGCGAGATCGTCGCCCGGATGCGGGCCGGGCGGATCGATCGCGACCCGGGCCCCCGCCAGGGTCTGCGAGATCACGGCATCTGCCCGCCGTTCTGCGACTTCGCGCCGATCTGCCGCCGCGACCGGGCACCGGTCGAGCCCGTGGCCGCAGAGGAAGACGAACAGTGAGCGCCCCAATCGTCACGGTGATCGCCGGTTGTTCGAGTCCGTGGCGATTGGGGCGCGAACAAGAGGTTGTTCGATGAGCGAGCGGCGACCGACCCCCGAACAGCGAGCCGCGATCGAGGCGACGGGCACCGAGGTCCTGGTCGAGGCCGGGGCCGGGACCGGCAAGACCGGGGTCATCGTCGATCGCTACTGCCAGCTGGCCTGCGAGCAGGGAATCTCCCCTGACGCGATCCTCGCCTTCACCTTCACCGACAAGGCCGCGGCCGAGCTGCGCCAGCGGATCCGCGCCGAGATCGAGCGCCGCGCCGAGTCGGGCTCCGAGCGCGCCCGCGGGCTGCTGCCCGGGCTCGGTGGCTCCTGGGTGACGACGATCCACGGCTTCTGCAACCGCCTGCTCTCTGCCCACCCGGTGGCGGTCGGCATCGATCCCCGCTTCCGCGTCCTGGACGCCCCGGAGGCAGAGCGGGCGGCCGCCGAGGCATTCGACGAGGCGCTGGAGGCCTTCCTGGTGGGAGGCGATCGCGATCGCGAGAACACCGTGGCAGCGTTCGACATCGCCGGGTTGCGAGGGATCGTGCTCGGCGTGCACGCCGAGCTGCGCAGCCGCGGCGAAGACGAGCCGCGGCTTCCCGAGCCGCCCCCGCCGGACGTGCCGGCGGCTTTGAGACGCGCCGCCGAGGCCGCCGCCGAGACGATCGCGGAGCTGAAGCCCGGCAGCGCCAACCACGGGTTGCTCGAGCGGGCACTGGCCCTCCTGGACGGGGCGCAGGGCCCCCCGGGCCTCGGCGAGCTGGCGTCGCTGCGGACGACCAGCAAGGCGAGTCCGATGGCCGTCTACAAGGAGGCGATCGAAGCGGCGGTGAGCCGCGTCGCCGAGGCCGGTGAGGGGGGACTGGCCTACCGGCACGTCGCCGAGCTCCTGCGGCTGTTCTCCGAGCGCTTCGAGGTGGGCAAGCAGCGGCGCGCGGGGATCGACTTCGAGGACCTGCAGCTGCTCGCGGTGCGGCTGCTCGAGCGGACCGAGACAGGGGCCGCCTACCAGAGCAGGTTCAGCCATCTCCTCGTCGACGAGTTCCAGGACACCAACCGGCTCCAGCTGCGCCTGATCGAGGCGCTGCGCGGTCCGCAGACACAGCTGATGACCGTGGGCGACGAGCTGCAGTCGATCTACGGCTTCAGGCACGCAGACCTCGACGTCTTCCGCGAACGGCGGCAGGCGATCAAGGCGAGCGCCGCGGCGGAGGCGATCCCCCTGAGCGGCAACTTCCGCTCTCGCCCCGAGGTGATCGGGGCCGTCAACGCAATCGGACGGCAGCTGCTGGACGACTACGTGCCGCTGCGGGTCGGTGCCGCACCCCACCATCCGCTGCCGCCGGGAGACGGGCCGGCGGTGGAGGTGCTGCTCACCGGCCGCGAGGGCTGGTCCGGCGAGGAGATCCAGCTCGATCCGACGACCGACGCCCGCACGCCCGCCAACCAGCTGGCCGAGGCCCGCTTCCTCGCCTCGAGGCTCCGCGAGCTTGCCGACCAGGGCGTTGAGCGCGGCGCGATGGTCGTGCTGCTGCGGGCCTTCACCCGCCTCGACGCTCACGAGGACTCCCTGGAACGGGCCGGCCTGCGCCCCTACGTCGTCGGCGGCCGCGGCTACTGGTCCCAACAGCAGGTTGCCGACGTCTGCGCCCTGCTGGCGACGATCTGCAACCCGCTCGACGACCAGGCGCTGCTCGGGGCGCTCGCCTCACCCGCCTGCGGAGTGGCGCCCGACACGCTCTGGCTGCTGCGAGCGGCGGCGGGCAGGAACCGGCATCTCTGGCCGGCCGTGGCGCTGGCGGCGGACGCGGGGGAAGACGAGGGCGTCGACGGGGAGCGGCTCGAGCAGATCCCCGCGGCGGAGCGCTCGCTCCTGCGCACGTTCGCCGAGCGGATCGTCGCGCTGCGCCGTCGTGCCACCTCGCTCTCCCTCGCTGGCCTGATCGACGCCGCGGTGACGGAGACCGGCTACGACCTGGCAGTGCTGATGCGCCCTGCCGGCGAGGCTCGCTTCGCCAACGTGCGCAAGCTGATGCGCCTCGCCGCCGAGTTCGAGGCCAGCGAAGGCCGCGACCTGCGTGGCCTGCTCGACTTCCTCGCGGCCCGCGCCGACGCCGACGCCGACGCACAGGCCGCGACGGCCCTGGAGGGCCATGACGGGGTCAGGATCATGACGATCCACAGCGCCAAGGGGCTCGAGTTCGACGTGGTCGCGATCCCCCACCTCTCACGCAGCCTCCTCCCCCCCGGGCGCACCCCCCTGCTCACCATCGGGCACGAGCCCGAGGCGCCGCGCGTGGGGATGCAGCTGCGCCGGCTCGGGGCCCGCGGGATCAACCTCTACGCGCAGCGCGAGCTCGGCGAGGACGCCCAGAGGCGAGACGCCGAGGAGGAGCTCCGCCTCTTCCACGTCGGCGCGACACGAGCCCGCGCACGGCTACTGCTGAGCGGGGTGGTCAACCCCTCCCCCCCGTCCCGCCAGAGCCACGGCCTGCCCGTGATCGAGCGGATCGTCGCCGGCTTCGACATCGACCGCGAGCGCGACTCGAGCATCGAGATCGCGGCTCCCGAGCCGAGGCCAGGCCTGGACGCTTCGTTCCCACCGTCGGAGATCGCCGTTCGCGTGAACCTCGCCTCGGCGGAGCGGGCGAGGGACCTGGCCGCGGTGAGGAAGGCGCCAGGCCCTGAGCGGGACGCCGGCGAGGGGGCGGCGCCGCTGGTCGCGGCAAGAAAGGCCAGGGCGCCCCGGCGGCCGCTCTCCTACACGGCGATCTCGGAATTCGAGGAGCGCAGCTCCCGACTCGTCCCTCCGCGCTGAGGGGGATGTCGATTCGGAGAAGGAGGCGGGTGCCGCGAGAGGCATCGCGGTGCACGAGCTACTCGAGTGGAGCGCAAGAGACACGGATGGCGCTCGCCGTCCGCCGCAGGAGAGCTTCTGGCGCCGGTCCAAGCCTGGCTGGGCTCGAGCTTCTTTGCCGAGCGCGTCCGGGACGCGGAGCGCTGCCGGGTAGAGGTGCCGCTACTGGTCGAAGTCGCCGACACCGTCCTGCGCGGCTCGATCGACCTGCTGGTGGAGGCGGATGGGCGCCCGCCGCTGATCGTCGACTACAAGACCGACAGGGTCGACGGCCGGGACACAGCCGAGCTGACGGCGCGCTACGAGATCCAGCAGGCGATCTACGCGATCGCCGTCGCCGAGGCCCGCGGCGCACCGGAGGTCGAGCTCGCCTACGTCTTCCTCGAGCGCCCCGAGGAGCCGGTCATCACACGTTGGGGGCCAGACGAGCTAGCGGCCGCCCGCCGAGGGCTCGAAGAAAAGATCAACACGCTCAGCGGGGCGCTCTGACCAAGCAGGCCAAGGACGCAGGGAGCGAAGCGTGCTCTGCACGTGAGCGACTGAGGACGCCGGCAAGCGCCGGTCAGAGCGTTCCGGTGTCGAGCTTGGTGGCCAGCTCGTCCAGCTTCAGCTCCTTCAGCCCCTCGCCGACGGCGTCCAGCTCGCCGGCGCAGTAGGTGACCAGCTCGCGGCCCTCTTTGCAGAGGTCGAGGGTCTCGCGCAGGCCGGCCTGACCGGAGTCGAGGCGGTCGATGATCCGCTCCAGCCTCTCGACCGCGACCTCATAGCTCTCGGGCTTGTCCGTCAATCCCCCTCCTCCTCGATCCTGGCGCCTACTCTGCCGTCGGAGAAGCGCAGTCTGACGCGCCCGGCGGCGGTCGCATCGCGGGCACTGGTGACCGCCGCCCCGTCACCTGCCTCGACCAGGGCGTAGCCGCGCTCGAGGGTGCGCTCCGGTTCATGGGCACGAAGCGCGACCTCTGCCCGCCGCAGGGCCTCGCGACGCCGTTCCATGTCCGGCCCCGAAGCGCGGCGGCGCGCCCTCTCGAGGACCACGCCGGCGAGGCGGCGCTGGAAGCCGAGCCGCTCGGCGATGCCGCGTTCGGAGGCGGCCCGGATCTCACGCGTCTTCTGGTTGAGGGCGAGGTGCTCACGCCGAAGCCCCCTCGCCGGCCCGCGAGCGAGGGCGACGAGATGCGGCGTCCGTGCCCGCACCGCGCCGCCGGCCGCACGGCGCAGCACCGCGGCGCTGCGGTCGAGCGCCCCCCGGGCCGCGCCGCAATCGAGCGGGACCGCCGCCTCGGCGGCGTGGGTGGGTGTCGAGCAGGCGACCGCGGCGACGTCGTCGATCAGGGTCGAGTCGCGCTCGTGACCGACCGCGCTGATCACCGGCACGCGCAGCATCGCCACCGTGCGGCAGAGCGTCTCGTCGCAGAAAGCCCAAAGGTCGGCAAGGCTGCCGCCGCCGCGGGTGACGACGATCGCCTCCACCTCGGGCTGCGCCGCCAGTCCCTGCACCGCGGCCGCGATCGCCGGGGCGGCATGGCGATCCTGCACCGGCGCGAAAGCCCAGACGACGGTGCCCCGCCAGCCACGCCGCTCGAGCCCGGCCAGGAGGTCGCGTCGCGCGGCCCCCGATTCAGCCGTGACCACGCCGATCGCCTTAGGCAGCATCGGCCGCGCCAGCTGCTTCTGCAGCTCGAAGAGCCCCTCTGCCCTCAACTGCTTGCGCAGGGCATCCAGCCGCGCCAACAGATCGCCAACGCCTGCGAGGCGAATATGGGTCGCGCGAAAGCTGAAGGACGGCGAGGCCTGGGCGCTGCCGCGGTAGTAGTCCGGACCGCCGGCGATCACGACTTCGGTGCCGTCGCGGAGGCCCCCCTCGGGAAGCTCGAGCTTCTCCAGCTCGTTGAGCCAGATCGTGCACGGAACCGCCCCCTCGCTATCGCGCAGCTCGAAGTAGGCCTGCGCCTTACTGCGACTGAGACCGGTCACCTCGCCGATCAGCGACACGCGGGCGCGGCGGCGCATCTCCTCCTCCAGCTTGCGGGCGTAACGCCCTACGGGAAAGGGGCCCGGCAGATCCATTCCTGAGGCTAACCGTACGTCAGGTGGTCTCGTGCCAGCGGTTTGCCCACTGCTTGAGCTCGTAGATCGCCGGGCGCAGGTCGGCACCCTTACGGGTCAAGGAGTAAGTCACTTTCACCGGAGTCCCCGGCTCGACCGTGCGCTCGACCAGGTCCTCGCGCTCGAGCTCGCGCAGTCGCTGCGAGAGCAGCCGGTCCGAGAGCCCCGGGATCGCTCTCGCCAACTCGCCGAAGCGCAACGGCCCGTCCGTCAGGCTGGAGAGGATGGCCCCGGTCCAGCGCTTGCCGATCAGCTCTATTGCCGCATGAAAATGCGGGCAGACGCCACTTGCGCCCCGACTGACGTTCTCAGCGTGCTGATCTTGGGTCTCGGACCTGCCCTCCACGTAGTCGAACGAGCTTACCGAACGTAAGTGACGGGCGAATCAACTCGTGCAGGGGCCCGTGTCCACCACCCCGGTCGCACCTCGCAGCGCCTCCGCAACGACCTGGTTGGGGACGGCAAAGCCACCGGGAGTGCCAGAGGTCGTCGCAGCGAAGACGGTGGCGAGCACGCGGCCGCCCTCGTCGACGAGGGGCCCACCGGAGTTGCCGCTGCGGACCTTGCCCCGCAGGGAGGCGATAGAGCGCATCAGGGAACCGTGACCGTAGGAGTCCTCGCCGATCGTCTCGCGGGTCTCGCCGAGCCGAGCCGGGGAGATCGCGAAGGGGCCGTTCTCCGGGTATCCGAGCACGGCCCCCCCGGTGCCCGGCTCGGGCTCGGCCGCCATCGGGAGGACGGGAAGATCGGCGCCGACGCGGAGAAGCGCAAGGTCGTTGGCGGGGTCGTAGTGGACAGCCACGGCCTCGATCGAAGCGCCGCCCTGAGTGGTCACGGTCGTGTCGTCCTCGCCGGCGACGACGTGCGCGTTGGTCGCCACCAGGCCGGGCGCCGCGACCCATCCCGAGCCCTCGACGCCGAGGCCACAAGCGGTCCCCAGCACACGCACCACCGAGCCGCCGGCACGGAGCACGTCGGGATCGCCGGCGACGGTGGGGTCGGGTGCTGCTACATGGGCCGGCGGAGCGGAGATCGAGGGCGCCGGGTCGACCCGGTTGAGCGCATGCAGGATCGGCCCCGACGGAGGCAGGACGTCGTTGAGGCTGCGCAGGATCAGCGAGCGCTGAACGTCGACCCGCAACTGTGCGGTCCCTGGCGCGTGCAGCGCCACCGCGCCGAACACCCAGACCAGCCCGAGCGCAACCGAGGCGATCAACGCGGCGCCGCCCGCCCCGTCGGCGAGGTGCAGCCCCTTGCCGCGGATCAGGCGCGTGCGCAGCCCCAGGGCGAAGCTCTCCAGCGTCACCGCCATGACCGCGCCGGTCAGCAGCCCACCCAGGGCGGCGCACAGCGGCGCGTAGGGCGACTCCGACCCCTGACTCAACAGCAGCGGCCCGATCCGGCTGCCGGCAAACGCCCCCAGCCCGAACCCGAGCAGCGTCAGCGTCCCGACGATCAGGCCCTGCCGATACCCCCACAGGGCCACGGCCACGGTGAAGGCGACGATCGCCCAGTCGAGAACTGTCATGCATCAGATGATGAGCGATGCCCGACCCCTTCACTACCTTTCTCGCAAATGAGCCCTCGTTCGCCCGAGGTGGAGCGGCGTCGCCGTCTCGTCACCCGCACGCTTCCCCTCAGCCTGATCGCGCTCATCGCATTCCTGCTCGGCGCCGTCGCGGGCAAGCCCTCCTCGCCCGAGAAAGAGGCGGCGCAACGCTTTGCCGAGGCCTGGGAGAGCGGGGAGCTCGCAGCCATGTACAGGGAGCTGAACCCGGCCTCCAGGCGCGAAATCGACGTCAACGACTTCGCGATCGCCTACCGGGAAGCCGACGAGGTCGCGACCCTTCGGTCGCTCGAGACGGGCTCTCCGGAGGATGCCTCACCGAGCGCCGGCGACAGCACGGTCGCAGTGCCCACCGTGGCGTCGACGGTTGCATTCGGCCTGGTCGAGGATGAGCTGGAACTGCCCTTCGAGGACGGCGGGATCGCCTGGGACGAGAGCCTCGTCTTCCCCGGACTGCATCCTGGCGAGAGCCTGGAAAGCCAGATCGAGCTGGCACCGCGGGCGCCGATCCTCGCCGCGAACGGCTCGCCCCTGGCCGAGGGCCCGGCCGAAGCCCGGGCCCATCCGCTGGGCAGCTCGTCGATCGACGTCACCGGCGAAGTCGGCATGGCGGAAGAGGAGGAGCAGGCGGCGCTTGCACGCCAGGGATTCCCGCCCGGAACTCCGGTGGGCATCAGCGGCCTCGAGCGAGCCCTCAACGCAAGGCTCGCCGGCAAGCCCGGCGGCTCGCTGCTTGCGGTCGATTCCGGCTCTGCCAGAACGATCGCCGAGGCCGCACCCCGGGCGGGGGCTCAGGTGAAGACGACGATCCACCCGGATCTGCAGGAGGCCGCCGTCTCGGCACTGGCCGGTCGCCTCGGCGGCATCGCCGTGCTCGATACCCGCAACGGCGACGTGCGCGCCCTCGCAGGCCAGGCGTTCTCGGCGCCGCAGCCCCCCGGCTCCACCTTCAAGGCGATCACCACCGTTGCCGCACTGCAGAAGGGCGTGGTCTCCCTCGACGACGAATTCGAGATCGTCGATGGGGTCAACGTCGGCGGCCGCTTCATCGAAAACGCCAACGGCGAGTTCTGCGGCGGCACCTTCCGCGAAGCGTTCGCCGAGTCCTGCAACGCCGACTTCGCCCCGCTCGGGCCGAAGATAGGCAACGACGACCTGGTTGCCGCCGCCGAGCGCTTCGGCTTCAACGCCCCGCCGACCCTCTACGCATCCGAGATCGTCGACCGGGTGGACCCGGCGCAGTCGACGATCCCCACCGAGATCGGCGAGGAACTCGACCTCGGCGTCAGCGCGATCGGCCAGGGCGAGGTGCTGGCCACGCCGCTGCAGATGGCAAGCGTCGCGCAGACGATCGCCAACGGCGGCGTACGGGACCCGACCTCGATCGTCGCCAACTCGAAGCTGCGGCCAGAGGCGAAACCCGTGCGTGTGATGTCGACGAAGATCGCCGGCGAGCTGACCGAACTGATGGTCGGCGTCGTGGCCGGCGGCACCGGCTACGCGGGCGCGATCGCCGAGGCACAGGTGGCGGGCAAGACCGGCACGGCCGAGCTCGGCCCCAAGCCGGGCCAAGAGGACGCGGAGAACCCCGAACAGCGCAAAGACGCATGGTTCATCGCCTTTGCCCCCGCCGAAAAGCCGAGGCTTGCGGTCGGGGTGCTGCTGATCGAGGCCGAAGCGGCCGGCGGCGAAGTCGCGGCGCCGGCCGCAAGCGCTGTGCTCTCGGCTGGGCTCTAGGGGATTGGGCCGGCGGGTGCCCTCCCAAAAACGCTCGGCAGAAGCCTCGCTTGAGTGTTTTTGGGAGGGCACCCGCCGGCCCCTTCACGGCATACGCAAGCTCAAAGCCCAAGGCCTCGGGAACCCCGGCGCGTGACTTCTTGCGTCCTTAGCTCGTAGTGCCCGTTGGGAACTCGCAGCCCGGGGCACGGGAGCTGTCGAGGGGAGCCTGGCCGTCCTCCAGGCGAATGTCGCGAAGCGGCGGAAATGCAATCCGATGCTTGCGCGGCCGTTTAGGCCGCGCTCCTTGTTGCACCGCGCTTACGCGCGGTGCTCAATTCGACTGGAGGACGGCCAGGCTCCCCCCAACCCTCACCGCTTACAGGTCGAGGGTGACCTCTGCGGGGCCGCCGGGGCCTGGGATGTGGAGGATCAGGGGGCGGTTTTGCGAGGCCGATTCGGGCAGCTCGAAGAGGACCAGAGCGCCCTCGATCGGGCCCTGCTCGGGGGTTGAGTCGAGGACCGGGATCTGTTCCTGGGATTCGACCTCGCCGCCGAGCGGCAGGGCGTAGAGGCTCTCGCTCGGAATCGCGTCGAAGGTCTCGTGGTCGGTGTCTTCGATCGTCAGCGACTTGGCGAGGGTCTGCGGCTCTTCGCTCTCGTTCTGGACTTCGAAGAAGACGCCGAAGTAGGAGGAGCCCTCGGGCGCGGGCGGCTGGCCGACGAGATACGCCGAGTCCTCGTTGTCGTTCGGGTTGAGGAAGCGGGAGAAGGTCACGTTGTAGCTGAGCTCTCCGAGCTCAACCGGCTCGCCCTCGACCACCTCGGTCTCATGGCTCTCGTAGCCGCACGCCGAAACGAGGAGCACCAGCGCAGCCAGGACGAGCGCGGCGAGCAGAGGCTGGACGAGTCGGTGACGGCGGGACATCGGCGGCGAGAGCCTATAGAAAGCTTTTGATCAGGGAATACCGGTCGCGTGAGGGTTGCCGCCGGCGACGGCCATGCGCGGAGCGGCCAACTCGCCGGACTCGAGCTGCTCGCGCAGCCGGCGCAGTGCCTGACGCCAGCGTCGCTCGTAGGGGATCGAGGCGGCGGAGAGGATCTCGAGCGCGCGATCGACGGGGCTCGTGGGCTCGGTCCAGTAGGAGACGCGGACCTTCGTCAGCGATCCCGGCCCCTCGGTGAGCTCCCAGAGCGTGGTCGACGGAATGCGGTTGGCGCGACCGCCGCGACCATGCTCGACCAGCCGGTGGGGGTCGTCGGCCTCGACGATCGTCGTGTCCGCCCAGACGCGCCTCGGCCTTACGGCGATGCGAAACCGCGCGCCGGCGCCAACACCCGTGGACTCGATCCGCGTGAGGCGAAAACCGGTCAGGAAATGATCGGTGAAAGCCGGCCGAAGGGAGAGATCGGCGATCGCGTCGAAGGCGCTCTGGCGTGGAACGTCGATCTCGATCTCTGCGCTGACGGGACCCATGGAGAGGGCGATTCTATGCGCGCTAGCGCCCGCCGACCCCGCTCACTGCGGAAAATCCCCGATGCAGCACCTCGGCCATAACGCTAGTATTTTCGTCCGGAGGCGCCGGGAAGGAGACCCCATCGTTACCAGTGTCAGTCCCGGCATCAGCGTTGACAGCATCGACGAGGGTGCGATCCCAGGTTCGGGAACGTACTTCTGTGCCTCGTGCGGTTCGCAGCTCTCGCTGCGCGAGAACGATCGCATGCCCGAGTGCCCCCGCTGTGGGAGATCCGAGTTCCAGCGCGACTCGATCTTCGAGCAGATGCAGGACCACGGCCACGGCCAAACCGCGGAGCTGGCGATCCCGAGCGCTGCCACCGGCTCCGGCTGGCTGGCCATGGCGCGAGAGATGCTGCCGCACCCGGGCCGCCACCTCGCATGGCGCGGGGACGGCGGCGACATCCAGGTCCAGCCGATCGCGCAGGGCTGGACGCGGATCGGCCGCAGCGCGGCCGCCGACATCCGCCTCGACGACCCCAGCGTGTCTCGGCGCCACGCCCTGATCGTCTCGGAGCTGCCCGACTCGCTGCGGATCCTCGACGACCGCAGCCTCAACGGCGTCTTCCTCAACGGCGAGATCGTCGATTGGGCACGGGTCGAGGACGGCGACGAGGTGGCCATCGGCCGCTTCCGCCTGTTCGCGCTGGAACGCTAGCGCCGGCCAAACCGAGTTTCCGGCCACCGCCGCCCCTAGCATGGGGGTGGTGGACCGGTACCCGACCCCAGGCGACCCCGCACCCGAGCCACCCGAGGTGGCCGCCGAGCGGGCGCGAGAACGCCTCCATGAGGAGATCGAGCGGGTTCGCGTCGGCGTCGAGGAGATGCTCGCCGAGCAGGAGCACACGATCAACGGCCCGGATCTCCGCCGCGAGCTGGATGCGATCCGCGACGAGAGCAACGCTCTGCTGAAGCGCCGCATCCGCAAGGCCGAGAAGCGCCTCGGCAAGCGCATCGACAAAGTCGCCGCCCACGCCGAAGCCCTGGAGCAACGCTTGGACCAAGTCGAGCAAGACCGCCAGTACGCCGAGTGGCGCATTCACACCAACACCGAGAAGATGCTCGACGGCCTCCTCCTCGAGATCCGCGCGATCGCGGATTTGTTGACAGCTGCGCGGTAGCAGGGGCCGGGGAGGGCCCTTCTGCGGAACACGCCACCAGGACATGGTGGACCTCCAACCGCCGTTGTCTCACAAGTTCCTCAGAAGGGCCCTCCCCGGCCCTCCCAAGCTCTCGACAAAGGCCGGACGTGACGGCTCCAGCTCGCGTGAAAGCCATCTCGCGACGCAAGCTGAACAGCCCAGGAGCCTGAGCATCTCAACCGCAGCGCCAGAGAACAGCGGGCACCCCTCCAGCGGAACTTGTGAGCTGAGAAGGCGCCGATAGCTTCATCAAGTCCGGGCAGCGTGTTCCGTCGGAGGGGTGCCCGCTGTTCTCTGAGGACTACTCGGTCGAGATGCTGGGGTCAGCCTGGACCTTGTGCGGTACGACCATGAGGAAGTTCTCGGCCGCGTCGGCCGCGAGGCCGACGACTCGCTCAGCCTCCTCGTCCTGTCCGGTCGCCCGCAGTTCCTTCGCGTAGCCGGCGAGCAGGTCGTCGACGTCGAGCAGGCCCTCGGCGTCGAGCTCTTTCAGCTCGACCTTGGCCCCCTCGCCCAGGCGCCGCACAATCGCCTCGCGGTCGATGCCGAAGGCGTTGTGGCGGACGTAGACGCGGCCGCCGGTCATGCCCGCGCAGGCCCAGGGACCGAGGTCGCCGAGGACGATCGCCCGGCCCGAGGTCATGTACTCGAAGGCGAAGCCCTTGGCATTGGCGCGGTCGACGATGCAGCCGCGGCCGTCGTCGATGTCCTCCTCGGGCTCCCCGGCGAGGACGACGTCGGCACCGGAGAGGCGGATGCAGAAGCGCGAGTCGGCAGACCCTTGGACGAAGAGGCGGCCGCGCTGGGCGCCGTAGGCGAAGGACTTGCCGACCGACCCGTTCAGCCGCTTGCCCTTTGCGCCCTTGCCCTTCAGCACGGCGACGCTGCCGCCGAGCATGGTCTTGCCGACGCCGTCCTGGGCACCGCCCTCGACCCGGATCGAGACACCGTAGGCGTTGAAGGCGCCGAAGCCCTGGCCGGCGACCGAGCCGCCGTTGAACTCGAGGCTGGCGAGCACGTCGTCATTCGATTCCGGCCCGTCCTCGAAGATCCGCGAGCGCGCGATCGCACCCGACAGCTCGGTGCCGAGCACACGGTCGTTGGCGTCGGTAGCGCGAGGGAACTCGTTGCGGATCGTGCGGCCGGAGCAGATATCGCCGGCCAGGCCAGCGATCTGGGTCGAGGCCTGCTTGGGCTCCATGCGGATCGGCCGGGCAACGACTAGGCCCGCCTCGGCCCGCTCCTCCGCCATCTCCTCCGCCACCGGCAGATCGAGCGGCTCGAGGTCGAGGAACTCCTCCAGCGGCGTGATCAGCGACGCCAGGTCAAGGGTCTCGTGGTGGGAGACCTGCTCGAGCAGGTCGTAGCGGCCGACCAGGTCCTGGGCACGCTCGTAGCCGAGCGAGGCGACGACCTGCTTGACCTCCTCGCCCATCGCCGAGAAGAAACGGGCGCAGCTCTCCGCGGCCGTGTCGATCTCCTGCGGCGTGAACTTCTTCAGGCCGTGCTCCTGCGCCTGCTCGACCGTCTCGATCTGCGTCGCGATGCCGACGTGACAGGTGTCGAGCTGGCAACCGCGGCAGATCGTGCAGCCGAGGCTGACCATCGCCAGGGTGCCGAAGCCGACCCGGTTGGCGCCGAGGCAGTGCAGCTTGACGATGTCGTGGCCGTGGCGGTAGCCACCGTCGGCCCAGATCTCGACCCGGTTGCGGATGCCGGCCTCCATCAGCGCCCTGTGCACCGCCCGGGTGCCGATGTCGGAGGGCAGGCCGACGTGACGCAGCGCGTGCTGGCGAGCGGCGCCGGTGCCGCCCTCGAAGCCCGAGAGGGTGATGATGTCGGCACCGGCCTTGGCGATGCCGAGGCCGATCGTGCCGATGTTCGGCACCACCGGGACCTTGACCGAGACCCGCACGTCGGGATTGACGGTCTTCAGCTCGTCGATCAGCTCGGCGAGGTCCTCGATCGAGTAGAGGTCGTGGTTGTTGGAGGGAGAAATCAGGTCGGTGCCGGGCGCCGCGTTACGGGCAGCGGCGACCTTCTCGGAGACCTTCTTGCCGGGCAGGTGGCCGCCCTCACCGGGCTTCGCGCCCTGGCCGATCTTGATCTCGGCGAGGTAGGAGGAGTTGAGCATCTCCGCCGAGACGCCGAAGCGGCCGGAGGCGACCTGCTGGCCACGCCACTTGCGGTAGTGGCCGTACATGTCGCGGATCTCGCCGCCCTCGCCGTTGACGCAGAGGACGTTGATCGCCTTCGCCGCCTCGGCGTAGGCGCGGAAGGCCGGCTCGGACTGCGAGCCGAAGCTCATCGAGGAGATCACGACCGGGTAGTCGTGGCGGCCGACCCCGGCGTCGACGCCGGCCGGGTCGACCGGGTCGCGGTCTCCCTTCAGGCCCATGACGTGGCGCATCGAGATCGGGCTCTGCCGCTCGAGATCGCGCACTTTCTCCGAGTATTCCTCGTAGGAGCCCGAACCGTTCGCGGTGGCTATCGCGGCCTTGTAGACCTTGGGGTAGAAGCGGAACGTCTTCGCCGGTTTGGCCTCCCCCTCGCCGGCGAGGATGCGAGCGCGCTCGTTGGTGTCCTCGTCGAGGCCGGTGAAGCCGACGCCGCCGGACTCCGAGGCGGCGAAGGCCTCGGTCATGAAGATCTCGGCCAGCTCCGGCTTGACGCCGATGGAGGAGAACTGGCGCGCATAGCCGCGCACCTCGTGGATCCCGATCGTCGAGATCACTTTCTCCATCCCCTTGGTGAGCGCGTCACAGAGGTTGGAGACGTCTTTCTCGTAGTCCTCGACGCAGACGACCTCGACCATCGTGTACGGGCAGACGCCGTTGGCGCCGAGACCGAGGGCGAGCATCGTGTCGTGGACGTTGCGGATCGCCGCCGAGCGCAGGACGACGCCGCAGCGCCGGCGCAGGTTCTCTTCGCCGGCCTCGACCCTGAATCCCTTCAGCGCCTGGTCGACCGCCGAGGTGGCCAGGTGGGGGTCGAGGTAGCGGCGGTCGGCGTCATAGACGGTGCGATCGGTGAGCACGAGCAGCTCGGCTCCGTCGCGAACCTTCTTCACCGCTTCCTGCTTGATCCGCTCGATCGCGCCCTGCGTGGTCTCGGACTCGAGCAGGGAGATGTCGAGCGCGTCGGCGCGACCGCGGAACTCCTCCCAGAGATCCTCGAGCAGGTAGGTCCGGTGCTTGCGCGCGATCGCCCGGTAGGTCTTGTCGGAGAGCGGCGCCAGGCCGTGGTGGCCGCCGAGGATCACCGGGAACGCGGTCTCGACCGTGCCCGTGTCCACGCCGGCGGCGTCGATCGAGGGGCGGCGGCCGAAGACCGTTCGGGTCGAGAAGTGCTCCATCTCGCGTTCGCGGTCGATCGCCGGGTTGGTGACGACGGCGACCGTCTCCTTGAAGTAGTCGGCGAGGTTCTGGCGCTCCGGCGAGAGCGCGGCCAGAGGACCGTCGTAGCCGAGCGAGCCAACCGGCTCGGACCCGTTGGAGGCCATCTGCTGGACGAGTTTGACGTCGTCGCGCTGCCAGCCGAAGCCGGCGAGGACGCGGTCTGCAACCTTGACCGGCTCCTCGGGGCCGGCGTCGGAGTAGCCGGGGACCTCTTCGCCCTCGAGCGGGCCGCCGGACTCCAGGGCGCGACCGTAGTCGGCGAGCGCCTCGATGCCGTTTCGGCGCAGCCAGCTCTTGCGGACGATGCGCAACATCTCGTCATGGGCGTGGAGGGTGGAGCGCTTGGCGGAGCGGTTGATCAGCACCAGCGCCTTCTCGCCCGGGGCGAGCGGCTTGGGCTCGGAGACCATCGCCGCGACGGGGACGACGCCAGGCTCGGAGCTGAAGACGAAGTCCTCACCGGTCTCGACCTGCCACAGCGGCCGCAGGCCGAGAGCGTCGGAGGAGAACACGCACTCCTCGGCGTGGCGGGCGATCAGCGCGACAGGGCCCTGGGCGAACGGGCCCATCGCCTGGCGCAGGTACATGTAGAACGGGCGCAGGTCCTCGGGCAGCGAGCGGATCTCCTCGACGATCGGCGGCACCACCATCTCCATCGCCTCGGCGAGGCTGAGGCCGTCACGGCTGACGAGGGTGTCGATCGTGCGATTGAGGTCCTGGGAGTCCGAGCCGTCGGGATGGATCGGCACGCCGAGCATCTTCGCCTCCTGGCGCAGCTGCGCGATCGTGTTGATCTCGCCGTTGTGGCCGAGCACCGAGAACGGCTGCACGCGCTTGAACGAGGGCCAGGTGTTGGTCGAGTAGCGGTTGTGGCCGAAGCAGCCGATCGTCTCGAAGCGCTCGTCGAGGAGGTCCGGGTAGTACGCGCCGAGCACCCTGGGCGCCCCCATCACCTTGTAGACGCAGGTGGTGGCGGAGAAGGAGGGAACGTGGACCCCCAGCCTCTCCTCCAGCTCGATCAGCAGGTCGAAGAGGACGCGGTCGCGGCGAGAGGCATCGGCGACGAGGCCGGCGAGCTGCCAGAAGTGGGGCTCCTCCTCGCGCGCGGTCGGGCCGAGCGCCGAGGAGTCGACGACGCCGATCCGCTCGGCAAGGATGCGGAAGCCGCCCTGGCCGAGCAGCTCGCGGGCATCGTGCTGGATCCGCTCGCGGTCCTGGGAGCGCTCAATGAAGACGTGGGCGACGGCGAAGGCGTCGTCAAGGGTGAGCGAGGGGTCGTGCCCCCCCGAGCGGACCTCCTCGGCCCAGATCTTGCGCGGCAGGTCGAGCAGCAGCCCGCAGCCGTCGCCCTCGCCGTCGACGTTGCCGGCACGGTGGAGCATCTTCTGCAGGGCCGGGATCGCCAGCTCGATGGGCGCGTGGCTCGGCGTCGCGTCCTTGCGCACGGACGCATAGATCGCGCACGCGTCCTTGTCCTCGACGCTGGGCGGAGAGACAAGCGGCCGGTAGGCGCGCTCTGGCGAGTAGCGGACGGGGCCCTCGCCGTGAAGCTCACGGGACTGGGTATCGGACAAGCTGACCTCCCGGTTTCCACGCCTTCTCCGAGCGGGCGCGCGACGGGTTGACAAGTCGGCGAATTATAGAGCCGATCGAGGCCCGCTCAGGACAAATCTGCATTTACCCGCATTTACCCGCACTATGCGGGGTAAATGCGGGTTCGAGCGAGTCAGGCCCAGCTCGGAGCGCTGTAGTCGCCCGCCGGGTGGACGCCGAGGAGGAGGGCGGTGACGGGGGCGTCGGAGCGGTTGAGGATCGTGCGGCTGGCCGGCGGCTCGATCGAGGCGAAGGTGCCGGCGGGTGCCGGGTGATCCTCGCCCTCGAGCCTCATCACCGCCTCGCCCTCGAGCACGATGAAGAGCTCGACCTGACCGCTCTCGGCCTCGTCGTGCTCGGGGATCTGACCCCCAGGACCGATCTCGACCAAGTTGAAACCGAAGTCCGAAGTGCCCAGCGCCTTGCGCGCGAGCAGCCAGGTCGCGTCCCCCGACCCCTCCATCGTCTCGAACTCGTCGCGGTGCTTGATCGTGTAGCTGGCCATCTCAATCTCCTTCGCTAGCGCTACGTGAGTTCGCCTTTCGTTCCGGATAGCGGAACAAAGTACAAACTCAGCCTGGGGTACGAGCCTAGTTGGCGACCTCAGAGCTCGGGGACGTCGGCCCCGTGGGGGCAAAAGGGGAGGCGGTGGACCTCGGCCCAGCCGACACAACGGTCCTCGAGCGCCTCGGCGACCTTGCCGGCGTCCTGCCAGGTGGTCCAGACGAGAACCGTGGGACCGGCGCCGGAGATCGTCGCGCCGAGAGCGCCGAGGTCCGTCGCCGCGTCGACCAGGTCCATCGAGCGCGGGTAGAGCTCGCGGCGACGGTCCTGGTGGATGCGATCGGCGAGACCGGCCGCGAGGAGGTCGAGGTCAGCGGTCTGAAGGCCGAGGACGAGGCGGGAGGCAGCTGAGACGTTGGCGACGGCGTCGGCGAGCGGGATCTCGGCCGGGATCGCCTCACGGGCGCGCTCGGTCGAGACCTCCTCGGCGGGGATCACCGCGATGCCCTCGAGGCCGCCCGGCGGGTCGAAGCGGGTCGCGCTCGGCGCATCGCCCTCCCCCGCGCCGCAGATCACGAAGCCGCCGTAGATCGCAGCCGCGACGTTGTCGGGGTGCCCCTCCAGCTCGGTCGCCCGCGCCAGCATCTCCTGCTTGGACAGCGCCAGCTCGAAGAGGTGATCGGCGGCGTGCAGGCCGGCGACGATCGCGGCGGCGCTGGAGCCGAGACCGCGCGCCAGGGGGATCTCGCTGCGCAACCGGAAAGCAATGCCATCCGCTGGGTGGAGGCTCTCGAAGGCGCGGACAATCAGGTTGTCGCGCCCGGTGGAGACGTCGAGGCCGCCCGGGTCGAACGAGAACTCCCCCGTCTCCTCGACCTCCAACTCGAGGAAGAGCGAAACGGCGGCGGCCAGCACGTCATAGCCCGGCCCGAGGTTGGCCGAGGAGGCCGGGACCCGGACCAGGCGGTGCCGCGCGGTCACTCGAATACCGCCCGCTCCACGGCGCTGAGGTCGTTCTCGCAGTTGATCACCGCCGGCGCCTTGGAGAGCGCGGTGTCGGGGTCCTTGAGGCCGTGGCCGGTGAGGACGCAGACGACCGACTCGGGCGGCGCGCCGTCCTCGACCGTGGGCAGACCATGGGCCAACAGGCCTGCGACCGAGGCCGCCGAGGCGGGCTCGCAGAAGACTCCCTCGCCGGCGGCGAGCCAGCGATAGGCGTCGAGGATCTGCTCGTCGGAGACTGCAACGACGCGCCCTCGCGACGCCGTGAAGGCAGCCATCGCCTCCTCCCAGCGGGCGGGGTTGCCGATCCGGATCGCCGAGGCAACCGTCTCGGGACTGGCGACGGGCTCGCCGTGGACGAGCGGTGCCGCCCCCTCGGCCTGGAAGCCGTAGAGCACCGGCGCCGCGCCGACCTCCTGGAAGCCGCGCCAGTAGGCGGTGACGTTGCCGGCGTTGCCGACCGGGATCGCCAGGGCCCCGGGCGCCCCGCCGAGCTCCTCGATCACCTCAAAGGCAGCCGTCTTCTGGCCTTCGATCCGGTGCGGGTTGACCGAGTTGACCAGCTCGATCGGGTGCTTCGCCGCCAGCTCGCGGACGATCCGCAGAGCGTCGTCGAAGTTGCCCTGCAGGGCGACGACCCGCGCCCCGTGCATCAGCGCCTGGGCGAGCTTGCCGATCGCGATCTTGCCCTCGGGCACGATCACGGCGCCGCGCAGGCCGGCCCGCGCAGCGTAGGCGGCGGCGCTGGCGGCGGTGTTGCCCGTCGAGGCGCAGATCACGGCCTCGGCCCCCCTGCCCTTCGCCCGGGAGACGGCGACCGTCATCCCGCGGTCCTTGAAGCTGCCGGTCGGGTTCGCCCCCTCGAACTTCAGGTAGGCCCGCACCCCGAGCCGCTCGGAGAGCCGCGGTGCCTCGACCAGCGGGGTCGAGCCCTCGTTCAGGGTCACGACCGGGTCCCCGGGCTCCAGCGAGAGACGCTCCCTGTATCTCTCGATCAGGGGAGCGGGGCTCAAACGAACTCCTCTTCGATCACGCGTATGGCCCGCGGCGGCGCGCGCAGCACGTCCAGCGCGTCGATCGCCTCCAACGCCTCGGCGAAGCGCGACTCCAGGCACTCGTGGACGACCATCACCAGGCGTGCGTCGTCGCCGGCGCCGCGCTGGACGACGCTCTTGACCGAGACCTCCTTGTCGCCGAGCACCTGAGCGATCTGGGCAAGCACGCCGGGGCGGTCGGCGACCTCCAGGTGCAGGTAGAAGGAGGAGGCCACGTCGGTGACGATCGGCAGCCGCTCGCGGGTCTCGTGAACCGGTGCGTCGCCGTTGAGAATGGACACCAGGTCGCCGAGCACGGCCGACGCTGTCTGAACTCCCCCGGCCCCAGGCCCCGACATCGTCACCTCGGTGATCTCGGGCGCCTCCACCATCACCGCGTTGAACGGGCCCTCGACGGGCGCCAGCGGGTGGCCCGGCGAAAGGAAGCAGGGGAAGACGCGCACGCTGATCCCGCCCTCGCGGCGCTCGGCGACGCCGAGCAGCTTCAACGTGAGGCCGAGCTCTTCGGCGTAGGCGATGTCGTCGGGCTTGACCTGCTCGATCCCCTCGTAGGAGACCCCGTCTAACGTCACCGGCGTGTGGAAGGCGAGGCGGGCGAGGATCGCCATCTTCGCCGCGGCGTCGGCGCCGTTGACGTCGTCGGTCGGGTCGGCCTCGGCGTATCCCAGCTCCTGGGCGCGGGCCAGCACCTCCTCGAAGGGGGCGCCGCTGGCGGCCATCTCGGTGAGGATGAAGTTGGTGGTGCCGTTGACGATGCCGAAGACCTTGGCGATCTCGGTGACGCCGAAGCTCTCCTGGATCGCGCGGACGATCGGGATGACGCCCGCCACGGCCGCCTCGAAGCGCAGCTGCACGCCGGCCTCGCGGGCGACGTCGAAGAGCTCGTCGCCGTGCTTGGCCAGGAGCTGCTTGTTGGCGGTGACCACCGGCCGCTTGGCGCGCAACGCGTCGAGCACATGATCCCGTGCCGGATCTGTCCCACCCATCAGCTCGACGATCACGTCGGAGCGCTCGAGGATCGCATCGAAGTCGCCGCTCTCGCGGGTGAGGACGCCGGAGATCTCGGGACGACGCCCTGTCGCGGCCTCGACGGCGCCGGCTCGGGCGGCGAGGAGGTCGGCGAAGGCGCCACCGACCGTGCCGCGTCCCAGCAGCCCGATGCGAACGACTTTGGAGGGGTCCTCAGACATCCCGCGCAGTCAGGTCCTCGTAGGTCTCGCGCCGCACGACGAGGCGGGCGTCGCCGTCCCGGCAGAAGACGACGGGTGGGCGGGTCACGCCGTTGTAGTTGCTGGCCATCGCGTGTCCGTAGGCACCGGTCGCGGGGGTCACGAGGACGTCGCCGACGGCCGGCTCCGCCAGCACCGCATCGCGGACGAGGACGTCGCCGGACTCGCAGTGCATGCCGGCAACCGTCGCCAGGCTGCCGGGCACGGCGGCGGCCCGATCGGCGATCAGCGCTTCGTAGCGGGACCCGTAGAGCATCGGCCGCATGTTGTCCGACATGCCGCCGTCGACGGCGACGTAGGTGCGAACGCCGGGGATCTCCTTGACCGTGCCGACGCGGTAGGCGGTGATCCCCGCGTTGCCAACCAGCGAGCGACCCGGCTCGACCAGGATGCGCACGTCCTTGCCGAAGACCTCGGCGACGCCGCGGACCTTGACGTCGACGTAGGCGTCGATCGCGGGTGGCTCGTCCTCCGCGGCGTAGGCGATGCCGAGGCCGCCGCCGACGTTGACCACCTTGCACCACTCGCCGGCGAGCTCGCCAATCGCGCGGATCGCCAACGTGTAGGGCTCCAGCTCGAAGATCTGCGAGCCGATGTGGGCATGCAGCCCGGTGAGCCGCAGGACGTCGGAGCTCAGCACTCGCTCGATCGCCCGCGCAGCGAGGCCGTCCTCGATCCCGAAGCCGAACTTGGAGTCGAGTTGCCCGGTCTGGACGTAGTCGTGGGTCGAGGGCTTGATCCCGGGCGTGACCCGGATCAGCACGTCCTGGGGCTCCTCCAGCAGTCGCTCGCAGCGCTCGATCTCGTCGAAGGAGTCGAGGATCAGGTGGCCGACGCCCGAGCGCGCCGCGAAGAGGATCTCCTCATCGGTCTTGTTGTTGCCGTGCATGTGGATGCGGTGCGGATCGAAGCCGGCGCGCAGCGCCATGTGCAGCTCGCCGCCCGAGGCGACGTCGACCGAGAGGCCCTCCTCGGCGAAGAGCCGGTACGCGGCCGTGCAGGGAAAAGACTTACTGGCGAAGAGGACCTCGAACCCCATCCCACCGCGTTCGAAGGCCGCGCGGTAGCTGCGGGCCCGCCCCCGCATGTCGTCTTCGGCGTAGACGTAGGCCGGCGTGCCGAACTCCGCCGCCAGATCGACCACGTCGCAGCCGCCGATCTCGAGGTGCCCGCGCTCGTTGACGCGGCTGCCGCTCGGATACACCGGCGAACCCGCGATCGGGTCGACCACCGCACCTGCCTGTCCACGCTCCGCCATAGGCGGGCATTGTGACGGTTGCGTGACAAGGGCGGATGGTGGGGAGCCTGGCCGTCCTCCAGTCGAATTGAGCACCGCGCGCGAGCGCGGTGCAACCAGGAGCGCGGCCTTGACGGCCGCGCAATCACCGGATTGCATTTCCGCCGCTTCGCGACATTCGTCTGGAGGACGGCCAGGCTCCTCCCAACACGTCACCGAGCTACGCCCAGACTGCGAAGCCGGCTCCAGGGTCCCCAAGCTTTTTTTAAAGCTTGGGGCGCCCGTAACAGGCGCTAGGGCATGTGGGGCTTTCGGGGAGCCGGTGGCGCCTCGGTTGCAAGAAGCTTTTCGGAGCTTTGTGCTTCGAGAAGGGCTGTCGGATGCCCCTCCCCAAAACACTCAAGCGCGGCTCCCGCCGCGCGTTTTGGGGAGGGGCACCCGACAGCCCACCTCAACTCGAAAGTGAAACCGGCTATTTGCCGCCGCCGAGGATGCCGCCGACGGTTTCGGCCACTTTGTCGACCGTTTTCCCGACTGTGGATTCGGACCCGGCCACACCGTTCACAGTCGTTTCGGTCACCTCGGTCACCCCGGTGTCGCCAAGAACGCCGCCGAGGGCTTCGTCGACCCCGGAGACGGTGTCGTTGACCGTTCCGGTGACGGCCCCCGAGGTGGATTGGCCAGAGCTGCCCCCCGCCCCGGATCCCGCGCCGCCGCCAGTGCTACCGCTCGCCGCGGAGGGCGTCGACCCGGACGGGGCGGAACCCTCGGAGCCGCCTCCGCCCACAGGACCTGCCGTCGGCGCGGCGGCGACCGGTGCCTCACCCGGGGCTTCGCCCAGAGCCGCGTTTCCACCGCGCTGCCCGGCGCCGGTGCCCCCTCTTCCCTGAGCGCCGACGTCAGCCCGAACCGAGGCGGCTCCCCCTGCCGCCGCAGAGGATGGAACGCCGCCGGAGCCCACTGGGCGAGCCGGAGAGAGGGTCGTCTCCTCGCCGCCGCCGAGAGCGGCCAGCGGCCAGTCCTTCAGGGCCTGGAGGGAGACGAGCAGGACGAAGGCGACGACAGCAGCCGCGACGAGCGCCGTAGCCGAAACGGCGCCCGCGAGATAGGTCTGGGCCTGGCGAACCATCGACATTGCCTCCTGGTCGCTTGGTACCCAGAGTCGCAGGGGAGAACCGTCACGCCATACCTAATAGTCGAATTTTTGATCGATTTTAGGTAGGTAGTCGCTAGGCGCTCCTACAGATAGCCCAGGGGGTCGGTCGGACCGCCCCCGACCCGTACCTCGAAGTGCAGATGGTCGCCGAAGCAGTGCCCGGTGCAGCCGACGTACCCGATCACGTCGCCCTGGGAGACACTCCCCGACGTCACCGCAAAGGACGACTGGTGGGCATAGCACGTCTGCAGACCGCCGCCGTGGTCGAGGCAGGTGAAGTTGCCGTAGCCGCCGCTTTCGGCGTCGGACTGGACCAGGACGACGGATCCGGCAGCGGCCGCGCGAATCGGGGTCCCCGCCGGAACCGCGATGTCGATGCCCTCGTGCATGCGACCCCAGCGCATTCCGAAGGTCGAGACGACAGGTCCGTCCACCGGCCAGATCAGCTGGCCGGAGCCGTATCGGATCGGTCCCGCCGGGAGGGGCGCGGAAGCCGTTTCGCCCAGCCGGGCAGCGAGCTCGGCCTGGATCTCGGTCACCTCTCCGTGGAGCTCCTGCTCGGTCTCGCGGATCCTCTCCAGGGCCGCCACGCGCTCGCCTCGCGCCGCGACCAGCGCCGACTGGCGCCGCTCCACGGCGGCGCGGGCACCTGCGAGCGCCCGCTCTTCGGCGGCGATAGCGTCGCGCGCGGCCTCGATCCGGTTCTTCGCCGTGCGCAGACGGAAGACGGTGTTCTTCACCTGGTCACGCAGGTCGCGCACGCGGCCGACGATGGCTTCGTCCATGCCGCGTATGTGGTTGAGGTATTCGGTGCGGCCGATCAGGTCGTCGTATCCGTCGGCACCGACGATGACGCTGAGCACGTCCGGGGTGCCGGTCTCATAGATCGCGATCAGCCGCTCGCGCAGCGCCACCAACGCGCGCTTGAGGCGGGCGCGGACCACGGCCAGGTGCCTCTTGGCGGTATCGAGCTCGGCGACTGCGCGGTCGAGCTCGGCCTGCTTTGCGTCGAGCCGCACCTCGACCGCGGCCTCGCGACCGCGCAGTACCGCAACCTCGCGGGTCAGCCTGTCGATCCGGTCCTTGTAGCGGGAGATCGTCGTCGTCAGCACGCCGCTGCGCTCGCGCACCTCGGAGAGCTTCGATTCGGTGCGGTCGAGCTTCGATTCGAGTTCGTCGGCGGAAGCGATACCGGCTGCGAGCAGCACGAGCAGCGCCGCCGCAGCGGCCAGGAGAGCCGCCAGGGCAGGGCGAGTCTTGCGCATCGTCGAATCAGGCTAGCGGAGCCGAAGAATCGCTTCCTTGCAGGGCATTAGCCGTGCAACCGAGCTTGCGATCAAGCCTAGATGGTTGATCCACGGCCGTGGATCAACCATCTAGCGGGGTGCGTTCTCGACCCGCAGTAGGGCTTCGGGCACCTGCTCCTCCATCTGCAGGGTGGTGTGATCGATGCCGAAGCGCTCGTGCAGCAACAGCTCGAGCCGGCGCCGCACCAGGTCCCGATCGCACTCGGGCGAGACGACGACGTGAGCCGCGAGGGCGCCGAATCCTGAGGTGACCGTCCATACGTGCAGGTCGTGGACCGAGCGCACCCCCTCCTCTTCGCAGATGGCGGCCCCCGCCTCGTCGACGTCGACGCCTGGCGGGGCGGCCTCCATCAGCACGCCGAGCGGCTCGGCGATCAAGCGCCAGGAGGAGGCGAGGATCAGCGCGGCGATCAGGAGGCTGACGACGGGGTCGACGATGGACGAGCCGCCTGCGAGGACGAAGGCGCCGGCGAGGACGACGCCGACCGAGCCGAGCGCGTCGGCGGCGCTGTGGCGCAGGACGCCCTCGAGGTTGACGTCGGCGCGCTCGCCGCGGGCGAGGACCACGGTCGCCGCCACATTTCCGAGGAGGCCGAAGAGACCGAGGGCCAGCACCCCAAGACCGTCGATCTCGGGGGGATCGCCGAGCCGGCCGACGGCGGCATAGGCGACGGCGAGCGCCACCGCCACCAACAGCAGCCCGTTGAGCAGGGCAGCGAGAATCTCCGAGCGGTGGTACCCGAAGGTCATCCGCCCACCGGCGGGCCGGGCAGCAAGCGAAGCCGCAAACAGCGCCAGCGCAATCGCCCCGACGTCGGACAGCAGGTGCCCTGCGTCGGCAAGCACAGCTAGCGACCCGGTAAGCACCCCGCCGACCGCCTCCGCAATGAGCATCGCACCGTTGATCCCAAGCGCAACCCACATCCGCCGCCGGCTGTCGCCGCGCCGCGCGTCAAGAGCATGCGAGTGGGAGTGCACGCCCCGAGATTAGGGCCTTCACGACCCTTGGGAGCCCTCGGGGGTCCCGGTCCTTAGAGGCTGCGCTTAAGCGGGAACTGGCTCCTTCTTCTCCGCCATCGCCTGGTCAGCGACTTCAGCGGCATACCCGAGGCGGTCGGCGTACTCGCGGGCCTGCATGCGCGAGATGACCATGCGCTGGATCTCGGCGGTGCCCTCGAAGAGCTGGTAGATCTTCGCGTCGCGGAAGAACTTCTCCAGCGGGCAGTCCTTGCTCCAGGCATAGGGGCCGACGAGGTCCATCAGCGTGGTCGTCGCCCACATCGTCACGTCGCCACCCTTGAGCTTCGACATCGAGCCCTGGCCCCCCGTCATCGGGATGCCGTTGCGTCCCATCCAGGCGGCGCGCTGGACAAGCAGGCGCGCGGCCTCGATCTCGGTGGCGACGTCGGCCAGGGTCTGCTGGATGCGCTGCTCTCCGAGCAGCGGCCTGCCGTCCTCGGTCTGGCCGTCGAGGTACTCGAGCGTCCACTCGTAGGCGGCCTGGGCGATGCCGAGCGCCGAGGCGCCGACCAGCGGGCGGGTGATCTCGAAGGTCGCGAGCGCGTCGGCGCCACGCGACTTCTTTCCTTCCCGCCCACGCTGCAGCTTGCGCTCCAGCTTCTCCTCGCCGCCGAGCAGGTTCTCGATCGGGATGCGGCAGTCGTCGAGCACGATCTCGGCCGTGTGGGAGGCGCGGATGCCGAGCTTGGACTCCTTCTTTCCCTGGGTCAGGCCAGGGGTGTCCTTGCCGACGACGAAGGAGGCCTGGCCGCGGGTGCCAAGCGCCGGGTCGACAGTGGCGACGACGACGTGGACGTCGGCAATCCCACCGTTGGTGATGAAGACCTTGGTCCCGTTGAGGACCCACTCGTCACCGTCGCGCTTCGCCGTCGTCTTCAGGCTCTTCACGTCGGAGCCGGCCTGCGGCTCGGTGACCGCGTAGGCGCCGAGCTTGATCTCGTCGCCACTGCCGAAGCACTCGGGAACCCACTGGCCGATCTGCTCCGGCGTGCCCGAGGACGCGATCCCAGCCGCCGCAAGACCGGAGCCGGAGATCGCCAGGGCGATGCCGGCGCAGCCCCAGTGGAACTCTTCGGCCGAGATCACCTGCATCTGGCCCTCGCCGTCCCCGGCCGAGCGCTGGATCGCCTCGAGGCCGCCGAAGCCCTGCTT
Organism: uncultured Solirubrobacterales bacterium; assembly: GCA_963753585.1. GTDB lineage: Bacteria > Actinomycetota > Thermoleophilia > Solirubrobacterales > 70-9 > VRUE01. The sequence continues at coordinate 119,391 of CAVWCU010000001.1, read as the reverse complement.
GCGCGCCTCTTTGATCACCTCCCAGGGAATGCTCTCCTCTTCGTCGTGCTTGCGGGCCGCGGGCCGGATCACCTCGCGGGCGAAGGTCCGGCAGCGCTCCTTGAACTCCTGCTGCTCCTCGTTAAGTGCGAAATCCATTGGGTCCCCTCTTGGTCGGCGCCTCTCACCGGTCTTGATTGACTGGTCAGTCAACCAGTCGAATGAAGATTAGCTGACCAGCCAGGAGGGACTAGCGAAACCCGCGTGGGCGGCTGGCGAGCGCCGGACCAAGCGGGACAAGGACGCAGGGAGGCCGAATAGCAGCGCTATTCGGCCTCCCGAGGACGCTGTACCGCGCAGTGTCCGCCGCCGCCAGGCGTGGGCGGGGGTTTCGCTAGTCCCTCCTGGCCACCGCCCCGCTGTAGCTTTCCGGTCCGTGCCCGGGAAGCGCCCCATCAACGCCGACCTCCCGTCGGCATCGGCGGAGACGAGCGAGTCCCAGCCAAAACCGCCACCCCCGGCGAAAAAGCAACCCAGACGCCGCCGCAGGCCGGTGCCCGCGGCCCTGAAGGCGGTTGCCGGCCTGGTCGCGGTCGCGGTCGTATTCCTCGTCGCGGCCGTGCTCGGAGGCGGTGGGTCGAACGAGGACGCGCCCGAGCCCGCGCCGGCACCCACGCAGGGCTCCCCCGAGACGACTGCCGAGGAGGTGGAGACTCCCGCGGCCGAGGCGGCCGAAGAGCTGGGGTACCCCTCCTTCGCGACCAACAACACGACGCGGGTCGGCGGGTCGGACCCCGTCGCGATCGCCGCGGCGGTGACCCTCGCCGTCTTCCCCTCGGCGACCGCGGCACAGCGGCCCACGTCGGTCACGATCGTCGACGAGGACGACTGGCAGGGGGCGGTCGCGGCCTCGGTGCTGATGGCGGAACCGCTGCGCTCGCCGCTTCTGGTCTCCTCTGGAGACGACCTGCCCGAGCCGACCGAGCAGGCCCTCGCCGCGCTGGCCCCGCGCGGCAGCGTCGAGGCCGGCGGCACCCAGGCGTTCGTCATCGGCGACGCGGCAACTCCGGGCGAGCTGAAGGCCAACCGGGTCGATGCACCCGGGGCCGCTGCGCTCGCGGCCTCGATCGCAGCCGAGCGCGACAAGCTCTTCGACGGTCCCCCGGCCCATTTCATCCTTGCTCCCGAAGCCAAGCCGGAGCTCGCCATCCCAGCCGCTGCCTGGGCGGCACGCTCAGGCGACCCGGTGCTCTTCAGCGGGGCCGAGAAGCTGCCGACGCCGACCGCGCAGGCGCTGCGCACGCACCCGAAGGTCCCCGTCTACGTGCTCGGCCCGTCTTCGGCGATCTCCTCGAGCGTGGTGCGGGAAGTCGGCAAGCTCGGCGGGCGCGTCCGGCGCGTCTCCGGCGAGGATCCGGTCGCGAACGCGATCGCGCTCGCCCGCTACGCCGGCGGCGGCTTCGGCTGGAACGTCAACGACCCCGGCCACGGCTTCGTCGTCGCACGCAGCGACGCGCCGCTGGCCGCGGCCGTCGCCTCGCCGCTCTCGGCATCGGGGACGTGGGGTCCGTTGCTGCTCACCGACGACGCCGGTACGCTGCCGGCGGCGCTGCGCGAGTACCTGCTCGACGTCAAGCCGGGGTACACGACAGATCCGACCCGCGCCTTCTACAACCACGTGTGGGTGATCGGAGATCAGGAGGCCATCGACGTGAACCAGCAAGCCGAGATCGACCAGCTGGCCGAACTGGCCAGGATCGGAGGGACGGAACCGTGAGCGAAGCCGAGAGCCCCGCCCTGCTGGGAGCAACCGATCCGGTCACCGCCGAGGACATCCGGGCGCTCGCCGGAGCCTCCACCCCACACTTCGCCCTCCAGGTCCGCAACCGGATCCGCCGGCTGATCGCGCCGCTGGCCGCCGAGGACCCGGCCCGGATCGAAGGGGAGCGCAAGATCGCCGAGCTCGAGGATCTCGCCGAGCACAGCGGCGATCCCCGCGGCACCATGGGCATCGCCCACCACTAGGAGCCGACAACCGTTCGTCGCGTCGGCCGAAACTCGCGCGGCCTTATGTGTCTGAGCTTATGCCCACTATTTGTGGGTAGACCAGACACGTCCTCGAAACAGAAGGGGGATTTCCATGGACGCGCTCAAGCAGAGGCTGCCGTCGCCGGCGATGATCGTCGCCCTCGTGGCACTCCTCGTCGCGCTGGCCGGGACCGCCTATGCGGCACAGACGATCAACGGAGGGGCGATCAAGAAGCAGACGATCGGCGGGGGGAAGCTCAAGAAAAAGACCCTGACCGGGTTCCAGATCAACACCAACAAGCTGGGCGTCGTGCCGATCGCACAGAGAGCGGCCCACACGTACTGGGCGGTGGTCAACAACCCGGCTGGTGCCGGTAATGCCGCCCTGGCGCGGACCAGCGACGCGGGGGTGACCGCGACCGAGGGCGGCGGTGCCGTCACGGTGGCGTTCCCGGCGAACATCAGCGGCTGCGCCAACGTCGCCGGTCGCGACAACGCGGGCACGTCGGTTCCGGGCGCAGGGTACGCGCAGACGAACACCTCGCCGGCCAACGCCAACGCGATCGAGGTTCGCACTCGCGACGAGAAAGGGCTCGACGCGGACGCCGACTTCCACCTGATCGTCGTCTGTCCATAGCCCAAAGGCCCCCGACGGGCCGAAATGTCAATGCATAGTTGACATTTCGGCCCGTCGGCGGGTGGACCGGCTAGGCTCCGACGCCGTGAGCGAGATCGAACACGGGTTCAAGGAGGGCGACAAGGTCTGGGTCGAGGACGGCGACGGTCGTCACCACCCCGGGATCTTCGTCGCCGACAACGAGAGCTCCGGCTGGTTCGGCGGCGGTCCCAGCGCTTACGTGGTCCACCCCGAGGCCAAACAGGCCGAGGTCGTCTCGACCTTCCGCATCACCCCGCGCGAGGAGTAACGCCACCGCTGTTCAGCGAATCAGCTGAACCTCGACCCCGACGTCGACCTCGACCCAGGCCTTATCGGCCGTCATCACGGGCGCATTGCGGCTCGCGGCAAGCGCGAAGCAAATGCGGTCGGCGAGGGAGAGGCCAAGGCCCCTCGTGGGTTTGTGGAGACGCGCCGCGTACTCAGCCTGGTCGGCGTCGACTGGCAGCACGGCTGCCCCTAGACCTTCGAAGATCGACCGCAACGACCGGTCGTCGACATCGGCGGAAATCGCCTTCTCGACCACCTCGGCCCAGTTGACGGTCGAGATGGCGGCCCCGTCGATCACATCGAGCACCTGCTCGCTTCCCCGCTCTTCGAGGACATACGCGAGAGCGGCAGAGGCATCAATGACTACGCCGGAACTCATCGAACTCTTCCTCCTCCCGGCGTGCTTCCGCTCGCCGCTCGGCGATCAGCTCGGCCACCAGATCCCGGCCTGCTGCTCCCTCCCGAAATCTCCGCCGAAGGCGTTCGAGCGCGGCCAGGCGGGTTTCCATCAACAGCCGATCGTCCTCGACGCGGACATTGAGGATGTCGCCCTCGCCGAGGCCAAGCTCTTCGCGCATCTGCGATGGAATCACGATGCGTCCTTGTTTACCGACTCGGACCTCTGCCATCAAGAGATAAATGTGGCATAAGCCAAATAAAATGGCAACAATTTTTGAGATGGCAGATATTCGGTGTGGCCGACCTGGCGGTACCTGGGCATCGGCCACATTCCGACTGTATGGTCGCGAAATGCTCGCCTACGTCTTCTGGCACCGACCACGTCCCGGCGTCGATCTTGGGGCTTATGAGGATGCACAGCAGGCGTTCCACGCATCGCTCAACGCGATGTCGGCCTCCTTCCGCGTTGCCGAGCTGCCTTTCGGCGACGGAGAGAGCGGCTATGAGGACTGGTACCTCGTCCAGAGCTGGGAGCGTCTGGGGAATCTGAACCGGACCGCCGTGGATCTGGCGAGGCGCCCCGACCACGACCTCGCCGCATCGCAATCGATCACTGGCTGGGGTGCCGTCTACTCGCTGGTGCGCGAGCCGGCATCGATCCCCAATGGGGTTCGCTGGCTCCACAAGCCCCGAGGCGAGTCGAGCGAGAGCCTCATCGCGTCGCTTCCCGAGACCACGGTCTGGCAGCGCCAGATGGTGCTTGGCCCTGGCCCCGAGTTCTGCGCTGCCATGCCGGAGTCAGACGGCCGCGAAAGGATCTGGCCGAGCGGCTCTTGAGATCAGTGCGGAAGCCTGGCGCCTTCCATATCGACGCGGTCGCCCCGAAACGGGACACCCTCGGCTTCGAGGCGCTCCCGCTGGCGGGCGCCCTTTGCCAGCGAGCCGTCGGCGCGGACGACTCGCCACCAAGGCAGATCGGGGTCGTCGCACTCGAAGAGGACCGAACCCGCGAAGCGGGGGGAGCCGGGTGAGACGTCGCCGTAGGTGCGGACGAAGCCCGGCGGGATCTCGCGGACGCGGGAGAGGACTTCGAGCAGGCGGGATTCCGCGGAGAGCGTCAGCTCGCCGGCCCGAAGGCGTCGATGATGCGGTTCTGGAACTCTGAGAGCTCTTCGGGGGAGATGAAGTAGGTGGGCGGTGTGAGAAAGAGGCCGTCGGCGCGCTCGGCGGTCGCTTCGACCCGGGCGCGCACCTTGTCGAGGGGGCCGGCGGCGCAGTAGGCCTCGACCATCTCGTCGCTGATCGCCGCCGGGACGCCGGCGAGATCGCCGCGGCGGAAGGCCTCCCCGGCCGCGACCGCGTTGTCGGCGAAGCCGTGCAGCTCCCAGAGCGGCATGTAGGTCTTGACCGTGGCGTAGAAGGAGATCGTGCGCCGCGCCATGTCGATCGCCCGCGCCTCGTCGTCGTCGATCGCGCAGCAGACCGTGGGCAGGTAGTCGAAGCTCGAGCGCTCGCGGCCCGAGCGGGCAAGGCCCTCCTCGAAGGAGCTGACCACGACCTCGTCGATCCAGCGCAGGCTCTGGATCGGGTGCCCGATCAACCCGTCGGCGACGTCGCCCGCCATCCGGCACATGCCGCTCTGGATCCCGGCCGTGTAGATCGGCACCGACTCGCGGGGTGCAGGGTGCGGCCTGATCCATCCCTTGATGTCGATGTCGTAGTAGGAGCCCTCGTAGCGGATCGGCTCGCCCTTGCCGGCCTGCTGCATGATCAGCCGCGTCGCCTCGATCGCCTCGCGCAGGTGCGGTGCCGGACGGCCGTACTCGGCGTTGTGCCAGGTCTCGTTCAGTCGTTTGACGCCGGAGCCGAGGCCGAGCCGGAAGCGCCCGCCCGACATCTCGTCGATGTCGAGCGCGCTGACCGCGAGGATGAAGGGGCTGCGCGTGAAGGCCCAGGCGATCCCGGTGGCGACGTCGATCTTCTCGGTGCGACCCGCCAGATAGGCCGCCTGCGTGACCGAGGAGCGGAAGAGCTCGGGCGCCCAGACGCACTCGACCCCGGCGGCCTCGGCGCGCTTGGCCTCTGCCTCCAGGTCGGCGACCGAGACCCCGATCGCAGCGACGGAGATGCGGTCGAGCGCGCCCACCGGCCCCGCCCTACGCCGAAACCCGGTCGGCGGCCTTGGTGAGGACCGCGTCGGCCACGCGCTCGCGATGCCACTTGGTGTCGCCGAACATCGCCGCGTTCGCCTTGCCGCGCTTGAGGAAGAAGTGCAGGTCGTGCTCCCAGGTGAAGCCGATCCCGCCGTGAACCTGGAGCGAGGCGTCGGGCACCCGCCAGCCCGCATCGGAGGCGTAGGCCTTTGCCATCGATGCAGCCGTGGGCAGCGACTCGGGCTCAGCATCTGCCGCCCAGGCGGCTCCGTAGACGGCCGAGCGCGCGTTCTCGGTCTCGAGCAGCATCTGCGCACAGCGGTGCGAGACGGCCTGGTAGGAGCCGATGGGCCGCCCGAACTGCTGGCGGTCCTTGGCGTACTCGACGGCCATCTCCATCGTCCGCTGCGCGATCCCGGTCGACTCCGCGGCGAGGGCCACGCAGACACGGTGGAAGACCGGAAAGTATTCATCGTCGCCCCCGGGAAGCGAGTTCTCGGGAGCGACGCGAACTCCCTCGAAGCGAACCGAAGAGAGACGGCGGGTGAGGTCGATCGACGTCGCAGGCGCAACCGTCACGCCCGGCGCGCCGCGCTCGACCACGTGTCGGTGCCCGTCTGCGGTGGCCACGAGAAGGAAGTCCGCGGCCGCGGCGTCCATCACCAGCACCTTTTCGCCGTCGAGGACGACTCCGTCGCCGTCAGCACGGGCCTCCATGGTGAACTCGCCGATCGTCGCGGGAGAGCCGGCGTCCCAGAGCGCCGGAGTGCCGCGCAGCTGACCGGTGGCCAGCGGGCGCAGGAAGCGCTCGCACTGGTCCTCCGATCCGCCGTGGGCCAGCGCGAGGCCGGCGATCGTGTTGGAGAAGAGCGGCGAGGGGGCAAGCGCGTAGCCCATCTCCTCGAAGAGGACGGCGAGCTCGACGATGCCGAGCCCCTGTCCGCCCCACTCCTCGGGCAGGGCAAGCCCCTGCCATCCGAGGTCGGCCATCTCCTCCCAGTCGGCCTGCTCGAAGCCGTGCTCGCTGTCGGCCAGCTCGCGGATGCGCTCGGACTTGTAGCGGGCGGCGAGAAAGTCGTGCGCCGTCGACTTGATCGCCTGCTGCTCGTCTGTGAGGTCGAAATACATGTTCGGTGAGAGCCCCTAACGCATCTTGGGAAGGCCGAGCACGCGCTCGGCGATGATGTTCTTGAGGATGTCGGTGGTGCCGCCCTCGATCGAGTTGGCGCGCGAGCGGAGGAAGCTGTACTGCCAGGCACCGCCGGCGATCGCGTGCTCGTCCCCGCGCGCCAGCGGCGCGTATGCGCCCTCGATGTCGAGCGCGAGCTCGGCCATGCGCTGGTTGATGTCCGCCCACTGCCACTTGCCCAGCGAGCCCTCGGGGCCCGGGATCCCCGACTGCATCGTCTTGGTCAAGCCGCGGTAGGCGTTCAGGCGCATCGTCTCCGCCTCGATGTGAAGCTGTGCCAGCCGCTGGCGGATAACCGGGTCCTCGGCGGCGGTGCCGCCGTTCGTCCGGGTCTCCGTGGCCAGGGCCCCGAGCCGCTTGAGGCCGTTGGCGACCTGGGCGATGGCACCGAAGGCAAGCCCCGCGCGCTCGTTCATCAGGGTCGTGATCGCCACCGACCAGCCGTCGCCGACCTCGCCGATGACGTTCTCATGCGGGATGCGCGCCTCCTCGATGAAGACCTCGTTGAACTCCCCCTCGCCGGTGATCTGCACCAGGGGCTTGGCCTCCACCCCGGGTTGCTCCATGTCCATCAGGAAGTAGGTGAGCCCCTTGTGCTTGGGGGCGTCGGGGTCGGTTCGGGCGACGAGCATGCACCACTTGGCGTACTGGGCGAACGTGGTCCAGACCTTCTGCCCGGTGACCACCCATTCGTCTCCGTCTTTGACCGCCCTGGTCTTCAGCGAGGCGAGGTCGGAGCCCGACTCGGGCTCCGAGAAGCCCTGGCACCAGATCTCCTCGGCGGTGAGGATCGGCTCCAGGTAACGCTGCTTCTGCGCGTCCGTGCCATGGGCGATCACCACCGGGCCGCCCATCGCCAGGCCGAGGACGTTGGCCGGGCTGGGCGCCTCCAGCCGCGAGGCCTCGCCGACGAAGATCGCCTGCTCGATCATGGTGGAACCGCGGCCGCCGTACTCCTTCGGCCAGGAGATGCCCGCCCAGCCGGCGGCGTGCATCTTCTGCTGCCACTCGCGGCGGAAGGCCATCACCTCCTCCAGGCCTGCTTCCGGCTCGGGGCCCGGATGGTTCGCTTCGATCCAGTCGCGAACCTCTTCGCGGAACTGCTGCTCGGATGGCGAGAGGGTCAGGTCCATCGGGCGGGCAGCATATCGGGAGACTGGCCGCCTAGCCAGGAACCTGGTGCCGGCGACCCTCCCCGAACCGTGTGGCGAGGCCTAGTAACGGCAGTTATTGAGGCCGTATTTTGAGGCGACGCTGGAGGCGTAGACGAACACGCCTCCGGTGGCCATCGCCCTCTCCGGGTCTTCTTCGGCGACCTCGATGCCTTCCTCGTAAGCGTCCAGAAGTTCTTCCACTTTCTGCTCTTCCCCGCTCGGCGCCCCGAGCTCCTGAAGTTCCTCAACCGTCTCCTTCTTCTCGGGGACGATCACCGTGTCCACGTATTCGGCCCGGCGCTGCTCGTCGTTGAACGCGTTTTCAGGCCCGCCGTTCTCCTTGGTGAAGTCTTCGTACTCGGCCCTGACGTTTTCGTAGTTCCGGTTGCAGATCGCGTCTGCCTTCGCGATGAAGGTCGGCTTGGTGATCTCATCGCTGGCCTGGCTGCTGTCACCGCTGTCGCCGCACCCCACTCCAATCGCGGCAATCGCCAGCGCTCCGACGAACGTCAAAATCAAACCCCTACCACGCATCCCTTTTCCCTCCAATCACTTTGACTGATGGAAGAAGTTACACGCTTTTACCGAGACTCGCTGGACTCCCAGGCAACCCACCCGAGTGGCGTCGTGATAGGAACCCGCTCATGAACGCGAGCCAGGGATACGAAAGTCCGGGAATTGCCGGCAGCGGAGCCATCGCCACGGGCCTTGCTGCCGTTTCCACCACCACCGCCGACACGATTCTGTTGGCGCGGAGCGAGGCTTCGGCCTGGCGGGCAGAGGAGAAAGTGGTCGCCGCCTGCGCCAAGATCGAGGGGGCCGAGCCGTCGCGGTTGCGGGTGACGACCGACCCGAGCGACCTCGCCGACTGCGACGTCGTCGTGGAGGCGATTGTCGAGGAGGTCGCGCCGAAGGGCGAGCTCCTCTCGACGATCGCCAAGGCCTGCCCCAGCGCGGCGCTCGCGACCACGACCTCCTCGCTCAGCATCGCCGAGATCGCCAAGGCCGGCGGCATCGACGGCAAGCTCTTCGGCTTGCACGTCTTCAACCCGGTGCCGCGGATGAAGCTGGTCGAGGTCTGCTTCCCTGACGGCACCGAGAGCGCCCGAGAGAACGCGCTCGCCTGGTGCGCGGCGCTAGGCAAGACCGCAGTCGAGGTCCCCGACCTCGCCGGCTTCGTCGTCAACCGCCTGCTCTTCCCCTACCTATTCGACGCCGTCCGCTTCATGGAACAGACCGGCATGGAGGCGGGCGAGATCGACACCTGCATGAAGCTCGGCGCCGGCCACCCGATGGGCCCGCTGGCCCTGCTCGACTTCGTCGGCCTCGACGTCTGCAAGGCGATCGGCGACGCTCTCTACGCCGCCTCCAACGAGGAGTACCAGAAGCCCCCCAGGCTCCTGGTCGAGATGGCGGGCGAAGGAAAACTCGGTCGCAAGTCCGGCGCCGGCTTCTATAGCTACGGCTAGACCCTCGGGTCTAGCCGTAGCTAGTTAATTCTTCTTAGACAGGTCCCAGATCACGTCGGCGGGCGAGATGCCCTGACGGCGGGCGATCGCCTCGACTTCGTCCCAGGGGAGCTCGGCCTCGGGAAGATCGTCCCAGCGCGCCAAGTCCAGTGCCTCGACCGCGCCTTTGAGCGCGGGGCCGAGGTGCTGCTCGGATCGCAACAGTGCCCTGAGAACCTCAAGCTGCTTGTCGCTCATGCGCACAACCCACATGCGAGACCTCCGTGGTTCGGTGAAACGCGGGTTGCCCGAAGAAGCTAGGAGCCCTGGCGGACGGAACCGCTGATCCGGACCGCCTCGATCCTGTTCTCGCGCACCGACTCGACCCGGATCGTGTAGCCGTTGGCGACGATCGTGTCGCCGCGCTTGGGCAGGCGGCCGAGCTCGCCGAAGACGTAACCGCCGACCGAGTTGTAGGCGTCGGTGTCGACCGGCAGCTCGATCCCCGCGTCGGAGAGGTCGCCGAGCGAGACGTGACCGCGGACGAACCACTCGCCGCCGGCGAGCTGGCGCAGCGCCGCGGCGCGCGGGTCGGTCTCGTCCTCGATCTCGCCGACCACCTCCTCGAGGATGTCCTCGACGGTGACGATCCCGACCGTCCGCCCGTACTCGTCGACGACGACAGAGAGCGAGGTTCGCTGGACTTGGAGGTCGTGCAGGAGGTCGTCGAGCGGCCGGGTCTCGGGGACGATCACGGCGTCGCGGATCGCCGGGGAGATCTCCGCCTGGGGACCGTCGCTCATGTAGAGGCGGGCGAGGCTGTTGTTGTGGACGATCCCCTTCACGCGGTCGGGGTTCTCGTCCTCGATCACGACCAGGCGGGTGTGGCCCGAGGTGACACAGCGTCGCAGCGCAATCTCGACCGCCTCGGAGGCATCGACGGTGACCACCGCGGGAATCGGGGTCATCACCTCGCGGGCCTCCTGCTCATGCAGGTGGAAGACCCCGCCCAGCATTCCCGCCTCGCCCGGGTCGAGCGTGCCGCCGATCCGCGAGCTGTCGATGATCTGCTTCAGATCCTCGGCGGTGTGGCGCACCTCGATGTCGGTCGGGTCGACGCCGAAGAGCCGCACGATCGCATTCGAGAACGCGCTCAGCGAGTAGGTCACCGGCGCGGTCGCGATGCGGAACCAGTTGAGCGGCCGGGAGACGCGGCGGGCGGTTCGCTCGGCATGGCTGATCGCCAGCATCTTCGGCACCTGCTCGCCGACGCTGATGTGCAGCGCGGTGACGATGGTGAAGGCAATCGCCACCGAGAGCCCGACCGCGACACCGTGGGAGAGGCCGCCGAAGACCGGCTCGAGCAGCACGGCCAGCGCGGGCTCGCCGAGGAAGCCGATGCCGATTGAGGCCATCGTGATGCCGATCTGGCAGGCGGAAAGCGATTCGTCGATCTTGTCGAGCTGCTCGATCACCTCCTCGGCGCCGCTTTCGCCTTCCTCGGCGAGCTGTTCGATCTTGCCGCGGCGGCTGCGCACGAGCGCGAACTCGGCCGCGACGAAGAAGCCGTTGATGGCCAACAGCAGGAGCAGGAGGACGAGCAGCAGGGCGCTCATCGTCTATTTGGCCCGGTACTTCGGGGGAGTTCGTCGTCGGCCATTCGGCCTACGCAATATAGCTTTCCGTTCCGCGGCGCCGGCGAGAGGGTGCGATATTGCCCACAGGATGCGCATCGCAAGCCTCGTTCCCTCTGCGACCGAGATGCTCTACGCACTCGGGCTCGGCGACAGTGTCGTCGCGGTCACGCATGAGTGCGACTACCCGCCCGAGGCGCGCTCGCTTCCCGATCTGACCAGAACCGTGCTGCAGCCGAACCTCAGCGCCGCCGAGATCGACCGGGCGGTGAAGACGAGGGTCGCCGAGGGACTGGCGCTGTACGAGCTCGACGAGGAGCTGCTCGAGACACTGGCCCCGGACCTGATCGTCACCCAGGCGGTCTGCGCCGTGTGCGCCGTCTCCTTCGAGGACGTGCTCGAGGTGGCCGCCCGCCTCTCCAGCAGGCCGCGGGTCTTGCAGCAGGACCCGAGCACGCTCGGAGAGATGCTCGAGGACGTGATCCGGCTGGGAGAGGCGGCCGGGATTCCGCGCCAGGCGCACGAGCTACGCGGTGACCTGGAGGGCAGGCTGGCGACGGTCCGCGCCGCGGTCTCGGGGACGGCGCTACCCCGGGTGATCGCCCTGGAGTGGCTCGACCCGCCTTACGTCGGGGGACACTGGATCCCCGAGATGATCTCGATCGCGGGGGGCGAGGACGTCGCCGGCCCGCCGGGGCTGAAGTCGCCCGAGGTCTCCTGGGGCGAGCTTTCGGGCCTCAACCCCGACGTGGTGATCGCGATGCCCTGCGGCTGGTACGTCGACGGCGCTCGAACCCAGGCGCTCGAACACTGGTTCCGCATCGAGGAGCTCGGCCCCCAGCGGGTGTTCGCGGTCGACGCCGCATCGACCTTCTCGCGGCCCGGGCCGCGACTCGTCGATGGCGTCGAGCTGCTCGGTCATCTGCTGCACCCCGATTTAGTCGACGCGCCGGGAAACATCGGCTTCGCCGAGCTGCGCTCCTCACACGCGCGAGGTGGCCGGGCCTAGGCGATCGCCAGCGCACCGACGATCGCGAGCACGGCCACGGCCGTCATCGCGATCATCCCGGCGGGAAATCGGCGCTGACCGAGCATCCCGCGATCTCCCGCCAGGATCGCTCCGGCGCATAGGACCCCGGCCACCAGCCCGCCGAGGTGGCCGCCGAGGCTGATGTGGCCTGGGCCGTAGAAGCTGAAGGCGAGGTTGAGCAGGAGGATGACCCCGATCGACGAGGCGACCGCATCGAAGCCGCGGTCGCGGGCGATCAGGAAGGCCGCGCCGAAGAGGCCGAAGATCGCCCCCGAAGCGCCGACCGTGAGCGCCTCCGGGCTGAGCAGGAGGGCGCCGAAGGCACCGCCGAAGAGCGAGGCGAAATAGACGGCGAGAAAGCGCGGTGTGCCGATCGACGGCTCCAGCAGCCTGCCGAGGAAATAGAGCGCGAACATGTTGAAGCCGATGTGGACGAGGCTGGCGTGGAGGAACCCGCCGGTGAGGAGCCGGTACCACTCGCCTTCGGCGACAAGTGGCCCGTAGAGGCCGAAGTCGAAGACGACCGAGCTGTTGCCAACCGTGAGCCCGCCGCTGGCGCCGACTATCTCAGCGAGAAAGGCAGCCGCGTTAAGCGCAATCAGGATGAAGGTCGCCGGAGCGCTGGCGAACAGGCCCGCCTCGCCGACGCCCCTGACGACGCGGGTGCGCTGGCTGGCGCACTCCGGGCAGCGCATCCCGACCGGCGTCGGCGTCATGCAGTCGGGACAGATCGGCCGCCCGCAGGAGGAGCAGGAGACTGCCGTCTCGCGGTTCGGGTGCCGGTAACAGGTCTGGGCCATCGGGAGGGGCAGCCTACAATCGCGGCCGATGGACGCACCCAGCCCCGCACGGCTCTACGCCACCCTCGCCGGATGGACGCTTGTGGTCATCGGCATAGTCGGCTTCTTCTACAGCGCCGCGTTCGGCTCCCCCGGGGATGTCGGCGAGGTCTTCGGCCTCCTGGCGGTCAACGCCTGGGTCAACGTCCTGCACGTCCTCACGGGGGGGCTCGGGCTGTACATGGCCGGCTACGCGTCACGCCAGTACTCGCTCTGGCTCGGGTGCTTCTACCTTGCCGTGGCCCTCTGGGGATTCGCGATCGGCAGCGGCGAGGCGATCCTCGGCTTCCTTCCGGTCGACACGGCCGGCAACCTCCTCCACCTCTTCGCCGGCGCGCTGGGCGTCGGCGCCGCGCTGGCAACGCCGGCAGAGAGAAAGGGTGAGCCGACTACAGCCTGACCCGGCCGGCCAGGGACCGCAGGCCGCCCTTGGCCTGGTGGCGACCGCGGCGGCGGACCTCGAGCAGGACCAGGGCACCGGCCGCCGCTCCCCCCGCGCCGACAGCGAACACCGGACGGACCCAGTTACGCGGATCGCGGAGTGCGCGCAGCTCGCTCTCGGAAAGCTCCTCGGCCCAGTCCGAGAGCTCCTCCGCAGCCGCCTGCGTGACTGCGGAGAGGGTGTCCTCGAGCCGGCCGGAGAGGCGCTCGGGAGGCTCCATCGGCCGCAGCGCATCGGCAAGGAGGTGCTCGACGTCCCAGGTGGTGCCGCCCAGTCCTTGGGCCTCACTCATCGGCCATCTCCTCCTGGAGCTGCTTGATCGCCCGGTGTATGAGCACCTTGGTGGCCCCGTCGCTCCGGCCCAGGGCGCGTGCGATCTCGCGATTGTCCATGCCGAGCGCGAAGCGCATGATCAGCACCTCGCGGCGGTCGTCGGAGAGGTTCTCGAGGTTCGCCATCACCTGTCGAAGCTCCTCGCGCCCCTCGGCGATCGCCTCGGTGCCGTGCCGTGTGGGAATCGGGTCGGCAACCTCCAACGAGGTCTGCGGCCGGCGCGAACGGTCGCGGTAGTAGTTCGAGGCGAGGTTGTGGGCGATGCGGATCAGCCAGGGACGCAGCGGTCGGCCGTCGGACTCGCGGCGAGCGCGATCGAAGTGCCGGTAGGCCTGCAGGAAGGCCTGCTCGGTGAGGTCCTCGGCGTCGTGCTGGTTGCCGACCCGGTAGTAGGCGTAGGAGTAGACGTCGCGCAGGTGCGCCCGGTAGAGATCCTCGAAAGCCCGGTCCAGCTCCGCCTTGGCGGCCGGGTCGAGACTTGCCGGCTCGACGTTCTCCGCTGCGCCGCTCACGGTTCAAGCCTAGTAGGAATTGGCGAAACCCCCGCACGCGTCCAGCGGCGGCGGACACGGCGCGGGGCTGCGTCCTCGGGGACCCGAATAGCAGCGCTATTCGGGTCCCCTGCGTCCTTGCTCCGCTTGGTCCGGCGCTCGCTGGCCCGCACACATGGGTTTCGCCAATCCCTACTAGTTGCACTGGAAGAAATGGATCGCGCACGCTCACGCTGCCTCCCGCGCGCGCTCGACCCGGCGCAGGCCCGCGACCCATGCATCGGCGTCGATCTCTCCGCGGATCAGCGCGGCGAGGCGGGACAGCGCCTCCGCCTTACCGCCCCCCGCCGCGGTCGCCGCTGCCAGCAGCGGAACCGCGTCTAGGCCCTCCGAAGCCTGACCGATGATTCCCGGTATCTCGCTCGCCGGGGTGCCGCGCCCAAGCAGCTCGCCGGCGCGCCGGTTGCGGCCCTCCGGCGCCATCACCGTTGCGGTGAGGTCACCGACCCCGGCGAGGCCGGCGAACGTCTCGAGCTCGGCGCCGCGATCGATCGCATGGTCGATGCACTCGCGCCAGACCTGAGCAGCGGCGATCCCCGCCGCGTTGAGCCCGTGCGGCTCGGCGGCGGCGGCGGCGAGAGCCGCGGCGTTCTTCGCGGCTCCGGCCATCTCGACCCCAGCCACGTCGCGCGAGCGCTCGCAGAACAAGCCGGCACGATCGAAAACCCCGCCGAGCTGGTCGCGCAGGTCGTCGTCGTCTGAGCTGAGCACGAGCGCCGCCGAGCCGGAAACGGCCTCACGGGCGTGGGCCGGCCCACCCAGGGAGGCGATCGCGCGCGCCCGCACCCGCTCGCCGACGTACTCGGCAGGAAGCAGGCCCTGCGGCGCGACCAGTCCCTTGGTCAGAAGCAGCACCGCTGCGCGCGTGCCAATCCGGTCGGCGATGCCCCCGACCGCCTGCGGCAGCGAACCCGAAGGGATCGCCAGACAAACCAGGTCGAGGCCTGCCAGCTCGACTTCTGAGGCCTGCCGAACTTGGACCGAGTCGGGCAGGCGCACGCCCTCCAGGTAACGGCGGTTCTCGCGTACCTCGCCGAGCTCGGTCGCCTGCTCCGCGGTGCGGGTCGCCAGCTGGACTTCGAGGCCGCTGCGTGCGAGAAGCACTGCGAGGGCGGTGCCCCAGCTGCCGGCCCCGATCACCGCCGCACGGCGCATCGGGGGCAGGCCGCCGAGGTCCTCCCACTGGAGCTCGACGTTGGGCCAGATCCGCCCGGTCGCCGTTGCGGCAAGCCCGTGCGAGGGATCCTCCGCCCGGGGGAAGGTCATCGCCTTGCCGAGGCGGACCCTGATCTTGTGGGGGCGGATCCGCCAGCCGCGGCGCACGCGTTCTGTACCGAGAACGGCAGCCGGAATGACGGGGGCACCGGTCATCAACGCCAGGCGGCCGACGCCGCGCTTGGGCTCGGCCAGCGAGCCGCGGCGAATCCGGGTGCCCTCCGGAAAGATGCAGACGGCGCCGCCCCGTTCGACGAGGAGGCGCGCCGTCTCCACCGAGTCCTCGTCGGACTCGCCACGCCGGATCGGGAAGGCGCCGAGGCGAGAGAGGATCCACCCCTGCCAGCGCCGCTCGAAGAGCTCGACCTTGGCGACGTAGTTCATCGGCCGCCGCCAGGGGAGGGCGCCACCGATCGCGAACGGGTCGAGGAAGCTGCGGTGGTTGGCGGCGACAATCAGGCCGCCCTTGATGCGTCCGTGCTCGCGGCCGGTCCTCGAGTAGCGGAAGTAGACGAGGAAGAAGGGGGTCATGAAAACCCGGGCCAGCAGATACAGGATCGGGTTGACCCCGTGATCGCGGGTGTACTGGTGGTACGCCTGAAGGCGAGAGGGGTCCATCGCTGATGGCTACACGATGGGCGGGGTCCGGTTACCCCGTTGATCCGGCCGTACTGGCGGGCGGGTCCTGTCCGGGGTAGGGGGGCACTGCGGGCGGGCCACGGTCCGTCCTCGACCCCCCTACCCCCGGCCACCCACCCGAGGAACGGTTTGCCCCGAGCCGGGTTACCAGGCCGCTTGGATGAGCTTCTCCAGGTCGGCGCGCGTCGGAGGTTCCGGCGTGAAGGCGAGCTCGGGGCGCATCAGCATCGATTCGAGAGCCTGGGGAAGCTTGGTCTGGTCTGCGCCGAGCTTTCCCAATCCGGGTGGGTTGCCGCCGAGGTCGAGGATGCGAGCCTCGACGTGGTCGGGGTCAGTGCCGATCGCCGCCGCGAGTGGTTGGAGCTGGTCGGGGGCTCGGGGGACCATGAAGGCCATTGCTCGAGGGAGGATCGTGGCGTTGGTGGCGGCGTGGGGGGTGCCGCAGACGCGGGCGAGCGTCTGGCAGACGACGTGGTGGAGGGCGAAGGCGCCGGAGTCGATCGCGTAGCCGCAGAGGATCGAGCCAAGGGCGAGGGCGGCGCGATTGCGCGACGCGGCCTCTTCGTCAAGCGAGCTGGCGATCAGCTCGGCCCCGCGCAAGGCGGTCATCTCGGAGACAGGGCTGGCGAAGGGGGTGTAGAGCGAGTCGGCACCGTGGGCGAGGGCGTTCATCGAGCTCGCCCGCAACTCCGGCTCGGGGGCGCTGGTCATCGCCCCGGGGTCGGCGATCACCAGCGAGGGGCGAACGAGGGCACGCACCCGGCCCTCCGCTCCCGCCGGCAGGCGGTGGATGCCGGTCATCTCGGCCCCGGACATCGTCGTCGGGATCGCGGCGACGCGGGCGCCGGCGACCGAGGCGATGGCCTTCGCCGTGTCGATCGTGCGGCCGCCGCCGAGGGCGACGAGGGTCGGGGCCCGGACAGACCCGAGCAGCTCCGCGGCTGCCTCGGGAACCGCGGACGCCGGGACGCCTGCCGCGACCTCATGCACAGCCAGGGCGGCTCTTGCCAACTCCCCCGCCTGCTCCAGGTGCCGTGAGGTCGAGAGCAGCTCGAAGCTCTCCAGCCCGTGTTCGGCAAGCAGCTTGGGTGCGTCCTGCACCCCGCCGCCGCGGAAGACCACGACGCGACCCGCGTCGCGCCAGACGAAATTCCCGCTCACCCTGCGGAGACCGTGCGCGGATTGACCACCGGGCGCAAGTTCGGTTCGACCTCCGCCCTCAGGTGCTCGAAGTCGGGAGGCAAGGAGAGCTTCTCGCCCAGGTGCTCGAGTGGCTCGTCGACGGTGAAGCCGGGACCGAGGGTGGCGATCTCGAAGAGGACCCCGCTCGGCTCGCGGAAATAGATCGAGCGGAAGTAGAAGCGGTCGATCACGGGGGTCGGGTGGGCACCGGCCGAGATCGCGCGGTCCCGCCATTGCTCGTGCTCGTCGAGGGTCGACGCCCAGGCGACGTGATGGACGCTGCCGGCGCCCTGGCGCGACGGCTCCTCGGGGGGCCGTTCGTAGACGTAGAAACCGCCCCGACTTGCCCCGCGCGCCTCCCAGGTCTCCTCGCCGAGGGACTCGAACTCGAGCGCTTCCAGCAGCGAGTGGCTGGCGTCGGGTGACCCGCTGTAGGCGCAGACCGCGTGGAAGCCGCGAAGCGCGTGATCGGCCGGAACCTCGGGGTGGTCGGCGACCAGCGGCTCGTCGGCGACCTCGACCACGGCCAGCTCATGCGCGAGGCCCTCCGGATCGGCGAAGCGCAGCCCTCCCCCGGCTCGCTCCGACTCGATCCCGCTCGCGGCAAGTCGCTCCTGCCAGAAGTCGAGCGCGGCATGTGAGGCCACGCGCCAGACGATCCGGTGCACGTCACCCGCGCCCGCCCTCCCCGGTGGCACGCCCGGGAACTCGAAGAAGGTGAGGTCGGAGCCGGCGCTGCCCTTCTCGTCGGCGAAGAAGAGGTGGTAGACGGTTGGGTTGTCCTGGTTGACCGTCTTCTTGACCAGGCGCAGGCCCATCGTCCCCGCGTAGAAGTCGACGTTGCTCTGGGCGTCGGCCGTGATCGCGGTGATGTGGTGAATTCCCTCGAGCCTCACTACTTCACGTATAGCATCCATGCGAATGACCCGTGGAAGACGACGCTTGGTCCGAGTGTTGGTCGTACTGGGTGCCGTGATGGCCTTCCTCAGCGTCTTCGCGATCTGGACCGAGCGGCAGGCGCTCAACACCGACGACTGGGTCGACACCAGCGGCCGCCTGATCCAGAACCCGACGATCCGCGAAGCAGTGGGCGACTACCTGGTCGACCAGCTCTACGAAAACGTCGACGTCGAGGAAGAACTCAGCGACATCCTGCCCGGCGAGACCAAGGACCTCGCCGGGCCGATCTCCGGCGGCCTGCGCCAGGTGGCCGGCGACGGCGCCAACCGGGTGCTGGAAACGTCGACCGCCCAGGAACTCTGGAAGGGGGCCAACCGAACCGCCCACGAAGAACTCATCGCCGTCCTCGAGGAAAAGGAGGGGACGGTCTCGACCGAAGAAGGCGAAGTCAGCCTCAACCTCGGCAGCCTCGTCACCAACCTCGCCGACCAGGTTGGGATCGGCGCCGACCTGGCCGAAAAGCTGCCGCCCGACGCGGGCAGGTTCACGATTCTGCGGTCCGACCAGCTGAAGACGGCGCAGGACATCGTCGTCGCGATCAAGGGCCTTGCCCTGGTGCTCTCGCTGCTCACCTTCCTCTGCTTCGGCCTGGCGATCTACCTCGCGCGGGAGGAACGCTGGGTGACCGTGCTCTTCTGCGGCGTCGGGCTGATCGCGGCGGGCTTCGCCGTGATCGTCGCCCGGGAGATCGCCGGCGGGATCGTCGTCGACCAGCTCGTGGTCGAAGAAAGCGCGCGGCCGGCGGCGGAATCGGCCTGGTCGATCGGCACCTCGCTGATGACCAGCATCTCCACGACCGTGATCGTGGTCGGGGTCCTCTTCGGGATCGCCGGCTGGCTGGCCTCGCCGACGTCCTCGGCTCGGTCGACCCGCAAATTCGTGGCACCTGCCCTGCGCGAGTACCCCGCCTACGTCTACGCCGCGCTGGCGATCGTCGTCGGCATCTACTTCATCCAGGCCCCGACCCAGAACCTGCGCTCCTTCCTGACGACCCTCCTCATCGCCGGGCTGGCCGCCTTCGGCATCCGCGAGCTGCGCAAGCAGGCCGCCGAGGAATTCCCCGACGCCGAGTACGGCGACTTCTTCGGCCGCACCAAGGAGCGCGTCGTCGACGCCGTCAAGGACGCCAACCTGGGAGAGCGGGCCTCGAAATTGCGGCTGCCGGAGATGCGCAAGCCCGAGTCCGCAGCCGCGCCCTCGGAAGCCCCCACCCAGGCTCTCGACGACGACACTCGCATCGCCCACCTCGAGCGCCTCGCCACCCTGCACGAGAAGGGAATCCTCGACGACGAGGAGCTGGCGGCCGAGAAGGCGCGGGTGCTAGACAAGTGAGCTACGCTCCTGGCGCCGATGCCCTGGCAGATAACTTCACCCGGTAGGGCAATGTATGTCATCACTACGGATGGCCTCAAAGAGCTGCTCGCCGTCCGCATGGAGACCGAGACGGGCGAAACCGAGTTTCTCGTTCTGATGCCCCAGGAGTCTCCAAGATGGATCCCTCAGAGCAATATTCTGGGTGGACATAGCGCCCCGGTGACAACTCAAAGCTAGGCCTACGGCCGTCCCGACACAAGCCCGCCTCCGGACTCGAACCGGAAACATCTTCCTTACAAGGGAAGTGCTCTACCAATTGAGCTAGGCGGGCAGCTTGTAATCCTTTGCCCAGCGTACGCGCTTGTCCTGTCGATTGCGTGGAGGATTCACACGCAGGTACATCTCTCTACTCGGCACCTCGTCCGCAGGTATGACGTAGACAGAATCATTCTGTGGGCAATAGACGATGAAGAGGTCTATATCCCCGGTATAGCTGCGCCAGCGGGTGCCCCGGGTGTTCGACTGGATGCTCTGAGTGCTGCACTGGATAACGCCTTCGCGAAGGCGCCCTGTCTTGCACTGCGCCCTGAGGAATCGGCCGTCGCAGTCGAGAACCAAGTCGTAGCGCTGATTGACGCCAAACGGCAGTAGAACGCGATAGCCGCGCTTGACCAGCTCAGCGAGGATTGCGGCCTCCGCCCGGTGTCCCACGTCAACCGGATGAGAGGTGAGGGTCGGTTTGGGCAGAGCCAGAGACATATCGGCAGCATAGCCCTCGCTGCAGACAGAACATTTCGGCAATGCACTGCCGTCTATGACATCGTGCCCCCTATGGACGTACTTTTCCGCTTCCTCGAGCCCAACGAGGGGGCGGTGCTCAGCGAGGCGATCCGGGTCGCCTACGGGGAGAGCTATGACGTGCGCTGGGTCTACGACCCGGAGGAGGTCTCGGCCCGGCTGGCGGCGGGAACGTACGTCTCGTGCGTCGCCGAGACAGCCGCGGGGGAGCTGCTCTGCCACGAGGGGATGAGCCTGGCGGCAGCAGGCGATGCGGTCGGTCACTCCGGGCAGGCGGTGACGATGCCGGCGGCGCGGGGGCAGCACCTCTTCACCAGGACCAAGCGCTTTCTCATGGACTGGGCGGCGGGCCAGGGGATGGCGGGCATGTACAGCGAGGCGACCGCCGCACACCCCTACAGCCAGCGCGCCAACGTCGAGCTGGGCGCTCACGAGACCGGCTTCCTGCTTGGCTGGATCCCGGCCTCGGTCTCGAACGATGCCGCCGGCGACGGGCCGCGCGGACGCCAGTCGGCGGCGCTCTTCTACACGAAGCTGAACGACGGCCATGAGCGACCGGTCTACGCTCCGGAGCGCCACCGGGAGATCGTCGGCCGGACGCTGGAGCTCTGCGAGCTACGCGGCACGCTCGCCGAGCCCGCCGCGGATGCAGCGCTGCGGGACCGGACCGAGCTGCACGTGGCGGTCGACGCCGACCACAACCTGGCGCTGATCACGGTTCACACCCCCGGCGCCGACCTCGAGACCGCGGTCGCCGCCGAGCGCCACCACCTCTTCCACCGCCTCGGCCTCGACGCCGTCTACCTCGACCTGCCGCTCGACACGCCGGCCACCGCCCTCGTAGCCGACCACCTGGAGCGGCTGGGCGTCTCCTACGCCGGCGTCTTTCCCAACAGCCACTGCGACGGCGACGTGCTGCGCATGCAGTCTCTGCACCGTGCCCGGATCAAGGCCGACGACGTCTCCGTCGCCTCCGAGCACGGCCGGGAACTGCTCGACTATGTGCTCTCCGATCTCCCCTGAGGCTGTCCGGCCAAGCAGATCAAGGACGCAGGGAGCGTGGCGTGCTCCGCACGCGAGCGACCGAGGACGCCGATATGCGCCGGCCGGACTGCCTCAGGCCTCGCGGGAGGTGAGGTGGGCGCCTACCTTGCGCTTGACGCGCTGGAGGGCGTTGTCGACGGTCTTGGTGTCGCACTCCAGCCGCTCTGCCGTCGCCTCGTAGGAGTGCCCGTCGAGGTAGAGCGAGAGAACCCGGCTCTCGAGGTCGGAGAGCACACCGGAGACGCCCGAGAGACAGGAGACGAGGCTCTCCAGCTCTTCGGAGGCGATCACCTGGTTGACCGGGTCGTGGACGGTTGGCCCGGGCAGGATCTCGTCGAGCGTGGTGTCGGAGTCGCCCGCCGCAGCCGGGGTCTGACTGAAGGAGACGTACTGGTTGAGCGGCGTGTGCTTGTTGCGGGTTGCGGTCTTGACCGCGGTGATGATCTGGCGCGTGATGCAAAGCTCGGCGAAGTTGCGGAAGCTCGACTCGCGGTCGGTGCGATAGTCGCGGATCGCCTTGTAGAGGCCGAGCAGACCTTCCTGGATCAGGTCGTCGGACTCGCCCCCGAGCAGGAAGTAGGACGAGGCCTTGAGGCGGACGAAGCCGCGGTAGCGTCGCACGATCGCGTCGTAGGCATCGGCGCGGCCGTCCTTGGCGAGGGCGACCAGATAATGGTCATCAAGCTCGGGTTGAGGGTTAGAGTCGGCCGGCCTGAGCGAGCCGTTGAGACGGCCGGTGGGGAGTTGCATTTCCTGGGTAGGCGAAGATAGAGCCACGGATCCTTCTCCTTGACGAAGGGTTCGTGGCGCCGTACCTCCCCTGGGGCGCCCCTTATTGACCGGGTAAGCTCAGACTCAAGCTGAGGTTCACCCTTGTTGTGCGCGGGTAGTTTACGGCTGCGCGGAGTTCTGTCAACCCCGAACTGACGTTCGTATGGCTGCGGTTGCAGTTGCTACCGCTGCCGAACAGCCTCGAAAAGCAGCGCCGCAGCCGCGGCAGACACGTTCAGGGAAGCCGTTCGACCCTGCCGAGGAAGAGCAATGAGACCGTCGCAGGCGGATGAGACGCGGGGCCGCAGGCCTTTGCCCTCGCCGCCCAAGACCAGGACGGTGGGGCCGGTCAGGTCTGTGTCCCAGGGGGCTTGGCTTGCGTCGGCGTCGGCGCCCCAGATCCAGAAGTTGGCCTGCTTGGCCTCTGTGAGCCAGTCGGCAAGGTTGCGGACTCGGGCGATCGGGAGGTGCTCGACGGCGCCGGCCGAGGTCTTGCAGACGGTCGGGGTCACCTCGGCGGAGCGGCGATCGGGGATGACGAGGCCGGCGGCGCCGGCCGCCTCGGCGGAACGGCAGACCGCGCCGAGGTTGCGGGGGTCCTGCACCTGGTCCAGCGCGACCAGCAGGGCGTCCTCCTTGCGCAACAGCTCCCCCTCCCCCACGTAGGGATAGGGATCGACCTCGGCCACCACCCCCTGGTGGTCCGGCGACCCGCAGAGCCGCTCCAGCTCCTCCCCGGAAGTCTCGGGCGCCCGCCAAACCCGGTGCACCCGACGCCGCCCCCGCTCCGCCTCGGCAACCGGCTGCTTGCCGTAGATCAGCTGAGAAGCCATCTAGCCCCTGGGCACGAGCTTCGCACCCTCAGCCGAGTCCCGCACTTCCCACCCGAGAGCCGCAAGCTCGTCTCGAATCTCGTCGGCTCGAGCAAAGTCCTTAGCCGCCCGAGCCACCTGCCGCTCCTCAAGCAGCTTCTCAGCCCCCTCGTCGGCCTCAGCTCCCTCATCCGGCTGGGTAAGGGAGCTAAGGCCGACGAGGTCGAGCATCTCCGCCAGGATCTCAGAAGCTTCGTCCTTTCCAACCTCTTCTCGATTCGCTTCTCCCACAAGCTCAAACACCTCGGCCATGGCTTTCGGCGTGTTGAAATCGTCGGCAAGCGCCTCGCGGAAGCTCTCGGAACGGGAGGCCGCCGCGTTGTCCGGAGACTCGGGGGAGGGTCTGGCGGAGCCTCCCCGCTGTTGCTCCGACGGACCCTCCCCCGAGTCTCCCTCAAAGGGGTGCTCACGAAAGAAGTTCTTGAGCCTCTCGACCTGCGCCACCGCCTGCTGCATCTCATCTGGTCCGAAGGCAAGCGGCTGCCGGTAATGCCCCGAGATCAGGTACGCAACGACCGCCTCGCGCCCGTAGCGATCCAGCGCCTCGGACAGCTGAAAGATGTTGCCGTCCGATTTCGACATCTTCTCCGCCCCGGTCTCGATCATCCCGTTGTGCATCCAGACCTTGGCGAACGACCGCCCCGCCCCCTCCGACTGGGCGATCTCATTCTCGTGGTGGGGGAAAATCAGGTCCGAGCCGCCGCCGTGGATCGCGAAGGAGGGCCCCAGCTCCTGCTCGGCCATCACCGAGCACTCGATGTGCCAGGCAGGGCGCCCCGGTCCCCAGGGCGAGTCCCAGGAGGTGTCCTCGTCGGGCTTGTGCGCCTTCCACAGCGCGAAGTCGAGCGGGTCTTCCTTGAGCGACTCCGAACCGGCCTCCTCGCCCTGATCCATGTCCTCGGTGCGACGGTTGGAGAGCTTGCCGTAGCCCTCGAAGCTGCGCACCCGGAAGTAGACGTCGCCGCCTGACTCGTAGGCGCGGCCCGCCTCGACCAGGTCGGCGATCAGCGCAACGATCCCGTCGATCGTCTCGGTTGCAAGCGGCTCCGCATCGGGCCTGCCGAGGCCGAGGCGATCGGTGTCCCCGAGGTAGGCCCGGGTCATCCGCTGCGCGAACCCCGCCGAGCGCTCCCCCGCCTCCCGCGCCGCCACGTAGATCTTGTCGTTGATGTCGGTGACGTTGACAACGAGCTTCGCCGCATAGTCCTCCGACTTCAAGAACCGGGCAAGCAGCGAAAAAACAACGAACGGCCGAGCGTTCCCGATGTGGATCCGGCTGTAGACGGTCGGCCCGCAGGCATAGATCCCGACCTCCTCTCCGGGGTCGAGCGCCCTCAGCTCTCCGCTGAGCGTGTCCCTGATCCGCACCTCTCGCATGGGGTGCGGAATGCTAAACGGGTCTAGAAGGTTCGGTATCCGGAGCCCGTGCCGGCGGACTCTCGCCGGGCCCAGGAGGGGGCCGTTGCATCGGCGGCGGCGAGAGCCTCGCGGCGTGCCCGCGAAGCGGTCGCCTTGATCTCCTCCTCGGCGGCCTCGCGGACCCGCTCCTCGCGCTGCTCGGCCTGCACCCTGATCCGCTCGGACTCGGCCTTCAGCGCCCCCTCGGCCCGTGCTCGTGCCTGCTCGGCCGCCTCGCCTTCGACTTTCTCGACCAGCGATCGCACGCGCTCCTCGGCTTCGCGCCGCACGTCCTCGGTGCCCTGCATCACGCGCTCCTCGATCTCGGCCTCGAGGCGCAGGGCGAGCTCGTGCGCCTCGCTCGCGGCGGCCTCGGCTTCGGCGGCGCGCTGCTCGGCCGCCGCCACGCGCTGATCCGCATCGAGCTTGGCCCGGTCGAACGCCTCTTCGTAGCGCTTCTCCGCCTCACGTTCTGCCTTCTCGATCTCAGCGGCCAGCGACTCCTCTGCCCCGGCGCGAAGGGATGTCAGCTCCACTGCAAGCGCTTCCCGTTCGCCTTGCGCGCGCTTCTGCGCCTGCTCGAATCCCTTCTCGGCACGGTTGCGGGCCGCCTCTGCCCGAGCCGCCCGGGCCTCGGCCTCACGCCTGCGGTCGCGCTCGGTTGCAATGCGCTCGCGGCCCTCCTCGCCGAGCTTGCGCAGGGTCGCCATTGCCCGTTCCTTCAGCTCGGCGCGGATCTCCTCGTTGCGCGCTTCGGCCTTGGCGACCCGCTCCTCGCTCACCCGGACCCACTCGAGAGCCTGACTAGCCGTCTCGCGCAGCTCCTCGTTCGCCGCCCCGACCGCTTTCAAGTGCCTCGCAGGTTCGCCCATCGGCGCTCCAACCTACTACCGCCATCGGAGCCCCTTCCACCCTTCCGTCCCCACAAAGCTGCAAATAGGGAGGATCGCGCAAGAGCCCGTCCCAGCCAGCGATCGGGAGCAGCTGGGGCGTCGGGGGTGGGTCCCCCGGGAACTCCCGGCCGAAGGCCGGCCCGGGGGACCCACCCCCGACGCCCCTTCGACCCAAACGCGACCTACCGAGACGGGCTCTTGTCCGCCCTCTCCCGCAACACCCTCTTGAGGATCTTCCCGGTCGCGTTTCGCGGCAGCTCGTCCATGAACTCGACCTCGCGCGGCGACTTGTAGCCGGCGAGGTTGGCCTTGACGTGCGCCTGCAGCTCCTCCTCGGTGACGTCGACCTCGGGGGCCCTGACGACGAACGCCTTCAGCCGCTGGCCGAACTCCTCGTCCTCGACCCCGATCACCGCGACCTCGACCACCGCACCGTGGTCGGCGAGCAGGTCCTCGACCTCGCGCGGGAACACGTTCTCCCCGCCGGAGACGATCATCTCGTCGTCGCGGCCGTCGATGAAGAGGTGGCCGTCGGAGTCGAGATGGCCGACGTCGCCGCTGCAGAGCAGCCCGTCGATGGCCTCTTTGCCGCCACCGCCTGTGTAGCCCTCGAAGGACATTTCGTTGCCGACGAAAATCCGCCCGACCTCGCCGGTCGGGACCTCCAGCCCCGCCTCGTTGTAGAGCTTGACCACCGTGCCGCGCGGCGCTCGCCCCGCCGTGCCCGGCGCCGCCCGAAGGTCCTCCGGGGTGGCGACCGTCGCGTAGGCGACCTCGGTCGAGCCGTAGAGGTTGTAGACGGTGTCGCCGAAACGGTCCATCCACTCGATCGCCATCTCACCGGGTAGCGCAGATCCCGACGCAGCGGTGATCCGCAGCGAGGAGAGATCGTAGGCATCGAGCGTCTCGGGCGGGAGGCGGAGGATGCGCTGCAGCATCACCGGAACCACGGCAAGGACCTCGGCGCGGTGCTCCTGCACGGCACGCAGGGTCTCCTCCTCGTCGAAGCGGCGCCGCAGGATCATCGTCGAGGCCGTCGGCAGGCTCATCACGAAGTGGAAGAAGCCCCAGGAATGGAAGAGCGGCGCCGCGACCATCATCGTCTCGCGAGCGCGGTAGGGAATCTTCTCGATCAGCGCCGCCATTACCAGCAGCCCGTCGGGGCTGGAGCGCTGCGCGCCCTTGGGGGCCCCGGTGGTGCCGGAGGTGAGGATGACGAAACGAGGTTTGTCGGGCGGAGGCTTGTGGTTGGACTCGCCGTTGGCGGCGATCAGCGCCTCCAGCGTCTGCTCCTCCGGCTCCCCGTCGGTCCAGGCGACGATGCGCGCGATGCCGGCGTCGACGCCGTCGAGCAGGCCGGTGAACTCTTCGTCATAGACCAGCGCCTTCGGCCCCTCGCGCCGCATCACCTCGACCAGCTGCGGCCCGGCGAACATCGTGTTCAGGTAGAGCGCGCTGGCCCCGAGCTTGGCCGCAGCGAGGGTCGCCTCGACGAAGCCGCGGTGGTTGCGGCACATGATCCCGATGCCGTCTCCCGGCCCGATCCCCATGCCGGCGAAGGCGTGGGCGAGCGCGTTGGTGCGGCGGTGCACCCGCTCGAAGCTGAGCGAGCCCCGTTCGTCGATCAACATCGTCTCGTGCGGGTATTTGTGCGCCGCGGTGGCGACGCCGGTCGCCGGCGAGGCCCCCCAGCGCAGGAATGTGGCCGCGACCTTGGCGGCCTTGTCGGGCCGCGAGAGGCCTAGGATCCCGGCCTCGCGCAGCACCCGCGCCTCGAAGACGGTGTCGGAGACGGACTGGCGCACGCCGGCAGCTATGGAGCCGAGTTTCCCCATCGGAGCGAGAAGGTTATTCGCTATCGACGCAGGCCACCGCGATGCAGGCGATGCCCTCACCGCGCCCGATCCAACCCATGCCCTCGTTGGTGGTGGCCTTGACGCTGACCCGGGACGAGGTCGCCTCGGCCAGGATCCGCTCCATCTCCGCACGGAAGGGGCCGATGCGCGGCTCCTCGCAGACGAGGGTCGCGTCGACGTTGACGATCCGGCCGGAGACGGTGCCGACCACCGTGCGCAGCAGGTCGATCGAGTCAGCGTCGCGCCAGCGATCCTCGTCGTCGGGAAAGAGCGTGCCGATATCCCCCATGCCGGCGGCGCCGAGCAGGGCGTCGATCACCGCGTGGGTGAGCACGTCGGCGTCGGAGTGGCCGGCAAGCCCCCGCGCGTGCTCGATCTCGACCCCGCCGAGGACCAGGCGACGTTCCTCGGCGAAGCGGTGGCTGTCGTAACCGATCCCGACGCTCATCGTCTCAATCCTCTCGCACCTCTGCGCCCAGTGGCGCCAATCGGCGCTCCCGTCCCTCGAAGACGCAGATCTCCCCTACGCCGAGGTCACCGAGGAAGTCGAGCGCCTCCCCGTAGTGATAGCCGACGTGCTCGGGCAGATGGGCGTCGGAGGAAAGCGCGAACACCGCCCCCGCTTCGACGCACATCTCGGCAAACGCGCGCGCGGGGTAGATCTCCCCGACCGGCTTGCGCAACCCCGCCGTGGAGACCTCGACCGCGATCCCGCTCTCTGCGATCGCCTCGACCGCCGGCTCGTAGTAGCGACGCGGGTCGCGCTCGGGCATCGGCCGGCCGGCGCCCCAGACCTTGACCAGGTCGGGGTGGGCGAGGATGTCGAAGAGGCCGGAGCGGGCGCACTCCGCAAGGGCATCGAAGTAGCGGCGCCAGACCTCGTCTGCGTCCCCCTTGCGATCCCAGACGTCCCAGCCCTCGTGGTCGACCGCGGCCTCGCCGACGAAGTGGACCGAGCCGACCACGTAGTCGAAGTCGCGTGCCTCCAGCATCGTCGCGGTGCGGTCCTCGGCACCGGGGACGAAGTCGCACTCGATCCCGAGCCGCAGCGGCGTCTCGCGGACGAACTCGCAGTAGGCATCGAGGTCGTCGCGCGCCTGTTCTTTCCAGAACGGGTGGCGCCAGACGTCGAGCGCCTGGGTGAAGCGGTAGACGTGCTCGGAGACGCCGAGCTCCTCGATCCCGGCCTCACGGGCAGCCGCCAGGTAACGATCGACGTTCTCGGCGGTGAAGAAGCGCTTGGGCGGCGTATCCGGCTCATCCGGGCGCAGGTGCAGGTGGTAGTCGGTCAGCATCGGACGCGCAGAGTAGGCGACCCGGGGCGCGGATACGCTGACGCCATGGTCCACCTGCGGATCGTCGTCCCCGAAGACCGCTGCCAGAAGGTCCTCGACCTGCTCGAAGCGGCGCCGTCGACCTCCAACCTGGTCTTTCTGCCCGGCGCCGCCCGCCAGCCCCGCGGCGACGTGGTCCTCTGTGACATCGCCCGCGAGGAAGCAAGTGTCCTGATCGAGGACCTGAAGGAGCTGGGCGTGGCGCGCGACGGCTCGATCGCGCTCGAGCAGATCGACTCCCAGCTCTCCGACGCCGCCGACCGAGCCGAGAAGGCGGCCCGCGGGATGCCCTCGGACGCCGTCGTCTGGGAGGAGGTCGAGGCTCGCACCTCGGAGACCACCGAGCTCGGCGGCAACTTCCTCTTCTTCATGGTCCTTGCCTGCCTGATCGCCTCGGTCGGCATCTTCACCGGCTCGCCGATCCTGATCATCGGCGCGATGGTCGTCGGGCCCGAGTTCGGGCCCCTGGCCGGGCTCTGCGTGGCGGCGGTCGAGCGACGTCGCGGCGTCGCCGTGCGCTCGCTGGCCGCGCTCGCTGTCGGCTTCCCGGTTGGCATCACCGCCGCCTTCCTCTTCACGCTCTTCTGCGTCTCCGTCGGCTTGGTCGACTCCGGCTTCAAGAGCATCGACAACCCGCTGACCCAGTTCATCGCCGAGCCAGACACCTTCTCCTTCATCGTCGCCGCCTTCGCCGGCGCCGCCGGCATGCTCTCGCTCACCTCCGCCAAGTCGGGCGCACTGGTCGGGGTGCTGATCTCGGTGACGACAATTCCCGCCGCGGCGAACATCGGCGTGGCGGCGGCGCTCGGCAACTGGGGGGACTGGCGGGGCGCGATGCTGCAGCTCAGCGTCAACCTGACCGCGATCGTCCTCGCCGGCGTCACCACACTGTCCGTACAGAGAGCGCTCTTCGAGCGGCGCAGGCGGCGCCACATTGCAGAGGTCGGACGTGCCTGAGCGTCGCGCCGCGGGCCAGCTCGGCATCCTCGCCGGCGCTTTTTTCGGCGGGGCGGCGATCGCCGGGGCGCTCGGCGCCGCCAGCCTCGGCGTCGCCCTGGCGGTCGGGCAACTCTGCTTCGCCGCCGCGCTCGTCTGGGTCCTACTGAGCTGAGCGCTCCGCTAGGAGCTGCTCCGCCAGCCGCAGGTCGAGCGGCGTCGTCACCTTGAGGTTCTCGGGCGACGACGGATGGATCAGAACCTCTCCTCCGGCCGCCTCGACCAGCATCGCCTCGTCGGTCGCGGCCGCGACCTGCTCAGGATCGCCGACAAGCGCCGCCCGCAGCGCCTCGACCCTGAAGACCTGGGGCGTCTGCGCCGCCCACAACCGCTCGCGATCCAGGGTCGATTCGACGACCAAACGCCGATTTTCCATGTCAGGGGTGGGAAATCGGCGTTTCGTCACGGGATCGGCCTGCTTGACCGTGTCGGCGACCGGGGTCGCGGCGATTGCGCCAGCGGCTTCGGGGTCGTCGAGGAGGGTCGCGACCACGTCCTCGATCAGCCGGGGCGTGACCAGCGGCCTCGCGGCGTCGTGGATCGCGACAAGCTCGGTGCCGACCACGGCGAGGGCGTTCGAGACCGATTCGGCGCGCGTCGCGCCGCCGTCGACCACACCCACGTCGCCCCCCGACAGGTCGTGCACATGCCCGGGTGGGCAGGCGACCACGATCGAGCGCACCGAGACGGCCTCGCGGCAAGCCGCGATCGACCACTCGACCATCGGCCTCCCGGCCAGCGGCACGAAGGCCTTCGGGCCGCCGGCTCCGAGCCTGCGCCCGGAGCCGGCGGCCGCGAGGACCGCGGTGACGCTACCTGCGCTACGCGGTCGCCGTGGCGGCGAAGCGCTCCTCCAGCAGGCCGTCGAGGTACTCCTCCGCGCCCTCCTCGTCCTTGTCGAGCGCGTACATGAACTCCGAGGCGAGGATCTTCTTCGCCCGCGTGTACATCTGCTTCTCGCCGGTGGAGAGGCCCTTTTCCATCTCGCGGATCGCGAGGTTGCGGACGACCTCGGCCAACTCGAACACGTCGCCGGTCTTGATCTTCTCGCGGTTGTACTTGAAGCGCCGGTTCCAGTTCTTCGGCATGTCAGACACCTCATCGGTGAGGACGTCCGTGACCTTCTTGATTTCCACCTCGTCGATGACCCGCCGAAGGCCGGCAACACCGGCGTTCTCGCAGGGGACCATCACCGTGAGTTCGTTGTGGAGGATCTTGATCGTCAGGTAGTCCCGCTCCTCCCCCATCAGCTCACGAGACTCTTTCTTCAGTACCAGGCCAGCGCCGTGGTGGGGATAGACGACCTTGTCCCCCTCTTCGAAGTCGCAGACGTAAGGGACGTCCGACTCGAAGCCCACCTCCATGGCCTCCTCAGCTAGCTCAGAAATCGGGTGCTCCTTTCTTTCTCGACGGCGTCGATTCGCCGTCTGATGGCTGACTCAAATTTGACGTGCCTGCGGGGACGCGCCAGGCCAAGCTGGGTGCCGCACGCGGCCGCTGCGCGTAGCAACGCTACGCGCGAGGCCGTGGGTGGTGTCCAGCGCCGTGCCGGGCGTGTCATCCGTGGGTGCGTCAAATTTGAGTCAGCCATCTAGCTCTGTAGATACCGGTCAACCATGTCGACCTCCTGAAGCCTGCGCAGACCCTCGCGGATGTCCTTTGCCCTAGTCGGACCAACGTCCTCGACGGCCTCCAGGTCGGCGTCGGAGGCAGCCAGGACCTCCTCCAGCCCACCCAGCTCGTGGATGATCTTCTGGACGACAAGCTTGGGGATGCGCGGCACGCGGCCGAGCACGCGGTAGCCCCGTGGGGCGACCGGGAAGTCGAGGGTGTTCAGCTTGCGGTCGTAGCCGAGCAGCTCGGCGAGGCGGCCGAAGTCGAGCACGTCCTGGTGCGGCAACCGCGCCAGCGATTGCAGCACCGTCGCCAGGTTCTCCTCGGAGTCTTCGACGCTGTAGTCGCGGATCAGGGACGACTTGTCGGCAGCGACGCCAACCATCGTCTCCTCCAGCTGCATCTCGATCAGGCGGCCCTCGGTGCCGAGCTCGACGATGTAGCGCTCGACCTCGACCGCCATCCGGGTCACCAGCTCGGCGCGTTGGAGGACGGCGAGCGCGTCGTAGAGCACCCCGCCACCCTCGAACTCGAGCACGGTGAGCCGATTGGAGACCTGGTCGAGCCGGGCGCGGTACTTGTCGAGGGTCGCCAGGCCCTGGTTCGCCTTGGCCAACACCGCGGGGATGTCCTGCAGGATGTACTTCGTCCCCTCGACGTAGAGGGAGACGACGTCGCGGCGCTGGGAGATGGCGATGACCAGCGCCTCGGTCTGTTTGGAGACGCGCTCGGCCGTGCGGTGGCGGGTGCCGGTCTCGGCCGAGAGGATCGTCGGGTCGGGCATCAGCTGGACGTTGGCCCAGACGATCTTCGTCGCCTCGGCGTTGAGCACGATGGCGCCGTCCATCTTCGCCACCTGGTACAGCATCGCCGGCGTGTAGTCGATGTCGAGCTTGATCCCTCCGGAGAGCAGGTGGGAGATGTCGCCCGGGTCGCCGACGACGATCAGGCCGCCGGTGCGGGAGTGGACGATGTTGTCGAGCCCCTCGCGCAGGGCACCGCCCGGCGCGACCACGTCGAGAGCTCTCAGTAGACGGGGATCTTGGCGTTCGGACAACTCATGAAGCTCATCCCCAGGAAGCGCTGACATCGCCTTCTAGGATGGCAAAAACCGCTTTGGAATGCGGACTGGGCAAATCCAAGTGGACAGGTCGGGATGGTCGTTGTCAAGGAACCTCGTCACCCAAGGCCGCAAGTCCCGCGATCAGAGGTGGAAACGACGGTGATGGCGGTGGTGCTGGAGGTCATCGCCCTGCGGTTCGCCTGCCACGGCAGGGTCGGGACCGGGCGCACCGGGATCGCGAACGAACTTCCAGGTCAGGACGGTTCCGAGGGCGCAGAGGGCGACCGAGACCCAGGTCGAGCCGGCCACCGCGGTGGCAAACGAATCGCCTCCCCCGTGCAGGGCGTGGAAAACAGCCCCGGCGGCGGCGAGGGCGATCGTGCCGGCCATCACGCGGTCCATCGCCAGCACGCCGGAGGCGATGCCGACCTTCTCAGCCGGCATCGCGGCCATCGCGGCGGTCGACATCGGCGCGTAGACGAGGCCCAAGGCGATCCCGAACAGCAGGTAGCCGGCGAGCAGCAGGCCATATGAGCTGGAGGCCTCCAGACGGGTCAGCACGAGCAGCCCGGCAACCCCACAGGACATTCCCGCCGTCATCAGGCCGCGAGCGCCGAAGCGGACGATCAGGCGTCCGCAGAGGGGCGAGATGACGACCATCGGCGCCGTGATCGGCATGATCATCAGGCCGCTCAACACAGCCGAGTGGCCGCGTACGTCCTGGAGGTATTGCGGCTGGAAGAACATCACGGCCCAGTAGGAGCCAACCAGGGTGAAGGCCGCCGCGCAGGCACCGAAATAGGGCCGGTTGCGAAACAGAGCGAAGTCGACGATCGGCTCGCGCGAGCGGTGCTCGATCCGCCAGAAGGCCCAGAGCGCCGCCAGGCCGCCGAGCGCGAGCGCAGCCGTCGTCTCGCCGCTCCACACCTGGCTCTGGATCAGCGCCAGGATCGTCGCGGTGAGGCCGAGGCTGAGCGCGAGCAGGCCGGGGACGTCGACGTGGCGTCCCGAGCCGGGGTCGGTGGACTCGGGCGCGGCCAGGGCCATGATCGCGATCCCAATGGCAGCGATCGGCAGGTTGATCCAGAAGATCGCCCGCCAATCGATTTCGACCAGGAGCCCGCCGACAAGCGGCCCGATCGCCAGCGCCAGGGCCGAGATCGCCGCCCAGATGCCCAGCGCGCGAGCCTGCTTGCCGGCCGGAAAGGCATTGCAGACAATCGCCAGCGAGAGGGGAAGCATCGGTGCCGCACCGATGCCCTGCAGCACCCGGCCCGCGATCAGCATCTGCTGGTCGCCGGCGCTGGCGGAGAGCACCGAACCGAGGGCAAAGACAGCCATGCCGGCGAGGAACAGCCGCTTGCGACCGAACATGTCGCCCAGCCGCCCAGCCGTGACGACCAGGATCGTGATCGCCAACAGGTAGCCGTTCATCGCCCACTGCAGGCCCTCGGCACTCGCCCCGATGTCGTGCCTGATGCTGGGCAGGGCGAGGGCGACGACGGTCGAGTCGAGCATCAAGATGAAAAGGCCCGAGCAGGCCCCGATCAGGGTCCACCACTTGCGATCCATCGGGCGCAGGCTATGTGGCGAGGAGGTCGCGATCGGGGTCGATACCCCAGCGCCCCCCAACTTCGACCAGCTCGTCGCTGAGCGACCAGCGATCGGGGCGCTCCTCGCCCTCGTGCTGCGGATTGGCACCCTTCAGCACCATGCATCCCGTGTTGTCGCCGATCGCGCGTATCGCGGCGACGTCGTCGCCGTCGAGGCGCTGCTCGGCAGGCACCGCCGCCAGCTCTGCCCGCTTCTCCTCGATCGGGCGGGCGCCGGCCCCGGCCTCCTGGATCAACGTCGGCACCACGCACTCCACGGCCGGGTGGGCGAGGTTCCACTGGCAGGCGAGGTGCATCGGGCTGAGGCCGGTGCGCTCTCGAACCGGCGCCAGCCGGCCGAGCTTCTCCAGCCCGGCCTCGATCCAGCCCTCGGGACGAAACGCGCGGTGGTCGCCCTTGGCCAGCTCCATTCCCGGTCGCAGGTCGCCCCAGAAGAGGCCGCCGTAGTCGACGACGCGGGTGATCACCTTGACCCCGTGCCGCTGTGCCGCGTCGAGACAGAGCTCACCCGGCCAGGGCTCGAACGGATTAAGGATGATCATCGCCCAATCGATCCGCTCGCCGAAGCGCTCCAGGCAAGCGATCAGGTCGAGTGTGAACCCGTTCGCAGGCCCAGGCGCAACCCCGATCTGCGAGGTCAGCCCAGCCTCGCGCAACGCCTCCATCCCGTCCCAGACCGCCTCGCTGGAATAGCCGATCCGGTCCGGGTTGTGGAGCAGAAGCAGGTCGAAGGAGCTAACACCGATCCGCTCGAGGCTCCGCTCCGCAGCCATCCTCAGGTACTCCGCGTACTCCCCCTCCCCCCGCAGCCGCGGATCCGTAAAGCGCGGAAACCCCCGAGGCCCATCCCGCTCTCCCTCATAGAAGTCATGGCCAACCGCCCCAACCAGGCAGTAGTCCTCTCGCGGCACCCCCGCCAACGCCCGCCCCAGCAACGAGTCCGCCTCGCCCTGGCCATAGGTATCCGCCGTCAGCAGCGTGTCAATGCCAGCGCCAGGGCGCAGAAGTCCTTCGAGCCGCTCCTCGGCAACGGCTTCGCCGAAGCGCAAGTACCGGCCCCCACTCCAGGTTCCTATGGCAGCACGCCCAGGCTCACGCATGCCGTGAACCATAAGCCGCAGCTCGCGCGGGTGGCGCGGTGGCGGGGGTCCCCCATAGCGGAGGGCGCGGCGCGCCCGAGCACATGGGGGAGGGCCGCCGCGACAGGACCCGCGCGCCGCAGACTATGGCTAGTCGGACTCCGGCTTGGACTCGCCGCCGTCGTCTGACCCTTGGTCATCGGCGTCCTCGTCCTTGCCCTTGGCGCCAACGCCGACCTTCTCCGGCTCCGGTTTCGACTTCTTCGGCCGCGGCGGCTTCTTCGGCTTGACGATCTTGAGGCTGAGGGGGCGGTCCTCCTCGTCGCCGGAGGCGTCGCGCTCGACCATCACGGTCGAGCCCGGCGTCATCTCGCCCTGGCGCAGGACTTCGTCGGCGAGCGGGTCCTCGATGTAGCGCTGGATCGCGCGGCGCAGCGGGCGGGCTCCCATCGAGGGGTCCCAGCCTTTCTCGACCAGCAGGTTCTTCGCATCGTCGGTCAGCTCCAGCTGCAGCTCGTGCTCGGCGACCTGGACGCGGACCCGGTTGATCATCAGGTCGATGATCTCCTTGACCTCTTCCTTGGCCAGCTTGTGGAAGACGATCACCTCGTCGATCCGGTTGAGGAACTCGGGCCGGAAGACTTTCTTCAGGTCGCTCATGATCCGGTTCTTCATGTCGTCGTAGGACATGCCGGTCTCGTCGGCGACGGTGAAGCCGATCGAGGTGTTCTTGGCGATCTCCGAGGCGCCGATGTTCGAGGTCATGATCACGATCGCGTTGCGGAAGTCGACCGTGCGCCCCTGGGCGTCGGTGAGGCGCCCGTCCTCGAGGATCTGCAGCAGGATGTTGAAGACGTCAGGGTGGGCCTTCTCGATCTCGTCGAGCAGCAGCACCGAGTAGGGCTTGCGCCGCACGGCCTCGGTCAGCTGGCCGCCCTCGTCGTAGCCGATGTAGCCCGGCGGCGAGCCGACCAGTCGGCTGACCGCGTGCTTCTCCATGTACTCGGACATGTCGATGCGGATCATCGACTCCTCGTCGCCGAAGAGGAACTCGGCCAGCGTTCTAGCCAGCTCGGTCTTGCCGACCCCGGAGGGCCCGAGGAAGATGAAAGAGCCGGCCGGGCGCTTGGGGTCCTTGATCCCGGCGCGCGAGCGGCGGATCGCCTTGGAGACGGCGGTGATCGCGACCTCCTGGCCGATCACCCGCTTGTGCAGCTCCTCCTCCATGCGGATCAGCTTCTGGGTCTCGGCCTCGGTCAGTTTGAAGACCGGGATCCCGGTCCACATCGAGACGATGTCGGCGATCTCTTCTTCGCCCACGTCCGGGCGCTCGCCGTTCTCCCCCTCGGCCCACTCGTCCTCGAGCTGGCGCTTGCGGGTCGTCAACTGGCGCTCGGTGTCGCGCAGGTTCGCCGCTTTCTCGAACTCCTGAGCTTCGATCGCGGCCTCCTTGTCGCGCCGCGTCGTCTCGATTTCCTCCTCGAGATCGCGGTAGACCGGCGGCGAGCTCATCGACTTGATCCGCATCCGCGACGCTGCCTCGTCGATCAGGTCGATCGCCTTGTCGGGCAGGAAGCGGTCGGAGATGTAGCGGTCGGCAAGCTCGGCAGCCGCTTCGAGAGCATCGTCGGTGATGTTGACGCGGTGGTGCTGCTCATAGCGCTCGCGCAGCCCTTCGAGGATCTTCACCGTGTCCTCGACCGAGGGCTGGTCGACCTTGATCTGGGCGAAGCGACGCTCCAGCGCCGAGTCGCGCTCGAGGTACTTGCGGTACTCGTCGAGCGTGGTGGCGCCGATCGTCTGCAGCTCGCCGCGGGCGAGCGCCGGCTTGAGGATCGAAGCGGCGTCGATCGCGCCCTCGGCGGCGCCGGCGCCGACCAGGTTGTGGAGCTCGTCGATGAAGAGGATGATGTCGCCGCGCTGGGTGATCTCTTTCATCACCTTCTTCAGCCGCTCCTCGAACTCACCGCGGTACTTGGAACCGGCGACAAGCGCGGCAAGGTCCAGCGTGTAGATCTGCTTGTTCTTGAGCAGCTCGGGAACCTCGCCCTTGTTGATGCGGGCGGCCAGGCCCTCGACCACGGCGGTCTTGCCGACGCCGGGCTCGCCGAGCAGCACCGGGTTGTTCTTGGTGCGGCGGGAGAGGATCTGCATGATCCGCTCGATCTCGGTCTCACGACCGATCACCGGGTCGAGCTTGCCCTCGTCGGCGAGCTTGGTCAGGTTGCGGCCGAACTGGTCGAGCAGCTTCGAGGACTTTTTGCCCTCGCCGGATCCGCCGGCGCCGGGACCGCCGCCGCCCTGGCGGCGCCCGCCGGGCCCGGAGAGCATCCGGATCACCTCGTTGCGGATCTTGTCGGAGTCGGCGTCGAAGTCGAGCAGGATGCGGGCGGCGACGCCCTCGTTCTCGCGCACGAGGCCGAGCAGGATGTGCTCGGTGCCGATGTAGTTGTGGCCGAGCGAGAGCGCCTCGCGCAGGGCCAGCTCGAGAACCTTCTTGGCTCGCGGCGTGAACGGGATCTGACCGGAGGTGACCTCCTCGCCGGAGCCGACGATCCGGACCACCTGCGAGCGCACCCTCTCGGTGGTGATGTCGAGCGACTCGAGCACTCGTGCGGCGAGCCCCTCCTCCTCGCGCAGCAGACCGAGCAGGATGTGCTCGGTGCCGATGTAGTTGTGCTTCAGCGTGCGGGCCTCTTCCTGGGCCAGGACGACTACCTGTCGGGCTCGCTCTGTGAATCTCTCGAACAAAAGTCTCTCTATCCACTCAACGCAACTGCGCTGAGTAAGTATCGGCAGACGCCCTTCGGTTATCGGGAGGCGCCCATGTGCCCATTAACGATACCGAGAGCGTCCAACCGGCCCCGGGACGCAAAATTTCGCTCAGAGCGGCCTTTTGGTCGGTTCAACTGCGCATCGCCGGGTAGAGAACGACCTCGCGGACGCTCTGGGCGCCGGTCAGCAGCATCACCAGACGGTCGATCCCGATGCCGACGCCTCCGGTCGGCGGCATCCCCTGTTCGAGCGCGGTGACGAAGTCCTCGTCGTAGGGCTGGGCCTCCTCGTCGCCGCGCGCCAGCTCCTCCGCTTGCTGCTCGAAGCGCCGGCGCTGCTCGTCGGGGTCGTTGAGCTCGCTGAACCCGTTGGCGATCTCCATCCCGCCGGCAAAGGCCTCGAAGCGCTCGACCAGCCCCTCCTCGGAGCGATGGGACTTGGCGAAGGGCGAGAGCTCGACCGGATAGTCGAGGACGAAGGTGGGCTGGACCAGCTCCGGCTCGACCGACTTGGAGAGCAGCCCGTCGACCAGCTTGCCCCAGCCCTCGTCCGGCTCTGCCTCGGTTCCCATCGCCGCCGCCAGCGCCTCCCGGGTCGGATGCTCGAGGATGTCGATGCCGGTGCGCTCGCGAATCGCCTCTCGCAGGGTCACCCGCTTCCAGGGCGGGGCGAAGTCGATCGTCACCTCGCCGCGCTTCACCTCGGTCGTTCCCAGCACCCGCTCGGCCACCTCGGCGACCATCGTCTCCACCTTGTGCGCGGTGGCAGCGTAGTCCGCACAGGCCTCGTACCACTCGAGCATCGTGAACTCGGGGTTGTGCTTGTGCGAGACGCCCTCGTTGCGGAAGTCCTTGCCCAGCTCGTAGACGCGGTCGATGCCGCCTACCACGAGCCGCTTGAGGTAGAGCTCGGTGGCGATCCGCAGGTAGAAGTCGCGATCGAGGGCATTGTGGTGGGTCGTGAACGGCCGCGCCAGGGCACCGCCGTAGAGCGGCTGCAGGACCGGCGTCTCGACCTCGACGAAACCGCGTTCGTCGAGCCAGCGGCGGATCTCGCTGACGGTGCGGGCGCGCAGTGCGAAGAGGCGCCGGCTTTCCTCGTTGGCGATCAGGTCCAGCTCGCGATGGCGATAGCGGGTCTCGACGTCCTCGAGGCCGTGGAACTTGTCTGGGGGCGGCCGCAGACTCTTGGCGAGCAGGCGCCAGCGGTCGATCGCCAGCGAAAGCTCGCCGCCGCGCCTGGTCGCCAGAGCCGTGCCCTCGACGCCGACGATGTCGCCGAGGTCGAGGTCGACCAGCAGGCGGTACGGCTCCTCGCCGAGGAGGTCCTCGCGGGCATGGAGCTGGATCTGGCCGCTGCCGTCGCGGAGGTCGAGAAAGCAGGCCTTGCCGTGGCCGCGGCGGCCGACGATCCGCCCCGCGACCCGGTGGCGCGACTCGGTCTCGATCCCCGGCGCCAGCCCCTCGTGCGCGGCGCGGACCTCACCGATGTCCTCACGCTCGGCGAACTCAGGGGGAAACGGATCGATCCCCGCCTCCCTCAGGCGCTCCAGCTTCTCTCGCCTGTCGGCGAGAACGTCGGAGAGTTTCGGCTCTTCGGTCTCGCCCATTGGAGCGAGACCCTATGCGGTCTCGATCTTCGTGATCTTGAGTTTCTTCTTCGGCCCCCGTGGAACCTCGACCGTGACGATGTCGTTCCGCTTGTGGCCAATCAGCGCTTTGCCGATCGGCGACTCGTTCGAGAGCTTGTGCTCGAGTGGGTCGGCCTCGGTCGAGCCGACGATCTGGAACTTTTGAGAGTCGCCCGTCTTCTGGTCTTTGACGTGGACGATCGAGCCGAACTGGACTTCGTCGGTGCCGAGATCCTTCTCGTCGATCACCGTGGCCCGGCGCAGCCTCTCTTCGAGCTGGGCGATCCGCTGCTCGAGCAGGGCCTGCTCGTTCTTGGCGTCGTCGTACTCGGCGTTCTCAGAGATGTCACCGAACTCGCGCGCCTCCTTGATCCGCTCGGCGACCTCGCGCCGCTTCACGGTCGAAAGACGCTCTATCTCCTCCTTGAGTTTCTCGAGACCCTCAGGGGTGATTACGGACTGGCGACTCACTTGTCCTGACCTCGCTTGTTGGATTGAGACGGCAGAGCCGGCTCCTAGACCGAAAAAACGGCCAGGTGCGGCGGCATCGAGTCACCACACCAGGGCCGGAAGTCGCGGGATTATAGCTAGAGGCGTGAAGCGGGTTCTGGAGCAGCCAAACCGGCGATCAGGCGACGGGCCTCGGGGAGGTCGGCTCTGCGGTGCAGCTCGTCCGTCAGCTCCGGGCCCGCACCCAGCCGCTCGACGTACCAGGGGTAGAACTTGCGCAGGTAACGGCTGGCCCGGTCGCTGCCGAGGTGCTCCTCGGCACGGTCGATCGTCCAGAGCAGCTCGGCGACGACCTCGGCCCGGTCGGGGGGCTCGGTGCGAGCGCCGGTCAGCTCCTCGAAGACCCATGGGTTGCCGAGCGAGCCGCGAGCGATCATCACCGCGGCCGCCCCCGACTCCTCGTAGGCGGCACGGGCCGCTGCCGCGCTGTTCAACCCCCCCGAGACGATCACCGGCACCTCGACCCGCTCGACCAGCTCGTGCGTGAGCTCGTAGTCGGGGCTTCCCTTGTGACCGACCGTGGCCGCCCTCGGGTGAAAGGCGATCGCCGCGACGCCCGCCTCCTCGGCCAGGCGGACAGCGAGCTCGAAGCCGGAACGATCGCCCGCTTCGATCCCCGAGCGCAGCTTCACCGTGACGGGAAGACCACTGCCCTCGGCCGCGCTGCGGGCAAGCGAGAGGGCGAGCTCGTGGTCGCGCAGCAGCTCGGCTCCCGCCCCCGTCTTGCGCACCTTGCGCACCGGGCATCCCATGTTGATGTCGATCAGGTCCGCCCCGGCCTCGGCGGCGATCGCCGCTCCTGAGCGCATCACCTCGGCGTCGTGGCCGAAGAGCTGCAGCGAGACCGGGTGCTCGTCCGGGTGGATGCGCATCAGCTCGCGCAGGGTGCGCTCGTTGCGGTGGTGCAGGCCGAAGCTCGAGACCATCTCCGAGACGGCCAGCCCGGCGCCGTATCGCTTCGCCTGCAGTCGCACGAACCAGTTGCCGATCCCCGCCAGGGGGGCGAGCAGGACGCGATTGGAGATCTCGACGTCGGCGATCCGGAAGGGATCAGTCAGTTGTGGGCGTGTTCCTCGCATGGATCAACCTCAACCCCTTCAGGGTAAGCAGGTCGTCCACCTCGTCGAT
Organism: uncultured Solirubrobacterales bacterium; assembly: GCA_963753585.1. Taxonomy (GTDB): domain Bacteria; phylum Actinomycetota; class Thermoleophilia; order Solirubrobacterales; family 70-9; genus VRUE01. The sequence continues at coordinate 78,582 of CAVWCU010000001.1, read as the reverse complement.
CGTCTCCGTGAAGGGGACGACGGCCGAGGCGTACCCACCCGTGGCTAGCAGCCGCGGGTTCGGGAGTTCCTCTTCGATCCGTCTGACGATGCCGTCGATCAGGCCGGCGAAGCCGAAGATGAAGCCGGAGTGGATCGCGGCGCGGGTCGAGCGACCAATCGCTTCCTGTGGCTCTTCCAGGTCGATCCGTGTGATCCGGGCCGCCCGCTCGATCAGAGCGCTGAGCGAGGGCGCGAGGCCGGGACCGATCGCTCCGCCGAGGTACTCGCCTTCGGCGGAGACGGCGTCGATGTTGATGCCGGTGCCGAAGTCGACAGAGACGCAGGCCTCGCCGAAACGCTCGTAGGCGGCGATCGCGTTGACGAGGCGGTCGGCGCCGACCTCGAGCGGGTTGTCGATCCGGATCGGCATACCTGTCTTCACCCCCGGGCCGATCGCCAGGCAATCGGCCTCGAGGTAGCGCTCGGTCAGCTGCTCGTACTGACTGCCGAGCGGCGGCACGACCGAGGAGACGCAGACCGCATCGACTTCGTCGAGCGACATCCCACAGAGGGCGAACAGGCCGGCGATCCGCTCGGCCAGCTCGTCGCCCGTCGCCCCCGAGCGGGTCTGAAAGCGCCAGTGCTCGACCAAGCGCTCGCCGTCGAAGGCGCCGAGGTGGGTCTGGGTGTTGCCGACGTCGACCGCTAGGAGCACGGCGGCGATTATCGCTGACGGCGTAGGATGAGCGCCCGATGAAGGTTCGGCTCTACACGATCCCCGGCTCCCATCCCGGCGTGGCGGTTCAGGCGATGATGAACGCGAAGGGCATCCCCTTCAAGCGCACCGACCTCTTCCCGGTGATGCAGAAGGTCGTGGTTCGCGTGCAGGGCTTCCCCAAACAGACTGTGCCGGCGATGAAGATCGACGGGCGCAAGGTCCAGGGCTCGCGCGAGATCGCCCGCGAGCTGGACCGTATCCAGCCCGAGCCACCGCTCTTCCCCGAGGATCCCGAGAAGCGACTTGCCGTCGAAGAGGCGGAGCGCTTCGGCGACGAGGAGCTCCAGCACCCGATCCGCCAGATGATCTGGTGGACTCTGCGCAAGGACAAGGCACCGCTGCGCAGCTTCACCGAAGGGGCGAAGCTGGGGATCCCGACCGGCTTGGCGGTGGCCACCGCGGGGCCGGTCCTCGTGGCAACCGCCTACTACAACCAGGCCACCGACGAGAACGTGCGCCGCGGCCTCGCGGAGCTGCCGGGGCTCCTCGACCGCATCGACGCCTGGATCGAGTCCGGGGTCTTGGACGGGGAGCAGCTGTACGCCGCCGATTACCAGATCGCGCCGAGCTTGCGACTGGCGATGACGATGCAGGACCTTCGCCCGATCATCGACGCCCGCCCCGCCGGAAGGTTCGCAAGGCGCGTCATCCCGGACTACGTCGGCGACGCCCCGCCGACCTTCCCCCCTGCCTGGATGCAGCCGCTGCGCGGCGCCGCTGCGGCGGCCTAGCGCTCTAGAGCGAACTGAGGCGCCTGGCGCGCTGGCCGGGGCCGAGCGAAGCCAGGGCATCCGCGAGGCGCCTGCCGCCGGGTAGGGTCAGCTCCGGATCGAGCTCCAGCAGGGGGGAGAGGACGAAGCGCCGGGTGGTCACCTCGCGGTGGGGGAGCGTAAGCCGGTCGGTACTCAGCTGCAGGTCACCCAGCAGCAGGAGATCGACGTCGAGTGGGCGGGGGCTGTGGCGGGGAGCGTCGAGTGCGCGGCCACGGGCAGCCTCGATCTCCTTGCAGAGGTCGAGCAGCGCTTCGGGCTCCAGCTCGGTGCGGATACGGATCGCGGCGTTGAGGAAGTCGGGCTGGTCGAGCACCTCGCCGACCGGCTCGGTCTCATAGGCGGAGGAGACCGCCTCGACCTCCACCCCCCTTTCGCCCAGCAACTCGATGGCCGCCTTCAGGTGCGACTGGCGATCGCCCACGTTTGAGCCCAGGCCCAGATAGCCGGTCCGCATGGGCAACTCAGACCTCGTCGGGCTCGTCTTCGTCGGACCCTTCGGCACGTTCCTGGACGACCTCGACCGCGACCTCCTGGATCGCCAAGGGAAGCGGCGGCTCGGGCTTGGCGGCGCGGACGCGGACCGAGGCGCAGCCATAACGCTCCATCAGGCGCTGGCCGATCACCTGGGCGAGGCGCTCGAGGGTGCGGTAGCTGCGCTCGGTGGCCGCGAGGGCGACGATGTCGCAAACTTCGCCGTAGTCGACCGTGTCCTCGATCCGGTCGGTCAGCACGGCGTCGCAGTCGGGAACGTCGAAGGAGACGTCGAACTCGAGCCTCTGGCCCACCTCCTGCTCGGAGTCGCTCACCCCATGGTGGGTGTAGAGCGAGAGCCCGTGCAGCTCGACCTCGACGCTCGACTCGATCCCGTTCCCATGCGACTCCATGGAAAGAACCTACCCAAGGACCGCTTGGGCGACCCGGACCGCCTGGGACATCTCGGCCACGTCGTGGATGCGCAGCACGTCGGCACCCTCGACCACGGCGAGAATCGAGGAGGCGATCGTGCCGCCGATGCGGTCCTCGACCGCCGACCCGTCGACCGCGCCGATGAAGCTCTTGCGAGAGGTCCCGATCACCAGCGCCCGCCCCAGCTCCCGCAGCTCTCCCAGCCGCCGCAACAGCTCCAAGTTGTGCTCCGGCGTCTTCCCAAACCCGATCCCCGGATCCAGCCAAATCTTGTCTTCGGCGATGCCAGCGGCCACCGCAGCCTCGACCCGCTCCGCCAGAAACTCCTTCACCTCGTCGACAACGTCGCCATACCTGGGGTCATCCTGCATCGTCCGCGGACTCCCCGGCATGTGCATCAGCACAACCCCCACTCCCCGCTCGGCACAGAGCGCTGCCATTCCGGGATCCCCCCGCAGCGCCGTGACGTCGTTGACGATCTCCGCCCCCGCCTCGATAGCCGCCTCGGCCACCGCCGCCTTCGAGGTGTCAATCGAGAGCGTCGCTGTCCCGGCCAAGCCCGCCACCACCGGCGCAACCCGTCGCAGCTCCTCCTCAGCCCCCACGGGCTCAGCCCCCGGCCGAGTCGATTCCCCGCCGATGTCCAAGATGTCCGCCCCGTCCCCCACAAGCTCTTCGCCATGCGCGATCGCAGCCCCCGCATCGAGATACCGCCCCCCGTCCGAGAACGAGTCCGGGGTGACGTTGACGATGCCCATGAGCTTGGGACTCATAAGCGAAGTATCACCAGCTTCGGGAAAGAGCCACGGGGTGGCTCTCGGACTGGCGGATACTCAAAGCGCCGCGCTAATTAGCGCGGCGCTTGTCAGGACGAGAGCCACCCCGTGGCTCCCACCCCAAGCGGGAGGTGCCCCGCGCCCTAACTGGCATCCCCACCGGCATACCCAGGACGCGGCCGGGAAATCGGTCGCGCGCCCTCGCGCTGCGCCTTTTCAGGCTCAGGCTCCGGCTCGACCTGCTCTACCGGCTCCTCCTCATCGACGAACACCTCGCCCTCCGGCTTGCCGTCGAGCAGCGCCAAGAACTGGTCGGCGTCGATCGTCTCCCGCACGAGCAGGATGTTGGAGATGCGGTCGAGCTCCTCGCGCTTCTCGGTGAGCAGGTCCTTGGCGGTCTGGTGGGCGCCCTCGACGATGCGGCGGATCTCGTCGTCGATCTCGCGTGCGATCTCGTCGGAGTAGTCAGGCTCGGCCGAGAACTCGCGGCCGAGGAAGGGCTGGCCGCGATCGTGGCCGAAGACGCGCGGGCCCAGCCGCTCGGACATGCCGAAGCGCATCACCATCCGCTTCGCCGTCTCGGTCACCTTTTCGAGGTCGTTGGAGGCGCCGGTGGTGATCTCGCCGAAGACGATCTCCTCGGCGGCGCGACCGCCCAGGGTCATCGCCATCGTGTCGGTCAGCTCGGCGCGCGAGGTGAGGAACTTGTCCTCCGTCGGCAGGCTGATCGTGTAGCCGAGTGCCTGGCCGCGGCTGATGATCGAGATCTTGTGGACCGGGTCGCAGTTGGGCAGCAGGTGGCCGACGATCGCGTGCCCGAGCTCGTGGAAGGCGGTGATCAACCGCTCTTTCTCGCTCATCACCCGGGTCTTCTTCTCGGGGCCCGCGATCACCCGCATGATCCCCTCCTCCAGCTCGTGCATGGAGATCTCGCGCTTGCCCTGGCGAGCGGTCAGCAGCGCCGCCTCGTTGATCAGGTTGGCGAGGTCGGCGCCGGTGAAGCCTGGGGTCTGGCCGGCGAGCGCGTCGAGGTCGATCGACTTCGCCAGCGGCTTGCCGCGGGTGTGGACCTCGAGGATGTGCTTGCGGCCTTTGCGGTCGGGCCGGTCGACGACGACCTGGCGGTCGAAGCGGCCCGGCCGCAGCAGGGCCGGGTCGAGGATGTCGGGCCGGTTCGTGGCGGCGATCAGGATGATGTTGTCTTTCATCTCGAAGCCGTCCATCTCGACCAGGAGCTGGTTCAGCGTCTGCTCGCGCTCGTCGTGGCCGCCGCCCATGCCGGCGCCGCGGTGGCGGCCGACGGCGTCGATCTCGTCCATGAAGATGATGCAGGGGGAGTTCTGCTTGGCCTGCTCGAAGAGGTCGCGGACGCGGCTGGCGCCGACGCCGACGAACATCTCGACGAAGTCCGAGCCGGAGATCGAGAAGAAGGGCACGCCGGCCTCGCCGGCCACCGCGCGGGCGAGCAGGGTCTTACCGGTGCCGGGCGGTCCGTAGAGCAGGACCCCCTTGGGAATGCGGGCGCCGAGCGCCTGGAATTTCTTCGGGTTCTCGAGGAATTCTTTGATCTCCTGGAGCTCTTGCACCGCCTCGTCGACCCCGGCGACGTCGCGGAAGGTGATTTTCGGCGCGTCGACCGCCATCCGCTTCGCCTTCGATTTGCCGAAGTTCATCACCCGCGAGCCGCCACCCTGCATCTGGTTCATCAGGAAGATCCAGAAGCCGAAGAAGAGGACGAAGGGCAAGATGAAGGTGAGGACGTTGAGCAGGCTGGAGCTGCCGCTGCCGTGCACCGTCGTCTTCACGTTCTCGGTCTGGTCGATCAGGTTGAGCAGGGACTGCTCTGTATTGGACGGGTACCCCGTGGAGTAGTTGTCGCCGTCTTTCTCCTTGACGTCGAGCGTGTTGTCCTTCGTGTTGATCGTTACCTCTTCGACCTTTTCCTGCGCGATAAGGCCGGTCTTCGGCTTGACCAGTTCGTTGTAGGAGGGCGCCTCGGTGCCTGAGGGGCTGCTGATCACTCGCTGGGCGACGAAGGCGAGGATCACCACCAGCAGGATCGGGAAAGCTGCGCTTTTGAAAAAACGCCTCACAGGGAAAATTCAGCGTACCAGGGCGTTTCGGCCTAGCTCGGACAATGCGCTTAGGCGTCCAACGCGGCCACGTAGGAGAGGTTGCGGTAGCGCTGGGCGTGGTCCAGGCCGTAGCCGATAGCGAAGCGGTTGGGTATCTCGAAGCCGACGTATCGTGGGGAAAGGTCGACGCGAAGCCGCTCGGGCTTGGTCAGCAGGGCGCAGACCTCGACCGAGGCGGGATTGCGAGCCTTCAGGTTGCGCATCAGGTACTGCAGGGTGAGGCCCGAGTCGATGATGTCCTCGACGATCAACACGTGGCGGCCCTCGATCGGAGCGTCGAGGTCCTTCATGATCCGCACCACGCCCGAGGAGTCGGTCTGAGAGCCATAGCTGGAGACGGCCATGAAGTCCACCTCGCAGGGCACGCTGACGTTGCGCATCAGGTCGGCGAGGAAGAGCACGGCGCCCTTCAGCACCCCGACCAGAACGAGGTCGCGACCGGCGTAGTCGTCGCTGATCTGCAAGCCCAGCTCGGCGACGCGCCGCTGCAGGTCCTCGCTGGAGACGAGGGTCTCGCCGATCGAGGGGTCGCTCACGGCGCGAGATTAACGCTCGGCGCGGAGGACGCCCCGCTCGACCACGGCACGGACGCCGCCGCCGAGGTCGAGCATCGCGGTGCCGGTGCGCCGCAGGGCGGCAACCTCGTCGGCATGGTTGGCGGCACCCGGCACGGGTCGGCCCGCGGCGCGGTCGGCGAGACGCTGGACCACCAGGCGACGGAGCGCGCCTGGGAGCTCCTCGAGCCGATCGAGCGAGATCGCCGGCTGCGAGCCGTTGGCGCTGCGCAGCTCGGCGTCGACGAGCGAGTCGAGGATCTCCGCCTCGTCGCGCAGCAACTCTGCCGTGCGCAGCACGTTGCGAGCCGCCGCGGGGTGGATCTCGGCCAGGGCCGGCAGGAGTCCGTGACGCACCCGGTTACGCGCGTAGCCGGCCCCCTCGTTGGTCGGGTCGTCGCGCCATCGCAGCTCGCGCTCCCTGCAGTAGGCGGTCGTCTCCTCGCGGGTGAAGCCGAGTAGCGGTCGCACGAGACTGCCGTCGCGAGGCCGCATCCCGAGCAGGGCACGCCGGCTGGGCGAGGAGGCGAGGCGGTAGAGGATCGTCTCGACCTGGTCGTCGGCCGTGTGCCCGGTGGCGATCAGAGCCTCGTCCGGCAGCGCCAAGCTCGCAGCCGCCGCGTAGCGCGTGTCGCGCGCCCAGGCCTGGAGGTTGCCGGGCCCCTCGGGCCGCCGCGGCCGCTCGACCTCCAGCCGCACGCCGAGGTGCTCGCAAAGCTCCCGGCAGAAGGTCTCGTCCTCGTCGGAGTCATCCCGCAGTCCGTAGTTGACGTGAAGGGCCGTCACCGTCTCGGCGCCCAACAGGCGAGCTACGAGGTCGACGAGGCAAACCGAGTCGCGCCCGCCCGAGAGCATCGCGACGACCGGACTGCCGACCGACAGCAGCGCTTCGTCGCGCACCCGCTCCAGCATCTCGTCTCCGACCATGCCGAAAGTGTCGCGGAACGAGGGGTGGCGTCAGTCGGTGGCGCGGACTACGAAGAGCGGCGTGGGCACAGGGAAGCCCCTGAGGCCAACCTCGCCGATCGGCTCGAACTCGAGCTCCTCGCGGCCGTCGATCGCTTCGGCGACCCGGTCGGTGACCAGCACCTCACCCGCCTGGGCGCGATCGACCACGCGGTGGGCGAGGTTGACGTGGGTGCCGAAGTAGTCGCCGTCACGGTAGACCGCCTGCGCGTAGTGGACCCCCACCCGCGGCTGCGGGGGCCGCGGAAAGCGGGCGAGCAGACCGACCGCCCACTCGGTCAGCGAGGCGGGGTCCGGCGAGACGACCATCACCTCGTCGCCGATCGTCTTCACGATCGTCGCCTCCGGCGGCAGCGTCGCCTCCACCGTTTCGACGAAGTTCTCGACTACGTCGAGCGCCTCCAGGTCCCCTTCCTCCTCGGTGTAGCGGGTGAAGCCGGTGAGGTCGATGAAGCAGAGAGTGACGGGCACGTGGTGAACCTGGGACTCAACGGTTCCCATGTCGCTCTCCATATGACCGACCACGTCCTGCTCGAGGAAGAAGCGCAGGTAGCGGGTGTGGAGGTACTCGGTGAGCGGCGCCGCCAGGGGCAGGATGTCGCCGGCGAGCTCGCCCATCTCCTCGGCCATCTCCAGCTCGGGAACGGCGTCGCGAATCATCGGTTCGTGCACGTAGAGATGGAAGAGGCGCACCTCGGCGTCGGCGATCCGGCGCAGCGACTGTACGTAGACGCGGACCAGCTGCAGGAATGCGACCAGGGGAAAGCCGGCGGCGAGCACCCTCGCGCAGTGGCGCAGCGCCTTCACGTCTTCGGGACCGAGCAGGCGCTCGCGTCCGAGCGGGGTGCCGAGGATGACGAGGATGCGCTCGATCAGCTCGGGCTCGAGACCGGTCTCGCCGGCGACCTCCTCCACGGTGAGCTGGTCCTCGGGCCTCGGGAAGAGGTCCTCGGCGAAGCCGAAGGCGAGACGGCCCTCGCGCCCCGCCCGCTTCAGGTCCTCGAGCGAGTGGCCGCGCTCGCGCATCCGCGCCACCACCCGGGCCTGCGCGGCGGCGGCGGCCGTCCAGCGCCCGCGCCGCACCGGCACCACCTTCTCCTCGGCCCAGCGCTTCAGCGTGGCGGTCGAGACCCCCGCCCGTCGCGAGGCCTCGGCCAAAGAGATGCGCTCGTCGGCGGACATATCCCCGAGGCTAAATGCAAGCGGGGCGGCAATTGCCGCCCCGCTTGGCCTCACCTGAGACCAGAGACCTCAGGAGGGGATCTCGGACTCCTCATGCACCTGTAGAACCGGCTCCCCGCCCTCGCCGGTGCGGATGCGAATCGCCTCCTCCACCGGGATGACGAAGATCTTGCCGTCGCCGACCTCGCCCGTGCGGGCATGCTTGAGGATCGTCTCGACGACCAAGCCCTTGTCCTTGTCCTCCACCACGACCTCGAGCTTCAGCTTCGGCCGGACGTTGACGGTGAGCGTCGAGCCGCGGTACTGCTCGACGATCCCCTTCTGCCGGCCGGAGCCCTTGGCCTCGATGATCGACAGGGACGGGAATCCCTTGTCGAGCAGCTCGGCCCTGATCGGCTCGAACGCCTCGTGGCGGATGAACGCCTCTATCTTCTTCATGCGCTCAGACCCTCCTATCGCGTCTCGGTCGCTGTCATCTGGGCAGGTGCCGCCGCCGGGACCCCAGCCCCGGTGCCCATCGGGCTGGGCAGGCCGGTCGAGTACTCCGGCTGCGGGATGAACTGCTCCGGGTACCCGTACATCCCGTGCGAGCTGATGTCGAGCCCGGCTTCCTCCTCCTCGTCGGAGACCCGTAGCCCGATCGTCGCCTTGATCATCGCGAACGTGGCTATCGAGATCGCGAAGACGACGACGAAGGTGAACAGGACCGCCAGGCCCTGGACCCCGAGCTGGCCGAAGGCCGAGCTGAAGTGCTCGTCGCCGAAGATCCCGTACCAGATGCCCGGTCCGGCCCCTTCGACTATCAGCCGCGGCGAGGCGAAGATGCCGACCGCGAGGGTCCCCCAGATCCCGGCCAGGCCGTGCGCCGAGAGGGCGCCGACCGGGTCGTCGAGGAACTTCTCGATCGCCAGCACCGCGTAGACGACGATCAGGCCGGCGATGAAGCCGATGATCGGCGCCGCCCAGTACTCGACGAAGCCCGACGGGGCGGTGATGCCGACCAGGCCGGCGATCGCGCCGTTGCCGGCCATGCCGACGTCGAGCGTACGGCTCTTCACGTAGACGGCCAGGGAGGCGCCGATCACACCGGCGGCCGCGGCGAGCTGGGTGTTCAGCATCACCTCGCCGAAGAACGAGCCGGCGGTTTCGAAGGTCGAGCCTCCGTTGAAGCCGAACCAGCCGATCCAGAGGATGATCACGCCGAGGCCGACGAGCGGCATCGAGTGACCGGGGATCGCCCGCGGTTTGCCGATCGGCGTCGTACTTGCCCTTGCGGGCGCCGAGCAGCAGCAGCGCCGCAAGCGCCCCGACCGCACCGGTGAGGTGGACCACCGAGGAGCCGGCGAAGTCCATCACCGGCTTGCCGCCGATGTCGGAGAGCAGGCCGCCGCCCCAGACCGCGTGCGCGATCAGCGGGTAGATGACCGCGCCGAAGACGACGGCGTAGATCACGTAGGCGCCGAACTTGATCCGCTCCAGGGTCGTGCCCCAGACGATCGCCAGCGAGACCGCGCAGAAGGCAAGCCCGTAGAGCATCAGCATCGCGTCGGAGCCGGCCACGTTGAACGCTTCTTCGCCCTGGCCGATCGTCTGGTCGAAGTGGAAGAAGAAGCCGCTGGTGCCGAAGAAGTCGTTGCCGCCGCCTTCGGCGACCCCGTAGCCGATCGCCCACCAGGCGATCGTCACGATCGCGAGGTTGACGAGGATCTTGGCGACCCCCGTGCCGGCGTTCTTCTGCCGTGAGAAGCCGATCTCGAGGAACATGAACCCGGCCTGCATCAGGAAGACCAGGGCGGTCGCGACGGCAACCCAGACCATGTCCAGCTCGATCGCCTTTTCTTCGACCGTGCCGGCGACTTCGCCCACGGTTGCGGCCCCTGCCACCGCTGGCAGCACCAGGGCGGCAAGGGCCGCGAAGATCACGGCGAGGCCCATCTTCTTTCTCATCGAAACTCCCTCCTAGCCCACCGAGGCACGCCCCGGCGGTCGCGGTTTGGTTTGCGATCGCAGCCAAGGTATGAACGGGCTCGAGCCGCTGTGTTTGGACGGCTGGAGGAAATCCGGCGGGCGCGTTTCTCACGAGTGGCAAAGAGGCTGGCTGTTTGGGCCGCCTAACAAATCCCGACTTCATCGCTCGGATTTCGTTAGGGTTGCCTTTTCATGGCTTAGGGAGACCTAAGTACACTCCCCCGATTCAAGGAGGCAATCGACTCGATGAGGAACAGGGCAAAGCTCGGGCTGGCGCTGGCAGTGATGGCACTCGCTGTACCGATCGCAGGATGCGGCGACAGCGGGAACGACGAAACGACCGCCGAGAACGCCACCGCGGCAACTGCAGCCGGTCAAGGGCTACCTGACCGACCACTCCGACGAACTGGTCGAGCAGGTCGAAGCCCTGAAGGAGAACGCCGACGAGTACTACGCGCTGGCCGAGTCGGTCGACTTCGACTATGACCGCCTGCTCTCCGAGCACGGCGACGAAGTCGAGCAGATCCTCGAGGAGTCCAAGGAAGCCTTCGTCGCCGCCAACCCGGCCTACGAGGAGATGGAGGGCATCGTCGCCGGCGTCCCCCGCCTCGCCCACTACGACGTCGACATCGACGCCGGCTCGGACGCCTCCACGCCCGAAGACGCGGTCTCCTTCACCCTTACGACCCCGGCGGGCAAGAAGCTGAGCAGCCGGGCAACCTCTTCTTCCTCACCGAGACGGCCCTCTACGGGACCAACCCCGAGCTGCAGGCGAAGGGCACCGAAGCCGGACGTCGACGGCGACGGCAAGGTCGAGTTCGGCGAGGGCCTGCCTGACGCCGACACCTACAAGGCCACCCTCGACGAATTCGAAAAGCAGGCGAAGAGCCTCGACGAAGACGCGCAGGAGTTCGAACCGACGCCGTCGGACGCGCTGACCTCGATCGTCGTGATGACGCCGACGATGAGCGAGTACTTCGAGGCCTGGAAGAACTCGCGCTTCATCGCCGGCGAGGGGGCCGAGGAACTCGGCTTCGTCGCCACCTCGCGACTCTCCGACATCGCCGACATCCTCGGTGGCATCCTCGTCACCTACGACGGCATCGAACCGATGATCGCCGAGGAGAACCCGCAGCAGGCCAAGCAGACGCGGAAGGAACTGCAGAGCCTGGTCGCCTTCGCCGCCGATCTGCGCGATCGCGAGGCGGGAGGCGAGAAGTTCACCGCCAAGCAGGCCGACGCGCTCGGAGCGCAGGCGCAGGCGCAGGCCGAGGCGATCGCCGGTCAGGTAACGCAGGCCGCCAAGCAGCTCGAAGTCGAACTGCAGGAAGGCTAGGGGTCGCGGTCCGAGGGTCACACCTAAAGCAGCGGTCCCCTCGGACCACCCAAGCCGCCATCGCGACCCTCGTCGCGATGGCGGCTTTGCTGTGGGCCGCCCCACCCAGCGGTGCCGAGCCCCCCTGGCAGGCCGCGGACGCGATCCGCGCCGATCTCGCCGAAGCCCAGACCAAGCTGCTCTTCGAGGAAGGGACCGCGGGGCCGATCGCCGCGGCCGAGTCAAGCCTGCGCGGGCCGCTGCGCCGCGGGCTCGCCGCCGAGGCGCCGGACGAGCTGGTCGAGATCGAGTCCTCGCTCGCCGCGGCGCGGCGCTCCGGCGCGAGCGCCGACGAAGTAGGCCTGGCCGCGGCCCGGGGTCGCATCCTCGCCGCCCTCGGCGCGGCGCCCTCGCGGTCGCGGTTGCGGCCGCGGGCCTCGGCGACGCCGCCGAGGCGCGGGCGTGGCTGCAGATCCGCGAGTTCCGCCAGGCCACCCGCTTCACCCGCCCAGGCGTCGACGCGACCGCTGCGGTGGACGCGCTCGCCGGCGGCGAGGGCTCACCCCGCGGAAGCGGTGGTGCAGATCGAAAAGGACCTGCTCGACGCCTTCCAGGCGCGGCTCTTCACCAACCTCGACGAAGCGGTGCAGGCAGCCGAGCGCGGCTTCGGCGGCCGCTTCGCAGAAACCGCCGCGATCGCCCACGGCTACTGGCTTGCGATCGCCGCCGAGTACGGCGAGCAGCGCGGCGCAACCGCGCGACGGGCGACCGACCGCGACTTCGCCGCCCTCGCGGAGGCCGGTGCCGCCAACGACCGAGTCGCCTTCGAAGCGGCCCGCAAACGGGTAGAAGCCGACCTCGAGGGCTTCACCGCGGCGCCGCTGACGCCCGACGAGGAGGTCAACCGGGCGAGCCAGCTGACCCGCTTCCTCGACCTCGTGCCCAAGGAGTACGACAAGGGGACCAGCGACGGACGGGTGACGATCCCCTTCGAGGTGCAGGAGGCGGTCGCCTTCATGGACGGCGTCGAAGCGGCCTTCTCCGATCTCGAGCCCGTCCTGCTCGATCGCAACCCGGCGGCGGTCGAGCAGATCAAGTCCGCTCACGCAGAGCTGCGCGACGACGTCGACGACGCCCAGCAAGGCGTCTCGGTCGCCCCCCAGGAGGAGCTCGACGCGGCTCGGGACCGGGCAGCCGAGAGCTTCGAGAGGATCGCTCCCCAGGAGTGGACCGAACCGAGCGACGAAGCCGACTACGAACTCGTCGACATCTCCCTCGACCAGCTGGAAGCGGCGGCCGGCGCCGGCCGCTACCAGGAGGCCGAGCAGGCGCGGCTCGCCGCCTACGGCTTCTTCGAGTTCGGGCCGGAGCTGAAGCTGCGGGCCTTCGACCCCCAGCTCGCGCTCGAGATCGAGGGACTGATCTGGTACGGCGCCAACGGCGATTCGGGGCTGGCCACCCTGGTGGCCCGCGACGCGCCGCTGGGCGAGATCCGCGAGACCCGCCTCGACCTCGACGAAAAGCTGGACGACGCGCGAGCCCTGACCGGCGACGGGGCCAGCGCGATGACCGCGATCACCAACTCGGCGCTGATCGTCTTCCGCGAGGGCCTCGAGGCGATCCTGATCCTCGCCGCGATCACCGCCAGCATGATCGGCCCGCGGGCGCCGCTGCGGCGGCCGATCTACCGCGGCGCCCTGCTCGCGCTGCCGGCCAGCTTCCTCATGTTCCTGCTCGCATTGCTCCTGCTCGACTCGCTCTCGCAGTACGGCGAGAAACTCGAGGCGGCGGTCGGGGTGGTCGCGATCGGCGTGCTGCTGCTGGTCATGAACTGGTTCTTCCACCGCGTCTACTGGACCGAGTGGATCAAGGGGCACCGCGACCGCGGCAAGGCGCTGACCGGCGCCGCGCTCGCGGCCGGAGCCGGGGCGGCGACCGTGGCCGGCCTCTACACCCTCGGTTTCACCAGCGTCTTCCGCGAGGGCTTCGAGACCGTCCTGTTCCTGCAAGCGCTGCAGCTCAGCTCCGGGACCGGTGTCGTCCTCGCCGGCGTCTCGCTCGGCCTCGCGATCACCGCCGTGGTCGGCGCGCTCACCTTCGCGCTCGAGCGCAAGCTCCCCTACAAGAAGATGCTGGTCGCCACCGGGGTGCTGATCGCGTTGGTGCTCGTCGTCCTCGTCGGCAACACGGCGCGGACGATGCAGGGCGTCGGCTGGCTGTCGATCCACCCCATCGACGTCGACCTGCCGCTGTGGCTGGGCACCTGGCTCGGGGTCTACCCCACGGTCGAGACGCTGACCGCCCAGCTGCTCGCCTTCTGCTTCGTGATCGGCAGCTACTTCGCGGCCGAGTGGATGCGCAAGCGCGACCTGCGCCGCGCTATCGCCGCCTACGAGGAGGAAATGAGCGAGAGCGACGGCGAGAAGGCAGAGACCGGGGGCTCCTTGCGCAACGGCGCCGCGACCAACGGCGACGGCGCAATAGGGTCGCGGGACGATGCCGCCCCGGCTCCGGCCCACAGCCTCTCTCGCCGCTGACGCGATCCTCGTCGGCGATCCGGGGCGCGCCCTGCTGCTCGCCCAGGAGCTGCTCGAGCAGCCGAAGATGAGCAACCACTCACGGGGCCTGTGGGGGTACTCGGGCCAGACGCCGGTGGGCCGGCCGCTGACGATCCAGTCGACCGGGATGGGTGGGCCGAGCGCAGCGCTGGTGCTGGGCGAGCTCGGGGACCTGGGCGTTCGGCGGGTGGTGCGGGTCGGCACCTGCACCGGTTTCGAGAAGTCGCTCGAGCTGGGCGAGATCGTCGTCGTCGAAGCAGCGATCGCGGCAGGCGCCAGCGCGACTGCGCTCGGCGTCGCCCCCGATGAGGCAGTGGCACCCGACCAGCGGCTGGCCGAGCGGCTGGGCCGGACGCCGGAGGGATTCCGGCGAGCCACGGTCGCCAGCTTCGACACCCACCCGGGAGATCAGACGCCCCCGCCGGGCGTCGTCGCCGCCGACATGCAGACCGCGCCGCTGCTCGCCAGGGCTCGCACGCTCGAAATCGACGCGGCGGCCGTCCTGATCGTTTCCGAGAAAGCAGGTGAAGGGCACTTGGAGAGGGAGCCCCTCGAGACGGCCGAGAAGCGTGCCGGGCACGCTGCCGTCGCTGTATTCTCAACCTAAGGTTGAGGGTCAGTCTTGGACCGTGGCGCGCCTGTCGGCGGCAATCTGGCGACGGATGTCGCCCAGGTCGCGCGAAACGCGGTCGACCTGGTCCTCGACCTCTTCGAGCCGCTGCGAAAGCGAGCGCAAACGGCGCTCGAGACGCTCGACGTCGCCGGCGGAGGGCAGGTTGAGCGCACTCATCGCCGCCTGCTGGGCCTCGAGTGCCTTCTCGCGCGCACCGAAGGCGGCCGCGACCGCGTTCTCGAGGACGTTGCTATCGAGCAGAACCTGGGCGAGCTCGCCGATCGCCTGCTCGCTGCGGGCCCGCAATCCGTCCTGATCCTCGTAGTCCATTGACAGCAGCTTAACCGGCGCATCCGGCCGAGGTGAAATCCTGCTGCGCTCAAGCATGGGTTCCACATTGATTAAGGGCTTGTTGGGGGCGGCTACGGCTCGTTGCGAAGGCCAGGGCAAGCAAGTAGCTTGGGCGGGCGTGTTGCGCGGGGAGAGAGCACACGGGCTGCCCTCCGGGAACAGCAGGGACGCAGACGCGGTCTGATGAGACACAAGCTTGCACTGATCATGGCCTTGGCCAGCTTCGGCGCCGTAACGGCGCTCGGCGTCGGCTTTGCCGGCGCCGAGCAGCTCTCCGGCTCCGAAGCGACGGGCCCGAGCGCCCTCCCCGCGGTACCGGCGCTCGCCACGCCCGCCTGCTCGAACGAACTCGACGACGACGGGGATGGCGCCCGAGACCTCGAAGACGCCGACTGCAGCGCGCCGTCCGACCTCAGCGAGGAACCGGAAGCCGCCGGCGCCCCCACCGCGGGCAGCGGCATCGAAGCGACGGAACAGGCACCTTCGCAACCGGCCGAAGGCGGCTTCGAGGCAGGCACCACGATCGAAGGCGGGGGCGCCGTCCGCCGTAACGAGACGATCGGCGACGCCAGCGGTGGCGGCGGCAACGGCGGTGGCGGTGCCACCGCGCCCAGCGCAACCGGCGGCGTCCAGCTCCCGGACACGGACAGCGGCGGCGTGCAGTACGGCAGCGGCGGCACCCCCACGGACACCAACCCGACGGCGACGTTCGCGCCCTTCGGCCCGGCGCCGATCGGGGTCCCCAACTTCGTCATCGACTCCTTCGAGATCCCGCCCTTCCTGCTGCCGATCTACCAGGCCTGCGGAACCGAGTACGGGATCCCCTGGCAGGTGCTGGCTTCGATCAACAAAATCGAGACCGGCTTCGGCACCAACATGGGCCCCTCCAGCGCCGGCGCGCTGGGCTGGATGCAGTTCCTCCCCTCGAGCTGGGAAGCCTTCGGGCTCGACGCCAACGGCGACGGGCGCAAGGACCCCTACAACCCGGTCGACGCGATCTGCGCAGCCGCCAACTACCTCGACCTCAGCGGCGGTTCGGAGAACCTCTACGACGCGATCTTCGCCTACAACCACGCCGACTGGTACGTGCAGGAGGTTCTCGCCTACGCCCGCGCCTACGGCAAGCTGCCGGCCGACCTGGTCGGCTCGCTGACGGGGCTGACCGAGGGGGCGCACTTCCCGGTCGCCGCCGACGCCCGCTACGCAGACGACCTCGCGGCCCGCGAAGCGCTGAACCGGGGGGTGGACGGGGCCGACGATGCCTACGGCGATGCGGCCAACGTGATCGCCTCCTCGCCGACGCGGCGGGGGATCAACATCTTCGCCGCCGAGGACGCCCCGGTCGTGGCGGTCAACGACGGCGTGATCGAGAAGATGGGCAGCTCCGAGCAGCTCGGCCGCTTCGTCGTCCTGCGCGACGCCTACGGCAACCGCTTCACCTACGCCGAGCTGGGCGAGATCGTCCGTGAGGACCGCACCGTGGTGATGCCGACCGGCAGGGAGGAGCGGGTCCCGATCGACAGCGAGAACCTGCGGCCGCGGCTGCGAGCTCTGCCGGGACGAGTCGAGGCCGAGCAGATCGACGCCCCAGAGAACGAAGTCGACAACGTCACCGAAGAGGACGGGACCCTAAAGGTCGGGTCGAGAGTGATAGCCGGGACGGTGCTCGG
This sequence comes from uncultured Solirubrobacterales bacterium, assembly GCA_963753585.1. GTDB lineage: Bacteria > Actinomycetota > Thermoleophilia > Solirubrobacterales > 70-9 > VRUE01. The sequence goes on along the minus strand of CAVWCU010000001.1, from coordinate 62,056 downwards.
TCGTATCGGCGCCGCCGAGGACGGGATCGACTCGCATCTCAACTTCTCCATCCGCCCAGCCGGGAGGGGCGCACCGCGCATCGACCCGAAGCCGATCCTCGACGGCTGGAAGCTGCTTGAGGCGACGGCGATCTACCGCGCCAAGGGCAAGAGCCCGTTCGCGGCGAAACTCGGCGGCGCCGGCGTCCTGCTCCTCTCCAAGGAGGCGCTGCAGCGTCGGATCCTCGCCGACGAGCAGATCGAGCTCGCCGCCTGCGACCAGGTCGAAATCCGCGGCGGTCAGGTCGACCGCCGCCTGCTCGCGACCCTCGCCTTCCTCTCCGAGCACGGCTTCGACCTGACGATCACCTCGATGCTCTGCGGGCGGCATGGCAGCATCACCACCAGCGGCAACATCTCCAACCACTCCTTCGGCAATGCGGCCGACATCGCGGCGATCAACGGGACGCCGGTGCTCGGCCACCAGGGACCCGGCTCGATCACCGAATCGCTGCTGCGGACGGTGCTGCGCCTGCAAGGGACCCTGGTCCCCGACGAGCTGATCTCGCTGCAGGAACTCGGTGGGCCGAGCTTCGCGATGGCCGACCATGCCGACCACGTCCATATCGGCTACAGCCCCATGGGCGGCGAGGGGGGCGAGGCGCGCTTCATCGAACTGCTCAAACCGGATCAGTGGAAGCGCCTGGTCGACCGCCTCGGCGAGATCGACAACCCCGACGTGGAGGTCACCCCCTCGGAGTACTCGCTGCCGGCGAAGCAGGGCCGTGAGGGGTCCGGCGCAACCGGCGGCAAGTAGCCGATAGCCGAGATAATCGCCCCCTGGCACAGCTATTCGGATTCGCCCAGCTCGACTTCGCCGGCACGCTCGATGTGACGGACGGCCGCTACGTATTGCGCGATGGCGGCGAGGAGAGGGTCCTGGTGCTCGAAACGCTCGGTGCCCCCGCCCCGGTTCGCCGGCGCAGGCGCCGGGCACGCGAGACCGAAGCGGACGCGGCTCCCTCCCCCTTGCCGCTCGCGCGAACGACCCTGGTGCGCGCCTTCGACTCCTTCACCGAGGAGAGCGATGCGAGGCGCTGGCTGGAAGAGTCAGCGGCAGCCGAGGACACGGTTGACGCCCTGCTCGCAGAAGCGATCGAGGCGCTCAACCGGGCTCTGCACGCACACGCCGCGGCGAGCGGTGACCCCTCCCCTCAGGCGATGAGCCTACGGCGGGCGGTCGCGGCACGGATCGGCTACGGCAGCGGCGAGCAAGTTGCCAGTGGCGAGTTCAGCGCCGCCCGCGAGGTCGACGCGCACGCCGGAGCCACCTCGCGACGCCGGCAGCGAATCGAGGAGCTTCGCCCCCAGGAGCGGGTCGCCGCCGTACTCGGAGGGCGCGAACAGCTAGACGCCTGCGAAACGCTCATCCTGCGTGCCCGCGCCGACCTCGACGCGGGACGGGTGCGCGAGGCGGCCCTACAGCTCCGTGTCGGCCTGGAGGCCCTGCTCGCCGAGCTCAAAGGCGCGCTCACCGACCCGGGACACGAGGAGGACATGGCAACGCTCGCCGCCCGTCGCCACGAGGCGGGTGAGCTTGCCAACACGGCCCTCGAAGGCGACCTCGCCGCGTCCCAATCTCAAACGCTGGGCGACCTCCTATCTATCTGCGAGCGCGTACTGCGACGCCGCCGCATCCTCCAAGGCTGAGACGGGGGCACCCCCGAGCGGGCGGATACTCAAATTGCCGGCCTCATTAGGCCGGCAATTGTCCGAGCGGGGGTGCCCCCGTCTCAGCCCGCTAGAGAGAAAGCCGGCGAGTCACCACGCTGTCGAGCAGCGATTCGGCAATCTCGTGCGCCTCGGCCAGCTCGATGCCGTCGAGAGAAGGGATGCCGATCACAGTCAGACCGGCGGCGCGTGCTGCGGCAACGCCGGTCGGCGAGTCCTCCAAGGCGATCACAGCCGGCCCGGCCTCGACGTTCAGCCGGCGACAGGCCTCCAGGTAAGGGTCGGGTGCCGGCTTCGGCGCGGCCACTTCGTGGGCGCTGAGCACGATGTCGAAGTGGTCGGTGAAGCCGACGATCTCCAACGAGCGGCGGACGAAGATCAGTGGCGAATTGGAGACGAGGCCGATCGGGGTTCCGCGTCGCCTCAGCTCCAACAGCAGCTCGCGCGCCCCGACCATCGCCTCCACCCCGTGCTCGAGCTCGGCGACGACAAGCTCGTTCAGCTCCTCGATCAGCTCGGCGGCGCGCCCCGGCTCGCCGAGGCGACGCTCGAGAACTGCCCCGGCGATCTCGGCCGACGTACCGACCAGCTCGCGCTTGTGGGCCGGGGTGAAGTCGAGGCCGCGACGCTCGAAGAGGTCCTGCTCGGCCCGGGTCCAGACCGACTCGGTGTCGAGCAGCAGGCCGTCGTTGTCGAAGATCACCGCGTCGGGCAGCCTCCCTCGGGCGCCGGGGCCCAGGCCGGTCACGCGAGCGCAGCCAGCATCGCGGACAGCTCGGCGTCGATCTCGCCCTCCAGCTTCAGCTCGGCGTCGTCGTCGTAGGGCGTGGGCCCCTTGGTGACGATCGCGAGCCGGCCGCCGTTCTCCAAGGTGACGCCGGGGAGGGCCGCAACCGGGTGGACGACGAGCGAGCTGCCGACGCAGAGCATCAGCTCGGCCTGCGCGGCGAGCCGGTGCGCCTGCTCGGTCGCCTGCCTGGGGAGCATCTCGCCGAACAGCACCACGTCGGGCTTGACGGGTCCCTCGCAGGCCGCGCAGACGGCGACGCCCCGCTCGTCGAAGAGGGCATCGACCTCCTTGACCGCGTAGGAGGTCGAGCAATCCCTGCAGGTCGAGGTCTCGATCGATCCGTGCACCTCGACCACGTTCCGCGACCCGGCGGACCGGTGCAGGCGGTCGATGTTCTGCGTGATCACTCCCTCCAGCATCCCGCCTTGCTCCAGCTCGGCCAGCGCCTCGTGCCCGGCATTCGGCAGCTTGTCGCCAAGCGAGTGGAAGCGCGGGCGGTAGTAGGACCAGAAGCGGGCGGGGTCGCGCTCGAAGACGTCGATGTGGGCGACCTCCATCGGGTCGACGTTCGCCCACAGCCCGGTCTCCGGCGTGCGGAAGTCGGGGATCCCGGAGGGAACCGAAATCCCAGCGCCCGTCAGCGCGACGGTGCAGCGCGACTCCCGGATCAGCTCCGCGAGCTGCTCGACCCCCGCCGACGGGGTTACTTGCCGCTCCATCTGGGAGTGCGCTTGGCGAGGAAGGCGCCGATGCCCTCCCTGGCGTCCTCGCTGCGGAAGGCAGTGGCGAAACCCTGCTTCTCGGCCTCGATGCCCTGGTCGAGGTCGCCGGCGCCCGAGACGAGCTTGATCTGCTCGACCGCGACCGGCGCCTGGCCCGCCAGCTTGCGGCCCCACATCAGGGCCGTCTCGAACAGCTCGTGGTCGGGGACGACGCGGTTGGCCAGGCCGGCTTCGAGCGCCTCGCCGGCCAGGATCGCGTCGCCGACCAGGTTCATCTCCAGCGCCTTGTTGGGCCCGACCAGGCGGGGCAGGCGCTGGGTGCCGCCGAAGCCGGGGATGATCCCCAGCTTCACCTCGGGCTGGCCGAACACAGCCGCCTCGGCGGCGATCCGGACGTCGCAGGCCATCGCAAGCTCGCAGCCGCCGCCGAAGGCGAGCGCGTTGACTGCGGCGATCGTCGCCACCGGGGCCCGGCCGAAGTCGCGCAGCAGCGCATGGGCAGTGTGGATCAGCTCCTCGCCCCCGCTCTCGTCCATCTGGGTGAAGGCCTTGATGTCGGCACCGGCCGAGAAGACGACCGGGACCGAGGAGGCGATCACCATCGTCCCCACTCCCTCCGCTGCCTTGACCCGCTCCCAGACGGCCCCCAGGTCGCGGATCACGTCGGGCGAGACGGCGTTCATCGGCGCGTTGGCGAGCCAGGCGATCGCCACCTCTCCGCGGGTCTCCAGCTTCACCGTCTCGGCCTGCTCGCCCTCGTCGGGCTGTGGATAGGGGTAGAAGCCCTCGCCCGAGGCCATGCCGAGGCGGCCCTGGGCGACGAGCCGGCGCAGCAGCACCGGAGCCGCGAAGCGATCGCCGTGGCGCTCGCGCAGGCCCTCCATCCGCTCCAGCACCTTGTCGAGACCTTCGACGTCGGCTTTCCAGAAGGGAGGCAGCAGGCCTTTGCGCGGGTCGAGGCCGGCCCCGGCCATCATCCCGACGTCGATGTCGCGAACGGAGCAGACGCCCTCCTCGACCAGGAGGCAGGCCTCGATCAGCGCCCGGCAGGTGAACAGCGCGACCAGCTCCTCGGCGTCGGGGTCGGCCTCGCCGGGAACGTTCTGCTCGCCGTCCTTGAAGAACCCCTCGCCACCCGACTTGGCGCCGAGCTTGCCATCGGCGACCAGCTGCTTCAGGCCCTGGTGGACGTAGAAGGTCTCCCCGTAGGAATCGGCGAGGTGCTCGGCGACGTGCAGAACCGTGTCGAGCCCGAGCAGGTCGGTGAGGAAGAAGGGGCCCATCGGCGAGGCCTGGGCGGCCGTAAACGCCTCGTCGATCGCCTTCAGCGAGAGGCCCTGCTCCTCCTGGGCGCGCCACACCTCCCCCATCGTCGCCATCAGGATCCGGTTGACGACGAAGCCGGGCACCTCGCCGCAGACGATCGGCTGCTTCTTGATCGCCTGGGCGAAGTTGTAGGCGACCGTCGCCGTCTCCTCGGAGGTGTCTTCGCCGGCGATCACCTCGACCAGGGGCATCACCGAGGCCGGGTAGAAGAAGTGGAAGCCGACGACCTTGTCGGGCCGCAGGGTCGTCTCCCCCATCTCGGTGATCGAGAGCGAGGAGGTGTTGGAGGCGAGGATCGCGTGCCCAGGGGTGGCCGCGTCGAGCTCGCGGAAAACCGCCTGCTTGATCTCCATCCGCTCGGGAACCGCCTCGACGACGAAGTCGACGTCACCGAACCCCTCGTAGGAGGTGGTGCCCGTAACGAGTCCCATCACCTCGGCAAGCCGCGCGTCCGCCTGCTCGGGGGTCAGCTTCTCCTTCTTGACCAGGCGGGCGAGCTGCCCCTCGGTGACCGCGCGCGCCTTCTCGACCGCGGCGTCGACGAACTTCCGGTCGATGTCCTTGACGACGACGGGGATGTCGGCGGCGGCGATCGCCTGCGCGATCTCACCGCCCATGGTGCCGCCGCCGACGACGGCGGCCTTCGAGACGAACATTTGCTGGGCTCCTCCAGGGTCGGGTCGGCCGAAGGCTATAGATGTGCGGCCGGTTGCCGATAGAGGTCTTTCATGCTTCGACGGGGGACGATCCTGCTCACCGCGTGCGCGTGCCTGCTGGTACCGGCGTCTGGTGCGAGCGCGGCGGTGCCGCAGGCGACGCTGCTGCCCAGCGGGCGCGCGGTGGCGCCCGCTTCGGCGCCGCCGGCGGTCGACGCGATGATCCAGGCGGCAAATCGGATCCGCCATCACCCTTACGTGTGGGGCGGCGGTCACCGTGGCTGGCGCTCGCGAGGCTATGACTGCTCGGGCTCGGTCAGCTACGTGATGCACGCAGCCGGGCTGCTCGACTCGCCCCTCGATTCCCGCGGTTTCATGCGCTGGGGCGGGGGCGGCCCCGGCAGCTGGGTCCGGATCTACGCCAGCCACGACCACGTCTTCGCTGTGATCGCCGGCCTGCGCTGGGACACGTCTTCCACCGCCGAAGACGACGGCCACGGCCCCGGCTGGAGCGAAGAGATGCGGCCGACCGGTGGCTTCCGACTCCGCCACCCGCTGGGCCTTCTGAACGCCGTGCCCAGTACCTAGCCCCCCTTTGCCGACGCCCGTACAAGACCCGCGGGCGATCCTTATACCGCGGTACAAAGGCATCTCCGAGCGATTGCCATTAGGCTCTTTTTCCACTCTTTCAAGGGGAGTAGACCGGTAATCGACCGTGCCCGCCGGCCGGGCGCGACGCCAAGCGAGGGACGACAAAAGCGATGACCCGTATCCGCCAGCAGAACGTGACCGCAGCGCAGTGGAGCTCCAATGGGCAGGCACTCGGCGCGCTCGACCTTACCCAGCCCGAGAACGACGCCTTCGGCGCCAACGTCTTCTCCGTCTCCGTGCAGCGCGAACGCCTGCCGGGCGACGTCTTCGAGAAGCTCAAGGCGACCCTGGAGAGCGGCGAGGCGATCGACGCCGCCACCGCCGACGCGGTCGCCGCTGCGATGAAGGACTGGGCGCTGGAGAAGGGCGCAACCCACTTCACCCACGTCTTCCAGCCCCTCACCGGCTCCACCGCGGAGAAGCACGACTCGTTCTTCGAGCCCTCCGGCGGCGAAGGCGCGGCGCTGGCCGGCTTCTCCGGCAAGGAGCTGATCCAGGGCGAGCCCGACGCCTCCTCCTTCCCCACTGGCGGCGTCCGCGCCACCTTCGAGGCGCGTGGCTACACGGCCTGGGACCCAACCTCCCCCGCCTTCATCCTCGAGAACCCGAACGGGGCGCTGCTCTGCATCCCGACCGCTTTCGCCTCCTGGACAGGCGAGGCGCTCGACGGCAAGATCCCGCTGCTGCGCTCGATGGACGCGCTCTCGCGCTCCGCGATCAAGGCGCTGGCGCTGCTCGGCGACACCGAGAGCAAGCGCGTCTTCACCACGGTCGGGCCCGAGCAGGAGTACTTCCTGATCGACGAGCAGTACTTCTACGAGCGCCCCGACCTGATCGCCACCGGCCGCACGCTCTTCGGCGCCAAGCCGCCCAAGGGGCACGAGCTCGACGACCACTACTTCGGCTCGATCCCCGAGCGCGTGCTCGCCTTCATGATGGAGTCCGAGCTCGAGATGCGGATGCTCGGCATCCCGGTCAAGACCCGCCACAACGAGGTCGCTCCCGGCCAGTACGAGATCGCGCCGGTCTTCGAGAGCTCCAACGTCGGCTCCGACCACCAGCAGCTGCTGATGCAGATCCTGGAGAGCGTCGCCCGCCGCTACGGGCTCGTCTGCCTGCTGCACGAGAAGCCCTTCGCCGGCGTCAACGGCTCGGGCAAGCACAACAACTGGTCGATGGGCACCGACACCGGCACCAACCTGCTCGACCCGGGCGACACGCCGGCCGACAACATCCACTTCCTCTTCTTCTGCGCCGCGGTGATCCAGGCGGTGAACAAGCACCAGGGGCTGCTGCGCGCCTCGGTCGCCAACATCGGCCAGGACCACCGCCTCGGCGCCAACGAGGCGCCGCCGGCGATCATCTCGATCTTCCTCGGCGGCGAGCTGGAGAAGGTCTTCGAGGCGATCGCCAGCGGCGAAGGGGACCCCAACACGCCCGCCTCTTTCCTCGAGCTCGGCGCGACCGTGCTGCCGGCGCTGCCGATGCACGGCGGCGACCGCAACCGCACCTCGCCCTTCGCCTTCACCGGCAACAAATTCGAGTTCCGGGCGCTGGGGTCGAGCATGTCGCTCGCCTTCCCCAACACGGTGCTCAACACGATCGCGGCCGAGGCGATCGACGAGCTCGCCGACAAGCTGGAGGCGAAGATCGACGGCGGCACACCGCTGGCCGAGGCCGTGATCGAGGTCGTCAAGGAGACCTACACGGCCAACAAGCAGGTCTGCTTCGGCGGCGACAACTACGACGAGGCCTGGCACGCCGAGGCCGAGCGGCGCGGGCTGAAGAACCTGCGCACTACGCCCGAAGCGCTGCCCGAGGTGATCAGCGAGCAGACGATCGCCGCCTTCGAGAACTACGAGGTGCTCTCCAAGCGCGAGCTCGAGTCCCGCTACGAGGTCTGGGTCGAGCAGTACGCGATCTGCGCCAACATCGAGGCCGAGACCACGCACTCGATCGCCAAGACGATGATCCTGCCGGCAGCGCTGCGCTACATGAGCCTGATCAAAGAGTCGGGCATCGACGGCACAGCTTCCGAGACCAAGGTCCTCGCCGAAGAGCTGGTCAACGCGCTGAGTCAACTCGAGCAGGCGAACGCCGACCCCGGCCTCGAGGGTCTCGACTGGGCGATCCACGCCCGCGACACGCAGATCGCCGCGATGGAGCGAGTCCGCGAGGCGGCCGACAGGCTGGAGAAGGTCGTAGCCGACTACCTCTGGCCGCTGCCGAAGTACGAGGAGATGCTGTTCATCAAGTAGATGGCTTCAGCCGCGGGGCAGCACGCGCATCTGCAGGCCGCCCCGCGGTGAGAGCGTCGGCATCTGGCGCACGGTCATCGTGCGGCCGGGCATCGCGTCTAGGCGGAGCTTCTGCAGGAGCATCGTCGCCACCAGCTTCACCTCGGTCTGGCCGAAGCGCTTGCCGATGCAGATGCGGCGGCCGCCGCCGAAGGGGACGTAGGCGCCGCGCGGCAGGGCCGCCTTGCGCTCGCGGGTGAACCGCTCGGGGATGAACGCCTCCGGCTCTGGGAAGAACTCAGGGATGCGGTGGCTGGCCCAGGAGCAGTAGTTGACGTAAGCGCCGCGAGAGACTTGGCAGCCATTGAACTCGAAGTCGCGCACCGCCCTCCGCGGGCCGATCCAGGCCGGCGGGTAGAGGCGCAGCACCTCGTCGAGGACCATGTCGAGGTAGGGCATCTCCTTCTCGAGCGCGTCGATGTCGGGCGTGCGGTCGCCGAGCACGCGATCCTGCTCCTCGCAGAGCTTCTCGACCACGTCGGGGTGGCGCGCCAGCTCGTGCATCATGAAGGTCAGGGTCGAGGTGGAGGTGTCGTGACCGGCGAACATCAGCGTCATCACCTGGTCGCGGACCTCCTTGGCCGTGAACCCCTCCCCGGCCTCGTCGCGCACCGAGAGTAGGAGGCTGAGGATGTCCATCTTCTCGGGGTCGGGATCGGCGCGCCGCCGCGCGATCTCACCGAGGACGATCTCGTCGAGGACCGCCCGTGAGGCGATCATCTTCGACCAGGGCGAGCGAGGGCCGCGCAGCAGGCGCAGGTGGAAGTCGATGCCATAGAAGCCGAGTGCCCGCTCGAAGTGCTCGGCGGCGGCGGCGCCCTTGCCGGCTTCGTCGGGATCGAGCCCGAGCAGCGCCCGCATCGCGATCCGCATCGCCAGGCCGCGCATCCACTCGTAGACGTCGACCACCTGGTTCGGCTGCATCCGCTCGATTGCCGGAGTGGCCTCGGCCACCATCGCCTCCACCGAGGCGGCAACCTGCTCGCGGTGGAAGGCCGGCATCATGATCTCCCGCGCCCGGTCGTGGTAGGCGTCGTCGATCGTCAGCAATCCGTCTCCGAGCAGCGGGATCAGGTCGCCGAAGCTCGACTCGCGCCAGTGGAAGTTCTCCGGGTGGGCGACGGTGACGAAGTGGTTGGCTTCGGGACCGAGCATGAAGATGACCTGGCTGTGGAGGAGCCGAGCGCTGAAGATCGGCCCGTGCTCCTCGTAGAGGGAAAGCAGCAACGGCAGCGGGTCGCTCCCGACCTGCCGGGTGCGGGCAAGGCTGAAGTCCTGCGGTCCCGGTGGGTAGGCGCCCCGGCGGCGGACTTTGATCTCGGCGCGGATGTCTTCGACCACGCGGCGCACCGGATTGGCGCTCAGCTGCTCGGGCGGCTCGACGCGCAGAGCCGGCTTGGCGGGACTCTCCACAGGCATGGCAAACAATCCTAGTTGGCTGACCGGCCAAACGGCCGGTTCAGGCGCGGGCGGCGAGCTGACCGCAAGCGGCGGCAATGTCGCGGCCGCGGGTGAGGCGGACGGTGGCGGTGAGGCGGTGCTCGGCGAGGATCGCGCGGAAGCCCTCGATTCGCTCGGGCGGGGAGCCATCGTAGGCGCCGGTCGGGTTGTAGGGGATCAGGTTGACCTTGTAGGCGCGAGGATCGAGCAGGGCGGCGAGCTGGCGGGCGTGCTCGGGGTGGTCGTTGACGCCGTCGAGCATCACGTACTCGACGAAGACCTTGCGCCGGCGGCGGGCGCGGTAGCGCTCGCAGGCGGCAAGCACCTCGGCCAGCGGGTAGCGGTCGTTGACCGGCATCAGCTGCGAGCGCAGGCCGTCGTTGGGGGCGTGCAGGGAGAGCGCCAGGCTGACCGGCATCTCGCACTCGGCGAGGCGATCGATGCCGGGAACCCAGCCGACGGTGGAGATCGCGGTGCGGCGGTGGGTCACGCCGACGTCCGGCAGCCGCTCGCAGGCGCCGAGTACCGAGTCGAGGTTCATCGTCGGCTCCCCCATACCCATGAAGACGACGTGGTCGATCTCTTCCGTGCGGCGGAAATGCAGCGCCTGGTCGAGGATCTCGTCGGTGCTGAGGTTGCGGCCGAACTTCATCTGCCCGGTTGCGCAGAAGGTGCAGGTGAGGGGACAGCCCGACTGCGAGGAGAGGCAGACCGAGCGGCGCCCGTCGCGGTAGCGCATCAGCACCGCCTCGATCGGGCGCCCGTCGCCGGTGTGGAAGAGCGCCTTGACCGTGCCGTCGTCGGACTTCGCCTCCTCGACGGTGGTCAGGGTGGAGATCGGCACCGCCGTTGCCAGGCGCTCGCGCAGCGGCGCCGGTAGGTTCGTCATCTCCTCGTAGGAGCGGGCTCCGCGCGCCACCCACTCCCAGACCTGGGAGGCGCGGTAGTCGGGCTCGCCGGCCCCGGCGAGCGTACTGTCGAGCAGCGCGCGGTCCACCGGGCGAGTTTAGGTGAGGGGTGCCGCAGCGCCGCGCAGCTGCGGTAGCACCTCTGCGACCGCCCTCTCGCCAGCCTGCAAGGCGCCCTCCATATAGCCGCTCCAGACGGTGGCGGTCTCGGTGCCGGCCCAGTGGATTCGGCCGACCGGCTCGCGCAGGGTGGGCCCGCAGGCCGTCCACCCTCCCGGGCCGAAATTCGAGGTCGGCCCGCCTGCCGACCACTCCTCCGCCGCCCAGGCCTGTTCGGCGTAGTCGAGCGGCTGCGCGGCGCGGGGGCCGAAGAGGCGCTCGAAGCAGGCGAGCACCGCGGCGCGGCGCTCGGCCGGGGCCATCGCGGCCATCTCGCGCGCCTCGGGACCGCCGACGAAGCCCAGCATCACCCCGGCGGACCCGTCGCGCGGCGAGCTGTCGAAGGTCAGCGTCACCGGCCCGATGTCGGTGACGGACTCGCCACTCAGCCCTTCGTCGCGCCAGAAGGGCTCCGGGTAGAGCGCCGTGCACTTGGCGGGAGCGCCGGGCCTCATCCGCTCGGCGAGCAGGCGGCGCCGCTCGGGCAGCTGCGGATCGAACTCGATCCGCGCGGCCAGCACCGGCGGCAGAGCGACGATCGCGCGCCGCGCCTCCACCTCGCTGCCGTCGGCGACCACCAGTATCGAGTCGGCCCGCTGCTCGATCCGGCGGACCGGCTCGGCCAGCCGGACCCGGTCGCCGAGGGAGTCGGCCAGGCCAAGCGCCAGACCGTGCGCCCCACCTTCGACGCGATCCTGCTGCGCTCCGCCCTTGGTGTCGATCAGCTTGTCGAAGCTGCCCGCAGCGCTGATGTAGAAGAGAGCGTGAAGCATGGATATCTCCTCCGGTCCCGTCCCCCACACGGTCCGTCCGGCAAGCGCGAGCAGCTCGCGGGCGATCGGCGTCCGCATGTTTCCCTCGCACCACTCGGCCAGCGTCTGGCCGTCCAGCTCGGCCGCGCCTCGGGCCGCCCAGGGCCGCTCGGCGTCGACGCTCCGGACGAGCCGGGCGATGCGGCGGCGAGCGACGAACACGTCCCAGAGGACGGCCGGGCCGAGGCGCGGGATCGAGCCCCGGTAGAGCCTCCGCCTTCCTCCGACGTCGAGCAGGTTCCTCCCCTTGCCGTGCTGGGGGAAGAGGCCGAGACCGAGATCGCGGGCGAGGTCCCACACTCTCTCGTGATCGGAGCCGACCCACTGAGCCCCCAGGTCGATCTGCACCCCGTCGCCGAGCTCCGCGCCCAGCAGGCGGCCGCCGACCCGGTCGCGGGCCTCGAGCACGACCACCTCGTGCCCTGCATCGGCCAGCGCCTTCGCCGCGCCCAGGCCGGACAACCCCGCCCCGACGACAACCACGTCGACGGTCGAGCCCGCCCCGCTGGCCATGGTCAGAGGCCTGCCGCGTCGGCAAGCAGGTCGACCTGGGCGGGATCGCTCGAGGCGGGAAAGAGGATCAGCTCGTCGCACCCGGTCGCCTCGTAGGCGGCGAGGGTCTGCCTAACCGACTCCGCATCCCTGGCGGCGGCGGAGACGATGAACTCGGCGATCTGATCGCCGAGCCAGGCGTAATAGTCGGCCAGGTTGGCGCGGGCATCCGCATCCGCGTCGTCGCCTAGGGAGAAGTAGGCAAGCGCCATGGTCCGGGGCTCTCCCTGGCGGCCAGCCTCGGCCCAGGCGGCCTTTGCCTTGCGGGCGCCCTCCTCATACTGCTCCGGCCCCGAGCTGGCGGCGATCCACCCGTCGCCGAAGCGCGCGGTGCGGGCGAAGGAGGCGTCGGCGTGGCCGCCGACCACAAGGGCCGGTGCCCCCTCGATCGAGGGGCCGATGTCATCGCCGTCCCAGACCTTCCGGATCTGCTCCAGCATCTCGTCGAGGCGGCGCCCGCGCCCGCGCAGCTCGACGCCGCTCGCCTCATAGTCGTCATCGCGGCCACCCAGACCGATGCCCAGCGTGAAGCGGCCCCCGGAGAGGGCGTGCAGGCTCAGCGCCTCCTTGGCCAGCTCGGTCGCATTGCTGCGCAGCGGCCCGAGCAGGACCGAGGTGCAGAGACCGATCCGTTCGGTGACGGCGGCAGCCGCGGCAAGCGCGATCAGCGGCTCATAGTTGTCGTAGACGATCCGGTCGATCGTCCCCAGGCTGCTGAACCCACGGGCCTCGGCGCGCCGGGCCCACTCGACCAACTGCGTGCCCGTCGTCCCAGGCACAGCGTTGGGCAATCCGATCGCAACGTCCATTCACGCCTCCCAGCCTGAGTTGAAGTTGCGTCAACCCTAGCCGCCCTCTCATCATGTTCAGATTGTTTCGGCTCCGGGTCGGAAGTCGTTGCAAAGACGTGTCTCTTTTGTATCACGTTTCAATTACAACGTGATACGTTCTCTCTCCCATGAGAAGCCTCCGACTCGATCCAGATTTGGATGAGCGCGTGCGGCGGGCGGCAGCGCTCGAAGAATCCTCCGTCTCCGAGTTCCTGCGGCAGGCGGCAGCCGAGCGCGCCGAGCGCGCCCTTGCCGGCGATCCGAGCGAGCGCCTCGCCTATGCCATAGGTGTCGTCGAGACCGACCTCGGCCAGGCTCGAGACACGGGCTCCGTCTTCGCGGATCTGGTTGAAGACAAGCAACGCGGACGGCGATGACGCTGGTCGACGCGGGCCCGCTGGTCGCCCTGATCGACGCGGGCGAGCCCGATCACGCACGCTGCGTCTCCACCCTGAAGTCGGTCCAGCTCCCGCTCCTGACCACCTGGTCGGCGTTCACCGAGGCGATGTACCTGGTTGGCCGGGCCGGCGGCTGGATCGCCCAGAGGGCTCTTTGGCAGCTCGTGTGGAACAAGGATCTTGCGATCGCTGAGCAGTCCCCCAAGGCCATCGCCCGGGTTGCAAAGCTGATGGATCGCTATGCGGATCGCCCGATGGATCTTGCCGATGCCACGCTTGTCGCGCTCGCCGAGGAGCGCAACTCCAAGCGCATCTTCACCCTCGACGCCGACTTCTCGATCTACCGCCTGCACGGCCGAAGCCACTTCGAGTTGATTCCCGCGTAGGGATTCGCCTTCCGCACGGCCCGGTCTCGGTCTAGAGTTGCCGCAATGGACGAGCGAGACGGCGTCGAATCTCTGACCGAAGCGATCGGGCGCTACAACGATGCCTGGAACGCCCAGGACCTCGATGCGATCGTCGCCATGCACGCGCCCGACATGGTCTTCGCCAACCACACGGCGGGCGAGTCCGCGCATGGCGAGGAGGTCCGCGGTCACATCGCCAGGATCTTCGAGGCCTGGCCCGACATGAAGTTCGAGACTCGCCGCCTGTACGTGCGCGAGGGCGTGGTGACGCAGGAGTGGACGGCTACGGCCACGCACACGCAGACGATGCGCCGTGGAGACCTCGAGGCCCCTCCCAGCGGGCGGGCGGTCAGCTGGGACGGCATCGACGTGATCCCCTTCGAACACGGTTTGATCAAGCGCAAGGACGTCTACTCGGACTCGGTCTCGATCCTGCGCCAGGTCGGCCTCCTCGACTGAGGCGGCCGAGCGCTTTCGCTCAGCGCCGCAGCTGCCGCAGCCGGCTGCGCAAGAACGCCGGCCAGGCTCGGGGCCGCCCCGCCGCCGCGAGGGCGATCGGCAGGGAGTCGAAGTAGGAGACACGTTCGGTGGCGAGGCCGTCCTCGCCGAGGACGAAGCGGTCGATCGCCGTCCAGCCGATCGGCCGCCCGCCCGCGGTGCCGTTGATCGTGAACTCGATCAGGACGCCGTCCTCGGTGGCACCCCAACGGTGGACCTGGGCAGTCATGCCGGAGATCAGCTCGAACAGCTCGGCGAAGGCTCGGCGGCCATCCGCAAGATTCTCGGTGACGGGCGTCATCGGCGCCACCAGCCGTACCTGCTCAGCCAGTACCGCGTCGAGTCCTTCCGGGGTCGGTGCCCGCCAGTACTCGGTGAAGCGCCGGACGAAGTCCGCAGCCATCGTCTCGTCCACCGCGCTCGCGCCCATGAAGCAAGCCTAGAGACCGCCGGGGCCCGGTTCACCTCAAAGGCGCCGAGGGTAGACTGCTTTGAAAATCAAAGTTAGACCTACTAGGATGCCCTTCCAGCCTCGTCAAGGGGGAACCCAAATCCGGGAGGAACGGATGAGCACCTACGCGGTGAAGAAGATCGACGACATGGAGGCCGTCTTCGGCGGCGCCTTCAAGCGGGCCCGCGCGGAGCTGGGCGTCGAGTCGTTCGGCATGCAGATCATCGACATGCCGCCCAACTTCGAGAACTACCCCGAACACGACCACGGGCAGGACGGGCAGGAGGAGGTCTACGTGACCCTGAGCGGCTCCGGGGAGCTGGACATCGCCGGCGAGCGCTTCCCGCTCGACACCGACCACGTCGCCCGCGTCGGCCCCGGGGTGATGCGCAAGGTCTACCCCGGCGAGGCGGGCATCCGCATCCTCGTCCTCGGCGGCGTCCCAGACGGGGAGTACGTGGCCCCCGACAACTCCAAGCTCGGCGAACCGGACCCGATGGCGAGCTAGGGCCTCCCGGCCGCGCCGGCTCCGCCTCGGTCACGTGGCTCGTGGCCGGGGCACTCGGCCACCGGCACCCGCGGGTAGCGCGGGAAGCGCGGGTCGGTGCGCGAGCGCTCGCAGAGCGAGAAGACCGAGCCGCGGGTGTTGGGTACGAGCCTCTGGTGCAGGCAGGTGTCGCAGAGACCGGAATTGACCCGTTCGGTCATCTTGGCCACAGGCTAGCTTTGGCGTGTGAACGGCACGGCCACCCTCTTCGACACCGACGCCCCCGGCCACTCCGCGACGGTCGAGGTGCTTGGGGTGATCTTCTGCGCCGAGGACGACGGCTACGCGGTGCTCGAGGTCCAGGACGCCGAGTCGGGTGAGGGGTTCGCCCTCGTCGGCCCGGTCGCGCACCTCGGTGTCGGCGACCGCGCCGAAGTCAGCGGCGAGTGGCAGACGCACGCACGCTACGGCCGCCAGCTCCGTGCGCAAGGTGCGATGCCGCTCGATCCCGCCGACCGCGAGGGCCGGATCGCCTACCTCACCACGCTGCGCCACATCGGCCCGGCCCGGGCCGAACGACTCGTCGACGAGCACGGCGAGGGGGTGCTGGGGGCGATCGCCGCGGATCCGAGGGCGGTGTTCGGCTCGCTGCGCGGCGTCAGCGTCGCCCAGGCGGAAGCCGCCACCGAGTCATGGCACGCCAGCCGCGCGATTCGCGACCTGCACGTGCAGCTCGCCCCGCACGGCCTGGCCCACCTGGCAGCGCCGATCCACGCCCGCTTCGCCGACCGCTCGATGGCGATCCTGCACGAGGACCCCTACCGGCTGACCGAGGTCGAGGGAGTCGGCTTCGCCCGTGCCGACAAGATCGCCCTCGCCGCAGACGTGCCGCCCGAGTCCAGCCGCCGGGCGCAGGCCGCGGCGGCCTACGCCCTGACCGAGGCCGAACAGCAGGGCAACAGCTACCTGCCGCTCGCCGAGCTGACCATGCACGCCGCGAAGCTGCTCGGGCTCAGCCCGGATCCTGAGGTGCTGAGCGAAGGTCGCGGGCTGACGGTCGAGGGCGAGCACGTCTACCGCGAGCTCACCCACGCCAGCGAGGTCGCGGTTGCCGCAACCCTCGCGGCCCGTGCCGACGGCCCTTCCCACCTCGACCACGACCCGGGTGCCGAGCCGCCGCGCGACGCCGGGGGCACCGAGCTGACCGACGAGCAATGGTCGGCGGTGCGCGGCGCCTTCACCTCGCGGATCTCGGTCCTGACCGGCGGGCCCGGGGTCGGCAAGACGGCCTGCACGAGGGCGATCGTCGAGGAGGCCGAAGAGGCGGGTCTGCGAATCGCCCTCTGCGCCCCGACCGGCCGCGCCGCCCGCCGCCTCGAGGAGGCGACCGGTCACGACGCCCAGACGATCCACCGGATGCTCGAGTGGATGCCGGGGCGCGAACCCGCCTTCAGCCCGGGGCACCCACTCCCGGTCGACCTGGCGATCGTCGACGAGTCCTCGATGTTGAACTTGCGCCTGATCGAGGTTCTGCTCGGCGGCCTCGCCGAGTCGACCCACGTCGTCTTCGTCGGCGACGCCGACCAGCTGCCGCCGATCGGCGCCGGCAAGCCTTTCGAGGACCTGATCGCGGCGGGAATCGCGCCGGTCGTCCGCCTCACCCAGATCTTCCGCCAGGCAGCCCGCTCGATGATCACGACCGCCGCCCACGAGATCAACCAGGGCCGGCCGCCGCACCTCGAGCCGGCCGAGGACCAGGACCACGACTTCTTCTTCATCGACCGCGCCAGCCCCGAGCGGGCGCTGGAGGCCGTGGTCGAGGTCGTCGCCGAGCGGGCACCGGCGCGCTTCGAGGTCGATCCGATCCGCGACGTGCAGGTGTTGGCGCCGATGTACCGGGGGGCGGTCGGGATCGACGCCCTCAACGAGCGCCTGCAGGAGCGGCTCAACCCGCGCGGCAAGCGGGCGGTCCGAGACCGCTTCCGGGTCGGCGACCGGCTGATCCAGACTCGCAACTCACACGAGCTGGGCCTGATGAACGGCTCGATCGTCTTCCTCCGCGCCGACGACCCCGACGAGGAGGAGATCCTCGTCGACACCGACGAGGGCGAGTCGCTGACGATCCCCTACGGGGAGACCGCGACCCTGCGCCTCGCCTACGCGATCTCCGTCCACAAGGCGCAGGGCTGCGAGGTCCCGGTCGTCGTCGGCGTCTGCCACCGCTCTCACGCGCGGATGCTGACCCGCCCCCTCCTCTACACCGCGATCACCCGCGCCCGCAGCAGCTGCGTGCTGATCGGCGACCGCGCGGCGCTCGACGGCGCGATCCGCCGCGACGACAGCGGCCGGCGCTACTCCGGGCTGGCCGAGCGGCTGAGCGCTTAGGGCGGGGGTGGGCGACAGCCCACAGGCTTCGAGAAGCTCCTTTCGCGAAGCGGCCTGAGGAGGGACCCCCGATGGCTCTCCGGCAGAGAGACGCATCGCCGGGATACTGAGCGCATGGAGAAGCCGAAGCCGTCTCTCATCGCCGTCGCGACCACGCTGGGCGGGATCGCGCTTCTCGCCGTTCTCGTGCTGGCCGTACCCGCCCTGCGAGAGGCCGTCGAGGCGGCTATCCGGGGCGACACCGCCGAGGTGCGCAGCGAGCTCGACAGCCTCGGGATCGCCGGGCCGCTGATCATCCTCGCCCTCGCCCTGATCCACGCCGTCGTCTTCTACCCAGCCGAGATCGTCGACGCCGCGGCCGGCTTCGTCTACGGCTTCTTCCCGGCACTGGCCCTGACGATGACCGGCTGGCTGCTCTCGGGCCTGCTCTGCTTCGCGATCGGCCGCTCGCTGGCGCGCCCCCTGCTCGACCGCTGGTTCGGCACCGAGCGCTTCGAGCGCACCGAGGCGATGATCGAGCGGGGCGGCGTCACCCTGCTGCTCGCCGTGCGCCTGATCCCGATCGTGCCCTTCAGCCTCACCTCCTATGCTGCCGGCGCCGCCCGCGTGCCGGTCTGGCGCTTCACCTGGACGACCGCGGTCGGCTACCTGCCGATCACGGCGCTCTCCGTCTACTTCGGCACCAGACTGGAGGGGCTCAGCCTCACCGATCCACTGGTCCTGGGCAGCGCCGCGGCGCTGCTGCTACTGCTCTTCGTCGGCCACCGGATCGCCCGCCGCGGCACCGCCGCTACAAGCCCTAGGGAATCCGCTTGATCCGGAAGCGGTAGACGGCGGGTGTGCGGTCGGCGTTGCCGGCAGCGTCGCGTGCGTAGACGCGGACGGTGTGCCAGCCGATCGCGAACCGGCGCACCAGTCGCTGCGGACACGCGCGGAGGGGGTCCCCGTCGATCCGGCACACGAACGAGACGCCGGCTTGGTCAGAGCCGAAGCGGAACACGACCTTCGCCTTGCGGGCGCGCGTGCGAATCGTCCGCGGAGGCCGGCGGCGGAAGAAGGTCCGAGGCCGGACGCTCTGCGCGGGCAGGCCGCTCGGCTCGGCGGGCGTCGTGGTCGCCGGGGGAACTTCCGAACCCCAATCGCCGGGGGCACGCGCATCCTCGGGAGAACCTTCGGATGAAGGGGGAGAGCACTCGGGCGGGGTGAAGGTTTCGGGACTGGGGAGCTCTTCGAGCGCCCCGACGGCTTCCACCAGGCCGGCGCCCACGGCGCAGGGACCGAATGTGCTGACTTCAACGGCGCTCGCCTGCAGCGCCGAGCGGATCCCAGACGGCGCTTCCCCCGGTTCGGCCTCGAGCATCAGGGCGGCGATGCCCGCCGCGTGCGGAGCGGCCGCAGAGGTGCCGCAGAAGCGCCAGACCGCCCCGGTGAAGCCGGCGAAGAACGTGGTGACTCCGCAGTCGGTTGCGACGACGTCGGGCTTGGAGAGAATCTCGGGCGACCCAAGGGGGGCAGCCGCTTCAGTGCCCGTCACCGGCCCGAAGTCGTGCCTCACCGGCCCTCGCGACGAGTATTTCTCGGGTTCGGTGGTTTTGTCGAACCGGATCGCTCCGACGGAGATCGCGCTTGCCGCACCGTTGTGGCCGAAGATCGCCGGGCCGACGACGTCGGCGCCGGTCGAACGCGGATACTCGGTTCCCGTCACTCCCGAGCCACTTGCCACCAGGGCAAACTTCAGGCGCGGGCTTTCGCCCGAGAAGCGATTCACCACCAGTTGCACGATCCGCTCCGACGAGGATTCGTTTTCCCACTGGAGCACCTCGAACGGCCGCTGGCTGAGTTCGACGTTGTCTTCGACCGAGCCGGCGATGAGGTTGCCGCCGGCGTTGAGCAGGAACGCGTCGAGGTCGGTGTCGACCCCCTCCCAGGGCTCGTCCCACTGAAGGTCAACCGCCAACGCATCCCCCGGTCCGACCTTGATCCCGAACGTCCTGTCCACCTGCGACCCGGGGGCGAAGTCAAGGCAGTGCGAGCCGTTGAAGCCCGGGAGGCTCTGCACTTCCGGCGGACAGCTTCCCGCGTCCCGGTAGAGGGGGGTTTCCCAGGACGCGATCTCGTGCCCTTCAGAGTCGAAGAGGTTGCTGTTGCCCGCCGCCGAGAGATACGTCACTCCATCTTCGACCGCTTCGGAGACGGCGACCGCGACCGGGCCATCCTGGAAAAACGGCTCTTCGAAATAGAAGACGTCGTCGACGATCACGTCCGCACCACCGGGATCCACCAGCTCTGCGATGTTCGTCGCGAAGACGTCTTCGCCGTTGAAGGCAGACGCGAAGGCGATGCCGGCACCCGGAGCGACGTCGTGGACGATCTGCGCCATCGCGCGTCCCTCGTCCGCCGGCGGTTCTTCTTCCGCTACCGATTCGTCCTCCTCGTCGATGACGATGACATCGCTCGTGTGGCCGCACGGATTCGCTTCGCCAGGCAGGTCTCCGCTCGCCACGTCGTCCGCTTCTTTGGTCGCCACTGGGCCGCTCCCGTCGGCGGCTTCGGTGGCGAGGGCGAAGGAGTCCGAGAGGACGCCAACCGTCAGCCCGCTGCCGTCGACCCCGAAGAGGTCGCGCGCTTCGCCCGTAACGTCGCCGGCGTGCAGCTGTGCGACGCCCTCCGAAACGGCATCGCCGGAAGGGCAGGCCGCCGACGCGACCGGCGCAAGCGCCTCGGTGACCGCGACGACCCGCGGTGCTCTGCCAAGACGGCGAAGCTGGTTGGGCTTGGCGGCGACGGTGACGGACTGGTAGCGCCTGCTCGCGTGGACGACTCTTGCGCCTCTGGTGCGCAGGGACCTGAGGCCGACGAGGGCACCCCGGTCGAAACGGACGTAGGCGAGGATCCGGTTGCCCTCTCGCAGCAGGCTGCCCGGGCCCTGCCGAGCGACTCCGAGCCTTGCAGCCTGGGTTGCATACGACGCCGAACGCACAGAAGGCTGGGCGAGCAGGGCCAGGCGTTGGGAGAGATCTCCGCCCGCGGAGCGCGACATCGCGGTCGCCGAAGCCGGTATCAGGAGAAAAGCCGCCAAGACCGCAGCCGCAAGCATGCCCGTGGCGCGCCGGAATCGTCGCTGTCGGAACATCGCCGTCACCGTATCGACTGGTCTCCTCGTCATCACAACACCGTTAGACGTGCATCCGAGCGCAGCGCTTTTCGCCCCAGGCCTGCTACGGTCCCCGGCGTTAGGTCGGATCGATATCCGGCAAAAGTCGTGTCTAGCGCTCGCGTCGTTGCTTTACCGAAGCCTCCGCGTTCGCAGCACATCAAGTGGAGGCAATACATGCCGACTGGAACAGTCAAGTGGTTCAGCGACGACAAGGGCTACGGGTTCATCACTCCCGACGACGGCTCCAAGGACGTCTTCGTCCATCACAGCGCGATCCTGGGTGAGGGCTTCAAGTCCCTGACCGAGGGCGCCAAAGTGAGCTACGAGTCCGAGGAAGGCCCCAAGGGCCCCGCCGCGGCGAGCGTCCAGCAGACTTCCTAGTCACGCGCCGCTCTTAGCGTCCGACGGGGCCCGCCAATCCGGTGGGTCCCGTCTTTTTTTGCGCGCCATGAAACTCCGCACAGATCTCCGCAATATCGCGATAGTCGCCCACGTCGACCACGGCAAGACGACCCTGGTCGACGCGATGCTGTGGCAATCCGGCGCCTTCCGCAAGGGCCAGGACGTCGCCGAACGGGTGATGGACTCGATGGACCTCGAGCGCGAGAAGGGGATCACGATCCTCGCCAAGAACACCGCCGTCAACTACGACGGGGTGAAGCTCAACATCGTCGACACACCGGGCCACGCCGACTTCGGCGGCGAGGTCGAGCGCGGCCTGACCATGGTCGACGGCGTCCTCCTCCTCGTCGACGCCTCCGAGGGGCCGCTGCCGCAAACGCGGTTCGTGCTGCGCAAGGCGCTGGAGGCGAAGCTGCCGGTGATCCTCGTCGTCAACAAGGTCGACCGGCCCGACGCCCGCATCGCCGAGGTCGTCGACGAGGTCTACGAGCTCTTCCTCGACCTCGACGCCGACTCCGAGCAGATCGACTTCCCGATCGTCTACACCAACGCCAAGGACGGCTGGGCCTCGCTTGAGGAGGGGGTCGAGGGAAGCGACCTCTCGCCCCTGATGGACCTGATGCTGGAGAAGATCCCGGCGCCGGAGTTCGACCCCGACCATCCCCTGCAGGCGCACGTCACGAATCTCGACGCGTCCCCCTATGTCGGCCGCCTGGCGCTCTGTCGGGTACGCCACGGGACGATCCGCTCCGGCCAGCAGATCGCCTGGTGCCGCGCCAACGGATCGATCGAACGCGCAACCGTCTCCGAGCTCTACATCACCGAGGCGCTCGAGAGGGTCTCGGCGCAGGAAGCCGGGCCGGGCGAGATCATTGCCGTCGCCGGGATGGAAGAGGTGACGATCGGCGAGACCCTTGCCGATCCCGCCGACCCGCGCCCACTGCCGGTGATCGTCGTCGACGAGCCTTCGCTCTCGATCGTGGTCGGCATCAACACCTCGCCCCTGGCCGGCACAGAGGGCAGCAAGCTGACCGCGCGCCAGGTCCGCGACCGCCTCGACGCCGAGCTGGTCGGCAACGTCTCGATCCGGGTCCAGGACACCGAGAAGCCAGACGCGTGGGAGGTCCAGGGCCGCGGCGAGCTGCAACTGGTCGTGCTGCTCGAGCTGATGCGGCGCGAGGGCTTCGAGCTGACCGCCGGCCAGCCGCGCGTGCTGACCCGGGAGATCGACGGCAAGACGTGTGAGCCGGTCGAACGGCTCTCGATCGACGCACCGGAGGAACACGTCGGCGCGATCACGCAGCTGCTGGCGGGGCGCAAGGGGCGCCTGGAGCAGATGGCGAACCACGACACCGGCTGGGTGCGGATGGAATACCTGGTGCCGGCGCGAGGCCTGATCGGGCTGCGCACCGAGTTCCTCACCGAGACCCGCGGCACCGGGGTCATGCACCACGTCTTCGAGGGCTGGGAGCGCTGGGCCGGCGACCTGCGCCTGCGCCCCACCGGCTCGATCGTCGCCGACCGTCGCGGCAAGACGGCCGGCTATGCGCTGATCGGGCTGCAGGACCGGGGCACCCTCTTCATCGGCCCCGGCGAGGAGGTCTACGAGGGAATGATCATCGGCGAGAACGCCCGCGCCGAGGACCTCGACGTCAACGCGATCAAGGAGAAGCAGCAGACGAACATGCGCGCCGCCAGCGCCGAGGTGCTGGAGCGCATGGCACCCCCAACCCGCCTCACCCTCGAAGCCGCGGTCGAGTTCCTGCGCGAGGACGAGTGCGTCGAAATCACCCCCGAGTCGGTTCGCCTACGCAAGGTCGAGCTCGACAAGACGCGCCGCCAGAAGACGGCCCGCCAGACCACCCGCGCCTAGACGGTCGATCCGGCGGGTTGGGTTGGGGCTGTGGGGATGGGGATGGTGGGTGCCCCTCCCCAAAACGCGCGGCGGGAGCCGCGCTTGAGTGTTTTGGGGAGGGGCACCCACCATCCCTCTCGAAAGCACACAAGCCTCGAAAGCCCCACGACTCGAAGCGTCGTCTCGGCCACCCCAAGCTTTTAAAAAGCTTGGGGACCCCGAGGCCGACTTCGCAATCTGGGCGTCACTCGGTGACGTGTTGTGAGGAGCCTGGCCGTCCTCCAGACGAATGTCGCGAAGCGGCGGAAATGCAATCCGGTGTCTGCGCGGCCGTAGGGCCGCGCTCCTGGTTGCACCGCGCTTACGCGCGGTGCTCAATTCGTCTGGAGGACGGCCAGGCTCCCCCAATCCGGCGAGTCAAGGGGCGTAAAAAAGCCGCCGGGGCGTGAGCCCCGGCGGCTTGATTAGGGCCCCTGCCCTAAGCCTGTGACTCAGACCGTCGCCGCAGCCTGCTCGGACTGGCTGCTCTCGGAGGCCTGGGCCTTCGCGTCGGCCTCCGGGGTGGACTCGTCGACGCTGCGCGGGAGCAGCACTTCTTTGGCGATCACCAGACGCTGGATCTGGCTGGTGCCCTCGTAGAGCTGCATGATCTTCGCGTCGCGCATCAGTTTCTCCACCGGGTACTCCTTGATGAAGCCGTAGCCACCGTAGACCTGCACGGCGTCGACGGTGATCTCCATCGCCGAGTCGGCAGCGAAGCGCTTGGCCATCGAGGAGACGCGAGTGTTGCGCTGGCCCTGGTCGAGCAGGACGGCCGAGTTCCAGACCAGCAGACGGCCGGCGTCGACCTTGGTCGCCATGTCGGCGATCATGAACTGGATCGCCTGGTGCATCGCGATCGGCACGCCGAACTGGACCCTTTCCTTGGAGTACTCCACGGCGTACTCGAAGGCGGCGCGGCCGATGCCGACGGCCATCGCCGAGACGCCGGGGCGGGTCCGGTCGAGCGTCATCATCGCCAGCTTGAAGCCCTTGTTTTCCTCGCCGAGGAGGTTCTCGGCCGGGATCTCGACTTCGTCGAAGGAGATGGTCGCGGTATTGGAAGCCCGCTGGCCCATCTTGTCCTCCTTCTTGTCGACGGAGACCCCGGGGAGGTCGGCGTCGACGACGAAGGCGCTGATCCCGCGGTGTCCTGCCTCGGGGTCGGTCTTGGCGTAGACCGTGAAGTAGTCGGCGTAGGTGCCGTTGGTGATGAAGCACTTGGAGCCGCTGATGACGTACTTGTCGCCCTTCTTCACTGCCTTGGTCTTCATCCCCGAGACGTCGGAGCCGGCGTCGGGCTCGGTCAGGCAGAAGGAGGCCAGCTTTGGCTCCTCGGCGAGCATGCCGAGGTACTTCTTCTTCGTCTCCTCGGAGCCGCCGAGGGTGATCGGCGCCGAGGCGAGGCCGTTGGCCATCAGGCTGGTGCCGATGCCCGAGCACCCCCAGCCCATCTCCTCCTCGATCAGGCAGCCGGAGAGGTAGTCGAGGCCGGGACCGCCGTAGGCCTCGGGGATGTGGGTGTTCATCAACCCAACCTCCCAGGCCTTGTCGATGATGTCCTGGGGCCAGGTGCCGTCCTTGTCGTACTCCCAGGCCACCTTGCGGATCTCGTTCTCCGCGAAGTTGTGCGCCATCTCGCGCAGGTCCTTCTGCTCGTCGGTGAGGGTGAAGTCAACCACTGGTCGCGGCTCCTTTTCAGTCCGTGAAAGCCTTTGCATGCGGCCTCGCCGCAAGACGACGGACCACCGATTGACTGGTCAGTCAACCACGCCAAGGGTACCGGAAAGCGCCGCCAGGGAGAGAACCCTGGCGGCGGCGCGGCAAGAGCCTTAACCTTGAGGGCATGGCGCACCAGCTACTGGCAGCGACCACCGTCGAGAACGGCAACGTGCTGATCGCGATCACGCTCCTCGCGGTGCCGATCGGGGCCATCGCCTTCGCCCTCTCGGGCAAGGCTTGGCAGGGGATCGGAAAGGGGCCTTACGCGATCGACCCCGACCTCCCCCCACGCTCGGTCCGGCGCCTGGCCTCGCCGGTCAGCCGAGCCACCCAGGAAGTCGAGGTCCGTCAGATGCTGCAGGCGAAGTCCTACCGGCGGGAGCGACGCGGTGAAGCGCCCATCGACGTCGAGCGCGAGGCCGAGCGCCGGCTCGCCGATTTCGTAGGATCCGGCTGATGGCCGCCGCCAAGGAGAACCTCTACGAGGTCGAGGAGCTGCTGATGCAGCCCGGGACCTACTTCAACCCCCAGACCGAGGTGCTCGTCGTCGTCGACGACTCGACCTCGCTGGACCAGGAGGTCTTCAACATGGAGGCCTACGAGGGGGCGGAGTGGGTGCGCATCTCCGACGAGGTTCCGGTCGACGAGGACCAGCGCGACCAGGTGCTGGAGCGCTTCCAGACCAGCTACCACCCCGGCTCCGCCGGCTCGGTGTCCGAGACCGCGCTGGAGCAGGGCGACGACGAGCTCGACGAGGGCGAGAAGGGCCAGGACCCCGGCCGCGAGGATCAGGGCGGGGACCCCGAGTAGTGCTCGAAGCCGGGGCGAGGGCGCCCGACTTCACCCTGCCCGACCAGGACGGCAACGACCTCAGCCTCGCCGACCTGCGCGGCGAGACCTTCGTCCTCTACTTCTATCCCCGCGCCGACACACCCGGATGCACGACCCAGGCCTGCGGCGTCCGCGACCGTAGCCCCGAGTACGAGGCGGTGGGCGTCCGCGTGATCGGCGTCTCTCCCGACACCGTCGAGGCAGTGAAGAAGTTCGCCGACAAGTTCGACCTCGGCTTCACCCTGCTCGCCGACGCCGACCACGCCGTCGCCGAGCGCTTCGGCACCTGGGTCGAGAAGTCGATGTACGGGAAGAAGTACATGGGCGTGCAGCGCGCCACCTTCATCGTCGAGTCCGACGGCAAGATCGCCATGGTCTTCCCCAAGGTCTCGCCGAAACAGCACGACGACCTCGTGCTCAAGGCACTCAACAACTGAGCGCTCCTGGCAAGGACGCAGGGAGCGTGGCGTGCTCTGCACGCGAGCGACCGAGGACGCTGCCAGGAGCGCTCAGTTAGGCGCCAGCGGCTACGACCACGATGAACGTGGCGTAGAGAACGAACCAAGTGACAACCGCCGGCAGGCCGAAGCGACCGCGGCGGTGCAGGACCTCGTAGGCGAGCAGGCCGCCAGCGAGGCCGAGGACGACGGAGAGGGCGGCGTTGCCGCTCAGATCCCAGTCGGTGAAGATGAGCCCGATCCCGACCGGGATCGTCGACTGGAAGACCATCGCCCCGGTGATGTTGCCGAGCGCCAGCGAGTCCTTGCCCTCGCGGACCCAGAAGAAGCTGTTGACCTTCTCGGGCAGCTCGGTCGCCAGCGGCGCGAGCACGAGCGCCAGCACGAGCGCCTCGACACCGATGCTCTCGGCGATGTGGAGCAGCTCCTCGACGAAGAGGTGAGCGCCCCCGACCATCGCGCCGAGGCCGACCAGGAGCTGGATCACACAGAGGACGAGGGCCGGGTCCTCGCTGCGCTCGGCGCGCCGCTCGAAGATCAGCGGGTTGAGCGTCTCCTCGTCCTGCACCTCCCCCCTCCTCGCAGCGTGCGAGCGATGTAGAACGGGTAGGAGAGCATGACCAGGATGCCGACAGGGATCCTCAACGCATCGGGCGCCCCCCAGCCCAGCGCCAGCGAGATCGCGAAGAAGAGCAGGAAGAAGAGCAGGTCGCGCTCGAGCGTCGGCCGGTGGGCCTTCAGCTCGAGTCCCTGCTCACGCCGCTCGCGGTAGAGGTAAGCGAAGAGGCCGACCAACCCCATCGCCAGGGTGCCGAGCAGGAAAGGAGCGCCGACGATCGCGCCGATCGCCACTTGGTCAGCCCCCTCGGCGGCCCCGATCAGGGCGACGATCGCGATCAGCGTCTCCGGCATCGCCGTGCCGACCGCGGCCAGCAGGCTGCCGACGGCGCCCTCACCGAGCTCCAGCCGGTGCCCGATCCACTCCACCGCGTTGGTGAAGAGGAGGGCCCCGGCGAGGATGACCGCAAAGCTGACGACGAGCAGGAAGTAGTCCAAGGCCGGTTGAGCCTATGCGACCAGCAGGGTCAGGCGAAGTAGAAGGCGAGACCGAAGACGACGTAGACCGCAAGCAGTTGGACGCCCTCGAACCAGGTCGACTCGCCGTCCTGGGCGATGTAGTTGGCGATCAGGACGGCGAGCAGGATCGCGCCAAGCTCGAAGCCGTTGAAGACGAGGGCGAGAGGGTGCGGGCCGAGGAAGAACGAGGCGAGGACGAGCACCGGAGCGACGAAGAGGGCGATCTGGGCGCTGGAGCCGATCGCGATGTTGACGGCCAGGTCCATCTTGTTCTTCATCGCGACCAGAACCGCAACCCAGTGCTCGGCGGCGTTGCCGACGATGGCGACGACGATGACGCCGATGAAGAACTCCGAGAGCCCAACCGCATGGGATGCCTCGCCGATCGAGCCGACCAGCACCTCGGACATCAGGCCGACGAGTATCCCCGCGGCGGCCAGCGCCAGCATCGATTTACGCACCGACCAGCCCCAAGTGTCCTCGTCCTCATACTCGGGATTGAAGATGTCGCGGTGGGTCTTGAGCGAGAAGAAGAGGCCGGCGACGTAGGTGGCGATGAGGACGATCGCCACCGCCAGCGAGAGATGCTCGACGGTCGAGTCGTAGTTGATCGACTCCGCCCCCGGCGAGGGCAGGCCCTGGCCCTCGACCAACTCGAAGATCGCCGGCATTACCAGCGCAGCCGCAGCGAGCAACAGCATCGAAGTCTGCACGCTCGCCCCTGTGCGACTGAAGGTCTGCTTGTCACGTCCCAGCCCGCCGGCCAGCATCGCGGCTCCGAGGACGAGCAGGATGTTGCCGATGATCGAGCCGACGATCGAGGCCTTGACGACCTCCTGCAGGCCCTTGCTGAGCGCGAAGAGGGCGATGATCAGCTCCGGCGCGTTGCCGAAGGTGACGTTGAGCAGCCCGCCGATGCCCGGCCCCGAGCGCGCCGCCAGCTCCTCGGTGGCACGCCCCATCAGCGCAGCGGTGGGGATGATGCCGAGCGCCGAGGCGCCGAAGACGAGCCCGGCCGCGGCACCGGCAAGGTCCAGCACCACCGCCAGCGGGATCAGCGGCGTGAGCAGGTACGGCCAGCCATGGGGAGAGCGAAGGAAAGCGGCTACTGCGTGCCCCCTGCGCGCGCGATCCTTTCCAGGAAGTTGGTCAGTCCCGCTCCGCCGATGCCGCCCTGGAGCACGCCGAGCAGTTCGATCGGGTTGACGCCGAGCTTGATGAAGAGCGCGCTCAGCGGCTTCGAGCTCTTGGGCGCCGAGATCGTCTGCGGCTCGTTGACGTCGGTGAGGGTCAGGTCGATGTCGAAATCGGCGCTGTCCGCGCCCTGAGGACCGGAGCCCTGCGGCGGGTCGATCGCAACCTGCGCCTGGAGCCGGCGCACGATGTGGTCGTCGCCCACGTAGAGCACGAGATGCGCGTCCTTGATCGCGCTCTCCGCGCTGTCTTTGGATTTTTCGATTTCACCCAGCGACGCTTCGAACCCGGGAACCGCTTTCAGCTGTTCGCTGCAGAGCGCGTCTTCTTGCATTTCGGAGAACGCCTCATTCGCGGTCTCGGTATCGACGTCGCCGCTCACCTTCGTCGTGCTCGTGCCCCCCACCTCGACGGTCCCTTCTTCGGTCGGGTCCTCGATGAATTCGCTCAGCTTCCTGTCCTCGACCACTTCCTGGCAGGCACTGACTTCTTCCGATTCCCCGAGCGCGCCCTGGACGAAACCGTAGGTTGTCGCGTCGACCCTGTACTCGGTCCCTTCGAAGCCGACGTAGGCCTTGTTGGCGTCGGGCACGGTGGCCCCGCCTTCGAAGTCCACCTTTTCGCCGTTCACCTCGCCCTTCGCGGTCGCGGTCAGGTCGAGCCTGAGCGACTGTGCGTCTTTTCCGGCCTCGAAGGGACCGGAAAGCTCGACGTCGACGTGCCCCCCTTCGCCGCCCGTCCCGTCGATGCCCAGCGAGAGATCGATGTTGCCGCTCTCGATTCCCTTCAGGGTCGCTTCGTCGACGATCTCCTGCGCGCCACCGCCTCCACCCCCGCAGGCGCCCATCGCCAACGCGAGGGCGACCATGGCGATGGAAACGATGAGGATGCGCAGTGAGCTCAAGGCAGTGAACCTCCGTTTTGCAAAAAAATCTGACTGGGGTCGCAAAAGCTTACGGCCTACCGCGTGGTCTCGATCTGACGCGGCGTCTCCTCGGTCACGTTGAGCGCGAGGGGGAAGAGGAAGGTGCCGAGGAAGATCAGGATGATCCCGGCGGCGACGAGCCAGCGGGCCGCGGTGAGGTGACCGAGGATGCCGATCGCGAAGCCGATCAGCATCAGCGCCAGGTAGGGGCCGGCGCTGTGGGGCAGCAGCGCGGCGAGGGGCAGGGCGAGGTCGAGCACAGTGACGATTATCATCGCCCCGATGGCCGCAGGCTCCGTGACAGAGGTGAAGGACGCGCTGGCGGAGGTCGGCTACCTCGCCGACGAGCCGGCGGCGCTGGTCTCCTTCCTCGCCCAGCGGCTGGAAAGCCGGTCCTGGTCGAGGGCCCCGCGGGCGTCGGCAAGACCGAGCTGGCCAAGGCGCTCTCGCGCGCCACCGGCCGCGAGCTGATCCGCCTGCAGTGCTACGAGGGCCTCGACGAGGCCAAGGCGCTCTACGAGTGGAACTACCGCAAGCAGCTGCTGCGGATCCAGGCCGGCGGCGAGGACGGCTGGGAGGACGTCCACGGCGACATCTTCGACAAGGAGTTCCTGCTCGAGCGGCCGCTGATGCAGGCGATCGCCAGCCCCGAGCCGGTCGTGCTGCTGATCGACGAGATCGACAAGACCGACCAGGAGTTCGAGGCGATGCTGCTCGAGCTGCTCTCCGACTTCCAGATCACGATCCCCGAGCTGGGCCAGGTCTCGGCGACGACGATGCCGATCGTCGTCCTCACCTCGAACAACTCGCGCGAGCTGACCGAGGCGCTGAAGCGGCGCTGCCTCTACCTCTGGCTCGACTACCCCGAGCTGGAGCGCGAGATGGAGATCGTCCGCCTGCACGCGCCGGAGCTGCCCGAGGCGCTGGCACGGCGCATGGTCGAGGTGGTGCGCATGATCCGCGCCCTCGACCTCAAGAAGCCGCCCTCGATCGCCGAGTCGATCGACTGGGCGCGGACGCTGCTGCTGATGGGCGCCGAGGACATCGACCGCGAGACCTTCGAGCAGTCGATGTCGATCATCGTCAAGCACCGCACCGACATCGAGCTGGTGGCGGAGCGGGTCGGGGTGAAGCTTGCCGAGCCCGTACGGCCCCAAGGCTGAGGCCGGGCCGCCCGGCCTGGCGGCGAAGCTGCTCGGCTTCTGCGAGGAGCTGCGCGGCGAGGGGGTCGCGGTCGGCACCTCGGAGATCCTCGACGCCTTCGCGGCGCTGGAGCAGGTGCCGTGGACCTCGCGCGAGGACTTCCGCGAGGCGCTGGCGGCGACGATCGCCAAGTCCCAGGAGGACCGGCGGCTCTTCGAGCTGCTCTTCGAGCGCTGGTTCTTCCGCGCCGCCGAGGCAGAGGCGATCGAGCGCGGCATCGAGGAGACCGAGCGCCGCCACGAGGGCGGCGAGCGACTCGACCTCGACGCAGCTGCGCGAGCAGATACGCCAGGCGATCCTCGAAGGCAACGACGCCGAGATGCGCGACCTGGCGCGGCTGGCGATTTCGGCCTTCGGGCGCCAGGGAGAGGGCTCCGGCGTGGTCGGAGTCGACGTGCAGCGGATCCGGCGCACGCTGGGGCTCTCGGCCGGGACCCAGCCCCCGGCCGAGGACGGTGCCGCCGAGCTGCCGCCGATCGACCGCGAGCAGCTCAACGCCTTCGAGCGACACCTGCGACGCGAGCTCGAGCGCGATCTGATCGAGCGCACCTCGACCCTTCCCCCCTCCCGACCGCTGGCCGAGCTCGACCGCGCCCTGCCGACCAGCCCGACCCAGGACCTCGCCGCCGTGCACCGCGCCGTCTCGCAGATGAAGCGGCGCCTGGCGACGCTCGGGCAGGAGCAGCGGGGGCGGCGCAAGGGGCAGGCGGTGGACGTGCGGCGGACGATGCGTGCCTCGCTGGAGACCGGCGGCGTGCCGATGCACCTGCGCTACCGGCCCAAGCGCCCGCGGCGACCGGAGATCTACGTCCTCTGCGACGTCTCCACCTCGGTCACCTCGGCCAGCGTCTTCTTCCTCTCGGTCCTGCACGCCCTGCACGACTCGTTCCGCAAGCTGCGCAGCTTCGTCTTCATCGAGCGCATCTCGGAGGTGACCGACGTCTTCGAGCACGAGCGCGACTTCCGCGTCATCGCCCAGCGCATCTCCAGCGAGGGCGGCGTCGCCGACGTCTCCGGCTACACCGACTACGGCCGCGTCTGGCTCGAGTTCCTCGCCGAGATCTCCGACGAACTCGACCCCCGCTCGACCGTGATCGTGCTCGGCGACGCCCGCACCAACGGTCGCGAGCCCCACGCCGACGTCTTCGCCCAGGTATCGGAGCGGGCCGGTCGCCTCTTCTGGCTCAACCCCGAGCCGCGCCTCTACTGGAACTACGGCGACTCGGTGATGGCCGCCTACGAGCGCTACTGCGACGGCGCCTTCGAGTGCTGGACCACCCGCCACCTGGAGAACTTCGTCAACGTGGTCGCGGGAGGAGTCCCGGCCGAGACCTAGTAATCGTCCTCACAAACCCGCGAAAAGGGGAGTCCGATGCCGCCTTCTTACCCAGTCACCTTCTCAGTCGACTACCCGGAGCGCCAGCTCAACCGGGTCTCGACCTTCTTCCGGATCTTCGCCGTGATCCCGATCGCGATCCTGATCGCCCTGCTGCCGGGCGGCAGCATCGGCAGCTACGACTACGGCGTCGCAGCCTCAACCGGCAGCCTGATCTTCGTGCCGATCGTGCTGATGCTTCTGATCCAGAAGAAGTACCCGCGCTGGTGGTACGACTGGAACCTCGAATTCCTCCGCTTCAGCAACCGGATCGGTGTCTACCTGGCGCTGATGGACGACCGCTACCCGTCGACCGACGAGCAGCAGGCGGTCCACCTCGACTTCCCCTACCCCGACGCCGAGCAGCTCTCCCGGGGCTTGCCGCTGGTCAAGTGGTTCCTGGCGATTCCCCACTACATCGTGCTCTTCTTCCTATTCATCGGCGTTTTCTTCGCCGCGATCGGGGCCTGGTTCGCGATCCTCTTCACCGGCCGCTACCCGCGCGGGATCTTCAATTTCGTCGAGGGGACGATCCGCTGGCACAACCGAGTCATCGGCTACGCCTTCACCCTGGTCACGGACGAGTACCCGCCCTTCCGGCTCTCGGCCTAGGAGGGACTAGCGGGCGACCCAGGCGTCCGGCTGCGCGGCGAGGGACTCGACCTCGCTGGGCAGCTGGCCGCTGACCAGGTCGGCGAGGGTGACGTGCTCGAGCACGGTGCGGAGGCTGGCGCGGACCGCGATCCAGACCTCCTGCAGGTGCTCCGCGTTGCCTCGGTACTCGATCGACTCCGGCGGGGCCGACTGGACGTGGGCGATCGGGCCCTCGACCGCGCGGACGACGTCGGCGATCGTCACCTCCTCGGCGGGCCGGGCGAGCCAGTAGCCGCCCTTGGCCCCGCGGCGGGCACGGACGATGCCGGCGTGCTTCAGCTCGAGCAGGATGTGCTCGAGGAACTGCAGCGGGATGTCCTGAGCGTCGGCGAGCTTCTCGCCCTTGACCGGCCCCTCGTCGGCCGCGGCCAGCTCCGCCGCGGCACGCACCGCATAGTCAGCCTTCGCCGAAACGCGCATGGGCTAGTTAATCAGTCAGCCGATGGTCTCCGGCGCCAACTCGGAGGAGCGGTCGATTCCTTGTTTGGCCTCACGCTCGGCCCGGCGCGCCGCC
This sequence comes from uncultured Solirubrobacterales bacterium, assembly GCA_963753585.1. Lineage (GTDB taxonomy): Bacteria > Actinomycetota > Thermoleophilia > Solirubrobacterales > 70-9 > VRUE01. The sequence continues at coordinate 29,171 of CAVWCU010000001.1, read as the reverse complement.
CACCAGCGTGGGAACCAGATCAGCAGGCCGAGCCCGATGCCGGCCACGGCGGCCGCGATCGGCCAGACCAGCGGATCGCCCTTCTGCACGGTGACGATCCCCGATGCCACCAAGACGACGCCCAGGGCGGTACGCAGGAAACCCGTCGGCGCTCGCGCGGCGAAGTGCGAGCCGACGATCACCCCCGGTACGGAGCCAAGCAGGATGTTTCCGGCAAGGAAGAAGTCGACGTTCCCCCCGACCCAGTGGGCGATGCCCGCCGCCCAGAGCAGGATCGCGGCATGGAAGACGTCGGTGCCGACGACCTTGCGCGGCACGAGGCGGAAGACGGCGATCAGCAGAATCGCGATCACCGTGCCCGACCCGGCCGAGGTGATCCCGATCACGAAGCCGGTGGTCGCGCCGATCGCCACGGCAGCGATCTTGTGACGCCGCTCGATCACGAAGTCCTCGCGCTCTTCGACCAGGTTGCTGAGGATCAACGCCCGCGCCAGGGTGATGATCCCGACCATCAGCAGGGTGCCGCCGAGCAGCGCGTAGACGATCGAGTCGAGCTTCTCTTCGCCGATCTTGCTCTGCAGGACGGAGATCGCCCAGACGCCCGTGACCGCAGCCGGCACGCTGCCGATCGCAAGCCAGAGTGCGAGGCTGATGTTGACCGTGCCCATGCGCAGATGGCGCCAGCCGCCGACCGTCTTCGTCACCGCCGCGTAGAAGATGTCGGTGCCGATCGCGGTCACCGGCTTGACGCCGAAGAGCAGGATCAGCAGCGGCGTCATCAGGGTGCCGCCGCCCATGCCGGTCATGCCGACCATGGCGCCGATGCCGAATCCGAAAAGGACGATTGCCGGGTCCATACGATGTTGCCGCGCGGGTGGTTATCGACTTTCCTGACCTTCTTGGTCAGGAGCGCGAAGTGCGCCAGGATACCAAGATGCCCGCGCAAGGCAAGTGATTTCGCCGTCCCGGGCGCGCAGCCCTGCCAATGCTTCGGAGGGCATCGCGCTCTCGATTCGCGCCCTGACGCATCGCTACGGCGAGCTGCGCACGATCGACCGCCTCGACCTCGAGCTGCCCGCCCACGGGGTGCTCGGCATCGTCGGCCCCTCCGGTTGCGGCAAGTCGACCCTGCTCGAGCTGATCGCGGGACTGCAGGATCCCGAGCGGGGGGAGGTCGAAGTCGGCGAAGCGTGCGACCGAGCCGGCCGCCTTGCCCGCTGCGCCTTCATGCCCCAGAGCGACCTGTTGCTGCCCTGGCTCTCCGCGATCGACAACGCGGCCCTGGCGCTGCGCAACCGCGGGGTCCGCCGCGGCGCCGCGCGGCGCCAAGCCGGGGAGCTGTTCGAGCGCTTCGGGCTGGCGGGATTCGAGCGCTCCTCCCCCGCCGAGCTCTCCGGCGGCATGCGCCAGCGCGTCGCCTTCCTGCGCACGCTGGTCGCCGGCAAGCCGGTGCTGGCGCTGGACGAGCCCTTCGCTTCGCTCGACGCGATCACCCGCGCCGAGATGCAGGAGTGGCTGGCGGTGGCGCTGGACGCCGATCCACACACCGTCGTCCTCGTCACCCACGACGTCGAGGAGGCGCTCTACCTCTGCGACCGCGTCGCGGTGCTCTCGGCTCGCCCGGCGCGGATCGTCGAGGAGATGAGCGCGCCGGCGCCACGCGCAGCCGACCGCGACGAGGCGGTCACCGATCCCGAGTTCGTCGCCGTGCGCGAGAGGGCGCTGCACGCCCTGCGGGAGGGCACGAGATGAAGCGCTGGGTGCTGCCGGCGCTGCTGATTGCGGGGCTGGTCGGGGTCTGGCAGGTCGCCGCCAGCACCGGGGCGATCGCCGACGCGCTGAACCTGGACCCGATCCTGATCCCCTCGCCCGCGGAAATCGCCACGGCCCTTTGGGACAACAGATCCCTGATAGCCGAAAACGCCTGGGTCACCATGCGGGAGATCCTCTTCGGCTTCCTGATCGGACTTGCCGTCGGACTTGCCTTCGGCTTCCTGCTCCGTCCCTTCGAGACGCTGCGGCTCACCTTCTACCCGCTGATAGTCGCCTCCCAGGCGATCCCGATCATCGTCTTCGCCCCGATCTTGGTCGTCTGGTTCGGCTACGGGATCGGGCCCAAGCTCGCGGTGGTCGCGCTGGTCTGCTTCTTTCCGATCGCCGTCGCCACGGCCGACGGGCTCCGCGCCGTGGATCTGCAGGCGGTCAAGATGCTGCGCACGCTCGATGCCTCGCGCCGCCAGCTGCTCTGGCGGCTGGAAATGCCCACCGCCCTCCCTTTCACCTTCAGCGGCGCCAAGATCGGGGTCACGTTCGCGCCGATCGCCGCCGTCTTCGGCGAGTGGGTCGGCTCCGACTCGGGCCTGGGCCACCTGATCCTCCAAGACAACGCGCAACTGAACACCGCCCGGGTGTTCGCCGCCGCCCTCGTCCTCTCCGCGATCGCGATCGGCCTTTACGGCCTCGTCGCCCTCGCAGAGCGCCGCATCGTCACTTGGCGATAGAAAGCAGGGGATGAAGCGCACGAGAACCTCGGCGGTCGCCATCGCCATCGCCATGCTTGCCCTCGCGATCGGCTTCGCCGCCTGTGGCGAGAAGAGCGAGGACGTGAGCGGCGAGGCGGAGTCGCTCAGCCTCACGCTCGACTTCTACCCCAACCCCGACCACGCCGGGATCTACATGGCGCAGAAGCTCGGCTACTTCGAGGAAGCCGGGCTCGACGTCAGCATCCGCACGCCAGCCGATCCGGCAGCGCCGATCAAGCTCCTCTCCGCCGGCCAGACCGACCTGGCGATCTCCTACGAGCCGGAGGTGCTGCTGGCGCACGAACAGGACCTCGGGGTAATCGCTGTGGCGGCGCTGGTCAACCGGCCGCTCACATCGATGATCTGGTTGAAGGAGTCCGGGATCGGGGGCATCGCCGACCTGCGTGGCAAGACGATCGCTACCGCCGGCATCCCCTACCAGGACGCCTACCTGGAGACGATCCTCGCCCGCGCCGACCTGGCCCCCTCCGACGTGAAGGTCGTCAACGTCGGCTTCGGCCTGCTGCCGGCAATCGTCGGCGGCAAGGCAGAGGCGATGCTGGGCGGCTTCCGCAACGTCGAGGGCGTCGACCTGCGGCTGCGCGGCAAGGACCCCGTCGTCACCCCGGTCGACCGGCTCGGGGTGCCGACCTACGACGAGCTGGTTCTCGTCGCCCAGAGCCAGCGGCTCGACGAGGACCCGGAGCCGATCCGACTCTTCCTCGCGGCCCTCGCACGCGGCACCGCAGCGGCGGCGAAGAGTCCGCAGGCGAGCGCCGAGGCCCTGCTGGAGGCGAACCCCGACCTCGACCCGAAGCTGACCCGGGCGGAGGTGGCGGCGACGCTGCCGCTACTCGACCCGCCCCGCCACGGGCGCCCCTACGGCTACATGGCACCGGGGCGCTGGACCGAGTTCGCCGGCTGGATGCGCGACAACGACCTGGTCTCCACCATGCTCACACCCCCCACGGTGCTCAGCAACGCCTACCTGCCGGGCACGATCCCCGAGTAGAGCGGCGCGCCTTCCCCGAGCAGAGCGGTGATCTTCTCCGCCGGCAGCGCCCGTGAGAAGAGGTGGCCCTGGGCGTGGTCGCAGCCGAGTCGGACCAGCTCGGCCAGCTGCGCCTCGTTCTCGACTCCCTCGGCGATCACGTCGAGGGAGAGGGCGCGAGCCATGCCGATGATCGCCTCGACGATCGCCGTGCGCTCCTGTTCGACCCCGAGAGCATCGACGAAGGAGCGGTCGATCTTGAGCGCGTCGAAGGGATACCGGTTGAGGTAGGCAAGGGAGGAGTAACCGGTGCCGAAGTCGTCGAGGACGAGGCCGACGCCGAGGTCGCTGAGCGCTTCCAGCGTCCCGGTCGCCGTCGCCGACTCCTCGACCAGAGCGCTCTCGGTGACCTCGAGCCGCAGGTGGACGGGGTCGAGACCACTGCCGGCGAGGATCTCGCCGATCGAGATCGCCAAGTCGCGGTGGGTAACCTGCCGCGCCGAGAGGTTGACCGAGACGTCGAACGGGCGCCGGTCGGGCCGCAGCTCGTGCCACTTCAGCACCTGGCGGCAGGCCACTTCCTGCACCCAGCGCCCGATCGGCTCGATCAGGCCGCTTTCCTCTGCGACCGAGACGAAGTCGCCGGGGTCGAGCAGGCCGCGCTCGGGGTGGCGCCAGCGGACCAACGCCTCGAGACCGGTGATTTCGCCGCTGCGCAGCGCGATCACCGGCTGGTAGTGGAGCTCCAGCTCGTTGCGCTCAAGCGCCTGGCGCAGCTCGCGCTCGACCTCCAGCCGCCGCAGCGCCCGCGCCCGCATCTCCGCGTCGAAGAGCTCACAGCGCGCGCGCCCCCGTTCCTTCGCCCGGTACATCGCCGCGTCGGCGTCGCGAATCAGCATGTCGGCCTCGATCGGCTCGCGGGCGGAAGGCCGGGCAACGGCGATGCCGACGCTGGCGCTGACGAAGTGGTCGACCCCGCCCATCGCATAGGGCTCGGCGAAGGCGGCCGCGATCCGGTCGGCGATAGCCACCGCCTCGTCCTCGTCGGCGAGTCGGTCGACGAGGATCCCGAACTCGTCGCCGCCGAAGCGGGCGACGATGTCCCCGGGGCGCAGGTGGCCGCGCAGGCGAGGTGCCACGGCGCACAGCAGCTCGTCGCCGGCGTGGTGGCCGAGGCTGTCGTTGATCAGCTTGAAGTTGTCGAGGTCGAGGAAGAGGAGTCCGACCGGAGAGCCAGAGACGGTGCTGCGCTTGAGCGCGTCATCCAGCGATTCGACGAAGCTGAGCCTGTTGGGAAGGCCGGTCAGCGAGTCGTGCAGGACGCGGTGGCGCAGCGCCTGGTCGGTGGCGTGACGCTCGATCGCGTCGGCGAGGACGTTGGCCGAGGCCTGGACGAAGTGCACGTCCTGGGGCGTGAAGCGGTTGGGCTCGGTGGAGTGGACGTCGAGTACGCCGAAGGGCTGCTGTTTGCCGTCGATCGGCACCGCGAGGCTGCTGCGCACGCCGATCGCCCGCAGCGCCGGCGGCATCGAGAAGCGTCGCTCGCTGAACCAGTCGTCGACGATCACGTGCAGGCGCGAGTCGAGGGCCGCCCCCGCGTGGGAGTCGCGCGCGGCCGAGGCGCGGGCCGCGCCGACGATGCGATCCTCGAGCCCCGCGCGCAGGCCGAGCCGGCGGCCGTCGCGGCCGATCTCCCAGATGCAGGCGCTGTCGACCCCGTCGATCTCGACCATCAGCGAGACCGCCTCGCCCATAAGGGCGTCCGGGTCGCCGTCCTTCAGCGCCCGCCCGCCGAGGCGCGCAACCGCGGCCTGCTGGGCGGCCGCCCGTCGGGCCTCCTGCTCGGCCAGCTTGCGCTCGGTGATGTCGTAGAGGACCCCGTGCCAGATCGGCGTGCCGTCTTCGTCGGGCTCGAGCACGGCCTCGTCGAGAATCCAGACGGTGCGGCCGTCGCGCGTAATCATGCGGTAGTCGACCGGCGGCGGGTTGCGGTTGCCCATCGTCTTGCGCGTCTCCTGGGACAGGGCGCGCTCGCGGTCCTCGGGGTGCAGCAGGCTCGCCCAGAGCTTTTCGTCGGCCAGCCATTCCTCGGGGGTGTAGCCGAGGATCTCCTCCACCTGGGGGCTGACGTAGCGCCAGCGGCCGTTCTCGCCGAGCTCAGAGGCGTAGACGATCGCGGGCAGGCGCTCGACCAGCCGCCGGTAGTCCTCGCCCCCCGCTGAGATCTGGTCGAGGAACTCGTTGACTCGCTTCTCCGGCCAGCTGCCTAGTGTCGGGCGCTCCATCGCTTACTTATCGGCGCCCGGCCGACCCCCTTGAGCCTAGCCAGGCGGTACGCAAACAGACGATCCACGAGAGTTCTCGGCGGATCTAAGACGCCATCGTCGACCAGGTCGCCGCGAGGCCGCGAAAGGGGGCGTAGGGAGCGTAGAACTCCTCCACCTCCTCGACCGTGGCGCGGCGACCGAGGCGGGCGAGCCGGCCGACTTGCTTCAGGTAGATCAGATCCCCCGCGGGCAGGGCATCGGGGTCGCCACGGCCGAAGAGCCGGAGGCACTGCACGGTCCACGGCCCGATCTCGCGCACTGCGAGCAAGCGGCGGTCGGCGCCGGGCTCACCGGGGTCGCAACGTCCGGCGGCGATGTCGGCGGCGACCGCGCGCAGCGCGATGGCCCGTTTCAAGGCCAGGCCCATCGACTCCAGTTCGACCGGCGCCCTGCCGGCGATCAGGTCCGGCGTGGGGACGTCGTGCAGGCCCTCGCGACGCGAGCCGAGCCTCACCCCCCAGCGGCCGACCATGCGGCGCTGGATGCGGGCGGCGCGGCCACTCTCGATCAGCTGCTTGACCACGGCCCAGGCAAGTGCCTCCCAGGGCCACGGCCGGCGGCGCGGACGGAAATGTGGACGGCGGCGCAGCAGTGGCCCGAGCAGCGGGTCGCCGCGGAAGCGCCGGTAGAACTCGCCGAGGTCGTCGTCGACGCCCAGCGCAAAGCGCATCCGCTCCAGCGCCAGGTCGAGCTCCACGGGACCCGCTTCGCGGGGCGGACCCTCGGCCGCGGGCCCGGGCGCCGCGATCGAGCCCGGGTCGAGCGGCTCGGCGCGCAGCGCCACCCGGTCCTTCCCCGCTTCCCATGCGCGGGTCAGGACCGGGCAACCCTCGACCTGGAGCAACCGGGTGGCGACGCCGCGCTGCACCCGCATCACCCCGTCCTCGCCGCCGTAGGAGGGCAGGCGGTAGGGGGAGGGAGGCCGGACTTCGGCCTCGGCGTTCACCGCCCGAGCAGGTGGACGTCGACCAGGAAGGAGCGGCTGGCGAGGACGTTGGCGGGACGCTCGCGGCGCGCGAGGCGGCGCGGCGTCCGCTTGCGACTCGCGACGGCACCGACGGCACGCACGGCGGCAACGGTGGCGGCCCCGGCGAGGACCCCGCCCGCAGCCGCTATCGCCGCGGTCTTCGCCTCGCTGCGCACGGCCAGCGAGTTGGAGGTCTCGTGGGGAAGGACGCGAACCGGGATCGGCTCCAGCTCCATATTGCTCACCGTCCCGACCTTAGCGACGGCCCCGGCACCCGGCCCATGTCACCCCGCACCTTGCGGGAATCGAAGCGGCGACTGGTCGATTGACCCCTTCATGGGTGGGTCAATCGTTCAGTCGGCCGTCAGCGTCTTCTCGAAGACCCGGTACTTCTTGACGACGCGGCCCCCCATGCCCTCCATCGCCCGGTTCATCGGGCCGTTGGTCTCGAGGATCCAGCCCATCTCGCCGCCTTCGATCGTGCCCGGCTTTTGCGCGGTCTCCAGGTGCTTGAGGTAGAGGCCGGCGGCCACGCCGGTGTGGCGGTAGGCGTGCTTGACGCCGAGGGCCAGAACCCGCAGCTGGTCGATCTTGCGCTTGGCCAGCAGGAACCTGAGCCAGCCGAGCGGCAGCAGGCGCCCGTTCAGCTTCGCCAGCGCCTGGTTGATGTCGGGCAGGGTGAGGGCGGCGCCGACCGGGTCGCCGTCCTTTTCCGCGATGTAAGCCCAGTCCTCATCGATCACCTGCTTGAGGAGCTTGGCGTGGAACTCGATCTCGGCATCCGTCGCCGGGACGAAGCCCCAGTTGTCGCCCCAGGCCTCGTTGTAGACCTCGCTGAAGGCGCGCATCTCGTCGGGGAGGTTCCGCATGCTGATTTTGCGGATCGTCACTCCTTCGTCGCGCAGTCCCTTCTCGGCGGCGGCGTGGATCGCCGGATCGAAGCGCTCACCCTCCTTGAGGTCGCCGAACTGGAGCTCCCACATCAAAAGGTCCATCGCCTTGCCGAAGCCGTTCGCTTCGATCAGCCCCAGGTAGTGAGGCGGATGCCAGTTCTCGAGGATCATCGGCCGCCGCTCGTAACCCTCGATCAAGACACCGACCTCGTCGTTGGTGGTGAAGTCCATCGGCCCGAGAATGCGGTTGCGGCCCTTGCCCTGCGCCCACTCGGAGGCGGCCCCCAGCAGGGCGACTGCGACCTCTGAGTCGTCGGCGGTCTCGAAGAAGCCAAACATCGCGTCATTGCCACCCTGGGTCTCGTCCCAGCAGCGGTCGATCTGGGCGGTGATGCGACCTACCGCCTCACCGTCTCGCTCGGCGAGGAAGTACTCCGCTTCGGCGTGCTCGAAAAACGGGTTCTTCCCGCGATCGAGGAACTGCATGCGCTCGAAGATCAGCGGGGCAACCCACTGCGGGTGGTCGCGGTGCAGGCGGAAGGGGACCTTGACGAAGCGCTTCAGCTCGCGACGGGTGCGGACCGGTCGGATCGACACGTTTCCCACGGGATCGTGAACCTACACTCTGCGCATGAGCGAAACGGCCCGGACCCCGGTCGACGTCTTCGAGAAGGCGCGCAGCCACGACCGCCTCGAGCAGCTGGAAGCGGCCAAGCAGCACGACCTCCTCCCCTACTTCCGCCTGCTCACCTCGCAGGCCGGCCCGGTGGTCGAGATGGAGGGACGGGAGACGATCATGCTCGGCTCCAACAACTACCTGGGGCTGACCGGCGACGAAAGGGTGAAACAGGCCGCCCGCGACGCCCTGGAGACCTACGGCACCGGCGTCACCGGCTCGCGCCTGCTGAACGGGACGACGCCGCTTCACGTCGACCTCGAGCGCGAGCTGGCCGAGTGGATGGGATGCGAGGACGCGATCGTCTACTCGACCGGCTACCAGGCAAACCTGGGGTCGATCGGGACGTTGCTCGAGCCCGGCGACACCGTGATCGTCGACTCCGGCGACCACGCCTCGATCCTCGACGGCTGCCGCCTCTCGGGCGCCAAGCTGCGGCCCTTCCGCCACAACCGCATGGACAAGCTGGAGAAGATGCTGCAGCGCGCGGCGGAGGACGGCGGCGGCGTGCTCGTCGTCGTCGACGGTGTCTTCTCGATGGAGGGTGACGTCTGCGACCTGCCGCGGGTCGTCGAGCTCTGCAAAGGCCACGGCGCACGGCTGATGGTCGATGAGGCACACGGGGCCGGCGTGCTCGGCGCACGGGGGGCCGGGGCCTGCGAGCTCTTCGGCCTCGAGGACGAGGTCGACCTGCGCATGGGCACCTTCTCCAAGAGCCTCGCCTCCTGCGGCGGCTTCGTCGCCGGCCCGGCCGACGTGATCGAGTACCTGCGGATCGCCTCGCGCTCCTTCGTCTTCAGCGCCTCCGCGGTGCCGGCAGCGGTCGGCGCGGCACTGGAGGCCCTGCGGGTGATCCGTGCCGACGGCCCGCAGCTGTTCGAGGCGCTGCTCGCCAACGCCGCCTACCTGCGCGAGGGGCTGCGCGACCTGGGCCTGAAGGTGATCGAGCCGGGCACGCTGCCCGACGGCACCGTCGCGACCACGCCGGTGGTCCCGGTCGTCGTCGGCGACGACTGGCAGGCGGTGCTGCTCTGGAAGGCTCTCTTCGATGCCGGCGTCTACACCAACGTCGCGATCCACCCGGCGGTCCCCCCGGGTGGCGCTCTCCTTCGCACCAGCCTGATGGCGACTCACGAGCGTGCGCATCTCGACCAGGCCCTGGCGACGATCGCCCGGGTTGCCGAGGACTTCCCCGAACTACCCCGCTCGGGGTAGTTTCCTCCGCGCCGGGATCTCCCCCGCGTCCACCTCACTACGAAAAAGGTGCTCTTAGCGACCGGGCTGGGAATCCCCGTGCACCTTCGGGTTGACCCCCGACCACCCACCGCATAGCTTGGCCCCCGCGCCGCTCGCGACCCGGGGCAGGGAAGCGAATCGGTGGAGCACTCAACTCGACCAGGCCGAGGTTTACATCTCCGGTCAGGCGCAGCGAGCTATCCAGTCAACCCCAAATGGGAGGAGTCCCAGTGTCCCCTGCTTCGATCGCCCCTGCTCAAACAACCGCATCCGCGGTCCAGGCCCCGCAACACATGCAGGCGCTTGCCCGTGCGAACCGGGTGCGACTTGCCAGGGCGGAGCTGAAGCGCTCGATAGGGCGAGGCGACATCGAGGCCGCGGACGTGATCCGCGAGTGCCCCTGGGAGACCGAGAGCATGACCCTGGCCGAGCTGCTGACCAGCCAGCGCCGCTGGGGCCGCACCCGCGCCCGCAAGTTCCTGCTCGGCCTCGCGCTCAGCGAGAACAAGCGCCTCGGGACACTGACCTCCCGCCAGCGCGCCCTGCTCTCGACCGAGCTCGCCTCCAGAGAATCGATTTTGGTCTGACGCGGCGACTCCGTCAGCCGCCGAGGCGGCCCACGCGAAACGACAACCCGCCCGAGGCACGCTGGAAAGCGCGCCGCAGGGCGAAGAAGGTGACGAGGAACGCGGCCGCGCCGATCCCGAGGCAGATCGCCAGGATCAGCCCGGCGAGGTAGAAGAGGCCGCCGACGATCAAGACGAAGACGAAGCCCGCGAGGAGGGTCGTGTGGGAGCGGTAGCCGGCGAAGTGCTCGCGCGCGGCGACCTCGAGACCACCGAGGCCCGCGAGCGCAACGCCGACGCCCAGCGCGGTCGGGCTCCCGCCGACGATGCCGACGACGAGCATGACGATGCCGGCGAGCACGGCCAGCTCTGCCAGGGGGAAGTTCCCCCACGGCGCAGGCGGCCTCTCCTCCGCAGCCGGCCTCCGGCTCTTTCCGCTTTGGCTCTTACCGCTCAACGGCCGCAAGCCGCCCGGGTAACGGGCATCCGGAGGAGACCTTGACCCGCCACCAGCCCATCAGCATCCCCAGCGGGCCGAGTCGGGGACGGGAATGCCAGTGGCCACAGCCGTGCTCGCCGATGTCGGCGCGGGAGACGCGCACCCACTTGTAGCCGACAGGCGAGGCCTGCATCCGCCGCAGCAGCTCGCGATTGCGGGTCACGAGGCCTTCGCGCTCTCGCAGAGCCAGTCGCGCCTGGCCAATCCGTATCGCGAGCGCATCGCGCACCCGCTCCAGCTGCTCGAGGCCGGCCACCCGCGGAGGGCCCGACGGAGCGTCGACGCGTGTGTCGACAGAAAAGAGGGGAAAGGCCTCGGCCGAGAGCCGGGACAGCTCCTGCTCGAGATGGCCGATCTGGCGGCGCAGCTCGGCCCGGGCGAGGCGCTCGTCGCCCCCCACCCGAAGCGCTGCAAGCGTGTCTCGTTCGAGCAGATCCGGCATGAAGACTCGGGTCGAGTGTAAATCAACCCGCTTTCTCCGTTCCTTAGCCCTGTATTACGGAACAAGCGATCCAGAGCGCCTCGTTGATCGCGACCTGCGGCACGCCCTTGACCTGTACCGCGGCGACCGTGATCCGCCGCGTGTCGCGGCCGATGCCGCTCCCGCCGGCCCCGCCGAAGAGCAGCTCGACGGGCCCTCTCTCGTCGGCAACGGTCAGCGTCCCCCGCTCGAGCTCGGCCGGCTTTCCGGGCAGCGCCTCCCCGGGCGCGGAATCGCGGATGCAGAGCTGCCCCTGCAGCCGATCGGAATCGAAGGCGCGGACCGCGACGCCCGTCTCCGCGATCGCGATCGTCAGCGCGTCGTCGGGCATGCCGTGGCTGACAAAGGCCCCGTCGTGAAGCCGGTCCAGCGCAAGCTGCTCGACCGGCGTGCGGGTGCGATCGGGGTCGAGCCCGATCTGGCGGAAGAAGACCCGGTAGGCCCAGGGGATCGGCTGTTCGCGCATGTGGATCGCGTGGCCGCCATAGAAGCGGTCAGAGAGAGTGCGCAGGCGCATGCGAGCCGACTCGGAGCTGCGTTCGGAGCCGCCGTCGACCTCGAGCCAGGCGATCCCGAGCCCCGGGAACTCCTCGGCGATGTGGGGGGCGACCCAGCCCTGCTCGGGTGCCGGGTCCCAGCCCAGGTTTGAGCCGGCTGCCTGCCCCACCACGATCAACCCGCCTCCGCCGCGCGGGTCGCCCGCAGCAGCCCCTCCACGCGAGCGTCGAGCTGAGCCTCCGTCAGCTCGCCGATGCTCGCGTCCTGGATGGTCCCGCCCGGGTAGGCGAAGGCAAAGGTCGGGCAGCCGCCTACGCGGTAGAGGCCTGCCACCGCGCCGTCGCGGTCATAGCCGACCGGCATCCGCCAACCGTGGCGCCGGATCGACTCGCGAACGCCGTCGCGGCCGTCGCGCACGTTCAGCGAGAGGAAGCCCACGCGCCCACGGTAGCGCGCGTAGACGCGATCGAGCACGTCCTGCTGAGCGACGCAGTTGCCCCCTTGGGAGAACCAGAACGAGAGCACCAGCGGCCGCCCGAAGAAATCGCAAACCCGGATCGCGCCGGGCGTGCGGATGTCGCAGGCGGGAGCCCGCCGGGCGCCCTCGGGGCAGGGCGCCTGCGAGGTCTCGCAATCGTCCTGGGCGACGTTGGCGTCCCCTTCCAGGGGACCCGCCGCCCGCGGCACCGCGAACTCCGGCAGAGCCCAGCGGGAAGGAAGCTCGTCGAGCCCGAGCGTGCCTTCGTCCTCGGACCCAAGCGTGTTGACCAGGGCGATCGCGATCACCCCGGCGAAGAGCAGCCCGACCGCGAGCGAGTAGCGATCCCTCACCGCCCGCCTCCGAGCACCGGCGAGAGCCTCAGTCCATCGACAGCGGACCAGTCACGTCCGCGTTCAGGAACTGGTGCACGAAGCGGTTCTCGGAGTCGAACAGTTCCTCCTTGGGCCCCGACTCGACGATCTTGCCGTTCCAGAGCACGGCGATGAAGTCGGAGATCCGCCGCGCGGTGTTTAGGTCGTGGCTGATCACCAGGTAGCAGCCGCCATTCTCCTCGTGCACCTCGCGGACCAGCTCGCAGAGCAGCGCCGTGCGCACCGGGTCGAGTCCCGAGTCGGGCTCGTCGAACATCACGATCGCCGGTTCCAGCACCAGTGCCCGGGCAAAACCGGCGCGCTTGCGCATGCCGCCGGAGAGCTCGTTGGGCATCTTGTAGACGGCCTCGATCAGCCCGACCTCCTTGAGCCGGCGGTTGACGATCTCGCCGATCTCCTCCTCGCTCTTGTCGGTGTGCTGGCGCAGCGGGAAGGCGGTGTTGTCGTAGATGTTCATCGAGCCGAAGAGGGCGCCGTCCTGGAACAGCAGGCCGAACTTCTTGCGCACCTCGAAGAGCTCGTCGTCGGTCATGTTCGGGATCGACTCGCCGTGCACGAGCACGTCGCCGGAGTCGGGGTAGAGCAGGCCGACGATGTGCTTGATCAGGACGCTCTTGCCGGTACCCGAGGGGCCGAGCACCATCGAGACCTGGTCCTCGGGCAGGCCGAGGTTGAGGCCGTTGAGGATGCGGGCGCGGCCGAACTGCTTGACCAGGTCGATGATCTCGATCGCGTCGGTGCCGCCGTGGTCGCGCTTGCGACCGGTGTGGAAGCGGTAGGGGTCGGACTCGGCCGGGTCGACGCCGGGGATGACGAAGTCACGCCCCATCACCGACCCGTCGTCGCTGACGTAGGGCCCACCGTTGGCCTGCTCGTCCATCCTGGGCTCGTCCGTTGACTCGGGCATCGACTCATCCATCGACGACAATCTAACTCAGCCTCCTATCGGCGCTCGCGGGTTGGCTCCCCAGAAGACCAGGGTGCCCAGCATCCCGATGATGTGAACCAAGACGATGTTGAGGACCATCGACTTCGCGGTGGCGGTGCCGACCCCGACCGGGCCGCCCGACGCCGTGTAGCCGTAGTAGCAGCCGACCATGACTATGGCGGTCGCCATGAACATGCCCTTGATCAGGCTGAACATCAGGTCCGGTGGGTTCTGGAACAGCCAGAAGATCAGCAGGTAGCCGCCCGAGGAGACGTCGCCGATCTGCTGGACGACGGCGAGGTAGCTGGCGAAGTACATGATCCCGATCCCGACCAGGTACATGAAGGGGAAGGCGATCCAGGCGGCGAGCAGGCGGGTCGCGCAGAGGTAGGTGACGGGAGGAACGCCCATCACCTCGAGCGCGTCGATCTCGTCGGAGATCCGCATCGCGCCGAGCTCGGCGACGATCCCGGTCCCGACCTTGGCCGCCAGCATGTAGCCGAAGGCGTAGGGCATGATCTCGCGCAGGTCGCACCAGGCGGAGAAGACGCCGGCGTAAGCGGGGGCGCCCTGGGCGCGCAGCAGGTAGGCACCCTCGATCCCGCACTGCAGGCCGAGGATGAAGACGAGGCCCCAGATGATCAGCGCCGAGCCGAGGATCAGGATGCCGGCCTGGCGCAGGCTCTCGCCGAAGAAGCGCAGGACGCGGCCGCTGTAGACGAGGCCGGCGATGCGCGAGCCGAAGCGGGCGATCTCCCCGAAGGAGTCGAGCCAGCCGCGCGGGACCTCGAGCCATGCGTTCATGCCGTCTCCGCGATCATCGGATCGTCTGCAGCTCCGGGTTGGTGGCGAGCAGGGTCTGGGTGAAGGCGTAGTTGAAGGCGAAGACCCCCATGAAGGAGATCACGACCGCCTGGTTGACGGCGCGGCCGACGCCCGCCGCGCCCCCGGACGCGGTCATCCCCTTGTAGGAGCAGACGACGGCGATGATCGCGCCGAAGAGCGTGCACTTGATCACCGAGCCCCAGAGGTCGGTGATCGAGGCGTTGGAGAAGAGGGTGGCGAGGAAGCCGCCGAGCGGCTGCTTGTAGAGGAGCTCGGTGATGATGCCGCCGCTGATCCCGAAGACCAGGGCGTAGATGTCGAGCAGGCCGGTGATCAGCATCAGGGCGAGGAAGCGGGGCACGACCAGGTTCTTGATCGGGTCGACGCCGAGAACCTGCAGGGCGTCGAGCTCCTCGCGGATCTTGCGGGCGCCGAGGTCGGCGGTGATCGCGGTGCCGGCGACGCCGGCGACGACGACGGCGGTCACGAACGGCGCGAACTCGCGGATCGAGGCGAGGACGAAGAAGCCGCCGAGCCGGTCGAGGGCGCCGAAGAGCGAGAGGAAGTTGGCGGCCTGCAGGCCCGGGGCGCCGAAGCCGAAGGCAACCGTGGAGACGAGCAGCGGGAACCAGCAGAGCTGGAGGGCGAAGAGGAACTGGCCGATGAACTCCTCCCCATAGGGGTACGGAGGCTTGACCGCGGAGACGAGCGTGCGAGCGGTGAGGATCATCATGTCCCCAACCTGCTCGAACAGCGACTTGGCGGGCAGAAATGCCCTGTTTACAGCGGATCCGACCATCGTCCTCCTCCTCCGAACGAGTCTATGGGATGTGCCGGTGGGCACTGTTGAGTTCGGGCTAAAGGGGCGGGGATACCAGCCGGGAGCAGCCAACCCCCGTGCTATGTTCCGGCCCGCTGTGGGGGGGCATCGCATACACGCATCGCATTCCCGCTCGAGGGCAGCGATCGTGGCCTGCATCGTTGCCGCGCTTGCGATCTCGGCCGGCGCCTGCGGAGGAGACGAACCCTCCTCCGACGCGAACGAGCCCGCGGGCAAGTACACGGTCGAGGTGGTCTCCGCCGAGTTCCCGGCGCGCCAGGTCCTCGGCCAGACGTCGCTGCTGCGGCTCGGCATCCGCAACACCGGGCAAAAGACGGTCCCGGCACTGGCAGTGTCGATCTCGATCGCGGGCCGGGAGGGCCAAGCGTCCACCCTGCCCTTCGGGATCCGCGATCCCCAGCCCGAACTCGCCCAGCCGGACCGCCCCGTCTGGGTGCTCGCCCTCAGGTACCCGAAATTCGCCGGCTCCTCCGAACCGGGCGGGGCCGGGACCTCCAACCCGAAGACCTTCTCCTTCGGCGAGCTGAAGCCGGGCGCGACCGCCGACGTGGTCTGGAAGCTGAGCGCGGTCAGGACCGGCGGCTACGTGCTCCGATTCGTCGTCGACGCCGGCATCGGCAGCCAGGCAAAGGCGGTCACCGAGGGCGGCAGCGAACCGGGCGGGTCGATCGGGGCGCGGATCGTCTCGGCCACCCCCGACAAGGTCGTCACCGACTCGGGCGAGGTCATCGAGAAGTGACACTTCTGTGACCGTTCTCTAATACGCGGCCTGCAACTTTCTGTCTACAGTAGCCTCATGGAGGCGATGCGACAGCACTGGACCGACGACCGCATGGACGACCTCGCCGCGCAGGTCGACGCCGGCTTTGCCCAAGCGCGCGTCGACCTCGGCTCGACGCGCGAGGAACTTCGGCGCGAAATCAAGGCCCAAGGCGACGAACTTAGGGGTGAGATCAAAGATCAAGGCAAGGAACTGCGAGGGGAGATCAAAGATCTTGGGCAGGAACTCAAGGGTGAGATGCGGGCACTCGCCGCCATCGTCGCAGCCGGCCAGCGCACGATGCTCCAGATCTGTGGCGGCCTATGCGTGGCGCTGATCGCCGCTGTGGCGACGCTGATCTCGGCGATTGCCTGAGCCCCGAGGCGACAAGGTAGCGTTTGGTCCGTGCGGCGCCGGGCCTTCACGAGCATTCTCTGCGCGAGCCTGGCTCTGATCGCGCTCCCCGCCTGCGGAGAAGCACAGAAACCCGAGGGGGGCGAGGCGAGGCACAAAGGCGCGACGAGCGCGAAGCGACCCGGCGGCGGCGTCGCCCTGAAGAAGATCGGCAGCTTCGACAGCCCGACCTTCATCGCCGCGGCGCCCGGCTTCCCGAAGCTGCTCTTCGTCACCGAGCAGGGGGGCCGGGTCGAGGTCATGCACGGAGGCCGGCGCCAAGGCCGGCCGTTCCTCGACATCAGGGGCCTGGTCGGCTACGACGGCGGCGAGCGCGGGTTGCTCTCGATCGCCTTCCCACCCGACTACCCCCAAAGCCGGCGCTTCTACGTCTATTACACGGACAACGACGGCAACATCCGCGTCGACGAGTTCCGCCGCCGCGGCGCGACGCGTGCGGCTCGCGGCTCGCGGCGCACGGTGATCGTGGTCCCGCACCCGGTCAACGCGAACCACAACGGCGGCCAGCTCCAGTTCCTCGGCGGGCTGCTCTATCTCGCCACCGGGGACGGCGGCTCCGGCGGCGACCCGCCAAACAACGCGCAGAACACCGAGAGCCTGCTGGGCAAGCTGCTGCGCATCGACCCACGGCCCTCCGGCGGGCAGCCCTACTCCGTCCCGTCGAGCAACCCGTTCGTGGGACGGCCGGGCCGCGACGAGATCTACAGCTACGGGCTGCGCAACCCCTACCGTTTCTCCTTCGACACGACCACGGCGCCGGGGCGACCGCGGATCGCGATCGCCGACGTCGGCCAGAACCGCTTCGAGGAGCTCGACTACACGACGGTGGGCGGCGCCAACGGCGCCAACTTCGGCTGGGACGCCTTCGAGGGCTTCGCCCCCTACACAGAAGACAGCGACGACACACCGGATCCCGGTGGCACGGTGAAGCCGATCATGGCCTACGGTCGCGGCCGCGACGGCGGCAGCTGCACGATCATCGGCGGCTACGTGTCCCGCGACCGCGGCCTCCCCTCGCTGCGCGGTCGCTACGTCTACGCCGACCTCTGCTCGGGCAGGCTGCGCAGCCTCGTCCCCCACCTGCGGCGAGCCGGCCGAGATCGCCGCCTGGGCCTCGCCGTGGACACCCCCTCCACGTTCGGCGAAGACGGCCGTGGGCGCCTCTACGTGGCCTCGATAGAAGGGCCGGTCTACAGGCTCGTACCGCGCTGAGCACGCCCGGCGACCCCATGCTATGCTGCGGCCGAATGCGGGAGGATTTCTTGAACATAAGAGGGATTTTGGTCATTGCGGGGGTGCTCTCGGCACTGCTACTCGCCGCCGGCTGCGGTAGCGACGAGGGCGATGCAACCGGGTCTTCCGGGGGCGGCGAAGTCGCGGTCGAGACGGGTTCGCTCTCCAAGGCGGAGTTCGTCAAGCAGGCCAACTCGGCCTGCGCCAAAAGCCGCGGACAGCTTGAAAGGGAAGTCGCCAAGTTCCTGGAAGAGACGGACAAAAACCCGCCCAAACCCTCGGAAGAGCAACCGGAGGTGGGGTTTCTCGAAGAGACCTACCTCCCCACCTTCCAGCAGCAGGTCGACGAAGTCAGCGCGATCGGCGCGCCCGCCGGCGACGAGAAGCAAGTAACCGCATTTCTCCAAGCACTGCAAGACATGGTCGACGCGGCGACGGAAGAACCGCAGGCGTTCGTTTCCGGCGAGGTCTCCCTCGACAAGGCGTCCAAGCTCGCCCAGGCTTACGGCCTCAACGACTGCGCAGACCTTTGAGCTGACGCGCAGACCCGTGGTTGCGGTTAGTCTTGGCTGACCAGCCAAGGCTCGAGGAAGGGAGTTCCCAGTGGAGAGCGGCACCGCCGAGAAGAGCAGCGAGGCGATCGAGGCGTCCGACGGAGCGACGCGGACAGCGGCGCCGGATGCGATCGAGGTCCACAACCCCGCGACCGGCGGCCTGATCGCCACGGTCCCGATCGACTCGCCCGAGACGGTCGCCGAGACCGTCGCCCGGGTGCGCGCCAACCAGGCCGAGTGGGAGGCGATCGGAATCGAGGGCCGCTACCACTGGCTCGCCAAGCTGCGCGACTGGCTGCTCGACAACTCCGACCGCGTGATCGACACGATGCAGGCTGAGACCGGGAAGGTCCGCGCCGATGCGTCGGGAGAGCCCGTCTACCTCGCCGACCTGATCAACTTCTACGGCTCCAAGGCGGCGCAATTCATCGGCGAGGAGGCTGTCCGACCGCACACGCCGCTGCTGGCGTCTAAGAAGCTGCGCGTGCAGTACCGGCCCCACCCCGTGGTCGGCATCATCAGCCCCTGGAACTTCCCCTTGATCCTCGCCCTCGGCGACGCGATCCCGGCGATGCAGGCCGGCGCCGCGGTCGTCGTCAAGCCCTCGGAGTTCACCCCGCTCGGCCTGGCCGAGGTCGTCAAGGCGTGGAAGGAGGAGATCGGCGGCCCCGACGTCTTCGACTGCGTGCAGGGAGTCGGCGAGACCGGCGGGGCGCTGGTCGACGAGGTCGACTTCGTCCAGTTCACCGGCTCGGACCGGACCGGGCGCAAGGTGATGGCGCGGGCGGCCGAGACGCTGACCCCGGTCAGCCTCGAGCTCGGCGGCAAGGACCCGATGATCGTCCTCGCCGACGCCGACCTCGACCGGGCGGCAAATGCCGCGGCCTGGGGCGGAATGATGAACTCGGGGCAGATCTGCATGTCGGTGGAGCGGATCTACGTCGAGGAGCCCGCCTACGACAGCTTCGTCGCCAAGCTCACCGCCGCGGTCGGCAAGCTGCGCCAGGGCGCCGACGGCAAGGGCTTCGGCAAGGAGGTCGGCGCGATGACCTCCCCCAACCAGATCGGCATAGTCGAGGACCACGTCGGCGACGCCCTGTCCAGCGGGGCGAAGGCCCTGACCGGGGGCAAGCGGGTCCCCGGCCCAGGCGACTACTTCGAGCCGACGGTGCTGGTCGACGTCGACCACTCGATGAAGGTGATGCGCGACGAGACCTTCGGCCCCGTGGTCGGGGTGATGAAGGTGCGCGACGCCGAGGAAGCATTGCGCCTCGCCAACGACAGCCGCTACGGCCTCTCCGGCTCGGTCTTCGGCGAGAAGGAGCGAGCCGAGCAGGTAGCGCGGCGGGTCGAGTGCGGCGCGGTCAACGTCAACGACGTGCTGGTCAACTACGCGGCGATGGACGTGCCGATGGGCGGCTGGAAGCAGTCGGGGATCGGCTACCGCCACGGCGAGCCGGGGATCAAGAAGTACTGCCGCACCGAGTCGGTGGTGATCACCCGCTTCGGCGGCAAGCGCGAGCCCACCTGGTACCCCTACACCAAGGCCCGCCGCGGCATGATCGACCGCGTCGCCCAGGCGTTCAACGCCCGCGACCTGAAGCGCCGCCTGGGCTTGCGCGGCTGAGACCGACGCTGCGGGGGAATTCGGCCTCCCCGGTAGCCTCTTGGACCATGGCCGAGCGTGACTTCATAGCCGCTACGCGCGAGCGCGTCGTCGTCTTCGACGGCGGCATGGGCGCGACCCTGGAGCAGTTCGAGCTGACCCAGGAGGACTACGGCGGGCTTGCCGGAAAGTGCCACGAGGCGCTGGTGCTGAACCGGCCCGACGTGATCGAGGGCGTGCACGCCTCGATGCTGGACGCCGGCGCCGAGGTGGTCGAGACCGACACCTTCCAGGGCTCTCGGCTGAAGCTCGAAGAGTGGGGCCTGGGCGAGCACACGCTGGAGATCAACGTCAAGGCAGCGGAGATCGCCCGTAAGGCTGCAGGCCCCGACCGCTTCGTCGCCGGCTCGATCGGGCCGACCGGGTTCCTCCCCGCATCCACCGACCCGACCCTCGGCGACATCTCCTTCGCCCGCCTGGTCGAGGTCTTCGCCGAGCAGGCGCGGGGCCTGGTCGAAGGCGGCGCCGACCTGATCATCGTCGAGACCGCGCAGGACATCCTCGAGGTGAAGGCGGCGATCTTCGGCGCCCGCGAGGCCTTCGCGACGAGCGGCCGGCGGCTGCCGATCCAGACCAGCGTCTCGCTCCTGCCTCAGGGCGGCAAGATGCTGCTCGGCACCGACATCCAGGCCGTGCTGACGACTCTGGCGGCGCTCGACGTCGACGTGATCGGGCTCAACTGCTCGACCGGGCCCGAGGACATGCGCGACGCGATCCGCTTCCTCGGCGAGAACAGCCCGCTGCCGGTTCACTGCATACCCAACGCCGGCCTGCCGCTGCAGGGGCCCGATGGCGAGACGATCTTCCCCGAAGAGCCCGAGCCGCTGGCGGCGACCCTGGGCGAGTTCGTCGAGCGCTACGGCGTCGACATCGTCGGCGGCTGCTGCGGCACGACGCCGGCGCACATCGCCGCGATCCGCGAGCGAGTCGACGGGCGGGCGCCGGGCGGGCGGCCGACGCCGGGTCCCACCCAGCTCTCCTCGATGATGACCGCCACCCCGCTTGTGCAGGAACCGCGGCCGACGCTGGTCGGCGAGCGGGTCAACTCGCAGGGCTCGCGCAAGGCGAAGGAACTGCTGCTCGCCGACGACTACGACGGCCTGGTCCAGGTCGCCGAGGACCAGGTCGAAGGCGGTGCCCACGTGCTCGACGTCTGCGTGGCGCTGACCGAGCGCTCCGACGAGGACGAGCAGATGGCAACAGTGGTGAAGCGAATCTCGCTGACCCAGCCGGCGCCGATCCAGGTCGACTCGACCGAGCCGGAGGTGATCCGCGGCAGCGCTGGAGCAGATCCCCGGGCGGGCGATCGTCAACTCGATCAACCTCGAGGCCGGCCGCGAGAAGGCCGATGTCGTCGTGCCGATCGCCAAGGCCCACGGCGCGGCGCTGATCGCGCTGACGATCGACGAGGTCGGGATGGCGAAGACGGCAGAGCGCAAGGTCGAGATCGCCAAGCGCATCCGCGACATCGCCTGCGCGGAGCACGGTCTCGATCCCGAGGCGCTGATCTTCGACGCGCTCACCTTCACGCTCACGACCGGCGAGGAGGAGTGGCAGCCCTCCGCGGTGGAGACGATCGAGGGCATCCGTCGGATCAAGGCCGAGCTGCCAGGCGTGAAGACCTCGCTCGGCGTCTCGAACGTCTCCTTCGGCGTCTCGCCGCCGGCCGCGCGCGGTGCTCAACTCGGTCTTCCTGCACCACTGCGTCGAGGCCGGCCTCGACCTGGCGATGGTCAACCCCAACCACATCACCCCCTACTCGGAGATCTCCGCCGAGGAGCGCGAGCTGACCGACGACCTCGTCTTCGACCGCCGCGAGGACGCGCTGGAGCGCTTCATCGCCCACTTCGAGTCCAAGGGCGAGGAGGCCGCCGAGGAGGCGGGCGACCCGACCGAGGGCATGGAGCCCGAGGAGGCCCTGCACTGGCACATCCTGCGCCGCAAGAAGGAGGGGGTCGAGGAGTGGATCGACCGCTCGGTCGAGAAGATCGGCGCCGTGCCGACGCTGAACGAGGTCCTGCTGCCGGCGATGAAGGAGGTCGGCGACAAGTTCGGCGCCGGCGAACTGATCCTGCCCTTCGTCCTGCAGTCGGCGGAAGCGATGAAGCGCGCCGTCGCGCAGCTGGAGAACTACCTCGACCGGATCGATGGCCACACCAAGGGCAAGGTGGTGATCGCCACCGTCTTCGGCGACGTGCACGACATCGGCAAGTCGCTGGTCAACACGATCCTTACCAACAACGGCTACACCGTGATCGACCTCGGCAAGCAGGTCCCGGTCGACGCGATCATCGAGGCCGCGGTCGAGAACGAGGCCGACGCGATCGGCCTCTCCGCCCTGCTCGTCTCGACCTCCAAGCAGATGCCGATCTGCGTCCAGGAGCTGCACCAGCGCGGGCTCGGCTTCCCGGTGTTGATCGGCGGCGCGGCGATCAACCGCGACTTCGGCCGTCGCACGCTCTACCCCCAGGGCAAGGAGTCCGACGAGGTCTACGAACCGGGCGTCTTCTACTGCAAGGACGCCTTCCAGGGCCTCGACACGATGGACGCCCTGGTCGACGCGGAGGCACGCGAGGCGCTGGTCGCCCGGATCCGCGCCGAGGCACAGGAGCTGCGCGAGAAGCCGGCGAGGGTCGACGACGGGCCGCCGATCACCGACGCAAGCGTCCGTTCCGCCGCCCGCACCGACGTGCCGATCCCCGAGCCCCCCTTCTGGGGCGTGCGCGAGGTCGAGATCGACCTCGACGAGGTCTTCCCCCACCTCGACCGCCACGTGCTCTTCAA
Organism: uncultured Solirubrobacterales bacterium; assembly: GCA_963753585.1. Classification (GTDB taxonomy): domain Bacteria; phylum Actinomycetota; class Thermoleophilia; order Solirubrobacterales; family 70-9; genus VRUE01. The sequence continues at coordinate 6,637 of CAVWCU010000001.1, read as the reverse complement.
GCTGCACTGGGGCGGGCGCGGCGTCAAGGGCGAGGCCTGGCGCAAGCTGGTCGAGGGAGCAGACGGCGAGGAGGGCTTCGCCCCTCGCCTCGAGCGCATGTGGCGCGAGCAGGACTACCTTCACCCGCGGGCCAGGCTCGGATACTTCCCGGCGGCGGCCGACGGCAACGAGCTGGTCGTCTTCGACCCCGGCGATCCGGAGCGCGAGCTCGAGCGGCTCGTCTTCCCGCGCCAGCCCAAGCACGACCGCATCTGCCTCGCCGACTTCTTCCGCCCGTTGGAGTCGGGCGAGCGCGACGTCGTCGCCCTGCAGGGCGTCACCGTCGGCCCCGAGGTGACCGAGCTGATCGAGCGGCTGGAGCGGGAAGGCGAGTTCGCCGAGCAGCTCTATCGCCCACGGGATCGGCGTGCAGGCCGCTGAGGGACTGGCCGAGTGGCTGCACTCCGAGGTCCGCCGTGAGCTGGCAATCCCGCTCGACCAGGGCCGCCGCTACTCCTGGGGATACCCAGCCTGCCCCGACCAGTCCGAGCACGAGAAGGTCTGGCGCCTGCTCGAGCTCGAGGAGATCGGCATGACCCTCTCTGACGGCTACGCCGTGATGCCAGAGCAGTCGACGGTGGCGATCGTCGCCCACCACCCCCAGGCCGTCTATTTCGGCATGAAGTCCGGCTTCATCCCCGAGAACGATGCCCCCGACGAGCTGATCGCCGGCACCGAGAGGGGCGGCGTGCTGCCGCCCGAGCGCGAGCCGGCCGAGGCCTAGACGCGTTCGCGCGTCGGGTGCGGCTGCAAGCGCGCGGGCGAGGCCGAGAGCGCCTGCACGCGCAGGTCGCTCCAGGTCATCCCCTCGCGAACCAGCGAGGGCAGGCCGAGGGCCACGGCGGTGGCGATCTCGACCGCCTGCAGGATGACGCCGTAGGCAAGTGCGTCGGCGGTGCCGATGCCCGAAGCCGGTGTGCAGGACGCTGATCACGGCGAGCTGGAAGACGCCGATGTTGGAGGGGTCGCCGGCACTACGGCGGTCACGTTGACCGCGAAGAGAACCGCCGCAGCAGCGCCGATCCCGGCCTGGTCGTCGAGCCCGAGGGCAGCGAACAGCGCCCAGCAGGCGGCGAGCTGGATCGCCCAGGCGGCGAGCTGCGCGGCGCTGGCGACGACGCCGCGGCGCGGCTCGCTGAAGACGGCGAGGCCGGCCCGCACCTGCACCAGCGCCCGGTGCAGCGCCGGCGCCGAGCCGGGCAACGCGGCCGTTGCCGTTGCGGCGCACCAGCGCCGGCGCGGCAGAACGACGACGAGCAGCAGCGAGCGGCACGAGGCTGAAGAGGAAGAGCTTCTCGGTGCTGGAGTGGAAGAGGTCGGTGCTGGAGACGATGATCACGCCGAGCAGCGCCAGGGCGACGATGTTGAGCAGCGGTCTGCGAGACGAGGGTGCCGAGCAGCACCGGGAAGGTCTCGCGCATGCGGCCGATCCGCCGCGCCAGCGATCATCGCCCGCGCCGGCTCGCCGAGCCGCGCCGGCAGGGTCGCCGACATCAGCACGCCGATCATCGTCGCCGAGGTGACGTCGCGGCGCCGCACCGGCCGGTTGGGCAGCGCGGCGCGCACGATCCAGTACCAGGAGGCGGCGCGGAAGAAGAGCGAGAGCGCCATCAGCGCGCAGGCGACCAGGACCCAGGTCGAGGTCGGAGCGGACGATGCTCTCGACGACGTTGTCGACGCCGATCTTCTGCGCCGCGAGCGCGGTCAGGCCGACGCCGAGCGACGCCGGCGACGCCGAGGCCGACGCGGCGCGCGATCCGCCGCCTGCGGCTGCCGCTCTGCGCCAGGGGCGGGTCGAGCGAGGGCAGCCGCTGCGGCGGGCTGCGGCGGGCCGCCGTCGGCCGGCCTGACGCCGGCCCAGTGGGCGACCCGCTCGACCGGCGCCCGGGGCTCGGGCGCCTCGATCGCCCGCTCGTAGACCTCGGTGACCCGGTCGGCGACGCGCGGCCAGGCGTAGCGCTCGGCGCTCTGCGCGGGCCGCCGCGCCCATCGCCGCCAGCCGCTCGGGCTCGTGGTACGCGCGCTGCAGCTCCTCGGCCAGCCGCTGCGGGTCGCCGGGCGGGACCAGGACGCCGTCGACGCCGTCGGTGACGACGTCGCTGTAGCCGGCGATGGCGGAGGCGATCGACCGGCGTGCCGGCGGCGAAGGCCTCGGTCAGGACCATGCCGAAGCTCTCGCCGGAGAGCGAGGGCGCGCAGAGCACGTCGGCCTCGTGCAGGCGTCGCCAGAGCTCCTCGCCGGAGACGCGGCCGCGCACGTCGATCGAGCGCATCGTCTCGGGGTCGGCGAGATAGCGGAGCACGTCCTCGCGCTCGGCGCCGATCACGGTGAGGCGGCTGGGCACGTGCTCGACCAGCGCGTCGAAGGCGGTCAGCAGGACCGGCAGGCCCTTGCGCTCCTCGGCGCGGCCGACGAAGAGCGACACGCAGCTCCTCGCTCGGCGGCTTCGGCCCGCTCGGCGCCGCCGTCGACGTCGACGCCGTTGGGGATCGATCTCGTAGTGGCCGCCGAACCAGCGCCGGCCGGTCCAGGCGGCCGCCTCGGAGACGGCGATCCGCGCGGAGAGCCGGTTGAACATGCGGCGGGCGCCGAGCGCGTTGGCGATGTGGTTGGGGAGCGCCTTGGTCGAGTAGGCGTGGAAGGTGCCGACGACGGGCGCGCGGGCGCCGAGCGCCGCGTTCCAGCCGACCAGCGGCACCAGCGGCTCGTGGACGTGGACGACGTCGTAGTCGCCCCGGCGCAGCTCCCGGCGCAGCTCGACGACGCCGCCGGCGGGAACGGCGAGAGGTTGGAGACCGCGCCGTTGGCGCCGAAGCCGACCGTGCGGCCGAGCGGGATCAGGTAGTCGGGCAGCTCGCGCGCTCGGCGCGGCGCACGGTGCAGCGACCCGGCTGAGGCGGTCGGGCGGGTCGAAGGGGGCGAGCACCCGGACGTCGTGGCCACGCCCGAGGAACTCCTCGGCGAGCGCCTCGACGTGCCGGTTCACGCCGCCCTGATAGGTCCAGGAATATGGCGAGACGAGGGCGATGCGCACGAAGCGCTAAGGGTAGACGATGTCCCGGGTCTGCATCCGGGCGCCGCTCTCGGCCCAGGCGATAGCCGAGCGAAGACGAGCAGATAGGCGGCTGCCGATCTCGAGCAGCAGGGCGCCGGAGTCGTTGGCGAGGGTGCCGACGAGCGGTCGCCGCGAGCGCGCCGGCGAGGCCGGCGCGCATCGCGGGACGGCCGTGCAGCCAGGCGGCGATCCGCTCGCGCCGGACCCAGGCGACGACAGCGACGGCGAGCGACCACGCGGCAGGAAGACGAGCAGGATCGGCCGGGCGAAGCTGTGCGCCGACTGCTGCAGCCGGCGCCGAGCGACGTCGGCGCGTCGCCGCCGCTGCGGCGTCGAGCACCGTGCGGGTGAGGTGGGCGTCGGCGCCGCTGAGCAGGTCCGCCAGCGGCGAGCAGCGCCAGGGCCGGGATCGGCGATCGCGAAGCGCGAGCAGCGCCAAGCGCGCGGCGGCCGCGCGAGCAGCGCCGCGGCGACGGCGGCGCCGAGCGGCAGCACGATCGCCGCGCCGACGTCGGCGCCGTAGCGGCCGGAGGCGAAGACGAAAGCGAGAGCACCGCCGCGACGACGAGGAAGGCCGCGGGGCCACGCGGCGCGTGCGCTTTGACGCGCTCGGGCACGTAACCCGGTCAGCGCCGCGCCCGTCCCGGCCACGACCAGCACCGCCAGGAGCGCCTCCAGCTCGTTGCCGATCCCGTAGAAGCGGTCCCCGAGGCCGGGGTTGGGGCCGAGCAGCGAGAGCGGGTCAGCGGCGAGCCGGCGACCACGTCGACCGCGTAGGCGAGCACGGTCGCCGCGCAGGCGACGCCAGCGCCCGGTAGCCGCCGAGCGCGGCCAGGGTCAGAGCGGCCAGCACCGGCGTGCCGAGCATCAGCCAGCAGCCGTTCGAGCGCGCGCTCGGCTCCAGCGCGGCCGCGGCCAGGAGACCAGCGGCAGCATAGACGAGCGCGAGGGCGAGCAGACGCGCCGCGAGCGGCCGGCCCGCCCGCGGTCCACAGCCATCGCCAGCCCGAAGCCACGAGCCAGACCAGCAGTGTGATGCCGATCACCGGCCCGCGGCGGTCGCCGACCTCCCAGAGGCGGTCGTCGGGCGCCGCGTCAGCCGCAACCGCCAGCGGGTCGCCGTCGAAGCCGGCACCGGCCAGGCGCAGCGCGAGCAGCACCCCGATCGCCACCGCGATCACGGCCGAGCGGCGCTATCGTGACCCCGATGGCCGACCGCACTTTCGCCAAGTTCACGTTCTTCAAGATCGATCCCGCCTGGCGCCGCCGCGACGCCGAGCTGCGCGCCGCCGACAAGCGGAGTTCCTCGCCGCCTGCGAGGACTTCGCCCTCGACCGCTCGCTGCGCGCCTACTCAACCATAGGCACGCGCGGCGACGTCGACCTGGTCCTGCTCAGCCAGAGCCCCAACCTCGACGATCTGCACACCTTCCACGTCGTGCTCGGCCAGAGCGGCCTGGCGAAGTGGGCCGAGACGCCCTACTCGTTCCTCTCGATGACCAAACGCTCGCCCTACTCCGAGGAGGAGGCGCGGCCGGAGATCTGCGTCTCCGAGCGCAAGTACCTCTTCCTCTACCCGATGGTCAAGCAGCGCCGCTGGTACGGGCTGCCGGCGGAGGAGCGGGGACGGATCATGAAAAGCCACATCGAGGTCGGCCGCCGCTACCCGGAGATCACGATCAACACCTCCTACTCCTTCGGCCTCGACGACCAGGAGTTCGTCGTCGCCTTCGAGGGCGACGACCCGGGCGATGTTCCTCGACCTGGTGCAGGAGCTGCGCCCGACCGAGTCGAGCGACTACACCGAGCGCGAGACGCCGATCTTCACCTGCGTGGCGATGTCGGTGCGCAAGGCGCTCGACGCTCTCGACGGCACCGCCAGCGTCGCCGCGGACCCGCCGGCGCGGTCAAGCTTCACCCGTACCTGAGTGACCGATAATCGACTGAGCCTCCGTGACCGTCGAGACGCTCAGCTACGCGATCGACGAGCAGGATCGCCTGATCAAGGTCGACGACGGCTACTACCGCTTCGCCGCGGAGAACGGCTGGGAGGGAGCCGGCGCCAGTCCTCGGCCGCTCGCTCTGGGACCAGCTCGCCGCTTCCGCTATCTCGCGTCGCGCGGACGCACCCATCCAGCTCCGAGTCCACATGACCAAGATCGGAACCCCAGAGAACCCCCTCCGCGTCGCCATCGTCGGCGCCGGCCCGTCCGGCTTCTACGCCGCCGAGCACATCCTCAAAGACGAGGACGCTGCACGCCCAGGTCGACCTCTTCGACCGCCTCCCCACCCCCTTCGGCCTGGTCCGCGGCGGCGTCGCCCCCGACCACCCGAAGATCAAGTCGGTGATCCGGGTCTACGAAAAAACCGCGGCCCGCGAGGGCTTCCGCTTCTTCGGCAACGTCAAGGTCGGCCACGACATCGAGGTCGAGGACCTCGAGCGGCTCTACCACGCGATCGTCTTCACGGTCGGCTGCGAGACCGACCGCCAGCTCGGCATCCCCGGCGAGGAGCTGCCCGGCAGCCACGCCGCCACCGCCTTCGTCGGCTGGTACAACGCCCACCCCGACTACGCCGACGACGAGTTCGACCTCTCCTGCGAGCGCGCGGTCGTGATCGGCAACGGCAACGTGGCGATGGACGTCGCCCGGATGCTGGCGCTGACCGACCACGAGCTGCGCCAGACCGACACCGCCGACCACGCGATCGAGCTGCTCGACCGCAAGCAGATCCGCGAGATCGTCGTGCTCGGCCGCCGCGGGCCCGGTCCAGGCCGCCTTCACCAACCCGGAGATCAAGGAGCTGGGCGAGATGGAGGACGCCGACGTCATCGTCGACCCGGCCGAGGTCGAGCTCGACCCCGCCAGCGCCGCCTTCCTCGAGTCCGACGAGGCCGACAAGACGACCCGGGTCAACGTCGAGACGCTGCGCGAGTTCTCCCAGCGCGAGCCGGAGGGCAAGCAGCAGCGGATCGTCCTGCGCTTCCTCGCCTCGCCGGTCGAGATCAAGGGCGACGGCAAGGTCGAGAAGATCGTCGATCGGCCGCAACGAGCTGGTCGAGGAAGGCGGCACGCTGCGCGCCAAGGACACCGGCGAGCGCGAAGAGCTCGAGTGCGGCCTGGTCCTGCGCTCGGTCGGCTACACCGGCATCCCGATCGAGGGCGTCCCCTTCGACGAGAAGCGCGGCCTGATCCTCAACGAGGGCGGGCGCGTGCTCGACTCCCACGACTCCGGCCACAAGGTCGGCCACTACACGGCGGGCTGGATCAAGCGCGGCCCCTCCGGCGTGATCGGCACCAACAAGAAAGACGCGCTGGAGACCGTCCAGCACCTGCTCGCCGACGTCGAGTCGCAGACCCTGCTCGAGCCCCGAGAGCCCCGACCCCGCGGCGGTCGAGGACCTGCTCGCCGAGCGCGGCGTCCGCTACGTCAGCTTCGAGGACTGGCAGGCGATCGACCAGGCCGAGGTCGGCCGCGGCGAGCCGCACGGCCGCCCCCGGGTCAAGTTCGTCCGCGTCGAGGAGATGCTCGAGACCCTCGGC